>NZ_VSSP01000029.1 GCF_008312895.1 Luteimonas suaedae | reverse complement strand
CGACCAGGGTATCGCCAGTCGCATGGCCGCCCGTCGCCGTGGAGGCGGCCAGGTCGACAATCACGGCGGCATCAGAGGTGACATAGCGAATCGTGTCACCGTATTCGGCGCCCGCTTGCGCGCTCTGACCCAGGCTGACGCTGTCAGAACCGCCATCGAGGCTGTCGGCATCCTGGCCGCCTTCCAGAATATCGTCGCCATCGCCGCCAAAAAGGCTATCCGTGCCGTCGCCGCCAGAAAGAACATCGTTGCCGGCCAATCCGTGCAACGTATTTGCGGCTGTGGTTCCGATCATGAGATCGTTTCCACTAGTGGCCTGGAGCGTCAATTGCAACGTCATCAGGTCAACCGTCAACCCATCGGCGAACTGGATCTGCTCGACTTCAGATCCTTCAACGTAGTGATTGGCCAGGGTCAATTTCCCGCTCTGTCCAGTGCTGGGGACAAGACTTATCCGCAGATCGGAGGCAATTTTGCTTGCAAGAAGGATGTTGGACAGACTGAGACCGGTACCCAACTGCACTACGTCCGACCCGCCGTCCCCGCCTTGGAAAACCTCGCGTATGATCTGCTCACCGTTACGGCCGTTACGCGCATACACGACGCCTGGCTGGAAGCCTCCGAGGTACCAGGCACCCGACAGAGGTATCGATGGGGTCAGCGCCGCATATAGGAAGTCCACGCCATCCCTGCTCTTGTACACGACCTCATTCGTGCCGTTGCGAGTGACAGTCAGCCGGTACTGGTGGCGATCGCCTTGGGAAGTTGCCCCGTATCCCAGATATTCCCAGTTGCCGGTGTAGAGCTGGTCGTTGATTTGGCCGTTAACCTTACTAATTTCCTCGACAATGTAGTTGCCTTCCCGAATCGTATCGTACCCGTCTCCCGCTTCGTACACGTACGTGTCGGAGCCGCCGCCGCCGAGCAGCACGTCACCGCCCTGGCCGCCTTTCAGGATGTTGTCGTTGTCGTCCCCGCCAAGATGGTCGGACGTGATCGTGCCTTCCAGGCCTTCGATACTCTCGAACACATCACCCTGGGCTTGAGAAGCGTTGGCGAAAGCCGCCTCCGACTTCAAGTACACGAACGCCGACGTGGACGACGGTGAAGATGCATATGACGCGATATCGACACCGTCTCCACCGAACAGCAGGTCCGCCCCGAAACCGCCATCCAAGGTATCGTTGCCGGACCCGCCGAACAGCACATCGTTTCCCGCACCACCGCGGAGCGTATCGGCACCGGCATTGCCCGCCAAAATGTCTTCGCCGCCACCGCCTTCGATCACATCGTCGCCGCCGTTGCCGGTCAGCCAGTCCTGCCCCGTGGTACCGGTCAGGTTGTCATCGCCCTCGGTGCCGCCGTTCAGATTCATGGTGCTTACGGCATGGCGACCGGTGGCCACGAACACGAAGTTCTCGATCGATTTGCCGACCGAGAACCAGTCCTTGATGGCAATGCGATCCGACAGGGCATCGAAGCCGGTCACCGCGCTCTCGTCGCTGATCGCCAGTTCCAGATCGTTGCCGTTGCGGCGCAGCATCGCGTCCTGGATATCAATACCAACGCCAAACTCCAGCGTATCCGTCCCGCTGTTGCTGGCGATATTGCCGTTCAGCGCGCCTCGATGGCGGAGCAGGGTCTGCGCCTCGTCGTTCCAGTCGTAGTTGGTCCCCAACCACTTGGAGCCGTCGAAATAGACCACGCCGTCCTTGGTGACTGTACCGTTGGCCTGCAGCACGTAGCCGTTGACGTAGCCGCCGTTCTGCCAGACCAGGTCCCAGTTGTCGACATAGTCGTCCATGACCACGTCGGTGCCGTCGCCACGGCTGTAGCGGAAGACGTCGTCGCCGGCTCCGCCGACTACTTCATCATTGCCCCGGCCGCCAACCACGATATCGGAGCCGGTGCCACCGTAGACGCGGTCGTCGCCGTCGTCGCCGAACACTGTGTCATGGCCACCGCCGCCAAGCACGATATCCTCGCCGGATCCGCCCATCACCCAATCGTTGTCGCCGTCGCCGGCGACGAAATCGTTGCCGGCGCCGCCGTTGCCAAAGTCGTTGCCGGCCAAGCCGCGGATCTCGTCGTCGCCACCGCCGCCATACAGGAAATCGGCGCCGTAACTCCCCAGGATCACGTCCGATTCGTCGCTTCCGATGACAAACGACGTCATGTCCCCAAGCCTGATCTCCTCGCCATTGGCGAAGCGCAGCCACTCCACCCGCCGGGTGCTTTCGAACCAGTCCTTGACCGTGATCTGGTCGCCGGTGGGATGGGCGATGCCATTGGCATCCTCGATCGCCAAGCCGATGACAAGATCGTTACCCGACCGATGCATCAACAGGTTCGACATCGTGATTCCAGCCTTGAAGACAATCGCGTCCTCGCCGCCCTTCACCGAACCGTCGGCCTCGTAGTCGCCGCCGCCCGCCCAGTTGCGCTGCAGAAGGCCGTTATTGATCTGCTGCACCCGCCAGTGGATGGAATCTCGCGGCGCGCCGACAACCCCGGCCGGATCCGATTCGTCGAACACCACGTCCTTGCCGTCGGAGAAACCGAATAAGTACTGATCGGAACCCGCACCGCCGAAGATGGCGGCCTGCCCGCCCATGCCTTGGTCGTCGCCTTGGCCGCCGTCGAGGATGTCACCACCCGCACCGCCGAGCAGGCGATCACTGCCTTTTCCGCCCGCTAGCCAGTCCGAGCCCTTGCTGCCGTACAAACGATCGTCGCCATCACCGCCGTTGAGGAAGTTGCCGTTGCCGCCATTGGCGTTGAGCGCCGCAGCCTCTCCAGCCGCATCGCCGAATGCGAAGGCGATATTGGTGACGTGACCGGCGAACAAGACGTCATTACCGGCCTGTCCGAACATCCAATCGTCCAACTTGCCGCCGACGATCGCATCATGGCCCTCACCGCCCAGCGCGTCATTGCCCAGATCACCCATGCGGATCAGGTCATTGCCACCCTTGCCGTCGATGGTCGCAGCAACGTCGATCGCATGTGCCGCGCCGCTGCCCATGACGCCATCGATCGATATCCCAGCGGTCGAAAGCAGTTTAGCTCCATCGATGACGATGGAATCGGCACCGTTTCCGGCTTCGATCGATTCCTTCTGCGTCGCTTCAATAGTGTCACCCAACTTACCGTAGGACCCTCCCTGCTGGTCTACGACGATGAAACTGCGTCCGTTGCCTTCCAGCTCCATGACCAGATTCGCCGCAGAGAGCGAATTACCATCGAGCATGTCGTCCGGCAATTCGTCCAGGAAAGCACCATAGCCACCAATCCAATCGGTGAAGGAGCGCTTGTTGAGTCCCAACTCCTTGGCGCGCGCGAACGTGATCGCCCAACCCGCGGTGTAGCCGTTGTCCTGACCCGCGGCCAGCAGCACATTGACGCTCGCCGGGTCGGCGAGGTAGCGTCCATAGTCGCTGGCCACCGAAAAGTCGCCGAACAGTGTTTTGGCGTCGAACTGGCCCTGGGCGACCATGGCCAGATTGGCGGCCAAGGCGCGCTTCATGTAGATATCGCCGCCGGCCAGCTGGGCACTGAGGTCTCCGAGCGCGGTATAGGTACCGTAATTGATCAAGGCGCCCGCATCGCGGGTCTTGAACATCGTGACTCCGTTGACGCGATACACGTAGTCATTGCCCTTGGTGCCGTAGCTGCCGGCACGGACCGCGCGCGGATCGATCACTTTCGCACCGATCGAAGCGGTCACGCCATTCAGGTTGTCAGCCACCGCGTACGCGAACTGGCGGGCGCCATCCTTCGAGCCATGGTTCCTCGACCAGACGTTAGTGACCGAGAATTCCTGTCTGCTCTCGTTCCAAGCCACCTCCGCACCAGACGATGGTTTGCCGCCGAACAGCGAGCCGATCATACCTCCGAAAATGTAGCCCAGGAACGCGCCGATCAGTGCGCCAACGGGGCCGCCGAAGGTCGCGCCCAACTGCATGCCTAGGACGACGCCGTTGGCGCCGGCGGCGATACCGATGATCGCGCCAATGCTCGCACCCAACGATGCGCCGAGCTGACCTTCTACGGTGTCGAACTCGATGAGTTTCGACGCGAGCTTGGTTCCGACGTACGTCGCGGCCACGGTCGCGATGTTGACGGTGTCGAAGTTGACGTTGGCGAAGGCTTCAACGCCAGTGGCGATGTTCTGGATAATTTGTGTCAAGGCTTGCGAAGCGAACGACTGTCCCAAATCGCCCAGGACGGTGCCGTCCAATCCGGCAGCGAGGAGCAGCTCAGCGGTGAGATAGGAGGACAACGCGCCGGCGGCGTTCGCGCCGATGTCGGCGAAGATGTCTTCGAACGCCGTATCGAAGGCGTCGAAGATTGAAGCACTGGCGCCGGTACCGGTCAGCGCTTCAGCCAGGTTCTCGCCCAAGGCCTGGAACACGGTCGACCCCAGTCCTTGCTGCAACGAATTGTCGAACAGCACCGTGCTCAGCGAGCTGCCGAAGGCGGCGCCGATCGAACCCACATTGACACCATTGAAAGTGACATCGTCGGAGACGCTTACTTCGTTGCCGGCCTCGTCATAGCGTCGGGTTACGACCACCTTGATCCCTCCGCGTTCGGCAACGCTTTGTCGATAGTCGATCTTGCCATCCTTGTCTTCGTCCACCGACAGCTGGCCGAAACTGACGTAGTCGCCAAGATCGTCTATGCTGCCGCCAATCGCGAGGTAGCGGCGATTTGTCCAGGAACGCACCGTGGTTTCCTGCGTCAGCGTGCGGCTGATCTCGTCTAGGATGCCGTCGCCGTCGTAATCTTGGCGGACGATCTCAATATAGTCGTGATTGACGGTTTCGCCGTAGATGTACAGCTGACCTTGGACCGTGTACGCGTTCGTCAGCAGGTATCCGTCCGGCAGGTAGGTCTGAGAGGTCGCCAGGAAGTCGCTGGTGGGCAGGGTGACGTTGAGGTCCGCCCTCGGTAGGAAATCAAGATTGCCGTCCCGGCCCGACACAACGATGTAATTGTCACCGTTGAAACTATTATTAGCCCTGTGCTGGGCGATTGATGCGTCGTAAGAAGTGCCGTTATGAGCGCCGATGCCGACAACGGGAATGTACTCGCCATTCGGACCCACCACATACAAGTCCGGAAGGATGATGACCGGCCCGAGGCGTCCGCCAGCGATGTTTGCACCGTCGGGAACCAGATCCGATCGGCGGATGTAGTTGACGTAGTGTGAGTCGATGAATTGCTGTGCATGGTCGGTGACAGTGAAGCCGTACATCTCCATCAACCGACCGAGGCTGTCGTTCGGCCCGCCAATACCGAATCCGGCCGATCCCTTGCCCACGCCGCTCATATTGTTGAGCGAGAACCCAGACGGCAGAAGGAATCCCTGGTCCGGATTCAACAGCGTATGCATCATCTGCGCGTGTGCCAGCGCTACGCCCAACGAGAAGCCGGGGAAATAGAGGCTTTCGAACTCAATTCCCATCGCCTTCGCCATCGACAGCGCTTGGTCCTTGAACGTTATCGCGTCAGCCTGCTGCTGGACGGGAAACCTCAGCGAACCCATGCCGTCGGCGAAGATGTCGCGCCAATCGACAGGGTCGGCTTGCGTCGGCCGATTGGCGATCACGAACGATTTGCTGGCGGGATGGTAGAAAGCAGCGCCGAAATAGCCGCTGGCAAGCTCTGTGGACTTGTCGACCATGATCCAGCCGGTGCCGCCCAGTTTGGCTTCGATCTCGTCGGCGCTGAACTGGGTGATTTCGCCTAGCGCAGTCAGCAACGCATGATCGTTGCCTATGGTCGTGGAGAACTGGGCCTGCCTCATCCGGTTGATGAAGGTATCGATATTGCGCTTTGGCACCGTAGTGATCGAACGACCCATTTCAGTTCTCCATGCGGTACAAATTGATGCCGAATCCGGCGAACGTCGCCAGATCGGTGCTTCCTTCGACGAAACCCATCCCTGTCAACTGGCCGGGAGCTAGGGGCAGCGACCGGACATATCGCCCGCCCCTGAACATACGTATCCCGTCGTCCGTGGCAACGGCGTACGAACCACGCTCGGCCGTGCATGCCGCGAACCCACGAACCCGCGCTGTGGCGGATCCGAGCAGTTGCGATGCGTCCAAGGCGCTGTCCTGCAAAACGTCGAACGCAGCTGTGCTGCGGGACAGCCGCGCAGACGTGTCGGTCCCTAGCGTGATCCATACGATATCCCCGCCGGGCGCCGAGAAATACGTGTTGTAGCGCGAGTAGTAATCGCGCAAAAAACCGGCCAAGGTATCGCGCAGCGGCTCGCGCGCACCCCGACAATTCAACGTAGAGAATGCCGGGAGCCGGTCCGAATCCGGATCGCTCGCGATGACGAACGCGCGACTGCCATCGTCCCAGAACAGCGTCCGTTCGCCCCGCCCCGAATCGACCAGCGCGATATCACCGCTTGCGGCGACGATTGCCCACTGTTCGGCGCCTTGCGCCGCTGCAGCCCTCAGCAGCCAGCAACCTTCCCCAGCGATCGCGCTGATCAAAGAGGATTCGGAAGGCAGATCGGCGCTCGCGATGACCTTTACCGCAACGAATGCAGGATCGAATCGGTATACGTTTAAGCGCCGGCTGGCGCGACGGTCGCCATCGACCGTGCTCGCCCACAGCGGCCCACCCGAGTGGGCGAAACCAAGCATAGTAGGCGGCGGATTTTGGGCGATCCGTAACGCTGCTACGCGCTCCGGGAATGCGGTCCGGACGTAGTGCAGCGACGTCGGGAAACCGGGTTCGATCAGGCAGGTCGTGAAGTAGGCGGCGGCATCCTCACCAACGGCGAAAGAGTATTTCGTCGGGCCGCTAGCGCATCGCTCGGATGCGATCTTGGGCGTGATGTTCGCAGGTTTCATGGTGACCAGCGCATCGGTTGTGGAACTGACCTGGAAAGCGGCTGCGGATAGCCACAAGACCGAGGCCAGGCGATCCCATTGCATTCGACTCATCTCTCCCTCCCCGCCTCCTGCATCCGCCGCGACAGCGGCGAGAGCAGGTATTCGATGATGCGACGATTGCCGGTCTTGATCTCCGCGGTCGCAGACAGACCGGGCGCGAGCGGGGTGCGGCGACCGCCGATCTCGATCCAGTCCTGCGTCAGCCGTATCCGCGCCGGGTACAGCAGGCCGTCCTTCTCGGTCTGGACGGCGTCGCGGCCGACGTGCTCGACCACGCCGTCGACCACGCCGTAGCGAGTAAATGGATACGCCTCCAGCTTCACCTCGACCGGCTGTCCGGCGTGGACGAATCCGGCATCTTTGTTGGGTACCATCGCGTCCACGATCAGCTCGCCGTCGTCGGGCACCACCACCATCAGCGGATCGGCGGGCTTGACCACGCCGCCGACGGTGTGCACCTGCAACTGCTGTACGACGCCCGCGACCGGTGCCGACAGCACGGTCCGGCCGGCCTTTTCGCGCGCCTTCTTCAGTTCTTCGGCGCGCAAGGCACGCGCGGCTTCGGCTTCTGTCAGCGCGTCCAGGGCCTCGTGCGCGAACTCGCTCTCTGCCCGCGCCAGTTGCTCCACCACCGCGCGCTCGCCGGCCCTGGACTTGGTGCTTTCCTCGCGCCGGATCGCCAAGTCCTGACGCATGCCGACCAGGCGCTCTTTCACCTCGGAGACCTGCAGCTTGGGCACGTAGTTGTCCTGGCTGAGCGCATCGAGCT
>NZ_VSSP01000028.1 GCF_008312895.1 Luteimonas suaedae | reverse complement strand
GCGAGGAGCCGGCGATCTACGGTGTACCGGTCAGCCCGGACCTGACGCGTGACGCAGCCGTGCCGATGCCTCCGCCGCCCGCGGATGCGGGCTGGCGCCCGCAGGCGGCCACCCGCCACTGATCGCGCAGGGCGCGGTGCCGGGCTCGGTCACGATCCCTGGCACCGCGTCCGTGCGATCCGGATGCGTTGGTGCAGGTGCAGGTGGAGCGGGGCCGGAACCGGAGCTGATGCTTGACGTTACCGCCGCCTGCAAAACGGGGTCGGATCGCTTATCGGACGGCCTCGCCTCGGTAAAACGCGGTCAGGTTCTGAGCATTTTCGTCCGTGATCGCCTGACTCGAGCCGAGCCGCGAAGCGGCTTCGGCTTGAATGAATGGCGGCCCGTTGACAGTCCGGGAATGGAACCATAATGGTTCCATTACGGTTGAGGCTGCCGCCATGCCCACTACACTGACATTGAAGAACATCCCCGACGAAGTGTACGAGCGCTTGAAATTGGCCGCCGAGACGCATCGCCGAAGCCTGAACAGCGAGGCGATCGTCTGTCTCGAAGCGGTGCTGGTGCCCACGAAGGTGGCACCGGGCGAACGGCTTGCGCGTGCACGGGAACTCCGTGCCGGATTGGCCCCGAGCAAGTTCCGGGCGAAGGACATCGATGCGGCCAAGCGACTAGGCCGCCCATGATCGTCGTGGACTCGAACGTTCTGGCATATCTGTATTTGCCAGGAGAATTCACGGCGGCGGCCGAAGATCTGCTCGAGCGCGATCCGGAGTGGGCCGCGCCGCTTTTGTGGCGCAGCGAGTTTCGGAACATTCTGGCCGGGTACCTGCGCCGCGACAGTCTCAGCTTTGAACAGGCGAGCGCCCTGCAGAGCGAAGCCGAGCGGTTGCTTGCAGGATTGGAGTACGAAGTGGACTCCCGTGGCGTATTGGAACTGGTAAGAGGCAGCGATTGCTCGGCTTCTGACTGCGAATTCGTCGCGCTTGCAGAACGGTTAGGGACGAAGCTCGTCACGATGGACGGAAAGATTCTCCGCGCTTTCCCCAAGGTCGCGGTGGCCTTGGCTGCAGGCTGACCAGGTCGGCAGCCGTACCGGACGCGCAGATTGCGGCCCAAGCCCAAGCAACATCGGCCGTGCTGATCATGCGGGACCTGGATTTCGCTGACCTCGCAATCACCAGTGGAAGACGATTCCGGCATCGTAGCGATCCGATTCCGGACGATGCCATCGCCCGAGATCGTACGGATGCCGAGAGGCTTCATGAGGCAGTCCCGGTTCGGGCAGCTCAAGGAGGCATCTGGCCATCGTCCAGGACCGCCTGATGCGTGTCGTGCTGACGCAATGTGCTGCTCCGCACGGGTTGCCACCGACAAGCTGACGCCTGGATCTGGCAACGGAGATCGTCGGGAAGCCTTGAATCGCCATTAGTCAATGACTACTATGCAGTCATTGACTAATGGAGGTGCCCCATGGCGACCATGACCATCCGCAACATCGACGACCAGCTCAAGATGCGGCTGCGGGTGCAGGCGGCGCGGCATGGACGCTCGATGGAGGACGAAGCGCGCGACATCCTGCGCACGGCGCTGTCCGCCGAACCGGTGCGGGGCGAATCCCTGGTGGAGGCCATCCGGGCGCGCGTGGCGCCGCTGGGCGGCGTCGAACTGGACCTGCCGGCGCGTGAGCCGATCCGTACCCCGCCGGAACTGGGGGCATGATCGTCCTGGATACCAATGTCCTGTCGGAAATCCTGCGCCCCGAGCCCGATGCCCGGGTCCTGGCCTGGATGGACGCGCAGCCACGCTCGGCGCTGTTCACCACGACGGTCACCCGCGGGGAGTTGCTCTATGGCGTACGGCTGCTGTCGGACGGCCGGCGCAAGGCCGGGTTGCTGGAAGCCGTATCGGCGATCTTCACGTCGGAGCTGGCCGGACGGGTGCTGAGCTTCGATGAGGATGCGGCCGACGCATATGCGCAGATCGCCGCCGCGCGCAGGGCCGCCGGCAGGCCGATCAGCCAGTTCGACGCGATGATTGCAGCCGTCGCCAAGTCGCGTGGCGCCAAATTGGCGACTCGCAACGCCAAGGATTTCACCGACTGCGGTATCGACGTGATCAACCCGTGGCACGGTTGACCCAGGTCGATAAAAGGAGCGCGTCGCTACGCTATGGCGTATGCCGAAGACGAAATCGACATGCCTAGCGGAGCATTGGAACAGTGTGCGCAACAAGGCGCTGGAATTCTCAGAGTTTGAACGTGCTGAGTTGGCCCATGCCTTGGTAGCCAACCTGGATGGGTAGCTGGCCCCGACTGTTGCAGATGCTTGGGATGCCGAGATTCTGCCCGAGGTAGATGTCGGTGGCATGTTGCGCATCACGCACACACCCTGACCCGACCCATCCCGACGCCCGATGGCGGGATACCACAGCCCCGCGCCGCTGCTTCGTAGGAGCGCGCCATGCGCGCGATGCCGCGGGCATGGCGCCGCCTGCGATTCCGTCCCCCCGGCGCGCCTTCCGGTTTGCGGCGAGACCGCCGATGACGGGGTTGGAGACGCCCGCGGCATCGCGCGCATGGCGCGCTCCTACGGATCTCCGGCCGCCCGGTCTAAACGGGCGAAGCACCAAGTAGCGCCCTTCCTCCAGCCTTCTTTTCAAAAAAGGGGAGGGGCGGAGGCGCACTGCCCACGTTTCGTCTCACTGCCCATGAGACCGCCATGAGCCCGCCATAGAGCCATTTGATGAATGGACGTAAAAATTTTGGTGAGCTTTCGTGATTAAAAGTGTGACGTAAATCACGCAATATACCGGCCACTCAGCACATCGAATTTATGACCGGCAATCCGTTGCCGGTTGGCCGGGGACGTGGCAACCATGAGCAAACAACACAAAATCCCGGGCGCAGGAGATCTCTGCGCCCGCGCCTCGCACGCGCTGCATCGGCACCTGTCCGGCGGACGGACAGTGTTCGCCCTGCTGGGTGCGCTCTGCCTGGCGATGGTGCTCGTCCCCTCGGTCCACGCGCAGGAGCGGGTGATCAACACGGCGATGGTCGCGCCGCCCGATGGCGTCGCCGACCGCGATCCGGACAACAACACCGCGACGGACGACGATCCGGTATCGACCGCGGTCGTCGATTTCTGCCCGGCCGGCGCGAACCCGGTCTTCAGCATCGTCAACGGCGTGAACGTCTATCGCTACGAGCCGGGCGCCGGCGCCGATGTCCTGGTCCCCGAGCTGGCATTGCCGGCGAGCGGCAACGTCAACGGCATGATGGTGGATCCGGTCCGCAATCGCCTGCTGTTCGTGCAGCGCGTGAGCGGCAGCAGCACCGTGCTCTGGGCCTACGACGCCGCCAATGGCGGTTGGTACGAGGCGCATACGCCGTTCCCGTTCGCGTCGCCGGATTTCCCGCGCGCCGGCATGACCCCCGACGGCGTCGGCTACATGATCGCCGGCGGCGTCGCGACGCCGCAGGTCTGGCGGGTCACCGCCGATGGCGCGTTCGGCTACACGGCTGCACTCGCCGGCACGCTGACGTACGACGTGGCGCCGACTGATTTCGGTTCCGGCGACATTGCGTTCGACAGCGACGGCAACGGCTGGCTGTCAGCCGGCCGGGACCTGTACCACTTCGATCCGGCCACCATGCAGGCGACGCGGCAGGCGCGGCCGCTGCTGGACGGCGCCGCGAGCACGATCAACTGGGCCGGCGTCGCCTTCGGCGCGGACGGCACCCTGTACGTGGCCAACAGCGGCAGCATCGCCGGCGAGCCCGCCACCTACTACGCCTACGATCCCACCACCGGCATCCTGACCGAGCAGATCGCCGCGACGGCCGGCGCCTCGCGCGACCTCGCGTCCTGCGCGTTCCCCGTGCTGGCCGAGCCCGAGCTGTCGGTCGCCAAGACGCTGGCCGAGGTCAACGGTGCCGCGTACGTGCCGGGCGCCGCCGTCCAGGCCGGCGACGTGCTGACTTATGCCATCACCATCGCCAACGCCGGCGGCACCGTCGGCACCCTGTTCGAGGGCGACGTGGTGGAGACGCTGCCGGCCGGCACCACGTTCGTGGCCGCGGGCAACGACTTCACCTGCACCGGCAGCGACTGCCCGAACGACGCGGCGTTCAACATTCCTGCCGGCGGCACCGCGACCCTGTCTTTCGTGGTGCAGGTCGACGATCCGACGCCGTCCGGCGTCGACAGCATCGACAACGCCCTGACCGTGAACGGCATCGACTGCACGGCGCCGGGCAACGACTGCGACGAGACTACGCCGCTCGCGCCGGCGATCGCGGTGGTGAAGACCGCCGATCCGGGCACCGGCACCCAGGTGCAGCCGGGCGACACGATCACCTACACCCTGACCACCACGGTGGGTGGCGGCGAGACCACCGCCGTCTTCGCCGTGACCGACACCCTGGGTGCCGGCCTGAGCTTCGGCCAGGTGACCGTCCCGGGGGACTACACCTGTACGGGGGAGCTCGTGTGCTCGCTGCCGGTCGGCACCCCACAGGGCACCTATGCGGTGACCTACACCGCGACGGTGGACGATGACGCCACCGGTAGCGTCGGCAACAGCGTGGCCATCACCGGCGACGGCGGCGATCCGGACCCGGAGTGCGTAGCACCCTGCAGCACCGAGCATCCGATCGCGCCGCCGGCGATCAGCACCGTGAAGTCGGCGAACCCGGCCAACGGCACCCAAGTGCAGCCCGGCGACACGATCACCTACACCCTGACCACCACCGTCGCCATCTCCGCGACCACCGCGGCGTTCGAGCTCACCGATACCCTGGGCACGGGCCTGACGTTCGGCGCCATCGTCGACAGCGGCGACTTCACCTGCAGCGGCGAACTGGTGTGCACGCTGGCGGCCGGCGCGCTGCCCGATACCTACGTGATCACCTACTCCGCGACGGTCGACGACGCCGCCGCCGGCACCGTCGACAACAGCGTGGTGGGCACGGGCGGCGGCGATCCGGATCCGGAGTGCACGACCTGCAGCACCGAACACCAGATCGCGCCACCGGTGATCAGCACCGTCAAGTCGGCGAGCCCGGTGAACGGCAGCGAAGTGCAGCCGGGCGACACGATCACCTACACCCTGACCACCACGATCGCCACCTCGGCGACCACCGCGGATTTCGTGCTCACCGACACCCTGGGCGCGGGCCTGAGCTTCGGCGCCGTCGTCGACAGCGGCGACTTCGCCTGCAGCGGCGAGCTGGTGTGCACGCTGGCGGCCGGCGCGCTGCCCGATACCTACGTGATCACCTACACCGCGACGGTCGACGACGACGCCACCGGCACCGTCGACAACAGCGTGGTGGGCACGGGCGGCGGCGATCCGGATCCGGAGTGCACGACCTGCAGCACCGAACACCAGATCGCGCCACCGGTGATCAGCACCGTCAAGTCGGCGAGCCCGGTGAACGGCAGCGAAGTGCAGCCGGGCGACACGATCACCTACACCCTGACCACCACGATCGCCACCTCGGCGACCACCGCGGATTTCGTGCTCACCGACACCCTGGGCGCGGGGCTGACCTTCGGCCAGGTGACGAACCAGGTCGGCTTCACCTGCAGCGGCGAACTGGTGTGCACCCTGCCGACCGGCGCGCTGCCCGATACCTACACGGTCACCTACACCGCGACGGTCGATGTCGACGCCACCGGCACCGTCGACAACAGCGTGGTGGGCACGGGCGGCGGCGATCCGGACCCGGAGTGCACGACCTGCGCGACCGAACACACAATCGTGCTGCCGACGATCGGCACCACCAAGTCCTCTGACCCGGCCAACGGCACCGAGGTGCAACCGGGCGAAACCATCACCTATACCCTGACCACGACCATCGCCACCTCGGCGACGACTGCGCCGTTCCGGCTGGTCGACACGCTAGGTGCGGGCCTGACCTTCGGTGCGGTCCTCGATGCCGGCGATTTCAGCTGCAGCGGTGCGCTGGACTGCGTGCTGCCGGCGGGCACGCTGCCAGGCACGTATGTCGTGACTTACACCGTCACGGTCGACGCCGACGCCACCGGCACGGTCGGCAACAGCGTGGCAATCACCGAGGACGGCGGCAATCCGGATTCGGCGTGCACGGTGTGCGAGACCGAGCATCCGGTCGCGCCGCCGGCGATCAGCACCGTCAAGTCGGCGAATCCGGCGAACGGCACCGAGGTGCAGCCGGGCGACACGATCACCTACACCCTGACCACCACCATCGCCACTTCGGCGACCACCGGCACCTATCGGCTGGTCGACACGCTGGGCGCGGGCCTGACCTTCGGCGCGGTGACCGACGCCGGCGGCTATGCCTGCAGCGGCGCGCTGGACTGCGCACTGCCGGCCGGCACCCTGCCGGGCACCTATGCGGTGACCTACACCGCGACGGTCGACGCCGATGCCACCGGCACGGTCGGCAACAGCGTGGCGATCACCGAGGACGGCGGCGATCCGGATTCGGCGTGCACGGCCTGCGAGACCGAGCACCCGATCACGCCGCCGGCGATCAGCACCGTGAAGTCGGCAGATCCGGCCGACGGCACCGAAGTGCAGCCGGGCCAGACGATCACCTACACCCTGACCACGACCATCGCCACCTCGGCGACGACCGCGCCGTTCCGGCTGGTCGACACCCTGGGCGCGGGCCTGACCTTCGGCGCGGTGACCGACGCCGGCGATTTCGCCTGCAGCGGCACGCTGGAGTGCACGCTGCCGGCCGGCACCCTGCCGGGCAGCTACACGGTGACCTACACCGCGACGGTGAACGCCGACGCCACCGGTTCGGTGGGCAACAGCGTGGTGGTCGCCGACGACGGCGGCGATCCGGATCCGGAGTGCACCACCTGCGCCACCGAGCACACGGTCGAGCTGCCGACGATCGCGACGGTCAAGACCGCCGATCCGGCCGACGGCAGTGAAGTGCGGCCGGGCGACACCATCACCTACACCCTGACCACGACCATCTCGACTTCGGCCACGACCGCGCCGTTCCGGCTGGTCGATACGCTGGGCGCCGGCCTGACCTTCGGCGCGGTGACCGACGCCGGCGACTTCGCCTGCAGCGGCACGCTGGAGTGCACGCTGCCGGCCGGCACCCTGCCGGGCAGCTACGTGGTGACCTACACCGTGACGGTCGACGCCGACGCCACCGGTGCGGTCGGCAACAGCGTGGTGATCGCCGAAGACGGCGGTGATCCGGATCCGGAGTGCACGACGTGCGCCACCGAGCACACGATCGAACTGCCGACGATCACCACGGTCAAGACCGCCGATCCGGCTGCCGACGGCGAAGTGCGGCCGGGCGACACGATCACCTACACCCTGACCACCACGATCGCCACCTCGGCCACGACCGAAGTGTTCAGGCTCACCGACACCCTCGGCCCGGGTTTGACGTTCGGCGAGGTGACCGATGCCGGCGACTTCGCCTGCGCCGATGCGCTGGCCTGCACGCTGCCGGCCGGCACGCTGCCGGGCACCTATGCGGTGACCTACACGGCGACGGTGGATGCCGATGCCGTCGGCACGGTGAACAACAGCGTGGTGGGCGAGGGCGGCGGCGATCCCGATCCGGAGTGCGCCGCCTGCAGCATCGGGCACGAGGTCGCATTGCCGGCGATCAGCACCGTCAAGACCGCCGACCCGGCGGACGGCAGCGAGGTCAATGCCGGTGACGTCATCACCTACACCCTGACCACCACCGTCGCGACCTCGGCCACGACCGCGCCGTTCGTGTTGACCGACACGCTGGGCGACGGACAGACGCTGCTCGCCGATTCGATGGTGGCACCGGACGGCGGCAGCTGCGAGGCGACGGCGACAGGCCTGGCCTGCACCCTGGCCGAAGGCGCGCTGCCGGGCAGCTACGTGTTCACCTACCAGGCCCAGGTCGATCCGGACGCGATCGGCGCGGTGGGCAACAGCGTGGTCGGCGAAGGCGGCGGCGATCCGGATCCGGAGTGCGCCACCTGCAGCACCGAGCATCCGCTGGCCGATCCCGTGGTCACCGTCGCCAAGACCGCCGATCCGGACGACGGCATCGAAGTCAGTGTCGGCGACACCATCCTCTACACCCTGACGGTGACGATCGAGAACGCCGCGATCGCCACGCCCGTGCGCCTCATCGACACGCCGGGCGCGGGCCTGACCGTAGGCACGCTACCCGCCGGCTGCACCGACGGCGCGGGCGGGATCGTCTGCACGCTGGAAGTGGGCACGGTGCCGGGTGTCTATGCCTTCACCTACCCGGCCACGATCAATGGCGAGGCCTCGGGTGAGGTCAGCAACGTTGTGACCAGCGAGTTCAACGGTCGGATCGCTCCGGTCTGCCAGCCTTGCGGCACGGTGCACAAGCTGGCCGACGAGCCGCAGCTGCGGGTGATCAAGACCG
>NZ_VSSP01000027.1 GCF_008312895.1 Luteimonas suaedae | reverse complement strand
CAGCCCGTCTCGTCCTCGTCGTGCGTACGCGGCTGTGCCAGCTGCGACAGGAACATCATGTGGTCGTGCAGCTTCTTCAGCCGGAACTGGCTGTCCTCCGGCAGAAAATAGCCCTTCGATTTCATCTCCTCGGATTCATACTTCGACATTGTCGCCTCCTCAATCCATGAAGTGCCCGCCCACCGAATGGCGGACGGGAAGTCGGGAGGTTAGAAACCGCAGACAGACGGCGGGCGTATTTCCCCAAAGGGTCTTGTATTAGCCGCCCTCCCGACGCAGGCATCGCGTCGGTTCATGCCCGCAGCAGCACGGGCACAAAAAACCCACCGGTTTGTCGGAGGTGGGGACCGCTGTCTGAGGAGTTTCTACGCTCCTTGGAATCGAGTCTGCTACGGCTCAAACCCCACGTCAAGGGTGTCGCGGAACGTAATTTCACCCCGCTATTCGTAAGCGAACCCGCACTCAAGGTATCCCCACGTTTTCATGCCTGCAGCACCATCTGATCGAGCGTTGCAGGCGGCAGTGATCGCAGACGATCGAGCCATCTGGAGACAGGCTCCATCGGCCAGCACCGACTTTGGCCCCGCGGCCCACGCGCAGCGTCGAGCCCAGTTTCCGCGTCGAGCTTCGGGATGAAACTCAAGGCGCATTACTTGAGCAAGGTGCGCACGTGAGCTGAAACCTCACTGGCAGGAATAGTCTTGACCCTGCCCGAGCGTACTTCTTCGAGTCGCCGGAATGCTTCAGCCGCCCATGCATCGCGAACGTCAGGACCCGTAAGCCGGTCAAGACTCTCAACCAGACGATCTGCCAAAAGAGCCCGGGCGTCGCGCCGACACGTGCTCAAGCGGCGTGCAACTCTTGACGCAACACCTCACGCAACTTGGCAACCGTAAGCGGCTCTTCGCCGCTCTTGGCGCGCTCTACTGCGTCCTTGAGCGCAGCGTTGATCATGGTTTGGTAGCCGGTCCCTAGAGAATCCGCATGCCGACGAAAATACTCAAGTACCTCGTTGTCGAGCATGATGGTGATGCGCGTCTTTCCAGGAGAAGGAACGACGGCGCCGCGCTTGCCGCGACTGAAATCGTATTCTTTACGCATAGTAGTGCTCCGCCTCGCCAGGACTTGCTTTGCGCGCGGAGATGATCCTGATCCGATTGCCGCGCGGGGTGTGAACGACCACGAGAATTCTGCCCAACGCGTCCATGCCGAGTGTCACGAACGCTGCTCTCCTTCAGAATCCGGATCTGCGGCAGTAATGGCATGTTCGTCGCGGAGACATTGCTCCGCATGAGCAAAGCTGACGCGGTGCTTGCGAAGGTTGGACTGTGCCTTGTCCGGGTCGAACTCGATCTCCATGTCGCGAGTATGCATAAAATATGCATACAGGTCAACTGTGATCTTTTACCCGGGGCCTGACTCGCCTTCCATCCATTGCCCGCCGCTTGACCTGCCTCGCGTGTGCGATGTTCGGGTCAATCACGATGCGGGCCGGCATACCTAATCCCCCGCCTCTTTCTGGTGCCGGACAGCCAGGATGCTGACGCCATCGAGCCGGTACAGGGCGACGTAGCCGCTGTTTCCGAAGCCGATCAGCCATTCTCGAAATTCGATGGCCATCTCTTCGACCGGCCTCCCGATCCGCGGCTGGTGCGCCAGGATCCTGACCCCTGTGCGGATCTTCTTCACTACACGGCGAGCCGCGTCGGGATCGTTCAGGGCGAGGAAGCGGTAGAGCGGTTGAATGTCCGCGAGTGCCGGCGGCGTTCAGATCAGGTGTGGCACGAAGGCGGCTCCTCATCTTCACCTGCTTCCAGCTTCGCCAACCACGCATCGGCTTCTTCCAGCGTCAGATGCAGGCCGGTGCGTCGATATTCCTCCCATGCACGCAATGCATCCTGCTTGAACGCCTCGCGCTTTTCCTCGCGCTCGACGTACTGCGCGATGGCCTCGCGCATGATCCAGTGCGCCGACCGGCGGCGGGATTCGGCGAGATGCTGAACCCGGCTCTTCAGTGCATCATCGAGCTTGATCGAGGTCGCCAACGCCATGAGTAGCTCCTCTAACGGCCAGGTAATACCCTTCGCTACTAACTATAGTCCTCGCCTGTCCAGCTGCCCATGCCGAACCGTATCGGCCATATGGATCGCGACACTGTGCCCCCTTAACCGCCCGGCAGCAGCCGTACGCCATGAAGCCTCGCGGAGATCGTCGTGGTGTACAGCGCCTGGCATGCCGCGCGGCTTCGCGGGACTCCGGCCAAAGCGGGACTCGGTTCCGGGAATGCCCATCGGCTGTCCTCATCCGTAGGAGCGCGCCATGCGCGCGATACCGGCGTGGTAAGACGCACCGGCAGCAGGAACGTCGGGGAATGCAGTCGCCGCGATGGAAGGAGCGGCGATGCGGGATTGCAGGATGTGCGGCGCGGCGTGGTTCGGAGGCATCGCGCGCATGACGCGCTCCTACGAACGCAGGCTGCGCGGCTTCACCGCTTTTCGAATCGAAATGGAGAAGGCCTCGAACAGGCCGGACGGCGTTGGAGCCAAGTAGTGATGACGTATATACTATGTCATCACCGCAAGGACCCGTGAGGTCGCCCATGTCGAAGCAAGCTGTGTTCACGATGAAGCTGGAACCCGAGCTGCGGGACCAGTTCCTGGCCGAAGCCGAAGCGGCGCATCGTCCCGCCTCACAGGTGGTGCGGGAACTGATGCGCGAGTTCGTCCAGCGCCAGCGTCAGATGCGCGAGTACGACGAGTTCCTGCAGCACAAGGTCGAAGCGGCTCGGACTTCGATGCGTGCGGGTCGTGGCCGATCCAACGACAAGGTTGAAGCCAAGTTCGCCGCACGGCGCGCCAAGGCGGCGGACCAGGGGTGAGAGTGCACTGGACGCCGCAGGCCGAGCAAGACCGCGACGAGATCTGGAACCATATCGCGGCCGACAACCCGTCGGCCGCTGCGCGGATGGATCTGCTTTTCAGTGAGGCCGCCGCGAAGCTGGCCGAGTTTCCAATGCTCGGGCATGCCGGCAGGATCCTCGGCACCCGCGAGTTGATTCCGCATGAGAGCTACCGCCTGGTGTACGAGATCGTGATCGACGAGAACGCCGTATGGGTGCTGGCGCTGGTCCATACAGCGCGCCAGTGGCCCCCAGTGATGGATTGAGTGGGCGGAATCGCCTTGCGGCGATTCCGCCTACGCGCCTCAAGGGGTGCCGGTCGCGGTCACCGTGCAGGTCAGCTCCAGGGTGACGGTGCCGCCGTTGGGGAAGGTGGGGATCACCAGGCCCGCCGCCAGCTGCGCCGGCGTCGAAGCCGCGGGACAGGCCGCGCCTCCCGCTGCCGAACATGCCAGTGCCGTGCACTCCAGGCTGTCCTGCACACCGGGATCGGTCACGATCGCCTCGTCCGCGGCTTCCGGGCCATTGTTGGTCACCTCGATCGTGTAGACCACCTCGTCGCCCGGCGCCACGTCCTGCGGGGCCACGGTTTTCACGATGGAGAGATCGGCCGCGGGCTGCGCGGCGTTGGTGAAGAGGCAGCGGATGTCCGCCTCCGGTCGGACGTTCTCGGCCGGAACGGTGAGCGTGGGCGAGACGAAGCTGCCGATCACCGTCGGGTTACCGGTATTGCCTGCGTTCTCGTCGGTGCAGGTGGCCGATTCGAGATTCCAGCCCGCCGGCACGACTTCACTCAGGGTCATGGCCGAGCCCGGGCTCGGCGAGTAGTTCTCGGGCGTGGATACGGGCGTGTCCGGCGTCGTCGTCGTCAGCGTGACGCTGGGAACGGCGGTGCCGTCCGCCTCCACCACATTGGTCATGTCGATGGTGAAGCTGCCCGTGCCGCCTTCGCTGACCTTCGACACCGTCATGCAGGGCGGGCGGACGAGAAGCCTGTTGACGATGTAGTCCGCGCTCGGCACGCCGCTGGTCGTGATCGTGAGGGACGTGATCGTACCGGTCGTATTGAACCCGAAGAGGCCGTTCACCTGGGTACCCGTCGCGGGACCGCGGCGGAGGACACCGGATCCGTTGTGGGTGAAGTGGCCCGAAACAACCTCCAGCTGGCCCACCGTGGCGGTGCTGCCGCCGCCCAGGGTGATGGTGAACGTCGCGCCGACGGAGACGTCGGCGACGTCGCCGATGGCGAACCGGAACCATTCGCCCGGGATCGGCTGCGAGAAGTTCCAGCGGATCACGTAATCCCCGCCATTCTTGGACCAGGGGTTGCCGGGATTCCACCCGGTGGCGGGTGACCTGTCCGTGGTGCCCGTCGCGGGGAACGGCGCCATCGTGAACGAAAGCGCAGGCGTGACGAGGCGCGGCGCGCACGCGCCGGACACCGGCGGTTCCTCCATCGTGTCGGTGTCGGTGGCCTGGTTGTTGTCGAGGTTGGCGTCGGTCATGCCATCGGGCGGCGCCACCGTCGCGGTATTGACCAGGTCGGAGGTGTAGGTGCTCGGTATCGCGAGGCTCAGGATGTAGGTGACGGAAGCGCCGACCGGCAGGTCGGCGGTGGTATCGATCGCACCGGTGCCGCTCGCTGCGCCACAGACGCCGCCCCCGGTAGTATCGCCGCAAGTCCAGCTTCCGGTGCTGATGCCGGGCGGCAGCGGATCGCTGACCTGGGCGCCAATCACCGCGCTGGGACCGTTGTTGCTCACGACGATGGTGTAAGCGACGTCGAGACCCGGCCTGTAGGTGTCGCTGCCGTCGTCCTTGGTGATGGCGAGGTCGGCCTGCCCGGCCGCTACTTGCACCTGGTAGTCCTCCACCTCGCCCGAATCGGCCAGGCCGTCGAACCCCAGGCCGGCCTGATTGGCGATGCGGAAGCGCGCGTAGGTCGTGCCGACGGTCGCCGTGGCCGGCACGGCGATATCGAAGGTATTGGTGCCGGTCGCCACGGCCGTATCGACGAGCACCTGGTCGCCCGCCTGGGCGAAGCTGCCGTCGCCGGCCCAGTCGATCCAGCCCTGCAGCAGCGTGCCCGGGGCGACGTTGCCGGCCATGACCTCGATCTGCACGGTCGCGCCGACCGGAAGCGCCGGGACGGTCACGCCGTCCTCGTCGTCGGTGCCGGCGCTGTCGTCGCCGGTGGCGCCCACGTTCGGCTGGCCGTCGACCTCGAAGTCCGGCAGGTCGGCGCCGAGATACGGGCTGCCGGCGACGATCGCGTGCCGGGCGCCGTCGGCGGCGAGCAGGGTGGCGTAGCTGCCCGGCGCGTCGCCCCAGTCGTAGAAGCAGTTCGCCAACGCCGGGCCGCCGACGCGCGCAATGTCGCCGGGGCCGCCGTTGTAGAAACCCGTCGCCCTGTTCGGCGGGTCGTACTGGTCGAACTCCTTGTGGGCGATCACCGGATTGGCAAAGAACGGATCGTTGGCATGTCCCAGTTCGTCGAGGCCGCGATTCTCCACGAGATTCAACCGGCAGCTGTCCGCCTGCAGGCTGCCGTTGCGGGCGGAGAGATGGTTCGTGAAGGCCGTGCCGACGATCGCGTAGGGAGGGGTCAATACCCCGTCGAAGCCATTGTTCACGGCCGAGATGGGAACGTTGGCCACCGTGCCCGTGCTCGTGTTGACGACATAGAACTCCAGGCCGCCGTAACCGATGATTCCCAATCCGTTGGCGGCGAAGTCGATGTCCATCGCGATGCTCGGGGCCGCGCCGATCGCGATCGGAGTGCCGACGATCGAGCCCGTCGCCGGGTTGATCTCGATTACCTCGGCCGCAATGCAATCCAGCGCCCACAGGCGGCCCTGGCCGTCGAAGGCGGCACCCGAAAGATGGCGCCCGCTCAACCAGGATGCGCCTACGTAGGCGATCTCGGCGGTGCCGGTGTCGATCGAAACCAGCCTCGAGCGGTGGTTCGCCGAGCAAGAGGTGCCGGGATCCCAGGGAATGAAGCCCGCCGTGGACGCATCGTCGATCGCGAAGCCGAAGAGATTGCCCGACAGATCGGTCGCTAGGCCATCGACCGGTATCGGCCCATCGGTGACGTGACGCATGTAGGTACCGTCGCCGCCGATCTGGCTTTGCGTACCGGCCGTGTCGTTCCACAGGAACAGGCCCGTTCCGCCCCGTTCCGCATCGTTGGGCGTGCGCGTGCGCGAGAAATAGAACTCGTCCGCGAACGCCGGCCCGATGCCGAGCAGCACCGCCAATCCCACCAGCAGGATCGCAATGACATTCCGCCTGCCGCATTGGGCACCCGTCGTTGCGCGGCGATGGCTCGGGCGGCTCGCTACTTTCATGCTCATTGCTGCGTCAATCCCCTGCAAGGACATCGTCGTCCTTGCTGTGCGTTTCATTTCCAGTTTCCGCACTTGCTCACGCCTCGCGTGAGGCCTGCATCCCTGCTCCGGCAAGTGCTCCCTCTCGTTTTCATAATCCGCCCGCTCACAATCCCGTCGCGGTCACCGTGCAGGTCAGCTCCAGGGTGACCGCGCCACCAACGGGGAAGGTCGGGATCTCCAATCCGGTCGCCAGCTGCGCCGGCGTCGGCGCGCCGGGGCACACCGCGCCGGCGTCGGCCGCGCACGTCAGCGCGGTGCACTCCAGGCTGTCCGGCACGCCGGGGTCGGTCACCCGTGCCCCATCCGCGGGATCCGGGCCGTCGTTGGTGACTTGCAGCGTATAGACCACCGCTTCGCCCGACCTCACCTCCTCCGGCGTGACGGTTTTTACGATTCCCAGGTTGGCGCAAGGATCGCCGGCAAAGGAAAAGTTGTCTACGAAAAGCCCGGTATTGGCGGTTGCCGGAGCGGTGTTGTTGACGAACTGGACCGTCGCTTCCGTACCCGCCGCGATGAAGGTATGCCGATAGGTACTCCAGGTCACCGAAAACGATGGCGTATCAGGTATGCCAGTATTCCCGTTGCTGACCGCATCGGCAGCCGGTTGGAGCGTCGCAAGGGTGACGGGTGCCGCCCCGACGCCATTGCCCAGTTGGACGACGGCAATCGAATTCGCCGCCGACAGGCCGGAATAGTCCACCGAAAAGGTGTACTGCGCTCCCGGGACGAGGCCGGTGAATGTTTGCCGTATTGTTGCCGGCGCCGTGCCCCAGAGATCGATGCTTTGCAGTCCGTTACTGGCATTGTTGAAATGGCGCAGGATGTCGATGGTTCCGGCGGCGGTTTCCCAACCGCTGATCGGATTGGTCGTTGTCCGCCAGACCGCGTAGCCGTTCACGATTTGCGTGTTGTCGCCCGGGCCTTCCGGATCGGTCTGGATGTTCGGCGATTCGAAGGAGCCGTTGTCAGCGATGTTGCACACGCTCGGGTCGGGTCCGGGCGGAGACGTGAACTCGGTGTTGGTGTCGCTGGCCGTGTTGTTGGCGGGGTCGGCGTCGGTCATGCCGGCCGGCGGGTCCACCGTAGCCGTGTTGACGAGGTCTCCGCCGAAGCCGCTCGGGATCGTCATGGTCAGCGTGTAGGTGACCGAGGCGCCCGCCGGCAGGTCCGCCGTGGTGGCGATCGCGCCCGTGCCGTTCGCAGCGCCGCAGGCGCTGCCGCCGCCGTCGTCCGCGCAGGTCCAGCTTGCATCGCTGATGCCGTTCGGCAGCGGGTCGTTGATCTGGGCGCCCAGCACGGCCACCGGGCCATTGTTGGTCGCGACGATCTCGTAGACGACCGTGCCGCCGGGCGTATAAGCCGTCTGGCCATCGTCCTTGGTGATGGCGAGATCGGTCTCCCCGGCCGTCACTTCCACCTGATGGTCCTCCACTTCGCCCGAGCCGGCCAGGCCGACAAAGCCGAGACCAGCCTGATTGGCGATGCGGAATCGCGCATAGGTTGTCCCGACCGTCGCCGTGGCCGGCACGGCGATATCGAAGGTATTGATGCCGGACACCACGGCCGTATCGACGAGCACCTGGTCGCCCGCCTGGGCGAAGCTGCCGTCGCCGGCCCAGTCGATCCAGCCCTGCAGCAGCGTACCCGGTCCGACATTGCCCGCCGCGACCTCGATCTGCACGGTCGCACCGACCGATAGCGCCGGAACGACGGCGCCGTCCTCGTCGCCGGTGCCGATGCTGTCGTCACCGGTGGCACCCGCATTCGGCTGGCCGTCGATCTCGAAGTCCGGCAGGCTGGCACCGAGATATGGACTGTCGGCGACGATCGTGTGCCGGGCTCCGTTGCCGGCGAGGAGCGTGGCGTAGCTGTTCGGCGCATCGCCCCAGTCGTAGAAGCAGTCGTCAGGCAGCGCCGGGCCGCCCACGCGTGCCAGGTCGCCAGGGCCCGCATTGTGGTTCGTCACATTCGGCGGGTTGTACTTGTCGACGTCCTTGTGGGCGATCGACGGGTTGGCAAAGAACGGATCGTTGACGTGGCCCAGTTCATCGGTCCCGCGAATCTCCCCGATGTTCAATCGGCAGGCCTCGGCCTGCGGACTTCCGTTGCGCGCGGAGAGGTGATTGGTGAAGGCAACGCCCGGCACCATGTAAGGCGGCTGGAAAGTGCCGTCGAAACCGTTGTTCTGGGAATTGGTCGGAACATCCGCAACCCAACCGGTATCCGGATCGAAAGCACGGAACTGCAGGCCGCCATAGCCGATGATTCCGGTACCGTTGGCGGCGAAATCCAGGTCGAAGTCATACCCCGCCAGTCCCACCAGGTTGACCGGAACAGGAGCGCCGATGATGCCGCCGGTCGCCGGGCTTACCTGAAGGACACTGGCCGAGACGCAATCGTAGGCCCATAGACGCCCCTGCCCGTCAAAGGCTGCGCCGGTGATCTGGCGTCCGGAGAGCCAGGAGGTACCGACATATTCGATCTCGGCGGTCGCGGTGTTGATGGAAACCAGCGTGGAACGCTGGGTGGTAGTACATTGGTCGGCAAACTCGGTACTCCAGGGCAGGAAAGTACCCGCCGTCGAGATATCGTCGATGGCAAAGCCGTAGAGCGTGCCCGCCAGGTCAGTCGCGATAGCGTCCACCGTCATCCGCCCATTGATGGGATGGCGAAGAGGGGTGCCATCGCCACCGATCTGGCTTTGCGCGTTCGTGGCATCGTTCCATCGGAACAGGCCGGTTTCGCCATTGTCCGGGCCGCCACCCAGCGCACGCGTCCGCGTGAAATAGAACTCGTCCGCGAACGCCGGCGCGATCCCGAGCAGTACTGCAAGCCCCATCAGCAGGATTGCGACGACATGCCGCCTGCCGCACGGGGCATGCACAGTTGCTCGGTGGGGATTCAGGCGGTTTGTTGCTTTCATGCTCGTTTCTTCAATACGTGGCAACGGCATTTCCCGGAAGGAAAATGGACATCATCATCAATAGCTCCCCACAAAGTTGACGAACCAGCCCTTGTGGTCGTAGTCGAAGTCGGT
>NZ_VSSP01000026.1 GCF_008312895.1 Luteimonas suaedae | reverse complement strand
CGACCAGGGTATCGCCAGTCGCATGGCCGCCCGTCGCCGTGGAGGCGGCCAGGTCAACAATCACGGCCGCATCAGAGGTGACATAGCGGATCGTGTCCCCGTACTCAACACCCGCTTGCGCGCTCAGACCCAAGCTGACGCTGTCAGAACCGCCATCGAGGCTGTCGGCATCTTTGCCGCCTTCCAGAATATCGTCGCCATCGTCGCCAAAGAGGCTGTCCGTGCCGTCGCCGCCGGAAAGGACGTCGTTGCCAGCCAGTCCGTGCAATGTATTCGTGCCCGTGGTTCCGATCATGAGATCGTCGCCACTGGTGGCCTGCGCCGGCAGCCGCAACGTCATCAGATCAATCGTCAGCCCGTCAGCAAACTGGATCTGCTCAACTTCAGATCCTTCAACGTAGTGATTAGCGAGAGTCAAGCCCCCGCTCTGCCCAGTGCTGGGAAGAAGACTTACCCGCAGATCGGAGGCATTTTTGTATACATTACTGATGTTGGACAGACTGAGGCCGGCACCCAACTGCACCATGTCCGACCCACCATCCCCACCCTGGATAACATCGCGGACGACCTGCTCACCGTTTTGATTGTTCCGTGCGTACGCGACACCTGGCTGAAAGCCTACGGCAGGCCAAGCACCCGACAGAGGCATCGACGGGGTCAGCGCCGTATATAGGAAGTCCATGCCATCCCTGCTCTTGTATACAACTTCGTTCGTGCCGTTTCGAGTCACGGTCAGCCGATACTGGTGGCGATCGCCCTGGGAGGTTGCGCCATATCCCAGATACTCCCAATTGCCGGTGTAAAGCTGACTGTTGATTTCGCCGTTAGCCTTTCGAATTTCCTCGACAATGTAGTTGCCTTCCCGAATGGTATCGCTCGAGTCTCCGACTTCGTACACGTAAATGTCTGAACCACCGCCGCCGAGTAAGACGTCACTGCCCCCGCCGCCCTTCAGGATGTTGTCGTCGTCGTCTCCGCCAAGATGATCGGCTGCATACGTGCCTTCCAGGCCTTCGATGCTCTCAAACACATCGCCCTTCGCTTCACTTGCGCTGGCAAAAGCCGCTTCTGGCTTCAAATACACGAATGCTGCATATCTAGTGGACGATGCATATGACGCAATATCAATGCCATCCCCACCGAACAGCAGGTCCGCTCCCGCGCCGCCGTCCAACGTATCGTTGCCAGACCCGCCGAACAGCACATCGACTCCTGCACCACCACGGAGCGTATCGGCACCGGCATTGCCAGCCAGTATGTCTTCGCCATGACTGCCTTCGATCACATCGTCGCCGCCGTTGCCGGTCAGCCAATCATTGCCGGCGGTTCCGGTGAGCGTGTCATCGCCGTCGCTTCCGCCGACGAGGTTCATCGCGCTCACCGCGTGACGCCCGGTCGCGGCGAAGACGAAGTTTTCGATCGGCGCGCCCAGCGAGTACCAGTCCTTGATCGTGATCCGGTCGGAGACTTGGTCCGCACCGCCCGCACTCTGGTCCTCGGACACCGCAACGATCAGGTCATTGCCCGAACGCCCGAGCATCAGGTCCTGGATGTCGATGCCCACGCCGAATTCAAGCGTATCCGTGCCCGAATCGGCAGCCACGACCCCGTTCACGGCGCCCGCGTGGCGCTTGAGCACCTGGTTCTCGTCGTCCCAATCGTACTGACCCAGCCACTTGGAGCCATCGAAGTACACGACGCCATTCTTGGTCACGGTGCCGTTGCTCTGCAGCACGTAGCCGTTGACGTAAACGCCGTTCTGCCAGACCTGGTCCCAGTTGTTGACGTAGTCATCCATCACCACGTCTTGGCCGTCTCCACGCGAGTAGCGGAAGACATCGTCTCCGGCACCGCCGACCACTTCGTCATTACCGCGTCCGCCGACCACAAGATCCGAACCGGATCCACCGTAGACGCGATCGTCGCCATCGTCGCCGAACACGGTATCGTGGCCCGCGCCACCAATGACTTGATCGTCACCGGAACCGCCCATCACCCAGTCGTTGTCGCCGTCTCCGGCTACGAAATCGTTGCCGGAGCCGCCATTGCCGAAGTCGTTGCCGGCGAGGCCGCGGATCTCGTCGTCGCCGCCGCCGCCATACAAGAAATCCGCTCCGTAACTACCCAGGATCACGTCCGACTCGCCCGTTCCGATGACAAACGAAGTCATATCCCCAAGCCTGATCTCCTCACCGTTGGCGAAGCGCAGCCACTCCACCCTGCGCGTGCTCTCGAACCAGTCGAGAATGGTCAACTCGTCGCCGGTCAGCGCGCCATTGCCGCTGGCATCGAGCGAGATCAGCTGGATCACCAGATCGTTGCCCGACCGCCGCATCAACAGATTCGCCATCGTGATGCCGGCACCGAATGCAATCGCGTCCTCGCCGCCCTTCACTGAACCGTCGACTTCGTAATCGCCGCCGCCAGCCCAGTTGCGCGTTAACGCACCGTTCTCCATCTGCTGGATGCGCCAGGCGATAGAATCACGCGAGATACCCGCGGCGCCGGCCGAATCGGACTCATCGAAGATTACGTCCTTGCCATCGCCGAAACCGAAGATGTACTGGTCGCTGCCCGCGCCCCCCAGGAGTACCGCTTCGCCATTGGCACCGCGATCATCGCCGCCGCCGCCTTGTAGGATGTCGCCGCCGGCGCCGCCGACCAGCCGGTCGTTGCCAGCGCCGCCGTCAAGCCAATCCGAGCCTCGTCCGCCATAAAGGCGATCATTGCCAGTGCCGCCTTCCAGATAGTTGCCATTGCCGCCATCAGTGCTTATCGCAACCGACTCCGCAGCAGAATCGTTTACCGCGAACGCGATGTTCGCTACATTACCTGCGAATAGAATATCGCTCCCGTCACCGCCCAACAGCCAGTCGTCCAGCACGCCACCGACCAGCCAATCGTTGCCCGCGCCGCCCACCAAGTCATTGCCTAAGTCGCCACCGCGAATCGTGTCATGGCCGCCGCCACCGTCGATAACCGCTGCAACATTGATCATGTGCTGGCCTGACGCCACCACCCCATCTATAACCAGGCCGTTGGCGTCGCCAATGGTGTTACCCTCTATAATGATCGTATCATCGCCGCCGGAACCGATTATGAAATCCTTCAGGGCCGAGTTGATGGTGTCGCCCGAGGCATAGACCACAATACCCTCGGAGTCTAGGTAGTTGAAGATCCTGGCATTGTCCTCGTCGAGTTCCAGGGCCATACTGGACGGAACGATGGCGTTCCCGTCCAGCATGCCGTCCGCGATCTGGTCCAAGTGCGCCGTAAAACCGCCGACCCAGTCAGTATCGGCGCGCTTATCCAATCCCAACTCGTGAGCGCGAGCCAAGGTAATCATCCATTGCGCCGCCAAGGCGCTTGTCGACCCAAAACTGATGAGCGCGTTCACCAGCGTGGGATCTTGCAAGTACAACCCGTAATCGCGTGCGATAGCCAGATCGCCGTATAGCGTGCTCACATCGAAGGCCGAGGGACTCGACACGTGCGCTATATTAGCCTTCAAGGCGCGCTTCATGAATATATTGCCGCCAACCAGTTTCCCCACCGTAGCGCTCAAAGCCGTGTGGGTAGCGTAGTTGATCACATCTTCCGCGTTGCGTGAGCCAAAACCACTCGACGACTCGTAGTGATAAGTCTTGCCTTTCATCCTCAAGGTGAAATAAGACAACGAATCGACGCGGGCCACTTTAGCGCCCACGAATTCGACGACGGAGTTCAGCGAGCTAGTCACGGCCGTGCCCAATGCGGCGACCGCTTGACTCGACCCACCGTGCTTGGACCCGGCGCTCATCACCGTGAACTCACTTAGATGCTCATTCCAGCCCAGTGTCGCCCACGCCTGCGGCTTGGCGGCGAAGAACGAGCCGATGAGTCCACCAAGGATGTAACCGACGAAAGCACCGACGAGGGCGCCTACGGGACCGGCAACTGTTGTGCCGATCTGTGCGCCTCCTTGCGCCCAAGCGACGCCTGCGGCGTACCCCGCGTATGCACCTATGGCAGTGCCGATCTGTGCACCGATCTGACCACCCGTTGTGTCGAACTCGACAAGCTCAGAAGCAAGGCGCGTGCCGACATATGAAGCCAATGCCGTCCACAGCATAGTCGGATTAACGCCCTGAAAAATGCTGGTGACTTCCGAGCTATGCTGGGCTATCTGAATCGCGTTCTCAATGATCTGGCTCAGCGTCGCGTTCGCCACCGTTTGCCCGATCTCGGCGAGAGTGCCCTCGAGGTCAAGTGCCGAAATGAGTTCGGAAACCAGAAACGAGGAAACGGCACCTGAAGCGGCGCCGCGGAGATTGGCGGTGAATTCATTGTCGATATCACCCAATACCTCCACGATAGTTCCGGAAGGAAGCGCTGCGCTGAAGCCGCCGGCGGCGATGGCTTCGGCGAAGTTCTCGCCGGCAGTTTGCAGGGTGGCGGAGGCGAGAACCTTCCACCCTGCATTGTCGATCTGCAGCGCACTAGCAATTGCCGACCCGACGACACCGCCCAATCCTCCAGCTTGGGATATCCTGCGCAACGCATCCTCATCCAGATGGACGAGTTCAATCATGGCTACGAGCTCCGCCTGCCTTTCGGCAAGCTTGCGCTCGTACTCCGTCTTCCAGGGCCCATAACTGGTGACGGTGCGATCGATCACAGACCCACTGCTCGTATCCTTGATCACGAAAGGATCCAAGCCGTGGCCGAAGAACAACTTTTGCTGGAGCAGTTGCTGGTAAGTCAATCCAATCGCAGCCAGGTCGACGATCAGCGTCGCCGGATCGTAATCCCGATGCGTGCTCAGTTCGCTCTGGATGATGTAGCCTAAAGTCGTTACAGCATCCGCGACCCGGTCATCGCCGGCGGTGTTCGCTTGCTGATCGTAGTAGCATATCCCGAAGGCCTCCTTATTGCTTTCCGTTACGCTGATTGAAAAATCCGCATTGACTTGGATGAAGGATTTCGGCACAAAGCCGCTTGTGGTTGGTACGAAGCAGTTCGGTATTATTTTGTGCAGCTCTCCGTAAAATTTTGCTGCGTCTATACTTCCTCCGCTTCCATTTCGATACCAATCTCTAAGCGCATTCCAGCCCGCAATGGTCGCTGAGGCCTCGATTCCGCGTCGGCTGTCCAAGTATGTCTTTATGATGCTTGTGTAGTCGTTGTCGTCGAGCGTATTAACTTTCTTCCAGACTTGGGACACGAACTCGTCGAAATGCGTGTCGGCGCTGGCCGGATTCCTGGCGTGGGCATGATTCGTCTCGTGGCTAAGAACAAAAACCAACCGAGCGATATTTGAGTCGCCATCCCCTCCTATGAAAATGGAAGGATCAAGTGAGATCTTGAAATCCCGTTCGTTGTATGTTGCCAACGCATCGGCGTGGTCCTTGATCTCCAGCGTCTTCAAATAGCCTCTCTGAATCGCGTCCTCCAACCGGATCGCCAGAAATTCGGAGCTAGAAATCGCCATCTTGATCAGACGGACCGCCTCGCGAGCTTCAGCGCCCTGCTTCGCGAATTCATCCAGAAGCACCAAGGTCTTGCTTTGTATTTCAGCCATTTCCAGCCTCCGCAGACTCGATCTCGATGACGTTCACGCAGCTCAGGTCCATAGCTCGCGTGGTGGTATAAGTAACTCTGATTCTCACATTGCCTTTTTCGTAGACCATTCGCTCTCCGCCGAGGGCGTGGACGGTTGCATCCGTTCCGTCATAGTTCAACGCACGCAACCGCAACGCGAGCACGTCGAAATTCAACGCACAGCTTTCAATCGGCACCCGGTAGTACTCCATGGTCCGCGCGATTCCGATATCGACCGAACCCAGGACGGCATCTTTGACCGTGAACAGGTAGCCCCAATCGCTCTCCATCCCATAGATGTACCTGACGAACTTGCTCCCGTTGAAAGCCGAAGTGCCGCTGGGCTGCAATTCCATCTGCGCTTCAAAAGTTTTCCTGTTGATGTTGGATGACTCCTCTAGGCTCTCTATGAAGCCGAAGATCCGACCGTTGATCGATTCGTAGCTCTGCGTTTCGGCTCCAGCGGACCCACGCGTATCATGGGGCTCGGCGCACGATAGCTGCCGCGACGTCAACAGAAGTAAGGCAATGGAGAATGATTGCATGCGACCTGCCAACTTCGGATTCATCGCTCTCTCTCCGCCTCCTGCAATCGCCGCGACAGCGGCGACAGCTGGATGATCAGCTGCTGGATCGTCGCCGCGACATGCGGGTTGTCGAAGTTCTCGCGGTAATACCGGATCGGGTTGTCATAGACGTTGCCACGCAATGGGTTAGTGCCGTTGAGCAGGTCCCATTGCTGCTGAATGAAATCCCTGAAGTCCTGTTGCGTAGGCATTGGCTATTTTCTTTATGCTTTTTCTTCGGACAGCGTTGGTTTGCTTCAATTCCAGCCTTGCGCGAGCTTTCGCATTCCATCGCCCCATATACGCCAATCGGCGATGCCGGCGGCATCGAAGTGCAGCGACATGACCACGTTCTGGCGCGGCATCAGCTGGATCAGGCAAGCGTCCCGGCGTTTGTCGCTCTCGTAGAAAACGCAATCCAGGTGTACGTATTCGAGATCGGCTGACGCGTCGGGCCGGAAGTAACGGTAGCGAACCGAATATCCGGGAGAATCGTCGACCAATACGCGATACAGGCCGGTGCTCTCATCCTTCACGCTGCCGTGGCTGCGGACGGCCGCCTGGATCGACATGCCGGTTCGCTGCGCCCAGCCATCAGCGGCCTCGCTCAAACTGACGGTCGCGAAGGCCCGCTCCGAGCTATCGGTAGCAGGCAAGTCAATATCCTCGACGGGTATCCGAAGATCGATGCTCCGTACGATGATCTTGTCCTGCCCAGACCCGGACATATGCGCAGGCAAATATCGCTGCGGGATGCGCAGCAGCGGCGGTTGCTTCGGATCCATCGCTGGATCCGCCCAATCGTCCGTGCCATTGAGTTCCACAATCACAGTTGCCATTGCGTTCACCGTCGTTGCTGATCCGTGTCCATTGAGGCCCGCGAGAGCCACCGATCTATCGTCGCCACCGCCACATGCGGACGCCATTGCGGCCAGCCATACAACCGCGCTGTTGCGCATGCGAGCGATCCACTTGCGGAGACTAGATAGCCTCACCGTTCCCTCCCCGCCTCCTGCAACCGCCGCGACAGCGGCGAGAGCAGGTATTCGATGACGCGGCGATTGCCGGTCTTGATCTCCGCGGTCGCGGCCAGACCGGGCGCGAGCGGGGTGCGGCGGCCGCCGATGTCGATCCAGTCCTGCGTCAGCCGGATCCGCGCCGGGTACAGCAGGCCGTTGGAGACTGAGCTTTGCGCATTCCTCATCCGGTTGAGGAAGATCTCGATCCTGCGCTCGGGGACCTTGGCGATGGATCGTCCGCTCATGTCAGTTCTCCATGCGATGCAAGTTGATTCCGAATCCCGAGGACACGGCCAGATCGGTTTCGCCCTCGATGAAGCCCAGGTCGGCCGTCCAGCCAGACAAGACAGGTATCGCCTTCAGTAGGCGGCCGTTGCGCAGCACGCGTATATCGCCGTCGGTGGCAACCGCGCTCAGCTCGCGGTCCTTGGAAGAAACGGCGTAGCCATACACGCGATCGGATGCCGTGCCGAGCAACGCTCTGGTGTTGATGTTCTTGCCCGAACCCAAATCGAAAGCCGCCGCCGGGACGGCTTCTGGGCCCAGCATGCCGGCGCGTCGCGACACCCAAAGCAGGGTGCCGTTGACCGAAGCGAAGTAATGGTTATCGCGATTGTAATAGCGCTGGAGGAACGTCATCAGGCCTGGCTCAAGGCGGCGCCGAACGCCATCGCAGCCGATAGCCGAAAGATCCGGCATCGCATTGGCAGTCGGAAGCGTCGAAACCACGAATCGGCCGCCCGGCGCATCCCAAAATAGTGGTCGCTCGCGCGCATTCGACGCTATGATGACGGGCTCCCCTGACTCCGCGACTAGTACCAAGCTCTCCGGCGCGGCGCTGGAAATCATCAGCATCCAGCATCGCTCACCCTCAAGCGCGCCGAGGAGTTGGGATTCGAGGGGCAACTCAATACTCGCGAACACTTCGGTACTCCGCGTGGCCGGCTCGAATCGGTACACGCTCAGCCGCCGAGTGATGCGGCCATCGGCACCACGCGTGCTGGTCCACCGCAACCCACCGGTGGCGTCGAATCCCAGCATGATCGGCGGAGTATCCGTGCGCAGCTGCAATGCAAAGGGGTGTTGGGGGGAATCGGTTTCGAAATACAGCAATGCCGTCGGCCAACCAGGCGATACCACACACTTGTTGAAGTGCGCCGCCGCATTCGCGCCGACCACGAACGAACCTCGCGTCGGCGAGGAAGCACACCATTCCGCGGCTGTGTCGGCCGTAATTTCTACGGGTTTGATGTCTATGGGCATGGGTTGCCGGGCTTGGGCGGCACTAGGAAGGACCAGGGCCAATATGGCCGCAAGGACGCAGGTGCGCGCCTCGATCATCACCGTTCCCTCCCCGCCTCCTGCAACCGCCGCGACAGCGGCGAGAGCAGGTATTCGATGCTCCGGCGATTGCTGGTCTTGATCTCCGCGGTCGCAGACAGACCGGGCGCGAGCGGGGTGCGGCGGCCGCCGATATCGATCCAGTCCTGCGTCAGCCGTATCCGCGCGGGGGCACAGGAAGCCAATCGCGCCGCTTCTCCGCTGTCCGCAAAGTTATTCAGCAACGTATTGATTTGCAGCGTTAGATCGGCCATCTAGTTTCGCCTAATTTATGGTTACCGTTTCGACACAGAGATTCTTGCTACTTATATCTTCACCTGGAGCGCAGTAGACGCCATACTTGTAGTACGCCTTGATGTAGATGCCGTTCTTGGCATACATCCATCCGTTTCCGGGGCCGTGATGATCGATCATCCTGGACCCTTCGTAGCCGATCCGTTCCATTTCCTGATGGAAACTAGAGAAACCGAGGATGCAGCCGCTAGATTCCGCGGCCGAGCTGCGTGCACCCAACGTAACCCAGATATTTCGGTCTATATCATTCTCTTCTTCAAATTTTATCCTGTACGCATTGCCTTCCTTCGTTCTCTCTGCCAGAACGTAGACCTCCTCGCGTGACTGGTCACGCACCAGCTTCCGCGCCATCACCTTCTCAGCGCTCTCTCTCGAAATATCGCTCTTGCGGTGGATACTCTCTATGAGAACGAACAGCCTATTGCCGAGCTTGCTGTTGTCATACGCACCTTCTCCTCCCACTCCGGCATCGACTTTTCTTTCGCGCGCACTTGCAGCCGCCTCCGCTTCCGGTTCGCGAGCGAGATCGCCGTTTGCAGGCGCAGCCCTGGCCACAAGCAATAGACAAATTGCCAGCGTGAGCGCGGACACGAAGAGCAGCAAAGAAAATACGGATGCTGATCTGCGATTGGCAGATAAGATTCCCGGTCTCATCGCTCTCTCCCCGCTTCCTGCAACCGCCGCGACAGCGGCGAGAGCAGATACTCGATGATGCGACGATCGCCGGTCTTGATCTCCGCGGTCGCGGACAGACCGGGCGCGAGCGGGGTGCGGCGGCCGCCGATCTCGATCCAGTCCTGCGTCAGCCGTATCCGCGCTGGGTACAGCAAACCGTCCTTCTCGGTCTGGACCGCGTCGCGGCCGACGTGCTCGACCACGCCGTCGACCACGCCGTAGCGGGTGAACGGGTATGCCTCCAGCTTCACCTCAACCGGCTGCCCGGCATGGACGAAGCCGGCGTCCTTGTTGGGCACCATCGCGTCCACGATCAGCTCGCCGTCGTCGGGCACCACGACCATCAGCGGATCGGCGGGCTTGACCACGCCGCCAACGGTGTGCACCTGCAGCTGCTGTACGACGCCCGCGACCGGCGCCGACAGCACGGTCCGGCCGGCTTTTTCGCGCGCCTTCTTCAGTTCTTCGGCGCGCAACGCGCGCGCGGCTTCGGCTTCGGTCAGGGCGTCCAGGGCTTCGCGCGCGAATTCGCTCTCCGCCCGCGCCAGCTGCTCCACCACGGCGCGCTCGCCGGCCCTGGATTTGGTGCTTTCCTCGCGCCGGATCGCCAGGTCCTGGCGCATGCCGACCAGGCGCTCCTTGACCTCGGAGACCTGCAGCTTGGGCACGTAGTTGTCCTGGCTGAGCGCATCGAGCT
>NZ_VSSP01000025.1 GCF_008312895.1 Luteimonas suaedae | reverse complement strand
TTCCCGATTCCCGATTCCCGATTCCCGATTCCCGATTCCCGATTCCCGATTCCCGACTCCCATGACCGGCCCCGATCTGTTCACCGCGCCGCCGGCCGACCGGCACGGCATCCGCACCGGCATCGGCGGCTGGACCTTCGCGCCCTGGCGCGACAACTTCTATCCGGCCGGCCTGGCGCAGAAGCGCGAACTGGAATACGCCAGCCGCCGCCTCGCCGCGATCGAGGTCAACGGCACCTGGTACGGCGCGCAGAAACCCGCTACCTATGCACGCTGGCGTTCCGAAACTCCGGATGGCTTCATGTTCTCGCTCAAGGCGCCGCGTTACTGCACCGAGGCGAAGCGGCTCGCCGGCGTCGGCAGGACGGTCGAAGGCTTCGTGTCCGGCGGCCTGTCCGAGCTCGGCGACCGCCTCGGCCCGATCCTGTGGCAGTTCAATCCACGCCGCACCTTCGAGCACGACGACTTCGCCGCCTTCCTCGACCTGCTGCCGCGCGAACTCGACGGTGTGCCGTTGCGGCATGTGCTGGAAGTGCGCCATGCCAGTTTCGCGTGCGCGGCGTATCTCGCGCTGGCCCGCGACCATCGCCTCCCGACGGTGTTCACCGACTCTCCTGACTATCCCTCCTTCGCCGACCTCACCGGCGATTTCGTCTACGCACGGCTGATGCGCAGCCGCGACGACGTCGCCAGCGGCTATCCCGACGATGAACTCGATGCCTGGGCGCGCCGGGCCCGCGCCTGGGCGGCCGGCGAGGCGCCGGAGGATCTGCCGACCGTGGACACGAACCGCGCGCCGGCACGGCGGCGCGAGGTCTTCGTCTATTTCATCGGTGCCGCCAAGGCGCGCAATCCGGCCGCGGCGATGGCACTGCAGGCGCGGTTGTAGCCGCCGCATCGGTGCGCCATCGGTCACTGTGGGAGTGGCGGTGACATGTCACCGCCGGGGGCTGTGACGCCGCAGAGTGCCGAGTCGTGACTTCCGTCGCTCCCACGACAGCGTGATGTCCGGGGTCGAGGTCAGGGCGTAGTCGCCGATCAGTAGGTCGCCGCCACCGCGCGCGCGATTGCCGTATGCACGGCATCCATCGCACCGATATCCGGCGCTGCCCCGGTGAGGTAGCAGGTAATCAGCAGCGGCGAGCGGCCGGGCGGCCAGACGATGGCGATGTCGTTGGCGGTGCCGAGGTCGTCGGCATTGATGCTGGTGCCGGTCTTGTCGCCCACACGCCAGCGCTTCGGCAGGCCCGCGCGCAGGCGCGCATCGCCGGTGCGGTTGTCGACCAGCCAGCCGGTGAGCAGCGCACGGGAGGCGTCGTGCAGGACGTCGCCCAGCAGCAGGCGCTGCAGGTTGCGCGCCATGGCCGCAGGCGTGGTGGTATCGCGCGGATCGCCGGGAACGGCACTGTTGAGTTCGGGCTCCCACCGGTCCAGCCGGGTATGCGGATCGCCGAGCTCGCGCACGAACCGGGTCAGTCCGGCCGGCCCGCCCAGGGTCCGCAACAGCAGGTTGGCGGCGGCGTTGTCGCTCCGGATCATGGTGGCCCGGCACAGGTCGCCCACGCGCATGCCCTCCGCGCCGACGTGCTTTTCGGTCTGCGGCGAATGCGGGACCAGGTCGGATTCGGCGATGGGCACGTTCCGGTCCAGGCGTTCGCGGCCACGGTCGACCTGTTGCAGCACGGCGGCAGCCAATAGGAATTTGAATGTGCTGCACATCGGGAAGCGCTCGTCCGCGTGCCGGCCAGCCTGCTGCCCGGAGCCGCTGTCCAGGACCGCGACGCCCAGCCGGCCACCACTGTCGCGTTCCAGTTCGGCGAGCGCCGGTGCCAGCCCTGGGAGTCCGGGTGCGTCCATGGCCACCGCCTTGCCCAGGCTCGCGAGCGCGATCGCGCCGCCGGTGGCGCGCAGGAATCCGCGTCTGTCGATCATGTCGGTTCTCGTGTGTGGATTCGGAAGCTTTGGTGACAGGCGGCCGGGGGGTCGTGTTGCCGATGCTTATGCCGACGAAGATCCGTGCGCCGCGATGCGGGTCAGCGCCCGGTCTTGCCGCGCTCGGCGGACAGTTGCGCGTCCAGCCGGGCCTCGGCCGCATCGGCGTACGCGCGGCAGTCGACCGGTTCGGGTTGTGTCGCCGCGTCACCGAAGTGCCAGCCGCTGGCGTCGGGGTGCGGCGTCAGCAGCAGGTCGCAGGGCAGGGCGCGCACCGTGGCGAACGCGGCGCGGTAGTCGTCGACGATGCGCGGGTAGCGGGGATTGTCGAGCAGGCGATAGTCGGGCGCGCTTAGGCTGTCGGCATAGACGATGCGCAGCGTCCGGTCGTCGCGGCGGTCGTCCCAGGTCCAAGTCATGCTGCCGGGCGTGTGGCCCGGCGTGAAATGCACGCGCAGCCGCAGGTCGCCGAGGACCACGCGCTCGCCGTCGTGCAGCAGCCGGTCGGCGTGGACGGGCGGATACAGCAGGCCGTCGCCGAAGTGGATGTCGTCGGCGCCGCCCTGCGCCAGCAGCCAGGCGGACTCGGCATTGCTCAGCACGCGCGCACCGGTCGCGCGCCGGAGCGCGGCGAGCGGCCCGACGTGGTCGGCGTGCGCGTGGCTGTGCAGGATCAGCTTCAGGTCCGAGGGCGCCAGGCCCAGCGCCCTCAGGTTGGCGAGCAGGTGGTCGGCGGCCTGCGGCATGCCGCCATCGATGAGAATGGCGCCTTCGCTGCCTTGTAGCAGGATCGCGCTCAGGCCGGCGGTGCCGATCTGCCAGGTGCGCTCGGCGATGCGCAACGGCGCCACCGGCTGGCGCCAGGCGGCGGGTACCTCGTAGGCCTGCAGCTGAGGCAGCGGCGCGGCATCCTGCGCGTCAGCCGTGCAGGCGCTCGCGCAGATCATGACTGCCGCGACGGCGGCCCTGGCGTTCATTCCCATCGTTTTGCTCCGGTCTCGTCGATCCTGGCGGTCTGCCAGGTGCAAGGATTCTCGAAAGCTTGACCGCGGGCGACAAGCGACGTTATCTCATCGGAGTCATGAACTGAATTGATGGCTCCATGGATCGTCCCAACCTGCCGCTCAATGGCCTGCGCGCCTTCGAGGCGGCCGCCCGCCACCTCAACTTCACCCGTGCGGCGCTGGAGCTGTGCGTCACCCAGGCCGCGCTCAGCCACCGGATCAAGGGGCTGGAGGCTCGCCTGGGCTTCGCCCTGTTCCGGCGGCTGCCGCGCGGGGTGGCGCTGACCGACGAGGGCGCGGCGCTGTTCCCGGTGATCAACGACGCCTTCGACCGCATCGGCGCCGTGCTCGGCCGTTTCGAGGGCGGGCAGCTGCGCGAAGCACTCATCGTCAGCGCGGTGGCCACCTTCGCCACCGGCTGGTTGTTGCCACGGCTGGACGGCTTCACCGTCGCGCACCCGGGCGTGGACCTGCGCCTGCTCACCCACAACAACCGCATCGATCAGGCAGGCGAGGGCCTGGACCTGGCGATCCGCTTCGGCGACGGCGCCTGGCAGGGGCTCGACGCCGCGCGCATCTGCGATGCGCCCCTGGTGCCGATGTGCGCGCCCGCGTTGGCGCGGCGGATCGAACGGCCGCGCGACCTCGCCGGGGTAGCGCTGCTGCGTTCCTACCGTCCGGACGAGTGGGCGCGCTGGTTCGCGGCCGCCAGGCTACCGGCGCCACCCGCGCGCGGCCCGGTGTTCGACTCCTCGCTGGCCATCGCCAGCGCCGCCGCTTCCGGCGCCGGCGTTGCGCTGCTGCCGCTGCCCATGTTTGGGCAGGACCTGGCCGCCGAACGCCTGGTGCGGCTGTTCGACATCGCCGTGGACGCCGGCGCCTACTGGCTCACCCGGCTGCGCTCGCGCACCGAGACGGCGGCGATGCGGGCGTTCCGGGAGTGGATCGCGGACGAGGCAGTGGCTTGAATCTTTGCAAGCAAACCCCGGCTTTGCCGGGGTTACTCCGCAGAACCGGCCGAGATATTCAGGAGACGTCGAAATGCGCGTCGTCGGTTTCACTCGCGGCGCTTCGTGCCTTTGCGATCGCGGCGATGCGGGCCTTGCGCAGCGCCTCGCCGATGGCGGGGCCGGCGAGTCCTTCGACGTCGAGATCGCGCACCGAGATTGCCGCCGCCGCCGTGTGCAGGCGTTGCAGCTCGCGCCCCTGCGGATAGTCGTCGTCCGCGCGGCCCAGGCGGCCGCGCTTGTCGGCCTCGCAGACCAGCGCGAGCGGGGCGATGCGCTCGGGTCGGCGGAAGGCATCGCAGCGCGCCAGCAGGTCGTGCACGGTGCTGTCGCGCAGCTGGTCGAGGCGGTGGACGTTGAGGTGTTCGCGGCAGGCGATCATTGCCAGTTCGCGGTGGGCGCCGGGCACCTTCAGCCGCGCGCACAGGGCGGCGAGCGGCTTCAGGCCGTGGCGCTCGTGGGCAATGTGCTTCGGCCACTCGTCCGCCGGCGTCAGCGCCTTGCCGAGGTCATGGGTGAGCGCGGCGAAGCCGACGACGGCGTCGCCCGGGGCGAGCCGCGCCGCCATGTCGCAGACCAGTTCGATGTGGATCCCGGTGTCGACCTCGGGGTGATATTCGGCGCGCTGCGGCACGCCGTAGAGCGCGTCGACCTCCGGCAGCACCGCGACCAGCGCGCCGGTATCGCGCAGGGTGCGCAGGAACGCCGACGGCGTCGGCGCCGCCAGCGCGCGTGACAGTTCCTGCCAGACGCGCTCGGGCACCAGTTCGGCGAGTTCGCCGCCGGCGGCCATCTCGCGCATCAGGGCCAGCGTCTCCGGCGCGACGGCGAAGCCCAGGCCGGCGAAGCGCGCCATGAAGCGCGCCGCACGCAACACCCGCAGCGGATCCTCGACGAAGGCGGGACCGACATGGCGCAGCACCCGCGCCTCGAGGTCGCGCGCGCCGCCGAACGGATCGACCAGCGTGCCGTCGACGTCCTCGGCAATCGCGTTGATGGTGAAGTCGCGGCGCTCGAGATCCTGCTCCAGCGTCACCGACGGATGGGCATGCACCTCGAAGCCGCGGTAACCGCGCCCGGACTTGCGCTCGGTGCGGGCGAGCGCGTATTCCTCGCCGCTGTCAGGGTGCAGGAACACCGGGAAGTCGCGGCCGACCGGGCGGAAGCCGGTGGCGCGCATCGATTCGGTGGTTTCGCCGACGACGACATGATCGCGATCGCCGGGCGGCAGGCCCAGCAGCCGATCGCGTACCGCGCCGCCGACGAGATAGGTCTTCATGGCGGACATGATGCCCGATTCACGCGGCACCACTCTCGTAGGAGCGCGCCGTGCGCGCGATGCCGGGGGTGCCGGCAGGATCCGGTGGATGCCTCGATCCTGGACCGGCAGGCGCGCCAGTCATCGGAATTTGCGGGTGGCGAAGCGCCCGCGGCATCGCGCGCATGGCGCGCTCCTACGGTGCAGGATTGTCCGCCGGGCAGACGAATGGCTTGCGCGGCGTGCCCGTGCGGCCCTGCATGCGGTCGCTCACCGGCACCGCTGCGCCATGCAGGCGCCAGTCGTAGATCACGCTGAAGGCGAGCACGCGGGCGACGTACTCGCGAGTTTCCTTGTAACTGATCGTTTCGATCCAGAAATCAGGGTCCATCACCGGCCGCTGCGACTGCCAGCGCGCGGTCGGCGTGGGGCCGGCGTTGTAGGCGGCGATGGCGATGTACGGCTGCCCGTACTTCTCCTTCATCTCGCGCAGGTAGGCGGTGCCCAGGCGGATGTTGGTGGCCGGGTCGTACAGGCTGTCGCCGCCGCGCCAGGACAGGCCGATGCGGCGCGCGACCGCGGCGCCGGTGGCCGGCAGCACCTGCATCAGACCGCGCGCGTCGGCGGAGGAGCGGGCCCGCGGGTTGAAGACGCTCTCGGCACGGATCTCGGCGGCGATCCAGGCCGGATCGAGCGCGTGCTTCTCTGCCTCGGTGCGGATCACCGCATCGTGATGCAGCGGAAAACGCAGTGCGTACAGCCGCGTCTCTTCCGGTTGCCGGCCCAGGCCGAACAGGGCGCGGTCGAACCAGCCGTTGTCTTGCGCCACCTGTACCGCGATACGCCGTTGGGTGTCGTCGAACCCTTCCAGCGCCGCGTTCCACTCGCGCGTGGCCCAGCCGGGATAATCGGCACGGAACAAGGCCATGGATCGGATCATCGCCGGCGTGTTGGCGACCCTGGCGCGCGCCGAGGCATCGGCATCGATCGACCATGGGCACAACGCGTAAGGCTGGTCGATGCGGTCGGCGGCCAGGAAGCCGTGGAAGTTCGGCTCGCGCGCGGCCTGCGCGTACAGCGCCTGCGCCCGAGCGCGATCGCCGAGCAGCGCGTTGAGGCGCGCGGCGAAGTAGGTCCAGCGCGCGTCGTTGCGTTGCGCGTCATCCATCTTCCCGATCGCGTCGAGCGCGGCGCGCCAGTCGGAACGCGACAGCGCCTCGCGCGTGCGCCACTCGTGCAGGCGCTCGTCGTAGGCCGCGTCCGGCACCAGGTTCAATCGTCGTGCGGAGTCGGGCAGGTACGAGGCCACCGTCCACAGCGCGGCCTGGTAGAGCACGCGGCCGCGGTCCTCCTCGGTGAAGTCGAACGCGGCGGCGTAGCGCGGCAGTTGCGCCTCGCCCGCGGCGGGGTCGTCCTTGGCCAGCTTCGCCAGACCGTGGGAGGCGATCAAGCGGCTGCGCGGCGTCTTCGGCCAGGCCAGCGCGCGCTCGTGGGGCGACTGCAGGAAGGCGGCGTAGTCGTCGGCCAGCGCGCGCTGGTCGTCGGGCAGGCCGCTGGCGGCGCTGCGCATCACCGCGGCGTTCCATTCCTCCGCGGCCAGTTCGATCCGCTCCCAGCGCAACTCCGGCGTCAGTCCACCGCGCGCGGCCAGGGCCGCGAACGGCGCGTCGCAGTCGTCGGGCAGCGAGTTGCCGCTGCTGCGCCAGATCTCCTGTACGTCTCGATCCCACTGCGCATCGGCCGCGCCGCTGCGCTGGCGTGCTTCCAGCTCGATGCAGCGCAGCGCGGTGTTGCCGATCGACGGCAACCAGGCGGTACGGATGCCGGCCCAGTCCTGGCGCTTGTACAAGGCGCGCAGCCAGTCCTCGCGGAATGCTTCGGCCACCGCCTGGCCCTGATAGCGCGACAGGAATGCCTGCGCCTGCGCCGCGGGCAGCGTGTCGATGTTGCGGCGCAGGCCGGCGTACTCGATCCAGCCGTAGGCGGGATGCGAAGCCATGTGCGCGGGCACCGGCTGTCCGCGCGCGGTGGCCTCCAGTGCCTGTCGCAGCTGCAGGTCATCGCTCTGCGCGTGGGCGGCGGTAGAGACGACGGCGAAAGCCAGGGTTGCGGCGAACAGGAGCTTCATTGCGGAGGCGCGTCACGGCATGTGCGATGCGTCCGACTATAGCGGAGCGAACATGAAGCGCCCTACGCGCGCGTCCGTCCGTCGCGTACCCGTCCACCATCGCTCGCGATCCCAGCCATCGCCATCGCCTGACGCGCGCCAATGCCGCCGCTCTCTCCCGGTGCGGCCGCGCCGCGCCGACGCAATGGCATAGTTCGCTTTCACGGCCGCAGATCCGGACAGCGCATGCTCCTGCTCACCTTCCTCGTGCTCGGCGCCATCGCCGGGATCCTCGCCGGGCTGCTCGGCATCGGCGGCGGACTGGTGCTGGTGGCCGCGCTGGCATGGCTGCTGCCGCTGTACGGACTGCCGAAGGAGGCGGCGATGCACGCGGCGCTGGCCAGCTCGATGGCCAGCATCGTGCTGACTGCGGCCTCGTCGGCACTCGCGCACCATCGCCGCGGCGGCGTGCTGTGGCCGACGGTGGCGTGGATGGTGCCGGGCGTGCTGATCGGCGGCTGGCTCGGCAGCCGCTTCGCGATCACCCTCGACGGCGAGGTGTTGAAGTGGTGCGTGGCGATCTACTGCTTCCTGGTGGGTGCGCAGATGGCGTTCTCGCGTACGCGCACCGGCACCGGCGCCGACGTGGTGCCGCGCGGCGCCGGCATCACCGCGGCCGGCGGCGGCATCGGCGCGGTGTCGGCGGTGGTCGGGATCGGCGGCGGCAGCATGACCGTGCCGCTGCTGGTGTGGCTGGGAGTGGCGCCGGTGCGTGCGGTCGGTACGTCGTCGGCCTGCGGGATCTTCATCGGCATCGCGGCGGCGGCGGGCTATGCGCTGCAGGCGCCGGCCGGCGCGCTGCCGGAACATGCGATCGGCTATGTCTACCTGCCGGCGGCGATCGGGGTGGCGATCGCCTCGGTGCTGTCCGCGCCGCTGGGCACCCGGCTGGCGCATGCGATCAGCGGCGCCGCCCTCAGGCGCGTGTTCGCGGCATTCATGATGCTGGTGGGCACGAGCCTGCTGCTGTGGTGAGCGCCATCGTGGACTCGGCGCCCGGCCGCCGCCAGGCGTTGCTGCTGATGTCGCTGGCGCTGGTACTGGCGATGTCGCCGTGGTTCTCGGCCACCGCGGTGGTGGTGCAGTTGCGGGCGCAATGGAATTTCGGTGATTCGGTCGCCGCGTGGCTGACGATCGCGGTGCAGCTGGGCTTCGTCGCCGGCGCGTTCGGCTCGGCCCTGCTGGGACTGGCCGACCGCATACCCGCGCGGCGCCTGATCGTGGCCGCTGCCGTCGGCGCGGCGCTGGCCAACGCGGCGGTGCTGGCGGCGCAGTCGCCGGCGCAACTGCTGCTGGCGCGGATGGCGACCGGCGCCTGCCTGGCGGCGGTGTATCCGCCGGCGATGAAGCTGATCGCGACCTGGTTCGTGCGCGGGCGCGGGCTTGCGCTGGGCGCGCTGATCGGCGCGATCACGGTCGGTTCGGCGCTGCCGCATCTGATCAATGCGCTCGGCGGTGCGCGCTGGCAGGCGGTGATCGCTTGGACCACGGCGGCGACACTGGCCGGCGCGGGCGTGGTCGCCGCCGGCGTGCGCGAGGGGCCGTATCCGTTCCCGCGCGCCACGTTCCGGTTCGGCGACATCGGCGCGATCCTGCGCAACCGTGGCGTGGTGCTGGCATCGCTCGGCTACTTCGGCCACATGTGGGAGCTGTACGCGATGTGGGCGTGGTTTTCCACGTTCGCGCTGTCGGCCGCGGCGATCGCCGGCGATGCCGTTCGCGCCTCGCTGCTGACGTTCGTGGTGATCGCGGCCGGTTGCTTCGGCTGCGTGCTTGCCGGCGCGATCGCCGATCGTGCCGGCCGCGCCAGGACCGCGGCCGCGGCCATGGCGATCTCCGGTGCCTGCTGCGTCGCCGCCGGCTGGGCCCATGTCGCGCCGCTGTGGCTGTTCCTGGCCATCGGCATGATCTGGGGGATCAGCGTGATCGCCGATTCGGCGCAGTTTTCGGCGTTGGTCACCGAACACGGCGATCCGCACACCGTCGGCACCGCGCTCACCCTGCAGCTGGGGCTGGGCTTCCTGCTGACGGTGGCGACGATCTGGATCGTGCCGCTGCTGGCGGCGGCGATGGGCAGCTGGCGCTGGGTGTTCCTGGTGCTGCTGCCGGGACCGGTGCTGGGCATCGCCGCGATGCTGGCGCTGGCGCCGCGCCGTTCCGCTCTTCGGTAGCGTTCGCGGGCGAGACCCGACTCGCGGAAAGGGGTGCAAGCCCGCGATTTTGGTGAACGCCTTCACAGTTCTGTTTTTACAGATTGTTTACAACAGGGTCACCGCCGCATGGACAGGGGGCATCGGCGGCCGTCCACTCCCAGGAGACCTCGATGACGTCGCCCCGCCCTTGCCGACTGGCCCTCGCGGTCCAGCTGTCCCTGCTGCTCGCCGTTCCCGCCGTGGTGTCCGCCCAGGACAACGAGGACCAGACCCGCACCCTGGACGCCGTCCAGGTCACCGGCACCCGCATCAAGCGCGCCGAGATCGAAGGCCAGGTGCCGGTACACGTCGTCAGCCGCGAGGACATCGAGCGCAGTGGCCTGACCTCGATCGGCGACGTGGTGCAGCAGCTGACCGGTTCGGGTTCGGCGCTCAACACCAAGTTCAACTCCTCCGGCAATTTCGGCTTCCCGCCCGACGGCGGCGGCGTCGGCGCCGGCTCGGCGCAGGTCGACCTGCGGCATCTGGGGTCCAAGCGCGTGCTGGTGCTGGTCGACGGCATCCGCTGGGTCAACGAGGCCTCGGCCTCCGGCGTGGGCGCCTCGACCGACCTCAACACCATCCCGCTGGCGATCGTCGAGCGCATCGAGGTGCTGGAGGACGGCGCCTCGTCGCTGTACGGCTCCGACGCCATCGCCGGCGTGGTCAACATCATCACCCGCCGCGACTTCGACGGCGGCCAGGTCACGCTCAACTACGGCGAGTTCGGCGAGGGCGACGGCAGCATCAAGGGCGTCGACTTCGCCTGGGGCCGCACCACCGAGCGCAGCAACCTGTTCCTGGGGATCAGCCATACCGACCAGGGCACGATCTACGCCAAGGACCGCGAGCAGTCGCGGTTCCCGGTGCCAGGGACGGGGGTGGCGTTCGGCAGTTCCGGAACGCCGAACGGGCGTTTCCGCTTCCTGGATCCGAGCTGCCCGCTGGTCGATCACGATAATGATCCAGCTACCCCGCCGATTAACCTGTGCGACATCACCACGCCGAACGGCAGCAGTTTTCCGAATGGCGTGGATTATCCCGAGGACTTCATCGCGTTTGGCCCGGACAACCTGTTCAACTTCGCCGAGTACAACCTGCTGATGACGCCATCCGAACGCACCGGCGTGTTCGGCCAGTTCCGCTTCGACATCAGCCCCAACCTGCAGTGGTATGCCAAGGCGCTGTACAACCGCCGCGAGTCCGCCAACCAGGCGGCGCCCGAGCCGATTTTCCTCGGCCCCAGCGCTGGCACCGGCAACCCGCTCGCCGATGAGATCACGATTTCCGCGCTCAATCCCTACAATCCCTTCGGATTCGATCTGGTCTCCGGCGACAACCTTCTCCTGGTTACCCGCCGCCCTGTGGAGGGTGGCCCACGCGTGTTCGAGCAAGAGGTCGACACCACCTACTTCAATACCGGCCTGGTCGGCAGCTTCGACATCGGCAACACGCTTTGGTTCTGGGACGTCAACGCTGCCTACAGCAAGAACAAGGCCGAGCAGACCAACTACGGCAGCTACAACATCTTCAACATCGCCCTGGCGTTGGGCGATCCAGCCGAGTGCGCGGCGGTTGCCGGCTGCGTGCCGATGAACATCTTTGGTGGGCCCGGTACCCTCACGCCGGAGATGCTGGCCTGGATCCAGCCGGTGGTGCGCGACGAGAGCGAGAACGAGCTGAGCCTGTTCTCCGCCAACCTGTCCGGCGACCTGTTCCCGATGCCGGGCGACGCCGGCTACGTCGCCTTCGCCACCGGTTACGAGTACCGCAAGTACGAGGGCAGGTACCAACCCGATCCGCTGACCGTGCGTGGCCATTACAACGGCGTGCCGTCGCTGCCGACCTCGGGCGAGTACGACGTCAACGAGGTCTTCGTGGAGTTGAGCGTGCCGATCTTCGCCGACTCGCCGCTAGGCAAGAAGCTCGACCTCAGCCTGGCCGGTCGCTATTCCGACTATTCGACGTTCGGCGGCGAGTTCACGCCCAAGTACGGCCTGCGCTGGCAGGTGACGGACGACTTCCTGATGCGCGCGACCTACGCGGAAGGCTTCCGCGCGCCGTCGATCGGCGAGCTATTCGGTTCCGACAGCCGCTTCGACGCCACCTTGCGCGATCCATGTTCGGAGCCGCTGCTCGATCCTTCGCTCGAGGCGAACTGCCGCACGTTGGGCGTGCCGGCGGGCTATGCCCAGCCCAACCCCCAGATCTCGATCACTACCGGCGGCAACAGCGAACTCGATCCTGAGCGCGCGCGCAGCTTCACCACCGGCTTCGTCTGGAGCCCCTGGTTCGCCAGCGGCGCCAGCTGGTCGGAGCGGTTGGACTTTGAGGTCACCTTCTATCGCCACACCATTGACGGTCCGATCCAGGCGCTCAGCGCGCAGGCGCAACTGGATCAATGCGTGCAAACGCTCGATCCGCTCTACTGCGACGGCATCGGCCGCGCTTCGACCGGCGACATCAACGCCTTCAACAACCGCCTCACAAATCTGGGCTACATCAAGACCGATGGCTGGGACGTCGACCTGTATTGGACGCTTCCGGCCGGCGACGCCGGACAGTTCAAGTTCGGCTGGCAGAACAGCTTCGTCGGTCGTTACGAAGCCGTCGGCAGCGCCGGCCAGCGGCAGCCACGCGAACCCGGGGTCGAGGTGGAAGACAGCGCGATCCCCGAGTGGACCTCCACCGCGACCCTGGACTGGGAGCTCGGCGGCTGGCGCGCCGCATGGGTGGTGCGCCATATTTCGGAGCTCACCGAAGACTGCGGCGACGCCGTCGCCTTCCCGGTTTGCAGCGATCAGGCCAGTGGCACCAACACCCTCGATGCCACCACGTATCACGACATGCAGCTGGGCTATCGCTTCGATTGGATGCGCGGCATGGAGCTGACCGCCGGCGTCAATAACGTATTCGACAAGGATCCGCCATATTGCCTGTCGTGTTCGCTCAACGGCTACGACGCCTCGACCTATGACATCCCCGGGGGCCGTTTCTGGTACCTGCGCGCGGACCTGCGGTTCTGATCTGGTCGCGTGGCGGCGGGTGATTGCCGTCGCTTGCCGTGCCTCCTCCGTCCGCGGAGCGGAGCTTGCTCCGCTGCTCCTGACTCCCGAGCTTGGCAAGCAAGCAACTCGGTTCTACCGAACGGCGATGGGGCGTACCTCGTAGGAGTTCGTAACGTGCGCACTACTTAAGTTTCTTAGGCATGATGCAGACCTTCTGAGACCAGTTTGGAATGCCGGGCACGCTGCCGTAACGCTGAGAACGGCGGGTATCCGTGCGTGATATGCCGCTTTCGACTCGGCAGTCAATTCTCTCCGGCGTGGCGCTCTGAATGGGCAGGTTGAGCTGAATGGGGGTGTGCGACCGCAGTGTCGCGCCAGCGCGTCCTCGTGCCCACCGACTGGGGTGATGGACAAGGAGCTCGAGGGCGTCTGGCCAGCCGGGCACACGCTCGATCAGAAGGGCTTTACACGGCCTTCCAGATAGGTATGATCCCTCAGCGCCAAAAGGACGGCGCTCTGGCATCAGGGGGGTGCCGTGCAGAAGGATGGCGG
>NZ_VSSP01000024.1 GCF_008312895.1 Luteimonas suaedae | reverse complement strand
TGATCAACCCGGTGGCGATGGACGAGGGCCTGCGTTTCGCGATCCGCGAGGGCGGTCGCACCGTCGGTGCCGGCGTGGTGGCCAAGATCCTGAAGTGACGCGGCGGTGCGAGCGCGCCTAGCGCGCTCGCCTTTGCCGCCGCGTCATCCCGGCGAAAGCCGGGATCCAGGTCCGCGCCGTAAAAGCGCAAGCCGGGATCCAGCGGAACGAGCCGAACGGCGGGCCGAATCTTCGGTCCGCCTTCGCCGTCTAAAGGAAACCGTAGAAGCAAACGATACGCCAGTAGCTCAATTGGCAGAGCAGCGGTCTCCAAAACCGCAGGTTGGGGGTTCGAGTCCCTCCTGGCGTGCCACCCATCGGAACAAGCTGAAGGTACGCACCGAAACGCATGAACAGCAGAGTCGAACAATCCCGCGGCACGTCCAGCGGCGACATCGTCAAGTACGCGCTCGCGCTGTTGCTGGTGATCGGTGGCGTGTTCGCCTTCTACTGGTTCGACGGTCAGTGGCCGGCGCCGGCGCGGGTGCTGGCGGTGGCGGCGGGCGTGATCGCCGGCGCGGTGGTGTTCCTGACCAGCGGCAAGGGCGTGCAGACCCGCGAGTTCCTGTCCGAGACGCGCTTCGAACTGCGCAAGGTGGTCTGGCCGACGCGGCAGGAAGCGGTGCGGATGACGTGGGTCGTGATCATCGCGGTGATCATCATCGCGTTGATCCTGGCCGGCTTCGACACCGTGATCCAATGGCTGCTGCGCCTGTTCCTGGGCCAATGACGGAGATTCGGGTTTGATGGAAACACAAGAAGTCGACAAGCGCTGGTACGTGGTGCACGCCTACTCCGGCTTCGAGAAGTCTGTGGCGCAGGCGTTGCGCGACCGCATCGTGCGTGCCGGGGTGCAGGACCGCTTCGGCGACGTGCTGGTGCCGACCGAGGAAGTGGTGGAGATGCGCGCCGGCCAGAAGCGCCGTTCCGAGCGCAAGTTCTTCCCCGGTTACGTGCTGGTGCAGATCGCCACCCACGAGGAAAACGGCATTCCGCGGATCGACAGCGAGAGCTGGCACCTGATCAAGGAAACGCCGAAGGTGATGGGTTTCATCGGCGGCACCGCCGACCGCCCGCTGCCGATCAGCGACAGCGAGGCCGATGCGATCCTGCAGCGCGTGCAGGAAGGCGTCGAGAAGCCGCGCCCGAAGGTGCTGTTCGAGCCGGGGCAGATGGTGCGTGTCAACGACGGTCCGTTCAACGACTTCAACGGCGTGGTCGAGGAAGTCAACTACGAAAAGAGCCGCCTGCGCGTGGCGGTGCTGATTTTCGGGCGTTCCACGCCGGTCGAGCTGGAGTTCGGCCAGGTGGAGAAGGCCTAGGAGCCGTGATTGGTGATTCGTGATTAGCAGGCGTGGCGACCATCCCTCGCTTTTGCGAATCACGAATCACCAATCACAAATCACCCTTTCAAAGCGACGGGGAGCTGCACGAGCCCACAACGGCTCCGAAGCGTTCGAACCCGAGGAGAAGCAACAATGGCAAAGAAAGTCGTCGGTTACATCAAATTGCAGGTCAAGGCCGGGCAGGCCAATCCGAGCCCGCCGGTCGGCCCTGCGCTGGGCCAGCGCGGCCTCAACATCATGGAGTTCTGCAAGGCGTTCAACGCCGCCACGCAGAAGCTGGAGCCGGGCCTGCCGATTCCGACCGTGATCACGGCCTACTCGGACCGTACCTTCACCTTCATCACCAAGACGCCGCCGGCGTCGATCCTGCTGAAGAAGGCGGTCGGCATCCAGTCGGGCTCGAAGCGTCCCAACACCGAAAAGGTGGGCAAGGTGACGCGCAAGCAGCTGGAAGAGATCGCCAAGACGAAGGAACCGGACCTGACTGCGGCCGATCTGGAAGCGGCGGTGCGCACGATCGCGGGCTCGGCCCGCAGCATGGGCCTGACGGTGGAGGGCTGACGACATGGCAAAGTTGACCAAGCGACAGAAGGCGATCGAGGCCGCGGTGGAGCCGGGCAAGGCCTATCCGATCGAGCAGGCGCTGAAGATCATCAAGGATCACAGCAAGGCGAAGTTCAATGAGGCGGTCGACGTGGCCGTGCGCCTCGGCGTCGATGCCAAGAAGTCGGACCAGCAGGTGCGCGGCTCGACCGTGCTGCCCGCCGGCACAGGCAAGTCGGTGCGCGTGGCGGTGTTCGCACCGGCCGGCGCCAAGGCCGAAGAGGCCCTGGCCGCGGGTGCCGATGCCGTGGGCATGGACGACCTGGCCGAGAAGATGCAGGGCGGCGACCTGAGCTACGACGTGGTCATCGCCACGCCGGACGCGATGCGCGTGGTCGGCAAGCTCGGCACGCTGCTCGGCCCGCGCGGCCTGATGCCGAACCCGAAGGTCGGCACGGTCTCCCCGAACCCGGGCGAGGCGGTGAAGAATGCCAAGGGCGGCCAGGTCCGCTATCGCACCGACAAGGCCGGCATCATCCATTGCACCATCGGCAAGGCCGACTTCGAGGACGGCAAGCTGCAGGAGAACCTGCAGGCGCTGCTGGCGGACCTGGTCAAGGCCAAGCCGGCCACCGCCAAGGGCACCTACCTGCAGAAGATCTCGATCAGCTCGACGATGGGCCCCGGCGTCGCCGTGGACCAGTCGTCGCTGTCTTTGAAATAAGCAGGAGTGAGTGGAGAGGAGTGAGAAACGAGTGGAGGCATCGCCGGTTTCCCACTCTCCGCTCTTCCGCATAGTAGATAGAACAGGGGTGGGTCATCGGAGCCGGGATGCGAGTAAATGCTTTACTCGTTTCTCACTCCTCTCCACTCACTCCTAGATTTTTGAGGGCATCGCAACGGGCTCAGGCCCAGCGCGGCGCCGTCAAAGACCGCAGGCGCGGTCTGCGCGGCAACGACGACGGGCACGGAGGCTCGAATTGGCAGGGAATCGCCGTCGTTGCATGCGTCGACCGCTTAATCCCGGACCGCGTGAGCGGGAAAGGGCCTGCGTAGATGGTCGCCGACCCTCCAGTGAATTCTGGAAACGGCTGCCAACCGAGAGCGCTTCGGCGTTCCCCGCATCGAAGGACCGATGCGGCCCCAGGACCGCCCCGACGAGGAACCCGACGGGCGGAATGAGTAGTCAGGAGAAGTGCAATGGCTCTTAATCTGAACCAGAAGAAGGAAGTCGTTGCCGAACTGGCCGAGGTCGCCGGCAAGGCGCACTCGCTGGTCGCCGCCGAGTATGCGGGTCTGACGGTCGAGCAGTTGACCGGCCTGCGCAGGAAGGCGCGTCAGGAAGGCGTGTTCTTGAAAGTAGCCAAGAACACGCTGGTCTCGCGCGCGGTGGAGGACACCGATTATGCCGTCGTCAAGGACGCGCTGGTCGGCCCCCTGCTGTATGCCTTCTCGCAGGAAGACCCCGGTGCCGCCGGACGTCTGATCCAGGAGTTCGCCAAGGCGAACGACAAGCTGAAGCCGCGCCTCGTGTCGTTGGGCGGGCAGATGTACCCGGGCTCCCATGTGGATGTCCTGGCGTCGCTGCCGACCCGCGATCAGGCGTTGTCGATGCTGCTCAGCGTCATGGTCCAGCCCGCCACCATGCTGGTGCGCGTTCTGGCCGAGCCGGCCTCGCAGGTCGCCCGCGTCACCAACGCGGTCGGCCAGGCGAAGGCGGCTTGAGGCAGTGATTGGTGATTCGGTATTCGTGATGGGTTGAAAGCAGAGCGCTTTTGCGAATCACCAATCACCAATCACGCGACCAGCCCAGTTCGGTATCCGAGTTCCAAATCAATCAGCCGTTTCCAAATTAGTTAACAGAGGTAATCACGATGTCCCTTTCGAATGAAGAAATCATCGAAGCGATCAGCAGCAAGACCCTCGTCGAGGTGATGGAGCTGGTCAAGGCGATGGAAGAGAAGTTCGGCGTCTCCGCCGCCGCTCCGGTGGCCGTCGCCGCCGGCCCGGCCGCCGCCGCCGCTCCGGTCGAGGAGCAGACCGAGTTCACCGTGCTCCTGAAGGCCACCGGCGAGAAGAAGGTCGAGGTCATCAAGGTGGTCCGTGCGATCACCGGCCTGGGCCTGAAGGAAGCCAAGGACCTGGTCGAGAGCGCGCCGAAGGAAGTGAAGGAAGGCGTGTCGAAGGACGAGGCCGAGAAGTTCAAGAAGGACCTCGAGGCCGCCGGCGCCACCGCCGAGCTGAAGTAAGCGTTAGTTGCGTCGCCAGATCCACCAGGCGACCAGCCAAGGCTGGGGGCGAAAGCCCCCGGCCTTTGGCCGTTGTTGTAAGGGCCGGGATTGGTGATTGGTGATTCGTGATTGGTAAAGCAGAGGCAAAAGCGCTTTTCCGAATCACGAATCACCACTCACGAATCACGGCTTCACAGAGTCGACAGTCGGAAGTAGCGGGAGAAGGCGTGCTGGTGCCGGCAATACCAGCGACTTCCCACTGGCGATTTTCCCGATCAGATATTGATTCCCCCAGAGCCGCGGACGCGCGGCTCGCAGATGCCAAAGGCGGTCATTCCCCATGACGACGACATCGTATTCGTTTACCGAAAAGAAGCGCATCCGCAAGGACTTCGGCAAGCGCCGGACCATCCTCGAGGTGCCGTTCCTGCTTGCGATCCAGGTCGATTCGTATCGCGACTTCCTGCAGGCGGACGTCGATCCGGCCAAGCGCCAGGACCGCGGCCTGCATGCCGCGCTGAAATCGGTCTTCCCGATCGTCAGCTACAACGGTTACGCGGCGCTGGAGTACGTCGGCTACAAGCTCGGCGATCCGGTGTTCGACGAGCGCGAGTGCCGCAACCGCGGCCTGTCCTACGGCGCGCCGCTGCGCGTGACCGTGCGCCTGGTGATCTACGACCGCGAGTCGTCCAGCAAGGCGATCAAGTACGTGAAGGAGCAGGAAGTCTACATGGGCGAGATTCCGCTCATGACCGGCAACGGCACCTTCATCGTCAACGGTACCGAGCGCGTCATCGTCTCGCAGCTGCACCGCTCGCCGGGCGTGTTCTTCGACCACGACCGCGGCAAGACCCACAGCTCGGGCAAGCTGCTGTACTCGGCGCGCATCATCCCCTACCGCGGCTCGTGGCTCGACTTCGAGTTCGACCCGAAGGACGCGCTGTTCACCCGCATCGACCGCCGCCGCAAGCTGCCGGTGTCGATCCTGCTGCGCGCGCTCGGCTACTCCAACGAGGAGATGCTGAACGAGTTCTTCGAGATCAACACCTTCCACATCGATCCCGAGCAGGGCGTGCAGCTCGAGCTGGTGCCCGAGCGCCTGCGCGGCGAGACCCTCGATTTCGACCTCGCCGACGGCGACCAGGTCATCGTCGAGGCCGGCAAGCGCATCACCGCGCGCCACACCAGGCAGCTGGAGCAGTCCGGGATCGCCGCGCTGGCGGTGCCGGACGAGTACCTGCTGGGCCGCATCCTCTCGCATGACGTGGTCGATCCGGAGACCGGCGAGCTGCTGGCCACCGCCAACGACGAGATCAGCGAAGACCAGCTCGCTGCGTTCCGCAAGGCGGGCGTCGAGGCGGTCGGCACGATCTGGGTCAACGATCTTGACCGCGGCCCGTACATCTCCAACACCCTGCGCATCGATCCGACCAAGACCCAGCTCGAGGCGCTGGTCGAGATCTACCGCATGATGCGTCCCGGCGAGCCGCCGACCAAGGATGCCGCGCAGAACCTGTTCCACAACCTGTTCTTCACCTTCGAGCGCTACGACCTGTCGGGCGTGGGCCGGATGAAGTTCAACCGCCGCCTCGGCCGCAAGGAGACCGAGGGCGCCTCGGTGCTCTACGACTCGCATTACTACGCCGAGCGCAAGGACGAGGATTCGGTGAAGCTGCGCGAGCAGTTCGGCGACACCTCCGACATCCTCGACGTGATCAAGGTGCTGACCGAGATCCGCAACGGCCGCGGCACCGTCGACGACATCGACCATCTCGGCAACCGCCGCGTGCGTTCGGTCGGCGAGATGGCCGAGAACGTGTTCCGCGTGGGCCTGGTCCGCGTCGAGCGCGCCGTGCGCGAGCGCCTGACCATGGCCGAGGCCGATGCGCTGACGCCGCAGGAACTGATCAACGCCAAGCCGGTCGCGGCGGCGGTGAAGGAGTTCTTCGGTTCGTCGCAGCTGTCGCAGTTCATGGACCAGAACAACCCGCTGTCCGAGGTCACCCACAAGCGCCGCGTCTCCGCGCTCGGCCCGGGCGGCCTGACCCGCGAGCGCGCCGGCTTCGAGGTGCGCGACGTGCATCCGACCCATTACGGCCGCGTCTGCACCATCGAGACCCCGGAAGGCCCGAACATCGGCCTGATCAACTCGCTGGCGGTGTTCGCCCGCACCAACCGCTACGGCTTCCTGGAGACGCCGTACCGCAAGGTGGTGGGCGGCAAGGTGACCGACGAGATCGAGTTCCTCTCGGCGATCGAGGAGAACGAGTACGTCATCGCCCAAGCCAACGCGCCGCAGGACGACAAGGGCAACCTCGACGCGCAATTCGTCGACTGCCGCTACCAGGGCGAGTCGCTGCTCAAGCCGCCGTCCGAGGTCGACTTCATGGACGTCTCGCCGATGCAGACCGTCTCGGTCGCCGCGGCGCTGGTGCCGTTCCTGGAGCACGATGACGCCAACCGCGCGCTGATGGGCGCCAACATGCAGCGTCAGGCGGTGCCGACGCTGCGTGCGCAGAAGCCGCTGGTCGGGACCGGCATCGAGCGCGCCGTGGCGCGCGACTCGGGCGTGACCGTGAACGCGCGCCGGGGCGGCGTGATCGAGCAGATCGACGCCGGCCGCATCGTGGTCAAGGTGAACGAGGATGAGATCTCCGGCGAGCACGATGCCGGCGTCGACATCTACTCGCTGATCAAGTACACGCGCTCGAACCAGAACACCTGCATCAACCAGCGCCCGCTGGTGAACGTGGGCGACGTGATCGCGCGCGGCGACGTGCTGGCCGACGGCCCCTCGACCGACATCGGCGAGCTGGCCCTGGGCCAGAACATGCTGGTCGCGTTCATGCCCTGGAACGGCTACAACTTCGAGGACTCGATCCTGCTCTCCGAGCGCGTGGTCGAGGAGGATCGCTACACCACGATCCACATCGAGGAGCTGACCGCGGTCGCCCGCGACACCAAGCTGGGACCGGAGGAGATCTCCGCCGACATCCCGAACGTCTCCGAGCAGGCGCTCAACCGCCTGGACGAGTCCGGCGTGGTCTACATCGGCGCCGAGGTCCGCGCCGGCGACATCATGGTCGGCAAGGTCACGCCGAAGGGCGAAAGCCAGCTGACTCCGGAGGAGAAGCTGCTGCGCGCGATCTTCGGCGAAAAGGCGTCCGACGTGAAGGACAGTTCGCTGCGCGTGCCACCGGGCATGGACGGCACCGTCATCGACGTGCAGGTCTTCACCCGTGACGGCATCGAGAAGGACAAGCGCGCGCGCCAGATCGAGGAGAACGAGGTCAAGCGCGTCAAGAAGGACTTCGATGACCAGTTCCGGATCCTGGAGGGTGCGATCTACGCCCGCCTGCGCTCGCAGATCGTCGGCAAGGTCGCCAACGGCGGCGCCGGGCTGAAGAAGGGTGACACCATCACCGACGCCTTCCTCGACGGATTGAAGAAGTCCGACTGGTTCGCGATCCGCATGAAGGACGCCGACGCGGTCGAGGCGGTCGAGCGCGCGCAGAAGCAGATCGAAGCGCATCGCAAGGAGTTCGACCTGCGCTTCGAGGACAAGCGCGGCAAGATCACCCAGGGCGACGATCTCGCTCCGGGCGTGTTGAAGATGGTCAAGGTGTTCCTGGCGGTGAAGCGCCGCATCCAGCCGGGCGACAAGATGGCCGGCCGCCACGGCAACAAGGGCGTGATCTCCAACATCGTGCCGGTCGAGGACATGCCGTACATGGCCGACGGCACCTCGGTCGACATCGTGCTCAACCCGCTGGGCGTGCCGAGCCGCATGAACATCGGGCAGATCCTGGAAACCCACCTGGGCTGGGCCGCCAAGGGCCTGGGGCACAAGATCCAGCGCATGCTCGAGGAACAGGCCAAGGTCGCCGATCTGCGCAAGTTCCTCGACGAGGTCTACAACCACGACAGCAAGCTGATCGGCGAACGCGTCGATCTCAAGCAGTTCAGCGATGCCGAACTGCTGGCGTTGGCGAAGAACCTCACCGACGGCGTGCCGATGGCAACGCCGGTGTTCGACGGCGCGGCCGAGTCCGAGATCAAGGCCATGCTGACGCTCGCCGATCTGCCGACCAACGGTCAGACCCAGCTGTACGACGGCCGGACCGGCGAGGCCTTCGACCGTCATACCACGGTCGGCTACATGCACATGCTGAAGCTGAACCACCTGGTCGACGACAAGATGCACGCGCGCTCGACCGGTCCGTACTCGCTCGTCACCCAGCAGCCGCTGGGCGGCAAGGCGCAGTTCGGCGGCCAGCGTTTCGGCGAAATGGAAGTCTGGGCGCTGGAAGCCTACGGCGCGGCCTACACCCTGCAGGAAATGCTGACGGTGAAGTCCGACGACGTGCAGGGCCGCAACCAGATGTACAAGAACATCGTCGACGGCGAGCACGAGATGGTCGCCGGCATGCCCGAGTCGTTCAACGTGCTGGTCAAGGAAATCCGCTCGTTGGCCATCAACATGGAGCTGGAAGAGCATTGAGAACCGTGATTGGAGATTCGCGATTCGTGATTCGAGAAAAGCAACACGTCGAATCCGAAGGCCGCGAATCCGCTTCAACTAATCACCAATCACCAATCGCGAATCACGCTCCATCGGAGACATATCGATGAAAGATCTACTGAACCTGTTCAACCAGCAGCGTCCGACGCTCGATTTCGACGCGATCAAGATCGCGCTGGCGTCGCCGGACATGATCCGGTCCTGGTCCTACGGCGAAGTCAAGAAGCCGGAGACCATCAACTACCGCACCTTCAAGCCGGAGCGCGACGGGCTGTTCTGCGCCGCGATCTTCGGCCCGGTGAAGGACTACGAGTGCCTGTGCGGCAAGTACAAGCGCATGAAGCACCGTGGCGTGGTCTGCGAGAAGTGCGGCACCGAGGTCACCTTGGCCAAGGTGCGCCGCGAGCGCATGGGCCATATCGACCTGGCCTCGCCGGTCGCGCACATCTGGTTCCTGAAGTCGCTGCCCTCGCGCATCGGCCTGATGCTGGACATGACCCTGCGCGACATCGAGCGCATCCTGTACTTCGAGGCGTTCGTCGTCACCGAGCCGGGCCTGACCCCGCTCGAGCGCGGCCAGCTGCTCAATGAAGAGCAGTTCATGCAGATGCGCCAGGAGCACGGCGACGACTTCGACGCCGCGATGGGCGCCGAGGCGGTCTACGACCTGCTGCGCACGATCGACCTGCAGGCGGAGATGATCCAGCTCAAGGAGGACATCGCCGCCACCGGTTCGGAGACCAAGCTCAAGCGCCTGACCAAGCGCATCAAGCTGGTCGAGGCCTTCGTCGAGTCCGGCAACCGCCCCGAGTGGATGATCATGACGGTGCTGCCGGTGCTGCCGCCGGACCTGCGTCCGCTGGTGCCGCTGGACGGCGGCCGCTTCGCGACCTCCGACCTCAACGACCTGTACCGCCGCGTCATCAACCGCAACAACCGCCTGCGGCGCCTGCTCGAGCTCAACGCGCCGGACATCATCGTGCGCAACGAGAAGCGCATGCTGCAGGAGTCGGTGGACGCGCTGATGGACAACGGCCGTCGCGGCCGCGCCATCACCGGCACCAACAAGCGGCCCTTGAAGTCGCTGGCCGACATGATCAAGGGCAAGCAGGGCCGGTTCCGCCAGAACCTGCTCGGCAAGCGCGTCGACTACTCGGGTCGTTCGGTCATCGTGGTCGGCCCGACCCTGCGCCTGCACGAGTGCGGCCTGCCGAAGAAGATGGCGCTGGAGCTGTTCAAGCCGTTCATCTTCTCCAAGCTGCAGCGCCGCGGCCTGGCAACCACGATCAAGGCCGCCAAGAAGCTGGTCGAGCGTGAAGAAGCGGAAGTCTGGGACATCCTGGAAGAGGTCATCCGCGAGCATCCGGTGCTGCTCAACCGCGCGCCGACCCTGCACCGCCTGGGCATCCAGGCGTTCGAGCCGGTGCTGATCGAGGGCAAGGCGATCCAGCTGCACCCGCTGGTCTGCACCGCGTTCAACGCCGACTTCGACGGCGACCAGATGGCCGTCCACGTGCCGCTGAGCCTCGAGGCGCAGCTGGAAGCGCGCGCGCTGATGATGTCGACCAACAACATCCTCTCGCCCGCCAACGGCGAGCCGATCATCGTGCCGTCGCAGGACGTCGTGCTCGGGCTGTACTACATGACCCGCGCACTCGAGGCCAAGAAAGGCGAGGGCATGGCCTTCGCCAACGTCGCCGAGGTCAAGCGCGCCTACGACCATCGCGTGGTCGAACTGCACGCCAAGGTCAAGGTACGCATCATCGAGACGGTGATCGACGAAGAGGGCAACAGGGAACGCCGCACCTCGGTCGTGGACACCACGGTCGGGCGCGCGCTGCTGGCCGAGATCCTGCCCGACGGCCTGCCGTTCGCGCTGGCCAACACCGAGCTGACCAAGAAGAACATCAGCCGCCTGATCAACTCCTGCTATCGCCAGCTGGGCCTGAAGGACACCGTGGTGTTCGCCGACAAGCTGATGTACACCGGCTTCGCGTACGCCACGCGGGCCGGCGTGTCGATCGGCATCGACGACATGACCATTCCGGACGAGAAGAAGGGCATCCTGGCCGAGGCCGAGACCGAGGTGCTGGAGATCCAGCAGCAGTACCAGTCCGGCCTGGTCACCGCCGGCGAGCGCTACAACAAGGTGGTCGACATCTGGTCACGCACCAATGAGCGCGTCGCCAAGGCGATGATGGACGCCATCGGCACCGAGACCGTGACCAACGCCAAGGGCGAGCAGGTCGCGCAGAAGTCGATGAACTCGATCTACATCATGGCCGACTCCGGCGCCCGTGGTTCGCAGGCGCAGATCCGCCAGCTGGCGGGCATGCGCGGCCTGATGGCCAAGCCGGACGGCTCGATCATCGAGACCCCGATCACCGCCAACTTCCGCGAGGGCCTCAACGTCCTGCAGTACTTCATCTCCACCCACGGCGCCCGAAAGGGCCTGGCGGACACGGCGCTGAAGACCGCGAACTCCGGCTACCTGACCCGTCGCCTGGTCGACGTGGCGCAGGACGTGGTGATCACCGAGGACGACTGCGGTACCACCGCCGGCCTGACCATGACCCCGATCGTGGAAGGCGGCGACGTGGTCGAGCCGCTGCGCGACCGCGTGCTCGGCCGCATCGTGGCCGAGGACGTGTACCTGCCGGGCGACGACGAGGATCCGATCGTCACCCGCAACACCCTGCTCGACGAGGCCTGGGTGCAGAAGCTCGAGGACGCCGGCGTGCAGACGATCCAGGTGCGCTCGACGATCACCTGCACCTCGTCGTTCGGCGTCTGCGCCATGTGCTACGGCCGCGACCTCGGCCGCGGCCACCTGGTCAACCACGGCGAGGCGGTCGGCGTGGTCGCCGCGCAGTCGATCGGCGAACCCGGCACGCAGCTGACCATGCGGACGTTCCACATCGGTGGTGCGGCCTCGCGTGCGGCGGCGATCGACAACGTCACGGTCAAGACCACCGGCTCGGTCAAGTTCAACAACCTCAAGTCGGTCAACCACGCCAGCGGCGGCCTGGTCGCGGTGTCGCGTTCGGGCGAGCTGTCGGTGCTCGACGGCCACGGCCGCGAGCGCGAGCGCTACAAGCTGCCCTACGGCGCGATGGTCACCATCAAGGACGGCGCCGCGGTCAAGGCCGGGCAGACGGTCGCCAGCTGGGATCCGCATAACCACCCGATCGTGTCGGAAGTCGCCGGTTCGATCCGCTTCGTCGACTTCATCGACGGCGTGACCGTGATCGAGAAGACCGACGAGCTGACCGGCCTGGCCTCGCGCGAGATCACCGATCCCAAGCGTCGTGGTTCCCAGGGCAAGGACCTGCGCCCGCTGGTGCGCATCGTCGACAAGAAGGGCAACGACCTCACCATCCCGGGCACCGACCTGCCGGCGCAGTACCTGCTGCCGCCGCGCTCGATCGTCAACCTGCAGGATGGCGATGCGGTCGGGGTCGGCGACGTGGTCGCCAAGATCCCGCAGGAAGCGTCCAAGACCCGCGACATCACCGGCGGTCTGCCGCGCGTGGCCGATCTGTTCGAGGCCCGCAAGCCGAAGGATCCGGCGATCCTGGCCGAGAAGTCCGGCGTGGTCAGCTTCGGCAAGGACACCAAGGGCAAGCAGCGGCTGATCATCAAGGGACCGGACGGCGACGAGCACGAGGAGCTGATTCCCAAGTACCGCCAGATCATCGTGTTCGAGGGCGAGCACGTGGAGAAGGGCGAGACCGTGGTCGACGGCGAGCCGAGCCCGCAGGACATCCTGCGCCTGAAGGGCATCGAGGAGCTGGCCGCCTATCTGGTCAAGGAGATCCAGGACGTCTACCGCCTGCAGGGCGTGAAGATCAACGACAAGCACATCGAGGTGATCATTCGCCAGATGCTGCGCAAGGTCGAGATCACCGATTCCGGCGACAGCCGGTTCCTGCATGGCGAGCAGGTCGAGCGCCAGCGCGTGATCGAGGACAACGCCCGCGCCGAGTCCAAGAACGAGCTGCCGGCGAGGTTCGACCCGGTGCTGCTGGGCATCACCAAGGCCTCGCTGGCGACCGAATCGTTCATCTCCGCGGCCTCCTTCCAGGAGACCACCCGCGTGTTGACCGAGGCGGCCGTGCGCGGCACCCGCGACGGTCTGCGTGGCCTGAAGGAGAACGTCATCGTCGGCCGCCTGATCCCGGCTGGTACCGGCCTGGCCTACCACGCCCAGCGCCGGCGCGATGCCTCCGGGCTGACCGAGTCGGAGATGGAGGCCCTTTCGGGCAGCGCCGCCGAGGAAACCTCGGCGGTCGCCGAGGGCGCCGGTGGCTCCGCGCCGGAGGCGGGCGCGGACGAGTGAGTCACGGGCGGATTTCCCGACCCCGGCGGCGGTCGCCCGCCGCCGGGGCTTGTGAAACCCCGCCGATGACCTTATAACTGCACGCCAGCGACGGCTCCAGGGCCGTCCCAGATCACGAAATGAGGCGCCATGGACGCGCCTCGTATTCGGCCCAGGATGGGCGGGATGACGCGGAATCGTCACCCGGTGGCGCCTTGCGGCGGACTCCGGGCGCATGGGTTGGTCTTGCGTTGACGCTTGGCGTCTGCGCCGGCTATACTTTTCCGTCTCGGCGGGCCGGGTTCACCTGGCCTGTCTTCGTTTTTCACGCATGGGCCCCGGCCCCAACGACAGAACCCACACACGATGGCAACGATCAACCAGCTGGTGCGGAAGCCGCGCAGCCCGGAAACCTACAAGAGCACCTCGCCCGCGCTGGCGAACTGCCCGCAGCGGCGCGGCGTGTGCACGCGCGTCTACACCACGACGCCGAAGAAGCCGAACTCGGCCCTTCGCAAGGTCGCCAAGGTGCGCCTGACCAACGGCTACGAGGTCATCTCGTACATCGGCGGCGAAGGCCACAACCTGCAGGAGCACTCGGTGGTGCTGATCCGCGGCGGTCGCGTCAAGGATCTGCCGGGCGTGCGCTACCACACCGTTCGCGGCTCGCTCGACGCCGCCGGCGTCACCAAGCGCAGGCAGGCCCGTTCCAAGTACGGTGCCAAGCGCCCGAAGGCCTGAGGCATCGCCATCCGTTCCGGCCGGCCGCGCCGACGCGTCGCGGGTCGGAATACCGACCTCGGCAATCGCCGAATCGAAGATTGATAGAACAAGGTCTGCATCATGTCCCGTAAAGGTTCTGCTCCGCAGCGCAACGTCCTGCCCGACCCCAAGCACGGCAGCGAGACGATCGCGCGTTTCATCAACATGGTCATGAAGAGCGGCAAGAAGTCGGTCGCCGAGAAGATCGTCTATGGCGCCATGGACGTCATCGGCGAGAAGAGCGGCGATGCCCTCGAGCTGGTCGAGAAGGCGCTCGGCAACGTCTCGCCCTCGGTCGAGGTGAAGTCGCGCCGCGTCGGTGGCGCCACCTATCAGGTGCCGGTCGAAGTGCGTGCATCGCGCCGCAGTGCGCTGGCGATGCGCTGGCTGATCGAGTCCGCGCGCAAGCGCGGCGAGAACACCATGCCGCGCAAACTGGCGGGTGAGCTGATCGATGCCGCCGAAAGCCGTGGCGGCGCGATCAAGAAGCGCGAGGAAACCCACCGCATGGCGGAAGCGAACAAGGCGTTCGCGCACTACCGCTGGTGATCCCCGGGGCACCCTGAGGGGTGCCCATCCAGGCGTCCGTCGCGCATGCCGCGGGACGCCGCCTGCGACCCGGTCCGTCCGGGCCGCAACCGCGAATCCGGAGGCCGCCGTCCTGGCGGCGTCTGGCCATTCCGGCCCGGCATTGCCGGGCCCAGAAACGAGAGACGACCGTGGCTCGCACCACTCCCATCGAACGCTATCGCAATTTCGGCATCATGGCCCACATCGATGCCGGCAAGACCACCACGTCCGAACGCATCCTGTTCTACACCGGTGTCAGCCACAAGATCGGCGAAGTCCATGACGGCGCCGCGGTGATGGACTGGATGGAGCAGGAGCAGGAGCGCGGCATCACCATCACTTCCGCCGCCACCACGGCGTTCTGGAAGGGCATGGACCAGTCGCTGCCCGAATACCGCCTCAACATCATCGACACCCCCGGCCACGTCGACTTCACCATCGAGGTGGAGCGTTCGCTGCGCGTGCTCGACGGCGCGGTGTTCGTGCTGTGCGCGGTCGGTGGCGTGCAGCCGCAGTCCGAGACCGTGTGGCGCCAGGCCAACAAGTATTCGGTGCCGCGGCTTGCGTTCGTCAACAAGATGGATCGCACCGGCGCCAACTTCGACAAGGTCGTCGAGCAGCTCAAGTCGCGCCTGGGCGCCTACCCGGTGCCAATGCAGATGCCGGTCGGCGCCGAGGACGGGTTCGAGGGCGTGATCGACCTGATCAAGATGAAGTACATCCATTGGGACGTGGCGTCCCAGGGCACCATCTTCGAGTACCGCGATGTTCCCGCCGAGCTGGCCGACAAGGCCGCCGCGGCGCGCAACTTCATGGTCGAGGCTGCGGCCGAGGCCAATGAAGCGCTGATGGACAAGTATCTCGAGGGCGGCGAGCTGACCGAGGACGAGATCGTCGCCGGCCTGCGCGAGCGCACGCTGAGGACCGAGGTGATCCCGGTGTTCTGCGGCAGCGCGTTCAAGAACAAGGGCGTGCAGGCGATGCTCGACGGCGTGGTGCAGCTGCTGCCGTCGCCGGCCGACCGGCCGCCGGTGCAGGGTGTGGACGACTCCGAGAAGGAAGCCTCGCGCAGGGCCGACGACAAGGAGCCGTTCTCGGCGCTGGCGTTCAAGATCATGACCGATCCGTTCGTCGGTTCGCTGACGTTCTTCCGCGTCTACTCGGGCGTGCTCAACTCCGGCGACCAGGTCTACAACCCGGTCAAGTCGAAGAAGGAGCGCGTGGGCCGCATCCTGCAGATGCACTCCAACAACCGCGAGGAGATCAAGGAAGTGCGCGCCGGCGACATCGCCGCCGCGGTCGGCCTGAAGGACGTCACCACCGGCGACACCCTGTGCACCCAGGACAACATCATCACCCTGGAGCGGATGATCTTCCCGGAGCCCGTCATCTCGATGGCGGTCGAGCCGAAGACCAAGTCCGACCAGGAGAAGATGGGCCTGGCGCTGGGTCGCCTGGCACAGGAGGATCCGTCGTTCCGCGTGCGTACCGACGAGGAGTCCGGGCAGACGATCATCTCCGGCATGGGCGAGCTGCACCTGGAGATCCTGGTCGACCGCATGAAGCGCGAGTTCAACGTCGAGGCGAACGTCGGCAAGCCGCAGGTCGCCTACCGCGAGACCATCCGCAAGGCGGTCAAGGCTGAAGGCAAGTTCGTGCGGCAGTCGGGCGGCAAGGGCCAGTTCGGCCACGTGTGGCTCGAGATCGAGCCGCAGGAGCGGGGCGAAGGCTATGTGTTCGAGAACGCGATCGTCGGCGGCGTGGTGCCGAAGGAATACATCCCGGCGGTCGACAAGGGCATCCAGGAAGCGATCGCCAACGGGCTGATGGCCGGATATCCGATCGTCGACGTCAAGGTGAAGCTGGTCGACGGTTCGTACCACGAGGTCGACTCGTCGGAAATGGCGTTCAAGATCGCCGGTTCGATGGGCTTCAAGGAAGGCTTCCACCGCGCCAGCCCGGTGCTGCTGGAGCCGATCATGAAGGTCGAGATCGTCACCCCCGAGGACTACCTGGGCGACGTGATGGGCGACGTCAGCCGCCGTCGCGGCATCCTGCAGGGTTCGGACGACACGCCGTCGGGCAAGGTGATCAACGCCATGCTGCCGCTCGGCGAGATGTTCGGCTACGCCACCTCGCTGCGGTCGATGTCGCAGGGTCGCGCTACCTTCACGATGGAGTTCGACCACTACGCGGAAGCGCCGGCCAACATCGCCGAAACGGTTACTAAAAAATCGTGATTCGTGATTCGGGATTCGTGATTCGAAAGAGCGCGAATCCCGCTTTAAGCGAATCACCAATCACCAATTACGAATCACGGAGCTAAAACCAATGGCAAAGGGCAAGTTCGAGCGCACCAAGCCCCACGTGAACGTGGGCACGATCGGTCACGTGGACC
>NZ_VSSP01000023.1 GCF_008312895.1 Luteimonas suaedae | reverse complement strand
CGGTCTTGATCACCCGCAGCTGCGGCTCGTCGGCCAGCTTGTGCACCGTGCCGCACGGCTGGCACACCGGGGTGATGCTGCCGTTGTACTCGCTGACGACGGCATTGCTGACTTCGCCCAGTGCATCGGCGTTGACCGTGGCCGGATAGGTGAAGGTGTACGTGCCCGGCACCGTGCCGGCATCCACCGTGCAGACGATCTCACCCGAGCCGTTGACGCAGCCGGCGGGCAGCGCACCCACGGTCAGGCCTGCGCCCGGGGTGTCGTGCAGCAGCACCGGCATGGTGAGCGCAGCCTTCTCGATCGTCACCGACAGCGTGTACGTCAGCGTGTCGCCGACGCCGACCTCTTCGCCTTCGTCCGGATCGGAGGTCTTGGCGATGGTGACCACGGGATCGGCCAGCGGATGCTCGGTGCTGCAGTCGATGCACTCGGGCTCGCTTCCGCCACCGCCGGTCGCGCTCACGACGTTGCCGATGTCGCCGACCGCATCCGGGGCCACCTGCGCCTGGTAGGTGAAGGTGTGCACACCCGGCAGCGCGCCGGCCGCCAGGGTGCACTCGAGCCCGGTGGCGACGACGCTGCAGTCCCCGCCCGCGGGAGCCACGATCGAGTCCGCCAGCAGGGTCTGCCCGGCACTCAGGGTGTCGGGCAGGAGCAGCGCTTCGGTGGTGGCGCCGCTGGCCACCGTCACCGTCACCGTGTAGGTGATGACGTCGCCGACGGCGACCTCGGTGCCGTCCTCCGGGTTGGAGGTCTTGCTCACCAGCATCTTCGAGACCACCGGGTTGGTGGTGGTGCAGGTCTCGCAGGTGCCGGTGCTCGTGGTCACGCTGTTGCTGACCTCGGTCGCCGCGTCGAGGTCCACCGTGGCGGTGTACGCGAACGTGTGCGTGCCGATCGCGGCGCCCGCGGCCAGGGTGCAGGTGATCACCTGGCCCGTGGCCGTGCAGCCGTCCGGCAGCGTGCCGATCGTCAGGCCGTCGCCGAGCGTATCGGTCATCACTTCCGGATCGACGGTGGCCGCGGTGGCCACGTCCACCGTGAGCGTGTAGGTCAACGTGTCGCCGGCCGAGACCTCGGTACCGCTGGCCGGATCGACGCTCTTGTTGACGGTGATGCGCGGGGTGAGCGGATTGACGGTGCTGCAGTCCTCACAGACGCCGCGCGTGGGCGAGACGTTGTTGCGGACCTCGGTGGTCGCATCGGCGTTCACCGTGGCGGTGTAGACGAACGTGTGGACGCCGATCGCCGCACCGGTTTCCAGCGTGCAGGTGATCACCTGGCCCGAGGCCGTGCAGCCGGCCGGCAGGGTGCCGACGGACAGGCCGTCGCCCAGGGTGTCGATCAGCGGTTCCGGCGCGTTGGTGACCGCATTGGCCACGGTCGCGGTGAGCGTGTAGGTCAGCGTGTCGCCCGGCGCGACCGCGGTGCCGCTGCCCACGTCGACGCTCTTGCCGACGGTGATCGTCGGGGTGAGCGGGTTGACCGTGGTGCAGGTGCCGCAGACGCCGGTGCTCGGCTCGACGCTGTTCTCGACCTGGGTCTCCGCGTCCTGGTCCACCGTGGCGGTGTAGGTGAAGGTGTGCGTGCCGATCGCGGCGCCGGCCGCCAGCGTGCAGGTCACCACCTGGCCGGACGCCGTGCAGCCGGCCGGCATCGGGCCGACCGTGAGGCCGGCGCCGAGGGTGTCGGTGAGGACCTCCGGATCGGTGCTCGCGGCGTTGGCCACCGTCGCGGTGATGGTGTAGGTCAGGGTATCGCCGACCGCGACCTCGGTGCCGCTGCCCACGTCGACGCTCTTGTTGATCGTCACCGTCGGGTCGACCGGGTTGACGGTGCCGCAGGTCTCGCAGATGCCGTTGGTCGGCTCGACGTTGTTCTCGACCTGCGTCTCCGCATCTTCAGCGACGGTGGCGGTGTAGGTGAACGTGTAGGTGCCGATCGCCGAACCCGTCGGCACCGTGCAGGTCACCACCTGGCCGGAGGCGACGCAGCCGGCCGGCACCGTGCCGATCGTGAGGCCGGCGCCGAGCGTGTCGGTCATGACCTCGGCCTCGGTGGTCGCGGCATTGGCCACGACCGCGGTCAGCGTGTAGGTCAGCGTGTCGCCGACCGACACCGCGGTGCCGCTGCCCACGTCGACGCTCTTGTTGGTCGTGATCGTCGGGTCGAGCGGGTTGACGGTGGTGCAGGAGGTCTCGCAGACGCCATTGGTCGGCACCACCTCGTTGCTCACCTCGGTCTCCGCGTCGGCATCGACCGTCGCGGTGTAGGTGAACGTATAGGTGCCGATCGGCGAGTCGGCCGCCAGCGTGCAGGTGATCACCTGGCCCGCATTGGTGCAGCCGGCCGGCATCGCACCGGCCGTGAGGCCGTCGCCGAGCGTATCGGTCATGACCTCGGCCTCGGTGGTCGCGGCATTGGCCACGACCGCGGTCAGCGTGTAGGTCAACGTGTCGCCGACCGACACCGGGGTGCCGCTGCCCACGTCGACGCTCTTGCCGGTCCGGATGGTCGGGTCGACCGGCGTGATGATGCTGCAGGTCTCGCAGATGCCGGTGCCGGGCTCGACGTTGTTCTCGACCTGCGTGGTCGCGTCCTCGTTCACCGTGGCGGTGTAGACGAAGGTGTGGGTGCCGATCGCCGCGCCCTGGGCCAGCGTGCAGATGATCACCTGCCCGGTGGACGTGCAGCCGGCCGGCAGGGTGCCCACCGTCAGGCCGGTGCCCAGGGTGTCGGTCAGGATCTCGTCCGCGCTGGTGACCGCATTGGCCACCCGCGCCGTCAACGTGTAGGTCAGCGTGTCGCCGACCGCGACCGACACGCCGGCGGCGACGTCGACGCTCTTGTTGACGACCACGGTCGGGTCGACCGGATTGACGGTGGTGCAGGTGCCGCAAACGCCGTTGGTCGGCTCGACGCTGTTCTCGACCTGCGTCTCCGCATCCTCGTTCACCGTGGCGGTGTAGACGAAGGTGTGGGTGCCGATGGCCGCGCCGGCCGCGAGCGTGCAGGTGATCACCTGGCCCGCGTTGGTGCAGCCGGCCGGCATCGGACCGGCCGTGAGGCCGGCGCCCAGCGTGTCGGGCAGGACCTCGGCCTCGGTGGTGACCGCGTTGGCCACGTCCACCGTCAGGGTGTAGGTCAGGGTGTCGCCAACCGACACCGGTGTGCCGCTGGCCGGGTCGACGCTCTTGTTGACGAGGATCGTCGGATCGACCGGGTTGATCGTGGTGCAGTCGCCGCAGATGCCGGTGCTCGGCTCGACGTTGTTCTCGACCTGCGTGGTCGCGTCCTCGTTCACCGTGGCGGTGTAGACGAAGGTGTGGGTGCCGGTCGCGGCGCCCGCGGCCAGGGTGCAGGTGACCACCTGACCGGCATTGGTGCAGCCGGCCGGCATCGTGCCGACCGTGAGGCCGGTGCCCAGCGTGTCAGTCATGACCTCGTCGACCGCGGTGACCGCGTTGGCCACGTCCACCGTCAGCGTGTAGGTCAGCGTGTCGCCGACCGCGACCGCGGTGCCGTCGCCCACGTCGACGCTCTTGTTGACCAGCACCGTCGGATCGACCGGGTTGACCGTGGTGCAGGTCTCGCAGATGCCGTTGGTGGGCACCACGCTGTTCTCGACCTGCGTCTCCGCATCGGCATCGACGGTGGCGGTGTAGGTGAAGGTATGCGTGCCGATGGCCGCGCCGGCGGCCAGCGTGCAGGTCACCACCTGCCCGGAGGCCGTGCAGCCGGCCGGCATCGGGCCCGCCGTGAGGCCGGCGCCGAGGGTGTCGGTCAGCACTTCGGCCTCGACCGTCACCGAGCCGACCACGTCCACGGTCAGCGTGTAGGTCAGCGTGTCGCCCGGCGAGACGGCCGTGCCGCTGCCCGGATCGACGCTCTTGTTGACCGTGACCACCGGCGTGACGTCGATGTCGTCGTCGGTGTTGTTGTCGGGGTTGGGATCGGGCGAACCGTCCGGACTGGTCACGGTGGCGACGTTGATCAGTTCGCCGGTGAAGTCGTCCGGCACCGAAAGCGTCAGGGTGAAGGTGACGGTGGCATCGGCCGGCAGGTTGACCGGCACGTCGGCGATCGCGCCGCTGCCGCTGGCCGTACCGCAGACGCCGCCGCCGGTGGCGCTGCCGCAGGTCCAGCTGGCCGTGGTGATGCCGGCGGGCAGCGGATCGTCGACCGTGGCGCCGCCGACGCCGAACGGGCCGAGGTTGCTGACCACGATGGTGTAGACGACGTCGTCGCCCGGCATGTAGGTGTCGCTGTCGTCGTCCTTGTCGATCGCCAGGTCGGCCGGGAACTCCACCGCCGTGGTGGGGCACTTGGCGCCGTCGCCGCCGCCCGACGGGCCGTCGGAGATCAGCGTCGCCACGCCCGTCGCCAGATTGAACCGGTAGAACCCGCCGGTGGCATTGTCGCGGCCGAACACGCCGTTGCTGGCGCTGACCAGCGATCCGAAGACACCGCTGGGGACGCCCGACGGGCCGATCCTGTTCACCGTTCCCGTGCCGGGATCGATGGAGTAGAAGACGCCGTCGAGATGGTTGTGCGTGTAGATGAGCCCGTTGTTCCAGGCGAAATCCGCGGTGCCGATCGCCTGGCTGAGCGCTATGCGCACGGCCGTCCGGGTGGACAGGTTCACGCGCCACATCTCGCTCGTCGAGCTGTTGCTCTTGACGTAGTAGAAGCCGTCTGCGCCGATCACGGCCGTGGCGATGCCGGTCGCGGCATTGATTCCACCGCCGGTGATGGGGCCGACATCCATCACCGAGCCATCATTGCCGATCCGCAGGAGGCGGTACGTGCTCGTACCGGCATCCCATCGCGTCGCGTAGATGTAGTTGCTGTTGAGGTCGTAGCCCATGGCGTTGTAGCCGGGAGAATCCGGCGAGCCGATCGTGGGATACGTGAGCGGGTTGGTGCTGGTATCGGCACGGACGAGTTGTGTCGGTACACCGACTCCCAGGTAGATGGTCGCGTCGCACGAACCGAAGTTCGGCTGCACCGGATGCTGGGTGGTGCAGGTGCCGCAGGTCGGATCGTCGCCGCCCGTGGGCACGACCGTGTTGCTCACGGTGCCGGTGGCGCCCAGATCGACGACGGCGGTGTAGGTGAGCGCATAGCTGCCCGCCGGCGTGCCCGCCGGCAGGGTGCAGACCAGTTCGCCGCTGCAGCTAAAGCTGCCCTGGTCGGTGACGGCGCCGAAGGTCAGTCCCGCGCTCAGCGTGTCGGTGAGCGTGACGACGTCCGAAGTCGGGCCGCCGGCCACGGTCGTGGTCACCGTGTAGGTGATGGTGTCGCCGATGCCGAGCGTCGTGCCCGGCACCGGGCTGGCGGTCTTCTCCACCGTGACGACGGCCGGCTCGAGGGTGTCGGTGTCGTCGTCGGTGTTGTTGGCGAGGTTCGGGTCCGACGAGCCCTCGGGAGCTGTGACGGTGGCCACGTTGACCAGGTCGCCGGTGAAGTCGCTGGGCACCGACAGGGTCAGGGTAAAGGTGACGGTGGCGCCGGCCGGCAGGTTGACCGGCACGTCGGCGATCGCGCCGCTGCCGTTGGCCACGCCGCAGACGCCGCCTTCGGTGCCGCTGCCGCAGGTCCAGCTGGCGGTGGTGGTGCCCGTGGGCAGCGGATCGGCGACCGTGGCGCCGGCGACGCCGAACGGGCCGAGGTTGCTGACCAGGATGGTGTAGACGACGTCCTCGCCCGGCACGTAGGTTTCGCTGCCGTCGTCCTTGTCGATCGCCAGGTCGGCGGCGAATTCCATCGGCGTGGTGGGGCACTTGGCGCCGTCGTTGTTGCTGGAGCCCGGCAGGTTCGAGATCAGCGTGGCCGTGCCCGTGGCCAGATCGAACCGGTAGAAGCCACCCTGGTTGTTACCGCCGTAAACGCCGTTGCTGGCACCGAACAGGGCACCGAAGGCGCCGGCAACGCCTGTGGCGCCGATCGGCGTGACGGCGCCGTTCGCGGGATCGATCGTATACAGGTTGCCGCCGGCCTCCGCGGTGTACAGCAGGCCGTTGTGCCAAGCCAGGTCGTGCACGGAGAGCGACTGGGACAGGGTGATCGGCGTCGCCGTGCGCGTCGGAATGTCGATGCGGTAGATCTGGTTGTCGGCTCCGCCCCGCTTGACGTAGTAGCTCCCGTCGGGCGCGAACTCGCCTACGCCGTATCCGAGGATGTCCGGCAGATTCGTGACAGGCCCCAGCTCGGCGACGATGCCGTCGCTGCCGATCTGGAGCAGCACGTTGTGCGGCGACGTACTCGAACGGCGTATCGCGTACAGGTAGTTGTCGACTGGGCTGAACGCGATGCTGTTGTAGAGGTCGGCCGAGACAGACCCCACCGGCTGGACGGGGAAGGGATTCGACGACGTGTCGAACCGGAAGAGGCCCGTCGGGTCGCCCTGGCTGAGATACATCGTTGAATCGCAGCTGCCGAAGCTCGGTAGCACCGGATGCTCGGTGGTGCAGGTGCCGCAGGTCGGGGCGTCGCCGCCCGTGGGCACGACCGCGTTGCTTACCGTGCCGGAGGCACCCAGGTCGACGGTGGCGGTGTAGCTGAGCGGATAGGTGCCCGGTGCGGTGCCTGCCGGCAGCGTGCATTGCAGTGCGCCGCTGCAGGTGAAGTCGCCGGGATCGGTGACGGCGCCGAAGGTCAGTCCCGCGCTCAGCGTGTCCGTCAGCGTGACGATGTCCGAAGTCGGACCACCGGCCACGGTCGTGGTCACGGTGTAGGTGACGGTGGCGCCGATGGCGAGCACCGTGCCCGGCACCGGATCCGCGATTTTCTCCACGGTGACCACGGCCGGCTCGACGGTGTCGGTGTCGTCGTCGGTGTTGTTGGCGAGGTTCGGGTCCGACGAGCCCTCGGGAGCTGTGACGGTGGCCACGTTGACCAGGTCGCCGGTGAAGTCGCTGGGCACCGACAGGGTCAGGGTAAAGGTGACGGTGGCGCCGGCCGGCAGGTTGACCGGCACGTCGGCGATCGCGCCGCTGCCGTTGGCCACGCCGCAGACGCCGCCTTCGGTGCCGCTGCCGCAGGTCCAGCTGGCGGTGGTGGTGCCCGTGGGCAGCGGATCGGCGACCGTGGCGCCGGCGACGCCGAACGGGCCGAGGTTGCTGACGAGGATGGTGTAGACGACATCCTCGCCCGGGAGATAGTTCTCGTTGCCGTCGTCCTTGTCGATCGCCAGGTCGGCGGCGAATTCCAGCGGCGTGCTGGCGCACTTGGCGCCGTCGTTGCCCGCCGCGCCGGGCGAGGACGAGATCAGCGTCGCGGCGCCGGTGACGAGGTCGAACTGATAGAAGCCACCGTTGTTGTTGCTTCCGTAGACACCGTTGCTGGCGCCGAACATCGCGCCGAAGATGCCGGGCACGCCGGTCGGTCCGATCGTGTCGATCGCCCCGGTGCCCGGATCGATCGAAACCAGATTCCCCGAACCGTCATCGCCGTAAAGCAAGCCGCCGTGCCAGGCAAGATCCGACACGAGCAATACCGTGTTGGTCACCGGAACAGCGGTTTGTGTCGCCAGATTGACGCGATAGATCAGGTGGCTCGGCCCTCCCTTGACGTAGTAGTTGCCATCCGGGCCGATCTCGCCGGAGTTGTAGTTGCCTGCTTCGAGGCCGGAGATCGGCCCGACCTCGGCAACGCTGCCGTCGTTGCCCACGCGAATCAGCGTCGTCGTTCCACTGGCAATGGCGTACAAATAGTTGTCGGCGGGATTGAACGCTGCTGCGTTGTAAATGGTCGTGCTGGACCCCAGCGTCGTATAGACAAATGGATTGCTGGAGGTGTCGAACTGGAAGAGCGTCGTCTCCGTCCCACCGGCCGGCGTTTGTGACAGGTACATGCTCGAGTCGCAGCTGCCGAACGGCGGCGGCGGCGCGGTGACCGTGATGAGAGCGTCGTCGCTGTCGTTGTCCGGGTTCGAATCGACCACGCCGGTGGGCGTGGCGACGGTGGCGGTGTTGGTCACCGCCGACTGCGCCAGGACCTTCATGCCCGCGAAGGCGGACACCACCAGGACCAGGGACAGGAGGCTCGAACGGCAGAACGCTGCTGCCTTGCGATGAGACGGGACGGTCACAGGTGGTTCCCCTTGCTGCTCTTGTAGGGCAACCGACCGGCAGGGACCAACGCATGCGTCCTGCGGGCGGATTGCCTGCTTGAATCTCCCCTCCTCTTGCGACGCCGCCGTTCACTCCCCTGGGCGATCGAGAACACCGATGAAAACGGTTACGCGGCCGAGGGCGTCGTTCGAGGATTTGCGCAGGCAATCTAGGGCGGCCCCCTGTCATCGATCACGCACCGAAACTCGCCGAACATCACCATCGGTGAGCGTCGGACGCCGGATTGGGAACGGCTGCACAGATGAACCGGGGCGGGGATCCGCCGCGCCGGCGGGGCCGTCGCGAACGGGTCCTCGCCCGCGCGGGCGCCGCCCGAAACGATCCGGGCACAGGTGAAACCGCGGCGCAGCGCGGCAAACCCGTGGTTTTGTTGGGCGGCGGGAGAATGGCGCGGCACACGCGCGTTCCGGTCGCGGCCTGTTTGCAATGCCTGGCACCGGCATCCGGCCGCGGGAAATTCGACGCCGTTCACATCTCGTTAAATTGCAGGCGCCAATTGTTTGAATTGGAACGTACGTCTCGCTTTGAGAGGGTCGGTTTCGCGGCCGACACCTGTCTACCGGTTTCTGGAGACGGCCGCTATATTGGCCGGGGATACTCGGTGAGGAACGGTGGGTTGGCATGGGGCGGAGACCGAACGGCCGGCGCTTGCCTTCCCCCTTTGCAAAAGGGGGATTGAGGGGGATCCGCTTTGGCTGTGGCTTGTCCGGGCGCCGCGCAAATCCCCCCTACCCCCCTTTTTCAAAGGGGGGAAGTGCGCAGATTGGGGGAGAACCGGGGGAGCCTCGGCGCTTGTCTTCCTCCTTTGCAAAAGGGGGATTGAGGGGGATCCGCTTTGGCTGTGGCTTGGCCGGGCACCGGGCAAATCCCCCCTGCCCCCCTTTTTCAAAGGGGGGAAGTGCGCAGATTGCGGGAGAACCGCGGGAGCTTCAGCGCTTGTCCTCCCCCTTTGGAAAAGGGGGATTGAGGGGGGCGAAAACCGCCGCTTGCAAGCCGCAGGCTTGCGGCGGGTTGAGCGCCCCCGCGCGCTGCGCGGGGGCCGGGAATCGCGCAGCGATTTGCTTTGGCGGTGGCTCGGCCGGGCGCCGGGCAAGTCCCCCCCAGCCCCCCTTTTCCGAAGGGGGGAGTGATCCCTTGCGGCGACCGCGCCGATGACCGCGCAAGACACGCCCCGTGGGCTGCGCCAGCGCCTGCTCGGCTGGTTGACGCATGTGCCCGTTGCGCGGCAGGACCGGCGCAATGCGTGGATGCTGCAGACGCTGCTGGTGGTGGCCGGTGCAATGGCGGTGTCGATCGCGATCGCGTCCTGGAACGGCGCGGGTGCGGGCGGGGACGGCGAGCGCTGGGGCGCCCTGGCGATCGGGGCCTATGCGTGGACCTGCTTCGCCCTGTTGCGCCGGGGGCGGTTCCGGCTTTCGGCCGCGTTGACCATTGCCGGCGGCCTGCTGCTGATCACGCTCAGCTACCAGGCCTACGGGTTGCGGGCGCAGTCGGGGCTGCAGACGACCCACGTGATGCCACTGCTGTTCGCCGGGCTGTTGTTGGGCAGGTCCGCGGTGTGGTGGACCGCCCTGGCGACCGCCGTCGCGCTGGCGATCGGCGCCTCGGTCGACCTGGGGCGCGCGTCCAACGCGGCGGTGGCGGCGGAGGTATTGCCGAACTTGCTGCTGTCCGGCATGAGCTTTCTGGTGCTGGCGATGCTCCTGGATCGCCTGATCCTGTCGTCGCAGCGGGCGATCGAGCGCAGCAGGGAACTCAATGCGCTGTGCGTGGAGCTCGAGCACGAGATCGACGAGAAGGAGCACGCCTATGCCCGCCTGCTGCAGACGCAGCGCATGGAGGCCATCGGCCGGCTCGCGACCGGCGTCGCCCACGACTTCAACAACATCCTCAGCGTGATCGCAGGCCTGGCGACGTCGCCACGCGCGCCGGGCGACGACGTCGACGCCACCCTGTCCAGGATCCAGCGGGCGGCGCAGCGCGGCGCGGTGGTCACCCGGCGCCTGCTGAGCTTCGGCCGCACACAGGTGCGGCAGGTGTCCACGTTCGACCTGGCGGAGGCGATCGAGGAGATGCGCCCGCTGCTGCTGCCGATGTTCCCCCGCGCGATCCGGGCCCGGCTGGACACGCCGCCACCGGGCCTGCTGGTGACCGCCGATCGCGACGAACTCGAACTGGCGCTGCTGAACATCGCCGCCAACGCCTGCGATGCGATGCCGCAGGGCGGCCGGTTCGCGTTGTCGATCGAGGCCGACGACGGCCAGGCGCTGATCCGGGTCGAGGACACCGGCTGCGGCATGACGCCGGACGTGCGCGCACGCTTGTTCGAGCCGTTCTTCACGACCAAGCCGAAGGACAAGGGCACCGGCATCGGCATGGCGATCGTGCACCGCTTCGTCGCCGACAGCGGCGGCGGGATCGAGGTGGACAGCGCGCCCGGCGAGGGCACCCGCATCCGGCTGCGGTTGCCGCTGGCGATGCCCGAACGCGACGCGGAGCAGGCGGCCGAAGCGCCGCGGGTACTGCTGGTGACCGGCGACACTGCGCTTGCGCGGCACGCGACGGCGACGCTGGCCGCACGCGGGTGCCGCGTCATCGAAGCCCGGCACGGCGGCGAAGCCATCGCCCAGGTGCTGCAGTCGACCGCCATCGACGTGGTGATTGCGGACCACGATCTCACCGATACCGACGGGCTGGTGCTGCTGCGGCAGCTGGGCAACATGCTGGCGAAGGCTCGGCGGGTGCTGATCTCCGATCGGCCAGCCGCCGGTCCTTCCGGCAATCCGGCCACATCCGATGATCTCGACGACTCCGGCATCCTGCGGATGCGCAAGCCGTTCACCGGGGAGCAGCTGCTGGCCATGTTGCCGGCGATCCCGGCAGACGCCGGCGCCGCCTACGGGCGATGACGTGATCGCCTCGCTCGGGATGAGCGGTGGGGGCTCCTACCGTTTTCCTGCGCGAAAGGAATGCGCTTGCGCGCCACTACCGCGCGTCTGCGTTGCAGCCCCGCGCGCCGGCATGGCCCGCGAGCGTCCTGTGGTGTGCTTGCGCTTCGTAGGAGCGCGCCATGCGCGCGATACCGCGGGTGTCTGGTTTCGACCGTCCGCGGCCCTGCCGCGGGCCGGAAGGTCCATCGGCGGACGGAATCGCGTGGCGGAGAAATGCTCGCGGTATCGCGCGCATGGCGCGCTCCTACGGGAGGGCCGTAGATGCGCACATCCATCTCCCGCTTGCGGCGCTTTCTTCCGCAAGCGGGACAGGTCGAGATTTCCCGTTTCCGAACGTCAGCCGCGCCGCCGGCGTGGTCGCGTGGCGGTGCCGCCGGATTCGGGCTGGCTTCTTTCCAACTGCGTGCTGCCGAGCAACGCCAGCAGGCCGAGCAGCGTCGCCAGCGTCCACACCCACGGGCGCTGGTACCACGGACGCGGATGGACGATCCGCAGGCTCGCCGGCACCGGCGACCACTGACCGCCGGCGATGCGCGCCTGGACCTCGAACAGGTGCTCGCCCCAGGGTATCGAGGGGTAGAGGATGCTGCGGTTCTGCCCGGCCTCGACCCAGTCCTCGTCGAACCCGGACAGGCGGAAGCGGAAGTGGGTGTCTCGCGGCTTGCTCAGGTTGACCGCGGTATAGCGGATCTCCAGGTTGCGGGCGAAGGATTCCAGCACCAGCGCCGGCCCGGTGAAGTCCAGCGGACGCCCGGCGACCGCGACGTGTTCGATGTGCGGCTGCAACGTTGCGGGCCGGACCTCCGGCACGTCCGCGGGATCGAGCACGGCGAAGCCCTCCACCAGGGAGAACCACAACCGGCCCTGCGTATCGCGGTGGCAGGGCGACGCGGTGCCGCCGTTGATCTCGGCCGGCACCAGCCCGTCGTCCGCGGCATAGCCGATCGACTCGATCGTGGCCGCCGCCTCCCTTGGCGCCGGCAGCAGGGTCACGCCGCGATTGCCGCCCAGCCACAGGCGCCCACGCGCGTCGGCGAGCATGCACGAGACGGTATCGTCGACCAGGCCGTTGCCGCTGTCGTAGTGCCGCACCTGGCCGTCCTGGATGCGGTTGAGGCCGCCGCCGTAGGTGCCGACCCAGAGCGTGCCCGTTTCTCGGTCCTCATGCAGGGCCCGGGCGAAACGCGACGAGAGCCCTTCTGCCGGGGTCCATTGCTCGACGACTTTTCCAGCAACCAGCCGCAGCACGCCCTGGTCGCCCGCGAACCAGTGGCCGCCCCGCACCGCCTCGCGCATCTGGTTGATGTGCATGCCCTTCAGGGCGTCGATGTCGCGGCGATCGACGATCCGCCCCTGGGCGTCGATCTCCAGTTCGAACGTGGCGCGACCCAGGCTGACCAGATGGCGCCCGTTCTCGCGCTGCCAGAGGTTGACCGACTCGGCGGTCGGCCAGGTGACGACATGTTGCAGTTCGCCGTCCACGATCCGCCCCAGGGTACCGGCGATCGTTCCCACCCAGATCACGCCGTCGCGGCCCAGCAGCAGGCTGGCGACGCAGTTGTTGCCCAGTACCTGCCCGATCGGCAGCACCCGCATGTCGCCGTCGTGTCGCCAATGCCCCAGATCCCCACAGGCCGATCCGAACCACAGGCCGCCCTGGCCGTCGGCGACCACCGCGCGCCCGGCTGCATTCGCCCCCTGTTGTGGCACCGAGAGCAGCCCGAACAGCGGCTTGCGCAACCGCAGCAGCCCTTTGCTGTTGCTGCCGACCCACAGATTGCCCTCGTCGTCGCGCGCCAGGCTGGTCACGCCGGCGCCCGTCAGCTCAGGCACGTTGCGCCAGCCGCCGGCGCCATCCTCCCGCAGCAGTCGCCCGGACACCTGGGACACCCACCACAGGCCGTCGGCATCCTGGGTGGCGAAGGTGGGCTCGTCGACACCGAGCGGCTGCCAGTGTCGCCGCACCGGATCGTAGCGATAGAGCGCGTGTTCGGTGCCCACCAACAGCTGGTCGCCGCTGCGTTCCAGCAGATGGATCCTGCGGTCGCCGCCGGGCAGGCGGACGGGCCGGATCCGACCGCCGGCCACGACGCCGAAGCCGCGGTGGCCCCCGACATGGATGCGCCCCTGGCCATCACTGGACATGCGGACATAGCCGGCCCAGTCGGCCCGCTCGATCCAGGTCTCCTGCCGGCTGGCGGGATCCAGCGTCAGCACGCCGACACTGCTCGCGATCCAGATCGCGCCGTCCGGACCCTGCAGGACGTCGCTGATCTGGCAGACGCCGCCGCAGACCGGCAGATGCCGGAACGTGCCGTGCTCGAACACGCTCAGCCCGGCGTCCTGGGTGCCGATCCACAGCCGTCCGGCGTCGTCCTCGTGCAGGGCCAGGATGCGATCGCTGGTCGGGCCCTTTTGGCGACCCTCCTCCGTGAGCACCGACTCGACGCCGGATTGCCCGCGGAAGGTCTCGAACCTCATCCCGTCGAAACGCGCCAGCCCGCCATAGGTGCCGATCCAGAGATAACCGTCGCGCGTCTGCACGATGGCGTTCACGCCCGACTGCGGAAGCCCGTCGTCCCCGGTGAACGTGCGCGGCATGATCCGCTCGTCGGGCTGCACCGCCGCCGCCAATGCGGAACCGCAGGCCGCGAGCAGGCCGAGCAACAGCGCCATCAGCCGCATCGGGATGCCTTCAACGGCAAGCAGGCGTTTCCCCGGAAGTTCTGTCTTCTTGTCGAAAATACCGAATGTCCCTTCTTCCGTCGGAATCGATCATGTCGAACATTCTGCCGGAAAGCAGCCGGGGCGGGACCAGAGCACCGCGGGTCGATCGGCGGATCGTTCGGGAGATATCAGGTCATGCCAAGCCTGCGGGATGCCGACTGCCAGCGGCTTTCGGAACCGATCGGTATATTGGTCGCGGTTAGCGATGGGTAAGGATTGCGAGATGTGGCGAACATTGGGCGGCTGGCTGCAGCGCGCGCCGATCGACGATCCGGTCGACCGGCGCAATGCACCGATGCTGCAGGTCGTGTTGCTGATCCTCGGCGCCCTGCCGCCGCTGATGTGGCTGTACCGGATTTTCGGTACCGACATCGCCTGGCGCCCGGGCGAGACCGCGAGCCTGGTCAGCAGCCTGCTGATCAGCGCGGTGGCGCTCTTCTGCTTCGTGTTGATCCGGCGCGGCCGCTTCCAGTGGGCGCTGCGCCAGTTGCTGGTGGTGGTGGCGTTGATGATGCTGGTCGCCTACGCCGGCAGCGGCATTTCGGCGCAGGTGTACGAGCAGCCGATCCAGGTCCTGTGGCTGTTCGTCGCCGGGATGATGGTCGGGCGGCGCGCGCTGTGGGCGATGTACGCGGTGTTGGCGGCGGCACTGTTCGTGGGCGCGGTGTCGGAGGCGCGTTCGACCGATGCGGAACTGGCGCACCTGGTCGGCGACGCGGCGATCCGTTCGGTGATGTTCCTGCTGATCGCGGTGGTGGTCGACCGTAGCGTGGCGGCGCTGCGCGGCAGCCTGGAGGAAGCCACCCGGCGCGGCCACGAGCTGGCGCGGGCGAACCGGCGGCTGGAGGCGGAGATCGCGGCACGCGAGCAGGCACAGGCGCAGTTGCTGCATACGCAGAAGGTGGAGGCCGTGGGGCGGATGTGCGCGGGCGTCGCCCATGACTTCAATCACCTGATGACGCTGATGCTCGGCTACATCGAGCAAGGCAAACAGGCCGGGAGCGAGGCCGAGATGGCGAAGGCCCTGTCCGGGCTGGAATCGGCTGCGCACCGCGCCACCGCGATCACTCGCAAGCTGTTGCACTTCAGCCGACAGGAGGTCACCCGGATCGAGGTGTTCGATGCCGGCGAGGCACTGCGCGACATGCAGCCGATGCTGCGACAGACCCTCGGCGCCGGCATCGTCCTGGACCTGCGGCTGCCCGGGGACGACTGCCCGATCGCCTTCGACCGGGCCCAGTTCGGGCTGGCGATCCTCAACATGACCGCCAACGCCGCGCATGCCATGCCCGACGGCGGCCGCTTCCGCATCGACCTGCGCGCGCTGCAGGACCTGGACGAGGTGGAGATCGTTCTCGGCGACAACGGCCACGGCATGAAGCGCGACGTGCAGGCACGGGCGTTCGAGCCGTTCTTCACCACCAAGCCCAGCGGCCAGGGCACGGGCCTGGGGCTGGCGATCGTGCGCAACCTGGTCGAGTCCGCCGGCGGCAGCATCGACCTGGACAGCAATCCCGGCGTGGGCACGCGCTTCTTTGTGCGCCTGCCGATGGCCGATGGCACGGCCGGGCCCGGACGCGAACGCGCCGGATCCGCGGAACAGCGGTAACGTGCAATCCCCCTCCGTAGGAGCGCCCCATGGGCGCGATGCCGCGTGACGCTCCGCGGGCACGTTCGGCGCCGGGGCATCATTGCCGCATCCATGCAATCCATTGCGGCATGGTCCCGACCGCGATCGGTCGGGAACGGGCTACCAGGTCAGGACGTAGCCGACACCGCGCACGGCGCGGAGCGGGAGCTCCTCGCGTGCCAGCTTCAGGCATTTCTTGCGCAGGCGGTGGACCAGCATCTCCAGCCGGTGCGGATCGAAGTCGTGCACGTTCTCGGCCAGGCCGGCGATCAACGCTTCGCGCTTGATCGGGACACCGCAACTCGCGGCCAGGGTCTTCATCACCTCCCGCTCGGCCAGGCTCATCGCGATCTCAACGCCGTTCGGCGACAGGATGCGCCAGCTTCCCTCGTCCAGACGCCACCTGGCGCGAAGGTTCGCGTTCGGAACGATCCGGCGGGCCAGGTTGCGCAACGTGGTCACCACCATCTCCATGCTCGCCGGCTTGGACAGGTAGGCGTCGACGCCGGCACGCAGGCCGCGCATGCGGTCGTCGCCGGAGGCGTAGCCGGTGAGCATGACGATCCCGAGTGCCGACGACAGGCTGCGCAGGTGCGCGGCAATGCTGAACCCGTCCTCGTCCGGCAGCCCGGCATCGAGCAGCACGAGGTCGTAGCGCCGCGCGGTCATCGCCCGGTAGAGCTCGAATGCGCTCGCCATGCCATCCACGTCGAAGCCCGCGCGCGTGAGCGCAGGTACCAGAACGTCCTCCCTGAACTCCCGATCGTCCTCGACCACCGCCAGCCTGGGCAGTTCATCGGTCGCTTGCAGTACCGCTGTATTCATAATGCATGCACCAAAAAATGCCGATGCGCGGTTGCCGGCGGATTCCGGGGCGCTGGCCCCGTCGCACCCGGCGACAGCCGCAGTCGCCGTCATCGACGTGACGGTCGACCACCGGACAGAGATTTGATGAAGTCCCCAATTCGCGCGCAACCGGCGCAGGCACACCATAACAAAAAAATAACTTCAGACACAGGGATTCCATCTCCCTTTTTACGTGAACAGGGTGACAGTTCCCAGTATTGCTAGTAACCGGTGTCAATCGTCTCACCCGCGGTGGCGGCGGCACGGCGTCCTGACCCTTCTCCCTTCGGGGTGAAGGCGTGCGGCTTGCAAGCCATTGGCTCGCGCATGCCTGAACGCCCTCACTGCGCAAGGGCCGGGGCGAGGTGGCGCGGCGGATAGGCGGCGCGTCATTGCAGACGATCGTGGTGGGCAAAGGCCCACCCTGTCACCCGCATAGGGTGGGCCTTGGCGCACCGCAAGGGTACGGCGAAGCGGCAGAGGTCTGAACCATCGCCACTTCGCCGTACCCTCACCCCAACCCCCGCTCCGCGCCCCGGCCCGTGCCAGCGGCACGGACGCTCCAGCGCACGCGCGCCAGTGGCGCGCAAGCCGTGCGGTCTCGCCCCAAAGGGAGAGGGGCTTCTGAACCTGTCCCCTCAAAATTGACGCCTAAGAGCGCCCTCATCCGGCGCTTCGCGCCACCTCGCTCCGCGCCCCGGCCCACGCGCATAAAGCGCCTGGGCGTTCGGTCGTGCGTGGGCCAATGGCCCGCAAGCAGCATGCCCTCACCCCGTAAACGGGAGAAGGATCCTCCATTCAGTTACTCGTGATGAAGAGGCAGCAGCAGAGTCGGAGACTTGCTTCGAAGCAGCACCGGAAGATCGCTAAGGACTTTTCCGACCAGCAGGAAGCGGCGCAGCCTTGATGGGATAGACGATCAGGATCTCGAGGTCGGCGTCGCCGGCCTGCTGAAGGGCGTGGGTGCTGCCGGGGCGGGTGAGCATGGCGTCGCCGGGCCCGACCTCGTGCGCTTCGCCATCGAGGACGAACACGCCGCGGCCCGAGAGCACGTAGTAGATCTCGTCCTTGTCGTGCGGATGCAGGCCGATGCCGGCGCCCGGTTGCAACACGCGCTTGCGGAAGGCAAACGGCAACGTCTCCGCATCGGCGAAGTACGGCCAGGCGGTGGTGGGCCCGGGGCCACCGTGCGGACCCGGCTGCTCGACCGTAGCGACGTCGTTCGCGCGCAGCACTTGCGACGGATGCGGCTGCGCGGCGCGCATCGCCCGCGCATCGGCGGGTGCGCCGCAGTCGGTGTCGCGCACGACACTCGGCCCGAGTGCCGGGTCCAGCGCCTTCCATTCGCGCACCACCAGGCAGGCGACCAGGGTGGCGCCGGCGCGGCTGAAATGGGTGTCGTCGGCCTGCCCCTGCTCCGGCACGTGCATGTAGTACGGCTTCGAGGCCTCGTCGCCCAGCGCGCGCAGCCAGTCCGTGCTGGCGGCGGTGAGGTCGATCAGCGCGACCTGCTCGCGCCGCGCCAGGTCGCGCACCGCCTGCGCATAGAGCCCGTGGGTGTCGAGCAGCTGGCCGTGGTCGAACTTGCGCCGCGCCACCGACGTGATCAGCACCGGGGTGGCGCCACGCTCCCGCGCCAGCGCGACGTAACGCATCAGCCACTGCGGGAACGCCTGTCCGGGCTCGTTGTAGCGCGACGGGTCCTCGAACTTGGCGTCGTTGTGGCCGAACTGGATCAGCAGCACGTCGCCGGCGGCGAGTGCATCCTCGACCGGCGCGAACCAGTCCTCTTCGATGAAGCTGCGCGCGCTGCGGCCGCTCTTGGCGTGGTTGCGGACCTCGTAGACGGCAGGATCGAGATATTCCTGCAGCACCTGTCCCCAGCCCGTGCGCGGCGCACGCTCCGGTCCATATTCGCTGGCGGTGGAATCGCCGACCACGAACACCCGCTTGGGCGCGGCATGCACGCCCCCGGTCGCCAACACGAACATCGGGAACAATAGACAGGCCAGCACCCATCCGGCACCCGCCGGAAAACGGACCCCGCTTCTACGCCTTCGCGATTCCCGATTCTCCATTCCCGATTCCCGGCCGTCAGCGCGCCAGCCAGCCGCCGTCGACCGGCAGCACCGCGCCGTGCACGTAGTCGGCCGCGGCCGAGGACAGGAACACCGCGGCGCCGCCGAGATCCGACGGATCGCCCCAGCGCCCGGCTGGGATGCGATCGAGGATCGCCGCGTTGCGCGCTTCGTCGTTGCGCAGCGCCTCGGTGTTGTTGGTGGCGAAGTAGCCCGGCGCGATGGCGTTGACGTTGATGCCCTTCGCCGCCCACTCGTTGGCCAGCAGCCGGGTGACGCCGAGCACGCCGGACTTGCTGGCGGTGTACGACGCGACGCGGATGCCGCCCTGGAAGGACAGCATCGAGGCGATGTTGATGATCTTGCCGCCGCGCCCGGCGGCGACGAGGCTGCGGGCGACCGCCTGCGACAGGAAGAACAGGGTCTTGAGGTTCACGCCGACCACCGCGTCCCAGTCGTCCTCGGTGAAGTCGAGCGCGTCGTTGCGGCGGATGGTGCCGGCGTTGTTGACCAGGATGTCGATACGGCCGAGGCGCTCGATCGCGGTGTCCACGACGTCCTGCACCGGGGCGATGGTGTCGAGCGAAGCCTCGATCCAGGCGAAACGGCGGCCGAGCGCGGTCACCCGCGCCTCGGTGTCGGACGGGGCGCTGCGGCCGACCGCGGCGATGTCGGCGCCAGCCTGCGCCAGCGCCACGGCGATGCCCTGGCCGAGGCCGGTGTTGGCACCGGTGACGAGGGCGACTTTGCCGCTGAGATCGAAAGAAGGAGACATTGGGTATGAGGCCTCTTTTTGCGGTGCTTCAAGCCAGAAATGTAGGAGCGCCATGCGCGCGATACCGGCGCGGGCGGACGCGCCTGGGAACGCCGCCGATCCCGCCGGAGCCTCCCGCGGCATCGCGGCCATGGGCCGCTCCTACGAGATCATTTCAACTGGCAGATGTCGAGCACATGCATGTCGGTGTAGTCGAGGTTCTCGCCGCCCATCGCCCAGATGAAGCAGTAGTTGCTGGTGCCCGAGCCCATGTGGATCGACCACGGCGGCGATACCACCGCTTCGCCGTCGGCGACGACGATGTGGCGCTGCGCGTCGGGCTGGCCCATGAAGTGGTAGACGCGGTCGTTCTCGCCGAGGTCGAAGTAGAAGTACACCTCGGAGCGGCGGTCGTGCAGGTGCGGCGGCATGGTGTTCCACACGCTGCCCGGCTTGAGGATCGTCAGCCCCAGCAGCAGCTGCGAGGACTTGCAGGTGGCCGGCACGATGTACTGGTAGATGGTGCGCTCGTTGCTGGTCTCCAGCGCGCCGCGCTCGAGCGGCACCGCCTGATCGATGGAGATGTGCTTAACCTCGTAGCGCGCGTGCGCCGGGGTGGAAGCGAGATAGAACTTCGCCGGGGTGCCGGCATCGTCCGAGGCGAAGCTGACCTCCTCGCTGCCCATCGGCACGTACAGGCCGTCCTTGGGCGCCAGCGCATGCGCGGTGCCGTCGACGGTGACGGTGCCGCTGCCGGCGCCGACGTTGACGACGCCGAGTTCGCGGCGCTCCAGGAACGGATGGCCCTTGGCCGATTCCGGCTCGGTCTGCTTCGGCAGCGCGACCGACTTGTGAACCGGCGCGGCGCCGCCGATCACGAAGCGCTCGTAGTGGGTATAGCTGAGGCGGATGTCGTCGGCGGCGAACAGGCCGTCGAGCAGATACAGATCGCGCAGCTCGTCGTTGGAGATGTTCTGCATCACACCCGGATGGGTGGCGTGATAGGTCTTCTGGTACATGGGGGCGGTCTCCCGTGGCTGGTGCGCCCGGCGCGGATGTCGCGGACGGCTTCCGTGGTCGATGGGCGCGATTCTACGGATTCTGGTAACCGGTGTCATTTCGCACTGCGCCAATTTGCGAGCGGTGCCCCGCGGCCACGCGTGCATCACCCGCCAGCGGAGGGTGAACGGCCACGATCGCGATATCCGCGAGGCCCGGCATTTCGTAGGAGCGCGTCATACGCGCGATGCCGGCGCCGCATGGGATGCCAGCATTGCCGGAACCCGTAATCGCGTCCACACGGGCGGCGACAGCTGCCGCGTGGGATCGCCAGAGACGCGGGACGCCGATGTTCGGGGGCATCGCGCGCATGGCGCGCTCCTACGAAGGGCGGACGGCCACGATCTTCCGTAGGAGCGCGTCATACGCGCGATACCGGCGCCGCACGGGATGCCGGCATCGCCGGAATCCGGTGGTCGCGTCCACACGGACGACGACAGCGGCCGCGTGGGATCGCCGGAGGCGTGGGACGCCTATGGTCGGGGGCATCGCGCGCATGGCGCGCTCCTACGAAGGGCGGACGGACACGATCTTTCGTAGGAGCGCGTCATACGCGCGATACCGGCGCCGGACGGGATGCCGGCATCGCCGGAATCCGGTGACCGCGTCGACACAGGCGACGCAACCGCCCCCAGGGCGGGGGCTCGGCGGCTCAGCTGTCCGGCGGCTGGCAGGAGTCGCGGACGATCAGGTGCGGGCGCACGCTGGCGGCCGGGCGGGCGCTGGCACCCTCCTCCGCCTGGATCAGCATCGCCGCGGCGACGCGGCCGGTGTCGCGGGTGTCGCGACGCACAGAAGTCAGCGGCGGCCACAGCCGCGAGGCCAGCGGGCTGTCGTCATAGCCGACCACCGACAGCTGCCGCGGGATGTTGATGCCGGCGCGCAGCGCGACCCGGTACACGCCGGCGGCCATCTCGTCGTTGCCGCAGAAGATCGCGGTGGGCCGGCGTTTGCCGGACAGCAGCTTCTCGGCGGCGGCCACGCCGGACTCGAAGGTGTAACCGGCCTCGACGATGCGCGCCTTCGGCAGCTCGATGCCGCGCTTGGCCAGCGCATGCACGAAGCCCTCGGTGCGCTCGATCGCCGAGCGGTAGCTGCGCGGGCCGGTGATCAGGGCAAGATCACGATGCCCGAGCGACTGCAGGTAGTCGGCGGCCTCGGCGGCGCCGTCGCGGTCGTGGGTCACGACCATGCGCGAGGGCTCGTCCAGGGCCACGGCGGCGATGCGGGTGTAGCGGACGCCGATGGCTTTGAGCATGTCGGCCAGGGCCTGGTCCTCTGACACGCGCGGCACCAGCATCACGCCGTGCAGCTTCTGCTGCTGCACGAAGCGGCGCACGCCGTCGATGTAGCCGGGGCTGCGGCTGTCGCAGGGATGCACCACCAGTTCGAAGCCGGAGTCGCGCAGCGCATCGAGCGCGCCGTACTGCATGTTGACGATGAACTGCGCGGTCGGGTTGTCGTAGACCATGCCGATCAGGAACGAGCGCCGGAATGCCAGCCCGCGCGCCATCGGGTCGGGCGAATAGCCGACCTCGCGCATCAGCGCCTCGACCCGCTCGCGGGTGTCCTGGCGCACCAGCGGCGAGCGGTTGATGATCCGCGAGACGGTCTTCTTGGAGACGCCGGCCAGACGCGCGATGTCGTTGATCGTCGCCGCCTTGCCCGGAACCGGGGGCGGGTCGACCTTGCTGGTTTTCTTCGCTGCGGGCATCCGCTCTGGTCCGGGCCGTGGATTCGGTTTGCGTTCGATTCTAGCCGGTCGCTTCAGTCGAGCGCGCGGTAGCGGAAATCGTGGAAGCGCACGCGTCCATCGCCGGCGGCATAAATACCGGGCCGCAACGACAGGAACTTGCCCACGGTGTTGTGATGGTAGCCGGAGACTTCCATCTGCACGCCGTACTTCTCCCAGGTGCGGCCGTCGCGGCTGTGGTGGATGGTGAGCACGTGGTCGTCGTGGGTGAGGCGCAGCCACAGCCGGCCGCCCTTGCCCGGCTTGAGGCTGGCGGGGCGTTCCTCGCCGTAGCGGTGCATGATGAAGTCCTCGCCATTCGAGCCCAGCCCCGCATACAGGCGGTCGCTGTAGAACAGCAGCGCGCCGCCGATGGCGCCCGGTTCGATCTCCATCTCCACCTCGACCTGGTAGGCGCGGTCGCCGGCGATCGCGGTCAGCGGCGAGGCGTCACGGGGCACCGAGCCCTTGCCCTGCAGCACCAGCGCGCCGTCCTCGAAGGCGATGCGGTCCATCTCGTCCGGGCCCGGCTGGTAGAACGCCCACTGGTGGCCGAGCCGGTCACCGGAGAAATCGTCCGACAGCGCCATACCGTGGCGGCCGATCGATTCGCCGGCCGGCTTGGGCAGCGGCTGGCCGAGATCGCCGCCCTTGGCGACGAACCAGCCGTCGTCGGTCCACTCTACCGGGTCCAGCAGCGCCTGCCGGCCCAGGGTCCAGAAGCCGTTCTCGTAGCCGTGATACATCATCCACCACTGCCCGGCAGCATCTTCGACCAGGGTGGCGTGGCCGCGCGACCACCACTGCTCGTCCGCCGACTCCGAGCGCACCACCGGGTTGTTCGGATCGTTCTCCCAGGGGCCGTGGATCGAGCGCGAGCGCGCCACGATCACCATGTGCCCGGTGGGCGGGCCGGCGGTGCCGCCGACCGCCGTGATCATGTAGTACCAGCCGTTGTGGCGGGTGATCTTGGGGCCTTCCTGCGAATAGCTTTCGACCACCCATTCCTCGGGATAGCGCCAGCCGTCGTAGGCGTGCTTGACGTCGCCGACCGTGGCCAGGCCGTCGTCCGACAGCTGCACGTAGTCGCCGCCGCTCAGGAACAGGTAGCGCTTGCCGTCCTCGCCGACGGCATGGCCGGGATCGATATGGTCGGGCAGATCGAGCGCGATCGGTTCGCTCCACGGTCCGCGGATGTCGTCGGCCCAGACCACGTAGTTGTTGCGGCCGGCGTCGGTACGACCGGGGAAGTAGATGTAGTAGCGGCCCTCGTGCCGGACCAGGTCCGGCGCCCAGATCGAGCCGACGCTGGTGGTGATGGCGTGGCCGAGCGGCTGCCAGTTGACCAGGTCGCGCGAATGCCACAGCGGCAGGCCCGGGTACGCGTCGAACGAGGACAGGGTGAGGTAGTAATCGTCGCCGTCGCGGAGCACCGACGGGTCCGGGTGGTCGCCGGCCAGGATCGGGTTGAGGAACGTGCCGTCGCCGAGGTCGGCCTGGCGCTGGCCTTCGATACCACGTGCCCAGGCGCCCTGATCCGATGGCGTTGCCGCGCCGGCGCAGATGGCGGCGCCGAGCAGCCAGGTGCCGGCCAGGATCGGGAGCGATCGGAACGTCTTCAGGGTCATCGTGGCCTCGTGTCGATGGTGCGGCGCTTCCGCTCCGGAGACGGCCGGAGCGACTCATGACACCGCTGGTCATTCAGACCGTAGCAAAGCGATCCGCCGGCGGCATCGTGCGCTGCAGCAAGGCGATCCGGATGGGTGCGGTTACAGTGTGGGTCGCATGCGATCGGATGAATTCGGAAGCTACATGACACCGCTAGTCATTCCTCTCAGCTTGACATTGTCCCCCTATGTTAGCGCTACCATGTGGCGCTGGCCGGCCCCGCCGGTACTGACTTTGGAGTGGTGGCCTTGAGCGTGTTCGTGGGACTCGACATCGGCACCCAGAGCGTGAAGCTGGTGGCCTACGACCCGGACGCGGAACGCAGCGTGTTCGTCACCGGCGTGCCGTTGGAACTCATTCATGGCGACGATGGCGCCCGCGAGCAGCGCGCGGAATGGTGGACCGACGCGGTGTCCCGGTGCTTCTCGGCGATGCCGGCGGCGCTGCGCGCGCGGGTGCGCGGCATCGGCGTGTCGGGACAGCAGCACGGTTTCGTGCCGCTCGGCGCCGACGGCCGCGTGCTGGCCCCGGTCAAGCTGTGGAACGACACCAGCACCGACGCCGACGGCCGCCGGATCATGGCCGCGGCCGGCGGGCGGGCGCGCTGCGTCGCGCTGGCCGGCAACCCGGTGCCGGCCGGCTACACGGCTTCGAAGCTGCCGTGGACGCGGCGCCAGCGGCCCGAGGTGTATCGCGACCTGCATACGATCCTGCTGCCGCACGACTACATCGATTTCTGGTTGACCGGCGAGCGCTGGATGGAGCATGGCGATGCCTCCGGCACCGGCTGGCTGGACGTGCGCACGCGGCAGTGGTCGCCGGCGCTGCTGGCAGCAACCGATTCCGACCGCGACCTGGCCGTCTGCCTGCCGCCACTGGTGGCGGCCGACGCCAGCTTCCCGGTCCGCGCGCAGATCGCGGCGGAGCTGGGACTGCCTGCCGACGTGCGCGTGTCCGTCGGCGGCGGCGACAACATGATGGCGGCGATCGGCACCGGCAATGTGCAGCCCGGCCGGCTCACCGTGAGCCTGGGCACCTCGGGCACGCTGTTCGCCTACGCCGACCGCCCGGTAGTGGACGACGACGCCCGCTGGGCCGCGTTCTGCGATTCGACCGGCGGCTGGCTGCCGCTGATCTGCACCATGAACTGCACCGTCGCCACCGAGACCATGGCCCGCCTGTTCGGCATCGCCGCCGGTGACGGCGACGCGCTGGTCGAGGCGACCGAACCGGGCGCCGGCGGCCTGGTGCTGCTGCCGTTCTTCAGCGGCGAGCGCACCCCGGACCTGCCCGCCGGCCGCGGCTGCCTGACCGGCATGGACCTGCACAACACCACTCCGGCGCACCTGTACCGCGCGGCGATGGAGGGCGCGACCTACAGCCTGCGCCACGGCTACGACGCCTTCGTCGATGCCGGCCTGCGTTTCGAGCGCCTGTGCCTGACCGGCGGCGGCAGCCGCAGCGCGGCCTGGCGGCAGCTGGTGGCCGATGTCTTCGAACTGCCGGTCGAGATCCCCCAGGAAAGCGAAGGCGCCGCGTTCGGCGCCGCGCTGCAGGCGCTGTGGGCCTGCGACCGCGCCGCGGGCGCAGGCGGCACGCTGGCCGAGACGGTGCAGGCGCACGTGCGGACCGATGCCGCCGCGACGGCCAGCCCGCGCCCGGCGCAGGCACGGGCCTATCGCGCGCATTACGCGACGTTCCTGCGCCACCTCGCGGCGGTGCGCCCGCTGTATGCGACCTCCGACCATTCCGACGACGATCCCGACCCCTCCCCGAACTCCCAACGGACCCAGGCATGAGCTCTTCCAACGCAGCAGGCGTGTTCAAAGGCGCGCGCGAATTCTTCCCCGGCATCGGCCGCATCCCCTTCGAGGGCGCAGGCTCGGACAATCCGCTGGCGTTCAAGCACTACGACGCCGACCGCCGGATCGGCGACAAGACCATGGCCGAGCACCTGCGCTTCGCCGTGTGCTACTGGCACAGCTTCTGCAACGCCGGCCACGACCCGTTCGGACCGGGCACCCGCGCCTATCCCTGGGATGCACCGGCCGCGTCTGGTGATTCGCCGCTGGCACGCGCCGAGGCCAAGCTCGACGCCGCGTTCGAGTTCTTCACCAAGCTCGGCGTGCCGTACTACTGCTTCCACGACATCGACCTGGCACCGGACGCCGACGACATCGGCGAATACGAGCAGAACCTCGCGCACATGGTGTCGCTGGCGAAACAGCGCCAGCAGGCCACCGGCATGAAGCTGCTGTGGGGCACCGCCAACCTGTTCTCGCACCCGCGCTACATGAACGGCGCCGCGACCAATCCCGACTTCGACGTGGTCGCGCGCGCCGCGGTGCAGGTGAAGGCGGCGATCGACGCGACGGTGGAGCTGGGCGGCGAGAACTACGTGTTCTGGGGTGGGCGCGAAGGCTATGCCTGCCTGCTCAACACCGACATGAAGCGCGAGCTCGATCACTTCGCGCGCTTCTTGACGATGGCGCGCGACTACGGCCGCAGCGTCGGCTTCACCGGCAACTTCCTGATCGAGCCCAAGCCGATGGAGCCGATGAAGCACCAGTACGACTTCGACAGCGCCACGGTGGCGGGCTTCCTGCAACACCACGGCCTGGCCGATGACTTCAAGCTCAACATCGAGGCCAACCACGCCACCTTGGCCGGGCACAGCTTCGAGCACGACCTGCAGGTGGCGGCCGACGCCGGCCTGCTCGGCAGCATCGACGCCAACCGCGGCAACCCGCAGAACGGCTGGGACACCGACCAGTTCCCGACCGACCTGTACGACACCGTCGGCGCGATGCTGGTGGTGCTGCGGCAGGGCGGGCTTCAGCCTGGCGGGTTGAACTTCGACGCCAAGGTGCGGCGCGAGTCGACCGACGCCGAGGACCTGTTCCTGGCCCACATCGGCGGCATGGACGCGTTCGCGCGCGGCCTCGAGGTGGCGCACGCGCTGCTGACCGACTCGCCGCTGGAAACCTGGCGCCGTGAGCGCTATGCCGGCTTCGACAGCGGCACCGGGCGCGCTTTCGCGGCCGGCGAGCTGGACCTGCCGGGCCTGCGTGCACAGGCGCTCGAGCGCGGAGAGCCGGCACGCCGCAGCGGCCGTCAGGAAGCCTACGAGAACCTGATCAACCAGTACCTGGTGCGGGTCGGGAACCGCTGAAGCCAACGGGAATCGTCGCGCTTGCGCATGGACAACGGCACGGAATAGATCGGTTCGCGGCAGCCGAAGCGCGGTGGTGCGGCGGGCACGTGGTCCTGGCCTGCATTGCCGAGGTGGCAATGCCTGGTCCATGCTTGCCTTCCGCACGTGGACAGGCGGCGCACATCATTCTCACGAGGGGGCATCCATGAGCAGCGTCAACCTTTCCGGTCAGGCCGCGTCCGCGGAGTCGCCCAACACCCGCTTCATCGTGCTGATCAGCCTGGTGGCGACGTT
>NZ_VSSP01000022.1 GCF_008312895.1 Luteimonas suaedae | reverse complement strand
GATTCGTGATTCGTGATTCGTGATTCGTGATTCGTGATTCGTGATTCGTGATTCGTCAAATGCTAGCGCACCCCGGCTCCCGCTCTTGCGAATCACCAATCACCAATCCCCAATCCCGGCCCTCAGGGCTTCGGCCCCTGCCCCTCGTTGTCCTCCCACTTGAGGATGCGACGGGTGACGAAGCGGTACACCGGCTTGCCGGTGCGGAACCAGGCGTCGCGCAGCCAGGAATGGCGCTTGAGCACGCGCCGCTCCACCGGCGTGAGCGATTCGCGGCAGTACATGCGCTTGTGCTTGAGCAGGTGGCGCAGGTCCTCGCGCGCCAGCAGGCGCATCCAGCGCGAGCGCGGATCGCCGACGGTGGCGAGCTGGAAATCGATGATTCCGGGACTGCCGTCGTCCTGCACCAGCCAGTTGGCCTCCTTGGCCAGATCGTTGTGCGCCAGTCCGCGGCGGTGCAGGCCCTGCAGCAGCCGGCGCGCGCGATGGAAGTACTGCAGGTCGCCGCGCGGCGGCCGCTGGTACATCGCCGCGCCCGCCATGTAGCTACGGTCGAGGCGGCGTCCGTCCCAGCCCAGCAGCCGCGGCGTCGCCGGCATGCCGTCGATCCGCAGCAGCGCCCGCGCCTCGCGCCGCGCCAGCCACCATGCCGGCAATCGCAGCCACAGCGGCACGTGCGCCAGGTCGCGGCGCACGAACATGCCGTGGGCATCGCGCATCAGCGCGATGCGGCCGAAGCTGTCGGCCTTGAGGGCCTGGATCTCGATGGCGTCTTCGCGGGGCATCCGCTCATTGTAGGGGCCGTGGTAGCGGCTGCGACGGCCAGCAGCATCCGCGACATCACGACGCACCGCAGCTGAGCGGCCTGCAACGCTGGTCCAGCGACGGCGCGCCGCGTCGCCGCCGGCTGCCATAATTGCGCGATGACCGACGCCTGGTTCGACAGTCTCCTCGCCTGGATCAGCGCGCACCCGGTCGCCGCGGGCGGTCTGATCTTCCTGATCGCGTTTCTCGATTCACTGGTGGTGCTCGGCATCGTCGTGCCGGCGTTGCCGCTGCTGTTCGCGGTGGGCGCGCTGATCGGGCTGGGGCATATCGACGGCCCCTACGCCATTGCCTGCGCCGCAGCGGGCGCCTTCGCCGGCGATGCCTTCAGCTTCTGGGTCGGTCGTCGCTGGGGCCCGCAGATGCACGAGCAGTGGCCGTTCCGGCGCTACCCGCAGCTGCTCGAGCGCGGCGAGACGCTGTTCCGCCGCCACGGCACCAAGAGCATCCTGATCGCGCGCTACGTCGGCCCGGTCCGGCCGTTCGTGCCGGCGATCGCCGGCATGCTGCGCATGCCGCTCAAGCGGTACCTGCCGATCAGCCTGTTCGCGGCGGCGACCTGGTCGGCGGCGTTCCTGGCGCCGGGCTGGCTGTTCGGCGCCTCCTACGACGCCGTGGCCGCCGTCGCCGACCGCCTGGCGCTGGTGCTCGGCGCGATGCTGGCGGTGCTGGCGCTGGCCTGGGCCAGCGTGCTCTACACCTGGCGCTGGTTCGACGGCCACGCCAGCGCCTTGCTGGTCCGGGCGCTGAAGTGGACCCGCGCGCATCCGCGGCTCGGCCGCTACGCCGCCGCACTGATCGATCCCAATCGGCCGGAGTCGCCGTCGCTGGCGATCCTGGCGGCCTGCCTGCTGGCGATCGGCTGGGCCTGGTTCGCGCTGCTGACCACGGTGCTGATGCGCGGCGAGCCGCTGATGCTCGACCGCAACGTCTACGAATTCATGATGACACTGCGCAATCCACTGGCCGACCGCCTGCTCGCCGGACTGGCCTCGATCGGCGATGCGACGGTCCTGGTCCCCGCCGCCGGCCTCGCCATGCTGTGGCTGCTGTGGCGGCGGCGCTGGATCGCGGCGGCGCACTGGCTGGCGGCGCTGACCTTCGGGCTGGTGCTGACCACCGTGCTGGAGCGCCTGATCGACATGCCGCAACCGCCGATCGCGCACAGTGGTTTCGGCTTCCCCTCGATGTCGGTGACGATGTCGACGATCACCCTGGGCTTCTTCGCGGTGCTGATCGCGCGCGAGTTGCCGGGCCGCTCGCGGGTGTGGCCGTACCTGGTCTCCGGCGCGGTGGTGGCGCTGCTCGGGTTCGCCCGCATCTATCTCGGCGCACACTGGCTGAGCGACGTGGTCGGCGGCATGCTGCTGGGCATCGTCTGGCTGCTGGCGCTCGGCATCGCCTACCGCCGCCACGTGGCGCGCTCGTTCTGGATGCGTCCGCTCGCCCTGATCTTCTACGGCAGCTTCGCCGCCGCCGCGCTCTGGCACGCACCACGTGCCGCCGACCCGCTGCTGTCGAGTTTCGTCCCGCCGCTACCGAGCCTGGCGATGACCCCGGCGCGATGGTGGCAGGACGGCTGGCGGCAACTGCCGTCGCGGCGCAACGAACGCGACAGCGAGCAGCGTTGGCCGCTGGACGTGCAGGTCGCCGGGCCACTGCCGCCACTGCAGGCGCACCTGGAGGCGCGCGGCTGGCAGGCGCAGGCGCAGGCGGACTGGACCGCCGCACTCGGCCTGCTCGACGACGACGCCGCACCGGCACAGCAGGTGGTGCTGCCGGCCACGCTGGACACCGAGGCCGAGACGCTGCTGCTGCGCCGGCCGGTCTCCGCCGGCCGCATCCAGGTGCTGCGGCTGTGGCGCGCGCCGGCCCTGCTCTCCGACGGGCTGCCATTGTGGGTCGGCTCGGTACAGACGCTGCAGTACACGCGGCCGTTCGGCGTGGTCGGCCTGTGGCAGCCGCAGGCCGACGCACGTGAAGCGTGGCGGCGGCTGCACGCCGATGTCGACGGGATCGACGCCCGCGTCGGGCTGCACCCGCACTCGGGCGTGCCGGTGCTGCGGGTCCGCGTCGGTACGGCCGCCGACGCGCCGATCACTCCTCCGACACGAACTCCAGCAGCTGCTGCAGCCGAAGATGCGGATCGGTCTCCTGCAGGAGCCCCTGGCGCTGGGCGTCGCTGAGCGGCAACAGCTCGGCCAGGCGCCAGCCGACCCAGGCGGCATCGTCGAAGCGCGGTTTCGGAATCGCGGCGACGTCGGTGCCGACCTGCTCCAGGATCCGCTGCAGCAACTCGCCCAGCAGCGCGTGCTGTGGCTGCAGCGGCTCTTCGCGATCGTCAGCCAGCCAATCGATGCCGGCCACCACCAGGCCGTTGTCGCGCACCCGCGTCCGGCGCACGTGAAAGCGCCGGGCGCCGCGCACCCGCAGCGCCAGCAGGCCGTCGGGGTCGCGGTCGAAGTCCTCGATCAGCGCTTCGGTGCCGTAGGCGGCGGGCATCGCCGGCGCCCCTGCTTCGGCGCCCTCCAGGATCAGGCAGACGCCGAACGTGGCGCCGCTGCGGCCGCAATCACGCAGCAGATCGAGATAGCGCGGCTCGAACACGCGCAGGCCGAGCGCCGCACCCGGCACCAGCACGGTGTGCAGCGGGAACAACCCCAGCGAAGGTCCTGGATCGTCCATGCGTCTGTTGTGCCACGGATCGGCTCGGATGAACACCGGGGGGATCGGGGATCGAGGATCGGAAGAGCGTATCGCTCCTGCTCGTCATCCCGGCGAAGGCCGGGATCCATTGCTCTTCCTAATCCCGATTCCCCATTCCCGATTCCCCATTCTCGGCCCTGAGCGCGGCCAACAATCGCCGTGGTGCGTCGTCGAAGCCGCCGTTGGACATGAACACGACGTGGTCGCCGTCGCGCAGGCATTCGCGCAGCGTGGCGATCAGGCGTGCGACATCCGGCACCGTGCGCGCGTGGCCGCGGACCGCGTCGACCACCTTGGCGGCGTCCCAGGTGAGTTCCGGCCGGTGCAGGAACACCACTGCGTCGGCGTCGGCCAGCGACGGTGCCAGTGCATCGGCATGCGCGCCCAGCCGCATGGAATTGCTGCGCGGCTCCATTGCCACCACGATCCGCGCCGCCCCGACCTTCGCCCGCAATCCCGACAAGGTGGTGGCGATGGCGGTCGGGTGATGGGCGAAATCGTCGTAGACGGTCACGCCGCCGATCTCCCCCAGCCGCTCCATGCGCCGCTTGACGCTGCGGAACGCCGCCAGGGCGGGAATCACGCCGGCCACGTCCACCTCCAGCGCCGCGCAGGCGGCCAGCGCCGCGAGCGCGTTCATCACGTTGTGACGCCCGAGCAGTGGCCAGCGCACGGTGCCGAGCTCGCGCCCCGCCCGCAGCACCGCGAAAGCGCTGCCGTCGGCCTCCAGCAGGCGCGCGCTCCAGTCGAAGTCGCCGTCCAGGCCGAAGCGCTCGACCGACGTCCAGCAGCCCATCGCCAGCACCTCGGCCAGGCGCGCGTCCTCGCCGTTGACGATCAACCGGCCGCGCCCGGGCACGGTGCGCACGAAATGGTGGAACTGGCGCTGGATCGCGGCCACGTCCGGGAAGATGTCGGCATGGTCGAATTCGAGATTGTTGAGGATCGCCACCGCCGGCCGGTAGTGCACGAACTTGCTGCGCTTGTCGAAGAACGCGGTGTCGTACTCGTCGGCCTCCACCACGAAGGCCTTGCCGGTGCCGATGCGCGCCGACATGCCGAAGTCCTCGGCGACGCCGCCGATCAGGAATCCCGGCTCGCGTCCGGCCGCCTGCAGCAGGTAGGTGAGGATCGTGGTGGTGGTGGTCTTGCCGTGGGTGCCGGCGACGGCGACGGTGTCGCGGCCGGGCAGCACCTGCTCGGCCAGCCACTGCGCGCCGGAGGTGTAGCGCAGCCCGGCATCGAGCACGTGCTCCACCGCCGCATTGCCGCGCGAGAGCGCATTGCCGACGACGATCGCGTCACAGTCGGGAGCGATGTGCCCGGGCTGGTATCCCTGCTTGAGCGCAATGCCGAGCGACTCGAGCTGGGTGGACATCGGCGGATACACCGCCTGGTCGCTGCCCTCGACCGTATGCCCGAGCTCGCGCGCCAGCGCTGCCACGCCGCCCATGAACGTACCGGCGATTCCCAGGATATGGATCTTCATGATGCTTGGATTCCCGATGTCGCGCGCTCGAGGAACGGAGCGGCTCCCGTACGGCGCCAACTCGCCATCCCCTCCGCACCCCTCACCACGCCAGCCCTAGGTTCAACAGCAGCAGCACCGCCGCCATCCCGCCCATGATCGCCATCGTCATCGCCCGCGACGCCGCCAGCGCCTGCCGCCACAGCCGGAACCAGTAGCGCAGCAGCCAGGCCAACGCCGCCAGCTGCAGCATCAGCACGCCGACGACGGCGAGCAGTATCCGGCCGGCCGTGGCGGGCTCGGGCGGCGGCAGCGCTGCCAGCCATGGCAGCGGCGCCATCACCGCCGTGCGCACCGCAGCTGCCATCGCCAGCGCCTGCAGTGCCGGCAGCAGCAGCGCACGGCGCCGGAACACCCGCAGCAGCAGCCAGCACAGCGCGATCTCGACCACCGCTTCGACCGGTGCGGCGAGCAGGCCGCCGCGCGTTGGTCGCGGCGCCAGCAGATCCACCGCCAGCATCATCGCCAGCGCCACGGCCCACAGCGCCAGCGTCGGCAGCCACGCGGGCGGCAGCGCCTGCAGCGATCCGCGCAGGCACAGCCACCGCAGCCACGGATTCGGCAAGACTCAACCGGCGGGGGTCGCCGCCGGCGCGATCGCTGCGAGGATGCGGTCGAACACCTCGTCCAGCGAACCGACGCCATCGACCACCGTCAGCTGGCCGTGCTCGCGATAGAACTCGATCACCGGCGCGGTCTGCTCGTCGTAGACCTGCAGCCGCTTGCGCACCGACTCGGGGCGGTCATCGGCGCGGTCTTCGGCCTCGGCACGGCCGGCCAGGCGTTCGATCAGCAGCTCGTTGTCGACCTCCAGCTGCACCGCGGCGTCGAACGGCTGTCCGAGGCGCTGCAACAGCGCGTCCAGCGCGGCGGCCTGGGCCAGGTTGCGCGGGTAGCCGTCGAGGATGAAGCCGCCGCGGGTGTCGTCGCGCGAGAAGCGCTCCTCGAGCATACCGAGCAGGATCTCGTCGGAGACCAGATCGCCGCGCGCCATCACTTCCTTCGCCTGCAATCCCAGCGGCGTGCCGGCGGCGACTTCGGCGCGCAGCAGGTCGCCGGTAGAGATGTGCGGCACGTTCAGCGCGTCTTTCAGTCGCGCCGCCTGCGTGCCCTTGCCCGAACCGGGCGCACCAAGAAGAACCAGTCGCATCGATCGCTCCAGACCAACGGGGATTCGGGTCGTCGCCGGTGGCGTTACACTGCCCAGGGCGCGCCCTCGCTGGCGCCAGCTTACCGTATCCACGCCGTCTCTCCGGCATCCGCCCGTCAACGCGAGTCCCCCCATGCCCTCCGGAACCCTGCTCTATGCTCAGTCCGGCGGCGTCACCGCCGTCATCAACGCCACCGCTTCCGGCGTCATCACCGAGGCCCGCGCCCGCAAGATCAAGGTGCTGGCCGCCCGCAACGGCATCCTCGGCGCCCTGCGCGAGGAACTGATCGACACGTCCAAGGAGACCTCGTCGGCCATCCGCGGCCTGGCGCACACGCCGGGCGGTGCGTTCGGTTCCTGCCGCTACAAGCTGAAGTCCCTGACCGAGGACCGCGCCAGGTACGAGCGCCTGCTCGAGGTGCTGCGCGCGCACGACGTGCGCTGGTTCCTCTACAACGGCGGCAACGATTCGGCCGACACCGCGCTCAAGGTCTCGCAGCTGGCGGCCGAGTTCGACTACCCGCTGACCTGCATCGGCGTGCCGAAGACGATCGATAACGACCTCGCCGTCACCGACTGCTGCCCCGGCTTCGGCTCGGCGGCCAAGTACACGGCGGTGTCGGTGCGCGAGGCCGCGCTCGACGTGGCGGCAATGGCCGACACCTCGACCAAGGTCTTCGTCTACGAGGCGATGGGCCGCCATGCCGGCTGGCTGGCCGCGGCCGCGGGTCTGGCCGGTCAGGGGCCCGACGATGCGCCGCACATCATCCTGTTTCCGGAGCGCGCCTACGACGAGCAGGCCTTCCTGGCCCAGGTGAAGAAGGTGGTCGACCGGCTCGGCTTCTGCGTCGTGGTCGCCAGCGAGGGCATCCAGACCGCCGATGGCCGCTTCGTCGCCGACGCCGGCGGCGGCACGGACTCGTTCGGCCACACCCAGCTCGGCGGCGTCGCCTCGACACTGGCCGCGAAGGTCAAGGACGCGCTCGGCTACAAGGTGCACTGGACCCTGCCCGACTACCTGCAACGCTCGGCGCGCCACATCGCCTCGCAGACCGACCTGCTGCAGGCACAGGCGGTCGGCAAGGCCGCGGTGCAGTTCGCCCTGGCCGGGCGCAATGCGACCATGCCGGTGATCCGACGGACCTCGGACCAGCCCTACCGCTGGAAGATCGAGAGCGCGCCGCTGACCAAGGTGGCCAACCATGAGAAGAAGATGCCGGCCGGGTTCCTGCGCAAGGACGGCTTCGGCATCACCGCCTCGGCGCGCCGCTACCTGGAACCGCTGATCCGCGGCGAGGCCTACCCGCCCTACGGCCGCGACGGCATCCCCGCCTACGTCACGCTGAAGAAGGTGCTGGTGAAGAAGAAGTTGCCCGGCTGGGACGACTGACCGGTTGCAGACGACAGCGGTGGGCCAAGGCCCACCCAATCACCCCGCATAGGGTGGACCTTGGCCCACCGCAAAGGGGACTTCCCCGACCGCACACGCCGCATCTGGAATAATGCCGGGCTTTCGCATACGAGTCGCCGCCATGACCCGCAAGACCGTCCTCAACGACAGCCACCGTTCGCTCGGCGCCAAGATGGTCGACTTCGGCGGCTGGGACATGCCGCTCAACTACGGCTCGCAGATCGAGGAACACCACCAGGTCCGCCGCGACGCCGGCATGTTCGACGTCAGCCACATGACCGTGGTCGACCTGCACGGCGCACGGGTGCGGCCGTTCCTGCGGCAGCTGCTGGCCAACTCGGTCGACAAGCTGAAGAAGCCGGGCAAGGCGCTGTACAGCTGCATGCTCGATCCGCGGGGCGGCGTGATCGACGACCTGATCGTCTACTTCCTCGCCGATGATCACTTCCGGCTGGTGGTCAACGCCGCCACCCGCGCCAAGGACCTGGCATGGATCGGGGAACAGGCCGCGGGCTTTGGCGTCGACGTCGTCGAGCGGCCGGAGCTGGCGATGATCGCGGTGCAGGGACCGAACGCCCGCGACCGGGTCGTCGCGCTGCTGCGCGAGGACGATCGCGAGCGCGCCGCCAAGCTGTCGCGTTTCGCCGCGACCCAGGTGCAGTCGGCCTCCGGCGCCGGCCTGTTCGTGGCCCGCACCGGCTACACCGGCGAGGACGGATTCGAAATCGTGCTGGCGGAAGCCGACGCCGTCGGTTTCTGGAACGCGCTGCTGCAGGCCGGGGTGAAGCCGGCCGGACTCGGCGCACGCGACACCCTGCGCCTGGAGGCCGGCCTGGCGCTGTACGGCCAGGACATGGACGAGGACGTCTCGCCGTACGAGGCCGCACTCGGCTGGACCGTGACGCTGGATGAAGGCCGCGCGTTCATCGGACGCGAGGCGCTCGAGCGGCAGCAGGCCGAAGGTGCCGCGCGACAACTGATCGCCGTGGTGATGGACGAGCGCGGCGTGCTGCGCCACGGGCAGCGCGTGCTCGGTGCCAGCGGCGAGGGCGAGATCCTGTCCGGCACGTTCTCGCCCACGCTCGGCAAGGCGATCGCCTTCGCGCGCATCCCCGCCGGCGATCCCGGCGAGGTCCGCGTCGACATCCGCGGACGCGAGGTGCCGCTGCGGGTGGTGAAGTTCCCGTTCGTGCGCGACGGCCAGGCGCAGCCGGGCGTGCTGGCGTAGCACCGGACGACCGCACCCGCGTCGTGTCGCCGCGTCGGCGCCGGACCTACAATGCGGCCTCGGCCGCCCTTGCCCGATCGCCATGTCCAACCGCCGCACGATCGACTACTACTTCAGCCTGATCTCGCCGTGGAGCTATCTCGGACACGCGGCGCTGCATGAGGTCGCGCGCGCCGCCGGCGCCGCGATCGACTACCGTCCGGTGCGCATCATCGACCTGTTCGCGGCCAACGGCGGGGTGCCGCTGGGGCAGCGCGCGCCGGCGCGGCAGCGCTACCGGTTGATCGAGTTGCAGCGCTGGCGCGCTGCGCGGGGACTGCCGCTGAACCTGTCGCCCAAGCACTATCCGCTCGACATCGCCCTTGCCGATCGCGTGGCGATCGCCCTCGCCGAACGCGGCGAGGATCCGGCCGGCTACACCGCCGACGCCTATCGCGCCCTGTGGGCCGAGGACCGGGACCTGGCGGATCGCGACGTCCTCGCCGCGTTGCTCGCAGAGCGCGACCACGATGCCGCCGCGGTGCTGGCGGCGGCGGACGGCGAAGCCGCCGGAGCGTGCTACCGCCGCAACACCGAGATGGCCATCGCCGCGGACCTGCCCGGCCTGCCCGGCTATGTCGTCGACGGCGAACCGTTCTGGGGACAGGACCGGATCGAACAGCTGCAGGCGATGCTCGCCGAGGGCCGTCCGCCGCTGCGCGGGGGCTGACAACCCCGCCATCTCCTTCGCTACACTAGCGCCTGCTTCCACCACCGCGACCTGCAAACCCGGAGCCCACCCATGAGCGAGATCCCAGGCGACCTGAAGTTCATGAAGTCCCACGAGTGGGCGCGCGTCGAAGACGACGGCAAGGTCACGGTGGGCATTTCCGATCACGCGCAGGGCCTGCTCGGCGATCTGGTCTACGTCGACCTGCCGAGCGTCGGCGACAGCATCGAAGCCGGCAACGCCGCCGCCGTCGTCGAGTCGGTGAAGGCAGCCTCGGACGTCTACGCGCCGGTCTCGGGCACCATCGTCGCGGTCAACACGGACCTGGCCGACAAACCCGAGACCATCAACGAGGACGCCTACGGCGAGGGTTGGATCTTCGTGGTCCAGGCCGATGACGGTGACCAGCTCAACGAGCTGCTCGATCCGGACGCCTACGCCGCGCTGCTCGAGGACGACGACGCCTGAGTGCTCCGTCCCGGGCTTCCGGGACGATCCTCGTCACGCGCCGCACCGCATGCGGCGGCCCGGACCCGCAATCGCGGAATCCGCGGCATGCCCGACACGTCGCACCGCCCGCGTCGCCGGGGCAGACGATCACGTTCCCCTTCCTCGGCGGCCGGCGGCGCGGCGCTCCGACGCCCGCGCCCGGACTTCACCGCGAAGGTGCGACGCCCTGCCGGCATGCACCCGCGCCTGCTCCCCGCTCGACATCTTTTTGGCATGCCGGAATGCCGACGACCCATCTCCCACACCCGTTCTTTCCGATCGCCGCGAACGCCGATGTCACGACCCGCGCGCGATCGATTCGGACAGTTCGGAGTCGGCGATACGTGTCGCGCGAGTCGCCTGGAAGCACGCGAGAGTTCGCGCACTTTCGCGCAAATGGGGTTGTGCGACGCGATAACGAACGTTCTGCCTGACTGTCACCGAACCGTTTCCGGCGCCCTGTCGGGACCGTCGCAGACAAGGCGCGTGCATCGTGCCGACTTGCAGCGAGGCGCGCACCTTCAATCTTTCGCTTCGACGAAAGCGCTAAAAAAAAGCGGTTTCCTGCACGCACGAACGGCCGCCGCCGCCGCCGCCGCCGCGTTGCGTGCACCTGTCGCGCTTGCCTTCGACGCATGCGGCAGGTCACGGGCCGCTCCGGCGTCGCAAAATAATTGTGTCGGGGTGTTGACAGTTGAAAAAACCGTGATTAGGTTTCGCCCAAGCAGACGTTGCTGCAGGAACGAGTGATCCGCACCCAGACGAAAACGCACCACACAACTCAGCCTTCCGCCCCGAACTTGCCAAAGGTGGAATCAGTCTTCGTCTCTCCTGCAAAAACGCGACCCTTCATGACACCGCACCCGCGACGCATCGCGTCGTGGGTGTTTTCGTTACGACGCGGCACTGTCCGCGTACCCGTCCGCGATGGCGCGGACGGCACTGAATCCGTCCCGATGCGCGGTGCGCGTCGGCGGTTGATCGCGGGTCCGATACCCGTGATGCGTTTGCGTACTGGGCCTTAGAAGCAACAGCAAGTCCACTGACGAGGAGAGCCATCACATGGCCACGAAAAAAGCTGCAAAGAAACGCCCCGCCAAGAAAGCGGGCAGAAAGGTAGCGAAGAAGGCCGCCAAGAAGGCCGTCCGCAAGACCGCCGCCAAGAAGGCCACCCGCAAGGTCGCCAAGAAGCGTCCGGCCACCCGCAAGGTAGCCAAGAAGAAGGTCGCTAAGAAGAAGGTTGCGAAGAAGAAGGTCGCAAAGAAAAAGGTTGCCAAGAAGAAGGTAGCCAAGAAGGTAGCCCGCAAGAAGACCGCCAAGAAGGCTGCGAAGAAGGTCGCCAAGAAGCGCCCGGCCAAGAAGGCAGCGAAGAAAGCCACCAAGAAGCGCGCCAAGAAGGCCGCCAAGAAGAAGCCGGCCAAGAAAGCCGCTAAAAAGAAAGCCAAACCTGCCAGACGGAAAGCGGCCCCGGTGGTGATTCCCGCCGCACCCGCACCGTTGATGTAAGCAAGTCCCGATTGTTCGTAATCAAGACTCCTCCTCCGCGCGCCCAGGCGGAGGGGGAGTTTTTTTATGGATTGGCCTGCGGAAGCCCGGCCGGCAGAGAGGGCCGATGCGGGCCGCCGCCCTGGTCAGCGCACGGGCGGCGTCGCCGCCCGTGGGCGGCTCACTGCGGGTTGGCGCGCGAGGTCGATGCCCCCGCGCCGACGGACTCGTTGCCCGGACGCCGGTCGCTGGCGTACAGCGTTTCGAAATCGATATCGAGCCAGCGCTGGGACGGCAGGCCGATGGCGTCGTCGAGGATCGTCGGCAGCAGGCCCGACGGCAGGCTGCTTTCGCTGTTCCAGAGAATCACCAGGCCCAGGTCGCGCTCGGGCATGAGCGCCATCAGACCCCGGTAGCCCTGCACGGCGCCGCCATGGAAAACCAGGCGATGGCCGGAATAGTCATAGATGCGCCAGCCCAATCCGTAACCGGCGGCGTTGAGGCGCTGGCCGCGCCAGGAGGCCGAGCGACTGCGCATCTCGCCGGGCGTGCCGACGACCGGGGCATGCAGGGTCGCCAGCAGCGGCGCGGGGAGGACGTCCGGACGATGACCACCGTGCGCGATCAGCCACTGCGCCATGTCCGAGATGCTGGCGTTGACGCCGGCGGCCGGCGCGATGCGGTAGTAGGTCGGCTTGGGCATCAGCGAATTCCAGCCCCTGCCGGCGCGCACGTGCGGCTTGGCCCAGCGCGCGCTGGCCTGGATGCCCTCCAGGCCGAGACTGGCGTCGTTCATGCCGAGCGGCTTGAACAGCCGGCGCGAGACCACCTCGTTATAGAACTGGCCGGAGGTCGCGAACACCACGTCGCCGACCAGGCTGAAGGCGACGTTCTGGTAGCTGTAGCAGTCGCCGGGCGCACAGGTCATCGGCGCCTGCGCCAGCTTCTGCACCAGGGAGTTGTAGTCGGCACCGCGCTCGATGTCCCGGTCGTAGGCATGGCGCGCGAGCCCGACCCGATGGCTGAGCACGTCGGCCACGGTGACGCGGCGCGCGGCGTCCGGGTCCGACAGCTGCAGGCCGGGCATGTAGTCGACGACCTTGCTGTCCCAGCGCAGCGCGCCCTCGGAAACGAGAACGCCGGCGATGGTGCCGGCGAAGGATTTGGACAACGAGGCGAGGCGGAACACCGTATGGGCATCGACCGGTTCGGCGGCGCGCACGTCGGTGATGCCATAGCCGCGGGCGCTGAGCACGCGTCCGTTGTGTACGATCGCCATCGCCATGCCGGGGATGCGCTGGTCGGCGACCATCGCCTGCGCCATCGCCTCGAATTTGCGCACGTCGAAACCGGCGGCCAGTGGCACCGTCGTCGAAGGCGGCGGCACCTGCATCGGCCGTCCGTCGGTGGGCGCCGGGAATTCGGTCATGGTTTCCGGATGGGCGGCCGGCGCGGCCTGCCGCTCCTGCGGCGTCTGCGCCGCAGATCCCAGTGCGACCGGCATCAGCAATCCCACCAGGCCCGCCCGCCAGGCCCGCCCCCGTTGCCGAACCCGCCGCGTGTTGTCTTTCATCGGGTCTGCCCCCTGCGTATGCTTACCTTGCGGGCTGATCATAGCGCCTGATTCCAGAGTTGCATGAACAAGGGGAAGTTCGATGGGTAGCATGCTGATCCTACTGGTGTTTCTCGGTGTCGTCGTGGTCTTCGCCCTGTGGGCGGTGGGCATCTACAACGGCCTGGTCACCGCCCGCAACGCCTTCAAGAACGCCTTTGCCCAGATCGACGTGCAGCTGCAGCGGCGCTTCGACCTGATCCCGAACCTGGTCGAGACCGCCAAGGGCTACCTGTCGCACGAGCGCGGGACCCTGGAAGCGGTGACCGCCGCGCGCACCGCGGCCCAGAGCGGGCTCTCGGCCGCCAAGGCCAGTCCGGGCGACCCGGCGGCAATGGCCGAGCTGGCGCAGACCCAGGGCGCGCTCAACGGCGCACTCGGCCGGCTGATGGTGGTGGTCGAGGCCTACCCCGACCTCAAGGCCAACCAGAACATGATGCAGCTCACCGAAGAGCTGACCAGCACCGAGAACCGGGTGGCGTTCGCGCGCCAGGCCTACAACGACTCGGTCATGGCCTACAACAACAAGCGCGAGGTCTTCCCCGCCAGCGTCGTCGCCGGCATGTTCAACTTCGCCCCCGCCGCGCTGCTGGAGATCCCGGAAGACAAGGCCGAGGTGCGCGAGGCGCCGAAGGTCGAGTTCTGAAGAGCCGGGAATGGAGAATCGGCAATGGGGAATCGGTGAAGCCGCAGCACGTGCGGGCTGCGCCCGCACGTGCTGCGGAAAAGCCGGAAGCACCCCGTTGACCGAGATCTGGCTGGCGCGTTTCGGCTTGCGGCTTTCGCCTTGCCCATTCCCGATTCCCCATTCCCCATTCCCGGCCGTCCAATGAACTTCTTCGAACGCCAGGCACAAGCTCGCCGCAGCACTACCCGGCTGGTGGTGCTGTTCGCGCTCGCCGTGGTCGGGATCGTGCTCGCGGTCGACCTGGTGGTGCTGGCGATGGCCGGGCCGAAGCCGGGACTGCTGGTGTTCGCCACCCTGGCGACGCTGGGCATCATCGGTCTCGGGTCGCTCTACCGGATCTCCTCGCTGGGCGCCGGCGGCGAGGCGGTGGCGACGCAGCTGGGCGGCGTGGCGATCGCCGAGGACACCACCGATCCGCAACTGCGGCGCCTGCGTAACGTGGTCGAGGAGATGTCGATCGCCTCCGGCGTGCCGGTGCCCAAGATCTACGTGCTCGAGCACGAGGCGGGGATCAATGCCTTCGCCGCCGGCTACTCGCCGTCCGACGCCGCGGTGGCGGTGACCCGCGGCGCGCTCGAGCGGCTCAACCGCGATGAGCTGCAGGGCGTGATCGCGCACGAGTTCAGCCACGTCCTCAACGGCGACATGCGGCTCAACATCCGCCTGATGGGGATCCTGTTCGGGATCCTGATGCTGGGGCTGATCGGCCGCAGGATCCTGGCGCACAGCTACGGCATCCGCGGCCGCGGCGCGATGGGAATCCTCGGGGCCGCGCTGGTGGCGTTGCTGATCGGTTACGTCGGCCTGTTCTTCGGGCGCATGATCAAGGCCGGCATCAGCCGCTCGCGCGAGGTGCTGGCCGACGCCTCCGCGGTACAGTTCACCCGCCAGTCCAGCGGCCTGGCCGGGGCGCTGAAGAAGATCGCCGGCCTGCAGGAAGGTTCGCAGCTGGCGCAACGCGGCAACGCCGAGGAAGTCAGCCATATGCTGTTCGGCGACGGCGTCGGCCTGAGCGGGCTGTTCGCCACCCACCCGCCGATCCTGCAGCGCATCCAGGCGCTGGAGCCGGGATTCCGCCCGGAGCAGGTCGAGCGCCTGCGGGCGCAGTGGCGCGCCGCGCCGCCGAACGGACTGGAAGAGGACGTGCAGCTGGGCATCGCGGCGCACCACGGTTCCGCCCTGCCCGGCGCCGCCGACGAGTTCGACCTGACCCCGCCGATGGTGTCGGCGCAGGTCGCGCACCCGCGGGACGACGACTATCGCCGCGCCGACGCCCTGGTCACCGCACTGCCGGAAGCCCTGCGGGTGCTGGCGCGCGAACGCGACGCCACCATGCCGCTGCTGCTGGCCCTGCTGTTCGACGGCGACGCCGAGCTGCGCCGGCGCCAGCATCAGGAAATCGTCTCGCGCCTGGGCGCGCGCGTCGCCGACCGCGCCGCGCATCTGCGCGAGTCGCAGCTGCAGACGCTGCATCCGATGCAGCGCCTGCCGCTGGCCTCACTGGCGTTCCCGGTGCTGCGGCTGCGGCCGCGCCCGGAGCTGGACACCTTTCTCGACACCGTGCATGCGGTGGTCCATGCCGACGACCACGTCGCGCTGTTCGAATACTGCCTCGGCCAGTTGCTCGAGACCCAGGTGCGCGAATCGCTGGATCCCGCGCGCCACGCCCGCTTCGGGCGCAACAAGGCCGGCAGCGTGAAGCAGGAGTTCGCGACGTTGCTGGCGGTGGTGGCGCATGCCGGCCATGCCGATCCGGCGGAAGCCAAGCGCGCCTACCTCGCCGGCCTGCAGCGCGTGCTGCCGCGCGACCACCTGCCCTATGCGCCACCGGGCAACGGCGTGCTCGCGCTGGATGCGGTGTGGGAGCCGCTGGACCGCCTCGACCCGCTCGCCAAGCAGGTGCTGGTGGAGGCGGTGACCGCCGCCGCGATGCACGACGGCCGGGTGTCGGTGGCCGAGGCCGAGCTGCTGCGCACGATCTGCGGCGTGCTGCACTGCCCGCTGCCACCGATGCTGGAGCACGGCTGAGCGACAGCCTCGTAGGAGCGCGCCATGCGCGCGATGCCGCGGGTGCTGGCAGGATCCGGTGGATGCCGCGATGCTGGACCGGCAGGCATGCCGGTCACCGGAATTCGCGGCGGCGCCATGCCCGCGGCATCGCGCGCATGGCGCGCTCCTACGGACAGGCCCTAGGCCGAAGCCTCGACCCGCAGCACCACCCCGTCCGTCTCCACGACACGCACCGGCACGCCCGCCTCTAGGTCCGGGCCTTCCACCACCCAGAACGCGTCGCCGATCTTGATCCGTCCGCGTCCGGCGACGATCGGCTGGTCCAGCGGCACCACCCGGCCGACGTGCTGCGCGGCGCGCTTGTTGAGGGTCGGATGGTCGCTCTGGCGCGCGTGCTGCCGGAACCATTTGCGATAGACCTGGATCGATACGAAGCTCAGCACCACGAAGGCGCCGACCTGCGCCAGCAGCGGGATTCCCGGCACGAACAGCACCGCCAGGAACACCGCCACCGCGGCGAAGCCCATCCACAGCATGAAGGCGCCCGGCGCCAGCGTTTCGGCGGCGAACAGCAGCAGCGCGACCGCGGCCCAGCCCACGACATCCCAACGCATGGCTCAGCCCTCCCGTTGCGGCGCCAGCCGCGCCTGGGTGGCGGTCTGCTGCTTGCCCAGCGCCTCCTTCGCCAGCTCGGCGATGCCGGCGATCGAGCCGATGATGCCGCTGGCCTCCATCGGCATCAGCACGAACTTCTGGTTGGGCCCGGTGGCGAGCTTCTCGAACGCGGCGACGTACTTCTGCGCGACGAAGTAGTTGATCGCCTGCACGTCGCCCTGGGCGATCGCGTTGGAGACCATCTCGGTCGCCTTGGCCTCGGCCTCGGCCAGGCGCTCGCGCGCCTCGGCCTCGCGGAACGCGGCTTCCTTCTCGCCCTCGGCTTCCAGGATTGCCGCCTGCTTCTCGCCCTCGGCGCGCAGGATCGCCGACTGGCGGTGGCCCTCGGCCTCCAGGATCACCGCGCGGCGTTCGCGCTCGGCCTTCATCTGCCGCGCCATCGAGTCGATCAGGTCGCGCGGCGGCTGGATGTCGCGGATCTCGATGCGGGTGACCTTGATGCCCCAGGGATTGGTGGCCTGGTCGACCACATTGAGCAGCTGCGCGTTGATGGCCTCGCGGTTGCTCAGCGATTCGTCCAGGTCCATCGAGCCGATCACGGTGCGGATGTTGGTCTGCACCAGCGCGATCGACGCGATCTCGAGATTGGAGACCTCGTAGGCCGCCTTGGCGGCGTCCAGCACCTGGAAGAACACCACGCCGTCGACCTTGACCACCGCGTTGTCCTTGGTGATCACTTCCTGGCTGGGCACGTCCAGCACCTGTTCCATCATGTTGATCTTGCGGCCCACGCCGTAGACCACCGGAATCAGGAAATGCAGCCCCGGATCCATGGTGTGGGTGTACTTGCCGAAACGTTCGACGGTCCATTCGTAGCCCTGCGGCACCATCCGCACGGTCTTGAACAGCACGATGATGCCGGCGACCAGCAACACCGCCGCCAGAAAGGCCGATGCCCCCATGATTCTCTCCCCTTGGTCTATAGGCGGGTCCCCCTGACCCAGGGGCGAGTATAGAACGGCGGGGCGCCGCGGCCGGCGCGCCTGCGACGCTTTCGCCCCGGCGTGCATCCAGAATGTAGGAATGGTCACGGAACCGCCGCACGCCGCTCCGCCCGCGCCCTGCCTGGCCCCCGTGCCGGCGCGGAACGCCGTGGCGTCGCCGGAATCCGGGCCGGTGCCGCGCTCGAGCTTCGCGATCGAGGTGCCGGACGTGCTGCTGGCGCGGGCGCGGCGCGGCGAACGCGCCGCCTTCGAGCAGCTGTACCGGTGGTTCGAACGGCCGGCATTCACCCTGGCGCTGCGCATTTGCGGCGACCGCGAGGAGGCTTCGGAAGTGCTGCAGGACACGATGCTGAAGATGATCGACCGGATCGGCGAGTTCCGCGGCAGCAGCCCGTTCTGGGGCTGGCTGCGACAGATCGCGGTCAACGAGGCGCTGATGCGGTTGCGCCGCCGCCGGCGCCTGGGCGAGGCGCTCGACATCGACGCGCACGAACCGGCCGGCGAGCAGCCCCCGCCCTCGGCCGCCGCCGACGCGGCGCAACTGCAGCGCGCGCTGGCGGCGCTACCCGCGGCCACCCGCAGCGTGCTGTGGCTGTACCACGCCGAGGGCTACACCCACGAGGAGATCGGCGCGCTAATGCAGCGCACGCCGAGCTTTTCCAAATCGCAGCTGGCGCGCGGCAGCCGGCGCCTGCGCGAACTGCTCGACGCCCCTGCCGTCGCACCGGAGTCCACCCATGCCTGATCGCGCCCGCAACCGCACCGCGCCCGGCGACTGGCAGAGCGCCTTCGCCGCGTTGCCGCAGGAGACGCCGCCGGCCAGCGGCTGGAACGCGGTCGCGACCCGGCTCGACGCCCGCCGGCGGCGCTGGCCGCTGTGGACCGCCGCGGCCGCCGTGCTGCTGCTGGCCGTCGCGCTGCCCTGGCAGCTGCAACGCCACGACGCGGCCCCGGACGAGGCACACGGTACCGTCGGCACCGATACCGGCGCGCCGGCGGCTTCGCCGACGCGCCCGGCGGATGCGACGCTCGAAGCGCTCTACGTCGAATCGGCGCAGCTCGAGTCGCTGGTCCCGCTGATGCAGGACACGCGCGTGTCCAGCGGCAGCGCGGCATTGCTGGCCGGCGAACTGGAGACGCGGCTGGCCCTGATCGACGCCGCGCTGACGCAACCCGGCCTGTCCCGCGATCGCGAACTGGCGCTGTGGCAGGCGCGCGTCGACATCCTGCGCACGCTGGCCGGGTTCGAAGGCACGCGCCGCTGGCTGGCGGCCAACGGCAGCCACTACGACCCGGTCCTCGTCCGCATCGACTGACCCACGGAGAACCCGCATGACCCGCAGTCCCCTCATCCCGCGTTTCCTCTGCACTGCACTGGCACTGCTGCTATGCGGCGGCGCCTACGCGCAGCCGGCCGAAAACGACCAGGCGTTGGCCGAGGCGCGCGCCGAGCTGGCCCGTGCCGCCGCACGCGTCGCCGAACTGTCGGAGGAGCGGATCGCCGGCGACGCGCGCATCGGCGAGCTGCAGCAGCGCCTCGCCGGGCGCCCGGTGCTCGGCGTGCTGCTGGCGCCCGACCCGCAGGCCGGCGTACGCATCGCCGGGGTCACGCCGGATGGCGCCGCCGCCGAAGCCGGCCTGCGCAGCGGCGACCGCCTGGTGTCGATCGACGGCAGCCGCCTCCTCGGCAGCAGCGGCGAGCTGCGTGCCGCCAATGCACGCAAGCTATTGGCCGGGGTTTCCGCCGACACGCCCGTGCGGCTGGGCTATGAACGCGACGGCCGTGTCGCCACGGTCGCGGTGACGCCGAGGATCGGTCGCGGCGCGGTGCTGCTGCGCGACACCGACCTGTCCGAAGCGCTGCTCGCGGCGCGGACCCAAGCTTCGGAAGGACTCAGGCAGGCCACGGCCGCCATGCGCGACGTCCGGATGCCGGACATCGCCGCCGAAGTGCAGGCGGCACTGGCGGCATCGGACATCTCTGCCGAAGTGCAGGCCGCACTGGCGGAGACGGATATCGCCGCCGAGGTGCGCAGCGCGCTCTCCGGCTCCGGACTGTCGGCGAATTGCGACGGCGGCGACTGCGCGTCGCCGATGCTGCTGTCCGCGTTCCGCTGGAGTGGCCTCAACCTGGCGACGATCGATCCGCAGCTGGGCCGCTATTTCGGCACCTCGCGCGGTGTGCTGGTGCTGTCCAGCGGCGAGCTCGACGGGCTGCAGGCCGGCGACGTGATCCAGCGCATCGACGGCCGCGATGTCGGTACGCCGCGCGAGGTGATGGCCGCGCTGCGCGACAAGCCCGCGGACGCCGAGGTGCCCGTGACCTACCTACGCGACCGCAAACCTGCGACCGCGCAGATCACCGTGCCGAAGCTGCGGCCGCTGCGCATTCCGGGGCCGCCGGCCCCGCCACGCCCGCCGAAGTCGCCCGCGACAGGCGCACCCGAAGCGCCGCCGGCGCCACCGAAACCACCGACCCCGCCGACCGTTGCCGACACCGCCGCTCGGATCGCCGCATTTGCGTTCGTTGCTTGAGGGCTTCGGCTGGCGTCACCGTCCATCCACGCCGGTATCGCGCGCATGGCGTGCTCCTACGAGGGGTGGCAGTAGTCCTTGTAGGAGGGGGCTTCAGCCCCGACCCGGGGAAACGATAGAGCCGCGGAAAAGAACCCACGCACGCAGCTCCCCGAACGGTGCCGTGGGCGCCCTGTTGCCTCCCCGCGACCTTTCGACAGGTCGGGGCTGAAGCCCTGGGATTCCCCCACATTTCTCGCAGCCTATCTTCCCCCTTTGAAAAAGGGGGATTGAGGGGGATTTGCTGTTGCTGTTGCTTGGTCGGGCACCGAGCAAATCCCCCCACCCCCCCTTTTTTTCAAAGGGGGGAGCAGCCAAGCCGTTGAATCGATTGCAGGAGGACAGGGGAAAGCTCAGGCTGAAGCCCCTCCTACAGAGGTCGGCGGCGTAAACGCCGATACCGCTAACGCGCCCGCGCCGGATCCGCAGGCGCGGCCTCGACCCATTCGGCGAAAGCGGCGTCGATCTCGGCATCGGGCACGGTGTCGCCGTCCTGCACGCGCTGGGCCTGCTCGAACAGCGGGATGATCAAGGCCATGCCGTCCACCTTGGTCTTCAGCCGCAGCCCTGGCGGCTGCGACAGGAATGCGTCCCAGCGCGCGCGCACCTTCGCCCAGTAGTCGCGCGTGGCCGTCCAGTAGTCGTAGGCCGGGGTGAAATCGGTGTCGCTGCCCTTGCGGTAATCGTTGAAGCCGAACTCGCGCACCAGCGTGCGCGAGCCGCCGTCGGCGTCGCGCACGGTCTTGGTGTTGTCCTGCTCGTGGGTCCAGCCGCCGGGCACGACGGTGTGGCGGTTCTCGACGTTGAGCGCGTTGTAGTCCTCGCGGGTGGTGTACTCGCGCCGCGGCAGCGGGCGCCAGCTGCGGTCCGAGGTCCAGGTGGACACGCCGTACCGGTGGTTCCAACGCCCGGTGCCGCAGTAGCGCGGCGCGTCGCTGACCTCGTACACGCACTGGGTCCAGGCGCCGCGCGTGGCCTCGGTGGGGATGTCGCGCACGTGCCAGGTCTGGTCGGCACTGAACTCGAAGCGGCGCGGCGCCTCGTACATCCAGTCCTGGCGCCAGTGCTTGGTGACGTGGCCGCTCTTCGGATCGACCAGGATGTGCTGCAGCACCACCCGGGCCGGGCTGTCCTCGACCACGATGACCACCTCGCTGGCGCCGCTGCGCTTGGCCGGCGCGCGCTCGTAGTCCGGTGCCAGGATCACGGTCTCGTCGAAACTGAAATCGACGTCGTACTCGCCCTGCATGGCGAGGATCGCAGTGCGGTCGCGCTGCGGGTCGGGGTGCGGCTGCGCGGCGGCGGCCGCGCAGGCCAGCGACAGCGACAGGGCGGCGGCGAGCGAAAAAGCGTTGGCTGGCGTCATGACGGGATCCTCGTAGCGAACTGAGTGTGGAATGACAGGCGGGCGACCCACCGGTGGTGTGCGGCGCGGCGATCGCTCAGAACGCGACCGCCAGGCTGACCGCGACATTGCGTCCCGGCGCGGTGTAACGGTCGAGCACGCCGGCCGCGACGACCGCCATCGGCAGGTCGCCGGCCGACCAGTACTTGCGGTCGGCGAGGTTGAACACGCCGACGTTCAGCCGCGTACCGGGGGCGAAGTTCCAGTGCGCATAGAGATCGAGCACGCCGTAGCCGCCACTGTGGTACAGCGCCGGATCAGAGACGCGGTCGCGGCCGGCGGCGAAGCGCCCGGCCAGTTCCGCACCCCAGGCATCGGTGTCGTAGACCACGCCGATCGTCGCGGTCAGCGGATCGACCGAATCGAGCGGCACGTCCTCGGTGCGGTCCTCGCCGCGCGACCAGGAGGCCGCACCCCGCAGCGACCAGCCCTGCCAGCCCGGCGCCAGCGCGCCGAGGTCGACGCCGGCCTTCAACTCGACGCCGTAGATGCGCGCGTCGGCGACGTTCTGCGACTGGAACACCTGCAGTCCCTGGTCATTGATGCCCACGAACTGGAACGACTCGATGAAGTCGTCGTAGCGGTTGTGGTAGCCGGTGAGGCCAGCGTATACCGCCTCGCCGGCGAAACGGATCCCGGCCTCGAACCCGTCGCTGATCTCCGGCTGCAGGTCCGGGTTGGGAACTACGGTATAGCCGAACATGAAATTGATCAGGCTGACGTTGACATCGCTGTAGGGCGGCGCGCGGAAGCCACGCGCGTAGCCGCCGAACAGTGACCAGTCGCCGCCGAAGCTCCATACCGTGCCCAGCTTGGGCAGGATCTCGGTGGCTGTGAGGCCGACCACATCGACCCCAGGATTGTCCTCGGCGAAGATGCCGTCGACCTCCGGCTTGAGCTCGTAACGGTCCACCCGCAGCGCCGGCACCAGCCGGAACGCGCCGTCGGCGAAGGCGATCTCGTCCTGCACGTACAGCGCGGCCGTGGTGGTTTCGCTGAGCGGGAAGTCGCGTACTGGAAACACGTCCGGCAACATCATGTTGGTGGTGCGGCCGGTGACCAGGTTGGTGGCCCTGCCGTCGCGCTTTTGTCGGGTCTCGGTGCGCGCCAGGTCCAGGCCCCAGGCGAGGTCGTGCTGCACGCCGCCGGTGGCGAAGCCCTTGACGAAGTTCGCCTGCAATCCGTACACGCGCTGGTCGAAGTTGAAGCTGCGCTGGCGCCGCTCCGGCACGCCGTCGGCGGTGACGCGCTCCTCCAGCGTGTCCTGGGTGGTCTCGCTGTCCTGGCGGTAGACCTGCCAGTCGAGTGCGTCGGCGAAACCGGCCTCCAGCATGTCCACCTCGTGCGCTAGGGCGACGCGCGCGCGGGTCTGGTGGTCGTCGGCCAGCACCCGGGTATTGGTGGCACCGGTCCTCTCCTGGAAACCGTACGAGGTCAGCACGTCGGTGTCGGCGCGGTCCTCGTTGCCCTCCACGGTCAGCCGCAAGCGCTGGTCCGCGGACGGCGCGAACACCAGCTTGGACAGCACGCTGCGACCGTCGCGGTCCTGGGGATTGGGCGCGGTGCGCGCGGCGCCGACGCTGTCGTCGTCGCCCTGGTTCTCGGTTTCCTGCCCCTGGCGATGGTTCACCGTCACCAGGCCCGACCAGCGCTCGCCGCCGAAGGCGGCGGTGGCGCCGGCGAACAATCCGTCCCAGTCGCTCTCGGCGCCGAGCTTGAAACCGAAATGGGCATCCCTGCCCGCCTCCAGATAATCTGAAGGGTCCTTGCTCACGAACGAGACCACGCCGCCCAACGCGTCGGAGCCGTACAGCGAACTGCTCGGCCCGCGCACCACCTCCACGCGCTTGAGCGTGTCGAGGTCGACGAAGTTGCGGTTGGCATTGGAGAAGCTGCCGATCGAGAACGCGTCCGGCACCGGGATGCCGTCGAGCAGGATGCGCACGCGGTTGCCGCCGAGCCCGCGGATGCGGATGTCGCCGATGCCGAAGCGGCCGAACGACCCGGTGACGGTGATGCCCGGCTCGTAGCGGAACAGGTCCTTGAGGTCGCGCACGATCAGGTCATCCATGCGCTCGCGTTCGATCACGTCGACGGTATTGGGCACGTCGACCAGCGCGCGCTCGGTACGGGTGGCGGTGACCACCACGCGGTCGAATTCGGCGGTATCGGCGGAGGCACCGGGGGCGGCCGCAGGCTCGGCGAAGGCCGTGCCGGGCAGCGCCAGGCACAGGGCAAGGAACAACGGATTCGGACGCATGTCGTGCTCGCGAAATGAAGAAGCGGGCGGCGAGCTGGCGTCCGGCGAAACCGGAGGGGCGGGCGGGCCTGGAGAGAAGGGGCAACAGACGCGAAGGCTTCGCGCCCGGGAAGTAGGTTCGGCGGCCGGGCTCCGTCGGGAGCGCCGGGCGCCGAGGCGGACCGGACCGGGACTACTTGGTCAGGATCAGCTTGTCGTTGCGGGTGTGGCGCAGCCGGTAGCATTCGCCACCGTGGCGGATCCTCACCTCGCGCTGGCCCTGCAGCAGGCGCGCGCTGTCGACCTCGACACCATCGTGCAGCGCGGTCGGCGGGGCGGATCCGGCATCGGCCGGGTGGACGTCGGATGAAGTCTCGTGCGGGCGGTTCGCAAGCATCGGCGTACTCCTGACGGGAGGACAACGATGTTAATGATTCTCATTTGCTTGTCAACTGACAAAAGGGCCGGCTTCGGCCAACCCAGCCGGTATCGACATTCACGCCCTCCGCGACCTTTGTAGGAGGGGCTTCAGCCCCGACCTGCGAAAGTCGCGGCGAGGAAGCGGCGAGCGCACGGTGCAGGCCGGGAAGCTGCGTGCCTGGGTCTTTTTCCGCGCTCTGCCGTTTCCCGGGGTCGGGGCTGAAGCCCCTCCTACAAGGGCAACGGGAAAGCGAATGTCGATGCCCTAACGCACCGAACTCTCCACCCGCTGCCACACCGCGTCGTCGAACCGTTCGTCCAATTCCAGCGCCTCCAGGTTCTGCAGCAACTGCTCCACCCGGCTCGCGCCCAGCAGCACCGTCGACACGTGCGGGTTGCGCAGGCACCAGGCGATCGCCAGCGGCGCCGGCGCCACGCCCAGCTCGGCGGCGAGCGCGGTGAAGGCGCGGGCGCGCTCGATGCGGCGTTGCTCGCCGTCGCCGATCACCCAGCGCTGCAGCCATTCGTAGCCTTCCTGGCCCAGCCGGGTATCGCCGGACACCCCGTCGTTGTACTTGCCGGTCAGCAATCCGGAGGCCAGCGGCGACCAGATGGTGGTGCCGAGCCCGATCTCGCCGTACAGCGGCGCGTATTCCAGTTCCACGCGTTCGCGGTGCAGCAGGTTGTACTGCGGCTGCTCCATCGTCGGTGGGTGCAGCCGGTGCTTGCGCGCCAGGTCGGCCGCCTCGCGAATCCGCGCTGCCGGCCACTCCGAGGTTCCCCAGTACAGCACCTTGCCCTGGCGGATCAGCGTGTCCATCGCCCACACCGTCTCCGCCACCGGCACGTCCGGGTCCGGGCGATGGCAGAAGTACAGGTCGAGATAGTCCACGCGCAAGCGCTTGAGCGCCGCATGGCAGGCATCGTGGATGTGCTTGCGCGACAGTCCCTTCTGCGTCGGTCGCGGCGCCTCCGCGGCGCCGAAGAACACTTTGCTGGACACGCAGAAGCCGTCGCGCGGCAAGCGCAGGTCGGCAATCACGTCACCCATCACCCGCTCCGCCTCGCCGTTGGCGTAGCCCTCGGCGTTGTCGAAGAAGTTGATGCCATGGTCCCAGGCCGCGGCGATCAGCTCGCGCGCGGCACTGCGACCCACCTGGTTGCCGAACGTGACCCAGGCACCGAACGACAGCGCGGACAGCTGCAGGCCGGAATGGCCGAGGCGACGGTATTGCATGGCAGGGCTCCGTGGGGGCGGACCGACAGTTTAGGGGAGGTGGGAATCGGGAATCGGGAATCGGGAATCGGGAATCGGGAAAAGCGTAAACGCCTTCGCTCGTCATCCCGGCGAAAGCCGGGATCCAGCTTGAGATGCGCGAAAGGCTGGATCCCGGCTTTCGCCGGGATGACGGTTGATAGGCTGCCGGCGTGCGCGGTGCTGCTTCCCGAGTCCCGAGTCGCAGCCCTCTTCCCGTACAATGTGGCACTCCTTTCGGGGAGTAGCCCACCCGCCACCGGCGGGGCCGCGCGTCAACACGCTTGGCGATCGCCATGGTGCGCGGGACTTCAGGTCGGGCAAGACCGGAGGCAGACATCGCGCACACCCGGCCGGGCGGCGTCGATGTCGCCTGCCGTCTTGTGCATGCCCGGCCGCGGATGTCCCCCTTGGACGCGTTGTTCGTCTCCACTTTCGCGGTCGCCGTCGCCGAGATCGGCGACAAGACCCAGTTGCTGGCGCTGTTGCTGGCGGCCCGTTATCGCAAGCCGTGGACGATCGTCGCCGGCATCCTGCTGGCGACCCTGCTCAACCATGCCCTGGCGGCCTGGTTCGGCGCCGCGCTGTCGGAATGGCTGCCGGCGGGCGTGCTGCGCTGGCTAGTCGCCGGCAGTTTTCTGGCCGTGGCACTGTGGACGCTGCGCCCGGACCGGCTGGAGGAGGATGAACGCCGCAAGGCCAGCGTGGGGGGCGCCTTCCTGGCGACACTAGTGGCCTTCTTCCTCGCCGAGATCGGCGACAAGACCCAGGTGGCGACGGTGCTGCTGGCAGCGCAATACGAAGCGCTGGCGCAGGTGATCGCCGGCACGACGCTGGGCATGCTGATCGCCAACATTCCGGTGGTGCTGCTGGGCGCGCGGTTCGCCGACCGGCTGCCACTGCGGGCGGCACGGATCGCCGCCGCGCTGCTGTTTCTGGCGCTGGCCGTCTGGGTGGCGTGGCGCGGCATCGGCTGAGCCCGCGCCACGCTATGCTCCGCCACGGAGGGCCGGAAACCGATGCGAGAGGCCGAGAGGGGACTGTCCGCGATCGTCGCCAACCTGCTGGCGCATCCGGACGAGCTGATGCTGGAGCTGGGCGCCGGCGGCGAATTGCTGGTGGCGCGGGTGCGCGCGGTGCTGTGCGCGCTCGTGCTGCTGCTGCCGCTGCTGGCGGCCGTCGGCGGCGCCAGCACCACGGAAGTGCTGATCGGGCTCGGCGCTGCGGTCTTCATCAACCTGATGGCGCAGGTCTGGCTCGCGCTGGCGCGCGACCTGCGCCGGCACCGCTGGCTGCCGCACGCGACCAGCATCTACGACGTCACCGTCACCAGTTGCGTGCTGGCGCTGCTGGCCTGGTACGACCCGGTGGCGGGCATGAACAGCGCCGTGGTCTGGTGCTTCTACGCGATCGCCATCCTGCTCACCGCGCTGCGCAACGACGGCCGTCTGACGCTCTACATCGGCGCGCTGGCCATGCTGCAGTACGCGGTGCTGGTCACCACGATCTTCCTGCTGGCGCCGTCACAACGGCTGGTATCGATCGACTATGGCAGCGCTTCGATCGGCGTGCAGGCGGAAAGGCTGCTGCTGTTGCTGATCGTGACGGTGGTGACCGCCACCATCGTCTATCGCATGCAACGCCTGGTGGATCTCTCGGGCCGCGACGGCCTGACCGGCCTGCCCAACCGTACCTGGCTGCTGCAGAGCATGCCGCGCGCCTTCGCGGCGGCGCGCGCCTCCGGCGCCTCGCTGACGCTGGCACTGCTGGACCTGGACGGGTTCCACCGCATCAACGATGAAGCCGGCCACCAGGGCGGTGACCGCGCGATCCGCCAGGTGGCCGCGGAACTGGGCGAAATGCTCGAGGACAGCGAGCACATCGCCCGGATCGGCGGCCAGGAATTCGTGCTGTTGTTGCGCTGCCCCGTCGGCAGTGCCTGGGAGCGCCTGGACCGCCGGCGCCGGCTGCTGGCCGAACGCCCGTTCCAGGCCGGCCGCGGCGCGGATCCGCAACGCCTGACCTTCAGCGCCGGGCTCGCCGCCTGGCCGCAGGACGGCAACGACGTCTCCGCCCTGCTCGGCAGTGCGGACCGCCGCCTGCAGCAGGCCAAGCGGGAGGGGCGCAACCGGGTGGTGGCGCGCGACGGGTGAGCATCGGGAATCGGGAATCGGGAATCGGGAATCGGGAATCGGGAATCGGGAATCGGG
>NZ_VSSP01000021.1 GCF_008312895.1 Luteimonas suaedae | reverse complement strand
CGGGAATCGGGAATCGGGAATCGGGAATCGGGAATCGGGAATCGGGAATCGGGAAAGCGTAGCGCGCCTTTGTTCGTTCCCGCGCAAGCTGGGATTCAACTGGGCGCCGCGAAAGAGCTAAAGCGAACCTCGAAAAACCCGTCATGCCCGCGAAGGCGGGCATCCATGGACGTCCAGCCCTTTGAAAGACAAAGTCCATGGATCCCCGCCCTCGCGGGGATGACGGCCAGACGCGGCGCGGCTGCCTCGCTCGTGGCCCACCGCGCCCACTCTCGTTTCTCACTCCTCGTTCCTCGTTTCTCGCTCTCCCCCAGTTGCCCCAACCCCCCCCCTCGCCTACCCTGCGCCGACGCGATTTCGACGCTCAGGGGCAACGGATGGAAGGTTTGACGCGGGTCGGTTTCGGCCTGTTGGGTCTTGCGGTGCTGCTGGGCATCACCTGGCTGTTCTCCAACAACCGCCGCAGGGTGGACTGGCGGCTGGTCGGCATCGGCCTCGCGCTGCAGATCGTGATCGCCTGCCTGGTGCTGCTGACGCCCTGGGGGGCGCGCGTGTTCGATGCACTGTCGTCGGGCTTCGTGATCCTGCTCGGCTTCACCACCGAAGGCGCGCGCTTCATCTTCGGCGACTTCACCGATCCGGAGAAGTTCGGCTTCGTGTTCGCCTTCCAGGTCCTGCCGACGATCATCTTCTTCGCCAGCTTCATGGGCGTGCTGTACCACCTGGGGGTGATGCAGAAGATCGTGCAGGGCATGGCCTGGGTGATCACCAAGCTGATGCGCGTGTCCGGCGCGGAGACGCTGTCGGTCTGCGCCAATGCGTTCATCGGCCAGACCGAGGCACCGCTGGTGGTGCGTCCGTACATCGCCGGCATGACGCCGTCGGAGCTGTTGACGCTGATGGTCGGCGGCATGGCGACGATCGCCGGCGGCGTGCTCGGCGCCTACGTGCTGCTGCTGGGCGGCGGCGACCCGGTGCAGCAGGCGGTCTATGCCAAGCACCTGATCACCGCCAGCATCATGGCGGCACCCGCAACCATCGTGATCGCCAAGATCCTGGTCCCGGAGACGCAGGAGCCGCTGACCCTGGGCAGCGTGCGCGTCAACGTGGAGAAGACCACCGCCAACGTGATCGACGCCGCCGCCGCCGGCGCCGCCGACGGCCTCCGACTGGCGCTGAACGTCGGCGCGATGCTGCTGGCCTTCATCGCGCTGATCGCGCTGCTCAACGCGCCGCTGGTATGGCTGGGCGAGGTGACCGGGCTGCAGGGCGCGCTGGGCCGGCCGACCGACCTGTCGGCGCTGCTGGGCTGGGTGCTGTCGCCGCTGGCGTGGCTGATCGGGGTGCCGTGGCAGGACGCGGCCACCGTCGGCGGCCTGATCGGCACCAAGGTGGTGCTGAACGAGTTCGTCGCCTACGTGCAATTGGGCGAGATCCTGCGCGGCAATGTCGAGGGCGTGTCGCTGACCCCGCAGGGCACGCTGATCGCCACCTATGCGCTGTGCGGTTTCGCCAATTTCAGCTCGATCGCGATCCAGATCGGCGGCATCGGCGGCATCGCCCCGGAACGTCGCGCCGATCTCGCCCGCCTCGGCCTGCGCGCGGTGCTCGGCGGTTCGATCGCGACCATGATGACCGCCACCATCGCCGGCGTCTTGACGCTGTTCGCCTGAGCACGGCGCCGCTGCCACGGCGTCCGCGGCAACGTCGTCGCTCGACGGCGACGCGCTTGCGGACGAACATCTCCTCCACCTGCGTTCACAGGAATCCTCACCGACCATGGCTTCCGTTCTCGTCATCGGCTCGTTCAATGTCGACCACGTCTGGACCAGCGACCGGCTGCCGCGGCCGGGCGAGACCCTGAGCGGCCGCTACAGCACCGGCCCCGGCGGCAAGGGCTTCAACCAGGCCGTGGCCGCCCGCCGCGCCGGCGCCGTCACCCGCTTCGTCTGCGCGCTGGGCGGCGACAGCGGCGGCGACCTGGCCCGTGCGCTGGCCGCCGAAGACGGTCTCGAACTGCGCGAGCTGCGCAGCGAGGCGCCGACCGGTACCGCCGGCATCTACCTGGACGAGGCCGGCGGCAACAGCATCGTCATCGGCGCCGGCGCCAACGGCGACCTGTCGGCGGACTTCGTCGCCGCCCAGATCGACGCCTTCGCCGATGCCGCGGTGGTGGTGGCGCAGCTGGAATCGCCCCCGGCTGCGGTGCTGGAGGGGCTGCGCCGCGCGCGCGCCGCCGGCGCCGTAGCCCTGCTCAACCCGGCGCCGGCCAACGCCGCGGTCGCCGCCGAGCTGCTGGCCGAGACCGATCTCCTCACCCCGAACGAAACCGAGTTCACCGGTCTGCTGGCGCGTCACGCCGGCATCCGCCTCGACGGCGAGGACATCGCCGCCACGCCCGACGACCGCCTGCACGGGTGGTGCCGCGCCTTGCTGCCGCACGGCACCGTGATCGTCACGCTCGGTGGTTCGGGCTGTTTCGTCTCCCATGCCGACGGCCCCCGCCGCGGCGATGAGCCGCCGTGCTACCGGCTGCCGGCGGCCCCGGTCCGGGTCGTCGATACCACCGGCGCCGGCGACGCCTTCAACGGCGCATTGGCGGCGGGAATGGCGCTGGCGCCGGCGGCGCCATTCGCGCAGCACGTCCGCCTGGCCACCCACTACGCCGCCCTGTCCACCGAACGCCCCGGCGCCGCCGAGGCGATGCCGTCGGCCACGCAGTTGCGCGAGCGCTTCGGTGATCTGTTCTCTGCCGACTGAGTTCGGCCGCGACCCCTGCGCGCCCCGGGCACGCCAAAGGCCCCTACACCGGCAGCCCCCAACGCCGTCATCCCGGCGAAGGCCGGGATCCAGCGGCTTTCGCCGCGGCATCAAAATCAGTGCCGGCCTGCGCCGGACGACGAGGCGCGGGAGTCGCAGATCGTCTTCCCCACACACCGGCAGCCCCTACGCCGTCATCCCGGCGAAGGCCGGGATCCAGTGGCTTTCGCCGCGACACCAAGACGGGTCCTGACCTGAGAGACGGGTCCCGGCCTTCACCGGGAGGCGACGATGCAGCGAGCCGCAGATCACAGCATCAGCTCCCGGACCAACCGCCGTCATCGCTATCAATCGAGAATGCTTCGCATTAACATGCGCATCCTCCCCGCACCCGAAAGTCGCGACATGCCCCCACGCACCCCGCTCGCCTGCGCCCTGTGCCTCGCGCTGGCCGGCCAGACCGCCCTCGCCCAGCAGACCACCTCCAGCGACGACATCGCCGAACTCGACCGCATCACCGTCTCGGCCAGCACCAGCCGCATGCCGGATTCGGAGGCCGCGCTGCCGAACACGATCACCGTGATCGACCGGGTGCAGCTCGAACAGCAGTTGGCGGTCACCCAGGACCTCTCCCAGGTGCTGTCGAACCTGATCCCCGCGTTCTCGCCCTCGCGCCAGAAGATGACCAGCGCCGGCGAGTCGCTGCGCGGCAGGCAGCCGCTGTACATGGTCGACGGCGTGCCGCAGTCCACCCCGCTGCGTGACGGCGGCCGCGACGCGCACACCATCGATCCGGCCATGATCGAGCGGATCGAGGTGATCCACGGCGCCAACGCGCTGCAGGGCCTGGGCGCTTCGGGCGGCATCATCAACATCATCACCAAGCGCGCGCCGCGACGCGACGGCGACCGCTTCCACGAGGTAGGCCTGGGCGCCAGCACCGCGCTGCCGAGTGAGCGCGACAGCGACGGCTACCGCACCTCGTACCTGTTCGGCACCCGCCGCGGCGCGTTCGACTTCGTCGGCGGCGCCTCGTACACGCAAGAGGGCCTGTACTACGACGGCGACGGCCGCGCGATCGCGGTCAGCGGCGTGCAGGGCGATCTGATGGACGCGCGCAGCCACGACCTGTTCGCCAAGGCCGGCTGGAACATCGACGACGACCGCCGCCTGCAGCTCACCGCCAACCGCTACCGCCTGCAGGGCAACGGCGACTACGTCGCGGTCGACGGCGACCAGCAGCTCGGCATCCCGGCGACGTCCGTGCGCGGCGACCAGGAAGGCGAGGCGCCGCGTAACCGCTCGACCTCACTCACCCTCGACTACACCGATCGGGCCCTGGCCGGCGGCCATTTCCAGGCGCAGCTGTACTGGGTCGACTTCGAGGCCCTGTACGGCGGCAGCTACTGGGGCGACTTCTTCGGCGACGACCCGGACGCCGACTGGTTCGACCAGTCCCAGAACGCCTCGGAGAAGAGCGGCGGCAAGTTCAGCTGGTCGCGCGGCGACATCGCCGGGCTGTCGCTGCGGCTGACCCTGGGCCTGGACCTGGCACGCGACAAGACCTACCAGGAACTGGTGGTGAGCGACCTCGACTGGGTGCCGCGCACGGTGTACAGCGCGTGGTCGCCGTTCGTGCAGGCCGAGTGGTGGATCGGCGAGCGGCTGATGCTGACCGGCGGCCTGCGCCACGAGCGCGGCAAGCTGGACGTCGACGACTTCACCACCCTGCCGGTCTACAACGGCGGCCAGTTCGTGGCCGGCGGCTCGCCCACGACCAGCGAGACCCTGCCCAACTTCGGCGCGGTATGGGAGGCGACCGACACGCTGAAGTTCTATGCCTCGTATTCGGAGGGCTACACCGTGGCCGACGTCGGCCGCGTGCTGCGCGCGATCGACGCGCCGGGCCAGCGCGTCGACGCCCTGGTCGACCTGTCCCCGGTGGTCGCCGACAACCGCGAGATCGGCGTCGACTACGACGACGGCCGCTGGCTGCTGCACCTGGCCGCGTACTGGTCCGAGTCCGACCTCGGCTCGCGCCTGGCCTTCGATCCGGTCGCCGGCGTCTACAACGTGCGCCGCGAGCGCACCGAGATCGACGGCATCGAGGGCAACGTCGCGTTCCGCTTCTCCGACGACGGCTGCCTCGGCCTCGGCTACGCCACCGCCGACGGCCGCTACGACAGCGACAGCGACGACCGCGTCGACAGCGACCTGCCGGGCATCAACATCAGCCCCGACCGCATCACCGCGTTCTGGGAGCAGGCCTGGACGCCGGCGGTCGCCACGCGGCTGCAGGCCAGCCACGCCCGCGACCGCGACTTCGACACCCGCGGCGAGCGCACCGCGCGCTTCGAGGGCTACACCACGCTCGACCTGCAGGCGCGCATCGCGCTGCCGGTGGGCGCGCTCAGCCTGGGCGTCGAGAACCTGCTGGACCGGCAGTACATCGGCTACTACTCGCAGACCCGGGCGTCGGACCGCGACTACTTCGCCGGCCGCGGCCGCACGCTCAGCGCGCGGTGGATGCACCGGTTCTGATGACGACGGCCGCGCAAGCGCGGCCGCCGCGGCGGCGCCTGCGGGCGGCGCTGGCCTGGCTGCACCTGTGGGTCGGCCTGACCGTCGGCACCGCGTTTGCGGCGGTCGGACTGTCCGGCACGGTACTGACCTTCCACGAGGAACTGCTGCTGTGGCAGCAGCCGCAGCTCGCCGGGCACGCGGCGCGCGCCGACGGCGCGGTACTGGCGCGGATCCTGCAGCGCTGGACGCCGCAGGGGCTGGGCAGCGTGCAGCTGCCGCAGGCCGACGGCCTTCCGGTCTGGCAGGGATACTTCGCGGACGGGCGCCGCGGCTACTTCGCACCGGAGGATGGACGGCTGCTGCTGTTGCGCAGCGCCGACGACGACTGGCTGCTGTGGCTGCGCGAACTGCATACCGACCTGCTCGGCGGCGAGACCGGCCACCAGGTGCTCGGCGTGGTCGGCTGGATCGCTCTCGGACTGCTGCTGACCGGCCTGTACCTGTGGTGGCCGAAAACGGGCCGCATGCTCGCCCACCTCAAGATGCACCGCGGCCCACCGATCCGGCGCTGGCTGAGCTGGCACCGCAGCGGCGGCGTCCTGCTGCTGCCGTTGCTGTTGCTGGTGACGCTGACCGGCGTCGGCATGATCTACCACGCGGCGGCGCGCACCGCGCTGACCACGCTGTTCGGTGGCGGCGCTGCGCCTGCGCCGCCGCAGCGCGCGGTCCCGGCCGATGCGCCGGTGAACTGGACCCGGGTATTGGCGACCGCACGAGCCGCACTGCCGGACGCGCACCTGATCCGCACCGCCGCGCCGGCCTCCGGCGACGACGCGATCGGCTTCCGCGCCCGTGCCCTGGGCGAATGGCACCCGAACGGGCGCAGCCTGGTCTTCGTCGATCGCGCCGGCGGCGAGGTGCTGCTCGCGCACGACGCAACGACGCAGCGTGCCGGCGCGCGGATGACCGAGGCGATCTATCCGCTGCACATCGGCGCGGTCGGCGGCGCGTGGTATCGCTGGGCGGTGGCGCTATCGGGCCTGCTGCCGGCGGCGCTGCTGGTGACGGGATTCCTGTTCTGGCGGCGGCGTCGGCAGGTGCGGCAGCAGGATCGGGCCCACCGCAAGGATATGGCGAAGCGGCAGGCGCCTGAACCATCCCGTGACTCCGCCGTACCCTCCTCCCATCCCCGCTCCGCCCCGAGTCGCGCCAGCGATGCGGGCGCTCCATGTCGGAGATGACCATCTCGGATCCGCGCTTCTGGAATACCCGCAAGTCGCGCCACCGCATGGACCATGCCGGCAAGCTGGACCCGATCGGCGTGCAGATCGCCGGCACCGTGCCGCAGGTGATGGCCGAGGCCGCCCGCTACAACGGTGTGCGTCCCAGCCGGCGGTGATCGCCAACGGCGACATCGACTCGCCGCACAAGGCGGCCGAGGTGTTGCGCCGCACCGGCGCCGTCGCTGGCCGAGGTCCCCGACGTGCTGCTCGGCCACCTGCAGGCACTGCATGCCTTCTACGGCGAGCCCGCTGGCGTGCGCATCGCCCGCAAGCACCTGGGCTGGTATGCGAAAGACCGACCCGAGAACATCGCCTTTCGCGCCGTCGTCGAGCGCCGCGAGCGCCGCGAGCGCCGAGGCGCAGATTAATCTGACGCGCGACTACTTCGGCGCGCTGATCGCGGGCGATGCGCCGTTGTCGGTGGCTGCCTGAACGCGGGCGCCGGCATGTTCGACCAATCGACATGCTCCCTCGCGATAGCGGCGATCTTCGAACGCACGCCTGACCGCTTGCGCGTCCCGCGCGGCCGTCAACTGGCCGCCAGCGCCTCGTAGACCAACGGCCTGAGCGTGTCGCGCGCCGGCGCCGCGGTGACCGGCACCACCTGGGTCATCACCGTGACCGACAGGCCGAGACCTGGCGTAGCCCAGAACCCCGTGCCCGCCGCGCCGCCCCAGGCATACTCGCCGGCCGATCCCGGTCCGCCGCGGTCGTCGAGTCTGACCACGCCGCCCAGCGCGTGGGCGATGCTGCCAGGTGCATAGCGGCCAAAGCGCAGCAGCGAGGGCATCAGCGCACCCTGCGGCCCGTACGGCGTCACCAGCCGCCGCGCGGAAGCCGCGCCCATCACCCGCACGTCGCCGCGCGCGCCGCCGTTGGCCAGCATGTCGGCGAAGTGGCCGTAGTCCTCGAGAGTCGAGACCAGCCCGGCGCTGCCACCATCGGCGAAGGGCCGCTTCAGCGGCGCGCGTTCGCTGCCGTCAGCCACCGGCTCGATGCGGCCGTCACGCGCGACATAGAGGCCTGCGAGACGCTCGGCCTGTCCTTCGGGAACGAAAAATCCGGTCGCACCCATGCTCAACGGTTCGAAGATGCGGCGCTTCAGGAATTCGCCGAGGCGCTGCTCGCTGACGCACTCGATGACCAGGCCGGCGATGTCCAATCCATAGCCGTAGATCCAGTCCGTGCCCGGCTGGAACTCCAACGGCAACGCGGCCAGCCGCCTGGCGAAACCCTCCAGCCCGCCGATCTGCGGATCGTACATCCATGCGCCCGCAACCAGACCCGCCTCCCGGTAGAGCGGCGCAACGCGGCCATCGCCCCAGCTGTTGGCCAGCCCGCAGCTGTGGGTCAGCAGATGCGCCACCGTCATCGGCCGCGCCGGCTCCAGCCTTTCCAGCGAGCCGGCAACGACCCCGAGGCCAGCGAACTCCGGCACGTAGCGCGCCACCGGATCCTCCAGCGCCAGCCTGCCCTCCTCCACCAGCAGCATCACGCCCGCGGCCACCACCGGCTTGGTCATGGAATAGATGCGGTAGAGACTGTCCGCGCCAATGCTCTCGACACCCGGGATCTGCGCTTCGGCCAACACCCGGCCGTGCCTGGCGATGCGGATCGCGGCGAAGGGCAGCTCGCCGTCCCCGACGAAACGGCGCAGGCGCGCGATCACCGGCCCGAATCGGTCGCCGGCGAAGACCGGCAGGCCGAGGCTGCCCAGGGCGAGCGCGGCACCGGAAAGCAGGAGCTGGCGTCGACTGGTCATGATGGACCTCCGTTCGAGGAGTCTGGATTGTTGCGCCGCCGGATTCCTTCTTCGGTTTGTGTGGAAAGTCCTAAAGGCGGAAGGTGAAGCCCGCAGCGCCGGGAAGCCCCCTCAGCCCTGTCGAGGCACCCACTCCCGCAGGCGGGAGAAGGGACGTGTCACGAGGCAACTCTGGGGGTACGGGACGACAGGGTTTCAACCGCCTGCGCACCGGCGCTGGCGACCTCGCGCTCGGCCTGTGTGAAGCCGTACTCGGGCACGACCTGCCCGGCCGGATCCGACACCGCGTCCCACTCAGCGACAACGCGTTCGCCCGCATCATCGCCGGCACCGAGGTGACGCCCTTCGGTCAGGGTCACGTAGGCGCGGGCGAAATGGCCCCCACCGGCGCAGACGATGGCGCGCGTGGGTGCGTCATCGACCACCAGCGGCAGCAGCGCCGGACTGACCAGCGCGGGTTCCAGCGCGCGCAGGCTCTCCTCGGGCAGCACGCCCGCCGTCATCCCGGTCGACGCGGTCGGCGCCAGGCAGTTGACGCGGATGCCGTACTTGCGGCCCTCGATGGCCAGGGTCTGCATCAACCCCACCAACGCCATCTTCGCGGCGCCGTAATTGGCTTGGCCGAAATTGCCGTACAGGCCCGAGGACGAGGTAGTCATGACGATGCGGCCGTAGGCCTGCGCCCGCATCGTGTCCCAGACTGCCCGGGTGCAGATCACCGCGCCCATCAGGTGAACGTCGACCACCTGCCTGAACTCGTCCAGGCCCATCTTGGCGAAACTCCTGTCGCGCAGGATCCCGGCATTGTTCACCAGGATGTCGATGCGGCCCCACGCTTCGAGCGCGTGCGCGGCCATCGCCGCGACGGCCGCCTCGTCGGTGATCGACCCGGGCGCGGACAGGGCCTCGCCTCCGGCATCGCGGATCGCCGCGGCGACGGCCGCGGCGGATGCGGCGTCCAGGTCGTTGACGACCACGCGCGCGCCTTTCCGCGCCAGGTAGAGGGCGTGCTGGCGGCCAAGCCCGCCGCCGGCACCGGTGATGATCGCTACGCGTCCTTTGAGCGGCATTGCTCGACTCCCCGTCTTTGGAAAATATCCGACGGGGACACGGGTGCGCTCAGCGCTTGCCGCCGCCCCCCCGCCGTTTGCAGACCGACCTGAAGCCGGCCGCCATGAAGCTGGCCATGCGTGCCTTCACCGCGTCGTAGTCGTCCGAGCGGCACAGCCCGCCGGAGAGCCGGTCTATGCGGCCGGTACGCGCCAGCGTGAGCATCAGCGCGCCGGTGACGAAGTGGTAGCCCCAGAAGATGTCCGCCTCGTCGCAGTCCGGCAGCGCCTTCTTGAGCAGGTCGATCAGGCGCAACACCACCGGATCGAAGTGCCGGTCCATGAGTTCGGCGCCGTAGGGGGTGTTGGAAGCCAGCGCGCTGAGCGCGCCGTAGTTCTTCCAGTTCTCGCCGCCCTGGATGTAGAGGTCGAGGTCGGTATCGAGAAAAGCGTGCAATGCGCCCTCGATCGTGGGTTTGCCGCCGCTGGCTGCCTCGTACTCGTCGAGCGCCTTCATCCGCAGGCCGCTGGTCACCGCGGCGCGCCGTGCGATCACTGCGTCGAACAGCGTCTTCTTGTCGGTGAAGTAGTAGTTGAGCAGGGTATGGTGCACGCCCACGCGACCGGCCACGTCCTTGAGGGTGACGCCGTACAGGCCGTGCCTGGAGAACAGGTGCTCGGCGGCATCGAGAATTTGCTCGATCATCTCCGCGCGCTGTTCCGCCTTGGTCGGGCGCTTCGCCGGCGCACTTGTCCGGCTCTTCCTGCTGCCGCGCCCGGACCGGGATGTCGCATCTGCTGGCACGCTTCCGCCTCCAATGCTCCGCCGGGCTGGCGCTGCGTCGGGACATCATGTCACCGGTGCTCCGCGCGCGCCGCCGTATTCGGCCCTGAGGCGCATTTTGTCAATTTTACCCGTCGCTGCCAAAGGCATCCGGTCCACGCGAACCACCGAGTCGGGCACCCACCACGGAACCACGCGGCCATGCAGCGGATCGATCAACGCCGCATCGCTCACTGCGCACCCCTCGCGCAACTGCACCAGCAGCACCGGACGCTCCCCCCACTTCGGGTCCTGGCGCCCGATCACGGCCGCCATCGCCACTTCGGGAATGCCGCCGACGATGTCCTCGATCTCCGAGGGATTGATCCATTCGCCCCCCGACTTGATCAGGTCCTTGGCCCGGCCGGTGATGACCAGGTTGCCCTCGCCGTCGATACGCGCCAGGTCCCCGGTCGCGAACCATCCCTGGTCGTCGACCGCCGGCCCTACCTCGCCGAAGTAGCGCTGGATCGTGCTGGCGCCGCGTACCCGGAGGTGCCCCTCCACCCCGCGCTGTTCCGGCAGCGCGTTTCCCTGGGCGTCGGTCAGCAGGAGATCGATGCCGATGGACGGGCGCCCGGACAGGTGGGCCGCGCGCCGCGGATCGTCCGGCTGCGCCACCGTTCCCGTCGGTGACAGTTCGGTCATGCCCCAGCTGGTCTGCACGGTGACACCAAGGCAGCGCTCGATGCGCTGCATCAGCGCGGGCGCCAGCGGCGCGCCACCGACGATGACCCGTTGCAGCGACGGCGTCCCGCCACCGCTGGCCTCGAGGTGCTCGACCAGCGCCAGCCATACCGTGGCCACGCCCAGGGCCACGGTGACGGACTCGGCGTTGATCAGCTCCGCGAGGCTGGCGCCATCCAGATGACGCCCTGGAAGCACCAGGCGCGCGCCGACCGCCGGGGCCGCGAACGGCACGCCCCAGCCGTTGGCATGGAACATCGGCACGGCCAGCAGCACCGTGTCCCGCGTCGAAATGGCCATGGTGTCCGCCTGCAGCGCGCGCAACGTATGCAGGAAGCTGGCGCGATGGGTGTAGGTCACGCCCTTCGGGGCGCCGGTCGTGCCCGAGGTGAAGCACAACCCGCAGGGAGCGTTCTCGTCGAAACCGCCCCAGGGCGCTTCGGCCTGCTCGCGCACGAGCAGGGCTTCGAGCGCCTCGATGTCGGGCAGGCCTTCTACAACGGCGACGCCGTCGATCGACAGCAGCCGCTCAATGCACTTCGCCCGCGCGATGATGCGACGCGCCAGCGGCGCGAGGTCGGCGGCGACCACCAGCACCCGCGCTGCGGAGTGATCCAGCATGTCGACCAGATGCGCCTCGCTCAGGCGCGGGTTCAGGGTATGGCAGACCGCGCCCATCCCCGCGGTGGCGAACCATACTTCCATGTGTGCCTGGGTATTCCACGCCAGGGTGGCGACGCGGTCCCCGGCGGCGACCCCGAACCCGGCCAACAGCGCCGAGATCCTGCGACTGCGCTGGCGGAGCCCGGCGTAACCCACCCGGTCGCGGCGCCCGCCGCCACGCGCGGTGACCACCTGCGCGTCGGGATGCCACTTGGCGCCATGGTCGAGCAACTTGTCGAGGGTCAGCGCGTAATGCTGCATCTCCCCGTGGATCACCGACATCCAGTCGCTCCCTGCGGCAGCGGCGGCGCGACGATGCCGACGTTCCAGTGCCAGGGCAGGTCGCCCTGCGCGCGCCGCCGGCAGACCACCTCCTCGACCAGCTCATACATGCCCGGCATCAGGTGTTCATCCGGGACCGGTGCCTGCCGGAAAGCCATGTAGGCGCGTCCGTCGCCGTAAGGGCGCCACCCCGCCTGGTCGGCTGCGGCGGGAGTGCCGTCGCGCGCGAACGCTGTCCAGTAGCCCCCCATCGCTTCGGACAGGCCGGTCGCCGCGGCGGTCGACGGGACCTTCGGCCAGTGCGGCGGCGTCCGGTCTGCGGTACCGAACACATAGGGAATCTCGCTGGCATGGAACGCGTGCAGCCCCGCATCGACCGCGGCGGGATAGTCATGGTCCCAGTAGTAGAGGAAGGATCGATGCCCCAGCGCGGTCTGGCTGCGCACCAGCCGCTCGGCGGTCCATCCGTACATCGCGTCCCGGGCGGTGGCAAGCATGGACTCGTCCAGGTCGCTGGAGGGATAACGTTCCAGCATCCGCTCCGCAAGATCGCCATAGCGCGACCGGATCTGCGACTCGTAAGCCGCCGCGTCGGCCGGCGCCGCCGGCAGCAGGAAGCGCAGGGAACGGATCTCGCCCTCGTTGAACCCGGCCAGGATCGGCACCGGCGCCTGCTCCCCCCTGTCGAACACCTCGACCAGCTGGGCCGGCAGCACGTGACCGTCGACGTTGCCGAGCGGCATGAAGCCGGAGAGCGCCGCCTGGGTGGCGAGCGCCTGCGCGTCCATGGCGCGCAGGCGCTCCAGCCCGCGCACTTCGAGCTTGCGGCTCAGCGCCACGCCCGACTCCTCGGCCGATGGCGTCCCATGCACCGTTTCCCGCAGCGCCGGGGTCGAGATCATGTAGGCACTCTGGGCGATCGCCTTGTGGAACAGCTCATGCGCGGCCGGCGCGGCCATCAGGTACATGACGCTGAGCGCGCCCGCCGACTCCCCGGCAATGGTGACGTTGCCCGGATCACCCCCGAACGCGGCGATGTTGCGCCCGATCCAGCGCAGCGCCTCGATCTGGTCCAGCAGCCCGTAGTTGCCCGAGACGCGGTCGGGCGATTCCTCGCTCAGTTCCGGGTGCGCCAGGTAGCCCAGCACGCCGAGCCGATAGTTGATGGTCACCACCACCACGCCGCGCGCCGCCAGGCGCGCACCGTCGTACATCGCCTCGCTGCCGGCGCCCGCCACCAGCGAACCGCCATGGATCCAGACGAAGACCGGCGCGCCGTCGGCAGCCGCCGGCGCCCACACGTTCAGCGACAGGCAATCCTCGCTCATCGGCGGTGGCTGCGCCGGCGCGTAGATGCTGCCGGGCCGCGACGTGGGCTGATGGCAGGCGGGGCCAAAATGGATGGCATCGCGGACCCCGTCCCAGGACGCCGCGGCGACCGGCGGGCGCCAGCGCATCCGCCCCGTGGGCGCGGCCGCATAGGGGATGCCCCTGAAGGCGGCGACGCCGTCCGTGGCCTCGCCGCGCAAGGCGCCTGCGGGCGCCTCCACCACCGGTGAATCGACCGCCCCGACCGATGCCGCCGAGCACATGGCGACGATGCCCGCGACGACGTGCGTCATCCAACAGTTCATGCCGCCGATGCCTCCTCGTAGTCCTGGCGCTTGAGCGCCTTCCCCAGCCACAGGAACAGCCCGATCGCCACGCCGTAGAACGGCACCAGCGTGTAGAAGGCCATCTGCAGCGAACTGTCGGGATAGGCGGGCCGGAACAGGTCGCTGGCGAAGCCCAGGTAGGTCGGGCCAAGGCCGAGCCCGACCAGGTTCATCACCAACAGCAACAGCGCGCCCGAGAGCACACGCTGGTCCGGGCGCACCTCTTCCTGGACCAGCGTCACCGCCGGCGACAGGTAGAAGTAGTTCAGGCCCATCGGCAGCAGCAGGAACGCCAGCGCCAGCGGCCATCCGGGCGCCCAGATGAAGCCGACGAACAGCGGAACCGCCAGCGCCAGGCCGATCGCCGGGACATGCGCGTAGGCGACCTTGCCGCGCGGGACCAGACGGTCGATCAGGCGACCCGACGCGAACATTCCCGCGCTGATGCCGACCAACACCAGCAGCGCGTACCAGATCGCCACGTCGCCCAGGCTCATGCCCTTTTCCCGCATCAGGAACAGCACGGTGAAGTTCAGCACGGCATAGGTGATGAACTGGGTCGCCGCGCAGGCCAGCGCCACCCGCAACAGCACCGGATGGGTGAAGAACATCCGGCACGTGGGCCAGAAGCCCGACTTCACGGAGACGGACACCGGATCGCTTTCCGGAAGCCGCGCCTGCGTCCGGCCCGGCGCGGCGTCCAGGCCGCCGCGCCTAGGCTCGCGCACGAAGAACCAGACGATCGCCGCTGTGAACACACCGACGACGCCAACCCAGAGGAACGCCAGTCGCCAGGAATAGGCCGCCGCGATCGAGGCGCCGAACGCCACGCCCAGCGCCTGCCCGATCGGCGGCCCCATGTTGAACAGGCTCAGCGCCGTTCCACGGGTGCCGGAGGGAAAGTAGTCGGAGATGATGGCGTAGGACGGCGGCACGCCGCCCGCTTCTCCCACGCCCACCGCCATGCGTGCGAGCGCGAGCTGTGGATAGTTGGACGCCATGCCGCACGCTGCGGTGGCTGCGCTCCAGAGCGCGCAGGACAAGGCCAGCACCTTCACCCGGTTGGTCCGGTCGGCCAGCCAACCGACCGGAATCGCCAGGATGCAGTAGAACATGGCGAAGTACAGGCCGCCGATCAGGCCCAACTGCCCGTCGCTGACGCCGAGATCGTCCTGGATCGGCTTGGCCAGGATCGAGAGCAGCTGGCGGTCCAGGAAGTTGAGCACGTAGACGAAGCACAGGATCGCCAGCACGGCCCAGGCCCGGGCGTCCGGACGTACCACGCGCGCGCGCTCGACCGAAGCGAGGCCGGAAACGCCGGCCATCAGAACCGGTACCCCACGCGCATACCGACCGTACGCGGCCGGACCACGCCATAGCGGCTGTCGAGGAACGACTCGGGATGGACGTAGTTGGTCGAGCGGTCGTCGAACAGGTTCTCGACGTACAGGCCGACGGTGACGCGCTCGAACGCTGCGGCCAGGCTGGCGTTGACCACCGTGTAGTCCTCGGTGTGATCGAAGGTGGGACTGATCGTGCCGGGTTGCCCCGGCACGTTCGGGAACGAGCCGGGGAAACCGCCGACGTGGACCACCGCCAGCGACGCATTGCCGTCGGCGTTGCCGAATACGTCGAAGGCGTATTCGACCAGCAGCGAGCCGCTGAACTCCGGCCCCGACAGCCGCGCACCCTCGACCGCGCCCGAGATCGCGGCTTCGGCCGGCGTCAGCGAGTCGACCCGCGCCTTGTTGAACGCGCCATTCAGGGCGACGGTCCATCCCAGCGCCGGCATCGCCCTGAGCTCGAACTCGAGCCCCCGACTGTAAGCCCCGCCGATGTTGGTGGCGAACTGCACCTGGTCGGATACGCGGTTGGCCTGGACCTGGATGTCGTTCCAGTCGATATGGTAGAGCGCGAGGTTGGCCAGCATGCGGCCGTCCATCCAGCGTCCCTTCATGCCGATCTCGTAGCTGATCAACTCGTCGGACTCGGCGCCGTCCGGAATGATCAGGTCGTCCGGGTCGACCACGCTGGCCGCGCCCGCCCTGGCGTTCACCACTGGAGCGCGGAAGCCGGTCGCCACCGCGCCGTAGGCGGTGAGCGACGGCGTCGGCCGCCACGAGGTGCTGAACCGGTACGACGGCCCGGTTTCCCTGGCCTTGACACCTTCGGCTGCGGCGATCGGCACGACGGTCAGCGGACCGGGAATGCCGACCAGCGCGTTGGTCAGGTAGTTGCTGTTGTAGCCGCCCGGCCGGGTGAACCCCTGGGCCTCGGTGCTGCCGTAGCGCAGGCCGACGGTCGACCAGAGGTCGTCGGTGAAGCGGTAGGTCAGTTGGCCGAAAAGCGCCTTTTCCTTCGAGACGGAATAGCTCTGGAAGCGCTGGTAGTACTCGTCAGGCAGGCCAGTGATCCCGCGTGCGTCGAGGAACTCCTGGCTGGAACGATAGTTGAAGTCGACGTCGCGCTGGCGGTCGAAGTAGAACCCACCGAGGACCCAGTCGAGGCGGCCGCCGGTGTCGGAAACCAGCCGCACCTCCTGCACGAATGTCTCGTCGTAGGCATCGGCGTCCAGGGCGAAGGCGATCGCCTGGGCGAAGGTGCCGGCCAGGTCGACGTGAAACAGCGCATCGTAGTCGGACCAGGTCGAGGAACTGGTCAGATGCGCACCGTCGAACTGGTAGTCGAGGGTGACGTTGTAATTCGTCATCACCCCAGAGAACATGTCCGGCCGGTCGGAGTTGCGGGTGTCCTTTCCGAGCGCGGGATTGACCAGCGACGAGTCCCCGGGCGTGCTCTCCTCGCGGGACGCGCGAAGCTGCACCGAGAGCTGATCGGTCGGCTCCCACAGCATGGTGGCGCGGCCGCCCCAACTCTCCAGCGTGTTGGCATTCTCGACCCCGGTGCCGATGTTGGCGATGTAGCCTTCTTCGTCGCGCGAGAACATGACTACCCGCAGCGCTAGCGTGTCCTCGGCCAGCGGCACGTTCACCATGGCGTTGTAGCGCTGCCGCAGCGCATCCGAGCCGGTCACGCCGATGTCGGCCAGGAACGACGCTTCGAAGAGGTTCGGATCCGGCGCGCGGGTCAGGATACGCAGCGCGCCGGCCAGCGAGCCGGAGCCGAACAGGGTGCCCTGCGGTCCGCGCAGGAATTCGATCCGCTCCACGTCGTAGAGACTCGGGTCGAGGATCGTGGAATTGCCGTTCGAGGAGATCGGCAGCTCGTCGATGTAGACCGCCACCGTGCTCTGCAGGTTGGCGTTGTAGCCGTTGGTGGCGATGCCGCGCGCGGTGAAGTTGTTGAAATTGGCGCTGGCCCGGTTCAGCACCACGCCCGGGGTCTCCTGGGCCAGGCCCTCGTAGCCCACGATCCCCTTCTCGTCCAGTTCCTCCTGTGAGAGCGTGGTGATGCTCAGCGGCACGTCCTGCAGCGGTTCGCTGCGGCGGGTCGCGGTGACGATCAGCCGGTCCAGCTCCTGGACTTCGGTGGCAGGCTGCGCCTGGTTCCTCCGGGCTTCGGCATCGAGCGCTTCGGCCGTGGCCTGCGCCATGACCGACACAGGTGCAACGAGCAACGCGACCGCAGCCGCGATCAAACGACCTTCCATACCGATCCCTCCCCACAAGAGATGCTGGTTTCAGCGGATAACTCCTGCCCGATACTGCCCCCGCCGCTGGGGTGTGTCAATACTAACTCACACGATCGTGAATGTTATTTGGAATCGAACCCGGACGCGTCCCGCAAGACAATCGGCGACAATGCGGTCATGCAGATAGGCCCCCATCGCATCGACCCGCCCCTATTACTCGCGCCGATGGCGGGGGTCACCGACAAGCCGTTCCGCCAGCTGTGCAAGCGGCTCGGCGCCGGGCTGGCGATGTCGGAGATGACCATCTCGGATCCGCGCTTCTGGAATACCCGCAAGTCGCGCCACCGCATGGACCATGCCGGCGAGCCGGACCCGGTCGGCGTGCAGATCGCCGGCACCGTGCCGGCGGTGATGGCCGAGGCGGCCCGCTACAACGTCGACCACGGCGCGCAGATCATCGACATCAACATGGGCTGCCCGGCGAAGAAGGTCTGCAACGCCTGGGCCGGCTCGGCGCTGATGCAGGACGAGGCGCTGGTCGGGCGGATTCTCGACGCGGTGGTGAACGCCGTCGACGTGCCGGTGACGCTGAAGATCCGCACCGGCTGGGACGCGGACCACCGCAACGCCCCGGCCATCGCCCGCATCGCCGAGAGCGCCGGCATCGCCGCGCTCGCGGTGCACGGCCGCACCCGCGACCAGCACTACACCGGCAATGCGGAGTACGACACCATCGCCGCGATCAAGGCCGAGCTGTCGATTCCGGTGATCGCCAACGGCGACATCGACTCGCGGCACAAGGCGGCCGAGGTGCTGCGCCGCACCGGCGCCGACGCGGTCATGGTCGGCCGCGCCGCGCAGGGGCGGCCGTGGATCTTCCGCGAGATCGCGCATTACCTGGCGACCGGCGAACTGCTGCCGGCGCCGTCGCTGGCCGAGGTCCGCGACGTGCTGCTCGGCCACCTGCAGGCACTGCACGCCTTCTACGGCGAGCCGGCCGGCGTGCGCATCGCGCGCAAGCACCTGGGCTGGTACGCGAAGGACCGGCCCGAGAACACCGCTTTCCGCGCCGTCGTCAACCGCGCCGAGAGCGCCGAGGCGCAGATCGCGCTGACCCGCGACTATTTCGATGCGCTGAGCGCGGGTGAAGCGCCGCTGCCGGTGGCCGCCTGAAATGTTCGACGAGCCGACATGCGCTTCCCCCGTAGGAGCGCGCCATGCGCGCGATGCCGCGGGTGTCGGCAGGATCCGGCGGATGCCGCGATTTTGGACCGGCAGGCGCGCCGGCCACCGAAATTCGCGGGCGGCGCGATGCCCGCGGTATCGCGCGCATGGCGCGCTCCTACGGAATCTTCTTCCGGCTACCGCTGACCTGCCATGAGCGACACCTGCACCGCCACCGAGTTCCCCTACCTGCACGGCTTCTCGCCGACCGAGCAGGCACGCCTGGTCAAGCAGGCCCGCCTGGCGGAGTCGACCGTGTTCCGCGACATCGACTACGCCGGCACCAAACGACTGCTCGAAGTGGGCAGCGGCGTCGGCGCGCAGACCGAGATCCTGCTGCGCCGCTTTCCCGACCAGCACGTCACCTGCGTCGACCTCAACGCGCAGCAGCTCGAGGCAGCGCGCGCCAACCTCGGCGCGAAGCCGTGGCTCGAGGGCCGCTACGCCCTGCACTGCACCGATGCCACCGACCTGCCGTTCGAGCCGCGCAGCTTCGACGCCGCCTTCCTGTGCTGGGTGCTCGAGCACGTGCCGGCGCCGGCGCGGGTGCTGGCGGAGGTGCGCCGGGTGCTGACGCCGGGCGCACCGGTGTACGTGACCGAGGTGATGAACGCCTCGTTCCTGCTCGATCCCTACTCGCCCAACGTGTGGCGCTACTGGATGGCGTTCAACGACTTCCAGATCGACAGCGGCGGCGATCCCTTCGTCGGCGCCAAGCTAGGCAACCTGCTGCTGGCCGGCGGCTTCCGCGACGTGACCACGGCGATCAAGACCTTCCATCTCGACAACCGTGAGCCGGCGCGGCGCAAGCAGATGATCGCGTTCTGGGAGGAACTGCTGCTCTCGGCCGCCGACCAGCTGCTGGCGGCCGGCAAGGTGAACCAGGACACCGTCGACGGCGTGCGCCGCGAGATGCGCCAGGTGCAGAATGATCCGGACGCGGTGTTCTTCTTTTCGTTCGTGCAGGCGCGGGCGACGGTGTATTGAGGGCTGTGATTCGGGATTGGTGATTCGTGATTCGCAAAAGCTATTTCGCCCGATCCGTCATCGCTGCATAGATCGGGATGTTCGTTTCCTCCTGTGGGAGTGGGGGCGGCATGCCGCCGCCGGGAAGTCGCGACACCGGCAGAGGAGAGACCGCCATGCAAAACGGGATGAGCGCGTATGCTGACTTAACGACGGCAGGCCGCGGCGAGAGGGCGCGCCCGGTCGCCCGCGAGTGTTATCGGATCGCACCTTCCGTGGTGCCCTCATGTGCGTCCAGTCTTTCGTCCGCCGCGGGCTCTTTCCAGATCCGCGCCCACATCTCGCCCAGTCGCCGACGTGCCTCCCATGGCCACGACAGCTGCTCCGGCGCGATCGCCCGCCATCCATCGCCATGGCGCTCGGCGACGGCGAAGTTGAAGCTGTAGTCGGGTTCGGCGCCCATGCGCAGGTCGCTCAGCACCAGTTGCCCATCGCGGACCTCCGCCTTCATGAAGCCGTGGTTGAACCAGACCAGGCGCCGCACTGCCGGCAGTTCGGCGACCTCGGCCAGCGCCGCGGTGTCGGATGGATAGCGGCGGAAGCGCATCGGCCCGCTATCTGCGACCAGCGAGCGTTCGCCCTCGACGAACCCGTCCGGTGCCATCGCCACCACCCGCCACAGCAGGGTGTTGAACGGCATCGGCACCGAGAAACGCGGTGCATCGGCCAGCCCCATGCCAGCCAGGGCGCGCTCGGCTTCGCGCTCCACCATGCCCTTGGCCAGCAGCGACCAGCCGAGGTAGGCCGAGCTCAGCGCCAGTCCGAGCACGAGCGCGCGCTGCGCGACAGGCCGCACACCGGCGAATGCCGCCACCAGCACACCGAGGAACAGCCACAGCGTGTACATCGGATCGATGATGAACACACTCGACCACATCACCGGCGGCACCGGCAGCGGCCACAGCAACTGGGTGCCGTAGACGGTGAACGCATCGAGCAGCGGATGCGTGATCAAAGCCAGCTGCATCGCCCAGAACCAGCGCGTCGGCGCCTCGGCGACGCGGCCGTTGCGTCTTCGGAACACCGCCCAGATCGCCCAGGCCACCAGCGGCAGCACCAGTAGCGAATGGCTGAGGCCGCGGTGCAGCGTCATCAGCGCCACCGGGTCGTCGGTCAGCAGCATGATCGGGAACGAATCGAGGTCCGGCAGCGTGCCGAGCGCGGCGCCGGCGAGCAGCGCGGCACGGCGATGGTGGTTCGGTACGACCGCGGCGGCGAGGGAGGCGCCGAGCAGAATCTGGGTGATCGAGTCCATGCCGGGATGCTAGCAGGCGGCCTGCCGGCTGGAGCAGCGCTGAGGATCGGGGCTGGAAATCCGGGAATCCGGGAATCCGGGAATCCGGGAATCCGGTAATCGGTAATCGGTAATCGGTAATCGGTAATCGGTAATCGGTAATCGGTAAAAGCATAACCGTCGTCCCAGCGAAGGCTGGGACCCATTTTCCGGCATCGCCGACAAATTGGGTTCCAGCTTGCGCTGGAACGACGATTCGCCCTGCGTAGGAGCGCGCCATGCGCGCGATGCCGCGGGCATATCGCCGCCCGCGGATTTCGGTGACCGGTGCGCCTGCCGTCCCGGCATTGCGGCATCCGCCGGATGCTGTCGACACCCGCGGTATCGCGCCCATGGGGCGCTCCTACGGCGAACGCACCAGGCGGTCAGGCTGCGCGCGGCAGCGTGGCGTCGTCGGCCACCAGGCGCAGGCGCGGCAGCACCTCGGCCAGGACTTCGCCGCGATGCGAGAGCAAGCGCAGGCTGCCGTCGGCCTCCTCGACCAGCGCGGTCAGGCTCTCCACCCAGTCGCCGTCGTTGGCATAGACCAGGCCGTCGCGCTGCAGCAGTGCGGCGCGGTGGATGTGCCCGCAGACGATCCCGTCCAGCCCGCGCCGGCGCACGTCGTCCAGTCCCGCCTGCACGAAGCGTGCGATGTAGCGCTCGGCGGCGCCGCTGCGGCGCTTGAGGAACTCCGACAGCGACCAGTAGCGTCGCCCCAGCCGGCGGCGGACATGGTTCAGCACCTGGTTGCCGGTGAGGATGCGGTAGTACAGCCAGTCGCCGAACTTCTCCTGCAGGCCACCGAAATGGGTGATCGCGTCGTAGTCGTCGCCGTGGGTGACCAGCAGCCGGCGGCCGTCGGCGGTGGTGTGGATGGTGCGCCGGCGCAACTGCATCGCCGGCAGCATCAGTCCGCAGAAGCGGCGCACCGCGCGATCGTGGTTGCCGGGTACGTAGATCAGCTCCGCCCCCGCGCGGTGCTGTGCGTGCAATGCCTCGATCACCCGCTGCTGCGCCGCTCCCCAGCGTGCGCGCCGCTGCGCCATCCACCACAGGTCGACGATGTCGCCGACCAGGTACAGCCGCTGGCAGCGCACGCTCCCCAGGAACTCCGCCAGCTCGGCGGCGTGGCAGTGCTTCGAGCCCAGATGGATATCGGACACGAAGACCGCGCGCCGCATCGGTGTCATTGCGCTCATGCCATCACCTCTTCCCCGTTGGGGCGCGTGGCCCCGCCCTTCCCCAGATAACGCTGTCGCTTCTTCGGCCGCAGCCGCTGCATGTCGACCTCGATCAGGCCGTCGATCGAGTCGCTGAAATCCGGATCGATGCCGAACGCCAGGAACCGCGCCCCGCCCGGTTCGCACAGTTCGGTGTATTGCTTGTAGAGCGTCGGCACCGCGGTGCCGATCGCGGCCAGGTTCTGCCGGAGCACGCGGAACGCGGTATCCACGCCCAGTTCGCCGAAGCACGGCGGCGCGGCGAAATAGCGGAACGGCCGCGGCGAAGCCGCCAGCGGCTCGTCGCTGCCGTAGTAGCGCTGGTAATAGGCGACTAGCTGCTCGCGCGCCGCCAGCGGCAGCGCCGCGCTGATCGACACCGCCCCGTACAGGTAGCGCACCCGCGGCCAGCGCCGCAGGTAGGCGCCGATCCCCTGCCACAGGTAGTCGAGGCTGCGGCTGCCCCAGTACTCCGGCACCACGAAGCTGCGCCCCAGCTCCATGCCCTCGGCCAGCCGCGGGATCGCATCATCGGCATAGCGGAACAACGAAGCGCTGTAGAGGCCGCCGAGCCCGTGCCGCGCCAGCAGCGGCGCGACGCGGGCGACGCGGTAGGCGCCGGCGATCCGCGATCGCGCCGCGTCCCAGACCAGGATGTGCTCGTAGTGGGCGTCGAATCGGTCGAGGTCGCGACGGCGGCCAGTCCCCTCGCCGACCTCGCGGAACGTCAGCTCGCGCAGCCGGCCGATCTCCAACAGCAACGGCGACTCTGCGCTGCCTTGCAAAAGGCGGATCTGCATGCCGTCGGCGGTGGTGCCCAGCAGTTCGGTCGCCACGAGCGCCCGCTGCAGCTGACGCGAGCCGAGCGCCGGCGCCAGCGCCTGCGGCGCAGCCGGCGCGCGCCGTTCGCGGCCGAGCGCGTACAGCGTGGCGCGGATCCGCCGCAGCACCGACGCCGCATCGCCGTCGCCGACCTGCAGCGGCTGCCCGATGCGCAGCTGCAACGGCCGCGACCGCCGCGCGAACATTTCCCGCGCCAGCAGCGCGGTGGCCGCCGGCTTGTACAGCGCCGAGGTGCCGTAGAACAGCGCCGAATTGCGCGCCACGATCCGCACCGGCAGCACCGGCGCCGCCGCCGCCCGCGCATAGCGCACCACCCCCTTGCGCCAGCGCCCGTCGCGCACCCCGCGCCATCCGAGCCGCGAGACCTCGCCGGCCGGAAACACGATCACGCACTGGTCGGCCTGCAGTGCCTCGCCCACCGCGCGCAGGCTTGCGGCGTCCGCGCGGCCGCCCAGGATCCGTACCGGCAGCAGCAGCGCCTCGAGCGGCGCGATCGCCGACAGGAAGTCGTTGGCGACGATGCGCACGTCGCGCCGCACCCGTCCGATGCAGTCGAGCAGCGCCAGCGCATCCAGCGCGCCGGAGGGATGGTTGGCGACGACCAGCAACCGTCCCGTCGCCGGGATCCGCGCCAGTGCCTCGTCGGCCACGTCGTAGCGCACCTGCAGGAAGCGCAGCGTGGCGGCGACGAAATCTAAGCCGCGCAGGTGGCCATGCGCGGCCAGGAACGCATCGATGTCCGCCAGCCGCGACCAGCGGCCCAGCGTCCGCAGCAACGGCCGCGCGAAGCCCGCGCGGCGGCCGCGGAACCAGTGCGGGAAGCGTTGTTGCAGGCGCTGTTCCAGCTGGAGCATGGGAGCGAGAGGGTCGGCCCGGACGGCCGCCAGCCTGCGCCGGGGCGAAGACAGCCCGGTTGCGGTTTTGCTGCGCGACGGTGACAACGGCCCCACCGCGTGCCAAGGGCTTGAGGGTGTATCGCAATTCGCCTTTGCCCATTGTCCTTGTAGGAGGGGCTTCAGCCCCGACCCGGGAAATGAGTGAAGCGCGAAACAGGCCCACGCACGCAGCTTCCCGGCCGGCGCGCGCGCTCCCGGTTACCTCGCCGCGATCTTCAGCAGGTCGGGGCTGAAGCCCCTCCTACAGGGTCGGCAGAGGGAGTGAATGTCGATCCAGCCTTGGTCCATGCCCCCCTTCGCGGGGATGAAGGCGCGGGGCTTCCAGAGCTTTCCCCCGAAGCACGCAACCTCGATCGGGCTGGGCAGAACATGGACTTCGATCGCGGGCCGGGGACTGGATGGAAGCGTGGGCGCCAAGACAGGCGCTTCGTGCCCGGGCGCGACTGCCGTGCGCACGCGCCAACGGCTGCGGTATCATGCCGGCCATCTTTTCATCCGAATCAAGGGATGCGTCCCTTCCAGGAGCCCGTGACGATGTCCAGCTATCTCTTCACCTCCGAGTCGGTCTCCGAAGGCCATCCGGACAAGGTCGCCGACCAGATCTCCGACGCGGTGCTGGACGCCATGCTGACCCAGGACAAGCGCGCACGCGTGGCCTGCGAGACCATGGTCAAGACCGGCGTGGCGATCGTCGCCGGCGAGGTGACGACCTCGGCATGGGTGGACCTGGAGTCGCTGGTGCGCAAGGTCATCACCGACATCGGCTACGACAGCTCGCAGGTCGGTTTCGACGGCGAGACCTGCGGCGTGCTCAACCTGATCGGCAAGCAGTCGCTGCACATCGCCCAGGGCGTGGACCGCAAGAAGCCGGAGGAACAGGGCGCCGGCGACCAGGGCCTGATGTTCGGCTACGCCTGCAACGAGGCGCCCGAGTACATGCCGGCGCCGATCTACTACGCCCACCGCCTGGTCGAGCAGCAGGCCAAGGTGCGCAAGAAGAAGAATTCGCCGCTGCCGTGGCTGCGCCCGGACGCCAAGAGCCAGGTGACCCTGCGCTACGACAACGAGGCCCGCATCGTCGGCCTGGACGCGGTGGTGCTCTCGACCCAGCACGCGCCGGGCGTGCGCCAGAAGGACCTGGTCGAGGCGGTGCGCGAGCACGTGCTCAAGCCGGTGCTGCCGAAGCAATGGCTCGACGGCCTGTCGAAGAAGAAGCTGCACATCAATCCCACCGGCATGTTCGAGATCGGCGGCCCGGTCGGCGATTGCGGCCTGACCGGCCGCAAGATCATCGTCGACACCTACGGCGGCATGGCCCGCCATGGCGGCGGCGCGTTCTCCGGCAAGGATCCGTCCAAGGTCGACCGCTCCGCCGCGTACGCCGCGCGCTACGTCGCCAAGAACGTGGTCGCCGCGGGGCTGGCCGACAAGTGCGAGGTACAGGTGAGCTACGCCATCGGCGTCGCCGAGCCGACCTCGATCTCGGTCACCACCTTCGGCACCGGCCACATCAGCGACGACAGGATCGAGAAGCTGATCCGCGCCCATTTCGACCTGCGCCCCTACGGCATCGTCAAGATGCTCGACCTGATCCACCCGGTGTATCGCGCCACCGCCGCCTACGGCCATTTCGGCCGCAAGCCGAAGGACGTGAGCTACGTCGACGGCGCCGGCAAGAAGCAGACCGCGACCGCCTTCTCCTGGGAGAAGACCGACCGCGCCGAGGAACTGCGCAAGGCCGCCAAGCTGTAGGCGCGCGCCACGCGCGCGATGCTGCGGGCATTTCGCCGCCCGCGGATTCCGGTGACCGGCGCGCCTGCCGGTCCGGGATCGCGGCATCCACCGGACCCTGCCGGCACCCGCGGCATCGCGCGCATGGCGCGCTCCTACGGCGACATGAACCGCTTCCCGTCAGGGCCGTTGCCGGCTATCTTCTCGCGCCACCCGCACATCCGGACGGATACCCTGTCGCGATGACCTACTGTGTCGGACTCAACCTGGAACAGGGGCTGATCTTCGCCTCCGACTCGCGCACCAACGCCGGCGTCGACGACATCGGCCGTTTCGGCAAGATGCGCGTCTTCGCCAACGACGGCGAGCGCGTCATCGTCACCCTGTCGGCCGGCAACCTCTCGGTCACCCAGAACGCGCTGAACCTGCTCGATCACCGCGCCACGCACGACGCCGCGCAGCCGGGGCTGATGAACGCGAAATCGATGTTCGAGGTCGCCACCCTGGTCGGCGACGCGATGCGCGAGATCCGCGCCCGCGACGAGTCCTACCTGCGCAGCAGCAACATCGACCCGAACGCCTCGTTCATCCTCGGCGGGCAGATCGCCGGCGAGAGCCCGCGCCTGTTCCTGGTGTATTCGGAAGGCAACTTCATCGAGAGCCTGGCCGACACGCCGTTCTTCCAGACCGGCGAGACCAAGTTCGGCCGCCCGATCCTCGACCGCGTGATCACCCCGCAGACCTCGCTGTCCGAGGCCGCCAAGTGCGTGCTGGTCTCGTTCGACTCGACCATCCGCTCCAACGTCTCGGTCGGCACGCCGATCGACCTGCTGGTCTACCGCCACGACAGCCTGCAGCTGGGCGTGCAACGGCGGCTGGAGGACGACGACCCGTACTACGGCGAGATCCGCCGGCAGTGGAACGACAGCCTGCGCTCGGTGCTCCACACCTTGCCGGATCCGGACTGGCTGTAGCCGGGCGCCGGGCGGATCGTCTCCCTCGGGTAGGGCCAACCCCAGCTTGTCCGGCGCAGATGCCGGTCGCTAGAGTCGTCCCAGCGCACAGCCTCGGAGGCATCCCCATGTCGCTCGACCAGGTTTCCTGGGCACCGCCCTTGCGGTTGCCCGACGCGGACGCCACCGCAGGCAAGGTCAAGAATCCCTGCGACGACGGCGACTGCCGGCCGATCGAGGGCGAGACCACGCCCTTCGCCCAAGGTTCAGGCGATTCCCACGCAGTCGCGCCCAATGACGTGCGCCAGGGCCAGATGAACAATTGCTTCCTGGTCGCGGCGATGTCGGCAGTGGCCGAGCAGGATCCCGGCGCCATCGAGGAGATGATCCGGGACAACGGCGACGGCACCTACACCGTCACCCTGCACCAGTACGACGAGGGCGGCCTGTTCGGGATCGGCTCCGGCTGGGAGGAGGTGCAGATCACCGTGACCGCCGAGTTCCCGGAGAGCGCCGCACAGGCCTCCGGCGACGTCGCCGACGGCGCGCAGGAGATCTGGCCGCAACTGGTCGAAAAGGCCTACGCGCAGCTGACCGGCGGCTACGGCGAATTCGAGGCCGGCGGCAGCCCGGCCGATGCGCTGTCCGCGCTCACCGGCGAGTCGGCCGACTCGCGCCCTCCGGGCAATCTCGGCTTCGAGGACCTGCAGGCAAGCTTCGAGGACGGCGACGCGATCACCTTCCTGGCGCCGGAAACCTTCGAGGGCGAGGCAGCGCAGTTGGCGCAGGAGCACAACGTGGTTGGGTGGCACACCTACTCGGTGAGCGACGTCTTCGTGGAGGACGGCGTGCAAATGGTCGAGCTGCGCAACCCCTGGGGCAGCGGCGACGTGACCCTGCCCTATTCCGAAGCGCAGCAGATCTTCCTGTCGATCTCCGACGTGCCGCGCGATTGACGCGGCCTCGCCCAGCGGCGATGGTAGCGACGGCTGCCACATTGGAACCGGGCGCATGCGACGCATGATGCGATCCACCCTCCTCCTGCTCGCGGGCGCGTGCCTGACCGCAGCGCAGGCACTGCAGGCCGCGCAGCCGCAACCTGACCGGCGGACATCCCAGATGAGCGATGCGATCGAACTGACCCAGGGCATCCCCTGGAGAAACGGCGAAGCGGCGCTGGGGCTGAGCAACGTCTTCGTGGATGGCGGCGCGCCGCGCGCGCAACTCAGCTTCATCGACGCCCCGTCCGGCGACCCGGACGTCACCCTCGCCAGCGGCGCGGTGCTGCCCGTGGGCGGGCGCTTCGTGCAGGTGGGCGCGATCGTCCCCGCCACCGGGGGGACACGCGCCACGATGCAACTGCAGCCGGTGGCCGACGCCGGCGGCATCGCACCGCCGGACCCCGGCCACCCGGTCCTGCTCCAGCAGGGACGGCTCCGCACCGACGGCGGCTGGATCGCCACCCTCGACATCGCTCCCGATGTGGCCACCGTCGAACGCTGGCCGCTCGGCCAGGCCCGATCGCGGCTGTCGTCGGACGCGGTGGAAACACGGACGCTGCGCGTGGGCGACAAGCTCGACACCGGCGACGCGCAGCTGCGCGTGCTGCGCATCCAGCCCGCCGCGGGAGCACTGCTGGGGTTCGTGGAACTGGTCGCCGACTGACGTCCGCCCGACCAGCGACCGGCCCGCTCCACCGGGCCAGTGAGACGAAACCCAAGGCATTCCCGAGCACGCCGCCCTGCGGAGACCGCAGCGCCCGGTCATCTTTCCATCCGCAAGAGGCGATACAATCATCGGCCCCGTCGAGGGGCGCTGCGACCGTGCCGTTTGCGATTGATCCGCGATCACGCAACAGGCGCACGGCCAGGCTCGACGGGTTTCACGTAAAACGGCGCCCGGTTGCCTTCACCCGCCCCACCGCACGCGGCAGGGGCCACGAACCGGAGCAAAACCCATGAACGCTGTCGCCAAGCCAGCCGACACCACGCAATCCAGCGGTGACTACCGCATCGCCGATATCTCCCTGGCCGACTGGGGCCGCAAGGAGATCGACATCGCCGAGCACGAGATGCCGGGCCTGATGTCCATCCGCCGCAAGCACGCCGCCGACGCCCCGCTCAAGGGCGTGCGCGTGACCGGCTCGCTGCACATGACCATCCAGACCGCCGTGCTGATCGAGACCCTGAAGGACATCGGCGCCGACGTGCGCTGGGCCTCGTGCAATATCTTCTCCACCCAGGACCACGCCGCCGCGGCCATCGCCGCCACCGGCACCCCGGTGTTCGCCTGGAAGGGCGAGACCCTGGAGGAGTACTGGGACTGCACGCTCGACGCGCTGAGCTTCCCCGACGGCAAGGGCGGCTTCCTCGGCCCGCAGATGGTGGTCGACGACGGCGGCGACGTGACCCTGCTGATCCACCAGGGCTATGACCTCGAGAACGGCAGCACCTGGGTCGAGTCGCCCTCCTCCAGCCCCGAGGAGCAGGTGATCAAGAACCTGCTCAAGCGCGTCGCCAAGGAGCGCCCCGGCTTCTGGACCACCGTGGTCAAGGACTGGAAGGGCGTGTCCGAGGAGACCACCACCGGCGTGCACCGCCTCTACCAGCTGGCCGAACAGGGCAAGCTGCTGGTGCCGGCGATCAACGTCAACGACTCGGTCACCAAGAGCAAGTTCGACAACCTGTACGGCTGCCGCGAATCGCTGGCCGACGGCCTGAAGCGCGCGATGGACGTGATGCTGGCCGGCAAGGTGGCCGTGGTCTGCGGCTACGGCGACGTCGGCAAGGGTTCGGCCCACAGCCTGCGCGCCTACGGCGCCCGCGTGATCGTCACCGAGATCGACCCGATCTGCGCCCTGCAGGCGGCGATGGAGGGCTACGAGGTGACCACGATCGAGGACACCCTGGGCCGCGCCGACATCTACGTCACCACCACCGGCAACAAGGACATCATCACCGTGCAGCACCTGCAGGCGATGAAGGACCAGGCCATCGTCTGCAACATCGGCCACTTCGACAACGAGATCCAGGTGGAGCCGCTGAAGGCGCTGGCCGGCGTGGAGAAGATCAACATCAAGCCGCAGGTCGACAAGTTCGTCTTCAAGAACGGCAAGGCGATCTTCCTGCTGGCCGAGGGCCGCCTGGTGAACCTGGGCTGCGCCACCGGCCACCCCAGCTTCGTGATGTCGAACTCCTTCGCCAACCAGACCCTGGCGCAGATCGACCTGTGGGCCAACAAGGACCTGTACGACCCCAAGGTCTACATCCTGCCCAAGCGCCTCGACGAGGAAGTCGCCCGCCTGCACCTGGACAAGATCGGCGTCAAGCTGACCAGGCTCAGCAAGGAGCAGGCCGAGTACCTCGGCGTGCCGGTGGACGGCCCGTTCAAGTCGGAGCACTACCGCTACTGATCGGCGAATCGATCATCGCTGCAAACCAGAACGGGCGCCGAGAGGCGCCCGTTCTTCGTTCATGGCCACAAAAATCCGCCTGCACGAATGACGCCTACCCAAGGTCCTTCTGCCCGCTTGCACGGACATGCAAGACGTCACCGGTGCGGGCCCAGGCATCCGTAGGAGCGCGCCATGCGCGCGATGCCGCGGGCGACGTCCCCCCGCTTTTGAGTAGCACGGCGATTTGGAGTCCAATCCCCAACGAG
>NZ_VSSP01000020.1 GCF_008312895.1 Luteimonas suaedae | reverse complement strand
GGGGCATGCTCCCCGGCTCGGTCCGCCATCCATGGCGGACTCGCCGCCGCAGGCCCGTGCCGCTACGCGGCCCGGTCCGGCCCGGCGCAGCGCGCCGGGCGTTCGCACAGGCCGCGCGGCAGTGCCGCGCAAGCGGCCCGTGCTCACCCATGGCCTGCTATCCGCATACCCCGGCCCGGACGCCGCACCGGCGATTTTGTGTTGCTGGTTTCTTCAACACCACAGATCGGCACCGATGCTTCAGCTAGAGCGAATCCCTTCTCCCGTTTACGGGAGAAGGTGCCCGAAGAGCCTGCCCCCGAGTGTTTTAGTCGGGGGGCGGATGAGGGCGCTCTTAGCATCTCGCCAAAAGCGCCCTCACCCCGCAAGCGGGAGAGGAAGCATCCGGCATACGAAATTGCTCTCGCGTTACTTCCACGCCAAAGAGGAGAACTGCGGGGATTTGCTTTGGCTGTTGTTATCGCTACACCGCATGAATCTCGCGAAGAAACTTTTCTTCCGGCGTCGTGCTCTTTCGAAGCCGGCCAGAGCGGCTGCGGGCGTCGTGGTGTGGGGGTCGCGGAGAGCAGACCAGGGATGGTCTGCGGCCCTGACTCCGGCCATGGATGGCCGGACGGAAGGGCGGAGCGATCCCCGCGCCGCGGCGCCCGCTCCCGCGCGGCCTGCCGAAGCTTCTGCTTCGAGCTCGGAGGACTCTCCGGCTTCGGCAGCACAACACCGCAGCCGCTAGAACACCCGCATCACCAGAAGCTCGCGTACAGCGCCACCAGGATCGCGACCACCGCGAATGCACCGATGTTGAAGGTGGAGGACGTGGCGTAGCGCACGTCTTCGGTGTGGATGAAGTCCTTGTCCGGCGCACGCGCCGTGAACAGCGACACCGCCACCGCGAGCGCGGTCGCCAGCAGGAACACCAGGCCGACGCGATCGATGAACGGCAGGGCCGGCCAGGCCAGCTTCAACACCACCGAGAGCACGAACGAGCCGATCGCCGCCGCCATCGCGCCGGCCTCGTTGGCGCGCTTCCAGAACAGGCCGAGCAGGAAGATCGTCACGATGCCCGGCGTGAAGAAGCCGGTGTATTCCTGGATGTACTGGAACGCCTGGTCGAAGCTGCCCAGCAGCGGCCGCGCCGCCAGCACCGCCAGCAGCATCGCCACCACCGCGGTGATGCGCCCGGTGCGCACGATCTGCCGCTGGCTGTGTTCGCGACCCAGCCGGGTGTAGAAATCGAGCGTGAAGATGGTGGAAATGGAATTGGTCATCGACGCCAGCGAGGACACGATCGCCGCGATCAACGCTGCGAACACCACGCCCAGCACCCCGACCGGCAGCAGCGACATCATCGCCGGATAGGCGGCATCGGGACGCGGCAGGTCCGGCGCCAGCAGCACCGCGGCCAGGCCCGGCAGCACCACGATCACCGGCATCAGCAGCTTCAGGAACGCGGCGAACAGCACGCCCTTCTGCGCCTCGCCAAGGCTCTTGGCCGCCAGCGCGCGCTGGATGATGTACTGGTTGAAGCCCCAGTAGCTGATGTTCATCACCCACATGCCGCCGAGCAGCACGCTCAGGCCCGGCAGGTCCTTGTAGAACGGGTGATCGGGCGAGAGAATCATGTGGAAGTGGCCGGGAATCTCGGTGCGCAGCCGCTCGAACCCGGCCAGCACGCCGGCGCCGTCGGAGAGGCGGTCCATGGCGATGCCGACCAGCAGCAATCCGCCAAGCACCAGCAGCGTGACCTGCACGATGTCGGTCAGCGCCACCGCCTTCAGGCCGCCGTAGATCTGGTAGGCCAGCGCGAACGCCGCCAGGCACAGCAGCGCGGTGGTCTGGTCGATCCCGGCCACGTACGAGATCGCCAGCGAGCCCAGCCACAGGATCGAGGTCAGGTTGACGAACACGTACAGCCCCAGCCAGAACACCGCCATCAGCGTGCGGATCCGGCTGCCGTAGCGCCGCTCCAGGAACTGCGGCATCGTGTAGATCTCGTTGCGCAGGAAGATCGGCAGGAAGTACTTGGCCACGATCAGTAGCGTTGCCGCCGCCATCCACTCGTAGGAGGCGATGGCCAGGCCGATCGCGAATCCGGAACCCGACATGCCGATGATCTGCTCGGCGGAGATGTTGGCCGCGATCAGCGACGCGCCGATCGCCCACCACGGCAGGGCCCTGCCGGCGAGGAAGTAATCCTGCGCGGACTTCTTGTGCCCCGCGCGTTCGCGTGAGACCCATTGCGCGAGAATGAAGATGCCGGCCAGGTAGACCAGCACGATGCTGGCGTCGAGGGTGGAAAGGGTCATGCGATCGTCTCCGGGATGGCAGGATCAGACAGGGCGGGATGGCGCTGGCGCCGGGCAATACGACTGCAGGTACGCTTGGTGCGCCGGCAACTGCTCGAGGGTGTGCTCGACCCGGGAGCGGATGTCGCCGAGGAAGCGCGCGAGCTCCTCGTCGCCCATCAGGCCGGCGGCCGGATGGTGCCGCCGTGGCATCACGCCCTGGCCGAGCATCACCTGGATCCAGGAGTTCTCGCCGAACAGTTCGCCGGGCACGTGGAACACCTTGCCGGTCTCGCGGAACAGCTCGATACGCTGGCGCAATGAGGGCGGGATCTCCATCAGCCGGCATGCCTCCCAGTACGGCGTGTCGCGGCGCTCGGTGAGGTTGAAGTGCATCACCACGAAGTCGCGCACGTGCTCGACTTCGGCGTCCACCTGGCGGTTGTAGGCATCGATGTCCTCTTGCACGATCACCGCGGGGAAGCAGCGCAGCAGGTGCATGATGCCGCGCTGGATCAGGTGGATGGTGGTCGATTCCAGCGGCTCGATGAAGCTGCCGGCCAGCCCCAGCGCCACGCAGTTGCGGTGCCAGCACTTCAGGCGCCGACCCGGGCGGAAACGCAGGTGCCAGGGCTTGGCGATCAGTTCGCCCTCGATGCTCGAGGTGAACGCCGCGAGCGCCTGTTCCTGGTCCACGTACTGGCTCGAATAGACGATGCCGTTGCCGACCCGGTGTTGCAGCGGGATGCGCCACTGCCAGCCGGACTCGCCGGCGATCGCGCGGGTGTAGGGCACCGGCGGGCGCACGGCCGTGGTCTGCGCCGCGAAGGCGCTGTCGTTGAACAGCCAGTGCGACCAGTCCTCGAAGCCGACCCGCAAGGCCTGGCCGATCAGCAGCGCGCGGAAGCCGGTGCAGTCGATGAACAGGTCGCCCTCGAGCTGGCTGCCGTCCTCGAGCACCAGGCTGGCGATGTCGCCGGAGTCCGGATCGATGCGGACCCGCGCGATCTTGCCCTCGATGCGCTTCACGCCGTGGCCCTCGGCGAAGCCGCGCAGGAAGCGGGCGTAGCCGGCGGCGTCCATGTGATAGGCATAGTTGACGCCGTTGCGCGGCAGGTGTGCGAAGCGCTCCTCTTCGGCCGCACGCGATTCCAGGCAATACGCCTCGTAGCCGTCGGCCAGGCCGCGCTCGCGCGCGCGCAGCCAGAAGTGCTGGAAGCCGGCGCTCCAATGGTCCTTGCCGGAGGTGCCGAAGGAATGGATGTAGCGGTGGCCGCGCTCGCGCCAGTTCTCGAACGCGATCCCCAGCTTGATCGTGCCCTGCGCGGCGGCCATGAACGCCTGCTCGGAGATCCCGAGCAGGCGATGGAAGGTGACCAGGGTGGGAATGGTGGCCTCGCCGACGCCGACGGTGCCGATCTGCTCGGATTCGACCAGACGGATGTCGAGGCCCTTGCCGAGCGTGCGCGACAGCGCCGCCGCGGCCATCCAGCCGGCGGTGCCGCCGCCGGCGATGACCACGCGCCTGACCGGTCCGCGCCCGGCCTGAGTCGAAGCCGTTGCTTCCAAGGCGTTCCCCTAGCGGTTGAGTCGTTGCAGCAGGCGCGCGCGCAGTTCGCGGGCACGGGTTTCGTCCAGCGGCCCGAGCACGCGCCGGGCGTTCTCCGGGATATGCCCGGCGGTTTCCTCGCCAGGCTCGAACACGTAATGGCGGAAGACCTCCTGCCAGGTCGCGCGCTGCGCCGGCGGCAGGTCGCGCACGGTCATGAGGGCGAGCATCAGCGCGTTCATCGGCGTGTCCATCCACGCCGGCGTCTGGCGCCACCAGTAGTTGACCAGCACGTTGAACGGCTCCAGCGCCTCCATGTGGTGCCACCACATGCTCGGGATGAAGACGGCATCGCCGGGCGCCAGCTCGGCCACGCGTGCGTGATGCAGCGCGTGCGCGAAGCGCGGGAAGCGCTCGAGGTCCGGCGCCGCCGGGTCCACCAGGCTGATCGGCTGCCCGGCCGGCGTGAAGTCGAGCGGGCCGACATAGAGATTGGCCAGCTGCTCCGGCGGAAACAGCGTCACCCGGCGCCGGCCGGCGGCCACGCAGGCCAGGTTGTCGGGCACGTCCTGGTGCGCGGCCACGCGGGTGCGATTGCCGATCCAGATGCTGGCCAGCGGCTCGCGACCGCCGAGGTCGAGATCGTTCTCGGCGCGCAGCCCGGGCAGCCAGGTATCGATGGTGGTGGAGGCGACATAGATCGCCGGCGGCGCCGGGTCCTGGGCGTACTTGAGCAGGGTCTTCAGGACCACATCCAGGGGGACGTGCTCCTGGCGGAAGTTGAAGCCGGTCAGCCCGGCGTCGTAGCCGAAGCGGCCGTTTATTTCCGGCGGACCCACGGTCGCCACCACCGGCGGCGCGTCCCGACGCTCGAAGCGCCGCAGGTAGTCCACGGCCGTGGTCGCGGAATCACGCGCCGCTTCCGCCAGCGGCCAGTGCCTGGCCACGTCGCGCAACACCATCGGCTGGTCGCCATTGAGCACCGCATCCGGCAACGCCTGCGGATCGACGTCGTGCAGCTCGGCGATGGGTTCAATGGGCGGAGGCATTGCGACGCCGGTTGCTACGGTCGATGAGGTCGCGGAACCGCGACATGGAGGCGATCGCCATGTAGGCCGCTTCCAGGTGACCGCCGCGATGCAGCCCGGCCACCACGTCCTCCGGCAGCGCGCGCAGCCGCTCTTCGTGAATCACATGGAATCCGGAGAGGCGATGCGTGGTGCCGTCGTGCAACTGCGCGTCCAGCACGAACGGTTCGAGCAGGTCGTGGCGCTCCAATGCCGTGCAGAACGCAGGCGTGGCCTGCAGGCCTGCGTGCAGTGTCTTCAGTACGGAGCGGACACGCTCCAGCAACGGGGCGTTGCCGCCGTGTTCGAGGAACAGCGGCTCGCCCGTGGTCGTGCCCACGCGCGGGCTGTCCAGGTCGATGTGCACCGTCGGCTCGTCGTCGGCGCTTCCGATCAGGAACGGCTGTCGCTCCATCGCCAGTGGCAGGTAGGCGGCGTCCCAGTGGTCGCCGTCGAGAAACAGGTTGTGGCCCCGCTGCAGGCCGAACAGGGCCAGTGGTTGCAAGCCGCCGTCCCGTTGCCGATGGAACACGATCGGGTAGTGCGCCTGGACGTTGCGGAACTCGGCCGGGAAGGTCGGCGCGAACATCACCGCATCCCCAAGCGCATCGCCGCGCGCGGGATCGACGCGCAGGTTGCGGTGGTCGACGACGTTGAGCGGAACGTGGCGGGTCATGTCCTGGGCCTGCACGCGTCCGCCCTTCCCGCCGTGGGCAGGGCGGCGCGTGATGTCCGGCAAGCATACCGTCGGCCGATCCCCACCGTCGTTGGCCAGGCGCGTGCGCCGATTGGGCGGTGCACGCGCTTCAGAACTTGTAGCGGAACCCGAGCATGTAGCGCGGCCCGGTCTGGGTGGCGTACAGCAGCTGGTTCTTGTGCCGGCCGTGGATGCGCACGGTCTCGTCGGTGAGGTTGATTGCCTCCAGCTGCACCGTGAAGTTGTCCGAGAACGCATAGCCGGCACTCAGGTCGAGCTGGCCATAGGCTTCGGTGTAGTTGGGGTTCGGCCCCTGGCCGTCGAACCTGCCGGAGAGGAACTTGTCGCGCCAGTTGTAGGCCGCGCGCACCTGCCACGGTCCCTTGTCGTAGAACGCCACGAGGTTCGCCGAGTCGCTCAGACCCTCCAGCGCGAACTGCTCGCCGAGGCTGTAGTCGTCGTAGGTCAGGCTGGAGTCGACGATCGTGTAGTTCGCCGACACGCCGAACCCGCTTTGCGCGAACACGTGCTGGAGGTTCAGTTCCCATCCGTCCAGGGACGCCGAGCGCTGGTTGGCCGGCGAGGTGATCGCGAAGTTGGCGGTGGGATCGCCCGGCAGGCCCTCGATCGTGCCGGTGGCATTGCCCTGGTCGTCGGTCCCGGCGCGGACGACGCCGGGATCGCCGTCATGGTTGGTGAAGATGTAGTTGCGGATGCACACCATGTCGCTGGCCGCGCAGCCGGAGGCGAGCGCGTTGTTCCAGTAGGCGCCGCCCACCGGGGTGTGCAGGTCGGACGGCGTATCGATGCGCACGGTGCCGATGTAGTTGTCGATGTTCTTGCGGAAGTAGCCGACCGAGAAGTAGCTCGACTCGCCGTAGTACCACTCGAACGACAGGTCGAAGTTGTCCGACAGCAATGGCTCCAGGGTCGGATCCCCGATGTTTCCCGTGCCGCCGGTGACGCGGACGATGGTGTCCAGGTTCAGGCCGCCCTGGATCTGTTCCCATCCCGGGCGGCCGATGCTCTGGCCGTAACTGCCGCGCAGGATCATGCTGTCGCTCAGGTCCACGGCCACGTCGAGGCTGGGCAGCCAGTAGTCGTACTTACCCTCCAGCGTCTCGAGCTGCGGCTCGCCGAACTGCAGGGTGAATTCGTTGGCGGAGCCCCAGACGATGCCGGTGGCCTCCGGCACGACTGCCGACGACACCACCTCGGTTTCCTCGTAGCGCACGCCTGCGGCCACGCGTACCGGCAGCACCCATTCGAAGCTGGTGTCCCACTGCAGGTAAGCGCTGCGCGATTTTTCGGTGGTGCGCAGGTCGCGCGAAAACGCGTCCGGGGCCCGGTACCAGTCCTCGCGGCCGGTCAGGGCGGCGACGTGGTCGCGCAGCCGTTCGAAGTCGAACACCAGGAAGCCGTCGGTGAAGCGCGGATCGTCATGGCTGCCGAAGCTCTCGAAGTAGTCCCCCATCCCGTCGAGCTGCCAGAGGTCGTCGGGATAGTCGGCCGGCGAGCCGACCCCGCCCCACGTGTCGCGCTGCATGAAGCCGTACGCGGTGCGATTTTCGACTTCGGTGGAGGAGACGCCGAAATCGAGCCCCGAATAATCGCCGAACTCGAAACGGCCGTTGATCTGGCCCTGTTCGAGGTCCGAGCGGGTCCGGCTGTTATGGAATACCGAGCCGGTCACCAGGGCCCGGGAGGGGTCGACCTGGGCAACACCGTCCGGGTAACCGACGGTCAGGACGGGGAAGTCGTGGCTGAAGTCGACGGTGGTGGTGCCGCGGATGAAGGCCGCCACGCCCAGCACGCCCGCCGAACCATAAGGGCTGTCGGGCGTGGATTCGGCGCTGGAGTCGTGATAGTCGAATTCGAGATCGAGCGCGTCGGTCACTTCCCATTCGACGTTGAAGCCGAGCGAGTTGTTCTCGTTCCTGGTCGCGAACTTGGCGCCGCCCATCGACAGGTCGGTGTACTGCGGCTGGCCGTCGGCGTTGTAGGTCAGGTGCTCGGAATAGATGATCGGTGCCGCGATCGGGCCGTCGGTCCAGGAGGACGTGCTCGGCCCGAAGTTGAACCAGACCGAAAGCTCGTTGCGCTGCTGCTGGACCTTGTGCTCGGCATAGGTGTAGTCGAGCGTGGCGGTGACACGCTCGGTCGGCGCGTACTGCAGCACCAGTTGGCCATTGCTGCGCTGCCGCTGCACGCCGTTGACACTCATGCCGAAGTTCTGCGGACGCGAGTAGATGTCGTCCGGACCGGGGCGGTTGGTGATGTCCTCGTAGCCGTCCTCGCCGGGGAGCGGCAGTCGGTTCCAGCTGTTGTCGTCGTCGCCCGCGAAGCGGTACCAGCCATTGGCCACCGAGGCCTGGCTGAAGCCGAAGTCACGTTCCTGATAGCTGCCGCTGAAGCCGATGCCGAACTTGCCGTCGGCGAAGGTGTTGCTGAAGATCGCCGACATCTCGCCGGTGAAGTCGTCGCCCTGCAGTGATTTCGGCAGGTTGCCGTTCGAGGTGTCGTGCACCGCCTTCATGCCGACATTGCCGACGAAGCCGGGATTGTCCAGCGGGCGCGCGGTCTTGATGTTGATGGTGGCGCCGATGCCGCCGGTGGGCGTGCTGGCGCGACTGGTCTTGTAGACCTCGATTTCCGAGACCGCTTCCGAGGCCAGGTTGGCGAAGTCGAAGGCGCGCGAGTTGGACACGCCGGCGCCCCCGGGGCCGGTGCGCGAGACCGGCATCTGCCGGCCGTTGAGCAGCACTAGGTTGAAGTCGGGGCCGACGCCACGCACCGTGACCTTCTCGCCCTCGCCGTTGACGCGATCGATCGACACGCCGCTGATGCGCTGCAGCGACTCGGCCAGGTTGGTGTCCGGGAACTTGCCGATGTCCTCGGCGACGATGCCGTCGACCACGCCCTGGGCGTCGCGCTTGAGGTTCATCGACGAGATCAGGCTGCCGCGGATGCCGGTGACCACGATGGTGTCGAGCGTGCTGGGATCCGTCTCCCCGGTGCGCCCGGCCGGATCGTCGGGATCCTCGGCGGCCACCTGCGCCGCGACCGGATGGGCGAGTGCCAGCAACAGGGCGGACGTCAACAGCCGCCGTCTCGGAACGTGATGGTTCATGCATTTCCCTCCCCAGGGTCGCGGATCGTCTGATGTTCTGCTGCGGGCGAGCGCCAGCCGGCCCGACTGCGTGGACCGATTGCACGTGCAATTGACAGCGTTGTCAACCGGGGTGGGCCCAAGCCCGCGGCAGCCGTTCTGGCAGCAGCGGTTTTTCCTGTGGACATGTTGCACTGCAGCTAAAATCGCCCGGCACCGTGCGGGCCGTGGTGCACGCCGCCGCAACGCGCGTCGCCACCGCCCGGCAGGTTTGCGCTATCGAGATGACGCCCAGGCGACGGCACGGACATGCCCGGTGCACGTGCCCGATCGCACCGACGCCGCATCAGAGCGGAAGCGCGGCTGCGCGCTTCCGGAGACCTGTCGGCTGCCGATGCATCGCAGGCCTCGGGCATGGCGCGTACGGCTGGCGCGACCGTGCGCTTTCGCACCGGATGCATGCCGCGCGGCGGAGCCGGGCAGGCCGTGGCGTAAAATGCGTCGATGGATGTTTCGCATTTGCTCGACGGCCTCAACGCGGCCCAGCGCGAGGCCGTGTCGGCGCCCGCCGGGCACTACCTGGTGCTGGCCGGCGCCGGTTCCGGCAAGACCCGCGTGCTGACCCACCGTATCGCCTGGCTCAACGAGGTCCACGGCGTGCCGGTGCACGGCATCTTCGCGGTCACCTTCACCAACAAGGCCGCCGGCGAGATGCGCCACCGCGCCGGCGCGCTGCTGCGCCACGGCAGTCGCGGCCTGTGGATCGGCACCTTCCACGGCCTCGCCCATCGCCTGCTGCGCCTGCACTGGCAGGACGCGAAGCTGCCGGAAGGCTTCCAGATCCTCGACAGCGACGACCAGCTGCGCCTGGTCAAGCGGGTGGCGCAGCAGCTGGAGCTGGAGGAGGCGCGTTTCCCGCCGCGGCAAATCGCCTGGTGGATCAACGCGCAGAAGGACGAGGGCCGGCGCCCGCAGCACATCCAGTCCGGCGACGACGAGTGGGCCGACGTGATGCGGCGCAGCTACGCGCTGTACCAGGAGCGCTGCGACCGCGCCGGCCTGGTCGACTTCGCCGAGCTGCTGCTGCGCGCGCACGAGCTGCTGCGCGACGGCCCGGCGCTGCTGGCGCACTACCGGCAGCGCTTCGGCCAGCTGCTGGTCGATGAGTTCCAGGACACCAACAGCATCCAGTACGCCTTCGTGCGGGTGCTGGCGGGCGAGACCGGCCAGGTGTTCGTGGTTGGCGACGACGACCAGGCGATCTACGGCTGGCGCGGCGCCAAGGTCGAGAACGTGCAGAAGTTCCTTCAGGACTTTCCCGGGGCGCGCACCATCCGCCTGGAGCAGAACTACCGCTCCAGCGCCAACATCCTCGACGCCGCCAACGCGGTGATCGCGCACAATCCCGATCGCCTCGGCAAGCGCCTGTGGACCGACAGCGGCGAAGGCGATCCGGTCGACCTGTACGCGGCGTACAACGAGATCGACGAAGCACGCTTCGTGGTCGAGCGCGTCGAGCAGTGGGTGCGCGACGGCGGCAGCTACGGCGACTGCGCGGTGCTCTACCGCAGCAATGCGCAATCGCGTGCGCTGGAAGAGCAGCTGGTGGCCGGGCAGATCCCGTACCGCGTCTACGGCGGCGTGCGCTTCTTCGAGCGCGCCGAGATCAAGGACACCCTGGCCTACCTGCGGCTGGTGACCAACCGCGGCGACGACACCGCGTTCGAGCGCGCGGTCAACACGCCCACGCGCGGCATCGGCGAGCGCACCCTGGACGAGGTGCGGCGTACGGCGCGCGGCGAGGGCCTGTCGCTGTGGGACGCGTCGCTGCGGATCGCGCAGGCCGCCGTGGTGACCGCGCGCGCGCGCAACGCGCTGGCGGGGTTCCATGGGCTGATCGATACGCTCGCCGGCGAGGTCGACGCCCTGCCGCTGCCGGACAAGATCGACCACGTGCTGGTGCGTTCCGGCCTGCGCGAGCACTGGTCGAAGGAGAGCCGCGGCGGCCTGGATTCCGAATCGCGCACCGACAACCTCGACGAACTGGTGTCGGTCGCGTCGCGCTTCGTCCGCAGCGACGACGAGGAGTCGGCGGCGCTGACCGAGCTGGTCGCCTTCCTCGCCTACGCCGCGCTCGAGGCCGGCGAGGGCCAGGCCCAGGCCGGCGAGGACGGCGTGCAGCTGATGACCCTGCACAGCGCCAAGGGCCTCGAATTCCCGCTGGTGTTCCTGGCGGGCATGGAAGAGGGCCTGTTCCCGAACCAGCGTTCGGCCGACGAGGCCGGGCGCATGGAGGAGGAGCGCCGCCTGGCCTACGTCGGCATCACCCGCGCGCGGCAGAAGCTGGTGCTGACCTATGCCGAGGCACGGCGCCTGCACGGCCAGGACATGTACGGCGTGCCGTCGCGGTTCCTGCGCGAGATCCCGGCGCCGCTGCTGCACGAGGTGCGTCCGCGGGTGCAGGTGTCGCGGCCGGCGTTCGCGGCGGCGCCCAGGCGCAACCGTGGCCATGCCCTGGTCGACGAGAGCCCGGGCCTGCGGCTCGGGCAGAACGTGACGCATGCGAAGTTCGGCGCCGGCGTGGTCACCGACATCGAGGGCAGCGGCGCGCACGCGCGGGTGCAGGTCAACTTCGACGACGTCGGCAGCAAATGGCTGGTGCTGGCCTACGCCAACCTGCAGCCGGCCTGAGCCGGCGTTCGGTTCAGGCGGGGGGATCCTTGGCGCGCGTCTTCGATACCGCGCTGACGATGCCGATGCCCAGCAGCACGATCACCCCGACCATGATCCAATGCGGTGCCAGCCCGGCCAAGAACGCGCCATAGGCCAGACCCCCGATCAGGACCAGCATTCCGAGCACGTAGATCGCGAACGACGACATGCGCCTGCTCCAGGAGTGGGACAGCGCGCATCGTAGCCGTCGCCGCGTGATGGACATGCCATTCGGCTGAACGGCGGGCATATGTGCGGGTCCGGGGACGACGGCCGGGCGTGCCTCCCGGGCCGCTCATTCGCGCAGCTGGAACCCCGGCGCCTCGTCGAGCGATCCATCGGCTCGCAACACCACCCAGCGCTCGCCTGTCCGGTCGAACAGCACCGGCACCGGATCCTGGAACAGCGGCCGGCGCACGAAGCGCAGTGTCCAGCCGAACTGCTCCAGGGTCGGCAGCGCGGCCTGTTGCGCCGGGGTAAGGCCGGCCCGCAGTTCCGCCGTCTCGGGGGTGTCCTTGCGGGCGCGGCGTTCGCGACCGGACATGGCAGGTCTCCGTGCGGGAAGGGGTCATTGTCGCGATCGGCCGGCTAGGCGGGGTGAACCGATGCTGGCGCGCGCAGCTGGCAGGGAGGGATCGCGGACCCGCTCAGCCCGGTTCGCGCAGCCAGTCGCGCGGGCGCAGGTAGTCCGCCAGCCGCGCCTCGGCACTGCCGGGCTCCGCCGCGTAGCCGTATTCCCAGCGCGCCAGCGGCGGCAGGCTCATCAGGATCGACTCGGTGCGCCCGCCCGACTGCAGCCCGAACAGCGTGCCGCGGTCCCAGACCAGGTTGAACTCGACGTAGCGCCCGCGCCGGTACAGCTGGAACGCACGCTCGCGCTCGCCATAGGGGGTGTCGCGGCGGCGTTCGACGATCGGCAGGTAGGCCTCGAGGAAGCCGTCGCCGACCGCGCGCAGGTAGCCGAAGTCGCGTTCGAAGTCGTCGTGCAGGTCGTCGAAGAACAGGCCGCCGACGCCGCGGGTCTCGCCGCGGTGCTTGAGAAAGAAGTACTCGTCGCACCAGCGCTTGTGCGCGTCGTAGCGCACCTGCCCGCCGAACGGTTCGCAGATCGCGCGCGCGCTGCGGTGCCAGTGCAGCACGTCCTCGTCGAACGGATAGAACGGCGTCAGGTCGAAGCCGCCGCCGAACCACCAGGCCACCGTCTGGCCGTCGCGCTGCGCGCGGAAATGACGCACGTTGGCGTGCGTGGTCGGCAGGTAGGGATTGCGCGGGTGGAGCACCAGCGACACGCCCACCGCGCGCCAGGACGCGCCGGCCAGCTCCGGCCGCGCCGCACTCGCCGACGGCGGCAGCGCGCTGCCGGAAACGTCGGAGAATCCGACCCCGGCCTGCTCGAACACCGCGCCTTCGCGCAGCACCCGGGTGCGGCCGCCTCCACCTTCGGCACGGGTCCAGGCATCTACCGTGAAACAGGCGCCGCCATCGGCGGCTTCGACGGCGGCGCAGATCCGCTCCTGCAGCCCGGTCAGGTAGTCGCGTACGATTTCGATTTCGTCCATCCGCGCATTGTAGGCGGGCGACGGCACGTCCCGTCCGTAGGAGCGCGCCATGCGCGCGATGCCGCGGGTGCCGGCAGAATCCGGTGGATGCCGCGATTCTGGACCGGCAGGTGCGCAGGTCAGCGGAACTTGCGGGCGGCGCGATGCCCGCGGCATCGCGCGCATGGCGCGCTCCTACGGGAGGCGGGCTTCAGTCCTTCAACGCCCGCTCGAACAGTTCGAAGATCCGGCGATATTCGTCGTACCAGCTGTCGGCGTGCTGGAAGGCATGCCGCTCCAGCGGGTAGGGGGCGATCTCCCACTTGTCCTTGCGCAGCTCGATCAGCCGCTGCGTCAGCATCACCGAGTCCTTGAAGAACACGTTGTCGTCGATCATGCCGTGGGCGATCAGCAGGTGGTCCTGCAGCCCGTCGGCGTAATCGATCGGGGAGGACTTTCGGTAGGCCTCGGGGTCGAGCTCCGGGGTATTGAGGATGTTGGCGGTGTAGGCGTGGTTGTACTGGGTCCAGTCGGTGACCGGGCGCAGCGCGGCGCCGGCCTTGAACGTGCCCGGCTCGCGGAACAGCGCCATGAACGTCATGAAGCCGCCATAGCTGCCGCCGTAGATACCGACGCGGTCGCGATCGCCCTGCTTCTGCTCGACGATCCAGTCGATGCCGTCGAGGTAGTCCTCCAGTTCCGGGTGGCCCATCTGCCGGTAGATCGCGGTGCGCCAGTCGCGGCCGTAGCCGGCCGAGGCGCGGAAGTCGAGGTCGAGCACGATGTAGCCGTTCTGCACCAGCAGGTTGTGGAACATCTGCTCGCGGAAATAGTTCGGATAACGGTCGCTGACGTTCTGCAGGTAGCCGGCGCCGTGCACGAACAGCACGACCGGGTACTCGCGCCCGGGCTCCGGATCCGCCGGCCCGTAGTACTTGCCCCAGACGGTCCCGGCGCCGTGCTGCGACGGGACCTGCACGTATTCGGGCTGCAGCCACCGGTACGCGCGGTATTCGTCCTTGCGGGTGTCGGTGAGGGCGCGATAACCGCCGCCGTCGACGCCGACCACCGCCAGCTGCGGCGGCACGTAGCTCTCCGAATGGCGCACCAGCAGGCGCGTGCCGTCGGGCGATTCGGTGAAGCCCTCGACGCCGTCGAGGGCGGTGATCTCGCGCACTTCGCCGCCGTCGGCCGGCACCGTGCAGACCTCGTAGTCGCCGGGGCGTTCGCGGTTGCAGAGGAACAGGAAACCGCGGCCGTCGGCCGCCAGCACCGGCTCCGAGGACTCCCAGCGGCCGGAGGTGAGCGCGCGCGCGCGGCCGCCGTCGCTCAGGTACAGGTGCGACCAGCCGCTCTGCTCGGACAGGAACCACAGCGTGCGGTTGTCGGGCATCCAGCCGAATGCGTTGAAGCCCCAGTTGATCCAGGCGGCGTCGGTCAGGCGGTGGCGGGTGCGCACGGTCGCGTCGGTCGGCTCGAGCGTCACCAGCCAGCGGTCCTTGTTGTCGACCGCGTGCAGCATCAGCGCCGCCTGGCGGCTGTCGCCGTTCCACTGCATCGCCTCGGGGCCCGCGTCTTCGAGGCGTACCGCGCGCAGCCCCTCCAGCGGCTGCTTGCCCGCGGTCTTGCGCAGGTCGGCGAGCGGATCGCCATCGATGCCGGGCAGGCCCGAGAGGTCGAGCTTGCGCGGCTCGCCGTCGGCCATGTCCACCAGCCAGAAGGTCTGCGGCAGCGGATCGTCGCGGCCGACGCGGGTGCGCACGTCCTCGAATTCCTCGTACCCGGACTCGGTGACGTACTTCGGCATCTTGCCGTCCTGGCCCTTGTCGGCGTCCTTGGCGTGGGTCGCGACCAGCAGCCAGCGGCCGTCGGGCGACAGTGCGCTGGCGGCGATCTCCACGTCCTTGCCCAGATAGACCGGTTCCGGGGCGCGGGTGGGATCGGCGCGACGCCAGCTCTGTTCCTGCAGGCGCTGCGCCTCGCGGCGTTCGCGTTCGGTGCGCAGCGTCTCGAACAGGTGTAGCTGGCGCTCGCGCAGCGCGTCGGGCTTCGGCGGCTTGCCCGGGGCGTCCTCGGCCTTGAGGACCGCGGCCTCGGTCATGCCGTCGCGCGCGGTCCAGCGGAACCAGCGGTCGTCGCCGATGCGCCACACCAGCGCACCGTCGTCGCTCCAGCGTGGCGAGGCGGCGCGCTCGTCGCTGCGGGTGAGCTGGGTCAACGCGCCGCTGCGCAGGTCGCGCACGAAGACGTCGCCGTCGCGGATGAAGGCCGCGCGCGCGCGGGTGGCATCGTAGACCGGCTGCAGGCCGTCGAGCGCGGCGCGCGCGGCACCGTCGATCAGGGCCGCCTCGCCGCCGGAGATCGCCTGGCGATAGGTGTCGCGGATGTCGCTGCCGTCGCGCTTGAGCGAGTAGTAGGCGTGCTGGCCGTCCCACGACCACCAGGCCTGTTCCACCGGCGGTCCGATCCAGTCCGGGTCGGCCATGATCCGCTCCATCGTGAGCGGTTGCGCCGGTTGTGCGGCGGCGGTGGCGGTGGCGAACAGCAGTAGGGGCAGCAGCAGGAACAGCGGCAGCGATCGGATCATGGCGCCCTCGTGGCGATGCAAACCGCCGCAGGGTAGCAGTCCGTCCGCGCGGCCGGCTGGGCCACAGGTCATGCCGTGCGCTAGGGCCTGGAACGAGGCAGGGGCGCGATGCGCCCCTGCGTACTTCCCTGTCCCGGTCTTCCGGAGGATCCCTGTGGGTGCAGATTTACCAGTCGGAACCGGCGCTCGCCGCGACGGAGGTCTCGTTTCCGGAGATTGCGCGTGTGGAACGCCGTGCCGGGCGACCGCTGCGACCATCGGTCGCACCCGTCCTTGACACGGGCCGGTGCACAATGGCGCCACACCCGAACCGTTGCCGTGGAGCGAGCGTGGACGCCCTGTTGCTGTCGCGGATCCAGTTCGGCTTCGTGATTTCCTTCCATGTGCTGTTTCCGGCGTTCACGATCGGCCTGTCGAGCTGGCTGGCGTTCCTGGAATGGCGCTGGCTGCGCACGCGCGAAACGGTCTGGCGCGACCTGTACTTCTTCTGGCTGAAGATCTTCGCGGTCTCGTTCGGCATGGGCGTGGTGTCGGGCATCGTGATGAGCTTCCAGTTCGGCACCAACTGGTCGGTGCTGAGCGAGCGCGCCGGCAACATCCTCGGGCCGCTGCTCTCCTACGAGGTGCTGACCGCGTTCTTCCTCGAGGCCACCTTCCTCGGCGTGATGCTGTTCGGCTGGCGCAAGGTGCCGGAGAAGCTGCACTTCCTCGCCACCTGCATGGTGGCGCTCGGCACGCTGATCTCGACATTCTGGATCATCTCCGCCAACAGCTGGCTGCATACCCCGGCCGGCTACGAGATGGTCGGCGACGTCTTCCACCCGGCCAGCTGGCGCGAGGTGATCTTCAACCCCTCCTTCCCGTACCGGCTGGCGCACATGGTGCTGGCGGCGTTCATCACCACCTGCTTCGTGATCGGCGGGGTCGGCGCGCGCTACCTGCGCCGCGGCGAGTATGTCGAAGCCGGACGCAGGATGCTGAAGCTGGCGGCGATATTCGCGGCGATCACGGTACCGGCGCAGATCCTGGTCGGCGACCTGCACGGGCTGAAGACCAGCGAATACCAGCCGACCAAGGTCGCGGCGATGGAGGCGCACTGGGAACAGGGGCCGCCCGGGACCGGCACCCCGTTCGTGGTGTTCGCGCTGCCCAATGCCGAGGCGGAGCGCAACGACTACGAAGTCGCGATCCCGCGCCTGGGCGGCCTGATCCTGACCCACAGCTGGGACGGCGAGGTGCAGCCGTTGACCGCGGTGCCGGCCGACGAGCGGCCGCCGGTGACGCCGGTGTTCTTCGCGTTCCGGATCATGGTGGGCATCGGCCTGGCGATGCTGGCGCTGGCGCTGTGGTCGGTGTGGAAGCTGCGACGCGGCACGCTGTATGAGTCGCCCCGTTTGCTCGATGGCTGGCGGCTGATGACGCTCGCCGGGTTCGTCGCGGTGGTGGCCGGCTGGATCGTGGTCGAGATCGGGCGTCAGCCGTATGTCATCTACGGGCTGCTGCGGACCGCGGACGCGGTCAGCGACATCGGCGCCGGCAGCGTGGTGGCCTCGCTGACGGCGTTCGTGGTGGCGTATGCGGTGGTGTTCGGCGCCGGCGGCGGCTACATCGTCAAGATGGTGCGCACCGGTCCGCAGCACTTCGAGGAATCACCGGACACCGAGGCCGGCGAGAAGACGCCGATGCGGCCGATCTCGGCAGCGGACGAGCCGATGGAGGGTGAGGGCCGCGCCTAGCCGATGCCCTGTCGGCATCGGCTGCGCCCCGAACGCCCGGCCAGGGATGGCCGAGCGTGGGTTTCCGGAGCCGTGGCGGCTGCGTCAGGGATGGCCGCTCGGTCCGTCTTGAGGATGCGTCGTTGCAAAGATGAGTGTTTAGGGAGATCGCGATGGAGTTCTGGCTGCCCATTCTCTGGTTCGGCGTGATCGGCTTCGGCGTGCTGATGTACGTGCTGCTGGATGGATTCGTGCTCGGCCTCGGCATCCTGGCGCCGTTCGCCGAGGACGGCGGCCAGCTCGACCACATGATGAACACCGCAGCGCCGATCTGGGACGGCAACGAGACCTGGCTGGTGCTCGGCGGCGCCGGATTGCTGGCGGCGTTTCCGCGCGCCTACGCGGTGGTGCTCTCGGCGCTGTACCTGCCGGTGCTGCTGATGCTGATCGCGCTGGTGTTCCGCGGCGTGGCGTTCGAGTTCCGCTTCAAGGCGCGGCGGGGCAAGCCGTTCTGGGGCGCGGCGTTCGCACTCGGCTCGATGTTCACCGCGTTCGCGCAGGGCGTGATCCTCGGTGCCTTGGTCGAGGGCATGCCGTTGCAGGAAGGCCGCTACATCGGCGGCGCCTTCGCCTGGTTCAGCCCGTTCTCGATGCTGACCGGGGTGGCGGTGGTGTTCGGCTACGCGCTGCTCGGCAGCACCTGGCTGATCCTCAAGACCGGCGGCCGCATGCAGCAGATCGCGCGCACTCTGACCCGGCCGCTGGTGCTGGTGGTGGCCGCGTTCATGGGCCTGGTCAGCGCCTGGCTGCCGTTCCTGGATTCGCGGATCATGGCGCGCTGGTTCGAGGACGGGAATTTCTGGTGGCTGTCGCCGGTCCCGCTGCTGGCGCTGGCGAACGTCTTCTGGCTGTGGCGCGCGACGATGCGCGAGGGCCGCGACGCGACGCCCTTCCTGCTCACCCTGAGCTTCTTCGTGCTGGGCTTCGCCGGGTTGGTGCTGGGCATCTGGCCGAACATCGTGCCGCCCGACCTCAGCATCTGGGAAGCGGCATCGCCGCCTTCCTCGCAGGGCTTCGTGCTGGTGGGCCTGGTGGTGCTGCTGCCGATGATCCTCGGCTATACCGCATGGTCCTACCACGTGTTCCGCGGCAAGATCGAGGCGGATGCCGGGTATCACTGAGGAGCCGGCAATCGGGAATCGGGAATCGGGAATCGAAAGAGCGTGACTGCTCTTGCTCACCATCTCGGCGCAAGCCGGTACCCATCTTGGTCTTGCAGTTGCTCCTGAAGTTGCCTTTCAGCCAACGGCAATCCGGATCCCAGCCTACGACGAGCAGCGCGACCAGGCTCTTTCGATTCCCGATTCCCCATTCTCAGCCTCGATTCCCGACTCCCCATTCCCCAATCCCGGCTTTTAAAGCACAATCGTCTGGATTCAGCTGTTTTCCCGGGCCATGCACGCCTACGTCTACAAGAGCCTGCGCAAGGCCGACACCTATGTCTATCTCGCCGCACGCGATGATTTCTCGCGACTGCCCGGCGCGCTGCGCGAGCGATTGGGCACGCTGCAGTTCGTGCTGGACGTCGCCCTGACCCCGGAGCGCAAGTTGGCGCGTGAGGATGTGAATGCGGTGCGCGAGCACCTGGCGCTGCGCGGTTTCCATCTGCAGTTGCCGCCCTCGGTCGCCGGCGATCCGATGACCGAGGACTGGGGCACCGATGCCTGATCCGCAGCGCCCGCGCCAGCGCGCCGCCCTTGCGTTCGTTTCCGGAGCCGTCCTCAGCCTGATCGCCGGATTCGGCGGCGCCGCCGCCGCGTTGGGCATGTGGCTGGCGCAGCCGGCGTTCGCGCTGGCGATACGCTGGTGGCGCGGGACCGGCCCGGCGGCGAACACGATGGCGCCGTCGGCGCTGCGCCGCGAGGTCCTCGGCCTGCTGGCGCTGTGGGGAATCGCGCTGGCCGCGGGCGCATTGCTGCTGGCCTGGCCGCTGTCGGCATTGCGCCAGGGCGGCACGCTCGGCGCCGCCCTCGGGGTGAGCGCGATGGCTGGCATCTGCACCATCGGCCTGTGGCGGCTGTGGCCGCTGTGGCACGCGCTCGAGCGCGACGGCGGCGGATTGCCACGGCATTGGCGCGGACTGGCGGACCACGATGCCTCGGCGCTGCGCGGGGCAGTGCTGGCGCTGAGCGTGGCGGTGGTGCTGGCGGCCACGCTGCTGCTGGCCTGGCCCGGCGTGCTGCCGCCGCCGGCGCGCTGGGCGCTCGCGATCGCGGGGGTTGGACTCTGGCCGGGCGCGCACTGGCTGCTGCAGCGGCTGGCGCCGGCGGCGCAATTGCCGATGGCGGTGGTGGAGATGCCGGGTCCGGCCGTCGCCGCTGCCGACGACGTGCCCGAAGGCGATCTGGACGTCGCGCTATACACCGCCGCCCGCGGCGGACGCGTCGACCGCGCGCTGGAGCTGCTCGATCTCGGCGCCGATCCGCACGGCCTGCCCGCGCCGGAGCAGCGCGACCAGCGCAGTCTGCCGGTGCTGGCGGCGGTGCTGCCGGACTTGCGCCTGCTGCGCGCGTTGATCGCGCGGGGCGTCGATCTCAATGCCGTCCACGCCGGCCTGACGCCGCTGCTGGCGGCGACGCGTGACAGCTGGCACGGCCGTCCCGAGGCGGTGATGACCCTGCTCGCCAACGGCGCCGACCCGCGTGCCACCGATGCCGATGGGAATACCCCGCTGCACCACGCCGCGCGCAGTTCCGACCCCGGGGTCGCCGCGCTGCTGCGCGACGCCGCCGCCGAGCTCGATGCGGTCAACGCCGACGGGCTGACGCCGCTCGGGGTCGCCTGCAGCGTCGGCAACTGGCGCCTGGCGCGATTCCTGCTCGAGCGCGGCGCGCATGCCGACTCCGGCACCGGTACGCCGGCGCTGCTGGCCGCCGCCGGCGGCGAGGAGGACGACGTCGCCGGCGTGCAGTTGCTGCTCAAGCACAAGGCCAAGGCCGTCGCCCGCGACCGCAACGGCCGCAGCGCCCTGCACGAGGCCGCGTTCGCCGGCCATGCCGAGATCGCGACGACCCTGCTGGCCGCCGGCGCCGAGGTGCAGGCGCGCGATGCGCAGAGCCGCACGCCGCTGCTCGACGCCGCTCGCGGCGGTCGCCTGTCGACGCTGGAGGCACTGGTCGCGGCGCAGGCGGAGATCGACGCCGTCGATGGCGCCGGCCGCGGCGCGCTGACGCTCGCCTGCCTGGCGGAGACGCCGTCGCCGCCGCTGGTGCGGCGCCTGCTCGAACTCGGCGCCGACCCGCAGGCGGCCGATGCCGACGGCCGGCGCCCGGTCGATCATGCCGCGGCGGCTGGGCGCTGGTCGCTGGTGGCGCTGCTCGATCCCGACTACGCGCTGCCGGCCAGCATCCTGCCCGAGGCCGGCGAAACCGAGGTGCCGGATCGCGCGCCGCTGTCGCTGCTGCGCGACAGTCTGCGCGCCGGCCGCTACGACAATCTCGATGCCCTGCTGCAGCTGCTCGGCCCGCAGGAGCTTGGCGGCCTGCTGCTCGACGAACAGGCGCCGCTGTCGGCCGAGCGCATCGACTGGCTGCTCGCGCACGGCGCCGACCCGGAGGTCCGCGACGGATTCGCCGACAGCGCGATCTTCCGCCTGCTGGCGCGGGGGCCGGACGCGGTCGATGCCCTGCAGGCGATGCTGCGCCGTAACGTGTCGCCCGCCGGCGCTGGCGGCCTGGCACGCTTCCTCGCCGCCTGCGCGCACAGCGAACAGGCCGGGCGCGGGCTGGAGCAGCTGGCGCTGGAGCTGCTCGAGCGCGGCGCCGATCCCTTCGCCGCCGCCGAAACCGGCGATCCGCCGCTGGCGCTGGCGGTGCGCCTGGGCTGGACCCGGTTGATGGACCGGCTGATCGCGGTCGGCGTCGATCTCGATGCCCGCGACAGCCACGGCATGACCGCCCTGCACCTGTGTGCCGCGCTGGGGCGCGAAGCCGCGCTCAAGACCCTGGTGCGGCACGGCGCGACCCCCGACGTGCGCGCCGCCGACGGGCAGACGCCGCTGGGCGTCGCGCTGTCCGGCGGGCGCCGCGACCTCGCCGACTGGCTCGACTGGCGCGGCTGGCCGCTGCCCGGGCGTGCGTTGCAGGCGGCCGACCTGCCGGCTGCGGCGATCGTCGGCGACGCCGATGCGCTGCGCCGCCTGCTCGACCTCGGCTTCGCGGTCGACACCCCCGACAGCCAGGGCTGCACCGCGCTGCTGCGCGCGGCCGGCGGCGGGCATCGCGCCGCGGTCGACCTGCTGCTGGCGCGCGGCGCCGATCCGCAATACGCCGCCCACACCGGCGCCACCGCGCTGTCGGCGGCGGTGAGCATGCGCCAGGGCGAAATCGTCGATCGCCTGCTCGATGCCGGCGCCCGGCTCGAACAGCGCCTGCCGGGCGAGGTCACCGTGCTGATGCTGGCCGCCGCGCTCGGCCTGCCCGACCTGTGCGCGCGCCTGCTCACCGCCGGGGCCAACGTCCACGCCACCGATGCGCAGGGGCTGGGCCCGCTGCACTGCGCGGCGCTGTACGGCTTCACCTGCCGCGACCGTCCGCGCCTGCTGGCGTTGTTCGACACCCTGTTGCTGGCCGGCGCCGAGGTCGACGCGCCGGCCGCCGGCGGCGTCACCCCGCTGCTGCTGCTGCTCGGCGCGCGCGCCGAGCCCGGCACCGCCTGCGATGAAGAGGTGGTGCTGGAAGGACTCGGTCACCTGCTCGATGAGGAAGTGGCGCTGGAAGCCCAGGACCCCCGCGGCTTCGGTCCCCTGCACCTGACCGCGCTGCACGGCCTGCTGCAGCTCACCCGCCGGCTGCTGCGCGCCGGCGCCGATCCCGACCTGCGCGACGCCCTCAACCGCACCCCGCGCGAGATCGCGGTGATGCGCGGCTTCGTCGACGTCGCCGCGGAACTGGCACCGACCCAGACCCAGCCGGGCGTGTCGATGGCGCGGTTCCTGCGCGAGCCGCGCTGAGCGCTTTATCTCTTTCGACAGCATGAGCGTGGATCAACGCGGATAGCGCTTGGGTCCCGCGTTCTTTCGCGCTTGTCTTCCCCCCTTGAAAAAGGGGAATTGAGGGGGATTTGCTGTTGCTGTCGGTTGGTCGGGCGCCGAGCAAATCCCCCCAACCCCCCTTTTTCAAAGGGGGGCGATCAAACGGCCTTACCGCGTGATCCAGATCCGGGAAGCGCTCATCCAGCGCCGGAAAAGCGCTTCGGGAACGCGCCGCCCTCCTGCTAGACTCGCGGTCGAGCTCCCAGGAGATCACGGATGAAACGCTGGAGTCTGGGCCTGCTGGTCCTGCTGTTATCGTGCGCGGCACTGGCCGCCGGACCCCGTGCAGTACGCAAGCAGGCGGAAATGAGCATGCTGGTGACCGGCTCGGTCGAGGTCGCGCGCGATGGCAGCGTCGCCGGACTGGATCTCGATCAGCGCGAGAAACTGCCCGAAGGGGTCGTTCGCCTGGTCGAGGGTGCCGCGCCGCACTGGCGTTTCGCGCCGGCGCGCCGCAACGGCGAGCCGGTGCCCGCCACCGCGCGCATGAGCCTCAACCTGGTGGCCCGGCGGCTTGACGATGGCAACTACGAGCTGGGGATTCGCCATGCGCACTTCGCCGACCGGAACACGGCGGCCGAGACGATCGCGAGCCGGGACATGAAGCCGCCGGCCTATCCGCTGGACGCGCTGCACGCCGGCATCAAGGGCACCGTCTACCTGCTGTTGCGCATCGGCACGCAGGGCACGGTCGAGGACGTGATGGCCGAGCAGGTCAATCTGCGGGTGGTCGGCAACAGCCACCAGATGGACAGGGCACGGCGCCTGCTCGTGCGTGCCAGCCTGGTGGCGGCCCGCGCCTGGACGTTCAAGGTGCCGACCACGGGCGAATATGCCGATGCCGGCTCCTGGGTGGTGCGCGTGCCGGTCGACTACGAATTCGAGGATCGGCGGCCCGGCTACGGGGAATGGCAGGCCTATATTCCCGGTCCCCGGCAGCAGCCCGACTGGGCGCCGGAAGACGATGGCGCGCCCGATGCGCTGCTCGCGGGCCAGGTGCATCAGGCCGGCGTCGGCATGCGGCTGCTGACGCCGCTGCAGCAGGAGCAGGGCTGAGGCTCAGCCCACACCGGCGCCGTCGCGGCCGTCGGCATCGGGTTCCGGGTCGGCAGGCGCCGGTTGTTGCGCCTGGTCGGCTTCGAACAGGTGCTCCAGTTCGGCACGGCCCTCGCGCAGCGCCTGCAGCAGGGCGGATTCGTCGTTGTAGATCCGGTGGTGGCTGGCGAGCAGGCGCTCGTCGTGCTCGCGGAAGCGCCGGGTGCGGTCCTCGGCGATCTCGCGCGGCACCTCCAGCGCCACCAGCACCTCGCGCCCCATCTCCAGCGCCGAGGCGAAGGTCTCGCGGAAGGCCTCGACCTGCAGGTCCATGAGCTGCCAGGCATGGCGGCGGTCGTGGGCGCGCGCGAACACCCGTAGGTGCGGATACAGGTGCCGCAGCAGGTGCGTGGTGCGCAGGTTCGCCTCGCGGTCGTCGATGGCGTTGATGAACAACCGGGCGTGCGCGGCGCCGCTGGCGCGTAGCAATTCCGGGCGCGTGGGATCGCCGAAGTACACCTGGTTGCCGGAGCGCCGCAGCGCATCGATGGTGCCCGGATCGGCGTCGAGCGCGACGAACGGAATCTTCTGCGCCACCAGCAGGCGCGCGACGATCTGACCGAAACGGCCGAGGCCGGCGATGATCACCTGCGGGTGGCCGTGGTCATGGATCGGATCGTAGTCGCGGGCCGGTGCCTCCGTGTCGTCGTGCCCGTCGAGCAGGCGCGCCAGCGCGATCATCAGCAGCGGCGTCAGCGCCATCGACAGGCCGACCACCGCCAGCAGGCGGTTGTGCATCGCCGCCTCCAGCAGCCCGGCGCCGGCCGCCTCGGCGAACACCACGAACGCGAACTCGCCGCCCAGCGCCAATACCCCGCCCAGGCGCAGCGCCTCGCGCATGCCGAGCCCGCCCGGGTGCCGGCCGAGCCCGAACAGGACCGCGAACTTCACCGCCATCAGCAGCAGCGTCGCCAGCAGCACGAAGCCGGGCTCCGCGGCCACCTGCGCCAGGTCGATGCTCATCCCCACCGCCATGAAGAACAGCCCCAGCAACAGGCCCTTGAACGGCTCGATCTGCGATTCGATCTCGTGGCGGAACTCCGACTCGGCCAGCAGCACGCCAGCCAGGAACGCGCCCAGGCCCATGCTCAGCCCGGCCAGCTGCACCACCCAGGCCGCGCCGAGCACCGCCAGCAGCGCGCTCGCGGTCTGCATCTCCGGCACGCCGATGCGCACCGCGGTGCGGAACAGGCTGCGCAGCAGATAGCGGCCGCCGAAGAACACCGCGGCCAGGGCAGCAACGGCCTTGAGGAGCGCCCAGCCGGCATGCCCGGACTCCGGTGCGGCGGCATGGGCGAGCAGCGGGATCGCCGCGATCAGCGGCACCGCGGCCAGGTCCTGGAACAGCAGGATCGCGAACGCCAGCCGCCCATGCGGGCTGTGCAGCGCCTTGCGCTCGGCCAGCAGCTGCAGCCCGAACGCGGTCGAGGACAGCGCCAGCCCAAGGCCCACCACCAGCGCGACTTTCCAGCCCAGCCCGATCATTGCCGCCAGGGCTGCGAGCACCACGCCGGAGATCGCGACCTGCAGCCCGCCGGTCAGGAACACCGGCCGGCGCATCAGCTTCAATCGCGCCAGCGACAGTTCCAGGCCGATGACGAACAGCATCATCACCACGCCGATTTCGCTGGCGGCCAGCACCGGTTCGGCGTGCGCGACCACGCCGACCCCGTCCGGCCCCAGCACCACGCCGGCGGCCAGGTAGCCGAGCACCGCGCCCAACCCGAACCGCTTGAACAGCGGCACCGCGATCACCGCGGCGAGCAGGAACACCAAAGCTAGTTGCAGACCACTGCCGTGCATGCGCGCACCTCCGCCCGGAAGTATGCCTGCTGCCACGGGACTCGAAGCGCCCACACCGCCGGCGTGGACCGGAATACGGAGCGGGGTTGGGGTGAGGCATGGCGGAAGTCGCGGTGGTTCAGACGCCTGCCGCTCCGCCATACCCTTATGGTGGGCCGAGGCCCACCCTACGCGGGTGATCGGGTGGGCCTTGGCCCACCGTTGTCATCCGCGATGACGCGCCGCCCATATCCTCCGTGCCACTTCGCCACGGCCCTCGCGCAGGGCGCAAGGGCGTTCAGACGTGCGCGAACCGTGGCTCGCATCACTCCGGAGAAGGACATGCGCCTGCCGCTTTCGGGCGAGCGCTGTGTCCGCCGTCCGCGCCGGTGACGGGTGGTCAGGCCGATGGTGGGTCTTGCGATTGCGCCAGCGCGCGCAGGCGGATCGCGCCGCGCTCGGCGATCGCGTACAGCGCATGCTCGTGCGCCAGGTGGTAATAGCCCGCGTCCGGATGTTCGCTGTCGAGCACGCCGAACAGCGCGCCGTCGATGCAGATCGGCACCGCCAGTTCCGACAGATTGAACTGGTCGTCGACCACATAGCGGCAATCGCGCCGCGCATCCGCCGTACGCTGCGGCAGCTGCAGTTGCGCGCATCGGCCGACGATGCCCTGGCCCAGATTCAACCGGATCCGCGATTCCAGCACCCGGTCGGCGGCGCGCTTCGGTCCCCAGGCGGCTTGCTGGAGCAATGTGCTGCCGTCGCGGTCGAGCAGATAGACGACGCAGTCCATCAGCTCCAGTTCCTTTCCGGCGAATTCGCATAGCGTCCATGCGACCTCCACCGGCAAGTCGGCGCGGTCGAGCAGATCGACCAGCCGGGCCATGCGCCGATCGGCCTGGGCGAGAAACGTGGCGACAGCATTGACCATGATTCCCGGATCGAGGTGTGGATCGCCGGTGCGCGCCCCGTGCCCGGCACTGGAATCTTAGCGCGTCATCGGGTGGAGCGTCCGGCGGGGCGGTCCCGCCGGCGGCGATGCGGCACGTCCAGCTCGCATCGCACGACCGTCCGCCGCCGATGGATGCGATCGTGCACGAAAAAAGCCCCGCGATGCGGGGCTTTTCCAGGGTGCCGTCGATCGCGCCTCAGCGCCGCATCGAGGCGAAGAACTCGTCGTTGGACTTGGTGGTCTTCATCTTGTCGAGCAGGAATTCCATCGCCGCGATCTCGTCCATCGGATGCAGCAGCTTGCGCAGGATCCAGATCTTCTGCAGCATTTCCGGCTCGATCAGGTAGTCCTCGCGGCGGGTGCCGGACTGGTTGACGTTGATCGCCGGGTACACGCGCTTCTCGGTGATGCGGCGGTCCAGGTGCACTTCCGAGTTGCCGGTGCCCTTGAACTCCTCGTAGATCACCTTGTCCATCGCGCTGCCGGTGTCGACCAGCGCGGTGGCGATGATCGTCAGCGAGCCGCCTTCCTCGACGTTGCGCGCGGCGCCGAAGAAGCGCTTCGGCCGGTGCAGGGCGTTGGCATCGACGCCGCCGGTCAGCACCTTGCCGGAGCTGGGGACGACGTTGTTGTAGGCGCGGGCGAGGCGGGTGATCGAGTCGAGCAGGATCACCACGTCGCGCTTGTGCTCGACCAGACGCTTGGCGCGCTCGATCACCATCTCAGCGACCTGCACGTGGCGCGCGGCCGGCTCGTCGAAGGTCGAGGAGATAACCTCGCCGCGCACGGTGCGCTGCATTTCGGTGACTTCCTCGGGCCGCTCGTCGATGAGCAGCACGATCATGTGCACGTCGGGGTGGTTGGTGGTGATGGCGGTGGCGATCTGCTGCATCATCATCGTCTTGCCCGCCTTGGGCGGCGAGACGATCAGGGCGCGCTGGCCCTTGCCCTGCGGCGCCATCAGGTCGAGGATGCGGCCGGCGATGTCCTCGGTGGAACCGTCGCCGCGCTCGAGCTTGAAGCGCTTGCGCGGGAACAGCGGGGTCAGGTTCTCGAACAGCACCTTGCCCTTGCTGGCCTCCAGCGGCTCGCCGTTGATGGTGTCGACCACGCTCAGCGCGAAGTAGCGTTCGCCGTCCTTGGGCCAGCGGATGCGGCCGGAGAGATGGTCGCCGGTGCGCAGGTTGAAGCGGCGGATCTGGCTGGGCGAGATGTAGACGTCGTCGGGACCGGCGAGATACGAAGCCTCGGCGGCGCGCAGGAAGCCGAAGCCGTCGGGCAGGATCTCCAGCACGCCATCGGCGACCACGCCCTCGCCGTGGCGGGTCAGCACCTTGAGCAGGTTGAAGATCACGTCCTGCTTGCGGGCGCGGGCGACGCCATCGTGGATGTTGAGCTGCTCGGCGATATCCATCAGCTTCTGCGCCGGCATCCGCTTCAGGTCGCTGAGCGTGTACTGCGGGAAGTCTTCGGGAATGTTCGGCGGTGGCAGGCGCTGGCCCTGGTCGCCGCCGTCCTGCGGCAGGCCATCGTCGCGGCCGCGGCCGCCACCACCACCACCGCCGCGTTCGCCACCACCGCCACCGCCACCGCTGCCGCGTTCGCGGCGGTTGCGGAAACGATCGCGGCGGTTGCCCTGGCGGGCGCCCTCGCGCTGTTCGCGCTGCTCCCGCGATTCGCGCGACTGCTCGTTGCCGCCATCGCCGCCGGAGGCATCCGCGGCAGGTGCAGGAGGAGGCGCGGCGGGCGCGGGAGACGCAGGTGCGGACGCGGGCGCGGGCGCCTGCCTGGCGGCCGGGGCCGGCGCGTCGGCCGGCGGTGTCGGTGCCGGGGGCGCCGCAGGCGCCGGCGCATCGGCCGGGGCGGTCTTGGCGACCTTGGCGGTCTTGGTGACGCGCGGCTTGCGCACGCGCTTCTCGGCGGTTTCGCCGGAATCGGGAGTGTTGTCGGACAAGGTGTGAAATCCTCGCTAGCTGCGAGCGCCCGCGGACGCGGGCGGAGGGTTGGGAAGGGTGATCTTCAGACGGGGTGCGGCGCTGGCTTCCGCGCCGGATGGAACAACGCTAGCACCGCCTTACGTCCGCGGCAAGCCATCGTGCGTGGCCGTTAAGGTTGCCGCCGCATGCGGCAGGGCGCCTGCGGCGGCTAGGCAAGCCGATCGCGCGGCATCGCGCCGCGCGGGTGGACGGCGCTCAGAGCGCCTTGTCGAGCATCTGCGACAGCTGCGCCTTGCCGACCGCGCCGATCTGGGTCGCCTGCACCTGGCCGCCCTTGAACAGCAGCAGCATCGGGATCGAGCGCACGTGGTACTTCATCGCGATGCTCTGATTCTGGTCGATATCGACCTTGACCACCTTGGCGCGGCCGGCATAGCTCTCGGCAAGCTCGTCCAGCGCCGGGGCGATCATCTTGCACGGTCCGCACCAGGGGGCCCAGAAATCGACCAGCACCGGCTCTTCGGACTGCAGCACGGTGGCGTCGAAATCGCTGTCGCCGGCATGGATGACCTTGTCGTTCACGGAGTTCTCCTGGGATCGGGCCGCCTGCCGTGACGGGCGGGGCGGCGTTGTGCTGTTAAACTGGGGCGTTATCAGGCTGGATCAAGGGCCGACCCCCGGGTCCGCACAGCCTTCTATTCACGGTTCGGCAGTCTGCGACGCGGTCGCCCCCTGCGCAACCGCGCCCCGCCGCACAGACAATTCCAGGCATGACAGACAAACCACTGACCGATATCCCCTTCTCCGAGTTCGAGCTGCAGCCGCAGCTGCTCGCCGGCATCGAAGCCGCCGGATTCCTCCGCTGTACACCGATCCAGGCCTTGACCCTGCCGCTGGCCCTGTCCGGGCGCGACGTCGCCGGCCAGGCCCAGACCGGCACCGGCAAGACGCTGGCGTTCCTGGTCGCGGTGGTCAACCGCCTGCTGTCGCAGCCGGCGCTGGCTGAACGCAAGGCCGAGGACCCGCGCGCGCTGATCCTGGCGCCGACCCGCGAACTGGCGATCCAGATCCACAAGGACGCGGTGAAGTTCGCCTCCGACCTCGGCCTCAAGTTCGCCCTGGTCTACGGCGGCGTCGACTACGACAAGCAGCGCCAGCTGCTGCAGGAAGGCGCCGACGTGATCATCGCCACCCCGGGGCGCCTGATCGACTACGTCAAGCAGCACAAGGTGGTGAGCCTGCACGCCTGCGAGATGTGCGTGCTGGACGAGGCCGACCGCATGTTCGACCTCGGCTTCATCAAGGACATCCGCTTCCTGCTGCGGCGCATGCCGATCCGCACCGAGCGGCAGACGCTGCTGTTCTCGGCGACGCTGAGCCACCGCGTGCTCGAGCTCGCCTACGAGCACATGAACGAGCCCGAGAAGGTCGTGGTCGAGACCGAGTTCATCACCGCGGCCAAGGTGCGGCAGAAGGTGTTCTTCCCGGCCAACGAGGAGAAGATCCCGCTGCTGCTCGGCCTGCTGTCGCGGTCGGAGGGCGCACGCACGATGGTGTTCGTCAACACCAAGGCCTGGGTGGAGCGGGTGGCGCGGGCGCTCGAGCGCGGCGGCTACAGGGTCGGCGTGCTGTCCGGCGACGTGCCGCAGAAGAAGCGCGAAAGCCTGCTGAAGAAGTTCCAGGCCGGCCAGCTCGAGCTGCTGGTCGCCACCGACGTCGCCGCCCGCGGCCTGCACATCGACGGCGTCTCGCACGTCTACAACTACGACCTGCCGTTCGATGCCGAGGACTACGTGCATCGCATCGGCCGGACCGCGCGCCTGGGCGCCGAGGGCGATGCGATCAGCTTCGCCTGCGAGATCTACGCCCAGGGCCTGCCGGACATCGAGGCATTCATCGAGCAGAAGATCCCGGTCGAGGCGGTCACGCCGGAGCTGCTGCAGGCGCTGCCACGCAAGCCGCGCGAGGGCGTCGAGCCGCAGCCGGAGGATGGCGAGAGCATCGGCGAGATCTTCCGCGAGGCGCGTGAACAACGCGCCGCAGACGACGCGCGCCGCGGCGGCGGCCGGTCCGGCCCGCGCGCTGGCGGTCGCGGTAGCGAGGGTGGACGTGCAGGCAAGCCGGCCGGCGGTCGCGGTCGCGGTAGTGCGAGCGGTGCCACCGCCGCACCAAGTGCCCGTCCGGCGCCTGCCGCCGACGAGGTGAAGGCGGCCGCGCCGCCGCCGTCATCCCCGCCGCAGGCCGCTGCCGGCGCGGAAGGCGAAGCGCGTCCCGCGCGCAAGCCCCGCCGCCGGCGTGGCGGCCGCCGCGTCGAGGGTGGCGAGGGCGGCGCGCAGGGGGCTACGGCACCGCGCAACGGCGCCAAGGCAGAAGTGCCCGCGGGCAAGCCGAAACCCGCCACCGAGTTCAGGTCCGCGTCGCGCCCGCCGGCCAAACCGGCAGCGGCGCCGGCCGAACCTTCGCTGCTGTCGCGCATCGGCCGCGGGCTGAAGAAGCTGGTCAGGCGGGCGCCGAACTCGCAGCACTGAGGAAGGCCAGCATCATGGCTGTCATCCCCGCGAAGGCGGGGATCCATGGACAGTAAACCGTTGAATATCAAAGTCCCTAGATTCCCGCCTTCGCGGGAATGACGAGGCTCGAGTAAGCGCCGTTCGTGCTTCGACCGGCTGCCACAGACCTGCCGTCGGTCCCGTGCCGCAAAAAGCGCGCGAATCGCTGCGGCTTTCCGCCCCGCGTCAGCTGCCGTCGGCGAAGTCCGCTAAGCTCTGGCGGCCATCGTCTCGCGATCTCCGGTCCCGCCGCATGAGCGTTCTCCGCTTCGACAGCGTCAGCAAGCAATATCCCGGCGGGCACGTCGCCCTGTCCGAGCTCAGCTTCGACGTCGCCGCCGGCGAGATGCTGTTCATCACCGGTCATTCCGGTGCCGGCAAGAGCACGCTGCTGAAGCTGGTGCACTTGGCCGAACGGCCGAGCCGCGGCGCGGTGCTGTTCGCCGAGCGCAACCTGCTGCGGGTGCGCGGACGCCGGGTGGCGATGCACCGCCGCGAGATCGGCGTGGTGTTCCAGGACCATCGTCTGCTCACTGATCGCAGCGTCTACGAGAACGTCGCTCTGCCGCTGATCCTGCGCGGCATGCGCCGCGGCGAGATCGGCAAGCGCGTGCGCGGCGTGCTCGAGCGGCTGGGCCTGGACGCGCGCGAACGCGCGCTGCCCACCCAGTTGTCGGCCGGCGAGCAGCAGCGCGTCGGCATCGCCCGCGCCATCGTCGGTGAGCCGCGGCTGCTGGTGGCCGACGAGCCCACCGGCAATCTCGATCCGACCCTGTCGGCCGAGATCATGGCGCTGTTCGCGGAGCTGCCCGGACGCGGCACCAGCGTGCTGGTCGCCAGCCATGACCTGGCGCTGGTCAAGCGCATGAAGAAGCGCGTGCTGGTGCTCGATCACGGCCGCCTGGCCGACGACATCGCACCGGAGGACCTGGCCGATGCCTGAGACTCGCGACGGCACGACGGTGCGCGACACCCACTCGCGGATCGGCACCTGGGCCGACCACCACCTGTACAGCTTCGTTTCCAGCCTTGGACGCGTGTTCCGGCGGCCGTGGGCCACCGCGCTCACGATCGGCGTGATGGCGGTGGCGCTGGCGTTGCCGCTCGGCCTGTGGCTGGTGCTGGACAACCTGGACCGGCTGTCGGGCAGCGTGCAGGCCTCGCGCGAGATCGGCGTGTTCCTGAAGCAGGAAGTGACGGCGGAGCGTTCGCAGGCATTGGCCGAGGAATTGCGCGGCCGCGCCAACGTCGCTGCGGTCGAGCTGCGCACACCGGAACAGGGCCTGCAGGAACTGCGCGAGCGCGGCGGCCTTGGCGAGGCCATCGATGCGGTCGGCGACAACCCGCTGCCGTTCCTGCTGATCGTATCGCCTGCCGGCGACGAGACCCTGCTCGCGACCTCGCTGCGGCAGCTGCCCGAGGCCGACCTGGTGCAGCACGATGCCGAGTGGCGCCGCCGGCTCGACGACTGGCTGCGCTTCGGCGGCCGCCTGGTCTGGGTGCTGGCGGCGCTGCTCGGGCTCGGCGCGCTGCTGGTGGTGGGCAACACCGTGCGCCTGGACATCCAGTCGCGGCGCGAGGAGATCGGCGTGCTGCAGCTGCTCGGCGCCACCGACGGGTTCATCCGCCGGCCGTTCCTGTACCTGGGCACCTGGTATGGGCTGGTCGCCGGGGCCCTGGCACTGGTGTTGCTGGCGGCCGCCGGATTGGCGCTGCGCGAGCCGGTGGCGGCGCTGGCCGCGAGTTACGGCAGCGGTTTCGCCCTGGCCGGGTTCGGCCCGGGACAGGTGTTGACGGTGCTGCTGGTCGCCGCCGCGCTCGGCTGGCTCGGCGCCAGCCTGGTCACCGGGCATTTCCTGCGGCAGACGCGGCCGACGGAGACCTGACGGGAACCATGGGCAACGGACAGACCGACGCGCACGATCTCCGTCACCTGGTCAGCGATTCGCCGCGGATCATGGTGGTGGACGGTTCGAAGCTGGTGCGCCGGATGATCGGCGACGTGCTGCGCAAGCAGTTGCCGGCGGTGGAGGTCGTGGCCTGCGCCGGGCTGGCCGAAGCGCGTGCGGCGCTGGAGGCGGCGCCGGTCGACCTGGTCAGCACCGCACTGGTGCTGCCGGACGGCGATGGACTGCAGCTGGCGCGGGCGGTGCGATGGGCGGCGGCGCAGCGTTACGTGCCGGTGATCGTGGTCTCCGGCGATGCCCAGTCGCACCTGGAATCGCGCCGCTTCACCGAGGACGTCACCGATTATTTCGACAAGGGCAACGGCCACCAGGCGCTGGCCACTTTCATCCGCGGCTACGTGATGCCCGAGCCGATCCCCGATGCGCACGTGCTCTATGTCGAGGACAGCCGTACCGTGGCGCTGGCGACCCGGCGCATGCTGCAGTCGCACGGCATGCAGGTCACCCACGTGATCAGCGCCGAGGAGGCGCTGGCCTGGCTGCGCGAGCGCAGCACCGGCGACGACGCGCCCGGCGTCGACCTGTTGCTGACCGATGTCTATCTCAAGGGCGAACTCAGCGGGCGCGACCTGCTGCAGGCGGTTCGCGGTGAACTGGGCTACGGCAAGCGCCGGCTGCCGGTGCTGGTGATGACCGGCGACGAGAATCGCGTCAACCAGATGGGCCTGCTGCGCGACGGCGCCAACGACCTGGTGCTCAAGCCGATCGAGGAGCGGTTGCTGGTGACCAAGACGCTGTTCCAGTTGCGGTTGGCGGGAATTCGAGAATCGGGAATCGAGAATCGGGAATAGTGAAGAGCCGGGAGTGGGGAATCGGGCGCGTCATCGCGGGCGACAATGGTGGGCCAAGGCCCACCGCCAGGGGATTTGCGCCTGGACGACGAGGCCTTAGCCTTTCCCGATTCCCGATTCCCGATTCCCGATTCCCGATTCCCGATTCCCGATTCCCGATTCC
>NZ_VSSP01000001.1 GCF_008312895.1 Luteimonas suaedae | reverse complement strand
CTCACTCCTCACTCCTCACTCCTCACTCCTCACTCCTCACTCCTCACTCCTCACTCCTCATTCCTCCGCCCATGTCCGATGTCCTCGACCTCACCTGCGACCTGATCGGCCGTGCTTCGGTCACGCCGGACGACGCCGGCTGCCAGGCGCTGATCGCCGCGCGACTGGAAAAGGCCGGCTTCGCCTGCGAGCGGCTGCGCTATGGCGCGGTCGACAATCTGTGGGCGACGCATGGCAGCGGCGGCCCGGTGCTGGTCCTGCTCGGGCACACCGATGTGGTGCCGCCGGGGCCGCGCGATGCCTGGACGAGCGATCCGTTCGCGCCGGAGGTCCGCGACGGCGTGCTGTACGGGCGTGGCGCGGCCGACATGAAGAGCGGGGTGGCCGCGTTCGTGGTCGCCGCCGAGCGCTTCGTGGCCGCGCATCCGGACCATCCCGGGACCGTGGCGCTGCTGCTGACCTCGGACGAGGAGGGCGATGCCATCGACGGCGTGCGCCGGGTCGCCGCGACCTTCCGCGAGCGCGGCCAGCGGATCGACTGGTGCATCACCGGCGAGCCCTCGTCGAAGCAGCGGCTGGGCGACCTGCTGCGGGTCGGCCGGCGCGGCTCGCTGTCGGCGACGCTGACCGTGCGCGGCGTGCAGGGGCATGTGGCCTATCCGGAAAAGGCGAACAATCCCGTGCATCGGGCGCTGCCGGCACTGGGGGAGCTCGTGGCGCGGCGCTGGGACGACGGCTACGAGAGTTTTCCGCCGACCAGCCTGCAGATCTCAGACGTCCATGCCGGCACCGGCGCCAACAACGTCATCCCGGGCGAACTGCAGGTGCAGTTCAACCTGCGCTACAACCCGCACTGGAACGCAGAACGGTTGCAGGCGGAGATCGCGGCGCTGTTCGAGCGCCACGGGCTGGACCACGACGTGCGCTGGCACCGCAGCGGCGAGCCGTTCCATACGCCGGAAGGTCCACTGCGCGCGACCGCGCGCGCGGTGCTGGCGGATTTCACCGGCACGCCGCCCGAGGAAAGCACCGGCGGCGGCACATCCGACGCCCGCTTCATCGCGCCGCTGGGCGCGCACTGCATCGAGCTGGGGCCGGTCAACGCCAGCATCCACAAGGTCGACGAACACGTCGCCGTCGCCGATTTGCAGGCGTTGCCGGGACTCTACCTGGCGCTGATCGAGCGGCTGCTAGTGCAGGAGTGAGTGAAGAGGAGTGAGGAGTGAGAAAGAGCGAGAGCGAGAGCGAGTCTCTCGTTTCTCACTCCTCATTTCTCACTCCTGCTGTCCCAAGCATTGACCACCGCGCAGAACAGGCGCGCGGTCTGCTCGGCGTCGTAGATCGCCGAATGCGCCTCGGCGCTGTCCCAGGGAAAGCCGGCGGCCTGTACCGCGCGTGCCAGCACCGTCTGCCCGTAGGCGACGCCGCCCAGCGTGACCGTGTCGAACACGCTGAAGGGGTGGAACGGATTGCGCTTGTGGCCGCAGCGCGCGACCGTGGCATTGACGAAATGCAGGTCGAAATGCGCGTTGTGGCCGACCAGGATGGCGCGCTGGCAGCCATGCTTCTTCACCGCCGTGCGGATCGGCGCGAACACGTGGTTCAGCGCCTCGCGCTCGGGTTTCGCGAGGCGGAAGGGATGGTCGAGGTCGATGCCGGTGAACTCCAGCGACTTCGGGTCGACCTCGGTACCCTCGGCCGGGATCACGTGCGCGCTGGCGGTCTCGCCGGGCACGAGCCGGCCCTCGGCGTCGAGGTCGATCGGCACCACCGCGATCTCGAGCAGTGCATGGCGGTTCCAGTCGAAGCCGCCGGTTTCCACGTCCACCGCGACCGGCAGGTAGCCGCGAAAGCGCTTCGCCAGCGGACTCGGAACGCCGGCGGCCGGGACGTCATCGTTCATCGGACAAGCCTATCCCAATCCGTACGGCGAAGTCGGTTCCGCCGTCGCTGTTCCCGCAGGCGCTGCGCAATGGACTTCGCCCGGCGGGGCGTCGCTGCCGGCGATCGACCGTGGCGACGTTCAATCGGCGCGGCCGGCGAATTCGCCGGTCGTGGTGTTGACCAGGACGCGTTCGCCGTTGCCGATGTACTCGGGCACCTGGATCTCGATGCCGGTGCTCAGCCGGGCCGGCTTCGGGCGCTTGGTGGCGGTGCCGCCCTTGAGCTCCGGCGGCGTCTCCACCACCTCCAGCGCCACGCTCTGCGGCAGCTGCACCGCGACCGGCTGCTCGTCGATGATCTGCACGTGGCAGCCGGTCAGGCCGTCGCTGATGTAGCCGGCGGCCTCGCCCACGGCGTCGGCGTCGAGCATGTAGGGCGTGTAGTCCTCGTCGTCGAGGAACACGAAGGCCTCGCCGTCCTTGTAGGAGAAGGTGGCCTGCCGACGCGAGAGCTCGACCTCCTTGAGGTCATCGTCGGCGCGCAGCGACAGGTCGTACTTGCTGCCGCCGGGGACCGAGTACAGGGTGAAGCGGAACGTGACGTTGCCGCCGCGCCCTTGCGGCGAACTGCGCTCGATGTCGCGCACCTGGTACACGGTGCCATTGTGTTCGACGACGTTGCCTTTCTTGAGGTCGGAGGCTTTCATAGGGGCCGTGATTGGTGATTCGTGATTCGTGATTCGTGAATTGGTGATTGGTGATTGGTGATTGGTGATTGGTGATTCGTTATGGGATCCCGTGCTGGCCGACTCTTGCTGGCGTTCGCTTTTTCGAATCACCAATCACGAATCACCAATCACGGCCTTCCTCACTTCGGCGCCAACCGCACCGCCCCGTCCAGGCGAATCGTCTCGCCATTGAGATAGCGATTGCCGAGCAGGTGGGCGACCAGGTCGGCGAATTCGGTCGGCTGTCCGAGCCGCGACGGGAACGGGATCGAGGCCGACAGTGACTGCTGCACCTCCTCCGGCATGCCGTCGACCATCGGCGTCCAGAAGATGCCCGGCGCGACGGTGTTGACGCGGATGCCGAAGCGCGCGAGCTCGCGCGCCATCGGCAGGGTCATGCCGATCACGCCGGCCTTGGAGGCGGAGTAGGCCGCCTGGCCGATCTGGCCCTCGTAGGCCGCCACGGAAGCGGTGTTGACGATCACGCCGCGCTCGCCGTCCTCGCCAGGATCATTGTGCTGCATCACCGCGGCCGCTGCCTTGGCGACGTTGAAGCTGCCGACCAGGTTCACCATCACCGTGGTCGAGAACTGGCGCAGCGGCATCGGCGCCTCGCGCCCGAGCACGCGACCGGCGCCGAGGATGCCGGCGCAGTTGATCGCCGCGTTCAAGCCGCCGAGGAAATCCCGGGCCGCGTCGACACTGGCGACCACGCCGTCCTCGTCGGTGACGTCGGTGCGGATGAAGCGCGCCCGGGCCTCGCCCAGCTCGGCGATGGCGGCGGCGCCCTTGTCGTCGTCGACGTCGAACAGCGCCACCTTGCCGCCGTGGGCGACCAGGTGCCGGGCGACCGCCAGGCCGAGGCCGGAGACGCCGCCGGTGACGATGGCGCGGATGTCGGAAAGCTGCATGGACGCTCCTGCGGTGCGAAAGCGAAGCATTTTACCCGCCGCCACCGGCCGGCGTCCCGCGATCTGTCGTAGGAGCGCGCCATGCGCGCGATACCGCGGGTGTCTGCCGGATCCGGCGGATGCCGCGATTCCGGACGGGTAGGCACGCCGGTCACCGGAATCCGCGGGCGGCGAAATACCCGCGGTATCGCGCGCATGGCGCGCTCCTACGGAATCGCGGATTCCAGGGCGTTGTCGCGCGCGATGCGGTGCGCGAACTCGTCCGACGGCAGACCGGGCGCGAACAGAAACCCCTGGCCCACGGATATGCCGAGTTCGAGCAGGAACCGGCGTTGCGCCTCGGATTCGACCCCTTCGGCGACCAGATTCAGCCCGAGGCTGCGGGCGATGCCGGCGATCGCCTGGCACACCGCGACGTCGGAATGGTTCCGCGGCACGCCCTCGACGAACAGCTGACTCAGCTTCATGCCGTGGATCGGCAGCCGGCGCAGGTAATTGAGCGCACTGTAGCCCTCGCCGAAGTCGTCGATGGTCAGCACCACGCCCATCTCGCGCAGCTCGGCGAAGGTGCGCAGGGTATCCGGGGCGTCCTCGATCAGCGCGCGCTCGGTGAACTCCAGTTCCAGCGCCGTGCCGGGTAGCCGGTACTCGGCGAGCACGCTGCGCACGGTGTCGGCCAGGTCGTCGCCGAGGAACTGCCGATAGGAGACGTTGACCGCGACGCGGACCACGCCCAGCCCGGCGTCGCGCCAGGCCGCGACCTGCTGACAGGCCTCGCTCAGCACCCAGCGGCCGATCCGCACGATGTCGCCGGTGGTCTCGGCGTGGCCGATGAAATGATCGGGGCGCATTTCGCCGAGCTGGTGGTTGCGCCAGCGGATCAGTGCCTCGGCGGCGACGATGCCGCCCTTGCGCATGTCCACCTGCGGCTGATACACGAGATGGAACTCGCCGTTGTCGACCGCGCGCCGCAGGTGCGTCTCCAATCGCAGGCGGTCCATGCGCGACTGCGCGAGCGCCGGGCTGTACGCCTGCCAGCCGTTGCGCACCCGCCGCTTGCTGTCGTACATGGCCGCGTCAGCGCTCTGGATCAGCGTCTGCGGCCGATCGCCGTCCTCCGGTGCGCGCGCGATGCCGATGCTGGCGGTGACGTCGAACTCCTCGCCGGCGTGGCGGAAGCCATGGTCGAAGGCTTCGAGGATCCGCTGTGCCATGCGCTCGGGCCGCGCAGGATCGTCGGCCAGGCTGCAGACCACCAGGAACTCGTCGCCGCCGAAGCGTGCGATCAGCCCCTCGGTGCCGACCGCGTGGCCGATGCGGTCGGCGACGTGGCGCAACAGCTCGTCGCCGGCGCCGTGGCCGAGCACGTCGTTGACCATCTTGAAGCGGTCGAGGTCCAGATACAGCACCGCCAGCGGCGACTGCGCCGGATCGTCCATGCGCGCACCGATTTCGCCGAGGATCGCGTCGCGGTTGAGCAGGCCGGTCAGCGGGTCGGTCCGGGCCTGCACCCGCAGTGTCTCCTCGGCCTGCTTGCGCTCACTGATGTCCTGCAGGGTGCCGGTGACGCTGACGTTGGCCGACTCGTCGTGTTCCGGTTCGCCGATGATGCGGATCCACAGCATGCGCCCGTCGCTGCGCCGGCCCTGCAGCTCCAGGTCGATCGGCTGCTGCTGTTGCCGCGCATGCCGCAGGGCGTGTTCGAAACGGCTGCGGTCGCCCTCGCGCAGGCACTGCAGCAGCGCATCCATGGTGGCGGGCGGTCGTGGCTGGCCGAGGATCCGCGCGGCCTCGTCGGTCAGGTACAGCGCGTCGCGCCCCGCCTCCCATTCCCAGCCGCCGATCCGCGCCAGCGCCTGGGCGCGGCTGAACAACGCGCTGTCACGCTTGAGCTGGGTGACGTCGCTGAAGAACGAGAGTACCTGGTGCGGGGCGCGGCTGCCGGGCGTGAACAGCGGCACGGTGGTCACCGACAGCCAGCGCAGGCGGCGCTCGGGCTTGTGGTACAGGCCCAGCACCGTGCTCTGGGTGGCCTTGCCGTTGCGCAGGGTGCGGGTGGTCGGCAGGTCGTCATCGGCGATGCGGCGGCCGCTCTCGTCCAGCAGCGTCCACGCCTCCGGAGCGAGATAGTCCTCGAGGCTGTGGTCCTCTTCGGCGCCGAGGATGCGCATCGCCGCGGCATTGGCCTGCAGCGGGCGATTGTCGGCGTCGTGCACCAGCACGCCCTTGTCGATCACTTCCAGCAGCTGGCCGTAGCGCGATTCCGCCTCGCGGCGCGCGCTGAGGTCGCGGGCCACGGCGACGATGCAGCGTCGCCCCTCGTGCAGGAATCCGGCCGAATGCACCTCCACCGGAAAGCGGCTGCCGTCGCCGCGCATGTTGGTGACCTCGACCACGTAGGTGCCGCCGCGGCGCAGCGTCTCCAGCACCGGTTGCAGATGGTCCTCGGGCAGGTCCGGATTGAGCACCTCGATCGGCTGGCCGATGATCTCGTCGCGGCTGCGCCGGTAGGCGGCCATACCGGCCTTGTTGAGGTCGAGCACGATGCCGGTTTCGTCGAGGATGCTGACCGGGTCGGGGACCGCATCGAACAGCGCGCGGTAGCGCGACTGCGCCGACTCGGTGTCGGCGGCCGCCGTGCGCAGGGCGTCGCGGGCGGCGGCGAGCAGCTCGCGGGCGCCGGCGGGCAGGTCCGGATCGCGACAGGCTGCGTCGAGTGCCTGCGCGAGCCGCGCCGGGTCCACGTCTGCGGACGCGGAAGGGCGTTCCCCGGCGCGCGGCTTGCGGTTCATTCCACGGCCGCCGCCGAGGATCCGCCGGCCGGCGCCGTGGCGCGGCCGAACCGGCTGCCGGTTTCGCGGCCCAGCAGGGCCGCCAGCCAGCGACCGGTCTCGCTCAGCGCCTGGAGGTCGATGCCGGTGCCGATCCCCATGCCGTGCAACATGTACACCACGTCCTCGCTGGCGACGTTGCCGCTGGCGCCGCGCGCATACGGGCAGCCGCCGGTGCCGGCGACGGCGGCATCGACCACCGCCACGCCTTCCTCCAGGCAGGCCAGGATGTTCGCCAGCGCCTGGCCGTAGGTATCGTGGAAGTGGATCGCCAGCGCCCCCATCGGCACCGCCGCGGCGACCGCGCGCAGCATCGTCCGCGCCTTCAGCGGCGTGCCGATACCGATGGTGTCGCCGAGGGAAATTTCGTAGCAGCCCATGTCGTACAGCGCCTGCGCCACGCGCACCACGTCGGCCAGCGGCACCTCGCCCTGGTACGGGCAGCCGAGCACGGTGGAGACGTAGCCGCGCACGCGCACGCCGTCCGCGAGCGCCCGCGCCAGCACCGGCGCGAAGCGCTGCAGCGAGGCGTCGATCGAGGCGTTGATGTTCTTGTGGTTGAAGGCCTCCGAGGCGGCGGTGAACACCGCGATCTCCTCGACGCCGACCGCGCGTGCACGGTCGTAGCCGGTCTCGTTGGGCACCAGCACCGGATACGCCACGCCGGGCCTGCGGCCGATGCCGGCATAGACCTCGGCGGCGTCGGCCAGTTGCGGGACCCACTTCGGGCTGACGAAACTGGTCGCCTCGATCGTCTTCAGCCCGGTGGCGGAGAGGCGGTCGATCAGTTCGATCTTGGCCGCGGTGGGCACCTGCGCACGCTCGTTCTGCAGCCCGTCGCGTGGACCGACTTCGACGATACGGATGGTGTCGGGGAACGGGCTCATTCGGTTTCGCCGGGGGAGGGGGACGCCAGGAGTTTGAGCACGATCTTCGAACCTACGCCAGCCGTCGTGCCTGCGCCTAGTCGTAGAGCCTACGTGATTCGAGCGCATCACCGGCCGCGCCGGTCGTGCCCTCGTAGGAGCGGGCCACGCCCGCGATGCCGCGGGCAAGGCGCCGCCCGCGCATTCCGGTGACCGATGCGCCTGCCGGGCCCGGATCGCGGCGTCCGTCGGATCTTGTCGGCACCCGCGGCATCGCGCCCATGGGGCGCTCCTACGAACACATGTCGCGACGATCCGCGCAGTCAGGTTTCGGTCCGCAGCACGACCAGCACCGCATCGCCGTCGACGAAGTCGCCCACCGCAGCCCTGACCTCGGCGACGACGCCCGAGCGCGGCGCGCGCAGGGTCAGTTCCATCTTCATCGCCTCCATCACCAACAGCGCCTGGCCTTCGGCGACCTCGGCATCCGGCGCGGTCTCGACCAGCACCACGCGCCCGGGCATCGGCGCGGTGATCCGGTCGCTGCCGGCGGCATCGGCGCCGGCCTCGAAGCGGAAGGCGGGCAGCCGCGCGAAGCCCAGGCGCCGCGTGCCGTCGTGTACGGTCACGCCGTCGTCGACGGCATGCGCGAGAAAGCGATGGCCCGCGTCGTCGACGCGCAGCGACAGTTCGCCGCCGCTCGCGCGTGCCCCCTCGATCCGTAGCACGGCACCGTCGGCGATGCGCAGCCGGTACTCGCCGCCGGTGCCGGCCGCATGCAGCTCGAGGCGCTGCTCGCGATGCTGCAGCACCAGCAGCCGGTCGCCGGCGTGTCCCAGGCGCCAGCCGTCGGCGATCGCCCAGGGCGAATGCGGCTCCGGTGACGCCGCGGCGGTGTCCCGGTGTACACGCTCGTCATGCAACAGCGCGGCCGCGGCGGCCGCGGCCAGTTCCGCGTGCGTCGGCGGGTCCGGCGGGGCCAGCACCTCATCGAGGTGACGGTCGAGGTAGCCGGTGTCGATCCTGCCTTCGGTCACCACCGGGTGACGCACCAGCCGTTCGAGGAATTCGATATTGGATTTCGGGCCGGTGATCCGGCAGGCCGCCAGCGCCTCGCGAAGGCGGGCGAGGGCGCGCGGCCGATCGCGGTCATGGACGATCAGCTTGGCGATCATCGGATCGTAGAAGATGGTCACCGCATCGCCTTCGACCACGCCCGAATCCACGCGCACGTGCGCCGATTGCGGCGGCAGCCGCAGCCGCTGCAGGCGGCCCGAGCCGGGCAGGAAGCCTGCCTCCGGATCTTCGGCATAGAGCCGCACCTCGATCGCATGGCCGTGCTGGGCGATGGCGTCCTGCGCCAGCGGCAGCGCCTCGCCGGCGGCCACGCGCAGCTGCCATTCGACCAGGTCGAGCCCGGTCACCAGCTCGGTCACCGGATGCTCGACCTGCAGCCGGGTGTTGATCTCCATGAAGTAGAAGCCGCCGTCGGGCGCGACGATGAACTCCACCGTGCCGGCGTTCTCGTAATCGATCGCACGCGCCGCCAGCACCGCGGCCTCGCCCATGCGTGCGCGCAGCGCCGGGGTGAGGAACGGCGACGGCGACTCTTCCATCACTTTCTGGTAGCGGCGCTGCGCCGAGCACTCGCGCTCGTTGAGATGGATCACGCTGCCATGACGATCGCCGAAGACCTGGATCTCGATGTGCCGGGGTTGTTCGATGTAGCGCTCCAGCAGGACCCGATCGCGACCAAACGCGTTCGCCGCCTCGCGCCTGCAGCTGTCCAGGCTCGACAGGAAATCGGCCGGCTCGCGGACCACGCGCATGCCCTTGCCGCCGCCGCCGTGCGCGGCCTTGATCATCAGCGGATAGCCGATCCGCGCGGCCTCGCGCTCGAGCGTCTCCGGCGCCTGATCCTCGCCGGTGTAGCCGGGGACCACCGGCACGCCCGCCGCCTGCATCAGATCCTTGGCGCCGGCCTTGCTGCCCATCTTGCGCATCGACGCGGCGTTGGGGCCGATGAAGGCGAGGCCGGCCGCTTCCACCGCATCGGCGAAGTCCGCGTTCTCGCTAAGAAAGCCGTAGCCCGGATGGATCGCCTGCGCGCCGTTGCGCTTCGCGGCATCGAGGATGGCGTCGCCACGCAGATAGCTGTCCTGCGGCCGCGGTCCACCGACCGGATACGCCTCGTCGGCCAGGCGCACGTGCTGGGCATCGGCGTCGGCCTCGGAGAACACCGCAACGGTGCGGATGCCGAGCCGGCGTGCGGTGCGGATCACCCGGCAGGCGATCTCGCCGCGGTTGGCGATGAGGATCTTGTCGAACATGCGTTCAGCCCTCCCCTTCAAGGGGAGGGTTGGGAGGGGATGGTGTTGGTGTTATCGACGAATCCAACGCACCCAGAATCATTTCCGTTACCCCTTCGATATTGTCGAACACTTCGTTGTTCCAGAACCTGAGCACGGTGAATCCGGCATTCTCCAGGAATCGGGTACGTTGCGCGTCGTATGCCACTTCTTCGGCATGCTGGCTGCCATCCAGCTCTACGACGACTCGTCGCTCGAGGCAGGCGAAATTAAGAATGTAGTCGCCGAAGGGATGCTGCCTCCTGAACTTGCACCCTTCGAGCTGACGGCCACGCAGGTATTGCCATAATTGGTGCTCGACCTTCGTGGGCTGATTGCGCAGTGCGCGGGGGAGTTTTTCCCGAATGATCTTTCGATTCATTTGTCCTTTCACGGGAACTCCTTCCTTGAACACCATCCCCACCCAACCCTCCCCTTGAAGGGGAGGGCTTGAAACCGGCTCCGGTTATTTCTCCGGAACCCAGGCCGGCGGGCGCTTGTCGAGAAACGCAGCCAGGCCCTCCCGACCCTCGGGCGAGCCGCGTAGGGCCGCGATCAGGTCGGCGGTGGCGCCGTCCAGCGCATCGCGATCGCCCTGCGGCACCACCGCGCGCACCAGTGCCTTGGCCTGCGCCGAGGCGACCGGGCCGGCGCGGAGCAGCAGCTGGATCTGCCGATCGACCGCGGCATCGAGCGCCTCGGCGGCCACCACCTCGTGCAACAGGCCGATCCGCAGCGCCTGCGGTGCGTCGAAGACCTCGGCGCTGGCGAAATAGCGGCGCGCATTGCGGGCGCCGATCGCGGCGATCACGTAGGGCGAAATCACCGCCGGCAGCAGCCCAAGGCGGCTTTCGGTGAGACCGAACTTCGCTTCCGGCACGCCGATGGCGACATCGCAGCAGGCGATCAGGCCGACGCCGCCGCCGAAGGCCGCGCCGTGGACCCGGGCGATGGTCGGCTTCGGCAGCTCATCGAGCGTGCGCATCAGGCGCGCGAGGGCGAGGGCGTCGTCGCGGTTTTCCGCCTCGCCGGCGGCGGCCATCGCGCGCATCCAGTTGAGGTCGGCGCCGGCCGAGAACGAGTCGCCGGCGGATTCCAGCACCACCACCCGGACCGTCTCGTCGCCGCCCAGCGCGGACAGCCGCGCGGTGAGGGCGGCGATCAGCTCGGCATCGAAGGCGTTGTGGACGGCGGGGCGGTTCAGGCGCAGGCGCGCGACCGGGCCTGCGCGCAGGTTCAGTAATGCGTGATCCATCGTTCGCGGGCTTCCTCGCACTGCGGTGGTCATGATGATAGCCGTCGCGGCGACCGCATGTTCTGGCAATGCGACCAATTCTCATTTGGCGTAAGATGCCTGCTTCGTTGCTCCCCGTGATGCCTTTCATGCTGAATGCCCTGCGCTGCCTGGCCCTGTCCCTGCTGCTGTCTTTCGCCTTGTCGGCACACGCCGATCCTGGCGCACAGACGGTCTGGCGCTTGCTCGACTACATCGCGGTCGATTATTCCGTCGCCGTCCAGGACGGGCAGGTGATCAGCGAGGCGGAATACGCGGAAATGATCGAGTTCGCCGCCTCGGTGCGCGAACGCATGACCGCCCTGTCGCCGTCGGAGGCGCAGCCGCAGTTGCTGCAGGGCGCGGAAGAGCTGCAGGCCGCCATCGATGCCAAGCAACCGCCGGAAGCGGTGGCCGAGCTGGCACGCGGACTCGCGGCGCAACTGTTGCTGGCCTATCCGATGCCGCTGGCGCCCGCGGCCGCCCCGGACGTGGCCCAGGCCGCCGGCCTGTACCAGCAGCAGTGCGCCAGCTGTCATGGCGCCAACGGTGCGGGCGACGGTCCCGCCGGCGCCGGCCTGGATCCCGCGCCGATCGATTTCACCGATCGCGAGCGTGCCCGGGAGCGCAGCGTCTTCGCGCTGTACCAGGTGATCGAGCAGGGCCTGGAAGGCACCGGCATGGTCAGTTATGCGCACCTGCCGGCGGAAGACCGCTGGGCGCTGTCGTTCTACATCGGCCAGTACGCGTATCCGGAAGAGCTGGCGGCCGAAGGCGAACGACGCTGGGCCGGGGACGACTCACTGCGGCAGGCGATTCCCGACCTGGCCGCGTTGAGCCAGCTGACGTCGGCCGCGCTGGCCCAGCAGGTGGGTGAAGACGATGCCGCGGCCATCATGGCCTACCTGCGCCGGCAGCCGCAGGCGGTCGAGCCGAAGCCGGAAGGTTCGCTGGCCGTTGCCCGCCAGCGCCTGGCCGAAGGCGTGGCGGCTTACGAGGCCGGCGACCAGCGCGTCGCCCGGGACCTGATGTTGTCCGCCTACCTGGACGGATTCGAACCGGTCGAGCCGGTGCTTGCCGCACGCGATGCCGGGTTGATGACCCGGATCGAGGTCGCGATGGCCGAGCTGCGGTCGCGCGTCGGCCGGGCGGCCGGGGTCGACGAGGTGCGGGAGCAGGTCGAGGTGGTGGATGGCCTGTTCGACGAGGCGGAGGCCGCGCTGTCACCGGACATGGCCAGCAATGTGTCGGCCTTCGTCGGCGCCTTCACCATCCTGCTGCGCGAAGGGCTGGAAGCGCTGCTGATCGTGATCGCCATGATCGCCTTCCTGCGCAAGGCCAATCGCACCGAGGTGATGCCGTACGTACATGGCGGTTGGGTGGGTGCGCTGGTGGCAGGTGTCTTCACCTGGGGCGTCGCGACCTACCTGGTCGGCATCAGCGGGGCCAGTCGCGAAATCACCGAGGGCGTCGCGGCCCTGTTCGCGGCCATCGTGTTGCTGTTCGTGGGCATCTGGATGCACGGCAAGAGCCAGGCGGGTGCCTGGCAGCGGTACATCCGGGAAAAGCTCTCGCACGCATTGTCCAAGCGCTCGGCGTGGTTCCTGTTCCTGCTGTCGTTCGTGGTGGTGTACCGCGAGGTGTTCGAGACCGTGCTGTTCTATGCGGCGCTGTGGAGCCAGGGCAATGGCGCGGCGATCCTGGCCGGCGGCGGAGCGGCCGCGGTGGTGCTGGCCGCCATGGCCTGGGCCATGCTGCGGTACTCGCGCAAGCTGCCGATCACGCAGTTCTTCGCGATCAGCTCGGTGCTGATCTCGGTGCTGGCGGTGATGCTGGCCGGCAAGGGCATCGCGGCGCTGCAGGAAGCCGGCTGGTTGCCGGTGTCGGTGATCGAGTTCCCGCGGATCGCGCTGCTGGGGATCTATCCGACCCTGCAGGGCATCCTAGCGCAACTGTTCATCGTGGCCGCCGTCGCGCTGGGGGTCTGGTACAACCGTCGCGCGATGCTTGCGTCGGAGCGTCCCGCGGCGCCCGGCCAGTAGCTGCGGTCCGAGAAACGAGGAACGAGTCAAGGCAGTACGTACCCACGCGCTCCTCGTTCCTGCTCCTCAGTGTTTCGTGCTGCGCTTGACCGGCCTGCGCATGTCGCTGGTCGGGAACACCTCGACCGCCAGGCTGAAGCTGCGCTCCTGGCCCGAGTGCATGGCGCCGACGCCGACGACCTGGCGGTTGATCTCGTTGCCCTCGTCGTCGCGGATGATCAGCACCACCGAGTACTCCCAGGCGCCGCCCTCGGCGGGGTGGCGGATCGTGCCTTCGACCTGCAGCGCGGTGGTCGACGCGACGGCCCCGGGCGCCGTCGCATCGAAGCGCAGATAGTGGCGGCACGACGGGCAGATGCTGGCGCTCTGCAGGATCGTCGTCTTGCAGTGCGGGCAGGCGCGTGTGGCGCCCGCCGCACCCGGCCGGCCGCTGCTCATGAAGCGAGTTCGAGATCCGCCTTGTCGGCCTTGGCTTCCACCTTGCCGTTGCCGTTGACCTTGTGGCTCGCGTCCTTGTTCTCCCAGCCGCATTCGATGTGGCCGCGGATCTTCGAACCTGCCGCCACCGTCAGCGAGCCGGCCTTGAGGTCGCCGTTCATGACCGCGGTGTCGAGCAGTTCGACCCGCGAAGCCGAATCGATGTTGCCCTCCAGATCACCGGAGACGATCACCTTCTCGGCGCGCACGCCGCCGTTGAGCTTGGCGCCCTTCTCGATGGTCAGGTCGCCCTGCACATTGACGTCGCCCTTGAACCGGCCGGCGATGCGGACATGGCCGGTGCCCTCGATCTTGCCTTCGATGGTCAGGTTGGACGCGATCAGCGACTCCTTGACCTCGCTGGTGACCGGGCGCCGCGGCGGGGCGTTCTGGGTCGGATTGAAATCGGCGACGGCGGGCTGCTGGTCACGGGCCGGCGAGACGGCAGATTCCGGGGCGAAGGAGGGAGCAGCGTCCTTCTTGGCGGGGCTGGGCTGGTTGAAGATGGCCATCACAAAAATTCCTCATGGACGAACAGGGACAGGCGTATCGGCCGCAGGCGGGCAGCCGCGCAGGAACGACAGGGTCGCAGCCGCGAGACTAGCACGCAGGTCGCCACGTCGCGATGTGACCGCCCTCACCGAATCCGAGATCGAGCGGGGTGTTACGACGGCTTGTTCATCCAGCCGGTTCGAAGTGTCCACGCCGCCTCCACACGGGGTCGGGGGGGATTCCGGCCTCCGGCCCGAGTCTGGCGCCGGCCGCTGACGATCCGGTGACGGGGTGGTTACATCATGCCGGTTACATCCGGAACACGCCGAACCGCGCCGGCTCGACCGGCGCATTGAGCGAGGCAGAGATCGCCAGTCCCAGCACCCGCCGGGTATCGGCCGGATCGATGATGCCGTCGTCCCACAGGCGCGCGGTGGCATACCAGGGGCTGCCCTGGGTCTCGTACTGGTCGCGGATCGGCGCCTTGAAGGCTTCCTCCTCCTCGGGACTCCACTGGCCGCCCCTGGCCTCGATGCCGTCGCGCTTCACCGTCGCCAGCACGCTGGCGGCCTGCTCGCCGCCCATCACGCTGATGCGCGCGTTCGGCCACATCCACAGGAAGCGCGCGCCGTAGGCCCTGCCGCACATCGCGTAGTTGCCGGCGCCGAAGCTGCCGCCGATGACCACGGTGAACTTGGGCACCGACGAGCACGCCACCGCGGTGACCATCTTCGCCCCGTTCTTGGCGATGCCGGCGTTCTCGTACTTCCTGCCGACCATGAAGCCGGTGATGTTCTGCAGGAACACCAGTGGGATGCCACGCTGGTTGCACAGCTCGATGAAGTGCGCGCCCTTGAGTGCGCTCTCGGCGAACAGGATGCCGTTGTTGGCGATGATGCCGACCGGATAGCCGTGGATGTGGGCGAAGCCGGTCACCAGGCTCTTGCCGTAGCGGGCCTTGAACTCCTGCAGCTCGCTGCCGTCGACGATGCGCGCGATCACCTCGCGGATGTCGAACGGGCGCCGCGTGTCCTTCGGCACGATGCCGTAGAGCTCCTCGGCCGGGTAACGCGGCTCGCGCGCCTCGCGCAGCGCCACCTGCAGGTGCTTGCGGCGGTTGAAGCCGCCGACGATGTCGCGCGCGATCTGCAGCGCATGGCGATCGTCCTCGGCGAAATGGTCGGCCACGCCCGAGACGCTGGTATGCACGTCGGCGCCGCCGAGCGCCTCGGCGTCGACCACTTCGCCGGTGGCGGCCTTCACCAGCGGCGGCCCGCCGAGGAAGATCGTGCCCTGTTCCTTCACGATCACCGATTCGTCGCACATCGCCGGCACGTAGGCGCCGCCGGCGGTGCAGCTGCCCATCACCACCGCGACCTGTGGAATGTTCTCGGCGCTCATCCGCGCCTGGTTGTAGAAGATGCGGCCGAAATGCTCGCGATCGGGGAACACCTCGTCCTGCAGCGGCAGAAAGGCGCCGCCGGAGTCGACCAGGTAGAGGCAGGGCAGGCGGTTCGCGCGCGCGATCTCCTGCGCGCGCAGATGCTTCTTCACCGTCATCGGGAAGTAGGTGCCGCCCTTGACGGTGGCGTCGTTGGCGACGATCACCACCTCCTGGCCCATGACCCGGCCGATGCCACTGACCAGGCCGGCCGCGGGCGCGGAGCCGTCGTACATGTCCTCGGCGGCCAGCGGCGCGATTTCCAGGAACGGCGAACCGGTGTCGAGCAGCGCGGTGATGCGTTCGCGCGGCAGCAACTTGCCGCGGGCGCTGTGCTTTTCGCGTGCCTTCTCGCCGCCGCCTTCCGCGGCGCGGGCCAGGCGGCGGTCGAGTTCGGCTACCAGCGCCCGGTGGTAGTCGGCGTTGTCGAGAAAATCCTGCGAACGCGGGTCCAGGCTCGAACTCAGTGCGGGCATGCGCGGGCATCCGGACGGCGGGCCCGACAGGATAACCGCCGCGGCCGGGCTGCGGCTTGCGCAAAAGAAGAAGGCCCGCACAACGGCGGGCCTTCGATGGCGCGATGGCGTGACTGGCCGGTTACTGGTCGTCGCGCGCGTCCTCGGCGGCGGTGTCGGCGCGTTCGGCGGCGCGATCCATGGCGTCGGAACTGGCACGCGCGGCCTCGGCCGCGGCCTCGGAGGCATCGGCGGCGGCTTCGCGCGCCGTGGCTTCGGTGGCGTCGCCGGCGCGATGCATCGCTTCGCGCGAGTCGGCGGTGGCTTCGCGCGCGCCGGCTGCGGCGGCATCGTAGCCTTCGCGGGCGGCGGCACCGGCGGAGTCGAGCGCCTCGGAAGCGGACTGGCGCGCGTCTTCTGCGGCCGCGGCGGCCTCGTCGGCCTCCTGCTGGGCGTTTGCGGTGTCGTCCCGGCAGGCGCCCAGGCTGAGCACGACGGCGGCGGCGAGGATCAGGAGCTTGCTGTCCATGGTGGTTTTCCTTCGAGAGGGCCGGAAGCGCGGGCAGTCTTGCCCTGTGTCGGTGAAGGGGGTGTGCATGGCGGCGGCGCCATTGCCATGCCTATGACTGCAAAAGGAAAGCCGCCGGACTTCCGGCGGCTTTCCTGATACTGCAATTCGCGTCAAGCCATTCGGCTTGCGGCGAATGCTTTACTGCACCGGATCTTCTTCGGCGTTGGCTTCGGCCGCGTCCTGAGCCTCGTCGGCGACATCGGCAGCGTCCTCGGCCACGTCAGCGGCGTCCTGGGCAGCGTCGGCAGCGGCATCGGCCGCGTCGCCGGTGGCGGCGGAAGCGTCGGCGGCGGCGTCGGTGGCGGTGTCGGCGGCCATGTCGGCGGTGTCGGCAGCGGCCTGCGCGGCCTCGTCGCCGTAAGCAGCATCGGCCTGGGCCTGGGCCTCGGCAGCGGCGTCAGCGGCGTCGGCAGCTGCGTCCTGCGCGGTATCCTGGTTCGAGCAAGCGGCCAGGGCGAAACCCATAGCCAGGGCAAGCAGAGCCTTGTTGATGGACATGTTGATTTCCTCGTCGTGTGGTGAGTCAGAACGCGCGATGCTGCGCGCCGGGGCACATCATGACAAGCCGGTGATGGGTGTCAAGTATGTGTTTGATTCCTTGCGTAAAAATGCCGTTAACTCCTTCACGCCACCTCGACTGCGACCGCTGTGGCTTCGCCGCCGCCGATGCACAACGAAGCGACACCGCGCCGGTAACCCCGCGTCCGCAGGGCATTTATCAGTGTCACCAGCAAGCGGGCACCGCTGGCGCCGATGGGGTGTCCGAGTGCACAGGCACCGCCGTTGACATTCAGCTTGTGGTGGGGAATTCCGAGATCTTTCATCGGCGCCATCGCCACGCAGGCGAACGCCTCGTTGACCTCGAACAGGTCGACTTCGTCGACCGACCAGCCGGCGCGTTCGAGCACGCTGCCGATCGCCGCCACCGGCGCAGTGGTGAACCATTCCGGCGCCTGTGCATGGCCGGCATGCGCGACGATGCGCGCCAGCGGCGCCAGGCCGCGGCGGCCGGCCTCGTCGGCGGACATCAGCACGGTGGCGGCGGCGCCATCTGAGATCTTCGAGGACGAGGCCGCGGTCAGGCGGCCTTCCTTGCCGAATGCCGGGCGCAGCGTCGCGATCTTGGCGATGTCGATCCGGCCCGGCTCCTCGTCGGTCTCGACCACGGTCTCGCCCTTGCGGGTCTTGACCGTGACCGGAACGATCTCGCCGCGGAAGGCGCCGTCCGCGGTCGCCGCCTGCGCGCGCTTCACGCTCTCGGCCGAGAACGCGTCGAGCGCCTCGCGGTCGAAGCCATACTTCTCGCAGGTGGCGTCGCCGAACACGCCCATCGCCTTGCCGTCGTAGGGATTGGTGAGGCCGTCCCATGCCATGTGATCGAGGAACTCGGCGCTGCCGTAGCGGATGCCGGTGCGCGCGCCGTTGAGCAGGTGCGGGGCGTTGGTCATCGACTCCATGCCGCCGGCGACGGCGACGGTGGAGGAGCCGGCGCGGATCAGGTCGTGCGCGAACATGATCGCCTTCATGCCCGAGCCGCAGACCTTGTTGATGGTGGTGCAGCCGACGGCGTCGGGGATGCCCGCCGCGAGCGACGCCTGACGCGCCGGCGCCTGGCCCAGCCCGGCTGGCAGCACGCAGCCCATGATCACCTCGTCGACCTGGTCGGGGGCGACGCCGGCCTGTTCTAGCGCGCCGCGGATCGCGGCGGCGCCGAGCGTCGGCGTCGGCACGCCGGTGAACTGGCCGAGGAAGGAACCGATGGCGGTGCGCTTGGCGCCGACGATGACGATGTCGCTCATGCATTGCTCCGGCAGGGACGGGGGGTTCCCCGGGAAAGGCGGAATTATCGCGCCGTCGCCCTGGTGCGGCAAACGCGCAGCCCATTCATTCGACTTTGTGTGGTTGCCGGCGATGCGTCACGGTTTCGTGGTGGCGGCTACGGGTGTTTGCGGGTATAGATGGTCCAAGGTGTCCAGTCGGGTTCGGGGCGGTGAGATGCCTCCCGGGGGCAGGACGTGCAATACGAGTCGTCGAAGAGGGAGACGCACCCATGAAGGAGAAGATCTCGGGCGCCGCAACGGCGCCGTCGTTCCGGCTTTCGCTGCTGGCCGGCGCGATCGGGCTTGCGTTGACGGCGTGCGGCGGCGGCGGTAGCAACAACCGTCCCGACACGCCGCCGCCCAGCCCGCCGCCCGGCCCGCCGCCACCGACGGTGGTCGAACCGCCGAACCCGGCCTACAGCGATCACCTGACGGTGACCAATGCCGATGCCGCCATCGAAGCCGGATTCACCGGTGAGGGTGTCCGCATCGGTGTGCTCGACACTGGCGTCAATCCCGATCACCCGGCGTTGGCAGGGCGCGTGGTGGACAACCTGGTCTACGTCGATTCCGACAATGACCTGTCCATCGACGACGTCGACGGCCACGGCACCGCGGTCGCCCAGATCATCGCCGGCCAGCCGTTCGGGCAGTGGCCCGGCGGCATCGCGCAGGGCGCGGAAATCGTCTCGGCGCGGATCATCAATGACGAGCCGCCGGACGACGACGGCAGCGGACAGGGCAACGAGGTCGACGGTGCGCTTGGGCTGGAGCCCATCCACCAGGACATGATCGACCGCGACGTGCGCATCATGAACAACTCTTGGGGCGGTCTCTACTGGGACGACCCGGCCGCGACCGCGCCGATCGCCGACGAGTATCGCGACTTCATCATCGGCAACGACGGGCTGGTGGTATTCGCCACCGGCAATCTCGGAGAGGGCGATCCAACCGACATGGCCGCGCTGCCGAGCCAGTCCGGACCGAACGGCAGCACCCCTGCGGCGGATCTGGAACGAGGCTGGATCGCCGTGACGGCGATCGATCCCGAGAACCCGAATCAATTGGATGACATCGACGGCGACGTCTATCCGAACGCCTGCGGCATCGCCATGAACTACTGCCTGGCGGCGCCGGGCACCGTGGTCACGACCGGAACCGACGATCCGCCGGACGATCCCGAATACTGGCGCTGGGCGGGCACCTCCTTTGCCGCGCCGCAGGTCTCGGGCGCCGCCGCGCTGGTGTGGGAAGCGTTCCCCTGGTTCGACAACGACCTGGTGCGGCAGACCCTCCTGGGCACCGCGCAGGACATCGGCGCCTCGGGCGTGGACGAACTCTTCGGCTACGGGCTGCTGGACGTGGGCCGGGCCGTGCAGGGGCCTGCGCGTTTCGACTGGGGGCGGGTGACGGCGGACTTCGACGGCGTGACTTCCGTCTGGTCGAACGACATCGTCGGCGCGGCTGGCCTGACCAAGCGCGGCAGCGGCATCCTCGAATTGTCGGGCGCGAACGCCTACCGCGGCGCCACCCTGGTCGACGGCGGCACGCTGCGCCTGAGCGGTTCGCTCGGCAACTCCGAGGTTTCCATCCGCGCCGGTGGCATCCTGAGCGGCGATGGCCACGTCGCCGGCAACGTCGGCAACCAGGGCAGGCTGCTGCTCGACGCCGGCGATGGCACCACCGCGCTCACCATCGGCGGCGACTACACCCACGGCGCCGATGCGGAACTCGCGGTGGTGCTCGGCACCGGTGCACTCGAGGTCGGCGGCGACGCCACCCTCGAGGGCGGTACCGTGCACGTTGCCGGCGCGGTCGACGGCTACGTCAGGCAGAACCGGGAGCACGTGCTGCGCGCCGACGGGACGCTCGATGGCCGTTTCGACGGCTACACCTACGACGACAGTCTGTTCTTCGAAGGTACGATCCGCTACGACTACACCGGTGGTGTCGTCTGGCTGGACGTCACCCGCCTCGACGTGAGCGCGGCCGTGGCCGCGTTCGGCAATATCGGTGCCGCGTCGCTGGCGTCGGCGCAGCGGGTGGAGAACGCGTTCCGGCAGATCGACGGGCAGCGCGAAGCCGGCGAAGGGGTGATCGCCGACGGCTTCATCCAGGTTGCCGGCGACTTCCAGCGCATTGCCGACGAGGCGACCGCGGCGGCGTCGCTGTCCAGCCTGTCCGGCGAACTGCATGCGGTGGCCTCGTCGACGACCTTCGACGCGATCGACATGAGCCGGCGTGCGTTGTCCTCGCACTTCGACGACAGCCGCCTGCAGCCGCAGGCCGCGGGCGCGTGGAAGCGCGAACTCGGCGGCGGCGGACAGGGCGGATATTCCGGCAGCGACTTCTCCGTCGACGGCTGGATGATCGGCCGCGACTACCGCTTCGGCGGCAACGGCATCGCCGGCTTCGCCTTCGGCGAGACCCGGGCCGACAGCCGCCGCGACGGCAGCCGTGACCGCGGCCGCGATCGCCAGACCCAGACCCAGCTGTATGCCGGCAGCCTGCACGGCAATGCCTACACCCTGGGCCAGGTCGGCTTCGGCCGCTTCGATCGGCGCCTGGAACGGCAGCTGTTCACCGGGCGGCAGTCGATGGGCGTGTTCAGCGCCTATGCCGGTGACTACCTGACCGCCAACCTGGAAAGCGGCTATCGCTTCGGCGACCGCGACGCGCACCTGACGCCGTACGTGGGCGCCGAGTACACGCGGATCGACAGCGACGGCTTCTCGGAACTCGGCGGCGACGGCTTCGGCCTGCGCGCCGATGCGTGGACCTCGAGCCGCAGCCAGGCGATCGCCGGCGTGCGCGCCGAGCGCGGCTGGTCGGCGCTGACCCTGCGCGGCTACGCCGAGTGGCAGCACACGCTCGGCGCCAGCGGCCTGGACATCGACGCCAGCTTCGTCGGCGCCGACGCCTGGTCGCCGCTGGCGGGCCTGCAGCCGGGACGGTCCGGCGGCCTGTTCGGCCTAGGGCTGGATGCGTGGGTCGGCCGCAACGCGGTGATGACGTTCGGCTATGACCAGCGCTTCGGCCCCCGCGGCGACGCACGGATGGTCTCGCTGCGCTACGCGCTGGGGTTCTGAGCGCGGGTGGCCGCTCCGGGGGCGACGCCGGAGCGGTCCACTATTGCGGCGGGTCCGGGCGCATTCAGTGCGTGGAGATGTACGCTCGATGAGCGAAACGGCCCGGATCCGGGCCGTTTCTGCGCGAACGCTATAATCGCCGCCCGCTTCACTCCGGTCCGCACATGTCCGCCGTTCCCCACAAGCCCACCAGCCCCCGGGTCGGCTTCGTCAGCCTCGGCTGCCCGAAGGCGCTGGTCGATTCCGAGCGCATCCTGACCCAGCTGAAGGTGGAGGGCTACGAGATCGTGCCCAGCTACGACGCCGCCGACGTGGTGGTGGTCAATACCTGCGGTTTCATCGACGCGGCGGTGGACGAGTCGCTGGAGGCGATCGGCGAGGCGATGGCCGAGAACGGCAAGGTCATCGTCACTGGCTGCCTGGGCAAGCGCGAGGAGGTGATCCGCCAGGCGCATCCGGGCGTGCTGTCGATCAGCGGTCCGCAGGACTACGCCAGCGTGATGCGCGCGGTGCACACCGCGGTGCCGCAGGCGCACGACCCGTTCGTCGACCTGGTGCCGCGGCGCGCGGCCGACGACATCGGCATCAAGCTGACGCCGAAGCACTACGCCTACCTGAAGATCTCCGAGGGCTGCAATCACCGCTGCAGCTTCTGCATCATTCCGTCGATGCGCGGCGACCTGGTCTCGCGCCCGGTCGACGAGGTGTTGCGCGAGGCCGAACGCCTGGTGCGCGGCGGCGTGCGCGAGTTGCTGGTGATCTCGCAGGACACCTCGGCCTACGGCGTCGACCTGCGCTATGCCGAGCGCGACTGGCGCGGCGGCCGCTACCAGACGCGGATGCAGGCGCTGTGCGAGGGGCTCGCCGAGCTGGGCGTCTGGACGCGGTTGCACTACGTCTACCCGTATCCGCACGTCGACCGGATCATCCCGCTGATGGCCGAAGGCAAGTTGCTGCCGTACCTGGACATCCCGTTCCAGCACGCCAGCCCGCGGATCCTGAAACTGATGAAGCGGCCCGGGGCGGTGGAGCGCACGCTCGAGCGCATCCGCGGCTGGCGCGCGATCTGTCCGGAACTCACGATCCGCTCGACCTTCATCGTCGGATTCCCCGGCGAGACCGACGCCGAATTCGAGGAACTGCTGGACTTCCTGGACGAGGCGCAGCTCGACCGCGTCGGCGCGTTCGCCTATTCCCCGGTGGAAGGCGCCGCGGCGAACGCGCTGCCCGATCCGGTCGACGAGGACGTGAAGCAGGTGCGGCTGGCGCGCTTCATGGAGCGCCAGGCACGGATCTCGGCCGAGCGCCTGGAGGCGAAGGTCGGCAGCGTGCAGCGCTGCCTGGTCGACACGATCGACGGCGAACTGGCGATCGCGCGCTCGCAGGCGGACGCGCCGGAGATCGATGGCCTGGTGCAGATCCAGGACGGCGCCGCGCACGGCCTGCGCGCCGGCGACTTCGCCGAGGTGCGGATCATGGGTAGCGACGAGCACGACCTGTACGGCGAGGTGGCGGCGTGATGCGACGTGCGGTGGCGTGCCTGCTGCCGGCGGCGCTGCTGTGCGCGGGCGTGGCTGCAGCACAGGATCCCGATGGCCTGAGCGGGAACTATCGTCCGGTTGGAGAGGACGTGGTGTCCGGCGATGGCGACCATCGCGCCGGATTGCGCGTGACCCGGGAGGGCGACGGCTGGCGAGCCTGGTTCGCCGGCCAGCCCAAGCGCCTGGACGTGGCCAGTCCCGACCAGATGGCGGGCCTGTTCCCCGGCGTGGGCGAGAGCCGCGGTTTGCGGTGCGGGTGGTCGGAAGAGTTCGTGCTGTGCCGGGTGGCGCCGGGGACGTTTTTCCCTCGTCAGGGGTTTCGCATCGACAGCGGTTATTTCTCGGTGATCGCCGGCGGCGGGCTGTACGAACTGGAGCGGGTGGACGCGGCATCCGATTCGGACGCGCGCGAGCGCTAGGGCATATCGACGTTCGTTTTCCGTGCCGGTTGTCCTCGTTTGTAGGAGGGGCTTCGGCCCCGACCCCGGGAAACGAGCGGGATGCGGAAAAGCCCCCGGGCATGCAGTCTTCCGACCGACGCCGCACCGCTTGTCGCCTTGCCGTGATCTTCGGCGGGTCGGGGCTGTAGCCCCTCCTGCAGGAGATAGGTGGAGTGGACGTCGATACGGCCTGGCTCCGTTTGCGTCGCCGGCATCGCCACCTGCATGAGCGGCGGCAGTCGCGACTCCGCGAGCGGGGACCGCCGACCGACGTCAAGGTCCCGTGATTCACGACCCCGCCACCGGGCGCGCCCTAGCCTGCGGGCTTCCACCGCAGCAGGAGTCCCGCCATGCCCGCCGACAGCAAGCGCATCGCCGTCCTCGCCACCAACGGTTTCGAGCAGTCGGAGCTGATGGAGCCACGCGCCAAGCTCAAGGAAGCCGGATTCACGGTGGACGTGATCGCGCCGCAAGCCGGCGAGATCCGCGGCTGGAAGGAGAAGGACTGGGGCGACACGGTCCCGGTCGATCTGGCGCTGTCGCAGGCCAGGCCCGAAGACTATGACGCGCTGGTGCTGCCGGGCGGGGTGATCAACCCGGACAACCTGCGGCGCGAGCCGAAGGCGGTCGATTTCGTCCGCGCCTTCGACCAGGCCGGCAAACCGCTGGCCGCGATCTGCCACGGCCCCTGGATGCTGGCCGAAGCCGGCGCGGCGAAGGGGCGGGAGGTCACGTCCTGGCCATCGCTGCGCACCGATCTGGAGAACGCCGGTGCACGCTGGAAAGATGCGGAGGTCGTCACCGACGGCCATGTCATCACCAGCCGCAAGCCCGATGACATTCCCGCCTTCACCCAGGCGGTGATCGACGCGGTGTCCTAAGCCTCCGGCCGCGGCGGATATTCGATCGCGACGACCGCCATGTGTTCCGTGCCGGCCGGCAGCGCCACTTCGAACTCGTCGCCGACGCGCTTGTTCAGCATTGCCCGGGCCAGCGGCGAATCGATGCTGATCCAGCCCTTGCGGGCGTCGGTCTCGTCGGGGCCGACGATCCGGTAGCGGTGACATTGCCCATTCGCCGCGTCCTCCACCTCGACCCAGGCGCCGAAGAACACCGCATCGGGATCGGAAGGTACGTCGTCAACGATCCGCAGCGATTCCAGCCGCTTCGACAGGTAGCGCACGCGGCGGTCGATCTCGCCCAGCTGCTTCTTGCGGTAGGTGTACTCGGCGTTCTCGGAACGGTCGCCCTCCGCGGCCGCCGCGGCCAGTGCGCGCACCACTTCGGGCCGCCGGACCCGCCACAGGTCGTCCAGCTCGGCCTTCAGGCGCGCGTGCCCCTCGCGTGTGATCAGCGCGGTGCTTTTCTCGGGTGGCGGGCGCCAGCGGCTCAGGGGGCAACCGGAATTCGTAAGGTCAGGGTTCGCGCGTGAGACTGTAGTTGAGGCTGCTCTCGATCGGGTTGCCTTCCATGTCGAGCTGGGTCAGCTCGTCGCCGGACGTGATCGCATAGAGCCTGTCGGCGCTGGCCTTGTCTTCGGGATCGAAGCGCAGGCGGGTGCCGGCCTCCTCCACGGTCCAGGTGCCGGCTGCGGGCTCGGCCTCGCCACCGCGTTCCTGGTAGACCTCGGTCAGGGCGGCGCTGCCGTCGCCGCGCAACGCCAGGGTGGTGTCGATGCCGGGGCAGTCGGCGCAGGGCAGGGTGCCCGTGAACGTTCCTGCCAACGCCGCGGGATCGCTGGAAGCGGGAGCATCGGTCCTGGCGGCTTCGGGTGCAGGTGCATCGATGGCCGCAGCCTCGGTTGCCGGTGCGGTTGCCGCTTCAGGCTTGCACCCAAGCAGGGCGACGACCAGCAGGACGGGTAGCAGCGCTTTCAGCGACGTAGGCATCGTGCTCGCTCCTTGTAGGCAGGATTGCAGTGGGCAACCTGCCTGAAAGTCTAGCGCGACTTTCCGCCGAAGATGCCGCCCAGCACCCCGCGCAGGATCTGCCGCCCGATCTGGCTGCCGACCGTGCGCGCGGCCTGCTTGCCCATGGTCTCGATCATGCCCTGGCGACGGCCGGTGCCGAACATCGCGTCCTTCATCGTCTGCCCGATGCCGCGTTCGCCATTGCCGGCCGTATCCTTGGCCTTCGGCGCCTGCGCCTGTTCGCTCATCGCCTCGGCGCGCTGCGCCAGCCGTTCGGCGGCCGATTCGCGATTCACGGTGGTGTCGTACTTCGGGCCGAGCGCGCTGCCGGCACGGACCTGGGCGCGCTCGGCGTCGGTGATCGCGCCCATGCGACAGCGCGGCGGCGCGATCAGCGTGCGTTCGACCGGCATCGGCACGCCCTTGCCGGACGGCGTGTCCTGCAGCATGGAGACCAGCGCCTCGCCGGTTCCGAGCTGGGAGATCGTCTGTGCCACGTCCAGGGCCGGGTTGGCGACGAAGGTCTGCGCCGCGGTCTTGACCGCCTTCTGGTCGCGCGGGGTGAAGGCGCGCAGCGCATGCTGCACGCGGTTGCCGAGCTGGCCGAGGATCTCGTCGGGCACGTCGTCCGGGAACTGCGAGCAGAAATACACGCCCACGCCCTTGGAGCGGATGATCCGCACCACCTGTTCGATGCGCTGGCGCAGCGCCGCCGGCACGTCCTTGAACAGCAGGTGGGCCTCGTCGAACACGAACACCAGCTTCGGCTTCACCAGGTCGCCCACTTCCGGCAGCGCCTCGAACAGTTCCGACAGCAGCCACAGCAGGAAGCTCGAATACAGCCGCGGCTTGAGGATCAGCTGGTCGGCGGCGAGGATGCCGATCACGCCGCGACCGTCCGGCGTGGTGCGCATCAGGTCGGCGAGCTCCAGCGCCGGTTCGCCGAAGAACTGCGCGCCGCCCTCCTGCTCCAGCCGCAGCAGCGCACGCTGGATCGCGCCGATCGACTGCGCGCTGACCAGGCCGTATTCGGTCGAGACCGCCTTGCGCTCCTCGGCCACCAGGGCGAGCAGGGCGCGCAGGTCGTCGAGGTCGAGCAGCAGCAGGCCGCGGTCGTCGGCGAGCTTGAAGGTGATGTCGAGCACGCCGCCCTGGGTGTCGTTGAGCTCGAGGATCCGCGAGAGCAGGGTCGGGCCCATTTCGCTGACGGTGGTGCGCACCGGATGCCCGAGCTTGCCGTACAGGTCCCAGAAGATCGTCGGACTGCCTTCGCTGCGGTAGTCGGCGATGCCGATGGTCTCGATCCGCTTGCGCACGCCTTCGCTGTCGGCGCCGGGGACGGCGAGGCCGGCGACGTCGCCCTTCACGTCGGCCAGGAACACTGGCACCCCGATGCGCGAAAAACCCTCCGCCAGCGTCATCAGCGAGACCGTCTTGCCGGTACCGGTGGCGCCGGCCACCAGGCCGTGGCGGTTGCCGTACTTCGGCAGCAGATGAACGTTGCCGCTGTCGGGCGTGGTGACCGACTTGCCGACGAGAATGGGGTCCATGGCGCATCCGAGCGGAAAGGGTGCCCGGATTCTATGCGATCCCGGTGGCGGGCCGCGCCGGGCGATCACCCCCGGGAGCCGCGGTCTAGCCGGCTTGTGGAGCAGGTGGAAGCGGTGCCGCCTTTGGTGTGGGAGCGCCCGTATGGGGCTGTCTGTGTGGGAGCGACGGAAGTCGCGACACGGCGGCCAGACACCAGCGAACGATCAGCAGGCCCTGCCTGCCAACCATCTGGTCGCGACGCCCATCGCTGCCACGGTCTGCGCGCCTGTCGGGATTTGCCAGCGCCGCCGGGCGACCGCTAACCTGCCGTTCCATTCTTCGCCTGCGATCACATGCCCGCTGCCCGCCGTGCCTTTCTCCGCCTGGTCCCGACCACGGCCGCCTTGCTGATCGTCCTGCACCTGCCCGACGCCGCTGCGCAATCCCGCAACGAGCGCGCGGCCGGGGCGCTGCAGCAGCGCATGGACCAGGCCGAGGCGCGCTACCGCGAGGCGATGGTGCGGGTGCGCAACAACGAGCCGGAGGCGGTGCAGGCCGGCGATGCGGCGCTGGAGGACATGGAAGACGTGGTGGTCGAATGCGGCGAGCTGCGCGGCTGCGACCCGGCCGGCTTCGTCACCACGTTCAAACGCCTGCTCAAGGCCGACGCCGACGCCGCCGCGGCGGTCGAGGAAGAGGAGGAGATCGATCCCTTCGATACCGATCCGGACGGGATGGCCGCCGGTGCCGCCGGCGACGTGCCCGAGGCCGCGCGCGCCGCGGCGCTGCTCAGCGACGGCCGCCGCTTCGTCGAGATGGTGCAGTACAACCCCGCGGTGCAGGAAGCCATCCGCCGCTGGCTGACCGACATGCGCCATTCGCTGATCGTCAGCCACGAGAACTACCAGTACATGCGCGACCTGATGTGGCCGCACTACGAGCGTTCGGCCCTGCCGGAGGCGCTGCTGTTCGGCATCCTGGCCAAGGAATCGACCGGGCGCGTGCACTCGACCTCGCGCGCCGGCGCTGCCGGCCCGATGCAGTTCATGTACGCCACCGGCCGTCGTTTCGGCCTCGGGCCGGACGCCACCGGTTTCGACACCCGCTACGATCCCTACGCCTCGGCGCAGGCCAGCGCGGCTTATCTCAACGAGCGCATGGCCGAGCTCAACCGCAACATCGAACTGGCGCTGGCCGCCTACAACGGCGGCGAGGGCCGGGCGCTGCGGATCCACAACGCCAGCGGCGGGCGCAGCTTCTGGGATGAGTCGGTCTACAGCCAGTTCCCACCGGAGACGCGCGACTACGTGCCGATGGTGATCGCCGCCGCCTGGCTGTTCCTGCACCCGAAGAAGTACGGCCTGGAGTTTCCCAAGGTCGACGCGCGACCCGCCACGCTGACGCTGCAGAAGCCGGCGTCCATCTACGAATTGACCATCTGCCTGGGCAGCAGTGGCAGCCGCTACGGCTATATGCGGATGCTGCGCAACCTCAATCCCCGCTACCAGGCGGAAGACTGGATTCCGGCCGGGACCGAGCTCCGGGCCACGACCCGCGTGGTCGGCCTGTACAACCGCTGGTGCACCCGCGGCGCCCGCGCCGAACTGGCCCACGAGCTGGTACGCAGCGATCCGGGCGGTGCAGTCGTGGGCTCTTCGGTGCCGGTGCAGTCCGTGCCCGCGACCGCCGCCGCCGTGGTCGCTCCGGTCGCATCGTCCGCCGCGCCATCGCCGCGCGAGCACCGGGTCGCCCGCGGCGATACCCTGGGCCGGATCGCCGAACGCTACGGCTGCAATCTGCGTGCGCTGGCCAACGCCAATAACCTCAAGGCGCCGACCTACGCGCTGCGACAGGGGCAGCGCCTGAACTTGCAAGGGTGTGGCAGGTGACCGACCTGCCGTAGGAGCGCGCCATGCGCGCGATACCGCGGGTGGGTCCGGCGCCCGCGAATTTCGGTGATCGTCGCGGCGCGCCTGCCGGTCCGGAATCGCGGCATCCACCGGATCCTGCCGGCACCCGCGGTATCGCGCGCACGGCGCGCTCCTACGGAATCGTGCGGGTCGCCAGGCGTTGGCCCAGCAGGACCGGTGACTCGGGCGCCAGGTCCGGGGACAGCTCCGCCACGCCCGGCGGCAACAGCACGATCACCGTGGAGCCGTAGTTGAAGCGCGCCATCTCGGCGAAGCGCTCGATCACGATGCCCCTGCCGCGATAATCCTTGCGGGTGACGCGATCGCCGTAGCGCGGGATTTCCTCGCCGCTCCACACCGTCTCCACACCGGAAACCAGCAGCGCGCCGACCATCGCCACCGCCATCGGTCCGAAGTCGGTGTCGAAGTGGCACACCAGGCGCTCATTGCGGGCGAACAGGCGCGGCACCTCGCGCACCGCGGCCGGGCCGACGCTGAACAGCCGTCCGGGCATGTGCACGGTCTCGCGCAGGGTGCCGGTCCAGGGCATGTGCACGCGGTGGTAGTCCTTCGGCGACAGGTAGACGGTGGCGAACACGCCACCGTCGAACGGCTCGGCATCGTCCGCGGCACCGAGCAGTTCGGCCGCCGTGAACGAGCGCCCCTTGGCCTGGAAGATGCGTCCGCGCTCATCCGGGTGGCCGATCGTCCCGCATTGGCTGACGCGTCCGTCGGCGGGCATGAGCAGCGCCCGCGGGTCGGGATCGGCGATGCGCGCGCCGGGCCGCAGCGCCCGGGTGAAGAAGGCGTTGAAGCTGGCGTAGGCGCGCGGATCCGGTTCGGCGGCTTCGTCGAGGTCGACGCCGAAACGGCGCACCACCGTATCGATCAGCCATTGCTTGAGCCGCGGGTGGCGCGAATAGGCCAGCCGGCGCGCCAGTGACGACAGCAGGCGGTGCGGCAGGACGTAGGTGAGGGAGGTGACGGCGTGCATGGGCGATGTAGTGAGCGCTTTTTTTATCTCCCTCTCCCCGCTTGCGGGGGAGAGGGAGGGGGTGAGGGGGAAGCCGGAGCCGGCAAAAGGTGCTGTCGCCAGCAAGGATACGAGTGCGGGATCGCTGCCCCGGAACTCGATCTCTTCGGGTTGATGCTGCAGCTCCGGCCGATCCGCTGATCGTAATCCCTGCAGGCGTTCTGCCTCTTTAGCACAATCCTGAGTGGAGAATTCTTTTCCCCCGCTTACGGAGGAAGTGCCAGAACGGACGAGGGGGTGCCGAGGGCAAAAAAGCGCCTCATCCGGCGCTTCGCCATCTTCTCCCGTCGGAGAGAAGGGACGGCGTCGACGGAGTCGTCAATCGTTGCGGTGCGCCGCGGTCAGCGTGCGCAGGTCGGCGGCGATCGCGGCCGGATCCAGCGGCGGCTGGATCACGCCGGCCATGCGGCCTTGCGGGTCGAGCACTGCCATCGCCGCGGAATGGTCGATGGTGTAGCCGTCATCCGGCGCGCCGGGCGGCGGCGGTGCCTTCATGAACACCAGCGACAGCGAACGGGCGAACTCTTCCAGCGCCGGGACGTCGGCGGTGGCGGCCAGGGTGTCGCGGTGGAAGGCGGCGGCATACTCGCCGACGCGGTCGGGTGTGTCGCGCTCGGGATCGACGGAGACGAACAATACCCGTGGCCGCACGCTGTCGGGAATGTCCTCCCACTGCTTCTGCGCCCGCGACAGTTCGGCGAGCGTCATCGGACAGACGTCCGGGCAGAAGGTGAAACCGATGAACACGATGGTCCAGTGGCCGTGCAGTTCGCCCGGCACCAGCTGCGTGCCGTCGGACTGCTGCAGCGCGAACGCCGGCAGTGCACGTGGCTGCGGGAACAGCGTGACCGCCTGCGTCTCCGGCAAGGCAGGAACGGTTTCGGAGGTCAGCCGCTGCGCGGCCAGCAGGCCGAGGCCGCCGGCGAGGGCGACGACCAGAACGATGAGCGTGGCGCGGTTGAACATCTCAGGTTCCACTTGAAGTTCGACCATGATACCCGCGTGGCCGATATACTTCCCGGACGGGCTGCCCGGGCAGCCGCTCCCCTACACGACAATTCCCCGGCCGCCACGGGCCCGCGCGCGCCATGACCGACGAACTGCAGACGATCATCGACCTGATCCGCTACGGCGCCAGCCGTTTCAACGCGGCCGCGCTGACGTTCGGCCACAGCTACGATAATGCGCTCGACGAAGCCACCCAGCTGACCCTGCACGCCCTGCACCTGCCGCACGACCTGCCGCCGGCGTACGGGCAGTCGCGGGTGACGCTGGCGGAGAAGGAGGAGGTGCTGGGCTTGTTCCTGCGCCGGATCGAGGAGCGCGTGCCGGCCGCCTACCTCACCGGCGAAGCCTGGTTCGCGGGGCTCAGTTTCAAGTCCGATCGCCGCGCGCTGGTGCCGCGTTCGCCGATTGCCGAGCTGATCGAGGGCGGTTTCGAGCCGTGGCTCGGCGGCCGCGAGGTGCGGCGCGCGCTCGATCTGTGCACCGGCTCGGGCTGCATTGCCATCGCCATGGCGCACTACAACCCGGACTGGCACGTCGACGGCACCGACCTGAGCGACGACGCGCTGGCACTGGCGGCCGAGAACGAGGCGCGGCTGCAGGCGCACAACGTGCGTTTCCTGAAGTCCGACCTGTTCTCCGCGCTGCAGGGCGAGCACTACGACCTGATCGTCAGCAATCCGCCTTACGTCACCAACGACGAGACCGATGCGCTGCCGCCGGAGTATTCGTACGAACCGGAGATGGGCCTGCGCGCCGGCGACGACGGCCTCGACCTGGTGCTGACGATCCTGCGCGACGCGCCGCTGCACCTGCACGAGCACGGATTGCTGATCTGCGAGGTGGGCGAGTCCGAGCGCGCGCTGACCGCGCTGCTGCCGGACCTGCCGCTGGTGTGGGTGGAGTTCAAGGTCGGGCAGATGGGCGTGTTCGTGGTCGAGTGCCACGACCTGATGAAGCACAACGCCCGCATCGCCGAACTGGTCGCCGCCCGCAAAGGCGCGGCCCCGGCGACGCCGGCCGCCGCCGGCGCAGGAAGCCTGTTTTGAGCCCGTCTCCCATCAGCCGCCCGCCTTCCCCCCCTTTGCAAAAGGGGGGCAGGGGGGATTTGCTGTTGCTCTCCGCTCTCGCCGGACAAAAGCAAATCCCCTCAGCCCCCCTTTTTCAAAGGGGGGAGGATTCCTGGTGCAGTCCCGAACGGACGGAGACCCGGGGGCGCCGCCCTTGAACACCTTCGGACAGCTGTTCCGCGTCACCACCTTCGGCGAATCGCACGGTCCGGCGATCGGCTGCGTGATCGACGGCTGCCCGCCCGGAATCGCGATCGCCGCGGAGGATTTCTCCGCAGACCTGGCGCGACGCGCCACCGGCCGCACCCGCCACACCTCGGCGCGGCACGAGAGCGACACCGTGGAGATCCTGTCGGGCGTGTACCAGGGCAGCACCACCGGCACGCCCGTCGCGCTGCTGGTCAGGAACACCGACGCCCGGAGCAAGGACTACGACCGCATCGCGCGGCAGTTCCGTCCCGGCCACGCCGACTACACCTATTGGCAGAAGTACGGCGTCCGCGATCCGCGCGGCGGCGGGCGCTCGTCGGCGCGCGAGACCACGATGCGCGTGGCCGCGGCGGTCATCGCCAAGCGCTGGCTGCGCGAGCGTCACGGCGTCGTCGTGCGCGGGCATCTGGCGCAGATCGGTGGGATCGTCCCGTCCGCGCACGACTGGTCGGCGGTCGAGGACAACCCGTTCTTCTGGCCGGACGCGGCGCAGGTGCCGGAACTGGAAACCTACATGGACGCGCTGCGCAAGTCCGGCGATTCGGTCGGCGCGCGGGTCAACGTGGTCGCCGATGGCGTGCCGCCCGGCTGGGGCGAGCCGGTCTACGGCAAGCTCGACGCAGAACTGGCCGCGGCGATGATGTCGATCAACGCGGTCAAGGGCGTGGAGATCGGCGACGGCTTCGCCAGCGTCGCCCAGCGCGGCACCGTGCACCGCGACGAGATGAGCGCCGACGGGTTCCTGTCGAACCATGCCGGCGGCATCCTGGGCGGGATTTCCACCGGGCAGCGGATCGTCGCCTCGGTCGCATTCAAGCCGACCTCGAGCCTGCGCCTGCCCGGGCGCGGGCTCGACATCGACGGCGACGCGGTGGACGTCGTGACCACCGGCCGCCACGACCCCTGCGTCGGCATCCGCGCCACGCCGATCTGCGAGGCGATGCTGGCCTTGGTGCTGATGGACCAGGCGCTGCGCCATCGCGCGCAGTGCGGCGACGTCGGCGAGGTGGCGCCGCGGATCCCGGCCGGCGTCCAGACAGAATCGCCCGGGGGCGCCGGCGATGGCTGAGCCGCGTCTGCGGGTGTGGCTGGCGCGCCCGCTGTTCGAGGACGTCACCGCGCGCCTGGACGCGCATTTCGACGTGATGCGCACGTCGGTCGAGGATCGCTACCCGCCCGCCGCGGTCGCGGAGCACCTGCGCGAAGTCGACGGTGCGCTGGTGACCTTGAGCGAACAGATCGGCGCGGAGGAAATCGCCGCCGCCGCGCGGCTGCGCGCGATTGCCAACGTCGCCGTCGGCTACGACAACCTCGACCTGCCCGCGCTCACCGCCGCCGGGGTGCTGGTCACCAACACGCCCGACGTGCTGACCGAGACCACCGCCGACTTCGGCTTCGCGCTGCTGATGGCCACCGCGCGCCGCATCACCGAGGCCGAACGCTGGCTGCGCGAGGGCCACTGGGACCGGTGGTCGTTCGACCGCATGCTCGGTGCCGACCTGCACGGCAGCACCCTCGGCATCCTCGGCATGGGCCGGATCGGGCAGGGCATCGCCCGTCGCGCCGCCGGCTTCGGCATGCGCGTGCTGTACCACAATCGCAAGCGGCTGCCGGTGGAGACCGAGAACGACTGCAGCAGGGCGCGGTACGTCGGCTTCAACGAGCTGCTGTCGCAGGTCGACCACCTGATGCTGGTGCTGCCGTACACGGCGCAAACGCACCACGTCATCGACGCCGCCGCGCTGGCGAAGATGAAGCCGACCGCGACCCTGGTGAACCTCGCCCGCGGCGGCATCGTCGACGAGCCGGCGCTCGCCGACGCGCTCGCGCACGGCCGCCTGGCGGCGGCCGGGCTCGACGTCTACGAGGGCGAGCCCGCGGTACGGCCGGAACTGCTGGCGTTGCGCAACGTGGTACTCACCCCGCACATCGCCAGCGCCAGCCCCGCCACGCGACGGGCGATGGTGGCGCTCGCGGTCGACAACCTGATCGCCGCGCTCGGATGCGGCCCGGACGCCGGCAGGCCATCGGCGCCGGTGAATGCGGAGCTGCTGAAACGGTAGGGAGTCCCGCATGATGTGCGGACTCCCGGAATCCAGCTGCGGCGCCGTGTCCCTGTAGGAGCGCGCCATGCGCGCGATGCCGACGCGGCTGCAGACGGCGGGAATCGCCGCCACGGCAACCGGAGCCACCCACGGCTTCGCGGCCATGGGCTGCTCCTACGAAACATTCATCCCATGAATCATCGAGAACCATATCCATGAACAATCCCCCCAGACGTTTCAAGGTCGCGGTCGTCGGCGCCACCGGCGCGGTCGGCGAGACCATGCTGTCGATCCTGGCTGAACGGAAGTTCCCGGTCGGCGAACTGGTCGCGCTGGCCAGCGAACGCTCGGCCGGCGGCACCGTCGAATACCGCGGCGACGACATCCTCGTGCAGGACCTGGCCACGTTCGATCCGACGGGCGTCGAAATCGCACTGTTCTCGGCCGGTGGCAGCGTGTCGAAGGAATACGCGCCGAAGTTCGCCGCCGCGGGCGCCGTGGTCATCGACAACAGTTCCGCGTTCCGCTACGACGACGACGTGCCGCTGGTGGTCAGCGAGGTGAACCCGGAGGCGGCGAAGGCGCGGCCGCGCGGGATCATCGCCAATCCCAACTGCTCGACCATGCAGATGCTGGTGGCGCTGGCGCCGATCCACCGCAAGGTGGGGATCGAACGCATCAACGTCGCCACCTACCAGTCCGTCTCCGGCGCCGGCCGCGCGGCGATGGAGGAACTGGGGCGCCAGACCGGCGCCATGCTGAACTTCCAGGACGCCGATCCGCAGCTGTTTCCGGTGCAGATCGCCTTCAACCTGATCCCGCAGATCGACGAGTTCATGGACAACGGCTTCACCAGGGAGGAAATGAAGCTGGTCTGGGAGACCCGCAAGATCCTCGGCGACGACAGCATCCAGGTGAACCCGACCGCGGTGCGCGTGCCGGTGTTCTACGGCCATTCCGAGGCGGTGCACATCGAGACCAAAACCAAGCTCACGGCGGTCGATGCCCGTGCGCTGCTGGCCTCGGCGCCGGGCGTGGAGGTGGTCGACGAGCGCCGTGCCGGCGGCTACCCGACGCCGGTGACGCACGCGTCCGGCAAGGATGCGGTCTACGTCGGCCGCATCCGCGAGGATCTCTCGCACCCGCGCGGACTGAACCTGTGGATCGTCTCCGACAACATCCGCAAGGGCGCGGCCCTGAACGCGGTACAGATCGCCGAGCTGGTGGCGGCGGCGGCGGACGCGGAGTAGGCGGGCGTCACGGCGTTCCCGGCCGCGTCCATTGCGAATCGACGGTCCGGCCGGCTAGAGTCGTAGCCCGAAGAGGGGAGATGCATGCTGTCGAAGTGGCGAATCGCGTGGGTGCTGGCACTGGTGCTGTTGGCCGGTCCGGCGTTCGCGCTCGGGCTCGGCCAGATCCAGGTGCGTTCGCAGTACGGCGAGCCGTTCCTGGCCGAGATCCCGATCATCTCCAGTGATCCGGCGGAACTGCGGCAGCTGCAGGCGCGCCTGGCGTCGCCCGAGACCTTCGCCAGGATCGGGCTGGAACCGCCGCAAGGCGTGGTTTCGGACCTGCAGTTCACGGTCGCGCTCGACGCCGGCGGCCGTCCCGTGGTTCGCGTCACCAGCGCCGGGCCGGTCGAGCAGGCGCTGCTGACCTTCCTGGTCGAGGTCGACTGGGGGCAGGGGCGATTGGTGCGCGAATACTCGGCCCTGGTCGATACGCCCGAGACCATGGCCGCGCCCGCGCAGCCGCCGGTGCGCGCCCCGGAAGCGGCGCCCGCGGGCACGATCGTGCGGCCGCCGCAGCCGGACGCCACCGCGATCGCCGAGGTGCCGTCGGATGCCGCCGCGGCCACCGAAGCGGCCGCCGAGCCCGAAACGGCGGTCGACGATGCGGTCGCGCCTACGCCGGCACCGCGGCCCCCGGCACCGGCCCCCGCCGCCACCGCAATGTCGGTCCCCGGTGAGTACGGCCCGGTGCAGGCCGGGGATACCCTGAGCCAGATCGTGCAGCGGATCGCCCCGGACGACGACGTCAGCCTGAACCAGATGATGCTGGCGCTGCTGCGCGCCAATCCCGAGGCGTTCATCGCCGGCAACGTCAACCTGGTCCGGCAGGGCGCGGTCCTGCGGATTCCGCCGCGCGACGAGCTCACCCGCGTCTCGGCCGCCGAGGCGACGGCCGAGGTGCGCGCACAGGTGGCGCGCTGGCGCGAGCTGTCGGCGCCGACACCGCAGCCGGAGACCGCCGTCGCGGCTGCCTCGGACAGCGCGGGCGATGCGCGGGCGACGGAAAGCGGCGGGGCGGCACGCACCGCCGAGGCGCGCCTGGAGATCGCGCCGCCATCCTCCGGTGGCGGCCAGCAGGCGGGAACAACGTCCGGCATCACCGCCGGCGGCGAGGGCGAGATGCTTCGACAGGACATGCAGGAAACCCGGGAAACACTGGCCGCGCGCGACGCCGAGGTCGAGGAGCTGAAAACGCGGATCGCCGAGCTCGAGCAGCTGCAGCAGCAACAGCAGCAGCTGATCACGCTCAAGGACAGCGAACTGGCCGCCGCGCAGCAGCGCCTGGCCGAATCCAACCGGCAACCGGCGACGTCCACGGCCCAGACCGGCGAGACGCCGGCCGCGGCCGGCGTTCCCGCGGCCGAGACCGGCGGCGGGACCTGGCTGTGGCTCGGACTCGGCGTCGCGTTGCTGCTGGCCGCACTGTTGGCGTGGTTCTGGTCGCGGCGCGAAAAGCCCGTGCCCGCGCGCAGCTTCCGCGCCGGCGCGCCGGCGGCGGTGTCGAGCGCCGGCGCGCGAGCGGGAGCGAAACCACGCAAGACCGGCAAGCAAGCCGCCGCCACGGCGCCGACCTGGCATGGCGGCGACGCCGGAGCACCGGAATCGCCACCGGCGGTGCCGCCCGCCGCGCCCGCGCCGGAACCGCGCTTCGACTACGGCCCCGTGCCGACCGCCGGAACTCGAGACATGACCGACGCATCCGGCGTGCCTGCCGAGCGCCTGGAGCCGGCAGGGCAGCTGGATCCGGACGCGACCGCAGCGTCGGTGACGGAGCTCGAGGCGGGGCAGGAGCGCATCGAACTCGCCCGCGCCTACGTCGAACTCGGCGATGTCGACACTGCCCGCAGCCTGTTGCAGGAAGTCGTCGCCAGCGGCAGCGACGGCGAACGCGGCGAAGCGGAGCAGCTGCTGCGCGAGATCGGCTGAAGCCGCTGCTCTTCGGGCGTCCCCGACCAAAGCACTCGGGGGCAGGCTCTCGCTCCGCGCCCGGCCCATGCGCGTCGCGCATGGGGCGTTCGCTCGTGTCGGGCCGCCGGCCCGCAAGCGGGAGAAGGGATCTCGCCAACGCTTGCGCCGAAACCGCTCTAACATTTCCCGCCTCTTCCCACGCTTCGGACTCCGCAATGCGCTACGCCCTGGGCGTCGAATACGACGGCGGCGACTTCTCCGGCTGGCAGCGCCTGAGCCAGCCGGGTACGGTCGGGCCGGCGACCGTGCAGGCCGCGCTCGAGCGTGCGCTGTCGGAGGTCGCCGATGCGCCGGTCGCCACCGTCTGCGCCGGACGCACCGACGCCGGTGTCCACGCGCGCTGCCAGGTGGTGCACTTCGACAGCCAGGCACGCCGCGAGCCGCGTGGCTGGATGCTGGGCGCGACCTCGCGGTTGCCGCCGGCGGTGGCGGTGCGCTGGTGCGTGCCGGTCGGCGACGACTTCCACGCCCGCTTCTCGGCGCGCGCGCGGCGCTATCGCTACCGCATCGTCAACCGTCCGGTGCGTGCGGCGCTCGAGCGCCAGTACCTGGCCTGGTGCCGGCAGCCGCTGGACGCACAGGCGATGCATCGCGCCGCGCAGGCGCTGGTGGGCGAGCACGACTTCTCCAGCTTCCGCACCGTGCACTGCCAGGCGCCGCACGCGCGCCGCGAGCTGCAGCGAATTGCGGTCGAGCGCATCGGCGAAGAACTCGCGGTGGAGCTGCAGGCCAACGCCTTCCTGCACCACATGGTTCGCAACATCGTCGGCTCGCTGCTCGAGGTTGGGGCGGGCGAGCGCCCCGGCGCATGGATCGCCGAACTGCTGGCGGCGCGCGACCGCACCCTGGCCGGGGCGACCGCGCCGGCGACGGGGCTGCTGTTCCTGGGCCCGCTGTATCCGCCTGAATGCGGTCTTCCGGAAGAGGTGACACTATGAGCGGCGCATGGATGCATGCGCACGCACGCGCGGAAAAAGCTACGCTGTCCCGCTATCCATCCGCCACCTGCCGTCGATGAACCGCATCCTGTTTCGCACCCGCATCAAGTTCTGCGGCATGACCCGTGCCGGCGACGTGCGCCTGGCCGGCGAACTCGGCGTCGACGCGGTCGGCTTCATCTTCGCCGCCGGCAGTCCGCGCCGGGTGGAGCCGGAGGAAGCGCGTGCCATGCGCAATGCGCTCGCGCCGCTGGTCAACGCGGTCGCGGTGTTCCGCAACAACGACGGCAATTCGGTTCGCGAAGTCGCGCGCCAGGTGCGTCCCTCGCTGCTGCAGTTCCACGGCGAGGAGGACGACGCCTTCTGTCGCAGTTTCGGGACGCCCTACCTCAAGGCGGTGCCGATGGGCGGAGCCATGGCGCTCGATGCGACCGGACTCCGGCTCAAGTTCCCGGGCGCGTCCGGGTTCCTGTTCGACAGTCACGGCGGCGACGCCGAGCCCGGCAGCGGCAGCACCTTCGACTGGAAGCGGATCCCGCCGGGCCTGGACTTGCCGTTCTTTCTCGCCGGCGGCCTCGAACCGGGCAACGTGTTCGAAGCCGCGCTGGGAACGCTGCCCTGGGGCGTGGATACCTGCAGCGGCATCGAAAGCGCGCCGGGCATCAAGGACGGCGAGCGCATGCGCCGCTTCGTGCAGGAGGTCCGCCGCGCCGACTGCGCCGACCTGTCGGAAAGGAATTCCGATGACTGAGCACACCATCGACTATCACGCCTGGCCCGACGCCGGCGGGCATTTCGGTCGCTTCGGCGGACGTTTCGTCGCCGAGACCCTGATCGGGCCGCTGCAGGAGCTGGCCGCCGCCTATGATGCGGCGCGCGTCGATCCGGCGTTCGTCGCGGCGTTCGAGCGCGACCTGGCGCACTATGTCGGCCGCCCCAGCCCGATCTACCACGCCGAGCGCCTGAGTGAGGAGGCCGGCGGCGCGCGCATCCTGCTCAAGCGCGAAGACCTGAACCACACCGGTGCGCACAAGATCAACAACACCATCGGCCAGGCGTTGCTCGCCAGCCGCATGGGCAAGACGCGGATCATCGCCGAGACCGGCGCCGGCCAGCACGGCGTCGCCAGCGCCACCGTGGCCGCGCGGCTGGGGCTCGAGTGCGTGGTGTACATGGGCGCCACCGATATCGAGCGGCAGAAGATCAACGTCTACCGGATGAAGCTGCTCGGCGCGGAAGTGGTGCCGGTCACCTCCGGTTCGGCGACGCTGAAGGACGCGTTGAACGAAGCGATGCGCGACTGGGTGACCCATGTGCGCGACACGTTCTACATCATCGGCACCGTGGCCGGGCCGGATCCGTATCCGCGCATGGTGCGCGACTTCAACGCCGTGGTCGGTCGCGAGGCGCGCGCGCAGATGCTGGCCGAATACGGCTGCCTGCCCGACGCGGTCACCGCCTGCGTCGGCGGTGGCAGCAACGCCATTGGCCTGTTCCATGCCTTCCTCAACGATGCCGATGTACGCGTCGTCGGCGCGGAGGCGGCCGGCGAGGGCATCGCCAGCGGCCGCCATGCCGCGTCGCTGGCCGCCGGCCGTACCGGGGTGCTGCACGGCAACCGCACCTACGTGCTCTGCGACGACGATGGCCAGATCACCGAGACGCACTCCGTGTCCGCCGGGCTGGACTATCCGGGCGTGGGGCCCGAGCACGCGTTTCTGAAGGACAGTGGCCGTGCCGAGTACGTCGGCATCAGCGACGACGAGGCGCTGTCCGCGTTCCACCTGCTGGCGAAGACCGAGGGCATCCTTGCCGCGCTCGAGTCCAGCCATGCAATCGCGCAGGCGATCAAGCTCGCCCGCGAGCTGCCGAAGGACGCGCTGGTGTTGTGCAACCTGTCCGGCCGCGGCGACAAGGACGTGCATACCATCGCCGCGCGCGAAGGCGTGGAGGTCTGAGGATGGCGATGCGGCGCGCGACGCTGGCGGCGGAACCCGACGACCAGATCATCCTCGATGCCTGGCTGGATCGCTGGGAAACGCGGCTCGTCCATCTTTCCGACAATCTGGGCTGCGGCTGCTGCATCGACATGTTCGACGTGGAAGCGCCGGACGAGGCGCTGGCGGAACTGCCGGAGCGCCTGTTCGCGAGCGGCGAGCGGACCGTGCCCGGCGGCTCCCGGACAGGAACGACATGAATCGAATCGATCGACGTTTCGCGCTGCTGGCGGCACAGCGCCGCAAGGCCCTGATTCCGTTCGTCACCGCCGGCGATCCCTCGCTGGAGGCGACCGTGCCGGTGATGCATGCGCTGGTCCGGGCCGGCGCCGACGTGATCGAACTCGGCGTGCCGTTCTCCGACCCGATGGCCGATGGCCCGACCATCCAGCGCAGCTCCGAACGTGCCCTCGCTCGAGGTGCGGGCATGTCGTTCGTGCTCGAGGCGGTGAGGATGTTTCGCGAGCGCGACGCGGACATCCCGGTGGTGCTGATGGGGTATCTCAACCCGATCGAGATCCGTGGCGCGGAGCGGTTCGCCGGGGAGGCGGCCGCGGCCGGCGTCGACGGTGTGCTGCTGGTCGACTTGCCGCCGGAGGAGGCCGGCGAGTTCCGCGACGCGTTCGCCGCGTATGGGATCGCCCTGATCCTGCTGGCCTCGCCCACGACCGATGAACACCGCCTGCAACGGCTATGCGCCGATGCCAGCGGATACCTGTACTACGTCAGCTTCGCCGGCGTGACCGGGGCTTCGGAGCGGCTCGATACCGCCGCCGCCGGCGAACGCCTGCGCGGAATCCGTGCGCGGACCGAGGTGCCGGTGGTTGCCGGCTTCGGCATCCGCGACGCCGCCGGCGCCGCGGCCATGGCCGTGGATGCGGACGGCGTGGTGGTGGGCAGCGCCCTGGTGGCATCGCTGGCGGATGCTCCCGACGCAGCCGAAGCCGCGTCCCGCGCCGCGGCATTCCTGGCGCCGCTGCGCGCCGCGCTCGACCGCCCGCACGCCAATACGGGCACTGCAGGCTAGCGAGGCTTTCGAGCTCCGGCCCGAGCCTCTCCTCTGCGGCTCCGGATCGGCGTGAAGGCTCGGTCGGGTGCCCACGGTCAAGCGATGCAGGCGCAAGCCTCCGGTTTTTGTGGGAGCGACGGAAGTCGCGACGGCTGCCACCGACAGAGCGTCGCGACTTCCGTCGCTCCCAGTGCGGGCAGCGGGCGTGCCGGGCCGGCCCGCGCTAGACTTGCCCGCAACACGCGCCGGCGCGCCGCCCCAGGTCCGCATACGGCGGCCGTTCCGGACAAGAGAAGGTGACCGAATTGAGCTGGCTGAAGAAACTGATGCCCGCGAGCATCCGCACCGAGAGTGGTGCACCGCGCAAGCGCAGCGTGCCCGAGGGGCTGTGGGAGAAGTGCGAGCGCTGCGGCGCGATCCTGTACCGGCCGGAGCTGGAGGAGAACCTGGAGGTCTGCCCCAAGTGCAGCTTCCATCGACCGATCCGCGCCCGTGCGCGGCTGCGCGGCTTCCTGGACCGCGACAGCGGCGAGGAGATCGCCGCCGAACTCGGCCCGACCGACGTGCTGCGCTTCAAGGACCAGAAGAAATACGCCGATCGCATCAAGGCCGCGCAGAAGGTGACCGGTGAACGCGATGCCCTGGTGGCGATGCAAGGCGCGCTCAAGGGCAGGCCGATCGTCGCCTGCGCGTTCGACTTCGCCTTCATGGGCGGCTCGATGGGCTCGGTGGTCGGCGAGCGCTTCGCCCGCGGCGCCGAGCGCGCGCTGGAGCTGGGCAGCCCGTTCGTGTGCTTCTCCGCCAGCGGCGGCGCGCGCATGCAGGAAAGCCTGTTCTCGCTGCTGCAGATGGCCAAGACCTCGGCCGCGCTCGGCCGGCTGCGCGCCGCCGGGCTGCCGTACGTCTCGGTGATGACGCACCCCACGACCGGCGGCGTCTCGGCTTCGTTCGCGATGCTCGGCGACATCAACCTGGCCGAGCCGGAAGCGCTGATCGGCTTCGCCGGCCCGCGGGTGATCGAGCAAACCGTGCGCGAAACCCTGCCGGAGGGCTTCCAGCGCAGCGAATTTCTGCTCGAACACGGTGCCATCGACCAGATCTGCGACCGCCGCGAACTGCGCGAACGCATCGCCCGCCTGCTGGCGCTGATGATGCGCCAGCCGCGGCCGGAGGAAGACGTGGAGGTGGTGGCGTGAGGCCGTGATTGGTGATTGGTGATTCGTGATTCGAAAAGCCAGCCTCCAGCAGCCTATGCGCCACCTTCCGGAACAGTACGCATGACCAATCACCAATCACCAATCACCAATGACGGTAGCGCCGCAACGCGGCGCTACTTCGGCACCGACGGCATCCGCGGCCGCGTCGGCGTGGCGCCGATCTCGGCCGACTTCGTGCTGCGCCTGGGCAATGCCTATGGTCACGTGCTGCGCGGCGACGATGCGGCCTGGCGCAAGCCTTTCGTGGTGATCGGCAAGGACACCCGCATTTCCAACTACATGTTCGAGGCGGCGCTGGAAGCCGGGCTGGTCGCGGCCGGCGTCGACGTCGAGCTGATGGGGCCGATGCCGACCCCGGCGGTGGCGCACCTGACCCGCTCGCTGCGCGCCGACGGCGGCATCGTCATCTCCGCCTCGCACAATCCGCACCACGACAACGGCATCAAGTTCTTCTCCGCCGGCGGCGAGAAGCTCGACGACGCCACCGAGGCGGCGATCGAAGCGGCGCTCGAGCAGCCGCTCCGGACCGTGCCGTCGGACAAGCTCGGCAAGGCGGTGCGCACCCGCGACGCCGTCGGCCGCTACCTGGAGGCCTGCAAGGGCTCGCTGCCGCGCGGCTTCGATCTCGGCGGCATGCGCATCGCCATGGACTGCGCCAATGGCGCTACCTACCAGATCGGTCCGCTGGTGCTGCGCGAACTGGGCGCGCGCGTCGACGCGATCGGCATCGAGCCCAACGGCGTGAACATCAACGACGGGGTCGGCTCCACCCACCCGCAGGCCCTGGCCGAACAGGTGCGGGCGACCGGCGCCAAGCTCGGCATCGCCTTCGACGGCGACGGCGACCGGGTGCTGTTCGTGGCCGACGACGGTCGCATCGCCGACGGCGACGACCTGCTGTACGTGCTGGCGAGCGACTGGCAAGCCAGCGGGCGCCTGCGCGGCCCGGTGGTCGGTACGCTGATGACCAACTACGGTTTCGAGCAGGCGATGGCCGCGCGCGGGATCGGCTTCATTCGCGCCAAGGTCGGCGATCGCTACGTGCACCAGGCGCTGCTGCAGCACGGCGGCATGCTCGGCGGCGAGACCTCGGGTCACCTGCTGTGCCTGGACCGCGCCAGCACCGGCGACGGCATCGTCAGCGCACTGCAGGTGCTGGAAGTGCTCAAGCGCCGCGGGATCTCCCTGCAGCAGGCGCTGGAAGGCCTGCGCAAGCTGCCGCAGCGGACTGCGAACGTGCGCTACGGCGACGGCGCCCGGCCGGCCGAGGCGCCCGCGGTGCAGGCCGCACTGGCGCGGGCGCAGGCCGCGGTGGAGGGCAGGGGGCGTGCCTTCCTGCGCCCGTCCGGCACCGAGCCGGTGGTGCGGGTGACGGTGGAAGCCGACGATGCCGCGCTGATGCAGCAGACCCTGGATGGCCTGGCCGACGCGGTGCGCGCGGCGGCGGGCTGATCGATTACGGAGAGATTCATGGCTTCGCGCATTCCCACCCTGGACATCCGCCGTTTCAGCGAACCCACCAGCAGCCGTGACCGCGACGCCTTCGTCGCCGAACTCGGTGCCGCCTACCGCGAATGGGGCTTCGCCGGCATCGGCGGCCACGGCATCCCACAGTCGGACATCGACGCGGCCTACCGCATCTTCGTCGAATTCTTCGCCCTGCCTGACGACGTCAAGATGCGCTACCACGTGCCGGGCAGCGGCGGCGCGCGCGGCTATACCCCGTTCGGCGTGGAAACGGCCAAGGGCGCCCAGCACTTCGACCTCAAGGAGTTCTGGCACATCGGCCGCGAGATCCCCGACGATTCGAAGTACCGCGAGGTGATGCCGCCGAACCTGTGGCCGACCGAGGTCGAAGGGTTCCGCGAGCACGGCTACGGCCTGTACCAGGCGCTCGACCGGCTCGGCGCGCGCGTGCTGGCGGCACTGGCGCTGCACATCGGCCTGCCGGAGGACTGGTTCGCCGACAAGACCGACTTCGGCAACTCGATCCTGCGCCCGATCCACTATCCGCCGATCACCACCGACGACATCCCCAACGAGCGTGCCGGCGCGCACGAGGACATCAACCTGATCACCCTGCTGGTGGGCGCCAGCGCGGCCGGCCTGGAAGTGAAGTCGCGCAAGGGCGAGTGGGTGCCGTTCACCGCCGAGGAGGACGTCATCGTGGTCAACATCGGCGACATGCTGCAGCGCCTGACCAACCACGTGTATCCCTCCACCACCCATCGCGTGGTCAATCCGCGGGGTGAGGAGGCGCGCAAGCCGCGTTATTCCACGCCTTTCTTCCTGCATCCGAATCCGGACTTCGTGATCGACGTGCTGCCGGCGACGGTGACCGCGGACAACCCGAGCCGCTACCCCGAGCCGATCACCGCGCAGGGCTACCTGGAAGAACGCCTGCGGGAGATCAAACTGAAGTAGGAGCGCCCCATGGGCGCGATATCGCGGGTGCCGGCAGGACCGGCGGATGCCGCGATTCTGGACCGGCAAACGCGCCGGTCACCGGGACTTGCGGGCGGCGAAATGCCCGCGGCATCGCGCGCATGGCGCGCTCCTACGGATGAGCGGCCGGCGTGATCTCGCGGCCGATCCGCGGGAGCGCGCCGCCACCGCTGCCGCTAGAATCGCGTTTCCATACTTGAAGGAGCATCGCAGATGCGCCCACGGATCGTGGCCGGGAACTGGAAGATGCACGGCGACCGCGCGTTCGCGCGGGCGCTGCTGGATGCGCTGGCCGCCACCGATGCACCGGCCGGCGTGGAGTGCGTGGTGATGCCGCCGTTCCCCTACCTGGGCGAGTTGACCGCGGCCTATGCCGGGCGCGGCCTCGGTTTCGGCGCCCAGGACGTCAGCGCGCATGCGAAGGGCGCCTACACCGGGGAGGTGTCGGCGGCGATGCTGGCCGATGTCGGGATTCGCCACGTCCTGGTGGGCCATTCGGAGCGCCGCCAGTACCACGGCGAGGACAGCGCGCTGGTCGCGCGCAAGTTCGCCGCGGCCCGGCAGGCCGGCCTGGTGCCGGTGCTGTGCGTCGGGGAAACCCTGGATGAACGCGAGGCCGGCAGCACCGAGGCGGTGATCGCGGCCCAACTGGCGCCGGTGTTCGAGGCGGCCGGGGATCGGGCCCTGGAGGGCGCGGTGGTGGCCTACGAGCCGGTCTGGGCCATCGGCACCGGCCGTACCGCGACCCCGGAGCAGGCCCAGGCGGTCCATGCCTTCATCCGTGGCGAGGCGGCGCGCCACGATGCTACAATCGCCGGCTTGCTGCCCGTCCTATACGGGGGCAGTTGCAAACCAGACAATGCTCCCGCGCTGTTTTCGCAGCCGGACGTGGATGGCGGGCTGATCGGCAGCGCCTCGCTGGTCGCCGAAGATTTCCTCGCCATCATCGCCGCTGCGGCGCCCTGACCGGATCCGATCCGCATGCTGTTGCTCGTTCTCAACGTCCTGTTCGTCCTGATCGCGATCGCCATGGTCGCGCTGATCCTCATGCAGCGCGGTTCCGGCGCGGCGGCTGGTTCCGGCTTCGGCGGCGGCGCCTCCGCCACCGTCTTCGGCGCCCGCGGCTCGTCGAGCTTCCTGACCAAGGCCACCAAGTGGCTGGCGATCGGGTTCTTCGCCGTCACCCTGTTCATGGCGTGGTATGCGACGCAGCAGGCCGCACCGCAGCAGGTGCAGCAGGACCTCGGCGTGATGTCGATTCCGCAGGCGCCGGCGGCGGACGCCGGGTCGGTGCCGGCGGCGCCCGGACAGGCGCCGGATGCGGCGGTACCCGCCGCGCCGGAGCTCCCCGAGGCGCCCGCCGAGGCTGTCGGGCAGCAGCAGGCGCAGGAGCCTGCGCCGGCGCAGGAAGACGAAGAGCAATAGCCTTTACAATGCGCTGTCCGCCGTCCGCGATGTCGGGCGGCACCATTGCCCAGGTGGCGGAATTGGTAGACGCACTACCTTGAGGTGGTAGCGACGAGAGTCGTAGGGGTTCGAGTCCCCTCTTGGGCACCATATCCGGCTTCGCGCAGCCTGTTGCGCGAAGCGATGAAGACCCCGCTTTCGAGCGGGGTTTTTGCTGTCCGCGACCTGCGTGACGGACGCGTGCGCGATTCCCGGCGCCGTGGGCTTCACGCCAGACGAACGATTCGATGTGGACGGGATGCGATGGCCGCGTAATCGTTTACTCGCGAGTTCACGAACCGCTACAATTCACGGGTTCGAGCGCGGTCCCGGGCGACCGGGGCGGAGTGCATGCCGCGTCGAGATGCCAGGGATGGTGCAAGTCCGTGCGGACCTTCTGTCGAAGGTCCGGAGTCTTCAACGCCGCGACGCAGTCAATGTGGCGCGGCTGGCGCGAAAGCGTCGAGCAACGGCCGCCGAGTGCGGCAAGTAGCCGAGAGAACAACGCGTGCTGGCCGAATACCTGCCGACCCTGCTGTTCCTGATCGTTGCCACCGGCATCGGCATCGCCCTGCTGATCATCGGCAACCTGCTCGGACCCAAGCGTCCGTCGGCGGAGAAGCTGGCGCCGTACGAGTGCGGCTTCGCCGCGTTCGAGGACGCGCGCATGCAGTTCGACGTGCGTTATTACCTGATCGCGATCCAGTTCATCATCTTCGACCTGGAGATCATCTTCATCGTGCCGTGGGCCACCGTGTTCCGCGACCTCGGCGTGGTCGGCCTGGTCGAGATGGGCATCTTCGCCGGCATGCTGCTGCTCGGCTTCATCTACGTCTGGAAAAAGGGAGCACTGGAATGGGAGTGATCCAGACGATCCAGAAGGCTGCCGACTTCGCCAGCAATCCGCTGCCGGAGGGGCAGCTCGACGACATCCTGCGCCCGCAGGGCGAGAACCCCCTGCTCGAGCGCGGCTTCGTCACCACCAGTTCCGACATCCTGCTCAACTGGGCGCGCACCGGCTCGATGTGGCCGATGACGTTCGGCCTGGCCTGCTGCGCGGTGGAGATGATGCACGCCGGCGCCGCGCGCCTGGACCTGGACCGCTATGGCGTGGTGTTCCGCCCGTCGCCGCGCCAGTCCGACGTGATGATCGTCGCCGGCACCCTGGTCAACAAGATGGCCCCGGCGCTGCGCAAGGTCTACGACCAGATGCCCGACCCGAAGTGGGTGATCTCGATGGGCAGCTGCGCCAACGGCGGCGGCTACTACCACTACTCGTACGCGGTGGTGCGCGGCTGCGACCGCATCGTGCCGGTCGACATCTACGTGCCGGGCTGCCCGCCGACCGCCGAAGCGCTGGTCTACGGCATCCTGCAGCTGCAGCGCAAGATCCGCCGCGCCACCAACTTCGGCGAGAACCGCACGGGGCTGCGCGAATGAGCGACAAGGTGAACGTTTTCGCGGATCGCCTGCGCGCGCGTTTCGACGGCGCGGAGGTCTCGGTGAGCGAGCCGCGCGGCGAGGTCGGCATCGTGTTCGACGCCGCCGCCTGGCACGACGGCTGCCTGGCGCTGCGCGACGAGTTCGGCTTCGAGCAGCTGATCGACGTCTGCGGCGTCGACTACCTGAGCTACGGCAGCGACGAGTGGGACACCGACGTGTCCTCCGAAGGCTTCAGCCGCGGCGTCGAGGGCCGCGGCCCGGGGCGATTCGGCTTCGGGCAGACGCCGAGCCGGCAGCTGCAGCAGCCGGACGGCGAGGGCGCGATCGCGCCGCCGGCCAAGCGCTTCGCGGCGGTGGCGCAGCTGCTGTCGGTGCAGCACAACCAGCGCCTGCGCGTGACCTGCTTCGCCCCCGACGACGCGCTGCCGATCGTCGCCTCGCTGACCGATATCTGGCCGGTGGCCGACTGGTTCGAGCGCGAAACGTTCGACCTGCTCGGCATCATCTTCCAGGGCCATCCCGACCTGCGCCGGATCCTCACCGACTACGGCTTCATCGGCCATCCGTTCCGCAAGGACTTCCCGCTGATCGGCAATGTCGAGGTGCGCTACGACGCGGAGAAGAAGCGTGTGATCTACGAGCCGGTGACCTCGGTCGAGCCGCGCGTGCTGGTGCCGCGGGTGATCCGCGACGATGCGCGCTACGCCACCGCCACCGGCGAGCAGGTGGCGCGCAGGACGGGGGACGCGAAATGAGCGACGTGAGCGTTCCGGCGCATCCGCCGGTCGAGCCCAGCGCCAGCAACGCCGCGGTGCTCCGACAGGAGATCCGCAACTACACGATGAACTTCGGCCCGCAGCATCCGGCCGCGCACGGGGTGCTGCGCCTGATCCTGGAGATGGACGGCGAGACCGTGATGCGCGCCGACCCGCACATCGGCCTGCTGCACCGTGGCACCGAGAAGCTGGCCGAGTCGAAGCCGTTCAACCAGTCGATCGGCTACATGGACCGGCTCGACTACGTGTCGATGATGTGCAACGAGCACGCCTACGTGCGCGCGATCGAGACCCTGATGGGGATCGAGGCGCCGGAGCGGGCGCAGTGGATCCGCACGTTGTTCGACGAAGTGACCCGCATCCTCAACCACCTGATGTGGATCGGCTCGAACGCGCTCGACCTCGGCGCGATGGCGGTGTTCCTGTACGCGTTCCGCGAGCGCGAGGAGCTGATGGACGTCTACGAGGCGGTCAGCGGTGCGCGCATGCATGCGACGTACTACCGTCCGGGCGGCGTCTACCGCGACCTGCCGGAGCGCATGTCGCGGTACCGCGAGTCGCCGTGGCGCAAGGGCGCCAAGCTCAAGCGCTTCAACGCCTGGCGCGAGGGCTCGATGCTGGACTACCTGGAAGCCTTCGCCAAGGACTTCCCGGCGCGCATCGACGAGTACGAGACCCTGCTCACCGACAACCGCATCTGGAAGCAGCGCACGGTCGGCATCGGCGTGGTGCCGCCCGAGAAGGCGCTGGCCTGGGGCATGACCGGCCCGATGCTGCGCGGCTCGGGCGTGGCCTGGGACTTGCGCAAGAAGCAGCCCTACGCCAAGTACGCCGAAGTCGACTTCGACATCCCGGTGGGGGTCGAGGGCGACTGCTACGACCGCTACCTGGTGCGCGTGGCCGAGATGCGCCAGTCGGTGCGCATCATCGAGCAGTGCGTGGCCTGGCTGAAGGTCAACCCCGGCCCGGTGATGATCGACAACTACAAGGTGTCGCCCCCCTCCCGCGAGGAGATGAAGGACGACATGGAAGCGTTGATCCACCACTTCAAGCTGTTTACCGAAGGCTATTGCGTGCCTGCGGGCGAGACCTACTGCGCAGTGGAGGCGCCCAAGGGCGAGTTCGGCTGCTACCTGGTCTCCGACGGCGCCAATAAGCCGTTCCGCGTACACCTGCGCGCCCCCGGCTTCGCCCACCTGTCGTCGATGGACGCGGTGGTGAAGGGCCACATGCTGGCCGACGTGGTGGCGATGATCGGCACCTACGACATCGTGTTCGGGGAGATCGATCGATGAGGGGCCGTGATTCGGGATTGGTGATTGGTGATTCGCAAGAGCGTGGCCGCGTGCCCGACGGCGGATCCGGTCCCGCGCCCCGCCTTTTCCAATCACGAATCACGAATCACGAATCACCGCACTCATGAGAGCAACCGGCAATTTCGAGAACGCGCGCAACGTCGACCCGATGGTCGCGTTGAACGACGACACGCGCGCCCATATCGACCACTGGCTGACCAAGTTTCCGCCGGACCGCAAGCGCTCGGCGGTGCTGCAGGGCCTGCAGGCGGCGCAGGACCAGAACGGCGGCTGGCTGAGCGACGAGCTGATCGCCGCCGTCGCCAAGTACCTGGGCATCCCACCGGTCTGGGCCTATGAGGTCGCCACGTTCTATTCGATGTTCGAGACGCAGAAGGTCGGCCGCAACAACGTCGCGTTCTGCACCAACATCAGCTGCTGGCTCAACGGCGCCGAAGGCCTGGTCGCGCATGCCGAGAAGAAACTCGGCTGCAAGCTGGGCGAGTCCACCGCCGACGGCCGCGTCTACCTCAAGCGCGAGGAGGAGTGCGTCGCCGCCTGCTGCGGCGCACCCGTCGTCGTGATCAACGGCCACTACCACGAGAAGCTCACGCCGGAGAAGGTGGACGAGTTGCTGGAGGCGCTGAAATGACCGCCACCCATCGTCGAGCCGGTACCCGCATGAGCAACTGTAGGAGCGGCTTCAGCCGCGACTGCGCGCAAATCTTAACGACAGATGTTCTCTGCCGTTGTTTCCCTTCGCAACGCGCGGCGGCGCGTTCACCATGGTCGCCACCGACGGGACTGCCTGGCGCGGTCGCGGCTGAAGCCGCTCCTACAGGTGAGGGCGCGCGATGACGCATTCCCAGGGTTCCGGTCCCGTCGGCCCCGCGCCGAAGGAGCACCAGGCTGTCTACACCACGCTGCATTTCGACAAGCCGTGGTCGTATGAGAACTACCTCAAGACCGGCGGCTACAGCGCGCTGCGCAGGATCCTGGAAGAGAAGATCGCGCCGACCGATGTGATCGAGATGGTCAAACAGTCCGGCCTGCGCGGCCGCGGCGGCGCGGGTTTTCCCACCGGCCTGAAGTGGAGCTTCATGCCGAAGGACTCGGGCATGCAGAAGTACATCCTCTGCAATTCCGACGAGTCCGAGCCCGGCACCGCTAAGGACCGCGACATCCTGCGCTACAACCCGCATGCGGTGATCGAGGGCATGGCGATCGCCTGCTATGCCACCGGCAGCACGGTCGGCTACAACTATCTGCGCGGCGAGTTCCACCATGAGCCCTTCGAGCACCTGGAGGAAGCCACCGCCGAGGCGTATGCCAACGGCTGGCTCGGCAAGGACATCCTCGGCAGCGGCATCGACATCGACCTGTACAACGCGCTCGGCGCCGGCGCCTACATCTGCGGCGAGGAAACCGCGTTGATGGAGTCGCTGGAGGGCAAGAAGGGCCAGCCGCGCTACAAGCCGCCGTTCCCGGCCAACTTCGGCCTGTACGGCAAGCCGACCACGATCAACAACACCGAGACCTTCGCCTCGGTGCCGGCGATCGTGCGCAACGGCGCCGAGTGGTTCCTCAATCTCGGCAAGCCGAACAACGGCGGGCCGAAGATCTTCTCGGTCTCCGGGCACGTGGCCCGCCCCGGCAACTACGAGATCCGCCTCGGCACGCCGTTCGCCGAATTGCTGGAGATGGCCGGCGGCATGCGCCCGGGCCGCACGATCAAGGGCGTGATCCCGGGGGGCTCGTCGATGCCGGTGTTGCCGGGCGAGACCATGATGGGCCTGACGATGGACTACGACAGCATCCAGAAGGCCGGCTCCGGCCTCGGCTCGGGTGCGGTGATCGTGATGGACGACACCACCTGCATGGTGCGCGCCTGCCAGCGCATCGCGCGTTTCTACTACGCCGAGTCCTGCGGCCAGTGCACCCCGTGCCGCGAGGGCACCGGCTGGATGTACCGCATGCTGACCCGCATCGTCGAAGGACACGCGACCGTCGACGACCTGCACATGCTCAAGGCCGCCGCCGGCCAGATCGAGGGACACACCATCTGCGCCTTCGGCGAGGCCGCGGCCTGGCCGGTACAGGGCTTCCTGCGCCACTACTGGGACGAGTTCGAGTACTTCATCCGCAACGGGCGCTCGATCGTCGATCAGCAGCTGGAGGCCGCGGCATGAGGATGAAGCACGTGATTCGTGATTCGTCATTCGTGATTGGTGAAAACAGGAGCGCGCCTGTGGACCTGCTTTTGCGAATCACCCATCACCAATCACCAATCACGGCTCCGACAGGAGCCACCCCATGAGCGCCCAGCCGGTCAATCCGAGCCTGCCGCCCGACCACGTCACCGTCTTCATCGACGGGGTGGAGCTGGCCGCGCCCAAGGGCTCGATGATCATCCAGGCCGCGGACAAGGCCGGGATCGCGATTCCGCGCTTCTGCTACCACGACAAGCTGGCGATCGCGGCCAACTGTCGCATGTGCCTGGTCGAGGTGGAGAAGATGGGCAAGCCGGCGCCGGCCTGCGCCACGCCGGTGATGGACGGCATGAAGGTGTCCACCCGTAGCGACAAGGCGCTGGCCTCGCAGCGCAACGTGATGGAATTCCTGCTGATCAACCATCCGCTCGACTGCCCGATCTGCGACCAGGGCGGCGAATGCGAGCTGCAGGACCTGTCGCTCGGCTACGGCCGTTCGGTCAGCCGCTTCTCCGAGCGCAAGCGCGTGGTCGCCGACGAGGACATGGGGCCGCTGGTCGAGACCGAGATGACCCGCTGCATCCAGTGCACGCGCTGCGTGCGCTTCACTGGCGAGATCGCCGGCACCTACGAGCTGGGCGGCATGCAGCGCGGCGAGAACCTGCAGATCGGCACCTACGACGGCAAGCCGTTGACCACCGAACTGTCGGGCAACGTCATCGACGTCTGCCCGGTGGGCGCGCTGACCAACAAGGTGTTCCGCTTCCGCGCGCGGCCGTGGGAGCTGATCGCCAAGGAATCGCTGGGCTACCACGACCCGCTCGGCAGCAACCTGTTCCTGCACGTGCGTCGCGGCGAGGTGCTGCGTTCGGTGCCGCGCGACAACGAGGCCGTGAACGAGTGCTGGCTGTCCGATCGTGACCGCTACTCGCACCAGGGCCTGGCCGCGGAAGATCGCGCGCTGCAGCCGCTGCTGAAGGACGGCGACGACTGGCGCGAGGCCACCTGGGACGAGGCGCTGGCGAAGGTCGCGCAGATCCTGCGCGACAATGCCGCCGACGATCTCGGCGTGCTGGTGCACCCGGCGACCTCGAACGAGGAAGGGCTGCTGCTGGCGCGCCTGGCCGAAGGCCTGGGAACCGGCAACCTCGATCACCGCATCGCCGCGCGCGACCCGTCCGACGGCGCCGTCGCCGAACCTTTCCCGATGCCGGTGGCCGACATCGCCAAGGCCGACGTCGTGGTCATCGTCGGGTCCAACCTGCGCCATGAAGTGCCGCTGCTGCATCACCGCGTGCGCCAGGCCTGGCGCCAGGGCGCGAAGGTGCACGTGGTCAACCCGGTCGACTTCGAGTTCACCTTCGACATCGCCGGCAAGCACATCGTGCCGCCGTCGCGGATCGCCGCAGCGCTCGCCGCAGGCGAGCTGAACGATGCGCTGAAGGAGGCCGACCGCGCGGTGGTCATCGTCGGCGCGCTTGCCGAATCCGGCGAGCATGCCGCCGCCATCCGTGCCGCCGCCGGCGATTGCGCCCGGAGCCACGGCGCCGCGCTGTGCCGTATCCCGCAGGGCGCGAACGCGCTCGGACTGGTGCACCAGGGCGTGCTGCCGGCCTCGCGCGACGCGCAGGCCATGCTCGCCGATCCGCGCTCGGCCTATGTGCTGTACGGCATCGAGCCCGGCCTCGATTTCGCCGACCAGGCCATGGTGCTGAAGGCGCTGAAGGGCGCGCAGGTGGTGGCGTTCAGCCACTACGCCTGCGCGTCGACGCGCGCGGTGGCCGACGTGATCCTGCCGATCGGCGCGCTGCCCGAGATCGACGCCACCCTCACCAACCTCGAAGGGATCGCGCAGCGCGCGTTTGCCGCCGGCCGGCTGCCGGGCGAGGCGCGTTCCGGCTGGCGCGTGCTGCGCGCGCTGGGCGGACAGCTGCAGTTGCTCGGTTTCGAGTTCACCGAGCTGGCGGAGCTGCGCGCCGGCATGAAGTCCCGCGATGACGAAGCCGGTGATCGCAACGGTCCGGCCATGGGTGGGAGCGACGGAAGTCGCGACTCCCGTCGCTCCCACGATGCAGCGAACGGGCTGGAATTGGCCGTATCGCCGGCCATCTACCGCAGCGATGCCGTCGTGCGTCGCGCCGCAGCGCTGCAGGCGCATCCGCTCACCCTGGGGCCGCGCATCGTCCTGCATCCGCAGGACGCGAACACGATCGGAGTCGCCGAAGGCGCCATGGCAAGGATCTCCAATACCGCCGGCACCGCGACCTTGCAGGTGTCGGTCAGCGAGAATGTCGCGCAGGGCGCGGCATGGATCGAAAGCGGATACGGTGCGACCGCCGCGCTGGCGGCCGGCCGCGTACAGGTGGTGCCGGCATGACCACCGCAGAACTGCTGACCCAGCTGACCGGTCCGCTGCAGGATTGGCTAACGGCGCTTGGGCCGCTCGGCACTATTGTCTGGATCGTGCTGAAGATCGTCGCCATCGCGGTGCCGGTGATCCTGGCGGTGGCCTTCTACGTGGTCTGGGAGCGCAAGCTGATCGGCTGGATGCACGTCCGGCGCGGGCCGATGTATGTCGGCTTCGGCGTGTTCCAGGCGTTCGCCGACGTCTTCAAGCTGCTGTTCAAGGAAGTCATCCAGCCGGCCAAGGCGCAGCCTGCGCTGTACATCCTGGCGCCGCTGATCACGCTGGCGCCGGCGTTCGCCGCCTGGGCGGTGGTGCCGTTCGATGCGCAGCTGGTGCTGTCCAACGCCAACGCGGGATTGCTGTACCTGCTGGCGATGACCTCGCTGGGCGTGTACGGCATCATCCTCGCCGGCTGGGCGTCCAATTCGAAGTACGCCTTCCTCGGCGCGATGCGCTCGGCCGCACAGGTGGTCAGCTACGAGATCGCGATGGGCTTCGCCCTGGTCGGCGTTCTGATCGCCGCCGGCAGCCTCAATCTCAGCGACATCGTGATGGCGCAGGCCGGCGACATGGGCTTCCTGAGCTGGTTCTGGCTGCCGCTGCTGCCGCTGTTCGTGGTCTATTTCGTGTCGGGCGTGGCCGAGACCAATCGCGCGCCGTTCGACGTGGTCGAGGGCGAGTCGGAAATCGTCGCCGGGCACATGGTGGAGTACTCGGGATCGGCGTTCGCGCTGTTCTTCCTGGCCGAATACGCCAACATGATCCTGATCAGCTTCCTCGCCGCGATCTTCTTCATGGGCGGCTGGCTGTCGCCGTTCCATGGCTGGGGCATCCCGCTGCTGTCGGTCGACGGCTGGTGGTGGCTGTTCGTCAAGGTGTTCTTCTTCGCCAGCACCTATGTCTGGTTCCGCGCCTCGTTCCCGCGCTACCGCTACGACCAGATCATGCGCCTGGGCTGGAAGGTGTTCATCCCGATCAGCATCTTCTGGATCTGCGTGGTCGCGCTGATGGCGTACTACGGCGTGCTAGAGGGGGTGCAGCGATGAACCGTGTCGTGTCCTGGTTCCGCAGCCTGCTGCTGCTCGAGCTGATCGGCGGCCTGTGGCTGACCTTCAAGTACCTGTGGCGGCCCAAGTACACGCTGATGTACCCGATGGAGAAGACCCCCCAGTCGCCACGCTTCCGCGGCCTGCACGCGCTGCGCCGCTATCCCAACGGCGAGGAGCGCTGCATCGCCTGCAAGCTGTGCGAGGCGGTGTGCCCGGCGCTGGCGATCACCATCGACTCCGAGCAGCGCGCCGACGGCAGCCGCCGCACCACGCGCTACGACATCGACCTGTTCAAGTGCATCTACTGCGGGTTCTGCGAGGAGTCCTGTCCGGTCGACTCGATCGTCGAAACCCACGTGCACGAGTACCACTTCGAGAACCGCGGCGAGAACGTGGTCAACAAGCAGCAACTGCTCGCGATCGGCGACCGCCTGGAGGCGGAGATCGCCGAACGCCGCGCCGCCGACGCCGCCTACAGGTAAGCCATGGATCTCACTCTGCTCGCCTTTCTGGTGTTCGCCGTCCTCACCGTGATGTCCGCGGTGGCGGTGATCAGCGTCCGTAATCCGGTCCATGCCGCGCTGTTCCTGGTGCTGACCTTCTTCACCGTCGCCTGCACCTGGATCCTGGCCGGCGCCGAGTTCCTCGGCGTGGCGTTGATCCTGGTGTACGTCGGCGCGGTGATGGTGCTGTTCCTGTTCGTGGTGATGATGCTCGACATCGACGTGGCGCCGTTGCGCGAAGGCTACGTGCGCTACCTGCCGGTCGGTTTGCTGGTGGCGGTGGTGATGCTGGCCGAGATGCTGGCGCTGATCGGCATCCGTTCGCGCATCACGCCGTTCGCGCCGGACGTCGCGGAGGCGGCCGGCGTCTCCAACACCGCCTGGGTCGCGCACCGCCTGTTTACCGACTACCTGCTGCCGTTCGAGGTCGCGGCGCTGATCCTCACGGTGGCGGTGATCGCCGCAGTGATGCTGACCCTGCGCCGGCGCGAAGGCGCCAAGCACCAGAGCCCGGGTGCGCAGTCGCGGGTGCAGGCGAAGGATCGGTTCCGCATGGTGAAGATGCAGGCCGAGGCGCCACGCACGACGCAGGCGCCGCCGGCCGACGGCGAAGCCCCGGACGGGGAGGGCAAGGCATGAGTTTCTTCGGCGAGGGCCTGGCCCTCGGACACTACCTCGCGCTCGGCGCCGCGCTGTTCTGCATCAGCGTCGCCGGCATCTTCCTCAACCGCAAGAACGTGATCGTGCTGCTGATGTCGATCGAGCTGATGCTGCTTGCGGTCAACATCAATTTCATCGCCTTCTCGCGCCATTTCGGCGACGCCACCGGGCAGGTGTTCGTGTTCTTCATCCTGACCGTGGCCGCGGCCGAGGCGGCGATCGGCCTGGCGATCCTGGTCACGCTGTTCCGCAACCGGCGCACGATCAATGTCGCGGACATCGATACTTTGAAGGGGTGAGCGAAGGCGCTTGCGAGCCACTGGCTCGCGCCTTCGCGAACGCCCGGCCATGGATGGCCGGGCCGGACCATCCGGAGCAGACGCAGTACCGCCATGGATGGCGGCGGTGACAATCGGGACGCGGCGCAGAAGGAAGAATGCTTCCGGATGCCTGCAGCCCACCCCTTCTCCCTTTGGGAGACAAATCGGCAGGATTGCCGATTTGCACGGCGAAAGCCGCCCGAAGGGTGAGCCACATGGATGTGGCGAATGCACGTGGCGCGGAGCGCCGGATGAGGGTACGGCGAAGCGGCAGAGGTCTGAACCATCGCGACTTCGCCGTACCCTCACCCCAACCCCTCTCCCGGAGGGAGAGGGGCTTTCAAATGGCGCTTGGAGGTTTTCTTGAGATGTTCGATGGCGCGGCTTCTGGATAACTGACAAAAATGGCGATCTCGACAACCCACCTGCTGATCATCGTGCTCGCACCACTGCTCGGCTCGATCGTGGCCGGCCTGTTCGGCCGCCAGGTCGGGCGTGCGGGCGCGCACTCGGTCACCATCCTCGGCGTGGCGGTCAGCTGCGCGCTGTCCGGCTACGTGCTGTGGCAGCTGACGGGGCAGGGTGCGGCGCCGTACAACGAGAACGTCTACACCTTCTTCGAGGTGGGCAGCTATTCGGCCCACGTCGGCTTCATGATCGACCGACTCACGGCGATGATGATGCTGGTCGTCACCTTCGTTTCGCTGCTGGTGCACGTCTACACCATCGGCTACATGGCCGAGGATCCCGGCTACCAGCGCTTCTTCAGCTACATCTCGCTGTTCACCTTCAGCATGCTGATGCTGGTGATGAGCAACAACTTCCTGCAGCTGTTCTTCGGCTGGGAGGCGGTGGGGCTGGTCTCGTACCTGCTGATCGGGTTCTGGTTCAAGAAGCCGAGCGCGATCTTCGCCAACCTCAAGGCGTTCCTGGTCAACCGCGTCGGCGACTTCGGCTTCCTGCTGGGCGTCGCCGCGGTGCTGTACTGGTTCGGCACGCTGGACTACGCCACGGTATTCGCCAACGCCAGCGACAAGATCGGCGGCGGCCAGGTGGTGGAGATCCTGGACGGCCGGCCCTGGTCGGTGGCGACCCTCATCTGCGTCTGCCTGTTCATCGGCGCCATGGGCAAGTCGGCGCAGGTGCCGCTGCACGTCTGGCTGCCGGACTCGATGGAGGGCCCGACCCCGATCTCGGCGCTGATCCACGCCGCGACCATGGTCACCGCCGGCATCTTCATGGTCGCGCGCATGTCGCCGCTGTTCGAGCTCAGCGACACCGCGCTCGCGTTCGTGCTGTTCATCGGCGCCACCACCGCGTTCTTCACCGGCCTGATCGGCATCGTGCAGAACGACATCAAGCGCGTGGTCGCGTATTCCACGCTGTCGCAGCTGGGCTACATGACCGTCGCGCTCGGCGTATCGGCGTACTCGGCCGCGGTCTTCCACCTGATGACCCACGCCTTCTTCAAGGCGCTGCTGTTCCTGGCCGCAGGCTCGGTGATCATCGGCATGCACCACGAGCAGGACATGCGCAAGATGGGCGGCCTGCGCAAGTACATGCCGATCACCTTCTGGACCAGCGTGATCGGCACCCTGGCGCTGGTCGGCACGCCGTTCCTGAGCGGGTTCTATTCCAAGGACACGATCATCGAGGCGGCCGGGCACGCCGCCGAACGCATGGGCTGGATCGGCACCTACGGCTACTGGGCTGTGCTGCTGGGCGCGTTCGTCACCAGTTTCTACAGCTTCCGCCTGCTGTACCTGACCTTCTTCGGCGCCGAGCGCTTCCGCGACGCGGCACCGTCGCACCCGGTCGCCGCCCATGACGAGCATGGACAGGAAACGCGCCACGAGCCGCTCGACGACAACGCCCATGGTGGTCACGACCACCATGGCCCGCACGAACCCCACGAGTCGCCGTGGGTCGTGACCCTGCCGCTGGTGCTGCTGGCGATCCCGTCGATCGCGATCGGCTTCTTCACTGCCGGGCCGATGCTGTTCGGTACCGACTGGAGCGGCCAGCAAGCGCAGGCGCCGTTCTTCCTCGGCGCGATCGACCTGGCCGAGGCGCGCGATACCGTGGCCGCGCTCGGGAGCGAGCTGTGGCACGGCCCGGTGGCCTTCGCCCTGCATGGCTTGGTCGCACCGGCGTTCTGGCTGGTGCTGGCCGGCTTCGTGCTGGCGACGGTGCTGTACTGGTGGAAGCCCGGCCTGCCGGCGAAGTTGCGCGGCATCTTCCCGTTCTCGCTGATCACGCGGGTGCTGGAGAAGAAGTACTGGGCGGACGACCTGTGGATCGGCGGTTTCGCCGGCGGCGGCCTGCTGCTCGGCAAGGTTTCGCGGCAGGGCGACGAGAAGCTGATCGACGGCCTGATCGTCAACGGCGCCGCGCGCGTGGTCGACCTCGTCTCGGGCCTCGCGCGCCGGGTCCAGTCCGGCTTCCTCTACCACTATGCCTTCGCGATGATCATCGGTCTGATCGCGCTGCTGGCCGTGCTGATCCGTTACTGGACCTGACGGGGGAAGGAAGAACGTGGAAATCCAGAATCAACGAATCAACGGGTCGTCATCCCCGCGCAGGCGGGGATCCAGAGCCTTTGCTTTCAGCAGGTTGAAGTCGCTGGATCCCCGCCTGCGCGGGGATGACGGACGAAGGCGGCAACCAGCGGGATCCTCAAGTGTCGGATGTTTCCATGCATAGCTGGCCACTTCTCAGCCTCCTGATCTGGCTCCCGATCCTCGGCGGCGTCCTGACGCTCGCCTGCGGCGAGGCGCGACCGCAGCTGGCGCGCTGGCTGGCGCTGGCGGTGGCGCTGCTGGTGTTCATCGTCAGTATTCCGCTGCTGACCGGTTTCGACTTCGCCGCGACCGGCATGCAGTTCGTCGAGCGGCGCGAATGGATTCCCGCCTACGACATCCAGTACCACCTCGGCGCCGACGGCATCTCGGTGGCACTGATCGTGCTGACCACGCTGACCACGGCGCTGGTACTGATCGGCGCCTGGGGCTCGATCGACAAGCGCGTCAGCCAGTACCTCGCCGCATTCCTGGTGCTGGAAGGGGCGATGGTCGGCGTGTTCGCGGCGGTCGACGCGATGCTGTTCTACGTCTTCTTCGAGGCCATGCTGATCCCGATGTTCATCATCATCGGCGTCTGGGGCGGTCCGCGGCGCGTCTACGCATCGGTGAAGTTCTTCCTCTACACCTTCCTCGGCTCGATCTTCATGCTGGTCGGGCTGATCTACCTGTACCTGAAGGGCGGCAGCTGGCAGCTGCCCGACCTGTACGCCCTGCCGCTGACCGCCACCGAACAGATGTGGCTGTTCTTCGCCTTCCTGGCGGCGTTCGCGGTCAAGGTGCCGATGTTCCCGGTGCACACCTGGCTGCCGGACGCGCACGTCGAGGCACCGACCGGCGGCTCGGTGATCCTGGCGGCGATCATGCTGAAGATCGGCGGCTACGGCTTCCTGCGCTTCAGCCTGCCGATCGTGCCCGACGCCGGCCACGAGTGGGCCTGGCTGGTGATCGCGCTGTCGCTGATCGCGGTGGTCTACGTCGGCCTGGTGGCGCTGGCGCAGTCGGACATGAAGAAGCTGATCGCCTACTCGTCGGTCTCGCACATGGGTTTCGTCACCCTGGGCATCTTCATCGCCTTCGCGCTGATGCGCGACACCGGCAACGCCGACGCCGCGCGCCTGGGCCTGCAGGGCGCGATGGTGCAGATGGTCAGCCACGGCTTCATCTCCGGCGCCATGTTCTCCTGCGTGGGTGTGCTCTACGACCGCATGCACAGCCGCCAGATCGCCGACTACGGCGGCGTCGCCAACGTGATGCCCTGGTTCGCGGCGTTCATGGTGCTGTTCGCCATGGCCAATGCCGGCCTGCCGGGCACTTCGGGCTTCGTCGGCGAGTTCATGGTGATCCTGGCGGCGTTCCAGAGCCATCCGCTGATCGCCTTCGTCGCGGCGATGACCCTGGTGATCGGCGCGGCCTACACCCTGTGGCTGGTCAAGCGCGTGCTGTACGGCGAGGTCGGCAATGCCCATGTCGCCGCGCTGCAGGACGTCAACGCCCGCGAGGTACTGGTGCTGGGCGTGTTCGCCGCCGGCGTGCTCGCGATCGGCCTTTGGCCGAAGCCGCTGACCGACCTGATGGAGCCTTCCATCGCGCACCTGGCGGAACTGCTGTCCGCCACCAAGATTTGAGGGTGAGCGGGCGCGCGCTTAGCGGACGCCATCCAGGCGTTCGCTGCGCCTGCGAACGCCCGGCCAGGGATGGCTGGGCGGGACGATCCGGAGCCGGCAATGCGCCGCCATGGATGGCTTGGTTTCGTGTGAGACACGGCGAAAAGCGCCCTGTACGATTGCTGAGGAATGCGTGACGTGATAACTACCGCCATGACGCCACCCGTTCGCACCTTCGCCGAGTTCGCGCCGCTGTTGCCGGAGCTGACGGTGATCTTCGGTGCGTTCGCGCTGCTGATGCTCGACCTGTTCCTCGACGAGCGCCGCCGCATCCTCACCCACACGTTGGCGATCGTCACGCTGCTGGTTGCCGCGGGGTTCGTCGCCGCTGGCGTCGGCGGGCGCGGTGTGGTGATGGAGGGCCTGTTCGTCCGCGATGCCGCGGCCGACATGCTGAAGTTCGTGATCCTGGTGGTGTCGGCGATGTCGCTGGGCTACAGCTGGTCGTACCTGCGCGAACGCGGCCTGTACAAGGGCGAGGTGGCGGTCCTGGTGCTGTTCGCCGTGGTCGGGATGATGCTGCTGGTCTCGGCCGGCAACCTGACCATGATCTACCTGGGACTGGAGCTGCTGGCGCTGTGCTCGTATGCGCTGGTGGCGATCGACCGCGACGGTCCGCTGGCTTCGGAAGCCGGCATGAAGTACTTCGTGCTCGGCTCGCTGGCCTCCGGGTTGCTGCTGTACGGCCTGTCGCTGGTCTACGGCGCCACCGGCACGCTGTACCTGGACGCGATCAGCGCGGCCGCGTCGACCGCGTCCGGCGACGACCGCGTGCTGCTGCTGACCGGCCTGGTGTTCGTGGTGGCCGGCGTCGCATTCAAGTTCGGCGCGGCGCCGTTCCACATGTGGCTGCCCGACGCCTATCACGGTGCGCCGACGGCGATCACGGTCTTCATCAGCTCGGTGCCCAAGCTGGCGGCGTTCGGCATGGCCTACCGCCTGTTCGAGGTCGGCCTGGGGCCGATGCAGGACCAGTGGCAACTGCTGCTGGCGCTGCTGGCGGCCTTGTCGCTGGCGATCGGCAACATCGTCGCGATCGCGCAGAGCAACCTCAAGCGGATGCTGTCGTACTCCACCATCTCGCACATCGGCTTCCTGTTCCTGGGATTGGCCGGCGGCGGCGAGGGCGGTTTCGCCGCGGCGATGTTCTATGCCATCAGCTACGCGATCATGTCGGCGGCGGCGTTCGGCGCGATCGTGATGCTGTCGCGCAAGGGTTTCGAGGCCGACCGCATCGACGACTTCAAGGGCCTGAATGCGCGCAGCCCGTGGATGGCCGGCCTGGTGCTGGTGATCATGGCCTCGCTGGCCGGCGTGCCGCCGTTCCTCGGCTTCTGGGCCAAGCTGGCGGTCTTGCGCGCCGCGCTCGAAGGCGACCTGATGTGGCTGGCGATCGTGGGCATCGTGTTCGCGGTGATCGGCGCGTTCTACTACCTGCGCGTGATCAAGGTGATGTATTTCGACGAGCCCGCCGGCGAGCCGCTGCAGGCGCGCCAGGGCGGGGGGCTGCGGACGATGTTCGCGATCAATGCGCTGTCGCTGCTGGTCCTGGGGCTGTTCTGGAGCCCGCTGATGGCGCTGTGTCAGCAGGCGTTCGCGGGCTGACGATCTGCCTCCCGGGTCGGGGCTGAAGCCCCTCCTACAGGGGAAACGACGCTGCTGTAGGAGGGGCTTCAGCCCCGACCACGGAGGCCGCGCCCGACACGGTCGCGAGGTTCATCCGGCGGACAGCCGCACCGGGATCGGAGTGCGGCCGGGCTTGCAATGAACCGTCCGGTTCCCCATAATTGCGAATCTGCTGCGGGGTGGAGCAGTCTGGCAGCTCGTCGGGCTCATAACCCGAAGGTCGCAGGTTCAAATCCTGCCCCCGCTACCAGCTTTTCGCGGTCGACGAAAAGCCTCTCCTGGAGGCTTTTTTGTTTCCCGGCCGCGAATCGGGCTGAGCCGGAACGCGTACTGCTCGCGTACCGGTGCCGAAATCCAGTGGTATCGGACAAGGGGCCCGTTGGGCCCCTTGTTTGTTTTACGAGTTCTTGGCGGATCTGCACACCGGTGCATCGCCGCTTCACGGGAAGAGATGGCGGACAAAGCGACGACAATCGTGGAACTGCTGGCGCCGACGGTCGAAGCGTTGGGGCTGGAATTGCTGGGCGCGGAGTACCTGCCGACGCCGGGCAGCGCCGTGCTGCGCCTGTACATCGACCGGCCCGGCGCCGATCCCGAGGCTGAAGGGCAGGGCGTGACGATCGAGGATTGCGAGGCCGTCAGCCGCGAGGTGTCGGCGCAGATGGACGTCGAAGATCCAATCAGCGGGCACTACACCCTGGAGGTGTCGTCGCCGGGCATCGACCGGCCGCTGTTCACGCCGGAGCAGTTCGCGCGTTTCGCCGGACAGACCACGAAGGTCGGGCTGAGGCTGCCGCAGGACGGGCGCCGCCGGCTGCAGGGCCGGATCGCCGGGGTCGAGGGCGACACGATCGCCTTCGAGGTCGACGGCCAGCCGTTGACGGTGGCGTTCGACAACATCGACAAGGCGCGGCTGGTCCCGGACTGGTCTGCGCTCGGCCTCGCGCCGGCGAAAGACCGTTCCGGTCGCGACGCCCGCCCGGGCAAGCAGAAGAAGCCGTCGGGGCGCGATTCGCGTTCCGACAAGCAGGTGAAGCCACCACAAGCCAACAAGCGTACGGCCGATGGGCCGTCGAGTTCGGAGTGATCCAGAAATGAGCAAGGAACTGTTGATGGTCGTCGACGCGGTCGCCAACGAGAAGGGCGTCCCGGAATCGGTGATCCTCGAGGCGATGGAGGCAGCATTGGCCACCGCCGCCAAGAAGCGCTACCACGACGAGGACGTGATCACGCGCGTCGCGATCGACCCGAAGGACGGCAGCTACCAGACCTTCCGCCGCTGGGAGGTCGTGGCCGACGACGTGGTGATGGAGTCGCCGCATCGCCAGATCCGGCTGATGGATGCGGTCGACGAGGCCGAGGGCGTGGAGGTCGGCGACTACATCGAAGAGCCGATCGAGAACGCCGAGTTCGGACGCATCGCCGCGCAGGCCGCCAAGCAGGTGATCGTGCAGCGCGTGCGCGAGGCCGAGCGCGCGCAGGTGGTCGACGCCTGGAAGGATCGCGTGGGCGAGCTGGTCACCGGCATCGTCAAGCGCGTCGAACGCGGCAGCGTCTATGTCGACCTGGGCGGGAACGCGGAAGCGTTCATTCCCAAGGACAAGGCGATCCCGCGCGACGTGGTCCGCGCCGGCGACCGCATCCGCGGCTACCTCTACGACGTGCGCAGCGAGCCGCGCGGCCCGCAGCTGTTCATCAGCCGTGCCGCGCCCGAATTCATGATGGAACTGTTCAAGCTCGAGGTGCCGGAAGTCGGCCAGGGCCTGGTCGAGATCAAGGCCTGCGCGCGCGACCCGGGCGATCGCGCCAAGATCGCGGTGGTGGCCTACGACAACCGCACCGATCCGATCGGCGCCTGCATCGGCATGCGCGGCTCGCGCGTGCAGGCGGTGTCGAACGAGCTCAACGGCGAGCGCGTCGATATCGTGCTGTGGTCGGACAACCCCGCGCAGTTCGTTATCAACGCGATGGCGCCGGCCGAAGTGCAGTCGATCATCGTCGACGAGGAGAAGCACTCGATGGACCTGGCGGTGGCCGAGGAGCTGCTGGCCAAGGCGATCGGCAAGGGCGGCCAGAACGTGCGCCTGGCCAGCCGCATGACCGGTTGGCAGCTGAACGTGATGACCCAGGACCAGGTGACCGCGAAGTCCGAGGCCGAGCAGATCGCCGCGCGCGAGCTGTTCCAGGAGAAGCTCGAAGTCGACGAGGAAATCGCCGGCATCCTGGTGTCGGAAGGCTTCAGCACGGTCGAGGAGATCGCCTACGTGCCGGTCGGCGAGCTGCTGGCGGTGGAGGGTTTCGACGAGGATATCGTCGAGGAACTGCGCGCCCGCGCCCGCGACGCCCTGCTCAACGACGCCCTCGCGGTCGAGGAGGAGCTCGACGAGAACGCGCCGGCCGAGGACCTGCTGGCGCTGGAAGGCATGGACGACACCACCGCCTATGCACTGGCGTCGCACGGCGTGCGCAGCAGCGAGGACCTGTCCGATCTGGGCACCGACGAACTGATGGAGCTCGGCGTCGAGGGGATCGACGAGGAGCGCGCGGCCGCCTTGATCCTCGCCGCTCGCGCCGAGGAGATCGCCCGCCTCGAGCGGGAGGCCTGAGGTGGCGTTAAACGCGGGTTGAGCGCCGGAGGCCGACGACGCCTCCTGGCCCCCGGCCCGAAGCGTCCGCCCGCAAACGGTACAATTGGCTCAATCCACAGCGCGGCGACTTCGCCGACGCCCAAGGAACCGGAACCCGAATGTCGCAACAAACCACGATTCGCAAGCTGGCCGCACTGGTGAACACGCCGGTCGAGAAATTGCTGGAGCAGCTGGCCGAGGCCGGCATGCCGTTCAGCGATCCTGACCAGGTCGTGACCAGTACCGAGAAGGTCAAGCTTCTCGGCTTCCTGCGCCGGACTCACGGCAAGGCCGACAAGGCTGCCGACGAGAGCCTTGCGCCGAAGAAAATCACGCTCAACCGCAGCCGCAAGCAGGAGCTGACGGTCGGTGGCGGCAAGAACCGCACCACCGTCGACGTCCTGGTGCGCAAGAAAGTCACCCTGGTCAAGCCGACCGAGGAAGCGGGCGGCGACAGCGGCACGCCGGCCGACGACGAGCGCGCCGAGATCCTGCGCAAGCTGGAAGAGTCGCGGCAGCGCAACCTGTCCGAGCAGCAGCGCCTGGCCGAGGCCGACAAGCGTCGCGCCGAGGAAGCCGAGCAGCGCAAGCGCGCGGAAGAGGCCGAGGCCGAACGCCTGCGCAAGGAGGCCGAGCTGGCGGCCGCCGCCGCAGCCGCGCCGATCGAGGAAGAATCCACCACTGCACGCAAGCCCGGCCATGGCCACGGCCATCCGAAGCCGGCCGCCGCGCGCGACGACCGCAGCGGACACAAGCAGAAGCACCATCGCGGTTCGCACGTGATGGTCGCCGGCGTCGAGGACGACGACGGCGCCGCCGCGCGCTTCGCCGGCCAGCTGCACCTGAGCGCTTCCGAGCGCGCGCGCCGTTCGACCGTGCGCAAGCCCAAGTCTAGGCGCCAGGTGGAACAGGCACGCACCGGCGGCGGCCAGCACGGCTTCGCGCGGCCGACCGCGCCGGTGGTGCGCGAAGTGCCGGTCGGCGACGCGATCACCGTGGCCGAGCTCGCGCAGAAGATGGCGATGAAGGGCGGCGACGTGGTCAAGGCGCTGTTCAAGATGGGCGTCATGGCGACCATCACCCAGACCATCGATCACGACACCGCGGTGCTGGTGATCGAGGAGCTCGGCCACAAGGCGGTCCGTGCCGAGAGCGACGACGCCGAGAGCGAACTGATCGCACACGTCGGCGCGGCCGAGGGCGAGGGCGAGGCACGCCCGCCGGTGGTCACCATCATGGGTCACGTCGATCACGGCAAGACCTCGCTGCTCGACCATATTCGCCGCACCAAGGTCGCTTCCGGCGAGGCCGGCGGCATCACCCAGCACATCGGCGCCTATCACGTCGAGACCGACAAGGGCGTGGTCAGCTTCCTGGATACGCCCGGCCATGCCGCGTTCACCTCGATGCGCGCGCGCGGCGCCAAGCTCACCGACATCGTGGTGCTGGTGGTCGCGGCCGACGACGGCGTCATGCCGCAGACGATCGAGGCGATCCAGCACGCGCGCGCCGCGAACGTGCCGTTGATCGTCGCGATCAACAAGGTCGACAAATCCGACGCCGATCCCGGTCGGATCAAGAACGAGCTGCTCACGCACGACGTCGTGGCCGAGGACTTCGGTGGCGACATCCAGATGGTCGAGCTCTCGGCCAAGACCGGCGACGGCATCGATGACCTGCTTGACGCGATCCTGCTGCAGTCCGAGGTGCTCGAGCTCCGTGCGCCGCCGGAAGGCCGCGCCGTCGGCACCGTCATCGAGTCCTCGCTCGACAAGGGCCGCGGCCCGGTGGCGACCGTGCTGGTGCAGCAGGGCAAGCTGAACAAGGGCGATTACCTGGTCTGCGGGATCCAGTTCGGCCGCGTGCGCGCCTTGTTCGACGAGAACAGCAAGCCGGTGGACAGCGCCGGCCCCTCGATTCCGGTGCAGGTGCTGGGCCTGTCGGGCGTGCCGGATGCCGGCGACGACTTCGTGGTCGTCGACGACGAGCGCCTGGCCAAGGAAGTCGCGCAGCAGCGCGAAAGCAAGCGTCGCGAGACGCGCCTGGTGCAGGCGGCGGGCAACCGCATGGAAGACATCATGGCGCAGATGGGCCAGAGCGAGCAGCAGCTGTCGCTCAACCTGGTGATCAAGGCCGACGTACAGGGTTCCGCCGAGGCGCTGCGGCAGGCGCTGACCGCGCTGTCGAACGAGCAGATCCGCATCAACATCATCGTCTCGGGCGTCGGCGGCATCACCGAATCCGACGCCAACTCCGCGGCCGCGGCCAAGGCGACGATCATCGGCTTCAACGTCCGTGCCGATGCTTCGGCGCGCAAGGTGATCGAGAGCAACGGTCTCGACCTACGCTACTTCTCGATCATCTACGACGTGATCGACCAGGTGAAGCAGGTGGCCTCCGGCATCCTCGGCATGGAGATCCGCGAGGAGATCATCGGCACCGCCGAGGTCCGCGACGTGTTCCGCAGCTCCAAGTTCGGCGCGGTCGCCGGCTGCATGGTGGTCGAGGGCGTGGTCAAGCGCAGCAAGCCGATCCGCGTGCTGCGCGACGACACGGTGATCTTCGAAGGCGAGCTGGAATCACTGCGCCGCTTCAAGGAGAACGTCGACGAGGTGCGCGTGAACACCGAGTGCGGCATCGGCGTGAAGGCCTACAACGACGTCAAGCCGGGCGACAAGATCGAGTGCTTCGAGCGGATCGAGGTGCAGCGGACCCTGTAAGGGTCCGCGTGATTCGGGATTGGTGATTCGTGATTCGCAAGAGCGGTTCGCGGCGCGCCTCCCGAGTCGTCCGCACCTTAGCCGTTGCCGTTATCGAATCACCAATCACGAATCACGAATCACCAAAAAATGACGAAGTCATTCACCCGCACCGACCGCGTTTCCGCACAGCTCCGCCGCGAGCTGGGTGCGCTGGTGCGCGCGGCGGTGCAGGAGCATGGGCTGCCGTCGGTCAGCGTGTCCGACGTGGAGGTGACCCGCGACCTGGCACACGCCAAGGTCTTCGTCACCGCGCTGCAGGCGGAGCGTTCCGGCGAGGCGGTAAAGGGCCTGCGCGCGGTTGCCGGCGAGATCCGCTTCCGGCTGGCACGCGCGGTGAACCTGCGCCACGTGCCGGAACTGCATTTCCATTACGACGATTCGGTCGACCGTGGCGAGCGCATCGACAACCTGCTGCGCGATGACCACGGCGGGAACGCGTCCTGAGGCCGATAGCCGGCAATGACGGCTGGCGGGCGGCGTTCGATATCCGGCCCGAGAGTCGGCAGTCGGCAGCTGAAATGCCCCGCACCGTCATCTCGGCGAAAGCCGGGATCCAGCCTTTCGGGCACGTGAAGCTGGATCCCGGCCTTCGCCGGGGTGATCGAACATGAGGCTTCCCAGTCCGCGGTCCCATTCCCTGTCCCGGGTCCCGAGTCCCGCCCACTACAATGAATAGATGACCCGTCGGCCACGCACACGCTTTCGCAAGCTCGACGGCATCCTGCTGCTCGACAAGCCACGCGGGCTGAGTTCGAACCAGGCGTTGCAGCGCGTCCGCCACCTGTTCCAGGCGGAGAAGGCCGGTCACACCGGCAGCCTCGATCCGTTGGCGACCGGCCTGCTGCCGGTGTGCTTCGGCGAGGCGACCAAGATCGCCGGCGGACTGCTCGGCGCGCGCAAGGCCTACGACACCGTGGCCAGGCTGGGCATCGTGACCGACACCGACGACGCCGAAGGGCAGCCGCTGCGTGAACGGCCGGTGCCGCTGCTGGACATTCCCAGCCTCGACGCGGCACTGACCGCCCTGACCGGCCGGATCCTGCAGCGTCCGCCGGTGTATTCGGCGCTCAAGCGCGGCGGCGAGCCGCTGTACGCCAAGGCGCGGCGCGGGGAGACGATCGAGGTCGAGCCACGTCAAGTCGACGTCCACGCCTTCCGGCTGCAGTCCGCGGCGGACCTGCTCGACCGCGGCGAGCCGCTGCTGCGGCTGCATGTGGAGTGCGGGTCGGGGACCTACGTGCGCAGCCTGGTGCGCGACCTCGGCGAGGCGCTGGGTTGCGGCGCCCACGTCGCCGAACTGCGGCGGCTCTGGGTGGACCCGTTCAGGGAGCCGCGGCTGTGGACCCTGGAAGCGCTGCAGGCGCTGGCCGAACGCGGCCGCCATTGCCTCGATGCCTGCCTGCTGCCGATCGAGGCCGGCATGAGCGCCTGGCCGGTGGTGGTCCTGAACGAGGAGCAGGCCCGGCGGCTCGCGTACGGCCAGGGGGTGGCTGGAGGATTCACGGCGCGCGGCGCGGTGGCGGCCTTCGATCGCGGCGGGCGCGCCCTCGGGCTCGGCCAGGTCGACGAGGCGGGGCAGCTGCGCCCGCAGCGGCTGTTCGCCTGGGCCTGCAGCCAGCCGCCGGGGCCGCACTGAGCCTTGTCGCAAGGGCGGCCAGAGGTTACAATTTTGCGGCTTTTCTCAAGCATTTCACGCATTCATTCCAGCAAGCGGCGGGCCATGCGGTGCTTCGCCCGTGCCAATCGGCACGGTGCGCCGTTCCTGCAGGCCGCGCATCACAGAGGCGACATATGTCCATCGACACCAATGAAATCATCAGCCAGCACAAGCGCGGCGACAACGACACCGGTTCCCCGGAGGTCCAGGTCGCGCTGCTGACCGCACGCATCGCGCACCTCACCGAGCACTTCAAGACGCACAAGAAGGATCATCACAGCCGGCGCGGCCTCCTGCAGATGGTCAACCAGCGCCGCAGCCTGCTCGACTACCTGCACCGCAAGGATGCCGAGCGCTACAAGGCCCTGATCGGAAAGCTCGGTCTGCGCCGCTGACCGAATCCATGCCGCGGCGCAGCGATGCGCCGCGGTTTTGTTTTTGCCGGTCCGCCGGCAACCGCGATCCAGGAAGGTTCGCGCGCGGTACGGGCCGGACCCGGGCCGCTTCCGTCGCTCCGGGCATGCCCGGTGAAGGCGGCGATGGAGAAAGGCACGAGGTCCGCCTTCATCGATGTCCATCCTCCCGCGCCGCCCTAGTAGCGGCCACCCGACCGGGGCAGGGGCTCCGGCCGGTTCATCGAAAGAGATCCAAGGAAACCCAACGTGTCGAAAGTTACCAAGAGCTTCCAGTACGGCAGCCGTACCATGACCCTCGAGACCGGCGAGATCGCCCGCCAGGCAGGCGGCGCCGTCATGGTGTCGATGGACGGGACCACGCTGCTCGTGGCGGCGGTCGCCGCCAGGACCGCGCGTGAAGGGCAGAGCTTCTTCCCGCTGACGGTCGATTACCAGGAGAAGTTCTACGCCGGTGGCCGCATCCCGGGCGGTTTCTTCAAGCGCGAAGGTCGCCTCACCGAGAAGGAGACGCTGATCTCGCGCCTGATCGACCGTCCGATCCGCCCGTTGTTCCCGGACGAGTTCCGCAACGAGGTGCAGATCGTCGCCACGGTGATGTCGCTCAACCCGGAGGTCGATGGTGACATCCCGGCACTGATCGGCGCGTCCGCGGCGCTGGCCTTGACCGGTTGCCCGTTCCAGGGGCCGATCGGCGCCGCCAAGGTCGGCTACAAGGACGGCCAGTACCTGCTCAATCCCACCGCCAGCGAGCTGCAGGACAGCGAGCTCGAGCTGGTGGTCGCCGGCACGAAGGACGCGGTGCTCATGGTCGAGTCGGAAGCGAAGGAGCTCTCCGAGGACGTCATGCTCGGCGCGGTGATGTTCGGCCACCAGCAGATGCAGGTCGCGATCGACGCCATCAACGAGCTGGTCGCCGAGGCCGGCAAGCCGAAGTGGGAGTGGCAGCCGCCGGCGCGCGACGGCTCGATGGTCGCGGCGCTGCAGTCCGCGGTCGGCGACCGCCTGGAGCAGGCGTTCCAGATCCGCGACAAGCTGAAGCGCCGCGACGCGATTGCCTCGCTGAAGAAGGACGTGCTCGAGTCGCTGGCGCCGCAGATCGACGCCAACGGCTGGGATACCGCCGACCTGTCCAAGGAATTCGGCGAGCTCGAATACCAGACCCTGCGCAGTTCCGTGCTCAGCACCAAGGTCCGCATCGACGGCCGCGCGCTCGACACCGTGCGCCCGATCAGCAGCAAGGTCGGCATCCTGCCGCGCACCCACGGCTCGTCCCTGTTCACCCGCGGCGAGACCCAGGCGATCGTTGTCACCACGCTCGGCACCGCGCGCGACGGCCAGGTGATCGACGCAGTCGGCGGCGAGTACAAGGAGCACTTCCTGTTCCACTACAACTTCCCGCCCTATTCGGTCGGTGAAGCCGGCCGCATGATGGGCCCGAAGCGCCGCGAGATCGGCCACGGCCGCCTCGCCAAGCGCGGCGTGCTGGCGGTGATGCCGACGATGGAGGAGTTTCCCTACACCATCCGCGTGGTCTCGGAGATCACCGAGTCGAACGGCTCGTCCTCGATGGCCTCGGTCTGCGGTAGCTCGCTGGCGCTGATGGACGCCGGCGTGCCGATCAAGGCGCCGGTGGCGGGCATCGCCATGGGCTTGGTGAAGGAAGGCGACGAGTTCGTGGTGCTGTCCGACATCCTCGGCGACGAGGATCACCTCGGCGACATGGACTTCAAGGTGGCCGGTACTTCAAAGGGCATCTCGGCGCTGCAGATGGACATCAAGATCCAGGGCATCACCGAGGAGATCATGAAGGTCGCGCTGGCTCAGGCCAACCAGGGCCGCCAGCACATCCTCAAGGAAATGAGCAACGCGCTGACCGAGCCGCGTGGCGAGCTCAGCGAGTACGCGCCGCGCCTGCTGACCCTGAAGATCCACCCGGACAAGATCCGCGAGGTGATCGGCAAGGGCGGCTCCACGATCCAGGCGATCACCAAGGAAACCGGCACCCAGATCGACATCCAGGACGACGGCACCATCGTCATCGCCTCGGTGAATGCCGCCGCCGCGCAGGCCGCCAAGGACCGGATCGAGCAGATCACCTCGGACGTCGAGCCGGGCCGGATCTACGAGGGCAAGGTGGTCAAGATCATGGACTTCGGCGCGTTCGTCACCATCCTGCCGGGCAAGGACGGCCTGGTGCACGTCTCGCAGATCTCCAGCGAGCGCGTGGAGAAGGTCTCCGACAAGCTGAAGGAAGGCGACGTGGTCAAGGTCAAGGTGCTGGAGGTCGACAAGCAGGGCCGCATCCGCCTGTCGATGAAGGCCGTCGAAGAAGGCGAGGGCGTGTCGGCGGAGTGATCCGCCGCCGCTGTCGTGCATGCTGAAAAAGCGGGCTTCGGCCCGCTTTTTTTTTGGCCTTGCGTGCGGTGCAACGGCATTTTGCCGGGCAACGGTTTCCTCGACAGTACGGCTATCTGTACGATCGGGTCATGCTGAAGCTGACCGGCAAGCAGCGATACGGCACACAGGTCACGTGCATCGATGGTGAGCGGGTGCCTCAGCCGCTGGACGAGAGCGGTGCCATCGATGAATTGCGTGCCGGGATCGGATTGCCGCCGCTGGCGGGGTACCTGGCAAGCTTCCCCGATTGTTCGGTACGACAATGAATTGCGGCGTGTCGAGAACCGTCATTCCACGCTGACGCCGGGGATCGCTCCGTCCTTGCCCTTGATCCCGCCGCCGACGCGTTCCCACCATTGCTGGTGTTCGTCGCTCGAGAGATAGTCGGCGAAGTTCACGCCGTCGATCGATTCCGGCGAGTAGTCGGTGCGCCCTTGCGCCAGTAGCGCGCACATCGCCTGCAGCATCGGCATCGACGGCACCGCCTGCTCCAGGAACAGGAACTGGCCGGCCTGGTTGACCTCGAGGAAGTGCGCATCGCCCGCTGCGTCGACCGCCAGATCGACACAGCCGAACACGATGCCGAGCTCGCGCATGAGCCGCTGCAGTCCCTCCAGCATGCCGGCGGGCAGTTCCACGGGCCCGGCCCGCATCGTGTCGGCGAGCGAGGCGATCCGCCAGTCGACGAAATCCTCCTGCGGCGGCGTATCCAGTCGTACCGGAAAGGCCCGGTCGCCGATCAGCGTCACCCGCACGTCGTGGCGTTTGCGGACCACCGCCTGATAGATGCCGGGGCACTGGCGGAGACTGGCGTCGTCGCGCAGCATCTCCGCGTCGACGATGCGCGCATAGGTGCTGAACATCTTCCCGCTTGCGGCGTCCTGCCAGGTGTGGGTCTGGAACGGCTTGTAGACCACGCGGCGGTGGCGGCCGACGAAGTGCCTGATCTCCGTTGGGTCCGAGGACATCAGCGTGGCGGGAAAGCGCAGGCCGGCGCGCCGTGCGGCGTGCAGTTGCACCATCTTGTTCTCGGCGTCGATCGCCGCCCGGGGGGCGTTCACCCACAGCGGGTCGCCAAATTCCCCCGCCAGGGCATGCACGTTGTTGACGAAGCGGCTCCATTCGTTACGCAGGAACGGCAGGTCCGCCTCCAGCGTGCCCGGAAACGATTCCGGGGCGCGCGGCCGACGGAACCAGACGCTGGAGACGCCGGGATCGGCCGGCCCCCCGTTCGCCCGCAGCCCGGAGGCGTCGCAGTGCAGCGACAGCGGCGCCATGCCGGGATCGGCCCAGGAATCGATCCAGACCGGCGCGGCCCCTTGCTTGCGGAGCCCCCAACAGACGGCCGCGGCGTGAATGTCGTGACGGAGGGCGGAGAGGATCAGCGGGGATCGGACGGGCATGGGTGGGACTTGGCGTGAACAGGCGGGAGCCGGAAAGTCGCTGGCTGATGGGTTGCAGTTGCTGGGCGGAAGCCTTGCTTGTGGGAGCGACGGAAGTCGCGACGGCTGCTTCAGGTGGGCGCGCGATCCATCACTCCACAAAAATGCCCGCTCCGATGATATTTCCCGACATCCATCCCCCTGTAGAGCGGAGCTAGCTTCGCTGCCCCTTTTGACAAGAATTCCGGAACGGCATCGCCGAAGACATCCGGCTCCACGGCGGAAAATTACGCGGCCCAGACGAATGCACGCCCCGCGCGAAGCGAGGCGTGCAATGGCTCGGTGATCCATCGGCAGGACGGGTGCAGCCGTCGCAACGGCCGCTCTGCCTGCTGCGGAACCGGCAGGTGTGTCAGATGCCGGGATCCGACGGATCGTCGCCGTTGGGGCCGGTCGCGTGGGTCGTGTCGCCTTTGCCGCCTGCGATGGCGGCGATCTCGTCCTGGGTGAGTTCGCGTGCGACCTGGCGCGCAAACGGGCGCACGGTGTCGGTCGTATCGGCGGTCACCTTTTCGGCTTGATGCTTCATGGGAACTCCTCGGGTTGGGGAAAGTTGCCGGAATCTTCTGCGCCGTTCCGGCGTTCGGCATCGCTCCGATGCTAGCCGAACGCACGCGGAGGTCTGTTACCGCCGTCTTAATTCGGACGTGCGGGTGCGGATGGTTCATCCGCCTCGCTCCATTCACGCGTATCCGCCCCGACGATGCGACCGCCGTGCAGGGCGATCACCCGGTCCGCGCTGCGGATCGTCTCCGGCCGATGCGCGATCACGATGCGTGTGATCGCCATCGCGGAAATGCGCGCATTGATCGCCCGCTCGCGTGCCACGTCCAGATGGCTGGTGGCCTCGTCGAGCAGGAGGATGGCGGGATCGCGGTACAGCGCGCGCGCCAGCAGCACGCGCTGCTTCTGGCCGCCGGACAGCGAAGAGCCCATGTCGCCGACCAGCGATTCGTATCCCATCGGCATGGCCACGATGTCCTCGTGGATCTGCGCCGCGTGCGCGGCGGCCTCGATCCGTTCCGCGCTGGCCTCGGCATCGAAGAAGGTGATGTTGTCGGCGATGGAGCCGGCGAACAGCGTATCCTCCTGCATCACCGCGCCGAAATGTTCGCGGTAGCGGGCCAGGCCGTAGCGTTCGATGTCGATGCCGTCGATGCGGATCCTGCCCTCGGCCGGACGCATGAGGCCGAGCAGCAGCTTGGCCAGGGTGGTCTTGCCGCAGCCGGACGGACCGACGATGGCCACGCACTCGCCGGGCTCGATGTCGAACGTGCAATCGCGCAGCACCCACGGGTCGTCCTCCGCGTATTGGAAACCCACCCCCTCGATCTCGAGGCGCGGCCTGGGTGCCGGCCCGGCGTAACCGGTCTCCACGTGCGCCTCGGGCGGCTCCAGCGCGATGTCGGCGATGCGCTCCCCGTGCATGCCGAGCAGGCGCAGTTCGACCAGCTTGTCGATCAGGCCACCGCCGCGGGTGGCGAACAGTTCGGCGTAGGCCACGAACACCACCAGCATGCCGGCGGTGAACTGGCCGCGCAGCACCAGCAACGCGCAGATCCAGATCAGCGCGATGCGCTGCAGGCCGAAGATCAGCTTCGAGAGCGCCGAGAACGTGGCTGCGACCCGGTTGATCGCCGCCTCGCGGTTGGCGACCTCGATGGTGGCGTTGGCCATCCGTGCCCGGCGCTCGGCCTGCCGGTTTGCCAGCTTGATCGTCTGCACGCCCTCGATCGACTCGATCATCTGGCTTTGCTGGCGGCCGATATGGACGAGCTGCTCCTCCTTCAGTTGCTGCAGCCGGCGGTAGCTGACCCAGCGCAGCAGCGTGTACAGCGCGAACGCCGCCAGGACCAGCAGCGTTAGCGGCGGGCTGTAAAGCAGCAGCAGCACCAGCACCAGCAGCGCGGTCAGGCCGTCGAGGATGCCCTCGATGAAGCTGCCGGTCAGGGTCTGCTGGATCGACTGCACGGACAGGAAGCGCGACAGCACGCCGCCGACGCTGCGTTTCTCGAAGAAATCCAGCGGCAGCCGCAGCAGGTGGCCGAAGAGATTGGCGATCCACTGCGCGTTCAACGAGGCGCCGAGGTCGGCGACGACCCAGCCGCGCATGATCGCGATCGCGGCCTGGAACAGGACCACGACGACGAAGCCGATCCCGAGCAGGGTTAGCAGCCCGAGATCGCCTGAAACCAGCACCAGGTCGATCACCCATTGCAGCGCCAGCGGCAGCGCCAGGGTGAACAGTTCCAGGGCCAGGGCGAGCAGGAGGACCTGCACGGCGGCGCGGCGCAGGCCGAACACCTGGCCGGTGAGGGCGCGTATCGACACGCGCCGGCGCTCGCGGATGGGCGCGAAGCTCGGCGACGGCGTCAGTTCGAGGACGACGCCGGTGAAATGTCGGCCGAACTCCCGCAGCGACATCGTGACCGCCCCGCGCGCCGGGTCGTGGACGTCGACCCGATCGCCACGGATCGCTCGGAGAACGACGAAATGGTTGAGGTCCCAGTGCAGGATGCAAGGCGTACGGATATCGCGCAGGTGCCCGATCTCCGCACGCAGCGGCCGGGTATCGAATCCCAGGCTGCCGGCCACCGAGATCAGCCGCGCCAGCCCGGCGCCCTTGAGCGAGATGGGGAAACGCCGTCGCAACCCGGCGAGGTCGACGTCGTGGCCGTAGTAGCGCGCGACCATCGCCAGGCAGGCCAGGCCGCACTCGGCGATCTCGTTCTGCTGGATCACCGGCAGCCGGTGCTTCGTCGCGCCGTCGATGCGCAGGTTCATGGCGCTCCCGGCGGCGGGTCGGAACGGGGGCCGTCGAATGCGGCAAGGATCAGCCGGTACAGGCGGCGGCGCTCGAGCAGCAGGTCCGCATCCAGGCCCATGCTGGCGCGCAGCGCGAGGGTGCGATTGCCGGCCGACACGTGCTGCCGGTCCGGCGCGACCAGCACCCGGTAGACCGGAACGCCCGGGTCGATGCCGGTCCGGGCCCGCACCTCGTCCGGACCGAGCGCGCTGCCGGCCACCTCGACGATGCGCCCGTACTGCTGGCCGAAGGTCTGATAGGGAAAGGCGTGGTAGCGCATCGCGACGCGGCCGCCGGGCGCCAGCGTGCCGATGGCGCGCGACGGCACCCAGAGCTCGGCGCGGAGCTCGGCGTCCTCGGGTTCGATCGACAGCAGGCGCTGGCGTTCGGAGACCGCCTGGCCGGCGTCCACCGCCAGCCCGGAGACGATGCCGGGACCCGGGGCGCGCACGAGCACCGAGCGTTGCGCCTGATTGCGCGCCGCCGACTGGGCAACCTCCGCGAGTGTGCGTTCGATCGTGCTGCGCCGCTCTCCACTGCGCAGCGGCAGTGCTTCCAGTTTCTGGCGGGCATCGGTGAGCTGACGGTCGAGGTCGAGCCGGTTTCGTTCCGCGAGCTCGCGCTGCGCCTCGGCGTTCAGCGCCAGCTCCTCGTACTGTTGGATCTGCACGTCGCTTACGATCCTTTCTCCCTGGAGCGGCCGGATGCGCTCCAGCGTGCGCCGCGCGCCGGCCGCCTGCCGGGTCCTGACCTCGAGTTCCGCCGCGGCGGAAGCGAGCTGCCGCTGCAGCGATCTGACCCGCGCGTGCAGCGCCGCCTCCCGCTGTGCCTGCAAGGCGACGAGCTCTGCGAGGTCCCGGTGCAGGCGCTCGCGCTGGCGTTCCAGTCCCATCGCCACCTGTTCACCGACCGCGCCGCCGGGCTGCGCCGTGTCGAGGTCCGGGGAAATCTCCAGCAGCGGCTGCCCAGCCGCCACCGCCTGGCCTTCCCCGACCAGCAGGCGCGTCAGCACGCCCGCGGCCGGTGCGGCCACCATCTGCAGACCGCCGACGGGGACAAGCCGGCCGTGCACGCGCTCCTTCCTGGTGTAGCTGCCGAAGGCGAGGATCAGCACCAGCGTAATCACCGCCAGGGCCGCGATCGCGGCCATCGGCCAGGCCAGTCTCGAGGTGGACAGGTGCACGCTGCCGAGCCAGTCCTGCCTGCGGGCTTCCAGTACCTCGTCGCGGAACAGGCCCTCGACCATGCCGGCCTCAGCTCCGCGTGGGTCCGCGTGCCGGCGCCGATGGCGCGCGGGTCCGGTGTGTGCTGTGCAGCGCCTCGATCACGGCGGGTGCCGTCCTCCACTGGCAGGCCCGACATCATAGGCGATCGCATTCGCGCGTTGCGGCCATTGGCCGCCGTCCCGCCCGAGGGGCGGCAAGTGCCGCATCCGCCTGCCGATGAAGGCCGTGGAAGAAAGCGTAGGCGTGCCGGCGAAATGAGCGGCAAGGCTTTTGCGGCAAGAAAAAAGCGGGCTCGGGCCCGCTTTTTTCCTGGGCTCCACGACAACCGACCGTCAGAACGGACCGTTGATCGCGACTGCCCGGGACAGCGTGTTCGACGCCCCGGTCGTCGTGTTCGTGTAGTTCACGTAGATGACGTCGTTGATCGCCATGCCGCCGAGGTAGTTGACGGTGCAGCTGCTCCGGGTGCATGGGAGTACCTGGCCGATTTCGTTGGTCCAGACGAAACTGTAGGTGCCAGCAGGCAGGCTCTGGACCGAGAACGAGGCGGAATAGGATGCGCTGGGATATTGCGACGAGCACAAGCCGAGCGGACCGCCGGGCTGGCTGTTGGGACTGACAAAGCAGTACAGGAAGGGTGACGCGGGCTGAGCTTCCGCCTTGTTGGGCATGGCCGTGCCGATCAAACCGGATGCCAACAGAAGCGCTGCGCAGATCGTGACCTTGAATGCATTCGATCCTTGGGTATTCATGAGGCCCTGTCCTTGAGTCGCCAGGAGCTCCTGGCATCCCGAATATACCGTCGACGGCATTCCCCCGGTTTTGACCAACGGCGCAGAACTGGTGTTCCAGACAACACGCCAATACGCATTGAAACGTTACATCGTGCATTGCGATCCGACCGACCTGAAATCACCGCGCTGCGCGCACGCGGAGCGATCGATGCTGCTGCTAGCATGGTGCCCCTTTTGCTGGAGGCGTGTCGATGAAAGCGTGGCGTGCGGGTCGGGTGCTGTTCGGGCTGGTGCTGTTGTTGCCGGCGTTGGCGCTGGGGCAGACGGTGGCGTCCGACCCGATCCCGGGCGACGAGACAACGGTGGTCGAAGCGCTGCTGGCGCGGATGACACTGGAGGAGAAACTCGGCCAGCTGACCCAGTACCGCGGCCGCGGCAGCGATACCGGGCCGCGCGTGCCGGAAGGCGGCGAGGCACAGATTCGGGAAGGGCAGGTCGGCTCGTTCCTGGGCGTCTATGGTGCCGACTACAGCCGGCAGATGCAGCAGGTGGCGGTGGAGGAGTCGCGTCTCGGCATTCCGCTGCTGTTCGCGCACGACGTGATCCATGGCTTCCGCACTACCTTCCCGGTGCCGCTGGCGGAGGCGGCGAGCTTCGATCTCGAGGCGGTGGAGAACGCCGCGCGCATCGCTGCGGTGGAGGCGACCGCGCACGGGCTGCACTGGACGTTCGCGCCGATGGTGGACATCGCGCGCGATCCACGCTGGGGACGGATCGTTGAAGGCGCGGGCGAGGATCCCTACCTGGGTTCGCGGATGGCCGAGGCGCGCGTGCGTGGCTTCCAGGGCGCGGACCTCACCGCGACCGACACGCTGCTCGCCACCGCCAAGCATTTCGTCGCCTACGGCGGCGCCGAGGGCGGCCGCGACTACAACACCGTCGACGTCTCCGAGCGCACCCTGCACGAGATCTACCTGCCGCCGTTCAAGGCGGCGGTCGACGCCGGGGTGCAGTCGATCATGCCGGCGTTCAACGAGGTCGCCGGCGTGCCGATGCACGCCCACCGGCCTCTGATCGAGACGTTGCTGCGTGAGCAGTGGGGATTCGACGGCGTTCTGGTCAGCGACTACAACGCAATCCAGGAGCTGATGCCGCACGGCGTCGCAGCGACCCGCACCGACGCCGGCATCCTCGGGCTCGAGGCCGGAGTCGACATCGACATGGTCAGCGGCATCTATCTCGAGGACGTGGCGGAGGCGGTGCGCGACGGTCGCCTGGACGAAGCCCTGGTCGACGCTTCCGTGCGCCGCGTGCTGCGCGCCAAGTACCGGCTCGGGCTGTTCGACGATCCCTACCGCTACAGCGATGCCGCGCGCGAGGTGGCGATGACACTGACGCCGGCGCATCGCGAGGCCGCGCGTGAGCTGGCGCGCAAGTCCTTCGTGCTGCTGAAGAACGACGGGGACACCCTGCCGCTGTCGAAGCAGGTGCGCACGGTGGCGGTAATCGGCCCGCTGGCGGATGACCGTCGGCAAATGCTGGGCAACTGGGCTGCCGCCGGCCGTCCCGAGGATGCGGTCACGCCGCTGGACGGCATCCGCGCCGCGCTCGAGCCGGGCGTCCGCGTGCTGCATGCCCAGGGCGCCGAGATCGACGGCGACGACGCGTCCGGCATCGACGCGGCGGTACGCGTCGCGCGCGAGGCCGACGCGGTGATCCTGATGCTCGGCGAGGACCAGGAAATGAGCGCCGAGGCCAACAATCGCACCACGCTCGACCTGCCCGGCGTGCAGCAGCGGCTGGCGCAGGCGGTGCAGGCGACCGGCAAGCCGGTGGTGGCGGTGCTGTTCAGCGGCCGCCCGCTGTCGGTGAACTGGCTGCACGACAACGTGCCGTCGATCCTGATGGCGTGGTATCCGGGCGTGGAGGCCGGACACGCGCTGGCCGACGTGCTGTTCGGCGATCACGCCCCCAGCGGCAAGCTGCCGGTGACCTTCCCGCGCAACGTCGGCCAGGTGCCGATCCACTACAACCACAAGAACACCGGGCGCCCGCCCGATGCGGAGGACAAGTACACCTCGAAATACCTCGACGTACACTGGACGCCGCTGTATCCGTTCGGGCACGGCCTGACCTACACCCGTTTCCGCTACGACGATCTGCGGGTGATGACGCCGCGCATCGGCCGTGGCGAGGCGGCGGACGTGGAGGTCATGGTGACCAACACCGGCCGCCGCGTCGGCGACGAGGTAGTGCAGCTTTACCTGCGCGACGATGTCGCCAGCTTCACCCGCCCGGTGAAGGAACTGCGTGGCTTCCAGCGCGTGACGTTGCAGCCGGGCGAAAGCCGCACGCTGCGGTTCCGGCTGGAGCCCAAGGCCATGGCGCTGCTCGACGCCGACCTGCGGCCGGTGGTGGAACCCGGCACCTTCACCGTATTCGCCGGCGGCAGCTCGGCCGAAACCATCGAGACCACGTTCGAGGTGGCGGGAGACTGATCGGCGGACGAAAGCCTGCCCGATCGCCATCTCCATTCTGCGGAGCGACTTGGGAAAGCGGCTCGTGGGAGCGACGGAAGTCGCGACGCCTTTCCCGTCAGCGAGCGTCGCGACTTCCCGGCGGCGGCATGCCCACAATGGGGCCGCCTGCCGCCCCTGACGCCTTGGCGGTTACACCCAGCCGGTCAGGTAATACAGCCCGATCACCGCGAACACCGTCAGCGTGCTGATCACCGTGATCGCGAAGATGTCGCCGTAGGACTGTCGATGGCTGAGCCCGGTGACCGCGAGCAGGGTGATCACCGCGCCGTTGTGCGGCAGCGTGTCCATGCCGCCGGAGGCCATCGCCGCGACCCGGTGCAGGACATCCATCGGAATCCCGGCGGCCTCGGCGTTGGCGATGAAGCTCTCCGACATCGCCGCCAACGCGATGCCCATGCCGCCGGACGCCGAGCCGGTGATGCCGGCCAGCGCGGTCACCGTGACCGCCTCGTTGACCAGCGGGTCGGGAATGCCGTTGAGGGCATTGGCCACCAGCAGGAACCCCGGCAGCGCGGCGATCACCGCGCCGAAACCGTACTCGGACGCCGTGTTCATCGACGCCAGCAGCGCGCCGCCGATGGCCGTGCGGGTGCCCCCGGCGAATCGCCGGGTCACCGGCTTCCAGGCCAGCAGCAGCACGCTGAGGATGCCGACCAGCAACGCGCCCTGGACCGCCCAGATCGCCGTCACCCGCGAGACCTCCTGCACGACCGGGGCGGCCTCGCCCATCACGGCCGGCACGAACGTGTGGCTATCGCCGTACAGGCGCGGGATCAGCACGGTGAACAGCTTGTTGGCCACGCCCACCAGCACCAGCGGCAACACCGCCAGCAGCGGGTGCCGGAGCTGCCCGCCGACGAAGGCCTCGGGTTCGTTGCGCAACTCGGTGCCGTACCCCTCGCCGGCGACCGCGGCGCGGCGCCGGCGCCACTCCAGGTACAGCATGCCGAAGGCGAAGATCAGCACCGAGCCGACCGTGCCCAGCACCGGCGCCGCCCATGAGTCGGTGCCGAAGAACGCGGTCGGGATGATGTTCTGGATCTGCGGCGTGCCCGGCAGCGCCATCATGGTGAAGGTGAACGCGCCGAGCGCGATCGTGCCGGGAATCAGGCGCTTGGGAATCTCGCTCTGGCGGAACAGTTCCGAGGCGAACGGATACACCGCGAACACCACCACGAACAGCGACACGCCGCCGTAGGTGAGCAGCGCGCAGACCACCACGATCGACAGCAGTGCGCGCTGCGGCCCGAACAGGCGGATGGTCGCGGCCACGATCGACTTGGAGAAGCCGGACAGCTCGATCAGCTTGCCGAACACCGCGCCGAGCAGGAACACCGGGAAGTACAACTTGAGGAAACCGGCCATCTTCTCCATGAACAGGCCGGTGAACATCGGCGCCACCAGGGTCGGATCGGTCAGCAGCACCGCGCCCATCGCCGCCACCGGCGCGAACAGGATCACGCTGTGGCCGCGGTAGGCGACGACCATCAGGAAGCTCAGCGCGCCGAGCACGATCAGCAGGGCCATCGCGGGTCCGGTTGCGGAAATGCCGGCGGCCAGTGTGGCCGCCCGCCTGCGGACGGCCCATTGTCCGAAGGTACGATGCCCGCCGCGGTGCGTTCTACCTAAGCTTCTCCTCGGCGGCGACCGGCCGCCCGCATTGCCATATCCGCGAGGGGAGCCCGATGAAGCGCGCCACGATCCAGCACACCGCCTTGAGCCTCGCGATCGCCTTCGGGCTGTCGTCGCCTGCCGCGTTCGCCCAGCAATCCGGCGAGGCCGTCGGAGCGAACGCCCAGGCGGAGCCCACCACGCTCGATGCCATCACGGTCACCGCGCGCAAGCGCGAGGAGACCCTGCAGGAAGTGCCGGTCGCGGTCACCGCATTCACGCCGGAGACGCTCGACAAGCTCAACATCCAGGACATCGGCGACCTCGATGCGCAGGTGCCGAACCTGACGATCTATGCCGCGCGCGGTTCCACCAGCACGGCAACGGCCTACATCCGCGGCATCGGCCAGGCCGATCCGCTGTGGGGCGTCGATCCGGGCGTGGGCATCTATCTCGACGACGTCTACATCGCCCGCCCGCAGGGCGCGCTGCTGGACGTGTTCGACGTCGGCCGCATTGAGGTGCTGCGCGGGCCGCAGGGCACGCTGTACGGCAAGAACACCATCGGCGGCGCGATCAAGTACATCGGCCGCGAGCTTCCGACGGAACTCGGCGGCTTCGCCCAGGTCACGGTCGGCAACTACAACCAGCTCGACGTCAAGGCCGGCATCGGCGGCCCGATCGGCGGCAGCGAGGCGCTGCGCGCGCGGCTGTCGCTGGCCAGCATGAATCGCGACGGCTTCGGCACCAACCTGGAGAACGGCCAGGAGGTCAGCGACAAGGAGATCAACGCCGCGCGCTTCCAGCTCGGCGCCTTCGCCAGCGAGCAGTTCGACGTGCAGTTCGCGCTCGACTACATGGACGACCAGTCCGGCGTGCGCGGCGCCAGGCTGCTGGCGCCGAATCCGCTGGCGCCTGACTACCCGCCGCTCGAGGACCGCTACGACATCCGCAGCGGCATGCCCAACGTCAACGACACCGAGATGAAAGGCGCATCGGCCACGCTCAACTGGCGGCCGAACCTGGACTGGGCGTTCAAGTACGTCGTCGCCAAGCGCGAGTCCGACACCGAGACCAACATCGACTTCGACGAGACGCCGTTGCAGCTGGTCGACGTGCTCGCCTTCTACGAGGACAGCCAGGTCAGCCATGAATTGCAGGCGAACTTCGACGGCGGCGGCCGCGCGCGCGGCGTGATGGGCTTCTACTACTTCGATGGCGAGGCCGGTGGCCAGGTGCTCAACCATTTCGAGAATCCGCTGTTGCCGCCGTCGCTGACCAACCCGCTGTTCGGCGATACGCAGGGCAAGGTGTTCACCGAAAGTTACGCCTTGTATGCCGACTGGACCTTCGATCTCAGCGAGCGGCTCAAGCTGGATGTCGGCGCGCGCTATACCGACGAGGACAAGCACGCCATCGCCCTCAACCGGTTCTACACCGATGCCACCTACGCCACCTCATGGGGCACGGCCGCCGATTTCGACAAGACCGTGAACTTCAAGAACGTCTCGCCGAAGGTATCGCTGGACTACGCGGTCACGCCCGACATCATGGTGTACGGGCTCGCCTCTCGCGGCTTCAAGTCCGGCGGCTACAACATCCGCGCCAACACCACGTCGATCCCACGTTCGGGCGAGCCGTTCGACGACGAGCAGGTCGACAGCTACGAGATCGGCAGCAAGATGGCGCTGCTCGACCAGCGCCTGTTCCTCAATCTCGCGTACTTCCACAACAGGTACAAGGACATCCAGCTGTCGGTGTTCACCTCCTACACGCTGCCCGACGGCAGTTCCAGCTTCTTCGGCGACTTCACCAATGCCGGCCGCGGTACGGTGCAGGGCGTGGAGGCGGAGTATCAGTTCCTGCCGACCGCCAACTGGCTGATCAGCGGCAACCTGTCATGGCTGGACGCGAAGTACGACGAGTTCATCAGCGGCGGCGTCGACATCGCCGACACGCAGGAGTTCACCAACGCCCCCGAATTCTCCGGCGCGCTCAACGTGGAGTACCGCACCGACCTGGCCAACGGCGGCAATCTTTCGGCGCGGGTCGGCTACAGCTACCAGTCGGAAGTGTGGCCGACCACCGACCTGAGTCCGGAGATCCGGCAGGGGGGCTACGGACTGGTCTCTGCCGGCGTGATCTGGCGCATCGACGATGCCTGGTCGCTGTCGCTGCAGGGCAGCAACCTGGCCGACAAGGAATACCGCACCACCGGCTACAACATCCCGTCCTACGGCGTGCTGACCGGTTTCTACGGCGCGCCGCGGCAGTACAGCCTGAGCGCGCGCTACGAGTTCTGAGCGGGTCGCGGGAGCGGAGGTCCGGTGCCGCCGCAAGTCGCGGCCCGATATCCGCTTGGTTGCGACGGCACCGGACCTCCGCCAGACGGTTCGCGGTGGCCACGGGGAAGCTCAAGAGCTGTTGTTTATCGCTTTCCAGTCCGCTGGCGGGATTGTGTGGGGCGCCTGCCGGGTGCTGCGCTGACCAAGCGGATATCGGGCCGCGACTCAGCGTAGTAGCCGGCAGGCGCCTTGCGCGGCCCGGCACTCGCGACTTGGGAGCGGAGATCGGCTTTCATGGACAATTCCAGGTACAGCCGCTGCGCTATGCTCGCCTGCGTGACGAACGCGGGCCGGGACGAGATGGGGCAGGGGAGCGAATGCGAGCCTGAGCGCCGATGCTGAGCGTCGGCGTGGTGGTGCTCGCGGCCGGACTGTGGCTGGGGCTGATGTTCGGCGCGGCGCTGTTCGGCGAGCGGCATCCGGGCGTATTCGCGAAGCATTGGCGGCACGTGTATGCGTTGTCGTTGGCGGTGCACTGCACCTCGTGGACCTTCTACGGCACCGTCACCCAGGCGGCGCGCTACGGCTGGCCGCTGCCGCCGACCTTCCTCGGCGCGATCGTGTTCTACACGGTCGCATTCGCTTTCATGACGCGGCTGGTGCAGCTGGCCCGCGAGAGCAACGCGACCTCGCTGGCCGACCTGATCGCCACCCGGCTGGGCAAGGACGCATGGCTGGCGGCCACCATCACCCTGGTCGCGGCGCTCGGGTTGATCCCCTACATCGCGCTGCAGCTCAAGGCGGTGGCGATGAGCTTCGCCACGCTCACCGGGGCCGTCGTCAGCGATCTCGCCGAAGTGCCGCCGTGGCGCGACAGCGCGCTGTACGTGGCATTGGCGATGGCCCTGTTCACCATGCTGTTCGGCACCCGGCGCGCCAGCGCCGCCGAGCACAACCGGGGCCTGGTGCTGGCGATGGCGTTCGAGTCGCTGTTCAAGCTGGCGGCGATGCTGGCGCTGGGCGCGTTCGTCTGGTTCGCGCTGGATCCGTTGCCGAGCGTGCCGCCGCCGCCGCAGGACGTCGGTGGTTTCGTGCCGCTGGTCTTGCTGGGCGGGCTGGCGATGTTCATCCTGCCGCACCAGTTCCATGTCGCGGTGGTGGAGTGCCGCGACGAACGCGACGTGCGCACGGCGCGCTGGCAGTTTCCGCTGTACCTGCTGCTGATCGCGATCCCCGGCCTGCCGCTGGCGCATGCCGGCATGGCGCTGCTCGGCGATAGCGTGCCCTCGGACATGTACGCGCTGGCGGTGCCGCTGTCGCAGGGCGGCGAGGGAATCGCCTTGTTCGCGTTCCTCGGCGGGTTGAGCGCGGCGACCGGCATGGTCATCGTCAGCACCTTGACCCTGAGCCTGATGATCGGCAACCACTGGTTCGCACCGGGCCTGCTGCGCGGTGCGTGGTCGCGCGGGCAGGGCGACGATCATCGCGGCGGCCTGTTGTTGCTGCGTCGCGCCGGCATCGTCGTGATCATGCTGCTGGCCTGGGCCTACAGCCGCCTGGTCGGCGACAGCGATGCACTGGCGGACATCGGCGCGGTGTCGTTCTCGGCGCTGGCGACGCTGGCGCCGGCGCTGGCGTTCGCGGTGTGGCGGCCGCAGACGTCCGCACGCGCGGCGACCGCCGGCGTGCTGGCGGCGTTCGCGGTCTGGGCCTGGGTGATGCTGGTGCCGGCGTTCGCGCGCGCCGATGCCGCGTGGCTGACTGCAGGTCCGTTAGGGCTGCGTTGGCTGGCGCCGGATGCGTTGTTCGGACTGACCGGCTGGAGCCGGCTGGGACGCGCCGTCGGGGCGACGCTGTTCACCGGCACCCTGGCCACGGTGCTGGTCGCGGCGCTGGACCGGCGCGAACGGCACGGACCGCAGCGGCGCGCCGACTTGCGGACGCTGCGCAATGCCGGCCGCCGATTCCTGCCCGAGCGCCTGGTCGACGCGCTGCTGCAGGATGCCCCGGCCGAAGGTCCGGTGCCGGCAGCGCTGGAATCGCGCCTGGAACGCGAACTGTCGGCGGTGCTCGGCAGCGCCTCGGCGCGACTGCTGCTGGACGCGGCCCGGCGCGAAGCCGGGCCGGACCTCGACACGGTCGCCGCGATCGTCGGTGAGGCCTCACAGGACCTGCGCTTCAACCAGCGCGTGCTGGAAGCGGCGCTGGAGAACATGAGCCAGGGTATCAGCGTGGTCGATGCCGAACTGCGGCTGGTGGCCTGGAACGCGCGCTATGCCGAACTGTTCGGATACCCGCCGGACCTGCTGCGCGTGGGCGTGCCGGTGGCGGACCTGGTGCGCTTCAACCTCGACCGCGGCCTGCTCGGCGCGGTGTCGGTGGAGGACGAGGTGCACAAACGCCTGCGGCACATGCGCGCGGGCACGCCGTACGTCGCCGAGCGCCGTTTCCCCGACGCGGACGCACGCGGCGACAGCACTGTCGAGGGCATCACCGTCGAAGGCATCACTGTTGAAATCCGCGGCAACCCGATGCCCGGCGGCGGCTTCGTCGCCACCTTCACCGACGTCACCGCGTTCCGCAGCACCGAGCGCGCGCTGCGCACCGCCAACGAAACCCTCGAGCAGCGGGTGGCCGAGCGCACCGCCAGCCTCGACCAGGCGCGGCGCGAGGCCGAGCGCGCCAACGACGCCAAGAGCCGCTTTCTCGCCGCGGTCGGACACGACCTGCTGCAGCCGCTGCACGCTGCGCAGTTGTTCACCGACTCGCTCGCACAGCAGCTCGACGACGCGTCGCGCCGCGGCCAGTTGCGGCAGATCCGTGGTGCGCTCGACTCCACCAGCGACCTGCTGACCGGCCTGTTCGACATGTCGCGGCTGGAGGCGGGCGGTCTGGCGCCGCAGCCGCGTGAGTTCCCGCTGTCCGAAGTGCTCGATCCGCTGGCTTCCGAGTTCCGCGCGCTGGCGTCGGAGCAGGGGCTCGACTTCCGCTATCGGCCGACGCAGGCATGGACGCGCAGCGATCCGCAGCTGCTGCGTCGCGTGCTGCAGAACTTCCTGGCCAATGCCGTGCGCTACACCCGGTCCGGCGCGATCCTGCTGGGCGTGCGCCGCGAAGGCGGCGCGCTGCGGGTGGAAGTGCACGACACCGGGCCGGGCATCCCCGCGCCGCAGCGCGCGCCGATCTTCGAGGAGTTCCGTCGCGGCGAAGGCGTCGGCGGGCAGGGGCTCGGGCTCGGCCTGGCGATCGCCGACCGGATCGCACGGCTGCTGGCGGCGCCGCTGGGGCTGCGCAGCGAAGTCGGGCGCGGCACCGTGTTCTCGCTCACGCTGCCGCAGATGCCTGCGCGGAAAGCGCCATCGGTGGGTACCGCGCGTCCCGTGCTGTCCGGCACGCGGGTGCTGGTGGTCGACAACGACGCCAACGCGCTCGAGGCATTGGCCGGACTGCTGCGCGGCTGGGGCTGCACGATCGCCGCCGTTGCCGGCGGCACTGCCGCGGCGGATGCGATGCAGGCCGATCCGGCGGCGCTGTGGCTGTTCGATTACCACCTCGACGACGGTGACACCGGCGTTCGCCTGCATGCACGGCTGGGCGCGCGCTTCGGGCCACGGCCGACGCTGATCCTGAGCGCCGACGACGGCACCGGCGTCCGCCGCGACGTGCTCGACAATGGCTTGGCACTGTTGAACAAGCCGGTGCGGCCGCTGGCGCTGAAATCGGTGCTGGATCGTTTGCTGACGAGCCGCGTCTAGGGTGGAGCAGAAACTTAGAAGCGAGGAACGAGTGGTGCCGCTTTTACTGGTTCCTCGTTTCTCTTCACTCGTTTCTCCGAGCGCCTCTCCTCTACAATCGCGCTTTCTCCGCACCGCCCATCGCCCAATGCCTTACACCCCGATCGTCGCCACCCTCGGCTACGTGCTGTCGCCCGATCGCCGCGAGGTGCTGCTGATCCACCGCAACGCTCGCGACGACGACCATCATCTCGGCAAGTACAACGGCCTGGGCGGCAAGCTGGATCCGGACGAGGACGTGGTGACGGGCATGCGCCGCGAAATCCGCGAAGAGGCCGCCATCGAGTGCGAGGAGCTGCAGCTGCGCGGCACCATCAGCTGGCCCGGGTTCGGCAAGGCGGGCGAGGACTGGTTCGGCTTCCTGTTCCTGGTGACGCATTTCAGCGGCACGCCGCTCGCCAGCAACCCGGAGGGGACGCTGGAATGGGTGCCGGTCGACCGCATTCTGGAACTGCCGCTATGGGATGGCGACCGTCATTTCCTGCCGCTGGTGTTCGATGCCGACCCGCGCGCCTTCCACGGCGTCATGCCCTATCGCGACGGCAGCATGCTGTCGTGGACGTATTCGCGCCTCTGAGCCGAAAGGCGCGTCGGCGCATCACGCAACCCGCGCACGGAATGGTCATGTCCGTAGGAGCGCGCCATGCGCGCGATGCCGCGGGCATTTCACCGCCCGCAAATTCCGGTGACCGGCGCGCCTGCCGGTCCAGAATCGCGGCATCCGCCGGATCCTGCCGGCACCCGCGGCATCGCGCGCATGGCGCGCTCCTACGAAGGCAACCCAGCGGCGCCGATCACGCGCAGCGCCCCATGAATCCGCGGATCAGGTGCGGCGTGCTCAGTCCGCGAAGCTCCGGAGCGGCGAATAATCAGTCGGTCGCAACGTGCGCTCCTCGATCCCGCCGACGAACCGGCCGTGCTCGCGACCGGTCACGCGCTTGATCTCCGCCCACTCCTCGTCGGCCATGAACCGCTCCCAGCTGTCGCGCATGGTCCGTTCGTCCGGCCATTCGAGCAGGTAGACGAATTCGAGCCGGTCCTCGCGTCGCGACTCCCACATCGCGACGATCGTGAAGCCGTACTTCTTCATGATGCGCGCGGCGTGGTCGCGGAAGCGGTCGTGGAACGCGTCGCGGGTGTCGTCGAAGATCTCGTAGATGCGCAGTTGCTGGATCGGTCCGGTCTGTTGCACGGCGGCGCCGGCGGACAGCGGCGCCACGACGAGCATGAGCGGGGCGAGGGCACGCGCAAGAGAACGCAGGAACCGGGGCGCGGAAAACACAGTTGGCATCGACGGACTCCGGATCAGGGAGGAGGCGATGCCGGAGACTATCATTGAGCCGGCGAAGTTCCCGTTCGCGATCCGTCTGCCCGATCCGTCGCATCGCGTTCGACCCGCCGCGCCGGATCGCCGATCTCCAACTCGCGCAGGATCACACCCGCGTGCGTGCGGTTGCGGACGCCGAGCTTTTCGAAGATCGTCGACAGGTGCGCCTTCACCGTACGCTCCTGCACGTCGAGGCGGTCGGCGATCTGCTTGTTGAGCAGCCCCTGCGCGACCAGGGTGAGCACGCGGAACTGCTGCGGCGTGAGGCTGGCCAGGCGCGCGGCGAGATCGGCATCGTGCGGCAGCGAGTCGGCGCGCTCCACCGGACCGCGCAGCGCCGGCGGCAGCCACTGCTCGCAGGCGAGCACGCAGCGGATGGCCTGGCGCATCTCGTCCAGGCCGGCGCTCTTGGGAATGTAGCCGGCAGCACCGTGGTCGAGCGCGCGGCGGATCACCTGCGGATCCTCATTGGCCGACACCAGCGCCACCGCCACCGCCGGGAACTGCGCGCGGATCGCGGCCAGCCCGGCCAGGCCGTGGTTGCCGGGCATGTGCAGATCGAGCAGCACCAGGTCGATGTCGCTGCGTGCATCGAGCGCGGCGATGACGCCGTCGAAGGTGTCGGCTTCCTCCACCTGCATGTCGGCCACGGCGTCCGCCGCCGCGCCACGCAATGCGGCACGGAACAGCGGGTGGTCGTCGGCGATCAGCAGGACGGGCATCGGACGATTGTAGAAGAGCCCGCCCCGCAAGCGGGAGCACGCACGTAGGAGCGCCCCATGGGCGCGATGCCGCGGGTGTCGGATTGCGGGACGAAAATCGCGCCCCGAGCGCCTTTGCCGATCACGCTCCAGGGCGAAGCGCCTGCAGACAGATACCCGCGGCATCGCGCCCATGGGGCGCTCCTACGGGAGTGCGCGGTGTACCAAAGTACGATGTCGGTGCCGGCCGCCGCTGCTAAGGTCGGCGGCATGAGCCGAAATCCCGCAAATACCATCCTCCTGGCTGCCGCCTCCGTGCTGCTGGCCGCCTGCGCCACCGGCCAGCAACGCGCATCATCGGAACCCGCCATGTTCACCGACCGGCACGCCAGCACCCACCGCGACGGCGACGACCTGCTCAGCGCCGGGCTCGGGCTCGACGGCCTGCGCGCGATGGCGGCACCGGCATTTGCCGATCCGGAGCGGCCGACCGCGGTCGAACGGCGCCGCCGTGCGATCTGGAGCAACTGGCGCGGCATCGCCGATCTGGTGCCGGGCGGCGGCTACGGCGAAATCTACGGCAGCGTCGCGGCCGTCCCCGGTCGCGAGTTCCACGCCCTGGCCATGCTGCCCGGCGCGCGCCATCCGCACCGCGTGCTGCTGCAGCTGCCGGACGATTTCGATGCCGGACGCCGCTGCGTGCTGGTGAGCGCCTCCTCCGGTTCGCGCGGCATCTACGGCGCGATCGCTGTCGCGGGCGCCTGGGGACTGCCGAAGGGTTGCGCGGTGGCGTACACCGACAAGGGTGCGGGCAGCGATTACTTCGACCTCGACGCCGGGCTCGGCAACGACGCGAGCGGTGCCGTCGTTCCACGCGAACAGGCAGCGGCATTCGCGCCGGATGCACCGGCGTCGGTATCCGGCATCGCCTTCAAGCACGCGCATTCGCGGGACAATCCCGAGGCCGACTGGGGCCGCCATGTGCGCCAGGCGGCGGAGTTCGCCCTGCGCACGCTCGACGAGGCGCTGCCGCAGGCGGCGCCGTTCACCTTCGACAACACCCGCATCATCGCGGTCGGTATCTCCAACGGCGGCGGCGCGGTCCTGCGCGCGGCGGAACTGGACGGCGACTGGCTCGATGCCGTGGTCGCCGGCGCGCCGAGCGTGCTGTCCGGCGGCGACGGCGCTCGCGCCCTGTACGACTACACCACCGAGGCCGCGCTGCTGATGCCGTGCGCGCTGGCGCACCTGGACGATCTGCCGCAGTCGCCGTTCACGGCCGTGCACCAGCCACAGCGTGCGCCGCGCTGCGCCGCCCTGAAGCAAGCCGGTCTGATCGACGGCGATGACACCGCCGCGCAGGCGCGTTCGGCCTGGCAGCGGCTGCGCGACGGCGGCTGGAGCGAGGCGGCGATCCGCGCCGGAACGCTTTCGGTGGAGTTCGACCTGTGGCGCGCGGTGGCGGTGACCTACGCCTCGGCCTACGGCCGCTATCGTGTCGGCGAGCATCTCTGCGGTTTCGGGTTCTCCGCGCAGAACGCCGATTTCACGCCTCGCGCCGCCACCGCGGCCGAGCGCGGCGCCTGGTGGAGCGATGCCAGCGGCATCCCGCCGGGCGCGGGCGTCGGGATCATCGATTTGCAAATGGCGCCGCCCGATTCGACCTTGCCGGGGCTGCAGTGCCTGCGCGCGCTCTGGGACGGCAAGGGCGCCGACGCCGACCGTGTCCGCGAGGGCGTCGCCGCTGTACGCGCCGGCCTGCCGCGCGCGGGGCTGCCGGTGCTGGTGGTGCACGGCCGCGACGATGGCCTGATCCCGCTCGCCTTCACCAGCGCGCCTTATGCGGCCGCGGCGCAGTCCGCCGGTCGCGACGTCCGCTTCTGGCAGGTGCGGAACGCGCAGCATTTCGACGCGTTCCTCGGGTTGCCGGACTACGGCGTGCGCTACGTGCCGCTGCTGCCGTACGTGTACGCGGCGCTCGACCGGGTGGCGGCGCACCTCGATGGCGAGGGTGTGCTGCCGGCCGATGCCGTCATCGAGGGCAGGCCGCGCGGCGCCAGTGGGGCCCTGACCTCGGAGGCGCTGGCGATCCCCTGATGCCTCGAAGCAGACCCCGGCTCTGCCGGGGGCCATAGCAGCTGCGCCATCCTTGTGGTGGGCCAAGGCCCACCCTATGTGGGGTGATAGGGCATTATCGCTGGCGGCCGCCTGCCGCTTTTGGCAGTCTGTCGGCGACACCTCACGGATCACGCCCATGCCGGCTCCCCGCCACTTCTCGATGTTGCGCGAATTCCGGCTCGCCGACTGGTTCACCCTCGGCAATGCGTTCTGCGGCACCGGCGCGGTGTTCGCGGCGATGCGCTTCCTGCAGGACGGGGTGGTTCGCGACCTGACGATCGGCATGGCGCTGATCCCGCTGGCGTTCGTGTTCGACGCACTGGACGGGCGCATCGCCCGCTGGCGCAAAGTCGCCTCCACCCTGGGGCGTGAACTGGATTCTCTGGCGGACGTGATCTCCTTCGGCGTGGCACCGGCCGCGCTCGGCTATGCCTGCGGGCTGCAGGGCGGCTGGGACTGGGTGGTGCTGAGCTACTTCGTCGGCTGCGGCGTCAGCCGGCTGGCGCGCTACAACGTCACTGCCGAGCAACTCGCCGGCGACGCGGGCAAGGTGAAGTATTTCGAGGGCACGCCGATCCCGACCAGCCTGGCGATCGTGATCCTGCTGGCGGTGCTGGCCTGGTCCGGCCGCATCGGTGAGCAGCTGTGGCTGGGCGTATGGCAGATCGGGCCGTGGCAACTGCACCCGCTGGTGCTGGTCTATGCCCTGTCCGGCACCCTGATGATCAGCAAGACGGTGCGCATCCCCAAGCCATGACGGCCGTGTCACGGCGACGACGCGCCTGATTGCTATCATCCGGGAACAGTTTCGGAGGGCGGCATGGCGAACAGCGAACCACCAGGCGGCGCGGCGGCTGCCGATTTCGAAAGCCTGGCGCGGCAATACTGGAACGCCTGGGGCGACGCCTTGCGCGGCGCTTCGCCCGGTGCCGGTGCGCAAGGCGCGCAGGCGCTGCAGGACGCGATCGGTCGGTGGACACGCATGGCGCAGGGACAGGGACAGCCCGGTGCGGCCGACGACGTCGTCGGCCGCTTCGATGCCCAGGCGCGGCAGTGGTATGCGCAGATGCAGCAGGTTGCGGCGCAGTTCGCCGGGCGTGACGGCAACGCCGCGGACGTGGTCGATGCCTGGAAGCGCGCGCTCGGCGCTGCCGGTGTCAATCCGTTCCCGGAGATGTTCCGGAGCATGCGCGGGCCCGGGCTGCACGACTTCGAGCACTGGATGGAACAGGCGGCGCCGTTGCTGAAGGCCTGGCGCGCGCAGGGCAGCGATCTGCTCGAGCTGCCGACGTTCGGTTTCGCCCGCGAGCACCAGGAACGCTGGCAGCGGCTGGCGCAGGCGCAGGTGGAACTGCAGCAGCGGACCGAGGCCTACAACGCGCTGATGCTGAAGGCTTCGCAGCAGGCCTACAAGATCCTCGAGCACCGGCTCGCCGAACGCGAGCAGCCGGGGCTGCAGATCGAATCGCCGCGCGCGCTGTTCGACCTGTGGGTGGACGCGGCCGAGGAGGCCTATGCGGAGGTTGCGCTGTCGCCGGAATTCCGCGAGGCGTACGGGCACCTGGTGAACGCGCAGATGCGCGTGCGCGGCGCGGTGCAGCGCGAGGTCGAGCAGCTGTGCAGGCAGTTCGACATGCCGACGCGCAGCGAACTCGACGGCGCGCACCGCAAGATCGTGGAACTGGAACGGCAGGTGCGGCGATTGCGTGATGCGGTGGTTTCGTCCTCGAGCGCATCGCCGGAAGCCGCGCCGGCGCGCAAACCGGCAAAGACGGCCAAGACAGGCAAGCCGCGAAAGTCCGCCGCCCGCAGCGGCCAGCCCGCGGAGGTGAAGCGCAATGCGAAGGCGACGGCGAACAAGCCGGCCGCGGCCAGGAAAGCGCCGTCGCGAACCGCCGGAACCGAACCACGGGCATCGAAGCGTCCGCCGCGAAGCAACGCGAGCAGTCCAGCCAAGCGCGCCGCCGGTCGCGCCAAACGCTCGGCTTCCGTCGCCGCCGGCAAGGCTTCTTCCGCGCCCGGTGCAGTGAAGAAGACCAGCAGGAGCAAGCGCTGACATGCACGGCCCGCTCGACATCAGTGCCAAGGCCATGGCCGACGAGGCCCTGCGAATGCAGCAGAAGCTCGCCGCCGGCCTGCAGACCCTGCGCGAGGTCGACGACGTCGACTACGGCGCCACCGAACGCGAGGAAGTCTGGCGCGACGGCAAGGTGGTGCTGTACCGCTTCCGCGGCGAGGGCACGCCGACCGCGCAGGTGCCCTTGCTGATCGCCTATGCCCTGGTCAACCGACCATACATGGTCGACCTGCAGGCCGACCGCTCGCTGGTCAAGGGGCTGCTGGCGCGGGGCGAGGACGTCTACATCATCGACTGGGGCTATCCGGACCGGTCGGACCGGTTCCTCACCCTCGAGGACTATATCGAGCGCTTTCTCGGCGGCGCGGTCGATCACCTGCGCGCGACGTTCGACATCGATGCGGTCAACCTGCTCGGCATCTGCCAGGGCGGTACGTTCTCGCTGTGCTATGCGGCGCTGCACCCGGACAAGGTGCGCAACCTCATCACCATGGTCACGCCGGTGGACTTCCACACCGACGACAACATGCTGTCCAACTGGACCCGCGACATCGATGTCGACCTGTTCGTCGACACGCTCGGCAACGTGCCGGCGGACCTGATGAACCTGTGCTACCTGACGCTGAAGCCGTGGCGCCTGTTCGTGCAGAAGTACATCGGTCTGGTCGACATCCTCGACGACCGCAAGGCGATCGAGGATTTCCTGCGCATGGAGAAGTGGATCTTCGATTCACCCGACCAGGCGGGCGAGGCGTTCCGCCAGTTCATCAAGCAGTTCTACCAGGGCAACGGTTTCGTCGAGGGCGGCATCGTCATCGGCGAGAATGAAGTGCATCTGGGCATGGTCGAGATGCCGGTGCTCAACATCTTCGCCGAGCAGGATCACCTGGTCCCGCCGTCGGCCTCGCGGCCGCTGCAGGGACTGGTCGGCAGCCAGGACTATTCGGAGCTGTCGTTCCGCGGCGGCCACATCGGCATCTACGTCTCCGGCCGCGCGCAGAAGGAAGTGCCGACGGCGATCCACGACTGGCTCGCGGCGCGCGCGCCCTGAATGCTGCCGGCGGCCCGGGCGCACCCAGGCTTCCACGCGCGCTCCGTCGGCTTCGCGCTAGACTCGTCGGCAACGCAGTCCGCCCACGAGCGATCCCATGAGCCAGCCTGCCACCCTCTCCCGTTCGATCAACGACCGCGTCCTCGCCGGCGTGCTGGGCGGAATCGCCCGGCGCTTCGGCTGGAGCTCGACCTTGCTGCGGGTGCTGTTCGTGGTGGTGTCGATCCTGTCCGCAGCGTTCCCGGGCATCCTCGTCTACCTGGTGCTGTGGCTGGTGATGCCGGAAGGCGACTGAGCGCCACGGCGCGCATGGGCCGGTTCGCGTCGCTGCTGCTGCGCGTCCTCGGCATGCTGTGGACGTGGCCCAACACCGGCCTCGGCCTGATCGCCGGAAGCGCCGGCCTGCCGTTCGGCGCCCGCGTCCATTTCGACCCCCAAACGGTGGCGCTCGTGTTCCACCGCTGGCCCTGGGGGCCGGGCGGGGCGATGACACTGGGCAACACGATCCTGCACACCGGCGAGACCCTCGACGCACCGTGCCTGACCTATGCGCACCGCGCCGGTCACTGTAAGGAGCCGCCGGTCCGCATCGGCGACCACGAACGCGCGCACGTCTACCAGTACATGGCGCTCGGCCCGCTGTTCCTGCCGCTGTACCTGGCCTGCGGCGGCATCAGCGTGCGCAACCGCTTCGAGCGCGCCGCCGACCGCTACGCGCAGACGGGCCGGGGCTGGTGGCCGTGGTGAGGGCGACCGATGGAGTCGCCGACGAACGGTCGCCCTGTTTTACGCCCGGCTAACGGGCATCGCGGTAACCTGCACGCGTCGAAGAAAAAGCGAAAGGCGCAAGCCGGACGCAATCGCTTCGACAAGGAAGGCTCAGCCGATCGGGGTCAAACCCGAAAGACTGGGCCTTCTGCTTTGTGGGCGTGCAACCTCCGGCACGACGGAGGCGCGCAACTCCCCTGCTCATAGGGCCCCATACTCGCCCTATTGCGGAAGCGCGTCCGCGTGCCCGGCGGCCGGCGCCGGCTCGAGTTTCGCCGTTCCATAGCGGCCCCGCAGCACAGGTTCCGCGATCCAGTCCGCCAGCAGGCGCAGATAGCCTTCCGGATGCCGCAGCAGGGTCCGCTCGCCGTCCTTCTCGGTGAATTCGTAGATGCCGTGATCCGTCTCCGGAAATATCGCCAGGTCGATCGGCCGTTCCTGCGCCTGCAGCGCTCGCAGGCGGCGCAGCGTCTCGGCATTCGGCGCTTCACGGTCTTCGGCCGCGATGATCCACAGCTGCGGCGCATCCAATTCGGCCAGCACCGGTAGCGGCTCGTAATCCCAGCTGGTGCCGACGTCGTAGTGCATTGCGATCCGTCGCGAGACCCACTGCGGCAGCCAGCCCGGGAACTCCAGGATCCTGCCGGTGAACTCGCCGCGGATATCGCCGAACCACGCCTCGTCGCCGTAGGCGCGGCGCACGGCGTCGAGTTCGTCGAAGCCGCGGGTGAAGCCCGAAGCCATCAGCAGGGCCGTCGCATCGGTGACCTCGCGCGCTTTCGCCAACACGTCCTCGCCGTGGCCGGCGGCGCGCAGGTCGTTCATGACCTGCTCGCGATCCTCGGCGAGCGCGCCCTCCGCCAGGCCGAACATCGCTACGGCGTAATCCACGCGGGAACGCGATGCCGCCAGCGGGGCGATCCAGCCGCCCTGGCTTCCACCCACATAGCCGGTGCGGGAGAAGGCGTCCGGCGCCAGCCGCCGCGCCTCGTCCAGCGCCGCGACGGCATCATCGGCAAGCACGTGGAAATCCTGCGTGTATTCGCCCTCGGAACCGCCGGTGCCGCGCTTGTCGTAGACGAACACGGCCACGCCCTGCGCCGGGAGCAGGTATTGCAGCGGATAGATGTCGACCGCGGAATAGCGCTCCGAACCGTGCGCAAGTACCGCCAGCGGGACCGGCGCGTCGCTGTCCGCCGGCAACACCAGGCGCCCGCGCAGCGTCAGGTCGTCGCTGCGAAAGCGCGTGTCCTGCATCAGCAGCGCGATCTTCTCCGCCTTGCCCGATGGTCCGCCATCGATGCGGAACCGCATGCGGCCGGCGTCGCAAGGCTCGAACGCCACCGTCGCCACCATAGCGCCTTGCTCGCGCCAGCCCTCGGGCGCGGACAGTTGCGTGTCGTCCCCGGCCGTTTCGAAGCGGCCGCTGCGTCCGTCGAGCAGGCGATAGCGCAATCCGCCATCGACCGGTGACAGCGACAGGATTTCGCCGCTTTCCATGCGCCAGGCGCCGGTTTGACAGGCGATGGTCTCGGGCAGGGGCGTGGTGGCGTCGCGATCGGCACAGCCGCCCAGCAGCAGGGCCGCCGCAATCGCGACGATGGGGATCAGGGCGGAGGCGGGCAGTCGGGTCAGCATGGGCATGAATGCGAGCGGGCGAGGACACCAGACTAACGTTCCGCAGGGTGCCGATCCTGTGCCGAAAGAGAGGGTTTTCGGGTGCCGAAAGTCACTGGATGCGTTAGGCTCGATCTTCCTCCGGAGAGGGCAGCATCATGAGCGGGTTCCGCGACGACACTCCGCCCTGGTCCTTCTTCGTCCCGATCGCGCTGGCCGTCATCGTCGGCGTGCTTGCCGCCGACGCGATCCGCTATGCGGTGGTGACGGTGTTCGCCGGGCACGACGCACCGATTGCCGAGACCACGCCACGCGATGCGGCAGAGTCGGATGATTCGCCCATTGCCGCAAATGGCGAGGCATTGCCGGGCCCGGACCTCGACGCTGCCGACCAGGACGCCGCGAGCAGCCCGCGAGCCGAGCCAGTCAACGCCACGCAGCCACCGGAGGCCGCGGCCGGTGTCGGCCCGGGTGAAGCTGAAGCGGATTCCGCCCAGGTGCCGGCGTCCAGTGCGCTTCAGGAACTGCCGGGGCCGCTCAGCGCCCGCCGCGACGGCGACAACGCCACCTGCATCAATGGCACGGTGGCCTATCGAAGCGGCAACGGTTGGGAGCAGAGCCTCGAGAACGACGCGCCGATCCGCTGTACCGCAACCTCGCCCTGACGCGGCTGGTGCTGCCTGGCCAGGCCGTACATCCGGGCAAGTCGTCTGCTCGCATCTGCGCGCGCCCTGCACGGATTCGAAATGTTGCCGATTTCGGGAAACAGGATTCGTGAGAGAGATCTTTGGCTAGAGCGGTTTTGGCGCAAGTGTTGGCGGATCCCTTCTCCCGCTTGCGGGAGAAGGTGCCCGGAGAGCCTGCCCCCCCGAATGCTTTAATCGGGGGGCGGATGAGGGCGCTTCTGATCTCTATTGCTCTATTCAGTGGGCACGTATGAGCGCTTGTCACGCCACGGTGCGGGCCAGTTCCTCCACCGACCCGCCCAACGGTTGAGCATTCGATCCAAAACGCCGTTCCGCGAACACGATTCGCTCGCGTTCCACCAGCACCACACTGCTCGAGCGCGTGCCGTAGGTTTCCCCAAGGACGAAGGGCGGCGACAACGCCCGCTCCAGTTCCAGCCCGATACCGGTGTCCGGCAGCGATGCATCCGGCGCCGTGGCCGTGTCGGCGAGGGCCGCGAAAAGCGGTTCGATCAGATCGGGACCGTTTGTGGGATCGGCGCGATCCGCCAGCGACTCCAGCCAGGCCGTCAACGCCCGGGTCGCGTGCCCGCTCTTGGGCCAGGCCGCGTCGAAAGCGCCGTTCGACACGGCGTGGACGCCCGGCGCCACCGGCGCGTGCATAGCCGGATGGTTGCTGGCGAAGGCGAGGGCATCGCCATCCCACACCAGCAGGTTGAAGCGCCCGTAATCGTGCGCGAGAGGCTGCAACGCCTCGACGTACTGACCGGCCGGTGTGTCACCACGTACGAAATCCCGCACCAGCCATCCACGCGACCGCGGCGCCGCCTCCGGCGCAAGGCCGTCCCTGACGTTCGTCACCGCCGCCAGCCGCCCCCGCGTCGACACCTGCAGCCAGCTCCCGCCTCCCACCAGATCCCGGCCACCGTAGACATCCGGCGCCTCCGGATCGATTCCGGCTGCCGCAGCCGGTCGTGCGTGCGACTCGTCGCGATTGGCGATCAAGGCCAGCGGAAAGCGGGGATGGATGTTCCAGGCGATGGCGATCAGGCACATGGAGTACATCCTAGCCCGGTCGCCGAGGAAGCGAGGCGACCTTCTCGGTATGTTCATTCATGGGCCGGCGTCAGCGGCAGAGCAAGCTCCTCAGGGCCGCAGTATTCCGTAAGCGCCGGATTTCCATCCGGAGAGCCATACGCCGAGCGCGCCGAATCGAACGCAACGGTGTACTTTCGCGTCCCGGTTTCGCCTTTGCCTTCATCAAAGCATGCCCGGCTGACCTGCAGATCGACCCAGGTTTCCCTGGCCTCTGTCGGCCGGACATCAGTGAAGAAATCGTCGAGTACCTTGACGCTAAATCCTCCCGGACAGTTCACGAATCCCATGAAGTGCACGACATCGTGCATGCCGTAGATGCCGGAAAAATCCTTAATCAGATAGTCTTTCCGGCCATCCGAGTTCAGGTCCGGACTGGCGTGTATGAATGTCTTCCCGAGCTCGAAGCTGTAGAGACAGTCCCCTAAGCCATCCGCGCGGCAGATGCTGACGTGTCGATCATCGCCGACTTCAATTGCCATCCGGCTTTCATGGTCAGCCGTCGGGCACGGATCCACACGTCGAGTAACATCCTTCCCAGTTGCGTGACCATCTAATCGCGCAGCCGGTGTGCATGCGACCAACACGAGCACAGCCAGCGCGCCTACAGGAAATTTCATGACCATGCATCTACATGCATGCGATGGAACGAAGGCAAGATGCTTCGTTCAGCAGAGCAATAGCGCGACGAGGTGCTCAAGGGAGCGTCTTCTGGACGATCTCGTGATGCGCGCTCTTGTTAAGCCCCCAGAAATTCAGTGTTTTCTGGTCGGTCCCCGCCGTTGTGGGCGCGAATTCGAATCCGGCAATTGAAAAGATCAGACGGTAGTCTGGCGAAAGAACTCTGATGGACAGGTTCCCCGTCGTTTCATCGTCTTCTCCCGCCTGGCACCTGACAATGTAATACCCTGCGTAAGCCAGGCCTGATGGATGCTCGCAGTCGGCAGAGCTGCCTGCTTCGCCGAGCCACGGCAGGGATGAGGAGTACGTGAGCAAGTACTCGTCGTCAATAGCATCCTCTATAGAGTCCAGAGATGCTTCGGATCGGCCCCTGCAGTAGGTTCCTACCCATACCGTGGTCATGTCCGCCATGGATCTCACATAGCTGCAATCGATGAGGAGGTCGTCCTGCTCGACGCCGACGATCGGCGTAATCGTCTTGTATTTCGAGCGGGACGAAAATGTCTCGTGGACAATTATGTATCTGCCTTCTGAAGGTCCATCGAAGTAGATAAAGTTCGAGCCATGATTTGCGACGATGTCCTTCGTAATGGCGATTTCCTTGATCCTGTCCAGATACTGCGCGACGCGGGTTTCTTCGTCTTCGATTGCAGACGCGATCTGTGAAGGAGGGGGTAGCAAGCTCGTATTGCCGCAAGTCGCGACGTCCTGACTCGGCAAGAGGATGAAGAGAGCGGACGGGAACAACAGCGAGAAATTCGAGGACATTCTCAGCATCAGCCGTCAATAATTCGCTATTTTATGCTATGTGCTCATATCGCGCACTAGTTTTTTTCTGGCTTGGCAGAATATTCATCGGAGGCTCGTCTGCCTAGCTGATCAAGTGCATCTCAATGTCCGGCTCGGATCAAAAATCTCCGCCTTATAGGCATAGGCGCTGGTAATTCCTTCTTGGTGGATGGTGCCCGCACCCTGGCGACGGCTCATGTCCCGGAAGGACTCTGCAGCGTGCACATGTGATCTCGATCGGACTGGTCTGGGATTTGGCGAACCCTTGATACAGCTTCTTCCGAAACGAGTTCGTGCATCGAAATGCTCTGCTCTACCTCGCAGCGATACACCACATTCCGCCGATCTCTCCAATCGGAGATTTCATAAACCGTTCTTGAAAGCCCCCACTCGTTGCCAGAATAGGACACATAGTGCGTTGCGACGTCCATTCCCCGGGGGAAGTAGGTTTCCATGGAGAGAACCTCGTCTCTTCCGCCATTTGTAGATTCTTGCTTGATCTTCCCGAGGGTTCTGCCGCCATCTTCGGTAAGGTTCGTGCTCACAAGCGCCTTGCGGCAACCCTTCTCTGTGTTCCTAAAGAAAATTAGTTCGTTACCTGCATTCTGTGCGCTGCTAACGACCTTGTCCTGCACCCCGTCCATATCGATATCCAAATCAAAGGTGGTGTACAGGCCGTTGTCTATATACGCATCAAGCCCCTCATCCTGGTTGCAGGGAACGCGATCGAGCGTCTGCACGGCAGGATCGGTCTCGACCGAAAGGGTGCCTCCACCCGTGTTGCCAAAGATCTCCGCACTGCATGAGATCACCAGAAGCGATACCGTGACAACGAGAATCATGGCACCCCATCAAGGCTTGCTAATATAATTTGACTCATAATTCATGCTCTTGACCCCATGTGACATAGATTCGTCGCTCTGCCAGGCCGTTGTCGCCGCCGTTCACGAGCCAGCCGGTCACGTTACCGCAATCGTCGTCGGCACCAGATTCAGATCGCGATGGACGTGCTCATGGACTAGAGCGCAGGCGGGGACTGGTTTTGTGCCCACAGCCAGAACGTGCCGCCGTAGTCGCTGTCGATAGACGGAAATGTGTTGCCACGGCTGAAGTAGCGGCGTGATCCTGATTGTGCGGGCGTGTACCACCAACCGGATCTGGGGCAGGTCTCGCCGGCCTGCACCCGCCCCGGGCCTGTCGCGTCCGCCGAGGACAGGAGGTCGCACAGTCCGTCTTCGATCGAGCCCTCCGCGGCCCGTTCGACCAGCCTCCAGCTGCACTCCGCTTCGGACGTGTTCTGCATTGTCTCGGGGTCGTAGCCTATGCTCGCAGGGGGGGCGGGCAGGCCTTCGATCATGAAAGCCGCGCAACTGTCGTCGACCCGCGGAAGATAGATGCCTGTCTTGATTACGGGTTCGCCGGTCCGGGCCGTCTGCGTCGCAGAGAGAACGTACGCGTGCCACAGTGGCGGAGGATCCAGGGTGCCCCGCGCGACCGGGTCGTACCGGCTGCCCAGGTCTCCCTGTGTCCAGTACGCACCCACGGTAAATTCGATGTTCGCGGCGTGTTCCACGGCGGTTGTGAGCCATTGCCAGAACACGGCGCTTCCTCCGTCGACCCTGGCCAGAACCTGCGGCTCGTCCATCCAGTCCGAGCTGTAGTCACGGGAAAAGCCTGAAAAATCGCTTTGCACCATGCCGGCGACACCGAGAGCCTGCATCTCGCCATGCGTTAGCTGGATATAGGCGTTGTTGAGGTTGTCCGCCGTGTTCCGGAAATTGGGCAGGATCCTTTCTCCCCAGACGATGTCCGGCTGCTCGGGAAGCGGCCTGCCGCGGTAGTCGGGCGGGAGCTTGCCGACGAACGCCTCGAGACATTGCTCCGCGTGCCGCAGCATCTGTTCCCATGCATCTCGCATCGCGCCGAAGTACGCCTTCGAGCTGTATCGCTCCAGCAGATGGATTTCCTGGGGGAGGAGAGGGGTCGGCATGCTTAGTTCCCGTACCAGTTGTTCTTCAACGTTGGCACACCCACCATGCTGACGGAACCACCGAAGCTGGTGTAGCCCCAGCCGGTTGGCCGGCGCCGTCCCAGCTGGGTCCGGTCCAGATGCGCAGGGTCGAGGACGATCTGGGAGTAGCCGCCCTCGAGGGTATACCGGGTTGCGCCGCTCGCGTCCTTGTAGGCCTGGGATGCAGCAGGACCTTCCCAGACCCGGAGGCCACCACGCGGAACAGTGTAGGTGACGTACTCGCCGTTCGCATTCCAGTTGGCTTTCACTGCGAAATGGCGTCGCCAGCCGTCTTTGCTCTTAAGCTTGTCGAATTCAGCCTTGCGCATCCAGCAGATGCTGTTGTCGCCACTGGCCGGGTCCACCACGCGATAGAGGACTTCGCCCTCGGGTATCGTGGCTGCGCGGGCGCTGTGGAACGTTTTGTATGCATCGCTCATGGGACGCCGTGCATGACCGCTGATGTCCGGCCAACCTGCCTGCGATGGTGCAGCCCTGAGCGGCCGATAGCGAAGCTGCGAGCTCGCATCTGCCCAAGCCGGCGTACGGGAGCCCATCGACTGCATCTCCTCCGCATCATTCGATACACGGCGGTAGTGATGTGGGTTCACCGAATTGGTGCTGGCGCGATACGCCATGTCCGACTCTATTTCGAGGCGGCGTGCGAGCCTATTCAACCAATCCGACACGGGGCCGAGCACTCTGCGCAGGGGAGCGTCCGCCATCCCGCGGATGCGCGCCACCATCCGAGTCAGTTCGTCTGCCTGACGGCCCAGCGAGTCCGGCCCCCAACGTTTGACCTTGTCGACAAGGCTGCGGAATGCACGAATGACCTTGTCGAACTCGGTGAGCACCTTGCCGATATTGAGCGAGCCAGCCGTCTCGCGAACTAGAGTGGCGAGTTCCCGGTACGGGTTATGCCATCTCAAGCGCCGAAGTGCGCGCCGTACCGCAGGGCGCTGCAGGAACTCGTTGAGCTTTCCGATTCCGGCTTCCACGAAAGGGCGGCTCGCGTTCCAGAAGCCGCTGTCCATGGTCGCTTTCGCGGTTCGAAAAACCGTTTTACGGCCATAGGCGAACAGGATCTTCAGACAGCCCTTGGCCAACGAGCCGAATGTCGGAAAGAGGCCGATCAGCGTCAGCACGAGCGCGACCCAGGCCCACGAGTTGCTGGTGTCTTCGTTGATCTTGCGGCAGTTCGCCACGACGTCCCGGACATCACAGACTTGGTCCACGAATGGAATCATGGAGACGACTGTGCCGGTGACGACCTGAGCAGTCGTCTGCTCGTCGTTGAAGTCGCCTTGGATGACTTCCCATATCCACTGTGCGGCGGCCTCGAGATTCTGACGGCCGCTGTCGATCCACTCCCCGGGCGCCGACTTGAACCAGGCAAGCGCGTTTTCGAGATCATCCCATTCCATGGTCAATCATTCATCCAAGTTTTGTGCCGGCCGCAGAGATCAGCTTCTCGAGGGGATCCCAAGGCTGGTCCTTCAAGGGTTCCGGGTATTCGTACTCCACGCGCTCCGCTCGTTCGGGCACGTTCTCGTGTCGTGCATGACCATTCGCGTCAAGTTTTCCGGAGACGATCTGCCCATTCGCGAAGAAGATTTTGTAGCCCTGCTGTGCGAATGGGGCATCGTCCGCGTCGCGATGATCGATCTCGATCCAGTTGTCGAGTTTGACGGAGGAGTCGGGAAGCGCTCCAAGTTCTGCTGATCCGAAAGCCCCACCCAAGAACGGATGCTGACTCGCCTTGACCGTGAAATTCCCCGGACAGGCAAACGTGATGTCGCCACCCTCCAGCGTCACCTGCGTCTGCCCCGCCTGCAGCACGATCTTCTGCTGCGCGAGCACGTCGATGCGATCGTCGGTGGCGGTGAAGGTGACCGACTGGTCGGCCAGCAGTTCCAGCGGGCCGGTATGCGCCTGCAGGGTGACCGGGCCGTTGGCAGCGATGGCGCGGATCGGGCCGGCGTGGGCGTAGAGGGCGGCGTGCTGGCCGGAGACGGACGAGAAGGTCTGCCCGGCGCTGAGTTGGGCGTCGTCCTGCACGGTCAGGTGCAGGGCGCCGCCGGCATAGGCGACGGCGCTCTTCTGCGTGGCGAAGGCGATCGATTCCGGCGATTCGGCGATCAGCTTGGGATCGGCGAAGCGTTCCACCGGAGTTTCGCCGGGGTCGCGGCTGCCGGGCGCCGGCTTCATCGCGCTCTGGCCGGCGACGCTGCCGGCGTACTTGCCGTCGACCTGCGGATCGATCGCCTCGCGCAATGCGATGAGGCGATCATTGGCGTCGAAGCCCGGCACCTGCTGCTGGAGCAGGGTGTCGTGCAGGCTCTCGGCAGCGCGCTCGGCGCCCTTGAGCTGGGCGACCGCCTCGGTCAGGTCGAGTTGGGTGGACGTGGCGTCGGGGCGGGCGGTGGTGGTCAGCAGCAGGCCCTGGCCGGCGTGAACGTTGCCCCAGCCGCCGGTGGCCAGCTCGACGCCTTGTCCGCGCAGGCCGCCACGGCTGCCGTCCTGGTGATCGATCAGGTAGCCCAACTCCAGCCGGCTGTCGGCCAGGGTGGTGTGCAGGCGGGTGCGCAACTGGCCGGGAGAGTCGTCGAGCACCCATTGCTGGGTGCCGGCGCCGTCGTGCGTCTGGCTGTGCAGGCCACTCAGGGTGCCGGGGTGGTTGGACGCGCCGTCGACGCCGCCGGCGAACGGCGGGGCGACTTCGCCGTTGTAGAGCTGGCCGGTGATGCGTGGCTGGTCGATGTCGCCGTGCAGGAACTCGACCAGCACCTCGGCTTCCAGCCGCGGCAGGAAATGGCTGCCCCAGTTGGGCCCGGCGAGCCATTCGGCCACCGGCACCCAGGTGCCGCTGGTGGCGTCCCCGGGAGCATGCCCAGGGTGCTGGCTGGCGGTGTCGGTCAGGCCGCCCGGGTTCGGTTGCGGGCCGCGTTGCCAGGCGAACTGGATCCGCACCTGATGGTCGCGGGTCGGCGTCACCGCCGCTTCGGGCAGGCCGACCACGCGCGCGGTCTGCGGCCCGTGCACGGTCGGGCGCGGGCGCGGCAACGGCGCCACCGGGGTGCCGGCGGGCACCGCAGCGAAGCGGTTGCGATAGCTGCCGTGCTCCAGGTCGGCGGAGGCGAGCAGGGCGGTGATGCCGCTGCCGAGATTGTTGACCGCCACGTGGGCGATGCGCAGCGGCAGGAAGGCCTGTCCGCTGTGATTGGGATGCTGCTCGAGCGTGAAGGTGCTGCCCGCTGTCAGCGTGCGGCCGCTGCCGGCGCCGAAGTGCAGGGTGTGCGGCAGGCGCAGCGCATCGAGCCGGTGCCCGGCCTCGGCCTGGGCGTGATCGGCCTGGGCGAAGCGCCCGGCGCGCGGCTGCACGAAGACCTCCAGCGCAGGCAGGGTGCCGGCCTCGGCATCGCTCTGGCCGGCCACGCTGGTCAGCTGTTCGCTCTGCCAGCTGGCGACCTGGCTGCGGTTGGGCACCAGCTGGCGCTGCTCGCTGAAGGCGCTGATCGCGTCCGCCGTCTCGGTGCCGTCGACGCGGTGGAAGCGGATGCGCCCGCTCTCGGGCGCTTCGGCCGCCTGGTCCTGGATCACCAGGGTGTGGCGGACGGCATCGTCATCGTCGCCGGCTTCGCTCTGCGCGTGCTCGTAGCGCCAGGCCAGCCCTGCCTCGGCCAGCAGCCGGGTGACGAAGTCCCAGTCGCTCTCGCGGTACTGGGTGGTGATGGCGCGTACCGGCAGGGCGCGGGCCACGTCGAAGCGGAACGCCGCCTGCGGGTAGTCGGCGAACACCTGTTCCAGTACGCCGCGCACGTCCAGGTCCTGGAACACCAGCGCATTGCGGCGATGGGTGAGCAGGGCCGTCCACGGTTCCATGGTCAGCCGGTAGCGCGCCAAGCCGCCGTCGGCGCCCAGCGGCGCGACCTCGGTGCACAGGCCGTGCCAGCGGCGTTGTCCGCCGTCGGCCCGGCGCAGGCGCAGGCCGAGCGGCTGCTCGAGCAGGTCGTCCGGCGACAGGAAGGCCGACGTGGAGAAGACGTCGATGTCGAACCGGAACGGCGCGCAGACGGCTTCATTGCCATCGAATCGTTCCACCACCAGCCCCGAGACCGGGGCGTCCAGCTGGATCAGGCGCGCATGTTGCGACGGTACCGCGAGCGCGGCGAGCGCTTCGCGGGCCAGAGAAGGCATGTCCATATCGTTCTCACGGCAGGGTGATGGTGACGTGGGCCGTGCGTTCGGGCATCTGCACGACCTGTTGGTAGGCGGCCATGCGCTGCTCGGTCTGGTGACCGAGCCAGGCGCTCAGGCCGAAGTAGCCGAGCAGGCCGAACGTGCCCACCAGCACGGCGGGCAGCCACAGCGGCACCACGCGGCGCAGGGCGTGGGCGACGTTGTCCGGCGGCGGCCAGTGCGGCGCGAAGCCGGTGCGCTTGCCCTTGAGGTAGACGATCTCGTCGCCCAGGCGCGCGGTCAGGTAACCCAGCTTCTCCGGGCCTTCGAGCCGGTACTTGCCCTCGAAGCCCAGCAGCAGGCAGTAGTGATAGACCTCCAGCGACGGCAGCCGCGGCGCGCCCTGCGCGCGCAGCTCCTCGAGGCGGTCGAAGAAGTGCTCGCCGGCGAGATGGTCACCGAACAGGCGCAGCTGCAGCGGCTGCAGTTCCCAGGCGTCGCGGATCGACGATGGCTGCGAGAGGATCACCTCGTCCACGGCGGCGCAGAAGGCGTACTTGGAGGCGTACACGTCCTCGGACGCGATGCCGAGCTTGATCGCGCCGCGTTCGACGCCGTCGAGGAACCGCTGCACCGACTGCACGAAACCGTCGACGCTATCCGGCAACTGGCCGCGCTTGAGCAGCAGCAGCAGGTAGAAGCCATCGGACATCAGGTCCAGCAGGCTGCGCGGCGTGGCGGCGCCGGCGCCCGGCGCGGCCGCGTGCTGCGGCGTGAGCGACGGCATCGGGGCGGGGACGGGGGGAAGCTTCGAGTTCATGGCGCCACCGCGATCAGTTCGAGCTTGAGTTCACGCAGGCCCGAAGGCACGTAGATCATCAGCGACTGCGCCTTGAGCATCCGTTCGTACAGCGGGCCGCGTGCCTCGACCGCGAAGTAGTAGCTGCCCGGGCGTACCGGGATCGCGGCAGGCACCTGCGCGGCGTGGGTCAGTTTCACGCCGGGCAACGCCGACAGCACGCACTTCTCCACGTCGTCCGGGGCGCCGACCTTGAACCGCACCGGCACCGTCTGCACCAATTCCTGTCCCGGCATGTCGGCGGCGACGCCCAGGTAGAACGCGGAGTTGTCGTCGATCCGCTGCGAATCGATGCGGCCGACGTGGAACGACGGCTTGACCTCGGACAGCGCGATCTGGAAGTAGCGTGCCGAGATCACCGTCTCGAGCAGTTCGCGGATCATGCCGAACAGGCGCTCGAAACCGGCCTCGGGGGCGGCGTGGTCGTACTTCGGCAGGTCCGACAGCCCATAGGCCTTCGAGAACGTGAGCAGTCCCCCGGCGAGCCGCAGCAGTTCCTGGTGCAGGCGCTCGGGATGCAGCCCGGCGTTGTGGAACAGGTGCGAGAGCGTGGCGAAGGCCGAGGTCGCGGTGTGCAGCAGCCAGAACGAGGCGATGTCGCCGGAACGGAATTCGATGATGTGCTGCGACGGCTGGCGGTGCAGCCCGTACAGCGCGTCCACCTTGGCCTGCAGCGAGTCCAGCAGCGTCCGCAGCTGCATGCGCAGTTGCGGGGCGGCGCCGATGCTCAGGCTCGGCGGCTGGAATGCCTCGTCGAACTCGAAGCCGCCGGTCGGCGTGCGCCGCACCCGCGCCACCGCGACCGTCACGTAGGCGTCGCGGGGCTTGTCGTCGGTGAGCAGGCGCACGGCCTTGCGCAGGTACGACAGCTCCGCCTCGGCGGCATCGGTGTAGAGGTCCGGCGTCGGCTGATTGTCCTGCACGAAGCGCGCGGACTGCGCGCCGTCGCCGTTGTCGCCGCAGTTGCCGCCGTGCTCACGGATCAGCGGCAGCGCAAGGTGCACCGTCGTCGCCTGCACGCCCTCGGGCAGGTCGCCCAGCGACAGCGCGTCGGGCAGTTCGTCGTGCGCAGGGGCGTCATAGGTCTCGCCGTCGGGAAAGATCGCCGAGAGTTCGAGCGCGCGCAGGCTGCCGGTGGCGAGGCTTTGCGGGTCGAAGCGCAGGCTGCGCACGCCCCAGGCGTGGGGGTGCAGGCTGCGGGCGAGATCCTGCAGGCGCGCCTCGTGGTAGGCATCCTGGCGCTGGAAATGCTGCGGCCGCAGGAACAGTCCCTCGCCCCAGAACACCTTCGACATCCGACTCACATGCGACACGCTGCAATCCTTTGGCTGTTCGTTCGTCATGCCGCATCGCTGCGGCACGAGCGGGGCGCCGGACGTCGTTCCGGTACCCGGATCCTTCGGGAAGGAGCTTACCCATGCGGTCGCGGATCAGGCAATGCCACCGCGGGTTCCCCCCTGTCGGCCGATCTTAGCAGGCGGACGTCACCCCGTGCCGGTCATGGCGACATGCACTGTACGGACGCCAGGCTCGCCGGGTCGCCGGCGATGCGCGTGATCAGCGCCTCGCTGCTGGTGGTCATCGCGCAGGCGTGCAGGCCGACGGTCACGCCTTCCTTCTGGATTTTCTTGTGATGACCGTCAAAGGCGAAGCGCCAGCGGCTGTTCGCCGGGGCCCGGAACAGCGCCACCACGCCCAGCATCTCGGCTTCGGGCGCGAGCCGCTCCTCGACCTCGTGCCGCGCCCCGGGCATCAGCACGATCTCGTTGACCGCGATCAGGTCGTCGCCCAGCGCCCGCCGCTCGCGATCCTCGTCCAGGAACATGTCGAACGGCGCCTGTTCGAAGCGCCGGTTGCTGCGCAGGTGGTAGACCTTCACTACCGCCGCCAGCGCCCGCCGGTCGTTGCCGGCGTTGAGGTTGTCTCCCGCGTACAGCCGCAGCGGGATGCGCTTTTCCTCCTGCTGCGTGTCGGTATCCTTGAGGCCGACGCTCTCCAGCGTGCGGTTGACCGCCTTGCCGATGCCGCCGCCGCCGCTCGCGCAGCCGCCGAGCGCGACGAGGAGCGCAACCAGCGCAAGCCGTGCGGGTAGGCGGAAACGGAGTCGCGAAGGGGAGGTTCCGGCCACGGCGCGGGCTGCGAAATGTGTGTCCATACTTGAATCGCCTGGTTCGCTGGTTTTTAATGGATGGGCTCCCGGCGCGCGATGCCGGGGCGCATGGGGCAGGCGGCGACCCTTCCGGAGCCGGGGCGTCTGCCGGGGAATGTCATCTTGACGCAGCAGGGAAAGCCTACTATACCCACTCCAGAAACAAGCAGGAATTGAAATCCGGCCGATCGCCCGAGGCGGCGTTGCGGACGGATTTCAGGTCGTGTCACACGGGGACCGTGTGGGCACATGGAATGAATCAGGATTGATTTGGGACGGTCATGATGACTAGATGGAGCGGGAAAGGAACGTGTCAGGGATTGATGGGGTTGGTGCTGCTGTCGTTGCTGGGAGCATGCGCGACGACCGGAGGCGGGAGTGTCTCCGACTATGGCAGCCTGATGTCGCAGGCGGAGTCCGCGGTGAGTACGGGGCGTGTCGATGCCGCCCTGGTCGCCTTTGCCGACGCCGCAAAGGCCGATCCCACCAGAAAGGAACCGTGGGTGCGCTCGGCGCAACTCCAGTTCGACAAGTCCAACTACGCGCGTGCCATCGTCGCGGCCGAAGAGGTCCTGCAACGGGACCCGGATGACATGGTCGCCGACGGCATTCTCACCGTGAGCGGGTTCCGCATCGCCAACCACTCGCTGCAGCGCCTGCAGGGGCGCGGCGCATTGGCGTCGGAAACCGCGCGGCGCGAAGCCGAGACCCTGGCCGGCACGCTGAAGGCGACCATGGGCGACGACATCCTCGCGCCCGAGGAGCCGCAGAAGGCGACCGCCGCGCGCAGACCGGTGCGCCGGGCGCCGGCACCGGCGGCGCAGGCGCCTGCGCGTCCCGCCGCCAGCAGCGCTTCGAACGAGTCGGGCGGTCAGTCCGGCGCGGATCCATTCAAGAACATCGGCGGCAACTGAGAGTTCGTTCCGCCCGACCCATCGTCAGGAGACGAGTGAGATGGCCAAGAAGGATAGTGTCCAGAAGCGCCTGCAGAAGGTGCGCCCGCCGCGCGTGCAGCTGACCTACGACGTCGAGAAGGGCGACGCGATCGAGCAGAAGGAGCTGCCGTTCGTGGTTGGCGTGCTCGGCGATTTCAGCGGCAAGCCCGAGCAGCCGCTGCCCAAGCTGAAGGACCGCAAGTTCGTCAACGTCGACCTCGACAACTTCGACGAGGTCTTGGAGGGCATGGCGCCGCGCGCCGTCTATCGCGTGCCCAACAAGATCAGCGACGAGGGCGGCGAGTTCGCGGTGGAACTGAAGTTCAACTCGATCGACGACTTCCGGCCCGAGGCCGTGGTCGAGCAGGTCGAACCACTGCGTCGGCTGCTCGAGTCGCGCTCCAAGCTGGCCGACCTGCGCAACAAGCTGGCCGGTAACGAGAAGCTCGAGGACCTGCTGAACGATGTGCTCACCAATACCGAGCAGCTGAAGAAACTCGGCAGCGAGGACCAGGAGTAAACCATGGCCGCAGAAGCGACGACCGCAACGCAAGAAGCCGCCACCGTCACCGAGGCCGGTCTGCTCGACCAGATCGTCGAGCAGAGCAAGGTGGCCAAGTCCAGCGCCGAGCACCAGCGCGCCAAGGACATCATCTCGGAGCTGGCGAAGGAGGTGCTGGACGGCACCGTCGTCGTTTCCGACAACCTCAACCTCACCCTCGATGCGCGCGTCGCCGAACTCGACCGCATCATTTCCGAGCAGCTGAGCGCAGTGATGCACGTGCCGGAGTTCCAGAAGCTGGAAAGCAGCTGGCGCGGATTGCACTACCTGTGCCAGCAGACGTCGACCGGGCCAATGATGAAGGTCAAGGTCATGAACGCGCCGCAGAAGGACCTGGTGCGCGACTTCAAGTCGGCGATCGACTTCGACCAGAGCGCGCTGTTCAAGAAGGTCTACGAGGAGGAGTTCGGCACCTTCGGTGGTGCGCCGTTCGGCGCCCTGATCGGCGACTACCACATCGGCCGCCAGCCGGAGGACATGTACTTCATCGAGCAGATGTCGCACGTGGCCGCAGCCGCGCACGCGCCGTACATCACCGCGGCCTCCGAGGACATGTTCGGCCTGGAGAGCTTCACCGACCTGGGCAAGCCGCGCGACCTGGCGAAGATCTTCGACACCGTCGAGTACGCCAAGTGGAAGTCGTTCCGCGAGTCGGAGGACAGCCGCTATGTCGGCCTGACCCTGCCGCGCTTCCTCGGCCGCCTGCCGTACAACCCGAAGGACGGCACCACGGTGGAGGGCTTCAACTTTGTCGAGGAGGTCGAGGCCACCCACCATGGCAAGTACCTGTGGTGCAACACCGCCTATGCGATGGGTGCGCGCCTGACGCACGCGTTCGAGGACTTCGGCTGGTGTGCGGCGATCCGTGGCGTCGAGGGCGGCGGTCTGGTCGAGGACCTGCCCACGCATACCTTCCGTACCGACGACGGCGAGGTCGCGCTCAAGTGCCCGACCGAGATCGCGATCACCGACCGCCGCGAGAAGGAACTCAGCGACCTCGGCTTCATCCCGCTGGTGCACTGCAAGAACACCGACTACGCCGCCTTCTTCGGCGCGCAGTCGGCGCAGAAGCCGAAGAAGTACAACACCGACTCGGCCAACGCCAACGCCATCCTGTCGGCGCAGCTGCAGTACATCTTCGCGGTGTCGCGCATCGCCCACTACCTGAAGGCGATGATGCGCGAGAAGATCGGCAGCTTCGCTTCGGCGGGCAACGTCGAGGACTTCCTCAATCGCTGGATCGCCCAGTACGTGCTGCTCGACGACAACGCATCGCAGGAGGCCAAGGCGCAGTACCCGCTGCGCGAAGCCTCCATCCAGGTTTCGGAAGTGCCGGGCAAGCCCGGTGTCTACCGTGCCGTGGCCTTCATCAGGCCGCATTTCCAGCTCGACGAGCTGTCCGTTTCGTTGCGACTGGTGGCCGAACTGCCGGCCGGTGCCAAGAAGTCGTAACGCTTTTTCGTAGCGTCAAGGGACGGAGATCCCGCATTTGCAGTGACGCAGCCGCCCCGCGGGGCGGTTCGTAACCGACTGTCGGGCCGTTGCCCGGCGACCTCAATCTCACGGAAGATCGGAACAAGGAAACCAAGATATGCAACATGCATTCCTCTCAATCGATACCATCAAGGGCGAATCGCGGGACGACAAGCACCCGAACTGGATCGAGATCAAGTCGTTCTCGCAGGATCTGCTGCAGCCGCGCTCGGCCACGGCGTCCACCTCCGGTGGCCAGTCCGCGGCACGCGTGAACCTGTCGCCAATCGAGATCGTCAAGTCGATCGACCTGTCCACCACCGCCCTGAACCAGGCGTGCGCGAACGGTACGACCTTCCCCAAGGCCCGCATGGAATTCATGCGTGCCGACAAGGACGGTAACGCGCTCAACTACTACGCAGTCGAGCTGCTGAACGTACTGGTCCATCGCGTCACGACCACCGTCGACGAAGACGGCATGCCGCAGGAAGTCGTACAGCTGAGCTTCGGCGCCATCCGCTGGACCTACAACCAGCAGAAGCCCGAAGGCGGCGTCGGCGGCAAGACCGTTGCGCAGTGGAGTGCCATCAAGAACGTTCCCAACTACACGGCCTGATGACGCTTTGCGGTGGCGCTGCACGCGCCACCGCATTTGGCCCGGACGTCGCGCACAGCGCATGGAATGCGCCGCCGCGGCCGGGTCGCAGGAAGCGCGATCACGGCCGCAGGTCCGGTATCGAGGTCGCGCGGCTGGACAAGCCGCTTATGAGGTATGACGGTCAATGAAGGGATTCGAACCGAGCCTGCTGGAAAAACTGCTCGACGACACGCCGCGGGCCAAGCCCGGCGACAACGTGTTCAAGTCGATTTCCGTGGAGCAGTACAAGGAATCCGTTGCCCGCGACCTGGAGGGGCTGCTCAACAGCCGATCCGCGTTCTCCGAGGATGACCTGGGCGAGTACCCGAACTGCCGCCAGTCGCTGATGACGTACGGCCTGTGCGACTTTTCTTCGATGAGTCTGGCCAACGCCTATGACCGCGCGGCGATCTGCCGTTCGCTGGAGCAGGCGATCGCCCGCCACGAGCGCCGGCTGCACAACGTGCAGGTGCGGCTGGATTCGGACACGCACATGGGGACCGGGTTGCATTTCACCATTCACGGACTGCTGGACCTGCAGCCGGCGCGCGAGGCGGTCAGTTTCGATGCCATGTTGCAGCCGACGACCCTGCAGTATTCGGTCAGCCGTCTGCGGCGCCAGGCGGCCTGAGATGCAGGACCTGCTGCCGTTCTACGAGCGCGAACTGGCCTTCCTGCGCCGTTATGGGCGCGAGTTCGCCGAGCGCTACCCCAAGATCGCCGGGCGTCTGCTGCTGTCGGCGGACGGCAGCCAGGATCCGCATGTCGAGCGCCTGATCGAGTCGTTCGCGCTGCTCAGCGCACGGGTGTCGAAGCGGATCGAGGACGACTACCCCGAGTTCACCGACGCGCTGCTGGAAGTGATGTATCCGCACTACCTGCGGCCGTTCCCGTCGTGCTCGATCGCCCGTTTCGACATGGGGCCCGCGGCGGCGAAGCTGAGCGCACCGGTGCGCATCCCGCGCGGCACGCAGCTGCAGTCGCGTCCGGTGCGGGGGGTCAACTGCCGTTTCCGCACGGCCTACGACGTGCAGCTGGCGCCGATCGTGCTGCGGTCGGCCGAGTATCGCGCCGTCGCCGAGGCGCCGATGGCGGTCAACCTGCCGCCGGGGTCGGGCGCGCAGATCTCGCTGACCTTCGAGCTGTTGTCGGACCAGGTGTCGTTCGCCAAGCTCGGCAGCGAGGCGCTGCGCCTGTTCGTCGATGGCGAACCTTCGTTTTGCGCGGCGCTGCGCGACGCGCTGTCGCTACAGGTCGCCAATGCCTATGTCGAGGCCGACCGTGATGGCCGCTGGCGACGGCTGGAAGCGGTGCCGCTGCGGCCGGTCGGGTTCACCGCAGACGAGGCGCTGATCGATTTCCCTGCGCGCGCCCATCCCGCCTACCGGCTGCTGACCGAGCTGTTCGCGTTCCCGGAGAAGTTCGGCTTCTTCGATCTCGACCTGAAGCCGGTGAGCGCGCAGGCGAGCCGTGGCTTCACCCTGCACCTGATCCTGCGGGCGATGCCGCCAGACCAGCCCTCGAGCCGGGTGCTGGAGGGTTTGAGCCGCGACAATGTGCTCTCCGGCTGCACGCCGGTGGTCAACCTGTTCGGTCAGCACGGCGAGCCGATTCGCGTCACCCAGCGCACGACCCACTATCCGGTGGTCGCCGATGCGCGGCGCGCGTTCGCCTACGAAATCCATTCGATCGATTCTGTCAAGCGCGTCCGCCAGACTCCACAGGGCGAGCAGGTCCAGGAATTCCGGCCGTTCTATTCCTTGCATCACGGCGAGGATCCGGACAAGACCGGGCATTACTGGCTGTCGCGCCGGGACGAGGCCGTCGCCCGGCACAGCCCCGGCTATGAAACGGAATTGTCGTTCGTCGACCTGGACTTCAACCCGACGGTGCCGAAGACCGACGTGGTCAGCATCGAGCTGACCTGCAGCAATCGCGACCTGCCCACGCACCTGGCTTACGGCGTGTCCGGCGGTGACCTGAGCATCGAGGGCGGAAGCCCCGCGCGCACGATCAGCCTGCTGCGCAAGCCCAGCCGGCCGCTGCGGTTCCGTCGCGGCCGCGGTGCGCACTGGCGGCTGATCTCACACCTGGCGTTGAACCATCTGTCGCTGACCCAGAGCGGACTGCCCGCGCTCAAGGAAATGCTGCGGCTGTACGATCTTTCGGCCAGCAGCGTGTCCGGCCGCCAGATCGAGGGCATCGTCGGTCTCGAGCATCGACCGACCACGGCGTGGATGTCGGGCAAGCATTTCGCGTCCGTCGTCCGCGGCATCGAAATCCGCGTGACCATCGACGAGGCGAATTTCGTCGGCGCCGGCGTCGCCGCCTTCGCCCACGTGCTCGACCGGTTCTTCGGCCTGTACGTCCATGCCAACAGCTTCACCCAGCTCATCCTGATCTCCAGCCACAACGAAGAGGTACTGGTCCGATGCGACCCGCGAAGCGGCGAGTCGATCCTGGCGTAGCACAGCAGCTGTTCGAGCACCCGCACCGCTTCGAGTACTTCCAGGCGATGCGGGTGATCGAGCAGCTGTTCCACCACCAGGGTGCGACGGCGGAGGACGTGATCCCGCAGCGGGTCCGTTTTCGCAACACCCTGTCGCTCGGGTTCCCGGCCGCCGAGCTGGAAGAGGTGCGTGCCTGGTCCACCGAAGGCGAAGCGCTGGCGCACAGCGCCGCCCTCGAGCACGCGATCGCCACCGAAAGCATCGGCCAGGTGCACATCACGCCGGCGTTCATGGGGCTGCTCGGCACCGCCGGTGCGCTGCCGCTGCATTACACCGAGATGCTGCACGAGCGCGAGGTCTACCACCGCGATCGCGCGGCGCGAGCCTTCCTCGACATCTTCACCAGCCGTGCGCTCGCGCAACACTACGCGGCATGGAAAAAATACCGGCTGGCGATGCAGTACGAGCTGGACCGGCGCGAGCGCTTCCTGCCGCTGGTGCTGTCGTTGTCCGGGGTCGGCATGCCGAGCCTGCGCGACCGCATGGCGGACGGGCAGGGGGACGTGTTCGACCAGGCGATCGCCTACTACGCCGGTGGGGTGCGCCAGCGTCCGGTATCGGCGGCGTTCCTGCAACACATGCTCGCCGACTACTTCCGCATCGACATCCGGGTCGAGCAGTTCGTCGGTGCCTGGTATCAGGTCCCCGGGCACCAGACGACCCGGCTCGGCATGGCCAACGCCAATCTCGGCGCCAATGCGCTGGCCGGCGATCGCGTCTGGCAGCGCGACCTGCGCCTGCGCCTGATGATCGGTCCGCTCGATCGCGACCGCTTCGATGCGTTCCTGCCCGGCGGCGACGCGGCGAAGGCGCTCGCCAAGTGGCTGACGCTGCTCACCGGGTCGTGCCTGGAGTACGAAGTGCGGCTGGTGCTCAAGGCCGAGGACGTGCGCGGTGCCGGCATCGGCGGCGAGCATGGCGCACGCCTGGGTTGGGACAGCTACGTCTGCACCCGGCCCTCCGAAATCCCCCGTTCCGATGCCGGCTACGGCATCCACACGCTGCAATGAACGCCCCCGCATCGAGCCACGCAGGCGTGGAGCCGGACTCCATACCGACCGTTGCGGCAGGTGATGGTGTGTCGGCCGGGAAGGGAATGTATCGATCCAGCATGGAGCCATCCGTTCAAGCATGAGCATCAATCTCAAGACCCTGATCAGCAAGCTCGACGACACCTGCCGGCAGGCGGCCGAGCGCGCGGCCAACCTGTGCATGGCGCGCGGACACTACGAGGTCGACCTGGAGCACCTGTTCCTGGCGCTGCTGGAGCAACCGCAGAGCGACTTCGTGCTGATCGCGCGGCGCAGCGGCATTTCGCTGGAGACGCTGGAGAAGGACCTGGCCGACGAGATCGGCCGCTTCAAGGCCGGCAATACCCGCACGCCGGTGTTCTCGCAGCACCTGCCGGCACTGTTCGAGCACGCCTGGCTGCTGGCTTCGCTGGATTCAGGGACCACCCGCATCCGCAGCGGTCATCTGCTGCTGGCGCTGCTGACCGAGCCGGACCTGGCGCAGCTGGCCTATCGCGGCTCCAAGCAGTTCGTGCGTTTCAAGCGCGACGAGCTGAAGCACAATTTCGCCAAGCTGACCGAGGGTTCGCAGGAGGCGGGGCAGGGCGTGGGCTTCGTCGATGCCGATGGGCAGACGTCCGCCGACGGGGCGGACGGCGACGCGGCGCCCGGTCAGGGCGGCCTGTCGAAAACGCCGGCCCTCGACCAGTTCACCACCAACCTCACCCAGCGCGCGCGCGACGGGCAGATCGACCCGGTGATCGGCCGCGACGCCGAGATCCGCCAGCTGGTCGACATCCTCATGCGCCGGCGCCAGAACAACCCGATCCTCACCGGCGAGGCCGGCGTCGGCAAGACCGCGGTGGTCGAGGGCCTGGCGCGGCGCATCGCCGAGCACGATGTGCCCGAGGTGCTGCAGGGGGTGGAGCTGCACGTGCTCGACATGGGCCTGCTGCAGGCCGGCGCAAGCGTGAAGGGCGAGTTCGAGAACCGCCTGAAGAACGTGATCGACGAGGTCAAGAAGAGCCCGCATCCGATCATCCTGTTCATCGATGAGGCGCACACCATGATCGGCGCCGGCGGTTCGGCCGGGCAGAACGACGCCGCCAATCTGTTGAAGCCGGCGCTGGCGCGCGGCGAGCTGCGCACCATCGCCGCCACCACCTGGAGCGAGTACAAGAAATACTTCGAGAAGGACGCCGCGCTGGCGCGCCGCTTCCAGGTGGTCAAGGTCGAGGAGCCCACCGAGCCGCTGGCCGCGGCGATGCTGCGCGGCATCGTGCCGCTGATGGAACAGCACTTCGGCATCCGCGTGCTCGACGAGGCCATCACCGAAGCGGTGCGGCTGTCGCACCGCTACATCAGCGGCCGCCAACTGCCGGACAAGGCGGTCGGCGTGCTCGACACCGCCTGCGCCAAGGTGGCGCTCGGGCAGAGCGCGACGCCTGCGATCATCGAGGACACGCGTCGTCATCTCGACCGGCTGCAGGCCGAGCTCGCCGCGCTCGGGCGCGAGACCGCGGGCGGTGCGAATCACCATGACGAGCGCCTGGGCGAACTGCGCGAACAGCAGGCGCAGGCACGCAAGGTGCTGGCCGACAACGAGGCGCGGCTGCAGCGCGAAACCGCACTCGCGCAGCAGATCCAATCGCTGCGCGCCGAGCTTGAGCAGGGTCACGATCGCACTCCCTCTACCGGGGAAGCGGGGGAGGGGTCGGGTGCGGGGGCGGCCGGAGCCGAGGGGATCGATGCCGCCGCGGCTTCGCCCGGTGCGCTCCCACCATCCCAGCCGTCCCCCGAAAGCGGCGGAACGGGCAAGCGCGCGAACGCCACCAAGGCTGCGAAAGTCGCGAAAGGCAAAGGCGGCAAGACCACTGCCGCTCCCGCGGCCGCCGGTGCCGCGGTTGGTGGCCCAGACGCCGCGAAGCATGCCGAGCTGCGACGCCTGCAGGCGGAACTGCGCGAGCTCCAGGGCGAGACCCCGATGGTGCCGCTGCAGGTCGACGGCACCGTGGTCGCCGAAATCGTCTCCGCCTGGACCGGCATCCCGCTCGGGCGCATGGTCAAGGACGAGATTCGCACGGTGCGCGGGCTGCAGGGCCTGCTGCGCGAGCGGGTGATCGGCCAGGATCACGCGCTCGACGCCATCGCCCAGCGCGTGCGCACCGCGACCGCCAAGCTGGAAGATCCGAACAAGCCGCGCGGCGTCTTCATGTTCGTCGGACCCTCGGGGGTCGGCAAGACCGAGACCGCGCTGGCGCTGGCCGACATCCTCTACGGCGGCGAGCGCAAGCTCATCACCATCAACATGAGCGAGTACCAGGAGGCGCACAGCGTCTCCGGCCTGAAGGGCTCGCCGCCCGGCTACGTCGGTTACGGCGAGGGCGGCGTGCTGACCGAGGCGGTGCGTCGCAATCCGTACAGCGTGGTGCTGCTGGACGAGGTGGAGAAGGCCCACCCCGACGTGCTGGAGATGTTCTTCCAGGTATTCGACAAGGGCATGATGGACGACGCGGAAGGCCGCGAGATCGACTTCCGCAACACCCTCATCATCCTCACCAGCAACGTCGGCTCGCCGCAGATCATGCAGGCCTGCCTCAACAAGCCCGCCAAGGAAGTTCCCGCGGCCGACGCCTTGGCCGAAGCGCTGCGCCCGGTGCTGATGAAGCATTTCAAGCCGGCGTTCCTGGGCCGGCTGAAGGTGGTGCCGTACTACCCGATCGGCGACGAGGTGCTGGCGCAGATCATCGCCCTCAAACTGGGCCGGATCCGCGATCGCGTCGCCGCCAACCACAAGGCCGCCTTCCAGTGGGACGCGGGCCTGATCGACGCGGTGCTGGCGCGCTGCACCGAAGTGGACTCGGGTGCACGCAACGTCGATCACATCCTCAACGGCACGCTGTTACCGGAAATTGCCGAAACCGTCTTGGCAAGCATGGCCGAAGGCGGCAAGATCGGACAGATCAAGGTCGCGGCCGGCAAGAACGGAGCTTTCAAGTACAAGGTGGCCTGAAGTCGAGGGCGCCTTGCCACACCCAAGGAGGAAACATCATGGATTTTTACGGAATCGACAGGGAAACCACCATCAGCCACTGCGACAGCCTCGCGCTCGGCCGTGAAGACCGCGGCACCGAGAGCGTCTGTAGCTGGAACCGGATCCGGCCCGAGCATGTCGTCGAGCTGCTCGACAAGGCCGCACCCGAAGCACGCGGCGACGCGCGGAACCTCGCGGCGCTGCTGTCGCGGTTCTCGTGGCGCATCCGCGGCGCGGCACAGGCGCAGGGCAACAGCAACCGCATCGTCAGCAACGTCCGCGAAATCACGATCTCCGCGGCAGGCCGCAATTTCCAGCTGCACTGCACCGAGAACCCGTCGTTGAAGCTGGAGCGGATCACCGCCTGACCTGGACACACAGGCGGCACACCGGGCGCCCGTCGACACGGGCGCCTGCCCGTCCGGCCGGATGGACGGGGCCGCGCAAGGAGCATCGCCATGGACGCACTCGCCACCGCACTCACCGCCCTGGTCTCCGGCCCAAAGCAGCACGAACGGCTGCTGCGGCTGCACACCGGCCTGGGCCCGGATGTCCTGGTCGCCGAAACGCTGGCCGGCCACGAATCGCTGGACGACGGCTTCCGCTTCGAGTTGACCGCGCTGTCGGTCGACGCACACCTGTCGCTGGACGACCTGCTGGGTCAGCCGTTGTTGCTGGAACTGCTCACCGCGGACTCGCGCACCCGGCTGCGCCCGTTCCATGGCCACGTGACCGCCTTCGAGCGGCTGGGCAGCAACGGTGGCCTGGCACGCTACCGGCTGGTGCTGGAGCCGTGGCTGGCTTTCCTGCGCCAGCGGGTGGACAGCTACGTGTTCCAGGACATGACGGTGCTGGAGATCGCCGAGGACATCTTTGCCGACTACGCCGAAGCCGGGGCATTGGCGCCGGCGTGGCGCTGGGAGCTGGCCGACCGCAGCGTGTACGCCAAGCGCAGCCTGACCACGCAGTACGAGGAGAGCGACTTCGCTTTCCTGCGGCGGTTGCTGGCGGAGGAGGGCATCTTCGGCTGGTTCGAACACGCCGGCGATGCCGCCGCCGACACGCTCGGCCGGCACACGCTGGTGCTGGCCGATCATGGCGAGGCCTTCGCCGATGTCGGCCCCGTGCGCTACCACCGCAGCGACGTCACCGAGCGCGAGGACGGCATTCAGCAGTGGTCCAGCGCACGCCGCTGGCAGACCGGTCGGCTGATACGCGCCAGCTGGGACTACCGCAGCCTGGGCATGCGCCCGGCTACCGCCGACGGCGAGCGTTTCGGCGACGCGATCGCCGAAGACGACGATACCGCCGGCCCCTACGCCTGGCACGACAGCGCCCAGGGCGAGCGCCGCGCCCGCCAGCACCTGGAGGCGCTGCAGGTCGATGCCCGCACGTTCGACGGCCAGGGCACCTGGCGCCGGCTCGCGCCGGGCGTCCGCTTCGAGCTGGTCCAGCGCCACGCCAGGCTCGACGCCGATGCCCATCGTTTCACCTGCCTGAAGATCGAACATCAGGCCCGCAACAACCTGGGTGCGGAGATCCACAGCGTCCTCGAAGCGTCCCTCGGCCCCGTGGCCCTGCCAGGCGCAGACCTCCCCGATGCCCTGTCGGGGCTGACCGCAATGTCATCCGACGCGGGATTCGCGGCTGCGAACGAACCCCTCTCCCGTTCACGGGAGAGGGACAGGGGTGAGGGCGCCCCCGAAGCCGGCAACACTGGAAGCGCCGAGACCGCCACCCACGCCGTCGACTCCCTGCTGTCCCGCATCACTGGTGGTAGCGCGCAGGACGAGACCCACTTCTACCGCAACACCTTCATCGCCATCCCGGCATCAGTGCCCTACCGCCCGAGGACCACCGACGGCCATGGCCTGCGCCTGCACCCCAAACCCGCCGTGCAAGGCACCCAGAGCGCGATAGTGGTGAGCGACGGCGGCCCGGTGCTGACCGACCGCGACCATCGCATCAAGGTGCAGTTCGCCTGGCAGCGCGGCGGCGATGCCAGCAGCGGCCATCCGCACCCGAGCGGCGACGACAACGCCCCCGGCACCGACGGCGCCTGGACCTGGGTGCGCGTGGCCACGCCCTGGGCCGGTGATAACTGGGGCGGGGTGATGGTTCCGCGCAAGGGTCAGGAAGTGCTGGTCGCATTCCTGGAAGGCGATATCGACCGGCCGGTGGTGATCGGCAGTGTCTACAACGGCAAAGGTCAGGACGACGCGCCGCACAACCAGGTCGCGGGTGGCGGCGCCGGCGCCACCGGCAATGCCGCGGCCTGGTTCGACGGCAACGAGCATGCCGCCGTGTACACCGGGTTCAAGAGCCAGACGCTGGGCAGCAGCCAGGACGGCAGCGGCGGCTACCAGCACTTGCGGCTGGACGACACGCCCGGCCAAGGCCGTGCCCAGGCGGCCACGACACAACACGAGACCACGCTGACTCTCGGCCACCTGAAGGGCGGCGAGGACAACGTGCGCGGCGCCGACCGGGGATTCGGGGCGGAACTGTCGAGCCAGGCAAGCGGCGCCATCCGCGCCGGCGCCGGCCTGTTGCTGACCACCGAACCCGGCACACAACAGCTGGCGGCCTCGCAGACCCTTGGCCAGTTGGGCGAGAGCGAGCAGCTGCTACAGGCATTGGCGGACACTGCGAAGAGCCAGGAAGCGGCGCTTCCGGCCGATGCCGACACCCTCCCGGCGCAGGCGAGCCTCAAGACCATGCAGGAGACGATGCAGGCCACCCAGCGGGGCGGCGCCGCCGCGGGCGCTTCCGCTTCCTCCCCCTCCCGCTCGGCGGGAGAGGGCCAGGGCGATGGCGCTATCGGCGGCGGCGAAGGCGAGGCCCCCGGCTGGAGCGCCCCACAACTGGTCGTCGGCAGCCCCGAAGGCCTGTTGAGCCTGACCCCGGCCGACCAGGCTTGGGTCTCCGGTACCCAGACCAGCCTGATCGCCGGCAGCGATCTCGACTGGGCAAGCCAGGCCGGCACCGTGATCGCCTCGGCCGGCGGCATCGCCTTGTTCACCCAAGGCAGTAACGCCCCGGCCGGCAAGCCCAACCAGGAGAAGGGCATCGCCCTGCACACAGCACAAGGCAAGGTGAGTGCGCGGGCGCACAAGAATCTGGCCAAGGTGGCGGCCAAGACCAGCATAACGGTCGCCAGTACCCAGGCGGACGTGGAAGTCGCCGCGCCCAACAAGCACGTGCTGCTGACCGCGCAGGGCGCCTACCTGAAGCTGGAAGGCGGTGACATCGAACTGGGCGCGCCCGGCACCATCGAGTTCAAGGCGACGAAGAAGGAGTGGACGTCGCCGCAGGCGGCGAGTGGACAGCCGCCAGCATTCGGTGAAGCCGAACCGAAGTTCTGCGAGCTCGATGCGAAACGTGGCGATGCTGGTGGGGCAGGTGTTGTCAGCCTGGATTGATCCGATGATCGTCGAGCTGGGCCATCGGCTGTTCCTTGCGCAGGATTACGCCATCATCAACCCGATGCAGGTCGGCAGCGATCAGTACGCCGATCTCGATGTCCAGTACCTGCTGCCGAAAGGGCTGGAACGGCACCGGCGGATGATGCCGCTGCTTGTCTATCTGGCAAGCGTCGAAGAGTCGCGGCGAATCGAGCTGCTCGAACGCGCCGATCATTGGTCGCGCCATCATCACATGCCGCTGTTCAGTGCCCTGTTTTCGAGTGCGCACGCACCGGGTCGCGTCAGGGCGGGCCTTCTGGCCAGAATGCTGCTCCGGCGCGACGATGGCCGGCGCGTGTGGCTGCGCTACCACGACCCGCGCGTGTTTCGGCATTTGCAATGGCTGCTCGATAAGGAACAACTAGCGGTGCTCATGGGACCGGCGCAAACATGGCTGGGTTTCGATCCGCTATGCAGGCGCTGGCGCCAGTGGAGCCGACCGGACGTGCCTGGGCATCCGAGGCTGCGCCTGGACTCCAGGCAATGGCAGGCAGTGGAGCAGTTCGAGGCACTGAACGGCTGCCTGCGCGATCTTGCCGACGAGGGCGAATCTTCCGACGGCGATACCGCCCGCCGCCTGCTCGAAAGCCTGCTGGAAGCGCGGCGGCAAGGATTGGTGCAGAGCGTAGATGCGATGCTGTACGCGCGCCAGCAGTTGGAGCATGGTCCCGGAATCGCACGGTTGCCGGCGGTGGCGCTGCGATTGCGGCAGGCGCGTGAGCTCGAGACCAGCTACGTCGTGGCTTGCGATACCCTGCTGAAAGACGACTTCTTGCGCCGAGATGGCGCTGCGTGACCCCTGTACAAGGATTGACGAGCATGACCGCGACCGACCAGACACAACAAGACCCTTGCCCCAATTGCGTCAAGCCCGGCCTGCCCATCCTGCCGGTGCGCTATGCGGTCGCTCGCGACGACGCGGCAGTCGCGGAAAAGGCCCCGCCACTGTGCGCGCCGTTCGCAGGCGCGGACATCGCGCTGCCGGAGAATTCGGCGCGCTACACCTTGCGCACGTTGCGCAGCGGGTACCTGTACGTGTTCAACGAGACCCGCGGCGCATGGAGCGCGTACGAAGTGGACGAGTACGGCACGCTGCACGGGTTCGATCATCGCGACCCTTCGCCGCCCCCGCCGTTGGGCGACGACGAGATCCGCGAAGTCTGCTCGCGGCACGGTAATCCGGAACTGGGCCGTTGCGTAATCGTTCCCGATGCGCACAAGACCGGGGCGGTGTGGTTCGGCTTCTCGGACGTGGCGTGGACGCCCGCGGTGTGGCGCAAGCACAAGCAGCAAGCCTACCGCGAGAAGCACATGCGCCGGGTGGACGTGGGCGCATGGGTTAAAGGCCAGGGCCAGCAGACCCAGCCGCATTTGGATAGCCTGTCGAAGCTGACCGCGCACGTAGGCGAGTTCGCGTTGCCGTTGCCCTCGAACGGCCCGGGCGAAAGCGAGGCAGAGCGCGAAGCACGGCGGGCGCGCAACCAGGCGCGTGAGACCAAACATGCGGCGCGTCGGGAGCAGGCGATCCGGGAAGGGCGCGAACCGGACGATGAACCATTGGAAGTGGAACTGGAAGCGGTGACGGTGGTTGCGAAGCCGTACCCGGCCTTCGATTTCTCGCTGGCGGATTTCCACAACAGCGCGGGGATGGCGGAGGATTTCCAGGAGCAGGCGGCCGAGGCCGGCGAACTGGGCAAGGCGGCCGGCGGCAGCCCGGGTCCGTACCCGCCGGCGATGGTGGCGTTGGAGGACCCGGCCGGCATGGCGATGGATCTGGCGAGCCTGATGAACGAGCGGCTGTCGGAGTTCATGGTGCAGCCGTCGCTCAAGCGGCCACTGGCGGTGTCCACGCTGATGGCTTCGCTGGAAGAGGCGGTGCGCAACAACGCCGAACTGGACCTGGTGAAGTCGGCGCAGGACAAGGCTGCCCAGGACCTCGAGTACTGGCGGGGGATTCCGTGGGCGACCGGAGAGGGCCCCCGCGACCCGGCGCGATACCAGATGGAAACGCAGCACCACGAGCGGATGCGAAACGACCCGGGCTACCGCGCGGAATGGGAGAGGAAAGTCGAGCAGGCGCGGGAAGACGCATTGTCCGGGATCGGTGCACAGGAGCTTCAGAATTCCTCGGACTCGGCGTGGCGCAAGTACCGGAAGAAACTGCAGGACGGCCAGCCCGGCAAGTGGCAGCGCGAGACCTACCAGCCGGCGCTGCAGAAGTTCGATCGCGAGGTGATCGTGCCGCTGGCGCATGCGCACGTGGCATGGCTCAAGAGCCCACAGATGGTGGGCTGCATGAGCTGCAATCACGACGAGAACGATCCCGCCTCCGGGGTGGCCTACTGCGACACGGTGCTGCTGTGCATCCAGGACACGCAGTCGATCGCGATCAACGCGAAGCAGTACGTGGAATGGCTGGGCGCGCAGGATGTGGAGGAAGGCAACCTGTTGCTGCGGGCGATCAGCCTGAACCAAAAAGCGGTGGTGGAATCGTTGGCGTCCGGCGCGGGAATCGGCCTGCGCCAGGCGGGAACCCTGCCCTGGGGGACGCTGCTGGAGGGCTACAGGCGGGCGTTGCATGAGCTTCCGGCCTCGCAGCAGAACACGCCGGCGCGGCTGCTGATGGCGGTGGCCGGGCCGGTGATGACGGCGCTGGACCGGGCGTTGAATCGGGGCGTGGGCCCGCTGGTGATCGGCCTAGGGCTGGTGGCGCGGCAGCCGGTGGTCTATACGCAGTTGACGGGCTCGCTAGAACAGGCGGTCGACGACCTGGTCGAGCGGATGGTGCGGGCCAATCCCGAACTAGGGCGGCTGGACCGCGATCGGCTGCGCACGCGCATGCGCAATCAATCGCAGGGGAATCGGCAGACCACGCGCGCACGCGGGGCGGGACGGCGCGGGCAGAACACATTCCAGATCCGGGTGGATCAACTGGCGCTGGGCGAGATCGACGGCAGCATGAGCCCGCGCGAGCAGTTGCGGCGGGCGGGGCAATCGGTGATGTCGTTCGACGACTGGCAGCGCAGCCCGCAAAGCCGCTGGCGGACGCTGACCAACGGCATCAACGGCGGGATCGTGGGCGTTCTGCTGAGCGTATGGTCGCTGAAGTCGCTGGCGAAGGAACTGGACGAAAGCACCGACAAGACGCGCAAGGAGAACGGCTGGCGCTACTCCGCGGCGATCCTGGGCGTTGTGGCGGCGGTGAGCGACGGGCTGCACACGGCGTTGGAGAACGGAAGGCAGGCTGGGTCGCGGTTGGCGGTGAGGATCGGCGAAACATGGTCGAGATTCTTGCGCGTTACGGGACGTGCATTGGGCTTTGCGGCCGCGGTGATTTTTGCGTTCTGGGATTTGAAGAACGCTGCAGATTCATTTGGGCGCGGCGAAATTGGAATGGGCGCGCTTTACGTCGTTTCCGCAGTTTCGGCGGTTGGCGCCTTCGCTGTTCTTGCTGGTTGGTTCGGTCCCTTGATCTTTGGCCTGTCAGCCACCGGCGTCGGTATCGTCCTTGCGGCAATTGCCGTATTGGTCGCCGCACTCATCATGTTGTTCAAGGACGATAATCTGGAGGCTTGGATGCGGCGCTGCTGGTTCGGCACGGCAGGTGGCGCGCGGTTCGGCTCGCAGAAGGAGGAAATGGCCGAACTTGACGCGCTTTTGAAGGCGAATCTGGGTACGGCAGGCGGTGGCGGGCGATAACGAATGGACTTCACGGGACAAGGGCGGTTCACCGCCTACAAGGTCGATCGTCCGCTGACCGAACAGGAGAGGGCGGATCGTCTGGACCGCAAGCGTAAGCTGAATACACAAGTGCGCGATGAACTGTCGGTGATCAAGATCAACAGCACCTATATGGAGTTGGTGGATCGTTGGTATGCCCCGAAGGGGTGGTCGGTGATCTTCGCGATGATGGTGGCCAGTCCATTTTTGTACGCAGCCCCAACTTTTACGCTAATTGCCATTGGCCACAACAATCTCGAATCCTGGGCCTTCTTGGCCTTCGTTCTATCTTTCTGCTTTCTATTTTTCTGGATCGCCTGGTACGGCTTCCGCCTCGAAGCCTTCCGCCAAACGCATTACCCGATCCGGTTGAACCGCAAGAAACGCAAGGTACATGCGTATCGCCCTGACGGTAGGATCATCGAGGCGGACTGGGACAAGCTGTATTTCTGCGTGGGCGAGAGCATCATTCCGGCCTACGGCAAGACCTACGACGTGCGCGCACACGTGATGGGCAAGGACCGCAAGACGGTGGTAGATACGTTTACGTTGGCATACTGCTACATGGGAAAGAAGGACAAGGTGCGGGCTCTGTGGGAATACATCCGCCGTTACATGGAAGAGCCGGACGGCGTGGAGCAGAACTGGCGCTACAGCGACATCTGCATGCCGATCGACGGGCGTCGTGAAGGGTTCTGGTTCGGGATTGTTCGTGTATTCGCGCAGGGGTCGGAAAAGCCAATCCTGCTGCTTTTTCTATCCCCGGTGTGGTCGGTGGTGACGCTTGGCCGCTGGATCGCGATGTACACGAGCAAGGTGCCGAAGTGGCCAGCGGAGATCGAAGCGCAGTACGTGATCGAACCGGACGATCCGTGCCGCCGGGATTGGCGCAACAATGTGAAGTTCAATTTCCAGGAAGGCGTGTGGCCAGTGATCTGCTTCGTAGTGGGTCTTAGCGTGGTGGTATGGGGCTTGTCGGCGCTGATGTCGGCGATGGATTGATGCAGGCGTCGTGTTCTACGCTGGTGTAGACACTAGTGCTGGTCGTTCTGATCGTGCTGTTCAAGGACGACAGCCTGGAAGCCTGGATGCGCCGCTGCTGGTTCGATACGGCAGGTTTCTCTATGACGGGTCCGAGCGCGAGGTCATGCTTCGCGACATTGAAATGTGCGAGCGGCTGGGTTGCGACGGCGTGGTGATCGGCGCGTTCGACGCCGCCGGCGAGGTCGATGTCGAAACCTGTCGTGAACTGGTCGCCTCCGCCGGTCCGCTCGGGGCTACGTTCCATCGCGCACTGGATGCCTCCGTGACCAGGCCCGCGCAATGAGGCGGCGATCGCGCTTGGCTGCGAGCGGGTATTGACCGTGGGCAGGCGGCGTCCGCACTGGCCGGCGCCACGACGATCGCGGCGCTGGCGCGGCAGGCGGCGGGGCGGATCACGGTCATGGCCGGCGCCGGGGTCGATGCCGCAGCATCGGCCTGTTGCGCGAGCAGTGGCGCCGACGAGTTCTAGGCCCTCGGCCGGGGCGGTCCGTCGTTCGGCGATGCAGCATCGAGCCAGCGGATTGCCACGGCTGGAGTCGAATTGGCGGCAGAGCGACCGCAATGGTGTAGCGGCCCTGGGATCGGCCTTGAAAAACATCTGAAAACAGCTAGTTGCTTCGGTCTGGTCACCCGACAGATGCTGCGGGGATAGCCTGGTTCAACTAAGCCTCATGTTGCACTGCGGAATGCAAAACAGTGCATGATGTGATTGATTTAGATCGATCCAGTTCCGAGGGAAGAATGATTCAGGCGTGAGGTTGCCCTGACCAGGTCGACCGTTTAGATCGTGGCAAAAGCGGGAAGACACGTTCTGCTCTCATCCCTCGAAGCCTGTCCGGCCGGACTCGTTTTTTCGCCCCGACATGTTTTCAAGCCACGAGCCGCGATCGCGGCCCGTGGGCACCGAATCCCGCAGCGCCGCGAGAGCGATGCTGCAGGACGCACCACCCCGGCTGCACCGCTGCAGCGAACTGATTTTCAGAGGTGTCTTTGTGCCTGGAAGCCCGTTGTCGTCCGCCCTGATCCAGTGTCGTCGAAGCATCGGCGCGTTCGCGCTTGGTGCCGCGATGGTGTTGTCCGCGCCCGCAATAGCCGCACCCACCGATGATCTCGCCGCAGTCGTCAATACCTTCATCGGCAGCAAAGACGACGGCAACACGTTCCCCGGTGCCTCGGCGCCGTTCGGTCTGATCCAGGTGTCGCCGATCGGCGAGCACTATTCGGGCTGGCGCTACGACGACCCGAAGATCCATGGCTTCGGCCACTCCTTCATATCCGGGGCCGGCTGCTGGGAGCAGGGTGGGCAGGTGTCGGTACTGCCGGTGGTCGGCACGATCGGCCCGGGTGACACGTTCGATACCACCCGCGCCGACAGTTTCGACCACCGCAAGTACGGTTCCAGCTATGCACACGACGGCGAGGTCGGCCAGGCCGGCTACTACAAGGTGCGGCTGACCGATACCGGTTACGGGCCGCATGGCGGCATCGATGCCGAGGCGACCGCACTGACCCGAGCCGCGGCCGAGCGCTACACCTTCCCGGCCGGCGGTGCCGAAGGCCATGTACTGGTCAACGTCAGCCAGGCCAATGCGCGGCACCGGGTGATCGGCAGTGTCGTCGAGGTGGTGGGTGATCGGGTGGTGGAGGGCAAGGTGACCACGCTGAGCTTCTGTGGCGGGCACCAGTACAGCACCTGGTTCCGGATCGAGTTCGACCGTCCGTTCAAGTCGTTCGGTACCTGGGGCCAGGCCGGCGGTACGCCCGGCGCGCGCTTCAGCATGGAGGGCGAGCACGACCCCTGGAACGGTGCCTGGCTGACCTTCGACACCTCGAAGGAACGGACAGTGACCGCGATCAGCGCAATCTCGCATGTCGATGCCGAAGGCGCGCGCATCAACCTGCGCGCCGACGGCATGAAGGACGGCAAGCTGATCGGTTTCGACGCGATGCGCAAGGCCGCCCAGGAGGTCTGGCGCAAGGAACTGGCCTCGGTGCGGATCGCGGGCGGCAGCAGCGACGACCACACGGTGTTCTACAGCGCGCTCTACCACGTCCTGTTGCAGCCGCTGACCGGCAGCGATGCCGACGGCCGCTACCGCGGCTACGACGACCGCATCCATGTCGCCGACGGCTGGACCTACTACGAATACTTCTCGCTCTGGGACACTTACCGCTCGCAGAACCAGTTGCTGGCGATCCTGCGGCCGGAGCGCTCGCGCGACATCGCGCGCTCGGTGCTGGCGATCCACGAGCAAGGGGGCTGGCTGCCGCGTTGGGGTTACGCTAACTTCGAGACCAACGTGATGACCGGTGATCCGGTCACCCCGTTCCTGGTCGACCTGTGGCGCTTCGGTGCGCTCGAGGGGCGCGAAGCGCCGGCCTGGGCGGCGCTTCGCCAGAACGCCTACGAGGTGCCGCCACTGAATTCACGCCACGCCGGCCGCAGCGGCAACCCGAACTATCTGGCCGAGGGCTTTGTCCAGTTCGACCGCGCCTTCCCTTCCAAGGGCATGGACGTGGATCCGCACCATGCCGGCTCGGCCACGTTCGAATACGCCGTCGCCGATTGCGCGTTGGCGCAGATGGCCGCGGAGTTGGGCCATGCCGACGATGCCGCCGAGCTGCGCAAGCGTGGCGGCCACTGGCGCAATGTCTGGGACCCCGCGCTGAAGGAGGCGGACAGCGGCTTCATCGGTTTCCCGCGGCCGCGTCTGGAGGACGGGCGCTGGTTCACGCCGCCGACCGGCCTCTACAGCCCGCGCTCGCACTACGGTTTCCACGAGGGCACGGCCTGGCAGTACCAGTGGCTGGCGCCGCAGGACGCGCCGGGTCTGGCGGAGGCGATGGGCGGTACCGAGCGCACCTTCGAGCGCCTGGATGCCTTCTTTGCGATCGACGTGTTGCGACAGGACCTGCAGCGGGCACGTTCGGCGTGGGTGGCCGGCCCTTACGAGTACTACGGCCAGTTCCGTTTCAATCCCAACAACGAGCCGACCATGCACGTGCCGTGGATGTACACCCTGCTCGGTGATCCGGCCCGGACCGCCACCGTGGTGCGCGCCGCGCAGACGCTGTTCACCAACGCACCGAACGGTGTCACCGGCAACGATGATCTCGGCACGATGTCGGCCTGGTACCTGTTCAGCGCGATCGGCCTGTACCCGGCCATGCCCGGCACCGGTGAACTGCTGCTGCACCCGCCACGCTTCGAGCGCATCGAGCTGGATCTCGGCGAGGGCCGCACGCTGCGCATCGCGGCGCCCGGTGCCGACGGTCGCGCGGTCCAGTACGTGACCGGCGTGGGCGTCGACGGCCAGGCCCACGACGAGGTCTGGCTGGACTGGTCGCGTCTGCGCGACGGCGGTGAGCTGCGCTTCGAACTCGGCAGCGAGCCATCGGACTGGGGTGTGGCGGCTGCGAGCCGGCCGACGCCGGCCTGTCCTTCGGCCCCGCAAGCGGCGCGCCAAGCGGCACGTTGAGCGCAGACGAGTATCGACGTGCAGCGTGCGGCATGCAGGGCGGCTTTCGATGGCTGCCGGCTTGAATCGATTCATTTCGGCAATAATCGGTTGTACCCAAGGATTCGCAGAAGGGGGATTCCGATGACTGAAGCCAAGTCCAGGCGCAAAGCCGTCACCGTCACCGACATCGCAAATGGCTGTGGGGTTTCACGTGCGACCGTGTCGCTGGTGTTGCGCGGCAGCCCGCTCGTGCATGCCGACACCCGCGCTAGGGTCGAGGCCGAGCTCAAGCGCCAGCGCTACGTCTACAACCGCGCCGCGGCCAACCTGCGCCGGCAGACCTCCTCGTCGGTCGCGCTGGTGGTCAACGATCTGTCCAACCCGTTCTTCGCCGAGTTCGCCGCCGGCGTCGACGAGGCGCTGGGGGAGGGCCGCTACGTGACCCTGCTCGGCAGCACCGCAGAGTCGCCGGAGCGCCAGGATGCGGTGTTGGCTTCGCTGGTCGAGCACGCCCCGGCCGGAATCATCCTGTCGCCGGCCGAGCACAGCGACGGCGCGGCGTTGCGGCGCCTGCTCGGCGTGCGCACGCCGGTGCTGGTGTTCAACCGCGAACTGTCCGGCCACGAATGGGATTTCCTCGCCCTGGACAACCAGCGTGGCGCCCGCCTGGCCACCGAGCACCTGCTCGCGCTCGGCCACCGCCGGATCGCATTCTTCGGCGGCCATGCCGATTCGAGCTCGTGCCGGCAGCGCCGCGAGGGCTATCTGGAGGCGATGCGCGATGCCGGCATCGAACCCGAAGCGGGCTGGCTGGTCGAGTCGAGTCCGACCCGCGTCGACGCCGCCGCACGCACCGCCGGACTGTTCGAGCGCGCGCCCGACGCGACCGCGGCGGTCTGCTACAACGACAACGTCGCCTTCGGCCTGATGCTCGGCCTGCGTGCGCGTGGCGTGCGTCCGGGCGCCGAGTTCGCCTTCACCGGTTTCGACGACATCAGCGAGGCCGCACTGTCCACCCCGCCGTTGACCACGCTGGCCGTGCAGCCGCGCGCCTGCGGCCGCCTGGCCGCGGAACTGCTGCTCGAACGCGTGCGTGATCCCGAAGCCGCGCCACGTCGTGTGATCGCGCCGGTAAAGCTGATGGTCCGCGGCAGCTGCGGGGAGGCGCGGCCATGAGCCATTCCCGTCCTTCATCCAACAGTTCCCTCCCGACGCCGTTGAGAACCGTATCCAACCGATCACCCAACCGAGAGATCCCGCATGAGCACGCCTGACAAGCTCGACAGTCCGCGACCCGGCGCAGCCGCGACCGTGAGCAGCGTGCCTGCCCACAGCACGCGCGTGGCACTGATCGCGATGACCGCGATCTTCTTCATGTGGGGATTCATCACAGAGCTCAACGACGTGCTCATCCCGCACCTGAAGTCGGTGTTCGAGCTCAAGTACTGGCAGGCGATGCTGGTCCAGTTCTGTTTCTTTGGCGCGTACCTGGTGATGGCGGTGCCGGCGGGCAGGGTGACGGCGGGTGTCGGCTACAAGCTCGGCATCGTGATCGGTCTGCTGGTCGCCGGTGGCGGATCGCTGCTGGTGCTGCCGGCGGCCAAGATGGGATCGTTCTACCTGTTCCTGCCTGCGTTGTTCATCCTCGCCAGCGGCATCGTGTTGCTGCAGGTTTCGGCGAATCCCTATGTCGCGCTGCTCGGGGCGCCGGAGCGTGCGCCGAGCCGGCTCAACTTCGCCCAGGCGGTCAACTCGATCGGCCACACGATCGGTCCGGCGATTGGCGGCGCGCTGATCTTCAGCGCGACGCATCTGAGCGCGGACGATCTGGCGTTGCTGCCGGCCGCGGAGCGCGCGCAGACGGTGCAACCGCTATACCTCGGCGTGGCGCTGGCGCTGGTCGTGCTTGCGATCGCAGTCTGGCTGTTCCGCCTGCCCGCGCATGCCGAGGCCACCGAGAAGGCGGACCCGTTCAAGCACACCTTTGCGGAAGTGATGAAGCGCTCGCACGTGCGCTGGGGCGTGCTGGCGATCTTCCTCTACGTCGGTGCCGAGGTCGCGATCGGCAGCTTCCTCGCCAACTACGCGATGCGGCCGGATATCGGCGGCATTGCCGAGCAGGATGTCGGGTTCTACGTCTCGCTGTACTGGGGCGCGGCGATGATCGGCCGTTTCGTCGGCGCTGCGCTGTTGCTGAAGTTCAACCCGCGGAAGATGCTCGGTGCGTATGCGGCCGTTGCCATCGCGCTGCTGCTGACGACGATGTTCAGCGGCGGCAGCACGGCGATGTGGGCGGTGATCGCGGTCGGTTTCTTCAACTCGATCATGTTTCCAACCATCTTCACCCTGGTGATCGACCGCCTCGGTCCGCTGGTGCCGAAGGCCTCGAGCCTGCTGGTGATGGCGATCTTCGGCGGCGCGGTGATTCCGCTGCTGCAGGGCAACCTGGTCGATCTTTTGCAAGGCGTGACCGGCAACGAGACCCGCGCGCTGCAATACGCGTTCCTGCTGCCCGCCCTGTGCTACGCCTACGTCGTCTGGTATGGCCTGCGCGGTTCGCGCGTGGCGCGCGGCTGAGGCGGGCATGCGCAAGATCGTCTGTTTCGGCGAGGCTTTGATCGACTTCTTCGCCCAGCCGGTGGTCACGCCGGACATCCCGCGTACCTTTGTCCAGCATGCCGGCGGCGCGCCGGCCAACGTCGCGGTCGCCGCCGCCAGGCTCGGCGCACCGGTGCAGTTCGTCGGAATGCTCGGCGCCGACATGTTCGGCGACTTCCTGCTTGACAGTCTGCGCGCGGCCGGTGTCGGCACGGACCATGTCGTCCGTACAGGCGCTGCCCCGACCGCGCTGGCCTTCGTCGCGCTGGATCATGAGGGCGAGCGCAGTTTCAGTTTCTATCGCCCGCCATCGGCGGATCTGTTGTTCCGCGCCACGCATTTCGAGCCGGAATGCTTTGCCGGTGCCGGCGCATTCCACGTCTGCTCCAACAGCATGACCGAGGAACCCATTGCCGAGGCCACGCTGCACGGCATGCGCATGGCGCGCGAAGCCGGGGTGCTGGTGAGCATGGACCTTAACCTGCGGCCGCTGCTGTGGCCGCAGGGCGTCGACCCGCGACCGCGCCTGTGGCAGGCACTGCAGAGGGCCCACGTGGTCAAGCTTGCGCGCAACGAACTCGACTATCTCGCGGCCGGATTTGGCGGTGGCGAGGCGGGTGAGCAGAAGGTGCTGGAACAGGTGTTTGCCGGCATCGCACAGTGGCTTGTCGTCACCGACGGTGCCGCACCGATGCAATGGCACAGCCGTAGTGGTGGTGGCGAGCTGGCGGGTTTCCGGGTCAAGGCGGTCGACACCACCGCGGCCGGCGATGCCTTTGTCGGTGGTCTGCTGTTCCACCTGGCCGAGACAGGCGTCGATGCCGCCCGCCTGCCGGAGTTCGTCCGCGACAGCGGGGTGGTCGAGCGCGCGCTGCGCTTTGCCGCCGCGATCGGTGCGCTCGCGGTGACCCGCAACGGTGCGTTCGCGGCAATGCCCGCGCGCGCCGAAGCACAACAACTGCTCAAGGAACAGTACGAAGATGATGCCTGAAACCCTGCCCGATTTTCGCGCCCCCGAGGTTCTGCGCGCCCATGTCGCGAAGACGATGGCGTTCTACCACCCGCGCTGCATCGATCCGGACGGCGGTTTCTTCCACTATTTCAAGGATGACGGCACGGTCTATGACCGCAGCCATCGCCATCTCGTGAGCAGCACCCGTTTCGTCTTCAACTACGCGATGGCCGCGCGCGAGTTCGGCGAGGATGCGGCGCTGCGCGCGCAGTACCTGGCCTCGGTTCGGCACGGTTTGGATTACCTGCGCACGGCGCACCGCAACCCGGAGACGGGCGGCTATGCCTGGACGCTGCGCGACGGCAAGGTCGAGGACGCGACCAACCACTGCTACGGCGTCGCCTTCGTGCTGCTCGCGTATTCGTGCGGGCTCAAGGTCGGGATCGAGGAAGCGCGTGGGTGGATGGACGAGACCTGGGGGCTGCTGGAAACACGCTTCTGGGAACCCGGCCCCGGCCTATACCGCGACGAGGCCGACGCCGATTGGCGCTTCAGTGACTACCGCGGCCAGAACGCCAACATGCACATGTGCGAGGCGATGTTGGCCGCGTTCGAGGCCAGCGGCGAGCGCCGCTACCTCGACCGCGCGCTGTTGCTGGCCGACCACATGACCCGGCGCCAGGCCGCCCAGGCAGGCGGTCTGGTCTGGGAGCACTACGACGCCGGCTGGAACGTCGACTGGACCTACCACCTCGACGACCCCAAGCACCTGTTCCGCCCGTGGGGTTTCCAGCCCGGCCACCAGACCGAATGGGCCAAGTTGCTGCTGATCCTGGATCGGCATGGCTCCGGACAAGGGATGGATGTCGACTGGCTGGTGCCGACCGCGCGCCAGCTGTTCGACACCGCGCTCGAGCATTCCTGGGACGATGCACGCGGCGGCATGGTCTACGGGTTCGCGTTCGAGGGCCTGCGTGATGCCGCCAGTGGCAGCGCCCGGGCCGAGGGTGCGGCTTACGTATGCGACGACGACAAGTATTTCTGGGTCCAGGCCGAATCCCTGGCCGCGGCGGCGCTGCTCGCGCACCGCACCGGCGAAGCGAAGTACTGGGACTGGTACGACCGGTTGTGGGCCTACGCGTGGACACACATGGTCGACCACGAACACGGTGCCTGGTACCGGGTCCTCGACGCCGACAATCGCAAGTACGACGACGAGAAGAGCCCGGCCGGCAAGACCGACTACCACACCATGGGCGCCTGCCACGAGGTGCTGAGCGTGCTGCGCTGAGGCTGCCGCGTGCCCGCAGAGAGTAGTGCAATGATCTCAATGCCATCACGTCGTCCCCGCTGGTGCGCCATGATCGGCGCCGTCCAGGTAATCGCTGCACTGGCCGGCTGCGCGTCGCAGGCCGGTGTGCAAGCGCCGGCCGCATCCTCCACCGCGCCGGTGACGGAACACTTCTGGTCGTCCTTCGAGGCCGGCGATCCCGAGCCTGCCATGGACCGGATCGAACGGGCCGAGAGCATGGGCATGGCTCTCGGCCGCGCCGACGGCCCCGACGCCGCATACACCGCCCGGACGCAGGTGGGATTCACCGGCGTGCATTCGCTGGAGTACGCTGGGGAAGCCACCGGCGGTGATGGCGGGCATGCCTACCACGCCCTGTTCGACGTCAACATCCCGGTGACGGATGCGACCGAACTGTCCTACCGGGTCTTCCCACGGTTCATGGACGGCGATCCCGGCTCGGGTCCGGGGCAGTCTCTGCGCTACACCAGCACCTTTGTCGCCGTCGACCTGATCTTCAGCGATGGCACCCGGCTGTCCGATCTCGGCGCGCGCGACCAGCACGGCTTCACGCTGTCGCCGCGGGGGCAGGGCGAGTCGAAGTCGCTCTACACCAACCAGTGGAACCACAAGCAGTCGCGCCTCGGCGACGTGGCCGCCGGCAAGGTGATCGAGCAGATCCTGATCGGCGTCGACGCTCCATTCGGCCGCGGTGCCTTCCGCGGCTGGCTCGACGACATCAGGCTCGTTGACGGCATCACCGCCGACTTGCCGGCTGCATCAACCAAGCGCCCCAGCGACCACGTGCTGACCACCCGCGGCACGAACTCGAGCGGCGCCTTCTCCCGCGGCAACACCATTCCCGCCACCGCGATGCCGCACGGCTTCAATTTCTGGGCGCCGGTCACCGACGCCAGCTCCCTGAGCTGGTTCTACGAATATGCCAAGCGCAACGACGAGCGGAACCTGCCGCGGCTGCAGGCGCTGACGCTGACCCACGAGACCAGCCCGTGGATGGGCGATCGGCAGACCTTCCAGGTCATGCCCTCGCTGGCCAGCGGCGTGCCCGGCGCCAACCGCGACGACCGGGCCGTGCCGTTCCGGCACGAGAACGAGATCGCGCGCCCCCACTATTACCGTGTCCGGCTCGACAACGGCATCGTCGCCGAGATCGCGCCCACCGATCACGCGGCGATGTTCCGCTTCACCTTCCCGGGCGACGACGCGAGCCTGATCTTCGACAACGTCAACGACCAGGGCGGACTGTCCCTGTCGCCCGACACCAGTGAGTTCACCGGCTACACCGATACGCGCAGCGGCCTGTCCAACGGCGCCAGCCGCATGTTCATCTATGCGACGTTCGACCGCCCGGTCACGGCCAGCGGCAAGCTCGTTGCGACGGACGGTCCTGAGGGCAGTGGGCCCCGGGTCAACGTCCCCGGCTACTACCGGTTCGACGCCGGCGACGACCGCACTGTCACGATGCGGATCGCCACCTCGCTGATCAGCGTTGACCAGGCCCGGCACAACCTCGCGCTGCAGATTGCCGAGACGGATACGTTCGAGGACATCCGCGCGCGCGCGCAACAGGCCTGGGACGAAAGGCTCGGCGTGATCGAGGTCGAGGGCGCCAGCCCGGACCAGCTGACCACGTTGTACTCGAATCTCTACCGGCTGTTCCTGTACCCCAACACGGGGCACGAGAACGTCGGCAGCAACGCGGCTCCGGTCTGGCGGCACGCGGTGCAGTCCTCGGCCAGCAAGGACATCCCGGAGGGGACGACCGAGACGCGGACCGGCGCACCGGTCGTCGACGGCAAGGTGTACGTCAACAACGGCTTCTGGGACACCTACCGCACCACGTGGGCGGCCTATTCGCTATTCGCGCCCAGCCAGGCCGCGGAGATGGTCAACGGCTTCGTGCAGCACTACCACGACGGCGGATGGGTGCCGCGCTGGTCCTCGCCCGGCTATGCCAACCTGATGACCGGCACCAGTTCGGACGTCTCGTTCGCCGACGCGTACGTGAAGGGCGTCGAGGGCATCGACGCCGCCAACACCTACAACGCGATGATCAGGAACGCCGCCGTCGCCCCCCCGAATGACAACATCGGCCGCAAGGGCATGGATGTTGCGCCCTTCATCGGCTACACGCCGAGCTCGGTCGGGGAGGGCGTTTCATGGGCGCTGGAGGGCTACATCAACGACTACGGCATCGCGAACATGCTGGCGGTCATGGCCCAGGATCCCGCAGCCCCCGTTCCGCAGGACCGGCTGCAGGCGGAGCACGCGTACTACCGCAACCGGGCCCGCAACTATGTCCACATGTTCGATCCCGCCATCGGGTTCTTCCAGGGACGCTCGACCGATGGTGAGTGGAAATCGTCTCCCGGTGACTACGACCCCGAGGTCTGGGGCCACGACCACGATTACACCGAGACCAACGGCTGGGGCTTCGCCTTCCTCGTGCCGCACGACGGTCAGGGGTTGGCCGACCTTTACGGCGGCCGCGACGGACTGGCCCGCAAACTGGACGAATACTTCGCCACGCCCGAGACCGCCGGGTTCCCCGGTTCCTACGGCGGCGTGATCCACGAGATGGTCGAGGCCCGCGACGTGCGGATGGGGCAGTGGGGCTTCTCCAACCAGGTCGCCCACCACGTGCCGTGGATGTACCTGTACACCGGGCGGCCGTGGCGGACCCAGCAGATCGTCCGCGAGACGCTGGCGCGGATGTACGTCGGCTCGGAGATTGGCCAGGGCTACCCCGGGGACGAGGACAACGGCGAGTCGTCGGCGTGGTGGCTCTTCGCCGCGCTGGGGTTCTATCCGCTGCAGATGGGCAGCGAGCATCTGGTGGTGGGTTCACCGCTGTTCACCAAGGCCACCGTGCACCTGGAGAACGGACGGGAACTGGTGATCGCCGCGCCGGACAACAGCCCCGACAACCTCTACGTCGCGGGCGTCAACGTGGATGGCGAGGCGTGGGACAGCACTTACCTTCCGCACCGGCTACTGGCCGAGGGCGGGCACATCGAGTTCCAGATGTCATCCGCGCCCGCCGCATGGGGCAGCGGTGCCTCGGCCCTGCCGCCGTCCCTGACGACGGGGGATGCGCCCCCCGTCCCGCTGGCCGATCTCACGGGTCCGGGCCGTGGCTCCGCCTCGACCAGCGTGTCCGCGGTGAATGCCGGCGGCCTCTTCGACAACACCTCGCGCACGCAGGCGGTCTTCCCCGGCCCAGCACCGGTGTCGGTGACCTACGCGTTCGACGCGACGCCCTCCGCGGAGGTGACCTTCTACACGCTCACCTCCGGCAACACCGGTGGTCATCCGACTGGATGGGTGCTGCAGGGTTCCGATGACGGCAGCACCTGGGAAGAGCTCGATCGCCGCAGGGGCGAGGCCTTCGAGTGGGCGCGCTACACTCGGCCGTTCCGGCTCGACACGCCTGTCCGGTACAGTGGGTATCGGCTCGTCATCACCGACGCCAGCGACCCGCGGCAGTTCTCGCTTGCCGAGATCGAGCTTCTCGGCGTGCCCGTGGTGCATCCGTCGCGTCCGGTCGAATGATCCAGGCAACGCCGGGAAAGTCCGCCCTGGACTTTCCCGGCGACAGGGTGCGCTGCAGCGCTGAACTTGAATGGCGTCTACAACCCGCCACTCATGGCGGTATTGATCGTCTCGGCGTACTCCGCGGAGATGCCCGGCGAACTGCAGCCGGCTGGTTTTCGAGTTCGTGTTGCTGCGCAGCATGGTGCATGCGCAGTGCAGCCAATACCCACGACAGGTCGTGTTGCGCCGCAGTATGCGTGCTGCAAAGGCCTGTGTTACAACTTTTCCGCCGAACTAGATCGATCCAAATATCGGATCGCATCCAGTGATGGCTAGCGGCCGCAAGTAAGCACTGAGGGACGACGTGGTGGAGGGGGACGACGGGGTCGCCTTATCCCTCGCCGTAAATTTAGATCGATGCAATCGTTTCGCAACGTCATTCAATCGGGAGAGGGATTGAAATGAAACAGACACGCACTTGTATCCAGAGCTCGTTGTCCGCCGCCATCGCCATCGCATTGACGACGGCCGCAGGGGTGCCGACGAGCGCCTTCGCACAGGAGGCGGCCACCACTGCCGACACCGACACGCAGGTGGCCCAGGCAACAGCCAGTTCGTCCGACGCGGCGACCGACCTCGACATGGTCGTTGTCACCGGCTACCGCTACGCGATCGAGAAGAGCCTGGAGCAGAAGCGCAACGCCAACGCGATCATCGAGGTCATCACCGCGGAAGACGTCAGCAAGTTCCCCGACAAGAACGTCGCCGACGCGCTGCAGCGCGTGCCGGGCGTGATCATCGAGCGCAGTGGTGGCGAAGGTAAATCCGTCAGCGTCCGCGGCCTGGATTCGGATCTCACCCTGACCCAGTTGAACGGCAATTACATCGCCTCTTCCGAAAGCAACGACGAGGCCTCGCGCTCGTTCAACTACACGCTGATGCCGGCGCACATGCTGGGCAGCGCGGAACTGTTCAAGACGCCGGAAGCGCGACTCGACGAAGGCGGCATCGGTGGCACCGTGATCCTGCACACCCGTCGTCCGCTGGAGATGGAGCCCAACTCGGGTTTCGTCTCGGCCGAGGGCACCTATGCCGATACCAGCAAGACCACCGACCCGCAGCTGTCGGGCATGTATTCCTGGCACAGCGAGGACAACCGTTTCGGCTTCCTGGTCGGGGTGAGCAAGCAGGAGCGCACCGCCCGCCGCATGGAAGTCGATACCGAGAACTGGACCTGGTACAGCGATGACAATTCGCGTCCCGCCGTCGACGTCAACGGCAACGCGCTCGACCCGCAACCTTCGAAGTGGTGGGGTGGATCGGGCTTCAATGACCAGCGCGGCAACCACTACTCCGACTTCTTGCTGCCGACCTCGGTCAATTTCGGCATCCTCGAGGAAAAGCGCGAGCGCCAGGGCACGCAGCTGACCTTCCAGTTCAAGCCAACCGACGATCTGACCCTGACCGCCAACTACTTCCGTTTCGACCTGCAGGGCGACTACGTCTTCAACCAGTTGAAGATTCCCGAATGGAACCTGGCCCGCATCAACTGGGACGGCAACTGGCCGGGTGGCCGCCTGCTCAATGGCCTGACCTTTGATCCCAGTGGCACGATCGCCACCGGCGCGGAATACGAGAAGATCGCGGGCAAGGCGTACTACTGCAGCGAAGCGGAGGCCGAAGCGGGCGGGCAAGCCCCGGGTGGTTGGGGCCCGGACGACTGCACCGTGCCGACGCCGCAGCTCACCGGCACCTTCAGCCGCGAAAAGACGAAGTCGGAAACCTTCGACCTGGCGATGGAATGGAGCGTGAGCGAATTGCTCCACATCTCCGCCAAGGGTGGCCGGACCAAGTCCTCGGGCGGTCCGTCGATGAGCTTCCGCATGTCGGCCAAGCCGCGTCGGTTCGTGAACGGCGCGTGGCAGGCCGGCAACACCTTCAGCGCCTGGGACCTGCGCGGCACGCCAACGGCAACCTTCTCGCCGAACCTGCAGGATATGCTGATGGCCGGCGTCGCCGAGATCGATGTCGGTTCGACCGACTCCTCCTGGATGGAGACCAGCATCACGCAGGATTACTTCCAGATCGACGCCACCAAAATGTTCGAAACCGGCTGGCTGGACTCGCTGCAGTTCGGCGTCAAGTTCCGCGACGGTCATGTCCACCGCAACACCGGCAACACCTACTGGGTTTGCCAGGGCGAGGACCCGAACGATTACGACAAGCGGTACCAGACCGGGTGCGACCCGGAGGCGGGCATCGCCCAGCCGGGTTTCTTCCTGTCCCAGCCGATCACCAACATTCCAGGCGGCTTCAACGCCAACGTCTTCCCAGGTATCGACTACCCGGCCTACATCGACCACCTGAACAGCCGCTACGGCGGCGCGCAGCGCCGTCAGGAGCCCGACTTCATCTACAACGTCGGCGAAGAAATCCATGCCGGCTATCTTCAGGCCAACTTCCGCACCGAGCGCCTGCGCGGCAACGTCGGCGTAAGGTTGGTACGTACCAACCAGCGCGCCGAATCGACCGACTCGATTGAAAGGTTCCTGTACCTTCTGGAGAAGGACGCGGATGGCAATCTGCTGCCGTGCGATGCAGAAAACCCGCCTCCCGGACGTACCTGCCAAGGCGGCTTCGTGTGGGCGGACGTCAGGGAGAAGACGTTCGCACTCGCTTCGCTGGACAAGAGCTACACCGACATCCTGCCCAGCTTCAACATTGCCTGGGACCTGACCGACAACCTGGTGCTGCGCGGCGCCGCCTCCAAGGTCATCGCGCGGCCGGCCTTCACCGCTATCGCCCGCCCGGGCGGCCTCCAGTTCTACAGCCAGGAATACAGCGATGACCGCGGCGTGATCGGCGGCAGCACCAATCCGGGCTGGTACGGCAGCGGCAGCAACAAGGATCTGGAGCCGTTCGAAGCCACCCAATACGACCTTGGTCTGGAGTGGTACTACCAGCCGGGCGCGGTCGTCGGCGTGGGCCTGTTCCACAAGGACGTCAAGAACTTCACCGTGCCGGCAGTGTTCGACCAACAGCTGGTCGTCGGCGGCGAGACGGTGACGGTCCAGGACTTCTCGACCGAAGTCAACGGTCGCGACGGCGTTTCGCAGGGTGTCGAAGTGTACGCGCAGCACACCTTCGACTTCGGCCTGGGCTTCCAGGCCAACTACACCTATAACGACACCAACCTGGCCGCCGTGGTCCTCAACGACGGCACGGAGATCGGCAAGTCGCCGTTGGTTGGCAGTTCGAAGAGCCAGGCCAACCTTACGGTCTTCTATGAGACCGAGAAGCTCCTGGCGCGTGCGTCGTACAACCGTCGCGGCGAACAGGTGGGGGGGCTGCACAACGGCCTCAGCATCTACTCCGAGCCGTACCAGCAGATCGATCTGAATTTCGGCTACAGCATCCTGGAGAATCTGACGCTCACCGGATCGGTGTTGAACCTGACCAAGGAAGAACAGCGGTCGCACCTTGGCAACGACACCAAGGGCCGTTTCTTCTCCAACAATTACTCCGGCCGCATTTACTATCTGGGCGTGACCTACAAGTTCTAGCTGCTTCGTCCCGCCCCTTGTGCCCGCCGGACCCGAGGGGGGTGCAGGTCCGAGTCACGCCCCCGACCCGCAGGAAAAACCGGGCGCGCGGTCTGGGTCGGCTTCGACCGCCTCGACGCCGACCTTTTTCGACACCGCATTGATCCTGCTGCCGGGCGAGCGCGTCTCACTGCGCGTCGACGCCGGCGCAGCTCCCGACCTGCCGGCGCGGCGGTTGGAGCTGCGCTGGCTTTCACCCTGAGGTTGAGGCGGAGCCGCACGCGGACAACGCAGGTCGACGACGGCCGATAGGTTGCCCTTTATGCCGCTGCCGCGACCGTTGGAGCGTCATCCGGATCCGGCTTCGAACCATCGTCGGTGGCCAGCTGCACCGATTCCGCCATGACGGTCCAGACCGGCATGCCGAGACGTGCCAGGGCGTAGTCGGCATGGACGGCGAGGCGGCCGCGTTCGGTTTTCGGGAGTTGGCCGGTCAGGTCGCGATAGAGGCGTGAGAATGCGAGCCAGAAGTGCTCGTCGTCCAAACCTTGGGCGATCAGGCGCCACAGGCCCTGTTCCAGCTTCGAAGCGGCCTGCGGCAGTGACAGCAGCCGGCGGGGCGGGCCGCTCGGATGTTGATCGGCGAGGACCTGCTGGTCCGGTGACGAGGTGTCGGAGGAGGAGTCCCGGGTATCGAATGGGGCCGACATGGTGGCGTTCCTGCTGGCGATTGTTCCTGTGGTGAAACGAAGTATTGGCTCGCGATCGTCAAGACGGCGCGATGACGCAGCGCATCGACTGACGGTCGTATCGAAAGAGCTGCGCGTGCGCAAGATAGGGCGCTTCTCTGCGGATTCAACCCCTGCGCAAACGTATTGCCCCTAGGGTCTGCGCTCGCCGGCGCGTTGTGCAAATCGGCAGCGGAGCCTGCTGAACACGAGCGCTGTCGCGGGTGTTGTGCACCGAACGGTGGGGCGACGACTGCTGCCCACGCTGGGCACATGTCCTTGATCGCCCCGCGGGCAAGCTCGCCATCTCGATGGACTGACGGGAGAATCCGGCATGGGCATGCTGATCGACGGCAAGTGGCACAGCGAGGAAGAAATCCCGGTCGATAAGACCGGCCGTCTGCAGCGTCCGTCGTCCGTGTTCAGGAACTGGGTGACGGCGGACGGTCGCGCCGGACCGAGCGGCGAGGGCGGGTTCGCGGCCGAGCCCGGGCGCTACCACCTCTACATCGCCCGCGCCTGCCCGTGGGCGCACCGGACGACGATCTTCCGCGAGCTCAAGGGCCTGCAGGAGATGATCGGGCTATCGGTGACGCACTGGCTGATGGTGGAGGATGGCTGGACCTTCCGCCCCGCGCCGGGGGTGATTCCCGATCCGGTGAACGGGGTCGAGTGCCTGTGGCAGCTGTACGCCAGGTCCGACCCCGGCTACACGGGGCGGGTGACGGTGCCGGTGCTGTGGGACACGCGAAGCGGGCGGATCGTCAGCAACGAGTCGGCGGACATCATCCGCATGCTCAACTCGGCGTTCGATGCGGTGGGCGCGGTCGAAGGCGACTTCTATCCGCTTCCGCTGCGCGAGGAGATCGATGCCTGCAACGAGCGGATCTACGACACGTTCAACAATGGCGTGTACCGCGCCGGGTTCGCGCGCAGCCAGGAGGCGTATGAGGAGGCGGTCGACGGCGTGTTCGAGACCCTCGACTGGCTCGAAGGCGTGTTGTCGAAGCGGCGCTACCTGTGCGGGGACACGCTCACCGAGGCCGACTGGCGGCTGTTCACCACGCTGCTGCGGTTCGACCCGGTCTATCACGGGCATTTCAAGTGCAACCTGCGGCGGCTGGTGGACTATCCGGCACTGTGGTCGTACACGCGTGAGTTGTACGGGCATCCGGGGGTGGGGCCGACGGTGAACTTCGAGCACATCAAGCGGCACTACTACGAGAGCCACCGGCAGATCAATCCGACCGGGATCGTGCCGAAGGGGCCGGTGCTGGACTACGACGCGCCGGCGACCCGCCTGCCCGCGACGAGATGATATTGAACGGCGAGGGTTTCCGACGCCTGCGACAACCTTCCCTGTGCCAGCGGCGGTATATCGCTGCCGGTCGCGACTCCCGTCGCTCCCACAAGGGTCACACAGAAACGCCATTCGTCGTCTGGCTGTCATATTGCCGACATAGTCTCGCCGGGCATGGACATCCTCATGCTGTCGGACGTGTATTTTCCACGGGTCAACGGGGTGTCGACCTCGATCCGCACCTTCGCCCAGGCGCTGATCCGCATGGGGCACCGGGTGACCCTGGTGGCGCCGGACTACGGCCCGGACAGCGGGCAGGCGGCGCACGACGCTGAGGGCGGGCTCGAGGTGCTGCGGCTGCCGGCGCGCGTCATCTTCTTCGATCCGGAAGACCGGCTGATCCGCGCGCCGGCGCTGCGCAGGGTGTTGCCGCAACTCGCGGGAAGGCACTGGGATGTGATCCACATCCATACGCCGTTCCGCGCCCATCAACTCGGCGTGCGCCTGGCGCAGCGGACCGGGCGGCCGACGGTGGAGACCTACCACACCTACTTCGAGGAGTACGTGGCGCATTACCTGCCATGGCTGCCCGCCCCGTTGCTGCGAGCGTTCGCGCGCGCGGTTTCGCGCCGGCTGTGCCATGGGGTCGACCACCTCATCGTGCCCAGCGCGCAGATGACCGACGTGCTGCGGCGCTACGGCGTCCGCACGCCATCAACGGTGCTGCCGACGGGGATCGAACTCGACGAGTTCGCGGGCGGCGACGGCGGACGCTTCCGCGCCCGCCACGGCATCGCGGCCGATCGGCCGGTCCTGGTCACGGTAGGCAGGCTGGCGGTGGAAAAGAACGTGGCTTTCCTGCTGCAGGCGGTGGCACGGCTGATCGGAGAGTTTCCAGACCTGCTGCTCGTCGTCGCAGGCGAAGGGCCGGATGCCGCCCGGTTGCGGAAACTCACCGTGGAGCTCGGGCTGCGCGATCACGTGCGGTTCTTCGGCAATCTCGATCGCCGTACCGAGCTGCTCGACTGCTATCGCGCCGGCGACGTGTTCGTGTTCGCTTCGCCCACTGAAACCCAGGGACTGGTGCTGATCGAGGCGATGGCGCTGGGCGTGCCGATCGTCTCCACCGCGGTGATGGGCACCGCTATGGTGCTGCGCGATGCACGCAGCGCACGGGTGAGCAGCGAGGACATCGATGCGTTCGCCGGAAACGTCGCCGCGCTGCTGCGCTCACCCGCCGAGCGCGCGGCGCTGGCCGCAGCCGGGCCCGGGGATGCGAAGGCGTGGAGCAACGATGCGCTGATGCAGCGGGCGGTAGTCTTGTATCAGGAACTGGGTGCACGGAGCGAAAGCAGCATCGCCGTCGTCTCCACGTAGGAGCGCGCCATGCGCGCGATACCGCGGGTGCTTCGCCGTCCGCGGATTCCGGTGACCGGCGCGCCTGCCGGTCAGAATCGCGGCATCCGCCGGGTCCTGTCGACACCCGCGGCATCGCGCGCATGGCGCGCTCCTACGCGTATTGCGTCTTGCGGGCATGCTGCCGTCGATCACGAATGCCTGGCCGGTGACGAACTCAGATGCTAGACAACAGGTACACCGCCAGCGCGCCAGCCTGGGCCGATGCAGTCGCTGGCACCGCGGAGCATGGCGCTATCCGAGCTTGCCGAGTGAGCTGTCCAGCACCCGCACCAGCTTCTTCGCCGCACCGGTGATCGCCGCAGCGACGGTGCTGGCGTCCTCGGACGCGGTGGCCGGCGGGCGGCCCTCCAGGCGTGCCTCGAGCGTGCAGTGCTTGTCCTGCGCGCCGCCCTTGCCTGCGTTGGCGTCGCGCAGGTGCACCTCGACCCGGGTGACCTGTCCGGCATAGCGTGCAAGCGCGTTGCCGATGCTGTCTTCGGCATGGCGGACGACCGATTCGTCGGCCTGGATATGGTGATCGGTGTTGAGCTGGATCTTCATTCGCGCTCCTGTGCGACGGCGGGCCGCCGGTGCGGCCTTGCGAAGACCCTAACATTAGTGATTGAGGTGTAAACGCCGCGAAAAGCCGAAGCGCCAGTGATGGCTGGCGCTTCGACCGACATCGGGACCGCTTAACGATTGACCGAACCCATTTGCGCTTCCGGGTAGCGTGTGCCGGCGACCTGATGCTCGGCAAGCAAGCTGTCGATGCGCGCCAGGTCTTCGGGCTCGAGCCGCAGTCGCGCGGCGGCTGCGTTCTCGTCCAGGCGCTCGATGCGCCGTGTCCCGGGAATCGGCACGATGTCCTCGCCCTGGTGCAGCAGCCAGCCCAGCGCAATCTGCGCGGGCGTGGCGCCGCGCGCCTCGGCTACCTCGGTGACCGCCTCCACCAGCGCGTAGTTGCGGTCGAAGTTGTCGCCCTGGAAACGCGGGTTCTGGCGGCGCCAGTCGTTGTCGGCCAAGTCGTCGGCCTTGCGGATGGCGCCGGTGAGAAAGCCGCGCCCGAGCGGGCTGTAGGGAACGAAGCCGATGCCCAGTTCGCGGCAGACCGGCAGCACGGCATCGGCCACCTCGCGCGTCCACAGCGAGTATTCGCTCTGCAGCGCGGCGATGGGATGCACGGCCGCTGCGCGACGTACCGTGTCGGGCGCCGCCTCGGACAGCCCGAGGTGGCGCACCTTGCCCGATTCGACCAGACGCGCCATCGCGCCGACGGTGTCTTCGACCGGCACGTTCGGATCGACCCGGTGCTGGTAGTACAGGTCGATCCGGTCGATGCCGAGGCGCTTCAGGCTGGCATCGCAGGCCGCGGCGACGTACTCGGGCCGGCCGTCGACGCCGAGAAAGGCGCCGTCCGGCGCGCGCACGTTGCCGAACTTGGTGGCCAGCACGACCTCGTCGCGCCGCGCGCGCAGCACCTTGGCCAGCAGTGCCTCGTTGCGGCCGACGCCGTACATGTCGGCGGTATCGAGGAAGTTCACCCCGATGTCGATGGCATGGTTCAGCACGGCGAGGTTCTGCGCCTCGTCGCTGTCGCCATAGAAGTCGGACATGCCCATGCAGCCCAGGCCGATCGCGGACACGCTGAGGCCCTGGCGGCCCAGGGTGCGGCGGGGAAAGGATGTATGCATGCTGAAAATCTCCTGCTGCGGGGGAGCTACAGGCTAGGCCCCGACCGCCGGTCGCGGTTAGTCCATTGCTGGAACATTCTTGCCCGATCCTCCGCGACTCCGCCCGCCGCGCTGGCGGCATCGGCGTCGATGCGCATAATCACGGATGCCCCGGTCAGGAGCCGCCGCCATGCCCGACAACGCTTTCAACGTGATCGCCACCCGCCACGGCACCGAGGCGCAGCGCGCCGAACTGGCCGACCGGATCATCCGCAACGCGCCGCAACCGGGCGTGCACGCCTGCGCCGTGCCCGATCTGGCCCTGATCCGCGCCGACGAACCCTCGCAGCCGCTGGCGTGCGTCTACCACCCCAGCCTCTGCATCGTAGTGCAGGGACGCAAGCAGGCCATGCTCGGCGAGGACCTGTACCACTACGATCCGTTGCACTACCTGGTGGTGTCGATGTCGGTGCCGGTGACCGGACAGGTGACCGAGGCCTCGCCGGAACGTCCATACCTCTGCCTGCGCATCGACATCGACACCCAGGCGGTCGCCGAACTGACGACGCAACTGGCGGCCTCGCCGCCGCCCGCGCAGGAGAACGGGCGGGCGCTGTATCTTGCCCGCACCGATGCTTCGCTGCTGGATGCGATCCTGCGGCTGGTGCGTTTGCTCGATACCCCGGACGAGGCGCCGGTGTTGGCGCCGCTGGCGTTGCGCGAGATCCATTACCGGGTGCTTTCCGGTGAACTCGGCGCGCGCCTGCAGGCGCTGTGCCATGTCGATGGCGCCGCCCAGCGCATCGCCCGCGCGATCGAGCTGCTCAAGGCGCACTACACCGAGCCGCTACGCATCGAGCAGATCGCCGCCGCCGCGCACATGAGCCCGTCCACCTTGCACCAGCGCTTCAAGACCGCCACTGCGATGACCCCGCTGCAGTTCCAGAAGCAACTGCGCCTGCAGGAGGCGCGCCGGTTGATGCTGATGGAAGGGGTAGAGGCCGCCGCCGCCGCGCATCGCGTCGGTTACGAAAGCCCCTCGCAGTTCAGCCGCGAGTACCGTCGCCTGTTCGGCGCACCGCCGCGGCGCGACGTGCAGGCGGCGCTGCAGAACGGTGCCGCGATGGCGTGAATGCCGGTGGGCGTGGGCGGTCGTCGGTGCCGCCATCGCGTTTATAGTGCCGACAGACCACCGGAGGTTGACGATGATGCGTATTCGATCGACGGCACTCGCGCTGCTCCTGGCGCTGGCGGCAACGACCACGGCTCTGCCCGGTGCGTACGCCCAGGCGCCGCGCCCGGATTGGAAATTCTCGACCGACCAGGCGTTCGATCCGGCGTCGATCCCCGCCTACCAGGGTCGCCACGATGCGGTGTACGCGCGCATCGACGCCGATCTCGACGCCCATCTCGCACACCTGCAGCGCTGGCTGCGCCAGCGTTCGGTCAGCGCACAGGACGACGGGATCCGCGAGATGGCGGAACTGGTCGCCGGTGACCTGCGCGATCTCGGTTTCCAGGAAGTCGCGCTGGTCGAGACGCCGGGGCACCCCGGCGTATTCGGACACTACGACGCCGGGGCCGAGCGCACGCTGGTCGTCTACATGATGTACGACGTGCAGCCGGTCGAGGAGAACTGGCGGATCGAGGATCCGTTCGCCGGCGAACTGGTCGAGCACGAACTCGGCACCGTGCTCATGGCACGCGGCGCCACCAACCAGAAGGGTCCGGAGCGGGCCTTCCTCAATGCCGTGGACGCGATCATCCAGGAGCACGGGAGCCTGCCGGTGAACCTGTACGTGATCGCCGAGGGCGAGGAGGAACTGGGCTCGCCGAACTTCGGCGCCGTGATCGAGCCCTACCTCGATCGCCTGCGTGCCGCCGACGGCGCGTTCTTCCCGATGAACCTCCAGAGGCCGGACGGCGACGTATCGCTGAACCTCGGCGTCAAGGGCATCATCTACTTCGAACTCGAGTCGAAAGGCGGCGAGTGGGGCGGTCCGGCGAAGGCGGAAGTGCACGGCTCGCTCAAGGCGCTGGTCGACTCCCCGCCCTTGCGCCTGGTGCAGGCCATCGCCTCGATGACCACGCCGGACGGCAACACCATCCTTGTTCCCGGCTACTACGACGCGGTGCGCGCCCCCAGCGAGGAGGAGCAGCGACTGATCAACGGCCTTGCCCTGCACGCCGACGATGCGGCGATGCAGGAGGCGTTCGGCGTGTCGCAATGGATCGGCGGCATGCACGGCCGCGAGGCCATCATCCGCAACCTGTTCGTCCCGACGCTCAACATCAACGGGATCTGGAGCGGCTACACAGGCGAGGGCATGAAGACCATCCTGCCGCACGTGGCCACTGCGAAGATCGACTCGCGCCTGCCGCCCGGGCTCGAGCCGGAAGCTGCGCATCGCATGATCCGGACGCACCTGGACGCGCAAGGCTTCGAGGACGTCCAGATACGCCCGATGTCTGGATACCCGGCCGCCGCCACCTCGGTCGACGCGCCGCTGGTGCAGGCCGCGATCGGCGTGTTCAACAAGTACGGCGCCATGCCCCGGGTATCACCGTGGCTGGCAGGGAGTGCGCCGTTCTATCAGTTCACCCGTACGCTCGAACTGCCGTTCGTGTTCGGCGGTTTGGGGCACGGGTCGGGTGCCCACGGGCCGGACGAATACATGCTGATCACCCCAGCGTCCGGTGTGCGTGCAGCGGGGCTGGCGGATATCGAAAAATCGTATGTCGATCTCCTCTATGCCCTGTCTCGCTCGGGAAGCGACTGATGCCGACGTGCCCGATGGTGCCGAGGGTGGGCGTGGCGGACGACGGCGAGTCGATGCGGCGCGTTGCGTTGCCTTGACGGAACCGCCGGCTACACCGTTCCATCGCCGAGGGCGCCATCGACGCCGCGAAGCCCTAGACTTTCCCGTTCCATCGATCCGGAGTCTGGACCATGCACCTGGGAGTCTTGGGCGGCATTCTGCTGGCGGCGGCGGTCGGCGTGCTGCTGCCGTTGCAGGCGTTGATCAATGCGCGGCTGGGACATGCCACCGAAGGGCCGCTATTTGCCTCGTTCGTGTCCTTCCTCGTCGGTACGTTGGCGCTCGGCGCGGCGCTGCTGGTCATGCGCACGTCGCTGCCCAATGCGCAGACGGTGACATCGCAGCCGTCGTGGGTCTGGCTGGGTGGCCTGATCGGGGCGCTATACGTACTGAGCGCGACGGTGCTGGTGCCGCGGCTGGGCGCGGCGGCGCTGATCTGCCTGATCGTGTTCGGGCAGGTGGCCGGATCATTGCTGTTCGATCATTTCGGCGTGCTCAACGCCACGCGGCCGGTGGATGTCTGGCGGCTGCTGGGCGCGGCCCTGGTGGCGATGGGGGCGGTGCTGGTGGTCCGGCCTGCGGCGGCGGGATGAATCCGATGCGTCGTGCACTCCCGCCATGCGGGTCGGATGTGATCCGGGGAGCGGGCTTCGCGCACATGACGCATTCTGGCGGGAGGGGTGCGAATGAGCGGAAGGACTGACAACAGCAGGCGGTTGCCGACCGACGACGTGCGGGCGGCCAAGCCGGGTAGGGTGACCCCGCCGTCGCCGACGCCCGTTGCCGGCGCAGCCCCGGATCCGCTCTTGCGACCCATGGCCGGCGCCGCCCTCGGCGGCATCGCGCTGTTCGTGCTGACCGCGGTCGCACTGCAGTTCGTGCGCGCCGAGCTCGACTGGATCCGCACGCCGATGAGTTTCTATCTGCTGGGCGACGAAGGACGCTGGCTGCAAGCGGGCTACGTTGCCCTGGCTTGCGCGATCGTGGCGCTGGCGGTCGGCTGGTATCGCGCGCTGCCCAATCCGGCGCGCAGCGGCGCGCCGACGTTGTTGTTCCTGCTGGCCGCGACCGGTCTCGGGGTGGCTGCGTTCGCACCGACCGCGCAGGCCTGCCTGCCGCCGACGCTGTGGAACTGGCTCCACGGCGTCGCCGCGCAGACGGCGTTCCTGTGCGTGACCACGGCGATGCTGCTGCAGGCGTGGCGGCTGCGCGTCGATCGCCGCTGGCGGCGGCGATTCGCCGTGGCCTTTGCCGTGGCCCTGGTCGCTTTCGCCGGTGTCTGGCTGTTGGCGCTGTGGCGGGAACTGCCGCGCGGACTGGCGCAGAAGGTGTTGATCGCGATCATCGTGCTGTGGCTGGCGACGATGTCGGTCTGGTTGTGGCGCGATGCGCGGACGCCTGGCTGAACTGGACGCCGTGCGCCGCGGCGATACGCATGGAGTCGCACCTGGAAGCGGCGCAGTATGGGGCGCTGCGACGCAACGAGCCGAGGGCCCGCTCCCGTGATGACACGCATCGACGATCCCTTTGCCGTATGCGCGGTGCCCGTCCTGCCGCAGCCGCAGCGCGAGGCGCTGCTGTCCGCCTATGCAAGCCCGCCGCGCGCCTATCATGATTTCGCGCACGTCGGCGAGGTGTTGCGGCACTACGCCGAGGTGGCCGCGGGCCCGGGCTGGACGCAGCCGGTCGAGATCTGGCTGGCGGTGCTGTACCACGATGCGGTGTACGAGGCCGGTCGGCGCGACAGCGAGGCGCGCTCGGCGCAGATGGCGGTCGAAGCGATCGCACGCTGGTTGCCGGAGGCCGGGGTGGATGCGGCGCGGGTCGCAGTCCTGATCGAGCTGACGGCGCGACACGGCCAGCACGGTCCGGACGATTTCGGCCGCGGCCCGGAAGCGGACGACACGCGCCACTTCCTCGACTGCGACATGGCGATCCTCGGTGCCGAGCCGGCGGCATTCAACGCCTATCACCGGGGCATCGCCGCCGAATATCGGGAGCGCATGCCGGGCTGGCTGTTCCGGCTCAATCGCCGCCGATTCCTGAAGGCGCTGCTGGCGAAGCGGCGGATATTCCTGAGCGATTTCTTCCATGCGCGATACGACGCGCAGGCGCGCGACAACCTGCGGCGGACGATCAACGCCTGGCAGTAGCGCAGGTACCTGCCAGGAAACCTCTGAACACATCAGGGATTCCGCGAACACGAAGGGTTTGATCGTGGACCAGGCACACAGGCGTCCGATCTGTGGGAGCGAGCCGGGCATGTGCCGGACCGGACGGAACGCGAGGTTCGGTCCCGATGACGGAAACTGCCGCCGGCGCGCAGGCACCGGCGGCGTTCGACCGACTGTCGGCCGATCAGGCGGCGGCTTGCGGCTGGTTCGCCTGGCCGAGCTGCTTTTCCTCCGGCGAGGCTTCGCGCACCTCGGCGACCTCGACGGCGAAGTGCAGTTTGCGGCCGGCCAGCGGATGGTTGCCGTCGATCTTGACCTGCTCTTCGCCGACCTCGATCACGGTCACCAGCAGCGGACCGCGATCGGTCTGCGCCTTGAACTGCATGCCCGGCTCGACCGAGTCCACGCCCTTGAACGCCTCGCGCGGGACGGCCTGGACCAGGTTCTCGTTGCGCTCGCCGTAGGCTTCCTCGGGCTTGACGTCGACTTCCAGCGAATCACCGGGCTTCTTGCCGGCAAGCGCCTTCTCGAGACCGGGCACGATGTTGCCGGCGCCGTGCAGGTAGCTCAGCGGCCGCGCTTCGGGCGACTTGTCGATGACCTGGCCGCTATCGTCGGTCAATGTGTAATGGATGGTGGCGACGCACTCGGTGGCGATCTCCATGGGTGATCTCCTCGATGAATGGGCGGAGTGGGAGTGCACCGGGCGATTCACGGCGCGAGAGATGGTGTAGCTCGTAAAGGCTAGACAACTCCGGACGCGATCGCAACCGTGCGGGTGAACATCCGCTGCAAGGACTGGAAGAATGTGCGTCCTGCCCGCCAGGTGCAGCGACGTGCAGCGACCGCGGCGTCGACGCGTTCAACCCTGCGCACGGACGTGACATGGCCGGCTTTTGCTGCTTCTTCGGCGCCGGCCGCTGTGGCACAGTGCGGATTCCTGAACAGTGGAGCGGAATCCATGCGCAAATTGCGGTTGCTGCTGCTGTGCCTGTTGTTCGCCACCGCCGCGGCTACCGCCCAGGCGCGCGATGGCATGACCCTCGAGCAGATCGCGAAAACGCGCATGGTGACGCAGGTCGCGATCAGTCCGGACGGTCGCGAGACCGCGTACGTATTGTCGGTGCCGCGGCGTCCCGGCGCGGACAAGGACGGCATCGCCCATGCCGAGCTGCACGTGGTCGACCGCGGCGGCAACGATCGTGGTTTCGTGACCGGCGAGGTCGAGGTGAAAGCGCCGGCCTGGTTCCCCGACGGGCGTGCGCTCGCCTTCCTGTCCAAGCGCGGCAGCGACAAGAACTCGGCGCTGTACCGGATCCCGCTGCGCGGCGGCGAGGCGACGCGGATCGCCGGTCTCGACAGCGACGTTTCGGCGTTCAGTCTGTCGCCTGACGGCCGTCGGGCGGCGCTGCTGGCGGTCGAGCCGGAAAGCGAGGCGCTGAAAGCGCTGAAGAAGCAGGGCTTCACGCAGAAGGTGTACGAGGAAGACTGGCGTCCGCTGCAGCTGTGGATCCAGGACCTCGGCGACGATCAGGCGCAGCCGCGCCACGTCGAGGTCGAGGGCAGCGTGCAGAAGGTGCTGTGGAGCCCCGCCGGCGACCGTCTGGCGCTGGTGGTCACGCCGCGCCAGCTGACCGACGACATCATGGTGTTCGCGCGCGTGCGCATCATCGCGCCCGACGGTCGCGAACTCGGGCGCGTCGACAATCCCGGCAAGCTCGGCGACCTGGCCTGGAGCCCGGACGGCGAGCACCTGGCGATCATTTCCGCGGAGGACGCGCATGATCCGCGCGAGGGCCGGCTGACCGTGGTGGCCAAGGACGGCGGCGCACAGCGCGACCTGCTGCCGGGCCTGGAAGGGCACGTCTGGAGCGTCGGCTGGCGCGATGCCTCGCGGCTGTTGTTCATCAGCCACGAGGGCGTGCAGAGCCGGCTCGGCGAGATCGGGGTCGACGGCGGCGGGCAGCGCACCATTCTCGCCGCGCAAGGGCCGGTCTGGTACGGGCTGAGCGTGGCGGACAACGGCGAGATCGCGCTGCTGGCGAACGCACCGACGCATCCGAACGAGGTCTTCCATCTCGCCGCCGACGCGACCGTGCCGCGGCGCCTGACCGACAGCAATCCCTGGCTCGCCGACGTGCGTTTCGCCGAGCAGGAAGTGGTGCGCTACCGCGCCCGCGACGGGCTCGAGCTCGAAGGCGTGCTGGTGCATCCGCTCGAGCGCCGCGGCAGCCGCCGCGTGCCGCTGATCCTGGTGGTGCACGGCGGTCCGGAGTCGCACTATTCCAACGGCTGGATGAACAGCTACGCGCAGCCGGCGCACCACGCCGCCGCGCGCGGCTTCGCGATGTTCTTCCCCAACTATCGCGCCAGCACCGGGCGCGGCGTGGCGTTCTCGAAGCTCGACCGCGGCCGCCCCGGCATGGAGGAGTTCGACGATCTGGTCGACGGCGTCGATCACCTCATCGATGGCGGCCTGGTCGACGGCGACAAGGTCGGCATTACCGGCGGCTCCTACGGCGGCTACGCCAGCGCCTGGGGTGCCACGTACTACAGCGAGCGTTTCGCCGCGTCGGTGATGTTCGTGGGGATCTCCGACCAGGCCAGCCTGGTCACCACCGGCGACATCCCGCAGGAGCAGTATCTGGTCCACATGGGAACCTGGCCGTGGGAGGATCCGGAGCTGTACCGCCAGGCCAGCCCGATCACCCACGCGCAGAAGTCGCGCACGCCGGCGCTGATCCTGCACGGCGAGGCCGACCCGCGCGTGCCGCCGATGCAGTCGTACATGATGTACCGCTACCTGAAGCTGGCCGGCCAGGCGCCGGTGCGGCTGGTGCTGTACCCGGGCGAGGGCCATGGCAACGCGCGCGCCGCCTCGCGCTGGGATTACTCGCTGCGGCTGATGCGCTGGATGGAGCACTACCTGCAGGGGCCGGGCGGCGAGCCGCCGGAGTACAGGATCGATCACCGCCTGCCGGCGCCGGAGGCGGCCGAAGACAAGGCGTGAACCCGATCGCCGGCGCCGCCTGTGCATGGGTGTCCGGTCCGGAACGTTCGCGTCGTGACGCATTCACTTGCGTCGGGGTCGCCTTGCCCAGCCGCCGGGACGGACGTCCGCATCACGCTGCCTTGAGCCAGGCGTTGCTAGTCTCGCGGTTGTTCGCATCTAGCGGTGCGCACATCTACGGCTACGCGCCGTATCCCCCCGCACCTCGCCCCGGGATCGGCCTGCCGATCCCGGTGGCAGACGATGGAGTCCAACCATGACCGAACACGACAAGACCACCCATACCCTCAACGATCTCATCGAGATCGCCCGCGACGGCCAGGAGTTCTACGAGGAGGCCGCGGGCAAGGTCGACGACGCTGACCTCAAGGCACTGTTCACCCGCATCGCCGGCATCAAGGCGGCGATCGTCAACGAACTCGGTAGCGCGGTCCAGGCGGCCGGCGGCAAGGTGGAAACCTCCGGCACCGCCGTCGGCAGCATGCAGCAGTTCTACGGCAAGGTCCGCGCCACGCTCGGCGACAAGGCCTACGGCTACGTGGCCGAATTGGAGGAGTCCGAGGACCGGCTGCTGAAGGCCTTCGAGAAGGCCGCCAGCGACCAGGACGTCCCGGTCGCCGCCCGCGACATCGTCAATCGGCTGCTGCCGGAAGTGCGGTCCTGCCATCAGGTGATGCGCGACCGCAAGCAGGCGATGAAGCACGCCGCCTAGCAAGCGCGTCGGCGCGAAGGCCGGCTGCGATAGCCGGCCTTCCGGGCGGAAACCCGGTCCCGGTCACGCGGGTATCATGGCGCCATGTCGAAGCTGCTGCTCAACCTGCGCCACGTGCCCGACGACGAGATCGCGGACGTGTGCGGTTTCCTGGATGCACACCGCATCGCCTGGTACCAGACCAGGCCCGGACCGTTCGGCATTTCGCATGGCGGGATCTGGGTCAAGCACGACAGCGACATCGCCGAGGCCAAGCGGCTGATGGTGGCCTACCAGGGCGAGCGCCGGGCGCGCGTTCGCGCCGAGCACGCGGCCGCGCGCCGCGACGGCAGCGCCGAGACCTTCGCCTCGCTGCTGCGTGAGCGGCCAGGTTGGGTCCTGCTGCGGGTGTTGGGCATCGTACTGCTGCTGGCACTGATGGCCTTGCCGGGATACCTGCTGTGGCGGTGAAGTCGTCGGTGCGCCGCCGATGACGGTGGCCGACCACTCGGGTGCGACCACCGGCGCCGGCCGGCGCCGGGTGCTGTTCGCCAGCATGGTCGGCACCACCATCGAGTTCTTCGATTTCTACATCTACGCCACCGCCGCGGTGCTGGTGTTTCCGGCGCTGTTCTTTCCGGCGGCCGATCCGGCGTCGGCGACGCTGCAGTCGTTGGCGACGTTCGCGCTGGCGTTCTTCGCGCGCCCGGTCGGTTCGGCCGTGTTCGGGCACTTCGGCGACCGGGTCGGCCGCAAGACCACCCTGGTGGCGGCATTGCTGACGATGGGGGTCTCGACCGTGGTCATCGGCCTGTTGCCGACCCACGCCCAGATCGGCATGGCGGCACCGCTGCTGCTGGCGCTGTGCCGGTTGGGGCAGGGGCTCGGGCTGGGCGGCGAATGGGGCGGGGCGGTCCTGCTGGCGACCGAGAACGCGCCGCCGGAAAAGCGCGCCTGGTACGGCATGTTCCCGCAGCTCGGCGCGCCGATCGGCTTCTTCATGGCGACCGGCACCTTCCTGTTGCTGACCGCGGTGATGGACGACGATGCCTTCTTCGCCTGGGGCTGGCGGATCCCGTTCCTGGCCAGCGCGGTGCTGGTGGCGGTCGGCCTGTGGGTGCGGCTGCGCATCCACGAGACGCCTGCCTTCCAGCGCGTGCTCGATCGGCAGGAGCGGGTGCGCCTGCCGATGGCGGAAGTGCTGCTGCGCTACCCGCGTGCACTGCTGCTCGGCACGGTGCTGGCGCTGGCGACCTTCGTGCTGTTCTACCTGATGACGGTGTTCGCGCTGAGCTGGGGCACCTCGCAGCTCGGCTACACGCGCGAACAGTTCCTGTGGCTGCAGATGCTGGGGGTGGTGTGCTTCGGCCTCACGATTCCGCTGGCGGCGCTGTACGCCGATCGCTACGGACGCCGCCGCGCGATGATCCTGGCAACGCTGGCGATCTTCGTCTTCGGGCTATGCTTCGCGCCGCTGTTCGTCGCCGGCAGCCTCGGCGGCACGCTGCTGTTCCTGGTGCTGGGGCTGGGCCTGATGGGCCTGACCTACGGCCCGCTCGGCACGCTGCTGGCCGAGCAGTTTCCGGCTGCGGTGCGCTATACCGGTGCGTCGCTGGCGTTCAACCTGGCGGGGATCTTCGGCGCGTCGCTGGCGCCGTACATCGCCACCTGGCTGGCGGGCCGCTACGGATTGCAATCCGTCGGCTGGTACCTGTGCGCGGCGGCGCTGCTGACGCTGGGCGCGCTGCTGGCGGTGCCGCGGCGCGGGTATGAGGCCGATGGTGTCACGGGCGATGAAGCCGGGCGTGCTCACGTGGCGTGAATGCCTGCTTCCTATGATTGGGCATTGCTTCGGCTCATCGATCCTTGCGATGAATACACGACTCCGCCATCTCTCCCTCGCTCTCTGTGTCGCGGCCGTCCCCTGGTTCGTCGGCGGCTGCAATTCGTCGCAACCCGAACGGGCGGACGATGCCGTACCTCCGGCGGAGAGCATCGCGCCGCCACCGCAGGAAAATCCCGAGGCGGATCCCTCCGCGGAGCGGGTCGAGCGCGCGGCACCGCCGGAAGTACGGCCGGTGGCGCTGGGCGAGTTCGAACCCAGGGATCCGGTGGCGGAAGCGGCCACCGGTCGCTTGACGCTCGAGGACGATGCGATCCGCGGCGCCAACGGCGCCGAGTTCGTCACCGAGCGCATCGCCATCGTCCGTGCGGGTGACGAATACCGGGTGAGCGAGCGCTACGCCGACGCATTGGCCGTCGGCAGCGAACAGCCGGTGGAACTGCGCCGGGTGCTGGAAGAGACCCCGCCCGACGAAGAGCCGGATGCGGCGTTCTGCGGAGATACGGGTACCGGCTACATCGCACTGGCGAGCGTGCCCTCGGAGCGCGGCGATACGGTCAAGCTGATCGCCCTGCGCGGCGAATCGATGCCGGCGGCCGCAGCCGAGGACATCGCCCTGTGCGCCGCGGCGCACTACGAAGCCGCCAGGTGAGAATGCGCGCAAGTTCCGTTGACCGGAGTTGAGCGCCCGGTAGCGGGAGTTGGAGGTGCGTTTCACGCAGGTTGAACATCTTGCCGCACTCCGGCCCGCATAATCCGGGATTCCAGCCTTGCCTCCCCCGAGCTCGTGCGCTGGAGTACCTTGCGATGGAGTTCTCCAAGTGATGAAACAGATCCCACGAGGCACTCGTGCCGTCCTGGCCGCTTGCGCGCTTTCGGCGCTCGCCCTTGCGGCGGGCTGCCAGCCGGCGCCGGATACCGCATCCGGCACGACCGTCCGCACCTCGGCGGTCGTGGTCCAGGCACCGCCGCCGGCGGACGTGCCGGAGGCCGATCCGGCCCGGGCCACCGGGCGCGCTGCCCCGCCGATGTTGCATCCGGTGGCGCTGGGGGCGTTCGAGTCCGGCAGTCCGATCGCCGAGTCCGTGACCGGCAACGTGACCATCGAAGGTGCGCTGATTCGCGGCGAGAACGGCGCCGAATTCGTCACCGAACGCGTCGCCATCGTCCGCGGCAGCGACGAGTATCGCCCTGGCGAACGCTACGCCGACGCGCTGATGATCGGCGCCGAGCATCCGGTCGAGCTGCGGCGGGTGGTGTCGGAGAAGTCGCCGACGCTCAGCCCCGGCAGCGCCTTCTGCCGGAACTTCAAGACCGACTATCTGGCCATCGCCAAGATCTCCGAAGACGACAACGACGTGGTCCGGGTGATGGGCCTGCGCGGCAGCGAGATGCCCGCGCCCAGCGCCGAGGACATCGCCGTCTGCACCTCCTCGCAGTATTTCGCGCGTCGCTGAGCCGCGGCGGCAGGCGCGCCCGTGGCACCCGGCCGTCGTGACGGCCGGGTGTACCGACGCCGTGTCTATTCCTTCAGCGGGCCGCCGATCGACCAGACATGGCCGAACGGATCGCGGAGCTGGCCGTAGCGCGCGCCCCAGAACTGGTTCTCCAGCGCCATGACCACCTCGGCACCGGCATCCACCGCCTGCGCCCAGCCCGCATCGGCATCCGCGACCTCCAGGTGCAGGACGCAGCTCACGCCGCCGAGCCGGTTCGGCGCCGTGGCGCCGCCGCTTCCTCCGTACTCCGGAAACTCGTCGTGCAGATACAGTGCGGCGCCGTCGAAGTTCAGGTGCGCGTGCATCAACCGCTTGCCGTCGTCGGCAGGATGTTTCGCTTCCAGCTTGGCGCCGAAGGCTTTTTCGTAGAACGCGATGGCCGCCTCGCCATCGCTGACGGCGAGATGCGGAACTAGGGCAATGCTGCTCATCGGGGGCTCCTCGGTCGGGATTCTGTCGGGACGTGCGCTGCAGGACCGGTGCGGTCACGGCGGGGCGGCGTTGCCGCCGACGCGGATTACCGGGCAGTCGGGTCTGCCGCGCGTGGGCAGCATGCCATGCCGGGCGACGCCGTCGTATCCAGCCAGCAACCCGCTAGCGGCGGCGCTTGGCCGGATGGGCCAGGCCGTTGCCGAACCAACAGCGCGTAACGTCCAGCGATCCGCGGCTCGATCCTGTGCCCGCCGGTACCGGAAACGCGCGATCGGCCGGGCCGAATGCCGCCGATGTGTTCGCTGTGGAGGCCTTGCAATGTCACCACTCGCGTTCGGACGGCGAGACCAGGTGCACGATCGAGGCCGGGCTCAGGATCCAGAACGAGCGGGCACTTTCCCCGAGCGGTTCGATATCGTCGCAGCGCACGATGTCCGCGGCCTCGAGCCGAGCACGTGTGGCGTCGATATCGTCGGTGGTCACCTGCAGCCAGATCTCGCTCTGGCTGAGCGCCGGCACACGGTCGATCCACAGCTGGTTGGCGCCGAACTCGAAGCCGATCTCGGGCGCGTGGCCGGTGATCGGCTTCAGCCCGAGCACGTCGCGGTAGAAGGCGACGGTGGCATCCCAGGCGTGTGGCGGGACCTTCATGGCGATGTTGCGGCCACCCTTGATCGACGGGACCGGAGGGTTCATGACGTTTCTCCTGTGTGCAGTGCGGTGATGGATCGGACGAGTTCCTGACGGGATCCGTGTCGTGAATGAGGGTGAGCGGCAGGCCGCGACGTTCGCGGAGCGGCCGTCCAGGATGCCGCCGGCGATGCGCACTACGCATCCCGGAGCGGGTGTGGTCGGGAAGTGCCTGTACACGGCATCGACCGGCCAGAATTATTAGAAACCATATGGTTGAATATATACGGGGCCGATCAATTGTCAACCTGAAGGTTTAATGTTGCGCAAGGGATCAGGTGCCGAGTTTGCGGACGATCGCCCGCTACCATGGCCGTGCACCGATGCGTGATCAGAGGGGGCCGTCCGCCGCGAGCAGCCAGTACAATCCGCGCATGCTGAGCAACGTCGCCGCCTACCGTTTCGTGGTCATCGAGGATCCACTTGCCGTGGCGCGGCAGGTCCGCACCTGGGCGGAGGCGGGCGGCCTGCGCGGCACCGTGCTGGTGGCCGGGGAGGGGATCAACCTGTTCCTGGCCGGCGAGGCGGGCGCCATCGACACCTTTCTCGTGCGGCTCGGCGCGGATTCGCGCTTCTCCGGGCTGCCGGCGAAATTCAGCCGCAGCCGCACACAGCCGTTCGCGCGCCTGAAGGTCAAGGTCAAGCCGGAAATCATCCGCTTCCGCTGCGCCGCAACCGCGCCGTTGGGGCGGCGTGCACCTGCCGTCACCGCTCCCGAGCTCGCGCGCTGGATCCGCCGCGGCGCGGACGATGCCGGCCGGCGGCTGGTGTTGCTGGATACCCGCAACCGCGAGGAAGTCGGCTACGGCAGTTTTGCTGGTGCGCTGACGCTGCCGATCGACAACTTCGGCGAGCTGCCGGAGGCGCTGGCGCCGCATCGCGATGCATTGGCCGATGCGACCGTGGTGAGCTTCTGCACCGGCGGCATCCGCTGCGAGAAGGCCGCGCTGTGGATGCAAGATGCCGGCATGCCGCATGTCCTGCAGCTCGACGGCGGCATCCTCGGCTACTTCGAGCAGGTCGGCGGGTACGGCTACGAGGGCGACTGCTTCGTGTTCGACGGCCGCGTCGCCCTGGATCCGGCGTTGCGGCCGCGGGTCGACGGCGGTGGAAGCCTGAAGGATGCCGCGTGAGCTGGCTCGGGATCGTCGTCATCGTTCTCGGCCTGTACCTGGCCTTCAAGCTGGTCGGTTTCGCGCTGAAGCTGGCGATGTGGCTGCTGGTGATCGTCGGCGCGTACTGGTTCCTCGCGCCGCTGTTCGGCTGGCCGGAACTGGCCGAGGTGATCCACGTGCTCGGGCCATGAGCCGATGAGCTACGTGCGCTGCCTGCGTGGTCTCGGGTCGGCGGTCGAGTACCCGGCCGACGCGCCGATGAACCTCGACCCGGCCGACGGCCGGCCGCTGGAGATGGTGCTCGACCTCGAGCGCTTGGCGGCGGACAGGCCGCATGCGGCCTGGTACGACCCGGGGCGCCGTGACATGTGGCGCTTTGGCGCGCTGATGGCGCTGGACGTGTCGGATCCCGCCGATGCCGCGCATGTGGTCGCGCTCGGTGAAGGTAACACCCCGCTGCTCGACTACCGCGACCATCCGCTCGCGCGCCGCGCCGCGCTCGACCTGCGGGTCAAGGACGAGGGCAGGGCGCATCCGGGATTTGGTGCCAATCCGACCCAGAGCTTCAAGGACCGCGGGATGGCGATGGTCGTCGCCCAGGCGCGGCGGCTGGGGCTATCCAAGCTCGCGGTGCCGACCCAGGGCAACGCCGGCGATTCACTGGTGCGCTACGCGCTGGCGGGCGGGTTGTCGGTGGTCGTGGCGATGCCGGGCGATACGCCGATGCCGATCCTCGGCAACGTCGCCGCTGCCGCGCACCGCCACCCGCAACAGGTCATTCTCGAGCTCGCCGGTCCCACCATCCGCGAGGCGGCGGCGCTGCTGCGCGAGCGCTACCTGCCGCAGGGCTATTTCTCGGTCGCGACCTTCCAGGAACCGGGCTGGCGCATCGAGGGCAAGAAATCGCTCGGCCTGGAACTGGCGGAGCCCGCGCACGGCGAGACGCGCTGGTCGCTGCCGGATGCGGTGATCTACCCGACCGGGGGCGGCACCGGCGTGCTCGGCATGTGGAAGGCCTGGGACGAGCTCGAGGCGCTCGGCCTGATCGGCAGCGCGCGGCCGCGCATGCTGTGCGTGCAGAGCGCCTCGACCGCGCCACTGGTGCGCGCCTTCGACGACGGCGCCGACGACACGACGGCATTGCCCGCGGGCGCGACCCTCGCCATCGGGCTCAACGTGCCCGGCGGCGTCGGCCACTTCCGCGTGCTGCAGATCGTGCGCGCCAGCGGCGGCGCGGCGGTGGCGGTGAGCGAGGCCGAGATCGCGCAAGAACTCGTGGCCCGGTGGCGGAGCACCCGGGACTGGATCTCGCCGGAAGGGGCGGCGTGCCTGGCGGCGTTGCCGCAGCTGCTCGACCGCGGCCTGCTGGCCGCCGGCGAGCGCGTGGTCGCTGTCAACACCGGCTCGGCGGAGAAGTATCTGCCGGCATTGCGGCACCTGTTGCAGGCTGGCGACGGCGTTAACGCCGGGTGATTCACCCGCCTTATGCGGGAGTTGCGTTGTCATGGGCGCAATTCCGGCGGAGGGCCCTTCCGTGAGCGACCACGACCGCAGCGACCACATCCGCAAGCTCGCCAGACTCATCGAGGGCGTGGACATCGCCATGCTTACCACCGCGACCCCGGAGGGCCGGCTGGTGAGCCGGCCGATGGGCACGCAGGAGGTCGAGTTCGATGGCGACCTCTGGTTCATCACCCGTGCCGACAGCGGCAACGTGGCGGAGATCGGCGCCAATCCGCAGGTCAGCGTTGCCTATGCCAATCCGTCCAGGGGCATCTACGTCTCCGTGTCGGGCATCGCCACCATCGTCGATGATCGCGCCAAGCTCGAGCAGCTGTGGTCGCCGACGATGCGGGTCTTCTTCCCGGAAGGCGAGCACGACCCGCAGCTGCGCCTGATCCACGTCGACGCCAGGACGGCCGAATACTGGGAAGGCCCCGGCACCGCCATCGGCAAGGCGCTGGACATCGCCAGCGCCGCGGTGACCGGCGATCGCGGAAGGGCGGCCGGCAACGAGCGCGTGGACCTGCCCTAGAAGAATTCGCGCGTGGGCAGGGTGTAGAGCTTCTGCGGGCGGCCGACGAGGTCGAGGAAATTGTTGAACACCGCGTCGGCGTTGGCCTGCATCGTGGCGATGTGTTGCCGCGTCTGCGCCTGGATCGCCCGTGCGTCATGCGGCAGGCCCGAGGCCAGCAGTTCCTCGCGATAGTGCGGGTGGTGTAGCCAGCGTTCGACCAGGGGCTGGTCCATCTCCAGGTGGAACTGGAAGCCGTAGGCGTTCTCGCCCCAGCGGAAGGCCTGGGATTCGCAGGTGTCGGTGCGCGCCAGATGCACGGCTTCGCTCGGGACCTCGAACTGGTAGCGGTGCCACTGGAACACCGGGGCGGCGGTTTGCAGCGATGCCAGCACCGGGTCGCCGCGGCCGGCATCGGTGACGTGCAGCGGATACCAGCCGATCTCGGGCTGTTGGCGGCGCGTCACGCCGGCGCCTAGCACGTGCGCGAGCAGTTGTGCGCCGAGGCAGATGCCCAGCACCGGCTTGCCCTGCTGCAGCATGCGCTCGATCGCCAGCAGTTCGGTGCGCAGGTGCGGGCGACGGGCGCGATCGTCGACGTTCATCGGCCCGCCCAGCACCACCAGGCCGCGGTAGCGGTCGATGTTCGGCTGCGCGTCCGGCTCGCGTTCGAAGTTGACGAAGCGGATGCGATGCCCGCGGCGCCGGATCAACGGATCGAGCGTGCCGAGCGGTTCGGCGGCGACGTGCTGGAATACCAGGATGCGGGACATCGCCGGATTCTAGCCGGAGTTTTTCCGTTCTCCGGTACCGGCCTGCCGTTCGCGACTCAGCGCTTTCCGGGCTTGGGACGGCCGGCGGGCTTGCCGCGCGGCGGACCGGCGAAGGGGCGCTTGCCGCGGGGCGGCGCGTCTGTGTCGCCGGCTTCGGCACGGCGCAGGCTCAGCTGCTGCCCGGCCACGCGCACGCGCTTGAGGTGTTCCATCAGTTCGCGCGGCATGCCTTCCGGCAGGTCGATCAGGCTGTGGTCGTCGCGGATGTCGATGCGGCCGATGTAGCGGCTTTCCAGGTCGGCCTCGTTGGCGATCGCGCCGACGATGTTGCCGGGCTGCACGCCATGGCGGTGGCCGACCTCGATGCGGAAGGTTTCCATGCCGGCTTGCGGCGCGCGCGGGCCCTGGTCGCGGGGCGCCCGCGGCTTTTGTGGGCGCTCCGCCGGGCGCGCATCGCCGCGGTCGGGGCGCCTTTCACTCCTTTCGGCACGTTCGCCGCGGTCCGGGGCCGGCTTCGGACGGGCGCGCGGCGGTTCCAGCAGCAGCGGCGTGTCGCCCTGCAGCAGGCCCGCCAGCGCCGCCGCGATCTCGACCGCGGGGACGTTGTGCTCGCGTTCGTAGCGCTCGATCAGCTCGCGGAACAGGCCGATCTGGCCGCTCTCCAGGCCGCTGCCGATGCGCTCGAGGAACTTGGCGACGCGGCGCTCGTTGACGGTTTCGACGCTCGGCAGTTCCATCGGCTCGATCTTCTGCCGTGTCGCGCGCTCGATCGCGCCGAGCATGCCGCGCTCGCGCGGGGCCACGAACAGGATCGCCTCGCCGCTGCGCCCGGCGCGGCCGGTACGGCCGATGCGGTGCACATAGCTCTCGGTGTCGTAGGGAATGTCGTAGTTCAGCACGTGGCTGATGCGCTCGACGTCGAGTCCGCGCGCGGCGACGTCGGTCGCGACCAGGATGTCGATGCGGCCGTCCTTGAGCGACTGCACCAGCTTCTCGCGCTGCTTCTGCTCCACGTCGCCGTGGATCGCCGCGGCCGACAGCCCGCGAGCGGCCAGCTTATCGGCCAGCTCCTGGGTGCCGAGCTTGGTGCGCGCGAACACCAGCATGCCGTCGAAGGGCTCGGCCTCGAGGATGCGGGTGAGCGCGTCGAGCTTGTTGACGCCGCTGACCATCCAGTAGCGCTGGCGGATGTTGGCCGCGGTGGTGGTGGTCGACTTGATCGCGATCTCGACCGGATCCTTGAGGTAGGTCTGCGCGATGCGCCGGATCTGTTGTGGCATCGTCGCCGAGAACAGCGCGACCTGCCGGGTCTCGGGGGTCTTCTTCAGCACCGCCTCGACATCGTCGATGAAGCCCATGCGCAGCATCTCGTCGGCTTCGTCCAGCACCAGGCAGCGCAGTTCCGACAGGTCCAGCGTGCCGCGCTCGAGATGGTCGATCACGCGCCCCGGCGTGCCGACCACCACGTGCACGCCGCGCTTGAGCGCGCTCAGCTGCGGCCCGTAGCCCTGGCCGCCGTACACCGGCAGCACGTGGAAGCCGGGCAGGTGGCGGGCGTACTTGTGGAACGCCTCGGCGACCTGGATCGCCAGTTCCCGGGTCGGCGCCAGCACCAGCGCCTGCGGTTTCCTTGCGGCCGGGTCGAGCTGGTTGAGGACCGGCAACGCGAACGCGGCGGTCTTGCCGGTGCCGGTCTGCGCCTGGCCGAGCACGTCGCGGCCGGCCAGCAGCGGCGGAATGGTCGCGGCCTGGATCGGCGACGGCGACTCATAGCCGACGTCGGCCAGCGCGCGCAGCAGCGGTTCGGAGAGGGCAAGATCGGTGAAGCGGATATCGTGGGCGGTTTCGGCGCTCATGGACAATCTCTGTTCGGCGCCAGCGGGCAGCCGTTCGGGGCAACCGGGCATTCTACGCCTCCGGCGCGAACGTCTCGTCGTGGCGGTTGAGCTATGTCCGGCGCCGTTCCCGCTCCGACGCGTGCGAGCTTCCGGGCATCCGAAAGCAAATCGCCGATGCGGCGCGCCCGTGCCGGGATGTGCGGACAAGCAGGCCATGGGTGAGCACGGGCCGCTTGCGCGGCACTGCCGCGCGGCCTGTGCGAACGCCCGGCGCGCTGCGCCGGACCGGACCGGGCCGCGAAGCGGCACGGGCTGCGGCGGCGAGTCGGGCCATGGATGGCCAGACCGAGCCGGGGAGCATGTCCCGGCCCGGGCGCCGCCGGCTCCGAAGCCCGCAACCTCGCCTGCTCCCGAAATACACTGCATGACACGGCTAGGCCATGGGGGTCATTTCCGCGTGAAAGCGGCGCGTGCCGGCCGTTCCGGCAGGCGGCGGCGCCGTTCCCGCTGCGTTGGCGGGCGCCCTGATAGGCTCGCGACGATGCAGCTGCCACGGTTCGACAATGCGTTCCTGCGTGACCTGCCCGGCGATCCGGAGACGGGCCCGCGCCTGCGCCAGGTGCAAGGCGCGGCGTGGTCGCGGGTGACGCCTACCCCGGTGCCGGCGCCAAAGCTGATCGCGCATTCGCGCGAGATGGCGGACGCGCTGGGGTTTTCCGAGGCCGATGTTGCCTCGCCGGAGTTCGCGCAGGTGTTCGCCGGCAATGCGCTACTCGACGGCATGGCGCCGTTCGCCGCCAACTACGGCGGCCACCAGTTCGGGCAGTGGGCCGGGCAACTCGGCGACGGACGCGCGATCACGCTGGGCGAGGCGATCGGCGCCGACGGCGGCCGCTGGGAACTGCAGCTCAAGGGCGCGGGCAAGACGCCGTATTCGCGCACGGCCGATGGCCGCGCCGTGCTGCGCTCGTCGATCCGCGAGTTCCTGTGCAGCGAGGCCATGCACCACCTCGGCGTGCCGACCACCCGCGCGCTGAGCCTGGTGACGACCGGCGAGGCGGTCGAGCGCGACATGTTCTACGACGGCCATCCCCGGGACGAGCCCGGCGCGGTCGTCTGCCGGGTGGCGCCGTCGTTCATCCGCTTCGGTACGTTCGAGCTGCCGGCCTCGCGCGGCGACGTCGACCTGCTGCGCAGGCTGGCCGACTTCACCATTCGCCGCGATTTTCCTGAGCTGGCAGGCGAGGGCGAGGCGCTGTACGGCGACTGGTTCGCGCAGGTCTGCGAGCGCACCGCGGTGCTGGTCGCGCACTGGATGCGGGTCGGGTTCGTGCACGGCGTGCTCAACACCGACAACATGTCGATCCTCGGCCTGACCATCGACTACGGCCCGTACGGCTGGATCGACGACTACGACCCGGACTGGACCCCGAACACCACCGACGCCCATGGCCGCCGCTACCGTTTCGGCTGGCAACCGCGCGTCGCGCACTGGAATTTGTCGCGCCTGGCGCAGGCGCTGTCGCCGCTGTTCGACGGGATCGAGCCGCTGCAGGCCGGGCTCGACCGCTACGGCGCCGCGTTCGTGCAGGCCGATCGCGACAACGTCGCGCGCAAGCTGGGCCTGGCCGAGTGCCGCGACGACGACCCGGCGCTCGCCGCGCAGCTGTACGGGCTGCTGCACGCCGGCGAGGTCGACATGACCCTGTTCTTCCGCGGCCTGGCCGAGTTCGATCCGGACCAGCCGGCGCTGGGCCCGCTGCGCGACGCGTTCTACGACGACGGCAAGCTGCGCGCGCACGAGGACGGCTTCCTCGACTGGCTGGCGCGCTACGCGGCGCGGCTGCACGACGACCCGCTGACGCCGCAGCAGCGCCGCGAACGGATGAACGCCGCCAACCCGCGCTACGTGCTGCGCAACTACCTGGCGCAGCAGGCGATCGATCGCGCCCACGCAGGCGACTACGGCGGTATCCACGAGCTGCTGGAGGTGATGCGTCGGCCGTACGAGGAGCAACCCGGCCGCGAACAGTTCGCCGCCCGGCGGCCGGACTGGGCCCGCGACCGTGCCGGGTGTTCGATGCTGTCCTGCAGTTCGTAGGGTGAAGCGCCGCGCCGGCGGCGATTCGTTGGAGCCGCGCCTGGCGTTCGCGTAGGAGCGCGCCACGCGCGCGATGCCGCGGGCGCATCGCCGCCGGCGACACCGGTGGCCGGTGTGTTTGCCGGTCCAGAATCGCGGCATCCGCCGGATCCTGCCGACAGCCGCGGTATCGCGCCCATGGGGCGCTCCTACGGTGTGGCAACCTCGGCGGCGATTCGTTCAAGCCGCGTCTGGCGTTCGCGTAGGAGCGCGCCATGCGCTCGATGCCGCGGGCGCATCGCCGCCGGCGACGCCGATGACCGATGTGTTTGCCGGTCCAGAGTCGCGGCATCCGCCGGATCCTGTCGACAGCCGCGGTATCGCGCCCATGGGGCGCTCCTACGAGGAGGCCAGCTGCCGGGTTCCTGCAGTCGCGCAACAAAAAAGCCGGCTCATTTGCCGGCTTTCTTGTCCTTCTTGGCCGCGCGCTTTTCCTTCAGCGACTTTTCCGGCTTCTTCTTGTCTTCCTTCTTCTTGTCCAGGCTCTTGGCCATGGGCGTGCTCCGCTGGTGGGTGGTCGATCGTGGCGCAAATGTACTGCCTGCGGCGACCGGCGAACAGGGGGTCCGGTCAGCCGGCCATCAGCCCCCGGAGGCGGGCAGCCGGTAGACTATGCCGATGCCCCTGATCACCCTGAACGCCGTCGACTACAGCGTCGGCGGCCCGCTCCTGCTCGAGAAAGTCAGCCTGTCCATCGATTCCGGCGAGCGCATCGCCCTGATCGGCCGCAACGGCGCCGGCAAGTCCACCCTGCTGCGGCTGCTGTCCGGCGACCTGCGGCCAGACGACGGCACGATCCGCCGCGAGGGCGGGGTGCGCGTCTCGCGCCTGGAGCAGGAGGTGCCCGCGGGCGCCTCCGGCACGGTGTTCGACGTGGTCGCCGAGGGCATGGGCGAGCTGGGCGCCTGGCTGGCGGAGTTCCACCATCTCAGTCACGCCGACGCGTTCGACGCCGACGCGATGTCGGCCGTGCAGGCCAAGATCGAAGCCGCCGACGGCTGGTCGGCCGACCAGCGGGTCGAGGAAACGCTGGCCAGGCTCGATCTCGACGGCGACGACGTCTTCGGCCGGCTCTCCGGCGGCATGAAGCGCCGCGTGCTGCTGGCGCGGTCACTGGTGTCCGCACCCGACGTGCTGCTGCTCGACGAGCCGACCAACCACCTCGACATCGCCGCGATCGACTGGCTCGAGGGCTTCCTGAAGGGCTGGGCGGGGGCGCTGGTGTTCGTGACCCATGACCGCCGCTTCCTGCGCGCGCTGGCGACCCGCATCGTCGAGATCGACCGCGGCCAGGTCAGCGACTGGCCCGGCGACTGGGCCAACTACCAGCGCCGCCGCGAGGAGCGGCTGAATGCCGAGGCGCAGGAGAATGCGCGCTTCGACAAGCTTCTGGCGCAGGAGGAGGTCTGGATCCGCCAGGGCATCAAGGCCCGGCGCACCCGCGACGAAGGCCGCGTGCGCAGGCTGGAGGCGATGCGCCGCGACCGTGCGCAGCGGCGCGACCTGAGCGGCAACGTGCGCATGGAAACCGCGCAGGCCGGCAACTCCGGCAAGAAGGTGATCGAGGCCAAGCACGTGTCCTTCGGCTATCCGGGCAAGCCGCTGGTGCGGGATTTCAGCGGCACCATCCTGCGCGGCGACCGCATCGGCCTGATCGGCGCCAACGGCACCGGCAAGACCACCCTGCTGAGGCTGCTGCTGGGCCAGCTGCAGCCGCAGTCCGGCGAGATCCGAATCGGCACCCAGCTGCAGGTCGCGTACTTCGACCAGTACCGCGCCGCGCTGCGCGAGGACTGGAACGCGCTGGAGAACGTCGCCGAGGGACTCGAGTTCGTCGAGGTCGGCGGCAAGCGCAAGCACGTGGTCGGCTATCTGCAGGACTTCCTGTTCACGCCCGAGCGCGCGCGCGCGCCGATCACGCGGCTGTCGGGCGGCGAGCGCAACCGGCTGCTGCTGGCGAAGCTGTTCGCGCAGCCGTCCAACCTGCTGGTGATGGACGAGCCGACCAACGACCTCGACGTCGAGACGCTGGAACTGCTGGAGGAGTTGCTGGCCGACTACCCGGGCACGCTGCTGCTGGTCAGCCACGACCGCGACTTCCTCGACAACGTGGTCACCTCCACCCTGGTCATGGAAGGCGACGGGCACGTCGGCGACTACGTGGGCGGGTACAGCGACTGGTTGCGGCAGCGTCCGGCGTCGGCCGCGGATTCCGCCGATGCCCGGCCGGGGGCCGCGGCCAGGACGGAAGCGCCGCCTGTCGCCGCGCCGACGCCCAGGCGCAAGCTCGGCTATCGCGAGACGCGTGAGCTGGAACAGCTGCCCGCCACCATCGAGCGCCTGGAAGCACGGGTCGCCGAGCTCACGGCGGATATCGCCGACCCGGCGTTCTACCGGCGCGACGCCGCCGCCGTCACGGCCCACAATGCGGCCCTGGCCGAGGCGCAGAAGGAACTGGAAGCTGCCTATGCACGCTGGGAAGCGCTGGAGGGCGCGTCCTCCAGCTGACGGAAAATCGTTGCCGATCATCCTGAGCAGGACCGACGAAGAACGATGCGGCCATGGCCGGCCGCGTGCACCTGACAGCTCGATTCAGTCCCCGCGCGGTTTGATGCGTGCGCCGTCGCGCAGATCGTCGGCCGGATACAGCACCACCTGCTCGCCTTCGCGCAGGCCTTCTTCCACTTCCGCCTCGCGGTCGTTGCGCGGCCCCAGGGTCAAGGTACGCAGCCGTGCGCGGCCGTCCTCGGCGACGAACACCGCCCAGTCCCCGCCCTCGCGGAACAGGCTGCCGACCGGCAGCTTGAGGGCATCGGGCTTTTGCCAGACCACGATCCGCACCTCGACCCGGTAGGCGTCGCCGAGCGCCTCGCGCGCCTCCACCGGATCCTCGAAATCGATGATCACGTTGACGCGTTGTTCCTCGACCCCCAGCGCCGAGATCTTGAGGAAACCGGCCGGCTCGATCCGCCGCACCCGTCCGCGCAGCGTCTCGCCGCCGCCCCACTGCTCGATCCGCACCGGATCGCCGGACGATACCCCCACCGCCTCGGAAGACAGCAGGTCGGAAACGATCTCCAGGCCGCGGGCGTCGCCGACTTCCAGTAGCTCCGCGCCGGCGGGTACCACGCCGCGGCTCTCGCGCAGGCGCCGGAGCACCACGCCGTCGACCGGTGCGAACACCAGCAGGTCGTCGCCGTCGATGTCGCCGGCATCGGATGCATCGGGCGCGGGGTCCTCCGCGACGGCGCCTTGCCGGATCAGCCGCGCGCGCGCGGCCGCCAGTTCGTGCCGCGCCTGTTCGACTGCATGCTCTGCCGATTCGACGGCGTCGCGCGCCGCCTGCGCCTCGGCCTGTTGCGCCTCCATCGTGTCGCGGGCGATGGCGCCGCTGTCCTGCAGGTCGCGCAACCTGGCGTAGCGCTGCTGCGCCCGCGTGGCCACGGTCGCGGCGCGCGCGCGCTCGGCCTGCGCGCGTCCGAGTGCGGCCTGGGCCGCCTGCATGGCGGCTTCGGTCTCGGCGCGCGTGCGCACGTCCAGCGGCACCGGCGCCGAGGGACGCAACCGCGCCACCACCGTGCGCCCGGCCTCGACCGGATCGCCCGGTTCCAGTTCGATGCGGCGGATCTCGCCGGCCGCCGGCGCTGACACCATGTAGCGCTCGCGCACCCGGGTTTCGCCTTCCTCGTCGACGGTGACCAGCAGCTCGCCGACGGTCGCGGTGGCGAGGTCGACCTCCATCGCGCGCGGCCACAGCGCCACCAGCAACAGGACCAATACCACTGCGGCGCCGAACAGTACGCTGCGCTTCTTCAGGAAGCCTAAGCGACCGAAGAAGGCGGGAATCCTGCGCAGGGAATCGCGGAGACGCGGCATCGTGCTCACTCCTCGAAAGTCATTCTCGTGTCTTCAGGACGCCGACCAGGTCGAGCCGGTCGAGCCGGCGGCGCACGATCAGGCCGGAGACGGCGGCCGCGGCGATCACCACCAGCGCCGACCAGGCCATGGTGGCGGAGGTGATCGCCAGCGGAAATCGATAGACCTCGCTCTCGATCGAGCGCACCATCGCCAGCGCCATGCCGTAGCCCAGCGCCATGCCGAGCGGCAGCGCGAGCGCGGTCAGGATGGCCAGCTCGCCGAGCAGGATCAGCGAGATCTCGGCGCGGGTGAAGCCGAGCACGCGCAGGCTGGCCAGCTCGCGCGAGCGTTCCGACAGCGACACGCGCGCGGCGTTGTAGATCACGCCGAAGGCGATGATGCCGGCGAACAGCACGTTGATGCCGATCATCAGGCCGATGTTCTGCGCCAGCGTCTCGCGGAAGTTCTCGATCACGGTGCGCTTGATCGCCACGCCGGCGATCACCGGCAGCGCCTTGAGCGCCCGCGACAGCGCCTGCTCCTGCGCCGGGTCGATTTTCAGCGCCGCGCCGGACAGGGTGCCGCCCTCGCGCATCAGGCGGCGTACCGCCTCGATTTCCATATAGGCCGACAACCCGACCGCGTCGTCGACCAGCCCGGCCACCTGGGCTTCGCGGCGCGGCCGGCTGCCCTGCAGGATGTCGAGGGTGACGCGGTCGCCGGGCGCGACGTCGAGCACGCGCGCCAGCATCGTCGACAGCACCAGCCCCTCCGGCGGCAGCGCCACCGCCTGCCCGTCGCTGTCGACGATGCGGCGCAGCCGCGCATCGGCGGGCAACCCGGTGATGGCCAGGTCGCGGTGGTGAAAGCCCGCGCGCAGGCGCGCCGGCACCGTGCGCTGCGGTTCCACCGCCAGCACGCCGGGTAGCCGTGCCAGGGCATGGTGTGCGGTCGACGACGCCGGCTCGACGAAGTTGACCGTCACGTCCTGGCGTTCGGCGACCGAGAACTGGATCGTGATCAGGCGCTCGGTGGAGGCGACCAGCGCGAAGCCGAACAACAGGATGCCGGCGGCGAAGGCGATGCCGGTGACCGACGCCAGCGCGCGCAGCGGCTGTCGTTCGAGGTTGCGCAGGATCATGCGCGTGGCCATGCCGAACCGCTCGCGCAGCCCGGGCCGCTCGATCAGGCTGCGCCGGTAACGTGCCGGTGGCTCCGGCCGCATCGCCTCGGCCGGCGGGATGCGCACCGCGCGCCGTACCGCCGAATACGCGCCCGCCATCGCCGTCAGCAGGCTGACCGCCACCGCGCCGAGCACGACCGCCGGCGAAACGCGGTAGTCGGTGTCGGGAAAGCTGAAGTACTGCGCGTACAGGTCGGTCATGGCCGCGCCGAGCCAGGCGCCGGCGGCCACCCCCAGCAGCGCGCCCGCCGCGGCGATCGCCAGCGCCCATTTCAGGTAATGCCAGGCGAGTTCGTCGTTGCGGTAGCCCAGCGCCTTGAGCGCGGCCAGCTGCGGCCGCTGCAGCGCCAGGGCGCGGCTGAGCGCGACGTTGAGCACGAACGCGGCGACCAGCAGGAAGATCGCCGGCACCGCGATGCCCATGCTGCGCAGCTGCTGGAGTTCGGCGTCCAGCGTCCAGTGCGAGGGCTGCAGCGCGCGCGGGATGGCGCCGAGGCCGCCGTAGCGCTCCAGCAGCGTGTCCAGCCGGGCGATGACGTCGTCGGTCAGCGCCCCCGGCGCCAGTTTCAGGATGACGTCGTTGAATCCGCCCTCCATGTCGAAGGCGCTGGCCAGCGCGCGCCGCTCCATCCAGAACACACCGAACAGCCGGTCGTCGGGCACCAGCTCGCCGGGGCGGATGCTGTAGACGTACTCCGGCGACAGCACGATGCCGACGATCTCCAGCGTGCGCTTGCGGCCGTTGATGATGGCCGCCACCTGGTCGCCGACGTGGAAGCCGTGCGCCTCGGTGAAGGACTCGCTGGCCATCACCTCGTCGGCGCGTGTCGGCGAGATCCAGCGTCCGGCGCGCAGGTGCAGGTCGTTGAGGTCCGGGCGCCGGTCCGCCGGCACCGAGATCAGGCGGCCGCTGGCCGGCTCCTGCAGGCCGGGCACGTCGAGCACCACGTCGGCCACCACCCGGCTTTCCGCGCGCACCACGCCGGGGAGGGCGGCGATACGCTCGATCAGCGGCTCGGGCGCGCGCTTGAGCGAAGCGAACACGTCGGCGAAGCGCTGGCGTTCGTAGTACGCCTGCTGGGTGCGCTGCAGCGACTGGAAGTTCGACAGGTACATCACCCACATGGTCATGCCGGCGGCGAGCACCAGCGCGATCGCCGTCGCCTGGCCGGCCATCGCCAGCAGGTCGCGCAGCAGCTTGCGGTTCAGTGCCGAGATCGCCATCGGCCGTCACCATTCCAGTTCGTCGGGCGAGCGCTTGTGCGCGTTGCGCTCGCTGGAGACGATGCGGCCGTCGGCCATGCGCAGCACCACGTCGGCCATGTCGGCGATCGAGGCGTTGTGGGTGATCACGAGCGTGGTGGTCCCCATCTCGGCGTTGACCTGCGCCAGCGCCTTGAGCACCACCACGCCGGTGGAGAGGTCGAGCGCGCCGGTGGGCTCGTCGCACAGCAGCACCGCCGGCCGCTTGGCGACCGCGCGCGCGATCGCCACACGCTGCTGCTCGCCACCCGACAGCTGCGAGGGGAAATGGTCGAGCCGGTGCTCGAGGTCGACCAGCGCCAGCGCTTCCTCCGGCGACAGCGGGTCGTCGACGATCTCGGTCACCAAGGCGACGTTCTCGCGCGCGGTGAGGCTCGGGATCAGGTTGTAGAACTGGAATACGAAGCCGACGTGGTGGCGGCGATAGCGGGTCAACGCTGCTTCGTCGCCGGCGTTGAGTTCATCGCCGCGATAGCGGATGCGGCCGCTGCTCGGCGTGTCGAGGCCGCCGAGCAGGTTGAGCAGGGTCGACTTGCCGGAGCCGGAGGCGCCGAGCAGTACCACGAAGTCGCCGTCGCGCAGGCGCAGATCGACGTCATCCAGCGCCTGCACCCGGACCTCGCCCATGGTGTAGACCTTGTTGAGGCCCTCGACTTCGAAGACAGGGGTGGCGTCGTCGGTCATGGCGTCGGATCGCGGCAGGCGGGATCGCTGCTCGATCGGCAGTCAGTCGGCGGGCGGTTCGAACATGCGCCGGAACATGTCGAGCATCAGCCGGGGCAGGGTGTCCTTCTGCTCGGCCGACAGCTCGTCCCAGTGATCGACGAACCAGCGGTCGAGTGCACCGCGCAGGCCGAAGATCGCGGCCAGCAGCAGGTCCTCGGGCATGTCGCTGCGGATGCAGCCGATCTTCTGGCCGTGGCGCATGAAGGTGCGGCGGATCGCGTTGATCTGTTCGATCTTCTCCTGCGCGATCCGCTGCGCGCGCTCGTCCGCGGGCGGGTGGTAGAGCGGGCGCCAGACGCCGACGTACCACGGGCGTTCGCGCAGCAGCGCCCGCGAACGCTCGGACAGCCGTTCCAGCGTCGGCCAGAAGGTGTCGGCCTGCAGGTGGCTGAAGTCGCCGATCTCCTCCGGCACGCCGAGCGTCCAGGCCCAGTCCATCACCGCCTGGAACAGGTCGATCTTGTCGTCGAAGTAGTAGTAGAACTGGCCCTTGCTCAGGCCCAGGCGCTCGATGATGCGGTTGAGCGAGGCCTGGTCGTAGCCATGCGCGGCGAACTCTTCGCCGGCGGTCTCCAGCACCTGTTCGCGGCGGGCTTCGTCGAGTTTGAGGAATCTTGGTCGCGGCATGTGGATGCTCTACACGGAACAGCTGGACCGATCGGTAGGACTTTTCGGTTGGACCAGTTGGTCTAATCCTCCACGCAGGCGCCGGGATGTCAAGCGAATGCGGCTGGAGGCGTCTGCGGGTGGTGCCGGGCGACGCGGCCAACGTCGAAAAGCTGCCCCGGACTTGGGCCGCCATCCTCCGGCGACGACCGGCATGGTCGCCCTCCATAGGAGCGCGCCATGCGCGCGATGCCGCGGGTGCTTCGCCGCCTGCGGATTCCGATGGCCGGCGCGCCTGCCGGTCCAGGATCGCGCCATCCACCGGGTCCTGCCGGCACCCGCGGCATCGCGCGCGTGGCGCGCTCCTACGGAGGAGGGCGATCCTGGGCCCGGCCAGGAAAAGCAGTAGGGTCGAGGAACGCGATCAGTCGTCCAGGTACGCGCCGCAGCCGGCATAGGTACGTTTGCCGACCTGCAACCGCACGCTGGCCTCGAAAGGCTCGCCGCTCATGGGATCGGCACAGGCCTCGCGTTCGATATCGAGCCGGACGACGGTGCCCTCGGTGGTCGTCCCCTCGAAGCCGCCGTCGTCGGCCCTGGGTTCGGCGTTTTCCACTTCGATGAAGCGCTCGCCGTAGTCCAGCTGTGCGGTCAGCGTCGGCCGGTCGCCGCTGCCGACTTCGAGCAGCCAGCCGGGCTCCTGGCCGATCGCGCGGAAACGGACGCCACGCGCGGCGGCGGCGTCCCAGGGCGAGACCTGGGTGGTCGGCAGGCAGGTGCGGGGCGGATCGCCGTGCAGGGTGAGCGTCGCCGTCTCGCCGTCGAACCGGAATTCGTTGCTTTGCTGGTCGGCGTAGGCGGTCCCGGACGCGGATGCTTCTGGCGCGAGCACCAGCCTGCGCCCGGACAGGGACAGCGTGAGCGGCCCATCACCGGCATCGACGCGGCTGGCGACCAGGATCTCGTCGCAGCGGAAGCTGCGGCTGGTCGAGGCATCCGATGGCGGAACCATGGCGTCGCCGTCGCCGGAATCGATGGTGGAAACAGCTTCGAGCTCGGGGTCCGCGGTATCCGTCGGCTGTTGGCATGCGGACAGGCATGTTGCGAGGACGACGGTCAGTGTTGCGGTCTCGGCGATGTTCATGGGCAAGCTCCTTGCCTGGCAGGCCGGTTCAGGGCGTTGGCAGGCGGATCATCCTGAACTTGATCGTGCCGGGTTCGTCGGGTTCGAACGGCACCGGCTCGGCAGTCGCGAAGAATGTCTCCCCCTGCGGCGTGGTCAGGTTGGCGGTGATGCCGTAGCGGCCGCCCTTCTTCAGGCGCGCGGGGTCGTAGGGAAGAACGAACGCATAAGGAGGCCCGGCGATATCGCTGAAGGCGGCCTCGGCAATGATTGCCTGCTGGCTGTCGGCTGCGACATCACGGTCCACCAGCCGCACCGACAGCACCGAGTCGGTCGGCATCAGCATCTTTTCGAAGTAGGTGGCGCTGCCGCGGATCACGGCGCGATCGGGCCCGGCGGCTTCAACGATCGCGTCGCTGTCGACGCGAGGGCCGGAGAACGGCGACTGGCAGGCGCCGACCGCCATGGCCAGGCAGCAGGCGACGGAGGCGAGGCGGACGTGCATCGGATGATTCCTTGGCGATCCTGGGCGAGCATAGCGTGGGGTGGATGAGGTCAGCGTACAGGCGACAGGCGCAGCCGAGCCATGACGCCGAAGTGGTCGCTGGGCCAGGTGCCGGCGGCGTCCGGCCGGTCGAGTACGCGGTGCGCTTCGAGCACCTCGAAGCGCCCGCGTTGCACGAAGACATGGTCGATGCGTTCGTGCCGGTCGGGGAAGTAGTGCGGATTGAGCGTGGTGATGTTCTTGCCGGGGTGGGTGCTGCCGAGCGTGTCGACGTAGCGTTCGGCCAGGGGCTGCAGCTCCGGGCGGTCGGCCTCGGCATTGAAGTCGCCCATCAGTACCAGCGGCGTGCCGTCGTCGTTCTCGTCGATATGGGCCAGTACGTCCGCCAGTTGTTCGGCGCGCATCGCGCCGCCTTCCGCCGTGTGGTGCAGATGGGTGTCGTAGACGTCGACCGGCCTGCCGTCGACCGCGATGCGCACGTGCGCCACCGTGCGCGAGTCCTCGAGTGGCCGCAGCCGGCGTTCGCTGCGCGCGAGGATCGGGTGCCGGGTGAGGATCGCGTTGCCGTAACGTTTGGCCTCTTCTTCCGGCGCCGTGGAGACGAAGTGGTATTGGTAACCCAGCGCCTCGGCGATGTCCTCGGCCTGGTTGCGCAGGGTCTCGTGCTGCAGCACCTCCTGCAGGCCGATGACGTCCGGCCGCAATTCGCGCAGGCCCTCGATCACCAGCGGCCGGCGCCGGTCCCAGCCGTCGCGGTCGTGGTAGATGTTGAGGGTGACGACGCTGAAGGTCGCGCCGTCACCGCCCGCCGATGCAGCCGGCGCGCGCGATGCGTTGCTGGCGCAGGCGTTCAGCAGCACGAGCGTTGCGACCGGTGCCAACAGGCGGGCGAGGGTGCGGATCATCGCGGGGCGTGTTCGGTCCGGTAGACGGGGTAGAGATTGTGGCGCTCGTCCCAGGCGCTGTGCCGCTGGTAGAAGAAGTCCAGGCGCGCGCGCGGGCTGTCGGCGAAATCGGCGTCCTCGCGCAGGCGGCGTTCGAATTCGGCCTTCAGCTGCGGGTCGGCGGCCAGCATCTCGCGCGCCACGTCCTCGGCGACGTAGGCCTCCATGTATTCCTTGCGCTCGAAGTGGTTGTTGAAGAATCCCCAGGAGGCGAACGAATCCGGCGCCTGCGGCTCCAGCAGCGCCGTCACCAGGCGCGCCTTCGGTTGCGCGATCGGCACGAACAGGGCGCCGGCGGGCACGTCGCGTGGCTCGGCCTTCCACTCGCCCTCGAGCGTCAGCATCTGGTGACCCTCGACCGTGGCGGCCGCCAGCGCCGTACTGTCGGCGCGGAAGGTCTGGACGTCAGCCCGGGGCAGGGCGCGCGCGATCCGGGTGTAGCCGATGCCGTGCACGTCCAGTTTCTCCGCGATCCACGCCGCATGCGCCGGCGGCACCAGATAGCCCGCGCCAGGGGCCGTAACGCTGCGGTCCGGCACCACCTCGTCGCGCAGCGGCACCGTCCAGACCTGCGGCGTGGTTTCGTCGTAGCGGGTCATCAGCGCGCCGGAGATCTCCGACGGCTCGCGCGTGTACGCATAGCCGCGGAAGTCGATCGTGCGGCTGGCGTCGGTGGCCTTGTAGTCGAGCGGCACCGGCCGTCCGCCCAGTTGCGCGGCACGCGCGTCCGCCTCGTGCGCCAGGCGCAGCCAGTCGTGGCCGTCGCGGGCCGTACGCTCCAGCACCGACACCACGGTGTTGCGGGTGATCCGCACCCGGTGCGGGTAGTCCTTCCAGGAGTGCGTTTCGACCAGCATGGCGAGGCGGTTGCGCAGCGGGAAATAGCCGGTGGAGAACCGCGGCGGCGAGACCCCGTCCTCGAAGCCGGACGCCGGATTGTCGTATTCGACCAGCGACGGATAGAACGGCAGCGGCAGCGATCCCTGCGCGGCAAGATCGTCGATCACCCCGTCGCGCAGCGCGCGCCCGGCTTCGCGCAGGGCCTCGTCGCCGGAATACAGCGGCTCGACCTGGATGGCGATGTCGTGCTCGAACTGGGCGCCGTTGGTGACGTGCAGGTCGATGGTGGCGATCGGGTCCCACTCGTTCACCAGGCGCAGCATCGCCTGCATCTCCGGCGCGTCGGCCTTGGCGTAGTCGCGGTTGAGGTTGTAGTTCTGCGCGGTGGTGCGCCAGCCCATCTCCTCGGGACCGCGCTGGTTGGGGCGGTTCCAGGCGCCGAAGCGCTCGTGGCCGTCGACGCTGAACACCGGCACGAACACCCACACCAGCCGTTCCAGCGCGCCGGGCGCGGCTTCGCCGTCGAGCGCCTGGCGCAGCGCCAGGAAGCCGGCGTCCTTGCCGTCGATCTCGCCGGCGTGGATGCCGCCCTGCATCAGCACCACCGGCAGGCCGCGCTCGCGCGCCGCCGCAGGCGTGAGCGCGCCGCTGCGCGAGACGGCGAGGGCCTTCATCGGCCGGCCTTCCGGCGAGGTGCCGAAGTCGAAGCAACGCACCGCGTCCGGGTAGGCCTTGGCGAAGGCGTCGCACAACGCGATCACCTCGTCGTAGCGGCCGGTCTGCACGAAACCGCTGCGTTCGGACGCGGTGACGAGTGCGGGATCGGGAGCGGCGGAGACGGACATGGCGGGGAGCAGGCAGGACAGCAGCGCGGCGGCGAGCGACAGACGGTTCATTGGCACCGGGGCGTGATCGGGAAACGCCAATGATGCCCGTTTGCGCGCCAGACTGCAGTGCGCGCAGAGGCACGATCCGCATGCGCCGGCACGCGGCGGCGCATGGATGCGCTAGGCTTCGCTTTCCGCGTCCACCGTGGACGTCCGGCAATGATCACTGCCGCAATCGGCATCTGGAGAAGGGATGGAATCGATCGTCACCCTGGCCATCATCGGCGTCACCGCACTGGTGTCATGGCAGGCGTTCAACAATCCGCAGCTGCTCGCGCGGCTGATCCTGTGGCCGCCGGCGATCGACCGCCATCACCAGTACGAGCGACTGGTCACCCATGGCTTCATCCATGCCGACTGGATGCACCTGCTGTTCAACATGATCACGCTGTATTTCTTCGGCAGCGTGATGGAGCAGTTCTTCGCCGAGCGCATCGGCGCGCTCGGATACCTGGCGTTCTACCTGTCGGCGATCGTGGTGGCGATCCTGCCGACCTACATGCGCCACCAGCGCGATGCGCACTACCGCAGCCTTGGGGCCTCCGGCGCCGTGTCGGCGGTGTTGTTCGCCTTCATCCTGCTGGCGCCATGGGCGCCGATCTACCTGTTCCTGATCCCGATCGGCATCCCGGCGTTCGTGTTCGCGCTGTTCTACCTCGGCTACAGCATCTGGATGGATCGCCGCGGCGGCGGCAACGTCAACCACAGCGCGCACCTGTGGGGCGCCGCCTATGGCATGTTGTTCACGGTAATGATGGAGCCGCGCGTGGCGACCACGTTCCTGCAACGGCTGGCCCAGCCTTCGTTCGGCTCGTGAGCGGTCCGCCATCCCGTCTCCCGGCATCTCAGGCGGCTGTGGCGTGGCGCGAGTCGTCGGCTTCCCGGCCGTAGGTCCGGATCAGGCCGCCATAGATCAGCTGGTCGAGCCGGAGGTATTCGCCGCCGCCCGTCTTTCCCTCGCGGGCGAGCTGGTAGAGGCGGTCGACGGCTTCGCGTTCGGCTGCGTGTTCGGACGTGGACATCGCCGGCTCCCGTGTCGGCTCGATGGTGTGGTACCTGGAATACGAAGCATCAAGCGTGCCAGGAAATCTGCGGGCGTCTTCGCAGAGTCGCTGACGTTCTGCGTCATCCGCCCGACATTCTCCGGCGGCAGCTGACACGACAGCGGCGCTGCCCTCACCGTGAATGAATCCCCGTTGTGCTATTCCCGGCGGCGAAGATCCGAACACTCGAGGGAGACACGATGGCAATCACCCGCGCCAAGGCGACCGGCCTGCTCAACAAGACCGAGATGGGCCTGTACGACGACAGCCGCGCCAATGCCCTGCGGCGACTCGGCGAGGCCGAGCTCGGCAGGCGTATCGAGCGCACGCGCAAGGCGCGCGATCGCGCCCGTGACCTCGTGCAGCGGCAGAAGCTGGCCGCGCGCGGACGCACTGGCGGCAAGCGCAGCCCGGGCGCCGCCGACAACCAGCGCAGCAAGGACAAGGCCGAGTTGCTGGCGGACATCCTGAAGCGCTTCGAGGCGCAGCTGAAGCAGGCGCGGACAGCCGGGGCGGCAGCGGCCCGGGCCGGCAAGACGCCAGCCAAGCGTGCCGCCGGGAAGAAGACGCCGGCGAAGGCGCCGGCGAAGCGGGCGCCGACGAGGCCGGCCGCGAAGAAGACCGCCGCGAAGAAGACCGCCACGAAAAAGACCGCCGCGAAAAAGACCGCCACGAAAAAGGCCGCCGGAAAGGCAACGAAGGGTACGACCAAGCCCGCTAAGAAGGCGGCTACCGGCAAGCCTGCGAAGAAGTCGGCGCGCAAGCGCGGAATCACGCCGCAGCAGGCGCTCGCCAACACCCGCGCGTTGCTGGAAGCCAAGCAGGAGCAGGCCCGGCAGCCGAAGCCATGGCAGTCGACGGACGGGCAGGGCGAGCGGGCCGCGGATACCGGTTTCCAGTCGTCCGACGCCGCGCGGCGCGCCGAGGACCTGCACGCCGGGGAGAGCCGCCTGCCGGCGATCCAGGGCAGCATCAGCACGCGCGACCGGCTCAACCAGGGCAAGCGCGACCATCGGGGGTCCACGGAGGATTGAATCGTGGCCGAGTCCAGCGCGGCAGCCGCGATCCGCCATGACCGCCGGCGCGGACTGTTCGAAGTCGAAGTCGAGGGGTACGCGGCGCAGCTGGCCTACCGCCTGGAGGACGGGGTCATGGCGATCACGGGTACCCGGGTGCCGCCGCCGGTGGGCGGCCGCGGGATCGCCGGCCGCCTGGTCGATGCGGCGCTGCAGCATGCGCGGGCGGAAGCGCTCAGGGTCGACCCGCGCTGCGCCTACGCCGCGGCCTACATCGACCGCCATCCCGAGCATGCCGGGCTGCGGGTCTAGCCCGGCGGTAGCCCGGATCGCACCGCCATGCAACCTTGTTCACACTTGCGCCCGGAAGTAAGGTATGGTGCGCGGACTGTTCAAAGCCGGGATCACGGTACATCGTGGCTCCGATGCGGTAGATCAAAGGCTGTACGGTCGGCGTTGCCCGGTCGGGACGATCCGCTCCATCGCTTTCGCGTTACCCCTTGCTCGACAGTCTCGGCGCCGCAGTGTGCGGGTCGTGTCCCAATCCAAAAAACTGTGTTTCAAGGAGTAACAGCAATGGCTGAGCGTCAAACCGGTACCGTCAAGTGGTTCAACGATGCAAAGGGCTTCGGCTTCATCACCCCCGAGAGCGGCCAGGACGTGTTCGTCCATTTCCGTTCGATCGTGGGCTCGGGCTTCAAGTCGCTGCAGGAAGGCCAGAAGGTGTCCTTCGAGGTCGTCCAGGGCCAGAAGGGCCTGCAGGCCGACAACGTCGAGCCGATGTAACTTCCGGCCCGTACCGGATCTATCGAGAAACCCGGCTTCGGCCGGGTTTTTCTTTGCCCGCTTGCATTTTTCCGTCACGCGGCCGGCGCTATGCTGAATCTGGTACGAAGTGTCCGGGGAAAGGAGCTGCCGATGAAACGAGGCTTGATCTGTGTGCTGCTGGTGCTGGCCGTGGCCGCCTGCCAGCGCGAGGCCGAGGCGCCGCAGTCGCCGCAGGACCCGAAGGCCCCGCAGGCGGACACGGATTCGCCGGACACGGTGGACCCGTCCGGCGATGCGGTACCGAACCTGGAGGACGTGATCGAGCACGATCCGCGCTACGTCATCGGCATCAGCTATCCGCCCGAGGCGAAGCAGTACCCCGGCCTGGCGGTCGAGCTCCACCGCTATGCCCAGGCCGCACGGGAGGAGCTGCTCGAGGCGGTGGCGAACCTCGGCCAGGGAACCCCGTCGGCGCCCTACGACCTGTCGCTGGAGTTCAGCGTGGTCGCGAACACGCCGCGGGTGGTCGCGATCGCGGCCGATGGCAGCAGCTATACCGGCGGCGCCCACGGCAATCCGCTGGTCGCGCGTTTCGTGTGGCTGCCGCAGCAGGAGCGGCTGCTGCGCGCACCGGACCTGTTCGGCGACCAGGCGGGCTGGCAGGCGGTGTCGGACTACGTGCGCGAGCAGCTGCACGCGGAGTTGTCGACCCGGGTGGATGCCGAAGACCTGGAACCCGCCGAGCGTTCGCAGGCGATCCGCGCGGCGGGGCAGATGATCGACGAGGGCTCCGGCCCGGCGCCGGACAACTTCGAGCAGTTCGAGCCGGTGATGGGCGTCGACGGCCGCATTCGCGCGCTGCGCTTCGTGTTTCCGCCCTACCAGGTCGGCCCATATGCCGACGGCACGCGCCGCGTCGTGGTGCCGGCCGACGTGCTGGCGCCGCACCTGGCGCCGCCGTTGCGGGAGCTGTTCGCCAGCAGCTGAATGCGCGGCTCTCCGGCGTTAGACTGCCGGCACGACGGCAGAAGGGTCCGGCTCAGGCGACATGTTCAGCAGCGATCGACTTCGGCGGCGGATGCAGACGCTGCTCGCGAGCGCCGACATCCGCATCGACGGCACGCGCGAATGGGACCTGCAGGTACACGACGAGCGCTTCCACGCGCGAGCGCTCGCACAGGGATCGCTCGGTCTCGGCGAGAGCTACATGGACGGCTGGTGGGACACCGCGTCGCTCGACGGACTGCTGCTGCGCCTGATCCAGGCACGTCTGGACGAGCGTGTCCACGGCATCGGCGAACTGCTCGACGGCCTGCGCGCGCACCTGTTCAACCTGCAGCGCGGCCGCCGCAGCTACGTCGTCGGCGAACGCCATTACGATCTCGGCAACGATCTCTACGCCGCCATGCTGGGCCGGCGCCTGGTCTACAGCTGCGGCTACTGGCGCCGAGCCGACGACCTGGACGCGGCGCAGGAGGCCAAGCTCGACCTGTGCTGCCGCAAGCTCGGCCTGCGACCGGGCATGCGGCTGCTCGATATCGGCTGCGGCTGGGGCGAGATGCTCAAGTACGCGGCCGAACGCTACGGCGTGTCCGGCGTCGGGGTGACGATCTCGCGCGAGCAGGCGGACTACGCCCGGCAACTGTGTGCCGGCCTGCCGGTCGAGATCCGGTTGCAGGACTACCGGGAGATCGACGAGCGCTTCGACCGGATCGTCTCGATCGGGATGTTCGAGCATGTCGGCGCGAAGAACTACCGCGCCTATTTCGACATCGCGCGGCGCTGCCTGGATGCCGACGGGCTGTTCCTGCTGCACACCATCGGCAGCAACGTCTCGCGCCGCCGCACCGATCCGTGGATCGCGCGCTACATCTTCCCGAACTCGATGCTGCCGTCGGCGGCGCAGATCACGCAGGCATCGGAGCGGCGCTTCGTGGTCGAGGACTGGCACAACTTCGGCACCGACTACGACCGCACCCTGCAGGCCTGGCGCGAGAACGTCGAGTCGGCCTGGCCGCGGCTGCCGTCGCGCTACGACGAGCGCTTCCGGCGCATGTGGCGGTTCTACCTGGCCGGATCGATGGCCAGCTTCCGCGCCCGGCGCATCCAGCTGTGGCAGATCGTGCTCTCGCCCGAGGGCGTGCCCGGCGGCTACGTGGCGCCGCGCTGAATTCCTGCGAATCCCCGGTTTGCCGCGAATGAGGCGATCGGCATTCGCCCGCGCGGTCTTCGGCGGCCTTCCGGCCGGATCGCGGGCAAGCGAGTATCGGGAAGCGACTCGAAACCCGGCCGGACGGCCGCCTCGACGGCACATTCAAGGGCCCACCGCCGCCTCGTGGCCATCGGCGGCATGCGACGATCTGCGACGTGCGTTGTATCGCGGGTGCGGCGACCGTCCGCTTTCGTCCCGCGATCGTCAACGCGCCGCAACCTGGAGCGGTGACGCTGTGGGTGCCGGGCGTGGCAGGGGGCGCCGGCGCATCCCCCATTCAGGAGGCACGACGCCATGTACCCGCAGTTTCTGCATCGTTTCGTTCGGCAAGGATTCGCCCCCGCAATCGCCGCACTGCTGGTTTCCGCCTGCAGCCTTGGCGCCTACGCGCAGGAGGCCGAGGTGAGCGCCGGGGCCGAGCACGCGCGGCCGCACCGCGACCGCCACGGCCTGATCGTCATCGCCCATCGCGGGGCGAGCGGCTATCGCCCGGAGCACACGCTCGAGGCCTACCGCCTGGCGATCCGCCAGGGCGCCGATTTCATCGAGCCGGACCTGGTCGCCACCCGCGACGGCGTGCTGATCGCCCGCCATGAGAACGAGATCTCCGGCACCACCGATGTCGCCGAACGTACGGAATTCGCCGCGCGCCGCGCCACCAAGAGCGTCGACGGCGTGCCGGTCACCGGCTGGTTCACCGAGGACTTCACCCTCGCCGAGATCCGGACCCTGCGTGCGCGCGAGCGGATCCCCGAAATCCGCCCGCGCAACGCCCGCCATGACGGCCGCTACCAGGTGCCGACCTTCGCCGAGGTGGTGCGGCTTGCGAAGCGGGAAAGCCGGCCCGGCCGCATCATCGGCGTGTATCCGGAAACCAAGCACCCGACGTATTTCGCGCACGAGGGGCGGCGCCTGGACGGCGAGCCGATCGGGGTTTCGCTGGGCGCGAAGCTGATCGAGACGCTGGTGGCGGAAGGCTTCACCGACCCCAAGCGGGTCTACATCCAGAGCTTCGAGGTCGAGAACCTGCTGCAGTTGAAGACGCAGATCATGCCCGCGGCCGGGGTCGAACTGCCGCTGGTGCAGCTGTACAGCGATTTCGAGGATGCCACGCCTTACGATATGGCCTACAACGCTGCGCAGGGCAACGACACGGCGGCGGTGTACGGCGATCTGGCTGCGCTGGTGGAGGATGGCATCGGTGCCGACACGCGCTACGGCGCGCTGGCCACGCAGCCGGTGCTGGCGTGGATGAAGACGCACTACGCCAGCGGCGTCGGGCCGTGGAAGAACGACCTGCTGCTGCGCATGCCGCTCGATTCGCCGGTCGACGTCGACGGCGACGGCCGCAACCAGCTGGCCACGCGCAACACCGGCCACGTGCATCCGATGCTCGGGCATGCGCTGGACCTGGGGTTGAAGGTGCACCCTTATACGCTGCGGGCCGAGGAGCCGTTTCTCACCCTGGCCCCCAACGGCGTGCCGCAATCGGTGGTCGGCGAGGCGGTGCAGTGGTATGCGCTGGGCGTGGACGGCTTCTTCATCGACCAGCCGGATCTAGGCGTGGCGGCGCGCGAGATCTTTCTGGATCTGGCCGAACCGCTCTAGAAACCGAGGAACGAAGGGAGAGGAACGAGAAACGAGTCGAAGCACCTGCACTCGTTTCTCGTCAAATGATACGTAGCGGCCGGGCGTGCCGTTACGACCACATGGCGCCGAGCTGGCTGAGGGTGCCCAGTGACAACCCCTGCGTAGGACCAGGAGGCTGCGACTGTGCCATCGGAAACGACTCACAGTTCTGCGCTCTCGTGTTCGGATCCGACGCGACGTTATCGGCGGCCCGTTGTGCTGCTTCGGCCGCACTGGCGGCATGCTCTGCCGCACGAGCAGCGATGTCCGCTGCCACGTCCGCAAACTGATCCGGTGACTGTGCCGCTGCAGCCGCCTTTGCGGCAGTCTCCGCAGCTTGCTGTGCGTCTTCGGCCGCCTGCTTCGCCGCATCCGCCAACGCCTGAGCGGCCGTCGGATCGCAGGCTACCTCTGCGGCGGCCGCAGCGTGTGCTGCCTCCGCTGCGGAAGCTTTCGCGTCCTCTGACGCCTGCTGGGCCGCTGCCTCGGCTTCGGCCTGGCTGCCGTAGGAGTCATTGGCGGCGCTGGAAGCTTCTGCGCCTGAAGCGCCTGACGTGTCTGAACCACCGCCACCACCTGATACGCCCGATGCGGAATCCGTCATGAGAGGCTCTCCTTGAAGGTTGAAAGGCGCGGTATTGGCACGATCTGCCCAACGGAGCAGATCTTGAAGGCGGCAGGCTAGCCGCCTTCCAAGGGGGCGGCTACCTGGGGTGAGCCCCAGGGCCTAGTGTTTACTCCTCCCCGGGTGTGACGTCCTCGGCTCCGGATTCGGGAGGCGCGCTGTCGTCGGGCGTCGGCGACAGGCCGCGCTTCTCCAGCAGCGGGCCGATATCGGGATCGGCGCCGGAGAAATCGCGGAACAGCTGCAGCGCGTCCTTGCTGCCGCCCTGCGACAGCAGGGTGGCGCGGAAGCGATCGCCGTTGGCGCGGGTCAGGCCGCCGTTCTCCTCGATCCACTTGACGGTGTTGGCGTCGAGCACCTCGGACCAGATGTAGGCGTAGTAGCCGGCCGAGTAGCCGCCCATGATGTGGCTGAAGTAGGGCAGCTTGTAGCGCGGCGGCACCGCGGCGAAGTCGATGCCGTCGGCGGCGAGCGCAGCGGCCTCGAACTGCACGATCTCGTCCGCGGCCGGGATGTCGCCGCCCTCGGCCTGGTGCAGGCGTTGGTCGAGCATGGCCGCGGCCAGGTACTCGGTGGTGGCGAAGCCCTGATTGAACTTGGCCGTCTCCAGCACCTTGTCCAGCAGCGCCTGCGGCATCGCCTCGCCGGTCTCATGATGCTTGGCGTAGTTGGCCAGGATCGAGGGCCAGTCGGCCCACATCTCGTTGACCTGCGACGGGAACTCGACGAAGTCGCGCGGCACGCTGGTGCCGCTGAAGTAGGGATACTTCACGTCCGAGAACATGCCGTGCAGCGCATGGCCGAACTCGTGGAACCCGGTGGTGACCTCGTCCCAGGTCAGCAGCGTCGGCTGGCCCGCCTGCGGCTTGGGCACGTTGAGGTGGTTGGCGACCACCGGCTTGGTGCTCTCCAGCTCCGACTGCTCGACGTAGGAGTTCATCCAGGCGCCGCCGCGCTTGGAATCGCGCGCGTACGGGTCGAAGATGAAGATCGCCAACTGGCTGCCGTCGGCGTTGAACACGTCATAGACCCAGGTGTCCGGGTGATACTTGGGCAGGTCGGTGCGCGGCTTGAAGGTGATGCCGTAGACCTCGGTGGCGGCGTGGAAGATGCCGTTCTCCAGCACGTTCATCATCTCGAAGTAGGGCTTGAGCTGCGATTCGTCGAAGTCGTACTTCGCCTGGCGCACCTTCTCGGTGTAGAAGGCCCAGTCCCACGGCTCGAGCTGGAAGCTCTCTTCGCCCTTGGCGGCCTGCTCCTGGTCGATCATCGCCTGCAGGTCGGCCGCCTCGCGCCTGGCGTTGGCGACCGCCGCCGGCGCCAGCTGGCCGAGCATGGCGTTGACCGCCTGCGGGGTCTTGGCGGTCTCGTCCTCGAGCACGTAGGTGGCGTGGTTGGGATAGCCGAGCATCTCGGCGCGCTCGTCGCGCAGCTTGACCACCTGCGCGATGATGCCGGTGTTGTCCCACTCGTTGCCGCGCGCGCCGCGCGCCACCGAGGCCTTGAAGATGCGCTCGCGCAGCGCACGGTTGGTCAGCTGCGACAGCGGCGGCTGGCCGGTGGTGTTGAGCAGGGTGATGACGTACTTGCCTTCGTGGCCGCGCGACTTCGCCGCCTCGGCGGCGGCGGAGATCTGCGCGTCGGTGAGGCCGTCCAGTTCCTCGCGGGTATCGACCACCACGGCCGAATCGTTCACCTCGGCCAGCACGTTCTGGCTGAACTTGGTGCCCAGGTCGGCGAGTTCGGCGTTGATCTGCTTCAGGCGCACCTTCTGCGCCTCGTCCAGGTCGGCGCCGGCGCGCACGAAATCGGTGTAGTAGCGCTCGACCAGGCGCGTGCCCTCTGCGTCCAGGCCAAGGGAAGCGCGGTTTTCGTACAGGGTCTTCACCCGCTCGAACAGCTCGGGGTTGAGCGAGATCGCGTCGCGGTGCGCGGCGAACTTCGCCGAGTAGTCGGCCTGCAGCTGCTTGCGCGTGTCGTTGGTGTCGGTGCCGACCAGGTTGAAGAACACGCGCGTCGCGCGGCCCAGCAGCTGACCCGATTTCTCCAGTTCGAGGATGGTGTTCTCGAACGTCGGGGCCTCCGGGTTGCCGGCGATCGCGTCGATTTCTTCGAGGTTCTGCTTCATTCCCGCATCGAAGGCCGGGGCGAAGTGCTCGTCGCGGATCTTGTCGAACTGCGGGTACTGCAGCGGCAGCGGGCTCTGCTCGAAGAACGGATTGGCCTGCTGGGCGTCGGCGCTGGACAAGGCGGACTCCGGGGTCGCGGACTGGGCGAGGACGGGCGCGGCGGCGAGCCCGGCGAGGGCGACGGCCAGCGCGAGACTGAGCGGGTGCTTCATCGTGGAAATCCTGGGCAGTACGGAATTTCCAAGCATAGCTGAAGCCCCCGACCGGGGACCCATGACCATTGGCACAGGCACCAGAGCGTACCGACATTCCCCTTCCATGCCCCACTGTCCTTGTAGGACGGGCTTCAGCCCCGAACCCGGCACGAGCCAGAAAGATCCATTCACCCAGCTTCCCACCCGGCACCGCACGCGCCCTGTTTGCTCGCTGCGATCTTCGGCGGGTCGGGGCTGAAGCCCCTCCTACAGGCGTAACGTCGGTATCGCCCCTAGAGCGTCTCGAACTGGCGTGCGATCCAGGACAGCTGGTAGAGCAGCCCGGCGACCACGAAGACGCCGTGGTACCAGGGATTGCGGGTGGCGATGGCGATCAGGCTGAGGACGACGTAGGCGCCATTGCGCACCAGGTATTCGGGGCCGAAGTGGCGGAAATACTCCGGGCCCTTGATCCAGGTATCGGCGAGATCCACCACGTACACCAGCGCCAGCAGGCCGAAGAACCAGTGCCGGCGGGCGTAGAAGTACTCGCGATAGTCACGGTACTCCGCCGCGCTGTCGGAAAACACGAAGGCGCACAGCAGGTACAGCAGCAGCGCATACAAGGTGACGAACAGGTAGAGGTTGAAGGTCCACGCCACCAGGTGCGAGAGCCGGAACTCCCACCACCAGAAGTGGATCAGGTACAGGAACACCGACAGCGCCCATAGCAGGTGCACCCAGTACACGCGCCTGCGCCGCGGGTTCTCGATGATGTTGGCGAAGTTGCGCAGCAGATGGGTCAGGCCGAGGCCGATGATCATGCCCAGCAGCACGCGGACGTGCACGTACAGGGTCACCAGGGACGCGCCGTCCGGACTCGATAGGGTTTGCGGCATCGCGGTTACCTGGGTGGACCGGTCGGCGCCAGATTAGCGCCTGCTCGGGGCCGATGCCCAGACGCCACCGGGCAGGCGCCGGGCCGGGGTCGCCGCCGGCGCAGGCGCGGCGGCTCGATATCGTGTTCCGGACCGGACGATGAAGAACGGGATCGCATCGAACCGCTTAGACTGCCGTCATGGCGCATGTGCGCCGAGCCGAAGCGCTTGCGATCCAGCGCATGCAATCGAAGGAGTCGCACCATGCAAACCGCCTACGACTTCAGCGCCACCGACATCGAAGGCGTCGAGCAGTCCCTGTCGCAGTACGCGGGCAAGGTGTTGCTGATCGTGAACGTCGCCTCGAAATGCGGATTCACCCCGCAGTACGCCGGGCTGGAGGCCCTGTGGCGCGAGTATCGCGATCGCGGGCTGGTGGTGCTGGGCTTTCCCTGCGACCAGTTCGGGCACCAGGAACCCGGCGACGAGGCGGAGATCCGCAACTTCTGCTCGCTCGAATACGACGTGAGCTTTCCGCTGTTCGCCAAGGTCGAGGTCAACGGCGGCGGCGCGCATCCGCTATGGACATGGCTGAAGGCGCAGAAGGGCGGATTCCTCGGCATCGGCGCGATCAAGTGGAACTTCAGCAAGTTCCTGGTCGGGCGCGACGGCGCGGTGATCGCGCGCTACGCGCCGAACGATACGCCCGAGTCGCTGCGCGCCGACATCGAGGCGGCCCTGGGCCGATAGCCCGCCGAAAGGATCGATGGCCACGGATCAACGCGGATGTGCACGGATCAGGCGCTCTGGAACGAGCCGCCGCTTCCCTGTGACCGTCGATCCGCGGCAGAGCGCCTGTGCGATGCGCGTCAGCGCACGATCGTCACCGGAATGTCGGTCTGCGCGATCACCTTGCTCGAGACGGAACCGAGCAGCACGCCCTGGACCGCGCTGCGGCCGTGCGAACCCATCACGATCAGGTCGACGCGCGGCTTGTGCGCCACCTTGAGCACGGTCTCGGCGATCTCGCCGATCTCCAGGCATTCGCGCACCTCGACTTTCGCCCGCGCCAGCGCCCGCCGGGCAGGGGCCAGCATGGTGGCGTGATTCTCGGCGTGATGCCGCTGCGCGGCGGCCGCGCCGATCTTCCGTTCGACGCCGGGGAACAGCGGCAGGTCGACCGCGAGCAGGATGAGCTGCGCCGGCGCGGTCAGCTGCCGGCCGAGCCGGATCGCGAACTTGACCGCACGCAGGCTGATGTCGCTGCCGTCGACGGCGACCAGGATCTTCATCGTTCGACTCCACGGACGTGTTCCCGGGATTCTACGAGCAGCCGCGCCTGGCCGTCTTGATCGGGGTTATGGGCTCGGCTTCCAGCCGGTCCTGCTCGCCGCGCTACTTCTCGACGAACGCACGCTCGAACACGTACTGCCCCGGGGTGCCGATGCGTGGTGCGGCAGCGAAGCCACGGGCGTCGAGCAGGGCGCGGAAATCGGCCAGCATCTGCGGGCCGCCGCAGATCATGGCGCGGTCGTGCGCCGGGTCGAGCGGCTCGATGCCGAGCTGCCGCATCATCCGCCCGTCGGCCATCAGCGCGGTCAGGCGGCCGCGATGGTCCTGGCCGTCGAAGACGAAGTCCTCGCGGGTGACGGCGGGGTAGTAGCGCAGCCGTGCCGCGATCTGTTCGCCCAGCAATTCGTGCCGCGGCAGCTCGTTGACGATGTAGTCACGGTAGGCCAGGTCGCCGGGGCGGCGCACGCCGTGGCACAGGATGACCCGCTCGAAGCGTTCGTAGGTCTCGGGGTCCTTGAGCACCGCCAGGAACGGCGCCAGCCCGGTGCCGGTGCCCAGCAGGTACAGGTTGCGGCCCGGGTGCAGGTCGTGGATCAGCAGGGTGCCGGTGGGCTTGCGCCCGACCAGCACCCGGTCGCCGGGACGGACGGCGCGCAGGCGCGAGGTCAGGGCGCCGTCGGGCACCTTGATGCTGAGGAACTCCAACTGCTCCTCCCAGTTGGCGCTGGCGATCGAGTACGCACGCAGCAGCGGCCTGTCGTCGACTTCCAGCCCGATCATCACGAACTGGCCGTTGTCGAAGCGAAAACCGTCGTCGCGGGTGGTGGTGAAGCTGAAGTAGTCGTCCGTCCAGTGACGGACGTCCAGCACCGTTTCGGTGCCAAAGGCAGCGGACATGCGGGGGATGGCGTAAAGCGGACTGTCGTAGATTGTACCGGATTGATGAGACCGGTTCTCATCTTTGTGCCCTCCACATCCGCGACAGGCGGGCTACGGCACACTGCCGGCATGCCCCGCACGCTTTGGACCGTCGGCCATTCGACCCGCGACTGGGACGCGTTCGTCGCGCTGCTGACGGCGGCCGGCATCGAAACCGTGGCCGACGTGCGTCGCTTCGCCGGTTCCCGGCGACATCCTCAGTTCTCCGGAGCGGCGATGGCCCGGGCGCTGCCGCAGGCCGGGCTGGCCTATGTGCCGATGCCCGGGCTCGGCGGGCGCAGGCCGCCACGGCCGGACTCGCCGAACACCGCCTGGCGCAACGCCGGCTTCCGTGGCTACGCCGACTACATGGCCACGCCGGAATACGCCGCCGCCCGCGATCGCCTGGGTGATCTGGCGCTGGCGTCGCGCACGGCGATGCTGTGCGCGGAGGCGGTCTGGTGGCAATGCCATCGCGGGCTGATCGCCGACGACTTCAAGGCGCGTGGCTGGGAGGTGATCCACCTGCTGGCGGCCGGGCGCACGCAGCCGCACCCGTACACGTCCGCGGCCCGGATCGTCGACGGGCGCCTGGATTACTCCGCGCCCGCGGACGACCAGCACCCGCTGTTCTGAGGCGATGGAGGCCCGCCGATGGCGGGCCTCCGGACGCCTGGCCGATCAGCCGCAGCAGTAGCAGACGCCGGCGATGTAGCTGCCGCCGAAGCCGGGGCATTCGGACTCGCAGACCCAGCTGCAGGAGTTGGCCTGCGCCTTCTCCGCGGTGCCGCTGGCGACCGCCTGCATCGCGCCGAATCCCATGACCCCGGCGAAGGCGGCCGCGACCAGCAGCTTGCGCAACGAAACTTTCGAACGCTTCATGGTGTGCTCCTCGTTTGCGTGGCGGCCGCAGGGGGCGTGTCCGTACGCATTGCGGCCAGGATCGAACCGACCTGGTCCATGGTGTCGATGGTGCCCAGATGCGAATGCAGCACGCGGCCGTCGGCGCCGATCACCAGCACCAGCGGCACGCTGCTGCCGCGAAACAGCATCAGCGTGCGGCGGTCGGCGACCGCGGCGACCGGGAAATCGAAGCCGTGCTCGCGCACGTAGCCGGCCAGTGCGCCGGCCTCCGCGTCGCCGACCCCGATCATCTGCACGCGTTGGCCGAAGGCATCGTCGAGGCGCCCGGCCAGGGCGCGCACCATCGGCACCGACGCCAGGCAGTAGCGGCATTGCGGGGTGAAGAAGTACAGCACCTGGAAATCGCCGGAGACGCCGCCCAGGGTGAGCGCCTCGCCGCGCAGCCCTTGGGCCGGCACGGCCGGGACGTACATGCCGTAGTAGGGGCGCGTGGCGCGTTCGGCGAGCCAGTCGCGCTGGGTGCGCAGCTCGCGGTTCTGCCAGGCCAGCACCGCGACCAGCGCGAGCGAGAGCAGCAGGGCGATCGGCAGGAGGGGGAGCTTGCGCACGGTGGCGAGCGTCCATTCGCGGCAGCGGCGCCGCCATGTCGCGAAGCTAGCGACCGGCCAACCGACGCGTCAATGCGGCAAGGATGACCGGCTGCGCAGTTCCGCACGGACGCACCGCGCGGGTGCGCCCGCGATCACCGGGCTGTGCGCCGCTTCACAGTCGTTGCCGCGCTGCGGCATGGCCGGGTCAGCGATAGCCGGCGGCCTGCAGCTCGAACAGTTCCGCGTAGCGGCCGCCCTGCGCCATCAGTTCGCCGTGGGTGCCGCTGGCCTCGATCATGCCGCCCTCCAGCACCAGGATGCGGTCGGCCATGCGCACGCTGGAGAACCGGTGCGAGATCAGCACCGCGGTGCGTCGCTCCGACAGTTCCTTGAAGCGCTTGAACACCTCGAACTCGCTGCGTGCGTCGAGCGCGGCGGTCGGCTCGTCGAGGATCATCACCTGGGCGTCTCGCATGTAGGCGCGGGCGATGGCGATCTTCTGCCATTGCCCGCCGGACAGGTCGACGCCGGTGCGGAAGCGGCGGCCGATCAGCTGCGCGTAGCCCTGCGGCAGCGCCTCGATCACCTCGTCGGCCATCGCCCGACGCGCGGCATCGCGGATGCGGGCGGCGTCGTCCATGGCGTCGATGCGGCCAACGCCGATGTTCTCGGCGGCGGTGAGGTGATAGCGCACGAAGTCCTGGAAGATCACGCCGATGTTGGCGCGCAGCTCGTCGAGGTCGTACGCGCGCAGGTCGTGGCCGTCGAGCAGGATCCGGCCCTCGTCGGGGTCGTACAGCCGCGCCAGCAGCTTGACCAGCGTGGTCTTGCCGGCGCCGTTCTCGCCGACCAGCGCCAGCACCTCGCCGGCGCGCAGCTCGAAGTCGAGGTGGCGCACCGCCCAGCGCTCGGCGTCGGGATAGCGGAAGCCGACGTTCTCGAACACGAAGCCCTGCGCGACCGGCTGCGGGAACGGGAGCGGATGCTCCGGCGACCGGATCTCCGGCTCGATCGCGAAGAACGAGAACAGGTCCTCCAGGTACAGCGCCTGCCCGGCGACCTGCGAGAAGCCGATCAGCAGCCCTTCCAGCAGCTGCCGCAGGCGCCGGAAGCTGCCGGCGAGGAAGGTCAGGTCGCCGATGCTGAAATCGCCGCGCACCGTGCGCCAGGCGATGTAGGCGTAGGCGACGTAGTAGCCGAGCGTGCCCAGCGTCGCCAGCAGCGTGCCCCACAAGGCGCGCCGTCGCGCCAGCGCGCGATTGGCGCGGTAGAAGCCGTCGGCCAGGGCGCGGTAGCGGCCGATCAGAAACCGGTGCAGGTCGAAGATCTTGACCTCTTTCGCCGTCTCCACGCTGGCGCCGGTCTGGCGCACGTATTCCAGCTGCCGCCGCTCCGGCGTCCACTGGAAATTCAGCGAATAGTTCATCGCGTTGAAGTGCGCCTCGCCGACGAAGGCCGGGATCAGCGCCACCGCCAGCAGCAGGATCAGCCATGGCGCGTACACCAGCAGGCCGATGGCGAAGCTGGCCACGGTGATCGCGTCCTGCAGCTGGCCGAACAGCTGGCCCATCAGGTTCATCCGGCCCATGGTCTGGCGGCGGGCGCGGTCGAGCTTGTCCTGCAGCTCGGGATCCTCGAAATCCTCCAGGTCCAGCGTCGCCGCATGCTCCATCAGGCGCACGCTGGTGGCGTTGGTGAACAACTCCGACAGCAGCGCATCGGCGTAGCTCACCAGGCGCCCGAGCAGGTCGGAGACGATCGCCAGGCCGAACTCGAGCGCCAGCAGCCACAGCAGGTGGTCCAGCTGGCCGCTACGCCAGGCGGCCTCCATCGACTCGAACGCCAGCCCGAGCCCGACCAGGCGCACCGCCTCGTCGATGATCAGCTTGCCGACGTAGAGCATCAGGATCGGCAGGAAAGCCCGTACCAGGCGCAGGCCCAGGCTGGTCAGGGTCAGCGCCGGGCTGGTGGCCCAGATCTGCCGCAGGAACGGCGGCAGGTTGCGCATCGCGTGGAAGCGCTCGCGCAGGCTGGGGTTGGGGCGCTTGGCGGGTGCGGCAGCGGGCGGTGGAGAACTGGGCATCGACGGATTGTGCCTGCTGGCAGGCGCGACAACCCCACGTAGAGCGGAGCTCGCTCCGCTGCGTCTGCCTGATACCCATAGAGCCGAGCTTGCTCGGCTGCGTGGACGCCGAAGCCCAGGAGCAGCGGAGCTAGTTCCGCTCTACGGGCGGGCGAACCGATGCCGGCCCGCGCCCGCGGCTTACGTGGGCCGGCGGTGGGCCGGTATACTCGCCGATGGCCGCGGCACTTCGCCGCGGTTCCTATTAATGATTCAGTCGGTTAAACGACGCTTCTAATCCTTTTTCTCATATGCGCCGCCGCGGACTGCCGTGGCCCGCCGAGGCATCCCACCGCCGCATGCGCCTGTCCACGATCAAGCTCTCCGGATTCAAGTCCTTCGTCGATCCCACCACGCTGCACCTGCCGACCAACATGACCGGCGTGGTCGGCCCGAACGGCTGCGGCAAGTCCAACATCATCGACGCGGTGCGCTGGGTGATGGGCGAGAGCACCGCCAGCCGGCTGCGCGGCGACTCGTTGACCGACGTGATCTTCTCCGGCTCCTCGGCGCGCAAGCCGGTGTCGCAGGCGACGGTCGAGCTGATCTTCGACAACTCCGACCACACCATCAGCGGCGAGTACGCGGCGTTCAACGAGATCTCGGTCAAGCGCACGGTCAGCCGCGACGGCCAGAGCACCTACTACCTCAACGGCACCCGCTGCCGCCGCCGCGACATCACCGACCTGTTCCTCGGCACTGGCCTGGGCCCGCGCAGCTACTCGATCATCGAGCAGGGCATGATCAGCCAGATCATCGACGCCCGGCCCGAGGACCTGCGCATCTACCTGGAGGAGGCCGCCGGCATCTCCAAGTACAAGGAGCGGCGCAAGGAGACCGAGACCCGCATCCGCCACACCCGCGAGAACCTCGACCGCCTCAACGACCTGCGCGAAGAGGTCGGCAAGCAGCTCGAGCACCTGCGGCGCCAGGCGCGGCAGGCCGAGCAGTACACCGCGATCCAGGCCGAGCGCAAGGTCCGCGATGCCGAGTGGAAGGCGCTGGAGTACCGCGGCGTCGACGCGCAGCTGCAGGCGCTGCGCGAGGGCCTGTCGCAGGAGGAGACCCGGCTGCAGCAGCTGATCGCCGAGCAGCGTGAGGCCGAGCGCGAGATCGAGACCGGCCGGGTGCGCCAGCAGGAGGCCGGCGAGGCCCTGAACAAGGCGCAGGCCGGCGTCTACGAGGTCGGCGGTACCCTGGCGCGCATCGAGCAGCAGATCGCGCACCAGCGCGACCTCGGCGAGCGCCTGCGCAGGGCGCACGAGGAGGCGCAGAGCGCGCTGTCGGAGATCGGCGAGCACATCAGCGGCGACCAGGCGCGCCTGGAATCGCTGCAGGCGGCGATCGTCGAGGACGAGCCGCGGCTGGAACAGCTGCGCGCCGAGGACGAGGCGCGGCAGGAGGCCTTGCGCGACGCCGAAGCCGCGCTGGCCGACTGGCAGCAGCGCTGGGACGCGCACAGCCGCGAGAGCGCCGAGGCGGCGCGCGCCGCCGATGTCGAGCGCACCCGCGTCGACTATCTCGACCGGCAGTCGCTGGAGGCGGATCGTCGCCGCGAGCAGCTGACCGCCGAGCGCGCCGGCCTCGACCTGGACGCGCTGGCGGCGGCGTTCGAGGGCGTGCAGGCACAGCACGACGAGCAGAAGGCCGGGCTGGAGACCCTCGCCGAGGGCCTGGAAGCGCGCAAGCAGGCGGCGCTGGCGCTGCAGGACGAGCAACGCAGCGCGCAGAACGAGATCTCCGAAGTCCGCAAGCGCGCCCAGGAGGCGCGCGGGCGGTTGTCCTCGCTGGAGGCGCTGCAGCACGCCGCGCTCGGCCAGGAGCAGGGCGCCGCGGTCGAATGGCTGCGCCGCCAGGGCCTGGATTCGGCCGCGCGCGTGGGCGAGCGGCTGCAGGTCGAATCCGGCTGGGAGAATGCGGTCGAGGGCGCGCTCGGCCAGCTGATCGAGGGCGTGCTGGTCGACGAGCCGCAGGAGCTGGTGGCGGCGCTCGGCGATCTCGGCGAGGGCCGGCTGGCGCTGGTGTCGGCGCAGGCGGGCGAAGCCGCGTTCGCGCCGACTTCGCTGGCGGCGAAGGTGCAGGGGCCGCTGGCGATCCGCCGTTTGCTGGCACGGCTGCACGTTGCCGAGTCGCTGGAGGAAGCGCGCGCGTTGCAGCCGCGGCTGGACGATGGCGATTCGGTCATCACCCGCAGCGGCGAGCGCCTCGGCGCCGGCTGGGTGCGGGTGCTGCGCTCGGGCGCGGCCAAGCAGGGCGCGCTGCTGCGCGAGCGCGAGATCCAGGCGCTGCGCGCCGAGATCGCGACCCTGCAGGAACGCGAGGCCGAGCTGGAGGAGGCGACGACCACGCGCCGCGACCGCCTGTTGGCGGCCGAGCAGCAGCGCGAGGACGCGCAGCGCGCCCTGTACATGGCGCACCGCGGCGTGTCGGAGCTCGCCGGGCAGCTGCAGAGCCAGCAGGGCCGACTGGAGTCGGCCCGCAACCGCATCGAGAAGATCAACGCCGAGCTCGCGCAACTGCACGAGACCATCGACGGCAGCGGCCAGCAGGCGCGCGAATCGCGCACGCGGCTGGAGGACGCCGTCACCGCCATGGCGGAGCTGGAGAACACGCGCCAGGCGCTGGAGGCCGAGCGTCGCCGCCTGGCCGAGGCCCGCGACGCCGCGCGCGACGCCGCGCGTGCGTCGCGCGATGCCGCGCACGCGCTGGCGCTGACCCTGGAGTCGCAGCGTACCCAGGCCGCGGCGCTGACCCAGGCGCTGGAGCGCATGGGCGGGCAGCGCGGCCAGCTCGACAGCCGGCTCGAACAGATCAACGCCCAGCTCGCCGAGGGCGACGCCCCGGTGCACGGGCTCGAGGCCGAACGCCAGGCCGCGCTGGAGCAGCGCGTGCTGGCCGACAACGCGCTCAACGCGGCGCGCGCGGCGCTGGAAGGCGTGGAGAACGAACTGCGCGGTTTCGAGCAGATCCGGCAGCAGCGCGACGAGCAGGCGTTGGTGCAGCGCGAGGCGATCTCGCAACGCCGGCTAGACCAGCAGGCGCTGGTGATCCATACCGAACAGCTCGCCGCCGCAGTGGCCGAGGGCGGTTTCGTGCTCGAGGACGTGCTGAACGGCCTGCCGGCCGATGCCGATGTCGCGGACTGGGAAAAGACCGTCACCGACTTCGACGCCAAGTTGCGGCGGCTGGAGCCGGTCAACCTGGCCGCGATCCAGGAGCATGCCGAGGCCGCCGAGCGCAAGGAATACCTGGACCGCCAGGACGCCGACCTGACCGCCGCGCTGGACACCCTGGAGGACGCGATCCGCAAGATCGATCGCGAGACCCGCGGCCGCTTCAAGGACACCTTCGACCGGGTCAACTCCGGCGTGCAGGAGCTCTATCCGCGCCTGTTCGGCGGCGGCCACGCCTATCTCGAGCTCACCGGCGAGGACCTGCTCGACACCGGCGTGACGATCATGGCGCGCCCGCCCGGCAAGCGCGTGTCCAGCATCTCGCTGCTGTCCGGCGGCGAGAAAGCGATGACCGCGGTGGCGCTGGTGTTCGCGATCTTCCGCCTCAACCCGGCGCCGTTCTGCCTGCTCGACGAGGTCGACGCGCCGCTGGACGAGGCCAACGTCGGCCGCTTCACCACGATGGTGCTGGAGATGAGCGAGCAGGTGCAGTTCCTGTTCGTCACCCACAACAAGGCGACCATGGAGGCCGCACAGCAGCTGTCGGGCGTTACCATGCGCGAGCCCGGTGTCAGCCGCCTGGTATCGGTCGACCTGGCCGAGGCGGCGCGGCTGGCGGGGGCCGCTTGAGCCGTGCCGGCCGCACTTTCGGACATGCGGTGACCGGCCGCCCATCCACCGCGAGGAGAGGACGATGTCGGACGACTGGCTGATACGGATCGGGATCCTGGTGGCGGGCGTGTTCCTGCTGGCCGCCATCTGGTACTTCGGCACCCGTCCGCGGCAGAACTCGCAGGGGCGCCGACTGAAGACCGAGTCGCGCGGCGAGCGCACCGAGCCGACCCTGGGCGCGCAGATCGAGGAGGAGCTGGCGGGATCCGCGGAGCCCGGCGACGACGAGGCCGTGCAGGCCGAGATGGAGCTGTTCGACGACGCGGTCGGCGACGCCGCCACCCCGAATGCCGATCTCGGCCGCCGGGTGAGCGAGGATTTCGACAAGATCGTGACCCTGTACATCGCCGCGCGTGCCGGCCAGGTGCTGCGCGGCCCGGACATCGTGGTCGCGGCGGAAAAGGCCGGGCTGACCTACGGCCACATGAACGTGTTCCACCGGCTGGTGGAAGGGCACCCCGAGCGCGGCCCGATCTTCAGCGTCGCCAACATCCGCAAGCCGGGCAGCTTCGAGATGTCGGAGATCCAGTCGCTGGAAACGCCGGCGATCGCGTTCTTCCTGACACTGCCGGCGCCGGTCAGCGCGCTCGACGCCTGGGACGCGATGCAGCCGATCGCGCAGCGCATGGCCGAGCTGCTAGACGGCGTGCTGCTGGACGAACAGCGCAACGCGCTCGGCCGCCAGCGCATCGCCCACCTGCGCGACGAACTGCGCGCCTACGACCGCCAGCACGAAGCCCCGCCGATCACCCGCAGCCCGCGCTGGTAGCGCGCCGCGCCAAGCAGCTCTGTCCGTCGCGACGAGGCATCACCGTCGCCACGGGGCGGCGCGAACGAATAGCCACTTCGGCAGTTGGTCCTCTCGACGAACGCCTTCGGTTGACTGCGCGGCGCGTGAGCCGCGCCGGGGGGATTGCTCCGCCCGCGCCATGCAGTCCCATCCGACGGGAGGATCTATCCACCGTCGCCACGGAGCAGCGGCATGAATAGCCGCTCTGAATAGCCGCTCTCGGCAGTTGGTCCTTTCGAAGGGCGGCTTCGATTGGCGGCGCGGGGCGGGAGCCGCGCCGGGGTATTGCTTCGCCCTTCGGTCCGGCCATCCATGGCCGGACTCAGGGCCGCTGCACATCCATGTGCAGCTCTCCGCAACACCCCGGCACGGCTCCCGTTGATGCGTTGGCGGGCTTCGGAGGAACGGGCTATCGAACATCCGAAAGTGAGTTGCCGACGCGGTGCCCGGACCGGGGGAAGCGGACGGCAAGCCATGGATGACTTGCGGCGGTGAATCGGGCCATGGATGGCCCGACTGGGCCGGGGAGCATTCCCCGGGCCGGTCCCCGCCCGGTTGTCGCCGGCTTCGGACGGAGAAGTCGAAACCGGTACCCACCGTAGGAGCGCGCCATGCGCGCGATGCCGCGGGCATGGCGCCGCCCGCAAATTCCGGTGACCGGCGCGCGCCTGCCGGTCAGGAATCGCGGCATCCACCGGATCCTGCCGGCACCCGCGGTATCGCGCGCATGGCGCGCTCCTACGGATGGATGGATCGGAACGGTTCTGATCGCGGCTCATCCCGGAGCCGGGATTCATGCGGCCTGGCCCGCGCGGGGGCGGTTAGAATTCGCCGATGCCCAGCAAGCCCGCCGCCCGCGCCGCCGAACTGCGCCGCCTGATCGACGACGCCAACTACCGCTACCACGTGCTCGACGAGCCGCGCATTCCGGACGCCGAGTACGACGCGTTGATGCGCGAACTCGAGGCGCTGGAGGCCGAACATCCGGAACTGGCCAGCGACGACTCGCCGACCCGCCGCGTCGGCGCCGCGCCGTCGTCGAAGTTCGCCGAGGTCAGGCATGCGGTGCCGATGCTGTCGCTGGGCAACGCCTTCGAGGCGCAGGAGGTGCGCGATTTCGTGCGGCGCATCGCCGAGCGCCTGGACCGCGACGAGCCGGTGTTCTCGGCCGAGCCCAAGCTCGACGGCCTGGCGATCAGCCTGCGCTACGAGGACGGCGCATTCGTGCAGGGCGCGACCCGCGGCGACGGCGCCACCGGCGAGGACGTCACCGCCAATCTGCGCACCGTGCGCGCCATCCCGCTGAAGCTGCGCGGCAAGGGCTGGCCGAAGGTGCTCGAGGTGCGCGGCGAGGTCTACATGCCGCGCGCCGACTTCGAGGCCTACAACGCCCGCGCCCGCGAGGGCGGCGGCAAGGTGCTGGCCAATCCGCGCAACGGCGCCGCCGGCTCGTTGCGCCAGCTCGACCCGCGCATCACCGCGCAGCGCCCGCTCAGCTTCTTCGCCTACGGCGCCGGCGTGGTGGACGGCGAAGCGCTGCCCGATACCCACTCGCAGGTGCTGGAGCAGCTGCGCCGGTGGGGATTTCCGGTCAGCACGCTGGCCGAAGTGGTGCGCGGCGCCGATGGGCTGCTGGACTACTACCATCGGGTCGGCGAACGCCGCGATGCGCTGCCGTTCGACATCGACGGCGTGGTCTACAAGTTGGACGACGCCCGCGGCCAGCGCGAGATGGGCTTCGTCTCGCGCGCGCCGCGCTGGGCGCTGGCGCACAAGTACCCGGCGCAGGAACAGTCGACCGTGGTCGAGGCGATCGACGTGCAGATCGGCCGCACCGGCGCGGTCACGCCGGTCGCGCGCCTGCGCGAAGTGCAGGTGGCCGGGGTCAACGTCACCAACGCCACCCTGCACAACGCCGACCAGATCGCGCGCCTGGACGTGCGCGTCGGCGACACCGTCATCGTGCGCCGCGCCGGCGACGTGATCCCGGAGGTGCTGAGCGTGATCCCGGAGCATCGCCCGCCCTCGGCGCAGCCGTGGACGATGCCCGCCACCTGTCCGGAATGCGGCTCCGAGATCGTGCGCGAGGAGGGTGGGGTGGTCTGGCGCTGCTCCGGCGAGCTCAGCTGCCCGGCGCAGCGCAAGGAGGCGATCCGTCATTTCGCCTCGCGCCGGGCGATGGACATCGACGGCCTGGGCGAGCGCTACATCGAGGACCTGTCGGACTTCGGCTACCTGGCGTCAGTGGCCGACCTCTACCGCCTCACGCTCGACGACCTGCTGGAGATGAAGCGGCGCTCCGACGAGCGCAGTGGCACCACGCCGGAGACGGTGAAGGCCGGCAAGGTGGCGACCAAGTGGGCCGAGAACCTGATCGCCGCGATCGACCGCAGCCGTGACACCACGCTGGCGCGGTTCCTGTTCGCGCTCGGCATTCAGCACGTCGGCGAGAGCACCGCCAAGGCGCTGGCGGCGTGGTTCGGGGATCTGAAACTCATCCGGCACACGCCGTGGCCGCTGTTCAAGCGCGTGCCCGACATCGGCGGCGAAGTCGCACGCGCCCTCGGGCATTTTCTCGACCAGCCCGGCAACCAGCGGGTGATCGACGAACTGCTCGCGCGCGGCGTACGCATCGGCGATACGCATCCGCCTTCGCCGAAGCTGCGCGACGGGCTCGACCTGGCGACGCTGCTGGTCGACCTCGAGATCCCGAAGATCACCCCGGTGCGCGCCGCGCAGCTCGCGTCCGGATTCGCGTCGGCTGCCGCGCTGCGCAAGGCGGCGGCGCACAACCACGTGGCGGCGGGGTTGCCCGCCGAGGCGGCCGATTCGCTGGCGACGTGGTTCGCCGACGACGCCAATGCGGCGCTGTTCCTGGCATCCGCGAAGGCACAGCAGACGCTGGCGAAGCGATTGCCGGAGCGCGCCTCCGCGGTGGCCGGCCCGCTCGACGGGCAGACCGTCGTGCTCACCGGCACGCTGGAGTCGATGACCCGCGACGAGGCGAAGGAACGGCTGGAAGCGCTCGGCGCCAAGGCCGCCGGCAGCGTGTCGAAGAAGACCAGCTTCGTCGTCGCCGGCGAGTCGGCCGGCTCCAAGCTGGCGAAGGCCGAGGAGCTCGACATCGAGGTCTGGGACGAGGCGCGGCTGGTGGCGTTCCTGGAAGCGCACGCGTGACATTAAGGAGCGTGGCGTGAACGACTGGCGCCCCTCGGCGACGCCCGGAGCCCTACGCCTGCGCGCCCGCCTCAATGCCGCGATCCGCGCGTTCTTCGCCGCACGCGACGTACTCGAAGTGGAGACGCCGATCCTGTCGCAGGCCGGCAACAGCGAGCCGAACATCGCCACGTTTGCGCTCGATTTCAGCGGCCATGTCGATGCCGGTTCGCGCCGGCGCTGGCTGCGCACCTCGCCGGAGTATCCGCTCAAGCGCCTGCTGGCGGCGGGGATCGGCGACTGCTACGAGCTCGGCCGCGTGTTCCGCGACGGCGAGGCCGGTGGCCGCCACAATCCCGAGTTCACCATGATCGAGTGGTACCGCGTCGGCTGGGACCATCTGCGGCTGATCGACGAGGCGGTGGCGCTGGTGCAGGCGGCGCTCGCGCTCGCGGAACGACAGGCGGCGGTCGAACGCACGAGCTATCGCGCGTTGTACCGCACGCGCCTGGGCATCGATCCGATGCGGGCCGACGAGCGCGAGCTGCGTGCCGCGCTCGGTGGGGTGGAGGTCGACCCCGCCGGACTGCGGCGCGACGACTGGCTCGATCTGCTGATGACGCACCGGATTCAGCCGCAGCTGCCGACGGACGCGATCCTCGTCGTGCACGACTATCCCGCCTCGCAGTGCATGCTGGCGCGGGTGCGCGAGGACGACGGCGATGCCGATCCGGCGCCGGTTGCCGAGCGTTTCGAGCTGTACCTGGGGCCGCTGGAACTGGCCAACGGCTATCACGAGCTCGTCGATGCGGGCGAACAGCGGCGCAGGTTCGAACACGAACTGGCAGCGCGCGCGGCACGCGGATTGCCACAGCCCGCCCTCGATGCGCGGATGCTCGCTGCACTGCAGCACGGACTGCCGGACTGCGCGGGCGTGGCGCTCGGTGTCGATCGGCTGTTGATGGCGTTGCTGGGCACCGGCCGCATTGCCGAGACGCTGTCGTTCGAGTTCTCACGCGCCTGAACGGCAACGGCCGCGCATGCCGGCGTGCGCGGCCCGTGCATGTTTCCGTTCACGAACACCGATTAGATTACATTCGGGACATCGGACAGGAGGAGGCGCCATGAACAGCACCTTGCGGATTGCGACACTCGCATTGGCATTCGGTGGCACCGGCTGCATGGCCTACGGCGGTGGCTATGGATACCCGGGTAACGGTCAGGGCCCCGGCTACGGGCACGGTCCCGGCTACGGGCAGGGTGGCGCGCTGCGCTGCGAGTCGCGCGACAATCGTCGCCAGTATTGCCCGGCGGATACCCGCGGCGGCGTCCGCATCGGCCGCCAGCTGTCGTCGGCGCAGTGCATCCAGGGCAGCAGCTGGGGTTACGACGGACGCGGCGTCTGGGTGTCACAGGGGTGCCGTGCGGAGTTCGTCACCGGGGCGGGTGGATCGCGCCCAGGGCGCCCCGGACGTCCTGGGCACGGGTCGGACGCGGACGGCGGCCAGATCGTGCGTTGCGAGTCCGAGAACGACCGCCACCGCCGCTGCAACGCCGCGGTCGGCCGCGACGTGCAACTGGTGCGCCAGCTGTCCAGCACCCGCTGTGTGCAGCGCCAGAACTGGGGCTGGGACCGCGGCGGCATCTGGGTCGATGGCGGTTGTCGCGCCGAGTTCCTAGTGCGCTGACAGCCTATGGTGCAGCGGCTGAGGGCATTGCTTTCCCGCAGCGGCATCCGGGCTTCCCGACAGAAACGCGGCGGTGACCTGTACCGAGAGCGTCGACCAACGTCTTTGGGTTGACCAGCGCTTCGCGCTGTTGAAAGGCGCTTCCGCCTTCGCGGGAACGAGGGTGTGGACGCGCGCGCCGGCGTCATTCCGCCGCCGTCATCCCGCGCAGGCGGGGATCCATGGACGTTGGCACCGGCACGGGTCGAAATCCCCGATGGCGCGCTCCACACACCTATCCGCACCATGTCGACAAGCTCTAAACTTTCACGATGACCGATCCCATCGACTACGCCCGCTACGACCGCATTCGCCCGATCCGCTGGAACGGCGAGTCACTGGAACTGCTCGATCAGCGCAAGTTGCCGTTCGCCGAGGAGTACGTGCGTTGCGACGACAGCGACGCGGTCGCGATCGCGATCCGCGAACTGGTGGTGCGTGGCGCGCCGGCGATCGGCATCGCCGCTGCCTGGGGTGTGGTGCTGGCGGCCCGCGCCGTCGATGCGACGGACGGCACATCGGCCGCGACGGTCCTGGAACCGGCGCTGCAGCGGCTCAATGCCGCCCGGCCCACCGCGGTCAACCTGGCCTGGGCATTGGCGCGCATGCGCGCGGCGCTGCTGATCGCCGGCGACGACTGGCGTTCCGCGCTGGCGCGTGAAGCGCAGGCGATCGAGACCGAGGATCTGGCCGCCAACCGCCGCATGGGCGAACTCGGCGCCGCGCTGATCGCGCCGGGTTCGGGCGTGCTGACCCATTGCAACACCGGCTCGCTGGCGACCGCAGGGTTCGGCACCGCGCTGGGGGTGATTCGCGCCGGCGTCGCCCAGGGCCGGATCGGCAAGGTGTTCGCCGACGAGACCCGCCCGTGGATGCAGGGCTCGCGCCTGACCGTATGGGAACTGCAGCAGGACGGCATCGATGCCACCCTGATCGCCGATTCCGCCGCCTCGCACCTGCTGAAGAACGGCGAGGTCGAGTGGGTGGTGGTCGGCGCCGACCGCATCTGCGCCAACGGCGATGTCGCCAACAAGATCGGCACCTATCAATTGGCGATCTCGGCGCGCTTCCACGGCAAGAAGGTGATGGTGGTGGCGCCGTCGTCGACCGTCGACATGGCCACGCCGTCCGGCGATGCGATCGAGATCGAGGAGCGCGATCCGGGCGAACTGCTCGGCATGAACGGAAGCCGCACGGTGGCCGAGGGCGTGCATGCCTGGAACCCGGTGTTCGACGTGACGCCGGCGGCACTGATCGACGCGATCGTGACGGAGAAGGGCGTCGTCGAGCATCCGGGCGCCGATTCGATGCGGGCGCTGTTCGGCGGGTGAGGGCTTTTGCCGCGGATCGACGCGGATGCGCGCGGATAAGGCGGATGACGCGGATAAGACCGAAATCAGCCGGTCCGGAATGTGCCCACACCGTCATCCCGGCGCAGGCCGGGATCCATCTTGAAGTTGCCTCGAAAGCAAAATGGATCCCGGCCTGCGCCGGGATGACGACGAAGGCGCCTTGGCGTCGGCTGGTTCAAGCATCACCGCATCCAGCCTTATCCGTCGTATCCGCGTTGATCCGCGTCTAAGCCCTTGTTTTCCAGACAAAAAAAGCTCGCTTGAACGGGCTCGCCGTGGTATGATTTCACGTCTTTTCAACGCGTTGCCGATGGGCCGCGCGGAATGCCGTCCGGAACCGCCGGGCAGGCGCCCGCGAACGGTCCGAGCAGCCAGGATGCAAGCACCCTAGATGGTCGATTCCGCCAGAGAAATCATCCCCGTCAATCTCGAAGACGAAATGCGCCGCAGCTATCTCGATTACGCCATGAGCGTGATCGTGGGGCGCGCGCTCCCGGACGTGCGCGACGGCCTCAAACCGGTCCACCGCCGCGTGCTGTACGCGATGAACGAGCTCGGCGCGCACAGCAACAAGCCGTACTACAAGTCGGCGCGTATCGTCGGTGACGTCATCGGTAAGTACCACCCGCACGGCGACTCGGCGGTCTACGACACCCTGGTGCGCATGGCGCAGCCGTTCTCGCTGCGCTACATGCTGATCGATGGGCAGGGCAACTTCGGTTCGGTCGACGGCGACTCCGCCGCGGCGATGCGCTACACCGAGGCGCGCATGTCGCGCCTGGCGCAGGAGCTGATGGCCGACATCGACAAGGAGACGGTCGATTTCAAGCCCAACTACGACGAGAAGGAACTGGAGCCGTCGGTGCTGCCGGCGCGCGTGCCCAACCTGCTGGTCAACGGCTCGGCCGGCATCGCCGTGGGCATGGCGACCAACGTTCCGCCGCACAACCTGTCGGAGGTGGTCGACGCCACCATCGCCCTGATCGACGATCCCGAGATCGACATCGACGGGCTGATGGAACACATCCCCGGTCCGGATTTTCCCACCGCCGGCATCATCAACGGCGTCGGCGGCATCCACCTGGCGTACCGCACCGGCCGCGGCCGCGTGCGCATGCGCGCGCGCGCCGAGATCGAGGTGACAGACAACGGCCGCGAGGCGATCGCCGTCACCGAGATCCCGTACCAGGTCAACAAGGCACGGCTGATCGAGAAGATCGCCGAGCTGGTGAAAGAGAAGAAGATCGAGGGCATCAGCGAGCTGCGCGACGAGTCCGACAAGGACGGCATGCGCATCTACATCGAGATCCGCCGCGGCGAATCGGCCGAGGTGGTGCTCAACAACCTTTATCAGCAGACCCAGCTGGAGTCGGTATTCGGCATCAACATGGTGGCGCTGGTCGACGGCCGGCCGCAGCTGCTCAACCTCAAGCAGATCCTCGAGGCATTCGTGCGCCACCGCCGCGAGGTGGTCACGCGCAGGACGATCTTCGAGCTGCGCAAGGCGCGCAACCGCGCCCATATCCTCGAAGGCCTGACCGTCGCGCTGGCCAACATCGACGAGATGATCGAGCTGATCAAGACCTCGGAGAATCCGCAGGTCGCCAAGGAGCGGATGCTGGGCCGCACCTGGCCGCCGGGCCTGGTCGGTGCGCTGCTGGAGGCGACCGGCGCCGAGGCCTCGCGCCCGGAGGACCTGCCGGACGGGGTGGGCCTGGTCGACGGCCCCGCTTCCACAGGCGTGTACCAGCTCACCGACGTCCAGGCGCAGCAGATCCTGGAGATGCGCCTGCATCGCCTCACCGGCCTGGAACAGGAGAAGCTGACCGAGGAGTACCGCCAGCTGCTCGACGCGATCCGCGGCCTGATCGAGATCCTCGAGGATCCGGACGTGCTGCTGGAGGTGATCCGCACCGAGCTGCGCAACCTCAAGGAGGAGTTCGGTGACGCGCGTCGCAGCGAGATCCGCGCCAGCGAGGAGGACCTCGACATCCTCGACCTGATCGCGCCCGAGGACGTGGTGGTGACGCTGTCGCACTCCGGCTACGCCAAGCGCCAGCCGGTGACCGCCTACCGCGCGCAGAAGCGCGGCGGCCGCGGCCGCTCGGCCGCGGTGGCGAAGGAAGAGGACTTCATCGACCGCCTGTGGCTGGTCAACACCCACGACACCCTGCTGACCTTCACCAGCGCCGGGCGCGTGTTCTGGCTGCCGGTGCACCAGCTGCCCGACGCCGGCCCCAACGCGCGCGGCCGGCCGATCATCAACTGGATCGCGCTGGAGGAGGGCGAGCAGGTGCAGGCGGTGGTACCGGTGCGCGAGTATGCCGGGGACCGGTTCGTGTTCTTCGCCACCCGCCGCGGCACGGTGAAGAAGACCCCGCTGGCCGAGTTCGCCTATCGCCTGCAGCGCGGCAAGATCGCGATCCGCCTCGACGAGGGCGACGCACTGGTGGACGTGGCGCTGACCGACGGCGATCGCGACATCATGCTGTTCGCCTCCAACGGCAAGGCCGTGCGCTTCGACGAGGGCGCGGTGCGCTCGATGGGCCGCACCGCGGCCGGCGTGCGCGGCATCCGCCTGGGCGAGGGCGAGTCGGTGGTCAGCCTGATCGTGGTCGACGGCGACGGCGACGTCCTCACCGCCAGTGCCCGTGGCTACGGCAAGCGCACCCCGGTCGCCGAGTACCCGAAGAAGGGTCGCGGCACCCAGGGCGTGCTGGCGATCAAGACCAGCGAGCGCAACGGTCCACTGGTCGGCGCGATCCAGCTCAGCGACCACCACGAGGTGCTGCTGATCTCGGATGGCGGCACCCTGGTGCGCACGCGCGCCTCGGAGATCTCGCAGGTCGGCCGCAACACCCAGGGCGTGACCCTGATGCGGCTGGCTGCCGACGAGAACCTGCAGGCGGTGGAGCGGGTCGACGCTTCGCTGGACGTGGATGCGGAGACAGTCGCACCGCAACCGCCCGACGAGGCCGAGCAGCGCCCGGACGCCTGATGCATCGCTGATGCGCACCCGCCGGCGACGCGCGTCCGCATCGCCGGCGGGTCTATACTCGACCCCACTCCAGGGAAAGAGTGCGCGCACGATGAGCAAGCATGCCGTCGGACCGGTCTGCCGCCGGGCCGTGATCGCTGTCCTCGTTCCGATGCTGGTGCTGCTCGGCATCGCTGCCTGCAAACGCGACGACGGCGGCCAGTTGCCGGCCGCCAGCGGCGAAGCGATCCATGCCGAACGGCAGCAGATCGAGGGCTTCGGCCTCGCCCGCGCCTGGCCCGATCAGCGCAGCGATGGACTGGCGATCGCGCTCGAATTCTCGCGGCCGCTGGTCGGCACCCAGGATTTCGACAAGCTGGTCACCTTCGCCGAGAAGGTCGACAGGGAGGGCAGCTGGTCGCTCGACGAGGATGGCCGGACACTGCGCTTCCCGTTCGTCGAGGCCAACCGCGACTACACGGTCCGCATCTCCGCCGACCTGACCGCCGCCGACGGCACCCGCCTGGGCGAGGCCGTCGAGCGCAAGATCCACACCGGCGACCTGGAGCCGGCGGTCGGGTTCGCCTCGCAGGGCAGCGTGTTGCCGGCGCGCGAGAGCCGCGGCCTGCCGGTGGTGTCGCTCAACGTGCCCGAGGTCGACGTCGAGTTCCTGCGCGTGCGCGAGAGCGCGCTGCCGCAGTTCTTCCGGCAGTACCAGCGCGGCGGCCGCAGGGGCAGCTGGGAACTGAGCGCCGACTACAACGACCGGCGGCCGCTGTCGCGCTTGGCCGAGCCGGTCTACGTCAACCGTTTCGTCCTCGGCGGCGAGCGCAACGAGCGCGTGCTGACGCACCTGCCGCTGCAGGACATCGCCGAGTTGCAGCAGCCCGGCCTGTACTTCGCCGCGATGAAGCGCGCCGGCTCGTTCGAGGACGCGGTCGAGACCGCATTCTTCAGCGTCAGCGACATCGGCCTGCACGCGCGCGCCTACAAGGACAAGCTGTTCGTGCACACCGCGTCGCTGCGGGACGGCGGCGCGACCGGCGGGGTCGGATTGCGCGTGCTCGATGCCGACGGCGAGGAGATCTACAAGGCCGAGACCGACCGCCACGGCAATGCGCTGCTCGACTACACCCTCGATGCCGCGCACGTGCTGGTGGCCAGCCGCGGCAGCGACGTGTCGATACTGCCGTTCAACCAGCCGGCGCTCGACCTGTCGGAGTTCGCCGTCAGCGGACGCGAGCAGGCCTGGTTCGACGTGTTCGCCTGGTCGGGCCGCGACCTGTACCGCCCGGGCGAAACCGTGCGGGTGTCGGCGCTGCTGCGCGATCGCGACGGCGCGCCGGTGGCGGCCAAGGACGGCAAGGCGCAGCCGCTGTTCGTGCGCCTCAAGCAGCCGGACGGCAAAACGTTGTTCGAAACCCCGCTGCAGGCGGGGCCGCAGGGTTATTACCGCCTCGAACGCGAGATTCCCGTCGATGCCCCGACCGGGCGCTGGCAGGTCGAGTTCCGCACCGATCCGGGCAGTCGCGAGGCCGTCCAGGGCATGACCCTGCGGATCGAGGAGTTCCTGCCCGAACGGATGAAGCTCGAGCTCGACAGCCCCGATCCGGTGCTCGCCCCGGGGCGGCCGCTGCGCCTGCGTGCGAGCGGCGCCTATCTCTACGGCGCGCCGGCGGCCGGCAACCGCTTCACCGCGACCCTGGCGGTGACGGTGGCGCAGCATCCGGTCGAGTCGCTGCCCGACTATTTCTTCGGCGACCCGACGGTCGAGCTGCCGCGCGAGGCGAAGGAGGTCGTCGACGCCGAACTCGACGCCAAGGGGCTGCTGCAGCAGGACATCGCCTTGCCGGAAGAGGTCAAGCCATCGACGCCGATCGCCGCGGTCGTCACCGGCAGCCTGTACGAGAGCGGCGGCCGCAGCGTCGACCGCACGCTCAGGCGGGTGATGTGGCCGGCCGACGCCCTGGTCGGCGTGCGGCCGCTGTTCGACGATGCCGAGGGTGCCGACGCCAACGCCCGTGCCGGCTTCGAGCTGGTGCGGGTGGACGCGGCGGGGGATGCGCAGCCGCTGAAGGGACTGAAGGTCACCCTGGTGCGCGAGCACCGCGATTATCACTGGACCCATGACGACGATAGCGGCTGGAACTATGACTTCACCCGCCGCTTCCAGAACGTCGAGACCCGGACCGTCGACGCCGGCAGCGGCGCGGTGCGCTTCGATTTCCCGGTGGAGTGGGGCGAGTATCGCGTCGACGTGCAGGATCCGGAGACCGGCCTGACCACGCGCTATCCGTTCCGCGCCGGCTGGAGCTGGAACGACCAGAACCGGGGGCTCGACGCGCGCCCGGACAAGGTCAAGCTCGCCCTCGACAAGACCGGCTACCGCGCCGGCGACACGCTGAAGGTCACGGTGACGCCGCCGCACCCGGGCAAGGGCCTGCTGCTGGTGGAAAGCGACGCGCTGCTGTACGTGCAGGCGATCGATGCCGGGCCCGGCAGCACTTTCGAGATCCCGGTCACCGAGGACTGGGAGCGGCACGACGTCTACGTGACGGCGCTGGTGTTCCGCGGCGGCAGCGCCGCGAGCAAGGTCACGCCGACGCGCGCGGTCGGCATCGCCCACGTGCCGATGAACCGGCGCGACCGGCGCGTGGCGGTGGGATTGTCGGTCGAGGAACTGGTGCGGCCGGAGCGGCCGCTGCGGGTGACGGTGAGCGCGCCGCAGCTGGCCGGCCAGGAGGCCTATGCCACGGTATCGGCGGTGGATGTCGGCATCCTCAACATCACCCGGTTCCCGGTGCCGGACGCGGTGGCGCACTTCTTCGCCCAGCGCCGCTTCGGCGTCGATGCCTATGACGTCTACGGACGGGTGATCGAGAGCTACGACGGCGGCGTCGCGCGCATCCGCTTTGGCGGCGACATGGCGCTGGATGCGCTGCCGCAGGCGCGGCGGCCGACCGCGCGGGTGCAGACCGTGGACCTGTTCACCGGTCCGGTGAAGCTCGACGCCAAGGGCAACGCCCGGGTGGAGCTGCCGGTGCCGGACTTCAACGGCACCCTGCGGGTGTCGGCGCTGGTGTATTCCGAACGCGCCTACGGCAACCGCGATGCCGAGACCGTGGTGCGTGCGCCGATCGTGGCCGAGGCCAGCATGCCGCGCGTGCTGGCGCCGGGCGATCGCAGCACGGTCACCCTCGATCTCAGCAACTACACCGGCAAGTCCGGCGAGTTCGCGGTGCGCGTCGACGGCGAGGGGCCGGTCTCGATCGGCGACGGCACGCGCAGCGCGGCGATCGAGCTGGAAGGCAAGGCGACGCTGAGCTTCCCGCTGACAGCGGGCAACGACTACGCCACCGCGCGGGTGCGGGTGCGCGTGGAGGGCAACGGTCACACGGTCGATCGGCGCTACGACCTGCCGGTGCGCGCCGGCTGGCCGGCGGTGCTGCGCGCGCAGACGCGCGCGCTCGACCCGCTGGCGCCGGTGACGATGGACGCGTCGTTGGCCGAAGGGCTGATGCCCGGCTCGGTGCAGGCGCGGATGAGTGTCAGCGCGCTGCCGCCGATCCCGTTCGCCAGTGCGCTGCACGGGGCGCTGCACTATCCCTACGGCTGCGCCGAGCAGACCACCAGCCGTGGCTATGCGGCGCTGATGCTCGACCCGGCCACGGTGAAGATGCTCGGCATCCGCGACGTCGATGCGCAGCAGCGCCGCAGGATCGTCGAGGGCGCGTTCGGCCGGTTGGCGTCGATGCAGGCGGACAACGGCCACTTCGCGATGTGGGGCAGCAGCGGTGAGACCGCGCCGACGCTGACCCCGTACATCACCGAGTTCCTGCTCGAGGCGCGCGAGGCCGGCTTCGCGGTGCCGGAGACGGTGCTGCAGAAGGCGCTGGAACGCCTCAACGAAGACTTGCTGGGGGGCGGCCAGGAGTTCTACGGTCGCGACAACCGCCAGCACCTCAAGTTCACCTATCAGGCGCACGCCGGCTACGTGCTGGCGCGGGTGCAACGCGCGCCGCTGGGTACCCTGCGCGCGCTGTACGACAACGAGCGCAGCAGGACCCTGACGGGTTTGCCGCTGGTGCACCTGGGTCTCGCGTTGCGCCTGCAGGGCGATGCCGCGCGTGGCGACCGCGCGATCGCGCAGGGGTTCGCCTTCGAGGACGCGCGTCCGCGCTACCTCGGCGACTACGGCAGTCCGCTGCGCGACGCGGCGCTGAAGATCGCGCTGACCGAGGAGCGCGGCGCCGGCAAGCCGGCGTACGTCGCACGCGCGATCGACATCGGCCGCGAGATCGGCGCGCGCCGCGACAACGGCGCGCTGTACCTGAGCACCCAGGAGCAGATCGCGCTGGCGCGGCTCGGCAAGGCGCTGGCGAGCGGCCAGCAGCGGCGCGTGTCCGGCGTGCTGCGGACCGGCGACAGCGACGAGCCGGTCGCCGAGACGCGGATGTTCGGCCGCAGCTTCGATTTCGCGGCGCTGTCGCGCGGCGTGCGCTTCGAGCCGAAGGGCGAGCCGCCCATGTATGCCAGCCTGGAGGTCGCCGGGGTGCCGCGCACGGCGCCCGAGCCCGACTTCAGCGATCTCAAGGTCGAGCGCCGGCTGTACCGCACCGACGGCAAGCCGTGGACGCCCGGCCCGCTGAAGGAGGGCGAGGCGCTGATCGTCGCGGTCACCATCACCGCCGACCGCGCGATGCCTGACGCGCTGCTCACCGACCTGTTGCCGTCGGGGCTCGAGATCGAGAACTTCAATCTCGGCGATGCCGAACAGTGGGCCGGTGTGACCGTGGCGGGAATCGAGCTGGCCGAACGCGCCGGCTCGGCCGACGTCAGGCACGAGGAATTCCGCGACGACCGCTATGTCGCCGCGCTATCGCTCGACGCCGGGCGCACCGCGCGGCTGTTCTACCTGGTGCGGGCGGTCACGCCGGGCACCTACACGGTGCCGCCGCCGCTGGTGGAGGACATGTACCGTCCGGAGCTGCGCGGCGTCGGCCGCGCACCGGTCGAGCGCATCACGGTGGTGCAGCCTTGAGGAAACGGGATTGGGGATTCGGGATTGGAGATTGGGAAAGCCAAGGCGCGCGATGACGGCTCGTGTGAGAACGGCGGCGTGCGCCCTGCCGAATCCCCAATCACGAATCCCCAATCACGGCTCTCATGGCTGCGCTGGGGCACGGTGGCATTGCTGCTGTCGCTGCTGGTCCTCGATCTCGCCGTCCCGCCGCCGTTGCCGAAGGCGCGCGACACCAGCACGCTGGTGGTCGCGCGCGACGGCACGCCGCTGCGCGCGTTCGCCGATGCCGAAGGCGTGTGGCGGCATCCCGCCGATCCCGCCGCGGTGTCGCCGCTGTACCTGCAGGCGCTGCTGACCTACGAGGACCGCTGGTTTCACCGCCATCCCGGCATCAACCCGGTGTCGCTGCTGCGCGCCGCGGCGCAATGGGTGCGCGGCGGCCGCATCGTCTCCGGCGGCTCCACGCTGACGATGCAGGTTGCGCGTATTCTCGCCCCGCCATCCGCGGGGCACACCCGCTCGCTGCCCGGCAAGGTCAGGCAGATGCTGCGCGCGCTGCAGCTGGAGGCGCGCCTGTCCAAGCGCGAGATCCTGACCCTGTACCTGGAGCGCGCGCCGTTCGGCGGCACCATCGAGGGCGTGGAAGCCGCCAGCTGGGCGTACCTGGGCAAGTCCGCCGCGCGCCTCTCGCACGCCGAGGCGGCGCTGCTGGCGGTGCTGCCGCAGGCGCCGAGCCGGCTGCGCCCCGACCGCCATCCCGAACGCGCGCAGGCGGCGCGCGACAAGCTGCTCGAACGCATGGTCGATCAGAAGGTCTGGCCGCGCGCCCTGGTCGACGACGCGCGCATCGAGCCGGTGGTGTCGCGTGCGCTGCGGCAGCCGCTGCATGCCGCGCTGCTGGCGCAGCGGCTGCGCGACGGCGATCCGCGCAGCGCGCGCATCGCCTCGACCATCGACCCCGGCCTGCAGCGCATGCTGGAAGAGCGCGTGGCCGCGTATTTCTCGAACCTGCCCGAGCGCACCTCGGCGGCGCTGCTGGTGGTCGACAACGCGACCCTGCAGGCCCGCGCCTATGTCGGCTCGGTGGCGTTCGGCGACCGCGCCCGGCTCGGCCACGTCGACATGGTGCGGGCCTGGCGCTCGCCGGGCTCGACCTTGAAGCCGTTCCTGTACGGCATGGCGCTCGACGACGGCCTGATCCATTCCGAGAGCCTGCTGGTGGACGCGCCGCAGGCGTTCGGCGGCTATCGCCCGGGCAACTTCGATGCCGCGTTCAACGGTCCGGTGGCGGCGTCCACCGCGCTGCGGCTGTCGCTCAACGTGCCGGCGGTGGACCTGCTCGACCGCGTCGGCCCGGCGCGCTTCGCCGCGCGGCTGGAGAACGCCGGGATCCGGCTGCGGTTCCCGCGCGGCGCCGCGCCCAACCTGTCACTGATCCTCGGCGGTACCGGCGCGACCCTGGAGGACCTGGTCGGCGCGCACGCGGCGTTGCGCCGCGGCGGCATCGCCGGCCGCGTGCGCAACACCGAAGACGCGCCGTTGATCGAACGGCGGCTGATGTCGCCGGGCGCGGCGTGGATCGTCGGCGAGATCCTCGCCTCCAACCCGCGCCCCGGTGAGCGCGCCGACACCTTCGATACCGGCGGCCGCCCGCGCGTGGCCTGGAAGACCGGCACCAGCTATGGCTTCCGCGACGCCTGGGCGCTCGGTGCGACGGGCCGGTACACCATCGGGGTGTGGGTGGGGCGCCCCGACGGCACGCCGCTGCCGGGGCAGTACGGCGCGATCACCGCGTTGCCGCTGCTGTTCGAGGTGGTCGACACGCTGCCGCGCGCGCGCGGCGACGGCAATCCGCTGCCGCCGCCGCACAATGTGCGGCGCGAAGACATCTGCTGGCCGCTGGGCACGTCCGCCGCTGCGCAGCCGGCCGCGCTGTGCCAGCGTCGCCGCCAGGCGTGGGTGCTGGACGACGCGGTACCGCCGACGTTCGCCGAGCGCGATGCGCGGCTGTGGAGCGCCGGGCGCGAGCGCTTCCGGGTCGACGTGCGCAGCGGCCTGCGGCTGTCGGGCGCGTGCAGCGATGCGCACGTCGCGCGCGTGGCCGAGATCGCGCGCTGGCCGGCATTGGCATCGCCCTGGCTGCCGGCGGCCGCCCGCCATGCTTCCCGTCTGCCGCCGCTGTCGCCGGACTGCGCGCCGGACGGGCGCGACGCGGTCGCGACGTTGCGCATCGACGGCGTCAACGAGGGCGCCACGCTGGCGCGGCCGCCGGGCAGCAGCCGTGGCGTACGGCTGTCGCTGCGCGCGCTCGGCAGCGGCGGACGCATCCAGTGGCTGTTGAACGGGCGCTGGATCGCCGAGACCGAAGGCGCGCGGCCGCTGCTGCGCGAGTTCGATACGCCCGGCGAGCACGTGCTGACCGCGTTGGCCGAAGGCGGCGCCTGGGCGCGGGTGGGGTTCCGGATCGCGCGCTGAGGTGGCGGATCCGACGCACTGCCGAAGCGGCTCGCAGGCGCAGGCACAAGCGCGAATCACCGCCTGGATCTGAGGTTTCCCCACATTTCTCGCAGCCCCCCCTTTTTCAAAGGGGGGAAGCAGCCAAGCCGTTGAATTGATCGCAGGAAAACAGCGGGAACCTTAGCGCCTGGATCCGACGCACTGCGGTACGCGGGCGCCCGCTCCAGTGGCCGGATCCCGGCCTGGTGAGCTTTTCGCCTGGGTTTCGACGCGAGGTGTATCATCCGGCCCGTGACCCGACGCGCTCGCCATCGCCTGCGGATCGCCCTCGTGGTGGTGTTCTGCCTGTTGTTCCAGCAGGCGGCACTGGCGGTGTATTTCTGCCCGACAGGACAGCCGCCAGCCGAAGCCGAGGCGATGGTCGAGGAATGTGCCAAGAAGGGCATGGAGCAGGCGCAAGGCCATCCGTCCCTGTGCCACAAGCACTGCAATCCGGACCGGTCGACCGCACCCGACATCGTCAAGCTGTCGGTGCCCCCGTTGGCGCTGCCGGCGCCGGCGATGCCGCTGCTCATGGCGCAACCGGTTTCGCACGCGGCCGTCCCGGCCGAGGTGCCGATGACCGGGTTGGATCCGCCGCCACGACTGCGATTCTGCAGTCTTCTGATCTAGACCCCGAAACGACGTTGCCTAGTGCCCGGCGCAGGAGCGCCGTGCGCGTGTCGTGGCCGTTTCGGAGGTCTCATGCCTGTCCATTCCCTTGTCGGCGCCGTCCGTTCCGCAATCGTGCGCGGGGCGATGCCGTGCCTGATCGCTGCGTCCCTCGCAGCGCCTGCTGCAGCGGCGTTCGCCGCGCCCGTTGAAATCTCCCTGCCCGAGGCCGTCCGCCGCGCCAGCGAACGCGTGCCGATGCTCGAGGCCCGCCGCGCATCGGTCGAGGCCGCGCGCCAAGATTCGCATCGCGCCGGGGCATTGCCTGATCCGACGCTGATCGTCGGCATCAGCAACCTGCCGGTGACGGGCTCCGATGCGTTCGATGACGGCATCGACCCCATGACCATGAAGCGGATCGGATTGCGCCAGGCGTTTCCGGCCCGGGCCAAGCGCGAGGCGCAACGCGCGCTGGCCCTGCGCAGGACCGACGAGGCGCAAGCGCTGGAGACGGCCGAGCGGCTGGATGTGCAGCGCGCAAGCGCCGAAGCCTGGATCGGCTTGTGGGCGCGCCAACGCGAACTGCAGAAACTGCATGCGTTGCGGGAGCAGGCGCAGCTGGCTGCGCGGCTGGCCAGGGCGGGTGCGCGGAGCGGCGGATCGCTCCACGACGCCCTGGCCGCAGAAGCCGCCGTGCTGGAACTGGACAACGATATTGCCGCCGCCGAGGCCGCGCAGGTCGAGGCCCGTGAAGCGCTGCAGCGTTGGATCGGCGCAACCGCGGACGGCGCCCTCCGTGCCGCCGACACGACGCCGGACTTCACCACGACGCCGCATTCGCAATCCGAACTGCTGGTGGCGCTGGACCGCCTGCCGGCATTGCAGCCGGTCGATGCGCAGTTGGAAACCGCAGCGGCGGCGGTTGACGCGGCACGTGCCGAGAAGCGCCCGGACTGGAGCGTGACCGCCTCGTACGGGCAACGCCAGGCCAGCCGCAGCGACATGCTGATGCTGGAGTTCGGCGTCGGCCTGCCGCTGTTCACGCGCAACCGGCAGGACCGCGGCATCGCCGCGCGCCAGGCGGATTACCAGGCGGCCCTGGCCACCCGCGAAGACCAGCGCCGGCAACTGGTCGCACGGATCCGCGCCGCCTTTGCGCAGTGGGAAGGCAGCAAGCGTGTGGTGGCCCTGCACGAAGATGCGCAGATCCCGCTCGCACGCGACCGCAGCAGCACCGCACTGGCCGCCTACCGTGCCGGCGGCGAGCTGCGTCCCTGGCTGGACGCCCATCAAGACGAACTCGAATTGCACCTGATGCACGTCCAGCACCTGGCGCAGCTCGGCCGCGCCTGGGCGGCAGTGGCTTTCCTGCTGACTTCGGAGACCCAGCCATGAACCGGATGAACCACATTGTGATCGTGATCGTCGCGGCGGCAGTGGTGCTGGCGGCCCTGGGCGCCGGGTACTGGTGGGGGCGGGCGCAATCGGGATCGGGCAGCCCGGCGACCGGCAGCACCGGAGCCACATCGGACGACCGCGAAGTCCTCTACTGGTACGACCCGATGGTCCCGGACCAGCACTTCGACGAGCCGGGCAAGTCGCCCTTCATGGACATGATGCTGGTCCCCAAGTACGCCGATGAAGCGGCGGGCGGCGGAATCTCGATTGCGCCCGGCATGCGGCAGAGCCTCGGCATCCGGGTTGTGCCGGCCGAGCTCGGCCGGCTGGAGAGCTCCCTGACGGTGCCGGGCACCCTCGGCTGGGACCTGCGCGCCGAGCACGTGATCAGCATGCCGGTCGACGGCGTCGTCAGCCGGCTGCACGTCAAAACGCCGTTCGAGTCCGTGCGCGCGGGCCAGCCGCTGGTGAACGTGCTGGCCCCGCGCTGGAGCGTGGCGCTGGCGGAGGCCGGCGCGCTCGACGGGGCCGATTCGGCCTCGGCGCAGGCGTTGCGTCCGGCGGCGCAGCAACGTCTGCGTGCGCTTGGCTTGCCGAGCGGCGCACGAGCGGCTGGCGACGGCAGCATCGTGCTGACTTCGCCGGTCACCGGCGTGGTCAGCGTAATCGGCGTGCGCGAGGGGGAGGCCGCCATGCCGGGCACGATGCTGTTGCGGGTAAACGGTACCGACACGCTGTGGCTGACAGCGGCGGTGCCGCAGGCCGATGTCGCCGGATTGCGCGCCGGCACGCCGGTGCAGGCCCGCGTGAGCGCGTTTCCGGGGCGGCAGTTCACGGGCGAGGTCGAGGCCTTGCTGCCCGACGTCGACCCCGACAGCCGAACCCAGCAGGCGCGGATCGTGCTGGACAATCCGGAAGGCCTGCTGGCGCCGGGCATGTTCGCCGAGATCGCTCTGCAGCCCGAGCGCGGCAAGCAGGAGGTGCCGCTGGTGCCAACCGACGCCGTCATCGGCGCCGGTGAGCGGTCTCACGTGATCGTCCGCGACGAGAACGACAGGTTCGTGCCGATAGCCGTCCGGACCGGGCGCAGCAGCGGAGGCCGCACCGAAATCCTGAGCGGGCTGAAAGGCGGCGAACCTGTGGTGGTATCGGGGCAGTTCCTGATCGACTCGGAGGCGAGCCTGTCGGGGCTGCTCGAACGTCTCGAATCGACCAGGGCGCAAGACAGCGAAGGCAAGACCGGAGGGAAGGAGACGGCACGCGAATCGGACCTGCACGAAGCCGACGCCACCGTCGAGTCCATCGAAGACGGGAAGGTGACGCTCCAGCACGGGCCGTTCCCGACGCTGAACATGCCGGGCATGACGATGGGCTTCGCGCTGGCCAACGCGGACGTGGCCAAGGACCTCCAGGCAGGCGACCGCGTACGCGTCTTCGTCCGCTCCGACGACGAGGGGCTGACGGTGGAACGGCTTGAGCCGATGGAGGCGCAACCATGATTGCGCGCATCATCCGCGGCTCGATCGCCAACCGGGTGCTGGTGCTTGCGGCCGCTGCGGCGCTGGCAGCGTGGGGCCTGTGGGCGCTGGCGCGAACGCCGCTCGACGCATTGCCGGACCTGTCCGACGTGCAGGTCATCATCCGCACCGAGTGGCCGGGGCAGACGCCGCGCATCGTCGAGGACCAAGTCACCTATCCGTTGACCACGACCATGCTGTCGGTCCCGGGGGTCAGGACGGTGCGCGGCTTCTCGTTCTTCGGCGACTCCTACGTCTACGTGCTGTTCGACGACGACACCGATCTGTACTGGGCGCGTTCGCGCGTGCTCGAGTACCTGAGCCAGGTACGCGGTGATTTGCCGGAAGGCGTCAATCCGTCGCTCGGCCCGGACGCGACCGGCCTGGGCTGGGTGTACCAGTACGCACTGGTCGACCGTACCGGGCAATACGACCTGGGTGAGTTGCGATCGCTGCAGGACTGGTTCCTGCGCTACGAACTCAAGACCGTGCCCGACGTGGCCGAGGTCGCGAGCCTGGGCGGCATGGTCCAGGCCTGGCAGATCGTGCCGGACGTGCAGGGGCTGGCGGCGCGCGGCATCACCATCGCCCAGCTGACGGAGGCGATCCAGGCCGCCAACGGCGCCACCGGCGGCTCGGTGATCGAGCAGGCCGAGGCCGAGTGGATGGTGCGCAGCGAGGGCTACCTGCAGAACCGAGCGGATTTCGAGACCATCCCGGTGACCAGCGGCCCGGTGCCGGTGCTGCTGCGCGACGTCGCGACGGTGCAGCGCGGGCCGACGCTGCGACGCGGCATCGCCGAGCTCGACGGCGAAGGCGAGGTCGCCGGCGGCATCATCGTGCTGCGGACCGGCAAGGATGCGCTCACGGCGATCCGGGCGGTCAAGGATCGGCTCGCGGCGTTGCAGGCCAGCCTGCCCGACGGGGTCGAGGTGGTGCCGGTGTACGACCGCTCCGAACTGATCCTGGACGCGGTGCACAACCTGGCGAAGAAGCTCGGCCAGGAGTTCCTGATCATCGCGCTGGTGTGCGCATTGTTCCTGTGGCACCTGCGCTCGTCGCTGGTGGTGATCATCAGCCTGCCGCTGGGCGTGCTCGCCGCCTTCATCGTCATGTACTACCAGGGGATCAGCGCCAACCTGCTGTCGCTGGGCGGCATCGCGATCGCGATCGGCGCGATGGTCGATGCCGCGGTGGTGATGATCGAGAACGCGCACAAGCACGTCGAAGCCTGGCGCCTGGCGCACGAAGATCGCCATGAACCCTCGGCCGTCGAGCGCTGGGGGATGATCGCCGATGCCGTCAGCGAAGTCGGGCCGGCGCTGTTCGTCAGCCTGCTGGTGATCACCCTCTCGTTCGTGCCGGTGTTCGCGCTGGAGGCGCAGGAGGGACGGCTGTTCTCGCCGCTTGCCTTCACCAAGACCTATGCGATGGCCGCCGCCGCGGGCTTGTCGATCACCCTGGTGCCGGTGCTGATGGGCTACCTGGTCCGCGGGAAACTCCGCGCGGAGTCGGAAAACCCGATCAATCGCGCACTGCTCGCCGGTTACCGGCCGGTGTTGAACCGGGTGCTGCGCTTCCCGCGGCTGACCCTGGCCGCGGCCGGCGGGGTATTGCTGCTGACCGCGCTGCCCTATATGAAGCTCGGCAGCGAATTCATGCCGCCGCTGGACGAAGGCAGCCTGATCTACATGCCCACCGCGCTGCCCGGCCTGTCGGCCGGCAAGGCGGCGCAGCTGCTGCAGCAAAGCGACCGCATGATCAAGACCGTGCCCGAGGTGGAACACGTGTTCGGCAAGGCCGGGCGCGCGCAGACCACCACCGATCCGGCGCCGCTGGTGATGTTCGAATCCACGGTGACGTTCAAGCCGCGCAGCGAATGGCGTCCGGGCATGACCATGGACAAGCTGATCCAGGAACTGGACCGGGCGGTGCAGCTGCCCGGCCTGACCAATCTGTGGGTGCCGCCGATCCGCAACCGCATCGACATGCTGTCGACCGGCATCAAGAGCCCGATCGGGATCAAGGTCAGCGGGCCGGACATCGAAGCGTTGGCGCGCCTGGCCGAGCGGATCGAGAAGATCGCCCCCGAGGTGCCCGGCGTCAGCTCGGCGGTGGCCGAACGGATCACCGGCGGGCGCTATCTCGATGTCACCATCCGCCGCGGAATCGCCGCCCGCTATGGTCTCAGCCAGGCCGCGTTGCAGCGACTGATCGCGACCGTGGTCGGCGGCGCGCCGATCGCCCAGACCATCGAAGGCCGCGAGCGCTATCCGGTGGTGCTGCGCTATCCGCGCTCGCAGCGCGACAGCGTGGCGGCGCTGGAACAGTTGCCGATCGTCGCCGCCGGCGGCGTGCAGCTGACCCTGGGACAAGTGGCCGACCTGGAGCTCACTTCCGGGCCGCCGATGCTCAAGAGCGACGACGCACGGCTGACCAGCTATGTCTACGTCGACGTGGCCGCGCGCGACCTGGGCTCGGTGGTCGCCGACCTGCAGCAGGTGGTCGCCGAACAGGTGCAGCTGCCGGCCGGTTACGCGGTGCAATGGTCGGGGCAGTTCGAATTCATGCAACGCGCACGCGCGCGGCTGCAGATGGTGGTGCCGACGACGCTGGCGATCATCTTCGGGCTGATCTACCTGGTGTTCCGGCGCGCCGCGGATGCGGCCATCATCATGCTCAGCCTGCCGCTGGCCGTGGTTGGCGGGTTCTGGCTGATCTGGGCCATGGGACATGCGGTCTCGGTCGCGACCCTGATCGGCTTCATCGCCCTGGCCGGCGTCGCCGCCGAGTTCGGCATCATCATGCTGCTGTACCTGCGCAATGCCTGGCAGCGGCAACTGGAGGCAAACCCGAACGCGGGCGCGGCCGAACTCGACGAAGCGATTCGCGAAGGCGCGGTACAGCGGGTACGGCCGAAGGCGATGACCGTGGCCGTGATCCTGGCCGGCCTGTTCCCGCTGATGATCGGCGGCGGCGCCGGCTCGGAAGTGATGCAGCGCATCGCCGCGCCGATGGTCGGCGGCATGCTCAGCGCGCCATTGCTGTCGATGCTGGTGATCCCGGCGGCCTACCTGCTGCTCGAGCGGCGCCGGCTGGCCCGCGCCAGCCATCGTGCCCGCCACATCCCGTCGGGATGACAGGGACACTCGCCCATCGACCGGAGCACGAGGCGGCTGCGACGGTTGAATCCGGATGTGCGCGGCCTCAGCGCTTGACGTACCCGATCCACGAGAACAGCGGGCGCCCGAACGCCAGGCACAGCAGCGACAGCACGATCACGGCGCCGACGTGCCAGAGCAGCACCATCAGCGCGCTCTCTCCGCCATGGAACAGGCTTACGCCCGCCGCCGACAGGGCCGCGGCGCTCAGCGCCGACAGCATCGCCGTGGGAGCGGGGCGGATGACGCCGGCATGCCGCACCATCAGCAGCATCACCAATCCGAGCGGAATGCTGGTCATGGCGATCGCGACGGCGCATTCCGAGCTGGCCATCTCCAGTGCGAAGGCTGCGCTGCCCATGCGGGCGGCATCGTGCAGGCAGCCCCAGCCCAGGCCGCCCAGCCATAGCAGGAGCGCCGGCAGCGGAAGCCAGGCCCAGCGCGGCGAGCGGCCCGGCACGCTGATCTGGAACACCGCGTACGCGGCGAGCACGCCGGTCAGGACGCTGGCGATCCATTCGACCAGCGCCGGCGTCGCGGCAAGCTCCGCCAAGCCGGGGCGCAGGCCATAGGCGGCGACGATCGCCGCGATGAGCGCGGCCGCCATCGCGATCCACAGCAGCGTCCGCCGCAACGGCGATGCGAGCGGACGGACCGGCCTGGCCTGCGCGGTCAGCTGGTCGATGAGGCGGCTGGTGTCAGTCATGCGGTTCTCCCTTTCCCGCCAGGGCTTGCTTCAACGTTTTCAACGCCCGGTGGCAGGCGACCTTCAGGGCGCCGACGCTTTGCCGGCTGCGGGTCGATGCCTCGTCGAGCGACATTTCTTCGAGGTGCAGCAGGCGAATCGCCTCCTTTTGCTTCGGCGACAGTCCGTCGACGGCTTCGTGGATCGTACGGCTGTCGTGAAGGTGCGTCGTCGTTTCGTACGGGCCGGGCGACGCCTCCTGCAGGCGATCCAGTGCATCGTCGGCGTCGATTTCATGCGCGGCGCGTCGCGAGCGGCGCCGGAGCAGGTCGATGCAGCGGCGCGTGGCGATCGTGGCCAGCCAGGGCTTGAACGGCCGTCCGCGTTCGTAGGTATGGCGAATGTCGTGCACGACCAGCAGGATCTCCTGCACCGCATCCTCCGCATCCTCCCCGCGGCCGAGATAGCGATGCGCGATCGCTCGCAGGTAGGGGCTGATGTCGCTGAGCAGCGCGTGGTACGCCACCCGGTCGCCGTCCTGCGCACGCATCATCAGCCCGGCCCATGCCGCGCCGCTGTCCCGGCCGGGCCGGGGCGAATCGCCGGGGGTGGCGGATGGATTGCGCTGGGGCATCGACGTGGTCGACTCCGGTCGCTGGAACGGAAGGATGGTGGCCATGATGCGGCGGTCCGATGCGATCACCAAGTGCAACGTCGCGCTCAGGCGCGATCGCGGCGCGCGATCAGGTGGTCCAGGGAGACGCGTCCAGGCCCCCTGGCCATGAGGTAGAGCATCGCCACGGCCCACATCCCGTGCGTCGCGAATGCGCCGGGATAGACGAAGACCTGGATCACCAGCGTCATGATCAGCAGCGCGAACGCGGAGAAACGCGTGGCCAGTCCGATCAGCAGCAGCAGCGGGAACACGTGCTCGGCGACGGCGGCGGTCACCGCGGCTAGCTCGGGCGGGATCAGCGGCAGCGCGTATTCGCTGCGGAACAGTTCCACCGCATTCCCGGACATCCGCGGCAGGCCGAGTTCGACGGTACGGCCGATCGGGTCCAGCACCAGCCCTTCGATCTTGGTCTGCCCGGACAGCCAGAAGGTGACCGCGATCGAGAACCGCGCCAGCAGGGCGATCGCGCTGTGGGGAATGCGCTCGAAAAGGGCGATCACCTTCCATGCGCCGCGCGCTACGCCGGCCGAAGGGCCGGGTTGGGTGTCGGGGGCGGCTGCCGAGAAAGTGTCCATGTCAATGCTCCGGAGTGGGATCGAACGCGGCGACCAGGCCATGACGCATCAGGATCGCGAACAGCGCGCCGTCGTCGACCTCGGCGCCGGCGGCATGCGCGGCCTCGAACGCGGCGGCGAAGGGCTGCCCGTGGCGAAGCGCCTTCAGCCAGGCGACGGCGCCGTCGGGCAGGGCGGTGGCGGCGACGTCGAATGCCGGTCGGGCGATCAGCACGTCCTCGGCGCGCGCGACGTCGATGCCGGCGAGGCTGGCCTCGGCCATGTCCTGCAGCCCCTGGTGCGCGCGCCAGATCGAATATGCGGCATGGCGGGCGCGGAACCAGCCACAGGCGGGATGGAGCGCCGTGCGCGTCGCGGCCAGCCGTTCGGGCGCTTCGAACAGTTCGCGATAGGCCGTGTCCGCGACCGGCGTGGCGTCGGCCGCGTGATAGGCGTGGATGCGCAGCGCCTCGATCCTGGCCACGTCCGCTAGGTAGGGTACGGCCGCGGCCGGCGGGAACCCGGCGATGAAGTCCGGAAAGCCGATCGCGTAGTCGGTCAGCACCGGGCTTTGCGGCGGCGCGGCCAGCACGCGTTCGCGCGCCATCGCACGAAAGAAGTCCGGGCCGACCAGGGCCTGGGTGACCGGAAACGATTCGGCCAGCGTATCGACCAGGTTGACGACGAAGTTGTTGCGATGCACGGCGAACCGGCGTTCTGCGCGCCGCAGGTCGCGGGTGTCGACCCCGGCAGGCACGTCGCGGTCCGGCTGCAGCAGCGCGGCGGCGAAATCCCCCAGCCGCAGCGGCGCAACGGCTGAGTGCTGTTGCGAGACGGCCTGCCGGGCGTCGGCGCCGGTCATGCCGCCATCTCCTGTGCGGTTGCGCCGATCCCGTCCAGGATCGCCTCCGCCCGCCGCGCCTCTTCGCGCAGCGTCGCGTAGTCGGGCACCTGGTTGTCCCACTCGATCAGGGTCGCGATCGGTCCGGTCATCGCCAAGGTGCGCGCGTACAGCGCCCACACGGTGTCGGCGACCGGCGAGCCGTGATTGTCGATCAGCAGCAGGTCGCCGCCGGCGTCCCGCTCCTCGGCATGTCCGGCGAGATGGATCTCGCACACCGCGCGCAGCGGCAGCGCCGCCAGGTAGGCCAGCGGATCGTGGCCGTGGTTGCGGCACGACACGTAGACGTTGTTCACGTCCAGCAACAGCCCGCAGCCGGTACGACGCACGATCGCCGACAGAAAGTCGGGCTCGTCGTAGGTGCCGCCGTCGAGCTCGAGATAGGTGGCCGGGTTCTCCAGCAGCATGCGCACGCCGAGCCGGTCCTGCACCTGGTTGATGTGCGCGCAGACGCGGGCCAGGGTGTGGCTGTCGTAGCGCAGCGGCAGCAGGTCGTTGAAGAACCGGCCGTGGTGCGTCGACCAGGCGAGATGTTCCGAGAAGACCGCTGGCCGATAGCGGGCGATCAGCGTCGCCAGGCGATCGAGATGGGCCGGGTCCGGCGGGTCCTCGCCGCCGATGGACAGGCCGACGCCATGCAGCGAGAGCGGCAGCCGCTCCCGGAGCGCAGCGAGCTGGGCATGCGGTGCGCCGCCAGTGCCCATATAGTTTTCGGCGTGCACCTCGATGAAGCCGGGCGGCGCGACATCCGACCGCAGCGCATCGAAATGACGGGGCTTGAATCCGACACCGGCCCGCACGGGCAGGCCGGTGCCGGCCGGAGAAGATTCGGCGATGGAGGGGGGTGTGGGGAGGTTCACCGACCTGTCTCCGGAAGGGCCAAGGGGGTTTACGACTGCTTGGGTTCGAACGGCTCGAGCTGGCCTTTGCCGGTCGGCGAGGTTTCCGAAGCGGTCTGCGTGCAGGTGCCGGCCGGCACGTACTTCCAGGCGTTCGCCTGATGGTCGGTCCTGGAGGTACCAGCGCAGGTCGTGCCGGGGCCGGCGGCGCAATCGTTCTTGCCGGCGAGGGCGACGCCGTAGCATCTCTCCTTCTCGGCGCCTTTCTCCTGGGCCTGTGCAGGCGAGGCGCCCATGGCCAGCGCCGAGCCCAGCGCGGCAGCGAGGGCGAATGCGGGAACGGCGGACTGAATGCGGGTCGTCATGAAGCATCTCCTGATCGGTTGATGGAAGGGCGAGGTGTCGTCGGGCATCGGTGGCGGCGCCCGATCGCCCCGCATCAGGAGGATTCGTCCGGCAGGAGCAAATGGTTACATCGCGGCGTGCGGAGCCCCTGGAAGACGCACGCGGCTGGCCTCGACGTCGAGGGCACGGCAACTACGGCTACGGCATAGGGTCCATTGCACGGTTTCGGCTGTCACATCGTCTTTTCTTCATGCTTTGTAGCCTCGGCATTCCCCATCGGGAACGGCAGGGAGACATCACATGAAATCCCTTGCGATGATCTCGACAGGCCTGCTGCTGAGCCTGTTCGGCGGCCTCGTGCTGGCCGCCCAAGGCGGTCCCGCCATGATGCGGGACGCCGGCGTGCCCTACGGCGGCATGGGTGTCGGAATGATGGTCGTCTGCATCGTGTTCGGCGTCCTGGTGCTCGTCGCGCTCGTCCTCGGCATTCTTGCGCTGATCAAGTACTTGCGCAGCAAGCCTTGAAGCGACGGGATGGAAGAACGGAAAGACACCGTCATCGTCACCGGCAGTAGCGGCTTCATCGGCGCCGCTGTGATCCGGAAACTCGCGGGCCGTTTCGACCTGGTCGGACTGGATCGCGAGGTTTCACCGCACCCGCCACCGGAGGCCGAGTGCGTCTGCATCGACCTCACCTCCGACGAGAGCGTCCGGGTCGCGTTGGAACGCGTCCGGCTTGCGCATGGCACCCGGATCGCGTCGGTGATCCACCTGGCCGCCTACTTCGACCTCAGCGGCGATCCCGATCCCCGCTATGAAGCGGTCACGGTCCGCGGCACCGAGCGCCTGTTGCAGGCGCTGAAGGCGTCGTTCGACGTCGAGCAGTTCGTGTTCGCCAGCACGATGCTGGTGCATGCGCCGACACGGCGTGGCGCGCCGATCGACGAGGACTCGCCGCTGCAGGCCGCATCGTTGCCGTATCGCGATTCGAAGATCCGCACCGAGCGGTTGCTGCGCGAACAGCACGGCGACATCCCGCTGGTGCTGCTGCGCCCGGCCGGCGTGTACGACGAGCAAGGTCATTCGGCGTTCCTCGTCCAGCAGATCGCGCGCATCCACGAGCGACAGACGGTCAGCCATGTCTATCCGGGTCCACTCGACACCGGGCAGCCCTCGCTGCACCTGGACGATCTGACCGACGCGCTGCTGCGCATCGTCCGGGACCGTGCCCGGCTGCCGCCCGAGCTGCCCTTGCTGCTGGCCGAGCCGGAAGCGATCGGCATGGGCGAGATGCAGCGCCTGCTCGGCCGCCTGATCCACGCCGAGGACTGGGAGACGCGGGAAATTTCGCCGGCGCTGGCCAAGGCCGGCGCATGGGTCCAGGGCGAGGTGCTGGGCGAGGACAGGTTCATCCGGCCGTGGATGGTGGACACCGCTTCGGATCACTACGAAGTCGATACCTCGCGTGCGCACGCGCTGCTCGACTGGAAGCCCGCGCATTCTCTGCGCGATACGCTGCCGACCATCGTCGCCGCGCTGCGGGACGATCCGGTCGGCTGGTATCGCAGCAACAAGCTCAACGCCGCCAAGGTCGCCGCGCAAAGTGTCGAGGCGCAGGCCCGCGAAGACGGCGATCGCGCCGCCGACGGGCAGGGCGGGCCCGCAACGGACACTCCCGGGCAGGCTGCGAAAGAAGACGGCGAGGGCAAATGCGGTCACGCGACGGATGGGGACGGCGCCGATGCCGGCGGCGCGATGGCGGCGCACATGGCCGGCATGCGCAAGATGCATTTCAGCCTGTTGTGGACGCATTACCTGAACATCATGCTGGGTGCGTGGCTGCTGGCCAGCCCGTTCGTGTTCGGCAGTTTCGACGCCGGTGGCTTCGGCGACGCCGTGCGCCAGGTCACCGCCGAACGCGGCCTGGCCGACCCCGCGCTGCGCAGCGCATGGATGGGGCGCAGCGACATCGTCAGCGGCCTGTTGATCATGCTGTTCGCGACGCTGTCGCTATCGCCGCGTTTCTCCTGGGCGCAATGGGGCAGCGCGGCGGTCGGCGTGTGGCTGCTGTTCGCACCGCTGCTGTTCTGGGCGCCGGATGCGGCGAGCTATGCCAACAACACCCTGGTCGGGGGGCTGGTGGTCGCGTTCGCGATCCTGGTGCCGATGATGCCCGGCATGCGCATGGAAGGGATGATGGACGATTCGGACCTGCCGCCGGGCTGGACCTATTCGCCATCGACCTATCTGCAGCGGGTGCCGATCATTGCGCTGGGCGTGGTCGGGCTGCTGCTCTCGCGCCACCTGGCCGCCTACCAGATGGGCCACATCGACACCGCCTGGGAGCCGTTCTTCGCCGGCGGCCGCGGGCTCAACGGCACCGAGGACATCATCACCTCGGACGTCTCCAAGGCCTGGCCGATTGCCGATGCCGGACTCGGCGCGGTGACCTACATGTTCGAGATCCTGATGGGCGCCATGGGCGACCGCCGGCGCTGGCGCACGATGCCGTGGATGGTGGCGATGTTCGGCTTTGTGGTGGTGCCGCTGGGCGTGGTCAGCATCTACTTCATCGTCATCCAGCCGATCGTGATCGGCACCTGGTGCACGCTGTGCCTGGTCACTGCACTGGCGATGCTCATCATGATTCCCTACAGCCTCGACGAACTGGTGGCGATGGGCCAGTACCTGGTGCAGGACCATCGTCGCGGCGGCTCGTTCTGGCGCACGTTCTTCCGGGGTGGCGCGCAACCCGGCGGCGGCCGCGACGACATGCCCGGATTCGATGCGCCGCTGGCGGCGTCGTACGCGTCGGCCGCCCGCGGCATCACCGTGCCGTGGACGCTGGTCGCCAGCGCGCTGCTCGGCGCGGCGCTGATGTTCACCCGGTTGATCTTCGACACCCGCCCGCCGATGGCCGACAGCGACCACCTGGTCGGTGCGCTGATCGTCACCGTGGCGGTGATGGCGATGGCCGAGGTCGGGCGCGCGCTGCGCTTCGTCAACGTGGCCCTCGGGCTGTGGCTGGTGATCGCGCCCTGGGTGCTGGAGGGCGCCGGCACGGCCGCGGCGTGGGCCGGCGTGGTCATCGGCCTGGCCGTGGTCGCCCTGAGCCTGCCGCGCGGCAAGCGCAGCAGGGAGCACTACGGCGGATGGGACCGGTATGTCGTCTGACGCTCCCGGACGGCCCGGTGTTGCCGGCGTTACTCCAGGTTCGCCAGCACGTGCTCCGCGCTCGAGACCTTGAACTCGCCCGGGGCCTCGACGAACAGCTGCTTCACCACGCCGCTCTCGGCGTACAGCGCGAAGCGCTTGGCGCGGGTGCCCATGCCATAGGCGCTGGCGTCCATTTCCAGCCCCAGCGCGCGGGCCAGGTCGCCGTTGCCGTCCGACAGCATCAGCATGCCTTCGGGCACGTCCAGGCTGTCGCCCCAGGCCTTCATCACGAACGGGTCGTTGACCGCCATGCAGGCGACGTCGATCCCGCGGGCACGGAATTCGTCGAAATGCTTGACGAAACCCGGCAGGTGCCGCTCCGAGCAGGTCGGGGTGAAGGCGCCGGGAACGGCGAACAGCACCACCTTCTTGTCGTCGAACAGGGTCGGGGTGTCGATGGTCTGGATGCCGTCATCGATGTGCTTGAGCACGACTTCGGGGATCGGATCGCCGGGCTGGATGGGCATGCAGGTGTCCTGTGAGGGTTGACTGAACGCAGTCTAGCGTTTCCGCGTTACGGCGGCGGCAAATGCCCTTGAAAGGCGGTGCCGGCGGACCTAGCTGAGGGGCATCCGGCCGCGACGGCCGTATCACAGCAAACGGAGACATTTCGATGAGACATTCGGTCCGCCACCCGCAGTGGCCGATCCAGTCCTCGATGCAGGACGAGATCCGCCAGGTTTTCAACCAGTTCTTCAACAACGAGGACGGACAGGACGAATCGTCCGTCGTCACCAGCCAATGGATGCCGCGTGTGGACATCAAGGAGGAGGATGGCCGCTTCGTGATCTTTGCCGACCTGCCGGGCGTCGATCCGCAGCAGGTCGAGGTGCTAATGGACAAGGGCATCCTCAGCATCCGCGGTGAGCGCAGCTCCGAAACCGACGGGGAAAACGCTCGCTTCTCGCGGGTCGAGCGCCGCACCGGCAGCTTCCACCGCCGCTTCGCGCTGCCCGACAGCGCCGATCCGGAAGGCATCACCGCCAACGGCCACAACGGGGTGCTGGAGATCAGCATTCCCAAGCGTCCGGAAACCACCCCGCGGCGCATCCAGGTCGGGCCGGGCAGCAGCGTGCGGCAGTAACGACGCCGCAGCACGGCTCCAGATCCGGCCGCTTGTCCTGTCACGGCCTGCAGGCGTGCTTGCAGGCCGTGACGTTTGTGGGATCCTCGGGCCCGGCGGCGAAGGTCGTCGGGCGCCGGCGTTGGTCGGCGCACCCTCCGGCCACGGCCCCGATCCAGGCGCAAGGTGAAGCATGCAGTTCAAGGACTACTACGACATCCTCGGCGTCGAGCCGAGTGCGGGCGACGCGGAAATCAAGACCGCCTATCGCCGCCAGGCGCGCAAATACCATCCCGACGTCAGCAAGGAACCGGGCGCCGAGGAGCGGTTCAAGGCGGTCAACGAGGCTTACGAGGCACTGCGCGATCCGCAGAAGCGCAGTGCCTACGATCAGCTGCGCGCCCGCGGCTATCGTCCCGGCGACGAGGTGCAGCCGCCGCAGGGCGGCTTCGGCCAGGGCGGGCCCGGCGGCGGTGCCGACTTCGACGAGATCTTTGCCGGTGGCGGCGCCGGCGGCGGTTTCAGCGATTTCTTCGAGGAGTTGTTCGGCCATCGCCGGGGCGGGGGCGGTCCGCGTGCCGGCCACGGACAGCCGCGCGGAGACAGTCGCGCGCGTCTGGCAGTGCCGCTGGAGGCGGTGTACGAAGGCCGCGCCATCCGCATCGCGGTCAATGACAAGGCGCTGGAGGTGCGGATCCCGAAAGGCGTGCGGCCGGGCCAGCTGATCCGCCTCAAGGGGCAGGGGGCCGGCGGCCAGGGCGATCTGCTGCTGGAGATCGAATATGCCGCGCATCCGAATTTCGAGGTCGACGGCGTCAATATCGTCCACGTCCTGCCGGTGGCGCCCTGGGAGGCGGCGCTCGGAGCGACCGTCAGCGTGCCGACGCTCGGTGGGCCGGTGGAGCTGAAGATCCCGCCCGATTCCGAGGCCGGGCGCAAACTGCGCCTGCGCGGCCGCGGCCTGCCTGGTGCGCGCGGCGCCGCGGCCGGGGACCAGATCGTGGAACTCGAGGTGCTGGCGCCGCGCGCGGAGAACGAGGCGCAGCGCAAGGCCTATCGCGACCTGCAGGACGCCTTCGGCGCCGGTTGGCGACGGGCGTGATTCGACCGATGTGGGGTCCCGCCGACGTGATCGGCCGGTGCGATCCAACCGCCGTGGTTCAGCCCGCGACGGGCGCTTGCGGCTTGGCGGAACCGGCGTCGCCGGCGGTGAGGATGCTGGCGATCACGTCCGACAGCTCGCTCTCGCTGAAGGGCTTGGTGAGATAGCCGCGCGCACCCTGGCGCATACCCCAGATGCGGTCGGTTTCCTGGTCCTTGGTGGTGACCAGCACGACCGGGATGTGCCGGGTGCTGGGCTCGCGGGTGATCGCGCGGGTCGCCTGGAACCCGTTGAGGTTCGGCATCACCACGTCCATCAGGATCAGGTCCGGGAGTTCGCGCTTGGCGGCGTCGACGCCGGCCTGGCCGTCTTCGGCCGGCAGCGCTTCATGGCCGAGCTTTTCCACGATCCGGCGGATGCCGGCCAGTTGCGAAGGCGAGTCGTCGACGATCAGGATGCGCGCCATGGTATTCCCCGGATTCAACGTGAGGATTGTAACTGCGGTGCCGGCGCCCGCAAGCGACAGTACCGCCCGCGTCCGTACGGTGCGGGTCCCGCCCAGACGAATCAACCGCCTGCGTCACGGAATTGAAGCGGATCGTGGCGACGGCGCCGTCGCGTCTCAGCCGATTGTGACCAGCGTCCGCCCGAGCGAGTCCCCGGCCAGCATGCGCGCGAACACCTCGGGCAGTTGCTCGAGCGGCGCCTCGCGGGTGCAGATGCGGTCGAGGTGGCACGGCTTCCAGTCGGACGCGAGCCGGCGCCAGACCTCGTCGCGGATCCCGCGCGCGGTGCCGGCCGAGGCGACGCCGAGCAGCGAGACGCCGCGGATGATGAACGGCATCACCGTGGCCGGCAGGTCGTGGCTGGCCGCGAGCCCGGCGCTGGCGACGTTGCCGTAGGGCGCGGTCTGCGCGAGCAGGCTGGTCAGCATGGGGCCGCCGACGTTGTCGAGGCCGCCGCCGAAGCGCACCGATTCCATCGGCCGCGCGGTCGCCAGCGCATCGCGACCAAGCACCGCATCGGCGCCAATCGCCCGCAGGTAGCCAGCGTGTTCCGGCTTGCCGCTGATCGCATGTACCTGGTAGCCGGCGCTGCTGAAGATGTCGACCGCCAGCGAACCGACGCCGCCGGTGGCGCCGGTCACCGCCAGCGGGCCGAGGTCCGGCGTCTGCCGGTTCTCGCTCATGCGCAGCAGTGCCAGCGCTGCGGTGAAGCCGGCGGTGCCCACGATCATGCTCTCGCGCAGGTCGAGCCCGTCCGGCAGTGGAATCACCCAGCGCGACTCGAGGCGGACGTATTCGGAGTAGCCGCCGTCGCGGGTCTCGCTCAGGCCGCAGCCGGTGACCAGTACGGCATCGCCTTCCTTGAACGCCTTGTCGCTCGAGGCGACGACATGGCCGGCGACATCGATGCCGCCGACCAGCGGGAAGCGCCGCAGGATCTTGCCCTGCCCGGTGCCGGCGAGGGCATCCTTGTAGTTGACCGAGGAATACGCGGCCTTGATCACGACTTCGCCGGGTGCGAGCTCGTCCAGCGAAACGTCCTCGATGCCGCTGCGATAGCCGGCGTCGTCATTGTGGATGCGAAAGGCGCGGAAGGTGGATGGAATAGAGGCCATCATGTTTCGAATCCGTCATCCCGGCGAAGGCCGGGATCCAGAAAGCCGATTCTGCGTCAGTCGAGGTGCACGCGAAAGCCCGACAGGCTTCACGACGAACCGCGATGGTTCCAGATCCGTCATCCCGGCGAAGGCCGGGATCCAGAAAGCTGATGCTGCGTCAGTCGAGGTGCACGCGAAAGCCCGACAGGCTTCACGACGAACCGCGACGGTTCCAGATCCGTCATCCCGGCGAAGGCCGGGATCCAGAAAGCCGACGCTGCGTCAGTCGAGGCGCATGCGAGAGCCTGACGGGCTTCACGACGAACCGTGATGGTTCCAGATCCGTCATCCCGGCGAAGGCCGGGATCCAGAGAGCCGACGCTGCGTCAGTCGAGGCGCATGCGAGAGCCCGACAGACTTCGTGACGAGCTGCGATGGTTGCCTAAGCGATCTCCGGATAAAGATCCCGCCACTGCGGATTCGCCGACTCGATCAATCGCAGCTTCCACGCACGCTTCCACTCCTTGAGCGCCTTCTCCCTACGGATCGCCGACTCCATGGTTGGGTGGGGTTCGTACCAAACCAGTACGTGCACGCGATGGCGCTGCGTGAAACCCGCAACGAGATCGTGCTTGTGCTGCCAGATTCGCGCCGGCAGATCGGACGTTACACCGATGTAGAGCGTGCCGTTGCGTCGGCTCGCGAGAATGTAAACGCAGGGAGTCCTTTCCCCCATGAGGGTGTCCTATCGTCCATGGGACAAGCCGGCTTCCAGCCGTTCGCAGAGTCTCGCGCAGCTTGCGGGTGCTGACAACGCGCGGGCCTGGATCCCGGCCTGCGCCGGGATGACGGGGCAGAGCGCGGATTGGCGCAACGTCCGCCGCCGTGCGGCGGGATCGCTCAGCGCAGCGCCCGGCGGCGCTTCTCGTCCAGCCATTTCGACGCCTGCGCCGGCTCATAGCCGCGCATCCAGGCGAGCAGGGCGTCGATATCGTCGCCGGTCCACAGGTCGGCGCGCTGGTCCGGGTGCAGGAAACGCTGCTCGACCATGCGGTCCATCATCGCGATCAGCGGCGACCAGAAACCGGCGATGTCCAGGAACGCACAGGGCTTGCGGCCGATGCCCAGCTGGCGCCAGGTCAGCATCTCCACGATCTCTTCCAGCGTGCCGAAGCCGCCGGGCAGGGCGACGAAGCCGTCGGCCAGATCGAACATGCGCGACTTGCGCTCGTGCATCGAGCCGACGATCTCCAGTTGGGTGACGCCGCGATGCGCGACCTCCCAGTCGACCAACTGCTGCGGGATCACGCCCGTCACCTCACCGCCGGCCTCGAGCACGGCATCGGCGACGGTGCCCATCAGGCCGATGTTGCCGCCACCGTAGACCAGACGGATGCCGTCCTCCGCCAGGCGCGTCCCCAGTGCGATGGCGCGCTCGGTGTAGACCGGTTCGCTGCCGGCGTTGGAACCACAGTAGACGCAGAGGCTTTTCATTGGATGGTGATTGGTGATTCGTGATTGGTGATTCGCAAAAGCGAACGCCGAGCTTATGCCCGGCGTTCAGCAACTCCAAAGGCGTTCGGGAGTGATGCGCCGCTTTCACGAATCACGAATCACCAATCCCGAATCACGGCTTCAGTTCGTCTTATGAATCGCCCGCTTGTCCAGCGCCATCGCAGCATCGTGGATCGCTTCGGACATGGTCGGGTGCGCATGGCAGATGCGCGCCAGGTCGTCGGCCGAGCCCTTGAATTCCATCGTCAGCACGCCCTCGTGCACCAGCTCCGAGACGTTGGCGCCGACCAGGTGCAGGCCGAGCACGCGGTCGGTCTCCGCGTGCGCGATGACCTTGACCATGCCCGCCGGCTCGCCCATCGCCACCGCGCGGCCAAGCGCCGCGAACGGGAAGGTGCCGACTTTGTACGGGACGTCCTCGTCCTTGAGCTGCTGCTCGGTGCGGCCGACCCAGGCGACTTCCGGCTCGGTGTAGATCACCCACGGCACGGTCTCGAGGTTGACGTGGCCGGGCAGACCGGCGATCAGCTCGGCCACGGCGATGCCCTCCTCGAAGCCCTTGTGCGCCAGCATCGGTCCGCGTACGCAGTCGCCGATCGCCCAGACGCCGTCGACGCCGGTGTGGCAGTGTTCGTCCACCTCGATGCGGCCGCGGTCGTCGAGCTTCACGCCGGTGCCGTTGGCCAGCAGGCCCTTGCTCGCGGCCTTGCGGCCCACCGAGACCAGCAGCTTGTCGAAGACCAGGCTCTGCTCGCCGTCCTTGTCCTCGAAGGTGACGTGGACTTCGGTCTTCTTGCCCTTCTTCTTGACCTCGGTCTTGCCGACCTTGGCGCCCAGCTTGATGTCCAGGCCCTGCTTCTTGAATTCCTTGGCGGCGATCTTGGCGATATCAGCGTCGGCGGCGGCGAGAAAATCGGGCAAGGCCTCGAGCACGGTGACCTCGGCGCCCAGACGGCGCCACACGCTGCCCAGTTCCAGCCCGATCACGCCGGCGCCGATCACGCCCAGGCGCGCGGGCACCTCGGTGAAGTCGAGCGCGCCGACGTTGTCGACGATGTTCTCGCCGTCGAACTTCGCGAACGGCAGTTCGATCGAGTCGGAACCCGCGGCGATGATCACATTGGTCGCCTTGAGCTCGGCCTCGCTGTCGTCGTGTTGCTTCACCTTGACCACGCGGTCCGGATGCAGCGTGGCGAAGCCGTAGTACGGCGTCACTTTGTTGGCCTTGAACAGCATCGCGATGCCGCCAGTGAACTGCTTCACGATCTTGTCCTTGCGCCCGACCATGGCGCCGACGTCGATCTTGGCATCCTTGAAGCTGATGCCGTGGTCGCCGAACAGGTGGCCCATGTTCCAGTATTGGCGCGAGGAATCGAGCAGCGCCTTGGACGGGATGCAGCCCACCCGCAGGCAGGTGCCGCCCAGCGCCGGCTTGCCGTCCTTGCCCAGCGCGGCGTCGACACAGGCCACCTTCATGCCCAGCTGCGCGGCGCGGATGGCGGCGTGGTAGCCGGCGGGGCCGGCGCCGATGACGATGACATCGAATTGTTCGCTCATGCTTCGCTCACAACGGGAATGGGGAATGGGGAATCGGGAATGGGAAGAGCGGTAACATGGGGCCGGAAGCTGCTCTTCCGATTCCCGATTCCCGATTCCCGATTCTCCATTCCCGATGCTGCTCGGCATCACATGCCGAGCAGCATCCTGTGCGGATTCTCAAGCTGATTCTTGATGTCGACCAGGAACAGCACCGCGTCCTTGCCGTCGATGACGCGATGGTCGTAGGACAGGGCGATGTACATCATCGGCGCGGCGACCACCTGGCCGTCCTTGACGACGGCGCGCTCCTTGATCGTGTGCATCCCGAGGATCGCCGACTGCGGCGGGTTGACGATCGGGGTCGACATCAGCGAGCCGAAGGTGCCGCCGTTGGTGATGGTGAAGGTGCCGCCCTGCAGGTCCTCGAGCTTCAGCCCGCCCTCGCGCGCGGCCTTGGCGAAGTCGGCGATACCCTGTTCGATCTCGGCAAAGCCCATGCGCTCGACGTTGCGCAGCACCGGCGTGACCAGGCCGCGGTCGGTGGAGATCGCCACCGAGATGTCGGCATAGCCGTGGTAGATGATGTCGTCGCCGTCGACCGAGGCGTTGACCACCGGGTGGCGCTGCAGTGCGTTGGCGGCGGCCTTGGCGAAGAAGCTCATGAAGCCGAGCTTGATGCCGTGCTCCTTCTGGAACTGTTCACCCAGTTCCTTGCGCAGCACCATCACCTTGCCCAGGTCGACCTCGTTGAACGAGGTCAGCATGGCGATCGAATTCTTCGAGTGCATCAGGCGCTCGGCGATGCGCTTGCGGATGCGGGTCATCGGCACGCGTTCTTCCGGACGCGCGCCGCCCGACACACCCGCGGTCTTGCCGGAGGCGTAGTTGAGCAGGTCCTCCTTGGTCACCGCGCCGCGGCGGCCGGTGCCTTCGACCTGCGCGGCATCGATGCCTTCCTTCTCGGCGGTGAAGCGTGCGCCGGGCGGCAACTGGTCGGAGGAGGGCGCGGCTTGCTTGGTTTCCTTCTTGGCCATCTGCGGGCCTTCCTGCTTGGCCGCCTTGACCTCGTCCGTTTCGTCCTTGGTGGTCGACGCTGCCTCGTCGGCGTCGGACTTGCCGTCTTCCTGCTTCTTTTCCTCTTTTTTCTCGTTCTTCTTCGGCGCCTCGGCGGCGGCGCCTTCCTCGATGACGGCGATCACCTGCGAGCTGGTCACGGTGGCGCCTTCCTCGAACTTGAGCTCCTTGATCACGCCGTCGACGGTCGAGGGCACCTCGAGCACGACCTTGTCGGTCTCCAGGTCGACGATGTTCTCGTCGCGCTTGACCGCGTCGCCGGGCTTCTTGTGCCAGCTGGCGATGGTGGCGTCGGCGACGGATTCTGGCAGGACGGGGACCTTGATTTCAGTGGCCATGGGGCGGCTTCCTGGGAAAGCGGTGTGGGGTGGGAATCATTCGGCGGCGACCTTGCCCTTGAGCGGGTTCACCAGCGCGTCGGCGATCAGTTGCTTCTGCTCCTCGACGTGGTCATTGAAGTGACCGACCGCCGGCGACGGCGAGCGCGGCCGGCCGGCGTAGTGCAGCTTCTGACCGGACGCGAGGCAGGCGTCGAGGTGGTGCTTGATCTGGTACCAGGCGCCCTGGTTCTGCGGCTCTTCCTGGCACCAGACCAGGCCGACGCCCTTGCCGTAGCGCTTGAGCTCGGCGGCGAGCGTTTCGCGCGGGAACGGGTACAGCTGCTCGATGCGGATCAGCGCCACGTTGTCGAGCGACTGCTTGCGCTGTTCCTCGAGCAGGTCGTAGTAGACCTTGCCGGAGCAGGCGACCACGCGCTTGACCTGTTTCGGGTCGGCCTCGTCGGCGATCAGGTGCCTGAACTCGCCATCGGACAGGTCCTGCAGCGGCGAGGCCGCCAGCTTGTGCCGCAGCAGCGACTTCGGCGTCATCACCACCAGCGGCTTGCGGGTCTTCATGCACAGCTGGCGGCGGATCATGTGGAACGCCTGCGCCGAGGTGGTCGGCACGCAGACGAACATGTTCTCCAGCGCGCACAGCTGCAGGAAGCGCTCCAGGCGCGCGGAGCTGTGCTCGGGCCCCTGGCCCTCGTAGCCGTGCGGCAGGAACAGGGTCAGCCCGCTCAGGCGCTGCCACTTGGCCTCGCCGGAGGAGACGAACTGGTCGATCACCACCTGCGCGCCGTTGGCGAAGTCGCCGAACTGCGCCTCCCAGATGTCGAGCGTGCCGGGCTCGGAGGTGGAATAGCCGTACTCGAACGCCATCACCGCTTCCTCGCTGAGCAGCGAGTCGATGATGGTGGCGTCCTCGGGATTCTTCACCAGCTGCTGCAGCGGGATGTAGTCCTCGCCGCTGTTCTGGTCGTGCAGCACCGCATGGCGGTGGAAGAAGGTGCCGCGGCCACTGTCCTGGCCGACCAGGCGCAGCTTGTGGCCTTCGTCGAGCAGGGTGGCGTAGGCGAGGTTCTCGGCGAAGCCCCAGTCGCCGGGGATCTCGCCGGCGGCCATCTTGCGGCGTTCCTCGTAGACCTTGGCGACGCGGGCATGCAGGGTGATGTTGTCGGGAACCTCGTTGATCGCCTTTGCCAGCGCCCGCAGCTTGTCGGCGGGAACGCGGGTGTCGACCGGATCGTCGATCCTGCCGGAGAGATAGGGGCCCCAATCGATGGTGAGGTCGTAGTCGTCCGGATTGGCGTCGGCCAGTTCGGTGGTGAATTCGCCGGCATCGAGCTTGTCGCGGAAACCGTCGACGATCGCCTTGGCCTCGTCCTCGGCCACGACGCCGGCCTCGATCAGGCGTGCCGTGTAGAGCTCGCGCGGCGTCTTGTGCTTGCGGATGCTCTGGTACATCAGCGGCTGGGTGGCGGCCGGCTCGTCGGACTCGTTGTGGCCGTGGCGCCGATAGCAGACCAGGTCGATCACCACGTCCTTGCCGAACTGCTGGCGGAACGCGTAGGCGAGCTCCATGCAGAACACCACGGCTTCCGGATCGTCCGCGTTCACGTGCAGCACCGGCGCGCCGACCATCTTCGCGACGTCGGTGCAGTACAGGGTGGAGCGGGCGTCCTGGCGGTCGCTGGTGGTGAAGCCGAGCTGGTTGTTGATCACCACGTGCAGAGTGCCGCCGACCGCGAACCCGCGCGCCTGCGACATCTGGAACAGCTCCATCACCACGCCCTGGCCGGCGAACGCGGCGTCGCCGTGCAGCAGCACCGGCAGCACGATCTTGCGCGCCTTGTCGCCGCGGCGGTGCTGGCGCGAGCGCACGCTGCCCACCACCACCGGGTCGACGATCTCCAGGTGCGAGGGGTTGAAGGCGAGGGCCAGGTGGACTGGCCCGGACGGGGTCTGCACGTCGGCCGAGAAGCCCATGTGGTACTTGACGTCGCCGGTGTGCGCCGGATCGTCGCTGGGCTTGTGCTCGAACTTGCCCTCGAACTCGTCGAACAGCTTGCGCGGCGACTTGCCCAGGGTGTTGACCAGCACGTTGAGGCGGCCGCGGTGGGCCATGCCGATGACGATGTCCTTGACCCCGTCGCTGCCGGCGCGCCGGATCAGGGTGTCCAGCAGCGGGATCAGCGCATCGCCGCCTTCCAGCGAGAAGCGCTTCTGGCCGACGTATTTGGTGTGCAGGTAGCGCTCGAGGCCCTCGGCCGCGGTCAGGCGCTCGAGGATGCGCTTGCGGGTTTCGGCGCCGGGATCGAAGCGGCCACCGGCGCGCTCCAGGCGTTCGTACAGCCAGCGGCGCTGTTCGGCGTCGGTGATGTGCATGAACTCGGCGCCGATCGGCCCGGTGTAGGTGGCCTTGAGCAGTGCCAGCAGGTCGCGCAGGCGCATGCGCTCGCGTCCGCCCACGCCGCCGGTGCTGAACTCACCGTCGAGATCGGCGTCGGAGAGATTATGGAAGGGCAGGCCGAGGTCAGGCGGGTTGACCGGCGGCGACAGGCCGAGCGGATCGAGTTGCGCGCCCAGGTGGCCGCGCGAGCGGTAGGCGGTGATCAGGCGGCCGACATGGCGCTCGCGCTCGTCGGCGCCGCTGCCGGCCTGGCCGCGCGCCGCGCGTCGGCCGGCCTCGGCCACCGCTTCGCGTACCGCCGAATGCGGCACATCGCCGGCCTCGCGGCCCTCGAACGCGTCGAACCAGGTTTTCCACTTCGGCCCGACGCTGTCGGGGTCGACCAGGTATCGCTCGTACAGTTCTTCGATGTAGGCGGCGTTGGCGCCGAACTGGGAAGACTGCGCAAACTGCTTGAGAAGACTGTCCACGTCTGGCGTATGGGGCTCGTAGGGGGAGGCGGGCGCCCGCGCCGGGTGCTCCGGTGCGGAGGTGCGGCGACCGCCGCAAAGCGGACGCATGAAGTCGCTGATTATAGCCGTAGCGCCGGTTGCGGTGCGACCGGCTACCGAGCTGTCGATGGCGGCAGGTCAGCCGGCGTTGCCCGGTTCGAAAACAGCGTTCACAGCCCCAGCGCGCGCAGTTCGCCACACGGCCGCGCGCGCTCCCAGACCGGCTTGAAGGCCTCGACCAGCTGGCGTGCGCGACCGGCGCCATGGCGTTCGCATTCGCCGTCGAAGCGGTGGCCGAGACCGCGGAAGTAGTAGCCGCCGCTGTCATTGACGACGAAAGCCGAGGCATAGGCGCGGTCGACCGGATCCTCCACCTGGCGGAACAGGAACGTACTCGGCAGCCGCTGCGCCAGGGGCAGCAGCGGCGCGTGCGCCCGTTGCGCGGCCGCCGCGTCCTGCAGCAGCAGGCGGACCTCGCCGCCGCGCTCGCGCACCGCGAACGCGCGCAGCGCCTCCAGCACTGTGGGATCGTCGAACAGTCCGGGATCGAGTTCGCGGCTGTAGACCCACAGGTGTCGCCGTGCTCCGGCTACGAGGTCCACGGTGGCCGTCACGGCGTCTTCACGATTTTCGATGGTCTGTGGCCGGGCGAGCGCCCGCCGCATGGTCTGGTGCTCGATGCCGGCTTCCTGGAAGCGCTCGCCGACCGGGACGAATCCGTGCCGGGTATAGAACGCGATCGCCCCCGCCTGTGCGTGCAGCACGACTTCCTTCAGCCCGCGCTCGCGCGCGATGCGCAGCAGCGCCTGCAGCAGCGCGGCGCCGACACCGCGGTCGCGCCAGTCGGCCAGTACCGCCATGCGCCCGATCCTGCCGGCGTCGTCCATGCGCCCGGTGCCGATCGGGCGGCCGCCGGCGTCGCGGGCCAGGACATGCGCGCACAACGGGTCGGTGGCGTCCAGCTCCAGTTCCGGCGGGACCTGCTGTTCGCGTACGAACACGGTTTCGCGCACGGCGCGCAGATCGGCCGAGGCGGCGGCATAGTCCACGGCCTCGACCCGAAACGGTGCGTCCGCAGCGTTCGTGCTCATGGCGCCGGCTCGTCCTCGTCGCCGTCGTCGCCTCCGGGCGGCAGCAGACGGTAGTGCCCCTGTGCGAGCAGGGCGAACACCGCATCGCGGCCGGTTTCGGAGAGCGCGCCGTAGAGCTGCGCATCGATGCCGGCGGCGGCGGCGATCCGCGCCGCGTCGCGCGCCGGCAGCGGCAGGTCCTGGCCGGCCACGTACAGCCGCGCCTCGCGCCCGCTGCGCCGCCAGGCCATGCGCGTGAACGGATGGCGGTGCAGCGTGCCGCCCTGCTGCAGGTCCCATTCGACCTCGATGCGCGAGCGCGACTCCCCGGACGGCGCGGCCTCGCCGCCGGCGCGGTAGAGGGTGATGAAACGCCCGAACCAGTCGCCGAGACGGTCGGGATCGTTCATCCGCAGCAGGTTCAGCGCCTCGACCACGCGGTTCATCGCCGCGGCGTCGATCTCGTGGGGGTCGCGCGGCGGCGCCAGGTCGGAGTCGCGGTAGCGCAGGCGGTCGTCGGCCTCGGAGATCATCGCGTCGACCCAGTCGCCCATCAGCTCGGCGGCCGACGGCGCGCGCATGCCGATCGAGAAGGTCAGGCACGGGTCCTCGGCGACGCCGTGGTGCGGCACGCCCGGCGGCAGGTACAGCATGTCGCCGGGGCCGAGTACCCAGTCGTGGGTGGGGGCGAAGCGCTGCAGCAGCTTGAGTTCGGTGTCCAGGCGGAAGTGCACCGGCGGGTCCGGGCGGTCGTCGATCTGCCAGCGGCGATGGCCCTGTGCCTGCAGCAGGAACACGTCGTACTGGTCGACATGGGCGCCGACCGAGCCGCCCGGCGCGGCGAAGCTGACCATGATGTCGTCGATGCGCCAGCGCGGCAGGAAATCGAACGCGGGCAGCAGCGCGGCGACATCGGCGTCCCACTTGTCGACGTCCTGCACCAGCAGGCTCCAGTCGTGGTCGGGCAGGCCGGGGAACAGCGATTCCGGGAACGGCCCCTGCCGCAGCAGCCAGCGGTCGCGGTCGCGTTCGTGGGCGACGATGCGCGCCAGCACGCCGTCCTCGCAAGCCAGGCCGGCGAGGTCTTCCGGGGTGATCGGGGAGACGAAATCCGGGAACGCGTTGCGGATCAGCAGCGGCCGCTTCTGCCAGTAGTTCTCCAGAAACTCCGCCGGTGGCAGGCCCAGCGGCGGCAGTGCGGCGGCATCGATTTCGATCGGGGGTGAACGCATGCGCACAAGCCTACGTGATCGGGCAAGCGGTGCGAAGCGGAGCGCCTCCTGTAGGAGGGGCTTCAGCCCCGACACCGCGCCAGGTGATGGTAGAGGCTCTTCGCCGTTGTTTTCCGTCGCAACGCACGGCAGCGCGTTCATCATGACCGTTGCCGGTGGAACTGCCTGGTGCGGTCGGGGCTGAAGCCCCTCCTACAGGGGCGGCGGCGAGCAGGATGACGTGGTCCGGGGCTCAGCCGGTGGCGATCTCGTCGTAGCCGCGGCCGAGGAACTGCAGCAGGCACCAGCCGTGGCCGAAGGGATCGGCCAGTTGCACGATCCGGCCCCAGCTGCCTTCGCGAATATCGCCTTCCCGGCGTGCGCCGGCGGCGAGGGCACGGGCCAGTGCGGCGTCGAGATCATCGACCACCACGTCGCAGTGGAGCGGACTCCAGTGACGTGCATAGCTCCGCCTGGCCGTGCCCGCGCCGATGCTGTCGGCGTCCTTCTTCAGCAGGTAGATCGGCGCCTGAGCGCCGAGCAGCTCGAGCACGCCCTCGCCGATCCGGCGTGCGGGCCTGAGCCCGAACGCTTCGCAATAAAAGCGTTTGGCCCGGGCCAGGTCGTCGACATCGATGTTGATCAGCAGGTGCATGCGCAGGTTTGCTGCCCGAAACGCGTAATTTACCGCCGTCGTGCGCTCAGGGGCGGTCGCCATCCTTGCGTCGGAACCCGGCGGGTCGAAATCGCTGATGGCCGTCTTTCGCGGGCACGACCGATGGTGGGCGATCGGCGCGCCGCGACATCAGCGGCCCTCGGTCAGCGATCCCGGCTCAGATCTGCTTCGCCAGCCGCTCGGCCAGGCCTGTATAGGTCCCGGGGGTGAGTGCCAGCAGGCGCCGCCGCGCGTCCTCCGGCAGCGCGAGCGACTCGATGAAGCCGCGCATCGAGTCGGCGTCGATGCCGCGGCCGCGGGTCAGCGCCTTGAGCTGCTCGTAGGGATTGGGCAGGCCGTGGCGGCGCATCACCGTCTGCACCGCCTCGGCCAGCACCTCCCAGGCGGCGTCGAGGTCGGCCTGCAGCCGCGCCTCGTCGACGGCGAGCTTGTCGAGGCCGCGCAGCAGCGCGTCGACGCCCACCAGGGCGTGGCCGAAGGCGGTGCCCAGCCCGCGCAGCACGGTGGAGTCGGTGAGGTCGCGCTGCCAGCGGCTGACCGGCAGCTTGGCGGCGAAGTGTTCGAACAGCGCGCTGGCGACGCCGAAGTTGCCCTCGGCGTTCTCGAAGTCGATCGGGTTGACCTTGTGCGGCATGGTCGAGCTGCCGATCTCGCCTTCCTTCATCGTCTGGCGGAAGTAGCCGAGCGAGATATAGCCCCAGAGGTCGCGGCACAGGTCGATGCAGATGCTGTCGATGCGGCGCTGCGCGTCGCACAGCTCGGCGATGCCGTCGTGCGGCTCGATCTGGGTGGTATAGGGCTGCCAGTCGAGCCCGAGCGAATGCACGAAGCGCTCGGCGAACGCCGGCCAGTCGACATCCGGATAGGCGGCCACGTGCGCGTTGTAGTTGCCCACCGCGCCGTTGATCTTGCCCGGCATGCGTGCGCCGGCCAGGGTCTCGCCCTGGCGCTGCAGGCGCGCGACCACGTTGGCCAGCTCCTTGCCCAGGGTGGTCGGCGAGGCGGTCTGGCCGTGGGTGCGCGAGAGCATCGGCAGGGCCGCATGCGCATGCGCCATCGCGCGCAGCTTCTCGATCAGGGCGTCGAGCTTCGGCAGCAGCACCTGCTGGCGGGCGTCGCCCAGCATCAGCGCGTACGACAGATTGTTGATGTCCTCGCTGGTGCAGGCGAAATGGACGAATTCGAGCGCCGCGGCGAGATCCGGCTGGCCCTGCAGCCGCTCCTTGATGAAGTATTCGACCGCCTTGACGTCGTGGTTGGTGGTGCGCTCGATCTCCTTGACCCGCGCCGCGTCGGCGACCGAGAAATCGTCGACCAGGCGGCGCAGTTTCGTGCGCCGGGCCTGGTCGAAGGCCGGCAGTTCGACGATGGCTGGATGGGCGGCGAGCGCCAGCAGCCACTCCACCTCGACCCGGACCCGGGCGCGGATCAACCCGTACTCGGAGAAGATCGGGCGCAGCGCATCGACCTTGCCGGCATAGCGGCCGTCGAGCGGGGACAGGGCGAGCAGGCGTGATTCTGCCGGTGCGTCGACCGGGCTGGCGGGAGCGGACATGAGGCGGCGACTCTGGCGGTGTGGCGAAACCGCCAAGTTTACAGGCAGCGCCGATCCGGCGCCGCGGCGGGACATGTGGCACCCACGCCCGGCGTTAGGGCCAGCGTCGCGATGACGGCCCGGGCGCTAGACTGCCGCGCATCGACCGCTGCGGAGACGATCCATGGGCAAGCGAACATCACCGGCGCCCGCCACGCGCACCGAGCACGACAGCATGGGCGAACTGCAGGTGCCCGCCGATGCGCTGTGGGGCGCGCAGACCCAGCGCGCGGTGCAGAACTTCCCGATCTCGGGACGGCCGGTGCCGCGCGACTTCATCCGCGCGCTCGGCCTGATCAAGGCGGCCGCGGCCGAAGCCAACGCCGGGCTCGGGCTGCTGCCGAAAGGGCTGTCGCAGGCGGTGTGCAAGGCCGCGCTCGCCGTCGCCAACGGCGAGCACGACGCCCATTTCCCGATCGACATCTACCAGACCGGCTCCGGCACCTCGTCGAACATGAACGCCAACGAGGTGATCGCCACGCTGGCCTCGCGCGGCGGCAAGCCGGTGCACCCGAATGATCACGTCAACCTCGGCCAGAGTTCCAACGACGTGGTGCCGACCGCGATCCGCGTCGCCGCGCAGCTGGCGACCGTGGAGCACCTGCTGCCGGCGCTGAAGCATCTGCGCCGCACCATCGATCGCCGCGGGCGCGCCTTGAAGCAAGTGGTCAAGACCGGCCGCACCCACCTGATGGACGCGATGCCGCTGACGTTCGCGCAGGAGTTCGGCGCCTGGTCCGCGCAGCTGGCGTCGGCGCAGGCGCGGATCGAGGACAGCCTCAAGCGGTTGCGGCGCCTGCCCCTGGGCGGGACCGCGATCGGGACCGGCATCAATGCCGACCCGCGCTTCGGGCCGGCCGCGGTCAGGCGGCTGTCGCAGCACGCCGGGACCCGCTTCGAGAGCGCCGCCGACAAGTTCGAGGGCATCGCCGCGCAGGACGATGCGGTGGAACTGTCGGGCCAGCTCAATGTGCTGGCGGTGGCGCTGATGAAGATCGCCAACGACCTGCGCTGGATGAACTCCGGGCCGCTGGCGGGGCTGGGCGAGATCGAACTGCCGACGCTGCAGCCGGGCAGCTCGATCATGCCGGGCAAGGTCAATCCGGTGATCCCGGAGGCGACCTGCATGGTCTGCGCCCAGGTCATCGGCCATCACACCGCGATCACGGTGGCCGGGCAGAGCGGCAACTTCCAGCTCAACGTGATGCTGCCGCTGATCGCCGCCAACCTGCTCGAGTCGATCCACCTGCTGGGCAACGTGTCGCGCCTGCTCGCCGACAGCGCGATCGCCGCGCTGAAGGTGCGCAAGGACAGCGTGACCGCGGCGCTGGACCGCAACCCGATCCTGGTGACCGCGCTCAATCCGGTGATCGGCTACGAGCGGGGCGCCGCGATCGCCAAGCGCGCCTACCGTGAGCGCCGACCGGTGTTCGAGGTCGCGCTGGAGGACAGCGGCCTCGACGCGCAGGAACTGCGCCGGTTGCTGGATCCGGCCGCGCTCACCCGTGGTGGTGTTCAGGGCAGGAACGGGGGCGGCGCCTGAGGCCTGCCCACCGAGTTGGCGGGGCGTGCCGGGAACGGCGCGCGGATGATCAGGGATGGAACGCAGCCGCGCGGCGCGCGCCCGTGCCGGCGGAAACCGTGGCGCGTGGCCTGAATTCGGGCGTGATCTCCGCGAGGGTGTTCGGAATGCTCTCGAGCTCGCCGATCCTGATGCAAAGCGGTCGAAGCCGGGGATTGCTGAACGTCGCAGGCCAGCCGCCGGATCAGGCGGCCGGGCCGTCGAAGCGGTATCGCTCGCATGGCGAGCGAACGGTGGGTCAGCGTCCCGGCAGTTCGACCGTGCCGGTCACGCCGGAGTGGTTGACCGATCCGCTGCCCTTGGAGTGCAAGGTGAGATTGCCGCGAATGCCGCGGGTATCGACGTCGCCGGAACCGATCGAGCCGATGGTCACGTTGCCGTCGATGTCGCGCAGGTTGGCATCGCCGGAACCGATCGTGTCGATCGCGACATCGCCGCGCGCGCCGTCCAGCTCGAAATCGCCCGAGCCGATGCTGCCGACCTGGACCGCGCCACGGACGTTCCGCGCCTCGATGTCGCCGGAGCCGATTGACAGCACCTCGAGCGCGCCGATGTCATCGAAGGCGATGTCGCCGGAGCCGACCTTGGCCGTGGCCAGGCCTCGGATCTGCTTCGCCTCGACGTCGCCGGAGCCCACGTCCGCGCTCATCGCCGCGGCGCCGGTCAGCCAGGCATCGCCCGAGCCGACCTTCAATTGCACCAGTACATCGTCGGGAATCTGGCCGGACAGGTCCAGGTAGGCGTAGCTGTTGCCGAAGGAGAGGCTCAGTGCGCGCTCTTCTCGTTGCAGGCGGACCAGCAGCCGGTCGCCGCTCTTCTCCTGTTCGATCTGCAGCTGCGGCAGGCGCGCCGCGCTGGCCGCGCACGCGCGTCCGCGCAGCGTGGCGTCGGGGGTATCGGTCGCGTCGAGCCGCAGCTTGTGCGGACCGACATCGAACATCACGGTCTTCACGCCGGCGAGGTCGAGCTGCAGCTCGCGTGGTTCCGATTCCTTGCAACGGCCATCCTGGGCGGCGGCGGCGAGGGGCAGCAGGCAGGCGAGCAGGGTGGCGGTGGCGATGGCAGGTTTCATGCACGTGCTCCAGTTTGGTTCGTTGCGATGGGGCGGTGGTGCGGTCCAGTCATCCATGGCCCGGCGTTCAACAAGCTGCGCGGCAGTGCCGTGGATCCCGCTTCGACCACAAGGCCGTTGCCATCCATGGCGGGACCGGGTGGGCTTCGGATCGCCCGGCCCGGCCATCCATGGCCGGGCGTTCGCGCCCGCTGCCGATGCAAATTAAGGCATCCTGCTGCCGCTTCGGCGAGTGGGCCGTTGCCATCCATGGCGAGGCCGACCGGCTTTGGACCGTCCGGCCCGGCCATCCATGGCCGGGCGTTCGGCAGGCCGCGCGGCAGTGCCGCGCAAGCGGCCTGCCTCACCCCTCGTCCCGCCAGCGGCGCAGGCGGATCGCGGCCAGGATCATCGCCACGCCGGCGGCGGCGCCGATCCACATCTTCGGCGAGGCGAAGGCCGAGTACACGACCTTCAGGTTGAGTACCCCGCGGATGTCGGCGGCACTTTCGAACTTGAAGCGGCCCATCGCGGCCATGCCCTGCAGGTCGAGCGCATCCAGCCAGCCGATCGGGACCACGCTCAGCAGCGAGCGGCCGACCACGTTCTTCCAGAACCACAGGGTCTCCAGATCGAAGAACTCCATCAGGTCGAACCAGGACACGATCACGCCGGCGAACACCGGGATCATGACCGCCCACAGGAACGGCTTGCTCCGCGCCCAGGCCGAGCACAGCAGCAGCCAGCCGATGGTGGGCAGCGCCCAGACCGCATACACCGGGATCGCGGCGATGAAGTGCGCAGCCAGGTACAGCGGGCTGGCTGGTCCCCAGAGCAGGGTCACCGGGTTGCCGCCGTGCGCCAGCACGATCGCGCTTACCAGCAGCATGAAGCCGTACATCGTTGCGATCGCCGCCACGGTGGCGAGTGCCGGTGCCACCACCGCGGCACTGATCGTCTTCGACAGCACGGTGTCGCGGTCCGACAGCGGCAGCGACTTCCAGAACAGCACGCTGCGGTCCTTGCGCTCGTCGTACAGCGCGCCCAGGCAGTAGAAGAACACTACGAAGGCGAGCACGATGAACGGCCAGCTCGAGGCCATGAGCAGGCTCACGTCGAGGCCGGCGCCGAGCTGACGCATCTCCTCGGGGCCGAGGCGGCTGGTGATCAGCCCGAGGTCGAGGCCGTTGACCATCATCTCGCCGTCGATCTCCAGCTCGCCGCCCGCCGCGGCGCGGTGTGCGGCGACCAGGGCGATGATGGCGAACAGCAAGGTCAGCCCCAGGGAGATCGCCCCGGCGACCAGCGGCGCCCACAGGAAGCCGCCCTTGTGTTCCCAGTATTCGCGACGCAGCAGCATGCGGTAGCGGTGGGTCGCGTGCGGCGCCGCCGGCGGGTTCGCGGCCGGCGCCCGGGTCATGGTGTCGGTGCTCGCGTTCATGCGTAGGTTCCTTTCATCGTCGCGACGAAGAGATCGGCCAGGCCCGGCGTGCGGGTCTCGCCGTAGGATGCCAGTGCAGGCTGGGTGACGCCGTCGAACAGCATCACCGTCTTGCCGAACGGCAATGCACGCTCGTCGATCGGACCCAGCGCGCGCGCCGCCTCGGCCTGTTCGGCATTGACCAGCACCTCGGTAAAGCGCCCGCCGACCTCGTCCATGGTCGCCTTGAGCACGATCTTGCCGCCGCGGATGAACATCACGTCGGTGAGGATGTGCTCGATCTCCTCGACCTGGTGGGTGGTGATGAGGATCGTCTTCTGCTCGTCGAAGTAATCCTCCAGCAGGCGCTGGTAGAACTGCTTGCGGTAGAGGATGTCCAGGCCCAGGGTCGGCTCGTCGAGTACCAGCAGGCGGGCGTCGATCGCCATCACCAGCGCCAGGTGCAGCTGCACGATCATGCCCTTGGACAGTTCGCGCACCCGCGCGTCCGGCTTGAGCTGGGTGTTGGCGAGGAAGCGCTCGCAGCGGGCGCGGTCGAAGCGCGGGTGCACGCCGGCGACGAACTTGATCGCCTCGCGTACCCGGATCCAGCGTGGCAGCACGGCGACGTCGGCGATGAAGCAGACGTCGTTCATCAGCGCGTCGCGCTCGAGGCGCGGATCGCGGCCGAGGATCTTGAGGTCACCCTCGAACGGGATCAGCCCCAGCATCGCCTTCAGCGCGGTGGTCTTGCCGGCGCCGTTGGGGCCGATCAGACCGACGATCCGGCCCGGCTCGATGTCGAACGTGGTGCCGTCCAGGGCCAGCGTGTTCCGGTAGGCCTTGCGCAGGCCCCGGGCCTGCACCACCAGGTCACTGGACAATTCGTGGTTGGAAACGGCGGCATTCACTTCGCACCTCCATTGCGGACCGGCTTGAGCAGGTCCTCGGTCGCCAGGCCCAGGCGCTGGATGCGCTCCAGGACCTGCGGCCATTCCTCGGTGAGAAAGCGCTCGCGCTCATTGGCCAGCAGCTTCTTGGATGCCTCATCGGTGACGAACATGCCGAGTCCCCTTCGTTTTTCGACCAGCGCCTCGTCCGCCAACTCCTGGTAGGCCCGCGAGACGGTGATCGGGTTGAGCTGGTATTCCGCCGCGACCTGCCGCACGGAGGGCAGGGCGTCGCCGGGCTTGAGCAGGCCATCGAGCATCATCGCGATGACGCGCTCCTTCAGCTGCCGGTAGATGGGAGCGCCTTCGCTCCACTGGATGGGCGTCATGGTGTCAGCTCCCGCTGCTGCCGCGCAGGCCCTGCGCGAACGAGAAATAGGGCATGGCCAGGGCATTACGCTTGCGGCCGTTGCCGCGCTTGCGCTCGGTCGCCCCGGTGCGGGTGGCGTCTTCGCCGGTGGTGTCCCGTTCGATGCCCTGCAGAGCCGCGGCGACTGCCGCCTCGGTCACGATCTCGGCGAGGAAGACCGAGGACAGGGCGACCATTTCGTTGGCGGATCCGGCGCGCTCCAGTTCCGCCTCGAACGTCCGGGTGCGTGCCTCGATGGCTTCGGCGCGCGCGGAAGACAGGCTCTGCGTCGGCCCGGCCGCGACCTGGACCGCGCGGGGAACCGGAACGGCTGCCATGAGCCCCAGCAACAACATGCCGCCGGTGACGGAGAAAGCCAGTATCGTGTTGTGGAGCTTGCGGTTCATGCCGACACCTCCTGCGCTGGTTGATCGGTGTTGTATGCAACTATAACACCAAGACAGGGGCTGTCAAGAACCGGATGCAGATTCGTTCCCCAACTGAAGTCATGTTGCCGCGGAGTCCCCATGAAGAATCGGAAATATGATTATAAAACAGCTATTTGCGCTGTTTTTATGATGTGCATTCTCACTATGCAGGCCCAAGCGGCGGACGGTTTGCTGGACCGCAGTTACCGGCCGCTGGCGGGCAAGACATCGGTCGATCTGCAGGCCACCTACGGCGGTCAGGTGCTGCTGGTGGTCAACACCGCGAGCAAATGCGGTTTCACGCCGCAGTTCGAGGCGCTGGAACAGCTGCATGCACGCTACGGCGATCGCGGATTCGCGGTGCTCGGTTTCCCGTCGGGCGACTTCAAGGCGCAGGAGTTCGAGGACGAGGCGGAGATCCGCGAGTTCTGCACGCTCACCTACGGCGTGAAGTTCCCGATGTTCGAAAAGGTGCACGTGGTCGGGCCGGAGGCGACGGCGCTGTACCGCGACCTTGCCGCGGCCACCGGAGCGACGCCGCAATGGAACTTCCACAAGTACCTGATCGGCCGCGACGGCCGGGTGCTGGCGAATTGGGGCAGCCGCACCGTGCCGGACGACCCGGAGGTGGTGGCGGCGATCGAGCATGCCCTGCAGGCGCCTGTTGCGGACAGATGAACGTGCGGCGTGCACGCGATTGCCCGTGCGCGCCGGCCTCGCGACAATAGGCGCCTACGCGTCGCCGGCGGCGGCGCCCAACTGGAGTGTTTCCCGATGAAGAATGCGATGCGCGGCGCGTTCGCGCTGTGTCTGCTTGTGGCCTGGTTGACAGTGGCGACCGCGAGCGCCCAGCAGCCGCGGCTTGAGAACGAGCGTGAAAAGGTCAGCTACATGGTGGGGATGGACGTCGGCCAGTCGCTGGTGCCGGTCGGTCCGGACATGGACTATGTTGCGCTGGAGCGCGCGGTGCGCAACGCCTTCGAGGGCGGCGAGCCGTTGCTCGATGCCGAGGAGATGCAGGAGGTCGGCCAGGCGCTGATGCAGCGCGTGGCTGCGCGCGGCGGCCAAAGCCTGCCGGGCGTACCGCCCGGGGCCGCGCCGCCGGAAGTGGACAGCAGCAAGGTCGGCCTGCTGGTCGGCGCCGATGTCGGCCGTTCGCTGCTGCCGATCCGCGACGAGATCGAACTGCCGGTGATGCTGCAGGCGCTGCGGACACGGATCGAGGGTGGCGAGCTGCTGCTGGCCGAGGCCGAGGCCGAGGCACTGCGCCAGGCGTTCTCCGGGCGCGTGCAGCAGAAGATGGACGCCGAGGCGGCGCAGGTCGGCGAGAAGAACCGCACCGAGGGCACGGCATTCCTGGCCGCCAACAAGAACGAGAAGGGCGTGTTCTCGACCCCGTCCGGCCTGCAGTACCAGGTGATCCGCCAGGGTTCGGGGCGGCGCCCGTTGCCCAGCGACCGCGTGCGCGTGCACTACCACGGCACCCTGCTCGACGGCACCGTGTTCGACAGTTCCTACGAGCGTGGCGAGCCGACCGAGTTCGGCCTCAACCAGGTGATCCCCGGCTGGACCGAGGGCGTCGCCTTGATGCCCATCGGCGCCAAGTACCGTTTCTGGATTCCGGGCGAGCTCGCCTACGGCGACAAGGGCACGCAGGGCGGGCCGATCGGCCCGAACGCGACCCTGGTCTTCGACGTCGAACTGCTGGATATCCTCTGATCCGGCGACGTTTCCATCGCTGCGTCCGCATCTGCTGCGGGCGCGCCGCCGGCGCGGCCGGCCTTCCCCCATTTCCCAAGGAGTCCCCCATGACCATTTTCCCGCGCGTCACCCTGCCGGCGCTGCTCGCCATCGCCTTCGTGGCAACGCTGGCCGCCTGCAAGCCGCTGGACAAGGAGACCGGCGAGCGCCTCGACGGCGACGATGCCGCACAGAAATCCGCCGACGGCGAGGCGCCGGCATCCGCACTCGACATTCCGGGGCTGGAGAGCGAGAAGGAGCAGGTCGGCTATGCGATCGGCCTCGAACTGGGGAACACGCTGGTGCCGGTGAAGGAGGAGGTCGACCTCGACGCCATGCTCGAGGGCGTGCGCGATACGCTCGAAGGCAACGAACCCAAGGTCGATGAGCAGCAGCTCGCGCAGATCATGCAGGGCCTGGGCCAGCGCATGCAGGCGCGCCAGCAGGCCGAGGCCGAAAGACTGGCCGCCGAAGGCAAGACATTCCTGGCCGAGAACGCCAAGAAGCCGGGCGTGCAGACCACCGAGTCCGGCCTGCAGTACGAGGTGCTGGAGAAGGGCGAGGGCGCGCCGCCGAAGCCGGGCGACCGGGTCAGCGTGCATTACGAGGGCAAGCTGCTCGACGGCACCACCTTCGACAGCTCGCTGGCGCGCGGCGAGCCGGCGACCTTCGCGCTGGACCAGGTGGTGCCGGGCTGGCAGGAGGGCCTGCAGCTGATGTCGCCGGGCAGCCGCTACCGCCTGTGGATTCCGAGCGAGCTGGGCTACGGCGAGCAGGGCACGCCGGGCGGCCCGATCGGCCCCAACGCCACCCTGGCGTTCGAGGTCGAGCTGCTCGAAGTGATGCCGGCTGCCGCCGAATAGACAGCAGGGAGCATCGCCATGCACGTGAGCATCTTTGGAACCGGCTACGTCGGTCTGGTCACCGGTGCCTGCCTGGCCGAGGTCGGCAACGACGTGATCTGTGTCGATATCGACAGCGACAAGATCGATGCCCTGAATCAGGGGCGGGTACCGATCTATGAGCCGGGACTGGCGCCGATCGTGGCCGGCAACCGCGAAGCCGGGCGCCTGCACTTCACCACCGACGCCGCCGAGGCGGTGGCGCGCGCCGAGATCATCTTCATCGCGGTCGGCACGCCCCCCGATGAGGACGGCAGCGCCGACCTGCAGTACGTGCTCGCGGTGGCCGATACGATCGGCCGCCTCCTGCAACGACCGGCGGTGATCGTCGACAAGTCCACGGTGCCGGTGGGCACCGCCGACCGCGTGCGCGCGGCCGTCGCTTCGGCGCTGGCCGAACGCGGCGTGCAGATCGCGTTCGAGGTGGTGGCCAATCCGGAGTTCCTGAAGGAGGGCGCGGCGGTCGAGGACTGCATGCGCCCGGACCGCATCGTCATCGGCGCCTCCAGCGACGACGCCATCGAGCGGCTGCGACGGCTGTACGCGCCGTTCAACCGTAATCGCGACCGCATCGTGACCATGGACGTGCGCTCCGCCGAGCTGACCAAGTACGCCGCGAACGCCATGCTGGCGACCAAGATCAGCTTCATGAACGAGATCGCCAGCATCGCCGAGAAGGTCGCCGCCGATGTCGAGTCGGTGCGCCAGGGTATCGGCTCGGATCCGCGCATCGGCTGGCATTTCATCTACCCGGGCGCGGGCTACGGCGGCTCCTGTTTTCCGAAGGACGTACAAGCGCTGGCGCGGACCGCGCTGCACCATGGCCATACGCCCACCCTGCTGCAGGCGGTGGAGGCGGTCAACGAGCGCCAGAAGAGCCATCTGTTCGACCTGCTCGTGCAGCACTACTGCGGTATCGACGTGCTGCGCGGCAAGACCTTCGCGGTCTGGGGCCTGGCCTTCAAGCCCGATACCGACGACATGCGCGAGGCGCCGAGCAGGCGCCTGCTGCAGCAGCTGCAGGATGCCGGCGCGCGGGTCCGCGCCTACGATCCGGAAGCGATGGACGAGGCACGGCGGGTGTTCGGCGAACGTGACGACCTGCTGCTGTGCGACAACGCAGAGGATGCGCTGCAGGGCGCCGATGCGCTGGTGCTGGTGACCGAATGGAAGCAGTTCCGCAGCCCCGACTTCGCCGCGCTGCGCGATGCGCTCGCCGACGCCGCGATCTTCGACGGCCGCAACGTGTATGCACCGGAGATGGTCGAGGAGGCCGGGCTGGCCTACTATGGCATCGGTCGCGGCCGTTCCGTGCTCGCAGGCTGACCATGGACGAGACCCTCGAACAGCGCATCGTCGAGCTCGAGACCCGCCTGGCCTTCCAGGAGCAGGCGCTGGCCGAGCTCGGCGACGCGCTGGCCGCGCTGCGCATGGAAACGGTGCGCAATACCGAGGTCGTCCGTCGCGGCCTGGAAGAGCTGAAACAGGCGCGGGGTACCTTCTATGCCGACCCGGCGGACGAGCCGCCACCACCGCATTACTGATATTGACGACCGACATGAGCGATTCCCTTCGCGACCAGTTGCTCGGGCTCGGTTTCAAGAGCGCGCCGGCGCCGGAGCGCAAATCCAAGCCGAAGCCGAACCCGAACGCCAGGCCCGGACGGCCCGGCGGGCGCAAGCCCGAAGCCGGTGCGCCGCAGCGTCAGGACAAGCGCGGCGGCGGCCATCGTTCAGGACGCACGCGCGAGGACATCGATCTCGCCAAGGCCTACGCGATCCGGGCGCAGAAGGAGAAGGACGAGCGGATCGAGGCCGAGCGTCGCAAGCAGGAGGAGGCGCGGCAACGGCGCGAGGCGCGCGCGAAGCTGGCGCAGCTGCTGCAGGATAAGGCGCTCAATGCCGACGATGCCGAGATCGCCCGGCACTTCGAGTACGGCGGCAAGATCAAGCGCATCTACGTCACCGCCGCGCAGCTGAAGGCGCTCAATGCCGGTGAGCTGGGTGTATTGCAGCTCAACGGCCGCTATCTGCTGGTGACCGCGTCGGTGCTGGCCGAGGCCGAGGCGGTGTTCGCGCCCGCCGTGGCATTGAAGGTCGATCCCGATGCGCCGGCCGGAGACGACCCGTACGCGGACCCGAAGTACCAGGTGCCCGACGACCTGGTGTGGTGAGAGCCAGAGTGCCCCGTAGGAGCGCGCCGCGCCAGGCAGTCTTTCCGCTGCGGTGAGATCAGGCCCGTCGCCACGGGCGGTGCAAATAGGCAGCCGAGCCTTTCGCAATGGGCTAGCAAACATCCAGACTTGGAGCGCAGGCGATTCACTGACGAAACCCGTGGCGACGGCCCGTTTCTCACCGCAGCGGAAACGACTGCCTGGCGCGGCATCGCGCGCATGGCGCGCTCCTGCGAAATGCTCACTCGGGATCGTAGTCCAGGTTCGACGCCAGCCAGCTCTCGGCCTGCGCGCGGCTCACGCCCTTGCGCTTCGCGTAGTCCTCCACCTGTTCCTTCGATACGCGGCCGACCACGAAATACTGGCTGCCCGGATGGCTGAAGTAGTACCCGGAGACTGCCGCCGTCGGCAGCATCGCGAAGCTCTCGGTCAGGGTCATGCCGGCGTTGCTGCCGGCGTCGAGCAGCGTGAACAGGGTGGCTTTCTCGCTGTGCTCCGGACACGCCGGATAACCGGGTGCAGGCCGGATGCCGCGATACTTCTCGGCGATCAGGGCGGCGTTGTCGAGGCCTTCGTCCGGCGCATAGCCCCAGTACTCGGTGCGGACGCGCAGGTGCAGGCGCTCGGCCAGGGCTTCTGCCAGGCGGTCGGCCAGCGCCTTGAGCAGGATCGCGTTGTAGTCGTCGTGATCGGCCTCGAAGCGGGCGACGTGGGCGTCGATGCCGATGCCGGCGGTGACCGCGAACGCGCCGATCCAGTCCTGCCGGCCAGAGGTCTCCGGCGCGATGAAGTCGGCCAGGCAGAAGTTGGGGCGCTCGGGCGGCTTGTCGACCTGCTGGCGCAGGAAGTGCAAGACTCGTGATTGGTGATTGGTGATTGGTGATTCGGGAGCAGCAGGAGATCGCTCTTGCGAATCACCAATCACCAATCCCGAATCACGGTGGTCCGCCAGGATCACAACATCATCGCCGACGCTGTTGGCCGGCCAGATCCCGAATACCGCCTTCGCGGTCAGCCATTTCTCGGCGACGATCCGCTTCAGCATCGCGCGCGCGTCGCGGTACAGGTCGCTGGCGTGCTTGCCGACCACCTCGTCGGTGAGGATCGCAGGATACCTGCCGGCGAGTTCCCAGGCCTGGAAGAAGGGCGTCCAGTCGATGCAATCGACCAGTTCGTCCAGCGGATAGTCATCGAGCACGGTGACGCCGGGCGCATTCGGCTGCGGTGGCGCGTAGTCGTCCCAGCCGCCGTCGAACTTCTGCGCACGCGCCTTCGACAGCGAGACCAGGCGCTTGGCGTCGCCGCGGTTGAGGTGGCGCTCGCGGATCTTGGCGTAGTCGGCGTCGTTGGCGGCGACGAACTTCTGTCGCAGCTCGACGCTGATCAGCGACTGCACCACGCCGACCGCGCGCGAGGCGTCCTTGACCCAGACCGTGGGCGCGGCGTAGTGCGGCGCGATCCGCAACGCGGTGTGGGCACGCGAGGTGGTGGCGCCGCCGATCAGCAGCGGGGTGTCGAACCCCTGTCGCTTCATCTCGCGCGCGACGTGGCTCATCTCCTCCAGTGACGGCGTGATCAGGCCGGACAGGCCGATGATGTCGGCGCCGATCTCACGCGCCTTGTCGAGGATCGCCTGCGCCGGCACCATCACCCCGAGGTCGGTGACCTCGAAGTTGTTGCAGGCCAGCACCACGCCGACGATGTTCTTGCCGATGTCGTGCACGTCGCCCTTCACCGTGGCCATCAGCACGCGCCCGTTGGGCTTGCCGGCGTTGCCGCTGCGCTCCTTCTCGGCCTCGATGTAGGGCAGCAGGTGGGCGACCGCCTTCTTCATCACCCGTGCCGACTTGACCACCTGCGGCAGGAACATCTTGCCGGCGCCGAACAGGTCGCCGACCACGCCCATGCCGGCCATCAGCGGGCCCTCGATCACCTCGAGCGGCTTGTCGAACTGCTGCCTGGCCTCTTCGGTATCGGCGACGACGTACTGGTCGATGCCGTGCACCAGGGCATGCTTCAGCCGCTCCGCGACCGTGGCTTCGCGCCAGGCCAGGTTCTCGACCTTGGCCTCGCCCTTCTGCCCGCGGTAGCGCTCGGCGATCTCGAGCATGCGTTCGGTCGCGTCGGCGCGGCGGTTGAGCACCACGTCCTCGACCCGTTCGCGCAGTTCTGGATCGAGGTCGTCGATGATCGGCAGGGCGCCAGCGTTGACGATACCCATGTCCATGCCGGCCTCGATGGCGTGGTACAGGAACACGGCGTGGATCGCCTGGCGCACGGTCTCGTTGCCTCGGAACGAGAACGAGACGTTGGAAACGCCGCCGGAGACATGGCAGTGCGGCAGCGTGCGCTTGATTTCGCGCGTGGCCTCGATGAAATCGACCGCGTAGTTGTCGTGCTCGGGAATGCCGGTGGCGATGGCGAAGATGTTGGGATCGAAGATGATGTCCTCGGGCGGAAACCCGACGGTCTCGGTCAGCAGCCGGTAGGCGCGGGTGCAGATCTCCACCTTGCGTGCGCGCGTGTCGGCCTGGCCCTGCTCGTCGAAGGCCATCACCACCACGGCCGCACCGTAGCGCCATACCTTGTGCGCCTGTTGCAGGAAGGTCTCCTCGCCCTCCTTGAGCGAGATCGAGTTGACCACGCCCTTGCCCTGCAGGCACTTCAGCCCGGCCTCGATCACCGACCACTTCGATGAGTCGACCATGAACGGAATGCGGGCGATGTCCGGCTCGGCCGCGATCAGGTTGAGGTAACGGGTCATGGCCCGCTCCGAGTCGATCAGGCCCTCGTCCATGTTGATGTCGAGGATCTGGGCGCCGCTCTCGACCTGCTGCCGCGCGACCTCCACCGCCTCCGGGTAGCGGTCCTCCTTGATCAGCTTGCGGAAGCGCGCGCTGCCGGTGACGTTGGTGCGCTCGCCGATGTTGACGAACAGCAGGTCCGGGGTGAGGACCAGCGGCTCGAGGCCGGACAGGCGGGTGTGGCGGGACTGGGTCATCGGTTGGCCGGAAAGAAAGGGGTTGGCTGCGGATTGGCGCGGATGAACGTGGATGAAGCGGTCCAAGGCTCGCCATTGCCGCATGGGCGCAAGCCGTCGTGTTCATTGTCTCGTTGCGCACGCGCGGGCCTGGATCCCGGCATGCGCCGGGATGACGGTAATGCGTTCATCCGGGTCGATCGGCGGCTGAAAAGCTTCACGCCGCCGCCTCCATGGTCTCAGGCAGTCGACGTGGCGGCAGACCTTCGACGGCGGCGGCAATCGCGCGGATGTGGTCGGGCGTGGTGCCGCAGCAGCCGCCGACGATGTTGAGCAAGCCCGACTGCGCGAACTCGCGCAGGGTTTCGGCCATGTCCTCCGGGGTTTCGTCGTACTCGCCGAACGCGTTCGGCAGTCCCGCGTTCGGGTGCGCGCTGACGTGGCACTCGGCCACGCCCGACAGCGCCTCCACATGCGGCCGCAGCTCCTTCGCGCCGAGCGCGCAATTCAGGCCGATCGACAGCGGCCGCGCGTGCCGCAGCGAATACCAGAACGCTTCGGCGGTCTGCCCGGAGAGGGTGCGGCCGGAGGCGTCGGTGATGGTGCCGGAGATCATCACCGGCAGGCGCGCACCGAGCCCGTCGAACGTCGCCTCGATGGCGAACAGCGCCGCCTTGGCGTTGAGCGTGTCGAACACGGTCTCGACCATCAGCGCGTCGGCGCCGCCCTCGGCCAGGCCTTCGGCGGCCTCGCGGTAGATCGCCACCAGCTCGTCGAAATCCACCGCGCGGAAACCGGGGTCGTTGACGTCGGGGCTGATCGAGGCGGTGCGGCTGGTCGGGCCGAGCACGCCGATGGCGAAGCGGGGACGCTCGGGTGTGTCCGCCTGCGCCGCCGTGCAGGCCTCGCGCGCCAGCCGCGCGCCCTCGCGGTTGAGTTCGCGCACCAGGTGCTGCAGGTGGTAGTCGGCGAGCGAGATCGCGGTGGAGTTGAATGTGTTGGTCTCGACCAAGTCGGCGCCGGCTTCGAGATAGGCGGCGTGGATGTCGCGGATCAGCTCCGGCCGGGTGAGGCTGAGCAGGTCGTTGTTGCCTTTCTGGTCATGCCCGGTACCGTCGCCGTCGCCGCGTTCGATCCGGTCGTAGCCGTCGACGAAGCGCTCGCCGCGGTAGTCCGCCTCCTGCAGGTCGTGGCGCTGGATCATCGTGCCCATGGCGCCGTCCAGCACAAGGATGCGCTGGCCCAGCTGTTGCAGCAGCGATTCGGCGCGGGACGGGTCGAGCCATGGCAGCGTGTTCATTGCGAAACCTCGTTCTTCGGGAGCAGGGCTGTTTCTGGGCGTGGCGAAACCATCATTTCGACACCGGCCTGTCGGCGATCAGCGAGACCACCTCGAAATGCGGCGGCCGCTTTTCCCGGGTCACGGTTTCCTGGTTGCGCACCGTCAGCCCGGCCTTTTCGACGAAGCGGCGCAGGTCGCGCTCGCCGAAGCCGAGATTGACGTGGCCGTAGGCCTCGACCACCGCGCGATGCTCATGGCGGGCGAGGCTGCTCAGCAGCAGGCGTCCGCCGGGGCGCAGCACGCGTGCCGCTTCGGCCACCGCCTGCGCCGGACGGGCGGCATAGGTCAGTGCATGCATCAGCACGACCAGGTCGAACTCGGCGTCGGCATACGGCAGCGCATGCATGTCGCCCTCGTGCACCTCGACATTGCGGTGCCGGCGCAGGCGCTCGGTGGCGGCGTTGACCACGCGCCGGCTGGTGTCGACGCAGACGTAGCGATGCGCGTGCGGCGCCACCAGCTCGGCCAGCACGCCGTCGCCGGAGGCGATGTCGAGCACGTCACCCGCCTCCAGCAACGGCAGTGCAGAGCGCGCGAGTGCTTCCCAGGTGCGCCCGGGCGAGTAGTGGCGTTCCATGTCGCCGGCCACCGAGTCGGCCCAGTTCTGGTCGGCCGCGCGCATCGCCAGCACCGCGGGCAGGCGCTCGCCGTCCTGGCGCAACAGGGCGTCATCGCTGCCGTCGCGCAAGGTGCGCCACAGCTGCTGCAGCGGCGGATCTAGCGGTGTGTCGTCGAAGCGGTAATACGCCGACACGCCGGCGCGGCGGTCGCGCACCAGCCCGGCCTCCTTGAGCCGCGCCAGGTGGGTGGACACGCGCGGCTGTGCCAGGCGGGTGACCGCCGACAGCTCGGCGACGGTCAGCTCCTCGCGCTCGAGCAGCGCCAGCAGGCGCACCCGGGTGGCGTCGGCGAGCACCTTGAGCCGGGTCGACCAGCTTTCCAGATCCACAAACATCTTCCTATCGCGATATAGAGATGATTTTGGGACCGGGGCAGGGGGAGGTCAAGGCGGACGGCTCGGAGCCGGGACTCGGACTCGGACTCGGACTCGGCACAGCGTAGCCACCTTGCTCGTCATCCCGGCGCAGGCCGGGATCCAGCTCCTTGCGCCGCGCCTTCAAACCGGTGATTGCAAAAACCTGGGACCCGGCCTGCGCCGGGATGACGGTCGACGAACTGCCGGCGCTTGGCGCTGCTATCCCGAGTCCCGGGTGTCGGCTGCCGAGTCCCGTTACAATTCCACCCCGACCTTCCCGCCGGAGCGCGCAAGTGGATTTTGGCTTCACCGAAGAGCAGTTGATGATCCAGGACGTGGCGCGGCGCATCGCGCAGGAGAAGATCGCGCCCAGCGCCGAGGGGTTCGACCGCTCCGGGGAGTTCCCACTGGACAACATCCGGCTGCTGGGCGAGAACGGGCTGATGGGAATCGAGGTGCCGGCCGAGTACGGCGGCGCCGGGATGGATCCGATGGCCTACGTGCTGGCGATGATCGAGATCGCCGCCGGCGATGCCGCGCATTCGACCATCATGTCGGTCAACAATTCGCTGTTCTGCAACGGCATCCTCACCCACGGCAGCGAGGCGCAGAAGCAGACCTATGTGCGCGCGATCGCCGAGGGCGCGGCGATCGGTGCATTCGCGCTCACCGAGCCGCAATCCGGCTCCGACGCCACGTCCATGCGCTGCCGCGCGGTGAAGCGCGACGACGGCAGCTTCGTCATCAACGGCAAGAAGAGCTGGATCACCTCGGGCCCGGTGGCGAAGTACTTCGTGCTGTTCGCGATGACCGACCCGGACAAGGGCGCACGCGGCATCACCGCCTTCCTGGTCGATGGCGAGCGCGAGGGACTGCACCGCGGCAAGACCGAGCCGAAGCTCGGCATCCGCGCCTCGGCCACCTGCGAGATCGAGTTCCAGGACTACGTCGCGGCGCCCGAGGAGGTGCTCGGCAACGAGGGCCACGGTTTCAAGATCGCGATGAGCGTGCTCGACGCCGGCCGCATCGGCATCGCCTCGCAGGCGATCGGCATCGGCCGCGCCGCCTACGAGGCGACGCTGGCGTACGTGCGCGAACGCAAGGCCTTCGGCCAGCCGATCGGCGCGTTCCAGATGACCCAGGCCAAGATCGCCGACATGAAGTGCAAGCTCGACGCGTCGTTGCTGCTCACCCTGCGCGCCGCCTGGCTGAAGGGCCAGGGCCGGAAGTTCACCACCGAGGCCTCGGTGGCCAAACTGACCGCCTCGGAAGCGGCGATGTGGATCGCCCACCAGGCGGTGCAGATCCACGCCGGCATGGGTTACTCCAAGGAGATGCCGATCGAGCGCTACTTCCGCGACGCCAAGATCACCGAGATCTACGAAGGTACCAGCGAGATCCAGCGCCTGGTCATCGCCCGCCACGAAACCGGACTGCGCTGACGCAGCGCCGGAGCAGCCTCCCGGACCGCCGTCGTCATGCTGCAGGTCATCGCCGGACGACGTTGACGCCCACCTCCGGCCCGCGCGCAAGCGCGGGCCTCATTCCATCCGAAACCCGTCGCCATGAGCACACCACGCAAAGCCGCCCCACGTTCCAGGTCCGCCAAGTCCGACAAGCGGCAGGCGGCATCGCCTCGCGCGCAGGCGCGCAGCGCGCTGCTCGAACCGATCTTCGCCGCCATCCGCAATCGCGCCGGCAAGGGCCGCCAGGACGACGCCAGCGCGTTCGCCGGCGCCTTCTACCGGCGCATGACCGCCGACGAGCTGCCGCTGCACAGCCCCGACGGCTGGGCCGCGCTGGCCAACGACTTCCTCGATTTCGCCCGGACCCGCAAGCCGGGCCGTGCCAACGTGCGCCTGTTCAACCCCAATCTCGCCGAATACGGCTGGGAGTCGCCGCATACGGTGCTGCAGGTCGTCAACGACGACATGCCGTTCCTGGTCGATTCGGTGACGATGGCCCTGGCCGAGCAGGGCATCGGCGTGCACGTGCTCGGCCACCCGATCATCCCGATCCGGCGCGATCGCGCCGGCCGGCTGGTCTCGGTCGGCGAGGGCGACGCCGAATCGCTGATGCATCTGGAGATCGACCGCCAGGCCGCCGACGGCATCGCGCGTGTCGAGCATGCGGTCAAGGCCGTCCTGCGCGACGTGCGCCTGATCGTCGAGGACTGGCCGACGATGCGCGAGAAGATGCTGCAGGTCGCGGCCGACCTCGCCACCCGCGAGCTGCCGGTGTCCGACGACGAACGCCGCGAAGCGCAGGAGTTCCTGCGTTGGGCGGCGAGCGACCACTTCACCTTCCTCGGCTACCGCGAGTACAAGGTCAGGAAGCAGCGCGGGGAGGAGGTGCTGTGCGCGGTCGAGAACACCGGACTCGGACTGCTGCGCGGCAAGGACGCCGGCAAGGCGCGCGCACTGAGCACGCTGGCCGCGACCACGGCGTCGAAGGGCGGCGCGATCGACCCGCTGATCCTGACCAAGACGAATTCGCGCGCGTCGGTGCATCGCCCCGGCTACATGGACTACATCGGCGTGCTCAGCTTCGACCGCCACGGCAAGCCGATCGCCGAGCAGCGGTTCATCGGCCTCTACACGTCCAGCGCATACAACCGCAGGCCCTGGGAGATCCCGCTGGTACGCAATCGCTTCGAGCACGTGATGAGCCAGTCGGGGCTGCGCCAGACCGGGCACAGCGGCAAGGCGCTCAAGCACATCCTGGAGACGCTGCCGCGCGACGAGCTGTTCCAGTCCAGCGCCGAGGAGCTGCACGGCCTGGGCACCGGCATCCTGCACCTGCAGGAGCGCATCCGCAGCCGGCTGTTCCTGCGGCGCGACCGCTACGGGCGTTTCTACTCGATCCTGGCCTACATCCCGCGCGACCGCTTCAACACCGACGTGCGGTTGCGCATCGAGGGGATGCTCAAGGAGGCCCTGCAGGCCGACCGCGTCGACACCAGCGTCCAGCTCGGCGAGTCGCCGCTGGCGCAGCTGCACCTGATCGTGCGCCCGCGCTCGGGCGTGACCGATGGGATCGACGAAGGCGAACTGGATGCGGCGCTGGCGTCGATCGTGCGCAACTGGCAGGACGACCTGCGCGACGAACTGGTCGAACGCCACGGCGAAGCCGAGGGCCTGATGCTGGCCAACCGCTACGGACGCGCGCTGACCGCCAACTACATCGAGCAGGCGACGCCGGCGATCGCCGCCGGCGATGTCGCCAACCTGGCTGCGCTGCGTACGCCGGAGGACCTGCGGCTGTGCCTGTACTGCGCACCGCGCCAGAACCAGGGCGAGGGGCCGCTACGCCTCAAGCTGTTCCGCCAGCGGCGCGACATCCCGCTCTCGGACGTGCTGCCGATGATGGAGAACATGGGCCTGCGGGTGATCTCCGAGCATCCCTACCGGATCGAGGTCGAGGGCGAGGCGCTCTACATCCAGGACTTCGAGGTCGAGGTCGCCGCGGTCAGGCCGGACATCGAAGAGGTGAGTGACGACTTCGAGGACGCGTTCGCGCAGCTGTGGCGCGGCGGTGCCGAGAACGACGGCTTCAACCGCCTGATCCTGGGCGCGGGACTGACCTGGCGCCAGGTCTCGATGCTGCGTGCCTACTGCAAGTACCTGCTGCAGACCGCGGCGCCGTTCTCGCAGAGTTACGTCGAGGAAACGCTGACGCGCTATCCGCTGCTGGCGCGGTTGCTGGTGGAGCTGTTCGAGGCCCGCTTCAGCCCGGCGACCGGCCGCGAGAGCCGCGAGGAGATCGAGCAGGGCGCGGCGCGCCTGGAAGCGCAGTTCGAGACGCTCGCCGGTGGCGAGACTTCGGTGCTGGCGACGCTGCGGCCGGTGGTCGCGGCGCGCCGTGGCGACCGCGAGCAGCAGTACCAGGCCACCCGCGAGGCGCTGAAGACGCTGCTCGACGGCGTCGCCAGCCTCGACGAGGACCGTATCCTGCGCAGCTTCATCGGCGCGATCGATGCCACTCTGCGCACCAGCTTCTACCAGCGCGGCAAGGACGGCGACGACAAGGACTACGTGGCCTACAAGTTCGACAGCGCACGCGTCCCGGACCTGCCGAAGCCGCGCCCGTACCGCGAGATCTTCGTCTACGGCCCGCACGTGGAAGGCGTGCACCTGCGCTTCGGCCCGGTCGCCCGCGGTGGCCTGCGCTGGTCCGACCGCCGCGAGGACTTCCGCACCGAGGTGCTGGGCCTGGTCAAGGCGCAGATGGTGAAGAACACGGTGATCGTGCCGGTCGGCGCCAAGGGCGGCTTCTTCGTCAAGCGCCCGCCGGCGGGAGGCGACCGCGACGCGGTGCTGGCCGAGGGCATCGCCTGCTACCGGCGCTTCATCAACGGCCTGCTCGACGTCACCGATAACATCACGACCGGCGGCAGGATCGTGACGCCGGCGGATGTGGTCCGGCACGACGGCGACGACGCATATCTGGTCGTCGCCGCCGACAAGGGCACCGCGACCTTCTCCGACATCGCCAACGACATCGCCGCCGAGCACGGCTTTTGGCTCGGCGACGCGTTCGCGTCCGGCGGTTCTGTCGGCTATGACCACAAGGGCATGGGCATCACCGCCAAGGGCGCCTGGGAGTCGGTGAAGCGGCATTTTCGCGCGCTCGGCCACGATTGCCAGAGCGAGGACTTCACCGCGGTCGGCATCGGCGACATGTCCGGCGACGTGTTCGGCAACGGCATGCTGCTGTCCCGACACATCCGCTTGGTGGCGGCCTTCGATCACCGCCACATCTTCATCGATCCGGCGCCCGACACCGCCTCCAGCTACGACGAGCGCAAGCGCCTGTTCGCACTGCCGCGCTCGAGCTGGGAAGATTACGACCGCAAGCTGATCAGCGCCGGCGGCGGAATATGGCCGCGCAGCGCCAAGTCGATCGCATTGTCGAAGGCCGCGCGCGAGGCGCTGGGTATCGAGGACGATGGCGACTCGATGAGCCCGGCCGAATTGATGAAGGCGATCCTCAAGGCGCCGGTGGATCTGCTGTGGAACGGCGGCATCGGTACCTACGTCAAGGCCTCGAGCGAAAGCCATGCCGATGTCGGCGACCGCGCCAACAACGCGCTGCGCGTGGACGGCGGCGAACTGCGCTGCAAGGTCGTGGGCGAGGGCGGCAATCTCGGCCTGACCCAGCGCGGGCGCATCGAGGCGGCGATGAACGGGGTGCTGCTCAACACCGACTTCATCGACAACTCGGCCGGCGTCGACACCTCCGACCACGAAGTCAACATCAAGATCCTGCTCAACGCCCAAGTGCAGGCGAAGAAGCTGACGGTGGCCGCGCGCAACAAGCTGCTCGCCGACATGACCGGCGAGGTCGAGAGCCTGGTGCTGTTCGACAACATCCGCCAGAACCAGGCGCTGAGCCTGATGGAGCGGATGAGCGTGTCGCGGCTGGGCTCCAAGCAGCACTTCATCCGCACCCTGGAGGCACAGGGGCTGCTGGACCGGCAGATCGAGTATCTGCCGTCGGATGCCGAGATCTCGGCGCGCAAGGCGCGCGGGCAGGGCCTGACCCGGCCGGAACTGTCGGTGCTGCTGTCGTACGCGAAACTGGTCGCCTACCAGCAGATGCTCGATTCCGACATCCCCGAGGACCCGTACCTGTCCAAGGAACTGCAGCGGTACTTCCCGGCGCCGCTGCAGAAGAAATACGCCGCGGCGATGGAAAAGCACAGCCTGAAGCGCGAGATCATCGCCACCGCGGTCACCAATACCACCATCAACCGCATGGGCGCGACGTTCCTGATGCGGATGCAGGAGGACACCGGGCGCACCCCAGCCGAGGTGGCCAAGGCCTATACCATCAGCCGCGAGACGCTCAACGCGCGGGCGCTGTGGACGGAGATCGACGCGCTCGACGGCAAGGTGCCGGAGGCGGCACAGATCGACGCGCTGCAGGAGATCTGGCACCTGCAGCGCTCGTTCGTGCGCTGGCTGCTGAACCGGCCGGGCGAGATCCCCGGCATCACCCGCGCGGTGGAGCGCTACAGCGACGCCTTCAACGAGATCCGCAGCGCCGAGGGCATCCTGCCCGACTCGCAGCGTCCGGCCTTCGAGGACGCGCGCGCGCAGTGGCGCGAGCGCGGCATGTCGGCGGACCTGGCCGAGGATCTCGCCGAACTGCCGTACCTGGGCCCAGTGTTCGACATCATCGAGCTGGCGCGGGCGCGGCGGCTCAAGCCGGTCGACGTGGCGCGGGTGCACTTCCGCGTCGGCGACGCGCTGCACCTGCCGTGGCTGTTCGCCCAGATCGAGGCGCTGGAAGTGCAGGGGCGTTGGCATGCGGTCGCGCGCGGCGTGCTGCGCGACGACCTGTCGGCGCAGCAGACGCTGCTGGCCGGGCAGGCGTTGTCGATGCCGGGCCAGGATGCCGACGAGAAGGTGCGTCGCTGGATCGGCCGCGACGATCCGGCGTTGCGCTTCACCCTGGCGATGCTCGACGAGATGTTCGCGCAGAAGGCGATCGACTACCCGACCGCCTCGGTGGCGGTGAGCCGGCTGGCGCAGCTGGCGGCCGGCGGTTAAGGCCGGTCGGACCGTTTCTCGATGGCGAGAGAAAGCATTTCAGGCACGGATCAACGCGGACAAGACACGGATCAAACGATGCAGCAACGTGCCTTGTTCGCGTTGATCCGTGTCCAAGGCAGCCTTTCCGCTCGCGACCGAGGTCGCCTCTCAGCCGATGGCCCGAACCGTGATCGAGAGACGGCTGCGGGGCGGGGGTCTTCATCGCGTCGTTCGGGGTGCGCTATCCTGCGGCCATGAGCTCCGGCCAGCCTCCGCGTATCGCCTTTCTCGCCAGCGCCACGGACGATGCGCGCGCGGCGCTCGAGTCGCTGGTCGCCGAGCACGGACAGCACGAACCGGAGGAGGCCGACGTGCTGTGCGCGCTCGGCGGCGACGGCTTCATGCTGCAGACGCTGCACCGGCATGGGGCGCTCGGCAAGCCGGTCTACGGCATGAAGCTCGGCAGCGTCGGCTTCCTGATGAACCACTATCGCCAGGACGCGCTGCTGGAGCGGCTGCAGGCGGTCGAGCCGGCGGTGCTGCGGCCGCTGGAGATGGTTGCGCAGACCGAATCCGGCACGAGTGTCGGCTCGCTGGCCTACAACGAGGTCTCGCTGCTGCGGCAGACACGCCAGGCCGCCCATCTGAGCATCGACCTCAACGGCAAGCGGCGCCTGGAAGAGTTGATCTGCGACGGCGTGCTGGTCGCGACCCCCGCCGGCAGCACGGCCTACAATTTCTCCGCGCACGGCCCGATCATGCCGCTGGGTGCCAGCGTGATCGCGCTCACGCCGATCGCCGCATTCCGGCCGCGACGCTGGCGCGGGGCCCTGCTCAAGGCGCAGACGGAGGTACGCTTCCGCGTGCTCGATCCCTACAAGCGTCCGGTCAGCGCCACCGCCGACTCGCACGAGGTGCGCGACGTGATCGAGGTGACCATCCGCGAATCGCAAGACCGGATCGTGACCCTGCTGTTCGACCCCGAGCACAATCTCGAGGAACGCATCCTCAGCGAGCAGTTCGTGGTCTGAGGCGCGCCTAAAGCCGGGGTCAGAGTCTGGGATTCCCCCTGTTTCCTGCGATCAATTCAACGGCTTGGCTGCTTTCCCCCTTCTAAAAAGGGGGGCTGGGGGGATTTGCTGGGCGCCCGGCTAAGTCAAGGCCAAAGCAAATCCCCCTCAATCCCCCTTTTTCAAAGGGGGAAGGCAAGCGTCAGGAAGTATGGGGGAAATCTCAGATTCGCCCCCGGTTTTTTTACGGCTTGCCGTCGCCGGCGGCTTCCGCCAGCGGACGCACCTGGGTGACGAGCGCCATCAGGGTCCGGCCCGGCTCCTCCAGCGGGGCGAAATGCGCCGAGTGCTCGAACCAGACGGCCTGCTTGGCGGGCGCCTCGACCCGTTCCAGCCAGTCCGCCGCTGCCCGCGAGGGGGTGCTGTAGTCGTGGCGTCCCATGAACATCAGCACCGGCGCTTCGACCTTGCGCACCTCGCGGAAGTCGATGTCGTTCCACTGTCCCAGGATCCGGTCGAGCGTCAACGCGCTCCCCAGGCCGATGGCCTTGCGGTCGGCCTCGCTGTAGTCGGGCGACAGCCGTTGCGATGCGAAATAGTAGTCGGAGTTGTCGCGATAGGCGCTGTGCCCGCCGTAGTGGATCACCCACTTGCGTTGCCGGTCGATGCGGCCGCCGCGCACGTCTCCGCCGGGGTAGGGCGCCAGCGCTTCGAGTTCGGCGATCGCCTCGCGGTTGCCGTCTTCCGTCGCCTGCGCGAGCGCGTACGCGTAGCCCATGCGTTCGCCCAGCTCGGACTGGATGATCTGGCCGAGCCCGACATAGGCATGCAGCCATTCCGGCTTCTCCACCAGCGTGCGCATGCCGACGATCGTGCCCCAGCTGTGGCCGAGGAGGAAGATCTTGCGTTTGCCGTAGGTCTCGCGCAGGTGGGCGATCAGCTCGATGGTATCGGCGACGTAGCGGTCGATCAGGATCGTCGGCGCGACAGCGTCCGGATCGTTCGCCCGGTAGGTTTTTCCGGCGGCGCGTTGGTCCCACTGGACGACGGTGAAGTAGTCCTCCCACGGGCGCTGGAACGTCCAGGCGGCGGGCATCATCGGCGCCGCGGGGCCGCCGTGCAGGTACAGCAGGATCGGATTGTCGCGATCGGCGCCGCGGACCGAGATCCACTGGTCGATGCCGCCGAGGGAGACCCGGTACATTTCCTGTACGCCGTTGGGCGTGACGATGCGCTGCACGTCGCCGATGATCCGCTTCGCCTCGGCGTAGGGCGATTCGGTGTCGGTTGCGGTCTCCGGCCCGGCGACGGCGGCGGGGGCCGCGGCGATGCCTGCGGCCATGCACGTCGTCATGAGGAAGTTGCGCAATGTGCGGGCCATGGGGACTCCAGTCGTGAGCGGGGCCTGGTTCGATTCGAGTGTCGCAATCCGCGGTCTGCGGGTGCAGTGTCGATCGTCACGGGCATGGGCTCACAATGGGCGTCATGCCGCTCGCCTGCCTGTGTCTCCATCGCGCATACTCGTGTCATGTCCGCAGATAACCCGCCGCCGCTGATCGTCGCGATCTCCTCACGGGCGCTGTTCGACCTGGAGGACAGCCACGCGCTGTTCGAGCGCGACGGCATCGAGGCGTATGCCGAACACCAGCGCAGGTACGAGGACGAGATCCTGGAGCCAGGCATTGCCTTTCCGCTGGTGCGCAAGCTGCTGGCCCTGAACGAGGGCGCGGCGCCGGATGCGCCGCGGGTCGAGGTGATCCTGCTGTCGCGCAATTCCGCCGATACCGGCCTGCGCATCTTCAATTCGATCCAGCATCACGGCTTGCCGATCTCGCGCGCGACCTTCACCTCGGGCGAGCCGACCTGGCCGTACATCCGTCCGTTCGGTGCGCAATTGTTCCTGTCGGCCAATCCGGAGTCGGTGCGGCGGGCACTGGCCAACGACGTCGCCGCGGCGACGATCCTGCCAGCGAAGGCGCCGCAGCATCGCCACGACCAGTTGCGCATCGCGTTCGACGGCGACGCGGTGATCTTCGGCGACGAGGGCGAGCGGGTCTCGCGGGAAGGCGGGATCGAGGCGTTCCACCGGCACGAGCGCGAGCGTGCGCGCGAGGCGCTGTCGGGCGGTCCGTTCCGCGCGTTCCTGTCGGCCCTGCACGACCTGCAGGCGGCGTATCCGCCGGGGGAGCACTCGCCGATCCGCACCGCGCTGGTCACCGCGCGCTCGGCCCCGGCGCACGAGCGGGTGATCCGCACGTTGCGCGAGTGGGGCGTGCGCCTGGACGAGGCGCTGTTCCTCGGCGGCCGCGCCAAGGGCCCGTTTCTGGAAGCGTTCGGCGCCGACATCTTCTTCGACGATTCGCAGCACAACATCGACTCGGCGCGCCTGCACGTGGCCACCGGCCATGTGCCGCACGGCGTGTCGAACCCGTAGCCGGCGCTGGCCGGACCTCGCCGGGAGGCCTCCAACGGACTTCCTGTGGGAGCGACGGGGGTCGCGACAGCGCGACGCCTGATCGCATCGCGACTCCCGTCGCTCCCACAGGGCTACGGCACCAGACGCCTGCCACCTACAACGGCAGGCGGATGTCGGACAGACGCCAGCGCAGGCCGTCGCGGGTGAGCACGAACACCACCGGGCGGCCGGTGTCGTCATGGACGGTCGCGGTGAAGCGAGACAGTGATTCGTAGCGGTGTTCGGCGCCTTGCAGCGGCTTCGACGCCGGTTCGCCGGCGGATTGTGGCAGCGCACGGACGTCGACACGCCGCCAGACACGGCGGCCCTCCATCATCGCCGCCAGCCCCACCGGGGTCACCATGGCATCGACCGCGCCGCCGGCCACGCCGCTGGCGATCCGGAGGCCGATCTGGCCGAGGGCGCTGCTCTGTGCGTCGGCGCCGGCGCTGCGCACCAGGTAATCGTCGAGCTGCAGCTTGAGGCTGCTGCGCAGCGCCGGAAAATCGACCTGCCGCGCGAGCGCCCGGGTGTCGTCCTCCTGTACCGCCTGCTGGATGGCGCGGATGGTCAGGTACGGACCCGCGGCAACGTAGGCGCCGAGCGCCAGCAGCAGCGCCGCGGCGAGCCAGATCCACTTCTTCATGCGTCGTTCCTTTCGGGCCGGGTTCGTCCAGTGTGCCGCGCGTTGCTGAATCGCTGCAAAGCCGGTTCGCGATGTTCGGTTGAAAACACTGGAAGAGCGCCTTCTGCTGTCCGCGCGGGGCGTGAGCCGCGCCGCGGGGATTGCTCCGCCCTTCGGTCCGGCCATTCATGGCCGTACTCAGGGCCGCTGCACATCCATGTGCAGCTCTCCGTAACCCCCGCGGCACGTCTCCCGCTCCAGCCCTCGCCAGCTTCGGTGGGAGGCTTCCGAGCATCCGAAAACGAATTGCCGGTGCGGCGTCCGGGCCGGGGTATGCGGAAAGCAGGCCATGGATGGCCTGCGGCGGCGAGTCCGCCATGGATGGCGGACCGAGCCGGGGAGCATGCCCCGGCCCGGACGCCGCTCGTTCCGAAGTCGAAGATCTCTTCCGGGTCCATCATGACAACGAGGGTCTGTCTGGACGCGACGGCTGCCTGGGCACGGCTAGCTATTCACTTGATGCCGCCCGTGACGATGGGGGCTCGCCTCGTCGCCGCGGAAAGAATCTACCTGGCGCGACTCAGAACTCCAGGTCCAGCGCCGCGCACAGGTAGTCCATGAACGGTGCGGTGGCGCGCAGGTCGCGTGCCAGCACCTGCCGCAGGCGCGGGCCGGTCATGGTGGCGTCGTCGATGCTGCGCAGGGCGATGAAGTTGCGCCGGCGCAGATCCTCGATGAACTCGAAGTCGGCGGGAAAGCCACGCGGCGGCCGCACCAGCATCTCCTGGCTGCCGAGCCGGTAGCGGCGGCGGAAGGCCGGTGCGTGCGCGGCGGTCTTCCAGCCGGCGGGATTGTCGACCACGAACTGGCGGATGCGGCGCAGCACTGGCGACTCCGGATGCCAGATGCCGGCGGCGACGAAGCAGTCACCTGGTTCGAGGTGCAGATACCAGGACGGCGCCGCGGTCTCGCGGCTGCGCTCGTGGAACAGGCGCGCGCCCTGCCAGGTCTTGTACGGCGACTTGTCGTTGGCGAAGCGGGTGTCGCGGTGGATCCGGAACAGCGAGCCGCCGACCGGCTTCGGGTCGGCGCGGTAGTGCGGACTGACCGGCAGGACATCGGGATGCAGGTCGGCCAGCAGGCGCCGGAACGGATCGCGCACGTGCGCTTCGTAGTCCGCCTTGTGGGCGTGGAACCAGGCGCGTTCGTTGTGGCGGGCGAGGGCGCGCAGGAAGCGGAAGGAGCGATCGCTGAAGTAGGTCGTCATGCGTGGGGTGCGGTGGCGGCGGGGACGAAGCTTGGGTTCATATGGCCGGCTCCCGGCTCCGAAAGATCGGTTTGCATCGGAGTCGCGGAATTTGCGTGGGGCGGCCTTGCGGGTGGGTTTCGAGTCGCTCCCCGATACTCGCTTGGTCGAAACCCGCCTGCAAGGCCGTTGGCGACCGCGTCGGCGCTCAAAGGGAAAGCAGGCGCAATGGCCTCAGCCCAGTTCCGCCTCGCGCTCGCGGCCCCAGGCCTCCAGCCGGTCGAGCAACGCGAGCTTGGCGCCGTCGTCGGCATGGGCGAGCCGGAGCGCGGCGAGCTCGGCGAAGAAGCCGGGCAGCGACAGTTCCGACAGTTCGCTGCCCTCGGCCAGACGTAGGCGACGGTAGTCGTCCCAGCGCTGCCGCTCGGCGGCGTCCAGCGTGTGCGGCCAGTTGCGGGCGCGGTAGCGGAACAGCAGTTCCGGCAGGCGCGGGTCCTGGAAGCCGAACGCGCGCGTGCCCAGCGCTTCCGGCGGCGTCGCGCGCACCTCGGGAAAGCGGCGGCGGTCGGCGTCGGCGACGAAGCCGTCGTAGAGCGCGGCATCGGCGTCCGATGGCGCCCGCGCGGCCTCCGTCGCGTAAACGCGGCGCACCTTCTCGGCCAGCGCCGGGCCGGCCTCGCGCAGGCGCGCGGCGCGGGCCGAGACCGCGGCGGAGTCGATGCCGAGGCGGTCGATGTCGGCATGGGTGAGGTGGTGCCAGGCGACCAGCGCCGGGCAGCGGTTGAGATGTACTTCCTTCAGCGGGATGCGGCTCTCGCCGGGCGGCAGGTCGGCCGTCGGGGTATAGAGGCGGTCGGCGATCGCCTCCGGTTCCAGCGCCAGCAGCGCGTCGGGATCGCTGTCCAGGTCGAACACGATCACGCGGCTGTCGATGCGCGGGTGCACGGCCAGCGGCAGCACCGGCGCGGCGCACATGCGCGTGGCCGGGTAGCGCTGCGAGACGTGCAGCACCGGCTGCATCGCGACGATGTCGAGCAAGCCGGCGGCGTGGCGCTTGTCGCGCAAGCGCAGGGCGTAGTCCCACAGCCGCGGGTGCGCCGCGCGCAGGCGGCGCGCCATGCCGATCAGCGCGCGCACGTCCGACAGCGCCTCGTGCGCGTCGCCGGTGCGCACGCCGTTGGCCGCGGCCAGATGCTCGAGCCGGAACGAGCAGGCGCCGTCGTCGCGCTTCGGCCAGACGATCCCCTGCGGCCGCAGCGCATACGCCAGCCGCAGCACGTCGAGCAGGTCCCAGCGCGAGTTGCCGCTGCGCCACTCGCGCTCGTAGGGATCGTAGAAGTTGCGGAACAGGCCGTGGCGCACGAACTCGTCGTCGAAGCGCAGCGAGTTGTAGCCCACGCTGCAGGTGCGTGGCTGCGACATCGCCTCGAAGATGCGGGCGAACGCATCGGCCTCGCCGACGCCGTCGCGCAGCGCGTCCTGCGGTGCGATGCCGGTGACCAGACTGGCGGCGGGCGTGGGCAGCAGGTCGTCGGCAGGCCGCACCATGAAGTCGACCGGGGCGTCGATCTCGTTCAGCGCCTCGTCGGTGCGGATCGCCGCGAATTGCGCGATGCGGGTTCTGCGCGGATCGCTGCCGAAGGTTTCGAGATCGTAGAAGAGGAAGCTGGCAGACATAAGGAGTGGTGCTATTGGCGAGTCATTTTCGCAAGCCGTGGCGACGGCATCGTTCCCCGCTCGGGCAGAGGGGTCGTGGGGGCGCGGTTCACGGAGACGCGCCCTCCTGCAGCGGCGGAAGCTGGCGTCGCACGTCGGCGTCGAGCGCGGCCCGATCGACATCGGCGGAATCTTGAACGCCGCGCGTGGCGCGCGCGAGGATGTCGCGCTGGAGATTGCTGCGCTCGAGCGCGACGGCGTAGGGAATGCGCATGAAGCTGACCATGGCGTAGTGCGGTACGAAACGGTCGGGGTGGCGCTGCTGCAGTTCCAGTTCCAGCTGCCGCTGCAGCAGATAGTCGGCGTCGTCGACGCGGTCGCGCATCTCGCGGTAGTTTTCCACCGCCATGTGCTGGATCGCCGCGGCGTTCGGCCGCCGCTCGGCCGCGAACGCGGCGAAGGCCTCCGCCAACGAAGCCTCCGCCTCCAGCCGGTCGGCGAGGGCGACGCAGTCCTCGAAAGCGCAGTTCATGCCCTGGCCGTGGAACGGCACCATCGCATGCGCGGCATCGCCGATCAGCACCGCACGGCCGTCCAGGTGCCAGCGGTCCAGGTACAGCGTGGCCAGCGTGCCGGCGGGGTTTCGGGCCCAGTCGGCCTCGAGGTCCGGAATCAGTGGCAGTGCGTCGGTGAAATCGCGGGCGAACAGCGCGTGCGCTTCGGCCGGGGTACGCACGGTATCGAATCCCGGGTTGCCGTGGTTGGGCATGAACAGGGTGACGGTGAACGTACGCTCGTCATTGGGCAGGGCGATGCACATGTAGTCGCCGCGTGGCCAGATGTGCAGGGCGTTGGGTTCGATGCGGAAGCCGCCGTCGGGCGCGGGCGGGATCTCCAACTCCTTGTATGAATGGTCCAGGCTCTCGACGCGCTCGCCCAGGTCGGTCTCGCGCTGCATTGCCGCGCGCAACGCCGAGCCGGCACCGTCGGCGCCGACCAGCGCCCGGAACGCCACTTCGCATGCGGAATCGTCGCGGTCGTCGACGAAGCGGGCGCTGCGGGCGTCGAAATCGACGCTGTCGAGCCGGCGGTCGAAATGCACCGCCGCGCCGGCGCGCTCGGCCAGGTCGAGCAGGGTGATGTTGAGATCGCCGCGGTGCACCGACCAGATCACCTCGGAGTCGTCGCGGCCGTAGCGCTGCAGCTGCTGGCTGCCGTCGGCGAAATGCACCATGCGTCCGCGCATCATCACCGCGTGCGCCATCACCGCGGCCTCGGCGCCGGCCTGCTGCAGGGCGTGACGGCCGCGCTCGGCCAGGGCCAGGTTGATCGAGCGGCCGCCGGCGTAGCCTCGCACCCGCGGATCACCGCGTTTTTCATACACGTCGACACGCCAGCCCTTGCGCGCCAGCAGGATCGCGAGCAGGGCGCCGGCCAGGCCGGCGCCGACGATGGCGATGTGATGGCGCTTCGGCGTCATCGTGCCTCCATTGCGAAAGCTTCCAGCCACGGATTAGCGCGGATGAACGCGGATGAAAATGAATCGAGCAGGCACGGACCACTTTGCACCTTATCCGCGTTCATCCGCGTCGATCCGCGGCTGAAAATGCGGTTACCCGCCACGCCATGCCTCCACCGCGCGCGCGAAGCGCAACACGTCGGCGTGGGTGTTGTACAGCGGGGCAGGCGAGATGCGGATCACGTCCGGTTCGCGCCAGTCGCCGAGCACGCCGCGCGACGCCAGGAATTCGAACAGGGCCCGGCCGCGTTCGCGCCCGCCGGCCACGCGTAGCGACAGCTGACAGCCGCGCCGCTGTGGCGCATCCGGGGTGACGATCTGCAGCGTGTCGAACAGCGATTCGCGGATCAGCGCCTCCAGATACCCGGTGAGGCGCTCGGAGCGCGTGCGCAACGCGTCCATGCCGGCGCGCGTGAACAGTTCCAGCGAGGCGCGCAGCGGCGCCAGTCCCAGGATCGGCGGATTGCTCAGCTGCCAGCCGTCGGCGCCGGGCGTGGGCACGAACTCGGGCCCCATGCGGAAACGGCTTTCGCGCTCGTGCCCCCACCAGCCGGCGAAGCGCGGCCGGTCGGTGCGCGCGTGGCGCGCGTGCACGAAGCAGCCGGCGACCGCGCCGGGGCCGGCGTTCATGTACTTGTAGTGGCACCAGACCGCGAAATCGGCGCCGCTGTCGTGCAGCCGCAGCGGCAGGTTGCCGACCGCATGGGCCAGGTCGAAGCCGACCACGGCGCCGGCTGCGTGCGCGAGGCGGGCGATTTCCGCCAGGTCGAAGGCCTGGCCGCTGCGGTACTGCACGCCCGGCCACAGCACCAGCGCCAGGCGCGGGCCGTGCTCGGCAATTGCGCGTTCGATCGCCTGCATCGAGATCGTACCGTCGGCCTCGTCCGCCTGCAGCTCGATCAGGTCGGTCGCCGGGTCGAAACCGTGGAAGCGGACCTGCGACTCCAGCGCATAGCGGTCGGAGGGAAATGCGCCGGCCTCCATCAGGATCGCCGGCCGCGCGCGGGTCGGGCGATAGAAGCTGACCAGCATCAGGTGCAGGTTGGCGGTGAGCGAGTTCATCGCCACCACCTCCGCCGGCTGCGCGCCGACCACGTCGGCCAGCGGCTCGCGCACCAGTTCATGGTAGGGCATCCATTGCGCCTGGCCGGTGAAGTGTCCCTCCACCGCCTCCATCGCCCACTTGTCGAGCACCTCCTCGACATGGGCCCGCGCGCCTTTCGGCTGCAGCCCCAACGAGTTGCCGCAGAAGTAGGCCTGGTCCTCGCCGTCGTGCTTCGGGATCAGGAACTCGTTCCGCATTCCGGCCAGCGGGTCGCCGGCGTCCTGCCGTCGCGCGTAGTCTTCGGAAAAGAGATCGGTCATGCCTGCCTACTATTTGCCGCGGATTTGCGCGGATGAACGCGGACAGCGCCGTCGCGTGTGCCTGCTGCTGCTTGCCCGGTTGTCACGGATTCCACCGGTCCGCGTCTGCCACCCTTGGCCCTTATACGTGTTGCTCCGCGCAAATCCGTGGCCAATCATCTGAAACGAGCCATCGGCAGGTCCAGCCATTCCAGCGCCGTGCCGTGATAGAGCCGCGCCTGTTCGATCTCCGCCAGATCCAGCTCGGCGATGCCGGCGCCCGGGGTCTGCTCGCCGAGCGGGAACGGATAGTCGGTGCCGAGCATCACCCGCTCGACGCCGCATGTGTCGAGCAGGTAGCGCAGCGCGCGCGGATCGGCGACCCAGGAGTCGAAGTACAGCCGCTGCAGGTAGCCGCGCGGATTGTTCGGGTTGTCGGTGGCCACCAGATCCGGGCGCATGTTGTAGCCGTGCTCGATGCGGCCGATGGTGTACGGGAAACTGCCGCCGCCATGCGCCATGCACACCTTCAGCTTCGGCAGCCGCTCGAGTACACCGCCGAAGACCAGGCAGCAGGCCGCGCGTGACTGCTCGGCCGGCATCCCGACCAGCCACGGCAGCCAATACTTGGGCATGCTGTCGGTCCCCATCATGTCCCAGGGGTGCACCAGGATCGCGGCGCCGAGATCGGCGGCGGCCTCGAAGAACGGGAACAGTTCCGGCGCGTCCAGATTCCATGCGCCGATATGCGAGCCGATCTGCACGCCCTGCAGGCCCAGCTGGTCCATGCAGCGCTCGAGTTCCTGGATCGCCAGACGCGGCGACTGCAGCGGCACCGTGCCGATGCCGGCGTAATGCCGCGGATGCGCCGCCACGGTCGCCGCCATGTCGTCGTTGAGCGCCTGGTGCAGTTCCAGCGCCTGGTGCGGTTTCGCCCAGTAGCTGAACATCACCGGCACGGTGCTGATCACCTGCACCTGCACCCCGAAGCGGGCGTAATCGTCGATCCGCTCCTGTGCGTCCCAGGTCTTGGACCAGATCTCGCGGAAGAAGCGTCCGTCCTTGTAGATGCGATGGCGGCCGTCGGCGGTGTGGTGGATGACCGGAAAGCGCGCGTCGTCGTACTTGGCGGCCAGGTCGGGCCAGCTGCGCGGCAGGTAATGGGCGTGGATGTCGATCTTCAGCACGACGGCATTCTACCGCGCCAGGCAGCCAGTTCCGTTGCGGTGAGGAATGGGCAGTCGCCACGGCTGGTGCCAATGAATCGCCCGCGCCTCAGGCTATTGTAAGGACCTGTTCCAGCATGGTGCCCTGGCTGCCTGTTCGCACCGCCCATGGCGACGGACCGAATCTCCTAGCAACAGAAATGGCTGTCTGGCGCGGTGCGCTCCTAACAGATCGGGCGGATTATCGCGCTCGCTCTTCGTACTTCCCCGGCGCCGGATTCAGGTGCCCGCAGCTGTCGCAGGTCCGGCGTTCTTTCGACGCGTAGAAGCGCTCGAACACCGGCGGGAAGTCCTTTTCGATGTCCCCGAGCTGGAAATATTCCTCGTACAGCTTGTGGTTGCAGCGCTCGCAGTACCACAGCAGCCCGTCCTTCTCGTGCGGCAGGCGCTTGCGCTCGATCACCAGCCCGATCGAGTCCGGGCCGCGCTGCGGCGAATGCGGGATCCGCGGCGGCAGCAGGAAGGTCTCGCCGGCACGGATCGGGATGTCGCGCGGGCGGCCTTCGTCCTGCACGCGCAGGGTCATCTCGCCCTCGAGCTGGTAGAACCATTCCGGGCCCTCGTCCCAGTGGTAATCGGTGCGCTGGTTGGGGCCGCCGACCACCATCACGATGAAGTCGCCGTCGTAGATGCATTTGTTGCCGACCGGCGGCTTCAGCAGATGGCGGTTCTCTTCGATCCAGGCCTGGAAGTTCAGCGGTTCGGGCAGCATGCGCACTCTCCTTCGGGCGTCAGGAGCGGCCGGGCAGCGCCGCGACGCATTTCAACTCTATCGCGATCGGCGTGGGCAGGGCGTCGATGCCGAGCGTGGTGCGGCAGGGCGCGGTGCCGGCATCGGGAAAGTACTCGGCCCAGACCGCGTTGTAGGCGGCGAAGTCACGCGCCATGTCGGTGAGGTAGACGGTCACGTCCACCAGGTCCTGCCAGCGCGCGCCGCTGGCCTCGAGCACCGCGCGGACGTTGGCGAACACGGCGCGGGTCTGGGCGGCGATGTCGTAGCCACGCAGGCGGCCGTCGGCGTCGACCTCGTTGCCGGGGATCGCGTTGGTGGCCGGGTCGCGCGGGCCGATGCCCGACAGGAACAGCAGCCCGCCGACCCGGCGCGCGTGCGGATAGGTGCCGACCGGCGGCGGCGCGGTGTCGGTGCGGACGATATCGCTCATCGATTCCTATCCGTCGCGCGGGGTGGTGGTGGGCATGCCGGCGATGGCGGCGGTATAGGCCGTTTCGATCTCGTCGGGGCCGGAAATGTCGATCGCCAGGGGCCGCACCCGGCCGTCGGCGAGGCTGTAGACCCAGCCGTGCACGTCGACGGCCTGGCCACGCGTCCAGGCGTCCCGGACCACCGTGCTGCGGCAGACATTGACGACCTGCTCGACCACGTTGAGCTCGCACAGCCGCGCGTGCCGCAGTTCCTCGGTCGGCACCTTCGCCAGCAGCCCGGCGTGCTTCTGGGCGACATCGCCGACGTGGCGCAGCCAGTTGTCGGCGATGCCGACGCGGGTGCCGGTGAGGCTGGCATGCACGCCGCTGCAGCCGTAGTGGCCGACCACCAGGATGTGCTCGACCTTCAGCAGGTCGACCGCGAACTGGATCGCGCTGAGCGCGTTGAGGTCGGTGTGCACCACCAGGTTGGCGACGTTGCGGTGCACGAAGACCTCGCCCGGATCCAGGCCGAGGATCTGGTTGGCCGGCACCCGCGAGTCGGAGCAGCCGATCCACAGGTATTTCGGTGCCTGCTGCTGCGACAGGCGGTCGAAGAAGCCGGGATCCTCGCGACGGACGCGCTCGGCCCATTCGTGGTTGCGGTGCAGGAGATCGTCGAGTTCGGTCATCGGTTCAGGTGGGTCATGAGGAAAGTTGAATGCCGACGTTCTTCGGCTCGGTGAAGAAGCGCATCGCTTCCAGGCCGCCTTCGCGGCCCATGCCGGACTGGCCCATGCCACCGAACGGCGTGCGCAGGTCGCGCATCAGCCAGGTGTTGATCCAGACGATGCCGGCGCGCAGCGCGGCGGCGAGGCGGTGTGCGCGGTCGAGATCGCGGGTCCAGAGCGAGGCCGCCAGGCCGTAGTCGCCGGCGTTCGCCAGCGCCAATGCCTGGGCGTCGTCGTCGAACGGCTGCAGGGTGGCGACCGGGCCGAAGATCTCCTCGCGATTGGTGGCGCAGTCGGGTCCGAGGCCCTCGAGTACGGTGGGCGCCACGAACCATCCGGGCCGCTGCAGCGCCTCGCCGCCGCACAGCACGGTGGCGCCTTCGTCGCGCGCGCGCGCGATCGCCGCCAGCACCTTGTCGAAGTGCGCCTGCGACACCAGCGGGCCGAGCCGCGCATCCGAATCCATCGGATCGCCGATGCGCAGCGCCAGCGCCGCCTCGACGAAGGCTTCGCGGAAGGCGTTGTAGATGCGCCGCTCGACCAATATCCGCGAGCCGCACAGGCAGATCTGTCCGGAGTTCTGGAACGCCGAGCGGACCAGCGTGTCCAGGTGCGCCTGCCAGTCGCTGTCGGCGAACACCAGGGTCGGATTCTTGCCGCCAAGCTCGAGCGAGAGTTTCTTCAGCAGCGGCCCGGCAATGCCGGCGATGCGGCGGCCGACCGCGGTGCTGCCGGTGAACGAGATCGCGCGGATGCCAGGATGGGCGACGATGGCCTCACCGACCTCCGCCCCGCGGCCGTGCACGATGTTGAGCGCGCCGGCGGGAAAGCCGATCTCGGCCGCCAATTCGCCCAGCAGCGTGGCGGTCGCCGGGGTGACTTCGGATGGTTTGGCCACCACGGTGTTGCCGGCGGCCAGCGCCGGCGCGATCTTCCAGGTGAACAGGTACAGCGGCAGGTTCCAGGGCGAAATCGTGCCGACCACGCCCAGCGGCGTGCGCAGGGTGTAGTTGAGCCCGGCCTGGCCATGGTGCGATTCGCTGGAGAACTGGGTGGCGGCGTGGGCGAAGAAGCGCAGGTTGGCGACCGCGCGCGGAATCTCGACATCGCGTGCGAGCGCGAACGGCTTGCCGCCATCGCGCGCCTCGGCATGGGCGAAGTCGTCGGTGCGGGCCTCGAGCGCGTCGGCCAGGCGTTCCAGCCAGCGCGCACGCCGGTCGTTGGGCTGCGCCGCCCAGTCGGGGAACGCTCCGGCGGCGGCAGTGACGGCGGCATCGACGTCGGCGGCGTCGCCGTCGGCGACTTCGGCATAGACCCGGCCGAGCGCGGGATCGTGCACCGGCAGCCAGCGATCGCCGCCGGTCCCGTGCATCTGACCATCGATGAAGTGTCCGAACTGCCGCATCGCGCCATCTTACCGTGGCCGAGACCCGGATCTCGGCCCGACCGCGCGCCGGCACGGCGCACGGCTCGGCCCGATGATTCAGACCGGACGCCTACCTTCGTAGGAGCGCGCCATGCGCGCGATGCCGTGGGCACCGCAGGATCCGGCGGATGCCGCGATTCCGGGCCGGCAGGTGCGCCGGTCACCTGAATTTGCGGGCGGCCAAACGCCCGCGGCATCGCGCGCATGGCGCGCTCCTACCGCTGGCAACGCGGGCAGAAGTACAGCCGCCGCCCGCCGGACTCACTGCGGCGGATGGGCGTGCCGCAGTGCTCGCACGGAAGCCCTTCACGGTCGAACACGTGGAAGCGGAACGCATCGGGCGTATCGGTCAGGTAGTCGGCGCGCATGCCCGCGGCCGCTTCGATGCCGCGTGCGCGGTAGCTGCGCGCCGGCACCGCCAGCAGTGCACGCGCCAGTCGTCGCCGTTCGCCGACATCGAGGTCGGCCGGCCTGCGCGCGGCATCGATACCGGCCTCGAACAGCACTTCCGAGCGCAAATAATTGCCCATGCCGGCCAGGAACCGCTGATCGAGCAGCAGCGCCGCCAGCCGGCGGCCGGCGAAGCGCCGGTCCTGCAGGCGGCTTTCCACCGCGTCTGCATCGAGCTTCGGGTCGAGCACGTCCGGGCCGAGCCGGGTCAGGAACGGATGCTCTGTGAGCGCATCGGTCCGCCACATCGCCACGTCGGATGCCGAGTACAGCAGGATCGCGCGTTCCGCCGTCTCCAGCGCCACCCGCAGCGAGCGAGCGGTGTCCGGGCGCTCCCCGGCCGCGACCACGCGCCACACGCCGTACAGCTGGTTGTGCGAGTACAGCGTCCAGCCATGGTCGAAACGGACCAGCAGCGCCTTGCCGCGCGCGCTGATCGCCTCGATCGTGCGGCCGCGCAGCGTGCGCTCGTGCCGCTTGAGCGCCGGAAACACGAACCAGGCCGAGGCCAGCGCGCGTCCCGCCACCGCCTCGGCGAGGCGGTCGGCGGTGCGGCGGATTTCAGGGCCTTCAGGCATGGAGAGCCGGGAATGGGGAATGGGGAATCGGGAATGGAAAGCCGGGACGGCGAGTGCTCTGGCAGGTGCTCGTAATGCTTTTCAATGCCCGATGGCGCAAGTCATTCCGCCACATTCGCTGCGAGCTGTTGCCTTTTCGATTCCCCATTCCCGATTCCCTATTCCCGGCCCTTCAAATCGACTGCATCCGCCCGCCGTCGACCGCCAGGCTGACGCCGTTGACGTAGGCGGCCGCGGGCGAGCAGAGGAAGGCGATCACGCCGCCGGTTTCCTCGGGGCGGGCGAAGCGCCCGGCGGGCACAGTGGTGCGCATCGCCGCGCGCACGGCTTCCTCGTCGCGGCCCTCCTTGCCGGCGCGGTCGCGCACGATCTGCTCGATGCGGCCGGTCTCGGTGAAGCCGGGCAGCACGTTGTTGACGGTGATGCCCTCGTCCGCCAGTTCGCGCGACAGGGTCTTGGCCCAGCTCGCCACCGCGCCGCGCACGGTGTTGGACACGCCGAGTCCGGGGATCGGTTCGCGCACCGAGGTCGAGATCACGTTGACGATGCGGCCCCAGCGCGCCGCGCGCATGCCCGGCAGCAGCGCCTGCACCAGGGTCTGGTTGGCGACCAGGTGGCGGCGGAAGGCATCGAGGTAGGCCTCGGCATCGGCGGCATGCGCCGGGCCGCCGGCCGGACCGCCGCTGTTGTTGATCAGGATCTGTACCGGCCGTTCGACGGCGAGCGCCTCGGCCCGTTCCCGCAGCGCCTGCGTCTGCGACACGTCCGCCGCGATCCAGTCGTGGCGCTGGGCATCCTTGCGGGGCAGGGCGGCGGCTACCGCCTGCAGCGCCTCGGCGCGCCTGGACAGCACGGTGACGTCGGCGCCGAGCAGGGCGAGCTCGTGCGCGGCGGCGCGGCCGATGCCTTCGGAGGCGCCGCAGACGAGGGCGTGCTTGCCGCTGAGGTCGAGATCCATGGGCCGGCTCCGTAGGGGGTGGGTCAGGATGCGTTGGCGCGCATCAGCGCGGCGACCTGCTGCGCACCGTGCTCGTCGCGCGCCTCGAGCGCCGCCGCGACGGCGTTGCGGTTCTCCGCAGGATGATTCTGGCTGAGCTTGAACTTCAGTTCGACCCGCTCGGGAATGAAGCGGAAACCGACGATGCCGCGCAGCTGGCTGCGAAAGCGCGGTTCCTTCGGATCGAAGCGCCAGTCGCCGCCGGTCCGCGCCTCGTGGTGGTCGCTGAGGCGCAGGACCAAGTCGGCCAGCGCATCGCCGTCGTCGTAGCGCTCAAGGTTGCCGTAAAGATGGGCGGTCGCGTAGTTCCAGGTCGGCACCCGCGCCGCGGGCTCCTTGTCCGGATACCAGCCCGCGGATACGTACGCATGCGGCCCGTGCACGATCAACAGCGCGTGCGCGCCATGGCCGGCCTGCGGGTTGGGCCGGGCCCAATGTCCCTCGATCAGGATGTCGTCGCCGTTGCGCCGATACAGCACCGGCAGCTGCGAGGCGAACGGCGCGCCCTGCGCATCGCTGGTGACCAGGGTGACGAAGGGATGCTCGGCAACCAGCCAGTCCAGCCGCGTGAGGTCGGTTTCGGCGAAGGCGCGCGGCGTGTACATGCCTCAGGCGTGGCCGCCGAGCTTGCGCACCATCTGTGCACGCAGCGCCTCGTCGGAATCCGCGTGCGGCGGCGGCAGTTCGTCCAGCGAGAATCCGCGTGCCAGTGCGTCGTCCTCGTCGAGTCCATCGAAGCCGACGAACTCGGCATCGAGCAGGGCGGCGCGGGCGCTGTCCTCGGTGTCGTAGGCGAGGGTGTTGCCGTCGCTGTCGAACACCTCGGCGGTGCCGCCGGCGCATACGCGCAGGCGCGCCCAGATCACGGTGCGGCCGAGCGTGGCCAGCCACCATTCCTCGTAGGCCATGGGCGATGCCGGGTCGCGGGTCCCGTTCATGCCAGCGACCACAGCCACAGCAGCGCGGCCATGCCGAGCCCTGTCAGCACCGTCATCAGCGCGATCCGCGCCGGCGTCGCCAGCCCGGTGAACTGACGGTCGTGCGATTCGCGATAGCCGCCGGAGAGCAGCCAGCCCAGGGCGGAGGGTTTGAGAAATGCTCCTTCGCCCAGCCGCGCGCGCAGCTGCGGATCGCGCTCGCGCAGGTGCACCAGCGACAGCGGCCAGAAGATCACGAAGGCGCAGGCGCCGCCGATGGCGATGCCGACGAAGCACAGGGCGAGGAAGAGCGTCATGGGAAAGCGAGGAGTGAGTGGAGAGGAGTGAGAAACGAGTGAGAAGCATTGAGTCGCGAGTCGCGCGGCCGCCGCCGGCGGCCTTCGCTCTTCTCTCGTTTCTCACTCCTGTTCACTCGTTTCTCGCCTCTAGAATTCCGCATGGCCCGGCGCCCGCGGATACGGAATGGCGTCGCGAATATTGGACAGCCCGCACACGTACACCACCAGGCGCTCGAAGCCGAGCCCGAAGCCGGCGTGCGGCACCGTACCGTAGCGGCGGAAGTCGCGGTACCAGCCGTAGTGCTCGGGATCGAGCCCGAATTGCGCCATGCGCGTATCGAGCACCTCCAGCCTCTCCTCGCGCTGGGCGCCGCCGATGATCTCGCCGATGCCCGGCGCCAGCACGTCCATCGCGGCGACGGTGCGGCCGTCGTCGTTCAGGCGCATGTAGAAGGCCTTGATGTGCTCGGGGTAGTCGGTGACCACCACCGGGCGGCCGACGTGCTGCTCAGTCAGCCAGCGCTCGTGCTCGGTCTGCAGGTCCAGGCCCCATTCGACCGGGAACTCGAACTTGTGCCCGGACCTGCGCAGCAGATCGACCGCGTCGCCGTAGTCGATGCGCTCGAACGGCGCGTTGACGAACGCCTCCAGCCGGGTGATCGCATCCTTCTGCACGCGCTCGGCGATGAACGCCATGTCGTCGCCGCGCTCGTCGAGCACCGCGCGGAACAGGTACTTGAGGAAGTCCTCGGCGACGCGCGCGTTCTCGGCCAGGTCGGCGAAGGCGATCTCCGGCTCCACCATCCAGAACTCGGCCAGGTGGCGGGTGGTGTTGCTGTTCTCGGCGCGGAAGGTCGGGCCGAAGGTGTAGACCTTGCTCAGCGCCAGGCAGTAGCCCTCGACGTTGAGCTGGCCGGACACCGTGAGGAAGGCCTCGCGGCCGAAGAAGTCGCGGGAGAAGTCGACCGCGCCGTCCTCGCCGCGCGGCAGGTTGGCCAGGTCCAGCGTCGAGACGCGGAACATCTGGCCGGCGCCCTCGGCGTCGGAGGTGGTGATGATCGGGGTGCCGATCCAGTAGTAGCCCTGCGTGTGGAAATAGCGGTGCACCGCCTGCGCCAGGCAATGGCGGATGCGGGTGACCGCGCCGAACAGGTTGGTGCGCGGGCGCAGGTGCGCGACCTCGCGCAGGAACTCCAGCGAATGCGCCTTGGGCTGGATCGGGTAGGTCTCGGGATCGTCGACCCAGCCCACCACCTCGACCGCCTCGGCCTGGATCTCGAAGCTCTGGCCCTTGCCTTGCGAGCGCACCAGGGTGCCGCGGGCGATCACCGCGCAGCCGGCGGTCAGGCGCCGGATCTCGGACTCGTAATTGGGCAGCGTTTCCGGCGCGACGATCTGGATCGGCGCGAAGCAGGAGCCGTCGCTGACGTTGACGAAGCTCAGCCCCGCCTTGGAGTCGCGCCGGGTGCGGACCCAGCCGCGGACCGTTACCTCGCCGCCCTCGGGGATCTTGCCCGCGAGCGCCTGTGCCACGCTGACCGTCGTCATGCCTTGAATTCCGGGTTCGATGAACAGATCTGTGAGCCGTGCAGTCTACCGAAGTCACGGCTGACTGACTGCGGTACACAGCGTTCACGCGCCGTGACCGTGCGCCGGCACTCGACGGAGTAGAATCGACACATGGCCATCCATCTCGCCCCCGCTGCACTGGAACGCGTGAAGAGCTTCCTCGCCGCCTCGCCCCAGGCCCTGGGCCTGCGCTTCGGCGTCGAGCGCACCGGCTGCTCCGGCTGGGGCTACGTGGTCGACCTGGCGCACGAGGAACGCCCCGGCGACCGGGTCAACGAACAGGACGGCGTGCGTATCTACGTCGACGCCGACAGCCTGCCCCTGGTCGACGGCACCGAGATCGATTTCGCCCGCCAGGGCCTGAACCAACAGTTCCAGTTCCGCAATCCGAACATGGCCGCCGAGTGCGGCTGCGGCGAGAGCTTCACCACCGCCGCCGACCGCGCTGCCTGAGAGACGGCCCGCCGGCCGCCCGGCCGCTTGCCCGCAAGTCATTGATCCGCCATAATATGCGGCTCGCTGCGGTGCGCCGTAGCGAGCCCTTGCTCCACCGCGCCCGGTTCCGGTCGTCGGGGAGCTGTCCGATCCGGCCGGGCGATGCCCGGCGATCGATAACCGAAAGGAAAACCAAATGCGTCATTACGAAATCGTGTTCGTGGTCCATCCGGACCAGAGCGAGCAGGTGTCGGCGATGATCGAGCGCTATACCGCGCTGGTCGAAGGCGGCAACGGCAAGATCCACCGCCTCGAAGACTGGGGCCGCCGCCAGCTCGCCTATCCGATCAACAACCTGGTCAAGGCCCACTACGTGATGCTCAACATCGAGGCCAGCCAGGCCGTGCTCGATGAGCTCGTCGGCACCTTCCGCTTCAACGACGCCATCCTGCGCCACCTGGTGATCCGTCGCGACGAGCCGATCACCGAGCAGTCGCTGATCATGAAGAACAAGGACGAGAAGAGCGACAAGCCGGAGCGTGGCGAGCGCGGGGAGCGCGGCGAACGCCGCCGCCGCGACGACGACGAGGCCGGCAGCGACAAAGACAAGCCCGACCAGGCCGAGAAGGCCGACGACACCGCCGAAGCCGCCTGAGGATCGCCCCCATGTCCAAGTTTTTCCGTCGCCGCAAGTTCTGCAAGTTCACCGCCGAGGGCGTCAAGGAGATCGACTACAAGGATCTCAACACCCTGCGCCAGAACCTGACCGAGAACGGCAAGATCGTTCCCAGCCGGATCACCGGCACCAAGTCGCGCTACCAGCGCCAGCTGGCCACCGCGGTCAAGCGCGCGCGCTTCCTGGCCCTGATCCCGTATACCGACAACCACAACGTCTAAAGGGCAGAAACGAGTGGGCGGCGGCAATGCCGCCGCAGGAGTGAGAAATGAGAGAAGAGCGCTTTCACTCGTTTCTCACTCCTCTTCACTCGTTTCTCGCTTTCCCCCGTCCGTTCGGACAGCTGAAAGTTGCGGCGCCTGGGCGCGCCGCTAACGAACAAGGAGCACACCCATGGAACTGATCCTGCTGCAGAAGGTCACCAATCTCGGCAATCTTGGCGACAAGGTCACCGTGAAGCCGGGCTACGGCCGCAACTACCTCGTGCCGCAGGGCAAGGCGGTGCGGGCGACCGACGCCAACCTGGCCGAGTTCGAGGCCAAGCGCGCCGAGTACGAAGCCAAGGCCAAGGTCGCCCATGACGAGGCCAGCGGCCGCCTGGCCAAGCTGGAAGGCGCCAGCATCGCGGTCAAGGTCAACGCCTCGAGCGAGGGCAAGCTGTACGGCTCGGTCGGTCCGCGCGACATCGCCGAGGCGCTGACGGCGCAGACCGGCGTCGAGGTCGGCAAGTCGGAAGTGGTGATGGGCGAGGGCCCGTTCCGCCACGTCGGCGAGTACGAGGTCGTCGTGCATCTGTACGCCGACGTCGAGACCACGGTCAAGGTCGCGATCGAGCCGGAAGCCGTGGTCGTCTGACCTTCCAGACCATCGATCCCGGGTCAATCCCGGCGATCGATCCGAGAAGGGGCGCCGCGAGGCGCCTCTTTTCGTTGGCGTCGATGTTGCGTCGCAGCGTATGCGACCGGTTGCGGGGAAAGTTATGCACAGCATTTCCCAAGACTTGTCTGCAACCTCCGCGGTGCGAGCGCGCGTACGATGGCCGACCCCATCCGACAATCGAACCGGACGCTGATCGCGTTCGGCGCCTACGCAAGCCAGGAGCCGCAGCCCGTCATGTCCGCACGTCCCCGCTTCGGCCCCGAACAGCGCGGTAGCGACAGCCGTATCGAGCAATTGCGCGTGCCGCCGCAGTCGGTGGAGGCCGAACAGGCGGTGCTCGGCGGGCTGATGCTGTCGCCCGACGCCTACGACCGCATCGCGGACATGCTGGTCGACAACGATTTCTACCGTCGCGACCATCAGCTGATCTACCGCGCGATCCGCGAACTGGCGGAAAAGAACAAGCCCTACGATGCGGTGACCCTGGGCGAGTGGTTCGAGTCGCAAGGCTTCGCCGGGGAGGTCGCCGGCGGCGCCTACCTGGTCGAACTGGCCAGCACCACGGCCTCGGCGGCCAACATCAAGGCCTATGCCGAGATCGTGCGCGACAAGGCGGTGCTGCGGCAGCTGATCGACGTCGGCACCGACATCGTCAACGACGGGTTCCAGCCCGAGGGCCGCGATAGCCAGGAGCTGCTCGCCAGCGCCGAGCAGGCGGTGTTCGCCATCGCCGAGGCCGGGGCGCGCGGGCGCAGTGACTTCACCCCGGTCAACAGGGCGATGGCCGAGGCATTCGACGTCCTGCAGACGCGCTATGCCAACGGCGGCGGCATCACCGGGCTGCCGACCGGCTACGAGGAGTTCGACCAGATGACCGCCGGCCTGCAGCCGAGCGATCTGCTGATCCTGGCCGCGCGTCCGTCGATGGGCAAGACCGCGTTCGCGGTCAACATCGCCGAATACGCCGCGCTCAAGACCAAGAAGGCGGTGGCGATATTCTCGATGGAAATGTCGGCCAGCCAGCTGGCGCTGCGCCTGATCTCCTCGGTCGGCCGCATCAACGCCACCCGCTTGCGCACCGGCCAGCTCGAGGACGAGGACTGGAGCCGTGTGACCAGCGCGATCCGGTTGCTCAAGGACACCCGCATCTTCATCGACGACACGCCGGCGCTGTCGCCGGAGATACTGCGCGCCAAGGCGCGCCGGCTCAAGCGCGAGCACGATCTCGGCCTGATCGTGGTCGACTACCTGCAGCTGATGGCGGTGCCCGGCAACAGCGAGAACCGCGCCACCGAGATCTCCGAGATCTCGCGCGGGCTCAAGGGACTGGCCAAGGAACTCAACGTGCCGGTGGTCGCGCTGTCGCAGCTCAACCGCTCGCTGGAGTCGCGCACCGACAAGCGCCCGCTGATGTCCGACCTGCGCGAGTCCGGCGCCATCGAGCAGGACGCCGACGTGATCGTCTTCATCTACCGCGACGAGTACTACAACAAGGAGAACTCGCCCGACAAGGGACTGGCCGAGATCATCATCGGCAAGCAGCGTAACGGCCCGACCGGCTCGTTCAAGCTCAAGTTCTTCGGCGAGTACACCCGCTTCGACAACCTGGCGCACGACTCGGTCGGCAGCTTCGAGTGATCCGCGGCCAAGAAGGCTTTCCCACGACCACCGCCGCAGCGTCGCAGGAACGCCACGGTCCGGTCTTCCGCCCCCTACAATCCCGCGCATGGCCCGAGCCACGACCGCCACCCTCCACCTCGACGCGTTGCGCCACAACCTCGGCGTGATCCGACAACGTGCGCCGCACAGCCGGGTGATGGCGGTGGTCAAGGCCGACGGCTACGGCCATGGGCTGGAGCGGGTGGCGCGCACGTTGCGTGATGCCGACGCGTTCGGCGTGGCCGCCCTGTCCGACGTCGAGCGGATCCGGGCGCTCGGCCTGTCGCAGCCGGTGCTGCTGCTGTCCGGATTCGATGCGCCGGAGGATCTGGCGCGACTGCGGTGGCTGCGGGCCGAGGCGGTGATCCACCACGTCGACCAGATCGAGATGCTCGCGCAGGCGGAGCCCGGCCCGCCGATCCGCTGCTGGCTCAAGGTCGACACCGGCATGCACCGGCTCGGCTTCGCACCGGAATCGGTGCGCGCGGCGCATGCGCGCCTGTGCGAATTGCCCAACGTGGCCGAGGACATCGTGCTGATGAGCCACTTCGCCAGCTCCGACGAATTTGCCGACGGTGGCGCGCGCGGCGTGCAGACCCGGGCGCAGCTGCGCGTTTTCGCCGAGGCGACCGCAGGACTGCCCGGGCCACGTTCGCTGGCCAATTCCGCCGGCGTGCTCGGATGGCCGGAAGCGCACGGCGACTGGGTGCGGCCGGGCGGGGCGCTGTACGGCATCTCGGTGGTGGCCGGCCGCCCGGGCAGCGAGTTCGGGCTGCGGCCGGCGATGACCCTGTCGGCGCGGTTGATCGCGGTCAATCGCATCGCCCGCGGCGAACGCATCGGCTACGGTGCCAGTTGGGAGTGCCCGGAGGACATGCCGGTCGGCGTGGCGGCGGTCGGCTACGGAGACGGCTATCCGCGCCACGTGCCGTCGGGAACCCCGGTCCTGGTCAACGGCCGTCCGGCACGGACCGTGGGCCGGGTATCGATGGATCTGATGACGCTCGACCTGCGCGGCCAGCCCGATGCGCGTGCGGGCGATCCGGTCGTGCTCTGGGGCCCGGGCCTGCCGGTTGAAACGGTGGCCGAGGCGGCCGGCACGATCGGTTACGAGCCGGTGTGCTCGATCACCCGCCGCGTGCGTTTCGTCGAGGATTGACCACGCTCGCGCCGGCGCGCCCGGATGCGGCGATGTCCACGGCCGTGGCGTCGATTGACGCTCTTCGCGGCCGCGTGCTTCACTCGCCGCCAGTCCGAGGGAGGAGCGGATGACCGCCCAGCAACCGCGCAGGCGCCCGCGCAGCGAACCGATGTCGCGGGTCGACACCGCCTGGCTGCGGATGGAGAAGCCGACCAATCCAATGATGATCACCGGCGTGCTGATGTTCGCCGAGCCGATGTCGCTGGAGCGGTTGCGGGACCTGGTGGAGCAGCGTTTCCTCGCCTACACGCGCTTCCGGCAGAAGCCGGTGGACGGGCCCACCGGCGCCGCCTGGCAGGATGATGCCGGCTTCGACATCGACCGGCACGTGCAGCCGGCGGCATTGCCCGGGCGCGGCGACAAGCGCGCGCTCGAGCGCTTCGTCAGCCGGCTGGGATCGTCGCCGCTCGACAAGGATCGGCCGCTCTGGCAATTCCACCTGGTCGAACGCTACCGCGGCGGCTCGGCGCTGGTCGCGCGCGTGCATCACTGCTATGCCGATGGCATGGCGCTGGTGCAGGTGTTGCTGTCGCTCACCGACACGGTGCGCGATCCCGATGCCGGTCGCGACCTGGCGCGTGACTGGCTCAAGCAGGACGGTGCCGAGGTCGCGCGCCGCGTCGGCGCGGTGGCGCGCTACCGCAAGCTCGGCGGCAGGGTGATCGAGAAGGGCATGGAGATGTACCGCGATCCCAGCCTCGCCGCGATGCTGGCGAAGGAGGGCGGCGAGATCGCGCGCGAGCTGCTGGTCGCTCTGGCGCTGCCCGACGATCCACCCTCACTGCTGCGCGGGCCGCTGGGCGCGAGCAAGCGCGTGGCCTGGGCCGAGCCACTGGACCTGGAGGAGGTGAAGGCGGTCGGCCGTGCCTGCGACTGCACCGTCAACGACGTGCTGATGGCCGCGGCCGCCGGCGCGCTGCGTGACTACATGCGCGAGCGCGGCGAGCCGGTCGACGGCATCACCCTGCGCGCCACCGTGCCCATCAACCTGCGTCCGCTGGAGCATGCGAAGAAGCTCGGCAACCACTTCGGGCTGGTCTTCCTCGATCTGCCGGTCGGCGAGCCCAACCCGGTGCGGCGGCTGGAGCGGGTGGCAAGTTGCATGAATCAGTTGAAGAGTTCCAAGCAAGCCATTGTTGCGTATGGGTTGCTCGCGGCCTTGGGGATGACACCTCAGGCAGTACAGGAGGTTGCGCTGGCGCTACTCAGCCGCAAGGCCACCGCCGTCGCGACGAATGTGCCCGGCCCGCAGCAGCCGCTGTACCTGGCCGGCTGCACCCTGCGCGAGATGATGTTCTGGGTGCCCCAGACCGGCTCCATCGGCATCGGCATCTCGATCCTCAGCTACAACGGCCGGGTGCATTTCGGGCTGATCGCCGATGCGCGGCTGATTCCGGATCCGGACGCGGTGATCCGTCGTTTCGGCCCGGAGTTCGAGAAACTGCTGTACCTGGCGCTGATGGGCGACTGGAGCGCCGCGCTCGACGCGACTGCGGCCGAGGGGCTGCTGGATGGCGCTGCTTGAGCGATGCCCGGAGATGCGCGGACGCTCCCGGGAGTTACCAGCTGAATGGGGACTATCCGGCGAAGCTCAGGTGCAGACTCCCGTCACCCTTCCAAGACCCCGGCATCGTTAGCATAGTGACCTGATTACCCAGCCGGATCGTCCGGCGTCATCCAAGGAGAGCCATCATGCGCAAGTTCGCCAATCCCGGTCTCGCCGCCGCAATCGCTGCTGCGCTGCTGATGAGCGGTTGCGCCAGCTATACCGGCCAGACCAGTGACCCCAACGATCCCAACCGTACCCGGACCGGCGCGCTGGTCGGGGCCGGCATCGGTGCGGTGGCCGGATTGCTCAGCGGTGGCGATGCCACCGAGCGTCGCCAGCGTGCGATGGTCGGTGCCGGCGCCGGAGCGCTCGCCGGAGGCGCCGTCGGTGCCTACCAGGACCGACAGGAAGCCGACTTGCGGCGGCAGATGGCCGGCACTGGCGTCGACGTCGTCCGCCAGGGCGACAACATCACCCTCAACATGCCGGGCAATGTGACCTTCGGCTTCGACCAGTCCAACATTCAGTCGCAGTTCTATCCGGTGCTGGACAACGTCGCCAACACGCTGAACCAGTACAACCAGACCATCATCGAGGTGGCCGGACATACCGACAGCGTCGGCAGCGACAGCTACAACCAGCAGCTGTCGGAGCGCCGCGCCCAGGCAGTGGCCAACTATCTGGGCTCGAAGGGCATCCCGCAGCAGCGCATCATCACCGTGGGCGCCGGCAAGAGCCGCCCGATCGCCGACAACAATACCGAGGCCGGCCGTGCGCAGAACCGCCGCGTCGAGATCACCCTGGTGCCGATCCAGGCCTGATCCGTTCGGGCACGCGATGACGGAGGGGCCGCGCAAGCGGCCCCTTTTTCGTGGTTCGATCTCCGGTTGAAGGCCCTTGATCGCGGAAAGCTCAGGTTCGTGGGCTTCGGAGCGAGTGGCGCCCGGACCGGAGCATGCCCGCCGGGGTCTGCTATCCGCGCTAGGCAGAGCCTTCCGTGGCGACGAGGCAGCCCCGTCGCCGCGGGCGGCATCCAGTAAATAGCCACGTCGGGCAGCCGTCGCGACCAGCCAATCCCGTTGCGATGATTGGTTCCGGGGAAGGTCAGCGGCTTCGGAACGAGCGGCGCCCGGACCGGGCCACGTAGCGGCACGGTGCAGCGGCCCTGAGTCCGGCCATGGATGGCCGGACCGAAGGGCGGAGCAGTCCCCGCGGCGCGGCTCACGCTCGCGAGGCAGACCGAAGGCGCTCTTAGTCTGTGGATTTCGGAGTGAGTGGCGCCCCGGGCCACCTCTAGCCGTGGGTCAGCCCGACTCCGCAATCGGCTTCGTATGCTCCTCCTTCGCGCGGCTGAGCAAGGCATGCAGCATCTCGGTGGAGAGTCCATGCAACACCAGACGAAAGCCTGCCCGCAGTGTGGTCAGCGGCACCAGCGGGTGCTTGTTGTTGAGGAACACCAGGTAGTCCTGGCGCTGCAGCAGCGTCGCCGAATAGATGCCGATGATCTCGTCGAGCTGCAGCGAGTTGGTCGCGCGCCAGAAATCGTTGTCGGTCAGGAACAACTGGTAGACCGGGGTGTAGACTTCGATCGCCGTCTGCAGGTCGATGAAGTTGCTCCAGCGGTCCGGCATGTCCGCCATGTGCAGGTCCGGCGGCTCGATCATCGAGAAATCGAGCGACGCTGGCGGCTGGATCGGGCGGCCACCGAGTTCGCGGTTGAGATGGATGATGAAGTTGAACAGGTTGAGGTCGTGCTGCAGGAACACGTCGTCGCGCAGTGCATCGATGTCGGCCGGTTTCAACGGGTGCGAGGGCAGCTCGTGGCCGGGCAGAGCGTTGCGGCCGATGAACGCCAGGATCTGCGAGCCGAGATGGAAGTGGCGCAGGATCAGCCAGTTCGCTTCCGGCCGCACGAACGTCTTCATGCCCCAGACGATGGTGCGGTGCAGCCACTTCGACGAGGTGAAGCCGCGCGGCAGCACGATCTTCAGCAGCTGGATCAGCACGATCGACAGCCGCGCCAGCGGCCGGACCACCGGCAGCACGAACTGGCGCGAGCGCGATGCGGCATCGGCCAGCCAGGCGCGCTTGACCTCGTCGGCCAGCGGGCCGCTGGCGTCGAGGTACAGCGCCAGCCACGGATTCGGATCGCGCGGGTCATGCGGGGCGTCGAGCCAGTCTTCGGTCCTGCTCACGCGTGATCTCCTTCGACCCTTCGACCCCGTAGGCGCGCGCATGGCGCGCGCCTACGGATGGTGCGGCCTGGCCCCTGCCGCGTCATCGGATCATTTCCAGCTGCCGCGCATACAGTACCGCGACATGGCGCGCGTCCTCGAGAATCTCCTCGGCGACCGCGCGGCCGCCGATCTCCAGCACCGTTTCCAGCGTCCGCAGCCACCGCTCCAGGTGCGCGACGTCGTTCTCGCCGTGATAGGCGAGGAAGGTGAAGCTCTTGCCGAGCCAGCCCAGGCGCCGGCGCAGTAGCGGCAGCAGTGCCGGTACGATGCGTTGCCCGGTGCCCTCGATGATGTACATCGCGCCGAGCAGGCCCAGCGCGTCCGGCTGCGCCGCGCGTGCGTGCAGGTAGGCGTTGAGCGCCTCGCCGCCGGGATTGCGTTGCAGCGCATCGAGCGACGCCACCCGGCCGCCGGCGTTGCGGTAGTCCTGAAACAGCACGTCGTAGTCGTACTGCTCGTCGTCGGCGTGGTGGTGCACGGTGCCGTGCAGTGCGGCGTACTTCGGCGTGAGGTGATCGGCTGCCTTGCGCATCCACAGGCTGCCCTGGCGCACCTGCGGCACCCATTGCTCCATCCAGCCGACGTAGTCGCTCTTGGTGATGCTGCCGTCCAGGATCTTGCGCACCAGCGGGGTGCGCCAGACGCGGCTGCGGTAGTCGTGCCAGACCAGCGCCAGCTCGCGCAGCAGGCGCGCGACCTCGGGTAACTGGGTGGCCGGATCAGGGTTGTGCGGCGGCTCCGGCAGCGCAATCGGTGCGGGCGTCGCGATCGCCTGCGGCAGCGCCAGCGCGCGCCCGGCGGGCGCGGCGACGTCGACGACCTCCAGCAGCGCGAACGCCACGGTGAAGCGTCCGGACTCGGGCACGAACAGTAGGATCTTCTCGCCGGCCCGCGGCTGCTTCTCGCGCAGGAAGTCGTCGAGCATGGTGAAGATCGAGGCCGAGCCGAGATTGCCGCGAACGGCCAGGTTGCTGTACCAGCGCGATTGCGGGATCTCCAGCTGCGCCAGCTCGAGGCACTGCTTCACCACCGGAGCGAAGCGCTGCGACGAGTAGTGGCAAAGGAAATGATCGACCGCCGAAGGATCGATCGCGCCGTTCTGCGCCAGTTGCACGTATTCGTGCGTGGCCACGTCGAACAGCTGCGGCAGCAGGCGGATGTCCTGGCGCAGCAGCATCGCGCCGGCGGCGTCGGCTTCGCTGAAGGTCGGGTAGTCGCCCCAGTGGCGCCCGTCCGCAGACTGCCCGGCCTGCATGCACAGGGGCAGCTCGCCGGAGAAGGATTTCAGGTGCAGGTAGCACAGCTGGAGTGCGACCCCGGAGGTCGGGCGCGTATTCGACAGTCGCCAGGCGCCGGCGCCGTCCGAGAGCATCCAGCGCAGGAAATGCGCGTCGAAATCGGCGTTGTAGCCGACCGGGGCGAAGCGCGAGCGCTTGAACAGCCGCGACGGGAATTCCGCGGTCGCGACCAGCGCGTCGCGGTACTGCCCGTGTTGCAGCGCCAGCGCGGCGTGCTGCAGCGCCATCACGCCGGAAGCGCAGACGCCGTGGTGGCTGGCCGTAGCCATCGCCGGGGCGCCGAGTTCGGCCTGCACCATGTTGGCGAAGCCGGGCAGCAGCAGGTCGCCCGAGGACGTCGCCGCCGCCAGCAGGTCGATCGCGCGCAGCGCCGGGGCATGGTCTTCGCCCAGGCAGGCCCGCACCGCGGCGGCCGCCAGCCCGGCGCAGGAGTGGGTGCTGTTGCCGTCCTCGTCGATGGCATAGTGCCGGGTCGCGATGCCGTTCTCGCCGAGGATGCGCCGCTTGAGTCGCGGCGACAGCGCATTGATCGGCTCGATGTAGCGGTCGATCGCCTCGTTGTCGATCGCCGGGCCCGGGTAGTAGGCGCCAGTTGCGGTGATGTAGACGTCGTCGAATCGCATGCGCCCTGTCCCTGGTGAGTGCCGGCCTTTATACCGGATGCCAGCCGGTGTCGTTTGCCGCACCGGAGTGGTGCAGGTGCCGTCGGTGTCGCTTGACCGTCCTCCTGGTTCTTCGCGATCAACGATACGGGCAGCCGTGCGATACCGTGAAGCGAATCGAGGACGAACATCGAAGGCGTGTTCGCCACCGAGCGGGCTCGACGGCGGACCGCACAAGCAAAAGGCCGGAATCCCCGTCGGGGTTCCGGCCTTCCGGCCTGCTGGACCAATGCGGGTATTACATTGCCGGCTCGGAGCCTTTCGCGTACACGCAGCTTTCAGGCACGGACTTGACGTAATAGCGCTTGTAATTGCTCGCGTCGCGGTCCATGCAGCCGGCCAGGTTGAGTAGTTCCACCTTGCGGAAGTCGATCGGATGCGATTCGCTCTGCAGCGAGATGTAGCCGCCCTCGATCAGTTGCCCATCGGGCTTGGCGGCCGGATCGAAATTCGATACGGCGCCGCCGCCGAACTGCGGCAACGCATACTCGAGCACTTCCTCGCCGTTGACGAAGTGGGTGATCTGTCCGCTGCCCAGCACGAGCATCTCGGCGCGCACCCATTGGTCGCCTTCGAATGTCTTCGAAGCCGAGTCCAGGCAATGTTCGGGATAAATCGAACCCCGATAGACGACCTCCGTTCCCGGGGTGCACAGGTTCATCGTCGAGCGCGCCTTGTCGCCCAGGCCCCCGAGAAACTGCGCCTCGATGGAAATGGGAAAGTCCTGATCGCGCCCCATCGTGCGCGGATGCGGTGAATGCAGCATCGCGCCGCTGTTGCGCAAGGCCCAATCCCCGGGGCCATGCGGTGCCTGCTCGCCCACGAAGCGGTATTCCACCGCCAGGCGATAGTAGGAAAACGGATCCTTGTAGAAGAGGTGACCGAACTTCCCGTCGAAGGACGCGTACCCGTCGTAGCGCACCTTCAGCAGTCCGTCTTCGACACGAAAGGTGTCAGCGAAGTTGTCCCCGAGCGCGTGCCCCGTGATCTTCGGCGTCCAGCCGTCGAGATCGCGGCCGTTGAACAGCGCGATCCATTCTTCCTCCTCGGCGGCGGTGTCCGCCGCAGCGCCGCCCGCGGACAAGGCGGCGAAAAGGAGAATGCAGCAGCCGGATCGCGCGATGAGCCTGGAATGCGGATTCATGCGTCAGTCCCATTGTCATGTGAGGTTGCGGCGCTGCGCTGCAGCTGCCGTCGAGCGAATCAGAACCGGTAGCTCGTTTCCGTGGCCCACGTCTTGCCGTTCCCCGCCTGCTGCAGCGGAACGCATGCGTGATATGCACCGGGAACCGGCCGATACTGCAGTACCTGCGTGGCGCCGGGTTCCGAGGTGAAGTAGCCGAGCATCGTGAGCTCCTTCATCGTGAGGATGAAAGGACGGCGTCGCTCGTTGCGGGGAAGAGTCGACTGCCTCTCCGCCTCGGCGGCCGGGTCATGCACCTTTCTCACCATCGCCGCACGCTGTCCCGGTTCCAGCGCGAGAAAGGCGTGCCCGTGTTCACGCAGCGCGTGGGCTTCGAAGTCCGCGAGTCCCGCGACGAAGCGCTGCTGCCCGTCCTCCGGGTAGGCGTCCTTCAGCATCGTATCGATGAAGGCCGCGATGCCCACGTCCCTTGCTCCCGGCGTGTCCGTGCGGGGAATCATGATCTCCGCGACTTCCGCCACCAGTGCGGCCTGCTCCGGCGTGAGGAACGCCGGCTTCCATTCTGCACCCGCGTCCGCGTCCGGTTCGGCCGAGCAGCCATTGAGCACGCCGAGAATGGCGGGCGCCGAAACGACGCCTCCCATGAGCAAGGCAACGCGGCGTATCGCCTCGCGGCGATTCATGACGGTCTTCATAGGTTCATCCGCTTCAGTTCCTGGACGGCGTGATCGACGGCGCGTGCCGTCAAGGCCATGTACGTGAGCGACGGGTTCTGGCAGGCCGCGGACGTCATGCAGGACCCGTCGGTGACGTAGACGTTCGGACAGGCATGCACCTGGTTCCAGGCGTTGAGCACGGACGTTTTCGGATCGCGGCCCATGCGCGCGGTGCCCATTTCGTGGATGCCCAGGCCCAGCAGCTGGTCACCGCCATCGTAGGGGTGGATATCCTTGAAACCTGCGGCCTCCAGCATCGTCGCGGCCTCGGCGGCCATGTCCTGGCGCATCTTCAGTTCGTTCTCGCGCATCTCGGCATCAAAGGCGAGCACGGGAAGGCCATGCTTGTCCTTGCGCGAGTGATCGAGCGTGACGTGATTCTCATGATACGGGAGGATTTCGCCGAACCCGCCGAGGTTCACGCCCCACGGCCCGGGCGCTGCGGCCTTCGTCTTCAGGTCCGCGCCCAGCGTGGTGTCGTCGAGCAGCCGGGTCCATCCCGAGCGCCAGGCGCCGCCCTGGTAGCCGAAGCCGCGCAGGTACTGACGCTTGTCCTTGCCGATGTTGACGAAGCGCGGGATGTAGATGCCGTTGGGCCGCTGGCCGCTGTAGTACCGGTCATCGAAGCCTTCGGCGGTCGCCGAGGCGCCGACGCCCAGGTGGTGATCCATGATGTTGCAGCCGAGCTCGCCGCTGTCGTTCCCGAAGCCGTTCGGAAACCTGCTGGAGACGGAGTTCATCAGGATGAAGGTGGAGCCGAACGTGGACGCGCACAGGAAGATCACCTTGGCATGGAACTCCAGTTGCTCGTTCGTTTCCGCATCGAGCACGCGCACGCCGCTGGCCCGGTCCTTCCTCCCGTCGTAGATGAGCTCATAGACGATCGAATTGGGCCGCAGCGTCATGTTTCCAGTTTTCTCCGCCGCGGGAAGCGTGCTGGAGTTGCTGCTGAAGTAGGCCCCGAAGGGACAGCCGCGACTGCACAGGTTGCGGTACTGGCACGGCGTGCGCTGGGGACTGTGCGCGAGCGGCGCGGTGAGATTCGCGGTCCTGCCGATGGTGAGCGCGCGCCCCAGTTTGTCGGCAAGCGCCTGCTTGAGGTGCAGCTCGACGCAATTGAGCGCCATGGGTGGCAGGAACTTGCCGTCCGGCAGTTGCTCATAGCCTTCGGCCTGGCCGCTCACGCCGATGAAACTCTCCACGTGGTCGTACCAGGGCGCGAGATCCCCGTAGCGGATGGGCCAGTCCACGCCGATGCCTTCTTTCGCATTCGCCTCGAAGTCCATCGGGCTCCAGCGATACGACTGCCGTCCCCACATGAGGGAGCGGCCACCGACGTGATAGCCGCGTATCCAGCCGAAAGGCTTCTTCTCGATGTAGGGATGATCGATGTCGTCGACGAACCAGTGCTTGGTGGCTTGCGTAACCGCGTAGCCGGTGCGTGCCGCGACCGCCTGCTTCCGGAGATCCTCCTGCGTGGGGCGGCCGGCATAGGGCAGTTCCCAGAGCTTCTTGGTCGCCGTGGGGTAGTCGCCATGCGCCACCATGCGCCCGCGATCCAGCACCAGGGTTTTCAATCCCTTCTCGGTCAGCTCTTTCGCGGCCCATCCACCGCTAATGCCGGTACCGACCACGATTGCGTCGAAAGAGCCATTGCCGTCGGCCATAACTGTGCGTTCTCGTGCCTATTGGATCGAGACTCTAGCGCGAAAAGTCGCTAACATCGAAATACTTGGTCCGGGCGAGCCTCGAACGATTGGCGACGCGAGAGCGTTGTGCAATGCAGCATCGTTTGCCGGTTCCGGCCCGGACATTTCCTGAGGGAACGAGGGAACACCATGCTGACTCGACGTGCCTTTCTCCAACACGGCTCGCTTGCGCTCGTCGCAATGACGTCCCTCGATGTCTTCGCCGCGAAACCGCGCCGCGGACCCCTGGACAAGCCGGTCGGGCTGCAGTTGTGGACGATCCGGGACGATGTCGCAAGGGACCTGCCGGCCGCCTTGCAGGCGGTCAGCGCGATCGGATACGGAGAAGTCGAGTTCGCGGGCGTGCCGAAGCAGCCCGCCGCCGAAGTGCGGGCCATGCTCCGGGACAACGGCCTGACCGCCCCCAGCATGCATTGCAGCATGGCCGACGCGCAGCAGGATCTGCAGCAGCGCATCGACTATGCAAGCGCAATCGGCACCCGGTACATCGTGATCTCGTACCCGTCGACGGCGGATTCGCGTTTCAAGGACGGTAATGCGCTCGCGGCCGGCATGACCCCGGACGACTGGAAATGGAATGCCGAGCAGCTCAACCGCATGGGCGAGCTCACGCGCAGGGCGGGCATCACCTGCGGCTACCATAACCACGGCATGGAATTCCGCGCGTACGCCGGTGTGACGGCGTACGACGAACTGTTGCGGCTGACGGACGCGAAGCTGGTGACGATGCAGCTCGACATCGGCTGGGCCGTGGCCGCCGGTGCCGATCCGCTGCGGCTTCTCGCCCGCCACGCGGACCGGATTTCGTCCCTGCACATCAAGGACGTGCGCAAGGACGCCAGGACGGGCGTGGATCGCGTCGATACCCAGACGACCGAGGTCGGCAACGGCCGGGTGGACTGGCCGAAGCTGTTCGATGCCATGGATCCGCAGCGGATCCGTCACTACTTCGTGGAGCAGGAGAATTTCGAGCGGCCGCCGTTGGAAAGCGCGAAGTTGAGTTTCGGCTATCTCAGCCGCCTGAAAGCGTGACGCAGGTCATATCGTGCCTTTCCTGACCGCAGGCGCCATCAAACAGGCGTATGACGTGATCGTGGTGGGCTCCGGCGCGGCCGGGGGCCAGACCGCCTATACGTTGTGCATGGAGGGCGCCAGGGTGTTGATGCTCGAGGCCGGGCGCAACTACACGCCGGCCACTGAAACGCCGATGTTCCAGACCCCGGAACAGGCGCCGCTGCGCGGCGCGGCGACCCCGGACAAGAGTTTCGGTTTCTACGACGCCACCGTCGACGGCGGCTGGCAGGTGCCCGGTGAGCCCTACGTCAATGCGCGCCAGGACGCCGCCGGCCGATTCGACTGGTGGCGCGCGCGCATGCTCGGTGGCCGCACCAATCACTGGGGCCGGATCTCGCTGCGCAACGGCCCCTACGACTTCAAGCCCTACAGCCGCGACGGCCTGGGCTTCGACTGGCCGATCGACTACGCCGACGTGGCGCCGTATTACGACAAGGTCGAGATGTTGATCGGCGTGTACGGCGACAACGACGGCCTGGAGAACACGCCCGATTCCCCGCCCGGCGTCCTGTTGCCGCCGCCCAAGCCCAAGGTCAGCGACCTGCTGGTCCAGCAGCGCGCCGGGCGCCTGGGGGTTCCGGTGGTCGCCGGCCACCGCGCGGTGCTGACCCGGCGCCTGGATGCGGACAACCTGCCGGCCAGGCTGCACCCGGGCAACGCCGAGGCGCAGCGGATCCTGCGCGAGGCGATGCTGCGCCGCGCGGCCTGCTTCTGGGCGACGCCCTGCGGCCGCGGCTGCTCGACCGGCGCCAACTACCAGTCGACCACCGTGCACCTGCCGCCGGCACTGGCGACCGGCCGGCTGGACATCGTCTGCGATGCCATGGTGCGCGAGGTGGTACTGGGCGCGAACGGCAAGGCCGAAGGCGTGCACTTCATCGACAAGACCAGTGGCCAGGAATTCGCGGCCTCGGCGCGCGTGGTGGTGCTGGCGGCCAGCGCCTGCGAATCGGCGCGGATCCTGCTCAACTCCAGGTCCAGCGCGTTCCCCGACGGCCTGGCCAATTCAAGCGGCAAGGTCGGCCATTACCTGATGGACACCGTCGGTACCAGCGTGACCGGGCAGGTTCCGCTGCTGGAGAACCTGCCGCTACACAACGAGGACGGCGCCGACGGCGGCCACATGTATTCGCCGTGGTGGCTCTACAAGGAGCAGCTGGCCGGCAAGCTCGGGTTCGCGCGCGGCTACCACATCGAGTTCGGCGGCGGCCGGCGCATGCCCGGCCTGTACACCGGCGCCGGGCTCGAATGGCTCACCGGCGGCAGCTACGGCCAGCGGTTCAAGGAGGACGTGCGCCGCTACTACGGCTCCTTCGTCGGCTTCGCCGGCCGCGGCGAGATGATTCCGAACGAACATTCGTACTGCGAGATCGACCCCGAGGTGAAGGACAGGTGGGGCATCCCGGTGCTGCGCTTTCACTGGCAGTGGTCCGAGCACGAGACCCGCCAGGCCGCGCACATGCAACGCACCTTCGCCGACATCATCGAGGCGATGGGCGGGCGCGTGCAGGGCGAGATCGAGACCGACGGCGCCAAGGCCATCGACCCCGGCGGCTCGATCATCCACGAACTGGGCGGTGCGATCATGGGCGCCGATCCGAAGACCTCGGTCACGGACCGATGGTGCCGGACCTGGGATGTGGACAATCTCTACGTCACCGATGGCGCAGTCTTCGCGTCCAATGCCGACAAGAACCCGACACTGACGATCATGGCGCTGGCCTGGCGCGCCTCCGACCACATCCTGGCGCGCATGCGCCGCAAGGAGCTTTGATGGATCGCCGCACCTCGCTGAAGTGGATGTTGAGCGCGGCCAGCGCGCTGCCGCTGATGCAGCTGACCGGCTGCAGTTCCGAGCCGCCGCCCAAGCTGCCTTCGGGCGTGGGCTACGGCACCGACCCGGACCTGCTCAAGGTCTACGGGCCCGGGGTGCTCTGGCCGCTGACGCTGAGCGCACGGCAGCGGCGCATCGCCACCGCCCTGTGCGACCTGATCGTGCCGGCCGACGCGAACGGGCCGGGTGCGGTCGGGGTCGGCGTGGTCGGGTTCATCAACGAATGGGTCAGCGCGCCATATCCGCAACAGGCTGCCGATCGCGAGCTGATCCTGCCCGGATTCGACTGGCTGGATGCGGAGGCGGAGCAGCGCTTTTCGCGCAGCTTCGGCGAATCGAGCGTGCGCCAGCGCAGCGCGATCTGCGACGACATCTGCTATCTGCCCAAGGCGCGCGGCGAGTACAGGCAGGCCGCGGAATTCTTCGCCCGCTACCGCGACCTGACCATCGGCGGGTTCTGCACCTCGCCGCAGGGCCGGCGGTACCTCGGCTACGTCGGCAACGTACCGTCGGCCAGCTTCGACGGGCCGCCGCCGGAAGTGCTCAAACTCGTGGGGGTGGGCTGATGCCGCCGATCACGCGTCGCGGTTCGTTGATAGCCGTGGTTGCGGCCGGTGTGCTGGCGATGCCCGTGGCATCGGCATCGGCGCCGCGTGCCGGTGAGGACGCGGCGCCGCCGCCGTCGGCGACCGAGGTGTGGCAGCCGGTGCCGCCGAAGGTCGACGTGCCTGCCGGTGGCGTCCCCAGCGACGCCACGGTGCTGTTCGCAGGGTCCGATACCGACGCCTGGGAGCATGCCGAGGCAAGCGAGGATACCGATACAAGAAAGATGGACGACGGCCGCCCGATCGGCTGGAAGGTGATGGACGGCGCGCTGGTGGTGACGCCGGGCAGCGGCGACATCCGCACGCGCGAGGCGTTCGGCGACGTGCAGCTGCACCTGGAATTCCGCACGCTCGCGCAGCCGACGGGGGATGGGCAGGGCGCCAGCAACAGCGGCGTGTTCCTGATGGAGCGTTACGAGTTGCAGGTGCTGGACTCGTATCGCAACGCCACCTACGTCAACGGCCAGGCGGCCTCGGTGTACAAGCAGCATGCGCCGCTGGTCAACGCCAGCCGGCCGCCGGGCGAGTGGCAGAGCTATGACGTGCTGTTCCTGGCGCCGCGCTTCGCCGCCGATGGCCGCGTGCTGGCACCGGCACGCATGACCGTCTTTCATAATGGCGTGCTGGTCCAGCACGACGTCGCCTTGCGCGGATCGACCGTCTACCAGGGCCAGCCCGAATACGAGGCCCATGCCGCGCGGCAGCCGCTGCGATTGCAGGACCACGGCGATCCGGTGGCGTTTCGCAATATCTGGATCCGCGCAATCGCGCGGCCGGTGTCGCAATGACCACGATGCCCATGCCAACGGCGGCATCGTGCCGATCCCTGCCGGCCGTGCGCCGGTCTGACTGGAGGACGTTTCTCATGCGCATTGGATTTCTCGGCGCCTGCCTGCTGGCACTGGCCGGTTGCGCGGGCGTGCCCGCCGCCGGGCAGGCACGCGACGGCTGGCAGTCGCTGTTCGACGGCAAGACGCTGGCCGGCTGGCGTGCCAGCGAAGCGCCGGGTTCGTTCAACGTGCGCGATGGCGCGATCGTGGTGCGCGGGCCGCGCTCGCATCTGTACTACGTCGGTCCGGTGGAGAATCACGATTTCCGCGACTTCGAGTTGCAGCTCGAGGTCATGACGCGGCCCGGCGCCAACTCCGGCGTCTACTTCCACACCGCCTGGCAGGACGAGGGCTGGCCGGCCAAAGGCTATGAAGTGCAGGTCAACAACAGCCAGAGCGATCCCAAGCGCACCGGCGGCCTGTACGCAGTCGAGGACAACTACCAGGCGCCGGCGAAGGACGATGTGTGGTTCACGCTGCGCATCCGCGTCGAGGGCCAACGCATCCGCACCTTCGTCGACGACGAGCCGATCGTCGACTACACGCAGCCGGCGCAACCGGAGAGACCGGCCGACATGCGCGGCCGGGTGCTGTCCTCGGGCACCTTCGCGCTGCAGGCGCACGATCCGGACAGCGAAGTGCACTACCGCAACATCAAGGTGCGAGCGCTGCCGTAAACCCTTTGGTCCCTGTCCCGCGGAGAAACCGTATGAACCCGCAGCGCCTGTTCGTCGCCAGTTGCATCGCCCTGTTGGCCACCGCGATGTCCTTCGCCATCCGCGGCGACATCATGGGCGAGCTGGAGCTCGCGTTCGGGCTCGACAAGACCCAGTTGGGCTGGATCAGCGGCGCCGCGTTCTGGGGCTTCGGCCTGTCGATCCTGTTCGGCGGCACGCTGTGCGACCTGCTGGGCATGGGCCGGCTGCTGAAGCTGGCGGCAGTGGGGCATATCGCCGGCGTGCTGCTCACCGTGTTCGCCACCGATTTCACCACGCTGTTCGCGGCCACCGTGCTCATCGGTATCGCGAACGGCTTCGTCGAGGCCGGCATCAATCCGCTGATCGCCACGCTGTACCGGGGCGACAAGACCGCGCGGCTGGTCAAGCTGCACGCCTGGTTCCCCGGCGGCATCGTGGTGGGCGGCGTGCTCGCCTTCGCCTTCACCCAGATCGGCCTGGGCTGGCAGGCCAAGATGCTGCTGATGCTGGTGCCGTCGGCGATCTACGCGGCGATGTTCTTCGCCCAGCGTTTCCCCGAGACCGAGCGCAAGGCGGCGGGCGTTTCCACCGCTGCGATGTATGCCGAACTCAGGCGGCCGCTGTTCCTGGTGGTGTTCGCCTGCATGTGGTTGACCGCGGCCACCGAGCTCGGCCCGGGGCAATGGGTCAGCAACATCTTCAACGAGGTCATGCACAGCACGCTGCAGGCCGGCGTGCTGCTGCTGGTGTGGATCAACGGCATCATGTACGCGTTGCGGCAGTTCGGCGGCGGCCTGGCGCACCGGCTCTCGCCGGTGACGCTGATCGCCGTGACGGCGCCGATCGCGGCGCTCGGGCTGTGGCTGTTCGGACGTGCCGATACGCCGGCGCTGGCGTTCGCCGCCGCGGCATTGCTCGCGGTGGGCACCGCGTTCTGGTGGCCGACGATGCTGGGCCTGACCTCCGAGCGCTTCCCGCGCGGCGGCGCGCTGGCGCTGGCGGTGATCGGCGCCGCGGGCGCGTTCTCGACCGCGGTGGCCGGGCCGGTCATGGGCTGGATCAACGATACCTACGGCGCCGCGCACGTGTTGCCGACCTGGGCGGTACTGCCCGTCGCGATCGCGTTGATCTTCGGCATCATCCACTGGATCGATAGCGCCCGCGGCGGTTATCGCATCGAACGCGTCGGTGCATGAACGCGTCGGTGCACGAATACAGGAGTCCCGCCATGCCACGTCCCGTCACGCTGTTCACCGGTCAATGGGCCGACCTCTCGCTCGGTGAACTCGCCACGCAGGCCAAGGCCATGGGCTATGACGGCCTGGAACTCGCGTGCTGGGGCGATCACTTCGATGTCCAGCGCGCGCTGGCCTCGTCGGACTACGCGCGCGAGCGCTGGAGCCTGCTGCAGGCACAGGGGATGGGCTGTCATGCGATCGCCAATCACCTGGTCGGGCAGGCGGTCTGCGACCGGATCGACGAGCGCCATCGCGCGATCCTGCCACCGGAGGTCTGGGGCGACGGCGAGCCGGAAGGCGTGCGCCAGCGGGCCGCCGCACGGATGATCGACACCGCCAGGGCCGCGCGCGCGTTCTTCGATGCGCGGCCGGGCGCGGCGGCGATCGATTTCCCGGCCGTGGTCACCGGATTCACCGGCTCGTCGATCTGGCACGCGGTCTACGCCTTCCCGCCGACCTCGCAGGCCTACCTGCAGCAGGGGTTCGACGATTTCGCGCAGCGCTGGCGGCCGATCCTCGACGCCTTCGACGCGGTCGACGTGAATTTCGCCCTGGAGGTGCATCCCACCGAGATCGCGTTCGACATCGCCAGCGCGCAGCGCGCTCTGGAGGCGGTCGACCATCACCCGCGCTTCGGCTTCAACTTCGACCCCTCGCATTTCGCCTACCAGGGTGTGGACTACATCCGCTTCCTGCGCACCTTCAGCGAACGCATCTTCCACGTCCACATGAAGGACGTCTGGTGGGGGCGCGGTGACGGCAGCGTGGGCGTGTTCGGCGGCCATACCGATTTCGGCGACGCACGCCGCCACTGGGATTTCCGCTCGGTCGGGCGCGGCGACGTCCGCTTCCAGGACATCATCGTCGCACTGAACGACATCGGCTATCGTGGCCCGCTGTCGGTGGAATGGGAGGACGCGCGCATGGATCGCCGGCACGGCGCGGCCGAAGCGGCGGCCTATGTACGCCAGCTCGATTTCCCGCCGAGCGCGGCCGCCTTCGATGCCGCTTTCGAGCGGAAGCCATGATCGGGCGCAAGCTGCGCTTCGGCATGGTCGGCGGCGGCCGTGGCGCGTTCATCGGCGCCGTGCACCGGATCGCCGCGCAGATGGACGGGCAGGCCGAACTCGTCGCCGGCGCCTTCTCGTCGGACCCGCAGCGCTCGCGCGATTCGGCGGCCGACCTGTTCGTGGCCGCCGAACGGGCGTACGGCAGCTATCGCGACATGGCGGTCGCCGAGGCGGCCCGTCCGTCCGGCGAACGGCTGGACTTCGTCGTGATCGTCACCCCGAACGACCAGCATTTCCCGGCCGCGACGCTGTTCCTGGACCACGGCTTCAACGTGGTCTGCGATAAGCCGGTCACGCTGACGCTGGCCGAGGCACGCGCCTTGCGCGAGACGGTCACGCGCAGCGGCAAGGTGTTCGCGCTGACCCACAACTACACCGGCAACGCGATGGTGAAGCAGGCGCGCGCACTGGTGCGCAACGGTGCGCTCGGCACCCTGCGCAAGGTGGTGGTGGAGTATTCCCAGGGCTGGCTGGCGCGCGACATCGAAAGCGGCGGCCACAAGCAGGCGGCCTGGCGCACCGACCCGGCGCGCAGCGGCGCGGCCGGTTGCATGGGCGACATCGGCGTGCACGCGGAAAACCTGGCGCGCTACGTCACCGGCCTGCGCATCGCCGAACTGTGCGCCGACCTCACCACCTTCGTGCCCGGCCGCCGCCTGGAGGACGACGGCAATCTGCTGCTGCGCTTGGAAGGCGGCGTGCGCGGCGTGCTGCACGCCTCGCAGGTCGCGGTGGGCGAAGAGAACAACCTGAGCCTGCGCGTGTACGGCAGCGAGGCGTCGCTCGAGTGGCAGCAGGAGCACCCCAACGAGCTGATCGTCAAGTACCCGGACCGCCCGCGCGAAATCCTGCGCCGCGGCAACGGCTATGTCGGCGAGGCCGCACAGCGGATCACGCGGATTCCGGCAGGGCATCCGGAAGGCTACCTGGAGGCCTTCGCCAACCTGTACCGCGAGGCGTTCCGCGCGATCGCCGCCGAAGTCTCTGGCGAACCGCCGCCGGACGACCTCGATCTGCCCGGCATCGACGACGGCGTCGCCGGCATGGCCTTCATCGAGGCTGCGGTGGCCAGCGCGCGACAAGGCGCGGCCTGGGTGCCCGTCGCCTCGTAGCAGTCGCTCCATCGGATTGCGACCGATCCGATCGTGCCCCATCGCACAAGAAAAAGGCCGGAATCCCGTGTCGGGATTCCGGCCTTTCCGGTCTTGCTGGACCATCTGATGGTGGAGGTGGGCGGAATCGAACCGCCGTCCGAAGGCACTCCATCCCCGGCACTACATGCTTAGCTCACCGTTGGATCTCGTCCCGGAGCAGCACGGTGTGCGAAGCGCACCCCGGGACCAGCCTGCTTTGTGTTGACCGGGAGCTGACAGGCAACCATTCCCGGCGATTCCGTGATAGATGACCCTACATCCAGCGAGCACGGACACAAACTGGGTTCGGGGCTACGCCTTAAGCGGCGAGAGCGTAGTTGTCGTCGTTGGCAACTATGAGTTTGCCGCTGGATTTACGAGGAAAGCTGCCCCCTCGGCATGCGCCAAGTAATTTCGCGACCCCCGTCGAAGCCAGTGCACCCCCGGGAGCGTCAAATCACGCTGACCCCGTCATTATAGGGGCGCAGGGGTCCGGAACAAGCACCGCGCCGGGGCCGATGCAGCCGGCGTTCACTGCAACCGGCGGCGGTCGAACCGGTATGCTCGCGCCATGGCAGACGTTCCGCCCATGCCGGAGATGAATGGCGAGCCGTTGCAGTCGCGGCGCGGCTACCAGCTTGCGGTGCTGGTGCTGATCGGCGCGCTGCTGCTGGTCGCGCTGTACGCGAAGAGCGCCGGCGATCGCGAGCGGCAACTGGCGGAGGCGGACTTCGTCGCCGAGGCCGAGCAGGTGGTGGAGCTGCTGCGGCAGCGGCTGCTGGCCTACGAACTGACCGCCCATGGCGGGGCCTCGCTGTTCGCATCGGTCGACCGGCCGAGCGCCCGGCAGTGGCAGGGCTATGTGGACGGCCTGCGTCTGGAGCGGCGCCTGTCCGGCCTGCTGGGGCTGGGGTATGCCGCCTGGCTGACCCCGCAGCAACTCGAGGCCCTGCAGCTGGAGCTGCGCGCGGGCGGAGGCGGGCTCTACCGGGTGACGCCGCACGGTGCGCGTGCGGACTACGGCCCGGTCGTGTACCTGGAGCCGGAAACCCCCGAAAACCTGGCCGCGATCGGCTACGACATGTACACCGATCCGGCGCGGCGGGTGGCGATGGGCGCTTCGCGTGATCGCGGCGTCGCACGCCTGAGCGCGGGCGTGCGCCTGCTGCAGCAGCAGCGCGACGATCCGCTGCGGCCGGGGCTGTTGCTCTACATGCCGGTCTACCGGGCCGGCAGCTTCCCCGCCAACATCCCGACCCGCCGTGCCGCCCTGCAAGGCTGGGTGTACGTCCCGTTCTATGTCGACGATTTCGTCAAGTCGGCGCTGGCGCCGTTGCCGCGCTCGCTGGTGTTCCGCATCGTCGATGCCGACGACGAATCGGTGCTGTACACCGATCCGGGCTACGCCGAGGTGGCCGAGTCCAGGCAACGCCTCAAGCACAGCATCGAGCGCGAACTGTACGGGCGCAACTGGCGCGTCGACTTCCGTTCCGCGCCCGCCGCCGCGCGCGGCCTCGGATCGCCGACGCTGCAGGCGACGCTGCTCGCCGGATTGCTGGCGTCGCTGATGCTGTTCGCGGTGGTCTGGACCCTGGCGCGCACGCACTCGCACGCCCAGCGCCTGGCGGCGCGCATGAGCGAGTCGTACCGGCGCAGCGAATCCCGGTTCCGCACCTCGATGCACTATTCGGCGATCGGCAAGGCACTGCTGGATCGTCACGACCGGGTGGTGGAGGCGAATCCGTCTCTGGCGCGGATTCTCGGCACCGGGCCGTCGGAGATCGTCGGCACCGAGTTCGGGCGGCGCCTGATCGATCCCGCCGGCGCGCACGACGAAACGCCCGACGCCGAAGGCGTGGTGCGGATCACGCGCGAGGTCGCCCGACCGGACGGCGAGCTGCGCCACGTGCAGCTGACCTACTCGCCGGTGCCGGGCGACCTGGGCAGCGATGTGGTCCGCCTGGTGCAGGTAGAGGACGTGACCGAGCGCCAGCGCGCCGAGGCGCAGGTCCACGCCCTCAATCGCATGCTCGAGCTGCGGGTGGCGGCGCGGACGCGGGAGCTGAAGCAGGCGAACCAGGAACTGGAATCGTTCGCCTACAGCATCTCGCATGACCTGCGCGCGCCGCTACGGACCATCGACGGATTCGGCCGCATGCTGGCCGAACGCTACCGCGACGCGATCGACGATGCCGGCCGCGACTACCTGGCCCGCATCCGCGCCGCGACGGCGCGCATGGACGGGTTGATCGATGCGCTGCTGAAGATGTCGCGGCTCAGCCGCGGCGAGTTCAGGCCCGAGTCGCTCGATCTGTCGCGGATGGCCGCCGAGATCGTGGCCGAGCTGCGCGAGTCCGAACCGGAGCGCAAGGTCGAGGTCTCGATCGCGCCGGACCTGCACGCCCGCGGCGATGCGGCGCTGGTGCGCAATCTGCTGGAGAACCTGATCGGCAATGCCTGGAAATTCACCGTGGGCGCCGATCCGGCGCGAATAGAGATCGACGCGGAGCGGGACGCCGAGGACGGCACCGTCTTCGTGGTGCGCGACAACGGCGCAGGCTTCGCGCAGGAATACGCCGGCAAGCTGTTCCGGCCATTCCAGCGGCTGCACAGCCAGGAGGAGTTCTCCGGGCACGGCATCGGCTTGGCGTCGGTCAAACGCATCGTCGACCGCCATGGTGGTGAGGTGCGGGCCGAAGGAAGGCCGGGGGAGGGCGCCTGCTTCCGCTTCACGCTGCCGACCGACGCGGCGGACGAATGAGGCGTGCTCAGGCGTCGCGGTTGTGGCGACGCAGCAGCCGCTGCTTTTCGCGGTTCCAGTCGCGTTCGCGTTCGCTGTCGCGCTTGTCGTGCTTCTGCTTGCCCTTGGCCAGCGCCAGTTCGGCCTTGACCTTGTTGCCCTTCCAGTACAGGGCGGTCGGCACCAGGGTGTAGCCATCGCGTTCGACGTGCCCGATCAGCCGGTCGATCTCGTTCCGGTGCAGCAGCAGCTTGCGCGTGCGCTGCGCCTCGGCCACGACATGGGTGGAGGCGGAGATCAGCGGCATGATCTGCGCGCCGAACAGGAAGATCTCGCCCTTGCGCACGATCGCGTAGCTCTCGCCGATGTTGGCGCGACCGGCGCGGATCGACTTGAGCTCCCAGCCCTGCAGCGCCAGACCGGCCTCGAACCGGTCCTCCAGGTGATATTCATGGCGCGCGCGCTTGTTCAGCGCGATGGTTCCGCCGCCGTTTGCCTTATCCTTGCCTGCTTTCTTGCCCATAGCGGTCCTATTGTCCCCGAACCGCGGGTGCTTTGATATGCCCGTACACACGAGTCCTCGATGCCGAAGATCCAACGCAGCGCCCTGGTCGAACATTCCGCGACGCGGATGTTCGCGCTGGTCAACGATGTGGCCGCCTATCCGCGCCGTTTCGACTGGTGTGACGCGGCCGAAGTGCTCGAGTCCGATGCGTCGCGGCTGGTCGCGCGGCTGGACCTGGGGCTCGGTTCGCTGCGCACCTGGTTCGTCACCGAGAACGCGCTGTCGCCGCCGCACCATATCGACATGCGCCTGCGCGACGGCCCCTTTCGGCGCCTGGACGGGCGTTGGGAGTTCCATGCCCTCGACGAGTCGGCCTGCAAGGTCACGCTGACGCTCGAGTTCGAGCCGCTGAGCCGGCTGCTGACGCCGGCGTTGACGCTGGGCTTCCAGGGCCTGGCCGACCGCATGGTCGACGACTTCATCCGCGTGGCCGATCGCGGCGAAGGCTGATGGCGATCGAGGTCGAGGTCATCCGCGCCTGGCCGCGGCGGTTCGAATGGGTACGGGTGAGCTTGCCGGAACCGGCCACGGTGGCCGATGCGCTGGCCGCCTCCGGCTTCGATACCCGGCAATGCGACGGTTACGCGATTCATGGTGAACGTACGACTGCCGACGCGGAACTGCGCGACGGTGACCGCCTGGAACTGCTACGCCCGCTGCAGGCTGATCCCAAGGAGAGCCGACGGCGCCGGGCACAGCGCCCACGCTGAAGCGGCGCGCTGGAATGGAGCAGGTCGCCGGCGCCCTTCGGTCAGCGGCCCTGGTTGCGCTCGCGCGGCAGGTTGGGACCGAAGACCCGGCGTACTTCGCTGGCCAGCGCCTCGTCCTGCTCCGGGAAGTACTCGCCGTCCCAACGCGCCAGGGCGTCGTTTTCGAACCACAGGGTCAGGTTCTTGACCTCGGTGCGGCCCACGCGGCCAGCCCGCTGCGACGCGGTGTAGTCCCAGCGCTGCTGGTGGAACGGATCGGCGATCGAGGGCGAGCCCAGCAGCGCCATGACCTGCTGCTTGTCCATGCCGGCCTGCAGCTGTTCCACCGCGGATTCCTCGAGCAGGCTGCCCTGGTAGATCGGCTGCTTGTAGACGATGCCGCAGCCGGCGACGGCACTGGCGAGAACGAGGGGAAGCAGGAGTTTGCGCATGGACTCGCGGGGCTGAATGGAAACGCGCCGATGATACACTCACCGCGACCATCGCAACCGGGCCGCGCGGCCGGCGTTCAGCGCCCGCTGACCGACCGCCGCAGCGCCGATATCGAGACGCCCCATGGAATCACTGGATCTGCGCAAGGCCGGACTCAAGGTGACGCATCCGCGGATGCGCATCCTCGAACTGCTCGAACAGAAGACCCCGCAGCATCACATGACGGCGGAGGACATCTACCGCCATCTCCTGGAGCAGGGCGACGAGATCGGCCTGGCGACGGTGTATCGGGTGCTGACCCAGTTCGAGGCTGCGGGCCTGGTGCTCAAGCACAACTTCGAGGGTGGCCACGCGATCTACGAGCTCGACCGCGGCGGCCACCACGACCACATGGTCGACGTCGACAGCGGCAAGATCGTCGAGTTCGAGAGCCCCGAGATCGAGCGCCTGCAGCGCGAGATCGCCGAGCGCCACGGCTTCGTGCTCGAGGACCACTCGCTGGTGCTGTACGTGCGCAAGAAGAAATAGGGCGGGGACTTCGGGCTCGAGAAGGCGCAAAAAAAGCGTCGTGCCCTTGCTCGTCATACAGGCGTAGGCCGAAGTACTTCAACCGCCGAAGGCTGGTCATCCACCTTCACCTTAGCCCTTCCCGTGGCGTCCGACATGGATCCCGGCCTGCGCCGGGATGACGGTTGACAGGTCGCCGGCGAGCGCGATCCTGCCGTCCCGATCCCCGATCCCCGATCCCCGATCCCCGATCCCCGATCCCCGATCCCCGATCCCCGAATCACGAATCACGAATCACGAATCACCAATCCCGGCCCTCAAACCACCTCCGCCAACAGCCGCTTCGCCGCCGCCCGCGCCTCGCGGCTGACCTCGACGCCGCCGAGCATCCGCGCCAGTTCCTCCTGGCGCTGGCGGGCGTCCAGCCGCCGGACTTCGCTCTCGGTCACCCCGGACTCGACCGACTTGCTGACCAGATAATGCGCATGTCCCTGCGCCGCGACCTGCGGCAGGTGGGTGACGCACAGCACCTGCCGGCTTTCGCCCAGCGCACGCAGCTTCTGGCCGACGATCCCGGCCACGGCGCCGCCGATGCCGGAGTCGACCTCGTCGAACACCATCGTCGGCACCGCGTCCAGCCCCAGCGCCGCGACCTCGATCGCCAGCGAGATGCGCGACAGCTCGCCGCCCGAGGCGACCTTGCGCAGCGGCCGCGGCGGCTGCCCGGCGTTGGCGGAGACCAGGAATTCGGCGCGTTCGGCACCCTGCGGGTCGGGCCGTGGTTCCGGCTGCGGCTCGAGTGCGATTTCGAAGCGGCCGCCAGCCATGCCGAGCTCCGCGATCAGTGCACTGGTGGCGCGGCCGAGAGCGTCGGCGGCCTTCCTGCGCGCCCGGCCCAGTTCCGCCGCGGCCTGGCGCCAGTGCGCCGCCGCCGCCTCGATCTCGCCGTCGAGCGCGCCCAGGCGCGCGCCGGCGCGTTCCAGCGCCTCGAGTTCCGCGGCGAGCGCGTCGCGATGCGCGGCCAGCGATTCGGGCGCGACGCGGTGCTTGCGGGCGAGGTCGTGCAGGCGGCCGAGGCGACGCTCGAACTCCTCCAGCCGGCCGGGATCCAGATCCAGGTCGTCGCGCACGCGTTGCAGCAGCAGCTGCGCCTCGTCGAGCTGGATGCCGGCGGCTTCGAGCATCGCGTCGACCTCGCCCAGCCGCGGTTCGTGCTCCCGGACCCGCGCCAGTTCGCCGCGCAGGCGCTGCAGCTGGCGCGACAGCGAGTGCTCCTCACCGAGCGCGGCCAGGGTCGTCTCGCAGGCGGTGATGAGCGCGGCGGCATGGGCCTGGCGGCGATGGCCGGCGTCCAGTTCGGCGATGGCGTCGGCGTCCAGCGCCTCGTTCTCCAGTTCCTGCAGCTGGTGCGCCAGCCAGTCGCGGCGCTCGCCGACGTCGCCACCGTGCGACAAGGTCTCGCGCTCGCGCAGCAGGCCGGACCAGGCCGCCGCCGCCGCCGCGACCCGGTCGAGCAGGGGGTCGTGGCGGCCGTAGGCATCGAGCAGAGCGAGTTGGCTGCCGCGCGAGAGCAGGGCCTGATGCTCGTGCTGGCCGTGGATCTCCACCAGGTGCCCGGCCAGTTCGCCAAGCTGCGACAGCGTCGCCGGCCGGCCGTTGATCCAGGCCCGCGAGCCGCCGTCGGCGCGCAAGGTGCGGCGCAGCTGGCAGGCGTTGCCGTCGTCGAATTCCTGCGCCCGCAGCCAGGCCAGCGCCGCCGGCGCGTCATCCAGGTCGAACTCGGCGCTCAGCTCGGCGCGCGTCGCGCCGTGCCGGACCATGCCGCTGTCGGCGCGCAGGCCGGACAGGAACCCCAGCGCATCGACCAGCAGCGACTTGCCGGCGCCGGTTTCGCCGGAGATCGCGGTCATGCCGGGACCGAACTCGAGTTCACTGGCGCTGGCGACGGCGAAATCGCGGATGGCGAGACGGATGAGCATGTGCGGATTGTGCAGCGCGGAACCGACGGGGCCAAGCGGTCGCCAGGACCGGACGGCCGCTAGCGTCGCAGCCACCGGTCGCAGGCGGCGCGACGGCCGAGGCGCTGGGCCGGCCGGAACCCCGGCGCAGCGGCGGCGCGGCCGCGGCGGCTTGCGCGAGCGCGGCCGGGACCGTATACCGGGCGTCATGGCCGCCACCGATACCGCCGACAGGCTCGACCCGCGTGCTCGGCAGCTGCTGCGCACATTGATCGCGCGCCATATCCACAACGGCGAGCCGGTCGGTTCGCAGACGCTGGCCCGGCACGCCGGCCTCGACGTCAGCGCGGCGACGATCCGCAACATCCTCGCCGACCTGGAGGACAGCGGCCTGCTGAGCACGCCGCACACCTCGGCCGGGCGCGTGCCCACCGCGCAGGGCTACCGGGTGTTCGTCGATTCGCTGCTGCAGCTCAAGCCGCTGCCGGAGAAGGAGGTCGCGCGGCTGCGTACCGAGCTGCCGATCGGGATCGGCACCCAGTCGCTGCTCGGCAGCGCCTCGGAACTGGTGTCGGCGATGACGCATTTCGTCGGCGTGGTCAGCGTGCCGCGGCGCGAGCAGTTCGCGTTCCGCTACATCGACTTCGTGGCGATCGACAACCAGCGGGTCATGGCGATCCTGGTGTTCGCCGACAATGAGGTGCAAAACCGGCTGATCCAGACCCGCCGCAGCTACGAGCCGGGGGAGCTCGAACGGGTGGCGAACTACCTCAATGCCCATTTCGCCGGCCGTTCGCTGGCCGACATCCGCGCCACCCTGGTGCAGGAGATGCGCACGGTGCGCAGCGAGATGGAGAACCTGCTGGCGCATACCGTCGAGCTGGCCGAGCAGGCGCTGGCCCCCGAGGGCGGCGAGGACATGGTGGTCGCCGGCCAGACCCGGTTGATGGGGCTGCAGGACCTGTCGGACCTGGATCGGCTGCGCGACCTGTTCGACGCGTTCACGCGCAAGCGCGAAATCCTGCAACTGCTCGAGCGCACGGCCGGCGCGCCCGGCGTGCGCATCTTCATCGGCGAGGAGACCGGCCTGGCGTCGCTCGAGGGGGTCTCGCTGGTTTCGGCGCCGTACGGGTCCTCGGGGCAGGTGCTGGGCGTGCTCGGCGTGATCGGGCCGACCCGCATGGCCTACGACCGGGTCATCCCGGTGGTGCAGGCCACGGCCGATGTGCTCGGCGCCGCGCTGGAATCCTCGCGCGGCGGCTGAGTCTGTCGAACTGGCTTGCTCCGCTGCGAGGCTCCGGAGACGGCAGGCGGCGCAAGCGCCGCTCTACGGGGGACTGAGACGGGTTCGACGCATCGGCCCGCCGCTGGCGGCGCGAACATCCTGTCCGCACGCGCGTCACGCGCCCTTGAATCCCGATCGTTCAACCCCATTGCTGCGCACTGCGGCGGCCGAACGACCGCCACGGAACGGGAAATGAGCAACCAACCGAACGAAAACGACGCCGGCGGGCAGGCGCCGGAGGACCAGGCGCGGGACGTGGACCAGGGTGAGATCGCTCTACAGGACCGGATCGAGGCGCTGCAGGGCGAACTGGAGCAGCTGCGGGCACAGTCGCTGATCGAGCGCGCCGACCTGGACAACCAGCGCAAGCGCCTGGCGCGCGACGTCGAGGCCGCCCGCCGCTTCGCCAACGAGCGCCTGCTGAGCGACCTGCTGCCGGTGTTCGACAGCCTGGAAGCGGGGCTGGCGACCGCGCCCGAGGGCGACCCGCTGCGGGCCGGGGTCGAGCTCACCCTGCGCCAGCTGCACAAGGTCGCCGAGGGCAACGGCCTGGTCGAGGTTGCGCCGACGGTCGGCGAGGCCTTCGACCCGGAGCGGCACCAGGCGATGAGCGTGGTCGAGACGCAGGAGGTCGCGCCCGGCGCGATCGTGCAGCTGTTCCAGAAGGGCTACAAGCTGAATGAACGGCTGCTGCGCCCGGCGCTCGTGGTGGTCGCCAGGCACGACTGACGCGGGTGGGCGACGCTCGGTTTCCGTCGACAGCCGGCGCGCGGCGAGCCGTCCACCGGGTGCCGGACCGAGGGCGGCGCGGCGCCGCGGCGCTTGAAGCGCGCGGCGCAGCCCCCAGATAACCACAGTCGGCGGCTGGCCCGCCAAGTCCATATTCCAGAACCAGAAATTCCAGAGGGAACCACTCATGGCAAAGATCATCGGCATCGACCTCGGCACGACCAACTCGTGCGTGGCGATCATGGAAGGCGGCAAGACCCGGGTCATCGAGAACAGCGAGGGTGACCGCACCACGCCGTCGATCGTGGCCTACAGCAAGGACGGTGAGGTGTTGGTCGGCGCGTCCGCCAAGCGCCAGGCCGTGACCAATTCCGCCAACACCTTCTACGCGGTCAAGCGCCTGATCGGGCGCAAGTTCGACGACGCCGAGGTGCAGAAGGACATCGACCTGGTCTCCTACAAGATCGTCAAGCACGACAACGGCGACGCCTGGGTCGCGACCGCCGACGGCAAGAAGCTGTCGGCGCAGGAGATCTCCGCGCGCGTGCTCGAGAAGATGAAGAAGACCGCCGAGGACTACCTGGGCGAGAAGGTCACCGAGGCGGTGATCACCGTGCCGGCGTACTTCAACGACTCGCAGCGCCAGGCGACCAAGGACGCCGGCAAGATCGCCGGGCTCGAGGTCAAGCGCATCATCAACGAGCCGACCGCGGCGGCGCTGGCCTACGGCCTCGACAAGACCGGCGCCGATCGCAAGGTCGCCGTGTACGACCTCGGCGGCGGCACCTTCGACGTCTCGATCATCGAGATCGCGGAAGTGGACGGCGAGAAGCAGTTCGAGGTGCTGGCCACCAACGGCGACACCTTCCTCGGCGGCGAGGACTTCGACAAGCGCGTCATCGACTACCTGGTCGACGAGTTCAACAAGGACCAGGGCATCGACCTGCGCAAGGATCCGCTGGCCCTGCAGCGCCTGAAGGACGCGGCCGAGCGCGCCAAGATCGAGCTGTCCAGCTCGCAGCAGACCGAGGTCAACCTGCCGTACGTGACCGCCGATGCCTCCGGTCCGAAGCACCTGAACATCAAGCTCACCCGGGCCAAGCTCGAGGCGCTGGTCGAGGACCTGGTGAAGAAGACCATCGAGCCGTGCCGCACCGCGCTCAACGATGCCGGCGTGCGCGCATCCGAGATCGACGAGGTGATCCTGGTCGGCGGCCAGACCCGCATGCCGAAGGTGCAGCAGGCGGTGGCCGAGTTCTTCGGCAAGGAGCCGCGCAAGGACGTCAATCCCGACGAGGCCGTGGCCGTGGGCGCCGCGATCCAGGGCGGCGTGCTGGCCGGCGACGTCAAGGACGTGCTGCTGCTGGACGTGACCCCGCTGAGCCTGGGCATCGAGACCCTGGGCGGTGTGTTCACCAAGATCATCGAGAAGAACACCACGGTGCCGACCAAGGCCTCGCAGACCTTCAGCACCGCCGAGGACAACCAGTCCGCGGTGACGGTGCACGTGCTGCAGGGCGAGCGCGAGCAGGCCCGCTTCAACAAGTCGCTGGCCAAGTTCGACCTTACCGGGATCGACCCGGCGCCGCGCGGCATGCCGCAGGTGGAGGTGTCGTTCGACATCGACGCCAACGGCATCCTGCATGTGCACGCCAAGGACAAGAAGACCGGCAAGGAGCAGAAGGTCGAGATCAAGGCCGGCTCCGGCCTGTCGGACGACGAGATCCAGCGCATGGTGTCCGACGCCGAGGCGCACCGCGAGGAGGACAAGAAGTTCCAGGAGCTGGTGCAGGCGCGCAACCAGGCCGACGCTTTGATCCACGGCGCGCGCAGCGCGATCAAGGACAACGGCGACAAGGTGCCGGGCGACGCGATAGGCCGCGCCGAGAGTGCGATCTCCGAGCTGGAGACGGCGATGAAGGGCGACGACAAGAGCCAGATCGAAGCCAAGACCAAGGCGCTGGAGGAAGCCGCGCAGGCGCTGTTTGCCGCGGCGGCCGCGGCCTCCGAGCAGCAGGCGGGCACGGACGGAAACGCCGGCACCACGGGTGCACAGCAGGGCGAAGACGTGGTCGACGCCGAATTCACCGAGGTCAAGGATGACGATCAGAAGCAGTGATTCGTGATTCGGGATTGGTGATTCGCAAGAGCGGGGCTTCGGCTCCGCTCTTGCCGCCGTTTGAATCCCGGTCGCCTGACAGGCTTTTGCTTCTGCGAATCACCAATCACGAATCACCAATCACGGCCCCATGAAACGCGACTACTACGAAATCCTGGGCGTGCCCCGGAACGCCAGCGAGGAGGACCTGAAGAAGGCCTACCGCCGCTGCGCGATGAAGCACCATCCGGATCGCAATCCCGGCAACGCGGATTCCGAGGCGGCGTTCAAGGAATGCAAGGAGGCCTACGAAGTCCTGTCCGACGGCGGCAAGCGCCGCATGTACGACCAGTACGGACATGCCGCCTTCGAGCACGGCATGGGCGGCGGCAATGCCGGCCCGGGCGGCGCCGGCTTCGCCGACATGGGCGATATCTTCGGCGACATCTTCGGCAACATCTTCGGCGGCGGCGCGACGCGTGGCGGGCCACGCCGTGGCGCCGATGTCGGCTACGTGCTGGAACTGGACCTCGAGGAGGCCGTGGCCGGCGCCGAGAAGCGCATCGAGCTGCCGACCCTGGCGGCCTGCGGCGACTGCGCCGGGTCCGGCTCGGAGGACGGCCGCATCGACACCTGCGGTACCTGCCACGGACGCGGCCAGGTGCGCATCCAGCGCGGCATCTTCACCATGCAGCAGGCCTGCCCGCATTGCGGCGGGCGCGGCCAGGTGATCAGCAACCCCTGCCGGACCTGCCGCGGCGCGGGTCGCGTCGAAGAGGAGAAGGTGCTGTCGGTGAAGATTCCGGCCGGGGTCGACTCCGGCGACCGCATCCGCCTGGCGGGCGAGGGCGAGGCCGGCCCCGGCGGCTCGCCGCCGGGCGACCTCTATGTCGAGGTGCGGGTGCGCGAGCACGAGTTCTTCGTGCGCGACGGCGACGACCTGCACTGCGAGGTGCCGATCCGCATCTCGCAGGCGGCGCTCGGCGACACGGTGCGCGTGCCGACCCTCGGCGGCGAGGCGGAGATCCGGGTTCCCGCCGAGACCCAGACCGGCAGGGTGTTCCGCCTGCGCGACAAGGGCGTGCGCTCGGTGCGCAGCCGCAAGCCCGGTGACCTCTTCTGCAAGGTGGTGGTCGAGACCCCGGTCAACCTGACCACCGAGCAGCGCGAGCTGCTGCAGCAGTTCGAGGCCACCTTCGCCGGCGACGGTGCCGCGCGCCGCCATTCGCCGAAATCCAGCACCTTCGTCGATGGCGTACGCGGCTTCTGGGAACGCATGACCTCTTGAGCCCGCAACGGCTCATCCGCACCCCGTAGAGCCGAGCTTGCTCGGCTGCACGGACTCCGGAGCCCAGGTAGCGGAGCAAGCTCCGCTCTACGGGCAGGCGTCGTTTGCGGCTTGTCGTGCCGGGCTACCGCCGGTAGCCTGCGCCGATGCCCGACGCTCCCGCCCGACTGCTGATCCACGGCGCCTCCGGCCGCATGGGCCAGGCGCTGCTGCGCCTGTGCGCCGGGCGCGACGACTGCCTGCCGGTCGCCGCGGTGTCGCGCACGGTCGATCAACGCGTGATCGACGGCGTGCCGCAGTTCGCCACCACCGAACTGCACGGGGTGCCGGCGTTCGATGTCGCGATCGACTTCAGCCTGCCCGAGGGGCTCGGCGCGATCCTGGCGCTGTGCCTCGAACGCGGCGCCGGATTCGTCTCCGGCACCACCGGGCTGGCGCAGGCGCAACAGGACGCGCTGGACGCGGCCGCGGAGCGGATCGCGGTGCTGTCGGCGGCCAACTTCAGCCTCGGCGTGGCGGTGCTGGACGAACTGGTCGAGCGCGCCGCCGGCGCCCTCCACGGCTGGGATTGCGACATCGTCGAGGCCCACCACGTGCACAAGCAGGACGCGCCGTCGGGCACCGCGCTGGTGCTGGGCGCCTCGGCGCAGCGGGGCGGGGCCGAGGCGCGCTACGCCAGCCTGCGCGCCGGCGACATCGTCGGCGAGCACACGGTGCAGTTCAGCGGCATCGGCGAACGCATCGAGCTGATCCACCGCGCCAGCGACCGTGACATCTTCGCCCGCGGCGCGCTGGCCGCGGCGATCCGCCTGCATGGCCGCCCGGCAGGCCGGTACCGGTTGCGCGATCTGCTGTTCGCCTAGGACCTATCGACGTTCGCTCTCCATACCCCGCTGTCCTTGTAGGAGGGGCTTCAGCCCCGACCCCGCGAACGAGCGGAGCGCGGAAAAGAATCACGCAAGCAGCTCGCAGCCGGCACCGTCCGCTCCCTGTTGCCGCGCCGCGATCTTCGGCGGGTCGGGGCTGAAGCCCCTCCTACAGAGGTGGGCGAAGGGAGTGAATGTCGGCGCTGGGGCCGATCCAGCGCCGCGTCGAAGCGTTCGGCCGCCGCCTCATCGCTGAATCCCGCGTGCGCAGCAGGCGGACGGGCGTTTCCTTTTGCGGGGGGCATCGGTACAATTCCCGCTCGCCTGATGACCGCCGCCCGGACTGGATCGAAGCCACGTCCGCGGTTTCCTGCAGCCGCAGGTCGGCGGGGCAGGGTTTCTCCATACAAGGCGAGCGCCGTGACCCAACCCGCAATTCTGGCACTCGAGGACGGCACCGTCTTCGAGGGCATTTCCGCAGGCGCGCCCGGCCTTTCGGTCGGCGAGGTGGTGTTCAACACCGCGATGACCGGCTACCAGGAGATCCTCACCGATCCCTCCTACGCACGGCAGCTGGTCACCCTGACCTATCCGCACATCGGCAATACCGGCTGCACCGGGCAGGACGACGAAGCGTCGCAGGTCTGGGCCGCCGGCCTGATCGTGCGCGACGTGCCGCGCCGGCCCAGCAGCTGGCGCAGCCAACGGGCGCTGCCGGACTGGCTGCGCGAACGCGGCGTGCTCGCCATCGCCGATATCGATACCCGCAAGCTGACGCGCCTGCTGCGCGACCGCGGCGCCCAGAACGGCGCGTTGATGGCCGGCGAGATCGATGTCGACCATGCGATCGAGGCGGCGCGCAAGTTTCCGGGCCTGCAGGGCATGGACCTGGCGAAAGAGGTCAGCACGCGTACGTCCTACGACTGGACGGAGGGCAGGCTGGACCTGGACGCCGGTACGTTCGGGCAGGCGGAGCGGCGCTTCAAGGTCGTCGTCTGGGACTACGGCATCAAGCGCAACATCCTGCGGATGCTGGCCGAGCGCGGCTGCGCGGTCACCGTGGTGCCGGCGCAGACGCCCTTCGCCGAGGTGCTGGCGCTGCGGCCCGACGGCGTGTTCCTGTCCAACGGCCCGGGCGACCCGGAGCCTTGCGACTACGCCATCGCCGCGACCCGCGACTGCATCGCCAGGAAGATCCCGGTGTTCGGCATCTGCCTCGGCCATCAGTTGCTGGGCCTGGCCGCCGGCGCCAGGACGGTGAAGATGAAGTTCGGTCACCACGGCGCCAACCACCCGGTGCAGGACCTCGACAGCGGCCGGGTGATGATCACCTCGCAGAACCACGGCTTCGCCGTGGACGAGAGCACGCTGCCGGCCAACGTGCGCGTCACGCATCGTTCGCTGTTCGACGGCAGCAACCAGGGCATCGAGCTGACCGATGCGCCCGCGTTCAGCTTCCAGGGGCACCCCGAGGCCTCGCCCGGCCCGACCGACGTCGCGCCGCTGTTCGACCGATTCGTTGCGCTGATGGAGGCGCGTTGACATGCCCAAGCGCAGCGACATCCGCACCATCCTGATCATCGGCGCCGGGCCGATCGTGATCGGCCAGGCCTGCGAGTTCGACTACTCCGGCGCGCAGGCCTGCAAGGCGCTGCGCGAGGAGGGTTTCCGGGTGGTGCTGGTGAACTCGAACCCGGCCACGATCATGACCGACCCGGAGATGGCCGACGCGGTCTACATCGAGCCGATCACCTGGCAGATGGTCGAGAAGATCATCGCCAAGGAGAAGCCCGACGCGCTGCTGCCGACCATGGGCGGGCAGACCGCGCTCAACTGCGCGCTCGACCTCGCCGACAACGGCGTGCTGGAGAAGTACGGCGTCGAGCTGATCGGCGCCTCGCGCGAGGCGATCCGCATGGCCGAGGACCGCGAGCTGTTCCGCGTGGCGATGGCCGAGATCGGCCTGGAATGCCCCAAGGCCGCGGTCGCCAGGAGCTTCGAGCAGGCGATGGAGATCCAGGTCGACGTCGGCTACCCGACGATCATCCGCCCCAGCTTCACCCTCGGCGGCAGCGGCGGCGGCATCGCCTACAACCGCGAGGAGTTCGAGAACATCGTCAAGGGCGGCCTCGAGCTTTCGCCCACCCACGAGGTGCTGATCGAGGAGTCGGTGCTGGGCTGGAAGGAGTTCGAGATGGAGGTTGTCCGCGACACCGCGGACAACTGCATCATCGTCTGCTCGATCGAGAACTTCGATCCGATGGGCGTGCACACCGGCGACTCGATCACCGTGGCCCCGGCGCAGACCCTGACCGACAAGGAGTACCAGCGCCTGCGCGACGCCTCGGTCGCGGTGCTGCGCAAGATCGGCGTCGACACCGGCGGCTCCAATGTGCAGTTCGGGATCAACGCGCAGACCGGCCGGGTGGTGGTGATCGAGATGAACCCGCGCGTGTCGCGCTCCTCGGCGTTGGCGTCCAAGGCCACCGGTTTCCCGATCGCCAAGGTCGCCGCCAAGCTCGCCGTCGGCTACACCCTGGACGAGCTGCGCAACGAGATCACCGGCGGGCTCACCCCGGCCTCGTTCGAGCCGGCCATCGATTACGTGGTCACCAAGATCCCGCGCTTCGCGTTCGAGAAGTTCCCGCAGGCCGATGCGCGCCTGACCACGCAGATGAAGTCGGTCGGCGAGGTGATGGCGATCGGCCGCAGCTTCCAGGAGTCGCTGCAGAAGGCGCTGCGCGGGCTGGAGACCGGCAAGGTCGGGCTGGACCCGACCGGGCTCGACCTCGACAGCGAGGAAGGCCTGACCGCGCTGCGGCGCGAGGTCAAGGAGCCGGGGCCGGACCGGATGTTCCATCTCGCCGATGCCTTCCGCGCCGGGATGAGCGTGGAGGACGTACACGCGCTGTCGTTCGTCGATCCCTGGTTCCTCGACCAGATCGAGGAACTGGTCGCCACCGAGCGCGCCGTCGCGGACGCCGGCCTGCAGGCGCTCGACGCCGCGCGCCTGCGCCGGCTCAAGCGCATGGGGTTTTCCGACGCCCGCCTGGCGCAGCTGACCGGCAGCGACGAGCATGCGGTGCGCGCGCTGCGTCGCGCGTTCGATATTCGCCCGGTGTACAAGCGCGTCGACTCCTGCGCGGCCGAGTTCGCCACCACCACGGCCTACATGTATTCGACCTACGAGGACGAGTGCGAGGCGCAGCCGACCGACCGCGACAAGATCATGGTGCTCGGCGGCGGACCGAACCGGATCGGGCAGGGCATCGAGTTCGACTACTGCTGCGTGCACGCGGCGCTGGCGCTGCGCGAGGACGGGTTCGAGACCATTATGGTCAACTGCAACCCGGAGACCGTCTCCACCGACTACGACACTTCCGATCGCCTGTACTTCGAACCGCTCACGCTCGAGGACGTGCTGGAGATCGTCGAGCTGGAGAAGCCCAAGGGCGTGATCGTGCAGTACGGCGGGCAGACGCCGCTGAAGCTGGCGCGCGCGCTGGAGGCCGCCGGGGTGCCGATCATCGGCACCTCGCCGGACTCGATCGACCTGGCCGAGGACCGTGAGCGCTTCCAGCAACTGGTGCAGAAGCTCGAGCTCGAGCAGCCGCCGAACCGCACCGCGCGCAACCCCGAGCAGGCGTTGCTGCTGGCGCGCGAGATCGGCTACCCGCTGGTGGTGCGCCCGAGCTACGTGCTCGGCGGCCGCGCGATGGAGGTGGTGCACGCCGACGTCGACCTGGAGCGCTACATGCGCGAGGCGGTCAAGGTGTCGAACGATTCGCCGGTGCTGCTCGACCGTTTCCTCGACAACGCGGTCGAGGTCGACATCGACGTGATCGCCGATGCCGACGGCCAGGTGCTGATCGGCGGGGTGATGGAACACATCGAGGAGGCCGGCGTGCATTCGGGCGACTCGTCGTGCTCGCTGCCGCCGTACTCGCTGTCGGCCGCCACCCAGGCGCGCCTGCGCGAGCAGGTGGTCGCGCTGGCGCGGGGGCTGAACGTGGTCGGGCTGATGAACACGCAGTTCGCGGTCCAGAGCAACGGCGGCGAGGACCGGATCTTCCTGCTGGAGGTCAATCCACGCGCCTCGCGCACGGTGCCGTTCGTGTCCAAGGCCACCGGCCTGCCGCTGGCCAAGATCGCGGCCCGCTGCATGGCCGGGCGCAGCCTGGCCGAGCAGGGCGTCACCGAGGAGGTCGTGCCGGACTACTACGCGGTCAAGGAGGCGATCTTCCCGTTCGCCAAGTTCCAGGGCGTGGATCCGATCCTCGGCCCTGAGATGCGCTCAACCGGCGAGGTGATGGGCGTGGGCCGCAGCTTCGGCGCCGCGTTCGCGCGCGCGCAGGAGGCCGCGGGCATCCGCACCCCGCCGACCACGGGCAAGGTGTTCGTCTCGGTGCGCGACCCCGACAAGCCGCGGGTGCTGCCGGTGGCGCGCGACCTGATCGACCGCGGTTACACGCTGGTCGCCACGCGCGGCACGGCGCAGTGGCTGGATGAACACGGCATCGCCTGCGAGCGCATCAACAAGGTGATCGAGGGCCGGCCGCACATCGTCGACCTGATCAAGAACGGCGAGATCGCCTACATCGTCAACACCACCGAGGGCAAGCAGGCAATCGCCGACTCGTTCTCGATCCGGCGCGAGGCGCTGCAGCGGCGGGTCACCTATTCGACCACCATTGCCGGCGCCCGGGCATTGCTGCATTCTCTGGAATATCGCGGCAGCGGGCCGGTCTGGTCGCTGCAGGAACTGCACGAAGAATTGAGGCAAAGATGAGAGCACCATTGACGGTTCAGGGCGCGCAGCGGTTGCGCGCCGAACTGGACGAGCTGAAGTCGGTGAAGCGCCCCGCGGTGATCAGCGCGATCGCCGAGGCGCGCGCGCACGGCGACCTGAAGGAAAACGCCGAATACCATGCCGCCCGCGAGCAGCAGGGATTCATCGAAGGCCGGATCAAGCAGCTCGAGTCCGAGTTGTCGCACGCCCAGGTCATCGACGTGACGACGCTGAACGCCGGCTCGAAGATAGTCTTCGGCGCCCGCGTGGAACTCGAGGACGTCGAGTCGGAGCCGAGCGCTCCCGACCACATCCGGCGCTACCAGATCGTCGGCGACCTGGAAGCCGACATCAAGCAGGGCCTGATCGCGATCTCTTCGCCGGTCGCGCGCGCGCTGATCGGCAAGCACGAGGGCGATACCGTGACCATCGAGGCGCCAGGCGGCACCCGCGAATACGACATCGTCTCGGTCCGCTACGGCTAGGCCCGCCTGCGCATGGCGAAGAGCCTCGACCCGACCGGCTCGCGCCTCGCCATCGTTCCGCGAAAGCGCTCCTGCCACGGATCGGCGCGGATGATCGCGGATCGGGACAGCCAGGCGGCACCTCGCCGGCGCGAGATCCGAATATGCGCTATCGGCGTTCATCCGCGCCGGTCCGTGGCGAATGCTTTTCTTCCGAGGGTGCGCGCCTGATGGGCGCCGCGCAGGCCGTCTTTTTGCTGCCCGCCGCCGAACGATTCGGCGCACAGCGCCTGGACGACGCCGGCGCGCGCGCGCTGGGGCGCGCCGACCGCCTGCCAGCCGGGGAGGCGGGACATCGCGCCCAGCTGCTGCGCCATTTCGAGCTGCTGCCGCGGCATTGGCCGATCGCCGCGCTGAGCCGGCAGATGGATGCCGGCGACGCCGCCGGCTCGGCCTGGCTGCGCGCGGATCCGGCCTATGTCCGCCCCGACATCAACGGCGCGCGCCTGCTCGCCTGCGGCGAGGCGCTGGCGCTGGGCGCCGCGGACGTCGCGGCGCTGCTGCCGCCGCTGAAACCGCTGTTCGGCGACGCCGGGTTTCCGATCGACGCACCGGTGCCGACGCGCTGGTACCTGCGCCTGCCGCCGCAGGCCGACCTGCCGGCATTCACGGCGCCCTCGGAGGCGCTCGGCGCCGACCTGTTCGAGCACCTGGCTGAAGGATCGGGAGGCAGGCGCTGGCGCGCGCTGCTCAACGAGGCCCAGATCGTGCTGCACAACCATCCGTGGAACGCGCGCCGCATCGAGCGCGGCCTGGCGCCGGTGAACTCGCTGTGGTTCTGGGGCGCCGGCGTGCTGCCGGACCGCGTGCGCAGCGGCTTCGCCGCCGTCGCCGGCGACGACGAATCGCTGCGCGCGCTGGCCGCCGCCGCCGGGTTGCGCGTGCAGCCGCCGCAGGCGCGCTTCGCCGTGCCCGACGCCGACACCCTGATCGACCTGCGCCCGCTGCGCGACCTGAAGCTGTTCGCGCAGGCCTGGCTCGCGCCGGCGCTGGAGGCCGTGCAGGCAGGGCGCCTGGCATCGCTGCGACTGGACCTGGAGGACGGCGACGCCTACCGCATCGCACGGAGCCAGCGCTGGCGCCTCTGGCGCCGCCCGCAGGCCGCCCTGGCGCGATGACGCCGACGCGCCACATCCGCCGCCGCGCTGTCGCCGCGATAGCCGGAGACTGGCCCGGGCACGTGCCGCCGCTGCTGCGCCGCATCTACGCCGCCCGCGGCATCGTCGATGCCGTGCTCGCGCAGCCGCGGCTGTCGCGGCTGCTGCCGCCGGACACGCTCACCGGCATCGCCGATGCGGCGGCGTTGCTGGCCGATGCCGTTGCCGACGGCCGCCGGATCGTGGTGGTCGGCGACTTCGACTGCGACGGCGCCACCGCCTGCGCGGTGGCGGTACGCGGCCTGCGCATGCTCGGCGCGCGCAACGTGCTGCCGGCGGTGCCGAATCGCGTGATCCACGGCTATGGGCTGTCGCCGGCGCTGGTGGACGAACTCGCGGCGCTGGATCCGGAACTGCTGCTCACCGTCGACCACGGCATCGCCTGCCATGCCGGCGTGACGGCGGCCAAGGCGCGTGGCTGGCGGGTGCTGGTCACCGACCACCACCTGCCGGGCGAGCGACTGCCGCCGGCGGACGTGATCGTCAACCCGAACCTCGCCGGCGACGGCTTCCCCAGCAAGGCGCTGGCCGGCGTCGGCGTGATCTTCTACGTGCTGCTGGCGCTGCGCGGCTTGCTGCGGACGCGCGGCGCGTTGACCGGCGCCGATCCGGACCTGCGCACGCTGCTCGACCTGGTCGCAGTCGGTACCGTCGCCGACCTGGTGCCGCTGGATGCCAACAACCGCGCCCTGGTCGCCGCCGGGCTGCAGCGCCTGCGCGCCGGGCAGGGCTGTCCGGGGCTGCGTGCGCTGATCGAGGTCTCGGGGCGACAGGCGTCGCGGCTGACCGCGGCCGACATCGGCTTCGCGGTCGCGCCGCGGGTGAATGCCGCCGGTCGGTTGCAGGACATGGCGCTCGGCATCGAGTGCCTGTTGTGCGAGGACGATGCGACGGCCATGGCGCTGGCGCGGCGGCTCGACGGCATCAACGCCGAGCGTCGCGGCGTGCAGCAGACGATGGTCGACGAGGCCGAAGCGGCGATCGCATCGCGCCTGCCGGCCGATCTCGCCGCCATGGCGCCCGCGGTGCTGTGCCTGTTCGATCCGGACTGGCACCCGGGCGTGATCGGCCTGGTCGCCTCCAAGCTGAAGGAGCGCCTGCACCGGCCGGTGATCGCGTTCGCGCCGGCGGAACCGGGCAGCGCCAGCCTGCGTGGTTCGGCGCGCTCAATCCCGGGCTTCCACATCCGCGATGCACTGGCCGCGCTGGATGTCGCCAACCCGGGGCTGATGGACAAGTTCGGCGGCCATGCGATGGCCGCCGGTCTCAGCCTCGACGCCGGCCGCTTCGCGGCCTTCGAGCATGCGTTCTGCGCCCACGCCGCGGCCTGCCTCGACGCCTCGGTGCTGCAGGCGGTGCTCGACAGCGACGGCGAGCTGCTGCCGCACGAGTTCGACCGCTTCCATGCCGAGGCGCTGCGCGACGGCGGCCCCTGGGGGCAGGGATTTCCGGAGCCGCTGTTCGACGGCGAGTTCGAGGTGCTGGACTGGCGGATCGTCGGCGAGCGGCATCTGAAGCTGCGGCTGCGCAGTCCGGACCGGCGCGAGCCGCTCGGCGCGATCCAGTTCGGCGGCGTGGATGCCGCCGGAGGCGAACCGTCGCAGCGCGTGCGCCTGGCCTATCGCCTCGCCACCGACGACTATCGCGGCGGGCAGGCGATCCAGTTGATCGTGGAGCATCGCGAGACGGCCGGCGCCTGACGAGTCGTTCCCGCCGACGCCGGCCGCACCGGCTCAACGGCCGCACAGGCTCAACGGCCTTCGGCGATCATCCCCTCGATGCGCCTGGCGCGCGCTTCCGAACCGGGGTGGGAGGACATCAGTCCGCCCTCGCTGGAGAGCTTGCGGAACATGGTCACCATCGCGCTGGGGTCGTACTGGTGCCGCACCATGAATCCGTAGCCGTACTCGTCGGCGGCGCCTTCCTCCTTCTGCGAGAACTGCGCGTTGACGACGCCCTCGGCGAGCTCACCGATCCGGCCCGATGCCAGTGCGCTCACCTGCGAACCACCTGCGACCGAGAGACCTTCGCGCGCACTGGAGGAAAGCAGGGCAGTGCGCATCTTGCTCTTGGTGTGGCCCAGTTTGACGTGGCCGATCTCATGGCCGATCACGCCGCGGATTTCGTCGTCCGAGGCGACGTCCATCAGCCCCGAGTACACCCGCACGCAGCCGTTGGCCATCGCCCAGGCGTTGACGTCGTCGGACTTGTACACCTTGAAATCCAGCGACAGGCCGTCTTCGTTCGCCAGCCCCTCGGTGATGCTCGCCAGGCGCACGGCGTCGGGATCGTCCTGCGCCGCCACCGGATTGCTCGCGTCCATGTGTGCGCAGGCTTGTTCGGCCGAGGCGATGACCTCCTGGTCGGACAGCGTGAGTGCCTTGCCGGCCTTCAGCCCCGCACCCAGTTTTCCGCCCAGGTCGATGGCCGCCGCGGTACCGGAGACGGACAGCCCGGCGAATAGAAGAAAGGAAGTGAAATGTATGCTCCGCATGGGATTGCTCCTTGTGTTGGATAGAGGTTCGCCTGGAGGCGGCGAAACCGCGTCGCATCATACCTGCAGGAGATGGCCGTCCGCCGCGGATCCGCGCCGGGCGCTTGCGGTGGATCCTGGGTGCAGGGATGGGCGCGAAATTGCTAGAATTCCGCGCTTATGCCCGAGGGCCAGGTGCCATGATCGAACTCAATCCCGTCCGCCAGCGCATCGCCGACCTGCAGGGTCGGCTGGAAGCGCTGAGGGGGTATCTTTGACTACGACGCCAAGCGTGAGCGTCTCGAAGAGGTAGAGCGCGAGCTCGAGGATCCCAATGTCTGGAACGACCCGGAACGCGCCCAGACCTTGGGCCGCGAACGTTCGTTGCTGGACAAGACCGTCAACGGCCTCAGCCAGCTGCGGTACGGACTGGCCGGCGCCGGCGAACTGCTCGACCTGGCCGAGGCCGAGGGCGACGAGGACACCGCGCAGTCGGTGGTCGACGACGTCGAGCGCTACGCCGACGGCGTCGACAAGCTCGAATTCCAGCGGATGTTCTCCGGCAAGATGGATTCCGCCGCCGCCTTCGTCGACATCCAGGCCGGCGCCGGCGGCACCGAGGCGCAGGACTGGGCCGAGATGCTGCTGCGCATGTACCTGCGCTGGGCCGAGTCGCGCGGCTGGAAGACCGAGCTGATGGAAGTCAGCGGCGGCGAGGTCGCGGGCATCAAGTCGGCCACGATCCGGGTCGAGGGCGATTTCGCCTACGGCTGGCTGAAAACCGAGACCGGCGTGCACCGGCTGGTGCGCAAGTCGCCGTTCGATTCCGACAACCGCCGCCATACCAGCTTCACCTCGGTGTTCGTCGCGCCCGAGGTCGACGACGACATCGACATCGACATCAATCCCGCCGACCTCAGGACCGACGTGTACCGCTCGTCCGGCGCCGGCGGCCAGCACGTCAACAAGACCGAATCCGCGGTGCGCATCACCCACGTGCCCACCGGCATCGTGGTGGCCTGCCAGACCGGCCGCAGCCAGCATGCCAACCGCGACACCGCGATGAAGATGCTGGCGGCCAAGCTGTACGAACTGGAAGTGCAGAAGCGCAACGCCGAGCGCGACGCGGTGGAAGCCACCAAGTCCGACATCGGCTGGGGCAGCCAGATCCGCAACTACGTGCTGGACCAGTCGCGGATCAAGGACCTGCGCACCGGCATCGAGCGCAGCGATACCCAGAAGGTGCTCGACGGCGACCTGGACGAGTTCGTGGAGGCCAGCCTGAAGTCCGGCCTGGAGGCGGGTTCCAAACGCTCCGACGCGGTGTGATCCTCCGCTTTCCCGGCCATGTGGGAGCGACGGAAGTCGCGACCCGGAGGCCTTGCCCACACTTGCGACTTCCCGGCGGCGGCATGCCGCCACCACTCCCACAGACTCCGCTCCCATGTCCGATCACAGCCAGCCACCTCCCATCGACGACAACGCCCTGATCGCCGAGCGCCGCGGCAAACTCAAGGCCTTGCGCGGGCAGGGCGTGGCGTTCCCGAACGACTTCCGTCGCGCCGACCACGCCGGTGACCTGCAGGCCGAGTTCGCCGACGCGGAGCAGTGGACCGGCGAGGCGCTGGAGGCGACCGGGCGCCGCGTGGCGCTGGCCGGCCGCCTGCTGGCCAAGCGGGTGATGGGCAAGGCCGCCTTCGCCCAGATCCAGGACGTCAGCGGACGCATGCAGCTGTTCCTGCAGGCGGCGACGCTGGGCGATCGCTACGACGCGTTCAAGGGCTGGGACATCGGCGACATCGTCGCGGCCGAAGGTACGCTGATGCGCACCCGGACCGGGGAGCTGTCGATCAAGGTCGACGCATTGCGGCTGCTGACCAAGTCGTTGCGGCCGCTGCCGGACAAGTGGCACGGGCTGGCGGACGTCGAGCAGCGTTACCGGCAGCGCTATGTCGACCTCATCGTCACCCCGGAGGCGCGCGAGGTGTTCGTCAAGCGCTCGCGCATCATCGCCGCGATCCGGCGCTGGCTGGACGCGCGCCGTTTCCTCGAGGTGGAGACACCGATGATGCATTACATCGTCGGCGGCGCCGTCGCGCGCCCGTTCGTCACCCATCACAACGCCCTCGACCTGGAGCTGTACCTGCGGGTGGCGCCGGAGCTGTACCTCAAGCGCCTGGTGGTCGGCGGCTTCGAGCGCGTCTACGAGATCAACCGCAACTTCCGCAACGAGGGCGTGTCGACCCGGCACAACCCCGAGTTCACCATGCTCGAGCTCTACGAGGCCTATGTCGGTTACGGCGAGGTCATGGACCTGACCGAGGCCATGATCCGCGACGTCGCCCAGCAGACCCTCGGCACCACCGCGCTGCAGTGGGAAGGTCATGCCATCGACCTGGCGCCGGCGTTCCGGCGCTGGAAGCTGGAAGAGGCGGTGCGCGAGCTCAATCCCGGCATTTCCACGGCGGACTGCCGCGATCGCGATGCCCTGGCGCGGCATTGCAAGCAGTTGCGGATCCCGCTCATGCCGTCCTGGGGCTGGGGCAAGCTGCTGCTGGAGATCTTCGAGAAGACGGTCGAGGCGGGGCTAGTCCAGCCGACCTTCATCACCCACTATCCGGTCGAGGTCTCGCCGCTGGCGCGCGAATCGGACAGCGAAGCCGGCATCACCGACCGTTTCGAACTGTTCGTCGGCGGCAAGGAACTGGCCAACGGCTTCTCGGAGTTGAACGATCCCGAGGACCAGGCAGCGCGTTTTCGCGCCCAGGTGGCCGCCAAGGCCGGCGGCGACGACGAGGCCATGCACTACGATGCCGACTACATCCGCGCACTGGAAGTGGGCATGCCGCCGACCGGCGGCCTCGGCGTGGGGATCGACCGGTTGGTGATGCTGTTCACCGACTCGGCGTCGATCCGCGATGTATTGTTGTTCCCGTACATGCGCCCCGAGCCGGGCGAGCAGGGCAAAGTGTGACCCTGCCGGTCAGCTGCTGTCCCAACGGCGCGGTAATGTCTATTCCCAAAGTGGGGAACGCCCTGATTTCACGCGGACTTGCGAGGCATGGGACTTGCTTGCCACCCGTGAGACCGGCAACTATCCGGAACCGTCCGGGGGGATCGGTTCCAGCCAACGAGACTGCGATGTGAATATCGTCATCGTCGACGACCAGACGTCCGCGCGTACCATGCTGCGGCACATCCTCGAGGACATCAGTCCGGAGCTCGCGGTTCTCGACTTCGGCGACCCGCAGGTGGCGCTGCAGTGGTGCCACGACAACCGGCCCGACCTGCTGCTGCTCGACTACCGGATGCCGGGCATCGACGGACTCGAGTTCGCGCGCCGCTTCCGGCGTCCGCTGCTGCATCGCGACGTGCCGATCGTGCTGGTCACGGTGGTGGGCGACGAGCCGGTCCGGCAGGCGGCGCTCGACGCCGGCGTGATCGACTTCCTGGTCAAGCCGATCCGCCCGCGCGAACTGCGCGCGCGTTGCCGCAACCTGCTGCAGCTGCGCCAGCACTCCGAGTCGGTGAAGCAGCGCGCCTTGTCGCTGGAGCAGCGCTTGCTGTCGAGCATGCACGAGGTCGAGGAACGCGAGCGCGAGACCCTGACCCGCCTGGCGCGCGCCATCGCCTACCGCGACGCCGGCACCAGCGCCAACCTCGAACGCGTGGCCCATATCGCCGGTCTGGTCGCCGACGAGATGGGACTGTTCGAGGACGAGGTGCGGATGATCGAACTGGCAGCGCCGCTGCACGACATCGGCAAGATCGCCATCCCCGATGCGCTGCTGATGAAACCCGGGCCGCTCAACGAGGAAGAGACCGCGCTGATGCGCAAGCATCCGCAGATCGGCTACGACCTGCTCAGCGGCAGCCAGAACCGCTTCATCCAGCTCAGCGCCACCATCGCCCTGCGCCACCAGGAACGCTACGACGGCAGCGGCTATCCCGACGGGCTGGTCGGCGAGGCGATCCCGGTCGAGGCCCGGATCGTCGCGGTCGCCGACGTGTTCGATGCCCTGATCTCGATACGCCCATACAAGCGCGCCTGGACGATCGACGAGGCACTGGCCTTCATCTCCGACAACAGCGGCAAGCTGTTCGATCCGCGCTGCGTCGATGCGCTGATGAGAAACAAGGACAAGCTGGAGGAGATTGCCCGCCGTTTCGAGGGAACTTCCGCCCGTCAAGACGTGCAGTGAGCGTCTCGCACGCACGCCGCTCATCGGGATGTTGTCCGACGACGGTCTGATGGGCGCGGACGAAGTGCCCGCGGTGCCGCGCCGGATCAGGACTGGGAAGAGTCCCTCAGTTCCCGGCGCAGGATCTTGCCCACGTTGGTCTTCGGCAGCTCTTTGCGGAACTCCACGACGCGCGGCTGCTTGTAGCCGGTGAGGTTCTCACGGGCGTGCGCCTGGACCTGTTCGGCGGTGAGGCTCTGATCCTTCTTGACGATCACGACCTTGACCACCTCGCCGGATTTCTCGTCGGGGACTCCCACCGCGGCCACTTCCAGCACGCCCGGCAGCATCGCGATCACGTCCTCGACCTCGTTCGGGTACACGTTGAAGCCCGAAACCAGGATCATGTCCTTCTTGCGGTCGACGATGTAGAAGAAGCCGTCCGCGTCCATCTTCGCCATGTCGCCGGTGTGCAGCCAGCCGTCGGCGTCGATGGCCTTCCCGGTTTCCTCCGGGCGTTGCCAGTAGCCCTTCATCACCTGCGGACCCTTGATGCAAAGCTCGCCGACCTCGCCGGTCGGCAGCATGTTGCCTTCGTCGTCCTTGATGCAGGCGTCGGTCGAGGGCACCGGCAGGCCGATGGCGCCGTTGTAGTCGGTCAGGTTCATCGGGTTGATGCAGGCGGCCGGCGAGGTCTCGGTCAGGCCGTAGGCCTCGATCAGCGGGACGCCGGTGGTCTGCTTCCAGCGCTCGGCCACCGCGCGCTGCACCGCCATGCCGCCGCCCAGCGTGAGCTTGAGCGGGGAAAAGTCGATCTGGTCGAAGCCGGGCGTGTTGAGCAGGCCGTTGAACAGGGTGTTGACGCCGGTGATCGCGGTGAACCTCACCCCCTTCAACTCCTTCACGAAGCCGGGCATGTCGCGCGGATTAGTGATCAGGTAGTTGTGCCCGCCGAGCTTCATGAACACCAGGCCGTTCGCCGTCAGCGCGAAGATGTGATACAGCGGCAGCGCGGTGATGATGATCTCGTTGCCGAGCTCGAGATCGTTGCCGATCCAGGCCGCGGCCTGCTGCATGTTGGCCACCAGGTTGCGATGGGTCAGCATCGCGCCCTTGGCGACGCCGGTGGTGCCGCCGGTGTACTGCAGGAAGGCGATGTCGTCCGGCGTGATCGAGACGTCCGGCAGGGCATGCATCCGCCCGAGCGTCAGGGCATCGCGGAAACGGATCGCGCCCGGAATGTCGTAGTCGGGCACCATCTTCTTGACGTACTTCAGCACGAAGTTGACGATCGCGCCCTTCGGGAAGCCGAGCATGTCGCCCAGGCCGGTGGTGATCACCTGGCGGACCGGCGCGTCGGCCAGCGCCTTCTGCACCGTGTCGCCGAAGTTGTCGAGCACCAGGATGACGCTGACGCCGGAGTCGGCCAGCTGGTGCTTGAGCTCGCGCACCGTGTACATCGGGTTGACGTTGACCACGGTCAGGCCGGCGCGCAGGATGCCGAACGTCGCGATCGGATACTGCAGGCAGTTGGGCATCATGATCGCCACCCGGTCGCCCTTCTTGAGCTTGAGTTCGCCCAGCAGGTAGCCGGCGAACTGGCGGCTGAGGGTGTCGATCTCGTGGTACGTCAGGGTCTTGCCCAGGTTGGAGAAGGCGGGGCGATCGCCGTAATTGTCGATCGCGCCCTGCAGCACGGCCGGGATCGACGGAAACTCGTCGACATCGATCTCCGACGGAACACCGGCTGGATACTGCTGCAACCACGGGCGTTCGATGGTCATGCGGATCCCCTCCCTGATTGTCGACCGGCGCTTGCGATGCGCCGTGTGCGTTGTGTCCCGGATTGGAGCATAGGCTCTAGGGGCTGGCAAGGCGACTGCATCGCCACTCGCGGCGCGCTAAGCTCGTGCCGGAACACGGGGAGGCGGGGAGGCGGCGGGATGCAGGCGATGGCGGGCAAACGGAGTGCGATGGTCGCGTTGGCCGGTTGGCTGTGTGCGGCGGCCGTGCTCGGCCCGGCCGGCTGCGCAAGGCCGCTGCCGGAGCAGGCGCTTCGCGAAGCGGTGGACGACATGGAGGAGGCGATCGAGTCGCGCGACGCCGGCGCCCTGCAGCAATGGCTGGCCGACGACTTCATCGGCCCGGAAGGCATGGACCGCGCTGGCGCCCGCCGTCTGGCGACGCTCCATTTCATGCGCCACGACGTCGTCGGTGTGACGCTCGGGCCGCGCGAGGTGGCGTTGCATGGCGAGCGCGCGACCGTACGCTTCAGCGCGGCGCTGACTGCCGGTTCCGGGCGGCTGCTTCCGGACGCCGCGCGCGTCTACCAGGTCGAGAGCGGATGGCGCCTGGTGGACGGCGACTGGCGCATGACCAGTCTCCGCTGGACGTCCGTGGGCGCCGCCGAAGGCGGGTAGGTCGCGCTGCGGCGGGCTGGGCTTCCGCCCGTCAGAAGGCCGGTCAGGGGTTCTGCTTCGCCGCCAGCTGGCGCAGCACGTAATGCAGCAGGCCGCCATGGCGGAAGTATTCCACTTCCTTCGGCGTCAGCAGCAGCACGTCGACCTCGATGCGCTTCTCCTCGCCGCCCGCCTTGCGGGCGACGACGGTGGCGGTCCGGGCCTTGCCATCGTCGAGGCCGGTAACGTCGATGGTCTCGGAGCCGTCCAGCCCGTGCGACTGCGCGTTCTCGCCGTCGCGGAACTGCAGCGGCAGCACGCCCATGCCGACCAGGTTGGAGCGGTGGATGCGCTCGAAGCTCTCGGCGATCACCGCCTTGACGCCCAGCAGGTTGGTGCCCTTGGCGGCCCAGTCGCGCGAGGATCCGGTGCCGTATTCCTTGCCGGCGAACACCACCAGCGGCACGCCGTCGGCCTGGTACTTCATGGCGGCGTCGTAGATTGGCATCTTCTCCGGCGGCTCTTTGCCGAAGTACAGGGTGTTGCCGCCTTCCTCGCCGCCGAAGAACAGGTTCTTGATGCGGATGTTGGCGAAGGTGCCGCGGACCATCACGTCGTCGTTGCCGCGGCGCGAGCCGTAGCTGTTGAAGTCGGCCGGCTGCACGCCGCGCGAGACCAGGAACTTGCCCGCCGGCGAATCCTGCTTGATGTTGCCGGCCGGCGAGATGTGGTCGGTGGTGATCGAATCGCCGAACAGGCCGAGCACGCGCGCGCCGCGCACGTCTTCGATGCTGCCCACGTCCATGGTCATGCCGTCGAAGTAGGGCGGGTTCTTGATGTAGGTCGAGGCTTCGTCCCACTCGTACAGGTCGCCCTCGGGCGAGGCGATCGCGTTCCAGCGATTGTCGCCCTTGAACACGTCGGCATAGTTCTGCGCGAACAGCTCCGGGCCGACCGTGGCCGCGATGGTGTCGCCGATTTCCTTGTTGCTCGGCCAGATGTCGCGCAGGTACACCGGCTGGCCGTCGGCGTCGTGGCCGAGCGGCTCGTGGGTGAGGTCGATGTCGACCGTGCCGGCGATCGCATAGGCCACCACCAGCGGCGGCGAGGCGAGATAGTTCATCTTCACCTCGGCGTGGATGCGCCCCTCGAAGTTGCGGTTGCCGGACAGCACCGCGGCCACGGCGAGGTCGTTCTCGGCGATGCCCTTGGACACCGCTTCGGGCAGCGGACCGGAGTTGCCGATGCAGGTGGTGCAGCCGTAGCCGACCAGATAGAAGCCGAGCTTCTCCAGTTCGTCGAGCAGGCCGGCCTTCTTCAGGTAGTCGGTCACCACCAGCGAGCCCGGGCCGAGCGACGTCTTGACCCAGGGCGCGGCCTTGAGGCCTCTGGCGGCGGCGTTGCGCGCCAGCAGGCCGGCGCCGAGCATCACCGCCGGGTTGGAGGTGTTGGTGCAGGAGGTGATCGCCGCGATCACCACCGAGCCGTCGGCCAGCTCGTGCTCGCCGTCGTCGAGGATGATCCTGGAGACCGGCTTGGCGGCCAGTGCGCCGGCCTGCGGCTGGGCGCCGCCTTCCTCCTCGAAATCCGCTACTTGCGAAGCTTGCTTGCCGTTGCGCTTGGCCACCAGCGGACCCAGGTTCTCGTTGAAGTTCGCCTTGACGTCCTCCAGCAGCACCCGGTCCTGCGGGCGCTTGGGACCGGCCAGCGACGGCTTCACCTGGCCCAGGTCCAGCTCGAGCGTGGCCGAGTAGCTCGCTTCCGGTTGGCCCGGCTCGTGCCACAGCCCCTGCGCCCTGGCGTAGGCCTCAACCAGCGCGATCTGTTCCTCGCTGCGGCCGGACAGGCGCAGGTAGCTCAGCGCCTCGGCATCGACCGGGAATATGCCGCAGGTGGCGCCGTACTCGGGCGCCATGTTGCCGATGGTGGCGCGATCGGCCAGCGGCAGTTGCGCCAGGCCTTCGCCGTAGAACTCGACGAACTTGCCGACCACGCCGTGCTTGCGCAGCATCTGGGTGACGGTGAGCACCAGGTCGGTGGCGGTGGCACCCTCCGGCATCTTGCCGCTCAGCCTGAAACCGACTACCTGCGGGATCAGCATCGACGACGGCTGGCCGAGCATCGCGGCCTCGGCCTCGATGCCGCCCACGCCCCAGCCGAGCACGCCGATGCCGTTGATCATCGTGGTATGACTGTCGGTCCCGAACACGGTGTCCGGGAATGCCCACAGCTCGCTGCCGCCGTTGCCGTCGGACAACTCGCGTGCCATCACCACGCGTGCCAGGTTCTCCAGGTTGACCTGGTGCACGATGCCGGTGTTGGGCGGCACCACCTTGAAGTTCTCGAACGACTTCTGGCCCCAGCGCAGGAAGCCGTAGCGTTCCTTGTTGCGCTCGAACTCGATCTTGCCGTTGAGGTCGAGCGCGTCGGCACGGCCGAACACGTCCACCTGGATCGAGTGGTCGATGACCAGCTCCGACGGGATCTGCGGGTTGATCTGTTCCGGCCGGCCGCCGAGCCGGGTGACCGCGTCGCGCATCGCCGCCAGGTCGACCACGCAGGGCACGCCGGTGAAGTCCTGCAGCACCACGCGCGCCGGCATGAAGGCGATCTCGGTCTCGGGCTGGCGCGTCGCCTCCCATTTGGCCACCGCCTCGATGTGGTCCGCATTCACCGTCACGCCGTCTTCGTGGCGCAGCAGGTTCTCCAGCAGGATCTTCATCGAATAGGGCAGGTGCGCGATGTCGAACCGCTCGCCGAGCTTGGGCAGGCTCGAGTACGTGTAGGACTTGCCGTTGACCTGCAGCTGGCTGCGGGTGGCGAAGGAATCGCTCATGGGCGAAGGCTCCTGTGGCTGGGGGCAGGGCGCCCGGGCATTGTCGCCGGGGGGTCGTGACGGGAAAGTATGCCCGATTGAGTATGAAAAATGAAGTATGTAGACTTCCCGCATATTCCGGTTATGCCGCGGAGAGCCCCGATGGAAGCGACCGTTGCCGAACGTGGACAGATCACGCTGCCGAAGGCCGTGCGCGATGCGCTGGGCTTGAGCAAGGGCACGATCCTCAAGGTCGAGCTGGAAAATGGCCGGATCATCCTGCGCAAGAGTGTCGACGATGCCATCTCGCGCGCGCGCGGGCGGTTCCGGCTCGACGGGTTCGCCGATACCGACGACGCCCTGAAGACGATCCGCGGGCGCGCTCCCGGCGACCCGCTCGACCCCTGATCCGACACCGACCGTGGCAAGCCGATGATCGCCATCGACACACCTGTGCTGGTCGACCTGCTGGCCGACGGCCCCCATGCCGGCGCCGCGGAGCTGTGCCTGCGACAGTGCCTGGGCAGCGGGCCGGTCGTGGTCTGCGACGTGGTGCTGGCCGAGGTCTGCAGTGCGCTCAAGGACGGCGCCGAGGCCCTGTCGGTGCTCGAGGAGATGAGCATCCGCTTCCATCCGCTGGAGGCGAAGTCGGCGCTGCGCGCCGGTGAGATGCAGCGCCGGCATCGCCAGCGTGGCGGCAGCCGCGCCCGCGCGGTACCGGACTTCCTGATTGGCGCGCACGCACTGCTGCAGTGCAACGGGCTGATCACCCGTGATGCACGTTTCTTCCGCGACTACTTCAAGGGCCTGAAACTGATCGTGCCGTCGGTCTGAGCGGGCGACCCGGCTCAGGCGGCGTCGGGTTGCGGCGCGGCCAGTTCGAGCAGTCGCGCGGCGATCCCGTGCAGCGGCAGGACCTGCTGTGCGGCACCGAGCCGGCATGCGCTGCCCGGCATGCCCCAGACCACGCTGCTGTTCTCGTCCTGGACCAGGGTGGCGGCGCCGACCCGGTGCATTTCCAGCAGTCCGCGGGCGCCGTCGTCGCCCATCCCGGTCAGCAATACGCCGATGGCGTTGCGGCCGGCGCTGCGTGCGACCGAGTGGAACAGCACGTCCACCGAGGGTCGATGGCGGTTGACTGGCGGTCCGGCATCGCTCCGGCAACGCCAATGGGCGCCGTCTCGGACGACGGCGAGGTGGCGATCCCCGGGCGGCAAATAGACGTGGCCGGGCAGGATCGCTTCGCCGTCCTCGGCCTGGCGCACCGACATCGCCGAAAGCCGGTCGAGGCGTTCGGCGAAGGGCTTGCTGAAGCCGGCCGGGATGTGTTGCGTGAACACGATCGCGGGGGCATCGGCAGGCATCCGCTCGAGCACGACGCGGATCGCCTCTGTACCGCCGGCCGAGGCGCCGATCGCGATCAAGCGGTTGCTGGTACGGAAGCGCAGCGCCGGAACGTCCTCGCGTTCAGCCGCTCCAGGTGGGAGTGGACCCCGCCCAGAGCTTGGGTGGCGATGTCCTCGAACTGCAACGCGCGCACGGCGTCCGCGACGCTGACGTCGATGTCGCGGCCGCACTCGGAGATCTCGCGCATGCTCTCGCTCAGCGAGCGGTTGATCGCGGCGACCTGGTCGAGCATGGTCGCCGCTTCCAGGCGCGCGTCGCGCGAGCGGCCCATGTCGCGCGAGGCCACGTGCGAAACGGTCTCGCGCACCTTGGCGATCGCGTCCTTGGAACTGTGCGCCAGTTTGCGGATCTGCTCGTTGAAGGCGGTCGAGCGTTCGGAGAGGTTGCGCACCTCGTCGGCAACCACGGCGAAGCCGCGGCCCGCCTCGCCGGCGCGCGCCGCCTCGATCGCGGCGTTCAGCGCCAACAGGTTGGTCTGGTCGGCGATCGACTTGACGTCTTCCAGCAGGGAGAAGATCCCGTCCAGGTGTGCGGCCATTTCGTCGATGTGGGCGACGGTGGCGCCGCTCTGGCCGCTGACCTGCTCGAGTGCCTCGACCAGCTGTTCCATGCGCTGGCTCGCATGCTGCGCGAAACGCGCCACGTCGGCGCCGCCCCCGTCCTGGTCCCCGGTGTGGTCGATATGCGTGCCATCGCCACGCTCTGCTGGCGCGATTTGCGGTTCATCGCCTCGAAACTGCTGCCGAGGCCGCCGACGGCCTGGCGAATCAGCCCGCGTGCACGTTCGACCTCCTGGCGCGAGCCGTCGATTTCGGCGCCGACGAACTGGCGCAATTCGGTCAACAGCTGGTCCTGTTCGCGCATCGCCTTCGCGTGCTCGGGCGAGTGGCGGCCCTCGCGGGCGATGATCCACCAGGCAAAGGCCAGCCAACTGGCCGTCATCGTGATCAGAACCGCCCAGGTCATCGGAGCGAGACCGTAGAACCCGACGGCGGCCGGCACCAGCGTCGTCAGCACTACAGGGGCGGCCAGGCGGATCAGGATGCGAGGGTACATGGGGGCTCTCTGCAGATTCTTGATCGCGGTATCGGCGCCGCCCCCACCATCTTTAGGTTTCCGGCCCGCTGCATTCACGTGCGACGGTCCGCGAGTACCGGGCGCCCGAGCGCGCGCCGACCTGTTCCCGCTGTGGGCGCTCAGGCCAGTCGACGCTCGAGTGCTTCGAGCATGGCGCGACGCGAGAGCAGGAGGTGCCACTGACTGCCGCCGAGCTGGCGCCACAGCACGGCCGAGCGCACGGCGGCCAGCAGCAGGGCGCGGATCTCGGCGACCACCGGCGCCTGTCCGAGGTAGTGGGGCGTTCCCTGGACCATGACCCGCGGGCGCAACCGGCTGATCGTGTCGGCATACAGCGTGCCGAGGGAGGCCAGCACGTCGGGGTGGATGCTGCCGCTGGCCTGCGCCTGCGGCGCGATGGCCGCGATCCCGCGGCCGACCGCTTCGACCGTGTCCGGTTCGCGAACGAAACGACGCTCCAGGCGCATCACCGCCAGTGCCAGCCGCGGTAGCGCATCATCGCTCGTGCCCTGGTTGCCGAGATAGTCGCGCAGCACGCGCATGCCCGGCCGCAGCCGCTCGGCTCCGCCGTAGACGCCCTCAACGGAATCGGAATCGATCCGGAAAATGCCGTCGAGCACCGCCTGGCTGGCGTCGCCGTTGGACTGGCCGGTCTCGGCGGTGGACCGCACTTGCTGCAGGGCCTGTGCCATCGCCGCCAGCGGCAGTACCCGATCATCGAATTGGTTGCTCATGCGCGCAGTTTACCCGCTGCGGCCTCTGCGGCCGGCGCGTCGGTGGCGGCGATGACCGCGCCTCCCACGCAGATATCGCCGCGATAGAGGACCAGCGACTGCCCGGGGGTGACCGCGCGCTGGGGCTGCGCGAACACGACCTCGAGGCTGCCGTCCGCGGCAACGGCGACCTCGCAGGCCTGGTCCTGCTGGCGATAGCGTGTCTGCGCGGTGCAGGCGAAGCGTTGCGCCGGCGGGGCGCCGGCGATCCAGTGTGCGACTTCAGTGTGCGTCGTCGTCGACATCAGCCAGCGGCTGTCGCGCTGCTGGTCGACGATCAGGACATTGCTGGGGACGTCCTTGCCGACGACGTACCACGGCGCCGGTGCGAAGCCGCGCACGCCGCCCAACTGCAGCCCCTCGCGCTGCCCGAGGGTGAAATAGAACACGCCGGGGTGCTCGCCGACCACGCGCCCGTCCGGCGTGCGGATTTCGCCGGGGCGGGCCGGCAGGTAGCGCGCGAGGAAGCTGCGGAAATCGCGCTCGCCGATGAAGCAGATGCCGGTGGAGTCCTTCTTCGCCGCGGTCGGCAGCCCGGCGTCGCGCGCGATCGCGCGTACGTCGCGCTTGGGCAGCTCGCCGAGCGGGAAGGCGGTCGCCGCCAGCTGCGCCTGGCCGAGCTGGTGCAGGAAGTAGCTCTGGTCCTTGTCGCGGTCGCGCGCGCGCAGCAGGCGCCAGCCGTCGTCGCCGGCGTCGATGCGCGCGTAGTGGCCGGTGGCGATGCGTTCGGCGCCCAGCTCGCGGGCGGCGTCGAGGAAGTGCTTGAACTTCACCTCGCGGTTGCACAGCACGTCGGGGTTGGGGGTGCGGCCGGCGGCGTACTCGGCGAGGAAGTGCTCGAATACCCCCTGCCAGTACTCGGTCGAGAAATCGCGGAAGTGGATCGGGATGCCGAGGCGGCCGCAGACCGCGACGGCGTCGCGGCGGTCGTCTTCGGCGCGGCAGTCGCCGCTGCCGTCGTCGGCCCAGTTCTGCATGAACAGCCCGGCAACAGGTTCACCGGCGTCCCGTAGCAGCAGGGCGGCGACCGACGAGTCGACGCCGCCGGACATGCCCACGACCGTTCGTGCGCTCATGGGGGGGTGTGCCGGCATGTCACTGCTGGGGTTTCCGCCCGGCGCGAGGTCGCCTCCCGCACTTGCGGCGGAGGGGGTGAGGAAGGGCGGTCCGCGGCGCCGTCATGCCAGCTGCTGCAGCAGGTCGAGCGAATGGCGGCGGCCGGCGAGGAAGTCGGCGGCGACCTGCCAGACCAGCGGGCTGCGATGCCGTGCCTGCGCCTGCCGCAGTTCCTCCGGCGTCATCCACAGGGCGCGGACGATGCCGTCGTCGAGCGGCCGCGCCGGATCGTGGGCGACCGGCTCGGCGGCGAAGGCGAAGCGCAGGTAGTGGCGGCCGCCGCTGCCGTCCGGCGCGGCCGGCGCCCGCCACTGGTAGGCGCCGACGAAGGCGGTCAGGCGCACGTCCCAGCCGGTCTCCTCGCGGGTCTCGCGCAGCGCCGCCTGCAGCAGGCTTTCCTCCGGTTCCAGGTGGCCGGCCGGCTGGTTGAGCACCAGGGCGCCGCCGACCCGCTCCTCCACGCACAGCAGCCGGCCATCGCGGACCACCACCGTGGCGACGGTGACGTCGGGCTGCCAGAAACGGCCTTGTCGATAGCTCATGGATTGACTACAACCGGTCGACGGCGCCGCTGAGCAGCAGGAGCCGCAGCATGAGACGGGATCTGTCGATCATTGGCCGGTTCCCGGGAATACAGCGTTCCATTCTGCGGTCATGGACGCTTTCCGTCCACGAATCCTACGCGCGCGCTCCGTATAATCGCGCCATGGCCCGAAAGAACGAACCCGAACACGAACGCGACCACGGCGTCGCCGTGGAAACCGGCAAGCCCGAAACCGCCCGCCCGCCGCTGTACTCGGTGATCCTGCTCAACGACGACTACACACCGATGGATTTCGTGGTCGATGTCCTGGTGCGTTTCTTCGCGCTGGACCTGGAGCGGGCGACCCAGGTCATGCTCCACGTCCATACCCGCGGGCGTGGCGTATGCGGGGTGTTCAGCCGCGAGGTCGCCGAGTCCAAGGTCGCCCAGGTGAACGAATACTCAAGACTCAACCAGCATCCCTTGCTCTGTACGATGGAAAAGGCCTAAAACGGTGACAAGGGGCAGCCATGGAAACCAGGCGTTCCGGCCCCACCTAGGGCTGTAGACATTCCAGGAGGCATCCGCCCCATGTTCAGCAAGGATCTCGAGTACTCCATCGGCCAGTGCTACAAGCGTGCCCGCGAGGCGCGCGACGAGTACATGACGGTCGAGCACCTGTTGCTGGCGCTGTTGGAGAACCCGTCCGCCGAAGCAGTGCTCAAGGCCTGCGGCGCCGACTTCCACCGCCTGCGTTCGGACCTCGAGCAGGCCATCGCCACCACGGTGTCCAAGCTCGACGAAGGCGACGGCCGCGACACCCAGCCCACGCTCGGCTTCCAGCGCGTGCTGCAGCGTGCCGTCTACCACGTGCAGTCCTCCGGCAAGAAGGAGGTCACCGGCGCCAACGTGCTGGTGGCGATCTTCGGCGAGAAGGATTCGCACGCGGTCTACTACCTCAACCAGCAGGACGTGGCCCGGCTCGACGTCGTCAACTACCTGTCCCACGGCATCGCCAAGACCGGCGAGGGCGATCCCGCGCCGTCCGGCGAGGAGCCGGAAGCCGGGCAGGGCGAAGGCGGCGAGGCCAAGGGCGACGCGCTGGCCGAATACGCCACCGACCTCAACGCGCTGGCCCGCGAGGGCCGGATCGACCCGCTGGTCGGCCGCGCCGACGAGATCGAGCGCACCATCCAGATCCTGTGCCGGCGGCGCAAGAACAATCCGCTCTACGTCGGCGAGGCCGGCGTCGGCAAGACCGCGATCGCCGAGGGCCTGGCCAAGCGGATCGTCGACGGCCAGGTGCCGGAGGTGCTGTCGGAGGCCACCATCTACTCGCTCGACCTCGGCGCCCTGGTTGCCGGCACCAAGTACCGCGGCGACTTCGAGAAACGGCTGAAGGCGGTGCTGGCGGCGATCCGCAAGCACGACGGCGCGGTCCTGTTCATCGACGAGATCCACACCATCATCGGCGCCGGCTCCGCCAGCGGCGGCACCATGGACGCCTCGAACCTGATCAAGCCGGCGCTGGCCTCGGGCGAGCTGCGCTGCATCGGCTCGACCACGTTCCAGGAATACCGCGGCGTGTTCGAGAAGGACCGCGCCCTGGCGCGGCGCTTCCAGAAGATCGACATCGTCGAGCCGACCACCGGCGAAGCCTACGAGATCCTGCGCGGCCTCAAGCCGCGCTACGAGGCGCATCACGACGTCACCTATGCCGACGACGCGCTGCAGGCCGCGGTCGACCTGTCGGTCAAGCACATCGCCGACCGGCTGCTGCCGGACAAGGCGATCGACGTGATCGACGAGGCCGGCGCGCGCCAGCGGCTGCTGCCCGAGGACGTGCGCAAGAAGCTGATCGACGTGGAGGAAGTGGAAACCATCGTGGCCAAGATGGCCAGGATTCCGGCCAAGCAGGTCAGCGCCTCCGACAAGGACGTGCTGGGGCACCTGGAGCGGAACCTGAAGATGGTGATCTTCGGCCAGGATCCGGCAATCGAGACCCTGACCTCGGCGATCAAGCTGGCCCGTTCCGGCCTGGGCAACCCGGACAAGCCGATCGGCAACTTCCTGTTCGCCGGGCCCACCGGCGTCGGCAAGACCGAGGTCACCCGGCAGCTGGCGCTGCAGCTGGGCATCGAGCTGGTGCGCTTCGACATGTCCGAGTACATGGAGTCGCATTCGGTGAGCCGCCTGATCGGCGCGCCCCCGGGCTACGTCGGCTTCGACCAGGGCGGGCTGCTGACCGAGAAGATCGTCAAGACGCCGCACTGCGTGCTGCTGCTGGACGAGGTGGAGAAGGCGCACCCGGACATCTTCAACATCCTGTTGCAGGTGATGGACCGCGGCGTGCTCACCGACACCAATGGCCGCGAGGCGAACTTCCGCAACGTGATCCTGGTGATGACCACGAACGCCGGCGCCACCCTGGCCGCGCGCCGCAGCATCGGCTTCACCCGCCAGGACCACAGCACCGATGCGATGGAGGCGATCCGCAAGGGCTTCACGCCGGAGTTCCGCAACCGCCTGGACGCGATCGTGCAGTTCCAGCCGCTGGCGTTCGATCACATCCTGCGCGTGGTCGACAAGTTCCTGATCGAGCTGGAGAGCCAGCTGCACGAGAAGAACGTGGCCGTCAACGCCACCCCGGCCGCGCGCGAATGGCTGGCCCGGCACGGCTTCGACCCGCAGATGGGCGCGCGGCCGATGGCACGGATCATCCAGGACCGCATCAAGCGCCCTCTGGCCGACGAACTGCTGTTCGGCAAGCTGGTCGGCGGCGGCCGCGTCAACGTCGACGTCAAGGACGACGACCTGTTCGTGGAGGCGCACCCGGAGCCGGAGAAGCTGTTGCCGGCGACGGTGGAGTAGAGCCGGGAATCGGGAATCGGGAATCGCAACAGCAGACAGCACGATCCCGGGCAGTGCCCGGGATCGTGCTGGTGTGCGAGATGACTGCCAGGGCGCCGCCATTCGACGGTTTTCGAGGAATCCATGTGAGCCAGGCTCTTGCGATTCCCGATTCCCCAATGCCTATTCCCGGCTACTTCATGCGATAAGTGATGCGCCCCTTGGTGAGGTCGTAAGGGGTCATTTCCACCTTGACCTTGTCGCCGGTGAGGATGCGGATGTAGTGCTTGCGCATCCGCCCGGAAATATGGGCGATGATCTCATGGCCGTTCTCGAGCTTGACCCGGAACATGGTGTTCGGGAGGGTCTCGGAAACGGTGCCTTCGAATTCTATGACGTCGTCTTTCGCCATGCGTCCTGTTCGGTTGGGGAGGGGGAAGATTTTCCGCCCTCGAAAAAGCGCATCATTCTGCCACGCGCGTCCCCATGACGCAAAAGTTTCGTTAATCCCGCGCCAAGGGGACAGGGGCTGCTGCGAGTCCGGAAGCCGCCTGGCAGCCGAAGGCGCCGGTCCAACTGCCGCTCAGCCCTGGCTGCGCGGTCAACGCGGCGACGTCCGCCAGGAAGCGAGCCCGCGGCAGCGTTACTCCGCCCAGCCGGACCAGGTGGGCGTTTTCGACCTGGGCATCGATCAGCGGCCAGCCACGGTCCCGCAGGTATCGGGCGAGGCCCGCCAGCGCGACCTTGGAGCCGCCGGATGCGCCGCTGAACATGCTTTCGCCGAAGAACATGCGGCCGACCGCGACGCCGTAGATCCCGCCCACCAGGCGCGCGCCATCGAATACCTCGACGCTGTGGGCGTGGCCCAGGCGGTGCAATTCCATGTAGGCCGCCTCCATCCCGGCGGTGATCCAGGTGCCGCGCTGGCCGGGCCGGGGCGTCTCGGCGCAGGCGCGGATCACTGCGGCGAAGGCGGTGTCGGCGCGCAGCGTCCACGTGCTGCGGCGCAGCCCGCGCCGGAACCGCGACGACAGGCGCACGCCGTCGGTACGGAACAGCATGCGCGGATCGGGTGACCACCACAGGATCGGCTGGCCTGCCGAATACCAGGGAAAAATGCCGTGGCGGTAGGCGTTGAGCAGGCGGGTGGGCGAGAGGTCGCCGCCGATCGCCAGCAGGCCATCCGGCTCGCGCAGCGCCGAGTCCGCCGGCGGGAACGGCGCCTCGGGATCGGCAGGCAGCAGCGGTGGCAGGCGCATCGGCTTCATTGTGGTGCTACTGGACACCGGTTGACGCGGAAAAGCGAAGATAAGTTGCGAATGCTTTCCCTTCTCCCTTCGGGAGAAGAGCGTGCCCCCGAAGTGTTGTTGGTCAGGGGGGCGAAGAGCCTGCCCCCAAACGCTTTAGTCGGGGGCCGGATGAGGGTACGGCGAAGCAGCAGCGAACTGAACCATCGCGATTTCGCCGTACCCTCACCCCAACCCCCGCTTCGCGCCCCGGCCCTCGCGCGGAGCGCGAGGACGCTCATCGGCCCGCGAGCCAGTGGCTCGCAAGCGGGCCTTTTCACCCCGGAGGGAGAGGGGCTTTGAACGGCGAATGCGCGTCGAGCATCGCCTTGTAGCCGCGCACCGAGGCCGCCTCCTCGTCGCACCAGCGCCGCAGCGCCTCGGCGAACGCCGGGTCGGCGATCCAGTGGTGGCTGCGTACGAGCGTCGGCAGGAAGCCGCGGGCGATCTTGTGTTCGCCCTGGGCACCAGGTTCGAACCGGCGCAGGCCTTCGCGTAGGCAGTAGTCGATCCCCTGGTAATAGCAGGTCTCGAAGTGCAGCCCCGGGACCGTGCGCGTGCTGCCCCAGTAACGCCCGTACAGGGTATCGCCGCCGCGCAGGCACAGCGCGCCGGCGACGGGTTCGCCGTCCAGGTCGGCGAGTATCAGCACCAGGGCGCGCGGCATCGTGGCGGCCAGGTGCCGCACGAAGTCGAGGGTCAGCGCCGGCGGGTTGCCGTACTCGGCGAAGGTCTGCAGGTAGAAGCCATGGATGGCGGCGAGATCGGCTTCGTCCGCCTCGTCACCGTGCAGGACACGAAAGCGCACACCTGCGCGCGCGACCTTGTTGCGTTCCTGCCGGATGTTCTTGCGGCGCTTGTGGTCCATCGCCGCGAGGAATGCCTCGAAGTCCCGCCAGCCGGCATCGTTGCGCCAGTGGTACTGCACGTCGGTCCGGGGCAGCCAGTCGTCGTCGAACACGGTGTCCTCGGCCGCGGTGTGGAAGTTGACGTGCGCCGACGACAGCCCGGTGCGGCGCGCGTCCTTGACGATCGCGGCGAGCAACGCCCGCCGGGACGTGTCGTCGCGGGCCAGCAGGCGCGGACCGGTGACCGGCGAATAAGGCACCGCACCTAGCCATTTGGGGAAGTAGTCGCGGCCGTAGCGGGCGTAGGCGTGTGCCCAGGCGTGGTCGAAGACGAACTCGCCGTGGGAGTTGTCCTTCAGGTAGCCGGGCGCCGCGGCAACCGGTTCGCTGCCGTCCCACAGGACGAGATGGTGCGGCGTCCAGCCCCAGTCGGAGCGTAGGCAGCCATGCTGCTCCAGGCCGGACAGGAACGCGTGCGACACGAACGGGTTGCCGCTGTCGTGCAGCGCGTCCCAATCTGCGGCCGGGATCGCCCTCAGCGAATCATGGACGCGCGGAGCGAACATCGAAAAGCCTGCTCCGCCAACCCTGCTTCAACCTTCATTGTCCAGGAACTTTTCGGCGTCCAGCGCCGCCATGCAGCCGAATCCGGCCGAGGTGATCGCCTGGCGGTAGTGCTGGTCGGCGACGTCGCCGGCGGCGAACACGCCGGGCACCGAGGTCTCGGTGGCGCCGCCGCCAAGGCCGGAGCGGATCTCGAGGTAGCCGTTGTTCATCGCCAGCTGGCCCTCGAACAGCGAGGTGTTCGGGGTGTGGCCGATGGCGACGAAGAAGCCGTGCACGTCGATCTCGCGGGTCGCATCGTCCTGCACCGACTTCAGCCGCAGCCCGGTGACGCCGGCGTCGTTGCCCAGCACCTCGTCGACCACGTGGTGCCAGATCGGCTCGATCTTGCCGGCCTGGATCTTGGCCTGCAGCTTGTCCTGCATGATCTTCTCGGCGCGCAGGGTGTCGCGGCGGTGCACCAGGTAGACCTTGCGGGCGATGTTGGACAGGTACAGTGCCTCCTCGACCGCGGTGTTGCCGCCGCCGACCACGGCCACGTCCTGGTCCTTGTAGAAGAACCCGTCGCAGGTGGCGCAGGCGGAGACGCCGCGACCCTTGTAGGCCTCCTCCGACGGCAGCCCCAGGTATTTGGCGGTGGCGCCGGTGGCGATCACCACGGCGTCGGCGGTGTACTCGCCGTTGTCGCCCTTGAGCCGGAACGGTCGCTGCGAGAGGTCGGCGCTGTGGACGTGATCGAAGATCACCTCCGTGCCAAAGCGTTCGGCGTGCGCCTGCATCCGCGTCATCAGGTCGGGGCCCATCAGGTCGTGGGCGTCGCCGGGCCAGTTGTCGACCTCGGTGGTGGTCATCAGCTGTCCGCCCATCTGCAGCCCGGTGATCACCACCGGTTGCAGGTTGGCGCGGGCTGCATAGACGGCGGCGGTCCAGCCGGCGGGGCCGGAACCGAGGATCAACAGACGGCAGTGCTTGGAGGTGCTCATGTATACTCGCAGGCCATGAAATCGCAGCGTTTCGAAGCGTATAGCTTGGCGGCGCGGCTGCGGCAAAACAAGGCGCGTCGGGTGGACGACGCCGGAACAATCAGTTCGATCCGCGACGCGCATGGACGATGGGCGTCACGGTCAAGGGGCCCGCGCATCCGATGCGCGGGTTTTTCGTAAGCCTCAACGACAACGGTCGCGCTGCGGCCGGAACATCAGCAACATTGGAGACAGATCGATGCGTATCGGCGTGCCGAAGGAAACCAAGACCCTCGAGGGCCGCGTGGCGCTGGTGCCCGCCGCCGCGGGCGACCTCGTCAACCGCGGCCACGAGGTGTGGCTGCAATCGGGTGCGGGGTTGAAGTCGCGCTTCAACGACGAGGACTACACCCGGCTCGGGGTGAAGATCGCACCGGACGCGGCGGCGCTGTACGAGCGCGGCGAGTTGATCGTCAAGGTCAAGGAGCCGATCGAGGGCGACCTGGCGCTGCTGCGCAAGGACCACCTGCTGTTCTGCTACCTGCACCTGGCGGCGGAGCCGGCGCTGACCCGCAGGCTGCTCGACATCGGCCTGACCGGCGTCGCCTTCGAGACCGTCGAACTGGAGAACGGCGACCTGCCGCTGCTGGCGCCGATGTCGATCATCGCCGGCAAGATCGCCGCGCAGGTCGGCACCACGCTGCTGCACCAGCCACAGGGCGGCAAGGGCAAGCTGCTGGGCGGGCTGCCGTCCACCGAGCGCGGCCGGGCGGTGGTGTTTGGCGCCGGCATGGCCGGCGGTGCATCGGCGGCGCTGCTGGCCGCCGGCGGCGCCAACGTGGTGGTGTTCGAGAAGCGCCAGGACCGCATGGCGCAGATGATGGCGCTGGGCGCCAACGTCACCGCGCTGTATCCCTACGACGACCTGGTCGCGCGCGAGGTGGCCTCGGCCGACCTGGTGATCGGCGCGGTGCTGATCCCGGGCGCCAAGGCGCCGCACGTGCTGACCCGCGAGATGCTCAAGGGCATGGAGACCGGCAGCGTGGTGGCCGACATCTCGATCGATCAGGGCGGCTGCTTCGAAACCTCGCGCCCGACCACCTGGGCCGAGCCGACCTATGTCGAGGAAGGCGTAGCGCATTTCTGCGTGACCAACATGCCGGGCTCGGTGCCGCAGACCAGCTCGCAGGCGATCTGCGCGGCGATCCTGCCCTGGGTCAGCAAGCTGGCCTCGGGTGACTGGCGCGGCAATCAGGCGCTCGAGCGCGGCATCAACGTCGAGGCCGGGAAGCTGGTGCATCCTGCGTTGCAGGGGATGGCGCTGTAGGGCGGGCCGGGCGCGGATGCCGGGAGACGCGAGGATCCAGGCCACGCCGGTATCGCGTGCATGGCGCGCTCCCACGGGGCATGGTCGCGGGATCGGGATTAATCGCTTAAGATCAAGCTTCTAGGCGGCATACCTAAGGTAAAAACACACGGTGGCACGACCGCTCCAGGAAAGCAGCAGGCGACAGCGCGCCACGGCGAAGCAGGCGACGGCTCCCAATCCGCGCCGGCAGCGGCTGTGGCGCGACATCGCGCTGATCCTGATCGCACCGCTGCTGCTCTACCTGCTGGCGAGCCTGATCACCTTCTCGCCGGAAGATCCCGGATGGTCACGCTCGGGCAGTGTCACCGCGCCGCTGAACAATGTCGGCGGTCCGGTGGGGGCCTGGCTGGCCGACGTCCTGCTGCACCTGTTCGGCTACGTCGCCTATCTGTTGCCGCTGATGCTGGGCGCGGTGGCGTGGATCGCGTTGTTCGGCATGGACCAGGACGGCGACGGCAAGGCCGATCTCGGCCCGGCGTTGCGGCTGGTCGGCATCGTCGGTTTCCTGATCTCCGTGACCGGCCTGCTGGCGCTGCGGATGCCCAGCGCGGCCGACCTGTCCGCGGGCGGCGGCGGCATTCTCGGTCGCCTGGTCGGCAATTCGCTGTATGGCGGCTTCGGCCCGGTCGGCGGCAACCTGTTCCTGCTGGCGCTGCTGTTGGTCTCGGTCACCCTCGCCACCGGCCTGTCGTGGCTGGCGGTGATGGACCGCATCGGCCAGTGGGCATTGCAGTTGCCGGCGCTGCTCCGCCGCGGCAGCAAGCAGGCCGGTGAATGGAAGCAAGCGCGCGACTGGCGCGAGGAGCGCGGGGAAACGCGCAAGGTCGATACCGAGCTGCGCGCCAAGCGCACGCCGGTGAAGATCGAGCCGCCGGCGCTGCCGCAGGTGGAGAAGAGCGACCGCGCCAAGCGCGAGCAGCAGATCCCGCTGTTCCACGTCGGCGACGGTTCCGGCATTCCGCCGCTGTCGCTGCTCGACGACCCCAAGCCGCAGCCCAAGGGCTACGACGAGAACACGCTGGAAACGCTGTCGCGGCAGATCGAGTTCAAGCTCAAGGACTTTCGCATCGAGGCGCAGGTGGTCGGCGCCTATCCGGGCCCGGTGATCACCCGCTTCGAGATCGAACCCGCGCCCGGCATCAAGGTCAGCCAGATCAGCTCGCTGGACAAGGACATCGCCCGCGGGTTGTCGGTGAAGTCGGTGCGCGTGGTCGACGTGATCCCGGGCAAGTCGGTGATCGGCCTGGAGACGCCGAACACGAAGCGCGAGATGATCTATCTGAGCGAACTGCTGCGCTCCAAGGAATACGACAAGTCCGGCAGTCCGCTGACGCTGGCCCTGGGCAAGGACATCGGTGGCCGGCCGACGGTCGCGGATCTCTCTCGCATGCCCCATCTGCTGGTCGCCGGCACCACCGGTTCGGGCAAGTCGGTGGCGGTCAACGCCATGGTGCTGAGCCTGCTGTACAAGGCCTCCGCCAAGGACGTGCGGATGCTGATGATCGACCCGAAGATGCTCGAGCTCAGCGTCTACCAGGGCATCCCGCACCTGCTGGCGCCGGTGGTCACCGACATGAAGGAGGCCGCCAACGGCCTGCGCTGGTGCGTGGCGGAGATGGAGCGCCGCTACAAGCTGATGAGTGCGGTCGGCGTGCGCAACCTGGCCGGCTTCAACAAGAAGGTCAAGGACGCGCAGGACGCCGGCCAGCCGATGCTCGACCCGTTGTTCAAGCCGAACCCGGACAGCGACGAGGTGGCACAGCCGCTGGAGACGCTGCCGTTCATCGTCGTGTTCATCGACGAGTTCGCCGACATGATGATGATCGTCGGCAAGAAGGTGGAGGAGTTGATCGCACGGCTGGCGCAGAAGGCGCGCGCCGCCGGCATCCACCTGATCCTGGCCACGCAGCGGCCGTCGGTGGACGTGATCACCGGCCTGATCAAGGCCAACATCCCGACCCGCATCGCCTTCCAGGTCAGCTCGAAGATCGACTCGCGCACGATCCTCGACCAGTCCGGCGCCGAGACCCTGCTCGGCCACGGTGACATGCTGTACCTGCCGCCGGGCACCGCGCTGCCCGAGCGCGTGCACGGCGCCTTCGTTTCCGACGAGGAGGTGCATCGGGTGGTCGACCACCTCCGGCAGAGCGGCGGCGGACCGGACTACATCGAGGGCGTGCTGGAGGAGATGCAAACGATGGGCGACGGCGTCGTGGTCGGTCCGACCGGACTGCCGGAGAGCGGCGGCGGGGGAGGGGACGAATCCGACCCGCTGTACGACGATGCGGTGCGCGTGGTCACCGAGACCCGCCGCGCTTCGATCTCCGGCGTGCAGCGGCGCCTGAAGATCGGCTACAACCGTGCCGCCCGCCTGGTCGAGGCAATGGAAGCGGCCGGCGTGGTCAGCCCGCCCGAGCACAACGGCGACCGCAGCGTGCTGGCGCCGCCGCCGCCGAAGTAGCAAGGAGTGAGTGAAGAGGAGTGAGAAATGAGAGAAGGCAGACGTCGGCTCCTACTCGTTTCTCACTCCTCTTCACTCACTACCTCGCTCCTGAATGGCGCGCTTCCACAGAACCCGGCCGTCGGCCCGCATTCAGCCCTCTCTTCGCAGACTTCCGCAACCCGATGCTCGGAGTACCGTCATGATCCGCACCGCCCGCATCCTCGCCTTCATGGCCGCCGCCTGCTTCGCCGGCAGCGCCTTCGCCGGCGGCGCTCGCGACGCCCTCGACCGGTTCACCAGTGATCTCAAGGGCCTCGATGGCCAGTTCGCCCAACGGGTCTACGACGGCCGCGGCCAGGTCAAGGAGAGTTCCAGCGGCCGCGTGGCGCTGTCGGCGCCGCGCCTGTTCCGCTGGGAGTACGAGAAGCCGTATCCGCAGCTGATCGTCGCCGACGGCAGCAAGGTCTGGGTCTACGATCCGGATCTCGAGCAGGTGACCGTTCAGCCGCAGAGCGCGGAGGAGCGCAACAGCCCGCTGGCGGCGCTGATCGAGCCGGGGCGGCTCGACCGCGACTACCGGGTGGAAGAGGTCGGCGACAGCGGTGGCCTGCAGTGGCTCGCCATCGCGCCGAAGACTGCGGACGATGCCGGGTTCCAGTCGGCGCGCCTGGGCTTCGACGCCGGCGGGCTGGCACGGATGGAGGTGGTCGACGCACTCGGCCAGCGGACCGAGATCGCCTTCAGCGGCTGGAAGAAGAATCCGCCCTTCGCCGCCGGTACCTTTGCGTTCGATCCGCCCGACGGGGTCGATGTGGTCGGCGACATCTGAGGGACTCGTCATTCGGGACGGCGGCGCCACGCCGCCCGGCAACCTGCCGACCGTCATCCCGGCGCAGGCCGGGATCCAGTTCTTAGCGCCGCGTTTCCGCCGGGTGGCGACAGCGACCCCGGCGCTGGATCCGGCCTGCACCGGGATGACGAGCAAAAGCGCGCCGCTTGTTGGAGCCCTGAGCCCGGATCCAAGCCGGAAGCCTCCGCACGGTAGAATGCCGACGTGCCCAAGGCCACGCCCCGACCGAACGACGGCGACGATCTGCTGAGCGTGGATCGCAGCGCACTGCGTCCGCTCGCCGAGCGCATGCGGCCGCGCACGCTGGACGAGATGGTCGGTCAGCGCAGGCTGCTGGCGCCCGATTCGGCGCTACGGCAGTCGATCGAGTCCGGTCGCGTGCACTCGATGATCCTCTGGGGACCGCCCGGTTGCGGCAAGACCACGCTGGCGCTGCTGATGGCGCACTACGCCGATGCCGAGTTTCGCGCCGTCTCCGCGGTGCTTTCGGGCCTTCCGGAGGTGCGCAAGGTGCTCGCCGAGGCCGAGCAGCTGTTCGCGGGCGGACGCCGCACCGTGCTGTTCGTCGACGAGGTGCACCGCTTCAACAAGGCACAACAGGATGCCTTCCTGCCGCACATCGAGCGCGGCACCATCCTGTTCGTCGGCGCCACCACCGAAAACCCTTCGTTCGAGTTGAACTCGGCGCTGCTTTCACGCTGCCGCGTGCACGTGATGGAGGCGGTTTCGGTGGACGACATCGCCGCCGCGTTGCAGCGGGCGCTGGACGATGCCGAGCGCGGCCTCGGCGGTCGCGGCCTGGTCATCGGCGATGCGCAGCTGCGGCTGATCGCGACCGCGGCCGACGGCGACGTGCGCCGTGGCCTGACGCTGCTGGAAATCGCCGCCGAACTCGCGGTGGAGCAGGGCGGGACGGTGAGTGACGCCATCCTCGAGCAGGTGCTGGCCGACCGCACCCGACGCTTCGACAAGGGCGGCGAGCAGTTCTACGACCAGATCTCGGCGCTGCACAAGTGCGTGCGCAGCTCCAATCCCGACGCCGCGCTGTACTGGCTCGCGCGCATGCTCGACGGCGGCTGCGATCCCGGCTACCTGGCGCGGCGGCTGACGCGGATGGCGGTGGAGGACATCGGCCTGGCCGATCCGCGCGCGCTGCAGATGGCGATCGACGCCTGGGACACGTACGACCGGCTCGGCAGCCCGGAGGGCGATCTGGCACTGGCGCAGCTGGTCCTGTATCTCGCCAGCACCGCCAAGTCCAACGCCGGCTATGCCGCCTTCAACGCTGCCAAGCACGACGTCCGCGAGCGCGGCACGCTCGACGTGCCGATGCACTTCCGCAACGCGCCGACCAGGCTGATGAAGCAGCTCGGCTACGGCAAGGGTTACCAGTACGATCACGATGCCGAAGGCGGGATCGCGCTCGACCAGACCGGTTTTCCTGACGCGATGGGCGAGCGGGTCTACTACGAGCCCGTGGCGCGCGGGCTGGAGTCGAAACTGAAGGAGAAGCTCGACCGTCTGCGCGACCTGCGGCGTCGGGCGCGTGACGGAGGCGGGCAGGGCGAAGCATCGTGACCGCACCCTGGTGGATGCAGCTGTTGTGCGTGATGCTCGGCGGCGCCGGCGGTGGTGCATTGCGCTACGCGGTGTCCGGCTGGATCGGGCGCCGTGTCGGCGACGCCTTTCCCTGGGGAACGTTGACCGTCAACGCCAGCGGCGCATTCGCGGCGGGTTGGCTGATCGGCGTCGCACATGCCGACACCGTGCAGTCACGCCTGCTTTTGCTGTGCCTGGGCGCGGGTGTGCTCGGCAGCTACACCACCGTCTCCTCGCTCAGCCTGCAGACATTGCTGCCAGCCCGCGACGGCAGCGTGCGCCGCGCCGCGGCCTACCTGCTGCTGTCGCTGGCGACCGGCCTGTGCGCGGTATTCGCCGGTCACTGGCTCGCGACCCGGTGAAGCCGCGGATCCCGATCGCCGCCTGGGTCGCGCTCGGCAGCGCGCTGGGCGCAGGGGCGCGCTGGGGAACGGGGATCGCGCTGGGCGCCGGTGGTGCGGGTTTCCCCTGGGGCACGTTGGCCGTGAACGTCGCTGGCTCGGCGCTGATCGGCTTCTACGCCGCGCTGGTCGTGCCCGGAAGTCGGTTCACTGCGTCCCCGGCCCAGCGACAGTTCGTGATGGCCGGCTTCTGTGGCGGCTTCACCACGTTCTCGCTGTTCACGATCGAACTGCTCGAGGCCACGCTGCAGGGCCGGTATGCGCTGGCAGCGGCGATCCTCGTCGGCTCGGTGTCGGCCTGGCTCGTGGCCGTCACTGTCGGCTATCTCGCCGGCACACGACTGGCCATGCGTCCGGCCCGCGCCGAACGCGGCGATCCGAACCACGCATCATGAACATTCGCGCCGAACCCATCTGCTGCGGATCTTCCTCGACGAAAGCGACCAACAGGCAGCGCCCCTGAAAGCCATCCGCCATGGATTGACGCGGATGAACGATCCAGTGAAACGTGAAGCGGCCGGGTCCTTGCTTTCTCACCTGCGACCCTCTCCGTGCTCATCCGCGTCGATCCGCGGCTGAGCGGGCCTTTCGAGATGAGCTGAGCGCCTTTCGTCAGCTGGTGCGATCCGCCAGGCCCTGTACGCCGGACTCCCTGGCGCAATGGGCACAGCAGTAGACGTTGCCGTCGTCTTCCACGCCGTGGCCGACCACGCGGCACCCACAGTGCGGGCACTGCGGCGCGAACGCGTGGATCGCGCATTCGAAGGAGTCGAACGTGCCGGTCCGGTCGCCTCGGGTTACCTGGAACGCCTTGTCGTAGCGGTTGCCGCAGACATCGCAGGTTGCCATCGGAGATACCTCTCGAAGCGGATGAGGCACCAGTCTGCGACGGCGTCCGGCATCATTCGGTGAAAGACAGGGGCCGTGCGCGGCCGATGCGTGCGAAAAACGTTCATACCGGATGAAGACGATGACCGGTTCACGCCGCCGAGAGTCGCCGGTGCCGATACTCGAGATACAGCCGGCCGTCCGTACCGGCGAGGCAATCGAGGAGGCAGCCATGATCCGTTGTTCGAAGCCCTTATTGATGCTGGCCGCGGTGCTGATGCTGTCGGCCTGTCGCGACGATCCCGCGGAACAGCAGGCCGACGATGTCTCGACCTCGCGCTATCGGGCGGATGTCGGCCCGTCCGGGGAGGCGGTGGTGCCGGGAGAGCGCGGCGGCCCGCGGGCGCAGGGAGACCGCGCGGTGATCATGGCATCGGATACCGAGCCGGCGTACCTGACCGATGCGGCGGGCCAAACGCTCTACGTGCTGGCAGGCAACGACGACGGTAGCCGCTGCGATCGCGCGTGTGAGGAGGCCTGGCCACCGGTCGTCGCGGAGGAAGCCGAGCCGGTGCCGGGGTCGGGCCTGCAGCGGGAACTGCTCGGCACGACGCCGCGGCAGGATGGCGGACTGCACGTCACCTACGATGGCAAGCCGCTGTACCGCTACGCCGCGGATGCCGGCGCCGGGCGGACAGCAGGGCACGAGGTCGAAGACCAGTGGGGCAAATGGTCGATGGTGTCGGTGCACGGACCGGCGGTCCCCGCCGAGTAGGCCACCAGACATTCCGGCAGGTCAGGCCTGACGGAGGCACGGCAGGCCGGGATTCCGATGGCCGCCACGGTCCGTCAACGTCATGTACGTGCCAGGAAGCACGCTCCGTTCACGATCGTGCTGACACCGTGTACGCAAAACGGAAGGTGAGGAATGTTCGAGCATCTGGGCCGGCTGGATCGGTCGTCGCGGATCATGCAGTTCGCGGTCAAGTACTACCGCTCGGGTGTCTTCGGCGGAACGATGACGCGTGCGCAGCGCGGCGACCGTGCCAGCGCCGCGGCGTTCGTTGACGATCTCGAACGGCTTGGGCCGACCTTCATCAAGATCGGGCAGGCGCTGTCGACGCGCACCGATTCGCTGCCGCCGGTCTACATCGAGGCGCTCACGCGGATGCAGGACGATGTGCAGCCGCTGCCATTCGGCGATCTCCGCCCGGTCTTGGAGCGGGAACTCGGCGTCAGGCTCAGCAAGGGATTCGCCGACTTCGACGAAACCCCGCTGGGGTCGGCCTCGCTGGCGCAGGTGCACCGCGCCCGGCTGCACGACGGACGCGAGGTGGCGGTCAAGATCCAGCGGCCCGAAATCAAGCGCGAAGTCGTCGCCGATCTCGAGGTGCTGGCGGCCTTCGCCAGCGGTGCCGACCGTTTCACCTCGCTCGGCGCGCGCATGCACTTCGTCGACCTGGTGGCGGAACTGCGCCGCTCGCTGCTCGCCGAACTCGACTACGTGGCCGAAGCGGAAAGCCTCGAGCGTTTCGGTGAGCGGTTGCAGGTGTACCCCGAGCTGCTGGTGCCCGCGCCGATCTGGGACTACAGCTCCGCCCATGTCCTCACCATGGCGTATGTGGCCGGGCGCAAGGTCACCGAGATCAGCGGCCTGCAGCGCATGGAGCACGATTTCCGGCCACTCGCGACCGCGCTGTTGACCGGCTATCTCGACCAGGTGTTCGTCCATGGCGAGATCCATGCCGACCCGCATCCGGGCAATGTGCTGCTCACCGACGACCACCGGCTGGCGCTGCTGGACTTCGGCATGGTCGCGCACGTGCCGCCGCGCCTGCGCGAGCGGCTGCTGAAGATCGTGCTGGCCGCGGTCGACGGCAGGGGAGAGGACGTCGCGGTGGAGGCGGCGGCGATCAGCACCCGCCTGGAGCGTTTCGACGACGCCCGCTACATGCACGAGGTTGGCCAACTCGTCGCCAGGTACGCCGTGCGCTCCGAGCGCGGGGGCTTTTCGGAAGGTACGCTGCTGCTCGAACTCGCGCGGGTGGGAATGAGCTGCAACCTGCGAATGCCGGTGGAGACCACGCTGCTGGGCAAGACCCTGCTCAACCTGGAAGCCGTGGCCGATGCACTGGATCCGGACTTCGATGTCAAGGCCTCGGTCGAGCAGCACGCCTACGAAATCATGCGCCAGCGCCTGGGTTCGTCGCTGTCGCCACGGCGGCTGGGCATGGAAGCGCTCGAAGCCCAGTCCCTCCTGCGTGGAGCACCGAGGAAGGCCGCCGACATCCTGTCGCTGCTCGCCGACAACCGGCTGCGCATCCAGGTCGCGGGACTGGAAGAGTCGCACCTGATGGAGAGTCTGCAGAAGATCGCCAATCGTGTCTGTGCCGGCATCATCACCGCTGCGCTGGTGATCGGCGCCGCCATGCTCACCCAGGTGGAAACCGAGACCACGCTGTTCGGCTATCCCGCGTTCGCGCTGGTGCTGTTCCTCCTGGCCGCGGTGATGGCCGTCGCCATCGTGATTTCCGCATTGCGCAGCGACCGCAAGGCCCGGCCCTGGGAGGAGCGGGGACCGCGGGATTGAGAAGGGATCGGCAATCGCCGGCCGGCGGCGGTCGCGCTGCGGCAGGGACGATTTCGCGCGGATCGTCCTGATCGCCGGCTTGGCGTGCTCGCAGTGGCGAACCAAGAAGATGGCGAGTGACGACCGAACAGCAGGGGGCAGGCGACGAGCAGCCTTGTTCGAAGGTTCCCTGGCCGGCCTGCCGGTCTCGAGCGGCATATTGCCGCTCAGTTGGAAGGTGCCGCGCCGGGCAGGCGGAAAGCCCAGGCGTAGGCGTCGACCGTCTGCTTGCGTAGCGACGCGGGGATCTCGACCACGGTCGCGTCGCCATCGCGATGCCACGCCAGCGGTGCCTCGTCGCCGAGCAGCTTCACCTGCGCGCCGCCGGCAGGCGCAGGGCCGGGAATGCGCAGCGTCGCCGGCAACTCCGTTTCATCCGTGTCGGGAAGGTAGAACGCATAGACGGTGCCGTCCTTCAGCCGCGTGTAGCGGAACTTGCCGTCGCGGTAGGGTGCGACCGAACGGCTGGCGTAGATTGCCTCGCCGTTGACCTTCATCCAGGCGCCGATCTCCTGCAGGCGTTGCACCGCGACCGGAGGAAGCTCGCCGTTGGCGTCGGGGCCGACGTTGAGCAGGTAGTTGCCGCCCTTCGCGACCACGTCGACCAGCATCTGCACCACGCTGCGCGCGGATTTGTAGTTGTCGTTCGGCACGTACGACCACGAGTCGCCGAGGGTCATGCAGGTTTCCCACGGGTACGGCAGCGGCTCGTCGGGAATCTTCTGCTCCGGCGTGCGGTAGTTCTCGTAGCGCCCGCCCACGGCGCGGTCGACGACGATCAGGCCGGGCTGGTTCCTGCGCGCCATCGCGGCGAGTTGCGGCATGTCGATGTCCTGCGGCCACGGCACGCCGGCGTTGCCCTCCGCTACACCGTCCATGGTGTCGGTCGGGCGCACCCAGCCGCCGTCCAGCCACAGGATGTCGACCGGGCCGTACCGGGAGGTCAGTTCGTCGACCTGGGCGTGGGTGAAGTCGACGAAGCGCTTCCAGATGTCCGGGTGCTTGCGCGTGTCGTAGTTGTTGTGGCGGTTCGGCGTGGCCCACCGCGGCGACCAGTAGTCGTCGCTGTGCCAGTCGGGCTTGGAGAAATAGGCGCCGATGCCGAAGTCCTGCGCGCGGAACGCGTCGAACACTTCCTTGGTGATGTCGGCACGCGGATCGGCGTGGAAGGGCACGTCCGGCGCGGTGATGCGGTAATCGCTCTGGCGGGTGTCGAACATGTTGAAGCCGTCGTGGTGCTTGGTGGTGAATACCACGTACTTCGTGCCGGCATCCTTTGCGATGCTCGCCCACAGTTCCGGGTCGAACTTGACCGGGTTGAACGTGGCCGGCAATTGCTCGTAGCGCTCGACGTAGTCGACGTAGGCCTCGCCCTCGGGACGCTTGCACCAGTCCACGTCTTCGGAGCAGATCGACCACGACTCGACCACGCCCCACTGGCTGTACGGGCCCCAGTGCATCATGAAGCCGAACTTCCAGTCCTGCCATTGCTCCAGCTTCTGCAGCACCAGCGGATCGGTTTCCGGCACGTAGTCGCCGCTGCTTTCGGCGGCGTGCGTGACTGACAGCGGCGCCGCGCACAGCAGCGCGGCCAATACGAGTCGTAGCGGCATCATTGGGTGTTCTCGATCGGTTGGTTGTTTTCGCTGCACGCCTGGATTGGCCCTGCCGGATCCAGGATGGCCGTAGTAACGTGCGTATTGTCGCGAGCGAATGCCGCTGGCAATGGCATCATCGTCGTCCGAACCAGAACAGGGAGCCGGCAGGCAATGACGGAAACGCCAGCGGAACCGGAACGCGCCAGGGCGAGCGCGAGGTACGTCCTCGAGATCGCCGCCAATTCGCTCGCCTCGGCATTGGCCGCGCAGGCAGGCGGTGCTTCGCGGATCGAGCTGTGCGCGGCGTTGGAACTGGGCGGCCTGACCCCGTCGCCGGCGCAGATCGCACTGGTGCGCGAAAGATTGTCCATTCCGGTGCATGTGCTGGTGCGGCCGCGCGCCGGCGATTTCGCATACGCCGACGAGGAGCACGCGACCATGCTCGCCGACATCGCGCACTGCGCCGCCGCCGGTTGCGACGGCGTGGTGGTCGGTGCGTTGACCGCGGATGGCGACGTCGACGTGGCGCGTTGCCGGGACATTGTCTCCGCCGCCGGCCGGCTCGATCTCACCTTCCACCGTGCCATCGACATCTGCCGCGACCCGGCGGCGGCGCTCGAGGCGGTCATCGGCCTAGGTTTCAGGCGCGTGCTCAGCTCCGGCGGCATGGCCGGCGCGACGGAAGGCAGCGCCAACCTGCGGCGGTTGATCGAACGGGCCGCCGGCCGCATCGAGATCATGCCGGGCGCGGGCATCGACGCCGGCAACATCGCCGCGCTCATGGCCGCGACCGGCGCACGTGAATTCCATGCCTCGGCCAAGCGCGCATTGCCTTCGCGGATGCGGTTTGCGCCGACGGACGCATTGGGCATGGCGGGCGGTGAAACCCGCAGCGATGCCGCCGAGGTGCGTCGCCTGGTCGAAGCGCTGCACGACGCCGCAGCGGGGGCGTGAGCGACGCTTCCCTCGCCGCCGCTGCCGGCGCGCGTCGGGCGCTGCCGCGACCCGACGGTGCCGTAGAGCGCAGCCTGCCTCGATCGCGCGTCATCGGATGCGGGCAGCGGCGGGACCGGCTTCATTGCTACGCCGCCACCGCAACGGCACCCAGCAGCGCCATCGCTTCCGCGTGCGTCGGCAGCGCGGTGAACGCACCATGCCGGGTCACCGCCAGCGCGCCGCAGGCCGAAGCGTAGCGCACGCAGCGCTCGAGTTCCGCCGGCTGGGCGAGAAACGCATCGAGCGTGCGTGCATCGACCCCGTCGCGCTGAAGCTGCAACAGCAGGCCGCCGATGAAGGCATCGCCGGCGGCGGTGGTGTCGACCGCCTTGACCTCGATCGTCGGCAGTTCGCCGCTGCGTCCACGTGCGAACCAGCGCATCGGCGCTGCGCCGTCGGTGACCAGCACCAGGCGTGCGCTGCGCAGCAGGCGGGCAACGATGTCGTCGTCGCCGAAACGGCCTTCCTTCAGGTACTCGAGTTCCTCGCGCGCCAGCTTGATCAGGTCGGCGGCTTCGAGCGCGCTCCACAGCATCGGCAGCGCCGGCGCCGCGTCCGGCCACAGCGCCGGGCGCAGGTTCAGGTCGAGGCTGACGAGCGCGCCGGCGGCACGCGCGCGGGCCATGCCCGACAGCGTCGCCGTGGCGATGCCGGCATCGGTCAGGCTGTTGCTGCAGGCATGGAACATGCCGGCCGCGGCGAAGCAGTCGGCGTCGAAATCCGTATCGCGGAACAGCAGGTCGGCGGCGGGCGGGCGGTAGAAGCTGAAGCTGCGTTCGCCGTGCGCGTCCAGCGAGACGAAGGCCAGCGCGGTCTTCGCCGCGGCGGTGCGGCGTACGTAGCGTACGCCGACGCCGGCTTCGCGCAGGCTGTGCAGCAGGAAGTCGCCGAACATGTCCTCGCCGAGCATGCCGACGAACTCGCATCGGCCGCCCAGTTTCGCCACCGCGACCGCGGCGTTGGCCGGGGCGCCACCGGCGAACTGGCGAAACGTGCGGGCTTCGCCCTCGGCGGGCTCGCCGGCAAGGAAGTCGATCAGCGCTTCGCCGAAGCAGAGAATGGTGTTGTCGGCGGCGCTCATCGATCAGGGGCTCGTTGTGGATTGCGAGACTCAGGCGCCGGGCGCATGCGGGGTACTCTCTCGTTCGGTCAGCAGCACGGGCACGATGATCGATCGCCGCAGCAGCAACGGCGCGGCGGCGCGCTGCAAGAGAAGTTCGGCGGCCTGGCGCCCGCGCGCGCGCGGGTCGGCGCTCAACGTGGTCAGCGGCGGGACGCCGAGCGCGGCTTCGGGGATGTCGTCGAAACCGGTCACGGCGAAGTCGACGCCAGGATGGCGGCCCAGGCGGGTCAGGGCCAGCATCAGGCCCAGCGCCACCACGTCGTTGTAGCAGACCGCGGCGGTCGGCGCCGAATCGATGGCGAGCAATGCGTCGGCGCGCGCATTGGCTTCGAGCCGGGTCGGCGCGGTTTCGATCATCAAGCTCGGATCGACCGGAATGCCGGCCTCGCCCAACGCGTCCTGATAGCCCAGGCGGCGTTCGCGGCAGGAACTGGAATCGGCGTGGCCACCATAGAAGGCGATACGGCGGTGACCCAACTCCAGCAGCCTCTTGGTCGCCGCGCGCGCGCCGGCGCGATTGTCGAGGCCGAGAAAGTCGTACTCGAAACCAGGATCCGGCGTGCCGGTCAGCTTGCGGTTGAAGACCAGCAGCGGCGCATGCCGGCCGATCGCCAGTTCCACGTCGGCGACGTCGCTGTTCTCGGCCGGCGACAGGATGATCCCGGCCGGATGGTGCTCGATCAGCGAACCCAGTACCTGGCGCTGCCGCGCGGGCGACTCGTTGCTGCTGCCGAGCAGTGTGACGTAGCCCTTCGTGCCGAGCGCCTCGTCGACGCCGGCGGCGAACTCGGCGAAGAACGGGTTCGACAGGTCGTTGATGACCAGTGCCACCGTGGTGGACACGCGCTGGCGCAGGTTGGCGGCGGCGCGGTTGTAGACGTAGCCCTGACGCAGCATTTCCGCCTCGACCCGGCGGCGCGTGTCGGCATGTACCAGCGGGCTGCGGCGCAGCACCAGCGACACCGTCGCGCGCGAAACCCCGCAAGCGTGTGCGATGTCGTTCAAGGTGATCCTGCGCGATTTTTCCAAGGCGCCATCCGTCCAGTTTGGATCGATACAACTCCCGTATCGTGCGTCAAACGGGAGATCCCCGCAAGTCGTGCCGACCCGTCCGCCGCGCTTGCGCGCCGGCCGCCGATGTGGCGCATGCCAGCGGCCAAATGGGCTGTGCATGGCGAGGTGCCGGCTGCCGAAGGATAGCCGCCAAGCGGGTGGCAGTGCAGGCGCCTGCAGCGGGCCGCTACGAATCGCCCGCCTCCGGCATCGGCGCTGACAGAAGGCGCGGATCCAGCACCACATGTTTGATCCGCTGACGTTTCCACGTGTAGCTGACGTGTACCAACCCGTCACGGGTCTGGATGACCGCCGGATAGGAGAATTCGTCCTTGGGACTGTCCTCGAGCGTCAACACCCGCCGCCAATGCACGCCGTCGTCCGACAGCGCCACCGCCAGTACGCCGCGGCCGTCCCACCAGTCCTCGCCGGCCAGGGTCGGGTTATAGACCAGCAACGCGCGGCCGTCGCGCAGCATCACCGCATCGGTGCCGGAGTTGGGGTTTTCGATGTCCAGCAATGTCATCGGGCCCCAGGTGGCGCCGTCGTCATTGGAGACGACGCTGAATACCCGGTCCTGTTTGCTGCGTCCGAGCGCCTGCAGGCGGCCGTCGCGATGGCGCAGCAGGCTGGGTTGGATCGCACCGATCCGCGCCGGATCATTGAGCGCCGCGCCGCGCCGCCAGTGCAGGCCGTTGTCGTCGCTGGTTTCAATGTGCACGCGCCAGCCGTCGGCTCCGTCCTCGCTGCTGCTCGGGGCGAGGATGCGGCCGTCGGGCAGCTGCAGCGGCTTGTTCTTGATCGGGCCGAGAATGCCGTCGGGCAGGCGCCGGGGCGCCGACCAATGCATGCCGTCGTCGGAGGAGACGGTAAGCATTCCCCACCACTGCCGCGGATTCGGGCCGACCATGTAGTACAGCTGCAGCGGGCCTTGTTCGGGCTGGAACAGTACCGGATTCCACGCCGGCTGCGGCTGGCCATCGTCCTGCATGCCGTCGGCCACGCGCCGCGGCGGTTGCCAGCCTTCGGCGCCGCGGCGCGCGAGCCAGATGCCCACGTCGGCCGCACCCTCGCGCTCGCCACCGAACCAGGCGGCGAGCAGGGTGCCGTCGCGGGTTTCGACCAAGGTGGATGCGTGGCATTGCGGCGTCGGCGGCGGCGTGGCGACGAATTCTTTCAGCACCACGGGCGAGGGCACGGGCGCGGTGCCGCACGATGTCATGGCCAGGGCGGCGAGCAACGGAAGGGCGGGCAGGGCATTGGTTCGTCCGGGATGCATGCGTCTTTTGGTCTCCGATGTGGCGGGACGGCGCTGGAGCTGTCGCGGTGCGCTCACCGTGCGTCGGCAGCGCCCTTGCCGGTGTTGAACAGTTGGAACTCGCGAATGTGCACCGGATCGGAACTGGACAGGATGTTCAGGCGTACGCGCGAGGCGGTGACCGGGGCGAAACGATCGATCTTCATCCGCCCGATCGCCTGTGCCTGCGCCAGCCGCACCCACCGACCGTCCTGCCATGCCTCCACCGCGTACTTCTGCACGCGCTGGCCGGCGTTGATCCATTCCATGCTCAGGGCACTGTCGAAGGTCACCGGCTGCTTGAAGTTCAGTTCCAGGGTTGCGTGGTGCGAGCCGTCCGGCGCGCTCCAGAAGGTGTCGCGGTCGCCATCGGTCGCCGCGGCGCCGGCGCCTGCGTCTTTCAGGTTGCCCGGCACGAGATTGCTGGCCGGCCCGTACAGCGCCTGGATCGCTTCGCCCAGCTCGCGCAGCCGCTGCACGTCGGCTTCGGGGAGCAGGCCGCGGGTGTCCGGCGCGATGCCCAGCACCAGCTGTCCGCCCAGGCCCACGCTCTTCTCCCAGATCTCCACCAGCTCGTCCAGGCTCTTGAGGGTCTGGTCGCTGTCGGGATGCCAGAACCACTGCTGATGATGCAGCGGCGTATCCACCTCCACCGGCCGCCAGCGCAGGTAGCCGTGGCGATCGATCACGTTCCAGTTCTCGCCCACGATGAAGCCGTCCTCGTTGCCGACCCAGCGGATGTCGCCGTACTCGAACAGCGCCGTGTCGGCGAACACCATGGCGTTCGGCTGATAGGTGCGCAGTTCCTCGATGTACTTGTCGAAGTCGTAGACGTGGCCGGCGCTGCCGGCGCCGTCCAGCCACCATTCGGTAATCGGCCCGTAGTGCAGCGCCAGTTCCACCAGCTGCGCCGTGTAGAACTCGTCGTAGGCCTCGGCGTCGGCGTACCTGGGCTCGTGCCGGTCCCACGGCGACAGGTAGATGCCGAAGCCCATGCCTTCCTTGCGGACCGCTTCGCTGGTCATCCTGACGAGGTCGCCCTTGCCCCCCAGCCACGGACTGTTCTTGACCGAATACTCGCTCTGCGCGGTCGGCCACAGGGCGAAGCCGTCATGGTGCTTGGCGACCAGGATCAGGTACTTAGCGCCGGCCGCCTTGGCGGCGCGCGCCCATTGCCCGGGGTCGACCTGGTCGGGGTCGAACACCGACGCGCTGGCGGTGCCGTCGCCCCATTCCTGGTCCAGCCAGGTGTTGGGATTGAAGTGGACGATCACGCCGAACTCCAGCTCCTGCCAAGCCACTTGTTGCGGCGACGGCCGCACATCGGAGAAGTTCTGCGCGGCGGCCAGCGGCATGGCCAGGAGCGACAGGGCAAGCACGGCCAATCGGCCGATCAGGGAGTGGAAGGGACGGGACATCGGAAGTACCTCATGGACGATGGGGGCAGCCGTTGGCTGCGTGGATCGAAAACAGTGGGTGGCCGTTCCGAAGGAGCGTCATGCGCGCGATGCCGGCGTGGCTGGACGTACCGGGAATCGATGTCGATCCGTCGGAGTCTCCCGCGGCTTCGCGGCCATGGGCCGCTCCTACTAGGGCGGTCGTTCCGTCGATCAATCATGTCCGGGGTCGCTCCATAGCGGCTCGGGGGCACCACGGATGCTGGCGGCGTCGACGCTGTCCAGATCGAACACGACCACCTGGTTGTCGCCGCGCCGTTGCCACGGTGCCGGGAAATACAGCCCCCGTTGCGGGCCGATGTTCCAGTGGCGGCCCAGGTTGCGGCCGTTGGCCCAGGCGAAGCCCTTGCTGAACGCGTCCATGTCGAGCCAGGTGTCGGCCGGGGCGTCGATGCGCAAGCTGCCGCGGTGGAACGCCGGGCCTTCCACCTTGGCCGTGGTCCAGCCTCGCAGCGTGTCGGGCGAACGCATCGGCAGCGGGAACGCCTGCCAGCCCCGCAGTCGTTCGCCGTCCAGCAGCACCGGGTCGACCAGCCCGGCGCGGCCATCGGCCATGCGCGGGCCGTAGTTGATGCGTCCGCTGTTCTCGACCAGCACGTCGAGGGTGTGGGTTCCGGCCGGCACGTCCAGCGCCACCGACACCTGCTTCAATCGGCGCTCGACGCTGCCGGCCGGCTTGCGGTCGAGGTAGACGCGCGCGTGATCGCGCACCTCGCCCAGGTACAACTCGCCTTTGCGCGGCCCCGTCACGGTGGTGCGGTAGAGGATGTAGCCGTAGTCCTGGCCATAGGCCTCCATCGGCAACGGGGTTTCGCTGGCGACCGGTTCGGGAAGGTTGTCCCACAGCGAGGCCGATTCGTGCAGCGCCACCTGCGGCAGTGCGGCGAAGTGCACCGGCGCCGGCAGCGGCGGCGGCTGCATGCCGGTCGCGCGCGCGATGGCGTCGCGGAACAGCGCGAACTTCGGCGTCGGCCGGCCGGCCTCGTCCAGCGCCGCGTCGTAGTCGTAGCTGGTGGTCTGCGGCGCGTAGTGGTCGTCGGGATTGCCCTGGAAGTTGGCGCCGTTCATGAAACCGAAACTGGTGCCGCCGATGAACATGTACAGGTTCACGGAATGGCCCTGCCGCAGCATCCATTCCAGTTCCTCGGCTTGTTTCTTGGCATCGGTATCGGCGTGCGGCTTGCCCCAATGGTCGAACCAGCCGGCCCAGTATTCGCCGACCATGCGCGGCCGGCCCGGCTGGAACTGCTCCAGTTTCTCGAATGCGCTCCTGGCTTCGCCGGGGGAGAAGTTCACCACCGCCAGCGTGCCGGGCAGGGCGCCGTTGGCGAGCATGTCGGCGCCATCGGAGGTGAACAGCAGGGTCTCGTCGAAGCCGGCCTGCACGAACAGTTCGTGGTTGGCCTGCATATAGGCCTGGTCGTCGTCGTAGGAGCCGTACTCGTTCTCGACCTGTACTGCGACGATCGGGCCGCCGTTGCCGTTGAGCAGCGGGCGCACCTGGTCGGCGACGGCCTTCAGGTAGGCACCGCTGGCGGCGAGGAAGCGCGGATCGCGGCTGCGTACGCGCATGCCGGGCTCGGCGAACAGCCAGGCCGGATAGCCGCCGGCTTCCCATTCGGCGCAGACGTAGGGGCCGGGGCGCAGGATCACGTTCAGGCCCTGCGCGGCGGCCTCGCGCACGAAGGCGGCGACGTCGTTGTCGCCGCGGAAGTCGAACTCGCCGCGCCGCGGCTCCACCCGGTTCCAGAAGACGTAGGTCTCCACCGTGTTCAGGCCGAGCGCCCGCGCCTTCTGCAGGCGGTTCTTCCAGTACTCGCGCGGAATGCGCTGGAAATGGATCGCGCCTGAAATGATCTGGTAGGGCTCGCCGTCGCGGGTGAAGTGACTGCCATGGGTGGAGAACGCCGGCCAAGCGTCGGCAGCGATTCCTGTGACTGGTGTTGTCAACGCGAGTGCAATGACGAGTGATGTGAGGATGTTGCGTAACATGGACGTCTCTTTAGGGCCTTTTGCAAAGGGGGCGGGGAGGAGAGGTGGGAGGTGGAACGCTTTTGCTTTTGCCCCCTTTTGCAAAGGGGGCGACGGGGGATTTGCTCTTGCTGTTGCTTCTGAAGAGCAAAAGCAAATCCCCCTCAATCCCCCTTTGCAAAGGGGGAAGCAAAGCACTAAGCCTTATCCGCTCACGACTCACCTCCTGGCACTCAAACGAATGACGGCGGCAGGTCCTCCGGACTGCTGCCGAAATCCCGGTTGGGCTCCGGCCCCATCTCGAATTCCAACGTGCCACCGGCCGCCAGGTCGGCGTGGCGCAGCCAACTGCGCTCATACGGCTCGCCGTTCCAGCGCACGCGTTGCACGTAGACGTTCTGCGCGTCGTTGCGGCGGGCGACGATGCGCAGGACGCGGCCGCCGCCGACATCCAGTTCCGCACGGCGGAACAGGGGACTGCCGAGCACATAGTTGCCACTGACCGGATCGACCGGGTAGAAGCCCAGTGCGCTCAACACGAACCAGGCGCTCATCTGTCCGCAGTCCTCGTTGCCCGCCAGCCCGTCGCGCGCGTCGCGGTACTGCTCGCGCAGCAGCCGGCGCACCATGGCCTGCGTCTTCCACGGTTGCCCGGCGTAGGCGTAGAGGTAGGCGACATGGTGGCTGGGCTCGTTGCCGTGCGCGTACTGGCCGACCATGCCGTCGATGTCCGGCGGGGCGCCGGCCGGCAGCTCGGAGCTCGTGCTGAACAGTTCGTCGAGCTTGCGCACGAAGCCGTCGCGGCCGCCGAACAGTTCCATGTAACCGTACAGGTCGTGCTGGTTGAGGAAGGTGGCCTGCCAGGCGTTGGATTCGGTGAAGTCGTGCCAGCGCTCCGTGTGGCCGAGCGCGCGCGGGTCGAACGGCGTGGCCCAGCTGCCGTCCTCCAGCCGCGGCTGGATGAAGCCGCTGTCCTGGTTGAACAGGTTGCGATAGTTGCGCGAGCGGTCCAGCAGAGCGCGGTGGTCGTCCTCGGCGCCGGCCGCCCGCGCCAGGTGCGCGCAGGCCCAGTCGTCATAGGCGTATTCCAGGGTGCGGCTGGCCGCTTCGTCGACCTGGTCGCTGGGGATGTAGCCGAGCCGGCGGTAGTACGGCAGACCGTGGAAGTCGTCGTCCATCGCGCGCTTGCGGTACAGCGGCCAGGCAGCGGCGTAGTCGATGCCGCCGAAGCCCTTGGCGTGCGCTTCGGCCAGGACCACCGCCGAGTGGTAGCCGATCATGGTGCCGGTCTCCACGCCCTGCAGCGGCCAGATGCCGACGCCGTCCGGGCATTCCGCCGCACCGCGCACCAGGCCCTGCATCAGGTCGGGAACGCGCTCCGGCTGTACCAGGGTCAGCAGCGGGTGCAGCGCGCGGTAGGTGTCCCACAGCGAGTAGGTACTGTAGTTGCGGGCACCTTCCGGCAGCGTGTGCACCTGCAGGTCCATGCCGCGGTAGCGGCTATCCACGTCGCTGAACAGCGTCGGCGCCAGCAGCGCGTGGTACAGGCCGGTGTAGAAGATGCGCCGCTGAGAGTCGTCGTCGGTATCGCTGTCGCCGGTCTCGATGCGCACCCGCGCCAGCGCCTGCTCCCAGGCGGCGGTCGCCTCGGCGTGCACGCGGGCGAAGTCGAAGTCCGGCAACTCGGCGTCGAGGTTCGCCAACGCGTTCTCGGCGCTGACCGCGGAGATGCCGACCTTGACCAGCAGCGGCGCGGCGTCGGCATCCGGGAAGTGCAGGGCCGCCTTCAGCCGGGTGCCGTCGACCTGGCGCGCATCTTCGGCCAGCGGCCGATCGTCGCTATACAGCTGCGCCCGTGTAAATGGACGCGACAGCCGCATCGCGAAGAAGAGGTAGCGGCCCTTCGCCCATTGGTGGACGCGACGGCCGCCGGTGACGGTGCGTTCGTCGGCGATACGCAACTGCGCGCCGCTGACCCGTGTCGGGGTGGACGGGTTGTCCTGGAAGCCGTGGCACAGGTCCAGCAGCAGGTGGCCGGGCCGGCCCTTGGGGAAGTGATAGCGGTGCAGGCCGGCGCGCGCGGTGGTGGTCAGTTCGGCGTGGATGCCGGTGTCCTTCAACAGCACCCGGTAATAGCCCGGCGAGGCGGCCTCGTCGGCGTGGTCGTAGCGTGAGCGGTAGCCGGTCTCCGGGGCGTCCGGCGGGCCGGGCTGCAGCCTGACCTCACCGGTCCGCGGCACGACCAGGAAGTCGAGCATGTCGCCGATGCCGGTGCCGGACAGGTGGGTATGCGAGAAGCCCATGATCGAGCCGTCGGACGCGTGGTAGCCGCTGCATGCGTCCCAGGCCGCGTTGTAGGTGTCCGGGCTGAGTTGCACCATGCCGAACGGCAGCGTGGCGCCGGGAAAGGTGTGGCCGTGGCCGCCGGTGCCGATGAACACGTCGACGTGGTGGGTCAGATCGGCGCGCACGCGGCTGTCAGCAGGCAGCGCGAAGTTGCCGGCACGCGCGTGCGCCGACCTGGCCCCTCCGCTCGCGCCGAACAGCGCCAGGGCGATGGCGCCTTGCAGGAATCCACGTCGTGTCGGCATGTGTAGGTCCTCGTGTCGCGTCGGATCTTGTAGGAGGGGCTTCAGCCCCGACTGGCCTTCGAAGCCCCTAGGCTGAAGCCCCTCCTGCAGGTGTCGCGTCAGCCGCGTAGCAGGTGCGGCTTGCGCTGCGCCAGGTCGGCGATCAGTTCGCCGAACTGGGTGTTTGCCCAGGCGAACCAGTCGCGGGTGAACTTCGCCGGGTCGTCCTGATCGAAGGCCTCGTGCATGAAGCCGGTATCGGCATGGGTGGTCTTGAGCCAGTGCAGGCATTGGCGAATCTGCGCGTCGTCGTCGCTGGCCAGTGCGTACTGGATGATCGCCATCGGCCAGATCGTGCGCAGGCCGGTGTGCGGGCTGCCGACGCCCTCGGCGGCGCGGCCGCGGTAGAAGTAGGGATTGCGCTCGCTCCAGGCCAACCGACGGGTGCGCCGGAATATCGGGTCGTCGTGCTCGCAGCAGCCCAGGTAGGCCAGGCTCAACAAGCCGGGGGCGTTGGCGTCGTCGATGAACAATTGATTGCCGTATCCGTCCACTTCGTAGGCCCAGAACGGCTGGCCGTCGGCGTCGCGCATCTGGCCGTGCCGGTGTGTCGCCTTTTCCACCTCGTCGGCGAGCGCGCTGCAGTCGGCGGCGAACACCGTGTCGTGGTGGATCGTCTCGCTCATCGTCGCCAGCCGGCGCAGCGAGGCCACGGCGAACAGGTTGGCTGGCACGAACAGCGGGTACATGCAGGCGTCGTCGGACGGCCGGAACATCGAGTGGATCATGCCGTTGGGCCGGGTCGGCCGGCCGTAGCCTTGCAGCACCAGGGTCTCGGTGGCGAGCGGCGAGGGCCGCTGGAACGTGTACGGGCCGCGGTCGTGCAGGCGCTGCTGTTCGCGAAAGGTGCGCAGCACGAGGCGCATCGCCTCGCGCCAGTCGTCATCGAACGGCGCGGTATCACCGGTGGCGCGCCAGTATCCGTGCGCCAATCGGATGGGATAGCACAGCGAATCGATTTCCCATTTGCGTTCTCCGACGCCGGGCTTCATCTCGGTGATGTCGTTGACCGACCACTCCAGGAGCTGGGTCACGCCGTCGGGCAGGAAGGCGTTGGCGTAGGGATCGAGCCGGATGCACAGCGACTGGCGACGGATCAGGCCGTGCAGCATCCGCCGCAGCGCCGCGTCCCGCTTCGCCAGCGGGAGGTAGGGATGCACCTGCGCGGAAGAGTCGCGCAGCCACATCGCGTCGATGTCGCCGGTGACGATGAAGGTGTCCGGCTTGCCGTCGCGGGTGCCGGTCTGCACGGTGGTGTCCAGCGTGTTCGGGTAGCAGTTCTCGAACAGCCAAGCCAGTTCTGGATCGCCGATCCGCGCCTTGATCTGCGCCAGCTGGCGTTCCACCGCGGCGCTGACGAAGCGGCGTTCGTTTTTCGGCGGCCGCTTGCTGGCGAAGGTGCTGCCCTTGGCCGGCGCGGCGGCCAAGGCGGGCAGCGCGCCCGTGAGCAGGCCGGCGCCGGCGCCGGTGCCGAGGAGCTGGAGGATGTCGCGGCGGGTGGGCATGTCGGAAGATCTCCTGGTCTTTGTTGCTGCGCGCTTGCTCTTGTAGAGCCGAGCTTGCCCGGCTGCTTTTGCCGGGAAAGCCTCAGCCGAGCAGCTCGGCCCTACAAGAAGCGCGCCTTCACTTGGGCAGCGGCATCCGTCCCTGGATCGAGAACGCCGCCTCGCCGCCCGGCGCGCCGGTGCCGGGTTGGCCGCCACCGACGAATACACGATAGTCGCCGGCCTCGACCGCGCGCTGGCCGGCGCGGTCGACGTCGCTGAGCGCGCGCGCATCCAGTTCGAATTCCACCTCGCGCGATTCGCCGGGTTGCAGCGTCAGCCGCTGGAATCCGGCCAGGCTACGGATCGGCGACTCCGGCCGCTGCGGAGGCTCCAGATAGACTTGCACCACCTCATCGCCGCTGCGTTCGCCGCTGTTCCGCACCCGCACGCTCACGCGCAGCGGCTCGCCGGCCTCCAGCGTCTGCGCCGACAGCTGCGGCGTGTCGTAGGTGAAGGTGGTGTAGCCCAGGCCATGGCCGAATGCGTACAGCGGCGTGCCGGTGAAGTAGCGGTAGGTGCGGCCCTTCATGTCATAGCTGACGTAGGGCGGCAGATCCCTGGTCGAACGATAGAAGGTCACCGGCAGGCGGCCGCCGGGGCTGAAATCGCCGGCCAGCGCCTGCGCGATGGCGGTGCCGCCGGACTGGCCGGGGTACCACGCGGCGAGGATCGCATCGGCGTGTTGCTGCGCCCAGTTCAGCGCCACCGCGCTGCCGCTCATCAGCACCACGATCAGCGGCTTGCCGCCGGCCTTGGCGCGTTCGAGCAGCGCCTGTTGGGTCGGCGGAAGACCGATCGCGTTGCGGTCGCCACCGTCGAAACCGAGCACGTCGACCTTCAACGCCTCGCCCTCCACGTCCGGCGACAGCCCGACGAAAGCCACCACCGCATCGGCCTGCGCCACCGCGTGCTCGGCCTCGGCCAATTGCGCGTCCGCCGGCGCCAGCCATTCCAGGCGCAGTCCCTGGTCCTCGCCGCGGTGCTCGATCTCCAGGCGGATGCGCCGCGGCCGCGCGTCCTCGAAATGCAGCTGCGTTTCGACGTTGCGGCCGTCCGGATTCGCCACGCCGGCGGCGACGCGTTCGTCCTCGGCGTTGCCGGCGATCACCAGTTCGTCGTCCACGTACAGCCGCACCGGGTCGTGGCCGGTGCAGTCGAAGCAGCGCGCCACGCGCACCGCCAAGGTGTACTCCCCAGGGCCGGGTGGCAGCAGCTCGCCGGTCCATCGCACCGAGTAGCGATCCTTGTCCACGCCGGGAGCCGGCGCCACCCGGTCCCAGTTGAAGCTGACCACGCGATCCTGGCGCACGACGCGAGGGGCGCCGGCCAGGTCCGGATTATCGAAGTATTCGCCCTTCAGGCCGGGTTGTCCGTCGTGACGCAGCGCGGTTTCCGGGATCATCACCGGCACCTCGGCGGCCAGCGGCGCGCCCTGCATGTAGTGCACGCGTCCGGCGCCGAAGCGCTGCCGCAGGCCCAGCAAAGGCGTCACCGGATCGACCGAGGTGCCCTGGTAGTTGGCCTCCAGCGCGGCGAGGGCGTCGGCGTTCGGGCCGATCACCGCCAGCCGCGTGTCCGGTTTCAGCGGCAACATCGCGTCCTGGTTCTTCAGCAGCACCAGCGACTGCCGTGCCGCCGCGAGCGCCAGCTCGCGGCTGGCCGATGTGCCGATGTCGTCCGCGCCCAATCGCGCATACGGATCCCGGCGTGGCGGCTCCAGTTCGCCCAGGCGATAGCGCGCGGCGAACAGGCGCACCAGCGACCGGTCCAGCCGCGCTTCGTCGGTCTCGCCGCGGTCCAGCGCCTGGCCCAGTGCGCGATAGGTGTTGCCGCAATTGAGGTCGTGCCCGGCATTCATCGCGGCGGCGGCCGCGCCGGCCTCGTCGGGACGGAAGTAATGGAAGTGGAGCATGTCGTAGAGCGCATCACAGTCGGATACCACGAAGCCCTCGAAGCCCCAGTCGTCGCGCAGGCGGCCGTCGAGCAGCCAGTCGGCGGCGCAGGCCGGCGTGCCGCGCAGCGCGTTGTAGGCGCACATCACCGCGCCGGCGCCGCCCTCGACCAGCGCGGCGCGGAACGCGGGCAGGTAGGTGGCCTCTAGGTCGCGCGGGGAGACGGCAACGGAGAAGCCATGGCGACCGGGCTCCGGGCCGCTGTGCACGGCCAGGTGCTTGGGCGTGGCGATCGTGCGCGGGTGCCGCGGGTCGTCGCCCTGCAGGCCGCGGATGAAGCCGACCGCCAGCTGCCCGGTGAGGTAGGGATCCTCGCCGTAGGTCTCCATGCCGCGGCCCCAGCGCGGGTCGCGAAAGATGTTGATGTTCGGCGACCAGATGGTCAGTCCTTCGTAGCGCTTGTGGTCGCTGCCCGGGCCTCCGGCCATGTTGAACTTGGCGCGCGCCTCGGTGGAGGTCACGGTGCCGACCTGTTCGAGCAGATCGCCGTTCCAGGTCGCCGCCAGCCCGATCGCCTGCGGGAACACCGTGGCATGGCCGCTGCGGGCGATGCCGTGCAGGCCCTCGTTCCACCACTCGTAGGCCGGCACGCCCAGGCGCGGGATCGCCGGAGCGGCGTTCATCGTCTGTGCGATCTTCTCCTCGCGCGTCATCTTCGCCACCAGCGCGGCGGCGCGATCCTCGGCGTCGTCGGCGTGGGCAGGAGCGGCGGCCAACAGCGCCGTTCCGAGAAGGGCAAGCAGGGCAGGGAGCGTCACAGGCGCGAGGATGCGGGAACGGCGCCCTTGCACGTCCACGGGCGCCACGGCACCGGGCGTCCGTCCCGACAGGTACGAGGGGTGAATCGCCATCAACGCGCCTCCTCGGGCTCGGCCGGTGCGCCGGCCAGCGTGCCGGCCAGCTCGCGCACCTGCAGCGCCGCGCGCAATCGTTCCAGCGTGGCCGGGCCGTGCACGCGTACGGCCAGCGGTTCGCCCGGCAGCAGGTCGAAGGCATTGTCCGAGACACGCACGTCGAGATCGCCGAACGACAGCCAGACAGCGCGCGCCAGCGCGTCGCTGGACAGGGTCAGCACGAAACCGTCGCCGTCGGCTCGCCATTCGCTGTGGACCTGCGTCGCTGGCAGCGCCAGGCGCTTGGCGGCGTCGAAGAACACCAGCTGGCGCGACAGGACGTGCTCGCCGTCGAGCAGCTCGAACACCGCGAAGCTCCGCTTCGGATCGGCATCGCCGAGCAACTGCGCATCGCTGAATCGGCCGATGCGGGTGCTGCTCAGCGGCGGCAGTGTGACCGCCTTCTCGCGGCGGCCCAGTTCCTTTCCATCGAAATCCAGCACCCGCAGCCGCCAGTGCGCGGCCAGCGGTTCGGTGCGGTCGGACACCAGCGACAGCGTCGTCGTCCCATCCTTGCGCAGCGCGGCGGCCAACTCAGGTGCGTAGAAGCGGCGGGCGTGGTAGTTCAGCGCCTTCCAGCGTCCGTAGTAGTCCACGCCGGACCACGATGCGCCCGGCCACACGTCGTTGTGTTGCCAGTACAGCGAACCCATGGCCTGCGGACGCGACGCGCGCAGGTGCGAAGCGGCCAGGCCGATGCCCTCGGCCTGCATAAGCTGGCTGAGGTAGACGAAGCTTTCGAAATCCTTCGGTTCGCCGAACTTGTGGCGGATATAGAGGAGCAGTCGCTGGTTGCCGTTGCCCTTGTCGAACTTCTGGTGCGCGCGCATCACCGGCGACTCGGGATCCATGTCCTGCGGACCGGCGAAGGCGCGGATGGTGCGCATGTCCGGGAAGGACTGCAGGCCGTACTCGGACAGGAAGCGGGTGTCGACATCCAGGTAGGCCTCGACCGGCTTGGAGCCGCCCCAGACCTGCCAGTAGTGCATGTCGCCGTCGTCGCTCTGGTCCGCGTCGCCATCGAAATCGGTGCCGGGCGACGTCGCCCAGTACGGCACGTCAGGATCGTGCCGGGCAACCACTTCGCGGAACACGCTGCCGAACAGCGTGGTCATGCCGCGCTCGATGCGGCTGCGTTCCTCGGGGTCGATCGACTGCTTGAACTCGACCCGGTCGCCCCAGTGTTCCCAACCGGTCTGCACCTCGTTGTTGCCGCACCACATCACGATGCTGGGATGGTCGCGCAGCCGCTTGACCTGCTCGATCGCCTCCTGTCGGGTGTTCTCACGGAAATCCACGTCGTACGGCGGGATCGCGCCGCCGAACATGAAGTCCTGCCAGATCATGACGCCCAGTTCGTCGGCAAGCTCGTAGAAGCGGTCGTCCTGGTAGTGGCCGCCGCCCCACATGCGCAGCATGTTCATGTTGGCATCGCGCGCGTCGAGCAGCGTGCGGCGCAGGCGCGCCTCGTCGACGCGATGGGGAAAGCTGTCCAGCGGGATCAGGTTGGCGCCCTTGGCGAAGATCGGGATGCCGTTGACCACGAATTCCATGCCCTTGCCCCAGCGGTCGTTCTCGCGCCGCAACTCGACGGTGCGCAAGCCGGTGGTGCGCTGGACCGTGTGCACGTCGCCGTCGGCGTCGCGCAGTGTCGCGGCGAACGTGTAGCGGTCCTGGGCGCCATAGCCAAACGGGAACCAGCGCCTGGGATCGGCGATGCGCAGCGGCAGGTCGATGCGGTTGCTGCCGGGGTCGACCACTGCATCTCGCTCGATCCGCACCACCATGGCACCGTCCGGGTCGCGCACTTCCAGCACGACCTGCACCGGTCCACTGGCGCCGGCCTCCAGTTCGATCTGCGCCTCGAGCTGCGCCGCCCGTACGTCCACCCGCTGCTGGGCGACGTGCAGGCCTTCCACGCGCACCGCGTCCCAGGCTTCCAGGCGCACGTGCTTCCAGATGCCGGCGGTGACGATGCGCGGGCCCCAGTCCCAGCCGAAATGGTAGGGTGCCTTGCGGACATAGGTGGTCACGAGCCGTCCGTCCGGCTCGTCGCCGAAGGCCGAGTCGTAGCCGCCGGGCAGCGCGTACGGCTGTTGCGCCAGCCATGGCTGGAGCTTCTTGATCGGCGAGCGGAAGGTCACCTCGAGCACGTTCTCGCCGCGCCTGAGCAGCGGCTTGGCATCCACCCGCCAGCGCCGGAACATGTTGTCCGCGTCCAGCAACGGCTTGCCGTTGAGGCGGACCTCGGCAAACGTGTCCAGCCCTTCGAACACCAGTTCGATGTGCCCGTGTGCCAACGTCGCCGCATCGACCTTGAAACGGCTGCGATACTGCCAGTCGCTCAGGCCCACCCATTGGATGGCGCCTTCGTTGTCGCCCACGAATGGATCGGGCACCAGCCCGGCAGCCATCAGGTCGGTCTGTACCGTGCCTGGCACCTGCGCCGGCAGCCACGCCGCCGCTTCCGGATGTTGTTCTGCCTGCGCCTGTCCCGGCACCAGCCGAATCTGCCAACCTTTGTCGAGATTCTGCGAGGTTGGCGGCGCGGCCCAAGCCGGGATTGCCAAGGCCAGGCACAGCAGCGCGATCAGGTGCGGGATACGGCAGGAACGAAAACGATGGAGTGGCGGGAACATGCGGGCTCCTAATGTGGATCAGCGCCGGGCCGGTGGCGACTGCGCGGTGGCCTCGATCAGGCGGACCTTGCCGATCGCGTACAGCGGACCTTCGATAGGGGCGGTGAAGCGCAGGCACAGGTCGTGCACGCCTTCTTGCGGCGGCAGCGAGGCTTCCAGGGTGAACTGTTCGCCCAGGTTGGTGCCGTCCGGCAGCGCCACCTTGGCCAGGAGCTCGCCCTCGCAACCGCGCAGCACTTCAAGCTCGCCATGAGCCCGCTCGCCCCGTGGCGTGCTCGAAGGATACTGATGCACCTTGGACTGGTCGTGCGCCAGTCCGTAGTTGCGCGCCAGTCGCGCGGCGTCGATGCGGATTCCCGCGATGCCGTCCAGCCGCGCCTGTGGGTAGGTCCAGCAAGCGTAGAACAGGTCGACGTTGTAGACCGGCGTGTCGATGCCCGGCATGTCCGGCAGCAGCGGCACGCGCAGGCCCAGCGGGCCGCCGTCGTGGCAGTTGCGCAGGCCCTGGGTCTCGACGGTAAGCAGCGCCTCGCGGTCGAAGTGGCGGCTGCGCGCAGCCGCCAGCGGCAGTCCATCCTCGGTGAACACCGCGGCCTTGACCGTGACCGGCAGCGTCACCGCGAACGGCGCGCCGTAGCGCGAGGATTCCAGCGTCGGCTCGCTGCCGTCGATGGTGTAGCGGATCTGGCCGACGCCGGTCTGGTTGCCGAGTGCGATCCTGGCCGGGCCGCCGCTCAATACGGTGTTGGGGCCGCCGTCGATCGCGATGTCGGCGGCGAAGGCGCCGTCGCTGTAGCCGATCCCCAGCGCACGATAGCGCTGCAGCTGTACCGGCAGGCGTGCGAGGAAGCCGTCCCAGTCGCGTGCAGCCATCGGCGACCAGGCCACTTCGGCCACCGCGGCCAGGCGCGGGAACATGGCGTGGTCGATGTGGCGGCGCGAGGGAATGTATTCGCTCCACAACGCGCCCTGCGCACCCAGCACGTGCCGGGCCTGGTCGGCGGTCAGCTCCGCCGGCACCGGATCCAGCTCGTAGACCCGCGACAGCGGCAGCACCGCCAGGCGGCCATTGGGCTCATCGCTGCGCTCGGTCTGCAGATTGTCCAGATACATCCAGCCGGCCGGGGCCAGCACCACGTCGTGGCCGAGCCTGGCGGCGGCCACGGCGCCGTCGACGCCGCGCCAGGACATCACCGAGGCGCTGTCCGGCAGGCCGCCCTCCAGGATCTCGTCCCAGCCGATCAGGCGCCGGCCCTCGCCGGTCAGATACTTCGCCAACTGTTCGTTGAACCAGCCCTGCATCGCATGCGCGTCCTTCACGCCGAGCCGTCGCATCTGCGCGCGGACCGCCGGCGACGCTTCCCACTGGTCCTTGACCGCTTCGTCGCCGCCGATGTGGATGAAAGGGGAGGGGAACAGTTCCAGCACCTCGTCGAGCACGCCCCGGATGAACGCCAGGCTGCGTTCGTCGGTGTCGAACAGGTAGGGATTGACGCCCCAGTCCACCGCCACCGGCGGGCGTTCGCCGGTCACGCCGACTTCTTCCGGATAGGCCGCCACGGCCGCCTGCGCGTGGCCGGGCATGTCGATCTCGGGCAGGATGGTGATGTGCCGCGCGGCAGCGTAGGCGACCAGTTCGCGGATCTGTTCCTGCGTGTAATAGCCGCCGTAGCGCTGCGGCGTGCCGTGGCGGCCCGCGCCCGGCGGCGTGCGCCAGGCGCCGATCTCGGTGAGCTTCGGGTAGCGCTTGATCTCGATGCGCCAGCCCTGGTCGTCGGTCAGGTGCAGGTGCAGCACGTTGAGCTTGTGCCGGGCCATCGCGTCGATCACGTGCTTGACCGTGTCGACGTCGTGGAAGTGGCGGGCCACGTCCAGCAGCTGGCCTCGCCAGCCGAAGCGCGGCCAGTCGCGGATCGTCACCGCCGGTATCTCGGCCGCGCCGCGGCCAGTGTCGGCGCTCGCCAGTTGCCATGCGCTGATCGCGCCGTAGAACAGGCCCGCGGCATCGCGTGCGCGGATCCGCAGCCCCTGCGCATCCGCGTCCAGCGCATAGCCCTCGGCCTGGGCCACGGGTGACTGGGGGTCCAACTGCAAGCGGATGCTTCCTGGCGACGGTGCGGATTCCTCGCGCACGGCCAGCGACAAGCCAGGGGTATCGCGCAGCAGCCGGACCAGATGGTCGGCGGCGTCGCGCGCCGGCGCATCGTTCTGCGCAACCGAAACGACGGTCTCGGCGGTGATCCGGAAGCGGCCGTCGCCGCGCTCGGCCTGTACCGGCGCGGGAATCAACGGCAGCACGTCGACGCGCTCGGCGGCCGAGGGGGTTGTGCGCTCGGCGCAGCCGGGCAGCACCATGCCGGCGGCCAGCAGCAGGGCGAATGCGCGTGCCCGCGTGCCGGCGCGTGCCGAACGGGCGGGTGTCGTGATCATTCGGTCGCCTTTCTCATCGCGTGCCAGCATTCGGCGTCCGGCCCCGGCGTGGCGGAGGAACGGAACTGCTGCGCGGCTGGGGCTATCGGGCGTCATGGGGAACCGCACTCCTCGTAGAAAAGCTGCAGGGCCGTTTGTAGCGGCCCCGCTGAGAGCAGGCCATCGTGGAGGGAACGATGGCCCACCCGTACCACATCAGAACTTGAAGGTGAAGGCCACCTGATAGTTGCGTCCGCTCTTGTACACGCCGAGCGGGGTGCGCTTCTCGGTGTCGTACCAGTAGTAGGTATCGTCGAGCAGGTTGGTGGCACTGAGGGTGACGCCGAACAGTTCGTTGATCTGGTAGCCGGCGATCAGGTCGAGCTGCTTGTATGTGTCGGCGTATACAGAGGAGTTCTGGCGCCCGACCTGGTTGAAGTACTCCGAGCGATAGCCGTAGTTCACGCGCACGTTGAACGGGCCCCTTTCGAAGTACGGGGTTATCGTGTAGGCGTGTTCGGAGACGTACGGCAGAAACAGTTCGGTGCTGGTATCGGTATCGGTATAGGTGTAGTTGGCATTGATGCCGAAACCGCTGTCGAACGCCTGCTGATAGTTCAGCGCAAGGCCGGTAGCCGTGGCATCGGCGACGTTGATCGGGCGGCTGATGGAATAGACGCCGGACACCCCGGAAATCGGATTGGTCAACTGCTGCTCAGTGGTGTCGGTCACGACGTAGTTGCTGATGTCGCGCCGGAACAGTTCAGCGGCGAACATGCTGCTCGGAGCGAAGTACCACTCGAACGTCAGGCCGTAGTTGGTGGCCTCGTAGGGTTTCAGGTCGACATTGCCGCCGCCGCCGGTAAATTCCTGATCGTTGAGATCCAGCGTTCCGGCCAGTTGGCCGTAGCGCGGGCGGGCCATCACCTTGGCCGCGGAGAAGCGCGTCACCATGTCTTCGCTCAGGTCGTAGGCCACGTTGAAGCTCGGCAGCGGCTTGTAGTAGCTGCGGTTGGCCAGCGCCCGATCATAGCTGCCTGAGTTGTTGTTGACCCAGTACAGCGACTTGTCCGACGTGTCGACATAGCGCACGCCGAGGTTGCCGCGCCACTTGCCCGACTCGAAGTTCGCCTGCGCGTAAAGCGCGGTGGTGATTTCCTTGACGTCGAAGGAGGGGCCGTAGTTGAAGTTGTAGGGGCCGCGCGGCTCCAGTGTATTGAAGTAGGCGATGGCCTTGCCCAAGTCGGCCACCGGCCACGACGCCAGGTCGCCGCCCGCACCCAGGCCGTCGTAGAGACCGCTGGGCGACAGCCCGCCCAGGATCTCGGTCAGGTTCAACGCCGAGACCACGTCCACCGCGTTCCCCCGCGAAGACACGCCGTTGTCGTGATTGGTGTACTTGTAGCCCAGTTGGACCTGGTGGATGGGACCCCATTCCACGTCCTGCGTGGCATCGAACTGGAAGTAGCGTTCCTTGTCGCGGCTGGTCTCATAGTACTGCCCGCCGTACTGCTGGCCGGGGGCCAGGCCCCAGTTGGACGCATCGTTGTTGTCGTAGTTCACGATGGTGTGCTTGGCGTCGTATTCGAAGTCGAATCCGCCGCTCAGCAGCAGCGTCTTCATCAGGTACTCCGGATCCTTACCGCCCTTGGCGCTGGTCGTGCCCGCCTGGGTGGTGAACGTCCAGTTGTCGCCGTACCAGTCGTGGCGCAGGTGCAAGCTCCTGGTCTCGACCTGGCTCTCGCGCAGGTTGAAATCGTGCTGCGCATAGGCGTCGCCGTCGACGTCGGCGGCGACCACGTAGCCGTCCTCGATGGTGGCGCTGGTGATCTGGCCCAGGCTGCAGGCCGGGCAGACGTAGCGCGCCTGGCTGAAGTTGTCGTATTTACCTTTGACGTAGATGCCGGTCAGGTTGAACTCGTTGCGCTCATTGGGCTTCCACTGCAGCGCTGCCTGCAGGCCGTCGCGCTCGCGGTCCTGCTGGAAATAGGAACTGCTGATGCCGACCGGCAGCAGGGCCTCTGCGGGATCGCCTTCGCCGGTGATCGTGGCGGTGGCGGGCAATCCGGTGGCGTAGCCCCAGTACTCGATGCCGGCGCGGGAAATGCTCTGCTTGTCGTGGGTGGCCGAGACCAGGAAGCCGAAATCCTCGGCGTCGTTCTTCCAGCTCCACAGCGCCGAGGCGCGTGGATTGCCGTCTTTCGAGCGGTCGTTGTAGTTGTAGCCGACAGAACCGCGAATGGTGTTCTTGGGCAGGTCCAGCGGCTTGCGGGTGTGCACGATCACGGTGCCGCCGATCGAGCCTTCGTCGATGCGCGCTTCGGGGGTCTTGTACACCTCCATCAGGCCGATGATCTCCGGCGACAGCAGGGTGTAGTTGAAGGTGCGGCCGCTGGTGTCGGTGGGGTTGCCGCCCCAATCGCCGGAGGCGATGGTCTGGCCGTTGATCAGCACCCGGTTCAGCGCCGGGTCGGTGCCGTTGATGCTGACCTTCTCGCCTTCGCCGAACTGGCGGTCGACGGTAATGCCGGGCAGGTGCGCCAGCGATTCGGCGGCGTTGGTGTCGGGGAATTTGCCGATGTCTTCGGCGCTGATCGCGTCGACGATGGCATTGGCCGACCGCTTGACCGCCTGGCTTTTTTCCAGGGAGCCGCGGTAGCCGGTGACGGTGACCGTGTCCAGCTGCGTGGCTTGCTCCGTGGGACTGGGCGCCTGGCTGGCTTCCTGCGCATGGGCGTTGAACGACAAGCAGGCGACGATGGCTGCCGACAGTGCTGACTTGCGGTATTTCATGCCACTCTCCCGATCAATCAATTGAATGCTGAGATAGTTGTGTAGTTGATGAGCTGCTGTTGCTCCTTGATTTCCACACCGGGCGCCGAATGCGCCCCCTCCGTGTCTGTGGTGTTGCGATTGCCTGTATTCCCTAGTCCAGATACCAATGCGCTGCGCCGATCACGCCCAGCTGTCCGTGCTCGATCAGGCGCACGGGAATACGCTCCAGCGCCGCGCGCATCGGCCCCTTGTTGAGGTAGCGCGCGACGAAGTCGCTGTTCAGAAGGAAATCGCGGATCTGCGACGGGATGCCGCCGGCCAGGCGGATGCCGCCCTGCACGCCGTAGGTCAGCGCCATGTCGCCGACCACGCTGCCGAGGAAGCCGCAGAAGGTGTCGAGGGTTTCGCGTGCGAGCGCGTCGTCACCGGCCTGCGCGGCTGCGGTGATGCGGCTCGGTGTGGACAACGCGGGTTTCGTGTTGCGCAGTACCGCGAGCGCGTTGTACAGGTTGAGGATGCCGGGACCGGACAACACGTGTCCGATCGTCACGTGCGCATGCTGTTTCAGCAGTTGCGCCAGCAGCGCCAGTTCGAGTTCGTTGCCGGCCGCCAGCGCAGCCTGGCCGGCCTCGGTGGCCAGCACGAAGGGACGTTCGCCGCTGCGGGGAATCCACACCGCCGCACCAAGGCCGGTCCCCGGGCCCAGCACCAGCACCGGGCCGCGCACCAAGGCTTCGTCCGGTCCGGTGATGCGGGTGGTCTCGGAAGCGGGGAGGGTGGCCGCGGCGTAGGCCACGGCCTTGAAGTCGTTGACCAGGCGCAGGTCGGCGAAGCCCAGGCGCTCACGGGTCTCCCGGATCGACAGCGGCCACGGCAGGTTGGTGGTGATGACCGTACCGTCGTCCAGCTCGTAGCCGGCGCTGGCGACTACGCCGCGGTCCACCTCGCCGCCACCGTGTGCGGCGAGGAACCCGGCGATCAAATCGACGAGCGACGCGTGTTCAGTGCAGTCGTACTTGCGGAACGCCAGCACTTCGATCGGCTGCCCGGAAGCTCCGGCGCGCACCAGCGCCAGGCGCGCATGGGTGCCGCCGACATCTGCGGCGAGGAACGGCGTGCCGTTCAGTAGTGAACCCGTTGTGGCTGGATCGACCATTGCGAGCACGCTTCTCCCATCCCCGGATCCGCCATGGCGCCCGATGGGGCGCCCGACATGGCCCGAGTTTGGATCGATCCAAACAACGATGTCAATGGCCCGTCATCGATTTGTGTCATGGCAGGGTCGGATAACTGGCGACCTGCCTGTTCATCTACTCAGGGTTCTGGATTGGTACGGAATTTGTTGGTATTTTGCCGTTTAGAACGTTCCAATGAGCCGAACAGCCGGAATTACCTAGGAGTAGGGTAGACGTCCTAGAGAATGCCCATCGGGGCCGGTCGGCGGCAATGGAAGGTGGCGGACGAAAAGCGGAACCGGTGAAACCGGAACCGATGACAACGTAAGTCACGCCTACGTTGATGCGGCGCTCGAGGCGTACATGAACGAGGCTGGTGATCGCTAAGGGAGTCTCGCTACCTGTACATCCTGTACTTCGCTGTGCGCGGCCATCGCGCCGCCATACACGCCTGAACCAAGCCGGGAGCCAGATCGACGCCATGCGCAGATCCACCATCAAGGACGTCGCCGAACGCGCCAAGGTCTCGCTGAAGACCGTATCCCGGGTGATCAACAACGAATCATCGGTGGCGCAGGCCACGCGAGCGCGCGTAGCGCAGGCGATCGCCGAGCTCGACTACGAGCCGGATCCGTCCGCGCGCAACCTGCGCAATGGCTTGTCGTCCGTGATCGGCCTGGTCTACGACAATCCCAACCCGTATCACATCATCGCGATGCAGAAGGGCGTGCTCGCCGCTTGCCGCGAGACCGGCTTCGCCCTGCAGATCCAACCGACGGACTCGACTTCGCCGCTGCTGGCCGACGAGCTGGCCGAGTTCGTGCAGCGCTCGCGCCTGGCCGGATTGGTGCTGACCGCGCCGATGTCCGAGCGCAAGGATCTGGTCGACGCGCTGGCCGAGCGTGGCATCGCGCTGGTGCGGATCATCGCCGCGACCGAGGACCCGGACGACGGCCTGTGCGTCTACGTCGATGACCGCAAAGCGGCCTACGAGATCACCGAGCACCTGATCCAGCTCGGCCACCGGCGCATCGGTTTCCTGTGGGGCGGCCCACAGCACCGTTCCAGCGGCGAGCGCCACGCTGGCTATGAAAAGGCGCTGAAGGACTACGGCATCACCGTCGACAAGCACCTGGCGGTGCCCGGCGACTACACCTTCGACGACGGCTTCCGTGGGGCGCGGCGCCTGCTTGCGCTGCACGAGCCGCCGACCGCGATCTTCGGCAGCAACGACGAGATCGCCGCCGGTGTGCTGGCCGCGGCCAAATCCGCGGGCATTGATGTGCCGTACGAACTTTCCATCGCCGGCTTCGAGGACAGCCCGTTCTCGCGCCAGTCGTGGCCGCAGCTGACCACCGCCAAGCAGGCCACCGAGGCCATCGCCCGACAGGCCGCGCGCCTGCTGATCGCCGGCTTGCGCCGGCACGTCTACGCCGACAACCCGACGCCGCCGCGCAACCAGGGCTTTTTGCCGCAGTTGGTGGTGCGCGGATCGACCGCGCCGCTGCGTCCGCGCTCGACGCCGGCAAAGCCGAAGTAGAGCAGGGCGCGCGATCGCGCAGGCCTGCGAGTCGTCGCAGATGGCCGCGAGGGCCGCGCCCGCATGAAGGGGCAGGGCACCCGCTACGCGGATGGAGCCGGATCGCTGCCCTGTAGCTCCGGCAGGAACAGCGTGCGCTGTCCGACACCTGCAGCGTCGGACGTCATCGGTGGTGTTGGAAATGGCACCTCGACCGAATCTGATCCAGCCCAAGGGAAGGATGATCCGGTTGGCGATCTAGCCCTATAGTCGCCTCACTGCATCGGGGGGTGGGGTATGAAGGGAATCGTTATCGTCGCGCTGTTGATGGCCGCGGCGCCCGTTGCGGCGCAGTCCATTCACAAGTGCGTAAGCGCTTCAGGTGAGACCTCGTACCAGTCCGATCCGTGCCCGGCTGGTCAGCAGGTCGCCAAATCGTGGGACGCCTCTCAGCCACACGTACCGCCTTCCCGGCAGCGCCGTATCGATCGTGATCTCGGTGCCGCTCGGCTCGCTGCCGACCAACGCCGGCAGCAGTTGCACGGTGCTTCCGGGGGCGCCTCTCATCGGCCGCCTTCGGCGTCCAGCGTCAACCGCCAGAGCTGCCAAGCTGCGAAGGCTCGTCGCGATCGCTGGTTGGCCGACAATCCTAAACGCACCTTCGTGCAGCGGCGCAGCATGGACGATATGGTCTATCAGGCCTGCAAGCCGTAGCCGGAAACTGGCCCGCGCTGCGGGCCGCTGATGCACGAGACCAGGCCGCGACCGGCCGGGCGCCAGCCTTTCCATAAGCCGTGCAGCGCGCAACGGTTGTGCACGACGCGATCGTAGTGTTCGCCGGAATGGCAGCAGACGGGCAATCGACCGTAGCAAGTAGCAACAAGCGGGCGGTGAGGATCCTGGCCCGGGCCCTCACCCGTGATCTATTACTTCGCATAATGTAGAGAGGGGATTAGTGAAAACGCCGCCATATCAGCGTTTTCCGCGAAGCCCGGAAGGGTATACACGGCGAGCATAACGACCCCGAGCGTCGCGACCTTCGCCACGCTCGGGCTGACTCGGTCCAACACTGATTCCAGCGCCTTGCGTACCGCGGTGGTCTTCACGGCGTCCATCTGAATTCCGATCAGCCATGGTCCAGGGTCAGCGATGTGGGCCATCTCGCAGAGTTGCAGGGCTCGTTCTTCGGGCATTGGGGAGCCGATGCCTTTGCGCCACTGGCTAAGTGTGACCTCGTGAACGCCAAGGGCGTTGGCGAGTGCGCGGTAGGTTTTGAAATCGCACGCGCTTTTCACTTCGTCGATCAGCTGTGATGCGTATCCCATGGCGTGCTCCGTGGTGACCGTTCGTCGGGAAATTACGCGAATTACCTTAGTCCCTCTTGACAGCCAAGGCAACTTGCCTAAGCTGTCGGCAGCTTAGGTCTATGGCCTAAGCGGGCCGACCCGCCGGGGACAGGCCCCGGCGGTTCCCCCGCCGCCGCAGTCCCCGGCACTACGGGAGGGGTAGGGGACATGATCGATTACCGGCTTGAGTTGGCCGCCGCTGTCCAGCGGCATGACCGCGTCTGCAATGACCTGTTTTTTGAGAGGCACCACGGCACACCCGGGAATGCCGCGATGGTTGCTTGGTTGGAGCAGACGCAGCGCGCTAGTGAAGCGCGCGTGCAAAGCGTTCTGAAAATCCTTCGCACGGTCGACCCCGTGTTTGTCACGGAGTGGGAGAGGGAGCAGGCCCTTAGCGATCTGACGCCGGGCCGCTCGTCATGAGCGCTCCTATGGAGCACGTCATCGCCGCCGCCGCCGATGCGGCCTTTGACCGGTACGAGGAAGCCAGCGCACGCGCGGCCCGGTACCTGACCGGCGCACAGCTGGAACTGTTCGACACCGTATCCGCAGAGGCCGCTGAGTGGCGCGGCATCTGGCTCGCCTGTGAGCGGGAGCGGCAGGCATGAGCTGGATGCTGACCCTCTCGTGGATTTGCGGCGTGATGGCCGGGTGGGGCGTGTGTCGACTGTTCTGGCTCCGCGATCGCGTCGAAATGGAAGCGCTGTCGCGTGAGAACTGTTTCCGCGAAGACCTCGCGCGGATCAATGCCGAACTCGATACGGAGCGTCGACATGGCTGCTGACGGCACCTTTTCCCCGGTTCCGACCGGTGAAAAGTCCCCGGAGGGGGCGATTGGCCCGAGGAGTAACACGGGCCAAAAGGGGGGTGCAGGGGCGCTCATCGACTACTGCACCGTCGTTTTGCCCGAAAGCTCTATCGAAGACCACGGCGTGACTTGGCTGCCGAACCTGATTGGTCAGCTGTTCGGCACGAACGGCGCCATCGTCGTGGGATCGATCCGCAATAAGCCCTGGCAGTTCTACAGCCAGAGTGCTGTGTTGCTCGATCGCGAGGGCGAGATGGTCGGCCGTGTTGGCCTAGGCGGCAACGGCAGCACGATCTGCGTTTCGTTGTCCGGCGCCGGCTGTCGCTGGGTCACGCGCTGGGACAACGTTGCGAAAGCTGTCGAGCGGTGGCGCGGCAAGCTTTCCCGTGTCGATGTGGCTTACGACGATTACGACGGCGAATGCCTCGACGTTCATGCGCTCCGCGAGCGCGCAGCGCAAGGCGATTTTGCCAGCGGCGGCCGCCCGCCAATGCATCGGTTTCTCTCCGATGAGGGGCACGGGACAGGTTGCACGCTCTACGTTGGTGCGAAGGGTCACAAGGAACTGTGCGTCTACGAAAAGGGCAAGCAACTTGGCCTGAAAACATCGCCATGGGTGCGTGCCGAGGTGCGCATGTACGGCAAGCACACCGCGTTGCCGCTCGATGTGTTGACCCGGCCTCTCGACTATCTCCGCGGCGCCTACAGCGTCCTGCAGGAAATCATCACCGGTTTTTGTACCCGCATCCGCACCACGCGCAAGGCTGTCGAAGCGACCGGCACTGCCATGGTCGAGTGGATGCATCGCCAAGTTGGTCCCGCAATCAATCTTCTACGCGAAGCGTTCGGCGCCAGTTGGGCCGACTTCGCAGAGGTCCACATCGCCCGCGAAGGTCACCCGGGCAGATTCCGTGGAGTAGCCAAAGGTGACCGCCTCGCACAACTGATGAGAGAAGAGCTATGCCCATCGTGACCGTGAAATCCTCCGCCGTCGAAGAACGCCAGATCACTGGCGGCAAGATCATCCGCAGCCAGACCGCAGGTCTTGACCTGGGCAACGGCTTCGCGTTGCCGTTCCGCGTTGGCATCGGCAACCGCCCGGCATATCAGCCCGGCGAATACGACATTGACCCGAAGTCGTTTGGCCTGACCCAGTACGGCGACCTGATGCTCAATCGTTTCGTGGACCTCGTGCCGATCGGTGCGAAGCCCGCGCCGGCCGGTAAGTAAGCCATGGCCCGCCGAGTCTACGAATGCCTGACGTACGACACGGCGACCGCGACGTGTACGCAAGCAGCGTTCGTCGAGCGGGCCAATTTTCCGGAGTTGTCCGTTGCGGATGCTTACCAGCTGTTGAGTGCGGCGTTGCTGCTATTCGTCGTGTGCTGGGGCTGGAAGCGTCTGGAACGGCAGACCGGTCCTCGCGGTTAACCGCCACCGCCCCGGTTGAAAGGGTGGCTCACATGAAAGGAGAAGGGCTATGACGTTCGACGTTGCAGATGCTGTTGCCGCACTCGCCGCGATCACGGTGGGCGTGGGCTTGATCGGCGCCGCCAAGCTGCTTCCCGCCGCCGCTGCGGTGGGCTGGAAGTGGATGAAGGCGACCATCTTCGGCTAAGCCGAACCTCGCGGGGGCTTCGGCCCCCGCATTTTTTCGGAGTGCGGGCAATGGCTGGTTGGTTTGTTCTCTTTGTCGGCTTGATGGCCTTCGGCATCTTGTTCGGGGATGACTGAAATGCGTTGGTTCACGCGCACGATCATTCGCCGCATCGTCTGGATTTTGACTGGGATCGCGGTGTACGCCGCTCTGTCGTTTCTCGGCATTGGTAACGCACATGCACAGCAGGTGCCCGATTATTCAAGCTGCTATAGCGCGATCAATCAGGCGCCGTGGTGCCCGGATGAGGGAGAAGCGTTTGCAGCTGCGCAGCAGCGTGCACAGGCACACATTTCGGGGAGCGTCGACACCATTTGCCCGCCGGTCATCACGTCGCATAGCCATTCGCTCTATGGCGCTTACTTCCGCGTGACCCTGAATGTGCGCCGTTCGGGTCTCGATGGTCCGTGCACGGGTGCAGGTGGTGGCGTTGTCGACGTGGCGCGTCAGTATCCGGCGGGGAACATCTGCGCGAATCGTCCGACCAGTGAAATCAACGTCAACACATCGCTGGTGCAGGTTCCCGGGTCAACGTGCATCAGTGGTTGCAAGTTCAACATCGGCGCGGATTTGTGTACTACCGTGACTGAGGGGCCTAACGTCGGTCATTGGTGCAACTACTTGCAGACGCCGACGGGTGCGACGTGCACCGATGGCCAGTGGAAGCCGCCGGAGCATCAGGAGCCGCCGCAGGAGTGTCCTGGCGGGCAAAAGAAGCTGCCTGATGGCACGTGTGGTGAGCAGGGCGAGTGTCCGGTAGGGCAGCACGACGTCAACGGGGAATGCCAACCCGACGGGCAATGTCCGGCTGGTCAGGTGAAGGCGCCGGATGGTAGTTGCACGGGTGAGGGGTGCCCCTCAGGAATGGCGAAAGGCAAAGACGGTACCTGCAAGAAAGATAGCGACGGCGACGGCGAGCCTGACGAGGACGAGGACGAAGATGGCGACGGCGAACCGGACGGCCCCGGCGACAAACCCGAGTTCTCCGGCGGGGAAAGTTGCGAGACGCCGCCCACGTGTAGCGGCGACGCGATCATGTGCGGTCAGGCGAAGATTCAATGGCGCATCGAGTGCAACACGCGCAAGAAGCGCCATATCAGCGGCGGGCACTGCGGCGCAGGTGGCGTGCCGATCTGCACGGGTGAGCACTGTGATTCTATGGAGTATTCGCAGCTGCTACAGGCGTGGAACGCTCGCTGTGCGTTGGAGAAGATGCTAGGCGATGGTGACGGCCCTGGTGGTGGCGGGGCGGATATGTCGGGCGTTGAGGATCGGCTAGACGGTATTGCTGACTTTCTTGGCGGTGATGGTAATTGCCTTGCCAGCGAAGAGGGTTGTGGTCCGGGTGAGAGTCCTTGGCAGGAGGGCGACCCAGAAGGGGAGTCTTGGGCTTCGGGCATTGCTTCGAATGGCACGTGTCCCGCTCCGGTGTCCACGACGATCACGGTGGCCGGTCATAGCGCGCCGATTGAGTTTTCGTTCCAGCCAATCTGCGATTTCGCGGGCTATCTGCGCTACGTCCTGATTGCCTCCGCGACGTTGCTTGGTGGGTTCATTGTTGCTGGTTTGAGGAGTCAAGCCTGATGCCTTGGTTGGGTGCACTGCTAACAAATCTGCTTGGCGGATCGATTGCCACCATGTTGTTCGGCGCAGGCTTGGCGCTGACGACGTATGCGGTGTCGAAGCCGTTGATACTCTCCATGCTTACGGAAGCTGCTACGCGCTTCAACAACATTGGTGGCTCGCTATTGCAGGTGATGCTGATTGCTGGCCTGGGTGAAGTGGTGACGATCATCGGTTCGGCCATCCTTACCCGTTTGGGGATTCAGGCGGCACGGGTGATGCTAGTGAGGCGCTCGGCATGATCATTCTGATTACGGGTCAGCCGGGCAATGGTAAGACCCTTCGTGCAATGGCGTTGATGCTCGAAGAGTACGAGCGCAATGCCGAAGCGGTGAAGCAGGGTAAAGAGGAGTCGCGCCGATTCTTTTCGAACGTCGCCGGGTCCACTACTGCGGAGAACCAGGACGCGTTTCCGTGGGTCGAGGCGATGCCCGATCACAACGATTGGACGCAGCTTCCGCACGGCGCCTATGTGCTGCTCGATGAGGCGCATGCGGATGGCAAGACGCCCGGCTTGGAACGCTACGGTCATCTCTTTCCGTCCACTGGTCGCCCCGGCGAGTCGGACGACATGCGCATTCGCGCCATGTCTACGCATCGCCATGGTGGTTACGACTTGGTGTTGATGACGCAATGGCCGACTAAGTTGCATCACCAGCTGCGCACGTTGGTGGGTAAGCATATCCACATGAATCGTGCGATGGGCTTGCAGCGTGCTGGCGTGTTGACTTGGACGCGGACGCAGGTTGATCCCTACGACGAACGCCAGCGGGAGAAGGCGGAGGAAGAAATTTGGGTCTATCCCAAAGACTTGTATGGTCGCTACAAGAGTGCCACGTTGCACACCGCTACTTACAAGTTCAAGGTGCCCCGCAAGATATGGGGGGCACTGTCCATGCTGCTGGTTGCGCTGTTGGTGGGTTGGGGACTGTGGTTGTTCGTGTTCAAGCCGGATGCTGCTGCGTCTGTCAGTAGCGAAGATACGTTGGAGGGGTCGGCGGCCCTAGGGCAAGCGCCTTTAGGCGCGGCCGGGCCGCCCCGTACGTCTGATGATGGTGAGGTTCGGTGGTTGTCGAGCACTGACTACGCTGAGGATCATTTGCCGCGATTTGCGACGATGCCTTGGACGGCTCCGGTGTTCGATCAGCGACAAGTGACGGTAGATCCGTTGCTGTTGTGCATGTCGGGCGAGGGCGGGGTAGATGCGAACGGCGAATGGCGTGAAGCTGGCTGCACCTGTCTGACAGAACAGGGCACGCAATATGACATCGGCCAGGGAGAGTGTCGCCGCGTCGCACGCCGCGGCATGCCCTACAACCCGTACCGGGCGCAGGCACAGTCGCAGCAGATGTACCAGCAGGTGCCGCAGCACGTCGAGGCGCCCCGGCTGGTTTCGGCGCCTGTCGTGGGCGGGGGCATGGTCGGAACGGCTCCACGGCCCGATTTGGACCCTAGTTTCGGCACGATGACGCGTCCAGCGCTCAAATAGGCGGCTACACTCCCGAGCAGGGGGTGTCCAATGCGCGATGATCGTGGTGAATTTCCGTTTTGGTCGATGGTGCTGGCGGTGCTGCTGGCACTGATCGCGCATGATCTGTTGCGGCTCGCGGTCGGCGCGTACATGGCTCGTGGGGCGGTCGCTGAGTTCACGCGGCAGGTTCAATCGATGCCGCAGCCATCTTCATCGCCGCCGGCATCTGCCTCTCGTCAGCGATCGGTGTCGGTCGAGTTGCCCAGGTATCCCGGCCCGATCAGTGCCAAGGCCTCCGGTGCGGAGATTGCGTGCATTAACGGCGCTCAGGCGCGTCGTGTAGCCAATGGCTGGGATCAGGACACGCGGAAGCGCTGTCAGGCGTACTCACCCTGACCGTAGCCCCGGGCCCGCCTGCGGGCCGCTGACGCCTTATCCCGCCCGGGTTCCGAAGCGTTCGGCGTGCCAGTCCGAGTTTCGGACACGAAGCACCGTCACCACGTCCTGCCGAACCGCTTTTCTCTGCGCGTTGCGGGCGCGGGTGGCGTCGCGGCGCTGCTCGATGGCGACACGCCATGCGAGCCCTTCAAGGCGCTGTGGGCTGAAATGTTCGCCAGTCGGTGAGATGAGGTCGCGGCCGGCCAGCCGCCAGCCTTTCCACGGCCCGGTGAGATGGACGTGGTTGTGAACGGTGCGCGCGTAGCGTTCCTCGGCGCACCAGTTCGGGCAGGGTTGGCCCTCAGGCCAGCATGGCGGGCGTGCCATCATCGTTCCTCCTGGACAGATGGCAGGCCAGCACTACAGCCGCAGCCGTGACCAATACGGCAAACTTCGCATAATGTAGATTATGTAAAATTACAGTTGGGTCCGATGCGGAGCAATGTCGCGCTGTTTGCCGGTTACGAGGCCTTGGCACCGCGCGGTCCCGTTGCGGCGCGCACGCCGCCCGTCCCCGCCAGCCGCAGCGCATTGCCCACCACCGAGACCGAGCTCAGGCTCATCGCCAGCGCGGCGATCATCGGGCTGAGCAACAGGCCGAACGTCGGATATAGCGCGCCCGCGGCGATCGGTACGCCGAGGGCGTTGTAGAGGAAGGCGAAGCCCAGGTTCTGCTTCATGTTGCCGACGGTCGCCTCGGAGATGGCACGGGCACGGAGAATGCCGCCCAGGTCGCCCTTGACCAGGGTCACCTGCGCGCTGGACATGGCGACGTCGGTGCCGGTGCCCATGGCGATGCCGACGTCCGCCGCCGCCAACGCCGGCGCATCGTTGATGCCGTCGCCGGCCATCGCCACGCTGCGGCCCTCGCGTTTGAGGCGCTGCACGAGCTCGGCCTTGTCCTGCGGACGCACCTCGCCGTGGACCTCATCGATGCCGAGCATGCCCGCCACCGCCGCGGCCGTGCCTTGCGCGTCGCCGGACGCCATGACGATGCGAATTCCCGCGGCGCGCAATTCGTCGAGCGCATGCGGCGTGGTCGCCTTGACCGGATCGGCGACCGCGATCGCGCCGGCGACCCGGCCGTCGACGGCCAGGAACACTACCGTCGCGCCCTGCCCGCGCCAGCGCTCGGCAGCGCCGGCGAGCGCCTGGGCGTTGCCGCCGATCTCGTCCATCAGGGCGGCGTTGCCCAGCGCCAGGTCGTGCCCGGCGGCCCGTCCGCGCACGCCGCGGCCGGTGATCGAGTCGAAGTCCTCGGTACGCTCAAGCTTGATGCCACGCTCGCGTGCCTCGGCGAGGATGGCTTTCGCCAGCGGATGTTCGCTGCCCTGCTCCAGGCTGGCGGCGAACTGTAGTACCCGGTCGGGCTCGAAGCCTTCCGCCACCGCCACGTCGCGGAAGGCGGGACGCCCCTCGGTCAAGGTGCCGGTCTTGTCGACGACCAGGGTGTCGATCCGGCGCAGCCGCTCGATCGCCTCGGCATCGCGGAACAGCACACCGGCCTGCGCCGCGCGGCCGCTGGCGACCATGATCGACATCGGCGTAGCGAGGCCGAGCGCGCACGGACAGGCGATGATCAGCACCGAGACGGCATTGAGCACGGCGTAGGTCCACGACGGTTCGGGGCCGAGCAAGCCCCAGCCGAACAGCGACAGCACCGCCACGACCAGCACCGTCAGCACGAACCAGCGCGCCACCTTGTCGGCCATGCGCTGCATCGGTGCGCGCGTCCGCTGCGCCTGCGCCACCAGCTGCACGATCTGCGACAGCACGGTGTCCGCGCCCACCTTCTCCGCGCGGATCACCAGGCTGCCGGTGCCGTTCATGGTTGCGCCGATGACCTTTTCCCCCGGTTGCTTCTCCACCGGCATCGGCTCGCCGGTCAGCATCGACTCGTCGACATGGGAACGGCCGTCATCGACCATGCCGTCCACCGGCACCTTCTCGCCCGGCCGCACGCGCAGGCGGTCGCCAGGATGCACGTGCTCGAGCGGAATGTCCTCTTCGGTACCGTCATCGGAAATCCGGCGCGCGGTCTTCGGCGCCAGGCCCAGCAGCGCCTTGATCGCCGCCGAGGTTCTGGAGCGCGCGCGCAATTCCAACACTTGGCCGAGCAGCGTCAGCGAGACGATCACCGCCGCCGCCTCGAAGTACACGCCGACCCGGCCGTGCTCATGGAACGAGGCCGGAAACAGACCTGGGGCAACGGTCGCGACCACGCTGTAGCCGAACGCGGCCCCGACGCCGATCCCGATCAGCGTCCACATGTTGGGGCTGCGGTTGCGGATCGACTGCAGGCAGCGCTGGAAGAACGGCAGGCCGGCCCACAGCACCACCGGCGTGCTCAGCACCAGTTCCAGCCAGGTGCGCGCCTCGACCGGAAGCCCGTCGATGCGCTGGCCGAACATCGCCAGCACCAGCACCACCAGGGTCAGCGGCAGCGTCCACCAGAAGCGTCGGCTGAAATCGCGCAGTTCCGGGTTGTCGTCCTCTTCCAGGCTCGGCATTTCCGGTTCCAGCGCCATGCCGCAGATCGGACAGGTGCCCGGCCCTTGCTGGCGGATCTCGGGATGCATCGGGCAGGTGTAGATCGCGCCCGGCGGCGCCGCGGGCGGCTCGGGTTGCGGCGCTAGGAATTTCTCGGGATCCGCCACGAAGCGCTCGCGGCAGCGCGCGGAGCAGAAATGGAACGCCGTGCCGGCGTGGCTTGCATGGTGCGCCGTCGAGTGCGGATCGACCTGCATACCGCAGACCGGATCGATGGCCGTTTCCGCGCCTTGTGGTGCTTCGTGTGCGTGGCCGTGCGTGGAATGCGAAGAGCTGGAGGTCGGATTCATGGCGTGTCCTCGTCGAGCGCGTGCAGAATCGGGCACTGCGCCAGGGCGCCGTGACCCGGACAGGACGCCAGCAATGCCTTCAGGCCGTCGCGGATGCGGTCGAGTTCGGCGAGCCTGGTCTCGACGTCGACCAGCTTGTCGGCGGCCGCGGCTTTCATGCCCGCCATGTCGTCCTCGCGCCGGCCCGACAGCGCCAGCAGCTCGCGGATCTCGGCCAGGGTGAAGCCGAGCGTCTTGGCGCGGCGGATGAAGTGCAGCCGGGCCACGTCGTCCTCGCCGTAGCTGCGATAGCCCGATGCGAGCCGTCTGGGCGGCGACAGCAGGCCTTCGCGTTCGTAATAGCGCAGGGTGTCGATGCCGACTTCCGCGCGGCGGGCGAGTTCACCGATCTTCATCTCGTTCTTCGTGCGATTTCCGGCCGGATGTGGCGTCGCGGAGGAGTCTGCAGCCTGGACCCTGGTCCAGAGTCAAGCCCCGAATCGTGCGAATCCCGTGCCGGGCGACGGTTCACGGCGACGTCGCTTCCGCATCCTCCCCGCCATGCCGGGAGAACACGCCGGTCGTGCCGTCGCGCGCCACCAGCTCGACCGCATAGGGCTGCACCGTGCCGTCGGGCACTTCCATCCCCGGCGAGCCGAGCGGCATGCCGGGCAACGCCAGGCCGCGGGCGTCGGGACGCTCGGCCAGCAGGCGCTTGATATCGGTGGCCGGGACATGGCCTTCGACGAAATAGCCCGCGACCTCGGCCGTGTGGCACGAGCCCTTGCCGGGCGGGATGCCGACCCGGGTCTTCACCGGGTCCAGGTTGTCGACGTCGCGGACCGTCACCTCGAAGCCGGACTGCCGCAGATGATCGACCCAGTGCGTGCAGCAGCCGCAGCTGGGGCTCTTGTGGACCACGACCGGCGGCAGGCCGTTCGCCGCGACCACGACCGCGGCTGCGGCTGCGGCAGTATCGGTGTGTGCGCTGCCGGCATCGGTCGCCTGCACACAGGCGGTGATTGCGGACATCGAGGCCAGCAGGATGGTGATCAGTGCGATGCGGTTGTGCGACATGCGTTCCTCCATTGCTCGGTTCAATGCTGATGGTCGTGGTCTTCATGCCCGGCCGGCGGCGATTCGCGTGTCGCGGGGTCGGTGTGAATGTGAGCGTCCGCTTCCGGCGTGGTGCCGTGGCCGGCATGGGCGCCCTCCCCTCCTGCCGCAGCGTCGCCATGGTCGTGGCCTTCGGATTCACCGTGGTTGCCGGGCTCGCCGTGGCCTCCGGATTCGCCGCCGCCGTGCGAGTGGCCTTCGCTGCGCTCCACCAGGTCGCTGTAACCATTGGGATCCAGGTCCGGCAGCTGCTGGAGGAACGCGGCCATGTTCCAGATGTATTCGTCTTCCATGCTCCGGCCCCAGGCCGGCATGCCGGTGGCCTTGATGCCGTGCTTGATCACCCAGAAGGCGCGGCGCGGATCGATCCTGAGATCGTCCAGCCTGGGCGGCGCCGGATACAGCCCGGCGCTCAGCTCGGTTTCCGCGATACCCGGCGCCAGATGGCAGACCGCGCACATTGCATCGTAGTTGCCGGCGCCCTGCAGGATGCGCGCCGGATCGTCCAGGTCCGGCACCTGCAACGTGCGCGTCCGCCGCTCGATGGAACGGTCGCGCATTGTCGCCAGCAGCGCACCGATCGGGCGGGTGTGTGGATCGTCCGCGGCGATGTCGTAGATACCGGACCAGACGAGGCCCGCGGCCGCCGATCCGGCGACGACGAGCAGCACGGCCAGGGCAAGCAGGAACGATTTGAATGTGTGCGTCATGGCGCGTCCTCCCGATCAGAACCAGATGCGCACGCCCGCGACCACGCGGGTGTCGTCGACGTCTTCCGATTCGGCGCGGCGCAGGTCGGCGGTATCGCCGAACGCACGCTCGTGCACGATGCCGACGTAGGGCGCGAACCGGCGGGTGAACTCGTAGCGCAGGCGCAGCCCCGCCTCGGCCGTGCCGAGTCCCGAGCCGATGCCGCGCGCGGGATCGTCCTTGCCGAAGAACGCGGCCTCCAGCCGCGGCTGCAGGATCAGGCGATTGGTCAGCAGCAGCTCGTACTCCACCTCCAGTCGCGCGGCGGTCTGGCCGCCCTCCCCCAGGTAGGCGGTCGCCTCGACTTCGAACCACTGCGGCGCCAGTCCCTGCACGCCGACCGCCACGAAACTCTGCGACGCGCCTGGCGCGAAATCGTGGCGGACGCCCGCGACCACGTCCCACCACGGCGACACGCTGTGGCCGTAGAGCGCTTCCAGGCTCGCCGACTCGGTCGCGTCGCGGTGGCGCTCGCCCTCGCTGCGCAGCCACAGCCGGTCGAGGTCGCGGCCGATCCAGCCCTGCCCTTCCCATGCCATGCCCGTGCCGGGGTCCGCGTCCCAGGCTTCCAGGCGATCGAGCAGGAAATACGAATGGACGGCGTTGTCGTGCACGCTGTGGCCGGCGACGTCGGGAAACGCCGCACGGCGATCGGCGTCGGTGAGTGCCGGAACCGGTTCTCTGGGTTCGGTCGCGGGTATGGCATGGCCCATCGCCGCGTGCTCGTCCTGCATGGCGGAATGGTCGTGCTCCGCGTCGGACTGCCCGTGTTGCATCTTCGAATGGTCGTGTTCCGTTTGCGGGCGATCGTGCTTCATTTCCGAATGATCGTGTCCGGTCTTCGAACGGTCCGCCTCCATCGCCGAATGATCGTGTCCGGCCTTCGGCCGATCCTGCTTCATCGCGGAATGTTCGTGCGTCGTCTCCTGCGCGGCCACGGCACCGCTCGACAGCACGATGCCGAGCGCGACCGCCAGCACCAGCGTCGTCGGGCGATAGGTCTTCATGCGCATGGTGTTCACTCCTCCACCCGCACTTCGCGGAACATGCCGGCTTCCATGTGGTAGAGCAGATGACAGTGGTAGGCCCAACGCCCCAGCGCGTCGGCGCGGACACGGTAGCTGCGTCGGCTGCCCGGCGGCATGTCGATGGTGTGCTTGCGCACCAGGAAGTCGCCCTGCTCGTCCTCCAGGTCGCTCCACATGCCGTGCAGGTGGATGGGATGGGTCATCATCGTGTCGTTGACCAGGACGATGCGCATGCGCTCGCCGTAGTTCAGGCGCAGCGGCTCGGCGTCCGAGAACTTGATGCCGTCGAACGACCAGGCGAACTTCTCCATGTGGCCGGTCAGGTGCAGTTCGACCGTGCGGCCGGGATCGCGGCCGTCCGGGTCCTCGAACAGGCTCCGGAGCGCGCCGTAGGTCAGGACCTTGCGGCCGTTGCCGCGCAGGCCGATGCCGGGATCGTCGAGTTTCGGCGCCGGCGACATGGTCTGCATGTCGACCAGCGGATTGCCGGTCTCGCTGGCGGGGTGTCGCTGCATTTCGCCCATCGCGTGTTCCCGGGCGGCCGGCGTGCCGTGGTCGCCGTGATCCATGCCCTGCATCGAAGCCATGTCGTGTCCGCTGTGGTCCATCCCCTGCATCGACGACATGTCATGGTCGGCGTAGTCATTCTGTGCGTCATTGCCCGCGGCAGGCGTCGCCATATCGTGCCCGCTGTGGTCCATGCCGCCATGCCCCATGTCGTCCATGGTGAGGATCGGACGCGGGTCGACAGCCGGCACGGGAGCGCGCAGGCCTTCGCGCACCGCCAGGGTGCCGCTGACGTGGCCGGTGCGTCCCATGTCCTGGGCGAAGATCGTGTAGGCATCCTGGCCCGAGGGTTCGACGATCACGTCGAAGGTCTCGGCCACGGCGATGCGGAACTCGTCGACCGTCACCGGATGCACGTTCTGCCCGTCTGCGGCGACCACGGTCATCTTCAGCCCGGGAATGCGCACGTCGAAATAGGTCATCGCCGAGCCGTTGATGAAGCGCAGCCGCACCTTCTCGCCGGAACGGAACAATGCTGTCCAGTTGCCCAACGACGTGGTGCCGTTCATCAGGTAGGTGTAGGTGTGGGCGTTGACGTCCGAGAGGTCAGTGGGCGTCATCCGCATTGCGCCCCACATGCGGCGGTCGGCGGCGGTCGCGGCGAGCCCGTCCTGGCGCACGTCGCGGAAGAAGTCGCCGACGGTGCGCTGGTAGTAGTTGTCGTGCTCGGACATCTTCTTCAGCCGCGCGAACAGGGTGGCCGGATCCAGGTCGGTCCAGTCGTTGAGCAGGACCACGTAGTCGCGGTCGTAGGCGAACGGTTCGGGCTCGGCCGGGTCGATGATCAGCGCGCCGTACAGGCCGGCCTGCTCCTGGAACGCGGAATGGCTGTGGTACCAGTAGGTGCCGCTCTGGCGCACGTCGAACCGGTAGCGGTAGGCCTCGCCGCGCTGGATGCCGTCGAAGCTGAGGCCCGGTACGCCGTCCATGTCGGCCGGCAGCAGGATGCCGTGCCAGTGGATCGAGGTCGAATGGCCGTGGATCGAGCCGTGCGGCAGCGCATTGGCCACACGCAGCTGCACGGTGGTGCCTTCGCGCCAGCGCAGCACCGGCGCCGGAAGCGAGCCGTTGACGGTGATTGCGGGCCGTACGCGGCCGGTGATGTTCATCGGCGTCTCGCCGATGACGAGGTCGAACTCGGTGCCGGCGAGCACGGTGTCGTGGCCGGGCGACTTCAGCGCCCAGCCGGGCCTTGGCCACAGGCCGAGACCGGCAATCGCGCCGCCCGCGGCGAGCCCCTGGACGAAGCGGCGGCGGGACGGCCTGATCGGCGCGCCCTGCCCCGGACGGGTGGGATCGAATGGCATTGGATAGCTCCGTGAAAACGTCGAGGAACGGCGCCTTCGTGAGACGCCGGACAGCGCGCCATGCGCACCGGTCCGCGCATCGCGGCGGCCGGAACGCGGGCGAACGGCGCCATCGGCGCCGGACGATCAGGCGATCGGAGGTCGGATCAGATGCGAAAGTGCCGGAGCGGCATGGCCGGGCCTCGCAGGCCGAGCGTCGCAGTCGTGCGCGGGCACCGCGTCGTACTGCGACGCGGCGGGAACGGCGGCCTGACCCTGGTGCATGCAGGTGCCGCGGCACAGGCCGGACTCGCAACAATCGCAGGCGAGGTCCGGGGTCTCGGTAGGCGGCTCGTCGTTCGGCGATTGGGAGCCCGGCAGGCTCGCACTCGACGGGGAGCGGGCCGCGGCGGCGGCGGACTCGCTGGTGCCGTGCTTTTGCTGATGACAAGGCACATCCTTCGCCGCAGTCCGGGCGGCCGGCGTGACGACGTCGGCGGCGGAAGCGGAAGCGAGCGAATGCTCCATCGGCATCGACGCGGATGCCAGCGCGTAACCCGACCCGTTCAGGATCAGGCCGAGGCAGAGCAACATGCGCAGCAGGATGGACCAGGCGGACATGGCGTCATGTTAACCGGCGGAACATGGGGACAGGTACATGCCAGATGAATTCCGTTTCCGTCAGATCTTGAAGTCGTCGAAGGCGATGCGCGCCTCGTCGATGCCCAGGTGTTCGAGCATGCGGCGGGTGGCCGCCAGCATCGCCGGCGGTCCGCACAGGTAGAACTCGCATCGCTGCAGTCCGGGATGCGTCCGCAGCAGGTGCTCGTGGGCGGCCTCGTGAACCAGGCCGCCGAGCGCGCCGCCCTCTTCCGGCGTTTCGTCGGACAGCACCAGATGCCAGTTGAAATTGGCGTACCGCCGGGCCAGTGCTGCCATCTCGTCGACGTAGGGCGCCTCGCGCCGACTGCGGGCGCCGTACCAGTAGTGGATGCGCTCGCCGGCGCCGCCGTCCAGCAACGCATGGATCATGGCCCGCAATGGCGCCATGCCCGCGCCCCCGCCGATGAAGATCTTCTCGTTCGCGCCCGGCTTGAGCGCGAAATCGCCGAACGGACCGCTGAAGCGGACGGCGTCGCCCGGCTTGAGCCCATACAGGTACGTGGAGCCCTTCCCCGCCGGCTGGCGCTTCCTGCCCGTCCGTCCGGGGCTGAAGCGCACCAGCAGCGTGATTCGTCCGTCCGCCGCGACCGGCAGCGCCAGCGAATACGAACGCCGGACCGGCGTCTTGCAGGCCAGCGCCGGCGGCAGGTCGAGCCCGGACCAGTCGTCGCGGTGTTCGGGATGGACGATGTCGTGCGGCCGCAGCCGGTACGGCGGAACGTGGACCTGCACGTAGGCGCCCGGCTGGAACTCCGGCCCGAGCGGCGTGGCTGGGGCCAGGACGATCTCTCGCAGGAACGGAGTGACGGCCGTCACCCGCGTCACCTCGGCGACGCGCTCGGTCCACAGCGCCGCGCCGCCGGCCACCTCGATCGCACTGTCGGCGCGTACGGGCAGGTTGCAGGCCAGCCGGTATCCCAGCTTGAGCCGGCTTGCGGTCAGATGTGCGCGATCGGCGCTGGTCGGTGGCGGCGCATGACCGCGCATGCGGACTTCGCACAGGCCGCAGCTCTGCCCGCCGCCGCAGTTCGACGGCAGCTGCAGGCCCTGCCTTCCGAGCGCCAGGTAGACGGTGTCGCCCGAATGCGATTCGACCGACCGCAACCGGTTGCCTTCCGCATCGAAGACGGTCAGCTCCCGGCGCGGGCGCCAGCGCGGCGGAACGAACTCCTCCATGCGCAGGCTGGCGACCAGCAGCCAGACGCCGGACAGCGCCATCCACAGCCCGCCGGAAGCGGCCATCACCACCAGCGGATTGTTGAAGTTCTGGCGCCCCGTGTAGTCCATGATATGGAGCATCCACACGATGTCGAACAGCCGCCAGGTGTCGTTGCGCCGTTCGAGGATGCGGCCGTCCAGGCCCGAGACGTACAGCGTGGTGCGCTCGTCGTCGGAAAAGTCGATGCGCCAGATCGGACCGGCGTGCCCGCGCGCCTCCAGGGTCGGCTCCGGCAACAGTTCGGCGTCCGATGGACGGCCGTGGCCGATGTAGTCCGCAACCGCGATCGCGGCGACGTCCCTTGCGGTCACCGTCACCGGTCGGCCGCTTTGCGCGTCGACCAGCCAGACATCGGCCTTGTGCGCGAGCCGGTAGACGGGCCGCCCGGCCAGCCAGTGGCTGTCGATGCTCTGCACCGGGCGTGCGGCGTCGGCCAGCACCTGCGCGGGAGCGCGCATGCCCGCCGGCCATTGCGGCGCCGGCGCCGACGCCGCCTGGTGATGGCGGCCGGCGACGGTGTCCTGGTCCAGCAGGCTCATCGTCAGTCCGCTGCCGAGCCAGACCAGGAACTGCAGCGCGATCACCAGCCCGATCCATTTGTGCAGCCTGCGGAACCACGGCGTCATGCCTGCGTTCTCCGCCGGAAGCTGTAGAACAGCAGCCAGATACCGCTGAGCGCGAAGACGCTGCCGATCGCGGCGGCGGTGCGCAGCAAGGTGTTGTTGACGTCGGCGCGTTCCTGGTAGTCCATGATGTGCAACATCCACAGGAAGTCGAACCAGCGCCACAGCCGATGGCGCCTGGCGAGCAGCTCGCCGGTCTGCGCCGACAGGTACAGCGTGGTGGCGCCGCGATCATCGAAGACCGCCTGCCACATCGGCGCCGGCCGCGTGCTGACCTCCTGCGGCGCTTCCTCCAGCAGCCGCAGCGAGATCAACCGTGCATCGCCGCGGTACTGCGAGACGGCCAGGCGCCGCGCCTCGGCGGCGTCGACCGGTCCGAGCGGTGCACCGGTGCGCGCATCCGCCAGCGCGATTCCCCCGCCGTGACGGACCTCGTAGACCTCGCGCCCCAGCTGGCGCTTGAGGCGGAAGCCTTCCAGGTCCGGGTAGCGCTCCGCCAGCGCATCCGGCGCCGCCAGCGGAGTGTGCGACGGGAGCGGCTCGGCCTCCGAATGCGCGAGGTGGTCGCCGTGGATGACGTCGATCGAGATGATCGTCATGTACAGGCCGCTGAGCATCCACAGCAGCGCCTGGACGCCGATGACCAGGGCGATCCACTTGTGGGCGCGTCGCGCCCAGAATGCAGGTTTCATCGTCGGATCCTGTCCGGTTCTTGCGAGAAGCGAATGCACGCGTGTCGCCCTCCCCGGCGCGGGCGCCGGGCAAGGGCGACAACCGGTTACCAGCGGTAAGCGAACCTGGCGTTCCAGCGACGGCCGAGCAGGTCATAGGTCATCGTGTCCGTGTTCGCGTCGGTATAGCTCTGGATGAACGGCGCCCGCTTGTCCCAGAGATTGTCGATGCCGAATGCGATGTCGAACGCCTCGTTGACCGCGTACTGCAGCTGGACGTTGTGGTAGGTCAGGCTGGGCGCGTGGTCGCCGATATCGCCAGGCGAGGCATTGATGTCGTCCGCCGATCCGATGTACTGCAGGGTATAGGCCCCCGACCATGGCCCCTGCGCCAGGGTGAGCGAGCCGAGCGAGCGCCAGCGTGCGTAGCTGCCGCGGCCGCCGGTGATCTTCCCGGCGTAGTGGATTTCCTCGGCGCCGGGAAACGGCTGCACGTCGTAGCGCCGCAGGTAGGACACGTCCCAGTTGAGTGCGGCGTCCACGTCCCCGATGCCGAACTGGTACAGCAGGCCGAGGTCGATGCCGGAGACGCGTTCGCTGGCGGCGTTGACCGGTTGCGCGGACAGAAAATCGACCTCGCCGGTCTGCGCGTTGCGGGTGAAGCTGGACGAGTCGCAGAACGGATGCGCGAGCCCGGGCGTGTCGTAGCAGACCGCCAGCTTGGTCGAGCCGTCGATGCGCTGGATCGCGTTGTCGATGCGGATGTTGAAGTAGTCGAGCGTCAGCGTGAGATCTTCGGCGAATGCCGGCGTCCACACGACGCCGAGGGTCAGCGTCCTGGCGTCTTCCGGCTCCAGGTCCTGGTTGCCGCCGACGGTGGTCAGGATGGTGTTGCCCAGCTGCGTGTAGCCCGCCGGCACGCCGGAAGCCTGGCAGTTCTGGTAGACCACGGACGAGGACGGCAGATTGCTCCATCCGCTGCACGGATCGGTGGTGGTGAGATTGCCTTCGGACACGCCGCCGAACAGTTCCGGCACGTTGGGAATGCGGAACGCGGTGGCGTAGTTGGCCCGCAACTTCAGCGCCGGCACCACCTGCCAGTCCAGCCCGATCTTGTAGTTGGTGTCGGCACCGAAGAGGTCGTAGTCGGAATGGCGGACCGCCGCGTTGAGCGTCAGCGATTCCGCCAGCAGCCGACTCTGCAGCAGCGGTATCGCGACTTCGGCGAATGCCTCCTTGGCCAGGTATTCGCCATCGATCGGGTCCTGTTGGTTGCTGTTGGCGATGCCCAGCACGGTGAGTTGGTCGGGATCGCGCCAGCCGCGTTCCTCGCGGACCTCGACACCGGCAGCCACGCCGACCCAGCCCGCCGGCAGTTCGAACACCTGGCCGCTGAGGTTGGCGGTGAAGCTCTTCTGCTCGTTGCCGCCGGTATCGCGGGTGGTGAACAGGATGTAGTCGAGCACTTCCCGGCTCAGGTCGCCGTAGCCCAGGTAGTCCCCGCACGGGATGGCGGCGCCGGGCGCATCGCTGCAGACGGAACGGTCGAGCGTCTGGTCGACGCGATCGAGGTTGGCGACGTTGGTCGAGCCGTCGACGCCGGTGTTGCGCCCCCAGTTCAGCGCCACCGACCAGTCCCAGCCGATGCCGAACCGGCCCTCCAGCCCAGCCACGACCCGGAACGTGTCGACGTCCTGGAAGAAGTCGCGCGTTCCCGCCTCCATCAGCCGGCGACGTTGCAGCAGCAGGTCCTGGCCGGTGGGATTGGTCGGATGATCGGCCGCGATCTCGACCGGGCGGTACAGCCCGAGCGAACCGGCGGTCGCGAGCTGGTCGGAGCGCCGGTTGCTGGCCATCAACTCGGTGAACAGCCGCACGTCGTCGCTCAGCGCGAGGTGGCCGAAGGCGCTGAAACTCAACCGCTTGATCGGATTGACCGCATTGAGATAGGGATTGGAGTTGAAGTTGTGCTTGTCGGGCGAATAAGGCTCGTAGAAGTCGCCGTCGCCGTCCGGATCCTGGTTGAAGTTGACGCTGCTGCCGTCCGCAAGCACGGCGCGGCCGCCGATGGTGGCGGAACTGCCGACGCAGACCAACCGGCCGTCGGATTCGCCCAGGCCGCAGGGCTGGCGGTCGGCCATGTTGACCTCGCGGCTTTCGGAATAACTGATCGCGGCCACCAGCGAACCGCGCTCCCCGGTGGTGCCCCAGACCAGGTCCGCGGCGCCCTCCTCGCCGTCGCCCTTGGTGGTCTGGCCATAGCGGACCGATGCCTCGACGCCTTCGAAGTCCCGCTTGGTGATGATGTTCACCACGCCGGCGAGGGCGTCGGCGCCGTAGATCGCCGACGCGCCGTCCTTGAGCACCTCGATCCGCTCGATCAGCGCGACCGGGATCGTGTTGAGGTCGACCGAACTGTTGGCGCCGGTGCCACCGTTGACCATGCGACGACCATTCAGCAGCACCAGCGTCCGGTTGATGCCCAGGCCGCGCAGGTTGATCTGGGCGGTGCCGTAGCCGTTGTCGGCCCAGTAGGCGTTGGTCTGGTTGCCGCCGAAGCCGGCAGACGCCGGCAGGCGCTGCAACAGCGTCTCCACCGAAGTCACGCCGGAGCGTTCGATGGCCTCGGCGTCGATGACGGTGACCGGGCCGACGCCCGAGATCGCGGCGCGCTTGATGTGGCTGCCGGTCACGGTGACGGTCTCCAGGGTGGCCGCTTCCGACGCGTCGGCTCGATCGTCGATGGTCTGGGCGAAGGCCGCGGACGGGACGCCGGCGGTGGTGAGCGCGGCGATCGCCAGCGCAAGATGATGGTGCTGCAGTGACATGGGGACTCCTCCGAGCGGTATCGGATCTGGTCGGCACAGGTCCCGTCGCGGCATGCGTGGCGCGCACGCCCGGTTCGGACGAGACATCGGGGCCGTCGCGGAGACGGCCGGACGAGATCAACCGATCGGAGGTCGGAAGACTGCGGAGCGCGCGGACTGGAGCACGCCCATATCGGCGCGCGCCGGCGGCGCGGCGGCGAGCCGATGCTGTGCGGCGAACGGCACCGAGCCGACGACCGCCGTGATGGCGAACCCACAGGCGCAGGCGCAGCCGGCTACGCGGCAGTCGCAATCCTCGTGCACGGATGCGCCCTGCCCGGCGGCGGGCTCGTCGTCGCAATCTTCGTCGGACGGCGCCGCAGCGATCGGGTCGTGATGATCCGCCGAGGCGGCGTGGTCGCCGACGTGGTGCGAGAGATCTCCCGCCATGGCGCTGGCGCGCCAAAGCCCGATGCTGCCGTCGAGGCAGAACGCCAGGACCAGCAGATAGCGCATGACGAGCGCGAGCGGGGACATTGGGCGGGGCCGAGCCTCGAGGTGGTCGGTCCCTTCAGTTAGCACGCTCGAAACCGGAGTGTCAATATCGCGATCCGGCAGCCGGGCATGTCGATGCTCGCTTGCTTGGACCGGAAAATCCCGCCGCGCGCCCTGTCTTTGCGGGAGTGGCGGCGGCATGCCGGCGCCGGGAAGTCGCGGCCCCCTCCGCGGCGTCGCGACTTCCGTCGCTCCCACACAAGGGCGCGCGCGCCCACTCGTTTTTCGTTCCTCTTCGCTCGCTATTCGGCAGATCCGGGCCCAGGCCGTTCCCGGGGCGAAACGCAAAGTCGTCATGCCAGTTGACGCCCCGATCATGGCGCCACTACAATTTCGCGCTTCCACTCGTGGGGCCATAGCTCAGCTGGGAGAGCGCCTGCATGGCATGCAGGAGGTCGGCGGTTCGATCCCGCCTGGCTCCACCACGGTTTCCGCCCAAAGGCCGGTCGGCAACCGCAACGCGACATCCGCGTCCCCATCGTCTAGAGGCCTAGGACACCACCCTTTCACGGTGGCGACCGGGGTTCGAATCCCCGTGGGGACGCCATTTACGACGAACCGCGGGACCTGCCTCTGCAGGTCCTGCGTTTTTTTGTTCGACGCTGACCGGTGTCGGGCCGTCGCGTTCACAGGATCCGAATCTTTCGGCTGGTTCAATCGACCGGTATCCACGCGGTGCGGCGTGCCGGCGCATCGCCTTCCTCCGGAGCGTCATGGACCCGAGCGAACGGCCGCTTTCCGCGGCTGCGGCCCTGCCCCGTCCTACCCTGCGCGCACGCGAGGCTTTCGCGATCACCATCGGCATCGTCGTCGGTGCCGGTATTTTCCGGACGCCTTCCCTGGTCGCCGGCGCCTCCGGCAGCGAGGCGATCATGCTCGCGGCCTGGGCGGTAGGCGGGCTGCTGTCGGTCGTCGGCGCGCTGTGCTACGCCGAACTCGCGACCACCTACCCGCAAGCCGGCGGCGACTATGCCTATCTGCGCCGCGCCTACGGCGCGCGCCCCGCCTTTCTCTATGCATGGGCACGGCTGGCGGTGATCCAGACCGGGTCGGTGGCGGTACTCACCTTCGTGATCGGAGATTACCTGGCGCAGCTGTTCGGGCTCGGCGCATGGGCATCGCCGCTGTTCGCCGCTGCCGCCGTGATCGTGCTGACCATCCTCAACTGGCTCGGCGTGCGCCAGGGAACCCGCACGCAGAACTGGCTCACCGTGATCGAGATCGCCGGCATCTGCCTGATCGTCGCCGCGGCCCTCCTGCTCGCGCCTGCCGGCGCCGCACCGGCCACCGCCACCGCCGGCGGCGACAGCGCGATCGGCCTGGTCCTGGTGTTCGTGTTGCTGACCTACGGCGGGTGGAACGAGGCGGTCTATGTCACCGCCGAGGTCCGCGACGCGCGGCGCTGGATGCCCCGCGTTCTCACGCTCAGCCTGATCGCGATCACCGCGCTGTACCTGCTGGTCAACCTGGCCTACCTGCGCGTGCTGGGATTGTCGGGCATGGCGGATTCCGATGCCGTGGCCGCCGATGCCATGCGACGGCTGTTCGGCGAAAGCGGCGCGGTCTTCATGAGCGCGCTGGTCGTGGCCGCGGCGCTGACCTCGGCCAACGCCACCCTGATCACCGGCGCGCGCAGCGTGTACGCAGTAGGCCGCGACTTCCCTGCCCTGGCCTTCATCGGCCGCTGGGACGCGCGCAGCGGTTCGCCGCGCACGGCGATGCTGGTGCAGGGCGGCCTGGCGCTGCTGCTGGTCGGCCTGGGCGCAATCGCCCGCGACGGCTTCCGCACCGCGGTGGAGTACACCGCGCCCGTGTTCTGGCTGTTCTTCCTGCTGGTCGGGGTGTCGCTGTTCGTACTGCGCCGGCGCGATCCCGATCTGCCGCGCCCGTTCCGGGTGCCGTTGTATCCGCTGCTGCCGCTGCTGTTCTGCGCCACCAGTGCTTTCCTGTTGTATTCCAGTCTGGCCTATACCGGTATCGGCGCCCTGGTCGGCGTCGGCGTGCTGGCGGCCGGAGGATTGCTGTTGCTGTACCTGAAACCGATCCAACCATCCCAGGAGTCGCTTACATGAAAACGATCCCGTCGATCGCCTGCCTGTTGCTGCTGGTCCCGCTGGTGTCCGCCTGCGGCGAGAGCGCCGTGACCGCCTACGACCCGGTCCTCGAGTCGGAACCAACGCAGGACGAGGCCACCTCGATGGACGCGGTGACCGCGGCCACCGAACCCGATTCGTCCTACGCGATGGACGACAATGCGCCGCGCCCCAAGCGCGAGCCGGACGTGATCTACGTGCCGACGCCACAGCCGGTGGTCGACCGGATGCTGGAACTGGCGAAGCTCCAGGAAGGCGACGTGCTCTACGACCTGGGCTCCGGCGACGGCCGCATCGCCATCACCGCGGCGAAGGACTATGGCGTGCGCGCGGTGGGGATCGACATCAATCCGGTGCGCATCCGCGAGGCCAATGAGAACGCCGAGAAGGCCGGCGTGACCGATCAAGTGACCTTCCGCGAGGAGGACCTGTTCGAGACCGACATCAGCGAGGCGTCGGTGGTCACGCTGTATCTGCTGCAGAGCCTGAACGTGAAGCTGCGACCGAAGCTGCTGAGCGAACTGAAGCCCGGCACGCGCATCGTCAGCCATGCCTTCGACATGGCCGGCGAATGGGAACCCGAGCATACCGAGGAAGTGGACGGCAGCAGCATCTACATGTGGACGGTGCCTGAGCGCTGAGCGTCCGTCGCGGCGCCCGGTCAGGCTGGCGGCAGGCGCGCCAGGTCCGGCGCAGGCGCGCCGCTGTCGAGCGACAGCGTGGCCACGCCATGGCCGCGCTCGGCCAGGTACTGCAGCCATTTGCCGAGGAAGGTGTTCATCCGCATGCGATGGTCGACCACCTCGGCCGGCGGCGGATACAGGCCGATCACGTCCTGCCAGCGCCGGCCGACATAGCAGTGGGTCGCCTCGACCTGGCGCGCATCGCGGTAGAGGCGCAGCCAGGCGGACGGATCGGGTTCGCCGGTCACCGGATCGCGCATGGCATAGCTCAGGCGCAGCTCGGTGGTGTAGCGGTGCTGTTCGATCACGTCCAGGTGCACGTCGAGGCCGTCGCCGTTGCGCGAGAGATAGCGGCCGGGCGCGAGCCCGGCCGGCTCGAACAGGCGGGTCAGGCGCTGGTGGTTCTCCGCATACAGCCCCATCAGCCAGCCGAAGCGGCTGAGCCTGGGAATGCGGGCGGAATTGCGGATGGCGACCTGCTGGGACATGCCCCGATGCTACACGCTCGATCGCGAGTGCGGCAGCATTGACGGCATCGCGTGGGCGGCCTAACGTTCAGATTCCTTGCCGCGTTTTTCCGCATCGGCGGTCGGCGCCTCGGATCCGGGTTCTGGGCCCGCACACCGGGACCCGCACGCCGCAATCCACACGTCAGAACATTTCGCGGTTGATCCCCAGCTCCTCGAGAATGCGGCTGGCGATCTCTTCGATCGACGTGTGCGTGGTGCTCAGGATGGGAATGCGCTCCATGCGCAGCAGCGTTTCCGCGGCCGCCACCTCGCGCCGGCAGGTCTCCATTTCCGCGTAGCACGAGTTCGGGCGTCGTTCCTGGCGGATTTGGTGCAGGCGCAGCGGATCGATGGTCAGGCCGAACAGCTTGTCGCGGTGCGCGCGCAGCCTCGGCGGCAGGCGGTCCGACTCGAGATCCTCCTCGGTCAGCGGGTAGTTCGCCGCGCGGATGCCGTAATGCAGCGCCAGGTACACGCAGGTCGGCGTCTTGCCCGCGCGCGAGACGGCGACGAGGATCAGGTCGGCGTCGCCGTAGTCGAGCGCCATGCCGTCGTCGTGCGTGAGCGCGTAGTTCATCGCATTGATGCGGCGGTGGTAGGTGTCGAAATCGACCATGCCGTGCGCCTGCCCCACCCGCGACTGCCGCGGGGCGTCGAGTTCGCGCTCGAGCGGCTTGATGAACGGCGCGAACACGTCGAGCATCAGCGCGCCGCTCTCGGACAGGATGCGGTTGAGCTCGGGATCGACGCAGGAATTGACCACTATCGGCCGGCTGCCGCAGTTCGCCCCGGCGCGGACGATTTCGGCGACGGCCTCGTGCGCCTTCTCGGGCGTGTCGACGAACGGGATCCGGTCGGTCACGAAACGGAAGCCCGAGAACTGGGTCAGCAGGCTGTGGCCGATGGTCGCGGCGGTGATGCCGGTGCCGTCGGAGACGTAGAACACCGGGCGAGGCGGCTGCGATTCCGGATGCATGGATTCGGGCATGGACGACGGGAGGGTTGCTAAAATAGCCGTTTCCGCCGGGCCTCGCCCGGTTTCCCCCATCCGCCATCCCTCGGAGTGCCCTCCCTTGAGCGCCAACATCCTCTGGCTGCACGATCTGCGACTGAACGACCTGGCCCAGGTCGGCGGCAAGAACTCCTCGCTCGGCGAGATGATCGGCCACCTCGCCCAGCTCGGCGTCTCGGTGCCCGGGGGCTTTGCCACGACCGCCGACGCGTTCAAGGCGTTCATTGCCCACAACGACCTCGAGCAGCGGATCTTCGACCGCCTGGCGCCGCTCGACGTCGAGGACGTGCCGGCGTTGACGGCGGCCGGCCGGGAGATCCGCGGCTGGGTGATCGACGCGCCGCTGCAGCCGGAGCTCGACGCCGGCATCCGCGCGGCCTACGGGCAGCTCTGCGCCGACAACGGCGGCGGCGAGGTGGCGGTGGCGGTACGCTCGTCGGCCACCGCCGAAGACCTGCCGGACGCCAGTTTCGCCGGCCAGCAAGAGACGTTCCTCAACGTCACCGGCGCCGACGACGTCGCGGTCAAGGTCAAGGAGGTCTTCGCCAGCCTCTACAACGATCGCGCCATCGCCTACCGCGTGCACCACGGCTTCAAGCACGAGGACGTGTTCCTGTCGGCCGGCGTGCAGCTGATGGTGCGCTCGGACGTCGGCGCCTCGGGCGTGCTGTTCACGCTCGACACCGAATCCGGCTTCCGCGACGTGGTGTTCATCACCGCCAGCTACGGGCTCGGCGAGAACGTGGTCCAGGGCGCGGTCAATCCCGATGAGTTCTACGTCTACAAGCCCACGCTGCGGCAGGACAGGCCGGCGATCCTGCGCCGTTCCCTGGGCAGCAAGCAGATCCGCATGGTGTATTCGGACACGCCCGGCGAGCGCGTGCGCAACGAGGACACGCCGACGGAACTGCGCGCGCGCTTCTCGATCAGCGACGACGACGTGCACGAGCTGGCACGGCAGGCGCTGACGATCGAGGAACACTACCAGCGTCCGATGGACATCGAATGGGCCAAGGACGGCGTCAGCGGCAAGCTGTTCATCGTGCAGGCGCGGCCGGAGACGGTGAAGTCGCGCGGCAAGGCCACCCAGATCGAGCGCTACGCGCTGGAGCGCCGTGGCGAGGTGATCGCCGAGGGCCGCGCCATCGGCCAGAAGATCGGCAGCGGCGTCGCCCGCGTGGTGCGCTCGCTCGAGGACATGCACAAGGTGCGGCCCGGCGACGTGCTGATCGCCGACATGACCGATCCGGACTGGGAGCCGGTGATGAAGCGCTCGGCGGCGATCGTCACCAATCGCGGCGGCCGCACTTGCCACGCGGCGATCATCGCCCGCGAGCTCGGCGTGCCCGCGGTGGTCGGCACCGGCACCGCGCTCGAGGCGATCGCCGACGGCCGCGAGGTGACGGTGAGCTGCGCCGAGGGCGATACCGGCTACATCTATGCCGATGCCCTGCCCTTCGAGCGCACCACCACCGACCTCACGTCGATGCCCGAGGCGCCGCTGAAGATCATGATGAACGTCGCCAACCCCGAACGCGCATTCGACTTCGGCCAGCTGCCCAACGCCGGCATCGGCCTGGCACGGCTGGAGATGATCATCGCCTCGCACATCGGCGTGCATCCCAAGGCGCTGCTCGAGTACGACCGCCAGGACCCTGACATCAAGCGCCAGATCGACGCCCGCAGCGCCGGCTATGCCGACCCCGTGCGGTTCTACGTCGACCGCCTGGCCGAGGGCATCGCCACCCTCACCGCCTCGGTGGCGCCGCATCCGGTGATCGTGCGCCTCTCGGATTTCAAGTCGAACGAGTACGCCAACCTCATCGGCGGCCGCCGCTACGAGCCGGTGGAAGAGAACCCGATGATCGGCTTCCGCGGCGCCAGCCGCTATGTCGATCCGTCGTTCGCCGACGCCTTCGCGCTGGAGTGCGAGGCGGTGCGCAAGGTCCGCGACGAGATGGGCCTGGACAACCTGTGGGTGATGATCCCATTCGTGCGCACGCTCGGCGAGGGCCGCAAGGTGGTCGAGGTGCTGGAGAAGAACGGCCTCAAGCAGGGCCAGCACGTCGACGGACAGCAGGCGCTGAAGATCATCATGATGTGCGAGGTGCCGTCGAACGCGCTGCTGGCCGACGAGTTCCTCGAGATCTTCGACGGCTTCTCGATCGGCTCCAACGACCTCACCCAGCTGACCCTCGGCCTGGACCGCGATTCGGGCATCGTCGCGCACCTGTTCGACGAGCGCGACGCGGCGGTCAAGAAACTGCTGTCGATGGCGATCAAGAGCGCCCGTGCCAAGGGCAAGTACGTCGGCATCTGTGGCCAGGGCCCGAGCGACCATCCGGACCTGGCTGAATGGCTGATGCAGGAAGGCATCGAGTCGGTGTCGCTCAATCCCGATACCGTGGTCGACACCTGGCTGCGGCTGGCCAAGCGCAAAGCATCCGACGCGCGATAACGTCGCTCTAACGACGCCGTCGCTACCGTCGTCGCGGGAACCGGCGCCCCGCTTGCGGGGCGCCACGCACTTTCAGGACCATAGAGAGGGAGGCGCAAGCATGGAATCGTTCTGGTCGTGGCTGCACGAAGCCGGCTGGTCCGAGATGGCGATATCGATCGGTCTGCATGTGCTCGGCGCCCTGGCGCTGTTCCTCATCGGGCTGCGCATCGTCAAGTGGATCACCGGAGTCGCCGAACGCGGACTGGCCCGTGCCAACGTCGAGCCGACGGCGGCGATGTTCCTGCGCAAGGTGACCCACGTGGTCCTGCTGGTGGTGCTGGTACTGGCGGCGCTGCAGGTCGTGGGCGTGTCCATGACCCCGATGGTCGCGGTCCTCGGCGCCGCCGGCCTGGCGATCGGCCTGGCGTTGAAGGACTCGCTGTCCAACATCGCCTCGGGAGTGATGCTGGTCTCGCTGAGGCCGTTCCGCGTCGGCAACATCGTCACCATCAACGGACAGACCGGCAAGGTCGAGTCGATCAGCATCTTCCAGACCCAACTGCGCGGTGCCGACAACCAGACGATCGTGCTCCCCAACAGCCTGATCACCACCGACTCCATCATCAACCTGACCCCGGACGTGATGCGCCGGGTCGAGCTGGTGATCGGCGTCAGCTACGACGCCGACATCGACACGGCTCGCGGCCTCGCCATGGACATCATGCAGGCCGACGAGCGGGTCCTGCCGGAACCGCCGCCGGACGTGCTGGTGTACGAGCTTGCCGACAGTTCGGTGAATCTGGGCATCCGCTGCCACACCGCCAATGCCGACTGGTTCGTCACCAAGTGCGAACTGACCGAGCGGATCAAGAAGGCGTTCGACCGCGACGGCATCTCCATTCCATTCCCGCAGCGCGACGTGCACATGTATCACCACGTCGGCGATACCGGTGCCGGCGGGCAGCAGGCGCTGCCGGCTCCCGACACCTCCGGCAGCGAGGCGATCGGCCTGGACGACCCGGAGCATCAGCCGCGTCCGGACCCGCAATGAGCGGCCGTGGCCGGTCGATCCGGCAGGCGTCGACTCAGTAGCGGTCGAACGGAGCGAACGCCCCCATGCCTTCGCGGTAGTGCCGCAGTTCCTCGATCGAGTCGCGTACATCGCTCATGGCGGTGTGCGCGGCCTGCTTCCTGACGCCTGCGAGCAGCGATGGTGCCCAGCGCCGAGCCAGTTCCTTGATGGTGCTGACATCGAGGTTGCGGTAGTGGAAGTAACGCTCCAGCTCCGGCATCTGCCGATGCAGGAAGCGCCGGTCCTGGCAGATCGAGTTGCCGCACATCGGCGAGGCGTTCTCCGGAACCCAGCGGCGAAGGAAGCCAAGCGTGCGCTGCTCCGCCTCTTCCATCGACACGCCCTCCTCGAGGACGCGCCGCCACAGTCCGGACTTGCCGTGCTGGTTGCGGTTCCAGTCGTCCATCGCCTCGAGCGTGGCAAGCGGATGGGCAATCGCGCATTCCGGACCTTCGGCCAGAACCCGCAACTCGGAGTCGGTGACGACGGTGGCGATCTCCAGGATCGAGTCGCGCCCGGTGTCGAGCCCGGTCATCTCCAGGTCGATCCAGATCAGGCGGCCTTCGTCGGCATCGGATTGTCGCTGTGCCATGCGCTCGCGATCGTCGTCGGGAGGGCGCATCATAGCGCAGCGCCCCCCATCCCCTGTCCTCCATGATCCCGAGTTCCGCACTCTCCCACTACGCCATCCTGACCGCGATGCTGGCGCCGGCATTCTTCCTGACCGCGACCGCAGCCCTGCTGACCTCGGCGAACTCCCGCCTGGCGCGCATCATCGACCGGGCGCGGGCGCTGCTCAAGCAACTGGGCGAAAGCGAGGACACCGAAGAGCGATCGCTGCTGGAAAAGCGTATCGAGCTGCAGCGTCGCCGCAGCACGATCATCCTGCGCGGCAGCCAGCTGCTGTACGTGGCGATCAGCTGCTTCGTCGGCACCAGCCTGACGGTTGCCGCCGATTCCCTGCTCGGCCATCGTTTCGACCAGTTGCCGACGGTGCTGGCGGTGCTGGGCGTACTGGCGATGTTCGCCGCCAGCCTGCTGCTGGCACGCGAGGCGGCGCTCGCGGTCGCCGCAGTCAACGACGAGATGGACGATGCGCACGTCCGCGCCAGGCAGCGCGGCCCGACGGGGTGATCGGCCCAAGGGCCGGTAGAGCCGAGCCTACGCGGGTTCCGGAGCCGGGAGCAACGGAGCAAGCTCCGCTCTACTGGGAAAGGTGCGGCGGCTCTAGAGCGCAGGCCTGCCGCGCTTGCGGCGAAAATAGTTGCTGAGCATGGCGCCCGCCTCGTCCGCAAGTACGCCGCCGGTGACCGCGACGAGATGGTTGTGGCGCGGATCGGCAAGCAGGTCGAAGACGCTGCCGGCGGCACCGGTCTTCGGATCGGCGGCGGCAAACACCACGCGGGCGATCCTCGCGTGCACCATCGCCATGGCGCACATCGCGCACGGCTCCAACGTCACGTAGAGGGTACAACCGGGCAGGCGGTGGTTGCCCAGCCGGCGACCGGCGGCGCGCATCGCGACGATCTCGGCGTGCGCGGTCGGGTCGTGTTCGCCGATGTTGCGATTCCAGCCCTCGCCGAGCACCCGCCCGTCCGCGTCCACCAGCAGCGCGCCGACCGGAACCTCATCGTCCTCCTTCTCGGCACGCTCGGCGAGCGCAAGCGCCTGGCGCATCCGTTGTACGTCTTCGACCGGCATCGACCGTTCCTACACGCCGGCGGCCGCCGGCGGCACGATTGTCGCATCCCGGGGCTTGTCGGCACTCCTGGCGCATGCTGCGCCGCGCCTGTTCCAATTTATAGCGCGGCCTGCTGCTCGCTTATCGCATCCAGGACCTGATGCAGTTCGGCCAGCGAGAACGGTTTCGACATGATCGGGCGCCGGCAGAAATCTTCCGGCAGGCCCTGCTCGCCGTAGCCGGTGGCGAAGGCGAAGGGGATGCCCCGGCGTTCCAGGGCATGCGCCACCGGGAAGACCATCCGCCCGCCGATGTTCACGTCCAGCAGCGCCAGATCCGGTGGCGTCTCTGCCTCCACCGCCTGCAGCGCGTCCTCGATCGATGCGGTGAGGCGCACCTGCATGCCAAGGTCGGTCAGCAGATCCTCGAGCAGCATCGCCAGCAGGCTCTCGTCTTCGACGACCAGGATCTGACGTCGGGCGTTGGCCGCGGTCATGGCGCGTTGTCGTCCATCGGAACCGTGACCCGGCAACTGAGGCCGGTAGGATCGAAATCGAACCGGGCCTCGCCCCGCAGCTCGGTGCCGACGCTGTGCTCGATGAAGCGGATGCCGAATCCGCGCTTTTCGGGTGGCGCGACCGCAGGGCCGTTCACTTCGTTCCATTGCAGGCGGAGCGTGCCGGAGTGCGCGGCCGATGTTTGTGACCAGCGCAATCTGACCCAGCCTTCCGCGGTGGACAGCGCGCCGTGTCGGCGTGCGTTGTCCGCCAGTTCGTGCAATACCAGTCGCAAGGACAGCGCCACCCGCGGCGGCAGCGTGATTTCGGGGCCTTCGAGCTGGATCCGGCCCGGGTGCCCGATCTCGGCGGCCAGTTCCGAGTCGATCAGCTCGCCGATGCCCAACCCGGTCCAGCGCCGCCGCGTCAGCAGGTCATGGGCCTTGCCAAGCGCGATCACCCGGCGCTCGAAGTTGGCGGCGAACAGGGACGGATCGGGTGTCGAACGCAGTGTCTGCGCGGCGATCGCCTGCACCGCGGCAAGTGCGTTCTTGACCCGGTGGTTGAGCTCGTCGATCAGTACGCGTTGCTCGGCCTCGGCGCGCTTGCGCTCGCTGATGTCCACCAGCATGTTGACGGCGCCGACGACGGTGCCGGCCGCATCGCGCAGCTGGCTGGGAAAGGCCAGGAACGGGACCCGGGTGCCGTCCGGGCGCTCGGCCAGCGCCTCGGCGCCGCGCACGTCGCGGCCCTCCTTCAGCGCCACCGCCATGGGGCACTTGTGGTGCGGAAGCGGCGTGCCGTCCGGTTCGTAGAGACGCGCGGTCACGCACCAGTGGTCGCTTCCGAGCTCCGGCATGCGCCCCGAGAATGCGGCCGCGGCGCGGTTGAAGAAGGTGACACGGCCCTCGGCATCGGTGGTGTAGAGGGCGACCGGCAATGCGTCCAGCAACTCGTGCTCGCGCGTCGCCTGCCGCAGCAAGGCCTGCTCGGCGGCATGCTGTTCACTGACGTCGACGGTGAAGCAGCGGGTGTTGACCAGCTTGCCGTCGCGGAACGATGCGTTGGACGTGATCTGCACATGCACGATCGATCCGTCCCTGGCCCGGAGCCGCGCCGGATACTTGTCCAGGCGCTGGCCCGCCGCCAGCCGCCGCAGGATGTCGGCGATCGCGTCGGGATCGTCGTGGAACTCGGTGATCGAGCGGCCCACGTAATCGTGGACGTCGTAGCCCAGCAGGTCGAGCTCGGCCTGGTTGGCCCGCAGGATCGTGCCGTCGGCGGCCACCAGATGCAGCGCGACCGCGGCATTGTGGAAGAAGTCCTCCAGCCGGTCATGTTCCAGTTCGAGCTGTTCCCGTTGCAGCCAGCCGAGATCGTGCAGATGCAGCACGGCGCCCAGGGTCCGGCCGTCGCCATCACTCAGCGCTTCGCTGTCCGCCAGCATGGTCAAGCAGACGCCTTGCGCGTTCCGGATCGTCAGCCGCCGCCCCTGCATCGGGATGCCGGCGCGCAATGCGGCTTCCACGCCGCCATCGCCCATTGCGGCAGCGCCGGGAGCGCCTGCGTGCTCCGGAAATTCCACTGTCCCGGGTTCGGGCCCCAGCAGTTGCTCGGCGCGACGGTTGCAGCGCACGATCGTACCGTCGATGTCGCAGAGGCAGATCGGTGCCGGGATCGCGTCCAGCAAGGTCCGGTCGAACCATTGCGCTGCCTTCTTCCGAGGGTCCTCGCCGATCCGCGGCAAGTCGGCGTGCACGGTCGTCATCGTGCTGCTCATCGATGGGAACCGCTCATGAAGTTGCTTCCCCCTGTACCGCCGGCCTGTCCGCCGATGCCGGCGCCCGGTCATTGCCATCACGATTTCGCTGCACCGGTCGCATGCAGCACATCTGGACATGCAAACGCATCACGGGAGAAATTTGCGTGAAGGAAGGGTGAATGCGGCAGTACGGTCATCGGGAGCACGCGTCCCCTCCCCTGCGCCTGATCGCCCAGGCGTTCGGATCTTTGCGGGAGGAACGGGAGCCGCCGTGCCGCGGGACGGATGCCGGCCCACTCCCGCTCGACCGTCGCCGGCTTGCAGGGCCGGACGCTACCATCGTTTCGAGAAGGTCAGTCGGAACGCGCGCGGCGGCTGTGGATAGATCTGCGAAAAGCCGCCGGTGATGTAGTAGCGCTCGTCGGTGACGTTGTCGACGTTGAGCAGCAGTTCCATCCCATCTCCGAAGGCATAGCGCGCGTTGAGATCCAGCCGTGTGTAGGCGGGCAGGAAGAGATCGTTCGCGGTCGTCGCGGCCTGCGCGCTGCCATGGAACAATCCCCCGCCCGCCGTCAGTCCGGCCAGGACGCCGTCGAAGGCCCATGAGGTCCACAGGCTTGCTTGATGGCGAGGAACGCCGGCGAGCCGGTTGTCGACGATGGTGGGGTCGGTGTCCCTGGCGATGGTGGCATCGGCATAGGCATAGGAGGCGACGAGGGTCCAGGCCTCGAGCGGACGCGCCGAGATCTCCGCCTCCATGCCGCGCGAGCGCAGTTCGCCGGTCTGGATGACCAGGTTCCAGTCCACCGGATCGGCCACCACGGCGTCGCGCTTGCGCAGGTCGTACAGCGCCAGGGTGGCTTCCATGCGGCCGTCGAGCAGGATCGATTTCGCGCCCACCTCGATCTGTTCGCCCCGCGTGGGCTTGGGCGTGATGCCGCTTTCCAGCAGTCCGACGTCGGCCTCGTTGCGGAACGAATGTGCCCAGCTGGCATAGAGGGACAGGTCCGGCGTGGCCAGGAAGGTCAGGCCCGCCCGCGGCGAGAACGGCGTGTCGCGCCGGGTCACCGCCGGATCGACGCCGCCGGTGTAGAACGACAGCGTGTCGGTCCTTTCCTGGCGACCGCCGAGCAGCAGGCGCCAGCGGTTCCAGCTGATCTCGTCCTGCAGGTACAGCGCGGTGGTCTCGAACTCGTAGCGGCTGTCGCCGGTATCGAGGTAGTCGCTCGGGCGGCCACCGTACACCGGCTCGAGCAGATCGATCGGATTGTCGTAGGAGATCCTGCCGTCCAGATAGGCCAGGCGGTCGATGTTGCGCTCCGCGCCGACCAGCAGCCGGTGCTGCAGCGGACCGGTGGTCACGCGGCCGTGAAGTTCGGCCTGCAGTGTCGCGTCCTTCTGCCGCTCGCGATAGCGGACGAAATTGCGGTTGACCGTGGTGCCGCTCAGCGCGGGAAAGCCGTAGTTGAAGAACGCTTCCTCGGGCACGCTGACGTCGGACCGGAACGCGCCCACGCGCAGGCGCCAGTCGGCGGCGAGCATCCGGTTGAACTCCACGCTGCCGATCCACTGCTCCTTGCGGATGCGCATGGAGTCCTCGCCGTAGCTGCGGCGGATCGGCACCTGCAGGAACAACGGGTGATTGCCCAGGCCGCGGTCGAAGGCGGCGTCGCGGGCCAGGTATTCGAGCCGCGCGATCAGGCTGGTATCGCGGTCGGGCCGCCACTCCAATACCGGCGAGACGAAGGTCTGGCGGTTGTCGATGCCGTCGCGGAAGCTGCCGGCGTCCTCGTGGGCCAGGTTGATCCGGCCGAGCACCGTGCCGCCGGCATTGAGGGGGCCGGTCAGATCCACGCCCAGCCGCGCGTAGTCGTCGGAGCCGCCGGTGAGCGAGGCACTCGCGGCGAAGTGCTCCTCGGGTCGCTTGGCGACGAAGTTGATCACGCCGCCGGGCTCGAAACGGCCATACAGGGCCGACGCCGGTCCTTTCAACACCTCGATGCTCTCGATGCCTTGCAGGTCGATCTCCGGCTGCGATACGCCCTGGCGGAAGCCGTCGCGCAGCGTGCTGATCGCCTGGAAGCCGCGGATGCGGAAGCGCTGGTTGCCCGAGAACCCGATGGTGCGCTCCACGCCGCTGATGGTCTCCATGGCCTGACCGATGTTCGACACGTTGCGCAGGTCCAGCAGCTCGCGCGGAACGATATTGACGGTGAACGGCGTCTCCAGCACGGGCGCGCCGGACTTGGTCGCGGTTTCGCCGGGGATCCGGCCCAGCGGGCGCCCGTAGACGGTGATCGTGTCGAGGTCGGTCGCCACGGGCGCAGGGAGTTGCTCGGCGGTCGCCGACGTGCTGAACAGGGCGAACGCGAGGGCCGCCGGGAGGTGCTTGCGCATGAGGTCTCGAGGATGAATGCAAAGATGAAACGATATAACATTTCTAAATCCATCCGGTCGGCACGGTGCGGTGCCGGCCGGTTCCATCAAGTTGGGGAGGTCCGATGAACCACCGTTTGCTTGTCCTGGGTGCCGTGTTCGCGATGGGATGGGGAGTGACCGCTTGCGATCGGTCCGGACCCGCCGCTGCGGCGGAGTCGGTGCAGCCGGGCCAGCCGATTCCGCTGCGGCACGCACGCAACCTGGCGCTGGAGCGCCATGACGGCTTCGTGGTGGCGCGCCTGAAGGCGTCGACGGCCAACGAGACCGGTGCGACGCAGGACGGGCCGGCGACGGTGGTGGTGCTGGCCCCGCTCGACGGCCCGGCGCCGGCGCTGCGCGGCGACCTGCGCGGCGCCACCGTGATCCGCACGCCGGTGCGTCGGATCGCGAGCAATGCCGGTTCCGACGAGGCCTTCCTCGGCCAGCTCGGCGTCGAGGACCGGCTGGTGGCCGTGGGCGGGCTGGCGTCCTACGACGACGAGATCCGCCGCAAGGCCAAGGCCGGCGAGATCGGCCAGGTGGGCTACAACTGGCACGCGCCGCCGAACCTGGACGTGCTGCTCGCGATCGCGCCGGACGTGTTCCTGATGCGCCTGAGCGATCCGGCGCATACGCCGGTGATGCAGCGCGCGCAGGGGCTGGGCATCGCGGTGCTGCCGACGCTGGCGGAGGAGGAGCACGACTATCTCGCGCGCGCCGAATGGATCCGTCTCTACGGCATCCTCACCGGCACCGAGGCGCGCGCCGAGCGGATCTTCGCCGCGGTGGAAGCGCGCGTCGCCGAACTGAAGGCGCAGGTCGCCGACCAGCCGAAGCCCCGGGTGTTGTGGGCCTATCCGAACGGCGCCGACCGCTGGATCGCCACGGTGCGCGGCGCCGAGGCCAGCTACATCGCCGACGCTGGCGGCATCAACCTGATGGCGCGCGCGGAGGATCCGAACCGGTACTCGGCCGAGACCGTCTCCACCGAAGCGATCCTGCCACTGGCGGACGAGGCCGACGTCTGGCTGGTCGGCGACATCCATGCGGTCCCGCCGCGCAATCCGGCGATCGAGCGCAGCTTCCGTGCCTGGCGCGAGGGGCGCCTGTTCGGCAACACCGGGCGCACCGTGGCGGCGGAGAACGCCTACGACTGGTACCAGACCGCGTTGGTGCGACCGGACTGGGTGCTGGCGGATTTCGTCAAGGCATTGCACCCGGACCTGGTCGACGAGCCGTTCCGGTTCCTCAAACCGCTGCCGCAGGGGCAATACCAGTGAACCGCGCAGAAGCCCTCGTGGCGGCGCCGGCGCCGGAGCGCCGCACGTCGCCGCCGCTGCTGACGATCGCCGCGCTGCTGCTGGCGTTGCTTGCGGCGCTGGTGGCCAGCCTGGCCATCGGCCAGGTGGTGCTGTCGCCGGCCGAGGTGCTGCGCGGTCTCACGGACTTCGGCAGCGGCTCCACCGAGTCGCGCATCGTCGTCGAGCTGCGCCTGCCGCGCGTGTTGGCAGCGGTCGTCGGCGGCGGGGCGCTGGGGCTGGTCGGGCTGCTGATGCAGACGCTGTTCCGCAATCCATTGGCCGACGCCTGGTCGCTGGGCCTGATGGCGGGCGGCCAGTTCGGCGCCGCGCTGGTGGTGGTCGCCGGCGCCGTGGTCGGCCCGGCGGCGCTGGCACTGATCACCGGCCTGGCCGGCGTCGGCATCGTCGCCGGCTCGATGCTCGGCACCCTGGCGGTCGCCTTGGCGATGGCGGCGATGGCGCGGCGCGTGCACACCGTGACCTTGCTGGTGCTGGGCCTGATGCTCGGCTTCCTGGCGCAGGGCCTGATCAGCGTGTTACTGCACTTCACCAACCGCACCCAGTCGCGTTTGTTCTCGTCGTGGAACGACGCCACCTTCGCCTCGGTGGTGTGGCCGGACTTCGCGACCCTGCTGCCACCGTTGCTGGTCGGGCTCGCCCTGGCGGTCTGGCTGGCCAAGCCGCTCACCGCGTTGCTGCTCGGCGAGACCTATGCCGAGAGCCTGGGCGTGAACGTGCCGCGGCTGCGCCGGCTGGTGCTGGCGTCCACCATCCTGCTGGCGGCGCCGGTGACCGCGTTCTGCGGGCCGGTGGCGTTCATCGGCCTGATCACGCCGCACCTGGCGCGCGGGCTGCTCGGATCGGCGCGGATCGGCGCGTTGATCCCGGCCACGCTGTTGCTCGGCGCGCTGCTGGCGCTGACGGCGGACTTCGTCGTGCACCTGCCGTGGAGCCAGCACTTCCTGCATCTGAACGCGATCCTCGCCATCCTTGGCGCGCCGGTGGTGATCGTGCTGCTGCTCAAGTCGCGCAGCCTGCGCGCGGCGGGGGAATGACATGCTGGCATTGAACGGATTGCAGATCGGCTACGACCACAAGGTGCTGGCGACGCTGCCGCAAGTCACTGCGGTGGCACCCGGCGAGTTCGTCTGCCTGCTCGGCCGCAACGGGCAAGGCAAGTCGACCCTGCTGCGCACGCTGGGCGGATTCCTGGCGCCGGTCGCCGGCGAGGTGTTGCTGCACGGCAGGCCGGTGCGTTCGCTGCGCGGCGTCGAGCGCGCGCGCCGGATCGCCGTAGTACTGACCGAGCGGCCGCAAGTCGGCGCGCTGGGCGTGATGGACCTGGTCGAGATGGGCCGCCAGCCGTACACGGGCTGGGCCGGCGTGCTGACCGCGGAAGACCGCCGCATCGCGGCGGCGGCGCTGGAGCAGGTCGGCGGCGCGCACCTGGCCGGGCGCACGGTCGACAGCCTCAGCGACGGTGAACGGCAGCGCGTGATGATCGCGCGCGCCCTGGTGCAGCAGCCGGAGGTCATGCTGCTCGACGAGATCACCGCCTTCCTCGACCTGCCCAGCCGCGTCACCATCATCGACATGCTGCGCCGGATCGCCGCCGAGAAAGGGGTGACGATCATCCTGTCGAGCCACGACCTGGAGCTGTCGCTGCAGACCGCCGACCGCCTGTGGCTGCTGCCCGGCCAGGGACGCTTCATCGACGGGACGCCCGAGGACGTGGCGCTGTCCGGCGCCGTCGGCGACGCCTTCAACCAGGAGAACCTGGCGTTCTCGCTGGCCTCCGGGCGCTTCGAGAGTTCGGTCGTCGCCGGCCTGTCCGTCTACGTCGAGGGAGACGACGTGGCGACCGCCTGGCTGGCGCGCGCCTTGCGCCGGCGCGGCTATGGCCTGGCCGCGCATCCGGCGGAAACGGCACACCGCATCACCCCGGCCGCGCCGGGACGGTGGCGCGTCGACGGAGAGCGGGAGGCCGGGAACATCGCGGAGATCCTGGCGCTGCTGGCGGCGCGCTAGCGAGGGACCGTTCCAACGGGCTGCGAGTCAGGGCAAAGGCGCCGCGCCATGGGCGTGATCGCCCATGCTCCGCTGGCGTCCTGCCGAGCGACCGGCGAACCCCCGTCACTCCCACTCGATCGTCGCGGGCGGCTTGCCACTGATGTCATAAACCACGCGAGAAATACCGCGTAACTCGTTGATAATTCTATTTGAGACGCGACCAAGAAACTCGTACGGCAGGTGCGCCCAGTGCGCCGTCATGAAGTCGACGGTCTCCACCGCGCGCAGCGCGATCACCCACTCGTAGGCGCGCGCGTCGCCGACCACGCCGACCGACTTGACCGGCAGGAACACGGCGAAGGCCTGGCTGGTCTTGTCGTACAGGTCGGCCTTGCGCAACTCCTCGATGAAGATCGCATCGGCACGCGCCAGCAGGTCGGCGTATTCCGGCCGCACCTCACCGAGGATGCGCACGCCCAGACCAGGGCCCGGGAACGGGTGCCGGTAGACCATCTCGCGCGGCAGGCCCAGCTCCACGCCGAGGCGGCGCACCTCGTCCTTGAACAGTTCGCGCAGCGGCTCCACCAGGCCGAGCTTCATGTGCTCGGGCAGGCCGCCGACGTTGTGATGGCTCTTGATCACGTGCGCCTTGCCGGTCTTGCTGCCGGCCGATTCGATCACGTCCGGGTAGATCGTGCCCTGCGCCAGCCATTTCGCGTTCGCCAGCCGGCCTGCCTCCTCGTCGAAGATCTCGATGAACAGGTTGCCGATGACCTTGCGCTTAGCCTCGGGATCGGCCACGCCCCGCAATGCGCTGAAATAGCGCTCGTGGGCATCGACCCGGATGACCTTGACGCCGAGGTGCTCGGCGAAGGTGGCCATGACCTGGTCGCCCTCCTGCCAGCGCAGCAGGCCGGTGTCGACGAACACGCAGGTGAGCTGGTCGCCGATGGCCTTGTGCAGCAGCGCGGCGACCACCGAGGAATCCACGCCGCCGGACAGGCCGAGGATCACCTCGTCGTCGCCGACCCGCTCGCGCACGCGCGCGATCTGGTCCCCGATGATGTTGGCCGCGGTCCACAGCGTGTCGCAGCCGCAGATATCGGTAACGAAGCGCCTGAGCAGGGCCAGGCCCTGCCTGGTATGGGTGACTTCGGGGTGGAACTGCACGCCGTACCAGCGCTTCTCGTCGTTGGCGAACGCCGCGACCGGCACCCGCCCGGTGCTGGCGGTGACGGTGAAGCCCGGTGGCGCCCTGGAGACGTGGTCGCCGTGGCTCATCCACACGTCCAGCCGCGGTGGCGGACCCGGATGGTCCGCGAGGCCGTCGAACAGCCGGTCGCGGGCGGTCAGCTCCACTTCGGCATGGCCGTATTCGCGCTGGTCGGCGGCTTCGGTCTCGCCGCCGAGCTGGGCGGCCATCGTCTGCATGCCGTAACAGATGCCGAGCAGTGGCAGGCCGCAGTCGAACACCTCGCTCGGCGCACACGGCGCGCCTTCGACAGTGGTCGATTCCGGGCCGCCGGAGAGGATGATGCCCTTGGCGCCGAACTTCGCGATCTCGGCCGGATCGTGGTCCCAGGCCCAGACCTCGCAGTACACGCCGATCTCGCGGATGCGCCGCGCGATCAGCTGCGTGTACTGCGCGCCGAAATCGAGGATGAGGATCTTGTCGGCGTGGAGCCGTGATTCGTGAGTGGTAATTGGTGATTCGGAAACGCCCGACATATTTCCTCGCTGAGCCTCTGCTTTTATCGAATCACCAATCACGAATCACCAATCCCGCCGCATAAGCGTCAGCCCATGCGGTAGTTCGGCGGTTCCTTGGTGATCTGCACGTCGTGCACGTGGCTCTCGCGCTGGCCGGCGCCAGTGATCTTCACGAACGACGGCTTGCTGCGCATTTCCTCGATGTTCGCGCAGCCGACGTAGCCCATGGTCGCGCGCAGGCCGCCGGCGAGCTGGTGGACCACGCCGCTGAGCGGGCCGCGGTACGGCACCCGGCCCTCGATGCCTTCGGGCACCAGCTTGTCGGCGTCGCTGGCGTCCTGGAAGTAGCGGTCCTTGGAGCCCTGCTCCATCGCGCCCAGGCTGCCCATGCCGCGGTAGCTCTTGTAGCTGCGCCCCTGGAACAGTTCGGTTTCGCCGGGCGATTCCTCGGTGCCGGCGAACAGGCCGCCGATCATCACCGTCGAGGCGCCGGCGGCAATCGCCTTGCCGATGTCGCCGGAGAAGCGGATGCCGCCGTCGGCGATCAGCGGGATGCGATCCTGCAATGCATCGGCGACCATCGACACCGCAGTCACCTGCGGCACGCCGACGCCGGCGACCATGCGCGTGGTGCAGATTGAGCCGGGGCCGATGCCGACCTTCACCGCGTCCGCGCCGGCATCCATCAGCGCCAGCCCGGCATCGCCGCTGACGATGTTGCCGCCGACCACCTGCACCTGCGGAAAGGTCTTCTTGGTCCAGGCGACCCGGTCGATCACGCCCTGCGCGTGCCCGTGCGCGGTGTCGACGATCACCACGTCCACGCCCGCCGCCACCAGCGCCTCGATGCGCCGCTCGGTGTCGCCGCCGACGCCGACCGCGGCCCCGACCAGCAGCTGCTCGTCGGAGTCCTTGGCGGCGTTGGGGTTGTCGCGTGCCTTCTGGATGTCCTTGACGGTGATCAGGCCGCGCAGCTCGAAGCCGTCGTTGACCACCAGCACCTTCTCGATGCGGTGCTTGTGCAGCAGCTGCAGCACCTCCTCGTCGCTGGCGCCCTCGCGCACGGTGACCAGCTTCTCCTTGCGCGTCATCACGTTGCGCACCGGATCCTCGAGCCGGGTCTCGAAGCGCATGTCGCGCCCGGTGACGATGCCGAGCAGCCGTCCGCCGTCGACCACCGGCACGCCGGAGATGTTGCGCGCCCGGGTGAGCTTGAGCACTTCGCCGATGGTGGTGTCGGGGCCGACGGTGAACGGCTCGCGGATCACGCCGGCCTCGAAATTCTTGACCCGCGCCACTTCCGCGGCCTGGCGCTCGGCCGACATGTTCTTGTGCAGGATGCCGATGCCGCCGAGCTGGGCCATGGCGACGGCCAGGCGTGCCTCGGTCACCGTATCCATCGCCGCGGAGAGGATCGGCAGGTTCAGGCGCAGGTCGCGGGTCAGGCGGCTGGCGAGCGAGACGTCCTTGGGCAGGACCTGCGAATGGGCGGGAACGAGGGAAACGTCGTCGTACGTGAGCGCTTCGGCCAGGATGCGCAGCATGAGCGGTCCGGGGAGGGGAAGCGCGCCATTATATCCGCTACGACCGACGCCCGCGGCCTCACCGTTGATTCGGAGCGTCCCGAAGGGACTCCCGCATGGCACATGTGCCCTCCCCCGCTTGCGGGGGAAGGGATGGGGGCAGGCCGTCGGGACTGCCGATCGGAGGCATCGGCCATTTTCTTCCAGCCAGAAAGGCATCCTCGCCCAGTCCTGTCATCTCGACGGCTTTCTACCGCCGAACAGGATCCACCGGCTTTCCGGGCAACGTCAAAAATGGATCCCGGCCTTCGCCGGGATGACGACGCGGGTGTTCCGGCTTTTCCGGTCGCTTACGGTTGTGCCCGAACTCTCAGCTGCGTCACCCCCATCCCGTCCCCTTCCCCGCAAAGCGGGGGAAGGGCGATCGTGCCATGCGCGCGTCGCTTAGACGGCATCCGTTCCCGCCTGCACGGCTTGGGCTCCGGTCAGTTCAGGTTTTCGGCCGCTTCCAGGGTGTTCTGCATCAGCGTGGCCACGGTCATCGGCCCCACTCCGCCCGGCACCGGGGTGATCCAGCTGGCGCGGCACGAGGCCTCGGCGAAGCCGACGTCGCCCACCAGCCGCCCGTCCTCGAGCCGGTTGATGCCGACGTCGATCACCACCGCGCCCGGCTTGACCCACTCCCCCGGGATCAGCCCCGGCCGCCCGACCGCGACGACCAGGATGTCGGCCTCGCCGACGTGGCGCTGCAGCACGTCAGCCGGGGTGAACCGGTGGCAGCTGGTGACGGTGCAGCCGGCAATCAGCAGCTCCATCGCCATCGGCCGGCCGACGTGGTTGCTGACGCCGACGATGGTGGCGCTCTGGCCGCGTACCGGACGGTCGGTCCAGGCCAGCAGCGTGGTGATGCCGCGCGGCGTGCACGGGCGCAGGCCGAACTGGCGCAGCGCCAGGTGGCCGACGTTCTCCGGGTGGAAGCCGTCGACGTCCTTGCGCGGATCGATGCGGTGGATCAGGCGGGTGGCGTCGGGAATGCCCGGCAGCGGCAATTGCACCAGGATGCCGTGCACGTCCGGGTCGGCGTTGAGGCGGTCGATCAACGCCAGCAGCTCGCCTTCCCCGGTGCCGGCCGGCAGGTCGAAGTCCAGCGCACGGATGCCGACCTTCTCGGCCGCGCGCCGCTTGTTGCGCACGTACGAACGCGAAGCCGGATCGTCGCCCACCAGGACCACGGCAAGTCCCGGCCGCGCGGCGCCGGTGGCGACCCGCGCATCCACCCGCAGCCGCAGCTCGTCGAGCAGCGCGTCGGCGACGCGTCTGCCGTCGAGAATGCGGGCCTGGTGCGGGGCGGGCTCGGTCATACGGGATGATCTGCTGAAAACGGCCCGTATTGTCCCCGATTCAGCGCCGTGCTTGTAGGCGCGCGCCATGGGCGCGATCCTGTCACAGCCCCCGAGATGCGCATGGAAGACACGATGAGCGATTCCACGACGACCGAAATAGAAGCCGCTGCCTTCCGCCGCCTGCTGCGGCACCTGGTGCAAACGCGGCCCGACGTGCAGAACATCGACCTGATGATCCTGGCCGGCTTCTGCCGCAACTGCCTGGCCGACTGGTATCGCGAGGCGGCCGAGGCGCGCGGCGTCGCGATGACCAGGGACCAGGCGCGCGAAGCGATCTACGGCATGCCCTTCGCGGACTGGAAAACGCGGCACCAGGCGCCGACGACGCCGGAACAACTGGCGGCGTTCGAAGCCGCGCAGCGCGCGCACCCGAAGGACGATTGACGATGGCCAAGGCGGTGCTGGGGCTGCTCGCCGTCGCTGGCCTGCTCTATCTCGGCATCTGCGTGCTGATGTACGTGCAGCAGCGTGGATTGATGTACTTCCCGCAGTTCACCCGCGGCGATGCCGCCGACACCGACTTCGAGCTCGACCGTGGCGATGCGGTGTTGCGCGGCTGGATCGTGAATCCGCACCAGACCGACGCGGTGCTGTATTTCGGCGGCAATGCCGAGCGGATCGAGGACAACCGCGACGACCTCGCCGCGTGGCTGCCGGCGCGCAGCAGCTACCTGCTCGCCTATCGCGGCTACGGCGCCAGCGACGGCAACCCGGGCGAATCCGCCCTGCTCGCCGACGCCCTTGCCCTGTACGACGAGGTGCGCAGGCGCCATCCGCATGGCCGCATCGCGCTGATCGGGCGCAGCCTGGGCAGCGGCATCGCCAGCCATGTCGCCGCCCATCGCGACGTCGAGCGGCTGGTCCTGGTCACGCCGTTCGACAGCCTCGCCGCCGTCGCCCAGGGCCACTATCGCTGGCTGCCGGTGCGCCTGCTGCTGCGCGACCGCTACGACTCCGTGGCCTCGCTGTCGCGCTACGACGGGCCGCTGCTGATCCTGCGCGCCGGCAACGATGCCGTGATCCCGCCGCGACATACCGATCGCCTGATCGCCTCGTGGCGCGGTACACCCACGGTGGTCGATTTCTCGCAGGCCGGCCACAACGATATCCATCTGCAGCCGGGCTACGGCGAGGCGCTGGCGCGCTTCCTGCGCTGAGCCGCGAACGCGCCGCGGGCCACCCGGGCTACCGGTCACCTCCTGGCGATGCACCCTTCGGACAACGCGGCACGCTGGTATCGCCGGCGACGCAATGGACGCAGCAGCCGGCCGGAGTGCCCGCTGGCTGCGCCGGCATCGCCGGCGACGCCGGAGAGGTCGCCGCCGGCAACGAGGGCGGCGGCGTCAGGCGCGCCAGATCCTGTTGCGGCCGCAGTTGCAGCAGCACCGCCCAGTCCTGCCGGTTGGCGTTGCAGGCCGCCGGCGCGTCGGGCGTGCACGCCGGCGCGTCGAGACGCCGCATCGGCAGGTCGCGGAACCGTCCACCGCCGGTGAGCGGCAGCAGGCGCATGGTGACGCCGTCGAGCACGTTGCCGCCGACCAGGTAGGCCAGGCCGTCGCGATCCGGATCGACCGCGACCACGATGTCGCAGTGCATGCCCAGCCCCGCTTCTCCCGCACTCAGCAGCCTGGCGAGCCCGCCGAAGCCGTAGATTTGACGATTCGAGCGCACGTGGCACAGCAGGTCGCCCAGCGCCGGACGCGCGGTGGCCGGATCGGCGACGCGATAGGCGCTGGCCTCGGGGCCGCGATAGGCGCCACGGACGTAGGCGAGGTGGTTGGCGGCGGCGGCGAATCCCGGTAGCCCGGCGCGCCGTAGCACCCACGACACGAACACCGCCGACCATGGCGCGTCGACGATGAAGGCACGGCAGCCCGCCGATGGCGGACCGCCCATCGCGGCATAGCCGCACTCGACCGCGCCGGGGCGGCCCGCCGCCTGCCCCAGCAGTCCGCTGTCGCGCCAGTAGCCGGCGACGCGCCGCCAGGCCTGCTCGCCGTTGGCGAGCAGCCCGGTCTCGGCCTCGCGCACGGTCGACCCGGCCAGGCGGCCGTCGGCGTCGATGAACGGGCGATGCCACAGCTGATGCTCCTCGCAGGCGAACGCCGCGATCCGCGTGGCGGCCTGGGACGCGCCGGTCTGGGTGCGCAGGATCGGGCAGACGTCGGCCGCGAGTGCCGGCACGGCCGTCAGCGTCAACAGCAACCACAACATCCGGAACATCGAACTTCCTGTCGGTAGTCAGCGCGACACGGACAGCCTCGTTGCCCGCCTCGCCTGCATCGTGCCGCAGCGGATGTGAAGACTCCCCGCAGTGCCGTCCGCGCGTCCCGCGCTCAGCGCGCTGCGCAGAACGCCGCGTAGTCGATGTAGCCGGGGAATTCGCGGCCCGGCGCGCACAACGGGCAGTCCGGGTCCGGCGTCAGCCGGGTCTCGCGGAAGCGCATCGCCAGCGCGTCGAAATGCAGCAGGCGGCCGCTGAGCGGATCGCCGAGCCCGAGCAGCAGCTTGATGGCCTCGGTGGCTTGGATCAGGCCGATGACCCCGGGCAGCACCCCGAGCACTCCGGCCTCGGCGCAGTTGGGCGCGGCCTCCGGCGGCGGCGGCTCCGGGAACAGGCAGCGGTAACAGGGCGCTTCGCCGCGCCTGCGGCCGGCGTCGAACACGCTCGCCTGGCCCTCGAACCGGTGCACCGCGCCGTAGACCAGCGGTTTGCCGAGCTTCACGCAGGCGTCGTTGAGCAGGTAGCGGACGGGGAAATTGTCGGCGCCGTCGATCACCACGTCGACGCCCTCGAGCAGGCGCTCGACGTTGGCGCTGGTCACGCGCTCGGCGACGGCATCGATCCGGGTGCGCGGATTGAGCGCGTTGAGCGTGGCCGCGGCGGAGGCGACCTTGGCCGTGCCGATGCGATCCTCCGTGTGCAGGATCTGCCGCTGCAGGTTGCTGCGGTCGACCACGTCGTCGTCGGCGATCCGCAGGCGGCCGACGCCGGCCGCGGCCAGATAGTACGCCGCCGGCGAGCCGAGGCCGCCGGCGCCGAGCAGCAGCACATGGGCCTGTTGCAGCCGCTGCTGCCCGGCCAGGCCGATCTCCGGCAGGCGCAGGTGGCGCGAATAGCGTTCGTGGAAATCGATGTCGACGCCCGGCTCCGGCGCCGTCATCGGCAGGCCTTCCGCCTGCCAGGCCGTGGTGCCGCCGGCGATCGAGGCGAGATCCGCATAGCCCTGCGCCTGCAGCGCCTGCGCCGCCTGCAGCGAGCGAGCGCCGCCCTGGCAGATCAGCATGAGCGGCGCGTCGCGCACCGGCGCGTGGCGATCGGGCGCACGCTCCAGTTCCGCCCGTTCGACGCCGCTCGCACCCTGTGCCATGCCGGCCACGCGCTCGTGCTCCTCGCGCACGTCGATCAGGCGCACGCCACTGGCCAGTCGCCGGTAGGCCTCGCGCGGAGAAATTTCCAGGATCGCCATGCGGCGATTATCGCGCGATTGCGCAGCGCCCGGACGGGAACGCTGCGGTGCATCCCGCCGCAGAGCGGAGCTCGCTCCGCTCTGCGAGGTGCTCAATACGGCAGCACTTCCACCACGCTGTCGACGGGATAGTCGCGCGGACCTTCCGCCAGCACGATCAGCGCGTCGGAATCGGCCGCGGCGCGCATCCGGTGCGAGCCGTCGGCGGGGTTCGGCTCGACCCGCAGCACGCCGTCGTCGCCGCAATGCAGCCGGCCGCGCAGGAATTCCAGCCGCTCATGGCCCTTGTGCCAGTCGGTGCCCAGGCGCGCGTGCAGCCGCAGCCGCGGCTCGCGCCGGCCCTGCAGGCCGTCCAGCAGCCGGCGTCCCAGCGTCAGCCAGGTCGCCAGCACCGAGACCGGGTTGCCCGGCAGGCACAGGAACAGCGCGTCGCCGAGCCGGCCACCCTCGGCCAGCAGCAACGGCATGCCCGGCTTCATCCGCACCTTCCAGAACCGCACCCGTCCCTGCGCCTGCAGCAGCGCGGGCACGTGGTCCTTCTCGCCGGCCGAGACGCCGCCGCAGGTGATCACCAGGTCGAAGGCGTTGCCGGCGTGGCGCAGGGCCGATTCGATCGTCCCCGGATCGTCCGGCAACGTCGGCCAGGCGACCGGCTCCAGGCCCTCGGCCCGCAGCAGCCCCATCAGCTGCTCGCGATTGGAGTTGTAGATTTCGCCCGGCCGCAACGGCAGCCCGGGCTCCACCAGTTCGTCGCCGGTGGTGAAGACCGCGACCGTCGGCCGCCGCCGGACCTCCAGCTCGGCCATGCCCTGCGATGCGCACAGGGCGACCCGCGACGGCGACAGGACGTCGCCCGCCTGCAGCAGACGGTCGCCGACGGCACTGTCCTCGCCGGCGCGGCGAACGTGCTGCCCAGGTCCGGGCGCCACCAGCACGCGCACGCGATTGGCGTCGACGGCGGCGTTCTCCTTCATCACCACGGTATCGGCAGCGGCGGGCAGCGGCGCGCCGGTGGTGATGCGCGTGCACTGGCCGGGGCCGATGTGCAGGTCGAGCGCGGTGCCGGCGAACTGCTCGCCGGCCAGCTCGAGTGTGGTGTCGCCGTCGCCCAGGTCGGCGTGACGCAGCGCGAACCCGTCCATCGCCGAATTGTCGAATGGCGGTTGCTGCAGCACCGCATGCACGTCGGCCGCGAGCACCCGGCCATGTGCACGCGGCAGCGCACAGCGTTCGGGCGGCCGTTGCCTGTCGATGGCAACGGCATCGACGATCTCGCAGGCAGCGGCGTAGGTGATGCGGGTCGGGAAGTCGCTCATGTCGGGCTCATGCCGGGTCGAAGCCGGCTGCGGCCAGGTCCTCCGGGGTGTTGAGATTGCCGAAGCGTACGCCGGCCAGCCGCACCGCTGCCATGCCCAGCCGCCGCTGCAGTACCTGCACCGCGAGATCGCCGGATGCGATCGCGGCGGCGGCCGCCCGTCGCAGGGCTTCGACCCGCCACAGCGCGACCAGCGGCTGCACGCCGTCATCGTCGACCGCATACGCCCCCGTGCCGCCGGCAGCGGCCAGACTCGGCAACAGGCAGTCATTGACCGACACCACGTCCACGGGGACAGTCAGCAGCCAGTCGCTGCCGCACGCCTGCGCGAGCGCATCGAGCCCGCCGAGCGGTCCGACGTCGGGTGTGCGGTCGGCAACCATGGTCAGACCGACGGCGGCATAACGTTCGGCTGCACGGTTGGCACTGACCAGCACGGCGCCCGTCTCGGGCGCGAACCGCGCGGCCAGGCGCTGCACCTGGGCCACGCCATCGCGGCGCAGCCAGGCCTTGTCGGCGCCGCCCAGCCGCAGCCCGCGGCCGCCGGCGAGCATACCGAGCGTTACGGCCTCCTGGCCGAGCGCCGGAGGTCGTGCGTTCATGCCACCTGGCACCTGCGCCCCCTCTCGGCCATGTCAGCCCTTTCGCTTGACGTGCCGGATCAGCCGCCGTTTCTTCTCGACCTGGCGCTCGGTCAGTACGTTCTTGTGGTCCTTGTAGGGGTTCTCGCCTTCCTTGAACACGAACCGCACCGGCGTGCCGACCAGCTTGAAGCGCTTGCGGAAGAAATTCTCCAGATAGCGGCGATAGCTGTCCGACAGCGTGCGCAGGCGGTTGCCGTGGACCACGAAGGTCGGCGGGTTGCTGCCGCCCGGGTGGGCGAAGCGCAGCTTGGCGACATGGCCGCGCACCGTCGGCGGCGGGCTTGCCGCGTAGGCGGCCTCCAGCGCGCGAGTGACCTCGGAGGTGCCGAACTCGCGCATCGCCGAGGCGTGCGCGCGGTGGATCGCGCGGAACAGCTCGCGCAGTCCGGAACCGTGCTTGGCGCTGATCCGCACCGCCTCGGCCCACGGCATGAACACCAGCTTGCGCGACAGCAGCGCTTCGGTTTGCTCGCGCTGGTAGGCGGTCAGTCCGTCCCATTTATTGACCGCGACCACCAGCGCGCGGCCGGCGTCGAGCACCGCGCCGAGCACGCTGGCATCCTGGTCGGTGACGCCCTCGCTGGCGTCCAGCAACACTACGGCGATCTGGCAGTGCTCGATCGCCTGCAGCGTCTTGACGATCGAGAACTTCTCCACCGCCTCCTCCACGCGCGCCTTGCGGCGGATGCCGGCGGTGTCGACCAGTCGGTACTTGCGGCCGTCGCGTTCGAGGTCCACCGCGATCGAGTCGCGGGTGGTGCCCGGCACCTCCGAGGCGATCATGCGCTCCTCGCCGAGCAGCCGGTTCACCAGCGTCGACTTGCCAACGTTCGGCCGCCCGATGAAGGCCACGCGCATGCGTTCCGGATCCTCGTCGAGCACCTCGGTGTCGCCGTCCACCGGCAGGCGCCCGAGGACCTCGGCCAGCAGTTCGTCGATCCCCTGGCGGTGCGCCGACGACACTGGCAATGCATCGCTGAATCCATAGCGGGCGAACTCGGCCATCGCCGCGCGTGTATCGATGCCATCGGTCTTGTTGACCACCAGCAGCACCGGCCGGTCGCGCTTGCGCAGCCACTGTACGAGCTCGTCGTCCAGCGCCGTCGGGCCTTCGCGGCCGTCGACGATGAACAGCACCAGGTCGGCTTCGTCCGCGGCGGCCCGGGCCTGGCGCGCGGTCGCGCCGGCCAGCCCGCCGGTTTCGAGATGGATGTTCTCGCCGGCGATGCCGCCGGTATCGACCAGCACGAACGGGCGCTCCGGCTCGAGCCGGCAGACGCCGTAGTTGCGGTCGCGGGTCACCCCCGGCTGATCATGCACCAGCGCGTCGCGACTGCGGGTCAGCGCGTTGAACAACGTCGACTTGCCGACGTTCGGGCGGCCGACAAGGGCGACGAGTGGGAGCATTGGGGGCCGGGAATGGGGAATCGGGAATGGGAAATCGTAAAACAGGACGGCGGAAGGCATGGTTCACGCCGCCCCGTCATGGGAGGCGTGAGCGACAGGGCCGGGAACCGCGGTGTCGCTGGGGTCGGCCGTGGCCGATTCCCTATTCCCTATTCTCGATTCCCGGCTTTTACTGCTCCAGCCGGTAAGCGCTCAGGTCGCCCTTGATGTTCTGCACCACCAGAATGCCATCGGCGATGACCGGAGCGCCCTTGATGGCGGCGCGGCCGGCGCGGGTGCGCGCCGCCAGCTCGCCGTTCTCGAGCTTGAGCCAGTGCAGATAGCCGTCGAAATCGCCGACCACGGCATGGCCGTCCTGCACCGCCGCCGAGCTGAGGTTGCGTCGTGCCAGCACGTCCTGCTGCCACAGGGCAGAACCGCCGTTCTTGTCCAGCGCCCAGACGGTTCCGGCCGGGTCGGCGACCACCAGGCGATCGGAGCCGAGCCCGATGCGACCGGCGCCGCCGCGGTCGCTGGACCACAGCGGGCGGCCGCTCGGCGCTTCGATCGCCATGGTCTGCTGCTTGTAGCTGCTGGCGTACAGAATGGTCTCGTCCAGGACCGGGCTGCCGTCGATGTCGGTCATGCGTTCCAGGTCGGTCCGGCCATCGGGCTGGCCGACGGCCTGTTCCCAGATGGGACGGCCATCGGCAAGGCCGAGCGCGACCACGGTGCCGTCGTCGTTGCCGACGAACACGTAGCCCGGGCCGAGCACCGGTGCGTCGTTGCCGCGCACGGTGAGCGGCGGCAGGTCGCGGACCCAGAACCAGCGACGCTCGCCGCTGGCCGCATCGAAGGCGGTCACCCGACCGTCGTTGGACCTCACGATCACGATGCCCTGCCCGATCGCGGGCGCGGCAATGACTTCGTTGCCGACCCTGGCGCGCCAGCGTTCGCTGCCGCTCTCCGCGTCCAGCGCCAGCACATCGCCTTCCAGGCCGCCGGCCACGACCAGGCCCTCGCCGACACCCGGGCCGCCGGAGAGCCGGAGGTCGGATTCGTGGTGCCAGAGCGTGGCGCCACTCTGCAGGTCGAACGCGCGCACGCCGCCCTCGATCGCGGCGGCATAGACGCGGCCGTCGGCCACGGTCGGAGCCTGCCCGGCACCGATCCGCTTCTCGCCCTTGCCGGCAGAGGCGGTCCAGATCCGCGACACCGAAACCGACGGGGTAAAATCGGTGAGTTCGGCCGGATCGGTGGTATTGACCTCGTCGTCGTCGCCATCGAACCAGCCACGGATCGTGCTGCAACCCGACACCGCGATCGCGCATAGCAGCACCGCGGCGGTGCGCAGCAGCAGGGAATGTGGCTTGATCTTCGCTGGCTTCATCAAATGGTCTCGGGCTGGGACGGCTTGCCGCCGGCTTGGGTGAGCTTGAGTTCGACCAGGCGGCGCTGCGGCGCCGCGACGTCCATCCGTCGCAGCGCTTCCTCGTAGGCCTGCCGCGCCTGGTCGCGTTGGTCGAGCGCGAACCGGGCGTCGCCCAGCGTTTCGAGCCCGGTGGCGTCGGCGGCGTCCGAGAGCAGGGTCGCCGCTTCTTGCGCCTGTCCCGCATCGATCAGCAGTTGCGCCAGGCGCTGGCGGCGGATCGGCTCGAGCGCGGGACCGGCGGCATCGGCTGCCTGCTGCAACGTGGCGATGGCGGCCTCGCGGTCGCCGGCTTCGAACTCGGCCTTGGCCAGGTCGAAGGCAATCAGGGCGCCGTAGACGCCGCCCTTCCGCAGCTCCTGCGCCTGGTTCCGGGCGGCGTCGAGATCGCCGGCCTGGATGCTGGCGAGCGCCGCCTGGTAGCGCTCGCCGCCCTGTACGCGCTCACCGTGCTGGTGCCGCTGCCACCACTGCCAGCCACCGATTATTCCCAGCCCGAGCACCACGCCGGCAAACAGTCCGAATCCGTTGCGTCGCAGCCATTCACGGACCCGTTCGCCCTGTTCGTGTTCGTCGAGAATTTCGATCGCCATACTGTCTCTCGCCCTGCGCGCCGGGCGCGGGCCCTGTCATGGGAAACGGGCCCGCTGCCGGGCCCGTGTCTGCGTGTCGCGGACCCGCGTGGCGGGCCGTGGCGGACGTTACTCGGTCGCTGGTGCCATCGAACCGTCAGAGGATACCGTAAAGCGTGCGACGTTCGCTCGCTGATAGGGCGTCATATCCTGAACGCGGCCGTACCGGCGCACTTCGACCGCACCGGCATTGCCGAGCACGATGCGCCCCACTTCGCCGGCCGCGTAGCTGCGACGTTCGCCGGCGCGGACCAGCGCCTGCTCCAGCGAGCGGCCTTCGGCCGACTGCACTTCCACCCAACTGTCGTCGCTGAACTGCAACGTCAGCGCCGCCGCCGAGGGCTGTTGCGGTTCCGGCGAGCGGGGTTTCTGCGACTTCCGGCTCTGGATCGGCGTCAGCGAAGCCACGAACGGTTGCTGTTCGGCCTGCGACGAAGGCGATGATCGTCCGGGTGCGGCAGCGGCCTGGCCCCGACCGGGATCAATGTCGAGCGATGCGGTTTCCTGCGGATCGCTGTCCACATGCTGACGCGTCACCATCCAGACCGGCACTGCGATCGCCGCGGTGATCACGACATAGACCAGGCGGCGCGCGGCCTGTTCGGCGAACCGCTGCAGCGGAGAGGTGAAGGTGCGTGGTTCGAGCTGCGGCGGCTGGATCGGAGTGGATGCCTGCGCCGGCAGCAGCGCGTCGGGCGGAAGGCCGAGCGCCCGCGCATAACTGCGCAACTGTCCACGGACGAATACCGGCGCCCCCAAGCGCCCCCAGTCCTCGGCCTCGAGCGATTCGACGACCCGAACCGGAACGTGCATTTTTGCTGCCACATCGGCGATGTCCAAGCCGGCGGCGGCGCGCGCCTCACGAAGGCGATCGCCGCAGCCCTGCTCGGGCATGCCTGCATTCGCTGCAGAAGTCATGGTTGTCTGCTTTCCCCGGGTTGTGCGGACAACGCCTGCGGGAACTCCTTCCCCAAACGCTGACGGTAGCGATCGGCGGCGGCCTTGTCGCCGAGTCTTTCCTCGATTTGTGACGCCAATAGAAGAACGTCGGCTGACGCCGGCGCCGCGGCGAGGCGGCGCTGCGAAAATGCACGTGCTTCCAGGTAACTCCCCTTACGGTACTGGTATTCGGCCATCGCTGACAACGCCACGGCATTGGTCGGCTGCAGCGAAAGCGCCGCACGCAGGTCGCGCTCGACCCGCTCGGGTTGCCCGGCCGCTTCGGCGCAGGCACCGGCATTGGCCAACGCGGAGGCCGGCTCCGGGTATCCCGGCGTGGCCAGCGCTCTGTCGAAATACGCCATCGCCTCGGCGGCCCGCCCGTTGCCGCACAGCCAGGCGCCGTAGTTGTTCTGCGCCCGGCCGCTGGCGGGCGCCAGCTCGGCGGCCCTGGCGTAGTAGCCGCCGGCTTCCTGGCTGCGCCCGCGCCGCGACTCGAGCAGGGCCATCAGGGTCAGCGCCTCCGCATCGCCCGGATCGGCCTTGAGCGCCTCGCGGACCAGCTTTTCGGCAGTTTCGGGTTCGCCATTGGCGAGCGCCTGCCCGGCCCGGGCCAGGCGCAGGCGGTTCTCGGACCGTCGCCGGCTCTCGGCGGTGCCACTGACGTCGTAGCGCTGCGCGACCTGCTCGGAATCGCCGCGCTTGGCGCTGGGTTTGACGAACGACAGGCGCGAACACGCCGTGGAAAGCAGCACTGCCAACAGGCCCAGCACCAGTGCGCTACGCAGCGGCATCCGCCTCTCCCTCCGGGGCGGCGAGCCGCTTGCGGAACTCCGCCTGACGCCGGGTCCGGTCGGCGACCTGCCCCTTGAGCTGGCCGCAGGCGGCGTCGATGTCGTCGCCGCGGGTGCGGCGCACGGTCGTCAGCACCCGCGCGTCCTGCAGGAGTTTCTGGAATACGCGGATGTCGGTCTCCGGCGAGCGCTCGAAACGGGTGCCGGGGAACGGATTGAACGGGATCAGGTTGACCTTGGCGGCGTCCTTCATCTGTACCGCGTTGTCGAAGCCGCGCATCAGCCGCGCCAGCTGGCGCGCGTGCTCGGGGCGGTCGTTGACGCCCTTCATCATGGTGTATTCGAACGTGACCGAGCTGCCGCGCTTGCGCAGCACGTAGCGCTGGCACGCGGCCATGAGCTCGGCCACCGGGTACTTGCGGTTGAGCGGCACCAGTTCGCTGCGCAGCGCATCGTCGGCGGCGTGCAGCGAGACCGCCAGCGACACGTCGCTCTCCTCGCCCAGGCGGTCGATCATCGGCACCATGCCGGCGGTCGACAGGGTGACGCGCTTGTTGGCGAGCCCGTAGCCGAGGTCGTCGCGCATCACGCTCATCGCGCGGACCACATTGTCGAAGTTCATCAGCGGCTCGCCCATGCCCATCATCACCACATTGGTGAGCTTGCGCTCGCGGTGCGGGACATTGCCCAGGTGCCGCGCCGCCACCCAGACCTGGCCGATGATCTCGGCGGTCGACAGGTTGCGGTTGAAGCCCTGGGTGGCGGTGGAGCAGAACTGGCAGTTCAGCGCGCAGCCGACCTGCGAGGACACGCACAGGGTGCCGCGCCCCTTGTCGGGAATGAAGACCGTCTCGATGGCGTTTTTGCCGTCCATCGCCAGCAGCCACTTGTGGGTGCCGTCGGTGGAGGGCTTTTCGAACTGGATCTGCGGCACGCGGACTTCGGCATGCGCCTCGAGCTTGGCGCGCAATCCCTTGCCCAGGTCGGTCATTTCGTCGAACGCGGTGACGTGACGGTGGTGGATCCACTTCATCACCTGGTGCGCGCGGTAGCGCTTCTCGTCGAGGGTCTCGACGAAGAAGCGTTCCAGGCCCGCGCGGTCCAGCTCGAGCAGGTTCTGCCTGGCCGCGCCGGCGGACACCGCAGCCGTCCCGGCGTCCGCTTGCGGACGCGGTGACGCAGGACCCGGAATGGCTCCGGGCCCTGCGTAAGACGGCTGGATGATGAAGTCGCTCATTGCACGATGCGGTTCGATCAGCGAGAGAAGATTTCGTTCGGTTCGAAGAAGTACGCGATTTCCTGCGTGGCGGTTTCGGCCGCGTCGGAACCGTGCACGGCGTTGGCGTCGATCGAATCGGCGAAGTCCGCGCGGATGGTGCCGGCGGCGGCTTCCTTCGGATTGGTCGCGCCCATCAGTTCGCGGTTCTTGGCGATTGCGTCCTCGCCCTCGAGCGCCTGGATCATCACCGGACCGCTGCTCATGAGCTCGACCAGGGCACTGAAGAACGGACGCTCGCGATGCACGGCATAGAAGCCCTCCGCCTCCGCGCGGGACAGATGCTTCATCTTCGCGGCGACGATCTTGAGACCGGCTTTTTCGAAACGAGAGTAGATCTCGCCGATGACGTTCTTGGCGACGGCATCGGGCTTGACGATCGAGAGGGTGCGCTCCAGCGCCATGGAATGTCTCCGGTGAGGCGGGCGGCTGCTGTGAGCGACCCACATTAACATGAAAAACCCGTGATGTGGCACGGGTTTAGCCGAACTGGCTAGCGGGAATTCTAACCGATCCTCACGGTCTGCAGAACCCATTTCTGCTTGAAGATCGCCGCCCGGTCGGAACGGCTGGTGCGGTCGGGGCTCGGACCCAGGCCAGGCCCAGGCCAGGCCCAGGCTCGGGCGAGCCTGAACGCTCTGCTTGTCATCCAGCGCAAGCCGGGATCCATGTTGCCGTTGCTCGTTCGAATGCAGTCTCAAAGCAACTACGAGATCAAAATAGAATCCCGGCTTGCGCTGGGATGACGGGGCTCAAGCCTGAGGTGTCGCCTGTTTTCCTGCAATCGATTCAACGGCTTGGCTGCTTCCCCCCTTTGAAAAAAGGGGGGTTGGGATTTGCTCGGTGCCCGACCAAGCAACAGCAACAGCAAATCGCTATGCGATTCCCGGCCCTTGCGCAGCGCGCGAGGGCGCTCAAGCCGCCGCAAGCCTGCGGCTTGCAAGCGGCGGCTTTCGCCCCCCTCAATCCCCCTTTTTCAAAGGGGGAAGATAGGCCGCGAAAAATGTGGAGAAACCTCAGGCTCAAGCCATGCCCGGGCATCGGCACCGGGCGCAGACGCCCGTGGTTTGACCCGCACAGGCGATCCCCCTACCATCAAACAAGCGTTTGATTCAGCCGCTCCGGAGCGCCGATGCCCGCTACCCAGTTCTCGACCAAGGAACGCATCCTCGGTGCCGCCGAGGAACTCTTCGCCCAGCAGGGCTTCAGCGGCACGTCGCTGCGCCAGGTCACCACCCGCGCCGACGTCAACATCGCCGCGGTCAACTACCATTTCGGCAGCAAGGAAAACCTGGTCAACGAGGTGTTCCGGCGGCGCATGGACGACATGAGCACGCAGCGGCTGTCGATGCTGCGCGCCGCCCAGGAGGAACACCCCGGCGTGCTGGAGCCGGTGCTCGCCGCCTTCGTCGAGCCGGCCCTGGCGTTGGCGGGCGACCGCAACGGCGGCGGTGCCTTCATCCGCGTCATCGCGCGTGCCTATGCCGAGAAGAACGACGGCCTGCGCGCCTTCCTGTCCGAACGCTACGGGCACGTGCAGCGCGATTTCGCCCGCGCCCTCGCCGCCTGCCTGCCGGAGCTGTCGAAGGAGGAGCTGTACTGGCGGCTCGACTTCCTGGCCGGCGCGCTGACCTACGCGATGGCCGATTTCGGACTGATCAAGCGCCCGCACGGCATGAACGAGAAGGCCCATCGCCGCCGCGCCGCGCAGGAACTGATCCGCTTCGCCGCCGCCGGGTTCAAGGCATAGGGATTTTTTGGCCGTGGATTGACGCGGACGAGCACGGATAAAACAATTATTTTCAACAAGATACATGGCATACCTAAAGTTTCTACGTAGTTAGCATGCCCGCCAAGAGCGTTCCCCCTCCCGCCTCGCCCTATCTGCGCTTACCCGCGTCAATCCGCGGCAATAAACAAATTGATACAAGGAGTTACGAAACATGTCTGAAAAACTGCTGGTACGCCGCGCCGCGGTGCTCGGTGCCGGGGTGATGGGGGCGCAGATCGCCGCCCATCTCACCAACGCCGGGGTCGACACGGTGCTGTTCGATCTGCCCGCGAAGGAAGGCGACCCCAACGGCGTGGTGCTTAAGGCGATCGCCAATCTGGGCAAGCTGCGCCCCGCCCCGCTCGCCGACAAGCCGCTGGCCGGGCGCATCGTTCCCGCCAACTACGACAGCGGACTGGAACTGCTGCAGGACTGCGACCTGGTGATCGAGGCGATCGCCGAACGCATGGACTGGAAGCAGGACCTGTATCGCAAGATCGCCCCGCACGTCTCCGACCATGCGGTACTGGCGAGCAACACCTCGGGCCTGGGCATCAACGCGCTGGCCGACGTGCTGCCCGAGCAACTGCGCCACCGCTTCTGCGGCGTGCATTTCTTCAATCCTCCGCGCTACATGCACCTCGCCGAACTGATCCCGGCCACGACCACGGACGCGTCGGTGCTCGAAGGGCTGGAGACGTTCCTCACCACCACGCTCGGCAAGGGCGTGGTCTACGCCCGCGACACGCCGAACTTCATCGGCAACCGCATCGGCGTGTTCTCGATCCTGTCGACGATCCACCACACCGCGGCATTCGGGCTCGGCTTCGACGCCGTCGATGCGCTGACCGGCCCGCTGGTCGGGCGGCCGAAATCGGCGACCTACCGCACCTCCGACGTGGTCGGCCTGGACACCATGGCGCACGTGATCAAGACCATGGCCGACACCCTGCCCGACGATCCCTGGCACCGGTATTTCAAGGCGCCGGCCTGGCTGCAGGCGCTGATCGACCAGGGGGCGCTGGGGCAGAAGGCCGGCGCCGGCATCTTCCGCAAGGCCGGCAAGGAGATCCAGGTACTGGACCTGGAGAAGCAGGATTACCGGCCGGCAGACCAGGACGCGGCGGCACCCGAGGTGGTGGAGATCCTCAAGACGAAGGACCCGGCAGAGAAATTCGCCGGGTTGCGCGCGAGCGATCATCCGCAGGCGCGCTTCCTGTGGGCGGCGTTCCGCGACCTGTTCCATTACAGCGCGTACCACCTGGCCGACATCGCCGGGACCGCGCGCGACGTCGACCTCGCCATCCGCTGGGGCTATGGCTGGTCTCTGGGCCCGTTCGAGACCTGGCAGGCGGCCGGCTGGAAGCAGGTGGCGCAATGGATCGCCGAGGACATCGCCGCGGGCAAGACCATGAGCGACGCGCCGCTGCCCGACTGGGTGCTGGACGGCCGCGACGGCGTCCACGGCGCGGACGGCAGCTTCAGCCCCGCGCGCAACGCCTCTGTGCCGCGCTCGTCGTTGCCGGTCTACCGGCGCCAGCGCTTTCCCGATCCGCTGCTCGGCGAAACCTTCGCGCGGGGCGAGACGCTGTTCGAGAACGACGGCATCCGCCTGTGGACCGACGGCGACGGCATCGGCGTGGCCTCGTTCAAGACCAAGCTGCACACCGTCAGCGACCAGGTGCTCGACGGCCTGCAGGAGGCGATCGGCATTGCCGAGCGCGACCTGCGCGGCCTGGTGATCTGGCAGCCGAAGGAACCCTTCTCCGCCGGCGCGGACCTCGCCGGTGCACTCGGACTGCTGCAGGCCGGCAAGGTCGATGCGTTCGAGGCGATGGTCGCCAACTTCCAGGCCACCAGCCAGCGGATCAAGTACGCGCTGGTGCCGGTGGTCGCGGCGGTGCGTGGCCTGGCGCTCGGAGGCGGCTGCGAGTTCCAGATGCACAGCGCGCGCACGGTCGCGGGGCTGGAGAGCTACATCGGCCTGGTCGAGGCCGGGGTTGGCCTGCTGCCGGCCGGCGGCGGCCTGAAGGAGCTGGCGGTACGCGCCGCGCGCGCGGCCGGACCGGGCGGCGACGTGTTCGCGGAGCTGAAGTCGGTGTTCGAGACGGTGGCGATGGCCAAGGTCTCCACCTCGGCATTCGAGGCCCGGGAATTCGGGCTGCTGCGCAGGGACGATCCGGTCGTCTTCCATCCGCACGAGCTGCTGCACATCGCGCGACAGCAGGCGCTGGTGCTGGCGGAGAGCGGCTATCGCCCGCCGCTGCCGGAGCGCGCGGTGCAGGTCGCCGGCGACGTCGGCATCGCCACCTTCAAGATGATGCTGGTCAACATGCTGGAGGGACGCTTCATCTCGCCGCACGACTACGAGATCGCCACCCGCATCGCCACCGTGCTCTGCGGCGGCGAGGTGGATCGCGGCGCCACGGTCGACGAGGACTGGCTACTGCGGCTGGAGCGCGAGCACTTCGTCGCCCTGGCGCAGATGCCCAAGAGCCAGGAGCGCATCGCGCACATGCTCAAGACCGGTAAGCCGCTCAGGAACTGATAAAGCCGTGATTGGTGATTCGTGATTGGTGATTGGTCAAAGCCATTCGCCAGTCCCGCTGCCTCGCTTTTGCGAATCACCCATCACGAATCACGAATCACGCTTTCGGAGAAAGCCCCATGAAACAACTCCAAGACGCCTACATCGTCGCCGCCACCCGCACCCCGGTCGGCAAGGCGCCGCGCGGCGTGTTCCGCAATACCCGCCCCGACGACATGCTGGCGCACGTGTTGAAGGCCGTCGTCGCGCAGGCGCCGGGCATCGACGTGAACCGCATCGAGGACGCGGTGATCGGCTGCGCGATGCCGGAAGGCGAGCAAGGCATGAACGTGGCGCGCATCGGCGTGCTGCTGGCCGGCCTGCCGAACACTGTGGCCGCGCAGACCATCAACCGCTTCTGCTCCTCCGGCCTGCAGGCGGTGGCGCTGGCCGCCGACCAGATCCGCCTGGGCAACGCCGACCTGGTGTTGGCCGGCGGTACCGAGAGCATGAGCATGGTGCCGATGATGGGCAACAAGGTCGCGCTGTCGCCGAACGTCTTCAAGGACGACCACGTCGCCATCGCCTATGGCATGGGCATCACTGCCGAGAAGGTGGCGGAAGAATGGAAGGTCTCGCGCGAGGACCAGGACGCGTTCGCGCTGGCCTCGCACCGCAAGGCGATCGCCGCCATCCAGGCCGGCGAGTTCAGGGACGAAATCACCCCGTACGAGGTGATGTCGCACGTCCCCGACCTGGCGGGCAATACCATCCAGCTGCGGAAGGCGCGCGTCGACACCGATGAAGGTCCGCGCCCGGATTCCTCGGCCGAAGGACTGGCCAAACTGCGCCCGGTGTTCCGCAACGGCCAGTTCGGCGGCACCGTGACCGCCGGCAACTCGTCGCAGATGAGCGACGGCGCCGGCGCGGTGCTGCTGGCCTCGGAACAGGCGATCAAGGACTACGGCCTGGCGCCCCTCGCCCGCTTCGTCAGCTTCTCGGTGGCGGGCGTGCGGCCGGAAGTGATGGGCATCGGACCGATCGCGGCGATCCCGAAGGCGCTGAAGCAGGCCGGGCTGACCAGGGACCAGATCGACTGGATCGAGCTCAACGAGGCCTTCGCCGCGCAGGCGCTGGCGGTGATCCGCGATTCGGAGCTGGATCCGGACAAGGTCAACCCGCTGGGCGGCGCGATCGCGCTCGGCCATCCGCTCGGCGCCACCGGCGCGGTGCGCACCGCGACCATCGTCCACGGCCTGCGCCGTCGCAAGCAGAAGTACGGCCTGGTGACGATGTGCATCGGCACCGGCATGGGCGCGGCGGGCATTTTCGAGGCGCTGTAGCCGAACCGCGGGAGTTCCGCCGTTTCGGCTAACGGGCACGGCGCCGATCATGGCGCCGTGCCTCTTTGCATCGGTCGGTGGCGATGGCTGATCGCCTCCCGGGGACCGGCCGGATGGTCGCGGTGCCGCCCGCCTTCCCTGCCGCAGTGTGTCCGCCGCGTGCCCTACTCCAGTTCGCGCACGCCGAGTTCGTCCAGGGCGCTCTGCATCATGGCCGCGGCCGCCTCGCTCAGCTTCTCGTGGTCGAGTGCATAGCGGATGGTGGCCTCGATCAGGCCGATATGGGTGCCACAGTCGAAGCGGGTACCGCGGAACCGGTAGGCATGCACCGCCTCCTCCGCGAGCAGCGCCGAGATCGCATCGGTGAGCTGGATCTCGCCGCCGGCGCCGGGGGTCGTCGACTCGAGCAGCGCGAAGATGCGGGGATTCAGCACGTAGCGGCCGACCACGGCGAGGGTGCTCGGGGCATCGGCGGGCTTGGGCTTTTCGACCATCGCGCGGATGCGGCCCTGCCGGTCGGCGAAGTCTTCGGTCGCGACGATGCCGTAGCTGTCGGTCTTGTCGTGCGGCACGTCCTGCACCGCGATCATGCTGGCGCCGCTGGCCTCGGCGGCGTCGGCCATCTGGGTCAGCGCACCGGGACCGCGGTTCCAGATCAGGTCGTCCGGCAGGATCACCGCGAACGGCTCGTCGCCGACCACCGGTTTTGCGCACAACACGGCGTGACCGAGTCCGAGCGCCTCGGTCTGGGTGACGAACACCGCGCGCACGTTCGGCGGCAACGGATTGCGCACCACCTCCAGTTGCGCCAGCTTGCCGGCCTTCTCCAGCTTCTCCTCGAGCTCGTAGGCCTTGTCGAAATAGTCGGCAACCGCGTGCTTGTAGCGGTTGGTGACGAAAATCAGCGTATCGCACCCCGCCTCGATCGCCTCGTCGACGGCATACTGGATCAACGGCCGATCGATGATCGGCAGCATTTCCTTGGGGACGGTCTTGGTGGCGGGAAGGAAGCGGGTCCCGAGACCCGCGACGGGAAATACGGCTTTCCGGATTCTTCGGCTCATATGCCTGCTGTCACATCCTTCTTGCATGTCGCACGGGGGAGGCGACGACGGCTACGGCTTGCTGGTCGCCGTTGTCGGGTTGCGGCATGAGCTTGGGAACCGATTTGCGCAGCACCTTCGCCATGCACTCAGGATCGTATTCGACTCATATTTCAGCTGTCACGACCTTGCTTGCGTGTCGAGCGAGGAAGGCGACGACGGTCACGTCCTTCTTGCATGTCGAGCGGGAAAAGCGACGACTGTCGCGGCCTGCTGCTGTCCGTTGTCCTGCTGCGGCATGAACTCGGGGACCGAAGCGCGCAGGACCTGGGCCAGGGTCGCGAGGTCATAGGTCCCGATCGCCTCGCGCAGCTTCGCCGTCGCCTCGAACACGTTCTGCTGCACGATCTCGCGCGCCTCGGCCTGCAGGATCTTCGGGTGCGCGGTCGGGCGATAGCATTCGTCCGCATGGAACAGGGTCTCGTGCAGCTTCTCGCCCGGCCGCAGTCCGGTGTAGATGATCGCTACGTCCCGTTCCGGATGCTTGCCTGCCAGCCGGATCATCTGCTCGGCCAGCAGCCGGATCGACACCGGTTCGCCCATGTCCAGCGTGTAGATCGCATGCCGCGACCCGATCGCCGCGGCCTGCAGGATCAACTGGCAGGACTCGGGGATGGTCATGAAGAAACGGGTGACCTCCGGATCGGTCACGGTCACCGGGCCGCCGCTGCGGATCTGTTCGCGGAACAGCGGCACCACGCTGCCGGCCGAATCGAGCACGTTGCCGAAGCGCACCGTGACGAAGCGCGTCGACTGCGGATCGGAGCTCGTCGCCTGGCAGACCATTTCCGCCAGGCGCTTGGTGGCGCCGAGCACGTTGACCGGATCGACCGCCTTGTCGGTGGAGATCAGCACGAAGGTGGCGACGCCGGCTGCCTGCGTCGCGCGGGCCACGGTCTCGGTCGCCAGCACGTTGTTGCGCACCGCTTCGCGCAGCTGCGCCTCCAGCACCGGCACCTGCTTGTAGGCGGCCGCGTGGAAGACGGCTTCCGGCGTGGACAGCGACAGTGCGTAGCGGATCACCGCGGGGTCGCCGCAGTCGCCCAGGACCGGCACGCACTGGATCTGGGGGAAATCGCGGCGCAGCTGCGCCTCGATGGTGGTCAGGGCGAGTTCGTCCATCTCCACGATGGCGATCTGCCGTGCGCCGTGGCGGGCGCACTGGCGGCACAGTTCGGCGCCGATCGAGCCGCCGCCGCCGGTCACCAGCACGCTGCGGCCGCCGAGCCAGCCGCGGATCGACTTCCAGTCCGGCGTCACCGGCTTGCGCCCGAGCAGGTCCTCGATCGCGACCTCCTTCAGCTCGCCCGGCAGCGAACGCCCCTCGAGCAGGTCGTCCAGGCGCGGCACGGTCCGGAACGGCAAGCCGGTCTCCTCGCAGGCGGCCACGATCCGCCGCATCGACGAGGCGTCCAGCGAGGGCATGGCGATGATCAGCAATCGCGCCGCGGTCTCGGGCGCGATCCGGGCGACGTCGCTGACCCGCCCCAGCACCGGCACGCCCTGCAGGTGGCTGCCGTGCAGCTTGGCCGCGTCGTCCAGGAACCCGACCGCCTGATAGGAGCCGGCACGGCGCAGGTCGCGCAGCAGTGCTTCTCCGGCCTGGCCGGCGCCGAGGATCAGCACGCGCACCGAGGTCTGGTCGGTGCGGTTGAGGCTGTAGTCCTTCCAGCTGCGGTACAGCAGGCGCGGCATGCCCAGGAGCGCGGTCAGCACGACCGGGTACAGCACCAGCACCGTGCGCGGCACCTGGTCCAGCCGGTTGTACAGGAACAACGCCAGCAGGATCGCGAACAGCCCGAACAGGCTCGCCTTGAGGATGTTCAGCAGGTCCGGAACGCTGGCGAAGCGCCAGACTCCGCGATACAGCCCCACCCGCCAAAGCACCAGGCCCTGCGCGAGCAGGATCAGCGCGATCTCGGTCGACCACCAGGGCATCGGCGACGCGAACGGGTGGATCGACAGCCGGAACTGATGCAGGCCGATCCAGCACAGCCACACCATGAACAGGTCATGCGCAATGATGCCTGCGCGAGGCAAGGTGATAGCCGCCCGATCCTTCCAGCGATTCATCGTTGTTCTTCTTCCTTCAGGCTCGTGCGACGGGCGCCATCTTGCAAGGTCATCCAGATCCATCCCCCTGCCAGACACCACGCGACGGCGACGACAATGATAAACGCAGTGTCAAGCCGCCGAGCGGCGAGCATCGCCAGGACGCTGCATGCGCTCCAGGTGGCATACGCGTACGTGACCGGCGGATGTCGCCCGATCCGGCGCGACCATCGCTGGTAGGCGTGCTGCACATGTGCTCTCCACCACGGCTCGCCCCGCAGCATGCGCGAGCCCAATGTGAGGGTCGCATCAACGAGGAACGCCGACAGCGGCAGCACCAGCAGCGGCCAGCGGCCCGGCTCATCCCCCCCGCCGGCCATGGCCAGCACGCAGAGGCATGCCAGGCCGTAGCCGATCGCGCCGCTGCCGACATCGCCGAGAAAGATCCGCGCGCGCGGAAAATTGAAGGGAAGGAACCCGAGGCAGGCGACCGCCAGGCTGGATGCCAGCCAAACGACGGCGCCGCCCGCACCATCGAGGTGCGCCAGCAGCGCATAGCCAAGCGCGGCGATCGCCGCCTGGCTCGCCGCCAGGCCGTCGATCCCGTCCATGAAGTTCCAGACATTGACCAGCACCAGGGCGGCGGCGAAGCCGGTCGCGGCCATGAGCGCATCGCCGCCCGACTGCAGGACCGCCGCCGCCAGCATGGCCGCAGCCACGGCATGCACGATCAGCCGCAGCCACGGCGAGAGCGGCCGGTGATCATCGATCCAGCCGATCGCCGCCACCAGCAAGGTGCCGCCGCCGGCGACCAGCAGCAGGATCCGCTGCCCGGGGTACCCCAGCGCCAGCAGCGCCAGCGCCGTCAGCAGCGAAGCCACGATCGCGATCCCGCCGCCGCGTGGCGTGGCGACCGCATGACTGCGCCGTTCGCCGGGTTCGTCGAGCAGCCTGCGATGCAGGGCATAGCGGCGCGCCGCCCAGGTACCGAGCATCGCGATCGCCAGGTGCAGGACGAGCCAGGCGCCGGGACCGGTGAACGGGTCCACCTCAGGAACTCCCGGCCCGTGCAAGCGCGGTCGCGTCCGACAGGCGCCCGGAGCCGGCGTGGTCGCCCGACGGTGCGGGCCTCGCCCCGCGACTGCAGGCTTCCGGGTCTACGCTGTCGCCCGGGCTACACCACCGCATAGTTCAACAGCGGCTTGATCGTGCCCCATTCCTTGCAGCTCGGGCACTGCCAGTGGTGGCTGCGGGCACCGAAGCCGCAGCGGCTGCAGCGGTAGCTGGGATTGCGCACCAGCAACTGGTCGGTGATGTGCTTGAGGTCGTGCAGGGTCCGCCCGGTATCCGCGCCTTCGTCGGCGAGCGTCAGTTCGATCAGCGCGGCCTCCCCGCGTACCGAGGGCCGGTCCTTGAGCTGCTCGGCCAGATAGGTACGCGCCTGCGCGACACCCTGCTCCGCCTCCAGCAGCCGTGCCAGCGCCAGCACCGGCGCGATGCCGCGGTAGTGTTCGGTCATCTCGGCCAGGAACGTGCGTGCGCCGGGCGCGTCGCCGATGCGGGCGTAGGCCGACAGCAGCGGCGGCAGGATCTCCGGCAGGAAGTCGGTGTCGTGCCGTGCCGCCCGCTCGAAGGCGCGGATCGCCGCGGCGTCATGCCCGGTCTCCAGTTCGATCCGGCCCTCGAGAATGCCGGCGCGGACCGACTTGGAATCGGCCGCGTAGGCACGTGCGACGGCGGCCCGGGCGCCATCGACGTCGCCCGACGCACGCAGGCGCTCGGCCAGCTCGCACTCGAAATGCCCGATCAGCTTGCCCATCGGCTCGCCGGTCGCGGCCTCGAAGCGGGTGGCGTTCTCGATCGCCTTGGACCAGTCACGTTCGGCCTGGTAGATGCTGATCAGGTGTCGCAGCGCCTGCGGCGCACGCTGGTCGAGCTTGGCCAGTTCGGTGAACACGGTCTCGGCGCGATCCAGCAGTCCGGAGCGCATGTAGTCCTCACCCAGTGCCAGCAGCGCCTGCACCTTCTGCTGGTCGCTCAGGTCGGAGCGCTGCACCAGGCCCTGGTGCAGGCGGATCGCGCGGTCGACCTCGCCGCGGCGTCGGAACAGATGCCCGAGCGCGACCTGGGTCTCGAAGGTTTCCTTGTCCAGTTCGGCGATGTGCAGGAACAGCTCGATCGCCTTGTCCGGCTGTTCGTTCAGCAGGTAGTTCAGGCCGCGGAAGTAGGTGGTCGACAGGCGGCTGACCTGGGTATCGCTGTGGCGTTCGCCGCCGCGTCGGCCGATGACCCAGCCGCTCAGGGCCGCGATCGGCAGCAGCAGGAAGAACCAGAACCATTCGGTGACGAAGGCCATCGGATCAGGCTCCGTGTCCGCGATCGGGCGGAGGTGCCGCGGACGCACCCACCGGTGCCTGCGCGCGCCGCAGTCGCTGCCGCAGCGGCAGCACGACCGATACGGTCAGGATCAGGCCGCCGACCACCACGCCGCAGAGCAACGTCACCAGCAGCGTCACGCCGAGGCTGGCGTACAGCGTGACCCACCCCAGATCGATCGAGACCGTCTGCGGATTGAGCACGCCGACCAGGAGGCCGGCGACCAGGCACAGCACGGCGATGAGAATCCGGAGCAATCGCATGATCGTTCAGCTTACCCGAAATGCGGTCGCTTCCCGCGGGAGCGACGGAAGCCGTGAGGTCGCGGACTGCCGCAGGAAATCGCGACTTCCGTCGCTCCCATGGGAAAACCCATGGATCCGGGCCAGTGCCCGTAATCGACCCTAGTCCTCCGGCGGGACCGGCACGACGTCGCTGACGCGTTCGCGCAGTTCCTTGCCGGGCTTGAAATGCGGCACATGCTTGCCCGGCAGCGCCACCGCGTCGCCGGTCTTGGGATTGCGGCCGGTACGCGGCGGCCGGTAATGCAGGGAAAAACTGCCAAAGCCGCGGATCTCGATGCGCTCGCCATGGGCGAGCGAGCCGCCCATCATTTCCAGCAGCGATTTCACCGCCAGGTCGACGTCGTCGGCCTTCAGGTGGGCCTGGCGCTCGGCGAGGATCTCGATCAGTTCCGACTTGGTCATGGACACCGTATTCCGCATCGCGAAGCGCTCGGCGACCCGGCCGTAGCCGGGCCGCCGACGCGCGGACTCACTCGGACTTGTTGCCTTCCAGCTGCTCGCGCAGCAGGGCACCCAGCTTGGTCGTGCCGCTGGAGGCTTCCGCCGCCACCTTGTTGTACTCGGCGAGCGTCTGCGCGGTCTCGGCCTCGTCCTTGGCCTTGATCGACAGCTGCAGCGTGCGGCCCTTGCGGTCCATGCTCACGAACTTGGCTTCGATCGTGTCGCCCACCTTGAGGTGCTGGGTGGCGTCGTCGACGCGCTGGTCGCTGATGTCGCGTGCGGCCACGTAGCCTTCCACGCCCTCGGCGATATCGATCATCGCCCCCTTGGCGTCGACCTCGCGGACGGTGCCGCTGACCTTCGAGCCCTTCGGATGCGAGGCCATGAACTGGCCGAACGGATCCTGCTCCATCTGCTTGACGCCGAGGCTGATGCGCTCGCGCTCCGGATCGACCGCCAGCACCACCGCCTGCAGGGTGTCGCCCTTCTTCAGGTTGCGGGCGACGTCGTCGCCGCTGGTGTTCCAGCTCATGTCGGACAGGTGGATCAGGCCGTCGATGCCGCCGTCCAGGCCGATGAACACGCCGAAGTCGGTGATCGACTTGATCTGGCCCTCGACCTTGTCGCCCTTCTTGTGGATCGCGGCGAAGGTCTCCCACGGATTCGAGGTGACCTGCTTCATGCCCAGCGAGATGCGGCGACGCTCCTCGTCGACGTCCAGCACCATGACCTCGACCTCGTCGCCGACCTGCACGACCTTCTGCGGGTTGACGTTCTTGTTGGTCCAGTCCATCTCGGACACGTGCACCAGGCCCTCGACGCCCGGCTCGATCTCGACGAACGCGCCGTAGTCGGTGACGTTGCTGACCTTGCCGAACACGCGGGTGTTGGACGGATAGCGGCGGGCGATGTTGTCCCACGGATCCTCGCCCAGCTGCTTCAGGCCCAGGCTGACGCGGTTGCGCTCGCGGTCGTACTTGAGCACGCGTACTTCCAGCTCCTGGCCCACTTCCACCACCTCGGACGGATGGCGCACGCGCCTCCATGCCATGTCGGTGATGTGCAGCAGGCCGTCGATGCCGCCCAGGTCGACGAACGCGCCGTAGTCGGTGAGGTTCTTGACCACGCCCTTGAGCACGGCACCCTCGACCAGCTTCTCGAGCAGCTGCTCGCGCTCCTCGGAATGCTCGCTCTCGACCACCGCGCGGCGCGAGACCACCACGTTGTTGCGCTTGCGGTCGAGCTTGATGAGCTTGAACTCGAGTTCCTTGCCTTCCAGGTAGACGGGGTCGCGCACCGGGCGCACGTCGACCAGCGAACCGGGCAGGAACGCGCGGACGTCCTTGATGTCGACGGTGAAGCCGCCCTTGACCTTGCCGCTGATGCGGCCGGTGACGGTCTCGTTCTTCTCCAGCGCTTCTTCCAGCTCGTCCCACACCATGGCGCGCTTGGCCTTCTCGCGCGACAGCACGGTCTCGCCGAAGCCGTTCTCCAGCGCGTCCAGCGCCACCTTGACGGTGTCGCCCTCGGCGACGTCGATTTCGCCGTCGTCGTTACGGAACTGCTCGATCGGCACGATGCCTTCGGATTTCAGGCCGGCGTTGATCACGACAACGTCGCTGCGCACCTGCACCACGATGCCGGTGACGATGGCACCCGGCTTCAGTTTGGCCAGATTGCCCTGGCTCTGTTCGAACAGTTCTGCGAATGATTCGGTCATTTTGTCGGTTACTCGGTTGATGACTCAGACCGCGGCGGCGCGATGTCCGGGAACTTCGGCTGCGCGCGGCGGTCCACCCGTTTGTCGGCCTTGCGGGATTGCGTATGGCCGTGAGTGTTGTGGTGAACGAAGAATCCACCGGCATGCCATAAGGTGCGCCGGTGGGACGATCTGCTGGCGGATCCGCGCCGGGAATGATGCCGATAGCGCCGACGGCCGCAAATCGCGGTTACGGTTCCATCAGCGCCAGCACCCGTTCGACGACCACTCCGATGCCCAGGCCGGTGGTGTCGATGCGAACGGCGTCGTCGGCCGGTCGCAGCGGCGCCACCGCACGACTGGCGTCGCGGGCGTCGCGGGCGAGAATCTCGCGCAGCAGACCGTCCAATGTAACCGAAACCCCCTTGTCCTTCAACTGCTTATAGCGCCTTTCAGCACGCTCCTCGGCGCTGGCGGTCAGGAACACCTTGCGCCCGGCATCCGGGAAGATCACCGTGCCCATGTCGCGGCCGTCGGCGACCAGCCCCGGGGCACGGCGAAAGGCCCGTTGCCGCTCCTTCAATGCGGAGCGCACCTCCGGGATGGCGGCGATCGCCGAAGCCGCCGCGCCGGCGGTTTCGGTGCGCAGCTCGTCGGTGACGTCGGCGCCGTTGACGATCACCCGCGGCTCTCCATCGGCCTCGCGAAAGCCGATCTCGGTATCGAAGGCGCAGCGCACCAGTGCCGAGGGATCGGCGAGATCGAGGTCGGCCCAGCCTGCCGCGACCCCGATCGCGCGGTACAGCGCGCCCGAGTCCAGGTAATGCCAGCCCAGCCGTCCGGCGACGGCACGGCTGATGGTGCCCTTGCCTGAACCGGACGGGCCGTCGATGGTGAGCACGGGGATGGCGGCGGTATCGGACATGGGCATGGTCGCTGGCGTGGGGGACCCCATTATCGGTGACGGGGCAAACGGGAAGGGGACGACGTCCCGGACTCACGGAAGTTGTTGATTCGATGGCGTCGAACCCTGTAGCATTGCGGGTTTGATTCCACCATCACCGTTTCGAGGTTGCATCATGAAGGTCCTGTCCTCCCTGAAGTCGGCGAAGACCCGCCACCGCGACTGCAAGGTCGTTCGCCGTCGCGGCAAGGTCTTCGTGATCTGCAAGTCCAACCCGCGTTTCAAGGCCCGCCAGCGCTGAGGCGCGGGCGATGCCCGATCGGCGTCCGGTGACCCGGTCGCCGGACGACAGACGGGGCCGCAGCGATGCGGCCCCGTTCGTTTGTGCGCGCCGCCTCGCCGCGGGAACCGGCATCTGCTTACAATCGGCCGTCCATCCGAGGAGCCGCGCCATGAACCGTCCCTTCCGAGCCCTGCCGCTGCTGGCCCTGCTGGCGATCGCCGGCACCGCATCGGCCGACGTCCTGCTGATCGAACGCGCGCAGGCTCAACAAGAATCCGCCCTGCCCGCGCGCGGCATGCGCATGGCCGATGTGGAGGCCCGCTTCGGCGCGCCGAGCCAGCGCCTCGACCCGCGCGGCGGGCAGAAGCAGCAGTGGCCCACCATCAACCGTTGGGTCTATCCCGCCTTCACCGTGTACTTCGAGCGCGACCGGGTGGTCGACGCGGTGCTCAACCAGGCCGCCAGCAACGAGGTCGGGCCGAAACCGGCCATCCGTTGACGGACGCGACAAGCCTGTACGCGCCCGGCACAGGAATTCCCCCGTGCCGGTCGCCGGCACGTTCCCGAACGAAGATCCAGACAACGATCCAATGACCGAAACCGCAGTGCGTTTCCCCGCGGAGTGGGAGCCCCAGGCCGCGGTGCTGATCGCGTGGCCGCATGCCGGCACCGACTGGTCGGCACGGCTGGCCGAGGTCGAGGAGACCTATATCGCGCTGGTCGCGGCGATCGTCCGCTTCGAGCCGGTGCTGGTCTGCGTCGCCGACGAGGATATCGAGGCCTACGCCCGCGCGCGGCTGGCGTCGGCGCGTGTCGACATGACCCGGGTCCGCTTCGCCGAGATCGACTACGACGACACCTGGCTGCGCGATTCGGGCCCCGTGACCCTGCACGACGGCGACGGCTTCCGCCTGCTGGATTTCCGCTTCACCGGCTGGGGCGGCAAGTTCGAGGCAGGTCGCGACGACCGGCTTGCCGGCCGGCTGCACGAACTTCCCGAGCTTTCTGGAAACTCGCTGCAAACGATTGATTTTGCGCTGGAAGGGGGCGCGATCGAGACCGACGGCGAAGGAACGCTGCTGACCACCTGGCGCTGCCTGCACGAGCGCCATCCGCAGCTCGGGCGCGACGTGCTGACGCAACGGCTCGCCGGCTGGCTGCGGCAGGACCGCGTGCTCTGGCTCGAGCATGGCTACCTGGAAGGCGACGACACCGACGCCCACATCGATACCCTCGCCCGCTTCGCCGCCTCCGACGCCATCGTGTTCCAGGCCTGCGACGATCCCGACGATCGGCACTACGCCGAACTCCAGGCGATGGCGGGGGAACTGGCCGCGCTGCGCACGCGCGAAGGCAGTTCCTACCGCCTGTTCCCGCTGCCCTGGCCGCGGCCCATCCACGACGGCGAGCGCCGCCTGGCCGCGTCCTACGCCAATTTCCTCATCGTCAACGGCGCGGTGCTGATGCCGGCCTACGACGATCCCGCCGACGCCGCGGCGCGCGACGTGCTGGCGCAGGCCTTTCCGGACCGCGAGATCGTGCAGGTGCCCTGCCGCCCGCTGATCTGGCAGAACGGCAGCCTGCACTGCCTCACCATGCAGCTGCCGGCAGGCGTGCTATCCGAGAACATCGGCACCCACCCGTAGAGGCGGTATCGCTGCACCGATCCCGAGCGCCTTTTGGACGCGGATCGACGCGGAGGAGCACGGATAGAGCATCTTCCTAAGATTCTTCCGCGCCTATTCGCGTTGGTCCCTGTCCCAACATTTGGCTATCGCTGTCCGCCGGGCGTGACCGCGGAGACGCCGCGTGGACGGCGAATGGATACCATGTACGCAGTCCCCGCTGCCGCCCGCCAATCCATGACCCAACGCACCCTGCCCGTCGCCCTGGTCCAGGAACGCAACCACGGCACCGCCGAGGTCAATCTGGCCATCATCGAGGCGCGCGTGGCCGAGGCCGCCGGGCGCGGCGCACGCCTGGTGCTGCTGCAGGAACTGCACAACGGCGCCTATTTCTGCCAGCACGAGTCGGTCGCCGAGTTCGACCTCGCCGAGCCGATCCCAGGCCCGAGCACGCAGCGCCTGTCGGCGCTGGCGCAGCGCCATGGCGTGGTGCTGGTGGGCTCGCTGTTCGAGCGCCGCGCCGCCGGCCTGTACCACAACACCGCGGTGGTGTTCGAAGCCGACGGCACCATCGCCGGCACGTATCGCAAGATGCACATTCCCGACGATCCCGGCTATCACGAAAAGTTCTACTTCACCCCGGGCGATCTCGGGTTCCGGCCGATCGACACCTCCGTCGGGCGGCTGGGCCTGCTGGTGTGCTGGGACCAGTGGTATCCGGAGGCCGCGCGGCTGATGGCGCTGGCCGGCGCGGAACTGCTGCTGTATCCGACCGCGATCGGCTGGGAACCCGGCGACGACGATGCCGAGAAGCGGCGCCAGCGCAATGCCTGGATCCTCAGCCATCGCGGCCATGCCGTGGCCAACGGCCTGCCGGTGCTGTCCTGCAATCGTGTTGGCCACGAGCCGTCGCCCGCCGCTTCCAAGGGTCACGCCGGTGCGGCCGGCATCGATTTCTGGGGCAACAGCCATGTGCTGGGGCCGCAGGGCGAGTTCGTCGCCGAAGCCGGCGGCGATCCGGAGATCCTGCTCGCCGAGATCGATCTCGGGCGCAGCGAGCACGTGCGCCGGATCTGGCCGTTCCTGCGCGACCGCCGGATCGACGCTTATGGCGATCTGCTGCGGCGCTATATCGACTGAGATTCCATGGATACCCGGCAGCCCGGGAGGCGCCCGGCTGCCGTTCCCCCTCGACCTGGCATCCAGGCGCATCTGCATGCGGCGGGCTGTTCGAGCCCGGCCATCACGGGGCTGCATAAAACGAACGGTCGTGCTTTAGTGCCGGCATGAGCACGTCGACCGCCGGCGGGAAAGGCGCCTCGACCCGGGAGACGATCCTGGGGCGGGCCTATACCCATGCCTGCGTCAATGGCCTGGAGGGTCTGACCATCGGCACCCTCGCCGAGCAGGTCGGGATGTCGAAGAGCGGTGTCTTCGCCCATTTCGGCTCGCGCGAGGACCTGCAGCTGGCCGTGCTCGACCATGCCGGCGATCGCTTCGTCGCCCACGTCCTGCTGCCGGCGCTGAAGGCCCGGCGTGGGTTGCCGAGGCTGCGCGCGATCGTCGCCGCCTGGATCGACTGGGTGCGGCACAGCAGCGACGGCGGTTGCCTGTTCCTGGCCGCGGCCAGCGAGTACGACGACCGCCCCGGGCCGCTCCGCGATCGCCTGCTGGCACACGAGACGCGCTGGCGGGCGGAACTGGCCCGCGCCATCCGGCTCGCCGTCGACAGCGGCGAATTGCGCGCCGATACCGACGCCGAGCAGTTCGCTTTCGAGATCTACGGTCTGGCGCTGGCGGTGCATCACGACGCCGGACTGTTCGGCTACGAGGCGTCCGCGAAGCGCGGCCAGACCGCCTTCGAACGCCTGATCCGCTCCGCCTCCAACCACTGACCCCACCGGAGATGCCGCGATGGCTTCCGTACCCGCAACCCCGCGCTCCATATTTAGCACGAACGTTCGATTTAGAATGAGAATGCTGCTGCTGCGCACCACGTTCCTGTCGGGCAGCCTGCTGCGCCCGCGGGCGACGGTACGGCGTGCCGGCGAACTGTTCGGCACCCCGCTGGCCAGCAGCCGCACGCGCGCTGCGGCCGTGTCCGATCACGGCGCCCGCGAGGCTTGGCTCGAAACGGCTGGCTGGGGCGAAGGTGACGAGAAGCGCGGGCAGCGTATCCGCACCTATCGTTGGGGCGACCCGCAGGCGCAGCCTTACGTGCTGTTCGCACACGGCTGGTCCAGCCACGGCACGCGCTTTGCACGATGGATCGGGCCCCTGCGCGCCGCGGGATACGCGGCAGTCGCCTTCGACCAGCCGGCGCACGGCAGGAGTGAGGGCCGGTCGGCGAACCTGCCGGTCTTCACCGATACGCTGCTCGCAGTCGCGCGCCACTTCGGACCTGCGCATGCCGTGGTCGGGCACTCGCTCGGTGGCGCCGCCGCGGCGGTCGCGCTGGTCCGGGGACTGGCTGCGGAACGCGCGGTACTGCTGGCGCCGGCCGCCGACCCGATCGATGCGTCCTACCGCTTTTCCCGCCAGATCGGTCTACCCGGGCGCCTGTGCAGGGACATGATCGCGATGTTCGAGCGACAGCTCGGCACGTCCATGGCCGAGCTGCAGGCCCAGCACATCGCGCCGCGAATCGGCCGGCCGGCCCTGATCATCCACGATCTGGAGGATCGCGAGGTGCCATGGTCGGAAGGCGAGCGCTATGCGCGCCACTGGTCGCACGCGCGCCTGCTGACAACGCGCCGTCTCGGGCACAACCGCATCGTCGACGACGACGAGGTCATCGAGGCGGCGCTGCGGTTTTTCGCCGGCGGCACCGTCGGCGAGCGCATCGTCTCCTCCCCCAACCTGCCCTACGGGCTCGCCTGAACCCCGCCGCCGGCGCGCTTTGCCGGCGGCACGTTGGAGCGACTATGCTGCGCGGCCCGCGTCCGTGTTCGCGACGCCCCGCGATTGCCCAACGTCCCGAATGACCATAGAAAGCGTTCCGTCCGCATCCGATCCGCTTGCCGGCCAGCCGCACCGGATCGTCGAGCGCGACGGCGTGCGCTACACCCTGCTCGGCACCGCACACGTCTCGCACGCCAGCGTGGATGCGGTGCGCGCCGCGATCGCCTGCGGCCGCTACCACGCGGTCGCGGTCGAGCTCGATCCGCAACGCATGCAGGCGCTGACGCAGCCCGACGCCATGGCGAAGATGGATCTGATCAAGGTGCTGCGCGAAGGCAAGGCGGCGCTGTTCGCCGCGCACCTGGGCCTGGCGGCCTACCAGCGCCGGCTCGCCGAGCAGCTGGGCATCGAGCCCGGCGCGGAGCTGAAGGTCGCGGCGACCGATGCGCAGGCGCGCGGCCTGCCAATGCACCTGATCGACCGCGACGTCGGCCTGACCTTCAAGCGCGCCTCGCAGCGCCTGGGCTGGTGGGGCCGCGCCAAGCTCGGCGGCGGCCTGCTGGCGGGCATGTTCGTCGACGAAAAGCTCGGCGAAGAAGACATCGAGAAGCTCAAGGAAGGCGACATCCTGGAAGCCGCGTTCGGCGAGTTCGCGTCCGATACGCCGGCGCTGTACGACACGGTGATCGCCGAGCGCGACCGCTACATGGCCGCGCGCCTGCGCGAAAGCGCGGCAGAGCGTCCGGCCGCGATCACGCCTTACGAGATTCTCGCCGTGGTCGGCGCCGGCCACCTGCAGGGGCTCGCCGGTCACCTGCAGACCGAACAGGCGGAGCCTGCGGCGATCCGGGCCGGGCTCGAGTCGGTCCGGGAAAAATCGTCGATCCCGTGGTTCACGCTGATCCTGGCCGCATTCGTGCTCGGCGGTTTCGCCTGGGGCTTCTGGCGCGGCGGCTTCGACGTCGGCACCGAACTGATGCTGCAGTGGGTGCTGGTGACCGGCGGCCTCGGCGCGCTCGGCTGCGCGATCGCCGGCGGACATCCGCTGAGCATCGCCGCCGCGTTCCTGGCCTCGCCGCTGACGCCGCTGCATCCGGCGCTGGCGTCGGGCACGGTCAGCGCGCTGGTGGAGGCGGCCCTGCGCAAACCCACCTATGCCGACTTCATGGCCCTGCGCGACGACGTGCAGACGCTGAAGGGCTGGTGGCGCAACCGGGTCGCGCGGGTACTGCTGAATTTCTTCCTGACCAGCCTCGGCACCGCGATCGGGGTATGGGCCGGCGGCCTGCGGATGCTCGGCAAGCTGATCGGCTGACGACGACCGACCCGTAGAGCGACGGCGACTTCGGCCCACGCACCCGGCAGGCCCCGTAGGAGCGCGCCATGCGCGCGATGCCGCGGGTGCCGGCAGGATCCGGTGGATGCCGCGAATCCGGACCGGCAGGCGCGCCGGTACCAAAATTCGCGGGCGGCGAAATACCCGCGGCATCGCGCGCATGGCGCGCTCCTACGGAAAGTCAGCCCATGCCGGCGCGATTGGATGCGCGGGCACGTCGGGGCCGCGGCAGCGTTGATGACGTGCCGGCATTGCAGGTAGCGCGGTTCACGCGCGGGCCGTGGCGATCTTTCCACCGGCGCCGCGCGCCCGCTGCAGCAGGCGCGCCGTGCCGTTGCTGAAATCGTCGAGGATCGCGTAGATCGTCGGCAGGAACAGCAGGCTGACCACGGTCGAGAACGCGAGTCCGCCGGCGACCGCGCGCGCCATCGGCGAGTACGCCAGGCCTCCCAGCACCACCGTGTTGCTCAGCGAGATCGGCACCATCGCCAGGATCGCGGTGCCCATCGTCATCAGGATCGGGCGCAGGCGCTCGCGGCTGCCCTCGACCAGCGCGTCGGTGCGGCTCATGCCGCGGCGGCGCAGGTTGTTGATGTGCTCGATCATGACGATGCCGTTGTTCACCACCACCCCCATCAGCACCAGGATGCCGATGAAGGCCATGATGGTGAACGAGGTGCCGGTGATCCAGAACAGCCAGAACACGCCGAAGATCGAGAACAGCACGCAGCTCATGATCGCCGCCGGGAACAGCAGCGACTCGAACACCGCCGCCATCACCACGTAGATCATCACCAGCGCCAGCACCAGGTTGAACAGCATCTGCTGCATCGCCTGCTGGTCCTCCTCGAAGCCGCTGCCGGAGAAGCTGTACCCGTAGCCGGCCGGGAACGCGAGCGTCTCCAGCGTCTGTTCCATCGCCTTGCGAGCATCCGGCATCGTGGTCTCGCCTTCCAGGTTGGCCTTGATCGCCAGCGTGGTCTGACGGTCGGTGCGGCTGATGCGGTTGGCGGAGGGCACCACGCCGATATCCACCATCGCCAGCAGCGGCACGCTGCGGCCGTCGGGCGAGCGCACCATGAAGGTGGCGATGTCCTCGGCACCGTAGTTTTCCGCGCCGGCAAAGCGCGCCCACACCGGCACCTCGCTCTCGCCGCGGCGGTACTCGCGCAGTTGGCTGCCGCGCAGGGCGAGGCCGACGAAGGTCGACACCTGCTCGGCGCTGAAGCCGAACGCCGCGGCGCGCTCGCGGTCCACGCGCACGGTCAACTCGTCGTTGTGGTCGCCGATGTCGACCCGCACGTCGCGCAGCTCGGGGCGCTGCTCCAGGATCGGTACGACGTCGTCGCCGAGCGCGCGCAGCATCTGCGCGCTGTCGCCCACCAGTTGCACCTGGATGTTCTGGCCCATTCCACCGCCGCCGTCGCCACCGCCACCGTCGATGCCGACCTCCGCCCGTGCGGATTTCGGCAATGCCTTGCTGATCGCCTCGCCTATGGGGCGGGTGTCCTTGACGGTGTCGTCCAGGGTGAGCATCGTGCCGGCCCCGCCCTGCTCGCTGAACCAGGAGTAGATCTGGGTAATCCGGAACTCGTCGCGGCGTTCCTCGAGGAAGTTCTCGACCCGCGCGACCTCCTCGGACATCTGCGCCTTGGTGTAGCTTCCCTTCCACTGGTAGTAGAGCTGCAGTTCGCCGGCGCTGCCGCCGCCGAACATGTCGAACCGGGTCAGCTTCATCGGCACCACGCTCACGGCGACGATCAGCACGATGCCGGCCACGCTCCAGCCGCGATGTTCCAGGGTCCAGCGCAGTATTCGCGCATAACGATGCTGCATGCGCGGGATCAGCCCGCCGGGCTTGCTGACCGCCGGCGGGGTCTTCAGCCGCGCTGACAGCATCGGGATCAGGCTGACCGCCACCAGCCAGGACGCCAGCAGCGACACCGAGATGGTGATCGCGATCTGCGCCATGAAGATGCTGATGTTGTTGGTCTCGCCCAGCAGGTTGGGCAGGAACACGATGCAGTGGCACAGGGTGCCGGCCGACAGCGCAATGGCGACGTGCCGGGTGCCGACGATGGACGCATACCATGGACGGTCGGGATAGCGCTCGCGTTCCTGGTAGATGCTTTCCACCACGACGACCGCGTTGTCGACCAGCATGCCGACCGCCAGCAGCAGGCCCATCAGCGTCAGCACGTTGAGGGTGACGCCGAAGAAGTGCATGAAACCCAGCGTCATGATGAAGCAGATCGGGATCGCCAGGGTCACCATCAGCGTCGACGGCCAGTGGCGCAGGAAGAAGAACAGCACCGCGATCGACAGGATCAGGCCGATCGCGCCGGCCTCGGCCAGTTCCAGCAACGAGTCGGTGACCTCGTCGCCCAGGTTCTGGATGACCTTGACCTCGATTCCGCGCAATCCGGGTTCGCCGCGGGCCGCTTCGATCTCGGCCAGCGCCGCCTGCGAGACCTCCACCAGATTGGCGTCGCGTTCCTTGAAGATGTCGAGCCCGACCGCGGAGCGACCGTCGAGCCGACGTCCGTAGTCCATGCGTGCCGGTCGGAAGTGCACCTCGGCCACGTCGCCCAGGCGCAGGCCCTTGTCGTTCAACGACAGGTCGCGCAACTGCTGCAGGTCGGCGATCTCGCCGATCGGCTGCACCCGCAGGCGGCGTCCGCCGTCCTCGATCAGGCCGGCGGAAATGGAGAAATTGACCGCCTGCAGTCGCTCGGCCAGTGCGTTCAACTCCAGGCCATGCGCGGTCAGCCGATCCGGATCGATCGCGATCTCGACCTCGTTCGGCGGCGCGCCGTTGATCTCGACCCGGGCCACGCCCGGCACCCGCTCCACGCGCCGCTTGAGCTGGCGGTCGATCAGGTCGTAGGCACCGGTCAGGTCGGTCTCGTCGGCCAGCCGCACGCGCAGCACCGGCTCGTCGGCGGTGGAGAACTTCCTGACGAAGTAGCGTCGGAAGTCGTCGGGCAGGTCGTCGCGGATCGCGTCGATGCGCTCGCGCGCATCGGACGCGGTGACGGCGATGTCGCGGTCCCAGTCGGAGAACTCGATGAACACGAAGGCGCCGTCGGCGGCGGCGTTGGCGCGCATGCGCTTGATGCCGTTCATCGTCGCCAATGCCTCCTCCACCGGCCGAAGCACGTTCTGTTCCACCTCCTCCGGCGTGGATCCCGTGTACGGCAACTGCACGAACAGGAACGGCGCCGATACGTCCGGCAGCGCCTCCAGCGGCAGCCGGAACGACGCGATCAGTCCGACCACGCACAGCGACAGGAACAGCATCACCGTGGTGACCGGCCGCTTCAGGCTGAGCTCGGCGATGCTCATGCGTGCTCGGCTCCGCCTTCGTCGAAGCCTTCACCGGCCTCGCCCCGGGCGGCGATCCGTGCCCGCGCCCGTCGCCCGCGCTCGACGTAGTGCGCGTCTCCGCGCCGGTCCAGCAGGTCGTACACCACGGGGATCACCAGCAGGGTCAGCAGCGTGGAAACCAGCAGGCCGCCGATCACCGTGATCGCCATCGGCGAGCGCACCTCGGCGCCCTCGCCGAACGCCAGCGCCAGCGGCAGGAACCCGAACAGCGTGCACAGCGTGGTCATAGCGATCGGGCGCAGCCGCGAGCGCGCGCCCTCCACCAGCGCCTCGCGCTTGGCCACGCCGGTTTCGCGCAGCTGGTTGACCTTGTCGATCAGGATGATCGCGTTCTTGACCACCAGCCCGACCATCAGGATCAGGCCGATGAACACCACCACCGAAATGGTGTTGCCGGTCACCAGCAGCGCCAGCACTGCACCGACCAGCGCCAGCGGCACGGTGAACAGGATCACGAACGGATGCAGCAGTGATTCGAACTGCGACGCCATCACCAGATACACCAGGAAGATCGCCAACCCGAACGCGAACAACAGCGAGCGTACCGACTCGGCCAGCTCTTCGCCCTGGCCGCCGATGTGCAGGCTGATGCCGGCACCGAGCCCGCGCCCGGCCCGCGTGTCCTCGGCCACCATCCGCCGCACGTCGTCGACCGCGGTCCCGAGATCCACGCCGCGCAGGTTGGCCGACACCACGGCGACGCGCACCTGGTCGGCGCGATGGATCTCGCTGGGACCGGTGGTGGCGACCACGTCGGCCACCGCCGACAGCCGCACGGGACGCGCGGCGGCGGGATTGACGATCAGGTTGCGAATGCGTTCGACCGAGTCGCGCTCGCCTTCCCGCGCGCGGACCAGCACGTCGATCTTGCGGTCGCGGAAGTTGTAGCGCGTGGCAACCTCGCCGCGCACCGAACGTACCACCGCGTCGGCGATCTCGCGCGTGGTCAGGCCGAGCGCGCCGGCGCGCGCCTGGTCGAACAGGATCTGCACCTCCGGCGCACCCTGCTCCACCGTCGACTTGACGTCGGCATAGTTGGGGTTGTCGCGCAGCAGCCCTGCCATGCGCTGCCCGGCGGCGGCCAGCGCGTCCAGGTCCTGTCCACGCAGTTCGATTTCCAGCGGCGTCGAGAAGCTGAACAATGCCGGCCGGCTGAAGTCCACCTGCACGCCCGGGAAGCGCGTCATCGTCGCGCGCAGGCGCTCGGTGAGATCCGCCTCGAGCCGTCGGCTGCCGCCGTCGGCCATCACCACGGTCAGCTTGCCGATGTTCTCGCCGCTCTCGGTCGGGTTGGCGTCCAGGCGCGTGCCGCTGCCGCTCACGCCGAACAACGCGGCGATGCCGTCCTCGTCGGCATGCGCGGCCTGCACCTCGCGCACCACCCGGTCGGTCTCGCGCAGCGGCGTACCCGGCGGCAGCTTCACCGTCATCTCGAAGCGGTCCTGGGCCAGCTGTGGGATCAGGTCGGTTCCGAGCAACGGCAGCGTCAGCAAGCTGGCCACGAACACGACAGCGGCGACCGCCAGCACCAGGCCGGGACGTCGCAATGCGCCCGGCAGCACCTGCAGGTAGTGGCGCTCGGCGCGCCCGTAGGGCGCCATCGCCAGATCGCTGGCCTTGCGCATGACCGGCGACACCAGTGCCACCAGTCCGCGCCACAGGCGCACCAGCAGCCAGGCGATGCCGAACGACGCCCCGCGCACGCCGGCACCGATGCCGCGTCCGGTGGCCGCCACCGGCTTCTGCCAACTGCGCTGCGGCCGCCATTGCGGGTGCGCCGGCTCGTCCGGGAACGCCATCGGCGCCCGGCCCTTGAGCGCGCTGAGCATCGGGATCAGGGTCATCGACACGATCAACGAGATGCCCACCGCCAGCGCCACCGTCATCGCCTGGTCGCGGAACAGCTGCCCGGCGATGCCGTCGACGAATACCAGTGGCAGGAACACGGCGATGATGGTCAGGGTCGAGGCGACCACCGCCATCCCGACCTCGCGCGCGCCCTCGATCGCGGCCTCGAGGATGCCCAGGCCGCGCTCGCGGGCCTTGGCGATGCTCTCCAGCACCACGATCGAATCGTCCACCACCAGGCCGGTCGCCAGCGCCAGGCCGCTGAGCGACATCACGTTCAGGCCGAGCCCGAACTGGTCCATGAAGAAGAACGTGGTGACGATCGACACCGGCAGCGACAGGCCGATCACGAACGTGCTCCAGCCGCTGCGCAGGAACAGGAAGATGATCAGGATCGCCAGCGAGGCGCCCAGCACCGCGTCCACCTTGACGTCGGAGATCGCCGCACGAATGAACTTGGACTGGTCGTCGATCACGGTCAGGTCCATGTCGGGCGGGATCTGCTCGCGGATCTGCGCCAGCCGTGCGTGCACCGCGTCCGCGGTGGCGACCGTATTGGCGTCGCCTTCCTTGTAGATCGCCAGTTCCACGGCCTCGCGTCCGGCCAGGCGGATGATCGCCTCGCGCTCCTTGAAGCCCTGCCGTACCTCGGCGACATCGCGCAGGCGCACCGGGCGGCCTTCGGCCACCGCGCGGTCCGCGGTGGCCGCGGCGTTCTGCGCCGACATCGCCGCCGCCAGCACCTGTGCATCGCCGCTGGCGGCGGCGATGCGCGCCACGTCCGCCGCGCCCTCGCCTTCGCTGGCGCCGGCCTGTGTGGCCACCAGCATCCCGCGGATCTCGTCCACGCTGGCGAACTGGTTGACGGTCCGCACCAGGTAACGCTGCGTGCCCTGTTCCAGCCGCCCGCCGGACAGGTTGACGTTCTCCTGCTGCAGGCGCTGGATCACGTTCTCCACCGGCAGCCCGATGCGCGCGAGCTGCTGCAGGTCGAGTTCGACCTGGACCTCGTCCTCGAGCCCGCCGCCGACCTTCACCGCCGCCACCCCGGGCACCGGTTCGAGCTTCTTCTTCAGGTCGTCGTCGGCGTAGCGGCGCAGTTCGGTCAGCTGCCGGATCTCGTCGCCCTCGCCCTGCGCGCTCAGCGCGATGCGCAGGATCGGCTCGGTCGAGGGATTGAAGCGCAGCAGCACCGGCGCCCGCACCTCGAACGGCAGTTCCAGCGTTTCCAGCTTGTCGCGCACCTCCAGGCTGGCCTGGTCCATGTCGGTGCCCCAGGCGAACTCGAGCACGACGTCGCTCTGGCCGGTGCGCGAAACCGATTTGAGCTTGCGCAGGCCCTTGACCACGCCCAGCGCCTCTTCGACTGGCTCGCTGATCAGGGTCTCGATCTCCGACGGCGCCGCACCGGTGTATTCGGTGCGGACCGTCAGCGTCGGATAGCTGAGGTCCGGCAGCAGGTTGACCTTGAGATCACCGAGCGCGATCAGGCCGAACAACAGAAAACTGATCGTCACCATCGCGACCGTGACCCGACGGCGGGTGGAGAACTCGATCACGCCGCCACGCGCAGCCGCCGCGATACCGGCGCCGCCGGGCGGCGTGCCGTGTGGGTCCCCGACCGGAGCACTCATTGCTTGTCGCCGTCGGTCGCGGCGGCGGCAGCCGATGCCACCGCTGCGGCGGGCGCTCCGATCACCTGCACGTCGCTGCCATCGCGCAACGCGACCTTGCCGGCGGTGATCACCGCATCGCCGGGCTCGAGGCCCTTGCGCACCTCGACGAAGGCGCCGTCGGCGTAGCCGGTCTCGATCGCGGTCCGTACCGCCTTGCCGTCGCGGACCACGTAGACCGCGGGCTCACCCTCGTCGTCGAGCAGCGCCTGGCGCGGAATCGCCAGGGCGTCGGCGCGATGGTCGTAGTCGATGCGAATGCGGCCGAACATGCCCGGCTGCAGCGAACCACCGCCCTCGAAGGCGCAGATCACGCGGAAGGTGCCGCTGCCCGCATCGATCACCGGCGCGATCCGAGCCACGCGTCCCTCGAACGTCATCCCTGGCAATGCGTCGACCTGCATGTGCACGGGCTGGCCGGCCTCGAGCGTCGCCAGCTCGCGCTCGGGCACGTTGAGCGTGGTTTCCAGGCGCGAGTTGTCGACGATGCGCAGGATCGGCGAATTGATCTGTACGAAGTTGCCGGTCTTGATCGAGCGCGAGGCGATCACCCCGGAAATCGGCGCGGTCACGTTGGTGTAGGACAGTTCCAGCGCCGCCAGCCGGTAGGCGGCGCGCGCCTCCTCCAGGTCGTAGCGCAGCTGGTCATGGTCGCCGGCGCTGATCAACTGCTGCGCGGCCAGCTGATCCGAACGCCGGAAGCTGTTCTCCAGCTTGCGCTTGCGCGCGTCGATCTGGGCGAGATTGAGGCGCGCGCGGTCCGGATCGAGCCGCACCAGGGTCTGGCCGGCCTTGACCGTCTGCCCCTCTTCGACCAGCACCTGCAGGGCGACGCCGGAGGTCTTGGCGACCACCTGCGCCTCTGCCAGCGGTTCCAGCGACGCGGTGCCGATATAGCTGGCCGCGACGGTGCGCCTGGCGGCGGCGGCGGTCTCCACCGGCACCGCCTGCGTCTGTGCCTCCTCCCCTTCCTTGGCCTGCGCTTCGCCGCCGCGACCGCAACCCGTCAGCGGCACCAGACCGGCGAGCAGCAACAGTGCCAGCCATCGGCGATGGCCTGCAATCCATGTGTTCGAGCGCATTTCAGAGGACCCCATTAGGTGTTGTAGTCATGTATATCACCAAGTCCTCCGCTGGCCATCCGCCGAAGGTCATGGTGACCGGCGGCCAGTCGGTGGCCGCCGTCGTTTTCTGTCGCGCGAGATTGGGTCGCGATCCGGCGGCAGGCTATACTGTCGTGATCGCGCGCCGGGGATGTCCGTGCGCGATCTCCGGTTACAAGCCAAGTTCCATTCAGCCACCAGGATTGCGGAACCCCACATGACGCGACCGCTGCAACTCGCTGCCTGCCTCGCCCTCGCCGCGCTTCCGTTCGCGGCCCTCGCCCAGGAGTCCGCCGCCGCGCCCGAGCCGGCAGACAGCACCGGTGCCGGCTCCGCCGAAAACGGTCGCATGCTCGCCTACACCTGCCAGGGCTGCCACGGCGTCACCAACTACGTGAACGCCTACCCGAACTACCGGGTGCCGAAGATCGGCGGTCAGTCGCAGGAATACCTGATCAATGCCCTGACCGAATACAAGCGCGGCACGCGTCGGCATCCGACCATGCAAGCCCAGGCCAACAGCTTTTCCGACCAGGACATCGCCGATATCGCGGCGTTCCTGTCCAGCCTGAACCAGTGAGCCGCGCCGCCATGATCAACGCCAAGCATTGCCTTTTCGTGTCCGTTCTTGCCGCATGCGCGGTGCTCACTGCCTGCTCCGGCGAGGAAGGCCACGACCCCGACGCCGAGCAGCGCTCGTCCTCCGCCGGCCTGCCGAAGGGCCGCATCGAGGCCGGCGAGCAGCAGGCCAACGTCAAGAGCGAAGCCACCGGCCAGACCTGCATCGACTGCCACGGCGCCGACGGCAACGACCCGCTGGACGCGACCTATCCCAAGCTCGGCGGCCAGCATACGGACTATCTGGCCCATGCGCTGCAGGAATACCGCAACGGCAATCGCGAGCACGCGCTGATGTCGAACCAGGCCCAGGGCTTGACCGACCAGCAGATCGCCGATCTCGCCGCCTACTTCGGCTCGCGCCCGGCCCAGATCCGCGACCTGAGCGGCGCGTACTGAGCGGCGCGCTTCGCCAAGCGACTGGAACAACGACGGGACCCGCGCGGTCCCGTCTTCACTAGAGCGCGACCGTGGCCATGACTGCGTAGGAGCCCGCCATGCGCGCGGCACCGCGGGCGCTTCCGGCGACGGCCGATCGACGGCGCCTGCACGAACCGGAAGGCGCGTCGGTGTGCGGAATCGCGTGGCGGCGACGCGCCCCGCGGTATCGCGCGCGTGGCGCGCTCCTACGGGGCTTCATTCGCGGTGCCCGTGCTCAGTCGCCCAGGCTCTCCTGATCCTCGAACAGCTCGCGCTTGAACGGCACATCGGGTGGCGGCCGTGCCTCGGCCTCCACGTCCTGCATATTGGGATCGGTGATGCTGCAGCCGCCCGCCAGCGCAAGGGTGATGACGTCGCAGCGGATGCTCTTGCTGGTGCCCGGGATCGGGATCAGCACGGTCTGGATGCTGCGCCGGACCCATTCCTCGAGCAGCGTTTCGTTCGGCACCCAGAAGCGATCGAAGCTGGTCGGCTCGTAGTCGGTCGGCGGGCGCCTGAGCCAGGTGCCCATGCGGTCGATCTTCTCGTAATCCTCGGTGATCGTGCCCGGCGGCAACCCGCCGCCCACCGGCGCCGTCCCGTCCGCCAGTCGCGGGCTGCCGTCGGGATTGAACAGGCTGGAGGTGCCTTGCTGTCCGCCCGCCTGCTCGCGCGCGGAATCGCCCCAGTCGTCGCCGCGCTGCGGGGTCTGCCACGCCCCCGGCGCCGGCGTCTGCGCCACGCCGCTGCCCGCCGCGGGTGCCGCCGGTCGGGTGCCGCTGGCGGTCTCGGACGCGGTGGACGGGGACGGCGTCGAGCCCTCCTCGGCACGTTGTGCGGCGGTGGCCGCGGACTGCGCCGCCGCCTCGGCTGCGCGCTCGTCCGCTGCGGAGCGCAGCGGAATCTCGCGCGTGCGGATCTGCGGCGATTCGCGCTGCAGGTCCGGCGCCACGACCACCGGCGCCTCCAGTTCCGGCGTGCGCACGCGCGGCAGCGGCGTGGCGATCTCGCGCTCGACCACGTCGATCGGTGGTTGCTCGAGATCGGGCACCTCGACTTGCGCCTGCGGCAGCGCGCGCGTGCGTGGCGTCGGCAGGTCCGGGACCTCCACCACCTCGATGTCGCGGCTGCGCACCGGCGGCACCTCCGGCATCTCGATCTGCGGTTGCGCCAGTTCCGGCGCACGTGGCGGCGGTACCACGAAGCGCGTGTCCGGCTGCGGGGTCTCGGTGACCGTCAGCGGCTGTTCGACCGGCGGCGGCGAAGGCAGTGGCGGTGTCGGTTCCGGGCGCGTCACCGATGGCGGCGGCAGCAACGGCTCCGACGACGGCCGCGGCGGTTCGACCGGCGCGGCCGCTGCGGTGGGCGCCGTCTCCTCCACGACCAGCGCGCTCTGCGGCGGACCGCCGCCCTCCTCCTCCGGCGTGCCCTCGCCGATGAATTCCACCTCCACCACATGCTCGCCGCGCTGCGCCGGCTGGGGCATCAGCATGAAGCGTGCGTGCATCAGCCACACCAGCAGCACCACGAACACGATATGGAACACCAGGCTGAGCACCGTCGCCGAGACCCGCAGCCAGCGCTCGTCCTCGCTGGCCGGATGCCACTGCTGGCGCCACAACGCGGTGAACGCCTGCCAGCGGTTCAACTGCACCCACGCCGCCGGCGCCGCCGGTTCGCGCTGCACCATGATCGCAACGATCGCCGCGGCGGGCGCGCCGGTCACCGCGCCGGCTCCGGCACGCATCGATTGGAACCAGGCCTGCCAGGCCGACGGGAACTCGCCGCTCGGCGGCAGCGGCCTGATCGAGCGGCGCATGCGCCGGCGCAGCGCTTCGATCAGGTCGGCGGAGGTGAACACTCGCGCCGGTGTCCGCTCAGGCCGCGTCGCGCGGAACGTAGGGCGCGGTACCGGTGTCGTGGTCGGTCACGTCGCGCACCGCGGTCACGCCGGGCACCTTCTCCATCAGCGTCTTCTCGATCCCCTGCTTGAGGGTCACGTCGGCCAGTCCGCAGCCGTGGCAGCCGCCGCCGAAGCGCAACACCACCACGCCCTCCGCGGTGACCTCGACCACCGACACGTGGCCGCTGTGCTGTGCCAGTTGCGGGTTGATCTCGAATTCCACCAGCCAACGCACCCGCTCGACCAGCGACGCCGACGCGTCCGGCGTCTCGCCCTTGATCTTCGGCGCGCGGATCTGCAGCTGCCCGCCGGTGGCCTGCGTGGTGTAGTCGATCTGCGCGCCGTCGAGGAACTTCACGCTGTCCGCGTCCAGCCACAGGGTGAAGCCCTCGCAATCGATCGCCCACTCGTCGCCCTGCAGCTCGCCGGGCTCGGCGAACTCGAGGCGCACGTCGGCGCGTGCGGTGCCGGGGTGGATCGCCGCCAGCCGCACGCCGAGGCCGGGCAGCGCCTCGCGCTCGATCAGCTTGCGGAAGTGGGTCTGCGCATTGTCTGAGATCTCTATCATTCCCGTATTCTAGCCGTCCCGCCTCACGCTTTTCGAACGCCGGCGGCGCGAGAATGCCCGCCGTTCGACTGACGTTCTGCCAGGAAACCGCCCATGTCCGACCTCGTTCCCCTCGACCAGGCCCGCTGCGTGCCGCGCAAAGGCAGCGAACACCGGCTCAACGAGGCCCGCATCCGTGAGCTGCTGCCGGAGCTGCCGGAATGGGACCTGGCCGAGGACGGGCGTGCGCTGACCCGCACCTTCCGCTTCGACGACTACCACCGCACCCTGGCGTTCGTGAACGCGCTGGCCTGGATCGCGCACCGCGAGGATCATCACCCCGATCTCGGCGTGCACTACGACCGCTGCGTGGTGCGCTACTCCACCCACGACGTCGGCGGCCTGTCCGAGAACGACTTCATCTGCGCGGCCAAGGCCGACGCATTGCTGCGCTGACGGCATCCCATGCCCCTGGCGATGCTCGTGTAGGAGGGGCTTCAGCCCCGACCGCGCCAGGCAACCCTATCGGCGGCGATCACGATGAACGCGCCGCCGCGCGTTGCGAAGGCAAACAGCGGCAGAGAGCATCTACCGTCAGACCGCGCGCGGTCGGGGCTGAAACCCCTCCTACAGAAGATGAGCCGCGGGGTGGGCCTAGGTGAGCGCGTCGAGCACGGCCGTGAGGTCCGGCGGCAGCGGCGCATGCAGCATGTACGGCGCACGTCCCTGGTCGAGCGCGAACTCGAGCGACGCCGCGTGCAGGCACATCCGCCTCATTCCGGCCCGTTCGCGCAGGCGGCGGTTGACCTCGGCGTCGCCGTACTTGTCGTCGCCGGCGACCGGATGGCCGATGTGCTGTGCATGGGCGCGGATCTGGTGGGTGCGTCCGGTGGCGATCCGGACCTCGCACCAGGAATGGCCGCCACGGCGCTCGAGCACCTTGAAATGGCTCAGCGAGGGCTTGCCGGCGGGGTTGACCTGCACATGGCGTTCGCCGCCCTGGCGCAGGCCGACGTGCAGCGGTGCGTCGACGCTCATCACGCCGTCGGGCATGCGCCCGACCAGCAGCGCCAGATAGCGCTTGGCGATGCCGGCGTCGGCCCGCATCAGCGCCTGCAGCTCGGTCAGCGCGGAGCGCTTCTTCGCCACCAGCAGCAGCCCGGAGGTGTCGCGATCGAGACGATGCACCAGTTCCAGGGTCGCGTCGGGCCGCAACGCGCGCAGGGTCTCGATGGCACCGAAACTGATCCCGCTGCCACCATGGCTCGCCAGCCCGATCGGCTTGTTCAGCGCCAGCAGGCGCGCATCCTCGAATACGACCGCGGCGTCGACCGCGGCCAGCAGGCCCTTCGCCGGGCTGCCCCGCTGCGCCGGATCCTCCAGGCGCACCGGCGGAATGCGGACCGCGTCGCCGTCCTCGAGCTTGCGCTCGGCCTTGGCGCGGCCGCCGTTGACCCGCACCTGGCCGGAACGGACCAGCTTGTACACCAGGCTGCGCGGCGCCCCCTTGAGCTGGCCGAGCAGGAAGTTGTCGAGCCGCTGGCCGGCGCGGTCGGCCGGCACCTGCACGGTGCGGGCACCGCCGGACGGAGGCGCCGGGGAGTCTGAATGGGTCATGGGCGGTTTTGATCTGCTACACTCACCGCGCGAGATAAGGGTCTGATTTCGCAGGGAGTTGTCCCGCACGCCGCTCTGGCGGCATGCAACCGGACAAACCGGGCCGAAAGCCCACCTCCCGCGATCCCGATGCAGTGCGCGGCCACCACCCCCGGGGTGGACATGTTAGCGGCTCAGCGGCAGTCCCGGCCATCGCCCGGTCCCTTTGGGTCCGGAGTTGAACATGTCCCGCGCGGCGCTCACGCCAAAGCCGAAAGCCGCCGCCGGCCCTGCAACAGATTGAACTGAGAACAGAAGCGCTCCCGCGGCATGCCGTGGTGTTGCAGCGCTGGAAAACCTGAAGCCGCGCCGCGGCGCGGGGCGGTCCATCGCCCCGCCGAGGATCCGCGAGGGTCCGCTGGCGCAGTTGGCAGTCTCCAGAGGCGAAACGCCCACGGCGTTCCGCGCGGTAGCAGCGCGCGAGGAACGCATCATGAAACGCATGCTGATCAATGCGACGCAGGCAGAAGAACTGCGCGTCGCCATCGTCGACGGCCAGACGCTCTACGACATCGATATCGAGCAACCGTCGCAGGAACAGAAGAAGTCCAACATCTACAAGGGCCGCATCACCCGGCTCGAGCCTTCGCTGGAAGCGGCCTTCGTCGAGTACGGCGCCGAGCGCCACGGCTTCCTGCCGCTGAAGGAAATCTCCCGCGACTACTACCAGGCCGGCGCCGATCACCGCAACGCCGGGATCAAGGAGCTGCTGCGCGAGGGCCAGGAGGTCGTGGTCCAGGTCGAGAAGGAAGAGCGCGGCAACAAGGGCGCCGCCCTGACCACGTTCATCTCGCTGGCCGGCCGCTACATGGTGCTGATGCCGAACTCGCCCACCGCCGGCGGCGTCTCGCGCCGGATCGAGGGCGATGACCGCGCCGCGCTCAAGGAGGCGATGGACAAGCTGAACATCCCCGACGAGATGGGGGTGATCATCCGCACCGCCGGCGTCGGCCGCGATGCCGAGGAGCTGCAGTGGGACCTGGACTACCTGCTCAGCATCTGGCGCGCGATCGCCGAGGCGGCGCTGGGCAGGCCGTCGCCGTTCCTGATCTACCAGGAGTCGCGCCTGATCACCCGCGCCCTGCGCGACTACATGCGCGCCGACATCGGCGAGATCCTGGTCGACGACGACAAGATGTATGACGAGGCGCGCGAGTTCGTCGAGCAGGTGATGCCGCACAACCTGCGCAAGCTCAAGCACTACACCGACGACGTCCCGCTGTTCAACCGTTTCCAGATCGAGTCGCAGATCGAGAACGCCTACGAGCGCACTATCCGCCTGCCGTCCGGCGGCGCACTGGTGATCGACCAGACCGAGGCGCTGACCGCGGTCGACGTCAACTCGGCGCGCGCCACCAAGGGCGGCGACATCGAGGAGACCGCGTTCCACACCAACCTCGAGGCCGCCGACGAGGTGGCCCGCCAGCTGCGCCTGCGCGACCTCGGCGGGCTGGTGGTGATCGACTTCATCGACATGTCGTCGAACAAGCACCAGCGCGAGGTCGAGAACCGGCTGCAGAACGCGCTCAAGCAAGACCGCGCACGCGTGCAGCTGGGTCGGATCTCCAAGTTCGGCCTGATGGAAATGTCGCGGCAGCGCCTGCGCGCCAGCCTGGGCGAATCCAGCCAGATCGTCTGCCCGCGCTGCGAAGGCCACGGCCGCATGCGCAGCATCGAGTCGCTGTCGCTATCGATCCTGCGCGTGGCCGAGGAGCACGCGATGAAGGACAACACCGGCCAGGTGCTGGTGCAGGCGCCGACCGAGATCGCCAACTACCTGCTCAACGAAAAGCGCCGCGCACTGGCCGAGATCGAAGGCCGCCACGACGCGCCGATCGTGATCGTCGCCGACGACCAGCTGCAGACCCCGCACTACGAAGTCACCCGTATCCGCGAGAACGAGCTCGGCGAGGAAACCAGCAAGCCCAGCTACCAGCGCGGCACGCCGCGCAGGCTGGCGACGATTGCGCTGAGCAAATCCAACCTCAACGTGCCGCCACCCGCCGCGGTGACCAACGTGCAGCCGGCCCAGCCCGCTCCGATTCGCGAACCGCGCGAGGAACCGGCACCGATCGCGGCTGCGCCGCCGGCACCGGCCGCGGTCCCCGCGAGCGGCGGATTCATGGCTTGGCTCAAGCGTGTTTTCGCAGCACCACCGGCCACTGAAACGGCCACGCCGACGCCGCAGCGATCGTCTTCGCGTGGCACCCGCGGCGATCAAGCCGAGCGCGGCGAGCGTTCCGGGCAACGCCGCGGCGGCGGTCGACAGGGCCGCGACGGCAAGCGCCGCGAAGAGCCGCGGCGGGGCCAGAAGCAGGACGCCAAGCAGGCGCGCGAGGAGAAGCCGGAGGCCGACCAGCAGGCCGACAAGGGCCAGGTCGCGCCGCAGAAGCAGGAGCCGAAGGCGCCGCGGCAGCCCAGGCGCAAGGGACAGGGCCGCGGTGAATCGCGCCGCGATGCCGCGGCAGCCGAAGACGCCGCGGTCGAGCCGGCCCGCAAGGAGCGCGAGGAGACCGCCGCCACGACCGCGGCGAAGCCGTCTGCGCCTTCCGAAGCGATTCGTGACGAGGTTCCGCCGGCCGCGGCACCCGCCGCGCAGGAAGACGCCGGGTCCGAGGACAAGGCGATCGCCGGCACCGCGCCCGGCGAGGAAGGCACCCAGTCCGGCGGCGAAGCCGGTGGCCGTCGTCGTCGCGGACGTCGCGGCGGTCGTCGCCGTCGTCGTGGCGGCGGCGATACCGATTCGGCTGCGGCCGACATCGACGAGGCCGGCTCGGAGCCGGTGGCGGAGGTCGACGACAGCCAGCCGGAATTCGATTTCGACGACATGCCGAAGTCCAGGCCGCCGTCGGCGCGCAAGCCTGACGCCGCGCCGAGCGTCGCCGCGGTCGCGGGTTCCGTCGTGGAGCCGGAAGCCGCACCCTCGCCGGACACCACTCCGGAAACCACGCCCACCACGAGCGCGCCCACGGCTCCTCCTGCATCCGACAACGCGCAGGGCGGGCAGTCCGCATCGGTCATGAGCGCTCCGGCGGCCATCGAAGACCGCGAAGCGCCCTCTGCCGAGGCGACACCGGAAACGACCGAATCCGCTGCCGAGGCAACCGCCTCTGCTGCACCGCCGGTCACCGCTTCACCGACACCGACGCCCGCGCCTGCCGCGCCGCCGGAGGTCACCGAATCGGCACCGCCGACACCGGATGCGATGGCCGAGGCGCCGCGATCCGCCGCCCCCGCGACCGAACACTCGGCACCCGTGACTTCGGCCCCGGCCGATCGGGCCGCGGAAAGTGCCGAACCGGCGGCATCGCCGGAGCCGGCGCGCACGCCCGGACTGTTCGACGGTGTCGCAGCGGAACCGGCCGAAACCGCCGCCAACGCCCTCACCGAAGGCGCCGGACAGGAAGAGAAGACGTCCGACGAAGACGAAACCGCGGAAGAAACCAGCCACGACCGCGACGAACGCTTCCGTAGCGCTTGACGGCAACAGGTCCCGCGCAGGCGCCTACAGCGTCTGCGCGGGATCGCTCAATCCGTACTGACTGGCCAGCCGCGCCAGCGCGATCGTATCGCTGATCTGCAACTTGTCGAACATGCGCGTCTTGTGCGTGTTGATCGTCTTCGCGCTCACGCTGAGCCGCTTGGCGATCTGCTCCTGCCGCAATCCCTGCATCAGCAGCATGGCGATCTCGAGCTCGCGCGCCGACAGCATGTCGAACGGACTTTCGACGCCGTCGAGCCCCGACAGCGCCAGGTTCTGCGCGATGCTGCTGGACAGGTAGCGCTTGCCCGCCGACACCGAGCGCACCGCGCGCAGCAGTTCGCCGGCATCGCCGCCCTTGCCGACATAGCCTGACGCACCGGCCTCGATCAGACGCTTGGGCATCGGCCCGTCCTCGAGCACCGACACCACGATCACGCGTGGGCCGTAATCGCCCTTGACGATGCGCTCGGTCACCTCGAGTCCGCTGACGCCGGGCAGGTGCAGATCGCACAGCACCACATCCGGCTTGAGCCTGCGGATCTCGGGCAGTGCCGTCTCGCCGTTTTCGGCCTCGCCGACCACTTCGATGTCGGATTCGCCTGCCAGAATCATGCGCATTCCCGTACGCACGAGCGCATGGTCGTCCACGATGTAAATACGGATGGTCATCCTTGTCCCTGCCCCTTGATCTGGTATCCCCTATCGCAGGCTAGCGCCAGCGCCGCCCGCCCGCAAGCGTGCGCGTGCCAGGGCATCGCCCCGGGTGGTATCGCACGCCCATTCAGACCAGTGCGGTATCCAGCAGCAGCATCAGCACGAACCCAAGCATCAGGCCGCCGGTGGCGGAAGCCTCATGACCCTTGCGGTGCGATTCGGGAATGATCTCGTGGCTGATGACGAACAGCATTGCGCCCGCCGCGAACGCGAGCCCCCAGGGCAGCAGCAGCTTGGAAACGCCGATCACCATCGCCGCGAACACCGCCGCCATGGGCTCGACGATGCCCGACAGCATGCCGATGGTGATCGCGGTGGCGCGGCGGTATCCGGCGGCGATCAGCGCCACCGCCACCACCAGGCCTTCCGGGATGTCCTGGATCGCGATGCCGGTCGCCAGCGTGCTGGCGTTGGCCGCGTGCGATCCGGCATAGGCGACGCCGATCGCCAAACCTTCCGGAATGTTGTGCAGCACGATCGCGAACACGAACAGCCAGCTGCGGCGCAACGTCTGCGCGCGCTGGCCTTCGACGCCCTTGATGAAATGCTCGTGCGGCACCCAGCGCTCGACCAGCAGGAGCACCGCGGCACCGAGCAGTATCCCGCCCCCGACGATCGCGCCCGCGCCCCAGGGACCGGTGCCTTCGGCCCGCGCGACCTCGATGCCCGGCACGATCAACGAGAACGACACCGCCGCCAGCATCACCCCGGCGCCGAAGCCGAACAGGCTGTCGAGCACACGGTCGGACAGGCGCTGCGAAAACCACACCGGCAGCGTGCCCAGCGCGGTCGCGACCGCCGCCATCGAACCTGCCAGGAACGCCTCGAATACCGGCTCCGGGTACTGCGACTGCAACATCCGCCAGAACGACTGCAGCATCGCGAACAGACCCAGCACCACGATGCCCAGACCGAGCAGTCGTCGCAGCGTGGCGGGCGGCGGCAGGTGCGGTGCGTGCATGCGCGAATGATCGCATCATTCGGCCATCGCGGCGCACGTCGCGATCGTGCAGACTGGCGACTTCCTGCACATCCTGCACCGGGGACATCCGAACATGCGCGACCCGTACCGCCACCTCGCCGCCGCCCTCGCCGCCCTCGCGCTGCTGATCGCATGCGACCGCTCCGCCACCGACGACGGGAGCCGGCAACCGGCCGCGACGGTCACCGCACCGGGCGCCGGCGACAGCTGGCGTGCGGACGTCGCCGCGATCGCGAGCGCCGGCGACAACGTCGCCCGTCTGGGCGCGATCCGGCAGCGCATGCAGGCGATCGGCTTGGCACCGGCGGACACCGCCTTCGACAGCGGCGATCGCTCCGGAACCAACCTGACCGCCATCGTGAGCGGCAAGGACGACGCGCCCTTGCTGCTGCTCGGCGCACATGCCGACCGCGTCGACCAGGGCGACGGCGCCACCGACAACGCCTCCGGCGCGGCGGTCGTCCTGGCGCTTGCACAACGCCTGCACGACCGCCCGCTCGCGCATCATCGCGTCGCGGTTGCCTTCTGGGACCTGGAGGAAGCAGGCCTGCTCGGCTCCAAGGCCTACGTCGCCGAAGGCGGCGAACGCCCTGCGCTCTACGTCAACTTCGACGTCTTCGGCTGGGGCGACACGCTGTGGATGATGACGCCGGACCCGGCCCACCGCCTGGTCGCCGACAGCGCCGCCGCGGCCGCGGCCGCCGGAACCGGATTCGCCCCGGGCGAGCAATACCCGCCGACCGACCACCGTGCCTTCCTCGACGCCGGCTGGCCGGCGGTGTCCTACTCGCTGGTTGGCGGCGACGAGATCCCGTCGATCCTCGCCATGTACGACGGCCAGCGTCCCGACCCCCTGCCCAAGGTGATGCAGGTCATCCACTCCCCCGCCGACACCGTCGAACAGATCGACGCGGTCGCCGTGGCGCGTGGAGTCGATGTGGTCGAAGACGCGCTGCGGCGCTGGGACGCGGCGATGCCGCGTGCCGACTGAGGTGCGTTTTCGAGACGGTCAACGCGGATAGATCCCCAACCGGCGATAGGGATCGAACTGCGCCAATCGCTCTCCACCACGTGCAGGGGAGAGGACGTTCGACATTGCTCAACGTCATCTTCGATTTGCCTTGTCCGCGTTCATCCGTGCAATCCGCGGCAAAGGCTCTTCTCCACCCTCCTCCGTGGGGATTCGCGCCCAGGACGAGTCTCGCGTTATAGGCAAAACGCCCCTCGCGGGGCGCTTGCGGGTGTGGCGGAGAGAGTGGGATTCGAACCCACGGTGGCATCGCTGCCACGCCGGTTTTCAAGACCGGTGCCTTAAACCGCTCGGCCATCTCTCCGGATCCGGATGCGCGGAACAAGCCCGCCAGCGTCAGCGGATTGTCGCATGTGAGGTTTCCGCCGGCGCCTCTTCGCGCTGCCGCGCGGCCAGCTTGCTCTGCTCGATCTCCGGAGTCTTGCCGCAGTGCTTGCAGTTGAGGCTGGACTCCTCGATCAACGGCGGCAGCGCCTCGGCGAGATGATCGATGAACACCCGCACCGCCGGCAACAGCCCGCGGCGCGAGGCGAACACCGCGTGGGCGATGCCCTGCGGCAGGCGCCAGTCCGGCAGCACCACCTCGAACTCGCCGCTGCGCACCGCGTCCGCGCACAGGGTTTCCGGCAGCATGGTGATGCCCAGGCCCTGCCGTGCCAGCGCCATCAGCATCGGGAAGTCGAACCCGGCCACGCGCGGCTTGAGCTCGACCCGGCTGACCTGGCCGTCGCTGCCCTGCAGGTCCCAGCGCTGCCGCACCTCGTCCTCGCCCATGGTCATGGTGGTGTGGTCCTTCAGCTCGTCCGGCGTGCGCGGGCGGCCGGCGCGGTCGAGGTACTTCGGGCTGGCGACCAGCAGCTCCTGGATCTGGCCGAAGCTGCGCATGATCAGGCTGCCGTCGTCGTCGAGCTTCGAGCGCACCCGGATGGCGACGTCGAAGCCTTCGTTGATGACGTCGACGCGACGGTTGCTGACGTGCATCTGCACCCGCACCTGCGGGTACTTGGCCAGGAAGTCCGGCAGCAGCTTGGGCATCGACTGCTGGGCGATGCCGACCGGCACGCTGACCCGCACCACGCCGCGCGGCTCGGCGCTGAGGCGATCGACCACCTCGCGTGCCGCCGAGGCCTCGGCCAGCATCGACTGCGCGTGCCGGTAGACGCTCTGGCCGACGTCGGTGACGGCGAAGCGGCGCGTGGAACGCTGCAGCAGGCGTACCCCGAGGTCGTTCTCGAGCTGGCTGATGCGCCGGCTCAGGCGCGACTTGGGAATGCCCAACGCCCGCTCCGCCGCCGCGAAACCACCGTGTTCGACGACCACGGCGAAATAGTAGAGATCGTTGAGGTCCTGCATGACCGTTTCCCATGAATAGAACGATGCGTGGCATTAAAGCATGTTTATCCCACCTCGGCAACGACCTAGATTGGCCGTGTCGCGGCGTCGCCGCTCACCTGAAAGGAAAGATGCCATGAACCTGCTGCATATCGATTCCAGCGTCTCCGGGGCCGGCTCGATCACCCGCGCCCTCACCGCCGCCATCGTCGCGCCCTGGCACGATTGCCCCGAGAGCACCCGCGTCGTCTACCGTGATCTCGACGCCGCACCGATCGCGCACCTGCACGGCGCCGCGCTGGCGGGCAAGGACTCCGCGGCCGCGGCGGAAGCCGAAAACGCCCTGCAGGAGTTCCTCGATGCCGACGTGATCGTACTGGGAGCGCCGATGTACAACTTCGGTATTCCGTCCACGCTGAAGGCCTGGATCGACCGGATCGCGGTCGCCGGCAAGACCTTCCGCTACACCTCCGAGGGGCCGGAAGGCCTGGCGGGCGGCAAGCGCGTGATCGTCGCGGTTGGCAGCGGCGGTCAGCATGCCGGTGCGCCCAGCGACTTCATCGAGCCGTACCTGCGCCTCGTGTTCGGTTTCCTGGGCATCAACGACATCCATTTCGTCCGCGCCGAGGGCGTGGCGCTGTCCGCGCAGCATCGCGAGCAGGCGTTGGCCGCGGCGCGCGCATCCATCCCGACACCTGCCCCGCTGCGGCTGGCGGCCTGAGCCGCGAGCTGCCGCCCCTGTAGGAGGGGCTTCAGCCCCGACCGCGCGCGCGGTCTGATGCAGATGCGTTCTACCGTTTCTGCCCTCCGCACGCGGTGGCAGGTTCACCGCGGTCGCCGCCGATAGGACTGCCTGGCGCGGTCGGGGCTGAAGCCCCTCCTACAAGGGGTCGTGCACGGGGTCGTACGTTCGGCGGGTTCAGGCGATGCGTTCGGCGCCGCCCATGTACGGCCGCAGCGCTTCCGGGATTCCGATGCCGCCGTCGGCCTGCTGGTAGTTCTCCATCACCGCGATCAGCGCGCGGCCGACCGCCACGCCCGAGCCGTTGAGGGTGTGCAGCAGTTCCGGCCTGCCGCTGTCGGGATTGCGCCAGCGCGCCTGCATGCGACGGGCCTGGAAATCACCGCAGTTGGAAACGGAGGAGATTTCGCGATAGCCGTCCTGCGACGGCAGCCACACCTCCAGATCGTAGGTCCTGCGCGCGGCGAAGCCCATGTCGCCGCTGCACAGCAGCACCTTGCGATAGGGCAGACCCAGCTTCTCCAGCACGACCTCGGCGCAGCGGGTCATGCGCTCGTGCTCGGCATCGCTGTCGTCCGGGCGGGTCGCCGCGACCAGTTCGACCTTCTCGAACTGGTGCTGGCGGATCATGCCGCGGGTGTCGCGACCGTGGCTGCCGGCCTCGGCGCGGAAGCACATCGAGTGCGCGGTCATGCGCAGCGGCAGGCGCTCGGCGTCCACGATCTCGTCGCGGACGAGGTTGGTCAGCGGGACTTCGGCGGTGGGAATCAGGTAGCGCCTGCTGTCTCCCACCGCGGTGGCGAACAGGTCCTCCTCGAACTTCGGCAGCTGGCCGGTGCCCGTCATCGCCTCGGCGTTGACCAGCAGCGGGACGTTGGTCTCCTGGTAGCCGTGCTCGCCGACGTGCAGGTCCAGCATGAACTGCGCCAGCGCACGATGCAGGCGCGCCAGTGGGCCGCGCAACACGGTGAAGCGGGCGCCGGACAGCTTGGCCGCGGCGTCGCCGTCGAGCCAACCGTCGCGCGTGCCGAGCTCGACGTGATCCTTCGGTGCGAAGCCTTCCGCGGCGAAATCACGCGGCGTGCCCCAGCGCTTCTGCTCGACGTTGTCGTTCTCGTCCGCGCCGGCCGGCACGTTGTCGTCCGGCAGATTGGGCATCCCGAGCGCGATCGCGTCGAGCTCGCGCCTGAGCGCATCCAGCCGCTCCTCGCTGGCCTTCAGTTCCTCGCCGAAGCCGGCCACCTCCGCCAGCAGCGGCGCGATGTCCTCGCCCTTGGCCTTGGCCTGGCCGATCGCCTTGCTGCGGGTGTTGCGCAGGTTCTGCAGCTCCTGGGTGCGGACCTGCAGCTGCTTGCGCTCGCGCTCGAGCGCCTGCAGCGCGTCCGCGTCGAGCACGAAACCGCGCGACTCGCGCAGGCGACGGGCAAGTGCATCGGGATCGTTGCGCAGCAGGTTGGGATCGAGCATGAGGAGTTCGCGTGATGAACGGAGCGCGCGATTATCGCCCGAGAGCGCCTTCGATGCCGCCGTCGCGTCCGCGCCGCTGTGCCAGAATGCTTCACGGCTCTCCCCATCGGTGCGCAGGATGTCTTCTCCCGATCCCGACCGGCGTCCCCGGCGCGGCCCCCGCTTCCTGTTGCCCGCGCGCGCCTGGTTGATCATTGCCGCCGCCTTCACCGCCGGCCTGCTGCTGTCGGGCCTGCTGTGGTTCGGACAGCGCGGCGAGCGCACGGCCGCGCCCGCCGCCGTCACCACGCCCGCGGAGGCCGCGGACACGACTGCGAGCGGGCTTCCGACACCGCAACCGGCCGATCCGGCCGACCCCGGCGGTGCGAGCGGCATGGAGGAGCCGGATCCGGACGCGCAGCCGCAATGGGTCGAGCAGGCGCCCGAGCCGGAGCCGTCGAGGGACGGGCCCGGGTTCGTGGAAAACGAGGCATCCGCCACGGCGGCGGCCGCGACGCGTGCGCCCGTAGCGGTGGAGACGCCGGCGCCGCGCTATCCCTCCTCGGCGCTCAGGCGCGGTGACTCGGGCGAAGTGGTCCTGCAGGTACGGGTCGGCGCCGACGGCAGCGCCCAGGCCGTGGAAGTCGTCCGCGGCAGCAACTCGCGTGCGCTCGATCGCGCCGCCGTCGCCGCGGTGCGCCGCTGGCGGTTCCAGCCCGCATTGCGCGACGGGCAGCCGGTGCCCGGCATGGTTCAGGTGCCGATCGTCTTCAACCCGGCACGCTGACGACCGACCGATCGGTCCGATGTGGGACGGGGCGAGGATCCGTGCCCGGCTTGCTGGAAGTGTTCCGACCCGCGGATCTCGGCGCGCTCGCGGAAACCGGCGGGTACGGGCCAGCCACGCCTCGATTGACCGCCGACCGTGGCGGCGGCATGCGTTAAGCGTGCGTCAACGCCATCGTGACGCGGTCGCCACAAGCGCTGTGGAACGCTCATGGCGCCATCCTGAACAGGGGTACGACGATGTCCGATCCGATGAACCGCCCGAACCAGTCTTCCCCGCCGCCGCCGCCGCCTCCGCCTCCGCCTCCGCCCGAGGAGCCGCGCAAGTCTTCCGGTCCACTGATCTGGATCCTGGTACTGATCGCGCTGATCGCGATCGGCTGGTATTTCTATGCGCAACGCGGCACGCCGGACACGCCGGTCGAGCCGGAAACGCCGATCGGCGAGCCCGCCGACATCGGCGACGGCACGCCGCCGCCACCCGCCACCGAGCGCGAGGCGCCGGCGGCGACCGCACCCGAACCCAGCGCCGGCACCACCGAACCCGCCGTGCGGCCGGCCGACCCGATCGAGCGCGTCGAGCCGACCTACCCGCCGACCGCGTTGCGTGCGCAGGAGGAAGGGACGGTGCTGCTGCGCGTGCAGGTCGACGCCCAGGGCAATCCCACCGAGGTCGATGTCGCCCGCAGCAGCCGCTCGCGCGACCTCGACCGTGCCGCGCGCGAGGCGGTGCGCAAATGGAGATTCAATCCCGCGATGGAGAACGGCCAGGCCGTGGCTTCGACGGTGGAGGTACCGGTCGATTTCCGGATGGACACGCAGTAGCGACGCTCGCCGCCCCCGCCGTAGGAGCGCGCATGGCGCGCTCCTACGGAAGAGAGGGGCTGGTCTCTTGCAGTCCAAAGCCCGCTTCGCGCGCCAGCGTGTCGAAGCCGGGGAACGAGGTGGCCACGTTGGCGACGTCGTCGATCGTCACCGCATCCGCCGCGCATTGCGCCGCGACCGCGAACGCCATCGCCACGCGATGATCACCGTGGCTGCCGACCGCCCCGCCCCGTAGCCGGCCGCCTTGGATGGTGGCGCCGTCCGGGGTCTCGTCGACGCGGATACCGAGCGCGCGCAAGCCGGTCGCCACGGTGGCGATGCGATCCGATTCCTTGACCCGCAGCTCGGCCGCGCCGCGCACGGTGGTCGTGCCTTCCGCGCAGGCGGCCGCCACGAACAGCGCCGGAAACTCGTCGATCATGTCCGCCACGTACTCGCGCGGCACGGCGATGCCGCGCAGCGGCGCCGAGCGCACCCGCAGGTCGGCGACCGGCTCGCCGCCCTGCTCGCCCGCATTCTCTTCGACGATGTCCGCGCCCATCGCCCGCAGCACGTGCAGCAAGCCGATGCGGCGCGGGTTCATGCCGACCCGGCGCAGGCAAAGCTCCGATTCCGGGACTAGGGTCGCCGCGACCAGGAAGAATGCCGCCGACGAGAAGTCCGCCGGCACCGAAACATCGGTGGCGCGCAGGCGGTGGCCGCCGGACAGCCGCGCGATGCCCGGCGAGAACGCGATCGGCCAGCCGAACGCCGCCAGCATCCGCTCGCTGTAGTCGCGGGTGGGCTGCGGCTCGCGCACCACCGTTTCGCCGGTGGCGTAGAGCCCCGCCAGCAGGAGCGCCGACTTGACCTGTGCGCTCGCAATTTCAAGATGAAATTCAGTGGCTTGCAGCCCATTACTCGCATGGATTCTTAAAGGCGGACGGCCGTCCGGCGCGGTTTCGATGCGCGCGCCCATTTGCGCCAGCGGCTCCGTTACCCGCCGCATCGGCCGCCGCGACAGCGAAGCATCGCCGACCAGCACCGAATCGAACCGCTGCCCGGCCAGCAGCCCGGCCAGCAAGCGCATCGCGGTGCCGGCATTGCCGCAGTCCAGCGGCTGCGGCGAAGGCTGCAGCCCATCGATGCCGACCCCGTGCACGACCCGCATGCCGGGTTCCGGCGTCTCGATGCGCACCCCCAGCTGCCGGAAGATCGCCTCGGTGGCACGCGCGTCTTCGCCTTCCAGGAATCCGTCGATGCGCGACACGCCGTCCGCCAGCGACGCCAGCATGATCGCCCGGTGCGAGACCGATTTATCACCCGGCACCGTCAGCTCGCCGCGCAGCGGCCTGCCGCGGGTGGCGATCCAGCCCTGCTGCCGTTCTTGTTGCATCACCTGTCGCACCTCGAAAGCGGTTCGGCCGCGGATGGCCGCGGATGAGCGCGCAAGGGGCAGCTCGATGTCCTTTTTTTCGCGTTCATCCGCGTTGATCCATGGCCAAAGATGTTCACTTCAGTATTTCGTCGAGCGCCTGCAGCAGGCGCCGGTTCTCGTCGGCAGTGCCGACGGTGATGCGCAGGCACTGCGGCAGGCCGTAGCCGGCCATCGGCCGCACCACCACGCCGCGCTGCAGCAGGCCGACCTCGACCGCGGTTGCCGCTTCTTCTTCTCCGAAGCCCGCCAGTAGGAAGTTGGTTTGCGAGGGATGCACGAAACAGCCGCGCGCGCGCAACGCCTCGGCCAGCAGCGGCCGCTGTTGCGCGTTCGCAGAGACCACCCGCTGCAGATGCGCCTCGTCCTCCAGCGCGGCCGTCGCCGCGGCCAGCGCCACGCTGTTGGCGTTGAAGCTCTCGCGCAATCGCTCCATCACCGCGACCAGCCCGGCATCGGCGACCGCATAGCCGACCCGCAGCCCGGCCAGCGCATAGGCCTTGCTGAAGGTGCGGGTGACGACCAGGTTGCGATGGCGCGGCAGCAGCGACAGCGCGGAACGATAGTCCGGCGCGTCGGCGAACTCGGCATAGGCCTCGTCGACCACCACGATCACCTCGTCCGGCAGCCGTGCCAGCAGCGCCGCCAGCGCATCGGCGGCGATCCAGGTGCCGGTCGGGTTATTGGGGTTGGCCAGGTACAGCAGCCGCGTGCGCGCGGACACCACCGATGCCAGCGCGTCCGGCGCATGCCCACGCGGCATCGCGACGTCGGGCGCCCATGCCGGGGCGAACTGCAGCGGCGCACCCGCGGCCTGCGCCGCCAGCGCGTAGACAGCGAAGCCGTACTGCGACATCGCCACCGCCGCGTCCGGGCCGGCGAACACCTGCGCGAACTGCATCAGCAGCTCGTGCGAGCCGTTGCCCAGCAGCAGCTGCGCCGGCGCCACGCCGAGCCGCTCCGCGAGCGCACGTTTCAATCCCCCGCCGAGCGGGTCGGGATAACGGTGCGCGGTCTCCAGCGCCTCCAGCGCCGCCTGCCGTGCCGCAGGGCTGGGCCCGTACGGATTCTCGTTGGCGCCGAGCTCGACCAGCCGCTCCGTACCGAAGCGCCGCCGCAGCGCCACCAGGTCATGACCCGGATCGTAGGCCTTCAACGCGCGGATGCCCGGTTGCGCCAGTCCGGCGAAAGTCGCTTCACCCACCATCTCCGGTTGTCTACGCTCCGTCACAGCCGCCATCGCCCATCTCGAATCCCCAATCACGAATCACCAATCCCGGCCTTCAAGGCACCGCCACCGGATACGAACCGAGCACGCGCACGTCGCCGGCGAACTCGTCGATCTCACCCAGCGCGTCCTCCAGCGGCGACTCGTCGGCGTGACCGGCGACGTCGATGAAGAACGCGTACTGCCACAGCGCGCCGTGCGCCGGGCGCGACTCGATCCGGTTCATGCTGATGCCGGCGCGCGCCAGCGGCTCGAGGATCTTGTACAGCGCGCCCGGCTGGTCGCGGATGAACACCATCAGCGAGGTGCGATCGTGGCCCGACGGCGGGAACGAGGCGCGGCCGAGCACCAGGAACCGGGTGGTGTTGTCGTCGCGGTCCTCGATCGGCCCGGCCACCACTTTCAGACCGTAGACGTGGGCGGCGTTCTCGCCGGCGATCGCGGCGGCGTCGTCGGCGTTGCGGGCGCGGCGCGCGGCGTCGGCATTGCTCACCACCGCCTGCTTCTCCACCTTCGGCAGGTGTTGCCGCAGCCACGACTTGCACTGCGCCAGCGACAGGCCGTGCGAATACACCCGCTCGACGTCCTCGATGCGCCCGGTGCGCGACAGCAGGTACTGGTGCACGCGCAGCTCGACCTCGCCGCAGATCTTCAGCGGCGAGGTCAGGAACAGGTCGAGCGTGGACTGGATCGTGCCCTGCCCCGAATTCTCGACCGGCACCACGCCGAAATCGGCGGTGCCGGCGGCGACCTCGTCGAACACCTCCTCGATGCTCGCCAGCGGCAGGCCCTTGGCCGAATGGCCGAAATGCTTGTGCACCGCCTGCTGCGAGAAGGTGCCTTCCGGCCCGAGGTAGCCGACCTTCAGCGGTTCCTGCTGCGCCAGGCAGGCCGACATGATCTCGCGGAACAGGCGCACCAGCACCTCGTCGGACAGCGGACCGTCGTTGCGGTCGACCACCCGTCGCAGCACCTGCGCCTCGCGCTCGGGGCGGTAATAGTCGACCGCCGCCGCGAGCTTGCCCTTGGCCTTGCCGACCTGGTGCGCCCACAGCGCGCGCTCAGCGATCAGCGTCTGGATCTCGCGGTCGATGCCGTCGATCTGGTCGCGCACCGTGGACAGGTCGGTGCTGGGCTTGCCCGGCGGCTTACCGGTTTTCTTTTTTGCGGTCATGCCTGTTCTCGTGGATGGGTCGGATGCGGGGAACGGTTGGAAAGCTTGATGACGGCAAACGAGAGATCCCCTCGATGCATGCTTCGTTCCCTCTTCCCGTTTCCCGTGGAGGCGTCATCCATGGCGCTGCCGGAACTCCTGCATGAACTCGGCCAGCACGCGCACGCCCTCCACCGGCATCGCGTTGTAGATCGACGCGCGCATGCCGCCGAGCACGCGATGGCCCTTCAGCGAGATCAGGCCGGCGGCCCTCGCCTCTTCCAGGAAAGGCCGGTCCAGCGCGTCGTCGTGCAGGAAGAACGGCACGTTCATGCGCGAGCGCGCGGCCGGGTCAACCTGGTTGCGGTAGAAGCCGCCGGAGCCGTCGATGGTCTCGTACAGCAGCGTCGACTTGGCCGCGCTGCGGCGCGCGAATTCCGCCACGCCGCCCTCGGCCAGCATCCACTTCACCGTCAGCCCGAGCATGTACCAGTTCCAGCTCGGCGGCGTGTTGAGCATGGAACCGTTGGCCAGCTGCAGGCGGTAGTCGAAGATGTCGGCGCGCGGCTGGCCGACGCGCTCGAGCAGGTCGCGACGGATGATCGTCACGCCGATGCCGACTGGCCCGAGGTTCTTCTGCGCGCCGGCGTAGATCACGCCGTAGCGGGTCACGTCGATCGGCTCGGAGGCGATGCTGGAACTGAAGTCGGCGAACAGCGGCACGTCGCCGACGTCGGGCACATCGCGGAACTCGACCCCGTGGATGGTCTCGTTGGCGGTGATGTGCACGTAGGCCGCGTCTTCCGACAACTGCCATGCTCCCCGTTCCGGAATGCTGCGGAAGCCGTCGTTCTCGCCGCTGGCGGCGATGCGCAGGTCGACATAGGGTGCAGCCTGCCGGATCGCGGTCCTGCCCCAGTGTCCGGTGACCACGTAGTCCGCCGCCTGGCCGGCGTCGGCAAAGTTCAGCGGCAACAGCGCCTGCTGCGTGGTCGCGCCGCCGCCCACGAACAGCACCGCGTAGTCGTCGGGGATGCCGACCAGTGCGCGTAGGTCGGCCTCGGCCTCGGCCGCGACCTGCATGAACTCGGGGCCGCGATGGCTCAGTTCGACGATCGATGCACCGGAATCCCGCCACTCGAGCATCTCCTCCTGCGCCTGCCGCAGCACGCTTTCCGGCAGGGCGGCGGGACCGGCACTGAAATTGTAGGCACGCGACATCGGCGGCTTCGCTTCGGATCGACACGGGGGCCGCTAGTATGCCGCAGCGCATCAAGCATTTGCGGCGTAACCTTTTGCCCCTGTCGTGCGTATCTATCTCCAACAGCGCCCCACCGGAGCCAGCCGATGTCATTGCGCGATGCCCTGCGAATCCCCGCGTCGGAAGTTACCGACGAAACCATCTATCGCGAACGCCGCCGGCTGCTCGCCGCCTTCGCCGGCGCGCCGGTGCTCGGCCTGTCCGGCTGCGCCGAGGCCGAACCGCCGCCACCGCCGCGCCCGACGCCCAGTCCTGCGCAGGTGCGGGCCGGATTCGACACCGACGAGAAATTGACCCGCTACGAGGACGTCACCAGCTACAACAACTTCTACGAGTTCGGCACCGGCAAGGCGGACCCCTCGCGCGCCGCGAAGACGCTGCGCACCTCGCCGTGGCAGGTCGAGGTTGGCGGCGAATGCGCGAAGCCGGGAATGGTCGCGCTGGAGGACCTGTTGAAGGGGTTCACGCCGGAAGAGCGCACCTACCGGTTGCGCTGCGTGGAAGGCTGGTCGATGGTGATTCCCTGGCTGGGGATGCCGCTGGGCGAGGTGCTCAAGCGCTTCGAGCCGACCTCGAAGGCGAAGTTCGTCGCCTTCACCACGCTCGCCGACCGCGAGCAGATGCCGGGCATCCGCTACCGCTCGATCAACTGGCCCTACCGCGAGGGCCTGCGCATCGACGAGGCCATGCACCCGCTCACCCTGCTCGCCACCGGCCTGTACGGCAAGCCGTTGCCGCAGCAGAACGGCGCGCCGCTGCGGCTGGTGGTGCCGTGGAAGTACGGCTTCAAGAGCATCAAGTCGATCGTCGCGATCCGCTTCGTCGAGCGCATGCCCGAGACCGCCTGGCACGACCTGCAGCCGTCCGAGTACGGCTTCTTCTCCAACGTCAATCCGCAGGTCGACCATCCGCGCTGGAGCCAGAAGACCGAACGCCGCATCGCCGGCAGCGCCGGCAAGCTGTTCGCCAACCGCATCGAGACGCGGATGTTCAACGGCTACGCCGACCAGGTCGCGTCGATGTACACGGGTATGGACCTGAAGAAGTGGTTTTGAATTGGACGGCGTGGACCACGGCAGGGGGCGGTATCACCGGGATGCCCATAGGCCGTCATCCCGGCGAAAGCCGGGATCCAGTTGCTTTCGCTGCAACGTCAAAATGGATCCCGGCTTTCGCCGGGATGACGGCGTATTGAGCACCATCGAAGCGGCAAGGAATAGGTCCTCCGTCGAAAACCTAAGGTCTTATCCGCGTCCATCTGCACAGATCCGCGGCTGAAAACCCGTCATTCTGCTGACCATCCATGAACCCGCCTAGATCATTCCTTGTCCTCACCAAGACCTTCGTCCACGCGCTCGCGCTGACGCCGCTGGCGATCCTGTCCTGGCAGTTCTGGCAGGTGTTCAGCGAGGCCGACATCGATGCGCTGGGCGCGGATCCGGTGGCCGAGATCGAACACCGCCTCGGCATCTGGGCGCTGCGCCTGCTGTTGGTCACCCTGGCGGTCACGCCGCTGCGGCAGATCACCGGCCAGCCGCTGCTGATCCGCTTCCGCCGCATGCTGGGGCTGTACGTATTCGCCTACGCCAGCCTGCATTTCTCCGCCTGGCTGGTGCTGGATCTGCGCGGCTACTGGACGATGCTGTTCGAGGAGATCGTCAAGCGTCCCTACATCACCGTCGGCTTCACCGCCTGGCTGCTGCTGGTGCCGCTGGCGATCACCTCGACCAGGGGCTGGATGCGGCGGCTGGCGCGCAACTGGGGCCGGCTGCACAAGCTGGTCTATGCGGTCGCGGTGCTGGCGGTGCTGCACTTCTGGTGGATCGTGAAGTCGGATATCCGCGAGCCGCTGCTGTATGCCGGCATCCTCGCGCTGCTGCTGGGCTGGCGCCTGTGGCGCTGGCGGGCATCGCGCCGGGCAGCCCCTCAGCCCGAACCGTAGAGCAGCAGCAGGCTCAGCAATCCGGCCAGCACCAATGCCGCCAGCAGCAGCCAGGGCAGCCGCCATGGCGCGCGCCGGTCCTCGCGCGACGCGTCGTCGGACAGCTGCTCGGCGAGCGTTCGTGTTTCCAGTGTGCCACCCGCTTCGGGCTCGCGCCCGGCGTCGGCGCGCATCGGTGCCTCGACCACGAAACGCTGGTGGGCGTCGAACACCACCTGGTCGCCCGGCAACAACACGGCGTCGCGGACCGCCTCGCCGTTGACCTGGCTGCCCTCGTCCGAGCCGAGGTCGCGCAGGACCACGCGCCCGTCCGCCAGTTCGATGCGGGCATGGCGCTCGGCGAAGGCATCGTCGTCGATGCGGATGTCGGCCTCGCGCGCGCGCCCGACCAGCCGCGGACGGTCGAGGGTGAAGCTGCGGCCGTGATGCTGGCCGCCGATCCCGCGCAGGACCACGCGCGGATCGGCTTCGGCTTCGGCGGCCGCCGGCTCCGGTTGGGGACGGGCCAGTGCAGCACGTTCACCGACCAGGCGCATCTCGATACCGTCGATGTAGACCGCATCGCCGATGCGCAGCATCGCCAGCCGCCGGATCTCACGTCCGTTGACGTGCACGCCGCGCGCGCCCTCGGATACGGTCAGCCATACGCCGCGCCGGTCGACGCAAAAGCGGACGATCGCCTGCTGCCCGTCGGCGACGACGCCCATGCGGTCGCGGCCCGGCGCCCGGCCGATCGCATGCATGCCGATGCCGAGCGGGAGATCGGGCTGGCCGGCGGTGGTGAAACGCAGCTTCAGGGATTCCATCCGGCATGAATCTAGCATGCCCCCAGGGCTTGGATCGCGGCCGCGGCCGCTTCAGAATGGATGCCTCTTTCCCCGCCGCGAACCGCCGCCATGGCCGATATCGATATCCATCATCCCCACTCGATGCCGATGCCGAAGGCGCGCAAGGCGATCGAGGAGGTCGCGCGGAAACTGGACGAGCGCTTCGGCATGGCATGCACGTGGGACGGCGACTGTCTGAACTTCGAACGCTCCGGCGTGGACGGCCGCATCGAGCTGGCGCCTGAGGAGCTGCACGTCACCGCGAAGCTGGGATTCCTGCTGTCGGCGATGCAGGGCCCGATCGAAAGTGAGATCCGACGGGTGCTGGCCGAGAAGTTCGACGCCTGATCGCCGGAGCAGCCGCCAGCGTGGTCGACGGTCTGGTCACCGCGATCGTTCAGTCTGCGGCGAACGGCTGCGGATGGCCTTCGAACAACCGCCGCATGGCTTCGCGCTCGTCGTTCCCGATCTCGGCAACGAACCCCTCGACATCGCCCAGTTGCTCGAACGCGGCGTAGCCGCGTTCCAGGAAACCCTGCAGTTCGCCGAGCCCCGCCAGCCGCGCCGGCCCGCGCGAGAACGCCAGCAGGGCCGCCACGCCGCGTGCCTTCAGGGCGCGGCCGAACCCGCCGCCGACCTCCTCGATCAAGGCGATCTGGCGCCCGCGCAGCCGCGGCAACGCCACCGCGCGGTAAGCCCGCGCGTACAGGTCCTGGTCCAGCTTGCGGCGCCGGGGCGCCAGGCGCTGCAGGGCTTCGGCCATGCGCAGGTCGAGCGCGTGGCTGAGCGCGCCCAGCTCGATCGCCGAGGCGATCGTGGCGAGCAGCCGTGTCGGCAGCAGCTTCTGCATCATCGGGATCACCCGCACGATGTCGGCATCGCGGCGGGCGAAATCGCGATCCCCATAGACGTCGGTGAGGAAGAACTCGGCCGCCGCCCGGCGCCGCGGGTCGCTCAGGAAGCGGGCGAAGCTGCGCTGCAGGCGTTCTGCCTGCCAACGCCGCAACTCCGGGAGCCAGCGCAGCCGGTTGCGCGGCTCGATGGCCGGATCGTGCAGGGCCTGATGACAGGCGACGCGGCGCGACAGGCGCTGGACGACGGCGTGGGGATGCGACATGCCGGCATCATCGTTGCCCTGGCGCGGCCGAGGCAACCCCGCGCGCCGCTCCGCTACACTCGCGCGACCTCCACGGATCCGACCGCATGCTCTCCCTGCATTCCGCTCGCCAACGTTCCCGTCCGTCACGCCGGCAAGCCGCGAGGATCGGCCTGGCGATCGCAGGCGGCGGCCCGATCGGCGGCATGTACGAGCTCGGTGCGCTGCGCGCGCTGGACGAGGCGCTGGACGGCTTCGACCCGACGGCGGTCGACTGCTATGTCGGCGTCAGCAGCGGCGCCTTTCTCGCCGCTGGCCTGGCCAACGGTCTCGGCACCGAGGCGATGTGCCGCATCTTCATCACCGGCGACAGCGACGACGTGCGGTTCCGTCCGGAAATCTTCCTGCGGCCGGCGCTGTTCGAATACCTGCGCCGCGCCGCCGCCCTGCCTCGGCTGACGATACAGTGGTGGCAGGGCCTGCTGCTGGGTCCCCGTGACGCGCGCTGGGACATGATCCCGCGCATCGGCGGCGTGCTGCCGACCGGGCTGTTCGACAACCGCGAACTGGAACGCTTCCTCCGCGGCGTGCTGACGCGGCGTGGACGCAGCAACGATTTCCGCGAGCTGCAGCGCAAGCTGTACGTGGTCGCGGTCGACCTCGACAGCGGCGATCCGGTGCTGTTCGGCGGCGACGGCTGGGACGACGTGCCGATCTCGGTCGCGGTGCAGGCCAGCGCGGCGCTGCCCGGCCTGTATCCCCCGGTCGAGATCCGCGGCCGCCATTTCGTCGACGGCGCCCTGCGCCGCACCATGCACGCCTCGGTGCTGCTCGAGCGCGGCATCGATCTGCTGCTCGGCGTCAACCCGCTGGTGCCGTTCAACAACACCCTGCACAACAGCGACCTGGCGACCGGCACGGATCCGCGGCGCCTGGCCGAAGGCGGATTGCCGGCGGTGCTGTCGCAGACCTTCCGCACGTTGCTGCAATCGCGCATGCAGGTGGGCATGGCGAAGTACGCGGGCCAGTATCCCGACATCGACCAGCTGGTGTTCGAACCCGACGAGGCCGACGGCGAACTGTTCTTCACCAACGCCTTCAGCTTCTCCTCGCGGCGGCGCGTCTGCGAACTCGCCTACCGCAACACCCTCGCCGACCTGCGCCGCCGTGCCGGCGAGCTGCGACCGGTGCTGGCGGCGCACGGCATCGACCTGCGCGACGAAATCCTCGCCGACGAACACCGCACCCTCCTCGACGGACTGCGGCCGCCACCGCCACGCAGCACCGAGACCACCGCGCGCCTGCGCCGTGCACTCGACGACACCGAACGCCTGATCACCAACCGCCGGCGTGCCGGCTCGCGACGATCGTGAGCGGCCGGCAGGGCGTTTTGCCGCGGATCTGCGCGGATTGGCGCGAATAAAACCGGACATTCGGAATATTTGAAACACCTCCGCAGTGCCCGACGTGCGGGCGGTCGGCAGTACCGGTGTGCCGGCAGATCCATCGAGCGGCGGCTGCCTATCCGCCTTGCCCCCTTGTCCGCTCTATCCGCGTAGATCCGTGGCCAGACTGCTCTTGGCCCTCCCCGAACAATCCCCGGTGGTGTGAAAGCTCTAGACACGGCCGTGATGCTGCAATCCTTAATCTTTGCCAGAAATCGGAGGGACCATGGCCACGTTCAAGAAGACCGCAAAGAAAACCGGCACCCGGCGCTCGTCGACCGCGGACCCGCAGCAGCAGGCCGAACGCCTGTCCAAGGGCCTGAGCGAATCGGCGCAGCAGATCTGGCTGGCCGGGGTCGGCGCGTTCGGCCGCGCGCAGGCCGAGGGCGCCAAGCTGTTCGAGGCCCTGGTGAAGGAAGGCCTGAACGTCGAGCAGAACGCACGCAAGTTCGCCGGCGGTCGCGCGGACGTGGTGCGCGATGCGGTCGAGAGCAGCGTCGGCCAGGCGCGCCACCGCGCCACGGATACCTGGGATCGGCTGGAAAAGGTGTTCGAAGACCGCGTGCAGCGCGCGCTGGTCAAGCTCGGCGTTCCCAGCCGCGACGATCTCGCCGACCTCGCCCGCCGGGTCGAGATCCTGACCACGGAGCTGCGCCGCCAGTCGAGCACGCCGGCGGCGCGCAAGACCGCGAAGCAAGCCACCACCCGCAAGACCGCAACCAAGGCGGCGGTGAAGAAAGTCCCGCGCAAGCGCGTGCGCAAGACCACCGCCGGTTGACCTGCAGGTTGATTCTTTTGAAACAACCTCCCGGCTCTGCCGGGAGACTGCCAAAGGTTTGACCCTTGCCTTTGCAGGGGCAGGCTCTTTCCGGCAGCCGCTTTGAAGCCCCTCTCCTTTCGGGAGAGGGGTTGGGGTGAGGGTACGGCGAAGCCGCGATGGTTCAGACTCCTGCCGTTTCGCCGTACCCTCATCCGGCCCTTCGGGCCACCTTCTCCCGAAGGGAGAAGGAAAATGCGCCTGCCGTCTTCCGGCGCACCGTGACCATGCGCCCTTAACCTGTTTCGCGATTCCGACTATCCTGCACGCGCTTCCGCCTGTAGGCGGAAACCATCACCGTCCGGACAGGAAAATCGATTCGTGAGCGCAGGGCTGCAGTGGCTGGTTGTCGTCGTCGTCGTTCTGCTGCTCGGCACCATCGCCACCGTCTATATCCAGCGCGTCCTGCGGCAGCGGGACGAAACCCGCGCCGGCATCGCGGCGCTCGCCGGCACTTCCTGGCGCGAGTTCATCCATCTGGTCCTGCAGGCGTTGTCGCGGCGCGGTTTCGAGCGCGTGTTCGACCACGAGATCGCCGCCGGCGACAAGGACTACACGCTGGAACGCGACGGCCGCCGCTGGCTGCTGTCGTGCAAGCACGGCAGTGCCTTCGTGCTCGGCAACGCCACCGTCAACGACCTGTCCAACGACATCCGTCTGGCCAATGCCAGCGGCGGATTCCTGTTCACCCAGGGCCGGATCTCGAACGAGGCGCGCAAGACCGCCGCCGACCGGAACATCGAGCTGCTCGACGGCGCCACCCTGTGGCCGGAGCTGCGCGACCTCAAGCCGGAACAGTTGGCGGCGATCCGCGCCGGCGCCGAACGGCGTGCGCGGCAGCGCATCGCCGTGGCCTGGCTGCTGGCGCTCCTGGTCGGCATCGCCGTGTACTTCGCGATCGCGGACCGCTCGCCGACATCCATCGGTACATCACCGGCCGCGCCGGTGTCCTCCGATGCGCCGGCACCCGCCGCCGACGCCGGGCCGGAGACCGATACCGCCGCAACGGAGAATGTCGACGACAGCCCCGGCCCGGCGCCGACCGTGGCGTCGCCGCAGGAGCAGCGCGAGGCGGTGGTCGGCGCGATCGCCACCCTGCCGATGGTCGACCGGGCGTTGTGGGCGACGCAGTCGACACTGGAGGTCCACCTGCTCGATGTCAGCGAGGATGCGATGCCGAGCATCTGTCCGCTGGTCGAGCGCTATCCGGACCTGGCCGCCTCGCGGATCCTGCTGACGCCGCCGCCGGGCAGCGGGCTGCAGGTGCGCTTCCGGCAGTGCCGGACCTACTGATCGTTCCGGCGAAGCGCCCGGCCTGCGGCCGCCTTGCCGGGAGATGCCGCAAGCGCTGCGAGGTGCTGCGCTACCAGTGCACGCCGCGCATCAGCGCCGCGAACGCGATCTGCTCCTGGCTCGGGGTCTCGTCCTTCAGGGCCTCGCGATCGCCCTTGGCGGCGGCCGAATCCGGGAACAGCTCGAACGCGCTGTTCATGACCACTTCGTAGGCCTTCGGCGCGATCGCGTTGAGCAGCGCCGCGAACACGCCGAGGCGGGTGGTGATGCGGCTGGGGCGCTCGATGATCGCCTTGACCAGCAGGTCGGCGGCCTCTTCCGGGGTCAGCGTGGGTACGCTCTCGTACATCTTGGTCGGCGCGATCATCGGCGTCTTCACCAGCGGCATGTTGACCGTGGTGAAGCTGATGCGTTTGCCCGACAGCTCGCCCTGGGCGCAGCGGCTGAAGGCGTCCAGCGCCGCCTTCGAGGCGACGTAGGCCGAAAACCGCGGCGAGTTGGCCAACACGCCGATCGAGCTGATGTTGATGATGTGGCCCTTGCGGCGCTTGGTCATCGTCGGCATGAAACCCATGATCAGGCGCAGGCTGCCGAAGTAGTTGAGCTGCATGGTGCGCTCGAAATCGTGGAAGCGGTCGTAGCTGAGCTCGATCGAGCGCCGGATCGAGCGGCCGGCATTGTTGATCAGCACGTCGACGTGGCCATGGTCCTTGAGGATCGCCTGCACCAGCCGGTCGCAATCGGCCATGTCCGACAGGTCCGCCGTGTACGCGAACACCTTGCCGCCGGCGGCCTTCATCTCGTCGCGGGCCTTGAACAGCTCCTCCTTGCCGCGCGCCACGATCACCGTGATCGCGCCCGCCTCGGCCACCCGCTGCGCGGTGGACAGGCCGATGCCGGACGAGCCGCCGGTGATCACCACCACCTTGTTGCGCACCTTGCCCTTGAGGGTGCGGTCGACGAACAGGTCAGGATCGAGATTGCGCTCCCAGTAGTCCCACAGCCGCCAGGCGTAGTCGTCGAGCCTCGGCACCGCGATGCCGCTGCCCTTGAGCGCACGCTCGGCCTCGCGGCTGTCGAAGCGCGTGGGATAGGTGATGAACTTCAGCACGTCCTTCGGAATGCGGAAGTCGCGCAGCAGCGTGCCGACCAGGCGCCGCACCGGCGGCAGGTTGCCGACCGCGGCACGGATGCCGGAGGGCACGAAGGCGAACATGCGCGCATCGATGCGCATGGTCATCTCCGGCGCGTGGCCGGCGCGGCAGAACGCATTGAGCACCTCGCCCACGCGCATCGGCTCGGGGTCGGTGAGGTGGAAGGTGTGGCCGTCTAGCCTGGGCTTGTGGGCGATGTGGTCCATCGCATCGGCGACGAAGTCCACCGGCACGATGTTGATGCGCCCGCCCTCGATGCCCAGCGTCGGCATCCACGGCGGCAGCATCTGGCGCAGCTTCTTGATGAAGGTGAAGAAGTAGTACGGACCGTCGATCTTGTCGATCTCGCCGGTCTGCGAATGGCCGACCACCATGCCGGGCCGGTAGATGCGCCACTTCAACCGCGCCTCCTCGCGCACCAGGCGTTCGGACTGGTGCTTGGTGCGCAGGTACGGATCGTCCAGGCCTTCGGCCTCGTCGAACATGTCCTCGCGGAAGATGCCCGGATACAGGCCGGCGGCGGCGATCGAGCTGGCATGGTGGAAGCAGCCGGCCTCGAGTGCGGCGGCCAGGTCCAGCGCGTGCCGGGTGCCGTCGACGTTGGCGGCCTGCTGCGCTTCCGGGCTGGCGGTGAGGTCGTAGATCGCGGCCAGGTGGAAGAAGTGCTTCACCTTGCCCTTCAGGCCGCGGACCTGCGCCGCGCCCAGGCCGCATTTCGGCGCGGTCATGTCGCCGGACACCGGCACGACGCGCTTCGGGTCCCAGCCCATCTTCCTGGCGATCGCGTCGAACTTCTTCCGCGAGTCCTCGCGCACCAGCACGTGGATCGTGCCCTTGCGCCGGAGCAGGTTGCTGACCAGAAAGCGGCCGATGAACCCGGTTGCGCCGGTGACGAAATAGCTCATGTCTCCCCTCCCAGGAATGATGGCAAGCAACCATACGGCGCCGTCTGCGCCAGCATAGCCAGCGCGGCCGGACCTGCCTAGGGCGGGCGAAACGGGCCTGCGGGCGCGGCGCTGCAGCGGCTGCCGGATCGCAGTCGCGACTGCCGTCGCTTCACAAAAACGGGGACAGGGCGCCGACGGCGACACGGCGCTGCAACACGCGCTGGCTAACGTCGTTCGCGGGGGCCGGATACCACCACCCAATCCGTACGAGGCAGCCAGGCATGACCGAGCAAGACGCCCCCGTTCCCTACAGCGAACAAGATTTCGACCACGAAGACAGCAACCGCTCCGGCAATCCGCATTTCGGCGAGGTGTTGCGCACCCGGCTGGCCCGCCGGCAACTGCTCAAGGGCGGGCTGGGCCTGGCGGTCACCGCCGGCCTCTTCGCGACCGGCGCCACCGCACTGGCCGCGGCCGGCAAGCCAGGGCGCCCGAATCCGCGCATCCGGCCGCTGGACTTCACCGCGGTCCCGGTCAGCCGGGTCGATGACATCCTGGTGCCGCCGGAGTACGACTTCTCGGTGATCCTGCCCTGGGGCGAGCCGATCTGCGGCGACTACCCCGCCTACCGGGACGGCGGGCTCAACAGCGGCGCCGACCAGGAGCAGCAGGTCGGCATGCATCACGACGGCATGCACTTCTTCCCGTTGTCCAAGGCGCCGCCGCACAAATCCGGGCTGGGGCTGCTGGTGATGAACCACGAGTACATCGACCAGGCGGCGATGCATCCGGCCGGACCAATCAGCGTCGGCGGCGTGCGCGATGCCGACCAGGTGCGCAAGGAGATCGCCGGCCATGGCGTCAGCGTGGCCGAGATCCGCAGGCGCGTCGACGGCTGGAGCATCATCGGCAGCCGCCGCAATCGCCGCATCACCGGCGCCACGCCCATGGAGATCGCCGGCCCCGCCCGCGGCCATGCCAAGCTCCGCACCACCTACAGCCCCGACGGCACCCGCACCCGCGGCACGCTGAACAACTGCGCCAACGGCCATACGCCGTGGAACACCTACCTGACCTGCGAGGAGAACTGGGCCAGCTACTTCGTCAACCGCGGCGAGCGTCCCCGCGAGCACGCCCGCTACGGCGTGTCCGCCACCACCGGCCGCTACGGCTGGGAAACGGTCGAGGCGCGCTTCGACGCCACCGCCACCGCGGACGACGCCGTCCAGGACTATCGCAACGAGCCGAACCACTTCGGCTGGATCGTCGAGATCAACCCGTTCGATCCGGACAGCACCCCGGTCAAGCACACCGCGCTGGGCCGCTTCGCCCACGAGGGCCTGGTGTTCGCGCAGCCGCAGCCGGGCCAGCCGCTGGTCGCCTACATGGGCGACGACGCCCAGGGCGAATACATTTACAAGTTCGTCAGCCGCGAGCGCTACACCCCGGGCCGCGCCAGCGGCGAGCTGCTCGACCACGGCACCCTGTACGCGGCGCGCTTCCACGACGACGGCAGCGGCGAATGGCTGGCGCTGGACATCGACGACCCGGGCTTCGCCGCGGCGGCGGCCGCCGCCGGTGTCGCCTTCGCGGATCAGGGCGACGTGCTGATCAACACCCGTCTGGCGGCCGACGTCGCCGGCGCCACACCGATGGACCGGCCCGAATGGGGCGCGGTCGACCCGAATACCGGCCAGGTGTACTTCACCCTGACCAACAACGCTTCACGTACCGCCGACGAGACCGACGCCGCCAACCCGCGCGGGCCGAACCCGTATGGGCACATCGTCCGCTTCCTCGAGCACGCCAGCCGCGGCGATGCCATCGCGTTCGATTGGGATCTCTTCCTGCTCAGCGGTTCCGCGGATGACAGCCTCGGTCCCGACGGCGACCCGCTCACCGCCGACAGCATCCACGCCAGCCCCGACGGACTCTGGTTCGACCGCAACGGCCTGCTGTGGATCCAGACCGACATGAGCGGCAGCCAGCTCGGCAGCGGGCCGTTCGGCAACAACCAGATGCTGGTGGCCGACCCGGTCGCCGGCGCGATCAAGCGTTTCCTGGTCGGACCGTCCGGCTGCGAGGTCACCGGGATCACCGCCACGCCCGACCACCGCACGCTGTTCGTCAACATCCAGCACCCCGGCGAAAGCGGCGGCAGCGCCTGGCCCGGCGGCATGCTCAAGCCGCGCTCGGCGACGGTGGTGGTGACGCGCCGCGACGGCGGCATCGTCGGAACCTGAGTACCGGGGCCGTCCGCGCAGGGAAAGCGCGGACGGCCGGGCGCGGGCGCGCCCGGCCGTTCTTGTGCGCCAAAAAGCGATCAGCCGCGGACGAACGCGGATCTCAGTGCTTGTCTTCCCCCTTTGGAAAAAGGGGGGATTGAGGGGGATTTGCTGTTGCTGTTACTTGGTCAGGCACCAAGCAAATCCCCACCCGCCTTTTCAAAAAGGGGAAACCCCGGCGACCGGTCCGTTTGTTGACCCTCTCAGGTCCCCGTGCTATCACCTGCGCTCCCGCCAGGAGTAGCACGCATGTCGGATCTCAAGCGCGATTTCGAGCAGGCCGCCAAGGACGTCAAGAACCTGCCCGAGCGACCCGACAACGACACCCTGCTGCGGCTCTACGCCCTCTACAAGCAGGGCGCGGAAGGCGACGTCAACGGCCCCAAGCCGGGGTTCTTCGATTTCGTCGGCACCGCCAAGTACGAGGCCTGGGCCAAGCTCAAGGGCACGCCGCAGGACGAGGCCATGGGCAAGTACGTCGAGCTGGTGAAGCAGCTGACGGCCTGAGCGCCGCTGCCCCGCCCGGCCGATGGCGCGCGATACCCGCCAACGCATCCTCGACTGCTCGCTTGCGATGTTCAACGCGCAGGGCGAGCCGACGGTCACCACCAACCACATCGCCGACGAGCTGGAAATCAGCCCCGGCAACCTGTACTACCACTTCCGCAACAAGGACGACATCATCGAGCAGCTGTTCGCGCGCTTCGAACAGCGCATGGACGACGCGCTCGCCGGCCCCGGCGACCGCCTGCCGGGGCTGGAGGACGTGTGGCTGCAGCTGCACCTGGTGTTCGAGTGCATCTGGGACTACCGCTTCCTCTATCGCGACCTGCTGGAGATCCTCAGCCGCAACCGCCGCCTGCGGTTGCGTTTCGCACGGATCCTGCGGCGCGCCGACGCGCGTGCCCGCGAAGTGATGCGCGGCCTGTCGCAGGCCGGGGTGATGCGCGGCTCGGCCGCCGAACTCGACGCGGTCGGCACCAACCTCCTGGTGGTGGCCACGTTCTGGCTGAACTACGCCGCCGTCCGCGGCGAGCAGGACGAACAGGTCGCGATCCGCGACGGCATCGTGCAGGTGCTGATGCTGATCGCGCCATTCCTGCGCGACGCCGAGCGGGTGCATCTCGATACCCTGACCCAGGCCTACCGGCGCTAGCCGCATCGGCATTCACGCCCTCCGCCCACCTTTGTAGGAGGGGCTTCAGCCCCGACCTGCCGAAGATCGTGACCAAGGAAACAGGAAGCGCGCGGTGCCGGTCGGGAAGCTGAGGCCGTAGGTCTTGTCGGTGCCCGGTCGGGGCTGAAGCCCCTCCTACAAGGACACGGGGCTGCGTCATGTTCCTGTCATCGCACGGACATGCGCCGATCATGCCCGGGCGTTTGAATGGCGCGGCGAACGGAGCGACCGGCGGCAGCCGTTGTGCCGGTTCCGCACACGCCAGGTCTCTCTCCCCTGATTGCTTCCCCTCCGATTTGCGGGCCCGCACGGGCCCGCTTTTTTTCCTGCAGGAGGCTGAAAAACCGCAGCGTGGCGCGGCCGAGGCGCTGGCGACGCGAGATCGTTGCGATCTTGTCATTGAGCTGTAACAAAAACATCATTTTATAGCGTCATTCCGCCGGCCACCCTGGCCGCTTCTCAGGGAGTCACGCATGAAGATCCAGCGACCAATCGCCGCACTCGCCCTGTCCGCCGCGCTCACGCTCGGCCTGGCCGCCTGCCAGGACTCCGGCGAAGGCGGCGCCCCGACCGTCGGCCCGACGCCCGCCGACGCCACCGGCAATACCTCCGGCGACCGCGTCAACGTGCAGATCACCGGTGCCGGCGCCACCTTCATCTATCCGCTGCTGTCGCGCTGGTCGGACGACTACTCCCGCGCCACCGGCGCACGCATCAACTACCAGTCGATCGGTTCCGGTGGCGGCATCGCCCAGATCAAGGCCGGCACCGTCGATTTCGGCTCCTCCGACAAGCCGCTCACTCCCGAGGAACTGGCCGAGGCCGGCCTGGCGCAGTTCCCGTCCGCGATCGGCGGCGTGGTGCCGGTGGTCAACCTCGACGGCGTCGAGCCGGGCCAGCTGCGCCTGACCGGCCCGTTGATCGCCGACATCTACCTCGGCAAGGTCACCACCTGGAACGACCCGGCGATCACCGGGCTCAACCCGGACGCCAACCTGCCGTCGTCGAAGATCAACGTGGTGCACCGTTCCGACGGCTCCGGCACCACCTTCAACTGGGTCAACTACCTGTCGAAGGTGAGCCCGGAGTGGCAGGAGCAGGTGGGCGAAGGCACTTCGGTCAGCTGGCCGACCGGCGTCGGTGGCAAGGGCAACGAAGGCGTGGCCGCCTACGTCAAGCAGATCAAGGGATCGATCGGCTACGTAGAGCTGGCCTACGCCACGCAGAACGGCATGTCCTTCGCCTCGATGCAGAACGCCGACGGCCAGTGGGTGCAGCCGAGCGCCGAGAGCTTCCAGGCGGCAGCGGCGAGCGCCGACTGGCCGAACTCGCAGGACTTCAGCCTGATCATCACCAACGCGCCGGGTGCGGAGTCCTGGCCGGTCGCCGCCACCAACTTCATCCTGATGTACAAGCAGCCGAAAAATCCCGAGCGCTCGCAGCAGACGCTGGATTTCTTCAAGTGGGCACTGGAGAACGGCCAGGCACAGGCGGACGAGCTGCACTTCGTCCCGCTGCCGGCGCCGCTGGTCGAGCAGGTCGAGGCCTACTGGGCCGCCGAGATCCAGGGCTGACCGCACCGTGACGGCCCGTGCCGCGGATGACGCCGCGGCGCGGGCACGGTCTTCCACCTTCCGCCGCCCCGCAGCGAGCCGATGAACGCCACCACGCTCCCGATCGACACGTCCTCGCGCCGCGACGCCGCCGATACCCGGGCCGATCGCGGCTTTCGCTGGCTGGTCACCGCCGCCGGCGTGCTCGTGCTCGTGTCGCTGGGCGCGGCCGCGCTGTCGATGCTCTGGGGCGGGCGGCTGGCGTTCGAGAAGTTCGGCCTCGAGTTCCTCTGGCGCGACGCCTGGAACCCGGTGCTGCAGGACTTCGGCGCGCTGGTGCCGATCTACGGCACCCTGGTCACCGCGCTGATCGCCATGGTCATCGCGGTGCCGGTCAGCTTCGGCATCGCCATGTTCCTGACCGAGATCGCGCCGCGCTGGCTGCGCGGGCCGGTGGGCGCGGCGATCGAGCTGCTGGCGGGCATCCCGTCGATCATCTACGGCATGTGGGGCCTGTTCGTGCTGGTGCCGTTCCTCGGCCAGAACGTCTATCCCTGGGTCGACGCCAACCTGGGCGAGATCCCACTGGTCGGCGCCCTGTTCTCCGGCCCGCCGCTGGGCCTGGGCATGGGCACCGCCGGCCTGGTGCTGGCGATCATGGTGATCCCGTTCATCTCCTCGGTGATGCGCGAGGTGTTCCTCACCGTGCCGACCCGGCTTAAGGAATCGGCCTACGCGCTCGGCGCCACCACCACCGAGGTGGTCTGGGACGTGGTGCTGCCCTACACCCGCTCGGCGGTGGTCGGCGGCGTGTTCCTCGGCCTGGGCCGCGCGCTGGGCGAGACCATGGCGGTGACCTTCGTGCTCGGCAACGCCCACCGCCTGACCGTGTCGCTGCTGGAACCGGGCAACTCGATCGCGGCGACCATCGCCAATGAGTTCGCCGAGGCCGATTCGCCGATGTACCTGTCCTCGCTGATCGCGCTCGGCTTCGTGCTCTTCCTGGTCACCTTCGTGGTGCTGGCGATTGCCCGGCTGATGCTGCGCCAGCTCAGCCGCCGTGAGGGCAACCTGTGAGCGCCGCCGTCATCTACCGCAACCGCCGGATCAAGAACCTGGTCGCGCAGGTGCTGGCGGTGCTGGCGACGGTGTTCGGCCTGTTCTGGCTGGTGTGGATCATCTGGACCACGCTGAGCAAGGGCATCACCTCGCTCAACCTCGCCCTGTTCACCGAAATGACCCCGCCCCCGGGCGCCAGCGGCGGCATGCTCAACGCCTTCTTCGGCAGCGCCGTGCTGAGCCTGCTGGGCATCGCCTTCGGCGCCCCGATCGGGGTACTGGCCGGCACCTTCCTAGCCGAATACTCGCAGAAGAGCTGGATCGGCGAGACGGTGCGCTTCGTCAACGACATCCTGCTGTCGGCGCCATCGATCGTGCTCGGCCTGTTCGTCTACACCCTGGTGGTGGCGCAGATGGGGTACTTCTCGGCGCTGGCCGGCGGCATCGCCCTGGCCTTCATCGTGCTGCCGGTGGTGGTGCGCACCACCGACGAGATGCTGCGGCTGGTGCCGACGCAGATGCGCGAGGCGGCGCTGTCGCTGGGCGTGCCGCAGTGGAAGGTGATCGTGCAGGTGCTGTACCGCGCCTCGCTGCCGGGCATCGTCACCGGCATCCTGCTGGCGCTGGCGCGCATTTCCGGCGAAACCGCACCGCTGCTGTTCACCGCGCTAAACAACCAGTACTGGAGCAGCAATCTGCTGGCGCCGATGGCCAACGTGCCGGTGGTGATCTTCCAGTACGCGATGAGCCCGTACGAGAATTGGCATACGCTTGCCTGGGCGGGCGCCTTCATCCTGACCATGTTCGTGTTGCTGGTCAGCCTGGTGGCCCGTGCCATCGTCATGCGCAACCGCATCGTCCAGGACTGAGGCCGCGCCGATGGAAACGACCGCCCGCCACGACAGCGATGCCACCGCCGACCAGCGTACGCCGGCCAAGGCGAAGATCTCCATACCCCCCGTTTCCCGGACACCGGTCATGAACGACGCCCGCATCAATATCGCCAGGCAGGAACGTGCCGCCACCACGGGCACGGAACCCGCACGCGTCAAGCTGTCGGCACGCGGCCTGGACTTCTACTACGGCGATTTCCACGCCGTGAAGAACATCAACTTCGACATGCCGGAGAAGCGCGTGACCGCGCTGATCGGCCCGTCGGGCTGCGGCAAGTCCACCCTGCTGCGTGTGTTCAACCGGATCTACGCGCTGTACCCGAAGCAGGAGGCGCGCGGCGAAGTGCTACTGGACGGCGAGAACATCCTGGCGCCGAAGTACCCGATGAACCGGCTGCGCAGCAAGGTCGGCATGGTGTTCCAGAAGCCGGTGCCGTTCCCGATGACGATCTACGAGAACGTCGCCTACGCCATCCGCCACCACGAGAAGCTGTCGAAGGCGCAGATGAACGAGCGGGTCGAGCAGGCCCTGGTGCAGGCGGCGCTGTGGGACGAGGTCAAGGACAAGCTGGGCCAGAGCGCGCTGGGCCTGTCCGGCGGCCAGCAGCAGCGGCTGTGCATCGCCCGCGCGATCGCGCTGCGCCCGGAAGTGCTGCTGCTCGATGAGCCGACCTCGGCGCTGGACCCGATCTCCACCAGCCGCATCGAGCAGCTGATCGAGGAGCTCAAGCGCGACTACACCATCGTCATCGTCACCCACAACATGCAGCAGGCCGCGCGCGTGTCCGACTACACCGCGTTCATGTACCTGGGCGACCTGGTGGAGCACGATACGACCGAGACGATCTTCTCGAACCCGTCGAAGCAGCAGACCGAGGATTACATTACGGGGCGGTTCGGGTAGGAGCCGTGATTGGTGATTCGTGATTGGTGATTCGCAACAGCAAACGCAACAGCCACGATCGCCTCCGCTTCTTCGAATCACGAATCACGAATCACGAATCACCAATTACGAATCACCAATCACCAACCAAGAGTCACGGACATCTCATGAGCCTTCAGCCCCACGACCACATCGTCAAGAGCTACGACGAAGAGCGCCAGCGGCTGCTGGGCGAGATCCTGCGCATGGGCGAGATGTCGGCGGCGCAGCTGGAGGCGGCGCTGGACGTGGTGGAACGCCGCGACGACAAGGCCGCCGAGCGCATCATCGGCAACGACGATGCGATCGACGCGCTGGAGAAGGAAGTCAGCCACGACGTGATGAAGCTGGCCCTGCGTGGGCCAATGGCGCGCGACCTGCGCGAGATCCTGGCCGCTCTGCGGGTGTCCTCCGACATCGAGCGCATCGGCGACTACGCCGCCAATGTCGCCAAGCGCTCGACCGCGCTCAACCAGGCGCCGCCGCTGCCGCATACCCGCGGCCTCAACATGCTCGGCCAGCTGGCGGTGCGCCAGGTGCGCGATGTGCTCGAGGCCTACCGCAACAACGACGCCGCGGCGGCGCAGCAGGTCCGTGACCGCGACGCCGAACTCGACGCGATCTACACCGGCCTGTTCCGCGAGCTGCTGACCTACATGATGGAGGATGCGCGCGCGATCACGCCCTGCACCCACCTGCTGTTCATGGCCAAGAACCTGGAACGCATCGGCGACCACGCCACCAACATCGCCGAGAACATCTGGTTCCTGGTCCACGGCGACGACGCCCTGCCGCCGCGCGAGAAGCGCGACGAGACCAACACCGTCAGCTGACGCCGCTAACGCGGGCTTAACGTCACCTGCAATTCATGCTTTCCGCACACCCGAAGCGCATGCTGATGCGCGCTTCGGGCGTGCCGGTGCGTGGTTTTCGCGCGTAAGATCGCGGCAAAGCCCGTGCTGCATCCGGCGTGGCGGGCGGCCGGCGGCAGAGGCGTTCTCCGCCGCGCCGCCTCCGGCCGCCCACTCCGCCCCTGCCCCGGCAACAGCGCTAGACTCCACACCCACCCGCGGGTGATGACCCGCAACGCCCCAAGGAGGTTGCACATGTCCCGTTCCGACCAGAAACCCGTCGCCGTTGCCCTCGGTACCGCGCTCGCCGGCGGCCTGCTGCTCTCCGGCTCCGCCTTCGCCATGACCCCGCTCGCCCAGGGCTACCTGCTCGGTGCGCAGGAAGCCGCCACGGCCGGAGCCGACAAGGCGCGCGAGGGCAAGTGCGGCATGGAACGCGTCGACAGCGATGGCGATGGCAGGATCTCGGCGGCCGAGTTCGAAGCCGCGCATCCGGACAAGGCCGAGAAGTTCGCCGACATCGACACCAACAGCGACGGCTTCATCGACAGCAGCGAGCACGACGCGCACCATGCCACCAAGGACGGGATGGAAGGCAAGTGCGGCGAGGGTCAATGCGGCGGCGCCATCTGAAGCATCCGCCTCGCGTGCCCGCAAGCCCGGGCACGCGAGGCATGGGTTGACTCCGGTGGCCGCACCGCTCGCTCCCGCCAGCGCCGGACTCGGACTGCGACGCGGCCTGCTGCCGTCGCTGCAGGCCGCCTCGCGCGACGACTTCGATTTTCTCGAGTGCGCGCCGGAGAACTGGATCGGCGTCGGCGGACGCCTGGGCGCCGCGTTCGAGGCCCTGGCGGCCCGGTACCCGCTGACCTGCCACGGCCTGTCGCTGTCGCTCGGCGGCGTCGAGCCGCTGGACGAGACCTTCCTGCGGCGCCTGCGCGAGTTCCTCGATCGCCACCGGGTGACGCTGTACAGCGAACACCTGAGCTGCTGCGCCGACGACGGCCAGCTCTACGACCTGATGCCGGTGCCGTTCACCGAGGCCTCGGTGAGGAACGCCGCGGCGCGCATCCGCCGCGTGCAGGACGCGCTCGGCCGGCGCATCGCGATCGAGAACGTGTCCTACTACGCCGCGCCCTACCAGGCGATGGCGGAGGCCGACTTCATCCTCGCCGTGCTCGAGCAGGCCGACTGCGACCTGCTGCTGGACGTCAACAACGTCCACGTCAATGCGATCAACCACGGCTACGACGCCGCCGACTTCCTGGCGCGGATGCCGGCCGGGCGTATCGCCAGCTATCACATCGCCGGTCATTACGACGAGGCCGACAACCTGAAGATCGATACCCACGGCGCGGCGATCATCCCCGAAGTCTGGGAGCTGCTGCGCCAGGCCTACCGGTTGCACGGCCTGCGCCCGACCCTGCTCGAGCGCGACTTCAACTTCCCGCCGTTCGCCGAGCTGCTGGCGGAGGTACGGCGCATCCGCGAGCTGCAGCGTGACGGGCACGGGCATGGACGCGCTGCCGGGCATGCCTGATCCGTCCGACATGCTGCGTGCGCAGCAGTTCGCACTGGCACGGCACCTGCGCGACCCGGAACGCAATCCCCCGCCACCGGGCATCGAGGACCGCCGCCTGACGGTCTACCGCAATCTGTTCCAGGACAACATCCGCAGCCTGCTGTCCGGCAACTTCCCGGTGATCCGGCGCACCCTGGGCGAGGACGGCTGGCGCGCGCTGGTGCGGGAATTCTTCGCCCGCCACCGCAGCCGTACGCCGCTGTTCACCGAGATCGGGCGCGAGTTCGTCCGCTTTCTCGAAGACCGCGCCGGCGATGCCGTGGACGATGCGCCCTGGCTGCCCGAACTGGCGCACTACGAGTGGGTGGAACTGGCGCTGCAGATCGCCGACGCCGCACCGCCGCCGCACGATCCGGTCGACGCCGCCGATGACATCGCCGGTTCGCGCCAGGTCCTGCTTGACGGCGTACCGGTGGTCTCGCCACTGGCCTGGGCGCTCGCCTATCGCTGGCCGGTCCACCGGATCGGGCCGCATTTCCAGCCACTGCAACCGCCGTCGGCGCCGACCCTGATGCTGGTGCGCCGCGACGCCGACGGCACCGTGCGCTTTTCGGAGCTCTCGCCGCTGGTCTACCGGCTGCTGGAGATCCTCGGCAGCAACGACGCGCGCAGCGGCGGCGATTGCCTGCGGCAACTGGCCGTCGAGGCCGGCGCAGCCGATGCCGAACCCTTCCTCGCCGAGGGCGCCGCGATGATGCAACGCCTGCACGCCGAAGGCACCCTGCTCGGCATCCGCCATTCTCCGTAGCGGCCGGCCCTTTCGTAGGAGCGCGCCATGCGCGCGATGCCGCGGGCATCTCGCCGCCCGTGACGTCCGGTGACCGGCGCGCCTGCCGGTCCGGAATCGCAGCATTCGCGAGATCCCGCCGGCACCCGCGATATCGCGCGCATGGCGCGCTCCTACGGGGGCGCGGCGGCGGCCTCCGCTCGCGTCAGCCACTTGCGCGCCATCCGCCGCAGCGACGCATCGATGGCGGAGTCGTCCACCAGGGTCGCGAGGTCGCGCCAGGCCAGTGCATGCGATTCCTCACTGACCACGAAGGCTTCGTCGTCACCGGCGCGGATCACATAGCGCACGTCGTAGTGCCAGTGCGCCGGCACGCCCTTGTGCTCGGGAATCCAGTGGCGATCGAGATCGAAGATGCCCGGCTCGAGCGTCAGTCCCGACAGGCCGGTCTCCTCCTCCGCCTCGCGCAACGCTACCCGGGCCAGGTCGCGGTCACCGTCGGCATGGCCACCCGGCTGCAGCCAGAGCCCGAGCTTGCGGTGGTGGGTCAGCAGCGTGCGGCGGCCGTCGCCGCTGAGCAGCAGCGCCGAGGCGGTGAAGTGGCCGCCCAGCCGCCCGCGCGTGAACGGGTCCTGCCGTGCGTCGCCGGCCAGGGCGATGAACAGGGCCACACAGTCCGCCTCCTGCGGCCAGCGCGCGGCATAGGCGTCGAAAGCCGCCACCAGGGCGGAGGGCGAATCGGGAACCGGACTCATGCTGCGCTGCCGCAATCAGACTCGGGAAGGGCCGCAGTCTAGCGTGCGCCGGTGCCCGGCCGCGATCGCCGCTTGTGATCGCCTGCGTGCTTTGGCAAGGTACGGCAGCCGCATCGAGCGGCCACGCCAGGCCAGGGGACCGAATCAACTTGCGCATCAGCATTTCCGAGCACGCCCGTCGTCCGGATATCCGGACCCCGTGTCCCGCGCCACGCGAGGGATCCGCATGAGGGCAGCCGGCCGTGCGCTCGCCGGCCTCTGCGCGCTGTCGTCCACCGCCGCCGTGCACGCGGCCCCGCCGGCGGGAACCGGCCTGGACGAGGCCATCAACAACGCTTTCGCCCCGGTCGCCGACGCGGTGTCGTGGCTGGTGTTCTATCCGATCCCGATCGGCTTCGGCGCCAGCCTGCCGTTCGTGGTGCTGTGGCTGTTGATCGCGGCATCCGCGTTCACGCTGTACTTCCGCTTCATCAACGTGCGCGGGTTCGCCCAAGGTTATCGCCTGATCCGCGGCGACTTCTCGCGCAAGGACGACCCGGGCGAGGTCACCCATTTCCAGGCGCTGGCCACGGCGCTGTCGGGCACCGTCGGCCTGGGCAACATTGCCGGCGTCGCCATCGCCATCAGCATCGGCGGGCCCGGCGCGACCTTCTGGATGATCGTTGCCGGCCTGCTCGGCATGAGTTCCAAGTTCGCCGAGTGCACGCTGGGCGTGAAGTACCGGCGCATCAACGCCGACGGCACCGTGTCCGGCGGCCCGATGTACTACCTCAGCCGCGGCATCGCCGAGCAGCACCCGTCGCTGGCCGGGTTCGGCAAGGTGCTGGCGGTGGTGTTCGCGATCTGCTGCATCGGCGGCTCGCTCGGCGCCGGCAACATGTTCCAGTCCAACCAGAGCTTCCAGCAGATGCTGCAGGTCAGCGGCGGCGCCGACAGCTGGCTGGCCGGCAAGGGCTGGCTGTTCGGCCTGGTGATGGCGGTGCTGGTGGCAGGGGTGATCATCGGCGGGCTGAAGTCGATCGCGCGCGTGACCGGCAAGCTGGTGCCGGTGATGGCGGTGCTGTACTTCGCCTGCGGGCTGTACATCATCATCGCCGACATCGGCAACGTCGGCCCGGCGTTCCGCGCCATCTTCGAGGGCGCATTCACGCCCGAGGCCGGCTACGGCGGTTTCATCGGCGTGCTGATCCAGGGGTTCCGTCGTGCCGCGTTCTCCAACGAGGCCGGCGTCGGCTCGGCGGCCATCGCCCACTCCGCCTCGCGCACCAACGAGCCGGCCTCGGAAGGCCTGGTGGCGCTGTGGGAGCCGTTCATCGACACCGTGGTGATCTGCACCATGACCGCGCTGGTGATCGTGATCACCGGTATGTACCAGGTCGAGGGCGTCGGCGACGGCGTGCAGCTGACCTCGATGGCCTATGCCTCGGTGCTGTCGTGGTTCCCGTACCTGCTGACCGTCTCGGTGCTGCTGTTCGCGTTCTCGACCATGCTGGCATGGTCGTACTACGGCGAGAAGGCGGCCTGCTACCTGCTCGGCGAGTCGCGGCCGGTGGCGTTGGCCTACAAGCTGCTGTTCTGCACGTTCGTGGTGATCGGCGCCTCCAGCAATCTCGGCGTGGTGATGGACTTCTCCGATGCCATGATCCTGGTGATGTCGGTGCCGAACCTGATCGGCGTGTACCTGCTGGCACCGGTGGTGCGGCGCGAGGTCGAGCATTACCTGGCACGGGTGCGCGGCGGCGAGATCCGCAACTACCGCCGCCAGCCGCAGCCCTCCTGAGAACGATCGACGCATGAACCGGCCCGCTTCGCGCGAACCCTCCCTGCTGCAGGCGCTCACGCCATTGCTGTTCCTGATGGCGATGCTGGCCACCGCGGTGTACCTGTACGCCGACGACGCCTCCTACGGCGCCAACCAGATCGCGCTGCTGCTGGCGGCCGGCATCGCCGCCCTGGTCGGGCTGCGCAACGGCATGCGCTGGCAGGAGATCCAGGACAGCCTGGTGCAGGGCGTGGCGCTGGCGGTGGTGCCGATCTTCATCCTGCTGGCGGTCGGCGCGTTGATCGGCACCTGGATCCTCAGCGGCACCGTGCCGACCCTGATCGTCTACGGCATGCAGCTGCTGCACCCGGCGTATTTCTACCCCGCCGCCTGCCTGATCTGCGCGATCGTCGCGATCGCCATCGGCAGCTCGTGGACGGTGGCCGGCACCCTCGGCGTGGCGCTGATCGGCGTGGCCCAGGGCCTGGACATGTCACTGCCGATCACCGCGGGCGCGATCATCTCCGGCGCCTATTTCGGCGACAAGATGTCGCCGCTGTCGGACACCACCAACATCGCCCCAGCCGCGGCCGGCAGCGAGCTGTTCGCGCACATCCGCCACATGATCTGGACCACCGGGCCGAGCATCGCCATCGCGCTGGTGCTGTTCGCCCTGATCGGCCTGGGCGGCGGCGGTCGCGGCGACGGCGTCGAGGCCTTCGGCGACCTGCCCGCGATGCTCGGCGCGCAGTTCGATCTCGGCTGGTACCTGCTGATTCCGATGGCGGTGGTGTTCGCCCTGGCGGTGCTCCGCTTTCCCGCCTATCCGACGATCCTGATCGGCGCCCTGCTCGGCGCCGTGTTCGCGGTGGTCTTCCAGCCGGAGGCGGTGCTGGCGCTGGCCGACCGCTCCGACCTGTCGCGGCCGATGACGCTGCTGTCCGGCGCCTGGACCGCCCTGTTCAACGGCTACCAGGCCGAGACCGGCAATGCCGCGATCGACGAGCTGCTCAGCCGCGGCGGCATGATCAGCATGCTCAACACGGTCTGGCTGATCGTCTGCGCGATGGGTTTCGGTGCGGTGATGGAGAAGACCGGGCTGCTGGAGCGGATGATCCGCAGCGTGCTCAAGGCGGCGAAGTCGACCGGCTCGCTGATCGCCGCCACCCTCGGCACCGCGATCGGCGCCAATGCCGTTGCCGCCGACCAGTACATGGCGATCGTGCTGACCGGCCGGCTGTTCCAGCCCGAGTACCGTCGCCGCGGGCTGGCGCCGGTGAACCTCTCGCGCGCGCTCGAGGACGCCGGCACCATCACCTCGCCGCTGGTGCCCTGGAACACCTGCGGCGCCTACATGGCGGCGACCCTGGGCGTGGCCACGCTCGACTACCTGCCCTACGCGTTCTTCAACCTCGCCAGCCCGCTGGTGGCGACGGTGCTGGCCTACGCCGGCTTCAAGATCCTGCGGCTGCCACCGCAATCGGACGCGGAGGCCGCCGCCGCGATCTCCGCGACCGCCGCCTCGCCCGCCCACGCGCGCGACTGACCGAACTCCCGATCCACGCACTCTTCGGACTCCGATATGGACAAGACCTCGATCCACGGCATGTGGTCCTCGCGCCTGATGTTCATCCTCGCCGCCACCGGTTCCGCGGTCGGCCTGGGCAACATCTGGCGTTTTCCCTACATGACCTCGGACAACGGCGGCGGCGCCTTCGTGCTGATCTACCTGGGCTGCATCCTGCTGGTCGGCCTGCCGATCCTGATGGCCGAGATCCTGATCGGCCGCCACGGCCGGGTGAGCCCGGTCAACACCCTGCGCGGCCTGGTACGCGAGAGCGGCGTCAGCCGCGGCTGGGTCGGCATCGGCTGGATCGGCATCGTCGCCGGCATCCTGATCCTGAGCTTCTACAGCGTGGTCGCGGGCTGGACCCTGCACTACACCTTCCTCTACGTGAAGCAGATGTTCGGCGGCGCGCCGATCAGCGATCCCGGCGCGACGTTCGCCTCGCTGCTCGGCAATCCGCTGGAACTGACGTTCTGGCACGCCGCCTTCATGCTGCTGACGGTGATGGTGGTCGCGCTGGGCGTGGAGAAAGGCCTGGAGCGCGCGGTGCGCTTCCTGATGCCGGCGCTGTTCGTGCTGCTGCTGCTGCTGGTGATCTACGGCATGACCACCGGTTACATGGGACAGGCCGCGGTATTCCTGTTCCGCCCCGACTGGTCGGTGATCGACGGCGGCACCTTCCTGCGGGCGATGGGCCAGGCGTTCTTCACCCTGAGCCTGGGCATGTGCACGATGATGACCTACGGCGCCTACCTGCCGCTCAAGGGCGTCTCGATCCCGCGCGTCGGCATCGCCGTGGCGCTGACCGATACCTGCGTGGCGCTGCTGGCGGGCCTGGCGATCTTTCCGGTGGTGCTGTCGTTCGGGATCGACCCGGCCGGCGGCGGTCCGGGCCTGATCTTCACCTCGCTGCCGCTGGCCTTCGAGGCGATGCCGTTCGGGATCGTCTACGGCCTGCTGTTCTTCGGCCTGCTGGCGGTGGCGGCCTGGACCTCGTCGATCTCGCTGCTGGAGCCGGCGACGGCGTTCCTGGTGGAGCGATTCGGGGTCAAACACCGAAAGCGCGCTGCCATCATGATTGCCGGGCTGTCGTGGGTGCTGGGCCTGCTGTCGGTGCTGTCGCTGAACCGGTTGTCCGGGGTGCGGATCCTCGGCCGCGACATCATGACCTTCATCGAATTCATCGCCAACGACCTGATGCTACCGCTGGGCGGCCTGCTGATCGCGCTGTTCGCCGGCTGGGCGCTCAACCGCACCATCCTGCGCGAGCAGCTGTCGGACATGCCGGAGAGCCTGTTCCTCGTCTGGCGCTGGCTGATGCGCGTGGTGGCGCCGCTGCTGGTGTTGATCGTCCTGGTGCGGGCGGTGGTTTGAGAGCCGTGATTCGGGATTCGTGATTGGTGATTCGCAAGAGCGGTAAGAGCTATAGAACCGCCGTCCCAGGGATGACGAGCCCTTGCCCTACGCGTTTGCCAATCACCAATCACGAATCACCAATCACGGCTTTCAGGCTAGACTTCCCCCCATGAACCCCTCGCCCTACGACCATCACCGTCTGTGCGAGCTGGCCGGCGAGCTGATCGTCAACGTGCGCGAGCTGTCGGCGCGCGGCTGGACGCCGGCCACCAGCAGCAACTTCTCGCACCGGCTGGACGCGCGCCATGCCGCCATCACCGTGTCCGGCCGTGACAAGGGCCGGCTGCGCGAGAGCGACATCATGGTGGTCGACCTCGATGGCGCGGCCGTCGGCAGCGAGCACCGGCCGTCCGCCGAGACCCTGCTGCATACGCAGCTGTACCGGCGTTTCGACGACATCGGCTGCATCCTGCATACCCATTCGCACAACCAGACGGTCGCCTCGCGCCTGTACGCCGGCGCCGGCCACGTGCGCCTGGAAGGCTACGAGCTGCTCAAGGCCTTCGCCGGCAACACCAGCCACGAAGCGGCGATCGACGTGCCGGTACTGCCCAACAGCCAGGACATGGCGACGCTGGCGGCACAGGTCGACGCCCTGCTCGACCGGCAGACGCTGTGGGGCTACCTGATCGACGGCCACGGCCTGTATGCCTGGGGCCGCGATACGGCCGAGGCGCGCCGGCACCTGGAAGCGTTCGAGTTCCTGCTCGGCTGCGAGCTGGCGTTGCGCAGGCTGACCGGGCACTAGGCGCAAGCCCTGACTCCTTGTGGAGTGACAGCGGCTTGCCGCCGCCAGGAAGTTGCGATATCCGCATCCTTGCAAGCATCGATGCGGCTGACGACACGGCCACCTGTAGGACCCTCGTCGCGACATCCGTCGCTCCCACCATGGGGAGGCAGGACGGCTTGCGTTTCGGCGCCGCCGGCCCCATTTTCGCCCTTGTTGCCTCGACGCCAGGAGACACCGCCATGAGCCGACTGCGCATCTTCGCCGAAGACGCCCCGCAGACCCCCGAACTGGTCAGCCACGACGGCGACGAGATCGCGCGCGAGCTGCGGAAGATCGGCGTCACCTTCGAGCGCTGGCAGGCGACGCAACCGATCACCGCCGGCGCCAGCCAGGACGAGGTGATCGCCGCCTATCGCGCCGATATCGACCGCCTGGTCGCCGAGCGCGGATTCACCAGCGTCGACGTGATCAGCATCGCGCCGGACAACCCGAAGAAGGAGGAACTCCGCGGCAAGTTCCTCGAGGAACACTTCCACAAGGAGGACGAGGTGCGCTTCTTCGTCGCCGGCTCGGGCCTGTTCACCCTGCACGTCGACGGCAAGGTCTACGAGATCGAGTGCGTCAAGAACGACCTGATCGCAGTGCCCGACGGCACCACCCACTGGTTCGACATGGGCCCGGAACCGAATTTCGTGGCGATCCGTTTCTTCCAGCAACCGGACGGCTGGATCGGGCACTTCACCGGCTCCGACATCGCCCGGCGTTTCCCGCGGTATGAGTGATGGCCGGGATTGGTGATTCGTGATTGGTGATTCGCAAAAGCAAGAACACCGTCGTTCCAGCGTAGGCTGGAACCAATTCTCGCCGTGCAATAAGTCGAAATGGATCCCAGCTTGCGCTGGGATGACGGCCCTGGCTTTCGCTTTTGCGAATCACCAATCACGAATCACGAATCACTCCCCATGACCATCCTCACCGACATCGAAGGCACCACCAGCAGCATCTCGTTCGTCAAGGACGTGCTGTTTCCCTACGCCCGCCGCGAACTGCCGCGCTTCGTGCACCTGCGCGGCGGCGAGCCCGAGGTACGGCGGTGGCTGGACGAGGTGGCCACCGATCTCGGCGGCGCCTGCCAGGACGACGTGATCGTGGAAGCCCTGCAGGGCTGGATCGACCAGGACCGCAAGCACACCGCACTCAAGGCGCTGCAAGGCCTACTGTGGGCGGAGGGCTACCGCAACGGCGACTATACGGCCCACGTCTATCCCGACGCCGCGGCTGCACTGCGGGGCTGGCATCGGGCCGGACACCGGCTGGCGGTCTATTCGTCGGGCTCGGTCGCCGCGCAGAAGCTGTTCTTCGCCCACTCCGACGCCGGCGACCTGACGCCGCTGTTCGACGCCTATTTCGATACCGAGATCGGCGGCAAGCGCGAAGGCACCAGCTATGCGCGGATCGCGTTGGCGCTGAAACGCCCCCCAGACGAGCTGCTGTTCCTGTCGGACGTGGTGGCGGAGCTCGACGCCGCGCGCGAGGCCGGCTTGCGGACCGTGCTGGTCGATCGTCTGGAGGACTACCCGCAGCCGCGTGCCGGCGAGGCCACGCACGGGCACACGCGGATCGAACGCTTCGACCAGCTGGAGCTCGCCTGAGTCATGCCGTCCCTTCGCCGCTTCCTGCTCGGCTGTCTGACCCTGGCGGCGTTCGCGCTTCCGGGCCACGCGGCCGCGCAGGGCAGCGATGCCGCCACTGCCGCCAGGGATACACCGATGCCGACATCCTCCGCTACCACGTCGCGCTACGGCCTCATCGGCACCATGCGCACCAAGCCCGGCCAACGCGACGCCGTGGTCAGACTGTTGCTGCGCGACGTCGATGATCTGAAGGCCATCGGCTGCCATCTCTACGTGGTCGGCCTCGACCACGAGGATCCGGAGTTGATCCGGGTGACCGAAGTCTGGGACTCGAAGGACGCGCATCGCGCGTCGCTGCAGCTGCCCGGCGTGCGCGCCACCATCGCCGAGGCGATGCCGCTGCTGACCGGCGAGTTCACCCAGACCGAGTTCCCCGTGGCGGGCGGGCTCGGCCTCACCGAATGAAGCGGGCGCTGCGTGCCGCCGCAGTCGGCGGCTGCCTGTGCATCGCCGTCGCGTTGCTGGTGCTGCCGGTCGGCTCGGCGCGGACGGCCGACGAGAGCATCGCCGGTCGCGACCGGCGCCTGATCCAGGCGACCGCGGCGGCGATGCCGGCGCAGCGTCCGGGCCGCCCCGACCTCTACGTCGTCGGGTTCGCCGGCGACGGCTACGAGGACGTGTTCCGCAACGAGGTGCGCTACCTGGAGACGCTGGCGTCGGCACGCCTCGGCGCGGAGCGGCGCGTCGTCTCGCTGATCAATCATCCCGACAGCCTCGAGGACGCGCCGCAGCCGCTGGCCACGCTCGACAACCTGCGCCTGGCGTTGGCCGGCATCGGCCAGGCGATGAACCGGGAGGAAGACCTGCTGTTGCTGTTCGTGACCAGCCACGGCACCGAGGAGCACGAGCTGGTCGTGGCGCTCGAGCCGATGGTCGACGACGTCGTCCGCCCCGACGACCTGCGCACCGCGCTCGACGAGGCCGGCATCCGCAACCGGGTGCTGGTGATTTCGGCCTGTTTTTCCGGCGGCTTCCTGCCGGCGCTGGAAGGGCCGGACACACTGGTGATCACCGCGGCGCGCGAGGACCGCACCTCGTTCGGTTGCGGCGTCGAATCCAGCATCACCTACTTCGGCAATGCATGGCTGGTCGAGGGGCTCAACCGACATACCAGTTTCATCGGCGCCTACGACGAGGCCACCCGCCGGATTGCGCGCCGCGAACGCAAGGACGGTTACGAGCCGTCATTGCCGCAGATCGCGGTCGGCGCGCGCGTCGGCAGGCGGCTGCAGGCGTGGCAGGCCCTGCTGCCGCCGACAGCGCCCGTACCCTACCCCTATCCGCCGGACTTCTGATCCGGCGCGGCAGCGCGGAACAGACGGATCAGCAGATCGGTCGCTCTGGCGGCGATGTGATCACTCTGTCGCGTCGAGCAGGCGATACACCGTCGACGCGCGGCGCTCGCCATATCGGCGATCGAACACGCGCACTTCGACGACATGCTCGTCGGTCTCCAGCGCGGTCGGCAGTGCGCCGCGCCACAGGTGGGTCGAAGGGACGGCTTCGGGCGAACGATCGAAGCCGCGCAGCGATTCGGCAAGATCGTCGCGCGCGTTCTCGAGGTTCAGCCACGGATCGGGCGCCATGACCTTGCGCATGGGCCGCCACTCGCGCCCGTCGACCCGGAACTCGACGCGGGTGTCGTCATGTCCCATGTAGACGTTCGCGTAGACGCCCCAGGCCGGATAGGCGCCACGACGCAGTGCCCGCGGCGCATGCAGGTGCATCGAGGCGGTACGCGCACGATTGTCCTCGGGCAGGCGCGCGGGATGCCAGTCCAGGGCGTATGCGCCGTCGTCGAACACACGCAACGTGGCATGGCCGTTGGGGGTGCCGTCCGCCATGGTGGCGTCCGGGATACCGGCGGCATCGGCGGCGCCCGACCAGAAGGCGCCGCTGGCCGCACCGACGTTGAACTCGTGCAGCGGCGCTGCGCCCTGCCAGCCCGTGTCGGCATCGTGGAAGTACTGCTGCAGCCGATGCTGGTGGCCGCTCAGCACCAGCACGTGCGGAAAATCGCGCAGCAGCGCGAACAGGCGCTCGCGGTCGGCACGGCGAAAGGTCTCGGCGTTCGCACTGGTATCGAACAGCGGGATGTGCAGCATCAGCACCAGCAGGCGATCGCGCGCAACCGTGGGTAGGTAGGCTTCGAGGAACGCGAACTGCGCCTCGCGCAGTCCCCCGACATAGGCCGGCCGCTCGCCCGGGCGGTAGATGACGTCGTCCAGCCCGACGAAGGTCGCCCGCGATTCCTCCCAGGCGAAAGTGTCGGGCCCGTAGACGCCGCGGAAGGTGCTCAGCGAAGCCTCGTCGCGTGTCGCCTCGAGGTCCAGATCGTGATTGCCGGCGACATGCAGCCAGGGTACGTCGAGCAGGGCCGTGGCCTGGTTGAGCTGCGGGTACAGCGAGAGATCGTCGTTGGCGACATCGCCGAGCGTCACCCCGAGCGTAGCGTGGTGGCGGTCCTGCAGCGGGCGCACGATGTCGTCGAGGTAGTAGCCCACCTGCTTGCGGGTGGCGGCTTGCGGATCGGCGAACACCAGCACTTCGAGCGCATCTTCCGGCGAGTCGGAAGCGGGCAGCAGCAAGAAATCGCAGCCGGCCTGGTCGGCCGTCGTCCGCCAGAAGTCCGGCAGACCGTCGCCGCGCAGCGGCAACGCGTGGGTCGGTGGCTTGATCACGAAAACCGGGCCCTGAGCCGGGGCGGGCAATCGCCACTGCCCGCTGCTATCGGTGATGGCCAGCTGACGGCCGTCGGACACACGCACGCCCGCCGCACCCCGGTCCGGCCGGCCGTCACCGTCCGCATCGACGCCCACGGTCCCGGCATCGCATGCCAGCACCGGCCACGACGCCGCCCACAAAAGCATCGGCCACAACACCCCTCGCATCGCAATCCCCATGTCCGGCTCCGGCGTTCGGACCCGCGATTATGCCCGGCGCCGGTGCAATCCCGGCAAAGCTGGACTAACCTCGGCGTTGGGCGGGACCCGCCCCCAGCGGCCCGGGGAAGCAACGATGGCTCGACGTGCGATTCTCGCAGGCTTGTGGTCAGGGACGGGCGCGATCCTGCTGCTCGCTGTCCTGTGCGCGGATGCGCGCGCCGCGACCGTGGAACTGCCGGCCGCCGCCGACCACGTCAGCCTGACGCCGCACCTGTCCTATCGGCACGACATCGAAGCCGACGATCGCATCGACGAAGCCTTCGCGGGCGCCGCACGCGGCGAATTCCAGCCGTTGCCAGCGGGCGCCGCGTTCGGCTTCCAGCGTGGCGCGTTCTGGTTCCATGCGCCGCTGGTCAATCGCAACACCGAGGAACGGCGCTGGCTGCTGGTGCAGGAATATCCGCTCAGCGACCGCGTCGACCTCTATCTGCGCCATGCCGACGGCCGCGTGCTGCACCAAGCCAGTGGCGACCACCTGCCCTTCGGAGAGCGCAGCGTGCGCTACCGCCATCCGAACTTCCTGCTCGACCTGCCGCCCGGCGAACGTGTCGAACTGGTGGTGCGGGTGGAAAGCCAGAGTTCGATGCAGGTGCCGCTAGAGCTCTACACGCCGGGCGCCTTCATCGAGCTCTCGCGCGATGCGCAGCTCGCGATCGGCCTCTACTACGGCATCCTGGTGGCGCTGTTCTTCTACAACCTGGTGCTGTGGCTGTCGCTGCGCGACGCCAGCTACTTCTGGTACCTGTTCCACATCAGCGCGTTCGGTCTTGTGCTGTTCACGCTCAACGGCCTGGGCTTCGAGTACCTGTGGCCGAACTCGCCCTGGCTCGCAGACCGCATGGTCCCGTTGTCGATCTGCCTCGCGCTGGTGGCCATGCAGCAGTTCGCCAGGACGTTCCTGGAACTGCCGCAACGCTGGCCGCGCGGCAACCTGGTGAGCTTGGCGGTGATCGTCTTCTTCGTGCTGTTCGGCATCGCCTCGATCTGGCTGCCGTACCGCGTCTCCACGCCGGTGGCCTCGCGCGCCGTGCTGGTCGGACTGATCTGGATCGTGGTCGCCACCGTGTATGTCCTGCGCCAGGGCTACGCGCCGGCAAGGCTGCTGCTGCTGGCATGGGCGATGTTCCTGCTCGGCACCGCGGTGTTCACGCTGCTGGCGTTCGGCGTGCTGCCCAAGAACTTCGCCACCGAGTACGGCGTGCAGATCGGTTCGGCGCTGGAGATGCTGCTGCTGTCGATCGCGCTGGGCTACCGCTATGCGGCGCTGCGCAACGAGAACGAGCGCATCGTCAACGAGGCCCGGCTGCAACTCGAGCGCAAGGTGGCGCAGCGCACGCAGGAGGTGCGCAGCACGCTGATGCGGCTGGAGGAAGCACACACCCGATTGCGAGACTCCAGCCGCCGCGACGGCCTGACCGGCCTGTACAACCGGACCTGGTTCCACGAAGCGTTCGAACGCATGCTGGACGAGGCACGTGAAGGACGGCATCCGCTGTCGCTGCTGATGATCGACCTGGACCACTTCAAGACGATCAACGACCGCCACGGCCACCTGGTCGGCGACGAGTGCCTGCGCTGGGCCGCCCATCGGATCGGCAAGATCTTGCGCCCGCACGAGGCACTGCTGGCCCGGTTCGGCGGCGAGGAGTTCGTCGTCGCGCTGCCGATGCACGACCTGCCCGCCGCGGTCGCGGTGGCGGAGGAAATCCGCCAGGCGCTGGTGCAGGCGGCCTGCGAGGCGCAGGGCCATACGATCCGCATCTCGGCGAGCATCGGCGTGCACACCGTCCATGCCGAGGCGTTGGATGACATCGACGACGCACTGGAAGTCGCCGACCGAGCGCTGTACGCGGCCAAGGCGAACGGCCGCGATTGCGTCCGCACCTCGATCAGCGCGGCCTGAAGATCGGGGCGCCGCTCGATCTTCGGATGCAATCGACCGGCATGATCAACATCGCCGCCGCGCGCCTCCTTTGAAAAAGGGGGCTGGGGGATGTTCGGGACGCTCTGCCAAGCCAAGCCAAGGCAAGAGCAAATCCCCCTCAATCCCCCTTCTTCGAAGGGGGAAGGATATCGTGCCAAGGGTGAGATCGAGCGAGCCGCGGAACCTCTAGGCAATGACGCCGTTTCGGGTTCAAGCCGTTCGCCGCTCCTCCAGCACGCGTTCCAGGTCGGCCAGCCCGAGCCCGCGCGAACGCAGCAACGCCAGCAGGTGATAGGCCAGATCCGCCGCCTCGCCGAGCAGCGCGTCATCGTCCTCAGCCACCGCCGCGAGTGCGGTCTCGACACCCTCCTCGCCGACTTTCTGCGCGATGCGGCGCACGCCGGACGCGAACAGCCCGGTGCTGTAGCTGCCGGCCGGCCGCTCGCGCTCGCGCCGGGCGAGCAGCCGGTCCAGGTCGGCGAGCATGCTGCCCGGCGCTTCCGGAAAGCAGCTGGCGCGTTGCAGATGGCAGGTCGGTCCGTGCGGATGCGCGAGCACCAGCAGGGTGTCGCTGTCGCAGTCGGCACGGATCGAGACGAGCTGCAATGCATGGCCCGAGGTCTCGCCCTTGGTCCACAGCCGCCCTTTGCTGCGGCTGAAGAACGTCACCTGGCCTTTCGCCTGCGTCGCGGCCAGCGCCGCCCGGTCCATGTAGCCGAGCATCAGCACGCGCAGGGTGGTCGCGTCCTGGACGATGGCGGGCAGCAGGCCGTCGCCCTTGCCCCAGTCCAGGGCGTCCGCATCGAGGTCGTTCGATAGGGCCTTCGCTTCATTCATCCCGCACCTCGATCCCCTGCCCGCGCAGGTGTCGCTTGAGTTCCATGATCGCGATCGCGCCGCTGTGGAAGACGCTGGCGGCGAGCACGCCGTCGACGTCGGCGTCGCGGAACACCTCGACGAAATGCTGCGGTGTTCCCGCGCCACCGGACGCCACCAGCGGCACGCCGCAGACTGCACGCGCGGCCGCCAGTTGTTTGGTGTCGTAACCGCGCCGCACGCCGTCGCTGTCCATGCAGTTGAGCACGACCTCGCCGGCGCCGAGCCGCTGCGCCTCGATGATCCAGTCCAGGGTGCGCAGCGGCAGTGCCCGGGTGCGGTCGGGATCGCCGGTGTGGCTGCGCACGCGCCACTCGCCGTCCGGCTCCCGGAGCGAGTCGATCCCCACCACTACGCACTGCACGCCGAACGCGTCGGCCAGTTCCGATACCAGCGCGGGCCGTTCCAGCGCCGGCGTGTTGACCGAGATCTTGTCGGCGCCGGCGTGCAGCACCGCGCGCGCGGTCGCCACGTCGCGGATGCCGCCGGCGACGCAGAACGGGATGTCCAGCAGGCTCGAGACGCGCTCGACCCAGCCGTAGTCGACCGACCTGCCCTGTGGGCTGGCGCCGATGTCGTAGAACACCAACTCGTCGGCGCCGGCATCGCGATAGCGCAGCGCCAGGTCGACGATGTCGCCCATGTCGACGTGGTCGCGGAAGCGCACGCCCTTGACCACGCGGCCGCCGCGCACGTCCAGGCAGGGAATGATGCGCCGGCTCAGCATCACGCCGTCGCCAGTGCGTCGGCCAGCGTCAGCCGCCCTTCGAGCAGCGCGCGGCCGAGCACGATGCCGGCGCAGCCGGCCTCGCGCGCCGCAGCCACGTCACCGGCGTCGCGGACGCCACCGGATGCCTGCAGCTGCAGCGCCGGAGCCCGTGCGCGCACATGCGCATACAGCCCGAGATTCGGACCGGACAGCATGCCGTCGCGATCGATGTCGGTGGACAGCAGGTGGCACAATCCGCCGGAGGCGTAGCCGGATACGGCATCATCGAGCGTCGCTTCACCGTCTTCGGTCCAGCCGTGCACCGGCACGCGCCAGCCACCGGCGGCATCGCGGCGCGCGTCCAGCGCCACGGTGATGCGCTCGGCGCCGAACGCCGCGATCCAGCGCGTCACCGTCGCCGGTTCGCGCACGGCGAGCGAACCGATCACCACCCGCGCGGCGCCCGCGTCGAGCAGGCGCTGCACGTCCTCGCGACTGCGTACTCCGCCGCCGGTCTGGACCCGCAACGCGCTGTCGGCGACGATGGCACGCAGCAACGGCAGCAGCGTGTAGCCACCTTCGCGGGCCGCATCCAGGTCCACCAGATGCAGCCACTCTGCTCCCTGATCGGCGTATTGCCGCGCCAGGACGAGCGGTGCATCGCCGTAGCGCGTCTCGCGCGCATAGTCGCCCTGCGCCAGCCGCACCACGCGGCCCTCGCGCACGTCGATGGCGGGATAGACGGTGAACGCGCCGCTCATGCGACGCCGCTCCCGAGGAAATTGCCCAGCAGCCGCGCACCCGTGGCGCCCGAACGTTCCGGATGGAACTGCGCGCCGGCGACGTGGCCGCGCTGCACCACGGCGGCGAAGCGGCCGCCGTGCTCGCAGGCCAGCACGCAGTCGGCGCCGACCGGTGCGGCGTAGCTGTGCACGAAATAGGCCTGCGCGCCGGACGCGATGCCGTCGACCAGCGCATCGGCACGCATGGGCTCGAGCCGGTTCCAGCCCATGTGCGGGATGCGGACGCCGGGCGCGCTCCGCAGCTTCGAAACTCTGCCCGGCAACAGCCCGAGGCAGGGCGTGTCGTCCTCCTCCGAATGCTCGAACAGCAGCTGCATGCCCACGCACACGCCCAGCAGCGGCTGGCGCAGGTTCCGCAGCGTTTCCACGAGATCGAGTTCATGCAGGCGCCGCATGACCGTGGCCGCGGTGCTGACGCCCGGCAGGATCACCCGGTCGGCGGCACGGATGACATTGGCGTCGGCGCTGACCTGCGCTTCGACCCCGAGCCGGCGCAACGCATAACGCACCGAGCCGAGGTTGGCGCCGCCGGCATCGACCAGCGCCACGCGCATCACAGCGCACCCTTGGTGCTGGGCAGTTCCGCCCCCTCGCGACGGATCGCCTGCCGCAGCGCGCGCGCGAATGCCTTGAAGCAGGCTTCGACCTTGTGGTGGTCGTTGTTGCCGCGCACCCGCAGGTGCAGGTTGAGTGCCGCCGCATCGCACAGCGAACGGAAGAAGTGCGGCACCAGTTCGGTCGGCAAGTCGCCGACGCGCTCGCGCCGGAACTCGCCGTCGAACACCAGGTACGGACGGCCGCCGAAATCGAGGGCCGCCGAGGCCAGCGCCTCGTCCATCGGCAACACGAAGCCGTGCCTGCCGGAACTCTCGCCCTCGGCCAGCGCGCTTTCCGCCGGATGGAACCCGTAGCGCGCGATACCGCGCTTGTCGCCCAGCGCCTGCCGCAGCGCCTGCCCGAGCGCGATGCCGGTGTCCTCGACGGTGTGGTGCTCGTCGATGTGCAGGTCGCCTTCGGCGCGCACCGACAGCGCGAAGCCGCCGTGTTTGCCGATCTGGTCGAGCATGTGGTCGAAGAACGGCAGGCCGGTGGCGATCTCGGCGTCGGCCGAGCGATCGAGATCGAGATCGATCCGGATCCGCGTTTCGCGGGTGTCGCGCCACACCTGCGCGCGGCGTGGCGCGTCCGCGAGCGCGTGCGCGATCCCGGGCCAGTCCCAGTCGCCGCCGAACTGCGCGGTGCGCAGCTGGAAGCCGCGGATGCCAAGGTTGGCGGCGAACTGCAGGTCGCTGTCGCGGTCGCCGACCATCGCCGAGCGCTCCAGGTCGATGCCGCGATCGCGCAGGTAGTGCAGCGCCAGGCCGATCCCCGGCTTGCGGGTGGGCGCGTTGTCCTGCGGCAGGCTGACGTCGATGAGTTCCTCGCGGAACACGATGCCCTGGCTCTCGAAGATCTGCCGCATCAGCGCATGCGGACCGTCGAAGGCGGCCTGCGGATAGCCATCGCCGCCGAGGCCGTCTTGGTTGCTGACCAGCACGAATTCGTAGCCGGCATCGCGCAGCTTCAGCAGCGCCGGGACCACGTCGCGCACCAGGCGCAGCTTCTCGTAGCAGTCGACCTGGAAGTCTTCCGGCTCCTCGATCAGGGTGCCGTCGCGGTCGACGAACAGGATCGGTGTGCTCATGCGCACCGCCCCGCCCGCCCACCGCCGGGGCGCTCACGTTCCGGTGCAGTGCACGTGCTGCGCGTCGGGCGGAACTTGCCCCGCAGGCAGGCGGCATGCGATTTCCGTAGGAGCACGCCATGCGTGCGATGCCGCGGGCGCATCGCCGCCGGCGACGCCGATGTCCGGCGTGTTTGCCGGTCCAGGATCGCGGCATCCGCCGGATCCTGCCGACACCCGCGGTATCGCGCGCATGGCGCGCTCCTACGGGGGGCGGCGGGATCGCGCCTCACGCCGCGACCTCGAGGGTGCGCAGCACCGACAGCAACCGATCGTTCTGCGCCGGCGTACCGATGGTGATGCGCAGCGCGTCCGCCAGTTGCGGCGCCCCGCGCTGGTCGCGCACCACGATGCCGGCCGCGAGCAGCGCCGCGAATGCCGCGTCGGCATCGGCGAAGCGCACCAGCAGGAAGTTGCCCTGCGACGGGTAGACACGCACGACATCCGGCAACGCCACAAGTCCGTCCCGCAGGCGCTCGCGCTCATGGCGCGCCGAGGCGACGCGCGTGGCGGTTTCCGCCAGCACTGCCGTGGACAGCGCCGACAGCGCCAGTTCAGCGCAAGGCGCCGGCACCGGATACGGCGCCTGGCAACGACGCAGCACCGCGATCAGCGCAGGGTCGGTGATCAGTGCGCCGATGCGAGCCGCCGCCAGTGCGTGCGCCTTCGACAGCGTGCGCAGCACGGCAAGATTCGACGCCGATGCGGTCAGCGCCACCATCGAGGGCGCATCGGAAAACTCCACGTAGGCCTCGTCGACCACGACCAACGCCCGATCGCGCAGCCGCGTCGCGAGCCGGAGCACATCGTCCCGCGCAATGGCGCCTCCGGTCGGATTCGAGGGCGAGCACAGGAAGACCAGGCGAACGCCCCCTGCCAGCGCGGCCTCGGCGACGGCGTCGAAGTCGACCATGTAACCACCGGAGCCTTCGATCAGCGGCACCTCGACCAGTGGCGCGCCCTGCAGCCGCGCACTCACCGCATACATGCCGAATACCGGCGGCGTCACCAGCACCGCATCGCGCTCCGGCCTGCAAAGCGCGCGCACCAGCAGGTCGATGGCCTCGTCGCTGCCGCGCCCGACAAGCAGCTGCGAGCGGTCGCAGCCGTATAGCGACGCCAGCGCGTCGACCAGCGCAGGCGGCTGTGGCTCCGGGTAGCGGCGGCATGTGCCGTCGCCGTCGGCGGCGCTGGCCCACGTCGGCTCGTTGGCGTTCAACCAGATCTCGCCCCGCAGCCGCTCGCCGCGCGCCGAACGATATCCGGCGAAGTCGCGCAGGTCCTCGCGCACCAGATCGAGCACGCCGGTCATGCCGGCGCCCCCACCTTCGACTCCGCCGCAGTACCGCGCAGGCGCAGCCGCACCGCGTTCGCGTGCGCCTCCAGGCCCTCGGCCTCGGCCAGCGTCACCGCGCAGGCGCCGATGCCGGCGATGCCCTGGCGCGAGGCCGACTGCACGCTGATGAAGTTCTGGAAGCTGGCGACGCCAAGGCCGCTGCAGGCACGCGCGGCGCCGTCGGTCGGGAGCACGTGGTTGGTGCCGCTGCAGTAGTCGCCCAGCGCCTCGGGCGTGTAGTCGCCGAGGAACACCGAACCCGCCGCCTCGACGCGGTCGAGCCAACGCCGCGGCTCGCGCAGCGCCAGGATCAGGTGCTCGGGCGCATAGGCATTACTGATCGCGAAGGCGTCATCGAGGACGTCGACCTCGACCAGCCGCGACTGCGCCAGCGCGCGCGCGGCGATGTCTGCCCGCGGCAACGCCGGCAACTGCGTCGCCAGTGCGCGCTCGACCGCATCCAGCAGCGCGGCATCATCAGACAGCAGCAGCACCTGCGAATCCGGACCGTGCTCGGCCTGCGACAGCAGGTCGGCGGCGACGAAGCCGGGGTCGGCGCCGGCGTCGGCGATCACCATCACCTCGGACGGCCCTGCCGGCATGTCGATGGCCACCGCGCCGGAGTGCGCCAGCTGCCGCTTGGCCTCGGTCACCCAGGCATTACCAGGGCCGAACAGCTTGTCGCACTTCGGCACGCTGCCGCTGCCCAGCGCCATCGCCGCGATCGCCTGGGCACCGCCGAGCTTGAACACGCGCCGCACGCCGGTCAGGCGCGCCGCCACCAGCACCGCCGGATCGGCACTGCCGTCGGCGCGTGGCGGCGTGCACAGCAGCACCTCGCGGCAGCCGGCCAGGCGCGCCGGCACCCCGAGCATCAACGCGGTCGACGGCAGCGGCGCACTGCCGGCGGGCACGTACAGGCCGACCCGCGCGATCGCGCGCACGACGCGCTCGCAGACCACGCCGGGCGCGGTCTCGATCGCGTACCCCGGCACCATGCCGGCGCGGTGGAAGGCCTCGATGCGAGCGACGGCCTCTGCCATCGCGCGCCGCAACCCGGGCTCGACCGCGGCCTCGGCCCGCGCGAACTCCTCCGCGCCGACCTCGAACGCCTGCAGGGCGACGCCTTCGAGCCGTTCGGTGATCTCGCGCAATGCCACGTCGCCGCGACGGCGCACGTCCTCGACCAGGGCGGCGACGTCGTTGCGCGTGGCCTCCCCGGTCGCGCGCACCGGGCGTGCCAGCGCCTGCGCGCGGGCGCCGTCGTCGAGCGCCGACCAGCGCAGGCGGCGGACCGGCGAACCGTTCATGCCAGGGTCCTCTCCACCGGCAGCACCATCAAGCTGCGCGCGCCGGCGTGGCGCAGGTCCTCCAGTCGCTGCCAGGTCATCGCGCCGTGGCACAGCGCCTGTAGCGCCAGCGTGTCGCCGCCGTCGACCTGCAACACGGTGGGCGGCTCGGCATCCGGGAGCAGTTCGATCAGGGCGGGCATGGCGGCGCGTTCGGCCTGGAACAGCAGCAGACGGCTGTGCCGGAGCCGCAACACCCCGTCCATGCGCCGCAACAGCAGCTGCATCAACTCGGCGCGCGCGTCGGCAAACGGCGCAACCGGCCCGGCCAGCACCGCTTCGCTGCGCAGCAGTGTCAGCACCGGCTTGAGCTGGTTGGCCGCCAGCGTCGCGCCGCTGGAGACCAGGTCGCAGACGGCATCGGCCTGGCCCAGGCGCGGCGCGATCTCGACCGAACCGGACAGCATCACCACCTCGGCATCGATCCCCTGCCCGGCCAGCCAGCGCCGCAGCAGCTGCGGATAACTGCTGGCGATACGACAGCCGCGCAGCTGTTCCGGCCCCTGCCAGTCCCAGTCGTCGGGGACCGCGATATCGAGCCGACAGCCGCCGAAGCCGAGCGCGCGGAGTTCCTTCGCCACCGGCACAGTGCCGGCCTGCTCGCGCTCGGCGGTCTGCTCGTCGAGCACGTTGCGGCCGACGATGCCCAGGTCGCAGACGCCGTCGGCCAGCAGGCCCGGGATGTCGTCGTCGCGCACCAGCAGCAGATCGACCGGCAACGATTCGCCGTAGCAGAACAGGCGATCGCGGCTCTCGCGCCAGTCGAGCCCGCAGGCGGTCAGCAGCGCGCGCGACGGCTCACCGAGGCGTCCGCTTTTCTGGATGGCGATGCGCAGGCGGTCGCGCACCGCCTTGGCGGCGGGAGGGCTCATGGCGGTCCGTTCAATGGGAAGCGGCGAGACGGGGAAACTGCCGGCGTGCGGCGGCCGCATAGCCGCCGGTGCCGTGCTCGATCGTGCGCGCGACGCGACCGATCGTGGTCACGCTGACCCGGGTGCGCTCGTGAATCTCACGATACGGCACGCCCTGCAGCAGCAGCGGCACCACCCGCCAGCGATCGGTCATCGCCTCGATCTCGGCCGGCGTGCACAGGTCGCGCAGGAACGCCGCCACCTCGTCCGGCCGCTCCAGCGCGGCCAGCGCCTTCGCCAGCGCCCTGAACGAGGCGTCGGCATCCTGTTTCGGCAATGGATCGGGGCGCTGCTTCATCGGTCTAATGTATTAACGCGTTAGTTCATTATGCAGACTCGGGGGCGACCGTCAAGCTCCACACCAGAATTGTTCATCGGACTGGGCTGCGCCTAAGACGGCCGTTGCAAGAGCTTCCAGTTTTCATCGCGGGATAGCCGCACCTGGGCATTCGTCGCGATTTCGATAGTGCGGCTTGCCATCGGAGCCGTTCTTCGTGTCAAGAAAGCCTGGATTCGCGGGCTTCGGAGTCAGCGGCGCCCGGCCCGGGGCATGCTCCCCGGCTCGGTCCGCCATCCATGGCGGACTCGCCGCCGCAGGCCATCCCTGGCCTGCTATCCGCATACCCCGGCCCGGACGCCGCACCGGCAATTCGCTATCGGATGCTCGAAAGCCCTCCCACCGAAGCCGACAATGGCTGGAGCGGGAGACGTGCCGCGGGGGTTGCGGAGAGCTGCACAGGGATGTGCAGCGGCCCTGAGTCCGGCCATGGATGGCCGGACCGAAGGGCGGAGCAATCCCCGCGGCGCGTCTCCCGCCTCGGCGCAGCAGACCAAAGGCGGGCGTTTCGGTCAGGAACAGCATGACGCGGCGATTCATTGGCGCTGCCCCGTGGCGACGGCGCGACTTCGTTGCGGCGGAAAGATCTACTTGGCGCGACCGAAGGGCGAAGCAATCCCCGCAGCGCGGCTCACGCCCCCCGCGCCAAACCGAAGGCGCCCTTCGCGAAGCCCCGTCGAGTCGCGCCGCACTCAACCGACTTTAGGTTCTACGGTCGCGATCGCGCCTTGCCGTCCTCGCCTGCATCGTCATCCACGCCAGTGCCACGCCGGTCAGCGCGCCGAGGATCTCCATCATCACCCGGGCGCCGAGGCCGTCGGCGTCATGGATCTTCGACAGTGCGATCCGTGCATAGACCGGCGATTCGAGTCTGACCACGCCGAGGTAGAACAGATTCCAGGTGTCGATCCCCGCGGCCACGGCGATGGCGGACAGGCAGGCCCAGCCGATGGCGTGCCCAGGGTTCCAGCCGAAGCGCTCGCCAAGGGCGTGGAATACGCCATAGAGCAGCACGCCGATTGCCAGCGCGATCAGTCCGGCCTCGAACGCGCCGAGCCAGCCCAGGTGCAGCGGCAGGTTCAAACGTCGCGTCCGGCGATTGCCTCCGTGCGGCACGCGGCCGCCAGCAGCGAGCCGTCCTCCGCCAGGCGCACCGCCTCGGCCACTTCGCCGTCGAGGGCGCGGTCGCGATCGAGGAACGGAATGCGCGTGCGCAGTACCGCGTGTGCGGCGGCAACGGCGGCGCCGGGATGGAAGGTGTCGGCCGCGGCCAACTCGGCGCGCAGTGCCTCGACCTCGGCGAGGAACTGCGCGCGATGGCGGTGGCCCTCGGGGGGGGCGCCCTGCACCTTGGCGGCGAAGGCGGCGGCGTCGCTGCGTCGCGCCAGGTCGCGCGCGGCATTGATCATGTCGCTGCGGAAATCCAGTGCCTGTGCGGCGGTCTGCAGTTCCAGCGCCAGCACCTTGCCCAGATCGTCCGCCATCGCCAGCACGTGGCGTGCCTCGTTGGCGCCCATCGAGACATGGTCCTCGGCATTGGCGCTGGTCGGCACCGAATACACGCTGGCCGGATGCGCGTGGGTGGCGAGGTCGTTGACGATCGCTGCGGCGGTGTACTGCACGATCATCAGTCCGGATTCGGTACCGTCCTCGTTGCCGATCAGGAACGCCGGCAGGCCGTCGCTGGTAGCGGAGTCGACCAGCTTGTTGAGGCGGCGCTCGGAGATCGACGCCAGCACCGGGATCGCCGCCTTCACGTAGGCCAGCGCCAGCGCCAGCGGCATGCCGTGGAAGTGTCCGGCCGAGATCACCTGCTGTTCCACGTGCTCGGCCTTGCGGTCGGGGAACACCAGCGGGTTGTCGGTGACCGCGTTGAGCTCGATGTCGAGCACGCGCGCCGCCTGCGCCACCGCATCGCGCACGGCGCCGTGCACCTGCGGCACGCAACGCAGCGAGTAGCTGTCCTGCGGCTGGTGCTTCTTGCCGCCGCGGAACGGCTTGAAGCGCTGGTAGAACTTCTCGCGGCCGTGGCGCTGGTCGGCCGGCACCCAGTCCCAGCCGATGTCGAAGCGCAGCTGCTGCGCCTCGGGCGTGTCCCAGCTGCCCGGCAGCCAGAAGCGGAACTTCGGCACCAGGTGATAGGCGATGTCGGTCAGGGTCGATCCCGCCAGCAGCGCACGCAGGCGCGCGGCCACCTCCACCTGGCCCGGATGCGGACGCAGCGCATGCACCTCCTCGGCGAAGGCGCCCAGGCGGCCGGCAAAGGCATCGACGGTCATCGCCGCGGCCAGGTCGGCGGTGTCGAGCAGGTCCTCCAGGCGCGCGAGCGCGAGCACGCCCATCGCCAGCATCTGCGCGGTGCCGTTGTTCAGCGCCAGCCCTTCCTTGTACGACAGCGTGACCGGCGCCAGACCGGCGCGCCGCAGCGCCTCGGCGCCGGGCATGCGCTCGTCCTCGTAGACCGCCTCGCCGCCGCCGAGCAGCACGATCGCCAGGTGCGACAGTGGCGCCAGGTCGCCGGAGGCGCCGACCGACCCCAACGACGGCACCACCGGCACCACGCCGGCGTTGAGCATCGCGGCGAGCGCCTGCAGGGTACAGACGCGGATACCGGAATGGCCCTTGAGCAGGGTGTTGATGCGGATGCACAGCATCGCCCGCACCACGTCGGCCGCCATCGGCTCGCCGACGCAGACGGCGTGGCTGACGATCAGGTTCTGCTGCAGCTCGGCGTGCAGCGAGCGGCCTGACGGCAGCGTGCCCGGAAGCTCGTCGCGCAGCGGGTGCGCGCCGAGCAGCTTGTCGGCATTGCTACCGAAGCCGGTGGAGACGCCATAGATCGGTTCCTCGCGGCGCACCTGCTCGGCGAGGAAGTCGGCGGCGCGGGCGACCGCCCGCAACGCCTCGGCATCGAGTTCGACGCCGGCGCCGTTGGCGACGTCCACCAGCTGCGCGCGGGTGAGCGATCTGCCGTCGAGAAGAACGCATTTCATGTTGACTGCCTACCTGCATTGCTCATGGAAAGGAACTGCGCTTGTAGGAGCGGCTTCAGCCGCGACCCCACGCGTTTTCGCGACCAGTGATGGCCGGGGCTGAAGCCCCTCCTACAGGCGCTTCATCCCTGCGCGCGCAGCTGCTCGCGCTCGACCAGCAGCGTACGGCCCAGCTCGTCCTCGGCCGCTTCGAATTGCTCGCCGCGGCGCAGGTCCTTCACCGCCACCGCGTCGCGCGTCGCCTCGTCCTCGCCGCGGATCACCACGAACCGGATCCCGGCGCGATCGGCGTACTGCAGCTGCTTGGCCAGCTTGCGCGGCTCGAGCTGGGTTTCGACGTTGAGCCCGGCGGCGCGCAGTCGCTGCGACAGCGCCAGCGCATGGTCGAGACCGGCATCGTCGAGCAACGCCACCAGCACGTCGACCGAGCTGTCGGCGGTGTCGACCAGGCCGGCCTCGCGCAGCTGCCAGAACAGCCGGGTCAGGCCGATCGAGATGCCGACGCCGGGCAACTTCGACTTCGTGTAGTGGCCGGCGAGATCATCGTAGCGGCCGCCGGAGCAGATCGAGCCGATCTGCGGGTGCGCGTCCAGTACGGTCTCGTAGACCATGCCGGTGTAATAGTCGAGCCCGCGCGCGATCGAGAGGTTGATGGCGTAGTCGGACTCCGGCACGCCCATCGCGCGCAGGCGCTCGAGTGCCGCGCGCAGCTCGTCGCGGCCCTGCTCGAACGACGGCGTCCCGGGGCCCAGTTCGGCGAGTTTGGCCAGCGCATCGCCGTGGTCGCGCGAACGTATTCGCGAGAACGCCAGCAGCCGGTCGGCCGCCTCCGGCGCGAGATCGAAACCCTCCCCGAGCAGGGTATCGCGCACCGCATCGGCGCCGCGCTTGTCGAGTTTGTCCAGCTCCCGCAGCACCAGGTCCTGGCGCGCGCCTTCGATGCCGAGCCCCTCGAAGAACCCGCGCAGCAGCTTGCGGTGGTTCATCTGGATGGTGAAGTCGCCGATGCCCAGCGCCTTGAACACGGCGTGGATCACCGCCGGGATCTCGGCGTCATAGCGCGGCGATAGCGTGTCCTTGCCGATCACGTCGATGTCGCACTGGTAGAACTCGCGGAAACGCCCGCGCTGCGCGCGTTCACCGCGGTACACGCGCTGCATCTGGTAGCGGCGGAACGGGAACGCCAGTTCGCGCTCGTGCTCGGCCACGTAGCGCGCCAGCGGCACGGTCAGGTCGAAGCGCAGCGCCAGTTCCGGCAGGCCTTCACTTTGCTTCTCCAGGGCGCCGGTGGACTGCACGAAATACACCTGCCGCTCGGTCTCGCCGCCGGACTTGGTCAACAACACGTCGGACAGCTCGAACACCGGCGTCTCCACCGGCAGGAAGCCGAATGCCTCGAAGGTGCGACGGATGGTATCGAGCATGCGCTGGAACGCGATCTGGTCGCGCGGCAGCAGTTCCATGACCCCCGGCGGGGTACGCGGCTTGATCAAGACGGGCTCCGGTAATGCGAATGCGGCAGTTTAGTGGAGCGGAGCGCGTTTCGCCGCACCGGCTCCGGAGACTCCATAGCCGAGCCAGCTCGGCTCTACGTGCGTCGTGGCGGTTGCGGGGACCGCGTTCCCGGCCGGCCCGGCCGCAGCACATCGACCGGTCCGCTCAGACACATGCGGGCTTGCCCGATCCGGGCAGCGGTCACTACAATACGCGGCTCGCCCAGTCGGGGTGTAGCTCAGCCTGGTAGAGCGCTACGTTCGGGACGTAGAAGTCGCAGGTTCAAATCCTGTCTCCCCGACCAACCGTTGCAGTGAACAAGCCGGCCTCCGTGCCGGCTTTTTCGTTTTTCGCGCGCGCGCATTAGGCACCACGTCTTCTCGCACCTTCCCCGGCTCCGCTGGTCCGCGCTACGGCGATCGGTCGATAACGGGGCAACTTGGCATGGGCTGTGCTTACAACGATCCTGAGAAATGTGACTGAAATCACATTTCACCTTTTCTCACGGATTCTCACCTCCCATGACCCCATTCCTCTGCAGAAGGCCGCTGGCAGCGGCCCTGAGCGCCCTGCTCGGGCTGATGTCCGCCGGCACGTGTGCCTCCGCAGCGTCACAAAATGACACGGCAGGTCACATTCCGGACCGCGAGACCGCGATCACCGAGATCGAGGCTCTGCTGCAGGCGCGTGACCCAGTCGCCGCCCTCGCCCGGGTCGAACGGCTGGCGCCGATCTGGCCCGACGACGCCCGCTTCTATCGACTGCGCGTGGCCGCGCTGTCGGACGTTGGCGACAGCGATCGTGCCTGGGCGCTGTACCGCGCACATCCCGATCTGTTCAGCGCCGAGCAGCGCGAGCGTTTCGAGGCCGACCGGCTGGCGCGCCTGGTGCTGTGGAGCCGGCAGTACGCCGCAGACGAGTCGGCCCTGCTCGCCGACGTGGAACGGGCCGAGGCCGCCATCGACGACTACATACGCGAGACCGGCATCGGGATCGGGGAACTGCCGCCGCGCATCCGCTATGACCGCATGATCGTCCTCAATCGCCTCAATCGCCATGCCGAGGTGGCGGCCGAATACCGCGATCTGCGGGCGGCGGGCAGCGAGATTCCCGGACATGCGCTGGCGGCGATCGGCGATTCACTGATGGCGCTGCAACGGCCCGGGGAAGCCGAACTTGCGCTCGATGGCGCGCTGCAGGCCGATCCGGAGAACATCGACATCCGCATCCAGCGCGCCTACGCCGCGCTGGAGCAGGAGCAGCACGCCGAAGCGCGGGCGCAGCTGCAGGCCGTGCGCGATGCCAACCCGCCCTGGCCGCTGCGGCCCGGTGCGACCCAGGGCTGGCAGAACTGGCACCGCTACGAGGCCGACCTCAACTACGGGTTGCTGCTGGCGTTCGGCGAGGACCTGCCGCAGGCACAGGCGTTGCTGGAGGAGCGCGCCGCGGTCGGACCGGCCAACACCGGCCTGCAATCGGCGCTCGGCACGATCTACCTGATCCGCGGCTGGCCCGAACGCGCACTCGAGCGCTTCCGCATGGCCTCCACCCTGGACGAGCGCGACGTGCCGTCGCGGGTCGGCCAGGTCGGCGCGCTGACCGAGCTGCAGCGCGACGACCTGGCGCGCCCGATCCACGACGAACTGATGCAGCGCTACGGCGACCTGCCCCTGGTGCAGCGCATGGATCAGACCTGGGACGTGCATCGCGGCTGGCAATGGCGCGCCTACGCCGCCGGCGGCCGCAGCGAGGGTGGCGCCGCCGTCAGCCCACTCGGCAGCCGCGACCGCCGCTACGGCGTCGAGGTGCAGACGCCGGTGCTGGGCGATCGCTGGCGCCTGACCGCGGGGCACGACTACCGCTGGTCCGATTTCGACGGCGCCCGCATCGACGATCGTCGTACCAGCGCCGGCGTGCGCTACGCCCACGACCGGCTCGACTGGGGCCTGCAGGCCAACCGTGCCAGCGACGACGTCGGCGGCACCGGCATCGATGCCGATGCCGGCTGGCGCTTCAACGACCTGTGGGACGCCCGCGCGACGGTGCGCCGCAACGATGCCGACGCCTCGATGCAGGCGCGCGCCGCCGGCATCACCGCCGACAGCGTCGAACTGTCCGCGAACTACGTGCCCAGCGAGCGCACCTACTGGTCGCTCGCCGCCAAGCACTGGCGCTACGACGACGGCAACCACCGCGACTCGCTGGCACTCGGGCTCGACCAGCGCCTGTTCACGCGCCCGCACTTCCTGCTCAACGGCCTGGCCGGTGCGTACGCCAGCCGCGGCAGCCGCGACGACGCGCCCTACTTCAACCCCTCGCGCGACGCGTCGCTGGAACTGGGCCTGCGCGCCGACCACTTGGCCTGGCGGCGCTACGACCGGCACTTCCGGCATCGCCTGACCGTGGGGGCCGGGAACTATTACCAGGAAGGCTTCGGCAGCGGCCTGGTGCCGAGCGCCCGCTACGAGCACGAGTGGCAGTTCGCGCTCGGACGCGTCCTGACCTATGGAGTGAGCTGGTCGCGGCCCGTCTACGACGGCCAGCGCGAAGAGCGGATCGGCTTCGACGCCGAATTCCGCTGGGGAGAATGAACATGCATGCCTGGATGACATTGCCGGCGCGCCTGCTGCTGGCGTTGCTGCTGGCGCTCGCGGCCGGCGCCACCGCTGCCGCCGACGAGTTGCTGGTCCTGAGCTACCACGACATCCGCGACGACGTCCCGGTCGACGGCGATCCCGACGCGTACGCGGTCAGCACCCAGAACTTCGCCGCCCACCTGGACTGGCTGCACGGCCACGGCTATCGCCCGGTGTCGCTGTCGCAGGTGGTCGACGCGGCGCAGGGACGCGGGCAACTACCCGACAAGGCGGTGCTGCTGACCTTCGACGATGGCCTGCGCAGCGTCTATACGCATGCGTTCCCGCTGCTGCGCGCCTACGGCTATCCGGCGGTGGTGGCGGTGATCACCGGCTGGGTCGACCTGCCGGCCGGGCGTGAGGTGGACTACGGCCCGCGCCCGTTCGGGCGCGAGGATTTCGTCACCTGGGCGCAGCTGCGCGAGATGCGCGAATCCGGGCTGGTCGAGATCGCCTCGCACAGCCACGACCTGCACCGCGGCGTGCCGTCCAACCCGCAGGGCAACACCACACCGGCCGCCATCACCCGCATCTACGACGCCGCGGCCGGACGCTACGAGACCGAGGACGAGTACCGCGCGCGCGTGCACGCCGACCTGGCCCGCAGCGTCGAGCTGATCCGCGCCAACACCGGCGCGGCGCCGCGCTCGATCGTCTGGCCGTACGCCGCCTACAACAGTGTCGCCAACGCCATCGCCGGCGACCTCGGCATGACGGTGTCGTTCGACCTGGAGGGCCGCAACACGGCGATTGCCACGGGCCGGGACGGCGCCGACCTGCACGGGCTGGCGCGCCTGCTGGTGATGAACAACCCGGAGGTGTTCGACCTGGCCTACGAACTGCGCCACGACCCCGAGCAGACCAGCATGCGCGCCCTGCAGATCGACCTGGACATGGTCCACGACGACGATCCGGTGCAGGCGGCGCGCAATCTCGACGCGCTGGTCGAACGGGTCAAGCGGATCTCGCCCAGCCACGTGTTCCTGCAGGCCTTCGCCGACCCCGACGGCAACGGTTCGGCCGACGCGCTGTACTTCCCCAACCGTTTCCTGCCGATGCGCGCCGACCTGTTCAACCGCGTCGCCTGGCAGCTGCGGACCCGCGCGGACGTGGAGGTGTACGCCTGGCTGCCGGTGCTGGGCTATGAGCTGAGCGACCCGCAGGTGCGTGCGGCCTTCGCCATCGACAGCCGCGAGGCGGACGGCATATTCCGGCTCGACTTCACCCGTCCGGAGGTGCGCCGCATCGTCACCGGCATCTTCGAGGACCTGGCGGTCAACTCGTATTTCGAGGGCCTGCTGTTCCACGACGATGCCTATCTGCGCGATACCGAACTGCCGGCGTTCGCGCCCGAACAGCCGGAAGCGCGCACCCGTGCCCTGATCGACTTCACCCTGGAACTGAAGCAGGCTGCGGAGCGCTGGCGGCCGAAGCTCAAGACGGTCCGCAACCTGTACGCGCGGCCGGTGCTGGAGCCGCAGAGCCAGGCCTGGTTCGCGCAGCGACTGGACCTGTTCAACGCCGCCTACGACTACACCGCGCTGATGGCGATGCCGTGGATGGAGGGCAGCGCGCACCCGGAGCGCTGGCTGGATCGTCTGGTCGCCGCGGTCCGCGTCCACGACCCGCAACTCACCCAGACCGTGTTCGAGCTGCAGACCGTCGACTGGGAGCGCGGCCGGCCGATCGACGGTGGCCGGCTGAAGGCGCACGTGCGCAGGCTCGTCGCCCAGGGCGTGCGCCATCTGGCCTGGTATCCCGACGACTTCGTCGCCGACCTGCCGCCGCTGGAGGACGCGCGCGAAGCGATGTCCGCCCGCAGCTTCCCGTACGAGGAGCGCTGACATGGCCCCGACGCTGGCGTTGCTCTTCAGCTTCGCGTTCTTCTATCCGATCGTGATGTCCTTCTTCTGGATGTCCGGCGGCCTGTACTACTACTTCCGGCGCGAGCGCAAATCCCGCACGCGCACGGATCCGCCGCCGATGGACACGTTCCCGATGGCGACGATCCTGGTGCCCTGCCACAACGAGGCCGACAACGTCGACGAGACCATCGCCGCGGCACTGGCACAGCGCTATCCGGACTACGAGATCATCGCGATCAACGACGGCAGCACCGACGACACCGCCGACAAGCTCAACCGTCTCGCCGCGCAGCACGACCGACTGCGGGTGCTCCATCTCGACCGCAACATGGGCAAGGCCAACGCGCTGCGCATGGGCGCCCTGGCGGCACGTTCGGAATACCTGCTGTGCATCGACGGCGATGCACTGCTGGACGAGTACGGCCTGCACTGGATGGTCTGGCATCTGGTGTCCGGGCCGCGCGTGGGCGCGGTGACCGGCAATCCACGTATCCGCAACCGCTCCACCCTCCTCGGCCGGCTGCAGGTCGGCGAGTTCTCCTCGATCATCGGCATGATCAAGCGCGCCCAGCGCGTGTACGGGCGGCTGTTCACCGTGTCCGGCGTGATCAGCGGGTTCCGCCGCACCGCCCTGCATCGGATCGGCTACTGGTCCGAGGACATGGTGACCGAGGACATCGACATCAGCTGGCGCCTGCAGATGGACCACTGGGACATCCGCTACGAGCCGAACGCGCTGGGCTTCATCCTGATGCCGGAGACCCTGCGCGGGCTGTGGAAGCAGCGCCTGCGCTGGGCGCAGGGCGGCGTGGAGGTGCTGCTGCGCCATACCGGCGACCTGCTGCGCTGGCGGGGCCGGCGCATGTGGGGGGTGCTCGGCGAGTACCTGCTCAGCGTGGCCTGGGCCTACACCATGCTGTTCATCATCGTGCTGTGGCTGCTCGGCAAGTTCATGCCGATGCCGGACGCGCTGTACGTACGCACCATCCTGCCGTCGTGGCATGGCGTGATCCTGGGCCTGGTCTGCCTGTTGCAGTTCGCCAGCAGCCTGATCATCGACCGCCGCTACGAGACGCACGTCGGCCGTAACTACTACTGGATGATCTGGTACCCGGTGGCGTACTGGATGCTCAGCCTCTTCACCACCGTGGTCGCACTGCCGAAGACGCTGCTCAAGCGCCGCGGCAAGCGCGCCATCTGGACCAGCCCTGATCGGGGATTCCGATGAAATACGACTCGAGACTGATCCGCCGACCCCACGCCCAGCCGCGGCTGCGACGCACCGCCTGGGGCTTCCTCACCGCGGCGTTCTGGCTGTTCTACCTATACCTGTGGGCGCCGCTGGTCACCTTCGTGCTGTGGGCGCTGGGCATCAACACCGCCCTGCACGAGTTGTACCTGCGCGAGTCGCATATCGACCCGTTCCTGCTGTTCGTGCTGCCGCTGGTGGCGCTGGCCTGCGCGGCGCTGCTGATCGCCTGGGCGGAGTACAACCGCTTCCGCTTCCGCGGCAAGGACCGTCGCAGCGCGCAGTCCGACGTGCCACGTGGGGAGGTCGCCGCCGCGCTCGGCGCGGACGCGGCGACCGAAGGCGCACTGTGCCAGATCAAGGTCGCGACGCTGCACATGGACGACAACGCACGGCCGCTCAGCCTGACGCCGCTGGGGGCGTAGGGCGCCAGCGCGCCCGGCCCCGCAACCCGCGCGGCCGGACCGGCGCCACCTGCGCTACAAGAGCGCGAGATCGTCGCGGTGAATCACGTTGCCGCCGTAGTTGTAGCCCAGGATCGCCTCGATCTCGCGCGAGTGCCGCCGGGCGATGCGGCGGATGTCGGCGGCCGAGTACTGGCTGACGCCGCGGGCGAAGCGCTGTTCGCCGTCGGCGTTGCGCAGTGTCACTTCGACCATGTCGCCGCGGCGGAAGTCGCCGGCGACCGCCAGCACGCCGCCCGGCAGCAGCGATGCGCCCTTCTCGATCATCGCGTCGGCGGCGCCGGCATCCACGACCAGGCCGCCGGGCTCGGCAGGCGCGTTTTGCAACCAGTGCTTGCGGGCGGCGATCCGGCTGCGGACGGCGTGCACGCGGGTCCCGCGCAGGCGGTCGCGGGCCAGCCCCTGCAGCACGTCGGCGCGGGTGCCGTTGAACAGCACGGTGGCGATGCCGGCCGCCGCGGCGCGTTGGGCCGCATCCAGCTTGGTGCGCATGCCGCCGGTGCCGCTGGAACTGCCGGCGCCGCCGGCGACCGACAGCAGTTCAGCACTGAAGCGCGCCACCACCTCGACCGGCTGCGCCTGCGGGTTACGCCGTGGATCGGCGTCGTACAGGCCGTCGATGTCGGTGGCGATGAACAGCACGTCGGCATCAACCAGGGCGGCGACGATCGCCGCCAGGGTGTCGTTGTCGCCGAGCTTGAGCTCGTCCACGGACACGGTGTCGTTCTCGTTGACGATGGGGAGCACGCGCTGGCGCAGCAGCGCCGAAAGGGTGGCGCGCGCGTTGAGATAACGGCGCCGGTTGCGCAGGTCGTCATGGGTCAGCAGCACCTGCGCCACCGGGCGGGCGAAGAAGCCCTGCCAGAAGCCGATCAGCTGCGCCTGACCCAGCGCTGCCAGGGCCTGGCGCTCGGCGATGGGCGCGTCCACGGCGGTGTCGGCGTGCACGATCGCGCGCCCGGCCGCGACCGCGCCGGACGAGACCAGCACCACCTCGCGCCCGGCCGCCGTGCAGGCCGAGATGAACCCGGCCAGCGCCTGCGCATTGCGCGGCGACAGGCCGCCGCCGTCGGCCGCCAACAGGCTGCTACCGACCTTCAGCACCGCGCGCCGCCACGGCGGCAGCAGCTGCTCACTGAACCTGTGCGGGCTGGTGTCAGTCATGGCCTCTTCGTTCGTAAGTCTTTTTTTGCCGCGGATTGACGCCGATGAGCGCAGATGGAGCTTAGAGGTTTGGCCTGTGCATCGTCATGTCCGCGCAGGCGGGCATCCAGCGGCTTCAGCAGATCGATCCGTGGCAAAGGGCACTGGATGCCCGCCTGCCCGGGCATGACGGTGTTGTCAGCGATCTTATCCGCGCTCATCCGCGCCAATCCGTGGCAGAACGCTTTCCAGCTCTCGAAGCCTCGCGCGCAAAACGTCCAGCTGCAGGTCGGCGGCGGCGCCGGGCGAGACCCGGGCATACAGGCTGGCTTCCGGCGTCCGGCCCTCGCCCACCCGCTCCGCCGACTCGGCGGCGGCGCGGTAGGCGTCGCGGAACGGCACGCCGGCCGCCGCCTGCTCGACCGCGACGTCGGTGGCGTACATGCCGGCATCGATGGCGGCGCGCATCCGCTGCGGCCGCCACTCCAGGTTGGCCAGCAGCGCCGGCAACAGCTCCAGCGCAGCCAGACCACGGCCGAACCCGTGGAAGATCGCGCCCTTGCTCGCCTGCAGGTCGCGGTGGTAACCCGAAGGCAGCGACAGCAGCTGTTCGATCTCGGTGCGCGCCGCGGCCACGCTGGCGTGGGTGGCGCGCATCAGCTCGATCGCATCGGGATTACGTTTGTTCGGCATGATCGAGCTGCCGGTGGTGTACTGCGCCGGTAACGTCACGAAGCCGAACTCGGCGCTGGTGAACAGCGACAGGTCCCAGGCGATGCGGCGCAGGTCGAGCGTCGTCGAACCCAGCGCTTCCAGCGCAGCCAGCTCGAACTTGCCGCGCGACAGCTGCGCATAGGCCGGATTGACCTGCAGCCGGGCGAAACCGAGCGCGGCCGTGGTGTGCGCCCGGTCCAGCGGCAGGTTGACGCCGTAGCCGGCGGCGGTGCCGAGCGGGTTGGCGTCGATCCATGCGGCGGTGTCGAGCGCGCGCCGCGCGTCGTCGATGAAGGCCTCGGCCCAGCCGGCCCACCACAGGCCCGCCGACGACACCACGGCGCGCTGTAGATGGGTGTAGCCGGGCAACGGCAGTATCACCTCGGCCTGCGCGCGGTCGAGCGCGAGCGTCGCCGTCTCGCACGCAAGCGCCGCCACCCGGGCCAGCTTCTCCTTCAGCCACAGCCGGGTCGCGACCAGCACCTGGTCGTTGCGGCTGCGACCGGTGTGGATCTTCTTGCCGGCATCGCCGAGCCGCTCGACCAGCCGCGCCTCGATCGCCGAGTGGCCGTCCTCGTAGCGCGCGTCGAGTTCGAAACCGCCGTCGCGAAAGTCCGCGGCCAGCGCCTCGAGTTCGCGCTCGAGCGCCGACAGCTCGCCGGCATCGAGGATGTCGATCCGCTGCAGGCCCTGCGCATGCGCGCGGCTGGCGGCGATGTCGTGCAGGAAGAACGCGCGGTCGAGGACCACGTCGTCGCCGGCCAGGAATGCCTGGATCTGCGCGTCGACGGCGACGCCGGGTTTCTGCCAGAGGAGATCGGACATGTCGTATTCCTGCTGCTTGCGTTGTTGTCGGGAGTGGCGTGAGCACCGAATCGAGAAGCTTCTGCCACAGATTTACACGGCTAAACACGGATAAAGCTACCTTGAACAAGCCAATCCGTGTTCATCCGCGTCGACCCGTGGCTGCGCTTCACCGGCCACGGCTGGCACCGCTTCTACAGCGGAATGCTTTCGAACTCGCCGAAGCCGAGCGCCAGGTTGAGGTTCTGCATCGCCTGGGTCGCCGCGCCCTTGAGCAGGTTGTCCAGGGTCGCCACCACCACCAGCCGGCGGCCGTCCGCCGACAGCGTGAAGCCGCCGATCTGCGTGCCGTGCCGACCGGCGATGCGACTGACCCAGGGCGCATCGTCTACGACCTCGACCAATGGCTCGTCCGCATAGCGATCAACGTACCGCGCCTTCACCACGTCCACGTCGAGCGATTCACGCAGGTGCAGGTTGACCGTCATGGTGATGCCACGGAAATGCGCCGCCACGTGCGGCATGAATTCCACCGGCGTCGCGAGCTGGCGAGTCACCTCGCGCTCGTGGATGTGCGCCGCGAGCGCGTACGGCATCAGGTTGTCGTGCAGCAGCGCGGGATCGTTGCGCTCGGACGGCGTGGTGCCGGCACCGGAGTAGCCGGACACGCCGAAGCACTGCACCGGCCCGTCCAGGCCATCGCGCATCGGCGCGATCGCCAGCTGCATCGCGGTGGCGTAGCAGCCGGGATTGCTGATCCGGCGCTCGCCGGCAGAACGGTCGCGGGTCAGTTCCGGAAGGCCGTAGTACCAGCCGTCGTCGAAGCGATGATCGGCCGAGAGATCGACCACCACCGTTCGCGGCGCGGCGTCGTCGATCGCCGCGACAAAGCCACCGGACTTGCCGTTCGGCATCGCCAGCACCACGGCGTCCGCCGCGCGGCCGGCGACGGCCGCCGGGTCGAGGCTTTCGTAGCGCAGGTCGCCCTGGAATCCAGCGACGTGCGCGTCCACGCGCTGGCCGTCCAGTTCGCGCGACGAGACGAAAGCGAGCCCGAGCGCCGGATGCGCCGCCACCAGGCGGATGAGCTCCGCGCCGGTATGGCCGCGGGCGCCGACGATGCCGACGGTCTTCTTCATCCGGCCTCTCCTCCTGATGGGGCCCGCAGCCGCTCCAGCAGGTTGCGCTTCACCGCTGGCCATTCGCCGTCGATGATCGAGAACACCACCGTATCGCGCGGGCTGCCGTCGGCGTGACGTCGATGGTTGCGCAGCACGCCGTCCTGCCTGGCGCCGAGCCGCGTGATCGCCTCGCGCGAGCGGCGGTTGAACCAGCTGGTCTCGAATGCGACCGCGAGACAGTGCCAGGTTTCGAAGGCCAGCGTCAGCAGCAACCGCTTGGTCTCGGTGTTGACCGCGGTGCGCTGCGCGGCCGGGGCGTACCAGGTGTAGCCGATCGACGCCCGGGGTACAGCGGGGTCCAGGTCGTAGAAGCGCGTGCAGCCGACGACGTCTCCGGCCGGCCCGCGCACCGCGAACGGCAGCGCCCGCCCCGCCTGCCGTTCTGCGGTCGCCTGCGCGATGTAGTCGTCCACGCCGGCAACCGCGGGCACGGACGTATACCAGCAGCGCGACAGTGCGTCGCCGGCCAGCGCCGCGCGCAGGCCGTCGGCATGCCCCGGCTGCAGCGGCTCAAGGCGCACATGATCGCCCTGCAGCAGATCAGGTGCGGCGAACGCGGTCATGCAGGCGCCACCGGTGGATCGAGCAGGGTCGGGGCGCGCTGTGCGCAATGCTCCACGCAGGCCTGGATCAGGGCGAAGTCGCTGATGCCGTACCAGAACACCTTCCACTGCGCCTGCTTGTAGCAACCGTCGGACTCGGCGTAGTAGAAAGGGTTGACGGCATTGCCGTTGCGCGAGCGCCAGAACAGCGCCGGGGTCTGCTCGCGCATGACCTGCCAGACGGCGCGCCCCAGTCCTTCGCCCTGGGCGTCGTCGAGGACCGCGAACTTGTCGAGATAGACGCAACCGTCCTCGTCGGTCAGCACGATCGCGGCGCGGTAGTTCTCGCTGACGTAGGCGCGCAGCAGCCGGGTGCGCTCGAAGTAGTCCGGCGCCAGCACGCGGCCGAAGCTGGACTCGATCAGGCTGCGCAGGCGCGGCAGGTCCAGCGCATCCCAGCTCGCGGCGTGCAGCACCCGCTCGCCCCGACGCACCAGCGTTCCCGACCCCTTGTGGGTGAACAGCTCCTTGGCCAGGTCGGCCGGGCGGGTAATGGACACGGAGGACGCCAGAGGCAGGTCGTCGAGCAGGCGCTTGACCTGTTCGATCTTCAGCCGCATGCCGCCGTTGAGCCACGGCTGCGTCATCAGGTGGTCGTACTCGGTGGACAGGTTGATCGAGTCGATCACCTGGCCGTCGCCGTCGAGCAGGCCGCCGGTACCGGTCAGGAAGATGATCTTGTACGGCTGCAGCACGCGCACCAGCTCGTTGGCGGAGACGTCGGCGTTGACGTTGAGGATCTGTCCGCTGGAAGTCTCGCCGAGGCTGGCGATGACCGGGATCGAGCCCGCCTGCAGGCTGGCTTCGATCGGCGCCAGGTTGACCGATTTCACCTCGCCCACCAGACCGTAGGTGTCGCGGCCGAGGTAGTCGGCCTCGAATACGCCGCCGGTGATCGAGGTCGCGCGCGCATCGACCGCCTGCAGCGCCTCCACCAGCGCCAGGTTGGAGGCCTGGAACACCCGGCGCACGATCGCCAGCGCCTCGGGCGTGGTCACGCGCAGGCCGTCGACGGTGCGCTTCTCGATCCCGGACGCGGTCAGTTCCGCATCCAGCTGTGGGCCGGCGCCGTGCACCACGATCGGGGTCAACCCGACCTGCTGCAGGAACGACAGCGACGAGGTCAGTGCATCCAGATCGTCGCGTAGCACCGCGCCCCCGACCTTGACCACGGCGAAGCGCTTGGCGTCGAGCTGCGAGAAGCGCTTGAGGTATTGGCTGATCTCCTTGGCGCTGGCCATGCTGGACAGCAGCCGGATGATCGTCTGGCGGGTCTGGATGTGGGGCGTCATTTCGTTCGTCTATCGTCTGGCCTATGGCCGCTAGAAGTGAGTGAATAGAAGTGAGGAGTGAGTAAAAGCAAACGGTGAGCCCTTCTCTCGTTTCTCACTCCTATTCACTCGCTCCTCGTCATTATTCGCGCCACGATATCGGCATACGCCTCCAACTGGTCCAGCGCGACCCACTCGTCGGCCGTGTGCGCCTGGGCGATGTCGCCGGGGCCGAACACCAGCGCGGTCAGGCCGGCCTGCGAGAACAGCGAGGCTTCGGTCCAGAAATCGACCGCGTTGCCGATCGGCAGCCCCAGCGCGTCGGCCAGGTCGCGCGCCTGCAGGCGCCGGTCCTCGGCCTCGGCGACATCGCCGGCCGGCAGCGACGGGCCGCGGAAGGTTTCCTCGTAGCGTTCCAGGGCGCCGGCCTCGACGAAGCCGCCGAAGCGGGTATGCAACTGGTCGATGTCCTGCGACGGCAGCGGGCGGAAACCGAAGCGGACCTCCGCCTCCGGCGCGATCACGTTGGCCTTGATGCCCCCTTCCACCTTGCCGACATTGAAGCGCAGGCCGGTCAGTCCGCCGAAACGCTGATGATCCTGCGCCTGCACGAAGTCCAGCGTCCGCACGCCCCAGCGCATCGCCTGGTGCAGCGCGTTGGCCTGCAGCGCATCGGCGCCCGAGGCGTGCCCGGCCGAGCCGCGGAAGCGCAGCCGCACCGAGGAGATGCCACGGTGCGCCAGCACCGCCTCGCAACGCGTCGGCTCGGCGACGATCGCCTCGGTGAAGCCGTGGTCGCCGGCGAGGAAGGCGGGCAGGCAACGCGCGTCGTTGGCCTCCTCGTCGCTGGAGAACAGGAACGCGGCGTCGCCGCGGGTCGCCTGCGCCGCGGCCAGCAACCCGGCGGCCGCGCCCTTGATGTCGCAGGCGCCGAGCCCGATCGCGCGATCGGCGGTCACCCGCAACCTGCACGGATCGGCGCTCCAGTGCGGCGAGTCGGGCACCGTGTCCAGGTGCACGTTGAACAGCCGCCGCGGCGCGCCGCGCACCGCCAGCAGCGACACCGCACCGTCGCCGTGGTCGGTGACCTCCACCCGGAAGCCGAGCAACTGCGCGCGGATGTAGTCGAAGATGCCACCGGTGCCGATCGCCCGCGGCGGATTGCGGGTGTCGAACGAGACCAGGGCTTCGAGGTGGCGGAGGGTTTCGGGCAGCATGGAGATTTGTCGGCGATGTGGCTGGTTGAGGTCGGAGTCAATATTGCCGCGGGTGCTTGCTATTGCTGTATCTGTCGTGGGAGTGGTAGAGGCATGCCGCCGCCGGCAGTCGCGACGGCATTTTGGGCATCGGGCGCGACTTCCGTCGCTCCCACATCGGTGAAGAGAGCGTGCGCTCGACGCCCGGGCAGACGCCCTGCCTTTCCGATTCCCTATTCCCGATTCCCGGCTCCATTCACCTGCGCCCACAGCGTCGAGCTCATCCCGTACAGCCGGATGAAGCCCTCGGCTTCCTCCACGCCCCAGTCGGCCGATTGCGCGTACGTGGCGCCCTGGGCATTGAGGATGTGCGGCGAGGACAGCGCCACCGCATCGACGCGGCCACCGCGGGTCTCGAGCACCACTTCACCGTTGACCATGCGCTGCGAGGAGACCAGGAACGCCTCCAGGTCGGTCTTCAGCGGGTCGTGGAAAAAGCCTTCGTAGACCAGTTCCACCCAGCGCCGCGCGACGTCGGGTTTAAAGCGGTTCTGCTGCTTCGACAACACCGCCTCCTCCAGCGCCCGGTGTGCGACCAGCAGCGCAGTCAATCCCGGCGCCTCGTAGACGATCCGCCCCTTCAACCCGATGGTGGTGTCGCCGGTGTACAGCCCGCGGCCGACACCGTACTGCGCGAACAGGGTGTTGAGCCGGCCCAGCAGGGTGGCGCCGTCGAGCGGCTTGCCATCCAGTTCCACCGCCTCGCCAGCGACGAACCGCAACCGCACCTGGAGCGGTTCGTCCGGCCATGCGCGCCGCGGCGCGCACCAGCCGCGCGCACCCTCGCCCGGCGCCTCCCAACGGTCGATCTCGCCGCCGGACAGGGTCACCCCGAGCAGGTTCTCGTTGATGGTGTAGCTCTTCTGCTTGCTCCGCACCTCGAAGCCGCGCTGTTCGAGATATGCCTGTTCGTAGGCCCGGGTCTGGGTGTGCTCCTTCTGGATCTCGCGGATTGGCGCCACGATGCGGTAGTCGCCCGAGGCCTTCACCGCGAGGTCGAAGCGCACCTGGTCGTTGCCCATCCCGGTGCAGCCGTGGGCGATGGCGTCGGTGCCGAGGTCGCGCGCGCGCGCCAACGCGGCATCGACGATGAGGTAACGGTCGGAGACCAGCAGCGGATACTGCCCCTGGTAGCCCTCGCCCGCCCAGACGAACGGCTTGACGAAGCCGTCCCAGATCGCAGGCCCGCCATCGACGGTGACATGGCTGGCCACGCCCAACTCGGCCGCGCGCCGCTCGATGAAGGCGCGCTCGTCGGCGTCCACGCCGCCGGTGTCGGCGAACACGGTATGCACGCGCCAGCCCTGCTCCTGCAGGTAGGGCACGCAGAAGCTGGTGTCCAGGCCCCCGGAGAAGGCAAGGACGATGTCCTTGCCTTCTCCGGGGGCGTGATTCGTGATTGGTGATTGGTGATTCGTAAAAGCTGATTGCTGCGACATTTCGGGTTCTCTAATGGACACATGTTGTATCAATTCGCGGTGATCCGCTCTTGCGAATCACCAAGCACGAATCACCAATCACGGCTGCGCCACCAGCGCAGCCATCACCGCCTTCTGCACATGCAAGCGGTTCTCGGCTTCCTCGATGGCGATGCAGGCCGGGGAGTCCATCACCGCGTCGGTCGCCTTGACATTGCGGCGCAGCGGCAGGCAATGGCTGAAGACGGCCTCGTTGGTCTGCGCCATCTTGGCCTCGTCGACGATGAAGTGCCGATAGCGGTCGCGGATTGGCTTTTCCTGCTCCCAGTCGCCGAAGTACGGCAGCGCGCCCCAGCTCTTGGCGTAGACCACGTCGGCGCCGGCGTAGGCGGCGTCGATGTCATGGCTGACCGCTAGCGAGCCGCCGCTCTCGGCGACGTTCTGCCGCGCCCAGTCCATGTAGCGCTCGTCGAGCACGTACTCCGGCGTCGGGCACAGCAGGGTCACGTCCATGCCGAGCCGGGTGGCGATGGTCAGGGCCGAGTTGGCGACCGCGGTGTTGAGCGCCTTCGGGTGGTAGGTCCAAGTCAGCACGTATTTCCTGCCGCGCAGATCCGGCGTGCCGAAATGCTCCTGCAGCGCCAGCGCATGCGCCAGTTCCTGGCACGGATGGGTAATGGTCTCCATGTTGATCACCGGCACGGTCGCGTACTTCGCGAAGCCCTTTAGCACCCGGTCCTCGCGGTCGGCCGACCAGTCGACGAACTTCGGGAACGCGCGCACGCCGATCAGGTCGACGTAGCGCGACAGCACCCGTGCCACCTCGGCGATGTGCTCCTCGGTATCGCCGTCCATCACCGCGCCGAGATCGAACTCGATCGGCCAGGCGTCCTTGCCGGGCTGCAGCACCACCGCATGTCCGCCGAGTTGGAAGGCACCGAGCTCGAAGCTGGTGCGGGTGCGCATCGACGGGTTGAAGAACACCAGCGCGATCGCGCGGCCCTTGAGGGCGTCGCCGATCCGGTCGCGCTTGAAACGCGCGGCGTCGGCGAGCAGCGCGTCGAGCTCGGCGCGGGTCCAGTCCTGGGTATTGAGGAAATGCTTCATCGATGGTCCTGTCGGTCACCCCGGTGGGGCGGTCGGAAAATCACGGTGCGAAAACGAAAAAACCCAGCGCGAGGCTGGGCTTGTCCTGTGAAACTCGATGACGCGAGTTCCGGCTACCCAGCGTGAAGGCAGGTGTCCGGTCGGCGCGCGCGCGAAGTCATGCCCGCGGCCATGCGGGCGGAGGTAAGGATCTGGGCGTCGGCGCGGAGTTGGGTCATCGCGGCGGCATCGTCGCACGTGGCGCCAGCGGCCGCAAGCGCGGATGTGGACGGGCTCATTGCCCGCTGGAGCTGACGACCGGCGTGACCGAGACCCGCACCCGCACCCGGTTGCCGGGATCGTAGGGCAGGCGCGAACGGTACTTGACGCCCTTGTAGACGTAATCGACGTCGTAGCCGATCGGGCGGCGGAACTCGCGCTCGATCGGGACCATGCGGCAATCGCCGCCGGCCGAGGGCGCCACCTCCTCGATGCCCTCCGAGGGCGTGAGTACGTCGCGTACCGCGCCCACCACCCGCGACAGCCCGCGGCGGTCCTCTTCCTGCTTCACCGGGGTGGTCGAGGCGGAGCCGCAGCGTTCGACCATGCTGGTCGCGCGCAGGGTCTGGTGCACCGGCTCGGCGCTGAGCACCTTGGCGTAGTCGATCCGCACGTTTTCCTGCGGCGCCGCCGGCGGCTGTGCCGGCAGCATTTGCTCCTGCGCCACCACGGCCGGCGCCGCCGCGAGCGCGGCAAGCAACAGGGTGGTCTGGAGCGGGAACGGACGCAGCATCAATGTCTCGGGGACCGGCAGCCTCGAAAGTGTAGGCCGCGGGCGCGCCGCTGTGCTGAATCCTCGCTGTCGTGAGTGCCAGGCGACCGGTAGAATCGGTGAATTCCCTCTCCTGTCCCGCGATGAGCCTGCGTCTTTTCAACAGCCTGACCCGCCGGGTCGAACCGTTCGCGCCGCTGGACCCGGCCTGCCCCACCCTGTACGTGTGCGGGCCCACGGTCTACAACTACGCGCACATCGGCAACGCCCGCGGCCCGGTGGTCTTCGGCGTGCTGGCGACGCTGCTGCGCCGGCGCTACGGCGATCTGCGCTATGCACGCAACATCACCGACGTCGACGACAAGATCAATGCCGCCGCCCGCGAGCGCGGCGTGCCGATCTCCGAGATCACCGACCGCTACGCCGCAGCCTACCGCGAAGACATGGCGGCGCTCGGCGTCGCCGCGCCCGACATCGAGCCGGCCGCGACCGCCCACATCGGCGAAATCATCGCCATGATCGAACGCCTGATCGCCAGCGGACACGCCTATGCCGCCGCGGGGCATGTGCTGTTCTCGGTGGCCAGCTACGACGGCTACGGCAAGCTGTCGCGGCGCGATCCGGACGAGATGCTCGCCGGCGCGCGCGTGGAAGTGGCGCCGTACAAGCGCGATGCCGGCGACTTCGTGCTGTGGAAGCCCTCGACCGACGAGCTGCCGGGCTGGGACTCGCCCTGGGGCCGCGGCCGGCCCGGCTGGCACATCGAGTGCTCAGCCATGGCCGCCGCGCACCTGGGCGAAACCATCGACATCCACGCCGGCGGCATCGACCTGCAGTTTCCGCACCACGAGAACGAGGTCGCGCAGAGCGAATGCGCGCACGGCGGCCGCACCTTCGCCCGATTCTGGCTGCACAACGGCATGCTGACGCTGACTGGCGCCAAGATGTCGAAATCGGCAGGCAACATCGAGAAGGTCAACGACCTGCGGCAGCGACACCCCCCCGAGGCGCTGCGCTACGCGCTGCTCTCGGCGCACTACCGGCAGCCGCTGGACTGGTCCGACAACCTGATCGAGCAGTCGGTGCGGACCCTCGACCGCCTGTACGGCACGCTGCGCGACCTGGCCGCGGTCGACGCCGCCCCGGCGATTCCGGCCGCGATCGAAACCGCGCTCGACGACGACCTCAACACGCCGCAGGCGCTGGCGGAGCTGGCCGGCATCGCCGCGGACGCGCGCAAGGCCGGCGACGACGACGCCCGGAAGCGCTCCAAGTCGCGACTGCTGGGCGCCGGTGTCGTGCTGGGACTGCTGCAGCAGGATCCGGCGACCTGGTTCGCCCGCGGCGCCTCCGGCGACGACGACGCCAGGATCCAGGGCCTGATCGACGAACGCGCGGCGGCAAAGAAGACCCGCGACTTCGCCCGTGCCGATGCCATCCGCGAACAGCTGGCGGCCGAGGGCGTCCTGCTCGAGGACACCCCCCAGGGCGTTCGCTGGAAGCGCGCCTGAAGACGCGGCCGTATTTGCCGATCCTCTTTGCTAGGAGTGGCGACAGCATGCTGTCGCCGGAAGGTCGCGACCTGGCACCGGACCGCCACCGGCTCGGCGGTCTCGTCGCGACTTCCGCCGCTCCCACAGAACGAGTGCGGCACGCCGGTTCCATGGCGCCTTGAATCGGCCGCGCCTCACACCCAGTTCGAGTACATGCGTTCCACCCGCGCGTCCCCGCGCTGCACATCGCAGAGCAAGGCAATCCATCCGTGACCGAACAGCCCTTCCCCCTCGAATCCACCCCCGAAGCCGCCCAGGCCGCGATCCGCGAGGAGTTCGCCTTCTTCGGCGACTGGTCCGAGCGCTACCAGTACCTGATCGATCTCGGCCGCAAACTCCCCGACTTTCCGGAGGAATGGAAGACCGAGGAGCATCGTCTGCACGGTTGCCAGTCGATGGTCTGGATCGTGCCTTCGGGCGATGCCGGGCGGCTCGATTTTGCCGCGATCAGCGACTCGGCAATCGTCTCCGGCCTCATCTATCTGGCGCTGCGCGTGTACTCGGGCCGCAGCGCGCGCGAGATCCTCGAGACCGACCCCGACTACATCGCCGCGGTCGGCCTCGCCAAGCACCTGTCCCCGACCCGCAGCAACGGCCTGGCGGCGCTGCTGGGCTACATCCGCGACCGGGCGCAATACGCGCTGTCGTGACGTCGAGGACAAGCGCGCCGCCGCTGCGCGATTCCAACGTCTACGCCCTGCTTGATTTCTCCGAGCAAGCCCCGGCTCTGCCAAGGGACTGTCGAAGGCTTAACCAATCCGGCAGTCGGCTTTGAAGCCTCTCTCCCTCCAGGGCGAAAGCGCGCGTGCCGCTGGCAAGGGCCGGAGCAGGCTTGCGGTGGGCCAAGGCCCACCCTATGCGAGGATAGGGTGGGCCTCGGCCCACCATGATCGCCCGCGATGACGCGCCGCTCATACCGGCGCTTCAGGCCATCCTCGACTAGAAAGCGCTTCGGGCAGGTCTTGCTCCGTGTCCCGGCCCTCGCGCATAGCGCAAGGGCGCGCGAGTCAATGGCTCGCAAGCAGCACTCCAAAGGGAGAAGGAAATGCATCTGCCGCCTTGCCTTCAGGCGGCACGCGCGCGGAGCAAGCAAGCACGCTCTGCTCCGCAACGAAAACGGAAGAACCCGGCCGGAGCCGGGTTCTTCGTGACGCCTTGATTGCGGCTCCTGCGGGAATCGCCGCAGGAACCGGCACCTCAGTCGCCGATCTGCTTCTGCAGATGTTCCCAGCGTTCCTGCTCGTCGATCGTGCGCTCGGCGGTCAGGCGCGCCTCCAGGCGATCCAGGCCGATCTCCTCGCCCGAGTCGACGCTGAAGCCGTACTCGCCCGAGTCCACGCGCTTGAGCGTGCTGTCGATCTTGCCGATCAGCTTGCGGTAGCGGTCGCGGGTGCGCAGTTCCAACGAGTTCTCGGTCTCGCGGGTGGCGCGCTCGGCCTCGTCGCCGACGTCGCGCACTTCCTCCTTGAGGTTCTCGATGGTCTGCTTGGATTCCTCGACCAGGTCCGCACGCCACTTCAGCAGCCGCTGGCGGAAGTACTCGAGTTGCAGCGGCCCCATGTACTCCTCGTCCGCTGCCGGGCGATAGCCCGCCGGCAGGATCGGCCGACCGGTTTCCGAATCGGTCTTGTAGGGGATCGTCCGGTACTTGGTCTTGGGCGTCGGCGCGGAAGGCTTGGCGGCCACGGCCACGGCGACCTTGCCGACCGGGCGCTTGACCGCAGGCCTGGCAGGCGCAGGAGGCGGAGCGGCAGCCGTCTTGGTTGCCGACGTCGTCTTGGCGGACTTCTTCGGCGCGATCTTCTTGACCACGTTGGCGGCCTTGGCGGCCGGCTTCTTCTGCGCAGGCGCATTCGCGGCCTTGGACGGTGCGGGCTTGGCCGCCGTCTTCTTGGCCGGCACGGCCTTCTTCGCCGGCAGCTTCTTGGCAGCCGGCTTCTTCACTGGTGTCTTCTTCACCGGAGCCTTCTTCACCGGAGCCTTCTTTACCGGCGCCTTCTTCACGGCGGCTTTCTTCGCCGGCGCAGCCTTCTTGACCGACGCCTTGCCAGCGGCGGCGGACTTCTTGGTCGGCGCCTTCTTCGGAGCGGCCGTCTTCGGAGCGGCACGCTTCGTCGCAGCCTTTTTGGGGGCCGCCTTCTTCGAGGTCTTCTTCGCGGGTTTCTTCACTGCCACGTCGTTGTGTCCTTGCGGATTCCCTTGGAATGGGGAAGCGCGCTGTTATACCCTGCTGGGACTGCATCGGCAACCGCGATCCTCCCTTTTTTTGCCGTGCAGGAGCCGTGATAGAACACCTGCTCATCGCCCTGCTGCGCCTGTACAAACGCTGGCTGAGCCCGCTGCTGGGCCCGCGCTGCCGTTTCGTGCCCACCTGCTCGGAGTACGCGATGACCGCGATAGCCCGCTATGGCGCCCTGAAGGGCGGCTGGTTGGCCATGCGCCGGATCGGCCGCTGCCATCCGCTGCACCCCGGCGGGCACGACCCCGTCCCTCCCCTGTCCACGGAAAACGCCCCATGACCGATACCCCTGACACGCTGATCGTCAACGCCCGGCTGGTCAACGAAGGCCGCGAGACCGACGGCGACCTGCGCATCTCACGGGGCCGCATCGCCGAGATCGGGAGCGGCCTGTCCGCGGGCGCGGGCGACACCGTGATCGACGCCGGCGGCCGACGGCTGCTGCCGGGCATGATCGACGACCAGGTGCACTTCCGCGAGCCGGGAATGGAGCACAAGGCCGACATCGCCACCGAGTCCGGCGCGGCGGTCGCCGGCGGCCTGACCAGCTTCATGGACATGCCCAACACCAGTCCGCCGACACTCGACCGCGACGCGCTGGAGAACAAGTACGCCCGCGCCGCCGGTCGCGCGCGCGGCAACTACGGCTTCTACTTCGGCGCCAGCAACGACAACCTCGACAACGTGCGCACGCTCGACCCGCTTGCCGCGCCGGGCGTCAAGGTGTTCATGGGCGCCTCCACCGGCAACATGCTGGTGGACGATCCGGACACCCTGGACGGCATCTTCCGCGAGACCCCGGTGCCGATCATCACCCACTGCGAAGACACGCCGATGATCGACGCGGAGCTCGCGCGCTACCGGGAGAAGTACGGCGACGACATTCCCGCCCGCTGCCATCCCGACATCCGCTCGCGCGAGGCCTGCATCAAGTCGACGCGGCTGGCACTGGCGCTGGCGAAACGCCATGGCACGCGCCTGCACGTGCTGCACATCTCCACCGCCGACGAGCTGGCGCTGTTCGAGCGCGGCCCGCTGGTGGACGCCGACGGCGTGCGCAAGCGCATCACCGCCGAGACCTGCGTGCACTTCCTGCGCTTCGAGCGCGACGACTACGATCGCCTCGGCCACCTGATCAAATGCAACCCGGCGATCAAGGACGCGTCCGACCGCGCCGCGCTGCTGCGCGCGATCGCCGACGACGTCATCGACGTGCTCGCCACCGACCACGCCCCGCACACGCTCGAGGAAAAGCAATACCCCTACGTGCGCGCGCCGAGCGGACTGCCGCTGGTGCAGTTCGCGCTCAACGCCGCGCTCGAATGCGTGCACGAAGGCCACTTCGACACCGCCCGGGTCGTGCAGAAGTTCGCCCATGCGCCGGCGCAGCTGTTCGACGTGAAGGAGCGCGGCTTCCTGCGGGAAGGCTACTGGGCCGACCTGGTACTGGTCGAGGACACGCCGTTCACGGTGCGCCGCGAACAGGTGCTGTCGAAGTGCGGCTGGTCGCCGTTCGAGGGCACCACGTTCCGCAGCCGCGTCGCCTCGACCTGGGTCAATGGCGTGCTGGCCTGGGACGGCGAACGCCTGGTCGGCGAGCCGCAGGGCCGGCGCCTGGAGTTCGACCGTTGAGGCAGGTGCTGCGGATGCTGCTGGCACTGGCCGGCTTGTCGCTGCTGTCTCCGGCCGTCGCGCAGACCGTTGACGACGACCGCATCGTGTTCCCCGCCAGCGTGCAGCAGGGCGCGATGGTGATCGGCAAGGTCCCCGCCGGCAGCCGCGTGGAATACGCCGGCCGCACCCTGCGGGTCACCGGCTACGGCAGCGTGGTGCTGGGCATCGGCCGCGACGCCACCGGCCCGGTGCAGGTCTCGGTGACGCGCCCGGACGGGCGCCGCGAAAACGCGAGCATCGCGGTGATGCCACGCGATTGGCCGGTCGAGCGCGTCAGCGGCGTGCCGCCGAAGACCGTCGATCCGCCGCCGGCGATCGCCGAACGCATCCGCCGCGAGCAGGCACGTGTCACTGCGGCAAGGACCCGCGACGATGACCGTGCCGATTTCGCCCAGCGCTTCGCCTGGCCGGTCGAAGGCCGCGTCAGCGGCCGCTTCGGCAACCAGCGCGTCTACAACGGCAAGCCCGGTTCGGCGCATTCGGGCATGGACATCGCGGTCGGCAGCGGTATGCCGGTCGAGGCGCCGGCGGCCGGCGTGGTCACCTTCGCCGATGCCGACCTGTACCTGACCGGCGGCACCCTGCTGCTCGACCACGGCCACGGCATCAGCTCCAACTTCCTGCACCTGTCGCGGATCGACGTGCGACCCGGCGACCGGGTCGAACAGGGCCAGGTGATCGGTGCGGTCGGCGCGACCGGGCGGGCGACGGGGCCGCATCTGCATTGGGGCATGAACTGGTTCGACGTGCGCATCGATCCCCTGTTGGTACTGGAAAGAGCCGGGAATGGGGAATCGGGAATAGGGAGCCGGTAAGGCAAACGCCACGGCAAAAGCTACGGCACCTCAGGCTTCCCGAGTGGACAGGATCCGGATCTGTCTCCGGTCGCCCGCTTCTTGCTTCTAACGATTCCCGATTCCCGACTCCCGATTCCCGGCTCCACCCCCACTCACCCGGGCCACCGCATCGTGCGCGTGCAGGCTCTCGAAGTGAGCCACGCGGGCGTCGAAACGGGCGATGCGCTCATCGGCCGACAACACCGCGGCGACCCGGCGTGCAGCGTCCTCGCAGAACATCAGGTTCTCGGCGTTGAGCCGGGCGAAAGCCTGTTCGTCCTCGCGCTTGACCGCGGTCTGCACCGGGGTGGCGAGCGCGGATTCGAGCGCATCGACCAGCGCGACCAGCGGGATCTCGTCGAACGCAGGGCGCAGCTCGACCCGGATCTCGGCGCGGCTGCGCTGCGCGTGCGGGGTGGCCGCCAGTCCGCGTTCGGACGCCAGCCACTCGCCGACCACGGCCGTCGACAGCGGCCGCGCCGTGGCGAAATCCTCGGTGAAGCGCGCGGCATTGAGCTGGCGCGACAGCGCCGCCGATGCGGGGCAGGTGCTGGAATACTCGACCGAGAATCCGAGCTCCAGGCGGAAATGGCCGTCGGCCAGCGTCGCCTCCAGCTCCACCGGATAGTTCTTCCAGCCGGCATGGGCGCTGGCCAGCGCCGCGCGCCGCAGCAGGTGGTCATAGCGCAGGGTCACGCGTGCCGAGGTCGACAGTCCACGCTGCGAATCGACCAGGTCCTGCAATACGCGGCGCAGGCCGGCCGGCGTCAGCGCCTCGCCGGCGAAGGCATTCTGCAGGCGCAGGTACAGCCGCGACATGTGGATGCCGCGCGCCTCGGCGGCGCACAGGTCGACGGCGACGTCGACCGAAGCGGGGACCTGCACGAAGCCGCCGTCCTGGGCCGGCAGGCGCAGCGGCAGGGCGATGCGCTCCATGCCCACCCAGTCCAGCGGGCGCGCAGCGAAGGCGGCGTCATCGGCGACGTCGGGCAGGATCCTGGTGGTGCGATCGTTCAAGGTGCGGGGCTCGTGGGGGCGGAACGGCGGCCGGCAGGGCCGCGCATAGTGTAGCGGCCATGGTCCGGACCCCGACGAAACACTGCGTTGTACGCGGACAGCGCCGTGCGCTCAGCGTCCACCCCGCGCCGCCCGCCAGGCCAGCGGCAGGACCCGCCAGCCCGGCAGCGGTCGCGTGGCCGTTCCGTTCTGCAGGGCGCGCAGCCGGGCGTGCAGCAATGCCGCCTGGATGCGGCGCGCACGCGGCGTACGCACCGTGCGCGGCCATTGCCGGAGCAGCCACAGCGCCTCGGAGCCTTGGCCGGCAAGCAATACGCGTTCGCCGACCAGGCACCGGGCCAGCGCATCGGCGTCGGCCGGCACGCGGCCCGCGTCCGCTTCGCCTTCGAGCAACGCGGTTTCGCAGGCGGCGGCCGCGCCGGCGAAGCCCGGCAGCGCTTCCAGGGTGGCCGCAGCGCCCAGGTCCCGGGTGGCCGGCAGGGTGTTCAGGGTCCGCGCGAAGGCTTCCCAGGGTGCGGGCTGCCGCTGCAGGCACGTGGCCAGTGGGTGCCGGCGCGCGCCCCGCGACCAGCCCTGCAGTTCCTCCTGCCACCAGGCCAGCTTGGCCAGGCCCGGGGTCGGATCGGCGCCGTGCCAGGCGGCATCGCCGAGTTCCTGCAGCAGCGCGAACCAGGCCGCGGCCGTCGTGCGCCGCGGCTCCGGCACGAAGGCGCCCGCCACCTGCCACTCGGGCCAGCGCGCGCGCCATTTGTCGATGAAACCGGCCGCGTCCGTTGCGCTCATGTCTTCGATCATGGCAGGCGCCGCCGCAAGCGTTCAGGCTGGACGCGCGGAAACCGCATCGGCACCGCCCGGCGCGTGCAACCGCGGCCAGCGCGCCGGCGCCAGCAGGTCCGCCGGCGATTCGATCATCACGTCGCCGCGCCACGCCACCGGATCGTCCTCGCGCAGGCGATAGCCCCACAGCGCCACCACCGACGCCATGCCGGCCGCGCGCGCGGCGATGATGTCGCGCTCGTCGTCGCCGACATAGACGCATTCGGCCGGCGTCAGGCCGATCTTGTCGGCCGCGTGCAGCAGCGGCAGTGGATGCGGCTTGCGCTCGGCGAGCGTGTCGCCGCCGACCAGCACCGCACAGCGCGAGGCCCAGCCGAGCTGCGGCAGGATCTCTCGCGCCAGGTACTCGGGCTTGTTGGTGACGATGCCCCAGCGGCAGCCGGCCGCCTCCAGCGCGGCGAGTATGGCTTCGATGCCGTCGAACGGCGTGCTGTGGCGGCCCAGCTCCTGCCGATACACGTCGAGGAATTCGGGCACCAGATCCGGAATGTCTGCCGGCGCGATGTCCGGAAACGCGGCGGCCGCCATCGCCCGCGCGCCGCGCGAGACCCGCGGCCGCAGATCGGCCAGCGGCATCGGCGGCAACCCGCGATCGCCACGCATGCGGTTCACCGTCGCCAGCATGTCGGGCGCACTGTCGAGCAGGGTGCCGTCGAGATCGAACAGCGCCCCGCGCGGAAAGCCTGACGCGTCCGCCGCGATCGCCGGCCCTCCCCTACCCGGCATCGCCGGCCTCCGGCTTGCGCGCGCAGGCGAGATAGTTGACGTCGGTGCGCCGGCTCAGGCGCGCGGCGTTGCGCCACGGCTCGTAGGCCATGCCGCTGACGTCCTCGAGCTCGAGCCCGGCGCTGCGCAACCAGGCGGCGAGCTCGGACGGACGGATGAAGTCGCGGTACTGGTGGGTCCCCCGCGGCAGCAGCCGCGCGATGTATTCGGCGCCGACGATGGCCAGCGCGAACGCCGCCGGCGTGCGGTTGAGGGTCGACACGAACAGGCGACCGCCCGGGCGTAGCAGGGTGGCGCAGGCGGTGAGCACCGCGGCCGGGTCCGGCACGTGCTCGAGCATCTCCATGCAGGCCACGGCATCGAAGCCGCCGGGGCGTTCGGCGGCCAGGGTCTCCACCGCTTTCAACTGGTAGTCGACCTGCACGCCGGACTCGAGGCCGTGCAGCTTCGCCACCTTGATCAGGTCCGGCGCCAGGTCGATCGCGGTCACCCGCGCGCCGGCGCGCGCCAACGCCTCGCTCAGCAATCCGCCGCCGCAGCCCACATCCAGCATCTCGGCGTCTTTCAGCGCGGTCCGGGCGGCGACATAGTCCAGGCGCACCGGATTGAGCGCGTGCAGCGGCTTCTGTGGACCTTGCGGATCCCACCAGCGGCCCGCCAGCGCGGCGAACTTGTCGAGTTCGGCCTGGCGGAAGTTCGGTGGCGGATCGGATCGGCTGGCGGTTGTCATGATGATGCTCTGTCCTGGGCCTGTAGCAGCGGCTTCAGCCGCGACCGCGGTCGTTCCGGCGGGGCCGCGGGTTCGCGGCTGAAGCCGCTCCTACGTGGGGCGATGTCGGATGGTGGCGATGCGTTCGCGCCACTGGCGGGCGTTGGCGACCAGCGCGTCGGGATCCAGGTCGACCAATTCGCGCGCGAGCAGCTTGGGCCGCCCGGCGATCCAGACGTCGCTCACCTGGTGCCGGCCGGTGGCGTAGACCAACTGCGAAAACACGTGGTGCAGCGGCTGGGTTTCCAGCGCCGACAGGTCCACGCAGGCCAGGTCCGCCTGCTTGCCGGGCTCGATCGAGCCGACCAGATGGTCGAAGCCGATCGCCTTCGCGCCGCCCAGCGTGGCCGCGCGCAGCGCGCTGGCGGCACTGAATGCGGAGGCATCGTTGGCGACCGCCTTGGCCAGGATCGCCGCGGTGCGGGTCTCACCGAACATGTCGAGGTCGTTGTTGCTGGCGCAGCCGTCGGTGCCGATCGCCAGGTTCACGCCGGCCCGTTCCAGCGCGCAGACCGGACAGAAGCCCGACGCCAGCTTGAGGTTGGATTCGGGACAGTGCACCACCGACACCCCGCGCTCGGCGCACAGCCGGGTCTCGGCCTCGGTCGCCTGTGTCATGTGCACCGCGATCAGGCGGTCGTTGACCAGGCCCAGGCGATCCAGGCGCGCGAGCGGTCGCTGGCCGTGCTCCTTCTGCGACTGTTCGACCTCCTGTGCGGTCTCGTGCAGGTGCAGGTGCACCGGCAGGTCGAGCTGATCGGCGAGCATGCGGATGTGTTCGAAATTGGCATCGCTGACCGTGTATGGCGCATGCGGCGCGAACGCGGTGTCGATCAGTGCATCGCCGCGCCACTGATCGTGGACCTCTCCGGCGCGGTCGAAGTACTCGTCGTCGCTCTTCGCCCACGCGGTCGGGAAGTCGATCACCGGCAGGCCGACGCGGGCGCGGAAGCCGTAGCGCTTGTAGGTCGCCGCCTGCACGTCGGGGAAGAAGTAGTTCTCGTTGACGCAGGTGGTGCCGCCGCGGAGCATCTCGGCGATCGCCAGGGTCACGCCGTCGGCGACGAACTCCGGCCCGATCACCGCGCCCTCGACCGGCCAGATGTGCTGCTGCAGCCAGACCTTCAACGGCAGGTCGTCGGCGACGCCGCGCAGCAGCGTCATCGGATTGTGGGCATGGGCGTTGACCAGGCCCGGGATCAGCGCCGCGTCCGGCCGCGAGACGGTTTCCCGCGGCGCGAACCGCGTGCGTGCCTCAGACGTCGGCAGCACCGCCAGGATCACGCCGTCGCGAACCGCGACCGCATGGTCGTCCAGCACCACCCCGTGCGGCTCGACCGGGACGACGTGGCCGGCTTCGATGAGGAGGTCGCAGGGCTGGGGGGTGGCTTCGGTCATTCGCTCTGGCTCGTCATTCCCGCGCGGATCGGAGGCGCTTTGCTACAGCGTAGCTGGTCGTTCGTTCTGAACCGTTGACACCGGCGTCCGCCAGACCCATCCGTCAGAAGCATTTGCCACGGATCAACGCGGATAAGGCACCAAGCAGGGACGAAAACTCATGTTTTGGTTCAACACCTATCGGTGTGTATCCGCGTTGATCGAAGCTCGGAAGAAGGACCTCTTCCGGGCTTCAAGATGGATCCCGGCCTGCGCCGGGATGACGATCCGGCAAAGCCGTGGCCGCTTCGCGGCCACGGGCCGGATCGTCACTTCACCCGGCTGACGTACTCGCCGGAGCGGGTGTCGACCTTGATCACTTCCTCCTGGCCGACGAACAGCGGCACCCGCACCACAGCGCCGGTCTCCAGCGTGGCCGGCTTGCCGCCGCCGCCGGAGGTGTCGCCGCGCACGCCCGGATCGGTCTCGGTGATCTGCAGCTCGACGAAATTTGGCGGCGTGACCTGGATCGGGGTGCCGTTCCAGAGCGTGACCACGCAGTCCTCCTCGCCCTTGAGCCACTTCTCGGCGCCGGCCATGCCGGCCTTGTCGGCCTGCACCTGCTCGAACGACTCAGGATTCATGAAGTGCCAATACTCGCCGTCGCTGTACAGGTACTGCATGTCGGTGTCGACCACGTCGGCCGCCTCCACCGAGTCGGTGGACTTCATGGTGACTTCCTGCACCCGCCCGGAGCGGATCAGGCGGTACTTCACCCGGGTGAAGGCCTGCCCCTTGCCCGGCTTGACGTATTCGGTGTCGGTGATGATCGCGGGCTCGCCGTTGATCAGGATCTTCATCCCGTTCTTGACGTCGTTCATGCCGTAGCTGGCCATCATTGCTCCTGCGGTGCCGCCACGCGGGCGGATAGAATGTCGGATCGGCAGCCGAAACCGGCTGCGGCTGAAAAACTAGCCCGACATGATACCCGCAGCCCCCCTACCGATGCAGCCGCGACGCTGGCAGCAGGCCTGGCGCGAGGCGGTGCGCGATCCCCGCGAACTGCTGGCGATGCTCGGCCTGGAGCAGGCGGCGTTGCAGGTTTCGCCCGCCGCCGCGGCGCAATTCCCGCTGCGGGTGCCGCGCGGCTTCGTCGCCCGCATGCGCCATGGTGATCCGCACGACCCATTGCTGCGGCAGGTCCTGCCGCTGGACGAGGAGATGCGCCCGGTCGCCGGTTTCGACTTCGACGCGGTCGGCGACGGCGCCGCCCGCGCCGGCCGCGGCGTGATCCGCAAGTACCGCGGCCGCGCCCTGCTGATCGCCACCGGCAGCTGCGCGGTGCACTGCCGCTACTGCTTTCGCCGTCATTTTCCCTACGCCGAGGAAACCGCCGCCGCCGCCGGCTGGGGCGAGGCGCTCGCTACGATCCGCGCCGACGCCTCGATCGACGAGGTGATCCTGTCCGGCGGCGACCCGCTGTCGCTGGCCACGCCGAAGCTGGCCGAGCTCACCGCGGCGCTGGCCGGCATCGCCCACGTCCGCCGCCTGCGCCTGCACACCCGGCTGCCGGTGGTGCTGCCCGAGCGCGTTGATGCCGAGCTCACGACGTGGCTGGCCGCCCTGCCCTGGCCGGTGGTCGTGGTGCTGCATGCCAACCACGGCAACGAATTCGACGCCGAGGTGGACGCCGCCATGGCGCGCCTGCGCGACGCCGGGGCCACGCTGCTCAACCAGGCGGTGCTGCTGCGCGGGGTCAACGACTCGGTCGAGGCGCTGGCCGCGCTGGGCGAGCGCGGCTTCGCCGCCGGCGTGCTGCCGTATTACCTGCACCAGCTCGACCGCGTTGCCGGCGCGGCGCATTTCGACGTCCCCGACGCCCGGGCGCTGGCGCTGCATGCGGCGCTGCGCGCGCGGCAATCGGGCTATCTGGTGCCGAAACTGGTCCGCGAGGTGGCGGGCGATGCGTCCAAACGCCCACTCTGACCGATCCGGCATGGACGCCGGAGGCGCCGGCGTGGCATAACCGTCGGCCACCGGGAGGACCGAATGCCGAAGAACCTGGACAACGCCCTGCGGCTGATGGTGGTCGACGACAGCATGGAGGATGCCGAGACCATCGTCAGCGGACTGCGCAACGCCGGCATCGCGGTACGACCGCTGCGTCCGGCGTCCGCCGACGAACTCGCCACCATGCTCGGAAGCCAGAGCATCGACCTGGTGCTGGCCTCGCAGACATCCGGCGCCATTCCGCTGGCCGAGGTCGCCCAGCGCGTGCAGTCGAGCGGCAAGGACATCCCGCTGATCGCGGTGGTCGACGCCATCGACGACGACACGTTCGCCGAAACCCACGGGCTGGGCGTGCGCCGGATCGCGCTGCGCGGCAAGCCCCAGCTGCTGCTGACCGCGGTCCGCGACGAGTGGGCCGACCTCGACGCCCGGCGCATGCTGCGCCGGCTGGAAGCCCGGATACGCGAGACCGAGCGCCGCTGCGATGCGCTGATCGAATCCTCGCGCGACCCGATCGCCTACATCCACGAAGGCATGCATATCCGCGCCAACGCGGCGTACCTGGAGATGTTCGGGCACGAATCGTTCGAGGACGTCGAGGGCATGTCGCTGCTGGACATGGTCGCGCCGCAGCACCTGGAAGACTTCAAGGCGCTGCTCAAGCGCCTGGGCAAGGGCGAACCGGCGCCACCGCGCTACGAGCTGCAGGCGCGCGACGTCGACGGCAACGCCTTCCCGGCCTCGATGGAGTTCACCCCCGCGCAGTATGAGGGCGAGTCCTGCCTGCAGGTCGTCTTCCGGCGCGAGGAGGTCGATCCCGAACTCGCGCGCCAGGTCGAGGAACTGCGCCAGCGTGACCAGGTGACCGGACTGCTCAACCGGCCGACCTTCCTGCGCGCGCTGGAGGATGCGGTCAGCGACTCCGCCCAGAATGACGGACAGCATGGCCTGCTGCTGGTGGAACCGGACCACTACCAGCGGCTGCTGCAGGAGATGGGGCTGGATGCGGCCGACGCCATGCTCGCCGCCATCGCCCAGCGGCTGCAGGGCGTGCTGGACGAACGCGCGCTGTCGGCGCGCTATTCCGAGCACCGGCTGGCGGTGTTGCTGCGTGGCGCCGACTACGCCGCCACCACGGCGTTGGCCGAGCGCATCCTGAAGGCTTTTTCCTCACACGTGTTCACCATCGGCGCGCACTCCAGCACGATCACCGCCAGCATCGGCGGCGTGCAGATCGGCGAGAAGATCGCCAGTCTCGGCCAGGTGCTGGCCAAGGCCGACGAGGGCGTGCACTCGTCGCTCGGGGTCGGCGGCAATCGCTACGAGATCTTCGATCCCGCCGCCACCGACCGCGCCGAGGAAGAGCACGTGCAGGCCTGGGTCGCGCGCCTGCGCGATGCGCTCGACAACGGCGGCTTCGTGCTGCATTACCACCCGGTGATCAGCCTGCAGGCCGACACCGGCGCGGTCTACGAGGCGCTGCTGCGCCTGGACGCCGGCGAGGGCGAGCTGGTCAAGCCGCTGTCGTTCCTGCAGATCGCCGAGGAGCACGGCCTGCTGTGGGAAATCGACCACCACGTGGTCGGCCAGGCGATCGCCCGCATCGGCGAGCGCATCCGCGCCGGCACGCCGACGACGCTGCTGGTCGAGGTGAGCCAGGCCTCGCTGCGCGACGACAGCCTGGTGCGCTACATTGGCGAGCAGCTAAGCCGGCACAGCGTGCCAGGCGAATACCTGGTGCTGCAGCTGCCCGAGGCCAAGGTGTTCACCCATCTCAAGGCCACCCAGGACTTCGCCATCGCCATCGGCAAGTACGACTGCCGGCTGGCGCTGGCGCAGTTCGGCGTCGGTCTGGATTCGTTCCAGCTGCTCGCCCATCTGCAGCCGCACCTGCTCAAGCTCGATCGCAGCTTCACCGAGGAGCTGGTGCAGAACCCGGACAACCAGAAACGCATCCAGGAGATCGCCGAGAAGGCGCGCGAGCTCGGCATCCGCACCATCGCCGAGCACGTGCAGGACGCGGCGAGCATGTCGGTCCTGTTCTCGGCCGGTGTCGACTACGTGCAGGGCAGCTTCCTGGCGGAGCCGGGGCCGCAGATGAATTACGATTTCGAGTGAAAGGCCGTGATTCGTGATTCGTGATTCATGATTCATGATTCGGGAATCGGGAATCGGGAATCGGGAATCGGGAATCGGGAATCGGGAATCGGGAAGGCAGCGTCGCATCGTCCGGCAGCCTGTCAACCGTCATCCCGGCGCAAGCCGGGATCCAGTGCCTGGTCGCGGTGCGTTTTCCAGCGGGGCGACCGCAACGGCAGGCTGGATCCCGGCTTGCGCCGGGATGACGAACAAAAGCGGCGCGGTGCTTTTCCGAATTCCGAATCCTGCAAGACCTAAGCGACTACCCGCCGCACCGCGTCCGTCTCCGGCGGCGCGTTGCGCAGCGCCGCGATGCGCTCGTCCAGCGGCGGATGGCTCATCAGCAGGCGCCTGAGGCCGGTGCCGACGCCGCCGCTGATGCCGAAGGCCGCGACCTGCTTGGGCAGGGTGCTGTGGCCGTAGGTCTGCGCCAGGCGCTCCAGTGCGGCGATCATCTTGGCGCGACCGGCCAGCCGCGCGCCGCCGGCGTCGGCGCGGAACTCGCGCCAGCGCGAGAACCACATCGAGATCATGCTGGCGAACAGGCCGAAGATCATGTCGAGCACGAACACCACCGCGTAGTAGCCGAGCCCGGTCGAACTGCGCCCGCCGCTGAGATAGCCGTCGATCACCCGCCCGACGATCCGCGCCAGGAAGATCACGAAGGTGTTCAGCACGCCCTGCAGCAGCGCCATGGTCACCATGTCACCGTTGGCCACGTGCGAGACCTCGTGCGCGAGCACGGCTTCCGCCTCGTCGCGGTCCATCGCCCGCAGCAGGCCGGTGGACACCGCCACCAGGGCGGCATTGCGCCGCGCACCGGTGGCGAAGGCGTTGATCTCGGGCGCGTCGTAGACCGCGACCTCGGGCATGCCGATGCCGGCGTCCCGCGCCTGCCGCTGCACGGTGGCGACCAGCCAGCGCTCGGTCTCGTTGCGCGGCTGATCGATCACGTGCGCGCCGGTGAAGCGCTTGGCGGTCCACTTCGACAGCGCCAGCGAGACGAAGGCGCCGCCGAAACCGAAGACCGCCGCGAACAGCAGCAGCCCGGCGTTGGTCGCCGGGTCGATCCCGAAGATCGCCATGACGATACTGACCAGCGCCAGCACCGCGAGATTGGTGGCAAGGAACAAGGCGACACGTTTGAACATGGCAGGGATTCCGTCCGGGCGCGGAGGCGCCCTATCCGCAATCCAGTGTGGTTGGCATCGATGAAATTCAAGTGACCCGCCGCCGGCGGACGGTCCGTGCGTCCCCTCCGCCGTAGGAGCGCGCCATGCGCGCGATGCCGCGGGTGCCGGCAGGATCCGACGGATGCCGCGATTCCGGACCGGTAGGCGCGCGGGTCACAGGGAACTCCCGGGCGAAGCAAGGCCCGCGGTATTGCGCGCATGGCGCGCTCCTACGAAAGTGGACACGCTCGCGGGGCCGGCGCGTCGGGTAATCTTCGAAGCCGCGATGTCTCCTGCTCCTGCCGCCCCCGCCAACGTTCCCTACCGCGGCCGCTTCGCGCCCTCGCCGACCGGCCCGCTGCATTTCGGCTCGTTGCTGGCGGCACTGGGCAGCTGGCTGCTGGCGCGCCATGCCGGCGGCGAATGGCGGGTGCGGATCGAGGACCTGGACCCGCCGCGCGAGATTGCCGGCGTGGCCGAGGCGCAGCTGCGCAGCCTGCAGGCCTTCGGCCTGGTGCCGGACGGCGAGGTGCTGCGCCAGAGCACGCGCGGCGGGATCTATCGCGCCGCGCTCGACCAGCTGCTGGCCGCCGGCGACGCCTTCGTCTGCCATTGCAGCCGCAGCGGCCTAGCCGCCGCCGGCGGCGGCGTACACCATGCCTGTATCGCCGGCGCGCTGCGCACCGATCCCGCGGTCCGGCTGCGGGTGCCGCCCGGCACCCGGATCGCCTTCGACGACCTGCTGCAGGGCCGGGTCGAACAGGACCTGTACGCCGAGGTCGGCGACTTCGTGCTGCGCCGTACCGACGGCTGCTGGGCCTACCAGCTGGCGGTGGTGGTCGACGACGCCGCACAGGGCATCACCGACGTGGTCCGCGGCGCCGACCTGCTCGACTCGACCCCGCGACAGATCTTCCTGCAGCACAGGCTCGGACTGCCCACGCCGCGCTACGCGCACCTGCCGCTGGTGCTCGATGCCGACGGGCGCAAGTTGTCGAAGTCGCTGGCGGCCGTGCCGGTGGACGACGACGACCCGCTGCCGGCGCTGCGCGCGGCATGGCGCGCGCTGGGGCAGGCGCCGCCCGCGGTCGTCGCCGCGGGCACGCCGGCGCAGTTGCTGGATGCGGCCCTGCGCGCCTTCGATCCGGGCCGCATCCCGTGCCGGCACGCGCTGTCGCTCGCCGCATTGCACAACAGCGATGTTATCGCCGCCCCATAGAATGCAGTCACTGGTCTTCGAGACCCGACCTGCGCATTCGCATCACATTCCGGGAGGCATGGCATGACCACACGCGTGGCACTGGTCACCGGTGGAACCGGCGGCATCGGCACCGCGATCTGCAAGCGGCTGTTCGACTCCGGCCACAAGGTGGCGACCAATTACCGCAACGCCGACAAGGCCAACGCCTGGCAGGCGCAGATAAAGGAAGGCGGCTACGAGATCGCCCTGGCTAAGGGCGACGTGTCGTCGCCGGAAGAGGCCGAGGCGATGGTGCGGGAGGTCGAGCGCCAGCTCGGGCCGGTCGACATCCTGGTCAACAACGCCGGCATCACCCGCGACGGCACCTTCCACAAGATGACCGCGCAGCAGTGGCAGGAGGTCATCAACACCAATCTCAACTCGGTGTTCAACGTGACCCGCCCGGTCATCGAGGGCATGCGCGCGCGCAAGTGGGGCCGGATCGTCCAGATCAGCTCGATCAACGGCCAGAAGGGCCAGTACGGCCAGGCCAACTACGCCGCGGCCAAGGCCGGCATGCACGGCTTCACCATCTCGCTGGCGCAGGAAAACGCGCGCTTCGGGGTCACGGTCAACACCGTCTCGCCCGGCTATATCGGCACCGAGATGGTGATGGCGGTGCCGGAGGCGGTGCGCGAGAAGATCGTCGCGCAGATCCCCACCGGCCGGCTCGGCACCCCGGAAGAGATCGCCTACGCGGTGTCGTTCTTCCTGCCCGAGGAGGCCGGCTGGATCACCGGCGCCAATCTGTCTGCCAACGGCGGGCAGTACATGGGGTGGTAGCCGGGGCCGAGCCTCGGGATCGCACCCGCCGACAGTCTGTCACCGCCATCCCGGCGAAAGCCGGGATCCAGCCTTTCGGGCATCTCAAGCTGGATCCCGGCTTTCGCCGGGATGACGAGCGGAGGCGTTGACGCTTTTCCCGAGGCCGCGCGCTCCCTCCACACGTGAATGCGCCGATGTTGCAAGCCTTCGCATGCTGCGCCATGCTGCGCGGCAACACGGCTAGAGCCTTTGCTCCATGAGCGCAATCCGCGTCATCAAGAAATATCCCAATCGCCGTCTCTACGACACCGAGATTTCCAGCTACATCACCATCGAGGACGTTCGCCAGCTGATCGTCGACGGCGAGTCCTTCGAGGTCCGCGACGCCAAGACCGGCGACGATCTGACCCGCCAGGTCCTGCTGCAGATCATTGCCGAGCACGAGCAGGACGGGCAGCCGATGCTCTCGACCCAGCTGCTCAGCCAGATCATCCGCTTCTACGGCGACTCGCTGCAGGGTTTCATGGGCACCTATCTCGAACGCTCGATGCAGACCTTCCTCGAACAGCAGCAACAGTTCCGGCAGCAGATGGGCGGCCTGCTCGACCAGACCCCCTGGTCGATGATGAACAAGCTCACCGAACGCAACATGGAGTTGTGGCAGGAGTTCCAGCGCAACCTGACCGGCAGCGTCGGCCAGAAGCCTTCGGAGCGCCCGCCCTCCGGCGACAAACGCGGTCGCTGAGCCGCCAGTGGTCGTGGACAAGCGGACCGCCGTGGTCACCGGCGGCATCGGCGGGCTCGGCACCGCGATCTGCACCGCCCTCGCCCGCGCCGGCCTGCGGGTCATCGCCGCCGACCTGGGCGGCGACGCCGAGCGCATCGCGCGCTTCGAACAGGACGTGCACGGACACGACGTGCGCTTCGCCGCGCTCGACGTCTCCGATTTCGACGCCTGCGCCGCGCTGGTGCGGGAGGTCGAGACGCGGCACGGCGCGCTCGACATCCTGGTCAACGCCGCCGGCATCACCCGCGACGTCACCCTGCGCAAGATGGAAACGGTGCAGTGGGAGGCGGTGATGAACGTGAACCTCGACGGCGTGTTCCACATGTGCCGCCACGCGGTCGAGGGCATGGCGACGCGCGGCTTCGGCCGCATCGTCAACATCAGCTCGGTCAACGGCCAGACCGGCCAGTTCGGGCAGACCAACTACTCCGCCGCCAAGGCCGGCATGCACGGCTTCACCATGGCGCTGGCGCGCGAGGTGGCGCGCAAGGGCGTCACCGTCAACTCGGTGTCGCCCGGCTACTGCGAGACCGCGCTGGTGACGGCGATGCCGCAGGCGATCCGCGACGGCATCGTCGCCCAGGTGCCGGTCGGCCGGCTCGGGCGCCCGGACGAGATCGCGCGCGCGGTGGAGTTCCTGGCCGCCGACGACGCCGGCTTCGTCACCGGCGCCAACCTGCCGGTGAACGGCGGGCTGTTCATGAGCTTCTGATCCGCACCTGCCCCTGCGCGCCCCTGCCCTTGTAGGAGCGGCTTCAGCCGCGACCGCGCGGCGCCAGGCGGACGGCTGATCTCCACCACGGCGGTTTACCCTGGCACCGCGCGGCGGCGCGCTCTGCAGAGTCGCCGCCGATGGTGCTGCCTGGCGCGGTCGCGGCTGAAGCCGCTCCTACACGGGCCGGCCGGCGGCGCGATCAGGGCGCCCCGGCGACACCGCCCTCCCCACAGAACCGGGCGCGGTATTCCATCGCCTTCGGCATCAACGACTGCAGATTCTGGATGCGGGTACCGGGATTCGGGTGCGTCGACGAGAACTCGGGCGGCGCCTGCCCGCCGGCGGCAGCGCCCATGCGCTCCCACAGCGGCACCGCCTGCTGCGGATCGAAGCAGGCCGCCGCAGCGAGCATCAGCCCGACTTCGTCGGCCTCGGTCTCGTGCTTGCGCGCGTACGGCAGCAAATAGCCGTAGCCCATCGCCGCCATCACCATCTGCTGCTGCTGCGGATCCATGCCGCTCAGCGCACCGGCCATCTGGCCCATCTGGCTCAGCTTCTGCTGCGCCATGCGCTGGGCGCCGTGGCGCAGCAGCGCGTGGGCGATCTCGTGCCCCATCACCACCGCCATGGCGTCGGCGTTCTGCGCCACCGGCACCAGCCCGGTGTACACCGCCATCTTGCCGCCGGGCAGGCAGAACGCGTTGGCCTGGTCGGAGTCGATCACATTGACCTCCCACTCGAAGCTCTCCGAAAACCGGCTCGGCGCCAGCCCGTGCTCGGCGGCGAGCGCCGCCTCCACGTCGTCGACCTTGTCGATCAGGCGCCGGGCGATGTCGCGGACCTGGCGCGAGATTTCCGCGTCCGCCGCCAGCGGCCGCTCCTGCGCCAGGATCTCCTGATAGGCCTGCAGGCCCAGCGCCTTCTCGTCGTCGGCCGACAGGCTGCGGTCGATCAGCACACTCTGCCCGGTCACCGGGTCGACGCTCTGGTTGGAGAACCAGTAGTACGCGCCGTAGCCGGCGAACAGCAGCAGCACCCACAGCCGCAAACCGCCGCCACGACGCCGTCCGGGTGCCGCCTGGTGCCGACCGAAAGGATCCTGTCGCATCTCGAACTCCTCCAAGACCGCGCCTGTCGGGCGCCTCGATATCGCCGGAAGTATCCGCTACAACTCCCGCATCACCCGGAACCCGATGCGCGCGTTGGTGGTGTCGCGCGCCGCCGGCGCACGCCAGGCCGATCGGGTCTGCTCCGGCGCGCTGGCCCAGGAGCCGCCGCGGATCACGTGCGTCCGGCACCCGGGATTGATCCAGGGCGCGGCGTCGCGCGGCGCGCGGCGGTAGCTGGCATGCCAGCAGTCGGCGACCCACTCGCTGACGTTGCCCGCCAGGTCGTGCAGCCCCCAGCGATTGGGCGCGAAACTGCCGACCGCGGCCGGCCCCCAATGGCCGTCGCCGTAGTCCGCGAACGCATTGCTCCAGCTGCGCCCACCGGGCGAACGGTCCAGTCCGCCGGTGAAGTTGCCGGCCGATTCCGGCGGCACGCCGTCTCCCCAGGGAAACGCCTCCCCACTGCCCGCGCGCAACGCGTACTCGAACTCGGCCTCGCTGGGCAGGCGGTAGCGCTCGCCGCTTTCCTCCGCCAGCCACTCGGCGTAGGCCTCCGCATCCTGGGCGCTGACATGCAGCACCGGCATGTCGTCGCTGGCGGTCGCACCCACGTAGTCCGACCGCCAGTCGACGCCGCTGCGGCGCACGAAGTTGCCGCTGCGCTCGTCGTAGACCATCGAGAAGCCGCGGCGCACCGCACGGGTCCGGTAGCCGGTGGCGTTGACGAAGCGGCGGAACTCGCCGACGGTCACCTCGTGCGTCGACAGCGCGAAGCCCCGGTCGAAGCGGATGTTGCGCTGCGGCCGCTCGCTGTCGCTGGCGCCGTCCTCGCCCTCGGGCGCGCCCATGGTGAACGCCCCGTGCGGCACCACCACCATGCGCGGTCCGCGCGCGCCGCTCTGCAGCGCATCGGTGAACCCCTGCCCGGGCCGGAACAGGCCGTAGTGCACCGCCAAGCTGATGCGTTCGCGCAGGTCGGCCGCGGCAGGGTCGCCGGGCTCTGCGATCAGCAGCAGCTCGGCCAGGATCTCACGCGCCTTGGCGACGCCGTCGAACCCGCGCAGGGCGGCGAGTCCCTGGTCGCGCAGCCTGGCGATGCGGGCCGTGCGCAGGCGCTCGATCCGCTCGCGCGCATCGGGCACGGTGGCGCTCTCGGGCCGGACCAGTGCGGCATGGCCGAGCCGCTGGCCGGCGGTGTCGAAATCACCCCGCTCGGCCGCCTCTTCGGCGCGACGGATCAGCCCGCTTTCCACTGCAGCCAGGTTCTGCAGCGCACGCGGCTGCTCCGGCTGCAGCTCCAGCGCCTCGCGCAACTTGGCGAGGGCGCCGCCGCCGGACTCGCCGTAGCGGCCCTCCGCGAGCTCGGTCTCGGCCTCGCGATTGAGTTCCCACAGGCGGTCGGCCCGGTCCACCCGCTGCAGGTAGGCCTGCACCGGCGCATCGTCCGGCCAGACCGTGCGCGCCACCGCGGCCACGCGACGCGCCTCGCGCAAGGCCACGAAGTCGTCGCCGCTGTCGGCCAGCGCGCGCTCGCCCTCGTCCAGCAGGCGTTGCCGTGCACGCTGCAGCCCCTGCGCGGCGGCCTTGTCCTGCGGGTCCTGTTCGAGCAGCGCCAGGTACAGCGGGATCGCGGCCTCGGCGTCCTCGTACAGGTGTCCTTCCTCGAGCGCGGACTCGGCCTGCTCACGGGCCTCATCCACTGCCTCCTGGTCGAGCTCCACCTGCGGTGGCCGCCAGGTCAGGCTGTCGGCGATGCGGTCGTCGCCGCTGACCGTGACGCTGCCGCTGCGCGCACGTTCGGCTGCCTGGTCGACCGCCTGCACGTCCGCGTCCCCGGTGTCGCCGCCGTTGCGCGAACAACCGGAGTTCAGCGTCAGCAGCAGGACGACGACAGATACGAGCGCGCGCAACCGGTTCTTCTTCATCTGGGGACGACAGACCCATGTTACGCGACGGTAGGCCGGGGACCGGCGGCACGTCAATCGCACCGGCGGCCGCGAATGCACGACCGCGACCTGCTAGGCTCCTGCGCCATGCCCGTCAACGCACCGCAGTGGATCGCCGATCCCGCCGCCCTCAACGCCCGCCTGTCCACGCATCCCGCGCGTGTCGGCCTGGATACCGAGTTCATCCGCGAACGCACCTACTGGCCCCGGCTCGCGCTGGTGCAGGTGGCGATCGATGACGACATCCTGCTGATCGATCCGCTCGCGCCGGGGATCGCCGAGGCCTTGCGGCCGCTGCTCACCGATCCGGCGGTGCTCAAGATCATGCACAGCGCCGGCGAGGACTTGATCGCCTTCGGGCACGCCTGCGGCGCGGTACCGGCGCCGCTGTTCGATACCCAGATCGCCGCCGCACTGGGCGGCATCGCCGCCGGCGTCGGCTACCAGCGCCTGGTGCAGGAGCTGACCGGCGTCGCCCTGGCCAAGGGCGAGACCCGTTCGGACTGGCTGCAGCGCCCGCTGTCGCCGGCGCAGCTGGAGTACGCGGCGGACGACGTGCGCCACCTGTTCGCAATGCACGACACGCTGGCGGAGCGGCTGGAGACGCTCGACCGCCGCGACTGGTTCGACGAGGACTGCCGGCGCCTGCTCGCCGTCGCCGCGGACGAACCCGAGCGCTGGCCGCACCTCGCGCTGCGCACCGCGCAATTTCTCGACGAAGCGGCCCGGCACCGCCTGCTGCGCCTGCTGCGCTGGCGCGACCGCTGGGCGCGCGAACGTGACCGCCCGCGCAGCTGGGTGCTGGACAACGAACTGGCGGTGCTGCTGGCACGCGACCCGCCGCCCGACCAGGCCGGCGTGCAGCGCGTGCTCGACAGCCATCCGAAGGCCTCGCGCAAGCTGGCCGAGCCGATGTGGCTGGCGCTGCAGACCCCGCTGCCGGACGAACACGAGGCACCGCTCCCGAGCGACGACGTCGACCGCAAGGCCCTGCGCAGCCTGCAGGACACGGTGGCCGCCCGCAGCGCCGAGCTCGGCCTGCCGGACGGCGTGCTCGCCTCGCGGCGTTGGCTGGAACGGCTGCTGCAAACCGGCGACTGGCCGCCGGCCCTGTCCGGCTGGCGACGCCGGGAACTCGAACCGGCGCTGCTGCCGCTGCTTTCGACCGCGGCGGACCTGCAGACGGCAGACGACGCTGGATGAGCGCCGCGGCGCAACGTCCGGCGGGCCGTTGACGGCGCGCGGGCGCCTCACGCCGTCGCTGCGAACGCCCGCTGGGCAATGGCCGTAGCACCGGCGATGAAGGCCGATTCGGCATCGGCCGCATCGATCACCACACCCTGGCTGCCGGCATCCGCCAGCGCCTCGTGCCATGCCGCGCACAGCACCGGCGCGCCGAGCAGCGCGATGGTCCGGCCGACGACCGCATCGCGCCAGTGCGCCAATGTCTCGTCCACCACGACCCCGAGCAGAAACAGCAGCCGCGACCGCGCGGAACTGCCGGCGACGCGTTCCAGCAGCCGGGTACAGAACGCCGCGCGCGGCAGTCCGGAACGTGCACGTTCGCGCATGCCGGCACGGAAGGCGTCGAGGTCGCCCGCTTCCAGCCGCGGCGGCAAGGCCGCGTCGACGCTCGCGGCCAGCACGGTCTGCGTGCGCAGTGCGTGCAGCAGTTCGCCGCTCAGCGTCGTGGTGCAGGAAGCGATGCGCCCGTCGGCATCCACTTCCACCCGCTTCCAGTGCGAGCCCACGCTCAGCGCGAGGCCGGGCCGTGGCAGCTGTCCGGTCCGTACCAGGCCCAGGCAGACCACCTCTTCCCCACGCATCACGTCGACCTCCGCCAAGTCCGACAGCCCGGGCTGGAGCGGGCCGCAGCGCACGCCGGGCACCAGCAGGATCGGCAGCGGCGATGCCTCCGGCAGCGACAGCGTCCGGACGTTGCGCGCCAACTCGTCGACGCCGGCCGGGGCCTCCACGTGCGGTACTTCCACCAGTCCCAGTGGCGAGGTGATCATTCCGGCGGCGACCACGTAGCGCGGATCCCATCGCGACGCTCGCGCATCGGCCTCGGCCGATGCCGCGATCAGCAGGTCGCGCACCGCGCCGACCAGCCGCCCGTTGTTGCCGTCACGCGCCGAGTCGCGGGCGCCGATCATGGCGCTGCCGCGCGCCAGCACGAGGTCGCCGTCGACCGCCCACACGCGGGTCGTCGTGGTCCCGCCGTCGATGACCAGACGTTGTCCGCTCCCGGCGCCATGCCCGTTCATCGCGCCGCCTCCGCGAACGCCCGCGCGCGCGCCGCGAGGGCGCCCGTGTCGATGCCCTGCGCGAGATCGCCGCCCAGCAGTTCGGACCCGGCGCCGAGCGCCCACGCGCCCGCACCGCGGTAGGCGCGGGCGAGCTCGGGGGTGACGCCGCCGGTTGGCACCAGGCGCACGTCGCCGAGCGGCGCGCGTACCGCACGCACGAACGCCGGACCGAGCGCCTGGGCCGGGAACAACTTGACCGCCTGGGCGCCGGCATCGACCGCCTCGACGATCTCCGACGGCGTCTGGCAGCCCGGGATCGCCACCAGTCCCAGCGACACCGCCGCGGCGATGACCGCCGTATCGCGGTTCGGGGACACGATGAACGCAGCGCCCGCATCGGCGGCGCGTCTGGCCTGTTCCACGGTGCGCACCGTGCCGGCGCCGATCGCCATGCGCCCGGCCCAGGCCTGTGCCAGGCGCCCGATCCGCGAGAACGCGTCCGGCGAATCGACGGTCAGTTCCAGCGCCGTGATCCCGGCATCGGCGAGCGTGGCGGACAACACCTGATCGGCATCTCCGGCGTGGCCGCGCAGGATCGCGACGATGCGGCCCGCCTCGATCAGGCCCAGGGTGGCGTTGGCGGATTCGGCGTGCATTGCGGCCTCGTTGTCGATGATGTGCAGAAGTTCGAGGAAAACGACGCGGCCGGTCAGCGCAATTCGCCGCCGGGCCCGACCCAGGTCACCTCGGGCGCGCCTTCGAACACGGTGGCCTCGAGCGTGGTCTCCAGCGACTGTCCGGCGTCGAGCGCCAGCGCGGTGCCGCGCTCGGAGGCCGCAGCGAGCGACGGCAGGTCGCAGGCCGGTTCCAGCGCCAGCAGGTGCGGCGTGCCGTACCACGGATAGTCCGGCCCGCCGCCCCACACCTGCCACATCCCGAGCATCGGGAATACCGCGGTGTCCCAGCGCAATGCGAACCCGACCCGACGCATGGGATTGACGATCGCGAACCAGCCGCCGGCCAGTTCGTCGAGGCGGATGAAGTCGTGCGATCCGGCGCCGGCGTCCGGCATCACCGAAAGATCGAGCTCGCCGCCGCCGGCCGCCGCTTCGAGTCGGGGCCATGCCTTGCGCTGCCCGGCGGCGACGCGCGCGCCGGCCGGCACCGCGGCGCCGACCGAGGCCGTGCACGCGGGCAGATGGATGCGGGTGCCCGGCTCCACCAGCGGCCAGCCGAAGGTCGGATGATGGCCCCACAGGAACTCGATCCGCTGCCCGGCCTCGCTGGTCACCCGTTCGTCGATCCGGATGGTGCCGCTGTCGCCCTGCAGGCTCATGGCGCGCTCGACCAGCAGCGGCAGGCGGACCAGGCGGGTGCGGAACACGACGCGGATGCCGTCGGCATCGTCGCGTTCGATCCGGTAGTCCCAGGGCAGCAGCGTGGCTTCGCCGTGATGGCCGTACTCGGCACCGCGATGGCTGCAGGGCTGCGGCCCGTTGGGCAGCATCTCATACCAGCCGCCGGGGAAGTATTCGCGGAAATGGCCGCCCGACAGCGGGCTGCTGAAGCGCAGGTGCTGGTCGGGGCGCAGGCCGTGGCGCGAGCGCCACAGGCATTCGACGTCGAGCGGCTTGTACAGGCATTCGATAATGTCCGCGCCCTTGTCGGCGGCGATCACCAGCCGGACGCGGGCGTTCTCCAGCGACACGCAGCGATGGCCGCGATAGACGAATTCGCGGATGCGGCAACCGAAGTTGCGCTCCTGGTCGAAGGCGAGCGGCGCCATCAGGGCCGGCGCGTGGCGCATGGCGCCGGTCGCTTCCTGGCGGCGCGGATGAAAACGGAAGCGGTCTGCATGCGGGTCTGCCCTCCAAGGCAGCGACGGCGCGGCCGCCTCCTTGGCGCGGGACGGCATGGCACGGTGCGATCGACACTAGGCCAAGCCTCATCGTTTGTAAAGTCTAATATTTCAGATTTCTAATTTTACAATTCAGACAGAACGTGGCAGGCTTCGCCGCATGAACACACTGACCCGACTGACCCGCACGCGCGCCAGCGATTCGGTACTGGACATGCTCCGCGATGGCATTCTCGGTTCCACCTTCCGTCCCGGCCAACGCCTCGACGTGAAGGCATTGGCCGACCAGCTCGGGGTCAGCCCGACCCCGGTCAAGGACGCGATCAACCGGCTCGCCGCCGAAGGCCTGATCGAAATCCGGCCGCGCAGCGGCACCTTCGTCGCCGAGATCACCCCGGAAATGGTCGGCGAGATCTTCGAGATCCGGCGCGCGCTCGAGTGCCTGGCCGCGGAAGCCACGGTGGCGCGGCTGACGCCGGAACTGCTGGAAGCCTTCACCGACCTGACCCGGCAACTGGAACGCCCGGTCACGTCGGAGGCCGAGCGCATGCGGCACGAGCAGGCGAACGTGGCCCTGCACATGCTGATCGTGGAGTCGTCGGGCAACCAGCGGCTGATGGAGATCTACCGCAGCCTCAACGCCCACCTCACGATCGCGCGCATCCACTCGCGCCGGCGCCCGGAAGCGCACCGGCTCGAGCAGGAACTGCAGGAACACCGGGCGATGCTCGACGCGCTGCAGCAACGCGATGCGCCGCGCCTGGTGCAGGTGCTGGGCGATCACATCCGCCGCGCCGGCCACGACCTGGTCGAGGACGTGCTGCACGCGCGCGAGAAGGAACAGGCGTAGTGGTCCGCAGGATCGCGCGCGTCAGCGCCCGCGCATTGCGGATCCCGCGCGACGTCGCCGAATCCCGCGGCACCGCCGGCACGCCGGCGGCGCTGGGCGATGCGGCCGGCGCGCGCTATCGCTGGGCCGGGCACTACCGCACCGTCTACGCCGCCGACCACCTGGAGACGGTGCTGGTCACGGTGGAAACCGACGACGGACTGATCGGCTGGGGCGAGGCGCAGGCGCCGGTGGCGCCGGAGGTCACCCGCAGCGTCATCGACACCCTGCTCGGCCCGTTGCTGGTCGGCGAGGACGCGCTGGCGCCGGAAGCGATCTGGGACCGGCTGTACGCGGCGATGCGGGTGCGCGGGCACACCGGCAGCTTCCTGCTCGACGCGATGGCCGGGATCGATCTCGCCATCTGGGACCTGTGCGGCAAGGCCTTCGGGCAGCCGGTCCATCGCCTGCTCGGCGGCCCGTGCCGCGCCACCCTGCCCTGCTACGTCTCCGGCCTGGGTGGCGATTCCACCGCCGCGCGCGTCGACGAGGCCCGCGGCTGGGTCGAATCCGGCGCCGAGGCGTTCAAGCTGTTCATGGCCGGCGATCCCGGCGACTGCCTGGCCGACCTGGACGCATTGCGCGACGCCTTCGGCGCGGATATCGAACTCTATGTCGATGCGCTCTGGCGCCTGGATACGCGCAGCGCGCCACGGTTCGCCGCGGCGCTGGAAGCGCGCAACGCCGGCTGGCTGGAAGCGCCGCTGATGCCCGAGGACGTGGCCGGCCACGCCCGCCTGGCCGAGCGCACCCGTGTGCCGCTGGCGATCGGTGAGAGCTACCGCACCCGCTTCGAGCTGCTGCCCTTCTTCCAGCGCGGCGCGGTCGGCGTGCTGCAGCCCGACCTCGGCCGCTCCGGTCTGACCGAGAGCCGCAAGCTCGCGGTGCTGGCCGACACCCACCACGTCCCGATCGCGCCGCACGTCAGCATCGGCCTCGGCCCGCAGCTCGCCGCCGGCCTGCACCTGGCGGCCGCGACGCCGAACTTCGCGCGCCTGGAATGCAATCCGCGCGTGCAGGCCATCGCCAACCGCTTCCTGCGCTCGCCGCTGCCGGTCGGTGTGGCCGGCCTCGCTGCGCCGGATGCACCCGGTCTCGGTATCGAGATCGACGAGGCCGCGATCGCCCCATACGTTCTCTGATGCAAGGAGCATCGCGCATGTCCCAGCCCGCACCTGCCCGCTCCGGGGGCGCCCGCGTCGAAGGCGCTCGCTTCGAAGGGGTCTTCCCGATCGTCAACACCACGTTCCGCGAGGACGGCAGCATCGACCTCGACAGCCAGCGGCGGCTGGTGCGCTTCCTGCTCGATGCCGGTGCGCATGGCCTGGGCCTGTTCGGCAACGCCAGCGAGGGCTACACGCTCGCCGCGGACGAACGCGTGCAACTGCTGCGGGCGATCGTGCGCGAGGTTGACGGGCGGGTCCCGGTGATCGTGAGCAGCGGCCACACCGGCACCGACCTCGCCGTCGCGTTGAGTCGCGAAGCCGAGGCCGGGGGTGCGGATGGGCTGATGATCATGCCGCCGCACCTCATGAAGCCCGATGCGGAGGGCGTGTTCCATTATTTTCGCGCGATCAGCGATGCGGTCCGCATCCCGATCATGGTGCAGGACGCACCGCTGATGAGCGGCGTCGCGATCGGCGCACCGCTGATCGCGCGCATGGCCCGCGAACTCGAGCGCGTCCGCTACGTCAAGGTGGAAGCGCCGCCGACCGCGCCGAAGATCAGCGCGATCCTCGACGGCTACGACCTCAAGGGCGATGAGGCGCCGCCGGTGCTGTTCGGCGGCCTCAACGGCCAGTTCCTGCTGGAGGAGCTCGATCGCGGTGCGGTCGGCACGATGCCCGGCAGCGACCTGACGGCCGCCTTCGTCGCCATGTGGGACCTGTGGCGCGCCGGCGACCGCGCCGGTGCGCGCCGCGAGTTCGCGCGCTACCTGCCGCTGATCCGCTACGAGCTGCAGCCCGGGCTCGGCGTCGCGGTGATGAAGCACAACCTGGTCGCGGCCGGTGTCATCGCCAGCGCGCGCGTGCGCCATCCGACCCGCGAACTCGACGCCGCCGGCCTGCGCGAGATCGGAGAACTGCGCGCGGATCTGCCGCAAGAGGCGCTCGGCTGGGCCTGACCCGGCCTGCACACACGACTTCAATCCCCATCGAAACGGAGACACCGATGCCGCCACGCCACCGACTTCCGGCGATCGGGCTGGTGCTCGCCGCGGCTGCGCCCACCAGCGGTGCCGCGAGCGCGGCCGCACACACGATCGAAGCCCGTCGCGACGGGATCACGCTCGCCGCGCCCGACGGCGCGCGCGCCGAATTCGCGATGCGGTTCTGCGTGCAGCGCACGACATCGGATCCTTCCCCGGAACTGCGGCCGGCCGACCTCGGCACACGCTACAACGTCGTGACCTGGCGCGCGGAGGATGCCGGGGGCGCGGGCCTCGCGCAGGTCGCCGGCGACGCCAGCCAGGTCGGCGACGGCTTCGACCCGGATATCCTGCAGGGCGATGCCGGCGGGCGCACGGCCGACGTCTTCGCCGCGGCGCCGAGGACCTGCGTCGAGGCCGACGGGGTGAGGCCGACGCCGGACGGTGGCCATCGCTGGACGTTCCCGGAACAGGCCGGGTTCGCGATCGAGGCCGTGCTGTCCCCGGGCGGCGACGGCCGCGCCCTGCCCCCTGCCCTGCGCTACACGCTGCGGGCGAAGCAGCCCGGCTTCTACTCGGTCGCGTACATGGGCGCGCCGTCGCATGCGCCCGACGACGCCGACGCGTTCTTCCAGCCGCTGGTGTGGACGGAGAAGCGCTTTCCCGATCGCAGCTACCTGACCCTGGCCTTTCGGGCGACGTTGCCGTCGACCCTGGTCGAGCACGCTGGACAGGTCGAAGGCATGGTGGTGGACGCAGCGGAGTTCCCGTTCGACCCGCTGCCGGTGTTCCGCAACTCGCGCTTCGGCATCGCCCTGCGCGATCCCGATGGCCGCGCGCGGCCGATGGTGTTCGCTCCCGTGCTCGGCGGGCCGGGCTCGCAGCTCGGCGCTGGCGACGAATTCTCCTTCACGCTGCGGCCGCTGGTGCACCGCGGCGACGTCACCGCGGCCTACGAGTACGCCGCGCGCCGGCTCTACGGGTTCCACGACTACCGGCACAACGCGCTGTCGTCGCTCAACCGCACCCTGGAGCGGATCGTCGACTACGGCATGAGCCACTGGTCGCAGTTCCGCGCCGAGGACAAGGGCGCGAGCTACGAGACCGATGCGCCGGGCACGGTGAAGAACGTCTCGTCGCTGAATCCGCTGGACCTGGCGTTGGTCACCGACGACGACGCGATCTGGCGCCTGCGCGCGAAACCCGTCATCGAATACATGGTGTCGCGCGAGAAATACCTGTTCACGATCGACGAGGAACAGAAGATCCAGTTCCCGTCCTACACCCTCAAGGGTCCCGCCGCGCCGGTCTCCGAACTGGCCGCGCTGCACCGGATCTTCCGCGGCGCATCGCCGGCGTTCCTCGCCCTCGCGGAGGAGGAGTACGGGCGCTCGCGGGTGCGCAACCTCGACGTCAACGAGCGCGGCGACACCTGGCAGAACAGCCTCGCGCTGTACCGCGCGACCGGTCGCCGGCATTATCTCGACGCGGCGGTCCGCGGCGCCGACGCCTACCTGCGCGAACGCGTGGAACGGCCGCAGCAGGCGTTCGCGGGGGTGCACGGCGAAGAGCCGTTCTTCTGGACCCAGTTCGTGCCCGACTTCGCCGCGCTGATGCAGCTCTACGACGTCACCGCCGAACGCCGCTACCTCGAAGCCGCCCATCGCGCCGCGCGCGTGTTCACCCAGTTCGTATGGTTCGCGCCGGCGATCCCGGATACGGAAGTCCTGGTTAATCCCGGCGGCAAGGCGCCGCTGTACGGCTATCTCGCCGGCAAGGGCCATCCGCAGATGCCGGCCGCCGAGGAGCGCGTGCCCGGGTGGCGGCTGTCGGAAATCGGGCTGACCCCGGAATCGTCCGGCACCAGCAGCGGCCACCGCGGCATCTTCATGACCAACTGGGCGCCGTGGCTGCTGCGGATCGCGGAACACATGGACGATTCCTTCCTGCGCGCCGTGGCGCGCTCGGCGGTGATCGGCCGCTACACCAATTTTCCCGGCTACCACATCAATACTGCACGCACGACGATTTACGAGAAGCCGGACTACCCGCTGCGCGATCCGAAGTCGCTGAGCGTGAACTCGTTCCACTTCAACCACGTCTGGCCAATGGCGTCGATGCTGCTCGACTACCTGGTCAGCGATGCAGACGCGCGCTCCAACGGCGCGATCCGCTTCCCGGCGGAGTTCATCGAAGGCTATGCCTATCTGCAGAACCGGGCCTACGGCGGCCAGGTCGGCCGCTTCTACGGCCACGAAGACGCCGTGCTGTGGATGCCGAAGGTCCTGCTGCAGGCCGACTCGGTCGAGCTCAACTACGTCACTGCGCGCAGCGAGGACAACACCCGCCTGTACGTGGCACTGATGAACGAAGCGGACACGCCGGTCACCAGCACGGTGCGGCTCGACCTCGCGCGGCTGCCGGGCCTGGCGGGCAGGACATTGCACGCGGCCGATGTGCACGGAACCGGCGACATCGCCATCGACGACGGCCGGTTCCAGGTGACGGTTCCCGCGCGTGGCCTGGTTGCATTCACGGTCGCCGATGTCGGCATCCGGCCCGGATTGCAGGCGAGGATCATGGCCGCAGGCCCCGACTCGGCCTGGCGGCAGCCCATGGCACGGATCGACGATCCCGCGGCGCGCGGCATGGTCCTCGATTATGGCGAGTCGATGCAGCACGCCTTCGTGTTCCTCGAGGACGGCAAGCGCGATTTCAACCAGGTGGCGTTGCACTGGACGACGGGCGACGACGCGGGCGTCATCGTCGACGAGGCCTTCCCGTGGGAGTTCAGCGTCCCGGTCGACGACACGGCCACGCGGTTCACGTGGCGGATCGAAGGGACGCGGCCGGATGGCAGTGTCACGCGCAGCCGGGACGTCGACCTGGTGCGCTGACGCTACGAGCCGCTGCCGGGGATTTCCGACAGCGACTTCAGGACGGGTCATCCGCTTGTGGAACCGGCTGCCACCATTCGATCCTGACCGGGCCCAGGAGCCCGGAAGGGACCAGGGGCGAATCCGCCTCGTAGTGCTTCCACGTGGCGAAGCTGGACCGGGGCCATTCGTGCCGTGCCTCGGGCCGGTAGATCCACGCGGGCAACGCCAGCAGCCGGCCATCGGTGAACGGCGAAGTGCCCGTCTTCTGGTACTCGACGTCCACCGCGACGGCCTCATCGCCGATCAGGCGATTGATCCATCGATTGGCCACGTGGATCTCGAGCCGGTTCGTCCCCGGCTGCAGGTACGGGGTCACGTCCAGCCGGAACGGAGGATGCCAGGCGATCCCGGCGTCGTGCCCGTTCACCGTCACGCGCGCGATGTCGGCCACGCGGCCGAGATCGAGCAGCGCGACCGCGCCGGCCGGTGGCCGCGGCAGATCGACGCTGGTCCGGTAGACCGCGGTGCCGGAATGGTGGCGGATTGTCGGATCGGCATCCTCCGTCCACGATGCCAACTGCTCGACCCGCCGAGACCTTGCCGAACCGGCCAGCTTCGGAAATTCGATCTCCCAGGCTCCGTCGACCGGCACCGGCGCGGGCAACGCCGGCAGGCGGACGTCTCGCGTCGAGCGGTCGGAAAAATGCAGCTGCACGGACCCGTCCTGCGTGAGCAGTGCGCCAGGCCTATCCGCGAGATTGAGGCTCACTGCGCGCGCGTCGCTGATCCAGCGCGTCGGGAGGGGCTTACGGAACACGAGGAACGTCGATCCCCACGGCTGCAGTTGTACGGGCACGGACACGCCCGAGGCGGTGGACGCGAACACGGGCGCATCGGCGCGCGTGCCGCGCGCCGGATCCCAGATCTCGGGCAGGCGGCCGGGCTGCCGCACTTCGAGCCGCGCTTCGCGTGACTGATCCGAGTCGTTGAAGACGAAGTAGATGTCCGCGTCGCTGCTGCGACGATGGATGAAGCGCAGCTGCTCCATCGGCGCCTCCCAGCGCAGGTCGGGGCCGACCCCTTCGACCTGCAGGATTTCCAGCGGCGTCAGCCCCGCGTAGACCTTGCCCGCGCCCACCGCCTTGAAACCCCGTGCCGGGAGATCGGCCCAGAGCATGCCGACGAGCCGGTCGAATTCCTCGCTGTGCGCCAGGTCGCCGAGTCCCGCGGGCGCGAGCGGCGGCGGCCCGGCCAGGGTCGCGCCGGCCTCGACAAGATGTGCGAGCTTGCGCAGCGTCGCGATCCCGGCGACCCAACCCTGGGACATCTCCGGCGTGACGAGCAGGCGGAACGACGCTCCCTGGGGATGTTCCAGCACACCGTCGTGCACCGACATCGCCAGCACGTCCGCGGGATAGGCCACTTCCAGATCGTACCCGGGCAGCGACGTCTCGATCGCATCCGGCAAGGCGTAGCCCAGGTCCTCGTCGACCAGGAAGACGACATCGGCCAGGCGATGCCCCTGCTGCAGCAGGAACTGGCTGCGCGACAGGTAGTCGATCCAGGCGCCCGCATACGGCCACCAGGTGTTCAGGCGCCCGAAATGCGTGCCATAGCGGCCCAGCGAGAACCCCGGCGCGGCCGCGGTGACCGGCTGGTGGGTGAAGCTGTGGAGCGCGAACCGGTTCAGTCCGAGCGCGAAGGCATGATCGCCCACGCGCTTCAGGGTGGCAGGCGTGTTCTGGTAGCGCCCGTGCTCCGGCCTCGCCGTGAAGGCTTCGGCGGCCACCATCCTGCGCCCGAGGAAGGTCGCCGCCGAGGTAGTCATCCTGATCTTCGCCGCGCGCGGCGCCACGTCGGGCATCCAGAATTCGTTCATCGGCACGTCGACGTGGCGGTTGGCGGACATCGGCGTGATCGGGCCGCCCTGGGACTCGGAATAGATCTTCATGCCATGTCGTGCGGCAAGCCGATGCATGGTGCCGAAGTAGTGTTCCGCGAACATCTCCTCGATGACCTGGCGGAAGTCCCAGAGCACCGCTTCGCTCTTCTCCACGGATTCCACCACGCGCCCGGCCAGCACCGGCAGCCAGGGGAGCAGCGCATAGCCCTTCCGCCGCGCGAATTCGTTCGGCATGGCGGCGGTCCAGTTCTGGAACCCGCCTTCGAAGCTGTCGAACAGGAGGCCGTTGAACGTGCTGCCGGCGAGCGGACCCGCTTCGCGGATCATGCGGCCCAGCGAACGCTCGAACTGGAACGCAACCGCCTCCGGATCGAGCTTGTCGATCTCCAGGCCGTGACCCTCCGGCACCGCGGGGTGGTTGGTCTTCCCCGTCGTCGTGTAGCCGAAGCGCAGGATCGTCCATTCTCCCGGGGGCAGGCGCGCAGTGAGTCGGCCCGAAGCGTCCATTCCGTCGGAGAGCACGATCACGCGATCGGAAGGGATCCCGGGCAGCACCCGGGTATCGCGGGTCACGGGCCTGTTGCCCCAGCCCGCCTTGGCTTCGAACTCCGCGATCCGCTCCGCTGTTTCCGGCACCGCGAGCACGGCGACATCGACGAAATAGGGCGCCATGGGCACCGCGCGCTCGGGATAGGCAGGCGCCAGGTCCGGGCGCGGCAGTCGAAGCGACAGGTCGCCCCCGGATACGTTCGTCTCGCTCCAGACCAGGCGCTTCATCGAACGTTCCGGCGTGACCCAAGGGCCACCGCTTGCCGACCAGCCCGGCGTGTTCATCGCGTGGAATTCCAGCCCCAGCGCCGCCGCCCGGCGGATCGCGTGCCGCACATGGGCGAACCATTGTTCGGAACCGTAGCGGACCGACCCCTCGGGCGCGTACATCTCCACGTCGAACATCTGCACCCCGCCCATGCCGGCGACCTTGGCGGCCGCGAGGTCGGCGTCGATGCCTTCGGTCGTCACGTTGCCGTTGATCCAGTGCCACCAGCCGAGCGGCCGCGCCTCGCGCGGCGGCGACGCGAAACCCGCCTCGAGCTCGTTCGCCGCCAGCGGCCGGCAAGTCGCCAGCAGCATCGCCGCCAACCCCACGGCCATCCACGGGGAAATGCTCATTCTCTCCAACGTCTCATCACTGTCCCGATTTTGAGGGCTGAAGCTGTCGCCTTCAGGCGACAGCTTCAGCAGAGTTTCGGCCCCAGCGGGGCCGAGAGGAATGGCAACTGTCGGTGCAGCCACTTGGACTCCCCCTTTGAAAAAGGGGGCTGGGGGATTTGCTCTTTGCCAGGTACCTCGCAAAGCAACAGCAAATCTCCCTCAATCCCCCTTTTTCAAAGGGGGAAGCCCGGCAAGCGCAGATCGCTGCGCGATTCGCGGCCCTCCGCGCGTCGGGATGCCGGCTTGAACCGGCACCCCACCCTTCCAGCCGCCAAGCATGGCAGGCCTGCTCACGGATAGTTCGCCACCTCGATCCGCTGGCGGTTGATCTGCGTGTGTCCCCACGCAACCGACGTGCGGAAGTAGAGGTAGGTGCGGCCCAGGTCGTGGACGACGTCGAAGTTGTGGCCGTTGCCGGCCACGGCCGGCGTGCCGCCGTCGAGGTCCACCAGCGACGGGTAGTTCACCTGGCTCGAGGTCGAGGTGAGCAGCGGCTCGGATGCGTTCCACGTGACCAGGTCGCGCGAGGTCGCGTAGCGCACGCCGTTGCCGTCGCGGAACACGGCGACGTAATGCCGCGACGCCGGGTGCCAGTGCACGCTGCGCACGTAGGACTTGAACGTGTCCGGGTTGACCACTGCGCACGGCGCGGTGCTGCTGATGTACGGGTTGTTCATCTGCTGGGTGAACGCGGGCGTCGTGGTACTGCCGTTCCACGCCCGCCAGTTCTGGCGCAATGTCGGGTCGTCGCTGCGGAACAGGCACACGCCCTTGTCCTGCTCGCCGAAGCCGGAACTGGTATAGGCGAAGAAGTAGTGATAGCCGTCGGCTTGCCCGTCCTGGTTGAAGCCGCGCACCAGGTTCGAGGGGGCGCCGTAGCCGATCCAGCCCGCGGCAGGCGTACCGGCATCGCCGGGATAGACCACGTGCGGATAGATCGCGACGTGCCAGGGCACCGATTTCAGCTTCGAGAACGAGAGGTGTCCGGCGGGTGTGGTGTCGAGCGTGTCCGCCTTCCAGATCGCCACGGCGCTGTACCAGCACTGTGGCTTGCCGTCGGTGACGCCGGCCTTGTGGCAGTCGGGATCGTCCAGGCGTGTGCCGAAGTAGTCCTCGTGGCCGTAGCCGTAGACGTACGCGGTTTCGGGATCGAAGTGCAGCGCCTGCAGAAAGGTCTTCTGGTCGAACCGGTCGATGGTGTCGTTGCCGACGTCGCCGAGCATCACCGGCGTGCAGTCGAGGCTCGCCGACGACGGCAGTGCCGCGAAGTCCGCGACGCTCCCGGTCCATTGCCAAGCGCGTGCCTGCGGGTCGCCGACGGTCATGTGCACGAGGTCGTCCTGGTCGCGGAACAGTCGCACCGGCCCGTCGATGTGCACCTTGGTCGTGCCGCAGCCCTGCAGCGCGCTGTCGTGGAACGTCTCGGTGCCGGAACTGGCCAGCACGAGCTGGGGCGGCGGCAGTTCCTGCGCCACCGCCGGAACGCCGATCGACGCGATGGCGATCGCCACGGCGCATGCGGACGTATTGCCGCGGAATGGTCTCGTTTCGTTCATGGATCTCCTCCCTTGCCTGGGTCCGGGCTGCGGGCCGGACGGCCGCCGCACGCGGGCACGCCGTGCCCGCGCAGGAACAGGCACAGGGCGGCGTCGATGGCCGCCGCCTGCGCATTGGTGAATCCGCCGTGGCCGCCACCGGCGACGACCTGCAGCGCCACCGGCACGCCGAGCGCGCGCACGGCGTCGTGCAGGCGCCGCGACTGCGCGAACGGCACCACCGGATCGGCGTCGCCGTGCACAATGAACAGCGGCGGCATCGCGCGGTGCAGGTAGCGGATCGGCGACAGCCGCGCCGCATAGTCGGCCGCGTCCGCGCGCGGCCCGATCCAGCGTGCGACGGCGCCGGACGCCGGTCGCCAGGCCTGTACGTCAGCGATGCCGAAGCGGTCGATCAGCACCGCCACCGGCGGCACCGGCCCGCAGCCGGCATCGAATTCCGGATCGTCGCCGGCGAGCACCGCGAGCAGCGCGAGGTGCGCGCCCGCGGACACCCCCTCGACCACGATCCGCGACGCGTCCAGTCCATAGCGAACTGCGTGGCGCCCGACCCAGGCCAGCGCACAGCGCACGTCGCGTACCGCTGCCGGCGCGTGCGCTTCGCCGGCCAGCCGGTATTCCACGGCGACGACCGAAAATCCCATCGCCAGGGCCGACGCGAACGCCTTGCGCGGTGGCCGCGCACCGCGTGACCAGCCCCCGCCATGCACGTGCACCAGCACCGGAGACGGGCGCGCCGCGAGGTTGCGGTGGAGGTCGACGCGCAGCGCGCGCCCGCCCGGGCGGGCGTACTCGATGTCGGCGAATGTTTCGGTGCGCCCGGTGCCGCCGCCCTCGCCCGCCAACGCCACTGCACAGTCGGATGCGATGCCCGATCCCAGCAGCAACGCAGCACACACCGACGCCCAGGTCGCACGGTGGCGCCACCACGCCCCGGTCTGCCGCAACAGCGGTTGCCGCAACACCGGGGCGCCACGCGCGTTCATTCGGGTGCCTGCGCTGCCACGGGTTTGCGCACCGCCCACCACGCCACCAGCCATCCGAGCGGATGCAGCAGCGCCATCATCAGGAACAGCGAGCCGTACGACTGTTCGTTCGCGAACTCGCCGACCACCCGCGTCGACAGCATCCCGCCGAGACCGCTGCCGGCGGCGATGATGCCGAAGATAGTGGCGACGTGGCGGCTGGGGAAGGTGTCTACCGCGAGCGTCGTGAGGTTGGTGAGGAACACCAGGTGCGCGCAGGCGACCAGCGCGGCGAGCGCGAACGTCGCCATGATCGACGGTTCGCCGCTGATCGTCGCGCCGATCGGCGCCAGCAGCGCCGCGATCCCCATCAGCCACAGCCGGCTGCGCGCGGGCGTCATTCCGCGCCGCACCAGCCGCCCCGACGCGATCCCGCCGCCGATGCTGCCCAGGTCCGCGGCGAGGTAGACCACCCACGCGACCTGCGCCATCTGCATCAGCGTCAGGCCGCGGTCGTCAATCATGTATTTCGGGAACCAGAACAGGTAGAAGTACCAGACCGGGTCGGTGAGCATCCGCGCCAGCGCCAGGCCCCAGACCGGGCGCTGCCGGAGCAGCGGCACCCAGCCCCAGCGTCCGCCGGCCTCCGTCTCGCGAGGCGCCTGGACCGGCGGCGACCAGTGGTGCACCAGCCACCAGCCGATCACCCAGACGAAGCCGAGGGCGCCGGTGGCGAAGAACGCGGCGCGCCAGCCGTACGCGAGCGCGAGCCAGCCGATCAGCGGCGGCGCGATCGTCGCGCCGACCATCGCCCCGGCCGTGTAGACGCCGATCGCGAAGCCGCGCTCGTGCGCCGGGAAGCGCTCCGACACGGTCTTCGGCGCCGCGGTGTAGTTGCCGGCCTCGCCGAGCCCGAGCGCGAACCGCGCCGCACCGAGCTGCATCGCGTTCTGGGCGAAGCCGGTGACGAGATTGGCCGTCGACCACCAGCACACGAACAGCGCCAGCCCGAGCTTCGGCCCGAGCCGGTCGGTGAGCCAGCCGGCCCCCAGGTGCGCGAGCGTGTACGCGACCAGGAACAGCTGCACCACCACGGCGTAGTCCAGGTCGCTCATGCCCAGGTCGGCCTGAACGGTCGATGCGAGGATCGACAATGTCTGCCGGTCGACGTAGTTGATCACCGTCGACAGGAAGAGCAGCGCAAGGATCGCCCAGCGCATCCGGCTGCGCAGCGGCGAGACGGCAGCGGCCACCTCGCTCACCTGCATGCCCGAACCCGCCCGTCCGTGTCCGCGCGCCGCACGCACGTTCCTTCCCGCGACGCCACGTCAGAACGCCTGGTGGTAACGCATGTAGAGGAAGCGCCCGGGAATCTCGTACTCGGGGCCGAAGCTGTTCGGCGAGGTCACCGAGATCGGCGGATCGCGGTCGAAGGCGTTGTTGACGCCGAGCGTGACGCGGCCGTCCCAGGGCAGTTCGACGAAGGCGCTGATGTCGTGGTAGACGGCGCTGGGGATGCGGTTGCGCGGCCGCCAGACCGGTGCGACGACCCAGGTCCCGTCCGGACGCTCCACCAGGCCATCGACATAGCGGTCCGGTTCGGAGCAGACGTTGCGCGCCTCGTTGCCGAGGCTGGTGCAGGTTTCGTGCAGCCGCGAGTAGTAACGCATGTTCCAGTTGGCGCCGACCATGCCGCGCTGCCAGGACAGCATCAGGTTGGAACGGATCCGCCAGTTGCTGCCGGTGCCGACCATGTTGCCGCTGCCGGTCGACTGCACCCCGCCGCCGCCGAGGTCGAGCCCCGAGTCGGACTCGCTGCGCGTGAGGTAGGTCGTGTCCCAGCGGATGCCGAGCCGTCCCCACTCGCCTTCGGGCAGGCGGTAGGACGCCGACATGTCGTAGCCTTCCACCTCGACCGTGCCGAGATTGGTGCGGATGTTGCTGACCGAGGCGACCTGGCCGAACTCGTCGCGGCTCACCAACCTGCAGAGGTCGTCGTTCCCGGCGCGGTAGCATTGGTCGAGCACGCTCTGCGCACCGAGGGTGGAGATGGTGTCGTCGATCGCCACCTGCCACCAGTCCAGCGACAGGTCCAGGCCGCTCGCCCAGCCCGGGCTGTAGACGATGCCGAGGGTGCGCGAGTCCGCGGTCTCGGGACCCAGGTCGGGATTGCCGCCGGAGGTCACGCTGAGTGCGGACCCGGACTGGTCGAGGTCGGCCGGCACGCCGGCGCAGGCCACCGGGTTCGGCAACGGTTCCCCCTGTAGCGTCGCCGCGCATGGGTCGGTCAGGTTCTGCTGGTTGTTGCTGCTCTGGCCGTGGTACAGCTCGCGGATCGATGGCGCGCGGAAGCCCTCGCTGTAGTTGCCGCGGACCATCAGGCTATCGACGGGCTTCCAGCGGAAGCCGAACTTGCTGTTGATGGTGTCGCCGAAGTTGCTGTAGTCGGAATAGCGGCTGGCGATGCTGAGGTCGAGCAGCTGCATGCCTGGCCGCCCCTCGACCAGCGGTACTGCGAACTCGACATAGGCCTCGTCGACCTCGTACTCGCCAGCGGTGGGCTCGCGGCTGAAGCCGTTGGTGACGCCCGACGCGATCAGCGGGTCCGGGGTGTCGTGACCGGTCTCCTTGCGATGCTCGATGCCGGTCGCGAACGCCAGCGGCCCGGCGGGCAGCTGCACGAGTTCGCCGGTCAGGTTCGCGAACAGCGTCTTCTGCTCGTAGCCGAGGTAGCTGCTCTCGACGAAGTTGATGTACTCGAGCATCTCCGGGATGACGCTGCCGGCGCCGCCGAGCAGGTCCAGCGGCACGCAGCCCGCGATGGCCGTGGACAGGTCGCCCGGCGTGGACACGCAGACGGGCGTACCGTCGGCACCCGACATCGAGGGGCCGATCGCGTCGCGCACGCGGCGGTAGTCCTGCTGACCCGTCGCGGTGTCGTTGCTGCGGGTGCGGCCGAAGAAATAGCCGAGGTCCCAGTCCCACAGCCGGTCGTTGAGCGTGAACGCGCCCTCCAGCGCGACGTTCACCGCGGTGGTGTCGACGTCGCGCGTGATCATGCGCCCGCCGGCCTCGGTGAGCATGCGTCCGCCCCACGCCACGTCCTCGCCGAACGGGTTGTAGAGGCTGTCCGCGCTGATCGTCATGTCGCCGCTGTAGCGGCCACTGGCGAGCCCGCCGAAGACCAGCGCGTTCACCGGCAGCTTCTGCCCGGTTTCGCGCTCCAGGTACTGCGAGGTGACCTTCAGCCGCAGGTTGTCGGTGAAGTCGACCGTCGCGTTGCCGAACAACGAGGTCATCTCCTGGTCGACGGACAGGTACCGGTCGGGTGCGGTGTTGTAGTTGTCGGCGGGCAGCCGCAATGGTCGGAACGGCGTGCCCGGCCCGTCGTTGGTGAACGCGCCGCTGCCGCTGCGCTCCAGGCTGAAGCGGCCATTCGGCGTATTCGCGGAGCCCCTGAAGCCCGGGGTCGTCCCGAACACCGGCACCGCCGAAATCTCGCGGTCCCCGGCGCCGACCGCGTTCTCGCTGACGCGGCTGATGCCGAACATCGCCGAGAACCGGTCGCGGACCGTGCCCGCGGTGAAGTCCGCGCTCTCGCGCGCGCCGTCGCCGACGTCGAACTGGCCGTAGTAGCCGTTCGCCTCGATGCCGTCGAAGGCATCGCGCAGGATCACGTTGACCACGCCGCCGATCGCGTCGGACCCGTAGATCGACGATGCGCCGTCCTTGAGCACTTCGATGCGCTCGACCGCGGCGGTCGGAATTGAATTGAGGTCGACGTCGCCGCTGAGCCCGCTGCCGCCGACCCAACGCCGGCCGTTGACCAGGATCAGCGTGCGCGCGCTGCCGATGTTGCGCAGGCTGACCCGGTTCTGGCCGCTGCCGCCGGAATTGACGTTGCTGTTGAGGGCGGCGCCGGCGGCGGTGATGGCCTGGATCACGTCGCCGATGGAGGTCCGGCCCTGGGCCTGGATCTCCTCGCGGTTGAGCGTCAGGATCGGCTGCGAGGTCTCCGCGTCCACCCGCTTGATGCGCGAACCGAGGACCTCGACCTTCTGCAGCTCGGTCGGCGGGTCGGATGGCTCCTGGGCTTGCACGGCCGGGACGGCCACTGCGACGGCACCCATGGCCAGGATGAAGCGGATTGCGTCGCGCAGCTGGTCGCGCTTGAACCTCATGATCGTCTGCCTCCCACGGCGAACCGGCGTCCGTGATGTGCGGCCCCGCGAGGGACACCCGTTCGGGGACGCCGTCTCCGAATGGATGCGGTGGACCGCGGATGCACAGGGCAGCGCGGATCCGACCGGCCGGTATTGCGATCAGCGCCGCAGGAGGAACACGGGATCGGCCGGGGACGACGATGCCATCCGCGCGAGGCGCGAACGCGGCAGCCCGGATACCCTGGCCTGGAAAGGATGGAGCCCGGAGCCGGCAGCGATCATGGAACCCTCCCTTGGCCGCCCCGACAGCGAGCGCCCTGAATGGCACATCGCGCAGTCGTGGATGCGCTCGTTCTTGTAAAATGTAAAATCTGAAATTTAGTATTATCACAAGTCACCGGGTTGTCAACCGGATCGCGCCCGCCGGAACGGGCGGCCCCGCGCCCACCTTTGCAGGAGAGAACATGAGGCTGGACAACGAGATCGCCGTGGTCACGGGCGCCGCCGGCGCGATCGGCGCCGAAGCCTGTCGGCTGTTCGCCCGCGAGGGCGCCCGGGTTGCGGCGCTCGACCTGGCCGACGCCGGTGACGGCGACCTCCGCCTGGCCTGCGACCTGGGCAACGATCGTTCGGTCGCCGCTGCCGCCGACGCGGTCAGGGCGGAACTGGGCGAGGCGACCATCGTCGTCCACGCCGCCGCCGCGACCGAGTTCGCCACCACCCTCGCCTCCTCGAGCGAAGCGTTCCGCCGCATCTACGATGTCAACGTCGGCGGCGCGGTACGTCTCGTCCAGGCCTTCGCGCCGGCGATGGCGGCCGCACGTCGCGGCGCCTTCACCTTCGTGTCGTCGATCAACGGCTACTTCGGCGCGCCCGGCCTGGCCGCCTACGCCAGTTCGAAGGGCGGCCTGGACGCCTTGATGCGCACCCTGGCGCTGGAACTCGCGCCCGACGGCATCCGCGTCAACTGCATCGCCCCCGCCTCGATCGACACCCCCATGCTGCGCGCATCGTTCGAGCGCCAGCCCGACCCCGCTGCCGCACGCGTGCGCAACGTGCAACGCCATCCGCTCGGCCGCCTGGGCACGCCGGCCGACGTCGCCGCCCTGCTGCTGTTCCTGTCGTCACGGGAGGCGTCCTGGATCACCGGCGCCAACGTGCCGGTGGACGGCGGCGCCGGCGTCGCCCGGCGCTGACGCATCGCGCGGCACCCAGGCCCTCGCCCGGCCCGGCCGCATGCCGCGCTCACCCTCTCTCGGATACGACGGCGGCGCCCTCTGGCGGCGCCGCGACCGCGTCCGTATAATCCGCAGCCTCGTGGGGCGGTAGCTCAGCTGGGAGAGCGTCGCGTTCGCAATGCGAAGGTCGGGAGTTCGATCCTCCTCCGCTCCACCAATACTTCAATGCCGACGGGCCTCCCGTCGGCTTTTTTGTTGCCGAAGCGCCCGTGGTCCGCAGGCGTCTGCGCCTTCTGCAAAGAACGGCCATTGCTGCCGTCGGCCAGAAGCGGACTGACGGCTCGAGTCGATGCGCTGCATCGCGCTGATCACGTATTGACAGATGATCGATAATGTGACAGCGCGTCACAAACTCCAGATTTTCTTGGTGCAATCTTCCTGCACGCTTACTCGCACGCGAGACGCGCCATAAACACACTTGGCGACGATGCCTCCCGGCGTTTCATGCAGATCGATTCGATACTAGGACGTCGAAACGTCCATGAGTTCAAACATGCAACTGCCCTGTTTGCCCGCTTGCCGCTCGTGCTTTTATCGAGCGGGGTGAATAGTCGGAAATGCCGCCATTCTTCAGGCAAAGGGGCCGCCTGATCAATCTTCGTATTTTGGTGCCCCGCAATGGAGCTCGCCATGATCAAGAAGATATTGTTCTCAGCGTTACTGCCAAGCTGCATATTCCTCGTCACGCTTCTATTTCCAGCCGCCTCGGCAAAGGCACAGACCTTGCCCGTGAAGGCGACGTGCGTGGGCCCGCTGACATTGCAGTTCAACCCAGGACTCGGCTTGCTTCCAAGGCCCACGCATTTGACCGGCTCAGGCATGGTCACCTGCGTCTTCACTGAAGATCTTTCGACCCATACGGCTCTGGTGGAGGACCTCGATGGGTTCGGCAACTTGTCCTGCCTAATCAATACCGACACACCTGGCAGTTTCCGGCTCGACTGGGATGACACGACCTCGAGCGTAGTCAACTGGACTTTCCTCAAGCTCGGAGAACTCGGCCTTCCCGCAGTGCCGCGGGTATTCGTATTGCAGGGTGAAATAGTCAGCGGAAAATTCGCGGGAAACGATTTCGTGCTGACCTATAACGACATCCCCAACCTGTCCTATCTGAAGTGCTTGTCTGGCACCTTGGACAAGATCCAAGGCATTCCAACTGGAACGATCATCCAGCCGTTGCCATCAGAATGAGGTTTGTCTTTGCGCCAAGGCATGCCCCGTCAGGCAAGCCAACGCGAGACGAAGATCGTCTCGTCTGAACGCTGCACATGCACGGAAAGTCAAGATGGCTCTGCCAAAGCATCCTGCTTTGGCAGGGCTGGTCCGAAATGACACATGCTGGGGAAGCATGTTGTCCTACGCCTGAGGGGAGCAGGCGCCGAGCAACGCCATATTAGGTGGGCATCCGGCTGATGGGGCGCTTTCGGAATCCGAATTGCCGTCAGAACGCGCACGCGTCCTTGTACTCGTCGGTGACGCGAAAGACTTCTTCGGGCGCCATCGGCCGTCCAATCAGGTAGCCCTGGACCGCGTCGCAGCCCAGTTCCGCGAGCGCAGCCTGCTGCTCGACGGTTTCCACGCCTTCGGCGATCACCTTCAATCCCATCGCCTTGGCCAGGGTGATGATCGCGGCGACGATGGCAGCGTCTTCGGCGTTGCGCTCGATATCGCAGACGAAGCTCCGGTCCACCTTCAGTTCGCCGATGGGAAAGCGCTTGAGGTGCGAGAGGCTGGAATGGCCCATGCCGAAGTCGTCCAAGGCGACGCAGACGCCAAGCGCGGTCAGGCGACGCAGCGTCAGCAAGGTCAATTCGGGATTGCGCATGGCGCTGGATTCGGTGATTTCCAGGACCAGCTGCTCCGGATCGACGCCGTGCCGGTCCAGCGCCGTGCACACGGTCCGGACGAAACCGGGCAGCGCCAGCTCGATGGCCGAGACGTTGACCGCCACGCTTCCTTCGAACGTGCCGTTGTGGCGCCATTCCCGCATCTGCCGGCAAGCTTCGTCGAGTACCCAGGCACCCAGCTCGCCGATCATCCCGGTCTTTTCCGCCAACGGGATGAACTTGTCGGGACCCAGCACGCCGTGCCGGGGGTGGCGCCAGCGCAGCAGGGCTTCCGCGCCCAGCACGCGGCCGGACGCCAGGTCCAGCTTCGGCTGGTACAGGAGGAACAGCTCGCCCTCCTTCACCGCCCGGCGCAGGTCGCAGACCATCAGCTCCAGCTCTTCGGCGCTTGCGCCCATCGACGCGTCGTACATCGCGTAGCGGTTGCGGCCGCTGTCCTTGGCTTGGCGCAGCGCGGCCAGTGCCGCGCCCAGCAGCCCGCGCCGGCATGGATCCGCCTGAACGTGTATGCCGATGCTGACGGAGACGTGGAGCTCCCTGCCGCCCACACGGAACGGCTTCTGCATGGACTGCAGCAAGCGCCTGGCCATGACCTCGGCCTGGACCGGCTCCTCGAACGCGGTGAAGACGGCGAATTCGTCTCCCTGCAGCCGCGCGACCATGTCGTCGGCGCGAACCACATCGCGGATCCGCGCGGCGACGGCACGCAGCAGGCCGTCGCCCAGGTCGTGGCCGTACATTTCGTTGACCAGGCGGAAGCCGTCGATCCCGACCACCAGCAGGGCCTCGCGGCCGCTGCGGCGCTGGCGGATCTGCTGTTCCAGCAGCATGCGCCCGGGCAGTCCGGTGAGGACATCATGCAGCGCCGGCCAGCCGGCGCCCGCGGGCGGCACCAAGCCGTCCGCGCTCATCCAGGCCGACAGGCCGCTCCTGCCCGCGACGGCGTAGCGCGCAGCCAGCGCCCAGCCGAGCGCCACCGCCGCGACCAAGGCAAACAGCGCGCCTCCGTCGAGGGCGATCGCCGGAGGAATGCCGGCATCGCCCGACGGGAGCCACTGCAGGAACGTCTGCGATACCGCACCGGAGTGGATACGCGCGACGAAAAACATGATCGACATCGGGTCACTCCCGTTGCGTTTCCCGGTCCGGTTTTCCGGGTCGGGTGCCGACGATTTCCGCGGCGCGCCGGATCGGCGATGACGGTCATTGTTCCCGGCCGTGCGCCGGCGCTCCATGCAACAACTCCGAAACAGGTGGAGACGAGGGACTGTCGTGGCTTGTTATGAAGCGCTTGCACCGAAACCGCTCTATAGAGGTTTGGCGCAAGTGTTTACACATGTCGTAGGAATGCCCCCTCTCCCGCTTGCGGGGCGAGGCCGCTCGGCTTGCGCGCCATCGGCGCGCGTGCGGGTGAGCGCCCGCTCCGCTGGAGCGGGCCGGGGCGCGGAGCGGGGTTGGGGTGAGGGCGCTCTTGGCGAGACATTAAAAGCGCCCTCATCAAACGCGCCCTCATCCGCCCTTCGGGCACCTCTCCCGTAAACGGGAGAAAGAATCTGGTAGCACTTCCGCCAAAACCGACTCTGGTACGCTGAGCATCATTCGCTCACGATGCAGCGGCGAGTCCCCCTGCCGCGCCGTGAGGCGGGCCGAAGCCAGGAAAGAGAGCAATCAGTAAGGTCAGGCGTGACAGGCGCGTGCGGCGACATCACGCCCGCAAATGCCGCGGATTCCCTCACGCTCCATCTCCAGCGCAATCAGCAACTGAAGCTCGTCGAGCCTGTCGCGGATGCGCGAATCGCCCTCCCGGTCGCACGGCGCATCCAGGTGCGTGGCCAGCAGGGCCGCCAGCAGCGGGTAGAGCACCTCGCCGTCGGCGGTGGCGACTTCGCGCAGGATCGCGGCCAGCCGCTGCTGGCGAACGTCCGCGGACGGTGCGCCGGACGTATCCGGATGCCCGGCGGCCGGAGCGGCCGGTCCCGGCATGTTGCGGAGTCGAATCACGTTGTTCATGGCGGCACTCGCGAAAGGGGCGTTTCCCATTCGCGTACTTTGCCGCTCGGTATTCGCGGCGTCCCTGCAACAAGTACGAAAACACCGCTGCCGAGGATGAGCTAGAGCAGTTTTGGCGCAAGTGTTGACGGATTCCTTCTCCCGTTTACGGGGCGAAGGCGTGCGGCTTGCGAGCCCTTGGCTCGCGCGCGCCTGAGCGCCCTGCGCGCTGCGCAGGGCCGGGGCGCGGAGCGAGGTGCCCGAAGAGCCTGCCCCCGAGTGCTTTAGTCGGGGGGCGGATGAGGGCGCTTTTGATGTCTCGCCAAGAGCGCCCTCACCCCAACCCCGCTCCGCGCCCTGGCCCACGCGCGCAGCGCGTGGACGTTCGGTCGCGCACGGGCCAATGGCCCGTAAGCCGCACGCCCTCACCCCGCAAGCGGGAGAGGGGGCAAAAGCGTAAGCATCTGATAAGAAACCGCTCTAGATCGCATCCCGAGCCAGTTCGTCCACGAAGGCTTCAATCTCGCCCATGTGACGCAACAGCGCGTCCCGGTGCGTCTGTGTACCGTCGCGGTCGATCGCATCCATGAGGTCCGATGTCCGTTGCGCCAGCGCTTGGGCGCCGGCCACACCGATGCCGCCGGCGATGCGGTGCAGCCGCTGGTGCACGGCATCGGCGTCGTCCTGCGCCAGCGCCGACCTGATGCCGCCCAGGTCGTCGCTCGTGGCCGCTACCAGGCTTGCCGCCAGCTGCACCACCACCTCGGCGGAGCCGTAGCGGCGCATCAGCTCCTGGCGTATTCCGGACGCCGGCGCTGGCGCCGCCGATACGGGTGCTGATACGGATGCAGATATGAGTGCTGCTGCGGATGTGGATTCGGATACGGATGCATCGGTGGTAGCGGCAGCGGCCTCATCGCAACCGCCATTGCGCGGCAGCCAGCGCGCGAGGACCTGGTGCAGAGTCGCCAGCGGCACCGGCTTGGCCATGAAATCGTCCATGCCGGCGGCGCGGCAGCGCTCGGCCTCTTCCTGCAACGCACTCGCGGTCAACGCGATCACCGGCAGCCGGGGTTCGCCACATTCGGCTTCGCGCCGGCGGATCTCGCGGGTCAGCGCATAGCCGTCCATCCCCGGCATACGGCAGTCGGTGATCACCAGGTCGAAGCGCGACCTGCGCAGCGCTTCCAGCGCGGTGATGCCGTCGTCGGCTAATTCGCAGTCGATACCGAATTGGCTCATGCGCCATTGCATCAGCACCTGGTTGGTCGGATGGTCCTCCACCACCAGGACGCGACATCCGCGCCAGCCTTCCGGATCACCCGTGTACGCCGGCTCCGCGGGGAGCCCGGACACGGCCGCGTCCACGGCGCCCGGATCTGCCAGCGGCAGGACCAGGATCGCTTCGACCCGCGTCCCCTCGCCCGGCACGCTGCTCAGGCGCAGTTCCCCACCCATCATGTCCACCAGCCGCCGGCAGATGCTCAGCCCCAGGCCGGTACCGCCGTAGCGCCGGGTGGTGGACGTCTCGGCCTGGGAGAACGGGCGGAACAGATGCGCCTGCCGGTCCGGGGCGATGCCGATGCCGGTGTCGGTCACCGCCAGGCGCAGCGTCTGCCGATCGCCCAGGTCCTCCAGCAGGTCGAGGGCGACTTCCACCCTGCCCCGCTCGGTGAACTTGATCGCGTTGCTGATCAGGTTGAACAGGATCTGGCGCAGGCGCACGCCGTCCGCACCGTGCGCCTCGGCCACGCCTTCACCGACTCGGGCCTCGAACCGCAATCCCTTGGCCGACGCCTGCGGCGTGAGCATCTGCTGCACGTTGTCGATGATCCGGCGCAGGGACACCGGCACCGGCTCCAGCGACAGCGCGCCGGCCTCCATCTTGGAGACGTCGAGGATGTCGTCGAGGATCTGCCGCAGCATCTGTGCCGATTCGTCGATCGACGCCAGCACGCGTCGCTGTTCGGCGTCCAGTTCGGTATGCGCCAGCATCTCGAGCATGCCGAGTACGCCGCTCATCGGCGTGCGGATCTCGTGGCTCATCGTCGCCAGGAAGTCCGCCTTGGCCGCGGCCGCCCGCTCCGCGACGGTCTTGGCCGCGGCCAGTTCATCGGCCTGCTCGTGCGCCTGGGTCACGTCGATCCAGTAGCCGCTCCACAGGAACGCGCCGTCCTCGGCCCGGTGCGGCAGGCCGCGCGAGCGCACCCAGCGCCAGCCGCCGTCGGCGGACAGGCCGCGAAATTCGGCGTCGATGGGCGCGAAGTCGCTCACCGAACGCGCCATCGCCTCGACCAGCCGGGATTGGTCCTCCGGATGCACGCGCGCGAACAGCTCGCGCTCGTCGCCCATGGCCCGCTCGGCGCTCACGCCGAACAGCGACGGCATGTCGCCGACGATGAAGGGAAAGGCGATGGTGCCGTCCGTTTCGCGCCGGGCCTGGTAGACCACGGCGGGCAGATTGCTCGTCACCTCGTCCAGGCGCTTTTCGACCCGCCTGCGCTCCTCGACCTCGCGGCGGAGCCGCCAGTGGCCCAGGCCGTGCACCAGGCCGGCGGTGAGCAGGATCAGCAGCAGCGGCACGGCCCAGCGCAGGACCGTCCGCCACTGCAGGCCGCTGTGGTACTCCACCGCCAGCCAATCGCTGCGGATCGCCTCGCGCTCGCGCGGCGACAGGGACAGCAGCATCCGGTCGAACGCGGTCGCCAGCGGCGCATGGCGGCGATGCACGCCGAAGGCGAGGCGGTCCTCGATACCCGCGGGCGCGGCGATGTACAGTTCGCCCGAATAGCGGTCGCGCAGGAAGCGATCGACCGCGGCGAGATTGCCGACGTACGCATCCACCTGTTCGTCGCGGAGCATTTCCAGCCCCTTCTCCGCGCCGCGCGCCGGCACGATCCGCGCCCGCGGCGCCTGCGCCAGGATCGGCGGCCCCAGCCGGTCGGGATCGGAGAGCGCGATCACCTGTCCGTCCAGATCGCCGAGATCGAGTACGCCCTCGCTGCCCCGGCGGGTCACGATCACATTGGCCACCGTCAGGAACGGCTGGCTGAACACCCACTCGTTGCCGAGCCAGGGCAGGTCCTCCGGAACGCCCATGATCGCGTCCAGTTCACCGCCTAGCGCCCCATCCCGGATGCCCTGCCAGTCTTCGACATCGGCCATTTGCAGGTTGGCGCCCAACGCGCGGAACCGCCGCAGGTACTCGCCGGCGAGGCCGCTCGCCTGGTCGTGCTCGTCGAGGAACGAGATCGGCGCCCAGTTGGGCGCGAAGCCCAGCCGCAGCGGCTGCGCCAGTGCGGCCTTTTCCGCTTCGCTCAGGATCAGGCCGCTGCCTTCCCACTGCAGCGGCCTGAGCCAGCGCGTGCGCATTGCGCGGCCTTGCGCCTCCGGGATCGAGGCCAGGGCGTCGTCCAGCGCCTCGGCCAGCGGCGCCTTCCCGTTCGGGACGGCGAAATGCAGCGTATCCACCGGCAAGTCGGTCGGCCGGACCAGCACGACACGGGTGAGGTGCCGCTCGGCGATCAGCGCCGAGGCGACGTACGGATTGCCCAGGTAGGCGTCCGCCGCGCCGGAGGACACCATCCGCAGCGCATCGACGGTGTCGTCGGCCTCCAGGTGTTGCGCCCCGGGGTAGCGTTCGCGGGCGGCGCGGGACGTGGCGAAGTTCCGGTCGGTGACCAGGCGCAGGCCCTCGAGGTCGGGATTGGCCGCCAACCGTGCGTCCTGCGGCTGCCCGATCAGCGCTATCGGCGCCTCGGCGTACTGCCGGGTGAAGACCAGGCAGCGGGTGCGCTCGGCGGTGAGGGCCAGATTCATCACCACATCGAGCTCACCGGCGCAGGCGTCGTCCAGCATATCGGCCCAGTCGGAATAAGTGCGCGTGCGCAGCTCCACGCCGAGCCGGCCCGCCAGCTCCCGCAGATAGTCGTAGCCGAATCCTTGCGGCCGGCCCGCCTCGATGGATTCGTAGGGCGGCCAGCCCCTGTCGTACAATCCGACGACGACGACCGGGTGTTTCTGCAGCCAGGCTTCCTGGCGCGGAGACAACGGCAACCGGTCCTCGGCCTGCAGCGGAAGTATTGGAAAGACCAGCAGTAGCATCACGGCCAGCAGCCGCCAACAGACAGGGTGCGAACGCATGGGCGTTACTTCCTCCAGTCTTCCTGAGCCAGGCCGCTGCGAGCGTTTTCACGCTGCAACAATCGATACTAGTCCATGAGCCTGCGCATCATCGTCGCCGACGATCATCACGTGGTCCGCATCGGTGCGCGGGCGGTGATCGAGTCCAGCGGCGTGGGCGCCATCGTCGCCGAGGCCACCAACCCCGACGAGTTGCTCCAGGCGCTGGCGGCGCACCCCTGCGACGTCCTGGTCACCGACTTCTCCATGCCCGGCAGCCAGCAGGCCGACGGCTTCCCGATGATCGGCCTGATCCGTCGCCAGTATCCCGACCTGCCGATCCTCATGCTGAGCGCGGCCAGCAATCTGGGCATTCTGCGGATGGTCGCCTCCGCCGGCGTGCTCGGGCTGGTCGACAAGACCTCGTCGATGGAGGAGCTACCCGTCGCCATCCAGACCGTGCACCGCGGCGCCTCCTACGTCAGCCAGACACTCAGGCAGCGCGTGGCCGAAACCGGCGACACCCGGGTGACCGAGGACGCACCGAAGCGGCCTTCACCGCGCGAGACGGAGGTGCTGCGCCTGTTGGCGTCCGGCCTGACCGTCAGCCAGATCGCCGAGCGCCTGCACCGCGGGATCACCACGATCAGCCGGCAGAAACGCGACGCCATGCGCAAGCTCGGCCTCAAGAACGACGCCGAGCTGTTCGATTACCTGCGCAGCGCCAGACTTTCCTCGTAGGCTCCCGAGCCCCAGCGTCCGCCGCCAGTGGCCAGCCGCTTGTCTTGCGGCAGCTGGACTCGCATCGGAGCGTTCAGCCTTTGACGGCCGGCACAGTACCGAGCCCGGCCTTCGAGTCCAATGCTTCGCATAGCGGGTAGTTTGCGCGTGGACCTGGACGATGAAGCCCCGGTGCCGGGCATCACTCTCATGGAGCGATCGTCATGCGCATGGAAGTACGGGAGCACTGGCGGCGCAACATGGAGCTTTTGATGCGGACCGTCGCCGAAGAAGACTTCCTTCGCGCCGAAGGCATCCAGGCCAACTTGGCGACCGGGATGACCCCGGATCTGCTGTTCGGTCGCAACGAAGCGGCGCTGCTGCAGTATCACGGAACCATCGCGGAGATGTTGCGTCCGCAGCCCCGGCCGATGCCGGATTACGCGCCGTCCGTCCACTGAGCTGGAGTAATGAGTTCTTTGCAGGTTGTTTCCACTTGTCGCAGACATGCCCCTCTCCCGCTTGTGGGATTTTCACGTCGCCTTCACCTCAAGCTGATTGATAAGCCGGCAACAGAGGGGGGAATCATCAGAATCCGGACTGCGCCGTACTTCGGCGTTGACCGGCCACGTAGGGAAACGCACGCATGCCTCGTAAACCGGTAAACCCCTCCTGGTCCCGCTCGATGCTCGCAACTGCGATCGCGACCGCCCTCGCACTGAGCGCGGGCGCCGCGAGCGCCCAATGCGACCTGACCCCCACCGCGGGCGACGACACCTACACCTGCAGCAGCGACGTCTCCATAGGCGACCTGGTCGATACCGGCGGCAGCAATACGCTGCTGTTCCCCGAGGGCGGCAGCGGCACGCTCGACGGCAGCGTGACGTTCGGTCTCGGTGCGGACCGCGTCGAGATGCAGTCGGGCACCATCACCGGCGGCGTCGTCCAGGGCGGCGGCGCTGATGCCTTCGTCATCGGGGATGGCACCGTCATGGGCGCGGTGAGCCAGGGCAACGGTGTCGACACCTTCGTCATGACCGGCGGCACGATCGCTTCGCTCAACCAGGGCAGCCAACTCGACCATGCGGAAATGCACGGCGGACACATCGTCGGGCTGTTCTTCGCCGGCGATTTCTTCACCATGACCGGCGGCCGCATCGGCGAGGTCAATCTCGAGCAGGCCAACAACGAAATGCGGATGTCGGGCGGCCAGGTCGACGGCAATGTCGTGGCCGCCCAGCACAACGACCTGCTGGAACTATCTGGCGGCGCGATCGGCGGTGGTGTCAATTTTGGCAACGGGAACAACAGAATCATCGTCACCGGCGGTTCGATCGGCGGTGACGTGATCACCGGCAATGGTGTCGACCTGTTCGAGCTGCGGGACGGCACTGTTGGAGGCAGCGTCAGTCAGGGCGACGGTAATGATCACGCCGAAGCGCACGGCGGCAGCATCGGCGGTGGCGTGGACCAGGGCGAAGGCGACAATACGGCGATCGTCACCAACGGTTCGATCGGCGGCGACATCGTCGCCGGCAGCGGCGTGGACCACTTCGAGATGTCGGGCGGCACGATCACCGGCAACGTCAGCCAGGGCGACGGCGACGATCGCGCCGAGGTCCATGGCGGCAGCCTCGGCGGCAGCCTGGACCAGGGCGATGGCGACAACGTTGCGTTGGTGTCGGGCGGCGAGATAGGTGGCGACCTGCGCAGCGGCACCGGGATCGACCTGGTGGAGATGAGCGGCGGTACGATCGGCGGCGGCGTCGACCAGAACGCCGGCGACGACCGCTTCGAGATCAGCGACGGCACCGTGCTGGGTGCGGTGAACCAGGGCACCGGCGTCGATACCTTCGCCATGACCGGCGGCACGATCGCTTCGCTCAACCAGGGCAGCCAGCTCGACCGCGCAGAGGTGCACGGCGGGCATATCGTCGGGCTGTTCTTCGCCGGCGATTTCTTCACCATGACCGATGGACGGGTCGGCGAAGTGGACCTGGAGCAGGCCAACAACGAGATGCGGATGTCGGGCGGGCAGGTCGACGGCAACGTGCGCGCCGCGCAGGGCAACGATCTGCTGGAACTGTCGGGCGGCGCGATCGGCGGCGACGTCAATTTCAACAACGGCAATGACACCGTGATCGTCACCGACGGTGCGATCGGCGGCGAGGTGGTGCTGTTCAACCCCACCAGCGCCAACGTGCAGCTGCACGGCGACAACGTCGTCGCGGTCAGCGGCGGTGCGATCGGAGGCGCGGTCCGCACCGGCCAGGGCAGCGACCGCTTCACCTGGGAGAATGCCGGCACGATCGGCGGCGACGTCGCGCTCGGCGCGGGCAACGATACCGCGATCCTGCGCGGCCTCGACGAAGCCGGCCTGACCGCGACGGCGGCGCCGGACCGCCTGATCGACGGTGGCGAAGGCGCGGACGTGAACACCGAAGCGGACACCGACACCCTGGTGTTCGATGCGACTGCGTCCACCGGCTCGTCGCGCTACGTGCGCTGGGAGCAGGTGTCGCTGACGAACGCATCCAGGTTCGCGCTCGACGGCGACTTCGTCCTCGGCGATGCCAGCACCACGACAGGACGCTTCGACATCGACGCGACCAGCATCCTGTTCGCCGGCAACGGCGCGAATGCAGCGATCGCGCCATCCGTCGTCGGCAGCGCCGCGACCCTCGTCAATGCCGGGGTCATCGACATGACCAACGGCAGTTCCGGTGCGAGCGACCGTCTGACGGTAGTCGGCGACTATGTCGGCACCGGCGGCGCGATGCGGCTGGACACTGTGCTGGGCGACGACAGCTCGGCGTCGGACCGGCTGGTGATCTCCGGCGGGAACGCAGGCGGCAGCACCGGTTTGGAGGTCGTCAACTTCGGCGGCAGCGGCGCGAACACCTTGCTGGACGGCATCCTGCTGGTGCACGCCATCGACGGCGCCAGCACCAGTAGCGGTGCGTTCGCGCTCAACTATCCGGTCGCGGTCGGGGCCTACGAGTACTTCCTGTTCCGCGGCGGTATCAGCAACGGCAGCGAGGAGAACTGGTACCTGCGTTCGACCATCGTGGCACCGCCGCCGCCCACGCCCGAGAATCCCGATCCGCCCCCGCCGCCACAAGCGGCCCCGGCGCCGCCGCCACTGCAGCCGCCTCCGGTGCCACCGACGCCCGCGCCGACGCCGCCGCCGGGGGAACCGGAGCCACCGGTTCCACCCGCGCCGCCGGGCGAGCCGGCGCCACCGCCTGTTCCCCCGACCGGGCCAGCCCCCATCCCGGCGCCACCGTCACCGCCACCGGCACCCGGAGCGCCGCCGGTGCCGCCGTCGTCACCGCCGCAGCCGCCCACGCCCGGCGCCAGGCCGCACATCGCCGAGGTGGTGCCGCTGTACCGCGTGGAAGTGCCGGCCTATGCGGTGGTGCCGCCCGCGGCGCAACAGCTCGGATTGGCCATGCTCGGCACCTTCCACGAACGGCAGGGCGAGCAGGGATTGCTGCAACCCGGCGGCGCGTTCTCCGCGGCCTGGCTGCGCGTGTTCGGGCAGCGACACGATCAACGCTGGTCGGGCACGGTCGCGCCTACCTTCGATGGATCGCTCACCGGATACCAGGTGGGCGTGGACGTGTTCGCTTCCGAACACACGGATGCTCCGCGTCATCACCTGGGGCTGTTCGTCGGCCAGGCGCGGATGCGCGGCGACGTGCGCGGCTTCGCGATCGGCTGGGACAACCTGACGGTCGGCGACCTGCGCCTGGACGGCGACCACCTCGGCCTGTACTGGTCGCGCATCGCGCCCGACGGCGGCTATCTCGACGCGGTGGTCATGGCGACCCGCCTGGACGGTGACAGCCGCTCGAGCCGCGGGCTGGGCGTGGACCTGGACGGCGACGGCATCAGCGTCTCGCTCGAAGGCGGCAGGCCGTTCGCGCTCGGGGAGCGCTGGATCCTCGAACCGCAGGCGCAGCTGGTCTGGCAGCGCCTGTCGCTGGACGACCGCGAGGACGCGTTCTCCACCGTCACGTTCGACGAGGACGACGCCGTCACCGCACGAATCGGCGTGCGCCTGCACGGCAGCTACGACACCGCGGTCGGCGTGGTGCGGCCCTACCTCAAGGCCAACCTGTGGCACGACTTCGCCGGAACCGATCGGGTCGTGTTCGGCGGCGACGCGATCGAAAGCGAGCGCAAGGGCAGCGCGCTGGAGTTCGGCGGCGGCGTGGTGTCGCGCGTCAACGAAACGTTGAGCGTGTTCGCGGTCGGCGACGTCACCCGCAATCTCGGCGGCGAGCGGCGGCGGACACTGGAGGGGCAGATCGGCGCGCGCCTGGATTGGTGAACGCCACAACAGGGCAAGTGAGGGCCAGAGGCATTTCCTATGGCGCCGGTCGCATCCGGCGCCGTCATGACGGCGACCCCTATTCCGTTCGGGCGACGGCCGCCACGGGAGATATCGCTGTCGCATTCGCCTTGCCGACCGGCTCCGCAGCCCCGGATGTCGCGGCCGCCGGGTACAGCGCCATGAGCTTGCGCAGCACGCCATTGGTCCAGCCGAATCCGTCCTGCGTTTCGTATTCGCCGCCGCCGCCGGCGCCACCCGTGCCGGTGACGTCGTATTTCTCGACCAGCTTGCCCGTTTCCCGGAACACGGCGAGGTTGTGGCGGATCCAGCGCTCGGCGATCGAAGCGGCGAGCTCCTTCTCGCCGTAGTCGTCCAGGCCTTGGATCGCGATCCATTGCAGGGGCGCCCAGCCATTGGGCATATCCCATTGTTCGCCGGTACGGACGGTCGTCGCCGCCAGCCCGTGCGGCTGCAGCAACGAAGCGCGCACGCGGGACGCCACCTGCGCGGCCTGGCGGCGGTCGGCGATGCCGAAGAACAGCGGATAGAGCGTGGCGGCGGTGACGCTGTCGGTCGGTCGCCCTTCCTGCCACAAGTAGTCCGCGAACACGCCGATCCCGGCATGCCAGAGATGACGCCGCATCGCGGCCTTGCGCTCGTCGGCGCGCTTCTGCAGCCGTACCGCGTCGTCAGGCTGCCCGGCAACGCCGTAGGCCTCGGCGAGCGTGCGCTCGAGATGGTAGAGCAGGCTGTTCAGATCAGGCGGCACGATCTCGACGGTGCGGATGGTGGCCAAGGTCTCGCCGTCGGCGAACCAGCGCGAGCTGTAGTCCCAGCCGCTCTCGGCGCCGGCGCGCAGGTTGCGGTAGACCTCCGTGGCGGGGCGGCCGGAGGCCATCGCGGTCTCGACATCGCGTCCGTAGCTTTCCTCGCGCGGCGTGTCGCAATCGTCCCAGTAGCGATTGAGCAGCGATCCGTCCGCCAGCCGCACGACGCGCCGATGCGCCTGGCCCGGCGCGAGCCGCTCGCTGCCCTGCATCCAGAATGCATATTCCCGGGCCAGTTGCGGCAGGTAGGTCGACAACACCGACGGCCCGTCGCGTTCGGCGAGCAGGTTGACCATGGCGGCGAAGAACGGCGGCTGCGAGCGGCTCAGGTAGTAGGTGCGGTTGCCGTTCGGGATGTGGCCGTAGCGGTCGATGAGCCAGGCGAAGTTCTTCACCATGTCGACGACCAGGTCATGGCGGCCGCTCTCCTCCAGGCCCAGCATCGTGAAATAGGAATCCCAGTAGTAGATCTCGTCGAAACGGCCGCCGGGCACGATGTAGCGATGCGGCAGCGGCAGCAGCGAGGTCCGTGTATCCGCGGTTCCGGGCTTTCGCTCCAGCACGCCCCATAGGGCATCGATGTGCTCGCGCACGTCGTGGTCCGGGTCGGTGCGGTAATCGTCGCCCGCCAGCGGGGGCATGACGAACTGCTCGGCGATGAAGGCGTGCAGGTCGAAGCCGGGCGTGTCGCGGACATTCTCGTACTCGGCGGCGATGCCGGCCGGCGGCTGCTTCGGCGTCGCGTCCACGAAGGCCTTCTTGTCGGTCAGGACCTCCTGCGCATCCTCGAACAACTCGCCGTAGAGCTGCGGCAGGCCGGGAACGCAGATGCCGGCCATCGCCGGCGCCTGCAGCGACAGCCAGAGCAGCAGTATCCATGCCGTCGCGCTCGTGCGGCGCATTGCAGAAGCCGCGATCCTGTCGTCCGCCATCGACTCGTCTCCGTGCGTCATGGGTTGGATGTCCGCCCTCAGCATAACGATATGGCAGGTGATTCCGCGCGGACATCCCGTGTTTCACGCTGTTTTCACGCTGTAGAACCGCAACTCTCCTCCGCGGCCGTTGTGGAACGATTCACGGCCTGTGTGTGGACCTGCGCCCGCCGACCGGTGTCTCGCACCTGTGCGGAGCGTTGCCGCCGTTGCCTGCGCGTAGCGCCGGGCGTTGACAACATCACATCCGGAGGAGCCCATGAACCGCCTCGACAGCACCCGCCATGCGCTTTCGGTTGCGATCGCCGTGACGCTGTTACCCGTCCTGGCACAGGCGCAGACGCAGCCCGCGCCGAGCGACGCGCCCGTACAGGACAGTGCGGCACAAGCGACCACGGACCGGGCGACCACACTCGACACCGTGGTCGTGACCGGCAGCGCCGCGGGCGGCGTGACCAAGCTGGAGGCGAGCTACAACATCGTCACCGCCAGCGCCGAGGAGATCAGACAGTCGAACCCCAAGAGCACCGCCGACCTGCTGAAGATCTCCCCGGGCATGTGGCCCGAATCGACCGGCGGCCAGACCGGCGCCAACATCGAGATCGCCGGCTTTCCCGGCGGTGGCGATGCGCCCTACTTCTCCACGCTGCTGATGGGCTCGCCGCTGTACGGCATGCCGACGCTGTCGTTCTTCGAGACCACCTCGCTGTTCCGGCTCGACGACACCATCGAATCGGTCGAGATCCTGCAGGGTGGCCCGTCGGTCGTGTTCGCCGATGGGCAGATGGGCGCCACGGCCAACTTCTTCCTCAAGACCGGCAGCGAGGTGCCGACTGGCGGCGTCGGACTGACCTACGGCAACGAGGGCCTGTGGCGGCTGGATGGATTCTCCGGTTTCAAGCTCGCCGACGGCTGGTACGGCAGCTTCGGCGGCTTCTGGCGCAGTTCCGACGGTGTGCGCAATCCCGAGTTCAAGGCCGACGAGGGCGGCCAGCTGACCGCCACCCTGGCGCACGACTTCGACCGGGGCAGCCTGGTGCTGTACGCGCGCTATCTCAACGACAAGAACCAGTTCATCACGCCGATCCCGCTGATCCAGAGCGGCGAGGACCGTTTCAGCGCCTATCCCGGCTTCGATCCACTGAAGGACACCTACTACAGCCGCGCCATCCAGCACGTGCGCCTGCCCGGCTACCCGGGCGGCGGCACGGAAGCAGACCTGGCCGATGGCCGCGGGGCGAAGTTCTTCTTCTTCGGCGGCAACTTCGAGTATGAGTTCGACAACGGCTGGTCGATCAGCGACCGGTTCCTGTTCGATGAAGGCGATGCCGACACCAACGCCCTGTTCTCCGGCAACAACCCGGCGACGCTGGACGACATGCTGTACACCCTCGGCACCCCGGGCGGACTCGAGCTGCCGGCCGGCTCGGCCACCGCCACCTATGTCGGTGGTGGCACGGTACCGGGCGGCCAGAGCGTGATCGCGCAGGGCTGGTGGCACATCCACAAGCACCTGAAGAGCATCAACAACGACTTCCGCCTAAGCAAGGAGCTGTTCGAGGGCAATACCCTCACCCTCGGGCTGTATGTCAACCACTACACCATGGACGACAGGTGGGCGCTCGGCAACCAGATGCTGATGACCAACGAGCCCAACGCCACGCCGATCACCGTCAGCTACGTCGACGCTGACGGCAACGTCCGCCAGCGCACCGACGACCAGGGCCTGCTCGACTACGGCACCTTCAACATCGCCCAGCACGGGCGCGCCACCAACACCGCCCTGTACCTGTCCGACACCTGGCGCATCGGCAAGTGGCTGCTGGACCTGTCCGGGCGCGTCGAGAACCAAGACGCGACCAACAACGTCTGCAATTTCCAAAACGATGAAGATGCCGACGATGACGGGGTGACGGATTTCGTCGACTTGGACGGAGACCCGTTGACCGAATACGATAATCACGTTCCCGTCTGCGACGGCACCTACGCCAGGATCCGCTACGACAAGACCCATCCGTCGTGGACGGCCGGCGCCAACTATTCCTTCACCGAGCGCATGTCGGCGTACGGCCGCGTCAATACCGGCGGACACTTCGTCGATTTCGACAACGGCATCCGCGGCACCACCGACGGCGACTTCCCGCCGCTGCACAAGATCCGTAACTACGAGATCGGCTTCAAGTACCAGTCGGACCTGCTGTACGCCGACGTCAGCGCCTACCGCCGCAGGTTCAGCGGCCTGCCCTACCAGCCGACCGACAACGCCGGTACACCGGTGGGCCGCCCGCTGATCTACGGCTCCGACTCCTGGGGCGTCAACTTCATCGGCGCCGTGACGCCGGTCGAGAACCTGCGCCTGCAGCTGGTCGCCAACTACCTTGACGGCGAGTACACCGATTACGACGCCTGCATCGAATACGTCGACGTCAACGGCGAGGACGCCTGCGAGCCGATCGAAGGCAAGCAGCTGCAGCGCCAGCCCAAGCTGCGCTACATGTTCACGCCCAGCTACCGCTTCGTTTTCGGCTGGGGCGACGTCCTGCCGTACGTCACCTACACCCACGTCGGCGATCACACCCAGGACCAGTCCGGGCTGCAGCAGCTGGGGTCGTACCACACCTGGGACTTCGGGGTGACCGCCAACATCGGCATGCACTGGCAGTTCAACGTGCGTGGCACCAACATGACCAACCAGCTGGGCCTGACCGAAAGCAACTCGCGCATCTTCGGCAGCGCCGCCGGTACCGACGGCGTGCTGCTGGCGCGCCCGCTCGAGGGCCGCGAAGTCAATGCGCAGGTGAAATACATGTGGTGACGGACGCGCACATCGGTCAATGCCACCACCCGAGCGCCTCACCGCCATGAAGCGATGGCTGCTGGCCCTGCTCCTTTCGCTGGCGCCCGGCCTCGCCTCCGCCGGCGACGGCGATGCACCGCTGCAGTTCCGGGTGGCGGAAGGCGACGTGCTCAACGCCTTTCACCGACAAGGACCCGTCGCGGCGCATTTGTTGCTCAGTTCCGGCCGGCAACCGCGCCTGCTGGTCGCGTTTCCGGCCGGCAACAGCGGCGTCGGCGTGTGGTTCGAGGAGAGCCCCGTACCGGTGCGATGGACGCTGGGCGAAATGGAGGGAATCCAGCGGTCCGATGCGTCGGGCCGGCTCCTGCGCGGCATCGCGGCGGAAGCGAGCGTCGACGCCGACCGGCTGGTGGTCCGCGACGCGGTGCTGGGCAGCGTGCGCGTGCTGCGCGATTTCCAGCTCGGGACCGCGTATCCGACGGCGGTCGCCACACCCGCACGGGTATCGGCGCACGGCGTGACCTGGGCACGGGCGCGCATCGACGGCGCGCCCGGCTATGCGATCTCGATCGAACTGCTCGACGGCCGTGTTGATGGCGGCGACGGCACGCCGCTGGTGCTGGCACCGACGCGCAAAGGCGAACCGCTGCGCCTGCGCATCACCGCGCTCACCGGCGAACAGCCGCTCACTCCGATCGCGGCGCAGGACCTGTTCGGCGCGGTTGCCAGTCGTGATCCACGCAGTCGCCAGGCGCTGCAGTTCCTGAGCTATCGCGAGAAGTTCCTCGCCGGGTCCTGGCGCTTCAATACGTACTTCGGCCGCGACACGCTGATGGCGCTGCGGCTGTTGCTGCCGGACTTGCAGCCAGCGGCGATCGAGGACGGCCTGGCTTCCGTGCTCGAGCGGCTCGACGCGCGGGGCGAGGTGGCGCATGAGGAGGACATCGGCGAATTCGCCCTCCTGCGCCGGCGCGAGGACGATGCCCCGAGAGCCGCGACGGACGACATGCCGATCTACGACTACGCCATGATCGACGACGACCTGATGCTGGCGCCCGTGGCCGCGGCCTATTTGCTCGACCGCCCACAGGGCCGTACCCGCGCCGCCGCGTTCCTCGCGCGCACGACCGCGGCCGGCGAGCCGCTCGGCGCGGCGCTGGCGCGCAACTTCGACTGCGTTCTTCGGTCGGCGCGGGCGTTCTCGCGACGACCCGTCACCGGTCACTTGCTCTCGCTCAAGCCGGGCCGCGACACCGGGCAGTGGCGCGACAGCCAGGAGGGACTGGCCAGCGGCCGCACCCCCTACGACGTCAACGCGGTGTTGATGCCGGCGGCGCTCGATGCGATCGCACGCTTCCAGCGAACCGCCTTGCTGAAGCCCTATGCCACCGCGGAGCAGCGACAGGCATTTTCCACCGCCCGCGACCAGGCCGCCGTCTGGTCGCGTCAGGCCCCGCCGCTATTCCGGACGACGCTGACGGCGGCGGCGGCCCGCGAGGCGATCGTCCGCCATGCCGAGGCGCAGGGTGTCGATCCGGCGCCGGTGCTGGCCAGCGTTCCGCACGCCGGACTGCGCTTCGATGCGCTGGCGCTGGATGCGGAAGGCAGGCCGATCCCGGTCCTGCATTCGGACGGCGGTTTCGCCCTGCTGTTCCTGGAGCCTGAAGCCGATGCCCTGGTCACGATGGTCGAAACCATGCTGCGCCCCTTCCCGGCCGGCCTGCTGACTGGCGCGGGCCTGCTGGTCGCCAACCCGGCCTATGCCGGCGCCGGCACCGCCGCGAAATTCGGCCGCACCGCCTATCACGGCACCGTCGTCTGGTCATGGCAGCAGGCCCTGCTGGCCGCCGGGCTGGCGCGCCAGCTGCAGCGCGATGACCTGCCCGCCGCCGCCCGCACGCGCCTGCGCGACGCGCAGCGACGCCTGTGGCGCGTGATCGACGCCACCCGGGCGATGCGCACCTCGGAGCTGTGGTCCTGGTCGTACGCCGCCGGCCGCTATCGCATCGAACCCTTCGGCCAGAGCAGCGGCGATGCCGACGAATCCAACGCCGCGCAGCTATGGAGCACCGTCTACCTGGCGATTCCGCGGCCGGCGCCGGAAGACGCACGGCACGCGCCGGAACCACGCCGATCCGTCCCGCCGATCGTCTCCGCAGTCCCATAGCCGATCCGCGACCCGGGCCGGAACGCCTTCATCCCGAGTCCGCGTCCCGGGCGGATCCGGCCGCCGCATCCGCCGCGGCCCGGCCTGGAGATGGACCGCGTGGATAACGCGCCACACCTGGCCGCAAGCGGGGTTCCGTTTGGGAAAGCGTCGCCTCCGTGCGAAAATGCCCGGCTACGGCCCCGTAGCTCAGCTGGATAGAGCATCCCCCTCCTAAGGGGAAGGTCGCACGTTCGAATCGTGCCGGGGTCGCCAGAAGGCGAGGAGTGAGTGGAGAGGAGTGAGAAACGAGAGAAAGCAGTCTGCTCTCGCGTCCGCCCTCTTCCTGCCGTCATGGACGCGGGAGAGAGATCGCTCCCACTCATTTCTCACTCCTCTCCACTCACTTCTCGCTTCACAGGAGCTCTTGATGCCTCATCCCGTCCTTACCGCCCTCGACCTCACCGGCAACGAATCCGGCACCTACCTCGGCAACGGCGAGTGGTCGAACGACACCTCCGCCGGCCTGCTGGAGCCGGTCAATCCGACCGATGGCGAGGTGCTGGCGCAGGTGCGGGGCACGTCGCAGGCCGACTACGAGACCGTCGTCGCGCGCGCCCAGGCCGCCTTCAAGGTCTGGCGCACGACGCCGGCGCCGCGCCGCGGCGAGGCCGTACGCCTGTGCGCCGACGCCCTGCGCCGCAACAAGGATGCGCTCGGCTCGCTGGTCGCCCTGGAGATGGGCAAGTCGAAGCCCGAGGGCGACGGCGAGGTGCAGGAGATGATCGACATCGGCGAGTTCTCCGTCGGCCTGTCGCGCCAGCTCTACGGCCTGACCATGCACAGCGAGCGCCCCGGCCACCGCATGTACGAGCAGTGGCACCCGGTCGGCCTGGTGGGCATCATCAGCGCGTTCAACTTCCCGGTGGCGGTGTGGGCGTGGAACGCGTTCGTGGCCGCGGCCTGCGGCGACATCTGCATCTGGAAGCCGTCGCCGCGGACGCCGCTGTCGGCGATCGCGTCGATGAAGATCTGCAATGCCGCGCTGAAGGAAGGCGGATTCCCCGACATCTTCTTCCTGATCAACGACGCCGGCACCGAGCTGGCGCAGCAGTTCGTCGACGACCGCCGCATTCCGCTGATCAGCTTCACCGGCTCGACCAAGGTCGGCCGCCAGGTCGGCGAGCGCGTCGCCAGGCGCATGGGCCGTTCGCTGCTGGAACTGGGCGGCAACAACGCCATCATCGTCGAGCAGAGCGCCGACCTCGCGCTGGCGATCCCGGCGATCGTGTTCGGCGCGGTCGGCACCGCCGGCCAGCGCTGCACCTCCACCCGGCGCCTGATCGTGCACGCCTCGATCTACGACACCGTGCTGGAGAAGCTGGTCGCCGGCTACAAGCAGGTCGAGAAGCGCATCGGCGACCCCACCGACCCGGCCAACCTGATGGGTCCGCTGAACAGCGCCGAGGGCGTGCAGGCGTACCTGGCCGCGATCGAGAAGGCCAAGGCAGCCGGCGGCACCATCGCCAGCGGCGGCGCGGCACTGAGCGACCGCAAGGGCAACTTCGTGCTGCCGACCCTGATCACCGGCCTGGACAACGACAGCGAGATCGTGCAGACCGAGACCTTCGCCCCGATCCTGTACGTGATGAAGTACGAGGACCTGGACGAGGCCATCGCCATGCAGAACGCCGTGCCGCAGGGCCTGTCGTCGGCGATCTTCACCACCAACCTCAAGGTCTCCGAGGCCTACCTGTCCGCAGCCGGTTCCGACTGCGGCATCTCCAACGTCAACATCGGCACCTCCGGCGCCGAGATCGGCGGCGCCTTCGGCGGCGAGAAGGAGACCGGCGGTGGCCGGGAGTCGGGTTCCGACGCATGGAAGGCCTACATGCGCCGGCAGACCAATACCATCAACTACTCGGACGCGATGCCGCTGGCGCAGGGAATCAAGTTCGAACTCTGAGCAACCTTATCCCCCTGACCCGAGGCGAGCCATGAGCACACCGATGCGACAGAGCCACCCGCTGGCGGTGATCAGCCTGATCTCGGGCATATTGGGGGTGTTGCCGTTTCCGCTGATGGCCAGCCTGGTCGCGGTGGTCACCGGGCATCTGGCGCGCGCCGAGATCCGGCGCGCACCGGAGCGCTACGAGGGCGACGGCCTGGCGCTGGCCGGGCTGATCCTCGGCTACACGATGATCGTCCTGTCGCTGGTGCTGCTGACCACGCTGGTGCTGTTCTTCGGCGGCCTGGCGTGGCTGGGGATGCTGGACTGACATGTACGGCGTCGCCCGTCCGTTGCTGTTCCGCCTGGATCCGGAACGGGCGCATGCGCTGACCTTCGCGGCGCTGGAAGCGGCCTGGCGCAGCGGTCTCAATCCGCTGCTGAGTGGGCGCCGCCGCGCGTTCCCGGTGCAGGCCTTCGGCCTGACCTTCCCCAATCCCGTCGGCCTGGCCGCCGGCCTGGACAAGAACGGCGCCCATGTCGACGCGCTGCTGGCGCTCGGTTTCGGCTTCGTCGAGGTCGGCACGGTGACCCCTAGGCCGCAGGCGGGCAATCCGAAGCCGCGGATGTTCCGCCTGCCCCGGCACCGCGCCATCATCAACCGGCTGGGCTTCAACAACGACGGCGTCGACGCGCTGGTCGCCAACGTCGGCCGCGCGCGCCGCCGCGCCGGCCTGCTCGGCATCAACATCGGCAAGAACAAGGACACGCCGAACGAGGACGCAGGACGCGACTACCTGCACTGCCTGGAGCGGGTCTACCCGCTGGCCGACTACCTGACCGTCAACATCTCCTCGCCCAACACCGCCGGCCTGCGCGAGCTGCAGGAGGAACAGGCGCTGCGGCGCCTGGTCGGCACCCTGCGCGAGGCACAGGAGCGGCTGGGCGCACGGCACGGCCGGCGGGTGCCGATGCTGGTCAAGATGGCGCCCGACCTCAGCGACGAGGACATCGCGGCCGCCGCCCGGGTGCTGTCGGACCTGCAGGTGGACGGGGTGATCGCCACCAACACCACCGTCTCGCGCATCGCCGTGCAGGAGGACCCACGCGCGCGCGAGACCGGCGGCCTGTCGGGCGCGCCGCTGATGGACAAGTCGACCGCGGTCCTGCGCATGCTGCGCACGCGCCTGCCCGAATCGATTCCGCTGGTCGGCGTCGGCGGGATCCTCTCCGGCGCCGACGCGGTCAAGAAGATGGCGGCCGGCGCCAGCCTGGTGCAGGTCTACACCGGGCTGATCTATCGCGGCCCGGAATTGATCGGCGAATGCGCGGACGCGATCCGGCGCCGCAAGGAAGCGCCGAGCCGCGGCAACCTTCCCCCGAGTGCGGCATGAGTCCCGCCTATCGACTGGCCGAGCGCGCCCCGCTGCAGGCGCGCAACACCTTCCGCGTGCCCGCCACCGCGGAGATGCTGGTGGAGGTGCGCGACGCCGCGGCGTTGCCGGAGCTGTTCGGCAACGCGATGCTGCGCGACGGCCCGGTGCTGGTGCTCGGCGGCGGCAGCAACCTGTTGTTCGCCGGCGATCCCCCCGGTGCGGTGCTGGCGCTCGGTGGCCAGGAGATCCGCGTGCTGGCCGACGACGGCGACACCGCGATCGTGCGCGCCGATGCCGGCGTCGACTGGCACACGCTGGTGCTGTGGACGCTCAGCCGCGGCCTGGCCGGGCTGGAGAACCTGGCGTTGATCCCGGGCACCGTCGGCGCCGCGCCGATCCAGAACATCGGCGCCTACGGCGTCGAGGTGCGCGAGCGCATCGACGTAGTCGAAGCCTTCGATCGCGGCGACCGGACCTTGCGCCGGTTCGACCGCGATGCCTGCGGGTTCGCCTATCGCGACAGCCGCTTCAAGCGCGAGCCGGAGCGGCACGTGGTCGCCGCGGTGGAGTTCGTGCTCACGCGCACGCCGGTGCCGCGGCTCGACTACGCCGGCGTCGGCGCCGAACTCGCCGCCATGGGCATCGACCAGCCGACTGCCTCGCAGGTCGCCGAGGCCGTCTGCCGGATCCGCAGGCGCAAGCTCCCGGATCCGGCGGTAACCGGCAATGCCGGCAGCTTCTTCAAGAATCCGATCGTACCGCTGGCGCAGGCGGAGGCGCTGCAACGCGCGCACCCTGCCCTGCCGGCATTCCCCGGCGGCGACGACGCCAGCCGCAAGCTTTCGGCTGCCTGGCTGATCGACGCCTGCGGCTGGAAGGGCCACCGCGAGGGCGATGCCGGCGTCTCCGAGCGCCACGCGCTGGTGCTGGTCAACCACGGCGCCGCCGGCGGCGCACAGTTGCTCGACCTCGCCCGCCGCATCGCGGCATCGGTATCGGAGCGCTTCGGTGTCGCGCTGGAACCCGAGCCGCGGATCGTCGGCGACAGCTGGTGACGGCCGGCTCCGGCGGCGGGCGGTGCTGGCAGCTGATAGCTCCCTTCTCCCGCTTGCGGGGCGAAGGCGTGCGGCCTTGCGAGCTATTGGCTCGTGCACGCCTGAGCGCCCTGCGCGCTGCGCAGGGCCGGGGCGCGGAGCGAGGGCCCGTAGAGCCTGCCCCCGAGCGCTTTAGTCGGGGGGCGGATGAGGGCGCTTTTGATCTCTCGCCAGGAGCACCCTCACCCCAACCCCGCTCCGCGCCCCGGCTCGCGCCAGTGGCGCAAGCGGTGCGGCCTCGCCCCGCAAGCGGGAAAGGGAGTACTCCCGCGACACGCGTAAACACCTGACAAGCAACCGCTCCAGCCGACCTACCACAGCCATCCAGATGCCGATCCCCCAACCCACCCGCGCCGCCCTGCTGATGCTCGGCAGCACCCTGTTCTTCGCGATGATGGTGATCGCGATCCGGCTGGCGTCGGAAACCCTGCACACGTTCGAGATCGCGTTCTTCCGCAACTTCTTCGGCCTGGCGGCGGCGTTGCCGCTGCTGATGCGCAGCGGCCGCGGGATCGGCTTCCTGAAGACCGCGCAACTGCCGCGCTATTTCGTGCGCTGCCTGATCGGCATGCTGTCGATGTTCTGCGGGTTCTGGGCGATCGGCAATCTGCCGCTGGCGCAGGCGGTGTCACTCTCCTACTCGACCCCGATCTTCGTCACCATCGCCGCGGTGATCTTCCTGCACGAGCAGGTGCGTGCGCGACGCTGGACCGCTGTCGGACTCGGGTTCCTCGGCGTATTGGTGATCCTGCGCCCCGGCAGCGGCGAGTTCACGCCCGGCATGCTGGTCGCGGTGGCCGCGGCGATGCTGAGCGGGCTGGTGGCGATCCAGATCAAGGAGCTCTCGCGCACCGAGCCCGCCGACCGCATCGTCATCTGGACCACGCTGTTCTGGGTGCCGATGTCGCTGCTGCCGGCGCTAGCCGTGTGGGAATGGCCGCAGGGCGTCACCTGGATCTGGGTGGTCGCCTCCGGCGTGCTCGGCACCGGCGGCCACATGCTGTGGACACGGGCGCTGAAACTCGGCGAGGTCTCGGCGCTGACCCCGATCAGCTTCATGCAGCTGCCGGTGGTGGCGCTGTTCGGCTGGGTGCTGTTCGGGCAGACCGTCGACGCCTGGACCATCGCCGGTGCGACGATCATCTTCGTCGCCAACGCCTACATCGCCCATCGCGAGGCGCAGCTGGCGCGCCGCGCCGCGACCAGCGCCCCGATCGAGGCCGCCAAGCCGGGCGAATGAGCCCACCCGGGATTGCCGTCGTAGGAGCGCGCCATGCGCGCGATACCGCGGGGCTGGCCGGATCCGACGGATGCCGCGATTCCGGACCGGCAGGCGCGCTGGTCTCCGGAATTCGTGGGCGGCGCGATGCCCGCGGCATCGCGCGCATGGCGCGCTCCTACGGAGGCGGCCGGAAAGAAAAAGAGGGCCCGCCGATGGCGGGCCCTCTCAGGTACCGCGATGGAACTGCCGACTACGGCATGACCGTCAGCCGGATCGGCCCCGCCGCCTTCGGCGTGGCCGGATCGTTGCTGGCCACGCACAGGTTCGCCGTGTAGCTGCCCGGCGACAGGCCGCTGCTGCTCACGGTCGCACGCAGCGGACGCGTCGCCCCCGGGGCCAGGCTGCCCGCCGCCGGAACCGCAGCACCCATCCACGGCGCGCCGCATTCGACCGTCCCGTCGATGCGCATCGCCAGGCCGCCGAACGACGTGTTGGCGGTCCACTCGCCGGTACCGGCCGCTCCCGGCGTGATCGTCATCAAGCCACCACTGCTGTCGTTCGACGCGAACCAGAGCCAGCGGTTCGCGGTGGTCGTCCGTGCATTCACCACCAGCCAGTAGCGCCCTGCCGGCAGAGTGACGCTCTGGCCAGCCTGCTGGAGGTCCAGCCCGACGTTGTTGATCTGTCCCGAGCCGCCAATGGAGATCCCGGCACTGGTCGGCGCCGCCGTATAGCGCCAGACCGCTGCGTTGGGAGAGGTCTGCGGATTGCCCGCCGGAACGCCATCCGCATCCGGGAAGATGCTCCAGGTCAGTTCCGAGGTCACGGCCGCCAGCGACGCGGACGCTGCCGTGAACCCTTCCGTGTAGATCGACGTCAGCGTGGTGGCCCCAGCCAGCGTGAAGTCGTCGCTGGCGAAAAGCGCCGGGGTGGCATTGTCGGTCAGGAAACTGCTGTTGAATCCGCTGTTGACGGCGCCGCGCGGGGCATCGGCCAGGTTCAACGTGGCAATCCCGGTGTTGTCGACCGAGTAGCTGAGGGTGGAACCGCCGACGTTGCCGACCTGGCTGTTCGCGCTCCCGATCTGGCCTTGGGCCAGCGAGACCTGGACGAGATCCGGCAGCTGGATCTCCGGCGGAGGCACCGACACCGCCACCGGCAGGCGCAAGGTCGGGCCCGCCTGCTGCGCGGCCGGCGCCAGCACCACCGTGCCGAAATGCCAGCTGCCGTCCGGCGGCAACGCCTCGCTGTCGACCATGATCCGCACCGTCCGCATGCCACCGGCCGGAACCTTGACGATCCGCGGCGTAACCGTGCCCTGCAGTCCCTGCAGTTCCGCCCGGAACGCCTGCGCGCGCGGCGTCGGGTTGCGGAAGGTGCGCAGGAACACGCAGCTTTGGAAGCAACGCCCGCTGGCCAGGCTCGGCTGGTTGAGCGTGGCCGGATCGCCGTCGTCCGCCGGATTGGCGGCAAGATAATTGTCGGCGGTCTCGTTCAGCACCAGCCCGGCGTTGATCGCCTGGTCGACGCGGATGCGGCCGCCGCCGCGACCGAACGGATCGGCCGGGGTGACCTCGTCCTCGGTGAACACCTCCTGCTTGGCGGTCATCACCAGCGCCGACTTGATCTCGGGCATGGTCCAGTCCGGCCGCGCCTGGCGCACCAGTCCGGCGGCGCCGGCCTGGTGCGGAGATGCCATCGAGGTGCCGTTCTTCAGTCCGACCAGCTGTTCGAAGCCGGTGATCGTGGTGCCCGCGTCCACCGCCAGGATGCTCACGCCTGGCGCGGTCACGTCCGGCTTGAGCAGATCGAAGTTGCCGGCCGGCCCGCGCGAGCTGAAGTCGCCCAGCGCATCGGCCGTGTTCGGCAGCGGTACCGCGGGGAATCCGATCATCGCGGTGGTGTCGGGATGCGCCCAGGCAAAGTCGCGCAGGGCGTCGCCGTCGGCCTGGGTGATGCCGAAGGCCGGGATGGTGGTGTCCGGCACCGAGGGGATCAGCCCGCCCTCGTCGTTGTTGGAGATCACCGCCGCCACCGCGCCGGCCGCGGCCGCATTGGCGGTCTTGATCGTGAACGCGCAACCGCCGCGGCGCATCACCGCGATCGCGCCGGCAAAGGCGCCCTCGGGATAGGCGGCGCAACCGTCTTCGGCCCCGTCGAAATCGGTACTGACGATGAGCGGAGTCGTCCCCGGGATCGCCGTGGTGTGCGGCACGCCGTTGCTGCCCTCGTTCAACACCATCGGCGCCAGCGGCTCCGGCACCGGTGCCGGCCCGGTGACGTGCAGCAGGACCGCGAATGCGCCGCGACCGTGCTGGGCGGCGGCGGTGGAGGACACCCACGGCTCCAGGTGGCCCATCGTGTTCGGGCCCGGGCCGCTGTTGCCGGCGGACGCGGCGACATAGATACCGGCATCGACCGCGCCCAGGAACGCCAGCGAGACCGCCTCGCTCCACGGCTGCGAACCGCCGCCGATCGAATAGTTGATGACATCGACCACGCCGTCGGCGATCGCCTGGTCGATTGCGGCCACGGCCGCCACGTTCGGGCACAGGCCCTGATTGGTGGCCGTGTTGGTGTAGCAGATGTCGAAGGCGACAATGTTGGCGCGCGGCGCCACGCCCGAGATCCGGCGCATGTTGCCGCGGAAGTCGACGTCGCGGCGGTTGCCGCCCGCGGTCGAAGCGACATGGCTGCCGTGGCCGTTGCTGTCACCGAAGCCGGGCTCCTCGCGGACGTTGACCTGGCCGCACAGGTTGGCCGGCGCTTCGCAGACGAAATCGTAACCGCCGATCAGCTTGGCGTTGCAGCGGCCGTCGTCCACCTCGCCCGCGGCGCAGGTGCCCAGATGGTTGCCGGCGCCGAGCGGGTTGACGTGCTGGTAGCCGTCCACGGGATCTTGCTCCGCGAACGAGGGGCTGCCGAAGTTGATGCCCGAGTCGAGGATACCGAACACGATGCCCTCGCCCTGGTAGGCCGCCGCGGCGCCGGGATTGCTGCCGTCCCAGACCGGCTCGGCGCCGATCAGGGCCGGACCGGTGTCGGTGTCCATCACGTACTCGCGGTACGCCTCGACCAGCAGCACGTCGGACCGTTCGCGGATGCGGTCGGCTTCGCCGCCGCCGAGGTCGGCGACGATGCCGTTCACCGCATGCTGCATGCGCTCGCGCACCGCCAGCGGACGGCCGATGTCGCGGGCGATGTCGCCCTCGAGCTCGAACTGGCGGCCACGCAGGTAGCTCACGTAGTTCCGTGCGCGTGCGCCCTGGCTGTCCAGGCGCAGCTTGCCGCGCGCGCCGGTGCTGCGCTGTGGTGCCGGTAGGCCGGACACGCCGCCGCGATAGGCACCGAGCGCAGGCTCGCGGAACACCACCAGATAGGTGCCGCCATCATCGCGGCCGCGGCCCGGCGCCACGGCCGGCTTGGCGATGCCGGCGTTGCCGGCGGACTGGGCGGCACTCGCGGCGACCGCGGTCCCCGCCTGGCCGACCGCCACGTTGGCGGCGGAGGCGCCACGCTCGGCGGCGCCGAACTTGAGGGTGCTGGCACCCGCAACGGCGGCGAGCGCCAGCAGCGCGGCCACCGCACCCCATTTCTTCATTCGTGACATGTTGTTTCCCCGGAAAGAATCGGCAACAGCGATCGGGACGGGACAGCCGGAACACCGGATGTCCGCCGATCGCGACAATTGGCTCGACACTCACCGGCGCCCCTGTCCGCCGGGCGGCGCGGTCCCGCGGGACCACGCCATGTCCGACTCTACACGCCTCCCGCGCCGCACGCTTCTCGCGGTGCAGCACCGGCGCACCGCCTGGGCGCGCATTCCCGAGACCTCCCTTATAGGAGGGGCTTCAGCCCCGACCGCGCAGGCCAACAGTAGATGCGCTCTGCCATTCTTTTCCCTGCGCAACGCGCGGCGGCGCGTCCATCGTTACCGCCACCGATGGGTCTGCTTGGCGCGGTCGGGGCTGAAGCCCCTCCTACAAGGGAAACCGTCGCCTGGGCCGCGTCAGCGGCGCCACCAGGGACGACGGTGCCCGCGGAACAGGAGCAGGTATACCCCGACCACCCAGATCGAGGCGGCCGCCCAGCCGGCGAGGATGTCCGATGGGTAATGCACGCCCAGGTACACCCGAGAGAGCCCGACCATCGGTACGAACACCACCATCGCGGCAAGCACCGGCCAACGCCAGCGCGTGGGCCAGGCCAGCAGGACCAGCACCAGCGCCAGGCTCATCGAGCCCATCGCATGGCCACTGGGAAAGCTGTAGGTGCCCTCGGGCGCGATCGACTCCCACAGCACGGGGCGCTCGCGCGCGAACACCTGCTTGGCGGCGACGTTGAGCAGGGCCGAGCCGCCGAGCGCGATCGCCGCGAAGATCCCCTCGCGATAACGGCGCAGCGCCAGCAGCACGATTACCAGGCCGACGTCGAACGGCACCACCCCGCGGTCATAGCCGATCGCGGAGAAGAACAGGAACACGCGATCGAAGCCTTCCCGCGCCAGCGCGTGCGCGAACAGCAGCAACGGTTCGTCGAAAGGAATCGCTTCGGCGTCGTGGATTTCGTCGGCGAGTTCCGAGAACATCCACATCGGCAGCAACACGCCGCCGAACAGCAACAGCAGGGCCCAGCCGTGATCGCCTAGAAACCGCCTGCCCGCGCGGACGCCGGTGGCAAGGACCGCGGGAAGGTCAGCCGGCTTCGGCAAGCCGGCCATAGCGCCGCTCGACGTAGTCGTCGACCAGGGCGACGAATTCCTCGGCGATGCGCTCGCCGCGCAGGGTGACCGACTTCTGGCCGTCGATGAACACCGGTGCGGCCGGCGCCTCGCCGGTGCCGGGCAGCGAGATGCCGATATCGGCGTGGCGCGATTCGCCGGGGCCGTTGACCACGCAGCCCATCACCGCCAGGGTCATGTTCTCGGCGCCAGGGTGGCTGATCTTCCATTCGGGCATCTTCGCGCGCACGTGTTCCTGCACGCGTCCGGCCAGCTCCTGGAAGAACTCCGAAGTCGTGCGTCCGCAACCGGGACACGCAGTGACCATCGGCGTGAACGCGCGCAGGCCCAGGGTCTGCAGCAGCTCCTGCGCGACCACCACCTCCTGCGTGCGTGGGGCACCCGGCTCCGGCGTGAGCGAGATGCGGACGGTGTCGCCGATGCCCTCCTGCAGCAGCACCGCCAACGCGGCGCTGGAGGCAACGATGCCCTTGCTGCCGATGCCGGCCTCGGTCAGTCCCAGGTGCAGCGCGAAATCGGAGCGCGTGGCGAGATCGCGGTACACGGCGATCAGCTCCTGCACGCCGCTGACCTTGCAGCTGAGCACGATGCGCTCGGCCGGCAGCCCCAGCTCGACCGCACGCTGCGCCGAGTCGAGCGCCGAGCGGATCAGCGCCTCGCGCAGCACGCGGGCGGCGCTCCACGGTTCGGGACGCTGCGCGTTCTCGTCCATCAGCCGGGTCGCCAGCGACTGGTCCAGCGAGCCCCAGTTGGCGCCGATCCGCACCGGCTTGTCGTAGCGCAGCGCGAACTCGATCAGCTGCGCGAACTGCAAGTCCTTCTTCTTGCCGAAACCGACGTTGCCGGGGTTGATCCGGTACTTGGCCAGCGCCTCGGCGCAGGCCGGCTCGTTGGCCAGCAACTGGTGGCCGTTGTAGTGGAAGTCGCCGATGATCGGCACGGAGATGCCCTGCATCGCCAGCCGTTCGGCGATCCGCGGCACCGCCGCCGCGGATTTGGGATTGTTGACGGTAATCCGCACCAGTTCCGAGCCCGCACGCCACAACTCGCCGATCTGCTTCGTGGTCGCGGCGACATCGGCGGTGTCGGTATTGGTCATGGACTGCACCACCACCGGCGCGTCGCCACCGACGGCGACCCCGCCGATGTGCACCTGCCGGGTAGCGCGCCGCGGCGCGGGTCCGAACGACGCCGGATCGTGGCAGGGGGAGATGGGAGGCGGTTGCACGGACATGTGGGCATTTTACCTGCCTCGGTGCCTGCCTCGTGTTCCGCCGGCTGAATCGACCAGGTCCGGCGCTTGCGGCAGCAAAGGGCGCCGCGACTGCGCCTTCCCTCGCCGAGGGAGCGACGGGAGTCGCGACTGGGCGTTCCGTCGCCACGTGCGCTCCGCAGCAGCGCCGTCGCGGCTTCCATTGCCCCCCAGGGGATAAACACCGTCACTGGCTTGTCGCCCTCGTGGCGATGGGAATCGCAACGGCCCGGCGACGGCATGTGCCGGGCGCCACCCCGCAACGAAGGCTTGCCACGTCGGCTGGGTAACATATCGGCCATGCAGCCCGCGGCCACCCCATTCCTGAAGACCCTGTGCGGACTGCGCTGGGTGGCGATCGCGACCCAGGCATCGACCCTGTTGGTGGTCGCGCTGGCGCTGGACATGGCATTGCCGTGGAGCCGCCTGTGGGGCGCGGTGCTGCTGTTGGCCGCATTCAACCTGTACGCGCAGTGGCGCTGCGCGCGTACCAGGCCCGCGTCGGCCGCCGAGGCGTTCGCGCACCTGCTGGTCGACATCGGCGTGCTGACCTGGATCATCGGCTGGACCGGCGGCATCGCCAATCCGTTCGGCTCGTTGTTCCTGCTGCCGATCGCACTGACCGCGCTGGCGCTGCCACCGCGCTGGACGCTCGCCACCGCGGCCGCCTGCATGGCCGGCTATGCGCTGGCGGCCGCGCTCGGCCAGCCGCTGCCGCACGTCTCCGGCAGCGACTTCGACCTGCACCTGTGGGGCATGGCGGCGAACTTCGTGCTGTCGGTGGCGGTGGTGCTGTTCTTCTCCACCCGCCTGGTCGCCGCGCGCGACAGCCGCGAGCGGGAACTGGCGACGATGCGCGAACGTTTCGCCCGTGACGAGGGCATCCTCGCCCTGGCCACGCACGCCGCCGCAGTCGCGCACGAACTCAATACCCCGCTGGGCACGCTGACGCTGCTGGTCGACGAACTCGATGCGCAGCCACTGCCGCCCAGCGCCGGCGAGGACCTCGCCGGCATGCGTGAACTGCTCGAGGTGTGCCGACGGCGCGTGCGCGAGCTGGCCAGCCCGGCGGATCCGGAGACCGCCTCCGATATCGACCTCGAGCGCGTGCTGGCGCAATGGCAGCTGGTGCGTCCGGGCGTCGAACTGAACCGCTCCGGCACCGGGCCGCGCGGGCTGGCAATCGACCGCGGCATCGGGCACCTGTTGCTGGCGCTGCTCAACAACGCCGCCGACGCCAGCGAAGCCAACGGCGGGCACCGCGTCGACCTGCGCATCGAGGCCGACGCGCGGCGGCTGCGCGGCGAGATCCGCGATTACGGCAAGGGATTCTCCGGCCACGCATTGCTGCCGGCGCTGTTCCGCAGCGACAAGCCGGACGGGCTGGGCATGGGCCTGGCGCTGTCGCACGCCACCGTCGAGCGGCTCGGCGGTACGCTGTCGATCGCCTCGGCCGCCGACGGTGCGCGCGTCAGTTTCGAAGTGCCGCTGCCGGATGCTGGAGAACCATCGTGAAGGGCCTGCTGGTCGACGACGACGCCCTGTACCTGCGCACGCTGCAGCGCGCACTGCAGCGCCATGGGCTCGATTGCGTCACCGCATCCGACATCGAAGGCGCACTCGCGCTCGCCCGCCGCGAGCGCCCCGCCTTCGCGCTGCTCGATCTGAAGCTCGGCGCCGAGTCCGGCCTGTCACTGATCGAACCGTTGCGCGCGATCGACCCGCAGATGCGCATCCTGCTGGTGACCGGCTACGCCAGCGTCGCCACCGCGGTCGAGGCGATCAAGCGCGGCGCCGACGACTACCTGCCCAAGCCGGTCACCGCCGATGCGCTGCTGCGGGCGCTGCGCGGCGAGCCGGCCACGGCGCTGCCTGACGACGCTGGCATGATCCCGCTGCGCCGGCTGCAGTGGGAACACATTCAGCAGGCGCTGCACGAAACCGACGGCAACGTTTCCGCCGCCGCGCGCCTGCTCGGCATGCACCGGCGCTCGCTGCAGCGCAAGCTGGCCAAGCGGCCGGGACCGGAGCGCGGCGGCGGGGAAGGTTGAGCCGTCTGTCGTGAGCCTTGGCCCAACGCTTTGATCGTGATCGGCAAACCGCAAGTCCTGGACGAGACTGGGAGCCGGCGGACCATGGAGCGCAGGCGCAACCCTGACATCCCGTCATCCCAACGCAAGCTGGGATCCATTTTGCCATTCCCTCTCCGGTTCGGAACAACGGGCAAACATTTGGGACCACGGCAGAATCAAGATGGATCCCAGCTTGCGCTGGGATGACGAACAAAAGCCGCTGCGTTCTTTCCACGCACGATTCACGTCATGCAGGTCACTCCCTGCAGCCGACGTCACTCACTCCTCGCCGCCCGCCGTACGCACCCGAAACACCACCTCCTGCGCCGGCGCATGCGCGAAACGCAAGGTCGCCGGCACCTCGTCGCCCGCCGCGAACGGCCGCGCCGGCTCGATGAACATCAGGTGGTAGCCGCCCGGCGCGAGCGCAGTGCGCTCGCCCGCCGGCAGCGGCAGGCCGTCGTCGAGGTGGCGCATGCGCATCATGCCGTCATCGTGCCGCATCTCGTGGATCTCGACACGCGCGGCATGTTCACTTTCCACGGCGAGCAGGCGGTCGTCCGAGTCACCGCCGTTGGCGATCGTCAGGTATCCACCAGCGACGCGGCCGCCCGCGGGCACCTCGCGGACCCAGGCATCGGACGCGACCACGCCGGGCGGCAGCGTCTGCGCGGCTTCCGTCGCTTCGGCCCGCTCCGGTCCGGCGGTTTCGTCCTCGGGTGCGGCCGTCCCGGACGGCTGGCTGCAGCCAGCGAGTACGACGAGCAACGTGGCGAGGCTGGTGGCGAGCATTTTCATCGGTCGAACTCCGGTGGCAAACGCGCAAGGCATCCGCATTCTATGCGGCGATGCGACACAGGCGCCGGACGATGCGGCCGAGGACGCCGCGTCTGCCGGTATTCCTGCCGCGGCGTCGATTCCGGCGCCCCGACATTCCAGCAGTCACCGGCAGCATGCGGAATGCGACCGTTTGTCGCACCCGCGCAGCGCCCCGCCCGGCCGGCGCGGGCGGCCACGGCACGACGCGCTATGCTTTCGCCCATGCAGGATGGCCCCGAGATCCTCACCCCCACCCAGCTCAACACGCTGGCGCGCAGCCTGCTCGAGGATGCGTTCCCGGTGGTGCTGGTCGAGGGCGAGCTCGGCAACGTGTCGCGGCCGGCGTCCGGCCATCTCTATTTCACCCTGAAGGATGCGCGCGCGCAGGTGCGCTGCGCATTGTTCAAGCCCAAGAGCACCTGGCTGCGCTTCCAGCCGCGCGAAGGCCTGAAGGTGGTGGCGCGCGGGCGGCTGACCCTGTACGAGGCACGCGGCGACTACCAGCTGATCCTCGACTCGCTGGAGGAGGCCGGCGAAGGCGCGCTGCGGCGCGCGTTCGAGGCGCTGAAGGCGAAGCTGCAGGCCGAAGGCCTGTTCGATGCCGCCCGCAAGCGCCCCCTGCCCGCCCACGTGCGCCGGCTGGGCGTGATCACCTCGCCCAGCGGCGCCGCGGTGCGCGACGTGCTGAGCGTTCTGGCGCGGCGTTACCCGCTGATCGAGGTCGAGATCCTGCCGGTGCCGGTGCAGGGCGAAGGCGCCGCGCCGCAGATCGTGTCGATGCTGCAGCGCGCCGCCGCCGCGAATCGTTACGACGCGCTGCTGCTGACCCGCGGTGGCGGCTCGCTCGAGGACCTATGGGCGTTCAACGACGAGGCCCTCGCGCGTGCGGTGGCCGCCTCGGCGGTGCCGGTGGTGGCCGCGGTCGGGCACGAGACCGATTTCTGCCTGGCCGAATTCGCCGCCGACCTGCGCGCACCGACGCCATCGGCCGCCGCCGAACTGCTGGTGCCCGATCGCGGCGAGCTGCTGGCGCGGTTGCGCACGCTGCAGCGGCGGATGGCCTCGCTCGGCGGGAACCGCCTGCGCCAGGCGGCACAGCGCGCCGACCGCGCGGCATTGCGCCTGCAGGCGCTGCGGCCGCAGGCGCGGTTGCAGGCGCTGCGCCAGCGCCAGCGCGACGCCCTGCGCCGGCTGCTGGCCGCCTGGGCGATCGCGGCCGAGCGTCGCGGCGCCGCCCTGCGTCATGCGCAGTCGCGGCTGCGCGCACAGCACCCGCAACGGCGTCTGCGCGCATTGCGACAACGCCTGGAATCGCTGCAGCCACGGCTGGCCGCGGCGTTGCCGCGTCGCCTCCACGGCGAGACGCTGCGCCTGCGCGGCGCGGCCCGCGCACTGGAGGCGGTAAGCCCGCTGGCGACCGTGGCGCGCGGCTATGCCATCCTCCAGCAACACGACGGAAGCGTGGTGCGCAGCGTTCATCAGGCCGCCGTCGGCGATCACCTCGACGCCCGCCTCGGCGACGGACAGTTGCGCGTGCGGGTCGAATCGCGCGACGACTGAGGCGTAACATCACGCCATGCCTGCGCTGCCGTCGCTAGCCTGCTCTTCTGCTTCTGCTCCCAAGACACCGCTCGCGAAGTTCGCAGCGGCCTTCCGATGCGGTTTCGAGTCGCTTCCCGATACTCGCTTGGTCGAAACCGCATCGGAAGGCCGCCCCCGCGCATCCGCACGGCAGTACCGGCCGGCTCGTGCCTCCACTCGAATCCATAGTGTGACCACCACATGACCAAAGCCTCCGACCTGTTCGTCGCCGCCCTCGAAGCCGAAGGCGTGGAGTACGTGTTCGGCATTCCCGGCGAGGAGAACCTCGACTTGCTCGAATCGCTGCGCGACTCGACGATCGAACTGGTGCTGACCCGGCACGAGCAAGCCGCCGGCTTCATGGCCGCGACCTACGGACGGCTCACCGGCAAGGCCGGCGTCTGCCTGTCCACGCTCGGGCCGGGCGCCACCAACCTGGTCACCGCCGCGGCCTACGCGCAGCTCGGCGCCATGCCGATGCTGATGATCACCGGGCAGAAGCCCATCCGCACCAGCAAGCAGGGCCACTTCCAGATCGTCGACGTGGTCGATACGTTGCGACCGCTGACCAAGTACACGCGGCAACTGGTCTCCGCCGACAGCATCCCCGGCCGGTTGCGCGAGGCGGTCCGCCGCGCCGAGCAGGAACGCCCAGGCGCCACCCACCTGGAACTGCCGCAGGACATCGCCGGCGACGACACCGACGCCCGGCTGATCCCGCGCTCGCTGTCGCGGCGGCCACTGGCCGAGCACAAGGCCATCGACGCCGCCGCCCATGCCATCGCCAGCGCGAAGCATCCGCTGTTGATGCTCGGCGCCGGCGCCAACCGCAAGACCACCGCCAAGATGCTCTGCACCTTCATCGACAAGCTGAAGATCCCGTTCTTCAGCACCCAGATGGGCAAGGGCGTGCTGGACGAGACCGCACCGCTGTGGCTGGGCAACGCGGCGCTGTCGGACCACGATTTCGTGCACCGCGCGATCGACGCCGCCGACTGCATCATCAACATCGGCCACGACGTGATCGAGAAGCCACCGTTCTTCATGCGCGAGGGCCGGCGCACGGTGATCCACGTCAACTACGACGGCGCCGAGGTCGACCCGGTGTACTTCCCGCAGATCGAGGTGGTCGGCGACATCGCCAACGCGGTCTGGCAGCTGACCGAGGCGCTGGAGCCGCAACCGCACTGGGATTTCGCCTTCTTCGAACGCGTGCGCACGGCGATGCTCGAACACCTTGGAGACCGCGCCGACGACGACCGCTTCCCGATGGCCTCGCAGCGCATCGTCGCCGACGTCGCCGCGGCGCTCGGGCCCGAGGACATCGTCTGCCTCGACAACGGCCTGTACAAGATCTGGTTCGCGCGCAACTTCCGCTGCCGCAGGCCGAACACGCTGCTGCTCGACAACGCGCTGGCGACCATGGGCGCCGGGTTGCCGTCGGCGATCGCCGCGCGCATCGTGCACCCGGACCGCAAGGTCGTCGCGGTCTGCGGCGACGGCGGCTTCATGATGAACTCGCAGGAACTCGAGACCGCGGTGCGCCTGGGCATCGACCTGACCGTGCTGGTGCTGCGCGACGACGCCTACGGCATGATCAAGTGGAAGCAGAAGCACGAGAACTACCCCAACTTCGGCATGGACCTGGGCAATCCGGACTTCGTGAAGTACGCCGAGGCCTACGGCGCGCGTGGCCATCGTCCGCGCTCGGCCGATGAATTCCTGCCGCTGCTGCGCACGGCGCTGGATACCCCGGGCATCGACCTGATCGACGTGCCGCTGGACTACGGCGACGACGATCGCATCCTCAACCAGGACATCCCCCGCCTCAGCGCCGCGGTGCGATGACCGCCCACTCACGCCGCGGCGCCTAACCTGCGCTGCATCGATCACCGTATCGGGAACCGCCAATGGCAAAGACCGCCAAAGCCGCCAAGCAAGCGAAATCCGGGAAGCGTGGCGAGCTCGCCCGCAGTTATCCGTACTACCTGGCGAACCGCCCGGTCGCGGCCAATACCGACCTGGAAGTGCGCGACAAGTATTCCGGCAGGATCGCCACCCGCACCGCCTTCGGCGACGCGGCCACGATCCGCAAGGCGATCGTGGCCGCGCACAAGGCGAGCGAGGCGATGGCCGCATTTCCGCCCGACAAGCGCCGCGACGTGCTGGAGCACTGCGTGCGCCGCTTCGAAGAGCGCTTCGAGGAGTTGGCGCTCGCCCTGTGCATCGAGGCCGGCAAGCCGATCGCCGACTCGCGCGGCGAGGTCACGCGCCTGATCGACACCTTCCGCATCGCCGCCGGCGAGGCCACCCGCATCGACGGTGAGGTGATCGAGCTGCAGATCTCCGAACGCACGCGCGGCTACCGCGGCATGGTCAAGCGGGTGCCGATCGGTGTGTGCAGCTTCATCACGCCGTTCAACTTCCCGCTCAACCTGGTCGCACACAAGGTGGCGCCGGCGATTGCCGCCGGCTGCCCGTTCGTGCTCAAGCCGGCGGCCAAGACCCCGGTCGGCGCGCTGATCATCGGCGAGGTGCTGGCCGAGACCGACCTGCCCAGGGGCGCGTTCTCGGTGGTGCCGTGCAGCAACGAGGACGCCGCCGCGCTGACCGAGGACGAGCGCATCGCCCTGCTCAGCTTCACCGGTGGTCTGGTCGGCTGGGAGCTCAAGGCCCGCGCCGGGCGCAAGAAAGTGATCCTGGAGCTCGGCGGCAACGCCGCCTGCATCGTCGACGCCGATCCCGGCGCCGACCTCGACCATGTCGTCGACCGGCTGGTGTTCGGCGCCTACTACCAGTCCGGCCAGAGCTGCATCAGCGTGCAGCACATCCTGGTCCACCGCGACCTCTACGAGCGCGTGCGCAGGAAGCTTAAGGCCAAGGTGTCCGCGCTGCGCATGGGCGATCCGCGCGACGAGAAGACCTTCATCGGCCCGGTCATCGACGAGGACGCCGCCAAGCGCATCGAGTCCTGGGTCGACGCCGCGCTCGAGGGCGGCGCCAAGCGCATCGCCGGCGGCAAGCGCAAGGGCAACATGCTGCCCGCCATGCTGCTGGAACAGGTGCCGAAGGACAGCGACCTGTACCGGCAGGAGGTCTTCGGCCCGGTCGCCTGCCTGCAGCCGTTCGACGATTTCGAGGAGGCGCTGGCCACCGTCAACGCCAGCGATTTCGGCCTGCAGGCGGGGGTGTTCACCGGCAGCCTCGCCCACGCCATGCGCGCCTGGGACGCACTCGAGGTCGGCGGCGTGATCGTCGGCGACGTGCCCAGCTTCCGCGTCGACAACATGCCCTACGGCGGCATCAAGCAGTCCGGCCTCGGCCGCGAGGGCGTGCGCTACGCGATCGAGGACATGACCGAGCAGCGGCTGCTGGTGATCCGCTCCTGACGCGGATGCCTCCCCCCCACATTTCCCGGCGCCTGCCTTCCCCCTTTGAAAAAGGGGGATTGAGGGGGGCGAAGCGGCACGGCTTGCGCGTCACTGGCGCGCGTGCCGCTGAGCGCCCGCGCCGCTGGCGCGGGCCGGGAATCGCGAAGCGATTTGCTTTGGCTGTGGCTCGACCGGCCGCTCAACGAATCCCCAGCCCCTTTTTAAGAGGGAGTAGCCACAGCCCGTGCCCGCAAGGTCGTGGCTGAAAACGTTCCCATACACAGCGTTTTGCGACGGGGTGCGTAGTTCCTGGACCTGCCACACAAATTCCTTCCCATCGTCTTCGGGACGGTGCTACAAGGCGGACGGCGGTCATAAAAATGTCATTACCGCTCACAGGGGGACAGTGCCGTCGACGGACGGGTTTTTTTACGTTTTCCTGGGGAAACAACCATGTATCGCCGTATCGCACGCCCGAACGGGCAGGTTTCGCGCTCACGCACGCTCCCGCTCCCGCCGCTTCCGCGTCTGCTGCCGACCTCCTGCCTCGCCGCTGCCCTGCTCGCCGCCATCCCGGCCAAGGCCCAGGAGCGGCCCGGCACCGCCGCCGAGCAGCCAGAAGCCACCACGCTCGATACCGTCCAGGTCGTCGGCTCGCGCGTGCGCGGGCGCACCGCCGCCGAGACCGCCGCGCCGGTGGACGTGATCAGCCGCGAACAGCTGGAACGGGCCGGCGTGCAGGAGATCGGCCAGATGCTGCAGGTGCTGGAACCCAGCTTCAACTTCTCGCGCACCTTCGTCAGCGACGGCACCGACATCATCCGCCCGGCCACGCTGCGCGCGCTCGGGCCGGACCAGGTGCTGGTGCTGGTCAACGGCAAGCGCCGCCACCAGCAGGCACTGGTCAACGTGCAGCAGACCATCGGCCGCGGTTCGGCCGGTACCGACATCAACGCCATCCCGATTTCAGCGATCGAGCGCATCGAGGTGCTGCGCGACGGCGCCGCGGCGCAGTACGGCTCGGATGCGATCGCGGGCGTGATCAACATCGTGCTGAAGAACAGCACCGGCGTGACCACCGGCAGCTTCGAGGCCGGCCAGACCTACGAGGGCGACGGCACCATGCTGCACGGCGGCCTCAATACCGGCTTCGCGCTGGGGACCGACGGCTTCCTCAATCTCACTGTCGAGTATCGCGATCGCGAGGAGACCAACCGCGCCGGTCCGGATCGGGCACGTACCGACCCACCACGGGTGACCCAGCGGCTCGGCGACGCCGACGCCAAGGACGCCTACTTCTGGCTCAACGGCGGCCTGCCGGTCGCAGCCGGTGAGCTGTACTGGTTCGGCGGACTTTCGCGCCGGGAAGGCGACTCGTCCGGCTTCTTCCGCAGCGCCGGCGACAACCGCAGCGTGCCGGACCTGTATCCCGAAGGCTTCCTGCCCAACATCATCACCACCGCCGAGGACGCCTCGCTGGCCGCCGGCTACCGTGCGCCGTTGGGCGAGCATTGGGAATGGGACCTGTCGGTCAACCACGGCCGCAGCCGTTTCGAGTTCGACGAGCGCAATTCGGTCAACGTCAGCTGGTGGTACGAGCCGCTGGATCCGGCCGACCCGACCGGGCCGCGCTACAACGAATCGCCCGTCGCGGCCCATACCGGCGCACTCGAGTTCGACCAGACCACGGTCAACCTCGACGTCCGCGGCCCGATCGACTGGGGTTTCGGCAGCGAGCCGCTGTATCTCGCCACCGGCCTGGAGTACCGCCGCGAAGGCTATGCGATCGAGGCCGGCGACCCGGTGTCCTACACCTACGGCCGCACCAACGACCGCAGCATTCCCATCTTCGGCCAGACCGGCGACGTCGCGCAGCCCGGCATCCAGGGCTTTCCCGGATTCTCGCCGAACGAGGCGGTCGATGAGGGCCGCCACAGCTACGCCGCCTATCTCGACGCCGAGTCCCGGTTCGGCGAGAAGCTCCTGCTCGGCGCGGCGGTACGCTACGAGAAGTATTCCGATTTCGGCAACACCACCACCGGCAAGCTCTCGGCGCGCTTCGATGCCACCGACACCTTCGCCGTCCGCGGCACCCTCGCCAGCGGCTTCCGTGCGCCCGGCGTGCAACAGCTGTTCTACGGCCAGCGCTCGACCAACCTCAATGCCGAGGGCGAATTGACCGACACGCTGACCGCCCGCCAGGACAGCGATATCACCCGCACCTTCGGCATCGAACCCTTGAAAGAAGAGGAATCGATCAGCGGCACCCTCGGCATCGCCTGGAAGCCGAACGATCGCTTCGCGCTCACCGTCGACGTATTCCGTATCGACATCGACGACCGCATCATCTTCTCCAGCAACATCCAGCCCGAGAGCACGGGAAATGACGGCGCTCCCTGCGCCCCGGACAATGGCAATTGCCCGATCCGCGCCATTCTCGACCCCATCGGCGTCGGCCAGGTGCTGTTCTTCACCAATGCCATCGACACCCGCACCGAGGGCGTCGACGTGGTCACCGATTTCAATACCGAGGCCGCCGGCGGCATTCTCGAACTGACCGCACTGCTGCACTGGAACCGCACCGAGGTCACCGATCGCCGCTCGCAGTCGGACATCCTGTCGCCGGAGGCGCTGTTCGACGACACCCAGGTGACCCTGGTCGAGGAAGGCCAACCCGGCAACCGCTACATGCTGCAGAGCGTGTACCGCACCGGCGACTGGGACTGGACCCTGCGCGCCAACTATTTCGGCTCGGTTGCCGGCGAGGGCTTCACCCCCGGCGACAAGCAGAAATGGGACGGGCAGACCCTGTTCGACGCCGCCGTCGGCTGGCAGGCGCGCGACAACCTGCGCTTCACCGTCGGCGCCAACAACCTGTTCGACACCTACCCCGACAAGTGGAAGTCGGCGGACTTCCAGGACCTCGGCTTCCTGTACGGCTGGGAGACGTTGCCGTTCGGGATCAACGGCGGCTACTACTACGCCAAGGTGGATTTCCGGTTCTGAGCATGCGCCGCCCGAAGGCGGCAGACGCATTTTCCTTCTCCCTTTGGGGGTAAAGGCGCGTTGCTTGCGAGCCGTTGGCTCGCGCTCGCCTGCACGCCTTTTCGCCCTGCGCAAGGGCCGGGCCGAGGTGGCGCGGAGGATGGGCGGCGGTCATCGCGGACGATGACGGTGGGCCAAGGCCCACCCTATGCGGGGTATAGGGTGGGCTTGGCCCACCGAAGCGGCGGCGTTCCGCCCGGCGTCGCGAGCCTCAGCTCCACCTCAACCGCCATCGTCTCCGGTCATCGGCACGAACCGCACCGGCGCGATGCGGCGGTCGCGCAACTCGCCGCTCGCCGTCTTCTCGATCAGCCGCAGCTCCTGCAGCGCATGCACCGGGCCCACCGGGATCACCATGCGTCCGCCGGGCTTCAACTGATCGATCAGCGCCTGCGGCACCCGTTCCGGCGCCGCCGTCACGATGATCGCGTCGAACGGGGCATGCTCCGGCCAACCGGCGTAGCCGTCGCCGGCGCGCACCGTCACGTTGTCGTATCCGAGTTCCTTCAGCATCGCCTCCGCCCGGCGCGCCAGCGGTTCGACGATCTCGATGCTGTAGACCTCCGCCACCAGCCCCGACAGCACCGCGGCCTGGTAGCCCGAGCCGGTGCCGATCTCCAGCACACGATCGCCCCGCTTAGGTTGCAGCAGTTCGGTCATTGTCGCCACGATGTATGGCTGCGAGATGGTCTGGCCGTGGCCGATCGGCAACGGATGGTCGCGATAGGCCTGCGCCGCCCGCTCCGGCGGCACGAAGCGATGCCGCGGCACCGCACGCATGGCCTCGAGCACACGCGCGTCGCGCACGCCGCGCGCCTCGATCTGCCGTTCGACCATCCGCATGCGCTGCGCCGCGGCATCGTCGTCATCGACGCGCGAATCCTGCTGCGCCGTGGCCGCAACCGGGCCGAACACCAGTGCGATTCCCAGCAGGCGCAGTAGCCGCCCCAGCCCCGACCACGGGCGCCGGGCATCGCGGGCGGCGGTGACGGAAGACGTCGGCATGGCCGGTCTCCGTGGAATCCCTAGGATGCGTGTCGCAAGGCTGCGCCCGGCACCGTGAAACGGCCGTGACTTCCGGTGATGCCGGCGCCGTGGCTTCGTTCCACCGAACCGCATCGAGGGCGGCGGAACAGGCCCATTGCCGGAAGAATCAGGAGGCGGGACGCGGATGCCCGTACAGGAAGCCCTGGCCGTACTGGCAGCCCAACTCCATCAGCACCTGGCGCTGCTGCTCGGTCTCGACGCCTTCGCCGATGGTCTCAATGCCGAGGGTGCCGGCCAGCGCCAGGATCGCGCGCACCAGCGCCAGGCTTTCGGTCCGGGTCTCGCCGTCGAGGCCGGCGACGAAACTCTGGTCGATCTTCAGCGACTGGATCGGGAACCGGTGCAGGTACGACAGCGCCGAGAAGCCGGTGCCGAAATCGTCCAGCAACGCCAGCACCCCATGCTCGCGCAGGATGTTGAGCATGCGCAGCACGCGCGGCGCGTCGTCGAGCAGCGCCACTTCGGTCAGCTCGATCCGCAGGCGGCCGGGGTCGGCGCCGGCCTCGTCGATCAGCCGCAGCAGCCGCTCGGCGAAGTCGTCGGAATGGAAGTGCCGCGGCGAGACGTTGATCGAGACATAGCCGTGGGGACAGGTGCGGAGCCAGCGCACCACGTGCCGGTACAGCAGCCAGTCCACCTGCTCGATCAGGCCGCTGCCCTCGCCGACGCCGATGAAGTCCGCCGGGACCAGTGGACCGCGCAGTTCGTGGTTCCAGCGCAGCAGCGCCTCGTGCCCGATCACTTCGCCGTCGGACAGGCGCACGATCGGCTGGAAATGCGGCTCGAAGGCGTCGTGCATGATCGCCCGACGCAGGTCGGCCTCCAGGTCGAGCAGTCGTATCGCCTCGGCGCGCATCGCTTCGTCGAACAACGCACTGCGATCGCCGCCGCGCGCCTTGGCGCGATACATCGCCGCGTCGGCATCGCGCAGCAGTTCCTCGCCGTAGCGGTAGCGCGGTTGCCATATCGCAATGCCGATGCTGGCCGCGGGGAACAGCTCGCGCCCGGCGATCCACATCGGCTTGGACAGTTCGACCAGCACCCGCGCGGCGACGGTCTCGGCGAGCGCCGGCGTCGCCACATCCTCGAGCAGGATCGCGAACTCGTCGCCGCCCAGCCGCGCCACGGTGTCCTTGACCGCCAGTGCGTGGCGCACGCGGCGCCCGATTTCGATCAGCATGTCGTCGCCGGCGGCATGGCCGACGCTGTCGTTCACCAGCTTGAAGCGGTCCAGGTCGAGGAACAGCACCGCGAAACGCGCCATTTCCGGCTCGTGCATGCGCGCGATCGAGGCATCGAGCTTCTCCAGCAGGTGCTCGCGGTTGGGCAGGCCGGTGAGTTGGTCGTGGCGCGCCTGATGAATCAGCCGCTGCTCGGCGCGCAGGCGTTCGCCGATCTGCGCACGCAGCTCGCGGTTGGCGTCCTTCAACTCCTGGGTGCGCGCCTCGACCCTGAATTCGAGTTCGGCATGGGCGGTCTTCAGCGACTCCTGCGCACGCTTGCGCGACAACGCGCCGCCGATACGGTGCGCGACGAAGGTCAGCAGCGCCTGGTCGCGCGCGTCGAAGCCGATGTCGTCGGCGTAGCTCTGCACCACGAGCGCGCCGATCACGCTGCCGTCGCGCACCAGCGGCACGCCCAGCCAGCAGTCCGCGCGCGCACCGCGGCTGCGCACGCCGGCCTCCGATTCGAGCCGGTCGATCGCCTCGCGGTCGGCGAGCAGCGGCCGGCCGCTGGTGATGACGAACTCTGTCAGCCCCTTACCGGTCCTGCGCGGTTGCCGCACCGGATCGCGTTCGTCGACGGAATAAGGGAACTCGATACGCTCGCCGTCGGCGCCAAGCATCGCGATGTAGAAGTTCGCCGCGTACAGCAGCCCGCCGACCACCTCGTGCACGTCGGCGTAGAAGCGCTCCAGGCTGCCGGCGGTCACCGACATCTCGCTGATCCGGAACAATGCCCGCTGCAGCCGCTCGGTGCGCTGCCGTTCCTCCACTTCCGCCTGCAGGACCTGGTTGGCGCGCTGCAGTTCCAGCGTGCGTTCGTCGACGCGGCGTTCGAGCTCCGCCTGCGCGTGCTTGCGGTCCAGCGCGGTGAGGATGTGCTGGGCCACGTACTCGAGCAGCACGCGGTCCTCCTGGCTGTAGCTCTCGGCGCGATCGTAGTTCTGCACCACGATCGCACCGCAGACGCGGCTGTCGCGGCGCATCGGCACGCCCAGCCAGTCGGCGCTGTCGGGGCCATGCACCGGATCGCGCGGAACGCCGAGTTCGCCACGGATCCGCGCCGAAGGCCCCATCATCGGCCGGCCATGGCGCAGCAGCGCCACGGTGATGCTGTTGGGCATCTCGTCCAGCGCCAGGTCGCGCTCGGGATCGGGACGCCAGGGGTCGTTCTGGTCGGCAAAGTACAGGAAGCGGATGGTCCCGCGCGCATCGTCATGCAGCACGATGTAGAAGTTCTCGGCCGACATCAGCGCCGCGACCACGCGGTGGATCCGCGCCAGCATCTCGCGCATCTCCAGCGACGAACCGGACAGGTCGGCGATCTCGTACAGCGCCTGCTGCAGGCGTTCCGATTTCTGCAACGAGCGCACCTGGGCACGCGACAGTTCCGACTGCATCACGGCAGCGATCATCCGTGTCGCCAGCCTGCACCAGGTCGGCGCGGCGATCGCGACCGCCGGATCGACCGCCACGAACACCCGGGTGTCGCCCTGCTCCCACGGCAGGTCTGCGGTTCGCGCCGGAATGCCGGCGGTCACGCCGGCCAGGCCTTCGGCGGCGCGCGCCAGCAGCGCCTCGCCGGCCGTTTCGGTCGCGGCGGCGCCGCTGCCCAGGCGCGGGTCGCGCCAGCACACCGCCAACGCCGAACCCGCCGGCAACAGGCCGCCCAGCAATTCGACCAGCGCCTCCGGACCGGCCGCGGGCACTGCTGCCGCGGCCAGCAACCGTTGCCCAATTCCGTCCACACCTGCTCCGTCGCGGTCCGATCCCCTGGCGCCAGCATAACGGCAGAACCCGCCGGCGCAGGCAGTTTCGACCCCGAACGGCCGTGCCGGCCGTTGGCCGCTGCATGACGCATGCACCCTGCTTCCGGCACGCCCGCATCCCATGCCTGCCGCGGACGGGCTTCACCTGCCTGCCGCCAGCGCTTAACCTGCCGGCGGTGAACGACGCCGCCCGCCAGGATCAAGAGGAAACCAGCGACGAAGCGCTGATGCTGGCCTGGGCCGGCGGCGACGCCGTGGCGTTCGAGCACTTGTACGCGCGCCATCGCACCCGGCTGTATCGGTTTTTGCTGCGGCAGCTGCGCGATGCCGCCCTGGTCGACGAGGCCTTCCAGGACACCTGGCAGCGCGTGATCGCGGCGCGCACGCGCTGGAAGCCGGAAGCACAGTTCGCCACCTGGCTGTACCGGATCGCCCGCAACCGCCTCAACGATCACTGGCGCGCGCAGCGGCACCGCCCGCCGGCGCCGGACGATGCCGATGCCCGGGTGGCGCGTGTACCGGACGACGACACCCCGGAGCGTAGCCTGTCAGAGTTCGAGCAGCGGCGGCGACTGCAACTGGCACTGGACGAGCTGCCCGAAGAGCAGCGCGAGGTGATCATGCTGCGGCTGGAGCAGGAATTGAGCCTGGAGGAAATCGGCGCGATCACCGGCGTCGGCCGCGAGACTGTGAAGTCGCGGCTGCGCTACGCGATGGAAAAACTGCGGGCAGGACTCGGCGCATGACCCACGATCGCGACCCACTGACCCCGGAGGAACGCGCACTCGCCGAGCGGCTGGCGCGGACCTCGCCGCGCGCGGAGCCGTCGCCGGCGCTGGACGCGCGGATCCTGGCGGCGGCGCGCGCAGCGGCGACGGAAACAACGACGGTCACGGCGCGACCGCGCCGCCGCCGCTGGCCCGCGACGCTCGGGATCGCCGCCTCGCTGGCACTGGCCGTGGGTATCGCCTGGCAGTTGCGGCCGCTTCCGCAACAGGTGCCACCGCCGGCTTCCGAGGCACCGGTGTCGGTTGCCCCTCCGTCGCGCCCGGCCGAATCCGCCGCGCAAGCGATCACGGACGTGCCGGCAACCCCTGCCGATGCGCGCGACGCGTCCGCGCGGCGACCGGTCGCCGCGCAACAGGCCGCTCCGGAACGCGGGCTCGCGCCACCGCAGCAGCCCCGATCGCAGCCGGCATCCGAGGGCGCCAGCGTTGGGATGGAGGCGGATACCGCCCCTGTCCGCAAAACCGCGCCGCAGGCGACGGAAGCCGCCCAGGCGAAGGCACAGGCGGACGAGGCCAGTCGCCGCACCAGAGAACGGCAGCACGAATCCGCGATCGTGTTGGATGCGCCGGTGCCGGCGCCCGCCCCGGCCCCGCTGCCGCCCGCCGAGCCGGCGTTCGTGCCATCGCCACCGCCGGTCGAGACCGCGATCGGCCGCCGAAGCGTGCAACAGCGTGCGGCCGCGCAAGCGGATGCGGTCGCGCGGCCGCAACGTGATGCGCGCGAACGCACCGAGGTCACCGGCGCCCCCCTGCCTGCGGCGTCCTCCGCGGGCGCGGAACGGGATCCGTTCCTCGATCAGCCGCTCGACGACCGGCCGCCGGCCACCGCGGACTCGCCGGAAGTGCACAAGGCCTGGCTGGCGCGCATCCGCGAACTGCATGCGGATGGCGAACACGAGGCCGCGCGCGAAAGCCTGCGCGAGTTCCATCGCCGCCATCCTGAGGTCGAACTGCCCGAGGACCTGTCCGGGCTGCTCGAGGAATGAGCCTGGATACGCTCGCCGCCCCCGCCTCGCACGCGATCGAGGTCAGGCACAGCCGTTTCCAGGCAAGGGCGACCGCCGTCGAGACCGTCGCGGCCGCGCAGGCCTGGCTGCAGGAGGTCGCGATCGCCAATGCGAACCACAACTGCTGGGCCTGGCGCATCGGCGGCGATTACCGCTCCAGCGACGATGGCGAGCCCGCCGGCACTGCCGGACGGCCAATCCTGTCCGTCATCGATGGCCAGGGCTTCGACCGGGTAGCGGTGGTGGTCACGCGCTGGTTCGGCGGCATCAAGCTGGGGGCCGGAGGACTGGTGCGCGCCTACGGCGGTGCGGCGGCCGAGTGCCTGCGCCTGGCCGAACGCCTGCCGCTGGTGGCGCGGGTGGAACTCGTCCTGCACGCGGGCTTCGACGACCTCGGGGCGGTCCACACCGCGCTGGAGGCGTTCGCCGCGGAAAAGCTCGACGAGACCTTCGCTGCCGAAGGCGCGCGGTTTCGCCTGCGCCTGCCCGAACTGCGCGCCGACGACTTGAAGACGCATCTGCGCGACGCCACCCGCGACCGCGTGCGCTTCGACGGCGACGCTTGACCGGGGCGATCCGCTGCCGCGCCCTTTCCCGGCGGCGGCGTCGCGACTTCCCGGCGGCAGCATGCTGCCGCCACTCCCAGGAAATCGCGGGCGTCCATCGGACCTGGAATGACATCGCCACCGTGGGAGCGATGGAAGTCGTGACCGCGCGTCTCCGTCGGCGCCGCACTGTCGGTCACGGGCCTGTCCCCGTAAGCTCGCACGCTCCATCCGTTCCAGGCGCAGGACGCGTCCTCCGATCATGACCGACACTCCCGACACCGCTCCCGGGCGGGAAGCCACGGCTCCATCCGGCACCAAGGCGCCGATCGGCACCCTGCGCACGCTGTGGCCGTTCGTGCTGCGCCAGCGCGGCCTGCTCGTCGCCTGGCTGCTGGCGTTGGCGGCCTCGTCCGCGGCCACGCTCAGCCTGCCGGTGGCGGTGCGGATGATGATCGACCGCGGCTTCAGCAGCGGCAGCAACATCGACGCCGCGTTCGCGCTGCTGTTCCTGGTGGCGGTGGCGCTGGCGGTCGCCACCGCGGCGCGGTTCTTCTTCGTTTCGCTGCTGGGCGAACGCGTGATCGCCGACCTGCGCACCCGCCTGTACGCCCACCTGGTCGGCCTCGACCAGGCGTTCTACGAGCGGACCCGCAGCGGCGAGCTGGTCTCGCGCCTGTCCGCCGACACCGAACTGCTGCGCAGCGTGGTCGGGTCCGGCATGTCGGTGGCGCTGCGCAGCGTGGTGATGGTGCTCGGCAGCATGACGATGCTGGTGGTCACCAGCCCGCGCCTGGCGGCCTACACCCTGATCGGCATTCCGGTGTTCGTGCTGCCGCTGGTGCTCGGCGGGCGCCGGCTGCAGAAGATCTCGCGCAGCGCGCAGGATCGCGTCGCCGACGCCAACACGCTGGCCGCCGAGACCCTCGGCGCGATCCGCACCGTGCAGGCGCATGCGCGCGAAGCCTGGGAACAGAGCCGCTTCGCCGAGGCCGTGGCGCGCTCGGTGGCGACCGCGCGCAAACGCATCGGCGTGCAGGCGATCGTCACCGCGGTGGCGATTACCGCGATCTTCGGCGCGATCACCATCGTGCTGTGGTCGGGCGCGCACGACGTCGCCGCCGGCACGTTGAGCCCGGGCACGCTGGGCCAGTTCGTGCTGTACGCGCTGCTCGGCGGCGGCTCGGTCGGCGCCCTGGCCGAGGTCTGGAACGAGCTGCAGCGCGCGGCCGGCGGCATGGGCCGGATCAACGAGCTGCTGGTCGAGACCTCGACGCTGCAGGCGCCCGAACACGCACAAGCATTGCCGACCCGGGTGCGCGGCGAACTGCAATTCGACCAGGTGACCTTCCACTATCCTGCGCGCGCCGACGCACCGGCGCTGGAGGATTTCTCGCTGCACGTGCAGCCCGGCGAGACCGTCGCCCTGGTCGGGCCCTCCGGCGCCGGCAAGAGCACGGTGTTCGCGCTGCTGCTGCGCTTCCATGATCCGCAGGCCGGCGCGATACGTGTCGACGGCGTCGACGTGCGCGCGCTCGACCCCGTCGCCCTGCGGGAACACATCGCGCTGGTGCCGCAGCAGCCGACGATCTTCGCCGCCAGCGCCCGCGACAACATCCGCTACGGCCGGCTGGAGGCGAGCGATGCCGAGGTCGAGGCCGCGGCGGCATCCGCCGAGGCGCACGCCTTCATCGCCGCCCTGCCCCAGGGCTACGACGAGCAGCTGGGCGAGCGCGGCGCGCGCCTGTCCGGCGGCCAGCAGCAGCGCGTGGTCATCGCCCGGGCGCTGCTGCGTGATGCGCCGATCCTGCTGCTCGACGAGGCCACCTCGGCGCTCGACGCGCAGAGCGAACGCGCGGTGCAGCACGCGCTGGAGAACCTGATGCAGGGCCGCACCACCCTGGTCATCGCCCATCGCCTGGCCACTGTGCTCAAGGCCGACCGCATCGTGGTGATGGACCAGGGCCGCATCGTCGCCGAGGGCACCCACGAGGAGCTGCTGGCGCAGGGCGGCCTGTACGCGGATCTGGCGCGGCTGCAGTTTCTCGGCTGAGGCGCCGACGACAACGGTGGGCCAAGGCCCACCGCAAAGATACTTCAAAGCCAGTCGGTGATGCCCTCGCGGCGGCAGGCCTCCTGGAACGCCGGCCGCGCCTTCATCCGCTGCGCATGCGCGTGCAGCGCCGGCCATTCGTCGCTGGGCCGCGGCATGTTGCGCGACCAGCGCATCAGCATGGTGAGCAGGAAGTCGGCGGCCGACAGGTGCTCGCCCAGCAGGTACGGGCCGCCCGCCTGCAGATGGTCTGCCACGCGCTGCCAGGCCGACTCGATGCGTTCGCGCGCGTAGGCCTTCGCGTTGACCTGGGCGGCCTCGCCGGCGGGCTCGTCGGGGTAGAACCAGGCGCGATAGGCCGGCAGCAACGTGTTGGCACAGAAGCAGATCCAGACGTAGTAGCGCGCGCGCTCCACCGTGCCCGGCGCAGGCGCCAGCTGCGCCTGCGGGTGCAGGTCGGCCAGGTGCAGGACGATGGCGGTCGATTCGGTCAGCACCTCGCCGTCGAGCACCAGGGTCGGCACCACGCCAGCAGGATTGAGCCTGAGGTACTCGGACGACTTCTGCTCGTGCCGGTCGAAATCGAGCGCCTGCAGTTCGTGCGGTACCTGCAGTTCGATCAGCAGCCAGTGCACCACCAGAGCGGCGGTACTGGGAGCGTAGTAGAGGGTTGCGGCCATCGGAGCTTCGCCTCGGGGAAGGAACGCGAATTATGCCTGCGCTCCCATCTCGCCTCCGGGACGGCGCCGGACCGGAACCGCGGCCGCAGGCGCAGGCGCGTTCAGGCCGCCTCGACCACCACCGGAATGCCGCCGATCCGCGCCTGCCATTCGCGCGGGCCGGTGACGTGCACGGACTCGCCGGTGACGTCGACGGCCACGGTCACCGGCATGTCCCGGACCTCGAACTCGTAGATCGCCTCCATGCCCAGGTCCTCGAACGCGACCACGCGCGCGGCGCGGATCGCCTTGGAGACGAGATAGGCCGAACCGCCGACCGCCATCAGGTACACCGCGCGGTGGTCGCGGATCGCCTCGATCGCCGCCGGCCCGCGCTCGGCCTTGCCGACCATGCCCAGCAGGCCGGTCTGCTCCAGCATCTGCCGGGTGAACTTGTCCATGCGCGTCGCCGTGGTCGGGCCGGCCGGTCCCACCACTTCGTCGCGCACCGGATCGACCGGGCCGACGTAGTAGATGAAACGCCCGGCGAAATCGACCGGCAGCGTTTCGCCGCGATCGAGCATCTCCACCATGCGCTTGTGCGCCGCGTCGCGCCCGGTCAGCAATTTGCCGTTGAGCAGCAGCACGTCGCCGGGCTTCCAGCCGGCGACTTCCTCGCGAGTGACGGTGTCCAGGTCCACGCGGCGGCCCTTGGACGCGTCGTAGGTGAGCTTCGGCCAGTCCTCCAGCGACGGCGGCTCCAGCGCCACCGGGCCGGAACCGTCGAGCACGAAGTGCGCGTGGCGGGTGGCCGCGCAGTTCGGGATCAACGCCACCGGCAGGTTGGCCGCGTGGGTCGGATAGTCGCGGATCTTGATGTCGAGCACGGTGGTCAGGCCGCCCAGGCCCTGGGCGCCGATGCCGAGCGCGTTGACCTTGTCGAACAGCTCCAGCCGCAGCTCCTCGATCCGGTTCGACGGGCCGCGCGCCTTCAGGTCGACGATATCGATCGGCTCCATCAGCGCTTCCTTGGCCAGCAGCATCGCCTTCTCGGCGGTGCCGCCGATGCCGATGCCGAGCATGCCCGGCGGGCACCAGCCGGCGCCCATGGTCGGCACCGTCTTCAGCACCCAGTCGACGATCGAGTCCGACGGGTTGAGCATCGCGAACTTCGACTTGGCCTCGGAACCGCCGCCCTTGGCGGCGACGATCACGTCCACGGTGTTGCCGTGCACCACCGACATGTTCACCACCGCGGGCGTGTTGTCGCCGGTGTTGCGGCGGCGCCCGGCCGGATCGGCCAGCACCGAGGCGCGCAGCTTGTTGTCGGGGTGGTTGTAGGCGCGGCGCACGCCCTCGTTGACCATGTCCTCGACACCCATGGTCGCGTCCCAGCGTATGTCCATGCCGATCCTGAGGAACACGGTGACGATGCCGGTGTCCTGGCAGATCGGGCGATGGCCCTCGGCGCACATGCGCGAGTTGATCAGGATCTGCGCGATCGCGTCCTTCGCCGCCGGGCTCTCCTCGCGCTCCCAGGCGGCGGCGAGATTCCGGATGTAGTCGACGGGGTGGTAGTAGCTGATGTACTGCAGGGCGTCGGCGACGCTCTGGATGAAGTCGTCCTGGCGGACGACGGTCGCGGTACTGGTCACGGCTGCCTGTGGGGTGGCGTCTGCAGCCACCATTTTACCGCACCGTCCGCCGCCGCCCGCCTTCGGCGCATCCGTAGGAGCGCGCCATGCGCGCGATGCCGCGGGCGGTTCGCCGCCGCGGGATTCCGGGCACCGACGCGCCTTCCGGCTCGCGCAGGAGCCGCGCGATGGCCGGCGCCAGATGCGCCCACGGCATCGCGCGCATGGCGCGCTCCTGCGCGGGGACGCCGGATTCGGACATCCTGTCACGTCTCGCCGCCCTGCCCCGTCCCCAACGATATGAGCCCGGACGATCGCATCTTCGAAACCCACCGCCCGCGCCTGTTCGCCCTGGCCTACCGCCTGCTCGGCAGCCGCACCGACGCCGAGGACGTGGTCCAGGACGCCTGGCTGCGCTGGCGCCAGGCGGACACGATAGGGATCCGCGATGCCGAGGCCTGGCTGGTCACCGCCACCACGCGGCTGGGGATCGATCGTCTGCGCGCCGCCCGCAGCCAGCGCGAACACTATGTCGGCCCATGGCTACCCGAGCCCGCCGAGATCGACGAGGCGCCCGGCCCCGAGGACGCGACGGCGATCGCCGAGCAGGTCTCGCTGGCGTTCCTGGCGGTGCTGGAACGCCTGGGTCCGGAGGAACGCGCGGCCTATCTGCTGAAGGAAGCCTTCGATTACGACTACGCGCGGATCGCGCTGCTGCTCGGCCACAGCGAGGCCAATTGCCGGCAGATGGTGCACCGTGCGCGGTCGCGCGTGCAGTCCGGCCGGACACGCTTCGCGGTGGAACCCGAACGCCATCGCGTGCTGCTGGAGCGCTTCATGCAGGCCGCTCGCATCGGCGACAGACGCGCGATCACGGCGCTGTTGCGCGAGGACGCGCGGCTGCTGTCGGACGGCGGCGGCAAGGCGCCCGCGGCGATCCGCCCGCTGCAGGGCGGCGAACGCATCGCGCGGCTGTTCTGGGCCGCGTACAGGCGCCCCGATCCGGCGCTCGAATGGCGCATCGGCAGGGTCAACGGCGAGCCGGCGATCCTGCGCCACCGCGGCGGAACGCTGGAAGCGGTCATGGTCATCGTCACCGACGGCGAGCGGATCGTGGAGCTGCTCCACCTGTCCAACCCCGACAAGCTGGCGCCGGGTGTCACGCCGCCCGGTACTGCCGCGTCCTTGTGGTGAAGGCGGCCACGGCGGCCGCCATGGAAACCACAGACATGCAATACCGACGCGTCGAGTACCCGAAATACGTCCCCGAGGCCTTCCGCGGCCTGTACGCCATCAGCGAAGGCCTGCACGGCGGCCGCCTGGGCGAAGAATTGCTGCTGCTCGTGTTCCAGCGGGTCTCGCAGATCAACGGCTGCGCGTTCTGCCTGGACATGCATGCCGCCGCGCTGCGCAAGGGCGGCATCGCGCCACGCAAGCTCGACACCCTCGCCGCATGGCGCGACAGCCGGTTCTTCGATGCCCGCGAAGGCGCGGCCCTGGCCTGGGCCGAGGCGTTGACCACGCTGCCGTCGGGGGCGCCCGAGGACGCCGTCTACGAGACCCTGACCGGCCACTTCGACGAGCACGAGATCGCCGAACTGACCATGGCGGTGGCCACGATCAATGCCTGGAACCGGCTCGGCGTGGGCCTGCAGCCGGTCCTTCCCTGAGCCGACGCCGCGACACCGATCGCGCGCGATGCGCGCGATGCCGCGCCAGGCCGCCCTTTCCACTGCAACAAAGCGGCCCCCGTCGCCTCGGGCGATGCAGTGAATGACCCGCATCTCAGCCAAGGAATGATGACGCGTTGGTCCATCGTGACGGACCTGGCTATATACAGATTGGCATCGCCGTTGGCCGCCAGCCTTCGGCGCATCCGTAGGAGCGCGCCATGCGCGCGATGCCGCGGGCGCGTCCGGTTCCGGCCATCGGGCGGCTCCTGCGCGAGCCGGAAGGCGCGTCGGTGTCCGGAATCCCGTTGGCGGCGAGATGCCCGCGGCATCGCGCGCATGGCGCGCTCCTACGGGGGCGAAGACGGCCGCGGGCGTCAGCCCGGCAGGCGCTCGCCCGTGCCCGGGTCGAACACGTGGAGCCGTCCGGCCGTGGCGCGCAGCGGCAGCCGTGCGCCCGGCTCGGGCAGCTCGCCGGGCGGCAGCCGCGCGATCAGCGCCAGCGGCCCCTGCTGCAGGTTGACGAAGACCTCGTTGCCGACCGGCTCCACCACCTCCACCGTCGGCGCGAAAGCGGCACCCGCGCCGCCGTCGCGCCGCAGGTCCTCGGGGCGGATGCCCACGTCGACCTCGCACCCCATCCAGGCCTCCGGCACGTCGTCGCCGTCCAGCGGCAGCCGCGCGCCGTCGCCGAGCACCAGCACCAGGCCGTCCTCGCGCACCAGGGTCCCGCGCAGCAGGTTCATCGCCGGGCTGCCGAGGAAGGTGGCGACGAACCGGTTGGCCGGCTTCTCGTACAGCGCCATCGGCGTGTCGATCTGCTGGATCTCGCCGGCGTCGAGCACCACGATGCGCTGGCCGAGCGTCATCGCCTCGATCTGGTCGTGGGTGACGTAGACCATGGTGGCGCCCAGGCGCCGGTGCAGGCGCGCGATCTCCACCCGCATCGACATCCGCAGCTTGGCGTCGAGGTTGGACAGCGGCTCGTCGAGCAGGAACACCTGCGGGTGCCGCACCAGCGCCCGGCCCAGTGCCACGCGCTGGCGCTGGCCGCCGGACAGCGCGGCCGGCCGGCGTTCGAGCAGCGCGTCCAGCTCCAGCGTCTTCGCCGCCTCGGCCACGCGTTCGCCGATCGCGGCCTTGTCGTGGCCGCGCAGCTTCAATCCGAAGGCGAGGTTCTCGGCCACCGTCATGTGCGGGTACAGCGCGTAGCTCTGGAACACCATGGCGATGTCGCGGTCCTTGGGCGCGACGTCGTTGACCACGCGATCGCCGATACGCAGGGTGCCGGCAGTGATCGACTCCAGTCCGGCGATCATCCGCAGCAGGGTCGACTTGCCGCAGCCCGAAGGGCCCACCAGCACCAGCAGCTCGCCGTCGGCGACCTCGAAGCTGGCCCCCTGCACGGCGACGAAGCCGTCCGGATAGACCTTGCGTATCCCGTCCAGCTGCACTTTCGCCATCACCCCTCCGTTCGCTGTCCACGCACCGTCCGGCAGCATACGAATACGCCCGGCCCGTTCTGTGGCACCGGGCAATTACACTCGCCGGATGCATGCGGTATTCTGCCATGTAATCGTTTTCATACCGCAGCAGGAGGGCGTCAGCCGATGAATGGACCGGGCAAGGATTTCCAGTTTCCGAAAGGATTCCTCTGGGGCGCGGCGACCGCCGCCCACCAGATCGAAGGTTCGCCCCTGGCCGACGGAGCCGGACCCAGCATCTGGACCCGCTTCGCCCACACGCCCGGCATGACCATGAACGGCGATACCGGCGACGTCGCCTGCGATCACTACCGGCGCTGGCAGGACGACGTGAAACTGATGCGCGAGCTCGGCCTGCAGGCCTATCGGTTCAGCGTGTCCTGGTCGCGGATCCTGCCCGAGGGCAGCGGCCGGGTGAACCAGGCCGGCCTCGATTTCTACTCGCGCCTGGTCGATGCATTGCTGGAGAACGGCATCGAGCCGCTGTTGACGCTCTACCACTGGGACCTGCCGGCGGCGCTCGACGATCGCGGCGGTTGGCTCAACCGCGACAGCGCCGACTGGTTCGCCGAGTACGGCAGCGTGCTCTATCGCGCCCTCGACGGCCGGGTGAAGAAGTGGGTGACGCTGAACGAGCCATGGGTGGTCACCGACGGCGGCTACCTGCATGGCGCGCTGGCACCCGGGCATCGCAGCAAGTACGAAGCGCCGATCGCCTCGCACAACCTGATGCGCGCGCACGGCGCCGCGGTACAGGCGTACCGGGCCGAAGGCAAGCACGAGATCGGTCTGGTGGTGAACATCGAGCCGAAGTACCCGGCCAGCGACTCGGCCGCCGATGCGGCGGCGGTAGCCCGCGCGCATGCGTACATGAACGAGCAGTACCTGCATCCGGCACTGCTGGGGCGCTATCCGGTCCAGTTGCAGGAGATCTTCGGCGACGCCTGGCCGCAGTGGCCGGACGCGGATTTCGACCTGATCCGGCAGCCGCTCGATTTCGTCGGCATCAACTACTACACCCGCAGCGTCACCCGTGCCGACGACAGCTATCCGCTCAACGCCGGCGCGGTGCGACAACCGCTGGGCACCTATTCCGAAACCGGTTGGGAGGTATTCCCACAGGGACTCACCGACCTGCTGCTCTGGTTCAAGAACACCTATGGCGACATCCCGGTCTACATCACCGAGAACGGCGCGGCGTTCTTCGATCCACCGGTGGCCGAGGAAGGCCGGATCCGCGATCCGCTGCGCATCGACTACCTGCGCAAGCACCTGCGGGCGATCCACGATGCGATCGCGTCCGGGGTCGACGTGCGCGGCTATATGGCCTGGTCGCTGCTGGACAACCTGGAATGGTCATTGGGCTATTCCAAGCGCTTTGGTATTGTTCATGTAAATTACGACAGCCAGCAGCGCACCCCGAAGGACAGTGCGCTCTGGTATGGCCGCGTGATCGCCAGCCACGGCAGGCACCTGGCCGATCCCCTGCCGGACTGAGATCACCTCCCCCCTCGGAGTAGCGATGCACGACACCCTGCTGTTGTTCGGCGCCACCGGCGACCTCGCCCAACGCTACCTGTTTCCTTCGCTGCTCCACCTGATGCGCGACCGCCTGCTGCCGGCGTCCTTCCGCGTGATCGCGATCGGGCGCAGCGAGCACGACGACGACGGCTTCCGCGGCTGGTTGCGCGAGCGCATGGACGACGGCGAGCGCAGCGACAACGTTGCGCTCGACGACCTGCTGCAACGTATCGTCTATCACTCGATCGATCTCAACGACGCCGACGCGATGAAGGCGGCGCTGTCGCGCTATGCCGACCGCCCGGCGGTGAGCTACCTGTCGACGCCGCCCAACCTGTTCGCGCCGGCGTGTCTGGGCCTGAAGGCGGCCGGCCTGCTCGAGGCGCCTTCGCGGCTGGTGCTGGAAAAGCCGATCGGCCACGATCTCGCCTCGGCACGCGCGATCAACGCCACGCTGCGCGCCAGCCTCGACGAGTCGCGCATCTTCCGCATCGACCATTACCTGGGCAAGGCGCCGGTGCAGAACCTGCTGGCGCTGCGCTTCGGCAACACCCTGCTCGAGGCGGTGTGGGAACGGCGCTGGATCGAATCGGTCGACATCATCGTCGCCGAGACCGCCGGCGTCGATGGACGCGAAGGCTATTATGCCGGCTACGGCGCGCTGCGCGACATGGTGCAGAACCACATGTTGCAGCTGCTCGCGCTCATCGCCATGGAACCGCCCTCGGAGATCGACGCCGACAGCATCCGCGACGAGAAGCGCAAGGTGCTGCGCGCACTGCGCCCGATGACCGCCGCCGACGCCGCCCGCGACAGCGTGCGCGGCCGCTACGGCGACGGCGTGGTCGACGGTGTCGCGGTCAAGGGCTTCCAGCACGACAGCGACGTCGGCACCTTCGTCGCGCTGCGCGCCTGGATCGACAACTGGCGCTGGTCGGGAGTGCCGTTCCGCCTGGTCACCGGCAAGCGGATGCCGGCACGCGCCACCGAGGTGGTGGTGTCGTTCCGGCCGGTCTCGCACTGGCTGTTCGACCGCCCCAGCGCCGAGCGCGCGCCGCCCAATCGCATGCGCATGCGCCTGCAGCCCCAGGAGACGATCGAGCTCGGCCTGATGGGCAGCCTGGCGGCGCCCGAATGGGGCGCGACCGAACTGCAGCCGATGTCGCTGGACCTGACCATGTCGCCGACGCCCAAGCGCCGGATCGCCTACGAGCGGCTGATGATCGATGCGCTCAAGGGCGACCAGACGCTGTTCGTGCGCGACGACGAGGTCGAGGCGGCCTGGCGCTGGATCGACAGCGTCAGCGACGCCTGGCGCGAGGCCGGCGTCGGCACCCAACCGTATCCGGCCGGATCATGGGGGCCGCCGGCCGCGGCGCCTTTCCTGCCGACAACGCTGTCCGGCAACGGGAAGCGCAAGGGATGAGCGCCACCGCCGCCCACGTCCTGCTGGCCGACATCGGCGGCACCAACGCGCGCTTCGCGTTGGCGGACACGGCCGCACCGATGCCCCTGCTCGACGACAGCATCCGCGAGTACACCGTCACCGAGTTCCCCTCGCTGGCTGACGCCGCGCGGCATTACCTGGAACAGACCGGCGCCGAAGTGCGTGACGGCGTGTTCGCGGTCGCCGGCCGGGTCGAGGACGACGAGGCGCGCATCACCAACCATCCCTGGGTGATCTCGCGCACCCGCCTGCGCACGCAGCTCGGGCTCGGGCAGGCAACGCTGATCAACGATTTCGCCGCGCAGTCGATGGCGATTCCACTGCTGCGCGCCGGCGACGTCGCCCTGGTCGGCGGCGCCCCCTGGCGTCCGCACGACGGCGACGGTGACTGCACCTATGCCGTGATCGGCCCCGGCACCGGGCTCGGCGTCGGCGGGCTGCTGATCCGCGACGGCCACCACTATCCGCTGGAGACCGAAGGCGGCCACGTCAGCTTTCCGCCGGGCACGCCCGAGGAACTGGCGATTCTCGACCACCTGTCGCGGCAATTCGGCCGTGTCTCCAACGAGCGCCTGATCTGCGGGCCCGGCCTGGTCAACATCTACCGCGCGCTGTCGGAGATCGCCGGCGAGGATCCGGGGCCGGTGCAGCCGGTCGACATCACCCTGCGCGCGCGCGCCGGCGATCCGCGCAGCATGCGCACGGTCGACGTGTTCTGCGCGGTGTTCGGCGCCATCGCCGGCGACCTCGCGCTCACCCTCGGCGCCTGGGACGGCGTGTTCCTGACCGGCGGCCTGGTGCCGAAGATGCTCGAGGAACTGCGCCACTCCGGGTTCCGCCAGCGCTTCGAGCACAAGGGGCGGTTCTCGTCGAACATGGCGCGGGTGCCGTCGGTGGCGGTGCTGCACCCGCATGCCGGCCTGCTCGGCGCCGCCGCCCTCGCCGGGCGCACTTCTCCGCGGGAGCAGGCGGCGTGAACGACGAGCGCCCGCCGATCATCGAGACCTCCACGGCGGCGGAAGGCTCGCAGGTGCGCCTGCATGTCTACGATTCCGTGACGCAGTGGGTCTGGGGGGCGGCGGTGTCGATTTCCTCGGCGCTCGGTCGCAGCCTGCAGGGACAGGCGCGGGCACGCCTGCTGCTGTCGGGCGGCACCACGCCAGCCGCGGTCTATACCGCCCTGTCGAAGGCGCCGCTCGACTGGCAGCACATCGACGTCGCCCTGGTCGACGAGCGCTGGCTGCTGCCCGACGACCAGGACAGCAACGCCCGGCTGGTCCGGGAATCGTTGCTCCAGCGCAACGCCGCCGCGGCCCGCTTCGAGACCTTGACCCGCCCCGGTCGCGGCATCGAGGAAGCGGTCGCCACCGCCAACATGCACGCCCGGCAGCCGCCCGATGTCGTGGTGCTGGGCATGGGCGAGGACGGACACACCGCCTCGCTGTTCCCGCGCATGCGCGACCTCGACCTGGCGCTGGAGACCTCCGCGGCCTACGTCGCGGTCGATGCCAGCGGCTGCGCCGGCGCCGGAACCTGGCTGCGGCGCATCAGCCTGACCCCGGCCGGATTGCGCCCCGCGCACACCCGCCTGCTGCTGATTCGCGGACAGAAGAAGCGCGAGCTGCTCGACCGCGTGCTCGACGGCGACGACCCGTACGAGTATCCCGCACGCATCGCTTTCACCACGCCGGGCGCACCCTTGCACGTGCACTGGTGCCCGTAGGAGCGCCATGCGCGCGATACCGCGGGCGTTTCCGGTGTTGGCCCATTGACGGCCCCTGCGCGAGCCGGAAGGCGCGCCGGTGTCCGGAAATCCCGTGGCGGCCATGCGCCCGCGGTATCGCGCGCATGGCGCGCTCCTACGGGCGTTGCGACATGATCGAACCTACCTCCCCACAGCGATCCCCATGACCCTGCACCCACGATTCCACGACATCACCGAACGCATCCGCGAGCGCAGCCGCGACTCGCGGCGCGCCTATCTCGATGGCATCGAGGCCATGCACGCCGCCGGGCCGCTACGCGGCCATCTGAGCTGCGCCAACCTCGCCCACGGCTTTGCCGCCTGCGGCCCGACCGACAAGTCGCGCCTGCGCGGCGAGGCCACGCCCAACCTCGGCATCGTCACCGCCTACAACGACATGCTCTCGGCGCACCATCCCTACGAGCACTACCCGGAGCTGATCCGCAAGACCGCGCGCGAGCTCGGCGCCACCGCCCAGGTCGCCGGCGGCGTGCCGGCGATGTGCGACGGCGTCACCCAGGGCCGCGCCGGCATGGAGCTGTCGCTGTTCTCGCGCGACGTGATCGCGCAGGCGACCGCGATCTCGCTGTCGCACGACATGTTCGACAGCGCCGTGTACCTGGGCATCTGCGACAAGATCGTGCCCGGCCTGCTGATCGGCGCGCTGGCCTTCGGCCACCTGCCCTCGATATTCGTGCCCGGCGGGCCGATGCCTTCCGGCATCCCCAACAAGCAGAAGGCCGAGGTGCGCGAGCGCTACGCCGCCGGCGAGGCCACCCGCGAGGAACTGCTGGAAGCCGAGGCCGGCTCCTATCACTCGCCCGGCACCTGCACCTTCTACGGCACCGCCAACTCCAACCAGGTACTGCTGGAGGCGATGGGCGTGCAGCTTCCCGGCTCGTCGTTCGTCAATCCCGGCACGCCGCTGCGCGATGCGCTCACCCGCGCCGCGGTCGAGCGCGCGCTGCGCATCACCGCGCTCGGCGCCGACTACCGCCCGATCGGGCAGATGATCGACGAGCGCGCGATCGTCAACGCGCTGGTCGCGCTGATGGCGACCGGCGGCTCCACCAACCACACCATCCACTGGATCGCGGTGGCGCGCGCCGCCGGCGTCGTGCTGACCTGGGACGACATGGACGCGCTGTCGCAGATCGTGCCGTTGCTGGCGCGCGTGTATCCCAATGGCGAGGCCGACGTGAACCATTTCGCCGCCGCCGGCGGCATCGCCTACGTGTTCCGCGAACTGCTCGACGCCGGCCTGATGCACGACGACATTCCCACGGTGGTGCCGGGTGGCATGCGCGCCTATTGCGACGAGCCGCGCGTGATCGACGGCGCGCTCGACTACGCGCCGGGCGTGGCGGCGAGCGCCGACGAGTCGGTGGTGCGGCCGGTCTCCGCGCCGTTCGAGGCGCAGGGCGGTCTGCGCCTACTGCGCGGCAATCTCGGCCGTGCGCTGATCAAGCTGTCGGCGGTGAAGCCGGAATTCCGCCACATCGAGGCCCCGGCGGTCGTGGTCGACACGCCGCAGGCATTGAACCGGCTGCACAAGGCCGGCGCGCTGCCGCACGACTTCGTCGCCGTGGTGCGCTACCAGGGCCCGCGCGCCAACGGCATGCCGGAGCTGCACTCGCTGGCGCCGTTGCTGGGCATGCTGCAGAACCGCGGGCATCGCGTGGCGCTGGTCACCGACGGGCGCCTGTCTGGCGCCTCCGGCAAGATCCCGGCCGCCATCCACGTCACGCCGGAAGCGGCGCACGGCGGCCCGCTGGCGCGTCTGCGCGACGGCGACCTCGTCCGCCTCGACGGCGAAGGCGGCACGCTGGAGGCGCTGGTCGACGCGGCCGAATGGGACGCGCGGCCGCTGCAGGCCAATACCACGCCGCCGGCCTGGGACATCGGCCGCAACCTGTTCGCGGTCAACCGCGAAGTCGTCGGCCGCGCCGACCAGGGCGCGCTCTCGATCTCCTGCGGCCCGCCGCAGCACGACGGCGCCAACTGGTGGGAATACGATGCCGAGTACGAACTCGGCGAGAGCGCCGATGCCGCGGCGGCGCCGCATGCTTCGAAGGATGCTTGAAGCAGGAGCGAGGAGTGAGTGGAGAGGAGTGAGAAACGAGTAAATGCAACGGCACGGATTCCACCCAGCGCTCGCACCTCTCGCTTCTCACTCTCACTCCCTCGCTTTTAGCTTTCTCTCGTTTCTCACTCCTCGCTCCTCTTCACTCACTTCTCGCTCCAACGGACCGCCATGACCATCGACCAGCACCAAGCCGAAGCCGAACGCCTGCTGCACACCGCCGGGATCCTGCCGGTGATCACCGTCGACAGCATCGACCAGGGCCGCCGCATCGCCGAGGCGCTGCTGTCTGGCGGCCTGCGCACGCTGGAACTGACGCTGCGCACGTCGGCGGCACTGGAAACCCTGGCGGCGCTGAAGAACGAGCTGCCGGACATCGTCATCGGCGCCGGCACGGTACTTGACGAGACGCAGGTCCGACAGTCGATCGACGCCGGTGCCGATTTCCTGGTCACGCCCGGTACGCCGCCGGCGCTGGCCGACGCGCTGGCGCGAGCGCCGCTGCCGGTGGTGCCGGGCGCCGCCACGCCGACCGAACTGTTGGCGCTGATGGCGCGCGGCTTCCGCGTCTGCAAGCTGTTCCCCGCCAGCGCGGTCGGCGGCCTGGCGATGCTCAAGGGCCTGGCCGGGCCGCTCGCCGGGCTGAAGCTGTGCCCGACCGGCGGCATCGGCGAGCATGATGCCGCGGACTACCTGGCGCAGCCTAACGTGGTCTGCATCGGCGGCTCGTGGATGGTGCCGAAGGCGTGGATCGACGCCGGCGAGTTCGACAAGATCACCGCCAGCGCCGCCAAGGCCGCCGCCATCGTCGAGGGCGTACGCGGCCGTCCCCTGTAGACCGCGCCGGCTCCGGGCCGATCTACACGCGTAGGAGCGCCCCATGGGCGCGATACCGCGGGTATTTCGCCGCCCGCGAATTCCGGTGACCGACGTGCCTGCCGGCCCGGAATCGCGCCATCCACCGGATCCTGCCGACACCCGCGGTATCGCGCCCATGGGGCGCTCCTACGGGGGTGGCGGGCCGGCCTCGGTCAATCGGTAGCCCTCGCGCCACCACAGCCACGCGTGCGCCAGGAACCAGCCGACCAGTAGTACCCCGAGGTGCCATTCCAGCACGTTCTCCAGCCGATCCTGCAACTCGGTACCGCCCGCCAGCGCGGTGGCGACGACGTTGGTGATCCCCAGAACGAGCATCGCGACACAGACGGTCAGCATTGTCGTCGCGGTGAGGCGGTCGAGTCCGCCCGCCCGGCGCGCCAGCCGCAGGAACAGCAGCTGCGCCAGATAGCTGCAGCCGAAATAGACGATCACGCCATAGCGGCGCAGGAACCGGTACATCTCGCCCTCGCTGCCGAGAAAGGCGGCGTAGACCGCCAGCGCCACCGCCCCGATCGCGCCCATCTCGGCGATTCCCGCGGACGTCCCGGCACGTTCGCGCAGCCAGCGTGCCGCCAGCCACCAGTGGATGCCGACCAGCAATGCGCACGGCAGCACCAGCAGCCGGAACACGTGATTGCCCAGCCCATGCCGCGCCGCACGGCTGATCGAGGTGCAGCCTTCCAGATAGGGCACGCAGAACGGGACGTACCCGGCCTGCACCGACAGCCACCACGCCCAGTGCGCCGCCACCACCAGGGTGACCGCGATCGCGAGCGGAACGGGCCAGAGGGGGATCGGGGGACGGGACATGCGCACGGCCTCCAGACGGTCCGCGGCAGGTTAACGCACGATCGCATCCGTAGGAGCGCCCCATGGGCGCGATGCCGCGGACATTGCACCGCCCGCAAATCCCGGTGACCGACGCACCTGCCGGTCCAGAATCGCGGCGTCCACCGGATCCGGCCAGCACCCGCGGTATCGCGCCCGTGGGGCGCTCCTACGGGAAACCGCATTGTCACCCCTTGACGCTCCCCAGCAGCAGACCCTGGATGTAATACCGCTGCAGCAGCAGGAACAGCAGCAGCACCGGAACCACGGTGACCACCGCGCCGGCCATCATCAGCTCCACGTCCTGCACGTGTTCGCGCGACAGCGCGGCGATCGCGACCGGCAGGGTGTAGTTGTCCTGGTCCGTCAGCACGATCAACGGCCACATGAAATCGTTCCAGGCCGCCATGAAGGTGAAGATGGTCAGTGTGACCAGTACCGGCTTGAGCATCGGCAGCACGATCTGGAAGAAGATCCGCAGCTCCCCGGCGCCGTCGATCCGCGCCGCCTCCAACAGCTCGTCCGGGATCGAGCGCGCGTACTGCCGCACCAGGAAGATGCCGAACACCGTCGCCAGCGCCGGGATGATCACCGCGCCGAAACTGTTGACCAGACCGAGGCCCTTCATCATCAGGAACAGCGGCAGCATCGCCACCTGCGCCGGGATCACCAGCGCCGCCAGCAGCCACCGGAAGATCCGCTCGCGACCGCGGAAGCGCAGCTTGGCGAAGGCGTAGCCGGCCAGGGTGTTCACCAGCAACGCGCCCAGGGTGATCGCCCCGGACACGATCAGACTGTTGACGAAATAGCGGCCCATGCCGGCGCGCGCGAACAACGCCTCGTAGTTGCCGGTGGTGAGCGCCGAGGGCAGCAACGGCGGCGGAAACCCGCTGGCCTCGCCCTGCGGCATGAACGAGACCGACAGCATCCACGCCAGCGGCGCCAGCGCGACCAACGCCAGCGCCACCAGTGCACCGTTGACGGCGAACACGGACAAACGGCTGGTGCCGACGTCGCGGTTCATACCATCCGCCTGCGACGGCCGAAACGCAGCAGCACCGTGGTCACCGCGAGGATGATCAGGAACAGCAGGAACGCCACCGCCGAGGCGCGCCCCAGGTTCCACCACATGAAGCCTTCCTCGTACATGAAGTACAGCACGCTGACCGTGCTCTGCAGCGGATCGCCGCGGGTCATCACGTAGGGTTCGGCGAACAGCTGGAAATAGCCGGAAATGGTGATCACCCCCACTACCAGCAGCACCGGCCCGAGCATCGGCAGGGTCACGTGCAGGAATTGCTTCCAGCGCGAGGCGCCGTCGATGCGCGCGGCCTCGTACAGGTCCTGCGGGATTGCCTGCAGGCCGGCGAGGAAGATCACCATGTTGTAGCCGAAGTTCTTCCACACCGCGAACAGGATGATGGTCGGCATCGCCCAGCGCGGATCGCCCAGCCAGTCGACCGGTGCGATGCCGACGTGGCCGAGCGCCCAGTTCACCAGGCCGTAGCTGGTGTGGAACAGATAGCGCCAGATCACCGCTACCGCGACCAGCGTGGTCACTACCGGCGCGAACAGTGCGGTGCGGAACAGCGGCTTGAAACGCGCCACCCTGGCGTTGAGCAGCATCGCCGCGCCCAGCGACACCGCGATCGACAGCGGCACGCCGACGACGACGAAGTACGCGGTGTTGCCCAGCGACTTCCAGAACAGCGGCGTGCGCAGCAGCTCGAGGTAGTTGTCCAACGCCACGAACCGCAGGTTGTCCAGGTCGGCCAGCGCATAGAGATCGAAGTCGGTCAGGCTGAGCAGCAGCGCTGAGGCGACCGGGATGGCGAAGAACACGCCCAGCACCACCAGCGCCGGCGCAGCGAACATCCAGCCGGCAAGACTAGCGCGCATGACGCCATGCCTCCGGCGGCGGCGAGACCGTTCCGGCGAGATGCCGACGACCCGTCATCCCGGCGAAAGCCGGGATCCAGCTTATGGCCGGACCGGAGCGAGCTGGATCCCGGCTTCCGCCGGGATGACGGTGCGGGCGGCCCCCGGAACCGCACACGACAGTAGGATGGGCCTTCATGGCGCGGCGCCCTGCTCGCGCACCCAGCGGCGTTTCTCCAGCAGCGCATCGACGCGCGCATCAAGTTGGCGCACCGCCGCATCCTGCGACAGGCCACCACGCACCACGCGTTCGCTGGCCAGGCGCATCTCCTGCATGATCCGCTCCCACTCCAGCACCTTGGGCGTCGGCTTCACCCGTTCGAGCTGATCACGGAAGGCCTGCGCGTACTCGTCCTGCTGCAGCTCCGGATATTCCCAGGTACTGCGCCGCGGCGGCAGGTTGCCGATCAGGGCATGGAAACGCTGCTGGATATCGGGGCGCGACAGGAACTCGATCAGCTTCCAGCTCTCGGCCTTGTGTTCCGACTGCCGCGAGATCACCAGACTGGTACCGCCGGCGATGCCCGCGCCCGGGCCGTCTGGTCCCGGCAGCGGCGCCGTGCTCCAGTCGTCCTGCACGTCCGCCGGCAGGCGGTTGCGGAACTCGCGGATGTTCCAGGGGCCGGAGACGTAGAACGTGAAGAAACCGCGCCCGAACTCGTCCCAGACGTTGGAAATCTGCGTCTCCGACATCGGCGGCGCCCAGCCCTGTTCGAAAGTGTTGGCGTAGAAGGCCAGCGCGCGGCGAAAGCCGTCGCTGCGGAAGTTGCCGCGGGTGGCGTCGTCGCGCAACAGTGGATCATCCTGTTGCAGACCCAGCGACAGCAACTGTTCGAATTCGTTGAGCGGCAGCATCGCGGCGTAGCGCCCGGGGCCGACCTCGCGCTCGACCGCGGCCATCGCCGCCTCCCACTCGTCCCAGGAGCTTGGCGGCGCATCGAAGCCGGCGTCGGCCAGAATGTCCTTGCGATAGAACAGCAGCCGCGTATCCACGTACCAGGGCACACCGAGCAGCTGTCCGTCGATGACGTTGGTGTTCCAGATGCCTTCGAAGTAATCGCCCTGCTCCACCACGGCGGACCTGCCGACGTAGGGTTGCAGCGGCTCCAGCGCGCCCAGCACCGCGAATTCCGGCACCCAGGTGTTGCCGAGCTGGCACAGGTCCGGCAGCGCATCCGCGGCGAACGCCGTCAGCAGCTTCTCGTGCGCCGAGGTCCACGGCACCTGCTGCACGCGCACGCGGATCCCCGGGTTCTCGCGCTCGAAATCGGCGATCAACTCCGACACCACCTCCGCTTCCCGCCCCATCGCCCAGAACCGGATCACGGTCTGATCCGTCGTGCGCGCGCAGCCGCACAGCACTGCCAGCAGCAGCACCCCCTGTAGGAGCGGCTTCAGCCGCGACAGGCCGCGAAAATGCCCGACAGGCACAACCGAGCCGACGGCCGACCGTGTCCACCGCAGTTTCCCTTCGCAACGCGCGGCGGCGCGTTCATCGATGCGGGAACCGATGCTGCCGCCCGGCGCGGTCGCGGCTGAAGCCGCTCCTACGGTACGGCGCTGGTGGCAACACATTGTCGGCTTCGACAGCATCGCCACAGCCTACTGCGGCCGCGCCTCTGGCGGCGGCGCCGCTTCGGCCGCCTCTTCGTCCACGCGGTCGCCACCCTCTGCCTCCGGTTCGTTGCCCTCCTCCCCGGAGGCACCCGCCTCCGCCTGCGCGGCCTCCTCCAGCCAGCCCCCGGTGAAGCCGGCGCGACGCAGGCCTTCGCGGATGTACGGGTTCTTGCGCATGACCTTCCAGACGAACTCGTTGCGGTAGTTGGCGATCATCGCCAAAATCGGCCCTTGGTCGATGGAGATGTAATCGCTGGCCACCCAGCCCATGTCGGGCACGATGCGTCCGGTCTTCAGCGGCACGTCGTAGCCGAAACTGGGATTGAACGCGTCGAGGAAGCCATAGCTGGAGAACAGGTGCTCGCCGTAGCGCCGGTGCATCTCCTCGGTCGCCGGAATCACGATCTCGGGCGCGAACGCGATCGAGGCCACCGCCGCCGTGGGCGCAATGGTGCCGTCGTCGAAGGCCACGCGCAGGCCGGCGCCGCGGGCGCTGTAGTGGCGGAACTGGCGCTCTTCGCCCTCGTACTCTTGGTCGGTGCGCTGCGGGCCGTCGCTCGCGGTCAGCCCCCACACGTTCTCGCCGTAGTCCTTCCACCGCATCGGGTTCTCGATCGCGTACTGGCGTTGCGCGTAGGTGGCGCGGCGGCTGTTCTCGAAATAGTCGATCCCGCGCTCGCGCATGTAGGCGTCGCGGATGCCGCGGAAATCCACCCAGGTCTGCGAGTACTGGTGGCCGAAATGCGGGGCGAAGCTCAGGTACTCCTGGCCCTGGAACACGCCCCAGCTCTCCTCGTAGGTGCGCGTCCACGCCTCCCACGCCTCGGGCTCGACCGGGTGCGTGGGCGAGCCCAGCGCCAGGATGTAGACCAGCATCGCCTCGTCGTAGCCGGTCCAGTCGTGCTGGATGAACCCGCGCCCCGGATACCAGCCCATCGAGATCAGCGGCGGCCGCTGCTGCAGCCACGGCCACTCCACGCGCCGGTACAACTCGTCGGCGATCTCGCGGATCTCCTGCTCGCGCTCGCCGTCGCCGTCGTAGTAGCTCTGCGCGAACAGCACGCCCATCATCAGCAGGCCGGTATCAACGCTCGATAGTTCCACCCACGGCTCGTAGCGGTGGCCGTCGTCCATGTCGATGAAGTGGTAGTAGAACCCCTTGTAGCCGGTGCGGCCCTCGGCCTGGGGGCCCATCTCCGCGTCGCGGAAGAACCGCAGCGTGGTCAGCGTGCGCTCCACCGCCTGCTCGCGACTGATCCAGCCGTTCTCGAGCCCAATCGGATAGGCGGTCAACGCAAAGCCCACCGCGGCGATGCTGGAGAACGGGCGCGACGGAAAACGATCCGGCGTCAGTCCGTTCAGTTCGTTGGTGGTGTCCCAGAAGAACTGGAACGTGCGCTTCTCGATGTCGCGGAACAGCGGCGTCAGTTCCGGCGGACCCGCCGGCTCGGCGTCCTCCGGCCGCGGTTCCGGCTCGGGTTCGGGCACCTGCGCGATCGGTCCGGGACGCGGCGGCTCGACCTCGGGCGCCTCCCGCTTGCAGCCGCCGAGCAGCGCCAGGCCCAGCAGGGCCAGGCAGGCGGGAATCCAGCAACGTCGACCGATTCGTATCATGACAACCTTTCTGTAATCGTTTACACGGGCAGTTTAAAAAAAATCGGCCGCCCGCTTGCGAGGGCGGCCGGCGGAGCAAGGCTTACCAGTTCACGCCGAAGGAGAGCTTGAACGAGCGCATCGGCTCATAAATGTCGAGTCTGTGGGCGCCAAGATCAGGATTGGGTCCGTCATCGACATCGCCCCAGTAGTCCTCGAAAGCTCTCCAATTGCGCCAGTTGAACACGTTGAGCAGATCGGCGCGGACGTAGAAGTTGATGTCTGTGCCGGTATCCCAAGTCTTGGTCGCCGCAAGGTCGAACCTTTTGAGTCCGATCGTACCGTCGGGGGTGAAGGAATCCCATTGGCACAGATTCGGCCCCGCGAGGCAATTTTCCGAAATCTGGCGCTTGGGGCTTTCCAGCGTCAGCTTGCCCGACCAGGTGATGCCCCATGGCCCGTCCCAGATAGCCGTGCCGACGAAGCGGTGCTCGGCGACATTGCGCGCGGGCAGCCAGCCGACGTGGTCGGTGTCCGGGCGCGAGAAAATCTCGGGCCAGCCCTCGGGCGGGATGTTCTGCTCGCCGTCGGTATAGGTATAGGCGAACGTCGTGCCCCAGCCGGAGTCCTCGCTGAAGGGCTTGTCGAGCTTAAGCAGCAGCGAGTTGGTCTTGGTCTCCGCCATGTTGTCGACCAGCAGGATGTTGCCGACCGGCGAGGCGAAGCCCCACGGCGCCCCCGAGGTGTCGCCCGGATTCTCGAAGAAACTGCCGTCCTCCCGGCGATTGCCGAGCCGGAACACGATTCCATCATGGCTGCGCACGTGCGAGACCGTAACTTCGCTGTTCCATTCGTGGCCGAACATCTCGAATATGTTGCGCACGCCGAGGCTGAACTGGTCCGAGTAGGGAACCTTCAGGTCATTGTTGTTCAGGTACCACTCGCGCCCGGTCGTCAGCGTCTGAGCGAGGTCTGCCAGTACGTCAGGATCGTAGTACGCCGGATCCCACGTGATGCAGCCCGCTTCGTTCCTGCATTGGCCGTCGTCCTCGACGAAGAATGCGTTGTAGCGCGCGAACGACGCACGGTTGACCTCGACCTGCAGGTAGTCGAACAGGTTGCGGTCGTAGGCGCGGCCAGCGCCGCCGAAGACCACGAAACGCTCATCGGCGTTGACGTCGTACGAGAAGCCCACCCGCGGCTGCCACGCGCCCTTGAAGGCGTCGCGGTTGCTGCCGTCGCTGATGTAGTTCTCGATGTCGTAGTCGACATTCGGGCCCTGCAGGTTCGGCCAGGCGCGCAACGCATCTGCGACCGCCGCCGGCGTCACATAGTCCTCGTACGTCGGTGTCTCCTCGTAGTCCCAGCGCACGCCGAGGTTCAGGGTGAGGTGTTGGTTGACTTCCCAGTCATCCTGGATGTAGATGCCGAACTGCTTGTTGCTGGAGGTGGTGAAGCCTTCCGAGGTGCCCGGGATGCCGACACCAAACTCCACCTGGTAGGGCTGTTCGGTGCTGACGCCGATGTCGTAGTAGAACTGCGGATTGGAGAAGTGCCGCTCGGTGGCCTCGACCTCGACGTCCTTGTACTTGACGCCCATCTTGAGGGTGTGCCCCTCCCAGCCGAAGAAGGTCAGATCGTTCTGGAAGCCCCAGCCGCGCTGCCCCTTGTCCTGATTGTTGGGATTGCCGCCGACGTTGAGGATCGTCTCCGTCTGCTGGCGTTCGTTCGGTGACAGGTCGGAGACCCGCAGACCGTAGCCGACTTCCGGAGACACGCCTCGCGGCGCGAAAGTGGTGTCCTCGAAAGTGACGTGCGCATCGTTGAGCCAGCGCTCGCTGTTGAACTGGTACCGCAGATCGTATCGCGTCACCTCGTTCGCATTCGACACCGCCCGTTCCGGTGCGTTCTGATCGCCAACCCCGATGATCTCCTCTTCCTCGCGCACCTGCGCCGTGAATTCCAGAAAGTTGGAGTCGTTGATCGACCAGCTCAGCTTGCCGAAGTACATGTCCTGGTTGAACGGAGAATTCGTCGGCCCGAGCTGCGCCAGCAACTCGTCCGGCACGTCGTCGACGTCGTAGCGACCCTCTTGCCCGAGCTCCACCGTCTTCGGCGTCACGTAATCCTTTGCCTCGTAGGCAACGAAGAAGTGCAACCGGTCTGGAATGATCGGTCCGGCAAGCGAGGCGCCGTACTGCTCCTCCTTGGAATAGGTCTTCTCGCCATCCTCCTCTTCGGCTGGCGTTGCCTTGCGCCAGTCCGAGGATGTGTGGTCCCAGAAGAAGTTGCCTTCGAACTCGTTGGTGCCCGAGCGGGTCGCTGCGACGACCGCCGCGCTGCTGATCTGGTCGAACTCGGCCTTGTAGTTCTGGGTGATGACCTTGTACTCGCCGATCGCCGATTGCGGGAACGGGTTGCCGCGCGTGGAATCCTGCCCCGCCACGCCGCCGGGCAGCGTGTAGCTCTTCTGCCCTACGCCGTCGATGTATACGTTGACGTTGCTGGCGCTCTGCGTGCCGGACCGCAGCCGGGTATTGCCGTTCGCGTCCTGCACGAACTGCACGCCGGGCACGGTATCGGCGAAGGCCAGGAAGTTGCGCGTGCCCTGCGGCAATGCCTCGATCTGCTTGGGCGACACGTAGGTCGCGATCTCGGACGTCCGGGTCTCGGCCAGCATGGTGCCGGTCACCGTCACCGTCTCCAGTTCGGTGGCCTCGGGGGCCGGGGCGGCCTCTTCGACACCGCCGACGCCGAGGTTCAGGGTGGCGGTTTGGCCGACCTGCAGGGTCACGGTCTCGGTCGTGGCCTGCCCGTTTGCGGTCACCTGCACGCGATAGGTACCCGGCGGCAGGCCGGCGAGGTTGTAGCCGCCCGCGGCGGTCGATTGCACGCTCCGGCTGAGGCCGGTGTTGACGTTGGTCGCGGTGACCTGCGCGCCCGCGGCCGGCTCGGAGTCGGTCAGGACGCGACCGCGCAGGGTCGCGGAGGTGGCCTGCGCCAGGGCAGCAGGGGCGGCGAGCGCCAGGCAACCTGCCAGCGCGCAGCTGAGTAGCGAGCGGGAGATTTTCTTCGATGGAACGGGGGAATGTTTCATGGGGGAATGCCCTCGATCAGTCGTTTACAGGGGGGTTCTCTTGTTGTCGTCTGGAACATGCTGCTACGTGCTCGGACATCCCTCCGCCCCCTGCGGAGTACGCCCTTACCAGTTGAAGCCCATGGAGATCTTCAGCGTCCGCGTCGGATAGGCGATCGCCAGGCCGTTGCGTTCGCCGAAGTCGGGATTGGGCTTGGCCACGCTGTCCGGATCCGTCGGATCGCGGCCGCTGCCGCGGTTGCTTTCATAGCTGATCCAGTTGCGCCAGTTGAAGACGTTGAGCACATCGACACGTGCCCACGGCGACAGCTTGGTCCCGGTGTCCCAGCTCTTATGCACGGCCAAGTCGAACTGCTTGAAGCCAATCGTGGTATTGGGGAAGTACGGGTCGAAGAAACAGTTCCGAGTGTCCACTTCGATGCAGTTGGAGGAATTGATCGCCCTCGGTGTCTCCGCCGTCAACTTACCGGACAGCGTGATGCCGGCCCCGAGGTCATAGACGCCGGTCGCCACAAGGCGATGTCTCGCCACACCGATCGAGCGCGTAAACGCCACGTCGTCCAGACTCGGATAATCGAACGAGAACGAGTCGTGGCCGGCGCGGTTCTCCTTGGCGTCGCTGTAGGTGTAGGCGATCGTGGTACTCCAGCCGGAGTCCTGCGTGTAGGGCTTCTCCAGCGACAGCAGCAGCGAATTCAAGCGCGTCTCGACACCATTGCGGCCGATGTTCAGGCGTCCGAAGCCGGGCAGGTCGGCGGGCGGCAGGTTGCCGCGGCTCCAGCCCGGTTCGAAATAGGCGCCGCCCTCGCGGCGGTTTCCGGTCGAGAAAATGATGCCGTCGTGGCTGAGCACGTGCAGCAGGGTCGTGGTCGAGTTCCAGTCGTGCCCGAACATCGAGAACGCATTGCGCATGCCGAGGCTGAACTGGTCGGAGTACGGCGTCTTGATCTCGTTGTCGATCAATACGACCTGAGTGCCACGATTGGGGTTTCCTGCGGCCAGCGCATCCAGCACCTCCTGATCGAAATACGCTGGGTCCCATTCCAGACAGGTTGCCGGTGTCGATGTAGTGCAGTCATGGCCCGGCGTGTTGAATTTGTAGGTGTAGCTCTGGAACGCCAGCCCGTAGCTCTCGCGCGCCATGAAGTCGAACTGGTTGCGGTTGTAGGCACGGCCGGCACCGCCGAAGATCACGTGCCGCTGATCGGCGTTGATGTCATAGGAAAAGCCGACCCGCGGCTGCCAGGCGTCCTTGAACGCACTGCGATTGTTGCCCGTGCTGATGAAGTCGTTGTAGTCGTAGTCGACACCGGGGCTGTTGATCGGAGCGTAATTCCGCAGCGCCTCGACCACGTCAGGCGGCGTAATGTGATCCTCGAAGCTCGGCGTCTTCTCGTAGTCCCAACGGATGCCGAGGTTCAGGGTCAGATGGTCGTTGACCTCCCAGTCGTCCTGGATGTAAACGCCGAGCTGGCTGTTCTCGGACTCGACCGGACCGGCGGTCCCTAGCCCTGAGCCGGTGAATTCCACTTCGTACGGCACCGTGAAACTCTGGTTCATGTCGTAGCGGAACTGCGGGTTGGGCGGCTGGCGCTGGATCGCGCTGACATCGATCTTCTTGTACTTGATACCGGCCTTGATGGTGTGGCCCTCGAAACCGAACCAAGTGAAGTCGTTCTGGAAGGCATAGCCCTTCTGTCCCTTGTCCTGCTGGTCGGGGCCGCCGCCGGCATTGAGTACGACATCCATCTCGGGGTTGTTCTCTTGCTCCTGCCCTTCCTTCGGAATCCGCAGGTTGTAACCTGGCGCGATCGTCGCCGGGCGCGGGCCGAAGGTCGCATCCTCGTACGTGACGTGCGCGTCATTGAGCCAGTTGTCGGCGCTGTACTGGTGGCGCAGGTCCAGGCGCGTTTCTTCGCCATTGCGGGTCGTACCGTATTCGGAGACCCCTCTGGCGGGGACGTTCAGCTGCCCTTCCTCGCGCCGCTTGGCGGTGAACTCGAACAGGTGGGCATCGCCCGGCGTCCAGCTGAGCTTGCCGAACCACAGGTCCTCGTTGAACGGCGAACTGGTCGTGTTGCGCGCCAACTCTTGGAGTTGATCCGGCAGTTCCTCGACCAGAATATCGCGCCCGGGAACGAGGTGGCGCGGGCGCATGATTTCCTTGCCCTCGTAGGTGACGAAGAAGTGCAGTTGGTCGCGAATGATCGGACCACTGAACGAAGCGCCATACTGTTCCGCGTTCCTTTCCTCCCGGCTGCCGTCTTCTATTTCGGCAGGCGTACGAGCCGTCCATTCGTCCGAGGTGTAGTCCCAGAAGAAGCTGCCCTGAAACTCGTTGGTGCCGGACTTGGTGGCCGCGGTGATCGCCGCACTGCTGAGCTGGTCGTATTCGGCCTTGTAGTTGGACGTGATGACCTTGTACTCGGCGACCGCCAATTGCGGGAATGGATTGCCGGCAGTCGAGTCCTGTCCGGTGACGCCGCCCTTGAGCACGTAATCCTTCTGACCCACGCCGTCGATGAACACGTTCACCGCGTTGGAAATCTGGGATCCGCTTCGCAGTGAAACCGTCTCATCGACGCCGGAGCGATTGACGACGATTCCCGGCACGATGTCGGCGAAGCCGAGGAAGTTGCGCGAGCTCTGCGGCAGCGCCTCGATCTGCTTCTGCGAGACGTAGGTGGCGACTTCGGAAGTCCGGGTTTCGAACAGCTGCGTTCCGGTCACCGTGATCGCTTCCAGGTCCGTCGCTTCCTGCGGCCCGGTCTCGGCAACGCCGCCCACGCCGAGGTTCAGCGTGGCGGTCTGGCCCACCTGCAAGGACACCGTGCGCGAGCTGGCCTGCCCGTCCGCAGTCACGTCGACGCGATAGGTCCCGGGCGGCAGGCCGGCCAGGTTGTAGCTGCCGTTGGCACCGGCCTGGACGCTGCGACTGAGGCCGGTGGCCAGATTGGTCGCGGTGATGCGCGCGTCGCCGGCCGGCGCCGAATCTACCGATACCTGCCCCCGCAGTGTCGCCGCGGTCGACTGCGCCAGGACGGCGGGCGCGGCCATGGCCAGGCACGCGCCCAGCGCGCAACTGAGCAGCGTGCGATTGCATTTGCGTACGGTGGCGTTGGACTTGTTCATCGGTTCCTCCCCAGGCACTCGGTTATCGGCAAGTCAGCAAGATCTATGTCGCGTGAAATCGTTTACATCCGCACGGAAATAAAAAGCGGCTCCTTGCCGTCAGCCACGCGACGCCCGGCTGGATTCGCGAACCACCAGCTCCGGCACCAGCGCCGTCACGCTCGCGTTGCCGTCTCCCTGCAGCAACGCGCGCAGCGCCGCACCGCCGAGCTCGGCGATATCCACCCGCATGGTGGTGAGGCCCGGATGCACGTAGCGCGCCAGCGGGATGTCGTCGAAGCCGGCGAGCGCGATGTCGTCGGGGACGCGCACGCCGGCCTGGCTGAAGGCGAACAGGCAGCCCAGCGCCATCATGTCGTTGGCCGCGAACACCGCATCCGGGCGCGCATCGGCCGCCAGCAGTTCACGCCCGGCGCGATGGCCGGAGGCCTCATCGAAGTCGCCGGGCAACACCCAAGGCTCAGCTTCGGGCAGCCTCTCGGCCAGGGCGTCGCGATAGCCGCGCAGGCGTTCGCGGGCGTCGAAGTTGCCGTCCGGGCCTGCGATGAAAGCGATGCGGCGATGGCCGGCCTCGGCCAGGTGGCGGACCATCGCCCGGGCGCCGCCGTAGCTGTCGACGCGGATCACGGGATGGTCCTCGGCGTCGCCGCTGTTGATCAGCACCGCGGGCAGCACGGGCGTGAGGCTGCGTTCGAGGAAGCCGCGCTCGCCGACGAACGGCGACATCACCAGCAGCCCGTCCACCCGGCCGCGCATGGCGCGCAGCGCGGCGCCCTGCTCCTCCGGATCGCCGTGGTAGCTGGAGACCAGCAGGTGCAGCCCGCGCTCGCGCGCGACTACATCGATGCCGCGCATCAGCTCGGAAAAGAACTCGCCGTACAGGTCCGGCAGCACCACGCCGATGGTCTGGGTACGGCGGCTGCTGAGGCTGCGGGCGGCGTGGTGCGGGCTGTAGCGCAGGCGATCGGCGACACCGAGCACACGCTGGCGCACCTCTTCGGCCACGTTGTCGTGTCCGTTGAGCGCCCGCGAGACAGTGGCAACCGAAACGTTGGCTTCACGTGCGACATCTTTGATCGTGACGCTCACCCACCCTCCACGGCTACGTCGGCCTGCGCCGGACTGTAATCGTTTTCACAACCGGTTTCATGTTGCAGGACAACATAAGTTAGGACGCGGTGGGAGAAGTCTCGGGCCAAGATCAATCGCTCCCCGAACCTATCGCGGTTGGCCAGAACGGGCTGATTGTGACGGCACGGACTCTTCGACGGCCGGTATTTCGACCCGTGTGACGCCGGGTCGCGAGTTCGGTCCATGCCGCCGGGCGACCATCACGCCGCATCTCGCTGCTTTGCCGGCCACCTCCGTAGGAGCGCGCCATGCGCGCGATGCCGCGGGTGCCGGCAGGATCCGGTCGATGCCGTGATTCCGGACCGGCAGGCGCCCCGGTCAGTGGAATTCGCCGGCGGCGCAAGTGCCCGCGGCATCGCGCGCATGACGCGCTCCTACGGGGCGCGTGCGTCCAGGTCCTGCACCAGCCGGAATCCGACGTGGAACAGCGCCGTGTCCGGCGTGGAACGGCTGCGCGCGGACACGCGATAGCCGTGGCAATAGCTGACGTGACACAGGAACGAACCGCCGCGCTGGGCCTTCTCGCTGCTCGCATCCGGCGTGAACGACCGGTCGCGTTCGGCGTAGGGGCGGAACCAGTCGGCAGTCCACTCCCAGACGTTGCCGCCCATGTCGGTCAGGCCCAGCTCGGTGGCGCCGTAGGCGCCGACCGGAGAAGTGAACAGGTGGCCGTCCTCGCCGGTGTTGCCGCCGGGGAACGGGCCCTGCCAGGTGTTCGCGCGATGCTCGCCGTCCTCGACCAGCGCATCGCCCCAGGGGTAGGGGCCGTCCGCGTTGCGCGCGTTGCGCGCGGCATGCTCCCACTCGATCTCGGTCGGCAGCCGCTTGCCGGCCCACTCCGCGTAGGCGACGGCATCGTTCCACGACACCTGGGTGACGGGGTGATCGTCGGGCGCCGGCGACGCCCCCGGTCCCATCGGCCGGCGCCAGTCGGCGCCGGGCAGGAGCTGCCAGCCGCCGGTGTCCGGGTCGTAGACGCCGGCATCGCCGAGGCGTTCGGCCTCGGTCACGTGGCCTGTCGCTTCGACGAAGGCGCGGAACTCGCCAACGGTCACCGGATGGACGTCCATGAAGAACGGCGCGACCTGTGCGTCGAACACCGGCTGCTCGGCCGGCGTACCGTCTTCGGCACCGATCCGCGTCGTCCCGCCCGGCACGTAGATCATGCCTTCCGGTGCGGCGACGTCGGCCGGCGGCGCGGCCGCGTCCGGCCCGCGCGCCGTCGCCAGCCAGCCGATCAGGAACGCCGCCGCCGCAACCGCGGCCAGCACCGGCAACCATTGCGAACGCGGGATGCCGCCGCTCGCTCCGGATCGATCGAATCGTCGGCTCATGTGCTTCATTCCGGTCTCCGCTGGTCGGCCCGCCACTTGCCCGCCCGCTTCAGCGGGATGCGCATGCCGTCGGTCTCCTGCAGCAGGTCCCACATGCGGTCCTTCATCGCCGCCGCACGCGCCTGGTGGGCCGGATCGCGGATCAGGTTGCGGCGCTCCTCCGGATCGGCCTCGAGGTCGTACAACTCGTCGCTGTCCCAGACGCCGTGGTAGTAGACGTACTTGTAGCGCTGGTCGCGCAGCGCGAACACCGTCGGCGTGTGCGGGAACGCGTCTTCCCAGTAGTACTCGTACAGCATCTCCAGCGGCCAGCTTACCGGCTCGCCGCGCAGCAGCGGCAGCACCGAGCGCCCGTCCATCGCGACCGGTGAGCGGGCGTTCGCCAGTTCCAGGAGGGTCGGCGCGATGTCGATGTTGCGCACCATCGGCGCGATGGTCGATCCGGGCGCGATGAAGCCCGGCGCCCAGGCGAGCATCGGCACGCGCATCGACTCCTCGTAGGCGTTGCGCTTGTCGATCAGGCCATGCTCGCCGAGCAGGAAGCCGTTGTCGCCCATGTAGACCACCAGGGTCGAGTCCGCCAGGCCGGCTTCCTCCAGGTAATCGAGCACCTGGCCGACGCTCTCGTCCAGCGCCAGCAGGGTTTCCGTGTAGGCGCGGTAGAACCCGTCGAACTCCATGTCGCCGTGGTACATGTAATCGACACCGTGCCAGCTGTTGCGCTGCGCGCGCACCCAGTCGGGCTTGTCGCGGTTCTCGCTCTCGGCCATGGTCGGCGGATATGGGATCGGCTGGTCCTTGTAGCGGCCCTGGTGGCGCTGCGCAGGTGAAAACTCCGCGTGCACCGCCTTGTGCGACAGGTACAGGAAGAACGGCGTGTCCGGCTCCTGCGCCTGGTGCCGTTTCAGCCAGTCGAGCGCATGTTCGGTCAGCAGGTCGGTGGTGTAGCCCTGCTCCCGTGCGCGCTTGCCGTTGATGTTCAGCACCGGGTCGTAATAGACGCCCTGCCCCTGGAAGCTGACCCAATGGTCGAAGCCCGGCTGCGGCGCATCGTCCACTTCGCCCATGTGCCATTTGCCGACGTAGGCGGTGCGGTAGCCGGCGTCCTGCAGAAATTCCGGGAAGAACCGCGTGCCCTCAGGGATCGGCGAGGTGTTGTCGACGATCTCGTGCCGATGCGCGTACTGGCCGGTCAGGATCGAGCCGCGGCTCGGCGAGCACAGCGAGGTGGTGACGAATGCGTTTTCGACGTGCGCGCCGCCCGCGGCCATGCGGTCCAGCGCCGGCGTCTCCAGCCATTCGGGCGCGCCGTCCATGAAACCCATGAAGTCGTAGCGGTGGTCGTCGCTGAGGATGAAGACCACGTTGCGCGGCGGCGCCTTGCGCTGCGCGGCCGCGGGTCCCGTGGTCAGGACGAAGGCCGCGGCGAACAGCAACGCCAGCCCGTATTCGATCGCGGAATGTCTCATCATGCCGTCACCTCCACTGCCCTCCACGGCTCGGCGGTTCGAAGCGAGAATGTAATCGTTTTCAGCGGCGAATGCAGGCCGCGGCGGAATGGGTCACGGAACCACGGGAGGGAAGACACCGCCGGACCGGGGTATTCCGGTGGGATGCGCCGGATGGCAGGTGCGCCGACCGGCCTATTCCGGTTCTGTCGGCGCCAGCGCGCGGATCTGCAATGCGTGGATGTCGGTGGTCATCAGCGGCCCCAGCGCGGCATAGACCGCGCGATGGCGCTGGATCGACGTCATGCCGGCAAAGGCGGCACTGACGATCTCGACGTGGAAGTGCCCGCGCCCGTCCTGTGCGCCGACATGGCCGGCATGGCGGTGGCTGTCGTCGCGGATCTCGAGCCGGTCGGGCGCGAACGCCGCCTCGAGCGCGGCGCGGATGGCGGGTGCGCGCTGCTCGCGCGGCAAGGCGCCGGCCGGGCCGCTCACGGCAGCACCGGTCGGAACGGCCGCACGTCGACCCGGGTGTAGACGCCGGCCTCGACGTAGGGGTCGGCATCGGCCCAGCAGCGGGCCTCGTCGAGCGAGGCGAACTCGGCGATCACGATGCTGCCGCTGAAACCAGCCGGGCCCGGGTCCTCGGCGTCGGTACGCGGGCACGGGCCGGCCAATAGCAGCCGCCCGGCGTCGCGCAGCGCCTCCAGCCGTGCCAGGTGCCGTGCCCGGGCCTGCCGGCGCAGCGCCAGCACGTCGTCGCCGTCATGGCCCTCGATTGCGTACCACATGCCCGCGCGTCCTCGATCCGGAAGAAGGATGAATTGTAGCGGGCCCGCGGTGCGCGGCCGCTGGACAGCCGCCGAGCAAGCCCGTAACCTAACTGGCAGTTACAGGCCGGAATGCAGCGGCCGTCGACGCCGACGCCCGAATCGCTGCCCCCGCCCGGCCCGCCCGATGCCTTTTCCGCCGTCATCGCCGCAACACGCCGCGGCGGCCGTCGCATGTGGTATCCGGCCGATGTCGTGATGGCCCCGATCCGGAGATACGGAACGGACGCAGCGCCGCCCGGCACCGTGAACAGGCAAGATCCGGCACGCGACGTTCGTGTGCCATCCGCAGTTCCTGCAGGCCCGGAGGGGGCCGCACCGCGAATGATACAAGCCATATCCGACGCTCCCGACGCCGTGCCCGTTGCGGAAGACGCCCAGCCGATGCCGCCGCACCCGCAGCAGCAGGAAATGCCGCTGGCGGTCGTGCACGGGCAGCCGGTGCTGCAGATCCCGCAGGACCTGTACATCCCGCCGGATGCGCTGGAAATCATCCTCGAGGCCTTCGAAGGCCCGCTCGACCTGCTGCTATACCTGATACGGCGGCAGAACCTCGACATCCTCGACATCCCGGTCGCCGAGATCACGCGCCAGTACGTCGACTACATCGGGGTGATGCAGGACCTGCGCTTCGAGCTGGCGGCCGAGTACCTGGTGATGGCCGCGATCCTGGCCGAGATCAAGTCGCGGATGCTGCTGCCGCGGCCGCCCAGCGAGGAAGGCGAGGAAGACGACCCGCGCGCCGAGCTGGTGCGCCGGCTGCAGGAGTACGAACGCTTCAAGCAGGCCGCCGAAGACGTCGACGCACTGCCGCGGATGGATCGCGACACCAGCCCGGTCGCGGCCGCACTGCCGGATCGCACCGCGGTGCGGGAGCCGCCGCCGGTGGAACTGCGCGAGATGCTGATGGCCCTGCACGACGTGCTCAAGCGCGCCGAGCTGTTCACCGGCCATGCCATCAAGCGCGACGCCCTCAGCGTGCGCCAGCGCATGGGCGAGGTGCTGACCCGGCTGGAGGACGGCGCCTTCCACAGCTTCGAGTCGCTGTTCGAGCCGCGCGAAGGCAAGCTCGGCGTGGTGGTCACCCTGCTCTCGCTGCTGGAACTGGCCAAGGAGCGCCTGCTCGAAATCGTGCAGGAGCAGGCCGAGCCGCCCCGCCCCGGCGAGCGGCCGCCGCTGCCGCCGATCTACGTCAAGTCGCTGGCCACGCGCGACAGCGGCGGCGACGACACGGTCGAGCTGTCCAGCGAGTTCGACGACGAAGACGACGTGACCGGTCCGCAAGCCGCGGACACGCCCTGACCGGCGCCATGTCCCGCCGCCGCGGCGGCGACTTGCTGGAAGCGGCGGAAGGGAAAGGACATCCGGCGGACCGCGTGACAGCAACACCACCCACAACTTAGAACCCGTGCCTGACGAGTCTCCATGGACCAACCACTGATCAACCGCATCGTCGAGGCCGCCCTGCTGGCGTCCAGCCAGCCGCTCACCCTGGTGCAGCTGCGCGGCCTGTTCCCGCTCGACCAGCCGGCCCCCGAGGGCGGCGTCGAGAAGGCCCTGGAAGCCCTGCAGGCCGATTGCACCGAACGCGGCGTCGAGCTGGTGGAGGTCGCCTCCGGCTGGCGCTTCCAGGTCAAGGCCGACGTGCATGCCTGGGTCGCGCGCCTGTGGACCGAGCGCCAGACCAAGTACACCCGCGCCACGCTGGAGACGCTGGCGCTGATCGCCTACCGCCAGCCGATCACTCGCGGCGAGATCGAGCAGGTGCGCGGCGTGGCCACCAACAGCAACATCATCAAGGCCCTGGAGGAGCGCGAGTGGATCCGCGTGGTCGGCCATCGCGACATCCCCGGCCGCCCGGAGCTGCTGGGCACCACCAAGGCGTTCCTCGACTATTTCGGGCTCAAGCGGCTCGACGAACTGCCGCCGCTGTCGGAGCTGAAGGACTTCGGCGAACTGGAGCCGCAGTTCAAGTTCGATCCCGACACCGCGCCGGCCGACGGGACGCTGCCGGTCGGTGACGTCGCGACCGGGGCGGATGGCGCGGACGCCGATGGCACCGACGGCGCGAACGACAGCGACGCTTCGCCCGACGCCGCTGCGCCCGTCGATGCCGATGCGGCTGCGGCACCCGAAGCCGCAGCCGTGCCGGACGCACCTGCCGACGCCGATGCCGACCGCGATAGCGGCGACGACACCGAAGACGATCCCGAACCCGAGCAAGCGGCCGCTCCCGACCCCGATCCCGACGCGACCGATACCGCAGCCGCCGACGCCGAACCCGGCGACGAGCTACATCTCCCCCACGACAACGATACGAATGACACCGCCCTCGCCGAAGACGGCGACAGCGAACGGAGTACACGATGAAAGAACAGCCCAAGCACAACGACAAAGGCGGCAAAGACAAGGGCGGCAGCCGCAAGCTTTCGCTCAAGCGCGAGGGCGATGGCGCCGCGACCACCGCGCGCCTGGAAGAACGCCTCCACAAGGTGCTGGCGCAGGCCGGCCTCGGCTCGCGCCGCGCGCTGGAACAGCGCATCGCCGAAGGCCTGGTCAAGGTCAACGGCGAGACCGCCCAGGTCGGCATGAGCGTGGGCAGCGGCGACCGCATCGAGATCGATGGCCGCAGCTTCGTCGCCACCGCGCTGACCGAGCCGGCACGCGTGCTGCTCTACAACAAGCCCGAGGGCGAAGTGACCACCCGCGAGGATCCCGAGGGCCGGCCGACGATCTTCGAATCGCTGCCCGCGCTCAAGGGCGCGCGCTGGATCGCCATCGGCCGCCTCGACATCAATACCACCGGGCTGTTGCTGCTGACCACCGACGGTGAGCTGGCCAACGCGATGATGCATCCCTCGCACGAACTCGATCGCGAATACGTGTGCCGCGTGCGTGCACCGGAGGGCGAGGAGATCGTCTCGGAGAAAACCGTCGACCGCCTGAGCCGCGGCGTGGCGCTGGAAGACGGCCCTGCCAAGTTCGACGAGATCGAACGCATCGGCGGCACCGATTCGCACGACTGGTTCCGGGTGCTGGTGAAGGAAGGCCGCAACCGCGAGGTGCGCCGGCTGTGGGAATCGCAGGGTTGCCAGGTCAGCCGCCTCAAGCGCGTGCGCTACGGTTCGGTGACGCTGCCGCAGCCGCTGTTGCGCGGGCAGTCGCAGGAGCTTCCCGCCACGCGCGTGGAAGCGCTGCGCCGCGAACTGAAGCTCGAAGCGGGGCCGCCGCCGGCGCTGACGCTGCAGCCGGTCATCGGCCAGCGCAAGGCCGCCAAGTCGACCGTGCATATCTCGCGGGAGTCGCGCGGCAACGCCTACGTCAACGGCCACGACAGCGCGGACGAAGGCCGCGAGCTGCGCCGCTTCGACCACGTGCGCGAGGATCGCGGCCGTGGCCGCGGGCGCGCCAAGCCGCACGGCGGGCTGACCGTCAGCGGCGAGTCGGCCGCCAAGCAGTCGCAGAAGCCGTTCAAGCAGCGGACGCAAAAAGGACCGAAGCCGTTGCCGGACGGCAACCCGGCCGCGTTCCGCAGCTGGTACGTGCCCGAGGGCGTGGACACCGGCCCGAGCGGCCATCGCAACGCCGACGGCCGCGGGCCGAAGAAGCCCTACGGCAAGAAGCGTCCACCGGGGCAAGGGGCCGGCCAGGGTCAGGGGCCGGGACGCGGCCCCGGAGGCCCCGGGGGCGGTCCCGGGAAGAAGCGCAATCCGCGGGCCGCCAAGCCCTATGGCCATCCCGACAGCGCGCCGAACTTCCCTTCCGACCATGCCACTCCGGGAGCGGGCAAGCCCGCAGGGGACCGTTCGCGCGGCCCGCGCAGCGGCGGCAACCGCCGTCCCGGTGCCGGCGCCGGTCCCGGCCCACGTGGACCGCGTGGGCCACGCGGCGGTGGCGGTGGCAGCGGCAACCGCTGATTTCTCCCAAGCAACCCCGTGCGGTGGGCCAAGGCCCACCGAGGCGTTCATGCGTGCGCGGGCCTATGGCTCGTAAGCGGCACACCTCTCCTCGAAGTACATCCACCGCCTTCAGGATGCCGCGCGCACCGCGTGGACCTGCCCTGCAACCACAGTGTGGTGCTCGACATGCTCCGGGCGATCGAGCAGGAACCGGTCGTCGTCCGGGTAGTAGCGCGCAATCCCGGGCTCGGGACCCGCGAAGTGGCGGATCGCGTCCATTGATTCCCACCAGCTCAGCGTCGTCACCTCCGTGGTCCCGTTGCCCAGATCCCTGAGCAGGATCTGGTAACCGAGGTTGCCGGGTGTCTTTTCGTAGTCCCCCGCTCCCGTGTCCACGACATAGGCGACATACGCCTGCCGATCGGTTGTCCGGATGCGCCCCGACCACTTGCGAAGGATCGCTTGCGTCTCGACCATGTCTATCGACCTCCCTCTCACGTATGCGCATACGGCGGACCAAGGCCAACCGTATCGTGAATACCAGCCATAGGGTGGGCCTTGGCCCACCGTCGCGAATACCGGCCATAGGGTGGGCCTCGGGCCACCGTCGCGAATACCGGGCACAGGGTGGGCCTCGGCCCACCACCTAGGAACTTCCGAGGTGCCGGATCTCGCGGATGCGATCGAGCCAGATGTAATGCGCCACGGCCTGATCCCCGGCGTCGTCGATGCGCACCACGGCATTGATCCCCTCCCGACCCTGCGGGTCGCGAAAGGTCTGCACGACCGGCCGCACCGCCACCACGCCCTCGACGGTGCCGCCGTCTTCCAGCGTCAGCGCCACCCAGGCCTCGTCGTGCAGCTGTGTGGCGCTGGCTTCGATCCGCGCGATGTCTTCCTGCCGGGTATAGACCTGCTCGGCGAACTGTCCCATGAAAGTTCCTCCGCGTCCGGATCAGGAAGCGTCGCCACGCTTGATCAGCGTTTCGATGAAGTCAATCGGCAGCGGGAACACGATCGTCGAGTTCTTGTCGCCGGCGATGTCGGTCAACGTCGACAGGTAGCGTAGCTGGATCGCGCGCGGGTCCGCACCCAACAGCTTGGCCGCCTCGACCAGTTTCTGCGCGGCCTGCTGCTCGCCCTCGGCGTGGATCACCTTGGCGCGGCGCTGGCGCTCGGCCTCGGCCTGGCGCGCCATCGCCCGCACCATGGTCTCGTTGATGTCGACGTGCTTGATCTCGACGTTGGCGACCTTCACGCCCCAGGCGTCGGTCTGCTGGTCGAGGATGGTCTGGATGTCGTTGTTGAGCTTGTCGCGCTCGGACAGCAACTCGTCCAGGTCGTGCTGGCCCAGCACCGAGCGCAGCGTGGTCTGCGCGAGCTGGCTGATGGCGTCGTAGAAGTGCTCGACGTTGATGATCGCCTTCTGCGGGTCCACCACGCGGAAGTACACCACGGCGTTGACCTTCACCGAGACGTTGTCGCGCGTGATCAGGTCCTGCGACGGCACGTCCATCACGATGGTGCGCAGGTCGATCCGCTCCATCGTCTGCACCACCGGGATCAGGATGATCAGGCCCGGTCCCTTGACCTTCCAGAAGCGTCCGAGCTGGAACACCACCCCGCGCTCGTACTCGCGCAGGATCTTGATCGCGCTGAACAGCGCGACCACCACGATCAGGATGACGGGAAACAGGGCGATCAGGTTCATGACGCGGCCTCGCTCGGTTCGGAAAGTCGTTCGTCTGGTCCGTCGCCGCCGTCGAGCGGAGCGACACGCAACACCAGGCCGTCGATCGCCAGCACGCGCACGCGCTGTCCCGCGCGTACCGGTCCGGCGGCATCGGCCTGCCACAGTTCGCCGCGGATGCGCACCCGCCCGCGGCCGGAGAAATCATCGGCGGCGACGGCCTCGTGGCCGACCAGTTCCTCGCGGCCGCTGACCACCGGCCTGCGGCGCGCACGCACCGCCAGCCACAGCACGCCCATGAACGCCAAGCCGCTGGTGACGCCGATCGAGGCGATCAACCGGCCCGGCACGCCGAAACCGGGCGCGTCCTCGAACAGGATCACCGAGCCCACCATCAGCGCCGCCAAGCCGCCGATGCCAAGCGCGCCGAAACTTGGCACCGCCAGTTCCGCGGTCATCAGCGCCACGCCGAGCACGATCAGCGCGACGCCAGCGTAGTTCACCGGCAGCACCTGCAGCGCATACAGCCCCAACAGCAGGCTGATGCCGCCGATCACGCCGGGCACGATCGCGCCGGGGCTGTAGCCTTCGAACAGCAGTCCGTACAGACCGACCAGCAACAGCAGGTAGGCGACCGTGGGCTCGGTGAGCACCGACAGCAGCTTGACGCGCCAGTCCGGCGTGATTTCGGTGACGGATGCCCCGGCGACCGCTAGCGTGACAGCGCCGCCGGCGAGCGCGACTTCACGGCCGTCTGCCTGCGCGAGCAATGCGTCGAGATCGGCGGCGACGATCTCGACGACGCCGCGCGCGCGCGCCTGGCGCGCGGTCAGGGTGGCGGCATCGCGCACCGCCTCCTCGGCGAAATCGACGTCGCGGCCGCGCAGTTCGGCCAGACTGCGCAGGTAGGCTACCGAGTCGTTGATGGCCTTGCGCTCGGAAGCGGAGCCGGCGCCACGCGCGCGCTCCTGCGCGTCCTCCTGTGGCCCATCGTCCTCGTTCCGGCCCTCGTCTTCCTGGCCGTCGTCGGGCTTCGCCCCGTCGTCCTCGGCGCCGCCCGGCGGCGCGCCTCCGCCCAGCGCGACCGGCGTCGCCGCGCCCAGCGCGGTGGCCGGCGCCATGGCCGCGAGATGGCTGGCGTAGACGATGTAGGTGCCGGCGCTGGCGGCGCGTGCGCCGGACGGTGCCACCCAGGCAATCACCGGCACCTCGGCCGCCAGGATCGCCTGGTTGATGTCGCGGGTGGCGGCATCGAGCCCGCCCGGGGTGTCGATGCGCAATACCAATGCGCCCGCGCCTTCCTCTGCCGCCTGCTCCAGCCCGCGCCGCACATGGTCACTGGTGGCCGGGCCGATCCCGCCCTTGATGTCGATCAGCAGCACGCCACCGTTGGCAGGCGGCGGGGCCTCCCGTTGCGCGGCAAACAGCGCCGATGCCAGCCCGAGCAGCAGGAGCAGGCAGCACGCCCGTGCGTTCAATGTCATGCCCATCCCCCGATGGGGCGACGCGATCCGTCCGGAGCGTCAGTGAACCGCATGTTCCGTAAAAACGGTGGCAAGACGTGCCTGCGGGCTTACCCCGTCTGTACGGCGGAATCGCGATGCGCACGCCTAACGGTGGGCCAAGGCCCACCCTATTGCGAATACCAGGCATAGGCACAGGGTGGGCTTCAGCCCACCGTCGTCGTTTGGAAGAACGGCGAAAACACCCGTAGCCCGGGCGGCGCTTTCGCCTACTTCAGCTCGAACGCGTCACCGTCGAGCATCGCCGGGAAGCGCTCACGGTATGCGGCGAGTTCCTGCGCCAGCAGCGTGGTCGTGGTCACGACCTCCTCGTCGGTCGATTCACTGACCGCATGGCCGAGGAAGTCGATCACCGCGCTGTCGCCGGCGTAGTCGATGTCGTTGCCGTCGCGGCCCACGCGGTTGAGCCCGGCGACGTAGCACAGGTTCTCGATCGCGCGCGCGCGCAGCAGGGTCTTCCAGGCGTAGGCACGCGCCGCCGGCCAGTTGGCGACATAGATCTGCAGGTCGTAGTCGAGCGCACCCGCGCGCTCGACGTCGTAGCGATTGCGTGCGAACGCCGGGAAACGCAGGTCGTAGCAGACCAGCGGACAGATCCGCCAGCCCTTCCATTCCACCGTGAGCCGTTCGCGGCCGGCGCTGTAGCGCTCGTGCTCGCGCGCGTAGCGGAACAGGTGGCGCTTGTCGTAGCACTGCAGGTCGCCGTCCGGCGTCGCCCACAGCATGCGGTTGAACACGCCGGCATCGGTGCGCAGCTGCACGCTGCCGGTGACCGCGGCGTCCAGCGCGACCGACTGCTCACGCATCCATGCAACGGTCGGCCCGTCCATGGTCTCGGCCTCGTCGATGGCGTCGTTGGAGAAGCCGCTGGTGAAGGTTTCCGGCAGGATCACCACGTCGGTGATCCCGTGCAGCGGACCGATGAGGTCGCCGTAGTAGTCGCGGTTACCGGCCGGATCGCGCCAGCGGGTGATGCCCTGGACCAGGGAGATGCGCAGGTTGTTCATTGGAGAGCCGTGAAGGTTCGTGATTGGTGATTGGTGATTGGTGTTGGCGATCGGTGGCCGGTGATTGGTAAGCGCCGCAGGGCAAGATTATTGCTTTTGCGAATCACAAATCACGAATCACGAATCACCAATCCCGTCAAAGCCGCTGCAACCGCTCGATCGCGGCATCCAGGGTCGCGGCGTTCTTGGCGAAGCACAGCCGCGCCAGGCGCTGGCCGGCCGGCGGCGTTTCGTAGAACGGCGACAGCGGGATCGCCGCCACGCCCCGCTCGCGCGTCAGCCAGCGGCAGAAGGCGGCATCGTCGAGATCGCTGACGGCGGAATAGTCGACCAACTGGAAGTAACCGCCCGGGACCGGCAACGGTCGCAGCTTCGTGGTCAGCAGCTGCTCGCGGAAGCGGTCGCGCTTGGCCTGGTAGAACGCGCCCAGTTGCTCGTAGTGCTCCGGTTCCGCCTCCAGCATCGCCGCGAACGCATGCTGGGCCGGGGCGAAGGTGCAGAACACGTTGTACTGGTGCACCTTGCGGAACTCGGCCGACAGCGCCGGCGGCGCGATGCAGTAGCCCAGCTTCCAGCCGGTGCAGTGGTAGGTCTTGCCGAAGCTCGACACCACGAACGCGCGCGCGCGCAGTTCCGGATGGCGCAGTACCGACTCGTGGCGCGCGCCGTCGAAGACGATGTGTTCGTAGACCTCGTCCGAAAGCAGCCAGACGCCGCTGTCGCGCAGCAAGTCGGCCAGCGTGTCCATGTCTTCGGCCGACAGCATCGCACCGGAGGGATTGTGCGGTGAATTGATCATCAGCATGCTGGTCTTGGGCCCGATCGCATCGCCGATGCGCTGCCAGTCCGGCGCGAACGTCTGCGGATCCAGCGGCACGTGCACCGCGCGCGCGCCGGCCAGCTCGATCGCCGGCTCGTAGCTGTCGTAGGCCGGATCGAGCACGATCACCTCGTCGCCGGCGCGCACCACCGCCTGCACGGCGTTGAAGATCGCCTCGGTCGCGCCGCTGGTGACGGTGATCTCGGCGTCCGGATCGGGCCGCACCCCGTACACGCGCGCGGTCTTGGCCGCGATCGCCTGGCGCAGGGCGGGAATTCCGGTCATCGGCGCGTATTGGTTGTGGCCCGCGCGCGTGGCGCGGTCGAGTTCCTCCACCAGCCGCGCCGGCACCGGAAAGTCGGGAAACCCCTGGCCGAGGTTGACCGCTTCGTGCTCGGCCGCCAGCTGCGACATCACCGTGAAGATCGTGGTGCCGACCTTCGGCAGCTTGGTATCGGGTTTCATCGCGTTTCGCTAACCTGCAAAGGGGGGAGCCATCCGGAGTTTAACCGCCGCCGTGACACTCGACGACGACACGCTGTCCGAACTGCAGCGCAGCTATCTTGCCGCCATCTATCGCTGGCGGCTACGCGGCCATTGGCACGCGATCCACATCGGCGAACCGGCACCGGAGATCGAACGCGCATTCCCGCTGGCGCGACGCTTCGGCCTGCTGTCGGCCTGGAATCCGCATTCCGCGCCGCGCGCCGAGGAGGTCAATCGCGCCGACGACGAACGCTTGTACGCCGCGATCCACGCTGAGGGCTGGAAAGGCGTGCACGCGTTCGCCTCGGCGCCGGACCGCAGCTGGCGCGAACCGAGCTGGATCGTGCTCGACATCGACGTCCCCGCGCTCGACGCGCTGGCGCGGCGCTTCGGCCAGCTCGGCACGCTGCACTGGCCGCGCGGCGAACCGGTGCGGCTGCGGATGGACGCGACGCGGCCGGCTTCGTTGCCGCCGCACCCGTACGTCGACTGGATACAATAGGGCGAGAAACGAGTGTGGAGGAGTGAGAAACGAGTGTTTCCCCGTCAAGAGCGACCGAGGGAAGCGCTTGCTCTTACTCGTTTCTCACTCCTCTCCACTCACTTCCAACCCTCAGATGCCCGTCGCCGCTTCCGCCCCCCCGCCGCTGCTGGCCGCACGTGGCCTGTGCTTCTCGCGCAACGACGCGGCCGTGTTCGGTCCGCTGGACTTCGCGGTCGAGGCCGGCGAGGCGCTGCTGGTACGCGGTGACAACGGCGCCGGCAAGACCACGCTGCTGCGGGTGCTGGCCGGGCTGCTGCGCGCGGATGCCGGCGAGGTGGAGATCGACGGCCGCCGCACCGGCACCGCCCTGCGCGCGCGCGCGATCGCCTATCTCGGGCACTTGCCCGCGTTCAAGGCCGACCTGAGCGCGCTGGAGAACCTGAACTTCCTGTGCGGACTGCACGGTCGTCGCCAGGAACGGCGGCCGGAGCAGGCGCTGGCCAGCGTCGGCCTGGCCGGCTACGAGGACACGCTGGCGCGGCAACTCTCGGCGGGACAGAGGAAGCGCCTGTCGCTGGCGCGGCTGTGGCTGTCGCCGATGCCGCTGTGGCTGCTGGACGAGCCCTACGCCAATCTCGATCTGGAGGGCATCGAACTGGTCAACCGCATGGTGCAGGCGCACCTGGGCACCGGCGGCGCCGCGCTGGTGACCACCCACGGGGCGTACGCCGCTCCGCCGGTGCGGACGCGGGAACTGGTGCTGGGGAATTCGCAATGACGCGCGCCCCGTACGTGGGCATGCGGCCGCCTGGCAGCAAACGCCGCAGAGACGAAGCTTCAGCTTCCCCCTTTGAAAAAGGGGGATTGAGGGGGGCGAAAGCCGTCGCTTGCAAGCCGCAGGCTTGCGGCGGCTTGAGCGCCCCCGCGCGCTGCGCGGGGGCCGGGAATCGCGCAGCGATTTGCTCCGGCATTCGCCCTGGCCGGGCACTGCACAAATCTCCCCTGCCCCCCTTTTTCAAAGGGGGGAGAGCAGCAGTCCGGATCGAGGTCGCGGATCGCCGCCATGGGGCCTACGCATGAACGACCGAATACTCCCCGGGCTGCTCGGCGCCGCGGCCGCACTGGCGGCCCGCGACCTGCGCCTGCTCTGGCGCCGCCGCGGCGACGCCCTGCAACCGGCGCTGTTCGCGCTGCTGGTGATCGTGCTGTTCGCGCTGGCGCTGGGCGGCGACGCCAACACCCTGGCCGGGGTGGCCGCCGGGGTGCTGTGGGTCGCGGTACTGCTGTCCGGGCTGCTGGCGCTGGACACCCTGTTCCGCGGCGACGCCGAGGACGGCTCGCTGGAGCAGTGGATGCTGGCGCCGGTACCGCTGGCATGGCTGGTGCTGGTGCGCACCGCACTGCACTGGGCCACCACCGCGCTGCCGCTGCTGCTGGCCACGCCGCTGCTGGCCGAACTGCTGCAATTGCCACGGGCGCAGCTGCCGACACTGCTGGCGGGGCTGGCGCTGGGCACGCCGCTGCTCAGCCTGCTCGGCGCCGTGGTGGCCGCATTAACCGTCGGCATGCGCCGCTCCGGTATCCTGTTGGCCCTGCTGGCGTTGCCGCTGTACGTGCCGGTGCTGGTGTTCGGCGCCGGCAGCGTCGCGCTCGCCGCGCAGGGACAGGACCCCGGCGGCGGCCTGCTGATGCTCGCCGCCGGCCTCGCGCTGGCGCTGGTACTGGCGCCGGCAGCCGCCGCGGCGGCGATCCGGATCGCCCTCAACTGACCCTAACCACCCTCGCCCGCGCGGCGGAGGGAACAGAAACGAATGAATCCCGTCCTCCGCTGGTTCCACCAACTCGGCTCGCCGCCCACCTTCGACCGCTTCGCCGCGCGCTGGGCGCCGTGGTCCTATGCGCTGGGCCTGCTGGCCATGGCCTGGGGCGCCTACGGCGCCTTGTTCGTGGTGCCGGCCGACTACCAGCAGGGCGACAGCTTCCGGATCCTCTACATCCACGTACCGAGCGCCTGGATGAGCCTGGCGGTGTATGCGCTGATGGCGCTGTACGCCGCCATCGCCCTGGTCTGGCGGATCAAGCTGTGCGAGATCCTGGCGATGGCCTGCGCGCCGATCGGCGCCGCCTTCACCGTGATCACCCTGGCCACCGGCAGCATCTGGGGCAAGCCGATGTGGGGCACCTGGTGGGACTGGGACCCGCGCCTGACCACGGAGCTGATCCTGCTGTTCCTGTACCTGGGCGTGATCGGCCTCTACGGCGCGATCGATGATCGCCGCGCCGCCGCGCGCGCCGCCGGGCTGCTGGCGATCGTCGGCGTGGCGCTGCTGCCGGTGATCCGCTATTCGGTGGTGTGGTGGAACTCGCTGCACCAGGGCCAGACCATCCGCGTGATCGGCGAGTCGTCGATGGACGCCAGCATGCTGCCGCCGTTGATCTGGATGCTGGTCGGCACCAAGCTGTGGTTCGTCGGCTCGCTGTTGGCGCGCGCGCGCGCCGACAACCTGCACCGCGAGGCCGGCAAGGACTGGGTGCGCAAACTGGTGGAGGCGCCGCGATGACCTACGGAAGTTACGTGCTGGCCGCCTACCTCGTGTTCGTGGTCGTGCTGCTGTGGGACTTCGTCGCCCCGCGCATCCGCACCCGCCAACTGCTGCGCGCGGTGAAGCTGCTGGCCGCGCGGCGCGCGGCTGCCACACCATCCCAGGACCTGCCTCGATGAATCCGATCCGCCGCCGCCGTCTCTGGTTCGTGGTCGCGCTGGTCGCCGCGGCCGCGCTGGCGACCGCCCTGGTCGCCCTCGCCCTGCAGCGCAACGTCGCCTATCTGTACACGCCCGCCGAGATCCTCGACGGCCGCGCGGGGGCGCCGGTCGCCTCGGGCGAGGCGCGGTTCCGCCTCGGCGGCATGGTCGCGGACGGCTCGTTCCACCGCGAAAGCGGCTCGATGCAGGCGAGCTTCCGGGTCACCGACGGCGACGCCGAACTGCCGGTGATCTACACCGGGATCCTGCCGGACCTGTTCCGCGAGAACCAGGCGGTGGTCGCCACCGGGCGCATGCAGCACGGCACCTTCGTCGCCGAGCAGGTGCTGGCCAAGCACGACGAGACCTACGTGCCCAAGGAGGTCGCCGACAAGATGGGCATGGCGCACGAGAAGCACGGGGTGGAAACGCCGGCCGACGAGAGCGCCGCTCCTTGAACCGCCACGGGCTCTTCGTAGGAGCGCGCCATGCGCGCGATGCCGGCGATGTCTGCGGTCACCGCCATCGGCGATCCGTTGTGAACCGGAAAACGCGTCGGTCGCCGAAATCATTTGGCGGCGCCATGCCCGCGGCATCGCGCGCATGGCGCGCTCCTACGGGGAGGCGGGCGCATGCTGCCTGAACTTGGCCAGATCACGCTGCTGCTGGCGCTGCTGGCCGCGGCCCTGCAGACGGTGCTGCCGCTGCTCGGCGCGCAGCGCGGCATCGGATCGTGGATGGCGCTCGCGCGGCCGGCGGCCTGGGCGCAGCTCGGCCTGGTCGCCCTGGCGTTCGCGGCGCTGACCTACGCCTTCGTGACCCAGGACTTCTCGGTGCGCTACGTCGCCGAGAACTCCAATTCGCTGCTGCCGGTGGTCTACCGCTACACCGCCGTCTGGGGCAACCACGAGGGCTCGCTGCTGTTCTGGGTACTGGTGATCGCGGCCTGGAACGGCGCGGTGGCGTGCTTCTCGCGCTCGCTGCCGCCGCAGGTGATCGCGCGGGTGCTCGGGGTGATGGGCGCGGTGTCGCTCGGCTTCCTCGCCTTCCTGATCTTCACCAGCAATCCGTTCGAACGCCTGTTGCCGGCCGCCATGGAGGGGCGCGACCTCAACCCGCTGCTGCAGGACCCGGGGATGATCATCCATCCGCCGATGCTCTACATCGGCTATGCCGGGTTCGTGGTGCCGTTCGCGTTCGCGATCGCCGCGCTGCTGGACGGCCGGATCGATGCACGCTGGCTGCGCTGGACGCGGCCCTGGACCAACGTCGCCTGGGGGTTCCTCACCATCGGTATCGCCCTGGGCAGCTGGTGGGCGTACTACGAGCTCGGCTGGGGCGGCTGGTGGTTCTGGGATCCGGTGGAGAACGCCAGCTTCATGCCGTGGCTGGCCGGCGCCGCGCTGCTGCACTCGCAGGCGGTCACCGAGAAGCGCGGCAGCTTCCGCGGCTGGACCCTGCTGCTGGCGATCGCCACGTTCTCGCTGTCACTGCTGGGGGCATTCCTGGTGCGCTCCGGGGTGCTGACCAGCGTGCACAGCTTCGCCGCCGATCCGGCGCGCGGACTGTTCATCCTGGTGTTCCTGGGCCTCATCGTCGGCGGTTCGCTGCTGCTGTACGCGCTGCGCGCGCCGCCGGCCGAGGACGGCAAGCCGTTCGCCGCCAGCTCGCGCGAGACCCTGCTGCTGCTCAACAACCTGCTGCTGCTGGCGGCCTGCGCGATGGTGCTGCTGGGCACGCTGTACCCGCTGCTGGCCGACGCCTTGGACCTGGGCAAGATCTCGGTCGGGCCACCGTACTTCGGACTGCTGTTCCTGGTGCTGATGGCACCGCTGGTGTTGCTGTTGCCGTTCGGCCCGCTGACCCGCTGGCAGCGCGAGGACGTGTCGCGGCCGCTGGCGATGCTGGCGCCGTGGTTCGCGCTGGCGTTGATCGGCGGTGCGGTCGCGTTCTTCCTGGCGCCGCAGGGGCCATGGAAGGTCGCCGCGGGCGTCGCCGGCGCGCTGTGGGTCGGCGCCGGCACGCTGCGCTTCGTGTGGACACGGTTCAGGGCCAACGGCAGCCGTTTCACCGCAGAGATGCTGGGCATGAGCCTGGCGCACTTCGGCGTCGCCGTGTTCCTGGCCGGCGCGCTGCTGGTCGAAGCCATGAACGTGCAACGCGAGGTGGCGCTCAGGCCCGGCGAGACGCTGGAGATCGGGCGCCACGGCTTCCGGCTGGAAGGCGTCGAGCGCCTGCAGGGCGCCAACTACACCGCGGACCGGGGCAGCGTGCAGCTGCTGCGCGACGGCCGCGACCTGGCCCTGTTGCACCCGGAGAAGCGCCACTACGCCAGCGGCGGCCAGGTGATGACCGAGGCCGCGATCCGGCCCGGTCCGTTCGGTGACATCTTCGTCGCCCTCGGCGAGCCGCTGGGCGACGATGCCTGGGCGGTGCGCGCCCATCTCAAGCCGTTCGTGCGCTGGATCTGGGCCGGCGCCGCATTGATGGCGCTGGGCGGTTTCGTCGCCGCGACCGACCGCCGTTTTCGCCCCAAGGCCGGGAATCGGGAATAGGGAATCGGGAATGGCGAAATCAAGAGCCGAGACTGTCTCCGGGACGATGGAACCGGTGCGCCTGCGAGGAATCGATCGAGCAGCGGCGCGAGACGCTGCACCGCTCCCGATGCCCAATGTCCAGGACCCAGCCGTCACGGGAGGTGCGCCATGAACGCAGCACCCGGCCGCAACCTGCGCTGGCTACCGCTGGTCGTGTTCGGCGCGATCGTCGCGTTGCTTGCGGCCGGCGTCTGGCTCAGCCGCGATCCCGACCGCGATGCCCTGCCCTCGCCGTTGATCGGCAAGCCGGCGCCTGCGTTCGAGCTGCCGGTGCTGCACGAACCCGGTCGCCTGGTGTCGTCGGAGCAGCTGCGCGGCGCGCCCTACGTGCTCAACGTGTGGGGCAGCTGGTGTCCCGGCTGTCGCGAAGAACACGGCGTGCTGACGCGATTCGCGGAAACGCGGCGCGTGCGCGTGATCGGCTACAACTGGAAGGACGAGCACGCCGATGCGCTGCGCTGGCTCGAGCAGTTCGGAAACCCGTACTGGATGGTGCTGGTCGACTACGAGGGCCACAGCGCCATCGAATGGGGCATCTACGGCGCACCGGAAACCTTCCTGGTCGACGCCGACGGCATCGTGCGCTGGAAGCACGTCGGCCCGATGACCGACGACGACGTGCACGGGAAGCTGGTCCCGGCCCTGGAACAGTTGGAGTCCCGATGAACGATGCACCCGCCCCCGTAGCACCGGGCTTGCCCGGCTGCTCCCGGGCTCCGGAGCCGAAGGCAGCGGAGCGATTTCCGCTCCACGACGCGGCGCTGGCACGGAAGACGACACGGGCGCTGCTGCTCGCATTGCTGCTGGCCCTGCTTCCGTCCATCGCGCACGCGCAGGCGGCACAGGATCCGACGCCGCTGCAGTTCCACGACCGCGCCGAGGAGCAGCGCTTCCGCGCGCTCGTCGTCGAATTGCGCTGCGTGATGTGCCAGAACCAGTCGCTCGCCGACTCCAACGCGCAGATCGCGCACGACCTGCGTCGCGAGGTGCTGACGCTGATGCGTCGCGGCCTGGACGACGAGCAGGTGCGCCAGCACCTGGTCAACCGCTACGGCGAGTTCGTGCTGTACCGCCCGCGCGTCGGCACCAGCACCTGGCTGCTGTGGTTCGGTCCGGCACTGCTGCTGCTGGCGGGCGGCCTGGTCATCACGCGGCTCGTGCGCCGCCGCGGCGGCTCGACGGCGGTCCCCGAAGACGACCGGCAGGAGTGGTGATGTCCGTGTTTCTCGCACTGTCGATCGTCTTGGCCGTCGCCGTTGCCGCGATCGTCGCCTGGCCGCTGCGCGCGCAATCGCGGCGGCTGGCCATCACGGTGGTCGTCGCGATACCAGTGCTTGCCTTGTGTCTGTACGCGCTGGTCGGCACGCCGGCCGGGCTCGACCCGACCCAGCGCGAGGCGCCGCGCACGCTGGCCGACGCCGTCGCCCGGCTCGAGGCCGAACTGGAGCGCGATCCGCGCCAGGGCGAAGGCTGGCGCCTGCTCGGCCGCGCCTATCGCGAGGGAGGGCGCTTGGACGAGGCCCGCGATGCGTTCGCCCGGGCGGCGAAACTCGCACCGGAAGACGTCGGCGCGCAGCTCGAATACGCCGAATCGCGCGCCCAGGCCGATCCACAGCGACGCTTCGACGCCGAGGCGACGGCGCTCCTGCAGCGGGTGCTGGCGCTGGATCCGACGCAGGAGCGCGCACGCCTGTTCCTCGGCATCGCCCAGCGCCAGGCCGGGCAGCACGCCGAAGCCGCGGCGACCTGGGAGCCCCTTCTGGCCACGCTCGGCCCCGAGGCGGCCGCGGGCCTGCGCGAGCAGATCGATGCCGCGCGCGAAGCCTCCGGACTGCCGCCACTGCCGCAGGCGGACGCGGCGGCGGCGGCGGCGGACGATTCGCCTGCCGCCGGCGCGCATGCCGTACGCGTACGCGTGACGCTGGATCCCGACTTCGCCGCCCGCGTGCGCCTCGATCCCGAGGCCAGCGTGTTCGTGATCGCCCGCATTCCGGGCGGGCCGCCGATGCCGGTCGCGGTGCAGAAGCACCGCCTGGGCGAGCTGCCGCTCGAGATCACCCTGGACGACGGCGACGGCCCGATGCCGACGCAGAAGCTGTCGGCGCTGCCGGAAGTCGAGCTGCTCGCACGCATCTCCGCCAGCGGCAATGCCATGCCGCAGGAGGGCGACATCGCCTCCGAGCCGGTGCGCACCGCCCTGCCCGCGCGGCAACCGGTCGAACTGATCCTGGGCACCCCTCCGTAGGAGCGCCCCATGGGCGCGATACCGCGGGAATTTCACCGCCCGCGAGTTCCGGCGACTGGCGTGCGTGCCGGTCCGGAATCGCGGCATCCACCGGATTCTGTCGACACCCGCGGCATCGCGCCCATGGGGCGCTCCTACGGCGGGCGACATCGTGACTGCCGTTAAACTCCCCGCATGACTGAATTCATCCCGCCCGGCAGCCGCTTCCTCGATCTTCCCTCGCCACTGCCGGTCAAACGCGGCGGCCTGCTGCACGGCGCACGCATCGCCTACGAGACCTGGGGCAAGCTCGACGCCGCCGACGGCAACGCGATCCTGATCCTCACCGGCCTGTCGCCCGACGCGCACGCGGCCGCGCACGACGACGATCCCACCCCGGGGTGGTGGCAGGCGATGCTCGGCCCGGGCAAGCCGATCGATACCGATCGCTGGTACGTGATCTGCGTCAACTCGCTCGGCAGCTGCAAGGGCTCCACCGGACCGGCATCGCCGCATCCCGACGACGGCCAGCCGTGGCGGCTGCGCTTTCCGGACCTGTCGCTCGAGGACGTGGCCGACACCGCGGCGCTGGTGGTGCGCGCGCTCGGGATCGAGCGGCTGGCCTGCGTGATCGGCAACTCGATGGGCGGCATGAGCGCGCTGTCGCTGCTGCTGCGGCACCCGGGCCTGGCCCGCAGCCACATCAACATCTCCGGCGCCGCGCGCGCGTTGCCGTTCTCGATCGCGATTCGTTCGCTGCAGCGGGAGGCCATCCGCCTGGACCCGAACTGGAACGACGGCGACTACGACGACGCGACCTATCCCGAGAGCGGAATGCGCATGGCGCGCAAGCTCGGCGTGATCACCTACCGCTCGGCGTTAGAATGGGACGGCCGCTTCGGCCGCGTGCGGCTGGATTCGGACCGCCGCGACGACGAGGATCCGTTCGGGCTCGAGTTCGAGGTCGAGAGCTACCTCGAGGCGCACGCGCGACGCTTCGTGCGCCGCTTCGATCCCAACAGCTATCTTTACCTGAGTCGTTCGATGGACTGGTTCGACATCGGCGAGTCGGTCGGCGGCGACACCGATGCCGGGCTGGCGCGCATCGAGGTGGAAAAGGCGCTCGCGATCGGCGTCGAGACCGACATCCTGTTCCCGCTGCAGCAGCAGCGACAGATCGCCGAGGGGCTGCGTGCCGGCGGCGCCGATGCGCGCTTCCTGCCGCTGCCGTCGCCGCAGGGGCATGACGCCTTCCTGGTCGACATCGACCGCTTCGGTCCCGCCGTTGCGGGATTCCTGGCGGAAATCTGATCTCCACCACCGGCGATGCTGTCTCGGCGTAGGAGCGCGCCATGCGCGCGATGCCGCGGGTGTCGGCAGGATCCGGTGGATGCCGCGATTCCGGACCGGCAGGCGCGCTGGTCAGCGGAAGTTGCAGCCGGCGAAATGCCCGCGGCATCGCGCGCATAGCGCGCTCCTACGGTGATGCAGCGGTCGGTTTCGCCGATCAGCTGCCCTGCCGCTGCCGCACCGCCTCGAACAGCACCACGCCGGTGGCGACCGAGACGTTCAGGCTCTCGAAGCCGCCCGGCATCGGGATCGCGGCCAGCCCGTCGCAATGCTCCCGCGTCAGGCGGCGCAGGCCTTCGGCCTCGCCACCCAGCACCAGGGCGACATTGCCGCGCAAGTCCAGGCCGTACAGCGACGTGTCAGTATCGGCCGCCAGTCCATAGATCCACACGCCGAGCTTCTGCAGTTCGCGCAGCACCCGCGCCAGGTTGCTCGCGCGCACCACCGGCACGATATCGGCGGCGCCGGCCGAGGTCTTGCGCACCGTGGCGTTGACCTGCACGGCCTTGTCCTTGGGGATGACCACGGCGGTCACGCCGGCCGCCGCCGCGCTGCGCAGGCAGGCGCCGAAGTTGTGCGGATCCTGCACGCCGTCGAGCACCAGCACCAGCGCCCGGCCCGCCGCCGCCTCGACCAGCGCCGGCAGTTCGCGTTCGTCCCATGTCTTCACCGCGGCGTAGCGCGCGGCGGCGCCCTGGTGGCGCAGGCCGCCGGCGACGCCGTCGAGCGCCTGCTGGCCCACGCGGCGCACGTCGATGTCCTTGCGCCGGGCCTCGACCTCGATCGCGGACAGCCGCGGATTCTTGCCCCCGGCTTCCAGCAACACCTCGCGCACGTGTTCGGCATCGTGCTCGATCGCGGCGGAAACGGCGTTGATGCCGGCGATCCAGTGGCTTTGCTTGGTCATAAGAGCGAGGAACGAGTGAAGAGGAGTGAGAAACGAGTGGGGGCGGACCCGGCTTGACCCTGGGCTGGGCTTCGGGTGGGGTCGCTATTGTAAGAGCGAGAAACGAGTGAAGAGGAGTGAGAAACGAGTGAGAGCGAGTTCACTCCACTCGTTCCTCATTCCTCGGACGAGCAATGAGGAGCGGGCAACGAGTGACGAGCCGTCCTGGCTCTCTCTCGTTTCTCACTCCTCGTTTCTCGTTCCTCGCTTCAATATTTCTGCTTGCCGCGCTTCGCCGGTTTTCCGCGCGGCGGCGGCGCCGTCGGCACGGGCTCGCCCGCCTCGACCAGGCCGAAGTCGATCTTGCGCTCCTCCAGGCTGGCCTTGAGCACCCGCACCCGCGCACGGTCGCCGAGGCGGTACTCGCGGCCGCGGCGCTGGCCGGTCAGGGTCTTGCGGATCGGGTCGAAGTGATAGAAATCGTGCGGCAGCTGGGTGACATGGATCAGGCCGTTGACCTTGGACTGGTCGAGCTCCACGAACAGCCCGAAGCTGGTCACGCCGCTGACCACGCCGTCGAACTCGCCGCCGACGTGCTGCTCCATCCAGGCGGCCCGGTAGCGCTCGTCCACTTCGCGCTCGGCCTCGTCGGCGCGGCGTCCGCGCTCGGAGCACTGCAGCGACAGCGCCGCCATGTCGCGGGGGGAATAGCGGAACGCCTGCGGCGGCTTGCCCAGAAGCGCGTGCTTGATCGCGCGGTGCACCAGCAGGTCCGGATAGCGCCGGATCGGCGAGGTGAAATGCGCGTACGCCTCCAGCGCCAGGCCGAAGTGGCCGATGTTCTCGGGCGCGTACACCGCCAGGCTCTGGCTGCGCAGCAACACCGACTCGATCAGCGGCCCGTCCGGCCGCTCGCGCACCTTGGCCAGCAGGCTGGTGAAATCCTTCGGCCGCACCCGGCCCCAGGGCGGCATGCGCAGCTGGAATTCCTTGAGGAACTCCAGCAGGTCGGCGTACTTGGACTCGGGCGGCTTGTCGTGCACGCGATAGGGCGCCGGCACTTCCGTCTCGAGCAGGAACTTCGCCGCCTCGACATTGGCCGCGATCATGCATTCCTCGATCAGCTTGTGCGCATCGTTGCGCAGCAGCATGCCGGCCTGTACCACCTCGCCGCGGTTGTCGAGGACGAACTGCACCTCCGAGGTCTCGAACTCGATCGCCCCGCGCCTGGCGCGCGCCTTCGCCAGCGCCTGGTAGAGCTGGTGCAGCTGCCGCAGCTGCGGCATCAACGCGCCGACCTGTGCCTGGGCCTCGGCGTCGTCCTCGCCGATCGCCTTCCACACCTGGGTGTAGGTCAGGCGCGCGTGCGAATGCATCACCGCCTCGTAGAACTTCGACGAGCGCACGGTGCCGTCGCGGGCGACCTGCATGTCGCAGACGAAGCACAGCCGGTCGACCGCGGGCCGCAGCGAGCAGATGCCGTTGGACAGCGTTTCCGGCAGCATCGGCACCACGAAACCGGGGAAGTAGACGCTGGTCGCACGCAGCTGGGCCTCGTCGTCGAGCGGACTCTCCGGGCGCACGTAGTAGGAAACGTCGGCGATCGCCACGATCAGGCGGAAGCCGTCGCGGTCCGGTTCGCACCAGACCGCGTCGTCGAAGTCCTTGGCGTCCTCGCCGTCGATGGTCACCAGCGGCAGCTGGCGCAGGTCGACGCGCCCGCCCGCGGACTTCATGTCGACCGTCAGCGGCACCGAGGCGGCCTCGTCCAGCACCGCCTGCGGGAACTCGTGCGGCAGCTCGTGCCCGTGGATCGCCGCCTCGACCACCAGCGACGGCGTCAGCGCGTCGCCCAGCACCGCCAGCACGCGGCCAATCGGCGGGCGCCGCACGTCGGCGGCCTGCACGATCTCGCAGACCACCAGCTGCCCGTGCTGCGCGTCGAGCCGCGATTCGGACGGGACCTGCACGTTGCGCTGGATGCGGCGATCGTCGGGCACCACGAAGCTGATGCCGGACTCGACCGTGAAGCGGCCGATCAGGCGATTGAGGCGGCGCTCGAGCACCTCGACGATCACGCCCTCGCGGCGGCCGCGGCGGTCGACGCCGGACACGGCGGCCATCACCCGGTCGCCGTGCATCGCCTTGCGCATCTCGTTGGGCGGCAGGAACAGGTCGTCGCCGGCGCCGGTGTCGGGCCGCAGGAAGCCGAAGCCGTCGGGATTGGCGATCACGGTGCCGGGGATCAGGTCCAGCTGCGCGGCCGGCGCGTAGCCGCCGCGGCGGTTCTGCAGCAGCTGGCCGTCGCGCACCATGGCGCCCAGGCGCTTGCCGAGCGCGTCGAAACGCTCGGGCGCGGTCAGGTCCAGGCGCTGCGCCAGTTCCTCCGCGGTCTGCGGACCGTCGGCATCGGCGAGCAGCTGCAGGATCGCCTCGCGGCTGGCGATGGGATTGGCGTAGCGGCCGGCCTCGCGCTCGGCCTGGGGATCGGTGAACCCACCGCCACGACGGCTTCCGCTCCGGGGGCCGCGCTCGCCCTGCGGGGGCTTGGACCTGGTCTTCGGCTTCGTGCTGCGATCCGCGCCGCGCTCACCCGAACCCGCCGTCTCGGGCATCCACCCCGGCAGCTTCTTCGCCGCCTTCGGCTTGCCGGCCGCGCGCTTGGAGGTCGGCGATCCGTTCGCCGTGGAGGTCTTCTTGCCGCGGCCACTGCCGCGCTTGCTGGGAACTTTTGCCATCGCCGGAATGGTACACGTGCTGCGTTCAGCCGGGCGTGATCCCGGGGACATTCGACGGCGCGGGAAGCATTGACAAGCTTCGCCCTGCACCGCAACATACGCGCCCTTGACCCGCCCAGGTGGCGGAATTGGTAGACGCACTAGCTTCAGGTGCTAGCGGGGGCAACTCCGTGGAGGTTCGAGTCCTCTCCTGGGCACCATGGGTCGAGAACAAAGAAAACCCCCGAGCAATCGGGGGTTTTGCTTTTTGAGAAGTCCCCGGGAATGCGCCGCCATCGGCCGACGCAGGAAGGCGGCACCAGGGTCCCCGGGTCACTGCCCGTCCTGCAGCGCGCGCGCCGCCTCGAGATGGGCCGCGACATGCTTGCGGGTCTCCTCCAGATGCGCCCTCGCCGCCGGATCCGACGCCGATGGGATCAGCTTGTCGTCCAGCATCGACAGCGCCTCGGAGTGATCCTTCACCATGGCCTCGACGTAGGCGTCGGCATACGCGTCCGCGGACAGGCCGTCGAGCCGCTCGCGCTCCTTGCGGCCCTTCTCCTCCTGCTTCCGCACCGCATCGGTCTGCTCGACGCGTCCCAGCGCTTCCAGCTTCCGCTGGTTCTCTGAATGTTCCCGGTCCATGCGCTCGGCATACGCCAGTACCTCACCTTCCACGCCCTTCTGCTGCGCCTGTCGAGCGGCCTGGATCTCGTGCCTGTTGATGGCGCCGACCAGGCCCAATGCCTCGCGATCGCCCTCGCCCATGGCAGTCTCGCCGGCGGTGCCCGGGGCGGGCGTGCCCGCAGGGCTGCTGCCGGTGACGGGTTCGTCGCCGCCCATGGCGTCGACCTGCTCGGCGGGATCACCCACCCGATCGGCCTCGGCCGGGTCCTGGGTACAGGCGGCCATGGCAAACAGCGCGGAGAATGCAATGACGATGTGTTTCATGGTGTGCTCCTGTCGTGACATGCGGAAGGCGGCCGGACATGGACGGCTCACCGAAGCTGACGCGAATGCGCGCACGTCGCCGGCGATGCCCAGAAACTAAGCCGAATCCCGCGATCAACCCGTGATCGGCATTTCTTGCGGGACGCGCAATTGCTGCCGCGCCTCCCCCGATCCGCGCGCGTCCCCGCTTCGGGCATGGCGGATGCGATCGGCGAACGGTCGTCTTCTGGCGCACCGTCGGCGATCGCGCCGACGAACGGTCGAGCCCGGCGGATCCCCTGCGCCGCCGCGAAAAATTTGCGCGCCCCAAGCCGCTTGCCGGCAGCGCCGGCGCTTCTCCGGGCGAAAAGCGCGGCAGGAAGGCCGCGACGACGGGCCGGCCGGCGTCAGCGTTCCGGCGGCGACGCCTCCTCTCCTTCGATCTCCGGGTCCGGAACTTCCACGTCCGGCGCCTGGATCGGCTCCCGGCGCTGTACCCGCGTATCCGGCTGCGCACCGACCTGATCGTCTTCCGGCGGATCCTGGTCCGCGCAACCGCCGAACAGCGCGATCGCGGCGACCAACGCGACCGTGTAACGCATGGACGCTCCGTTCATCACATGTCTCCTGCATCGTGTCCGGAGATGCTCGCAGCACCGGCGTGAACGGCGGGCGGCGGGAACGCGGTCTGCGGCGCGCTTCCGGGAACCGCTGACGCGCCATTGACGTTCGTGCGGGCATAAAGGCCCAGTGAGCAAGCTGCTGCCGCTGGTCCTGCCGCTGGTGCTCGGCGTCGCCGCCTGCGGCGGCTATCCGCGCGACGCCAACGACAGCACGCGGCGCGCGAAAGAACACGCGATGCGCGTCGGCGTGAGCCATGACCCGCCCTTCGTGGTCGCGCCCGCCGGCGGCAGGGAGCCGACGGGAAGCGAAATCGCGATGCTCCGCGATCTTGCGCGCACGCGCGATGTCGACATCGAGTGGGTGGTCTCCGGCCATGACGCGCTGATGCGCGATCTGAGGGCGCTCCGGCTGCATGCCGTGGTCGGCGGCCACGTCCGCGGCTCCGCGTGGGAGCCGGAGGTCGGCTGGTCGCGCGAATACCGCCTGCGTTCCGCTGGCGATGGCACGCCGGTGGCGCGGCGGCTGGCGCTGCCTCCCGGTGAGAACGCGTGGCAGCTGACGGTCGATCGCTACCTGTTCTCGAACAGGGCCGCCCCCGGTGCCGGGCAGCGCCGATGACCGCCGAGCGCTTCGTCGAGCTGCGCGACAGGCGCGCGCTTCCGGACGAACAGCAACACGCCCTGGACCACGCCCGGCGGCTCTGCTGGTGGTCGCTGTTCTGGATGGCGCTCGTCTCCGCGGCGATCTTCGCGGTCATGGGCGGTTCGCAGGCGATGAAGACCGCCTTCGTCGAGAACCTGATGAGCCTGGTGGCGCCGACGGCATTCCTGATCGCGTCGCGGTTTCAGGCCAAACCGATCGATCACGAGTACGTCAACGGACGGGCGCGCGCGTTCGACATCAATTTCCTGATTTCCGGCGCAACGCTGACCGGGGTCGGCCTGCTGTTGGTGTGGAACGGGCTGCACGCGCTGCTGACCGCCACCCATCCGCTGGTCGGCACGATGCGCATCGGCGACACCGTGGTCTGGCAGGGCTGGCCGATGATGGGCGTACTGGCGCTGTCAGCCATTCCGCCGGTGATTCTCGGCCGGCGCAAGGAACAGCTGGCGCATGCGCTCTCGCTCAAGCCGCTGCACGCCGACGCCGACACCAACAAGGCGGACTGGATGACGTCGCTGGCCGGAATCGCCGGCGTGGCCGGCATCGGCGCGGGCTGGTGGTGGGCGGATGCCGCCGCCGCACTGTTCATTTCCGGCGCCGTGCTGCGCGACGGCGCCGGCGACTTGCGCAACGCGGTGCGCGACATGCACGACGCGCGGCCGCAGCAGACCGATCGCAGCGACCAGGATCCGCTGGTCGGGCAAGTGCGGGACGCGGTCTGCGCCATCGACTGGGTCGACGACTGCCGGGTCCGCTTTCACGAGGAGGGATTTCGGCTGAGCGGCACCCTGTTCGTGCGGTCTCGCGATGGTGCCGTGACGGCGCGACAGTTGCGCCGTGCGCACGACGTCGCGCGCGCGGTGCACTGGCGGATCGACGAGGTCGTCGTGACCCTGCAGGGCGAAGAGGAGGAAAGCGGCGGCAAGCAGTGATGCCTCGCGATCGGCCGGATGCGCTGGTGCGGCAGCGCCGCCGCGGACCTTTCCGTTTCGCTCACGCGTCGCGGCCTACATTCGATCGACGCCCCGGTAGACACGAGGAGCCGTCTTGGCCGAGATTCCACGCGACCACTCGCCCGAAAGTACGTTGGCGCTGCTATCCGACCCCTATCGCTTCATCGGCCGGCGCGCGCGGCGCCTGCGTTCGGACGTGTTCTCCACGCGGTTGATGGCGCGGCGCACGATCTGCATGACCGGCCGCGAGGCGGCCGCCCTGTTCTACGACACGTCGTTGATGAAGCGCGAGGGCGCGATGCCGCTGCGGATCAGGAAGACCCTGCTCGGCGAAGGCGGCGTGCAGGGCATGGACGGAGCCGCGCATCGGGCTCGCAAGGCGATGCTGCTGGCGGTCGCGACCGGCGACGCAACGGACGGCCTGCTGCGGATCGCGGCACGGCAGTGGCGGATCCACGTCCGCGACTGGCAGGCGCAAGGGGAGATCCGATTCTACGCGGGCATGTGTTCGCTGCTGGCGCGGACGGCCTGCGAATGGGTCGGTATTCCGGCGGACGAGTTCGAGGCGTCGCGGCGCACCCGCCAGATCGTCGCCCTGTTCGACGGCGCAGGCGCGGTCGGGCCGCGCCACTGGAAGGCGCGCATCTCGCGCCGGGAAACCGAGCACTGGCTGTCCAGCCTCGTCCGTCGCGTGCGTGCGGGATCGCTCGCTTGCGATGCCGCCGCGCCGCTCGCGGTCGTCGCGCGGCATGTCGACGCCGACGGCACGACGCTCGACGAGCGCACCGCTGCCGTCGAGCTGCTGAACCTGATCCGCCCGGTGACCGCCGTCGCCGTCTACGCGGTCTTCGTGGCACACGCGCTGCATGCCCATCCGCGGGAAATGGAGAAGCTACGCACGGCCGATCCGGCCGCGCTGGACCGTTTCGTGCAGGAGGTCCGGCGCTTCTATCCGTTCTTTCCCGCGGTCGCCGCGCGCACCTGCCTCGCGTTCTCCTGGCAGGGGCTGGATTTTCCGGCGGACGTGCGCGTCATGTTCGACCTGTACGGAACCAATCACGATCCCCGCATCTGGCGGACGCCCTGGCGCTTCGCGCCCTCGCGATTCGAGATGCCATTCGACGTCCGCTTCGATCTCGTGCCGCAAGGCGGCGGCGAACACGCCGATGGCCATCGCTGTCCCGGGGAGTGGATCACGCTGGCGCTGATGAAGCAGACCGCGCAGATCCTCGCCGATGGCATCTCCTGCACCGTGCCGGAACGGGCGGCGCCAATCGCTTTCGACCGGCTGCCGGCCCTGCCGCGCGGCGGCCTGGTGCTGCGTGACGTGCGCGCGCGGGCCGGATGGCTTTCTTGAGCGGCGGCGGGCGGGACGCAGCGGTGGGCCGGGGCCCGCCCTATTGTGCCGGAGCGAGCGTGCCGGTGGCGGCGCGCAATTCATCCTCGACGCTCGGCGCCTGGCCGGCCGCGGCCGGCGTGCAGAGATAGGTCTCGTCGATGATGCGCGCGCCGACCTCGAACCCGGCACTGCGCAGCATCGCCTGGACACAGGCATGGTTCGGCACCCACCAGTTGGTCGGGTCACCGGCGACGCGGTGCTCGACGAAGGCCATGCTGGGCCAGTCGCGCTCGCACATCGTCGCCCGCGCATCCAGCGGCAGGTCGGCGGGCGTGACCATCGTCGTCTCACCCGGCAGGGTCATCGTCTGCAGCACCAGCTGGCGCCGGGTGAGATGGCGCACGATGTCGAGCGCCAGCAGCGGATGTCGCAGATGATAGAACACGCCCATCAGCCACACCAGGTCGTACGTCTGCGGCTGGCGCGCCAGGTCGTACACGCTCATCTGCCGGAACTCCACGCGATCGGCGAGATCGAACCGGCCCGCCGCCCAGCGCGCCTGGCGCAGGTAGTGCTCGTCGACGTCGATGGCGGTCACCCGGGCGCCGCGCCTGGCCAGCTCGAAACTGTAGAAGCCGGCGTTGCAGCCGATGTCGAGCACCGTCCATCCGGAAAGATCGCGATCGATGTGCGGCGCGATCTGCGCCCACTTGAAGGCGGGAAAATCGCCGAGCGCATGCGCCGGCGCGGTTTCCACGCCATTACCGAGATGGAGGTTGTGGAACCAGGGTGCGAGCGCCTGTACCTGCGTCTGCAAGTCAGCGTCCACCGACGAGGTGCGCGTTTCCAGTGCATCGGTCATGGGTTTCATGAAACGGCCTCAATCTGCATCCCGCTCGACGAACTTGAAGAACCGGCTGCGCGAGCCGTCGCGCGTGCGCTCCTGGAAGGCGAGCTCCTCGTCCTCGAACTTCTCGAAGAAGTCCTCCCAGCTGATTTTCTCCAGCGCGGGATCGTCGCGGAAGGCGATCCGCAGCACCCCCGCATCCTCGTCCGGCGCGGATGTTTCGGCGACCGTCGACGGCCACCCCTCGCGAGACTCCACCCAGCGGCGGATCTCGTCGTGGTCGGTGGTTCGCTTCGTCTCGTGTTGCGCCGTCATGAAACTTCCTCCGGTTGCCGGACAGGCGGTTCCTGCCCTGGCCGGGTGCGTTCTGTTCTGCAGCGGTCGGTCCGGTTCTGGACCGCGCGATCGAAGTAGCGGGCCAGTGCGTAGGCGCGATGCGCGGCCGTGTGCTCCGACAGCACGCGGCTGCGGGCGCGCCGCCCCATCGCCACCCGCTCCTCGTGCGGCATCTCGCGCAGGCAGGCGAGCACCTGGGCCGGGGTGTCGGCGAGCAGGATCTCGCGCCCCGGCTCGAACAGCGTTTCGATGCCCGGCCAACGGTCCGACACGATTGGCGTCGCGCACGCCGCGGCCTCGAACAGGCGCACGCTCGGCGACCAGCCCGCTGCCACCATGTCGGCACGGGTGACGTTCAGGGTGAAGCGTTGGCGGTTGTAGAAGGCGCGGTGCTCGGCAGGGCCGAGGTGCTCGATGCGCTCGACGTTTTCGGGCCAGGCGATCGACTCCGGGTACTGCGGCCCGGCGACGGCGAAGCGCCCGCCGGGCCAGTCGTGCGCCGGGTCCAGCAGCAGCCGCTGCAGCACCGGCTGGCGGTCGTCGCTGTAGGTGCCCATGTAGCCGAGGTCGTACACCCGCTTGAGCGGTTCGTGGTAGTAGCGCCGCACGTCGGCCGAGCAGTAGAACGGCAGGGCCAGTGGCGCGCCGTAGCGCCCGGTCAGCGTCCGCAGCAGCGGCCCGCCCGAGAACGACAGGTAGAGGTCGTAGCCGGGGATCAGCCGCGGATGCAGATAGTCGCAACCGCCCTGCTCCAGCCTGGCGACGGTGACCGGCGTGTCGATGTCGTAGAAGGCCACCACCCCGCGCGCCGTCCGCTGCGCCCACTCGCCCACCGCGATGCCGTCGGGGACGTACGAGCCCACGACCACCAGGTCGGCCTGTTCGACCGCGGCGCGATGCGCGTCCTGCAGCGACTCCAGGCCGTCGTAGAGCGCCAGCGTGCCGGGCAGTTCGCCGGCCGCGTCCTGGTGCTGTGCGTACCAGGGGACGTCGCGCTCGAGGAACAGCACGCGGTGTCCTTCGGCCTCGAGCGCTTCGATGAGGGCGCGGTAGGTAGTGGCATGGCCGTTGCCCCACGACGAGCGCAACGACAGCCCGAGGAAGACGATGTCCAGCGGAATGGTCATGTCACGCAGCCTCCTGTGCGTCACCGGTCAGTGCCGCTTCCATCTGCAGTGCGCGATCGGCATAGGTATGCATGCTCATGGCGCGGCGGCGCGCGCGCGCGGCGATCAGCTTCGCCTCTTGCGGGCCGATCGAGCGCAGGAATCCGATCACGTCCTCCGCGTTGTGCGCCACCAGCACTTCCTGCTCCGGCTCGAAGAAGTGCTCGATCCCTTCCCAGGCATCGACGATCAGGCAGGCGCCGGCACCGATCGCCTCGAACACGCGCGTGGGCGGCGACCAGCCGAACCGCGCCATGCTGTCGCGGTTGATGTTGAGCACCATCCGCACGCTGCAGTTGAACGCGTTGTGGTCACGGGTCGAGACGTGGCCGATCCGCTGCACGTTCTGTGGCACGTCCTCCCAGCCGCTGCCGCCGAGCAGGAATCGCTGCTCGGGCGCGCCGCGCGCAGCCTCGAACAGGTACTGCTCCACCCGCGCCTCGCGGTCCGGGAGCCGGTTGCCGAGAAAGCCCAGGTCCACCTGGAAGCGCGCATCCGGCGGCGCCGGCCGGTGCTCCTCCGGATCCAGCGCGTTGTAGATCGGGATGCAGTCGCGGGCGCCGAGCGCGCGATACGCCTTGATCACCCGCGGCCCGCCGCCGTAGGTCAGCACCAGGTCGTAGCGCGGGACCAGCGCGCGGAACGGATCGTCCGCGTCGCCGTGCATCCGCTCCAGCGTCGCCGGCGCGTCGACGTCCAGGAACAGCACCGACGAGGACGCGGACCCGAGCCCGAGCACCTCCCGCTCCAGCAGGGCGTCGAACACGCCGACGCCGCTGGCCTTGACCACGATGTCGGCGCCCCGCGCCTGTTCCAGCGCCTGCGCCACGCCGGATTCGGTCGCGGGATAGACGACCACCTGCGCCCAGTCGGGCGCGTCGATGTCGCGGTGCTGCTGGCGCTCCAGCGCGTCGGGCTCGAAGAAGGTGATGCGGTGGCCGCGCCGGCTCAGCGCGCGCAGCAGGCCACGGTAGTAGGTGGCCGCGCCGTTCCAGTAGGAGGACAGCAGGCTCGACCCGAAGAACGCGATCCGCAGCGGACTAGGCATGGCTGAGGCTCCTTTTTACGGATTCGGTCACCGAGCGTTCCTGCGGCACCGGGGCGAGCGTCGCCAGGATCGCCAGCAGTTCGTCGACGCGATGTGTGCAGGTGTGGCGGGCGCGGATCGTCCGCAGGCCGTGGCCGGCCAGTTCCGCCGCATATTCGGGATGGGCGAGCAGCGCGCGCAGGTGTTGTCGCATCTGCGTGCCGTCGCGCGCCAACAGGTAGTCGCTTCCCGGCGAGAACAACCCTTCTTCGTCGCGCCAAGGCGCGCACACCAGCGGGATGCCGCAGGCCAGCGCCTCGAACACGCGTATGGTCGGCACCCCCGGCAGCGCCTCCACGTACGGCCCGCGCGGGACGTGCACGGTCGCGCGGAAGCGCGCGAAGGTCTCGGACACCCGGTGGTTCGGCAGCCAGCCGCAATAGGCCAGCCCCGCCCTGCGCAGCGCCTCTAGCGCCGGCGCCGGGTAGCGGACGCCGTAGATGCGCGCCGTCAGCGCCAGCTCGCGCACCGGTTGCAGCAGAAAGGTGTCGAGCTCGTGCGTGCGTTCCTCGTCGCCCCAGTTGCCGATCCAGACCAGGTCGCCCTCCGGCTCCCGGGCCGGGCGCGGGAAGAACACGCGCTGGTCGGCCGCCTCGTGCCAGGTCCAGGCGCGTTCGCACCAGCCATGCTCCAGATAGGTCTGGCGCACGGTCTCGCCGAAGGCCAGCACGCCGTCGTAGGCGGAAAGATCGTAGCGCGCCATCTCCTCCGGCGCGGTGCGCGAGCGGTGATGGGTGTCGTGGAACAGCAGGCGGCAGCCGCGCGGCGCCAGGCGTCCGATCCGCGCCACCAGCGCCGGCGGGTTCCACTCGTGGACGATGACGACGTCGGCGCCGTCGAGCGCGCGCTCCAGCCAGCGCTCCAGGTCCAGCGCCGCCGGGTCGTACAGCGTGCTGTGCAGCTGCGGGAACGCGCGCCGGAACTCCAGCAGAGGCGCGATCCCATGCTCGCGCAGCAGCTGCGTGCGGCTCCAGCCGTCACTCGGTTCGTAGACATCCACGGCATGTCCGCGCGCCTGCAGCTCGGCCACGATCCCGCGCAGGAAATGCGCGTTGCCGTGGTTCCAGTCCGAGACCAGCGAGTGGCAAAACAGGACGACCTTCATGCGTACACCTCCTTGATCGCACGCGCGCGGGGCCGCGCGCGTCCTTGCAGCAGTTCGGCATAGGCGGCGCAATAGCCGTCCGCCATCGCCTGCGGCGTGTAGCGCTGCGCGCGGCGGCGCGCGCGCGCGGCGTAGTCGCGGCGGACGGCCGGTTCCACGATCAGGCGCAGGATCTCCCGTGCCAGCGCCTCGTGGTCGTCCGGCGCCACGAATACCGCGGCATCGCCCCAGACCTCGCGCAACGTCGGGATGTCGCCCAGCACCAGCGCGCAGCCGGCCTGTGCCGCCTCGAGCGGCGACAACCCGAACGGTTCGTAGCGCGCCGGCAGCGCGTAGATCGAGGCCCGCGAGCACCAGCTGCGCAGCTTCGCCTCGGGCAGCTGCCCGAGCAGGCGCACGTTCGGCAGCAGCGCCTGTCCACCGTCCGGATGGCGTTCGCTTCCGGCGATGCAGACCGGCCACGGCAGGCGTGGCGCGATGTCGGCCAGGGTGCGGACGTTCTTGGCCTCGTCCCACAGGCGGCCGGCGGCGAACACCAGCGGCGTCTGGCGCACCTCGCCGACGCGCGTGCGACTGCGTCCGTTCGCGATCACCCGCGTCGCCGCGAGCGGCCCGTAGTGGCGTTGCAGGGCGCGCAGCATGCCGCGCGTCGGCGCCACCACCAGGTCCGCCGCCTGCAGACCGGCGCGTACGCGCCTGCGGTACCGCTGCCACTCCGGCGGCACCGGCGTGCCATGCACCGCCCGCCACCACGACAGGACGCATGAGTGCCCGACCATCAGCACCGGCGCCGTCCACGGCAGGTCACCGTGCGCGTAATCGTTCAGATGCACCACGTCCGGCCGGAACTCGTGCGCCAACGCCCGCAGCCAGTGGCCCGCGCGTTCGATGTCCGGCCACGGTGCCTTCATCCAGATCAGGCGATAGCCGCTGCATTCCAGCTGCAGGTGCTCGATCGACTCGGCGTCGCCGCGTTGCGCACGACTGGGCTCGGCGCCCATCGTCGCCAGCAACACCTGGTCGCCGCGCGCGGTCAGCTGCCGGCACAGCTCCAGCGCGTACTGCCACACGCCACCGACCGTATCGGTCGTCATCAGGATCCGGCGGCTGCGTTCAGCGGCCATAGATCGCGTCCACGGTGCGCGCCACGTCGAGCAGGTAGCCGGCCTCGCGGTCGTAGCGACGGTCGGCCGCCAGCCGCCGCGCCCAGTCGACCAGCGCACGGCCGCCCCAGGCATCCGGCGGCTGCGCCAGGCGCTGCCGCGCGGTGCCGTCGAAGTGGTCGACGGTGAAGTCGTAGAACGATCCGGCGACGTTGCGCACCGCGGCGCCGCCGCGCGTGCCGTAGAACGCGGCGCCGATCTCCGCGTCGCAGCCGGCGTGCAGGCACCAGGAACAGGTCAACCGCACGCAGGCGCCGCTGTCGAGCTCCCATTGCGCCGACGCGTAGTCCTCCACCGTGTCCAGCGGCGGACGCAGGCGCTCGCCGCCGGCGTAGAGCCGCACCGCCATCGCATGGGCGCCGCCGCCGCAGATCCAGTGCGCCAGGTCGACCAGGTGGATGCCGAGGTCCATCACGCAGCCGCCGCCGGACTGCTCGAAGCGGTAGAACCACGGCTTGTCCGGCCCGTAGGCGTTGTGGAACGTCAGGTCGATCGCATGCACCTCGCCAAGCGCGCCGCCGCGCACCAGTTCGCGCAGCCGCGCCACGCCAGCGAGATGGCGATAGCTGAAATCGGCGTCGACCAGCCGGTCGGCGGCGCGGGCCGCCGCCAGGACCCGCGCGGTCTCCTCGGCGGTCCGCGCCAGCGGCTTCTGGCAGAACACCGCCAATCCACGCTCCAGCGCGGCCACGGCCTGGGCCGCGTGCGCACCGCTCGGCGTGGCGATGACCACGCCATCGAGATCGCCGCGGTCGAACAGCGCCTCGGCGTCCACTACGCCCGCACCGTCGATGTCCGCGGCGGCGGCGGCGGCCGCGTCGCGATTGATGTCGGCCACCGCCGCCACGGTCGCCACGCCGGACTCGGCCAGCACCTGCATCCGCTGTCGGCCGATCCAGCCGACGCCGAGAAAGCCCAGACGCGGGCGTTCCGCCACGGGCTGCAACTGCGCGTTCACGGCGCCACCGTCGCTTTCAGGAAACCCGTCGGCCGGTTGCGCATCGCCTCGAACGCGCGGCCCAGCCGGTCCAGCGGCACCTGGTCGGTCATCAGCCGGAAGGGATCGAGGCGGCCGTCGGCCGCCGCCGCCACGCCTTCGCGCAGGCCGCGCGCGATCACCGCCGGATCGCGCTCATGGGCATTGGCAACGTCGATGCCACGCCAGTTCCACTGCTGCATGTCGACCTGCCGCGGGCCGTCCTGGTGATAGCCGGCGATCACCAGGCGCCCGCCTTCGGCGACGATGTCGCTGGCCAGGTCGAGCGTCGCCTGCTCGCCGGCGGCCTCGATCACCCGCGCACAGCCGGCGCCACCGGTCAGTTCGCCGATGCGCCCGGCGGCCGCCTGGCGGTCGTCGGTGGCGATGGTCTCGACCGCGCCGCAGTCGCGCGCCACCTCGCGCGCGTAGGAGCGGCGCGACAGTGCCAGCACCCGGGCGCCAGCGCCGGCGGCGAGCTGGATCAGCAGCGCGCCGATGAAGCCGACGCCGACCACCGCCAGCCATTGCCCGGGCTCGACCTGCGAGCGGCGGAAGATGTTCATCGCGCAGGCGAGCGGTTCGCCCGGCACCGGACGTCCGTCCAGCGCCGCGGGCAGGCGCGCCAAGGCGCCGGCGTCGGCGAGGTCGTATTCGGCATAGGCGTGGCCGGACAGCAGCGCGACACGATCGCCGACCCGCCAGCCGTCGACCCGGTCGCCGACCGCATCGACTTCGCCCCACCCTTCATGGCCGGGCGCGCCCGGCGCGAACGGATAGTCGAACCACGGCCGGCCGGCCCAGACCGGCAGGTTGGACGCGCAGACGCCGCAGCCTTCCAGGCGCACGCGCACCTGCCCCGGGGCGGGCGCCGGAAGCGGCTGCCGCGCGAGCTCGATGCGCCCGGGGCCGCTGAAGACGGCGGCATGCATGCTCGCCACGCTCATGCCGCGTGCGTCCTTGCGCGCGTCGCGGCGGGCCCGTCCGCGACGCCTTCCTCGCACAGCCAGTCGTGCAGCCTGGTCAGGCCCTCGCCGACGTTCACTGTGGGCGACCAGTCGGCGGCGGCGGCAAAGGCGCGGGTATCGGACACGTAGTAGCGCTGGTCGCCGATGCGCCCGGGCGCGTGCGAGACCTCGGGCCGCTCGCCGGTCAGCTCGCCGATCCTGTCCAGCAGCTCCAGCAGGCTCACGGCATTGGCCGGCCCGCCGCCCATGTTGTAGGCGTGCCCCGACAGCTTCGGCATGAACCCCTGGCAGCGCAGCAGCGCGTCCACCAGGTCCTCGACGAACAGGACGTCCCGCACCTGCAGGCCGTCGCCGTACACGATGATCGGCTGCCGCTGCAGCGCCCGGATCAGGAAATGCGCGACCCAGCCCTGGTCCTCGTTGCCGAACTGGTGCGGCCCGTAGATGCAGCTCATGCGCAGGACCGCGGCGCTCAGGCCGTAGCTGCGCGCATAGTCGAGCACGTACTGCTCGGCACCGCCCTTCGAACAGCCGTAGGGGCTGTGGAAGTCGAGCGGCCGGGTCTCGTCGACGCCGTACTCGCGCAGCCGCGCGTCACGCGGCCGCTGCCGCGCGCCGACGGGTTCGAGCGCGATGTCCTCGAGCGCGCCGTAGACCTTGTTGGTCGAGGTGAACACCAGCGGCGGCGGACGCGCGGCGGTACGAATCGCCTCGAGCACGTTGAAGGTGCCGCCCAGGTTGATGTCGAAATCGGTGCGCGGGTCGTCCAGGCTCGAAGTGACCGCCACCTGCGCGGCGAAGTGGTACACCTGCGCCGCCTGCGCGACCGCCTCGCGCACCAGGTGGCGATCGCGCACGTCGGCGACCTCCGCCTGCAGGCGATCGCCGTAGCGCTCGCGCAACCAGCACAGGTTGCGCTCCACGCCCGCGCGCGACAGGTTGTCGAACACCAGCACCCGGCGGCCCTCCTCGAGCAACCGCGCGGCGAGATTGGTGCCGACGAACCCCGCGCCACCGAAGATCAGCACCGGCCTTCTGTCGCCGGCGCCTTCAACCGGCGCCAATCGCGGGCGCCGCGGCAGTGGCGTGACCGCGGCGGCATCGCTCGCGGCATCGTCGCCGCGCGAGCGCGATGCCGTCGCGGCGCCCCGCTCCAGCGCCGCGGGTGCGGCCGTGCGCGGCGCCCGCGACAGGCCCACACCGGTGTCGCTGTGCAACCGCACCAGCGCGTCGATCGCATCGAAGCCGCCGGCCTCCCAGATCCGGAAGGCGAGCTTGGCACGCCCGTGCTCGTCACGCAGCCCGAAATGATAGTGACGCTCGTCCTCGTGGAATCCGTCCTGGTGGCTGCGGCTGTCGTGCAGGTCGTAGGCGCCGTACCAGTAGATCCGCTCCACCGGCGCCTCCAGCGTCGCGCGCAACTGGCGCAGCTGCTCGATCTCGTCGTGTCGCCAGGTCGAGTAGCCGACCTCGGTCAGCCAGATCTCCGACGAGGCGCCGTTCGTCTGCAGCACGCGCCGGATCTCGCGCACCACGTCACTCCAGCCGCGCCCGTGGAATTCCCAGGTGCCCGGGAAACCATGGATGCCGACCGCGTCGATGTGGCGCAGCACGCCGCGCTGCGCCATCATCGCCAGCCAGTTCGGATCGGTCGGGCACATGCCGCCCAGCAGCGTCTTCTTGCCGAGCTTGCGCGCCCAGTGCGCGGCCTGGCCGATCATCGAGGAAAAGATCTGCCAGTCGTGGTCCAGGTGCCAGTCCCAGTCGTTGAGGTTGTTCGGCTCGTTCCAGAGCTCGACCCACTCGAAATGCCTGCCGAAGCGGCCGATCATCTGGTCCAGGAAGTCGGCGAAGGCGCGGCTGTCGCGTGGCGGCGAGGCCGTGCGCGGCTCGATCCCGAGCGACGGCGGCGTGTAGCTGAAGCACGGCAACAGCTCGCACTCGGCCGCCAGCCGCGGCAGCAGCCAGCGATACCACTCGGCGCCGTCCGGCGCATGCCAGTCCGCCCACGAGAACTGTGTGCGCAGGCGGCGCACGCCGAGCATGCGCATGTCCTCGAGCAGCTGGTCGACGCGGTCGACGTCGCCGATGCGCAGCCATTCGATCAGGCCGATGTCGGCCAGGCGGCGGTGGCTTTCGGCGCTCACAGCTGCAGACCCCGCCGCGCCAGCTCGGCGCCGGCGTCCTCGACGCGATCGAATGCGCGCTGGCCCTGCATCCACTCGACCAGCTCCTCGAGGCCTTCGCCCAGGCTTGTCCGCGGGCGATAGCCCAGCACCCGTTCGGCATGGGAGATATCCGCGAAACAATGGCGGATGTCGCCGACCCGGAACTTGCCGGTGATCTCCGCCGGCAGGTCGTCGACCCCCAGGGCCGCCGCCATCTCCTCCGCAAGACCGGCGATCGTGCGCGATTCGCCGCTGCCGACATTGAACACGCCGCCGTCGGCCTGCGGTGTCTCCAGCGCCAGCCGGCAGGCGCGCGCCACGTCGCGCACGTGCACGAAATCACGCCGCTGCCGGCCGTCCTCGTAGATGAGCGGCGGGCGCCGGTTGAGGAAGCGCGAGGCGAAGATCGCCAGCACGCCGGTGTAGGGATTGGACAGCGCCTGCCGCGGCCCGTAGATGTTGAAGAACCGCAGCGCCACGGCCGACATGCCATAGGCCCGGCCGACCATCAGGCACAGGCGCTCTTGGTCGAGTTTCGACAGCGCGTAGACCGATGAGGGTTCGGCCGGTTTGGTCTCCGGCGTGGCCACCGGCGACAGTACACCGTCGTCCGCCTTCACTTCCCACTCGCCGCGCTTGAGCTGTTCGTAGGAACGCTCGCCGGCGCTGACCACCTCGCCGGCCGGCGTGCGGTACAGGCCTTCGCCGTACACGCTCATGCTCGAGGCCACCACCAGCCTGCGCACCGGCGCGTCCGCCAGCGCCTCGAGCAGCACCGCGGTGCCGCGGTTGTTGACGTCGGTGTAGCGCTCGATCTCGTACATGCTTTGTCCGACCCCGACCGCGGCGGCGAAATGGAACACCGCGTCGACGCCGCGCAGGGCATTGCGTACCGCAGAGGCATCACGGATGTCGCCGCGCACGAGCTCCACGTCCGGCGCGAGATAGGCCGGGCGCGAGGCCGATTCGCCATGCACCTGCGTGGACAGGTTGTCGAGCACGCGGACGCGGTAGCCGCGCGCGAGTAGTTCGTCGGCCAGGTGCGAACCGACGAATCCCGCGCCGCCGGTGATCAGTGCGACTCCACCGGTGATGGCCTCGCCGGCGACCGTCTTCATGCGATCAGGCGACATGACGCGCCTCCCGCCATGTCGTCCCGGTCCGCCTGGCGGCACGACCGGCATGCAGGCGCCGGAACCAGTCGACGGTGCGCGCCAGCCCCTCGTCCAGCGGCACCTGTGGCGACCAGGCGAGCAGGCGCTTGGCAAGCGTGATGTCGGGACACCTGCGGGTGGGATCGTCCTCGGGCATCGGCCGGTGCACGATGCCGCCGCGGGCGCCGGTCAGTTCGCGGATGCGCTCGGCCAGTTCCAGCATCGTCACCTCGCCGGGGTTGCCGAGGTTGACCGGGCCGGTGACCTCGGGCGGGGTCCGCATCAGGCGCACCAGGCCCTCCACCAGATCGTCGACGTAACAGAAGGAGCGCGTCTGTATGCCGTCGCCGTTGACCGTCATCGGCTCGCCCGCCAGTGCCTGGACGATCAGCGTCGACACCACCCGGCCGTCGTCGGCACGCATCTGCGGGCCGTAGGTGTTGAAGATGCGGGCGACCTTGATCTCGGTGCCATAGAGGCGGTGACAATCGAAGAACAGGGTCTCGGCGCAGCGCTTGCCCTCGTCGTAGCAGGCACGTGGCCCGGTCGCGCTGACCGCGCCGCGGTAGCTTTCGCTCTGCGGATGCACCTCGGGCTCACCGTAGACTTCGCTGGTGGACGCCTGCAGCACCCGTGCGCCGCACTCACGCGCCAGCCGCAGCACGTTGGCGGCGCCGTCGACGCAGGTGCGCAGGGTCTTCAGCGGGTCGGCCTGGTAATGGATCGGCGACGCGCAGCAGGCGAGATTGAAGATGGCATCGGCCCGGATATGCAGCGGTTGGGTGATGTCGTGCTCGATGAAATCGAAACGCTCGTGCGTCATCAACGACGCCAGGTTGCGCGGATCGCCGGTGGAAAGGTCGTCGATCGCCACCACCGAGCAACCATCGGCCACCAGGCGCCTGCACAGGTGCGAGCCGAGGAAACCAGCACCACCGGTGACGATGGCGCGGCCCGCCGGTCGTGTTCTCCGTTCTCCGTTTGCGCCATCCATATCCTGTCCTCTCGTGTGGACTGTGGGCGTCGCGGCGCGACTACACGCCGGACACGAGGGAATGCCCGCAAATCGCGTGCCAGCGACCGCGCGGGTACCGAGTCGACGGCTGGACCGCATGCCTGCGCCGATCTGCACGCAACGGCGCCGACGTGCCCGCGCCAGGCGGAGCAGGATCAGCAGCTGCAACTTCTTCGTCTACCGAATAAATTGCTTGTCGCCTGCCGAACGGCGGTGCCGGCTGCGGACGACGTGACGCCGCTCGCAGCACCGGCGCTGCGCCAGGGACCTCGCGGCGGATGCGAATCCGCTGGATTTCACCCGGTCTTGATCTGCTGGTACACGGCTTGCTTCCGCTGTCGGCGAGGCTTCCGGTCGGCCTATTCCGTCGCCCAGGGACATTCGATCAAGAAGCAACCCAACCAGGAGAAAGCATCGTGCGCGTGAGCATTTTCGGAACCGGATACGTCGGCCTGGTCACGGGCACCTGCCTGGCCGAAGTGGGACACGACGTCGTCTGCCTCGACGTCGACCACGACAAGATCATGCAGCTCCGCCAGGGCCGCATCCCGCTCCACGAACCCGGCCTGCCGGCGCTGATCGCGACCAATGTCGAGGCGGGCCGTCTCGACTTCACCACCGACAGCGCGCGCGCCATCGACCACGCCGACGTGATCCTGATCGCGGTCGGCACGCCGCCCGCCAGCGACGGCAATGCGGACCTGCGCCACGTGATGGCATGCGCGTCCTCGATCGGGCGCCATTTGACGCGACCGGTGACGGTGGCAATCAAGTCGACGGTCCCGGTCGGCACCGCCGACCGCGTACGCGAACGGATCGCGGCCGAACTCCGGCGGCGCGACTTGACGTTGCCGGTCCACGTCGCGTCCAATCCCGAGTTCCTCAAGGAAGGCGCCGCCGTGGAGGATTGCATGCGTCCCGACCGAATCGTCGTGGGCACCGAAAGCGAGACCGCGCGGGCCGCGCTGCGCACGCTCTACGCGCCGTTCAACCGCAACCGCGACCGCATGGTGGCCATGGACACGCGCTCGGCGGAACTGACCAAGTACGCGGCCAACGCCATGCTCGCGACCAAGATCAGTTTCATGAACGAAATCGCCGCGATCGCCGAGGACGTCGGCGCCGACATCGAGTACGTGCGCCGCGGCATCGGCCCAGATCCGCGCATCGGCTGGCATTTCATCTATGCCGGCGCCGGCTACGGCGGCTCGTGCTTCCCGAAGGACGTCAAGGCGCTTCTGCATACCGCCGAACGTTGCGGGCGTCCGGCGCGGCTGATCCGCGAGGTGGAGACCGTCAACGAGCGGCAGAAGGGGCGCCTGTTCGAACTGATCGCTGCGCACTACGGCGGCGAAGCGCGCCTGCGCGGGAAGACGTTCGCGGTCTGGGGGCTGGCGTTCAAGCCCGACACCGACGACATGCGCGAGGCCACCAGCATCCGCCTGCTGGAACAGCTCGCCGGCGCCGGCGCCGCGGTGCGCGCGTTCGACCCGAAGGCGATGCCGCAGGCCCGGCGCGCGTTCGACCCGAAGGCGATGCCGCAGGCCCGGCGCGTGTTCGACGATCGCTCCACCCTGACGTTCTGCGAGTCGGCGACCGATGCACTCATCGGCGCCGACGCACTGGTGCTGGTCACCGAGTGGAAGGAGTTCCTCAGTCCGGACTTCCTGTTGCTCAGGAGTACCCTGCACGACGCAGTGTTGTTCGATGGCCGCAACCTGTACGACCCACACGAGGTCGAGGACGCGGGGCTGGCCTACTACGGCATCGGTCGCGGCCGCAGCCGAAAGGGAATGCTCGCCGCGCCGGCGCGCGCCGCGGCGTCCCCACGGCTGCCGCGACTGCCCGCCTCGCCGGCGGCCGGTGAGCGGCCGGCCTTCACAAGCGACACCGCCCCCGCGGGTGCCGCGTCCGCACACGCGGAGCGGGTACGCGCACGCGGGCGGATCAGCGCCATCCAGAAACCGCGGTAGTGGAGGACAACATGCCGGGCTCGAACGCACCCGACGAGGACGATCTCGACGAAGCACTCGAGGAGTCGTTTCCCGCCAGCGATCCGCCGGCGCTGACCGCGTCGTCGATCGCGACGACGACTACCGCCGGGGCACGCGCCGAAGGCGCGCAGATCGCGATCTACCGGGTGGTCGCGCTCGACGAGCGCGACGCGCCGTTCGACCTCCGGGGCCCGGGCTCGGCCGGCCGCTGGACGTCGGCCGGTACCCGCGTGGTGTATGCCGCCGCGTCCCCGGCGGGCGCACTGCTGGAGTTCCTGGCCCACCTCCCCGATGACGCCACGCCCGACCGGGTATTCCTGGCATCGGCCGAGGTCGAGGGCGGCCTGGTCCGGACGCTGACCGACCTGCCGTCGGGTTGGGACGCTTATCCCTACCGGCCGGAAGTGCAGCGTGTCGGCGACGCCTGGGCCGCGAAATGCGGCAGCCTGATGCTGCGGGTGCCGAGTGCGCTATGTCGCAACGAGTTCAACTATCTGCTCAACGCCGATCACGCCGATGCCGCGCACGTCCGCAATGCGGCGTGCGCGGAGATCGCGCTGGACGCGAGGCTGTGTCCGGGGCGGTAGCGGCCGGATCCGGTCACCGCTCCCGGCGCGGATCGGCCTGTGCTTCGGTTCCCCTTCCGCGTGCCTGCACCGCCAGCAGTGTCTCCGTCTCCGCGGCATGGCGCCGCAGCGTCGGCAGTGTCTGCTTGGCAAACTCGCGCACCTTCGCGTCCTGCACCGACGCGGCGGCCTCCGTGTAGAGTGCGATCGCGCGGGCGTGGCTTTCCTGCATCTGCCGCAGGTAGGCCTGGTCGAAGGCGTCGCCCTGCAGCTGCGTCAGGCCGTCGAGGCGGTCGCGCTGGGGCCGCGGCAGCCGGAACGACGGATCCGTCCGGATCAGCGCCATCAGCCGCTCGTTGCTCTGGCGGTGGTCGCGCACCATCTCCTCGCCCAGGCGCCTGACCGCCTCCGACGCGGCCTGTTCCGTCGCCAGTTTGCCCGCCGCCACCTCGGTTTGCCCGCGCTCGAGGGCCGCCCGCAGGAACCTGCGGTCGCTTGCGGCCAGGGACGCACTCGCGGGGTCGCTGGCGGCTGGTTCATCCTGCAGATGGGGACGCGCATCGCTGGCCGGCACCGCCGCCAGCGCGGTCGTGAAGATCATGAGAAACAAACAACGCGCGGCAAGCATCGGTCGCCCTCCTGGAGTGGTGTCATGCCCCTGAGCCCGTGCATGTTTCGTGCCGACCTCTGCGGGGCGCGCACAGGCCGCGCTTCACGAAGGGCCCCTCTCCGGACCTTCCTTTCACGCCGCCTTGCCTAGGCTCAGGCGTGCCGCGGATATCGGCGTTGGGAGCGCACGCCCTCCGCCGAGCAGGCGGCCACTCCGTCCTCCGACAGTCCGACAACCCGCCGTGACCGACCGATCCATCGATTTCGACCCCCTGCAGGCGGCCTCGCCCGAACGCGAACGCGGCGCGCGCAGGTGGCTGCATGATGTGCGTAATGCCGCAAACAGTGCACGCCTGGCGATCCATGCCGCCGAAATGCTGTTGCGGCGTGGCGAGCACGACCGGGCCCTGGACAACCTGGCCCGGGCGCGCGATGCCTGCGATCGCCTGGCGCGCATGACGGCACAGCCCGCTCTCGGCAATGGCAAGGATCCACCCGCACTCCTGGCGGGCGATGGCAGGACGGGCGACCTGCGTAAACCGCCTTAGCGCCCTATTCGAGCAAACCGCGAATCCGCCCGCGTGCGCTGGGGACGTGCAGTGCCCCCAGTCGCTCGAGCACCCGCTCGCGCGGCTGTCGGCGCAGCGCGCCGGCGCTACGGTCCGGCAGCTTGCGGAACCAGCGCGATACCGCCACGTCGAGCCGGGAGTGCACGCCGATCTTGATGTTGCGCCCACCGTGCACGGCCGCGTGCAGGATCGCATCGGCCACCCGGACCGGGTCGAGCGCCGTCCTCCGCCTTTGCGGAAGTCCCGGCAGGTAGTTGCGGGCATTGTCGAGGAGGGGGGTGTTGACCACGGTCGGCTGGATCAGGACGACGCTGATCGGCGCGCGTTCGAGTTGCTCCAGCTCCTCTCGCAACGCATCGGTGAATCCCTTCACCGCGTGCTTGGAACTGGTATACATGCCCTGCAGTGCGAGCGCCCCCTCGGCGACGTTGCCGCCGAGATTGATCAGCGCCCCGCCCTGCATCCGCAGGTACGGCAACGCCGCCAAGGCTCCGTTGACCACGCCCCAGAAGTTCGTTTCGAACAATCGCAGGCTGTCGGCCCGGGTCACGTCCTCCAATCGGCCGTAGATCGAGACGCCGGCATTGTTGATCCAGGTGTCGATCCTGCCGAATCGGCGCACGGCGTGTTCGGCGGCAGAGCGCATCTGCGGATGGTCTGCGACATCGGCGGCGATCACCTGCATCTGGCCGCCCGCGCCTTCGATCTCCTCGGCCAGTCGCGCCAACACACCGCGGCTTCTGGCGATCGCCACCACCCGGGCGCCGCGCCCGGCGGCACGCAGGGCCGTGCACAGGCCGATGCCGCTGCTGGCGCCGGTGATGACGATGACCTGGTCTTCGATGGGTCTGTGCATATTGCCGTCCCCAGGCGCCGGCGGTGCGGCGAAAGCGGTGCAAGAGTCGGGGCGGCGCTCAGGTTCCCGAGGTGCCGTTGTCGGTCGCGCCTGCCGGCGGCGAATCGTCGCTACGGCCCGCGCGGCCGCGGACCCGCAGCCTGTTTTCGACGTCCTTGACGCCGCTGCAGGCGTCGGCGAGATCCTCGGCCCGATGCTTCACCCAGCGCTCGTCCACGCTGCCGGTCAGCGTGACAACGCCATCGCGCACCGCGACGGAGATGTCGGTGGCATCGATGTCGTCGTCTTCCATCAGGCGTTCGTTGATGTCCTCGGTGATGCGCGCGTCCGAACGCGTATAGCCCTGGGGGCCGCGGCCACGATACCCGCGACCGCCTTCACGTTGGGAAAGTCCACCGGCCGGCGCACTGCCGTAGCGCCCCTGGCCACGGTGCCTGTCGCCCCAGCGCGGTTCCGGATAGCGGCCGAACTGGGTGTCGTATTCGTCGCCGCCGCGTCCACCGGCGCCGGACGCCGGTTCCTCGGACTGGTAGTTGCCGGCGTAACCGCCGCGCCCGAGGCCGACGCCACCTGCGATCGGCATTCCCCGGATACTGTGGCCGCCGGCGGTGGCTTCGCGCTCACCCTGGTCCCAACTGTCGTCGTAGCCACGCTGCGCATAGCCGGTACGCCGTTCGAAACTCGCCTCGTCGCCGCGCCCGCGCCGTCCGGCCCGGGCGCCGGGGTCTTCCGGGCCGCCGGAACGCAAGTGCTCACGATCCTCGTCCTCGCGCCAGCGCGCCTGCCGCTGCCGCGTGTCGCCGCCGCCGCGCTCGCGCCAGTCGCCGCGATCGTCGCGATATCGCTCGTTCGTCATGTCGTTTCTCCCGTGATTGAGCCAGGCGAGGCCAGCGCGCAGGTAGCGGCTTCCGACTTGCAGGATTTCGCGGCCGATCGCCTTCGCTTCGGCGGTGCCTGCCTGCTCGTGCTCGCCCGCGCGGGCGCTGCGCCGTGGAGGTGGTTGCTGCTGTTCGTTCCGGGGCATCGCGAGCTCCATCGTTTGTCCGATGCTGCCGCGCACGCATCGGAGCGGCGCGCTCCCGTAGGCGCGCAAGTCGCGTGCCAGATCGGGCGCAACCGGCGGCGGCCAGGACCATCGCCGGCGGCGGGCAGCTTTTGAGATCCGTGAAGAAAGTTCGTCGCGGCGTCCGCGCGCGTGGCATGACGCCTGCACCCGCACCCCTCGTGTGTGGCGGGCGCCGCGTGCAATCCGATCCGTGGCGCACAGCGACCACAACGATCTCGACGAACCGCGCGTTCCTTTACCGCGCGGTGGCAGGAGAGGAGTCACCGACAAGGGAAAAGGTGCGTCCGGAGGAGTATGGCGCGCGCTCCACCGCGTGTTCAGCCCCGGCCGCCACCGTTGCCGCTGCGCGCGACCGCGTCGCGGGCGAGCCGCCGGCGGGTGCCCACCACCATCTCCCGCAGCCAATCGACCAGCAGTTCCGTGTAGCAGGCCTGATGCACCTTGTCGCCCAGGCCATGATCCGCCCCATCGATGACGCGGTGGGTCAGCGAACGCGCCTGCGTGAACGCGGCCTCATAGTTCAGCACGACCTGGCGCGGCACGATGTCGTCCTCGCCGGCAGCGACCAGCAGCACGTCGCCGGCGTAGCGGCTGCATGCGCGCAGCGCACGGTTGTCGGGCGCCTGCACGCGGCTGTGCCGGTAACGCATGAGATCCGGATCGGCGTTCAGCGACTGCTTCGGCCGCTCCCAACCTTCGTCGCGATAGAGCGCCGGCGAGCGCAGGGCCAGCCACTCGACTGGCCGGAGTTCGGAGAGCAGCGCAGCCAGGTACCCGCCGTAGCTGATGCCCACCACAGCGATCGCCGCCGGGTCGATATATGGCCGCTCCGCCAGCCAGTCGTAGGCGGCGAGCACGTCGCGCAGATTCTGCGCGCGCGTGACCTGTGTCAGCATCCGCGCGTGGCGCTCGTGGCCGCGCAGGTCGAAGGTCAGACAGATGCAGCCGAGGCCCACCGCCTCCCGCGCGCGCACCAGATCGTGTGCCTGGCTTCCGCCCCAGCCGTGGATGAAGAGCACGCCGGGGAACGTCGTCGCCGGACTGAGCACGGTGCCGCTGAGCCGCATCCGCTCGACATCGATTTCAACGGGCGTAAGCCTGGCCTCCATGAGCACTCACCTGTCGGTACTTGGTCAGCAGGCCCGCGCCAGGGCGCATGCCGCAATGGTAGATCTCGGCGTCCGGCGGGACGGCCACGCGGCCGTAGCGTTCGCGCGTGGACGCACAGACGCGCTCGATCCGCGCATCGGCCAGCATGAGGCCGATCGCGCCCAGTTCGGCGGGCGTCGCACCACCCACGCGCCATGACTGTTCGAGCACGCCGCACACGCGCCTGCCGGCGGCATCGGTCCCGTCGATGACGTCGTAGTTGCGCCTGGAGCTGAAGAACGCCGGAAAGGCTTCGCCGATGCGCGCGTCGTAGGCGATCGCCTTGTCGACTACCTCGCGCAACACCGAATGTCGGGTCGCCCGCTGCAGCGCGCGCAGATCGCCGCGGATGACCGCCAGGTCGGAGCCGCCGTACGCCGGATGGCCGTGGCCGTCGCGTGTCATGTGCTGCCGGCCGATGTAGGCGATCCGAAAACCCCAGCAGGTGATCGTGCCGACGCTGTAGGTCGACGGGTCGAGGAGATCGGCCTCGAGCACCACGCCATGGCGCACCATCGCCGGTCCCGGCGTGGCGGCGAGCACCGCCCGCAAGCGCAAAGGGTCGTGCACCACCAGTTGCCCGGAGCCGCCGCTGGCCTCCGGCTGCTTCAGGCGGATGTGATGGCCCTCGCGCCGCAGCTTGCGGGCGGCACGCAGGGCGTCCTCCACGGTGAATGCGGCGTACCCGGGAACCGTCGCCTCGGCGAGCGCCGCCCCCAGGTCCGGCACCCACCCCAGCGGCGCCGCGCCCGCGCCGTCGACGAGCGGATGGCCGACCACCTTGGTGGCGACGAATGGATACGGCACCACCCCACCGAGCAACCCGTTCTCCTGCATCGGCACCAGCGGATCGTCCGATGGCGCCGAGCACAGCGTCGCATCCGGTACCAGATAGGTCGCGGCCGCCGGCCGCTCCTGCGCGGCACACAGCCCGTGATACGGCACACCGCCGAGCGCCGCCACCTGGCGCGCCACCCATTCCAGCGTGCCACGCTCGTGGCCGTCCTCCGGAAGCGGACGCGTGGCGTAGGCCGTGACGTGGCGCGGCGCCGGCACGCCATGGCCCTGCGGTTCGCCGCGGCCCGGACCAGGCGGAACCCACCGCGCCATGGCGCTGTCTCCTGTCAACGCTTGGCCGTTGCGTCCGGCGCCGGCTCGCGCGCCAGGAACTCTCCGACGATCGCCGCGTGGTGATCGAGCAACCATTCCGCCATCGCCTGTTCCTGTTGCTGAATCCGCCTACAGACCTCGCCAACCTCCGGCTCGCCGGCCGCCTCGGCGGCGATGACCAGCGCGCGGTACGACACGGCCTCCATGTGCTCGAAGCCGTAGCAGATGCCGACGCCCTTCACCACTTCGTCGCTCATCATGGCGTTGCCCAGCGCCTGGACCGATGCCATCACGCTGGCGGCGGCACTCTTGGCCTTCGGAGTGGAGCCATCCAGGCGCTCGATGCAGCCCTTGACCTCCTCGGCCTGTTGCTGGGTCTCGGCGATGTGCGCCTCGATGCGCGCCTCCAGTTCCGGATAGTGCTTGAGGCGCCCGGCCATGGATTTCATCATCGTTTCCGCCTCCTGCTCCATCGCATAGGCGTCCTGCAGCCACTTCAGAAGGCGCTCGCGGTTGGACATCGACATCGTCTTTCTCCTTGGGTGGGGATGCGCCGTGAACGACCGGGCGCGTCCTCGGATGCTAGTGGCGCATTCCGAAAGCGGGAGTGATCGCGCGCGCTGGCCGCGCAGGAATTTCACGTCGGGAAACTCCTGCAGATCACGTCTCGCTGCCGTTGCCGTTGCTAGCTTCGACGCCGCGGCACTCCGCCGCTTCATTCACACATCCGTACTGGAGACAACGCCATGGCGATCAAGACGCTCGAGGACTTCTTTGTCCATTCACTTTCTGACATCCACAGCGCCGAGAGGCAGCTCACCAAGGCCCTGCCCAGGCTCGCCAAGGCCGCCAGCGATCCGGACCTGTCGAGCGCGTTCGAAACCCATCTCGAGGAAACCAACGGGCAGATCGAACGCCTGGAACAGGTGGCGAGCGCGGTGGGCATCAAGATCAAGCGGATCAAGTGCGAGGCCATGGAGGGATTGGTCGAGGAAGGCAAACAGGTCATCGACGAGGTCCCCGCCGGACCGGTGCGCGATGCCGCTCTGATCGCTGGCGCGCAGAAGGTCGAGCACTACGAGATCGCCTGCTACGGCACGCTGTGTGCGCTGGCTAAACAGCTCGGATACGAGGACGCGCTGGAGCCGCTTCTGGCGACGCTGGAGGAAGAAAAGGCGACGGACGAGAAACTCACCATGCTCGCCGAGCAAGGCATGAACCAGGAAGCCGCCGCCGCCTGAGGCTTGCCGACAGGAGCGGCGGGAACAGGCCGCGATCGCGGCTACGCCCGCCGCGGCCTGCGCAAGCAAGCGCACTGCGCCCATTCACGTTTTCGCCGACACGCTACACGCCTGATTAACCGCCTTGCATCCAGTATCAAGAAGAAGTTCCGTGCAGAGAGAGATTGACCGCATGCCGCCGACCGTGATGATCCTCGATGACGATCCGCAGTTCGCCTCATCGGTGGCCGACATCGCGGAAAGCGAAGGATTCCGGCCGTACGTCGTCGGCTCGCTGGCGCAGGCCCGTGAAGCCGCCGCGCGCCATTCGATGGACCTGGTGCTGGTGGATCTGCACCTGCCGGACGGTTCTGGGCTCGAACTCATCGACAGCATCGACCGCGGGATTCATGGCGACATGGCGATCGTGACCGGCAGTCCGACGATTGAGACCGCCGCCGGCGCGGTGTCCGCGCCGGTGATCGACTACCTGATCAAGCCATTTCATCCCGACCGGCTGATCGGCCTGCTTCGACGTTGCGCCGACCGCTCGACGTCGATGTCGGCCGCCAACTCCGCCCGCACGCCGATTCCCGGCGTGATCGCCGCCAGCGAGGCGATGCGCGTCCCCGTGCAGCTGGCGCGACGGGTGGCGTCCTCGGAGGCATCGATCCTGCTCGACGGCGAGACCGGCACCGGCAAGGAGGTCTTCGCCCGGGCAATCCACCAGATGAGCGGCTGCGAGGGCCCGTTCGTGGCGGTCAACTGCGGCGCGATGCCACCGGAACTGCTCGCCAGCCAGTTGTTCGGCCACGAACGCGGCAGCTTCACCGGCGCGGTGTCGCGGCACGTCGGCGTGTTCGAGCAGGCGGCCCGGGGCACGTTGTTCCTCGACGAGATCACCGAAATGCCGGTCGAACAGCAGGTCTACCTGCTGCGGGTGCTGGAGACCGGCGTCGTGCGCCGTCTCGGTTCCACCGACGAAACACCGGCGCCGGTGCGGATCCTGGCCGCGACCAATCGCTGCCCGCGGGAGGCGATCACCCGCGGCAAGCTGCGCGAGGACCTCTACTACCGCCTGTCGGACTTCACCATCACCCTGCCTCCGCTGCGCATGCGCGACGACGACGTGATCCTGCTGGCCGAGCATTTCATCGAAGGCTTCAACGCCCGCGACGACATGAAGAAGCGGCTTTCCCCGGCCGCCAAGCGCTCGCTCAAACGCTACACCTGGCCTGGGAACGTGCGCGAACTCAGGAGCGCCACCTATCGTGGCTGCGTCCTCGCCTCGGGCGACGACGTCGTGGTCACGCCGGAACAGATGCGCGTCGCCCCGCCCGTGGAAACTGAAGACGTCATCGTCTTCAGCATCGGGACGTCCTGGCCCGAGATCGAGCGGCAGAGCCTGCTCAAGGTGCTCGCCTACTGCGACAACGACAAGACCGCGGCGGCGCGCATGCTCGGCGTCAGCGTACGCACGGTGCACAACCACCTGGCCCGGATGCGCGACGAGGCGCGACAGCACGCCGCGTGATCCAGCCATTCCGCGTGGGCTGCGACGAGCGTGCGGCGTCGAACTACTTCCATCCCGTCTTGCAAGGCAAAGCCGATGGCGATCCATTTCAACCACACCATCGTCTGGTCCAGGGACCGCGCCGCATCCGCCGCCTTTCTGGCCGAGATGCTGGGCCTTCCCGCCCCGGACGAGTTCGGGCCGTTTCGGGTCGTCGCGACCGACAACGGGGTCAACGTCGACTTCGCGGACAAGCAAGGCGTGATCTCGACGCAGCACTACGCGTTCCTCGTCGGCGAGCCGGAATTCGACGAGATCCTCGGCCGCATTCGCGAGAAGGGGCTGTCGTACTGGGCCGATCCGGGCCAGCACAAGGCGGGCGAGATCAACACGCGCGACGACGGCCGCGGCCTGTATTTCAAGGACCTGAACGGCCATCTCCTCGAAATCATTACGCGCCCCTATGGCAGCGGCGGCCAACGGCCGTAGCGACCCGGTCTAGAAGCCGCATTGCGGCACGGGAGGAAACGTCAGTGGCTTCCTCGAGGCAGGAAACGACACCCTGAAAGAACGGTATGGCTTGACCTTGCAGTCAGCAGCGGCGCCGCGCAACACCGCCTGGCGGCCACTGCGGCGCAACGCGACCTACTCGGGAAGCGTCAACAGGCCCTAGGAGGAGGCGCCCGGAGGACGTTCGCGGACGCGACGGCGGCGCGCCGGATTGCCGGTCTTCGCGCCGGGCTCGGTCTCGGGCACGTTGCGCTGCTGGTGGGTGTGCTTGTCCGGCGATTCGCCGGTCTCGCGTTCCGAGTCCGGCGCGATGCGCTTCTCGAGCAGATCGCGCTCGGGCTCTTCGGCAAACGTGCGCTTGCCCATGGCGGTTCCTCCGGGTCGTACGTGTGTTGTCGTGTCTCGCCTGAAGTCTGCGCATACGAGGGCAACGGCATGTGACGATGCCGCCGTAGGAATCGCTCGCCCTGCTCCCGATGCCTGCTTTGACAGCGAACCTGACATCGCCGCAGACGGCATTCAGTCGCCGTCGTCCTGCCTCGGGGGCTCGGCGTCGGCAAGCGCGTCGGCGACGCCGCGCAGGTCCGCTTCCAGTTCCCGGTGCGCCAGCTCGCGCTCCCGGCCGCGCTTGCGCAGGATCGCCGAGGGATGCCACGTCGCCATGCCGGGAATACCAGCTGGCAGCGCATGCCACTGGCCGCGCTGCGCAGTCAGGGAAAACCCGCGGCCGAACACGGTGTGGGCCGCCATCGCCCCGAGCGCCACGACCAGTTGTGGGCGGATGCGCTGGAACTCCGCCGCCAGCCAGGGACGACAGGCCGCCTGCTCCGCAGCATTGGCGCGCTGGTGCAGGCGCACCTTGCCGCGACGCACGAACTTGAAGTGCTTGACCGTGTTGGTGAGATATACATCGCGCGGCGACAGGCCCGACTGTTCCAGCGCGGCACGCAGCAGGCGGCCGGCGGGGCCGACGAAGGGCGCACCGGCGAGGTCCTCCTTGTCGCCCGGCTGCTCGCCGATCAGCATCACCCGCGCCCGCGAACTGCCTTCGCCGAAGACCGTCTGCGTGGCGTCGCGCCACAGCGGGCAGGCACGGCACTCGACCGCCTTGCGCCTGAGCGTCGGCAGGCCGCCGGACGGCGTTTCGCCCTCGACCGGTTTGGCGAAAGGGCCCGAATCATCCGAGTCGCGCGATCCTGCCATGCCCGTGTTCGTGTGCCGCCGTGCGCTCAGACCGGCGCCGGACCGGCCGGCGCCTGCGCGCGCGACTCGCCACGCACGCGCACGGGGATCGACTTCGTCGCCGGCACATGACTGTCGATGGCGTGATGCTCGACCGAGAGCAGCGGATTGCATTCGGGGTAGTAGCCGACGATGCAGCCCGGCGGCACGTCGTAGGACACCACCCGCAGGCCGCCGACCTCGCGCTCGATCCCGTCCTCGTGATCGCTCAGCAGGTCCACCAGCTGGCCTTCCTGCAGCCGCAGCCGTTCGATGTCGCGCTTGCACATCAGCACCACCCGGCGCGTGCCTTCGATCCCGCGGAAGCGGTCGCGGTAGCCGTAGATCGTGGTGTTGAACTGGTCGTTGCTGCGCAGCGTGATCAGGCGCAGGCGATGCTCGGCGTCCTCGAAGCCGGTGCCGTTCAGTATCTCGGGCACGAAGAACTCCGCCTTGCCGCTCTCCGTGCTCCAGCGCCGCTCGCGCGCCGCCAGCGGCCGCGGGAAACCACCCGGCTGGCGCATGCGCCGGCTGTAGTCCTTGAAATCGTCCGGATAGGTGGCCTCGATCGCCTCGCGCACCTTGCCGTAGTCGGCAACCCATTCCCGCCACGGCACCTCGCCGCGCTCGAGCGTGGCCTGCGCGATGCCGGCGATGATCGCCGGCTCGGACATCAGGTCGGGGCTGGCCGGTTCGTGGGTGCCGAACGAGGCGTGGATGCAGGCGGTGCTGTCCTCCATGGTGACGATCTGGTCGCCGCTCGCCTGCCGGTCGCGCTCCAGCCGCCCGAGGCACGGCAGCAGCAGCGCGACCTGGCCGCGGACCAGATGGCTGCGATTGAGCTTGGTCGCCACCTGCACGGTCAGCCGTAGCCGCCGCCACGCCTGCTCCAACCGCCGGGTGTCCGGCGCGGCGCGCACGAAGTTGCCGCCGAGCCCGACGAAGGCACGCACCGAACCGTCGATCACGCCCTTCACCGCCTCCACGGTATCCAGGCCGTTCTTGCACGGCGGCTCGAAACGGTACAGTTCCTTCAGCTTGTCGATGGGCGCCAGTTCGGTTTTCTCGGTGACGCCGACGGTGCGCTGCCCCTGTACGTTGGAATGCCCGCGCACCGGGCAGATCCCGGCGCCCTTGCGGCCGATGTTGCCGCGCATCAACATCAGGTTGCACAGCATGCGCACGTTGTCGACGCCGCGATGGTGCTGGGTCATGCCCATGCCGTAGAGCAGCATGCACGACCTGGCACGGGCATAGACCGACGCCGCCTGGTCGAGGCGCTCGCGCGCCAGTCCCGACTCGTGCTCGATCTCATCCCATCCGGTAGCACGCAGGCTGGCGGCGAAGGCGTCGAAGCCGTGGGTGTGCTCGGCGATGAAGGCGGTGTCCAGGATCCGTTCGCGCCCGTCGCGGAGCGCCGCGTCGTCCGCTTCCAGCAATGCCTTGCACAGCCCCTGCAGCAGCGCGAGGTCGCCGCCCGCCTTGACCTGGTAGTAGTCGGAACTGATCCGGGTCGACGATCCGGTCACCATCGGCACCGGCTCCTGCGGATTGAAGGTGAGGATCGGTACACCGCGCTCGCTGGCCTCCTGCAGTTGGTGCAGCATGCGCGGGCTGTTGGTGCCGACGTTCTGGCCGAACGACAGGATGCAGTCCGTTTCCTCGAAGTCCTCCAGCCGCACCGTGCCCACCGGTACGCCGATGCTGCGCGGCAGCCCCACCGAGGTGCTCTCGTGGCACATGTTGGAGCTGTCGGGCAGGTTGTTGTTGCCGTAGAGCCGCGCCAGCAGCGCGTACATGTAGGAGGCCTCGTTCGAGGCGCGGCCGGACGTATAGAACACCACGCTTTCGGGATCCAGCGCGCGCAGCTCGCGGCCGATCAGCGCGAATGCTTCATCCCAACGGATCGGCACGTAGCGATCACTGTCGTGATCGTAGCGCAGCGGCTCGGTGAGGCGGCCGCGGCGCTCGAGGTCGAAGTCGGGCCACTGCAGCAGTTCCGACACGGTATGGCTGGCGAAGAAGTCGGCTCCCACCCGCCCCTGGTCCAGTTCCCAGAAGGTCGCCTTGGCGCCGTTCTCGCAGAATTCGAAGCGATGCGGATCCTTTGGCTTGGCCCATGCACAACTCACGCACATGTAGCCGTCCGCCTTGTTGTGCCGCCGCAGTTGCCGGACCGCCTCCAGCTCCGGCACGTGCCGGCCGGTGCCGAAGCGGAACAGCGAACGGACCGAACCCCAACCACCGGCCGGGCGGCGATAGGGCTTGAAAGTAGGCGAGGACGCCATCCGAACTCCTTCGCGCGCAGTGATTCGTCCCTTGACTTTTCTACGCCATTGGCAATCTAGGGGCGGTGAACGGCCATGTCCTCAGCTCGTGCGGCAGCGGTGCGTCCGGTGCCGACGCACCTGCTCTTCGCCGCTCCGGACAGCAGCATGAATGCTTCAGCCGTCGGTCGATCGGCAGCGCGGGTCGTCACATGTCCACCGCAGACAACGCGCTAGCGTCTCGCCATGTGATCTCGCGATGATCGGTCGCAACCAGGCGTCTCGTCGCACAACACGGATACGCTTCACCTATGAACCGCAAAGAGCTCGATAGCCGCCTCGACAGCCTGGCGCGCCACCTTCCGGTGTTGCAGGATGCCCATCCTCGCGATACCGATTTCTGGTCGGCCTTCAGCAACGAGGCCGACAGCGTGAACGATCACAACCTCAGTGCGGAAGATCGCGCCTACGCGCAGATGCAGATCGTGCTGATGCTCTCGTCCGCCCGCGACGACTGATTCGCTCCCCTCGTCGTAGGAGCGCGCCATGCGCGCGATACCGCGGGCATAGCGCCGCCATGCGATTCCGTTCACCCGGCGCGCCTTCCGGCTCGCGTCGGAACCGCCGATGACCGGGACCGAAGACGCCCGCGGCATCGCGCGCATGGCGCGCTCCTACGGACGGAATGCAGGCCGGCGGACGCCGCGCCCGTACAATGGCGGCTCGCGGCGGACCGGCATCGCCTGACGCCGCGAGTCCCATTCTTCGTACCCTTCCATGGACCAGACCCTCGCGGCCGAACCGCTGCCGCAACCTTCGGCCTCGCGCGCCGCGCAGGTCCGCCGCCTCGACGCCCTGGGCGCGCCCGCGCGCGGTCGCCTGCGCGCGGCCGGCGCCTGTACGGTGCTGGCCGGCTGGCTGCTGATCGCGCAGGCGGCGCTGATCGCGTTTGCGGTGCAGCGGGCACTGGTCGACGGCCATGATCCGGCCACGTTGTTGCCGACGCTCGGGGCGCTGCTCGGTGTCGGCGTGCTGCGCGCGGGACTGGGATGGGCCGCACGCGAGTTCGCCGACGACGCGGTCGCGACGATCCGCACGCAGCTGCGGCGCACGCTGGCGCGGCGCCTGTTCGCCGCGGGCGTGCCGTGGCTGCGGCGCCAGCGCAGCGGCGCGTTGAGCGAACTCACCGGCACCCACGTCGACGTCATGGAGGGTTATTTCACCGGTTACGTGCCGGCACGCGTCGAATCCGTCGCGGTGCCGCTGCTGATGCTGGTCGCCGCGTTCTTCGCGGATGCAATCGTCGGCGCCGTGCTGCTGCTGACCCTGCCGCTGATCCCGTTCTTCATGATGCTGGTCGGCTGGAGCGCGGAGGCGGCCAGCCGCCGTCAGCTGCGCGCGCTGGCGCGGATGGGCGGGCATTTCGCCGACCGCCTGCGCGGCCTCGGCCTGATCCGCGTCTACGGCCGCGGCGAGGACGAACTGGACGGCATCCGCGATGCCGCCGAGGGCCTGCGCACGCGCAGCCTGAAGGTGCTGCGGATCGCGTTCCTGTCGTCGACAGTGCTGGAGTTCTTCGCCTCGGTCAGCGTGGCGGTGATCGCGTTGTACCTGGGGTTGAGCTACCTGGGCATGCTCGACCTGCGCACGGAGCCGCTGACGCTCGGCACCGGTCTGTTCTGCCTGCTGCTGGCACCGGAGTTCTATGCGCCGATGCGGCGGCTGGCCGCGCACTATCACGACCGCGCCGGTGCGCTGGCGGCGCTGGAGGAGATCGAGCAGTCAAGCCCCCCTTTGGAAAAGGGGGGTTGGGGGGATTTGCCGGGCGCCCGACAGGGCCACAGCCAAAGCCAATCGCTACGCGATTCCCGGCCCCCGCGCAGCGCGCGGGAGACACGTGGAGGAGCCTCAGCCCCTAGCCCCCGCTTTTCGAAGAGGGCAGGTGCGGAGGCGCCAGCGATCATCGTTCGCGACGTGGCGTTGCGGCACTTGGGCGCCGCCTACGACGTCCTGCGCGGGCTCGACTTGGCGATCGCACCCGGTGAGCACGTCGCCATCACCGGCCCCAGCGGCTGCGGCAAGAGCACGCTGCTGGAGACCCTGGCCGGCTGGCTGCCGCCGTCCGCCGGCACGGTGCGGATCGAGCCGGCGACGCGGATCGGTTACGCGCCGCAGCGGCCGTTCCTGTTCCACGGCAGCCTCGCCGACAACCTGCGCCTGGCGAAACCGGACGCCAGCCCGGCCGAGCTGCAGGCCGCGGCCGAGGCCGCGCAGGTACTGCGTTTCGCCGCGCATCTGCCGGACGGGCTGGACACGGTGATCGGCGAACGCGGCTTCGGCCTGTCCGGCGGCGAAGCGCGACGGGTCGCGCTGGCGCGCGTCTACCTGCGCGATCCCGGCCTGCTGCTGCTCGACGAGCCCACCGCCTTCCTCGATCCCGACACCGAGCGCGCGCTGCTCGATGCGCTCGCCGACTACGCGCGCGGCCGCACCCTGCTCATCGCCACCCATAGCCCGGCCGCGCTGCGCATCGTCGCGCGTGCGCTGCCGCTACCGGCCAGTCCGGAGACCGCGGAATGAACGCGCCGGCCGCCACCCTGGCGCAGGTGTTCCGCCGCCACGCGTTGCCGATCGCATTGGCGGTGCTGCTGCTGTTCACCACGCTCGCTGCCGGCACCGGCCTGCTGGCGCTGGCCGGACACTTCCTCACCGCCGCCGCGCTTGCCGGCGGGCTGGCGGCCGGGTTCAATTTCTTCGCGCCGTCGGCCGGGATCCGCGCACTGACCTTCGCGCGGATCGTGTCGCGCTATGGCGAGAAGCTGTTCGGCCATGACGTCACCCTGCGCCTGGCCCGCGACCTGCGACTGTGGTTCTTCGCCCGTGCACTGCCACAGGCGCCGCTGGGGCTCGGGCGCGAACGGATCGGCGACCTGCTGTCACGACTGGTCGCCGACATCGACGCTGCCGACGGCCTGCTGGTGCGCGCGCTCGGCCCGCTGTTCGCGCTGCTGGCGCTGGCCGTCCTGGTTGTGGCGGCGAGCGCGGCGGCCTTGCCGCCCTTCGGTGCGTGGATGGCGCTGGTGTCGCTGGCGTTAGGCGGCCTGGTGCCGCTGGCGGCGACGCTCGGCGCACGCGACGCGGAACGTCGCCGCGCGGAGGCGCGGTCCGCACTACGGCAGTCGCTACAGGAAAGCCTGGAAGGCGCGGCCGACCTGGTCGCGCTGGCGGCGGTCGAGGCGCGCATGGACACGATCGACGCCCACGCGCAGACATTGGCGCATCGCGAACGCCGGCTGCAGCGGCGGCTGTCGGCGGCCTCGCTGCTGCACGCTTCGATCGTCGCGCTGGCGCTACCGGCCTTGCTGTGGCTGCTGCTGCGCGCGCACCACGCCGGCGAAATCTCCACGCCGGTCGCCGCGGCGCTGCTGTTCGCCGGTATCGCCCTGTTCGAGGCCGCTGCCGGCATCGGCCTGGCCTGGCAATCGCTGCGCGCCGCGCGCGCCTCGCTGCACCGGCTGCGCGCGATCGCCGGGGCCGCGCCGCCGGTGCGCGATCCGGCCGCGCCGATCGCGCTCCCGGCTGTGGGCGAACTGCGCCTGGAAGGCGTGGGCTTCGCCTGGGGCGGTGCCGCGTCGCGCCCGGTGCTCGACGGCGTCGACCTGGTGCTGCCCCCGGGGCAGCGCATCGCCATCGCCGGCGACAGCGGCGCAGGCAAGTCCTCGCTGATGGCAATGCTGCTGCGCCTGCGCGATCCCGATGCCGGCCGCATCTGCTATGGCGGCACCGACCTGCGGCTGGCCGCACAGGCGGATTGGCACCGGCACGTCGCCTGGCTGCCGCAGGACGCGCCGGTGTTCGCCGGCAGCGTGCGCGAGAACCTGCGCATGGGCGATCCCGGCGCCGACGACGCGCGCCTGTGGGACGCGCTGGCGCGGGTGAAGCTGGACGAGGCGGTCCGCGCCCTGCCCGGCCGGCTCGACGCCTGGATCGGCGAGAGCGGCAGCAGCCTCTCGGGCGGGCAATCGCGGCGCCTGGCGCTGGCGCGTGCGCTGTTGCGCGATGCCCCGCTCCTGCTGCTCGACGAGCCCACCGAGGGCCTGGACATCGACACCGCGCATGCCCTGCTGCGCGATCTCGCAGACGCCTGCGCCGGCCGCAGCCTACTGCTGATCAGCCACGACGCCCTGCCGGACGGCGTGGTGCACGCGCACTACCGCCTGATCGCGGGCCGCTTGCATCCCCTGCCGCCCTCGTAGGAGCGCCATGCGCGCGATGCCGCGGGCATGGCGCCGCCGCGGATCCCGGTGACAGGCGTGCCTGCCGGTCCGGCATCGCGGCATCCACCGGATCCTGCCGGCACCCGCGATATCGCGCGCATGGCGCGCTCCTGCGAAGGCCCGCCCGCGCCGGACCGGCTGGTTCGCGCCCGTCCGCGGGCGAAGCGGCCCATCCCGGTAGAATTGCGCGATTGCATCCGCCTTCAGCGAAGTCCCCACCGACGACATGACCGACACCGTCCGCACCGCCTTCCACGGCTTCGAGCAGATCCCGCTGCGCGAGTACGCCGAGCGCGCCTACCTCGACTACTCGATGTACGTGGTCCTCGACCGCGCCCTGCCCTTCATCGGCGACGGCCTCAAGCCGGTGCAGCGGCGGATCATCTACGCCATGAGCGAGCTGGGCCTGAACGCCGCCGCCAAGCCGAAGAAATCGGCGCGCACCATCGGCGACGTGATCGGCAAGTACCACCCGCACGGCGACTCGGCCTGCTACGAGGCGATGGTGCTGATGGCGCAGCCGTTCTCGTACCGCTACCCGCTGGTCGACGGCCAGGGCAACTTCGGCTCCAGCGACGATCCGAAGTCGTTCGCGGCGATGCGCTACACCGAATCGCGGCTGACCCCAATCGCCGAGGTGCTGCTCGGCGAGCTGGCGCACGGCACGGTCGACTGGACGTCGAACTTCGACGGCACCCTGGAAGAGCCGAGCTGGATGCCGGCGCGCCTGCCGCACCTGCTGCTCAACGGCACCACCGGCATCGCGGTCGGCATGGCCACCGACGTGCCGCCGCACAACCTCAACGAGGTGGTCAGCGCCTGCATCCACCTGCTCGAGGATCCCAAGGCCAGCGTGCGCGACTTGTGCGAGCACGTGCGCGGTCCCGACTACCCGACCAGCGCCGAGATCATCACCCCGGCCGCCGACCTGCTGGCGCTGTACGAGACCGGCCACGGCGCGATCCGCGCGCGCGCCACCTGGAAGAAGGAACACCAGAACATCGTCATCACCGCGCTGCCGCACCAGGTCTCGCCGAGCAAGGTGATCGAGCAGATCGCCGCGCAGATGCGCGCCAAGAAGCTGCCCTGGCTGGAGGACATCCGCGACGAGTCCGACCATGCCAATCCGGTGCGCGTGGTGCTGGTGCCCCGCTCCAGCCGGGTCGATGCCGAGCAGTTGATGGGCCACCTGTTCGTGATCACCGACCTGGAAAGGAGCTATCGCGCCAACTTCAACGTGATCGGTCTCGACGGCCGCCCGCAGGTCAAGAATCTCAAGGCGATGCTGGCCGAGTGGCTGCAGTTCCGCAGCGACACCGTCACCCGGCGCCTGCAGCACCGCCTGGACAAGGTCGAGCGCCGCCTGCACCTGCTGGAGGGCCTGCTGGTCGCCTTCCTCAACCTCGACGAGGTGATCCGCATCATCCGCAGCGAGGACGAGCCGCGCCCCGTGCTGCAGAAGCGCTTCAAACTGAGCGACGATCAGGTCGACTACATCCTCGAGACCCGGCTGCGGCAGTTGGCGCGGCTGGAGGAGATGAAGATCCGCGGCGAGCAGGACGAGCTTGACAGCGAGCGGGATCGCCTCATCTCCACGCTCGGCAGCAAGGCCAAGCTGAAGAAGCTGATCAAGGACGAGCTGCTGGCCGACGCCAAGAAGTTCGGCGACGCCAGGCGCTCGCCACTGGTCGCGCGCGAGGCGGCACAGGCCCTGGCCGAGACCGACCTGGTACCGAGCGAGCCGGTCACGGTCGTGCTGAGCGAGAAAGGCTGGGTGCGCGCGGCCAAGGGCCATGACGTCGACGCCTCCACGCTGTCCTACCGCGAGGGCGACGCACTGCTGGCGGCGATGCGCGGCCGCAGCACGCAGCCGGTGGCGTTCCTCGATTCCAGCGGCCGCAGCTATTCGACCACTGCGCATACCCTGCCCTCTGCCCGCGGCAACGGCGAACCGCTGACCGGACGCTTTTCGCCGGCCGCCGGCGCGTCGTTCCAGGCGTTGGCCACGGGCGAGCCCGATACCCGCTTCGTGCTGGCGTCCTCGCACGGCTACGGCTTCGTGACCCGCTTCGAGAACCTGGTCGGGCGACAGAAGGCCGGCAAGGCCATGCTGACGCTGTCGCCCGGCTCGCGCGTCGTGCAACCGGCGCCGGTGACCAACGTCGAGACCGACCGCATCGTCGCCGTCACCAGCGCCGGGCATCTGCTGGCGTTCCCGGTCGCGGAACTGCCGGAACTCGACCGCGGCAAGGGCAACAAGATCATCGAGATTCCCAAGGCCAAGCGCGGCACCGAGCGCGTGGTGGCGGTGGCCGTGGTGCCGCCGGGCGGCACCCTGCAGGTGAAGTCCGGCACGCGCACGATGAGCCTGTCGTTCCGCGACCTGGAGAATTACCTCGGCAGCCGCGGCCAGCGCGGTGGCCTGCTGCCGCGTGGATGGCAGAAGGTCGACGGACTGGTAGTGGAATAGCACCGCCGTCGCAACCTTCTGTAGGAACGGACGGAGGCGAAACAGACATGGACCCGAACTTCTGGCACCAGCGCTGGCAGGAAGGCCGCATCGGCTTCCACCAGGAGCGCATCACCCCGCTGCTGGAGGGTCACTGGGATGCGATCGGCGCTTCGCCCGGCAGCCGCGTGTTCGTGCCGCTGGCCGGCAAGTCGCTCGACATGGCCTGGCTGGCGGCGCGCGGCCACCGCGTCCTCGGCGTGGAACTGAGCCGCCTTGCGATCGAGCAGTTCTTCGACGAACACGCACTCACGCCCGAAATCCACGAGACCCGCTACGGCACCCACTACAGCGCCGGCGACATCGAGCTCATCTGCGGCGACGCCTTCGACCTGGACGCCGCCGCACTCGCCGACTGCCGGGCCGTATTCGATCGCGCCGCGCTGATCGCCCTGCCGCCCGAGCTGCGCACGCCCTACCTGCGCGAGCTCTACGCGCGCCTGCCGGCCGGCTGTCGCGGCGTGCTGGTCACGCTGGAATATCCGCAACACCAGAAACAGGGCCCGCCGTTCTCCGTCGACGAAGCCGAGGTGCGCGCCGGCCTGGCGGCCAGCTGGACCGTCGAGGTTCTCGAGCGCCGTGACATCCTCGACCGCGAACCCGGCTTCGCCGCCGAGGGGATCACCGCACTGTCCACCGTCGCCTACGCCCTGCAACGCCGAGATCCCGCAGCCGCTTGACTGCCCTGAGCACGGCAGCGGTTTCCCTCTGCCGGGCGTCGCGACTGGCGGCCAGTGTTGCCGCGACCGCCTGCATCGCGCCTACAATCGGCGCAACTCCGGGGGAAAGACCACAATGCTTCGTTGGCTGAAGCGCTTGGCGCTGCTTCTCGTGCTGCTGGTTGTGATGGTGTTGCTCACCGCCTGGTGGCTGCTGCGCGGCAGCCTGCCGACGCTCGAGGGCGAGATGGCCCTGCACGTCCTTTCCGCCCCGGTCTCAGTGACGCGCGATGCGCTCGGCGTCGTCACCATCGACGCCGCCAACGAAACCGACGCCATCCGCGCACTCGGCTACCTACACGCGCAGGAACGCTACTTCGAGATGGACCTGATGCGCCGTACCGCCGCCGGCGAACTGGCCGCGCTGTTCGGTCCGATCGCCGTGGACACCGACCGCAGGCATCGCGTGCACCGCATGCGCGCACGGGTGGAGACCGACCTTGCCGAGATCGCCGGCGAGCGCCTGCCGCAGCTGCAGGCCTATGCCGACGGCGTCAATGCCGGCCGCGATGCCCTGCGCGCTCGACCGTGGCCTTACCTGCTGCTCGGCCAGTCACCGCAACCATGGACGCCGGCCGACTCTGCGCTAGCCGGCTTCGCCATGTACTTCGACCTGCAGGATTCTCAGAACAAACGCGAGCTGGCGCTATCGCAACTCCGCCCGCACCTGCCGCCTGCGCTGTACGACCTTCTCACCCACGACGGCTCGCGCTGGGACGCGCCGCTGATGGGCGAATCGCGCGGCGACGCCATACTTCCCAGCGCCGACGAAGTCGATCTCCGCACCCTCCCCGCACCCGATGACGCCAGGTCGGCGGCACAGCACGCGCCACCGCCCAGCGAACGCTCGCCGCACGATCACGCATCCAACAGGCATTCCCCTCGCAATCCGTCATCCCTCACGTCGTCATCCCAGCGTACGCCGGGATCCATCTTCGGCCAGCCCATACCCCCATCCGCCGCCGACATCGTTCCTGGCAGCAACAACTTCGCCGTCGCCGGCACTCTCACCCGCGACGGCCGCGCCATCGTCGCCAACGACATGCATCTCGGCCTGCGCGCACCCAACATCTGGTTCCGCGCGCGCCTGCGCTACCCGGATCCAAGCGCTCCCTGCGGCCGGGTCGACGTCAGCGGCTTCACCCTGCCGGGCCTGCCGGCCGTGGTGGTCGGCAGCAACACCCACGTCGCCTGGGGTTACACCAACAGCTACATCGATACCCTGGATTGGCGCCGCGTGCATCCGTGCACCGGGACCGGCGCGCAAGCCGGCTGCGATCGCATTACGACGCACGAGGAAGTCATCGCAGTGGCCGGCGCCGATCCCGTCGCCCTCAGCGTGGACGAAACCAAGTGGGGCCCGATCCTGCACCGCGAACCCGATGGCGCCGCCCTGGCCCTGCGCTGGGCCGCGCACCTGCCCGGCGCGCTCAACCTCGGCCTGCTCGATCTGGCGTACGCCGGCAACCTGGACGCCGCCTTCGCCGCCGCCGACCGCACCGCCATTCCCACCCAGAACCTGCTGATCGGCGACCGCGCCGGCCGTGTCGCCTGGCGCCTGCTCGGCCCGGTCGCGCAGCGCGACGCCGATTGCGAGGCCATCCTGACTTCCCGCCCACGGCAGGGGAATGCACCCAAAGAGCCTGCCCAGGACGTGGCCCGAGAACTAACGGAGGCAATTCCCGGGCCCAACGAAGACACCACTTGTCCGCCTTGGTCGATCACCACCGCCGCCAGCCCCATGCTCGCCTCCCCCACCGCCGACCGCCTGTGGACCGCCAACAGCCGCGTCGCCGACGGCGAGGCCCTGCAGCGCATCGGCGATGCGGGCTATGCCCTCGGCATCCGCGCCTACCAGATCCGAGAACGCCTGACCGCGCGCGACCGCTTCACCGAGCAGGACCTGCTCGCCATCCAGCTCGACGATCGCGCCATGCTGCTCGAAGGTTGGTGGCGGCTGCTGCGCGGCGCCGCCGCCGAAGCGGAAGATGGTTCGGCCCTGCACGCACTCGCCGAGGCCGCGCAGACGTGGCAAGGCCGCGCCAGCACGGACTCGGTGAGCTATCGCATCGTCCGCGCCTGGCGCCTGGCCGTGCACGATCGCGTCGCCGATGGCCTCACCGCTCCCGCCCGCGCCGCACTGGGCGACGATTTTGAGATGCCCGCGCTCAACCAGCTCGAAGGCGTGGCCTGGCCATTGCTCCAGCAACGCCCCATGCACCTGCTGCCACGCGGTTACGACACCTGGACCGCCCTGCTCGAGGACGCCGCCGCCGATGTCCGCGAAGAGCTCAAAGCCAGCGGCCCGCTCCACGAACGCACCTGGGGCGAACGCAACACCGCCGCCATCTGCCACCCGCTGGCCGGCGCCATCCCGCTCGTCGGCAAACGCCTGCTGTGCATGCCGCCCGACCCGCTGCCCGGCGACGGCAACGTGCCGCGCGTGCAGGGTCCCGCCGTCGGCGCGTCGGAACGCATGGTGGTCTCGCCCGGCCACGAGGAAGACGGCATCGCCCACATGCCCGGCGGGCAGAGCGGCCATCCGCTGTCGCCGTTCTGGGGCGCGGGGCACGCGAACTGGGTGGAGGGAACGCCGACGCCATTTCTGCCGGGCGAGGCATTGCATTCGCTCCGCCTGCGACCCGCAGCGCCGGAGGAGAAGTGAGCTTGGCCGCGAAGTACGACGCCCTGGCTGGCGTGCACCCGATATCGACTCATGCATGGGCCGTTCGGCAGACCCGACGAGCCCGTCGCAGATCCATGCAGCACGACGGGTCGGATCAGTCTTCCTCTGCGTGCACGCGCAGTTCAAGCTGGTAGTCCTGCACGCTCGATCCCGGCGTCGTCTCCAGCAAGAGTGCCACGCGACGCCCTTCCTGTTGACTGATCCAGCGATTCGCACGGGGATCCCGCGACCAGCCTGACGCGCCATCCATTCCCGTGGCGATGCGCTGCAGCAGGTCGTCGGCCGGCGTGGCGGAGGTGACATCGAAGCGCATGCGCCACTGCTGCTCGTCGCCGATCGAGATGTCCTTGTTCATGACCAGGTCCTCGGGCCAGTCGACCGCCGCTTCCAGCGACCGGGGCACATAGCGATCGGCCATGCGCGAGCGGACGAAGCCTCCGTCCGGCTTCCAGTCGTACTCGAGGTGCATGGCGACCGATTGCGCCCGCTCCGCCCCTTGCGCCCGGGCGACGATGTGCAGCGCCGCATCCAGGCCCGAGGACAAGCCGGCCGAGGTGACGATGCGGCCGCTGTCGGCCCAGCGGACATCCTTGACCACGTCGACCGACGGATAGCGGCGGGCGAACTCGTCGATGCGCGGGGTGAACGTGGTGGCCTCGAGGCCGTCGAGCAGGCCCGCCCCGGCCAGGACGAAGGCGCCGGTGCAGACCGACAGGACGTGTCGGCTTCCGGCCGCGCGCTCGCGGACGAACGACAGCACCTGCGGATCGCGTTCCGCCTCGTGGACGTCGCCGCCGGGGACCAGCAGTACGTCGAAGGGCGGGGCGTCGGCGAAACCGGCATCCGGCGTCACCGTCAGTCCCATCGCCGTGGTGACGGGATTGCCATCGTGTGACAGGGTCACCACGCCAAAGCCGGCGGCGCCGAAGACTTCGTAGGGCCCGGCAAAATCGATGATCTGCACGCCGTCGAACAGGACGATGCCCACCCGGACTTCCGGCTGCGTATGCGGCGCATGCGCGGCCCACGCAGGACAGGACAACAGGCCAAGCAGGACGCACGTGAGTTTGATCATTGCCTGGCGCATATGCATTTCCCCGTGGGTCAGGCGGGAAAGGTAGCCGAGACCAACGCACGGATGCGGACATCAGGCACGCCGATCAGGACATCTCACGCCGCGCCGAAGCGAGCCCGGTAGTCGCTGGGAGAGACGCCCAGCCGACGTGCGAATGCCCGGCGCATGGCCTCGGCGGAACTAAAACCGCACTCGGTGGCGATTCGCCGGATATCCTTGCGGGAGCTTTCCAACAGCGGCTTGGCGGCCTCGATGCGCAGCTGTTCCACGTACTTCTGCGGCGTCGTGGAAAACACGGCGCTGAACCTGCGGGTGAACTGTCGCGGGCTCATGTGCAGGCGCTGGGCCAGTTGTTCTACATCCAGGCGCAGGCGCAGATTTCCGCGGATCCACGCCTCCAGCTGGGCGAACTGGTCGGGCAGGTCCAGTGCCTGCAGCTGATCGCTGAACTGGCTTTGTCCTCCGGACCGCTTGCTCGCCATGACCATCCGCTTGGCCACCTTCAGCGCCAGGGCCTGGCCATGGTCCGCGGCGACCATGGCTAACGCCAGGTCCATGCCTGCGGTGACCCCGGCCGAGGTCCAGATATCTCCATCGCGGGTATAGATGGCGTCCGCCTGCACCCGCACCCGGGGATAGCGCTGGCGGAGTTCCTGCACGTCGCTCCAGTGCGTCGTCGCCTGGCGCTCGTCGAGGACACCGGCCTCGGCCAGCAACAGGGCGCCGCTGCAGACCGAAGCAACCCTTCGCACCTGCCCCGCCGCCGCTCGCAACCATAGCAGCAGTTTGCGATCCGACCGTACGGCGTCCAGCGAATCGCCCATGCCTCCGCACACCATCAGGGTATCGATGTGTTCCGGCATGTCGGCGTACGCCGTGTCCGGCAGCAGGCGCAGACCCGACGCCAGGACCACCGGCTGAGTGTCCACGGACAGGAGAAGCAAGCGGTAGAGCGGTTCGATACCGGGCGCCTCTTCCTGCGCCTGGCGGCTTGCCAAGGCGAAAACCTCCAGCGGGCCGCTGATGTCCAGCGATTGTGCGCCCGCATAGACCAGCATGCAGATGGTACGAGTGCGAGGGGCGTGCATGACGGCGTCAACCATTGGACAGGGGAGCCAATCTAAGGTGAATTCGCGGCGATACCAATGTGGTTGGGTGTGTCGCCTCGTCTTCGCCCCATCCGGACAGGCGCGGGCATGCGCCGCGGGCTCGTGGATCGCGCAGATCAGAAGCAAAGCCGCACGGCACTTCGTGCGTTCGGGGCCGCATCGCACTACGAATTCAAGAACATGATTCTCGCCTACACAATTGCGGTGCTAGCGTAAATTGTGGCGCTTGACGAGTGAGGGGCCAGCATGAAGACGCCGTTGCATGCGACGCGCAGCCTCGGATCGATGGGGCTCTCGATCGCGATGATCCTGTGCGCCTACGCTGCGCCGCTTCCCGCAGCATCACCCGTATCGCATGGCACGGCCACGACTGCGGCACCACCGATCGGCACACGCGACACGGTGACCGCTGGGCCACGGGTGCCGCGCCCGTCGGGAACGCCGTGCGTGCAGGATCTGTTCCGCGATGCGGAGGCCACAACGCCCGGTCCCTTTTGGATCTTCGAAACGGAGACGAGTGACTTCGCCTACGAGCCACCAGCCGACTGTCCCGGCCCATGGTCCAAGGTGGTCCTGAAGATCGAATTCCACAATGCCGATCCGTCCGCCACTCTGGATGGCGTCGTACTTGCACACCTGTCCATCGACGGCGTGCCGCTCTTCAGCGGCGGGGCGCAATACAATGACGTGCCCACGCATTGGCGCGCCGAGCGCGACGTGACCGACTACAGCGCGGTCCTCGGCACCTCCGGAATCGGCTTGGTCGAGATGCGGGGGCAGACGCGCTACGGCGAATTCAACTCGCCCTACTACGCATCCGCGACGCTGCTCTTCTATCCGCCAGACGCGAGCAGCCCCGCACCGCGCGTGCCCGACGCGGTGCATCCGCTGTCGGCGGACGCCTGGCACGACGTGAGCACGCCCGACGACCAGCTCGCCGCATCGCTCACGCTCCCGCGCAATGTCGAACGCGCCTATCTGGACGTGATGGCGCAGGCACGATTCGGCGATGACCTGTTCTGGTTCACCTGCATGCCCGACGAGGCCATGGCCCGGTTCCCGGAGCTGGCCAGCCGGCTCGCCATCGGCCCGAATCGTGTCGGCCTGGACGGCAATCAACAGCCGCAGGGCTGCAGCGGCGGCAGTTTCCGCGAACTCCAGGTGAGCATCGACGGCCAGCCCGCGGGCCTCGCGCCGATCTATCCCAAGGTCCATCCCCTGCTCAACCCCGTTTGGAGCTCGGCGCGGCTATTCCAGCCGGCGCCGGCGCCGCTGGCGCTGAACTTCATGCCCTACCGAATCGACCTGACGCCGTTCGCCGGGCTGCTCAGCGACGGCGCACCGCATCAGGTCGCGCTGTCCGTCGCCAGCGGCGGCGACATCGCCGATTTCCATCTTTCCGGCACGCTGCTGATCTATCGCGATCCCGGCGCCAGCCAGGTCGTCGGCCTGGTCACGCGCAACACCCTGGCGGGCCAGATGCACGCTCCGGAAGAGACCAGCACACTCGCGCGAAACGGATCGGGCGAAATCAGCGGGCAAGTCACCACGACATCGCACCGGAACTACGTCATCGAAGGCTATGCCGATACGTCGCGCGGCCGTGTCCATAGCACGGTGGAGCGCACGCTCAGCTTCGAGAACCTGCTCGTGCCCTATGCCTACGATCCTTCTGCAACTGATGCGGATGCGTACCGTCTCGACCTCGAGCTGGAGAGCGTCGCGAAGGGAACGAGCCGGCGCTACCTGGACGGCGACCTGATTGCGGAAGACCGGGAGCTGGTGCGCTATCCGCTGACCGTGGCCTATGCCATTCATCCGGGGGCGGAAGCTCCGCAACATGAACGTTCGGTGGATCTGCAGCAGGCATTCTCGCAGCGAACGGACCGCCAGCGCCCCGGCATCGAACGCTATCACACACGCCTCGACCACGAGGTCGACCTGGCATTCGCGCCAGACCCGGATTACACCGGCGACCAGACGCGGTGGAACGGCATCCAGCGCTACGTGTTCCGCGATTCGCACTCCAGCTGTTATCGCGTCGATCTGGCAAGCCAGGACGGCATGCTCTCGGACTACCGGCAAGGCGCCGGCTGCCCCGGCGGCGTCAACCGCCTGTACTGGGCATCGCACCCGGATGGCTCACCCGACGGGCTGGGGTGGGCGGAACGTTGAGGGGAGCGATCGTCGACCGCTGCGATATGGCGGCGGGATGCTTCTCGCAGAACCTTCAGGATCACCTTGGGCAGGGGCCGGGGCAGTTCGACGGCGGCGCATGGGGAAACGGCATATCGTCGCCGAACCGCGGGCCCACGCTCTCCATTTCAACATCGCGGGACAGCTCGAGCATGCACGGCGTACGCACGTGCAGGGCCGGTTCACTTCGCCGACGGGCGCCGGCGCAGTCCCCGCTCTTGCTTGCCGCTTCGCGTGCGCCTTCGCTTGTCCCCTTGTGGTCCTGCGCCGCTCGCTGTGCCCGGCACAGCCGCAGTGATAGCGTATTACTCCCACATGGCGACCAGGGAGAAGCAGATGGCAAAGCACTACAGGCTCGTCGTCGTCGGCACGGGCACCGCCGCCCGGGTGGTCGCCACGCGCGTTCGGGCCGCCGGCTGGAGTGTTGCCGTCATCGACTTCCGTCCCCTCGGTGGCACCTGCGCTCTGCGCGGGTGCGACCCCAAGAAAGTGCTGATAGGCGGCGCCAGCGCCATCGACCACGTGCGGCGCATGCGCGACAAGGGCGTCGCCGGGAACGTCGGGATCGACTGGCCCGGCCTCATGGCGTTCAAGCGTGGCTTTACCGATCCCGTTCCCGCCCAGCAGGAGGCCCATTACGCCGACGAAGGCATCGATGTCTTCCGCGGGAAGGCCATGTTCACCGGCCCGAACGCGATCGATGTCGATGGCGAAACGCTGGAGGCCGAGCACGTCCTGATCGCGGCAGGCGCCGAGGCCCACAAATTGGGGATTCCCGGCGAGGAGTACCTGGTCACTAACGAGGGCTTCCTCGAGCTCGACGAACTGCCTGGGCGGATCGTGCTCGTGGGTGGCGGCTACATCGCCGCCGAGTTCTCCCATCTCGCTGCACGGGCCGGCGCCGAGGTGACGATCCTGCAACACGGCGAACGAATCCTCGCCCGCTTCGAGCCTGAACTCGTCGGCTGGCTGATGGAGAAGTTCGGGGAAGTCGGCATCAAGGTCCACACCGGGATGACAGTCGAAGCGGTCGAGAAAACCGCCACCGGGTTCCGCGTCGGCGCATCGGGGGCGAACGGCAAGGCGACGTTCGAGGCCGATCTGGTGGTCCATGCCGCGGGCCGCACGCCGGCGCTCGAAGCGCTCGACCTGGAAGCCGCCGGCGTGGCGCACGACAAGGGGCGACTCGAGTTGAACGCGTATCTGCAGAGCGCCTCCAATCCCGCGGTCTACGCCGCCGGCGACTGCGCCCAGGCGGGCCCACCGCTGACGCCGGTAGCCGGCCACGACGCCAAGATGGTGGCCGCGAACCTGCTGCAGGGCAATCACGCCAAGCCCGACTACACGGGCGTGCCCAGCGTGGCGTTCACGGTACCGCCCATTGCCGCGGTCGGATTGACCGAGGCCGAGGCCAGGCAACAGGGGCTCGTGTTCCGGGTCAACTGCCAGAAGGCGTCTAGCTGGTTCACCTCGAAGCAGGCCGCCGAGCCGGTCTATGGTCACAAGGTGCTGATCGAAGAAGACAGCGGGCGCGTGCTCGGCGCGCATCTCGTCGGCCCGCACGCCGATGAGGTGATCAACGTTTTCGCGCTCGCCATTCGCCATGGACTGACCGCAAGCCAGTTGGCGACTACGATGTTCGCCTATCCAACGACCGCATCGGATATCGCATACATGGTCGAATGATGGATCGACAGGACGCGCCCCTCGTCGGCGCCATTCCGGTTGCAGAAGTCCGGCAACAGGGGATTTATCGGCGTGGCATTCGATCCCTGCGCGTACCGGTCCTGAAGCGGAGACGACGCATCGTGCCGCTGCGAACGCCGATGCTCAGCGCCGATCGAGCATGATGCGCAGCACCGGCACCGTGGTCACGTCGTCCACGCCCTTGAAGGCCGCGATGCGTTCGCGCAGGTCCGACAGCTCGCCCGGGCCGGCGGCCTCGACCAGCACCATCAGATCGGTCTCGCCGGCCACGCTCTGGCACAGGCGTACCTGCGGCAGCGGTTGCAGCAACGGCATCACGTCGTCGCAGCTGAAGCCTTCGGCATGGCGCAGCAGCAGCCAGGCCTGCAACGGATCGCCCTGGCCCAGGCGCAGCGTGTACTGGACGATCACGCCGGAGCGCTCCAGCCGCCGGATCCGCTCCTGCACCGCGCTGCGCGACAGGCCGACCGCCTTGGCCAGTGCCACCGTCGACAGGCGCGCGTTGTCCTGCAGCAGCGCGATCAGCCTGCGGTCGGTCGCATCGAGGGTCTTCATCTGCAGGCGGCGGGCGACGGGCGGGACCGGCATTGTGCCGGGTTGAGACCGGCGCCGGCGAGCGGCACAGTGCGGTCCTCTCCACTGCCGCTTTCCGCCATGTCGCACGACTCCGGTTTCGCCCGCCTGCCCGCGCCGCCATACTACGCGGTGATCTTCTCGTCCCAGCGCAACGGCCTGGATCCTGCCGGCTACGACGCCGCCGCCGCGCGGCTGTTCGATCTCGTGCAGGAGCAGCCCGGCTTCCTCGGCGCCGAGTCCGCGAGGGATGCCGGGGGCTTCGGCATCACCGTGGCCTATTTCACCGACGAGGCCGCGATCGCCGCCTGGCGCGAGCATACCGAGCACCGCGCCGCACGCGAGTACGGCCGCGAGCACTGGTATGCGCAGTACCAGCTGCGCATTGCCCGGGTCGAGCGCGCCTATGGCGGGCACCCGGCCGACGCGGCGCCGGTCGCGGCCGTGGAGGAAGAGGCATGAACCTCGACGCGCGGACGGCGCTGATCCCGATCGACGTCCAGCTCGGCTTCGACGACCCGCCATGGCCGCGCCGCAACAATCCTGCGATGGAGGCCAACGGCCTGCGCCTGCTCGCTGCGTGGCGCGAGCGCGGCCTGCCGCTGATCCACGTGCGCCACGATTCGGTCCAGCCCGGGTCGTCACTGGCGCCGGGCCACCCCGGCAACGGCTTCCGCGCGGGCTTCGCGCCGCAGGCGGGCGAGGCGCTGGTGGCCAAATCGGTCAATGCCGCCTTCATCGGCACCGATCTCGACCTGCGCTTGCGCCGCCTCCAGATCGAACGCATCGTGCTGTTCGGCATCAGCACCGACATGTGCGTGTCGACCACGGCGCGGGTCGGCGCCAACCTCGGCTACCGCGTGACCGTGGTCGGGGATGCCTGCTGCTGCTTCGACCTGGCCGATGGCGCCGGCGGCACGGTCGCGGCCGACGACGTCCAGCGCGCGCATCTGGCGACGCTGCGCGCCGAGTTCGCCGAAGTCGTCGATACCGAGGAGATCGTAGCCTCGTTGCCGCACAGCGTGAGCCGGGTCGCGTAGTACCTCGGCAAGCGAACGAGCCGGTGGCGCGACGGTTCAGTAGGCGGTGGCATGCACCCCCGCCACCGCCCGCCCCGACGGGTCGGCTGCATCGGCGAACGCCGCGTCCCAGGCGATCGCCGTCGGTGACGAGCAGGCGATCGACTTGCCGCCGGGCACGCTCTGCGCGGCGGCGGGCGTGGGGAAGCACTGCTCGAACAGGCTGCGGTAGTGGTACGCCTCCTTGGTCTGCGGCGGATTGACGGGGAAGCGACGCGCGGCGGCGGCGAGTTCGCGATCGCTCACCTGGCTTTCGGCGTGCGCCTTGAGGCCGTCGATCCAGCCGTAACCGACGCCGTCGCTGAACTGCTCCTTCTGCCGCCACAGGATCGACTCGGGCAGGTAGCCCGCGAACGCCTCGCGCAGCACCCCCTTCTCGATGCGACGGCCATCGCCGCCGGCGCCGACCATCTTGTAACTGGCGTCCATGCGCATGGCCACGTCCAGGAACTCGCGGTCCAGGAACGGCACGCGCGGCTCCACGCCCCAGGCCATCATCGACTTGTTGGCGCGCAGGCAGTCGTAGTTGTGCAGCGCGTCCAGCTTGCGCACCAGCTCCTCGTGGAACTGGCGCGCGTCGGGCGCCTTGTGGAAGTACAGATAGCCGCCGAAGATCTCGTCGCTGCCCTCGCCCGAGAGCACCATCTTCACGCCCATGGCCTTGATGCGCCGCGCCAGCAGGTACATCGGCGTGGAAGCGCGAATGGTGGTGACGTCATAGCTTTCGATGTGGCGGATCACCTCGGGCAGCGCGTCCAGGCCTTCCTCGAAGCTGTACTCGAAGCCGTGGTGCACGGTACCGATGGCCTCGGCGGCGATCTCGGCGGCGGCCAGGTCCGGCGAGCCCTGCAGGCCGATGGCGAACGAGTGCAAGCGCGGCCACCAGGCCTCGCTGCGGTCGTCGTCCTCCACGCGCCGGCGCGCGTAGCGCGCGGCGACCGCGGCGACCAGCGAGGAGTCCAGGCCGCCGGAGAGCAGCACGCCGTAGGGCACGTCGCTCATCAGCTGGCGGTGCACGGCGCGCTCGAACGCCTCGCGCAGTGCGTCCGGCGAGACCGCCACCCCTTCCACGGCGTCGTAATCGCGCCAGTCGGGCGCGTAGTAGCGCACCAGCGCATCGGCGGCGCTGTCGTAGTAGTGGCCGGGCGGGAACTGCGCCACGTCGGCGCAGCTGTCGGCCAGCGACTTCATCTCCGAGGCCACGCGCAGCCGGCCTTCGCGGTCGTGGCCCCAGTACAGCGGGCACACGCCGATCGGGTCGCGGGCGATCAGCGCCCTGCCCCGCGCGCGATCCCACAGGGCGAAGGCGAAGATGCCGTTGAGGCGCTCGAGGAAGCCGGCCGGATCGTCCCCGGCCGCGGCGCTCTCGCGGTAGAGAGCGCTGATCACCTCGCAGTCGGAACCGGTCTGGAAGTCCCAGGACGTGCGCAGCGCCGCCTGCAGTTCGGCGTGGTTGTAGATCTCGCCGTTGACTGCGAGCACCAGTTGGCCGTCGGCCGAGCGGATCGGCTGCGCACCGCCGGCCGGATCGACGATCGCCAGGCGTTCGTGGACCAAAATGGCGCCGTCGTCGAGGTACACGCCGCTCCAGTCGGGGCCGCGGTGGCGTTGGCGCTGCGACAGTTCCAGCGCCTGCCGGCGCAGCGCGGCGGCATCGTCGCCGGCCTGCAGGCCGAAGATTCCGAGGATCGAGCACATGGGGGTTTTCTCCGTGTCGTGGTTCGGGAACGCGATCCGTGTCCGGGCGAGGACGCGGTCCGGGTGCACCACGCAAAAACCCGCGCGGTGCGCGGGTTTCGGGGAGGTCAGGTATTCGTGTTGCCGCCTATGCCTGTCCGCCGACCCGCCACGTGGGCGCGCGATGATTCGAACGCGGATTGTTCGCGTTGGACGGGGCGCGGGTGATGGCGGTGTGAAGCGGCATGGACCGAAGCTAACCCGGGATCGGGCGGCTTGCAAGCGGCCTGTCCCGGCGCCAACACCCTGCGAGGGTGGCAGCGGCTACCGCGCGAGCGGCCGGCGCCGGAAGCCTGTGGGAGTGGCGACGGCATGCCGCCATCGGCATGCCGCCATCGGCAAGTCGCGACCGGGTGCGGGCGCCGACAGGTGTCGCGACTTCCCGGCGGCGACATGCCGCCGCCACTTCCGCAGGGGCCGATCCGGTCCGAAGGAGACCGCGGCGCCGGGTGTTCACCGCGCCCCGCCGCGGAGCGGCGGGGTTTGGGCAGCCACGGCGCATCGGGCTTAGAATGTCCGCATGACAGGTTCCGCTCAGCCCGATATTTCTTTCGACGGCCATGACAAGTTCATCGCCGCGGTGGACGCCGCCGTGGCCAGCGGCGATGAGCACGCCATCACCGCCGCGCTGCGCAACACCCTGTGCGAGATGATGCGAGACCCCGAGGTGCGCCTGCCCGGCTGCGTGTACGAGCCGATCGCCGACCACTACGCCCGCCGCGAGATCTACCGCAGCCCCGAGCACGGCTACAGCATCGTCGCCATGACCTGGGGTCCGGGCCAGGGCACGCCGGTGCACGACCATTGCGGGCTGTGGTGCGTGGAAGGGGTCTGGGAAGGCGAACTGGAGATCACCCAGTTTGAGCTCCTCGAGCGGGACGGCGACCGCTTCCGCTTCCGCGCCGCAGGCGGCCTGCAGGCCGGTGCCGGCAGCGCCGGCAGCCTGATCCCGCCGCACGAGTACCACACCATCGGCAACGTCAGCGGACGCAGCGTCGCGGTGTCGGTACACATCTACAAGGCGCCAATGGACCACTGTGCCAAGTTCGTGCACGAACAGGGCGAGTGGTATCGGCGCACCGAGTCCTGCCTGAGCGTCGACCGCGCTGCCTGAGGGCACGTTTCCCGCCCCCTTCGGGCTGGATGAGCGAACTCCTTGCGAGACCAGACGGATCATCTGGTGGCGTGCCAGAGGTGTCTTCTGCCATGAACGGCGCTTACCCGAGTGCCGTCATTCCCGCTTCAGCCCCGTCATTCCCGCGAAGGCGGAAATGACGAAAGGCGATGCCTTCCGGCACCTGCCGCTTGCCCGCAGGGCCGCCTAGACTGACGGGCAGGCTTCCTCGGTCCCGCCGCCATGCTCCTCGATCTCCTCCTCGCCGCCGCCCATCACCTGCTGATCTTCGGCCTGGTCGCCATGCTGGTCCTGGAATCGGCGATCCTGCGCGGCACCGTCGACGCTGCGGCCGTCCGCCGCCTCGCCGGCATCGACGCCGGCTACGGCATGAGCGCGGGGTTGCTGTTGATCGTCGGCGGGCTACGCCTGCTCTACGGGATCAAGGGCTGGCAGTACTACCTGCACAACCCATGGTTCCACGCCAAATTCGGCGCCTTCCTGCTGGTCGCCGCGCTGTCCGTGGTCCCGACCCTGCGCGTCCTGCGCTGGCGCAAGGCATTGCGGGCCGATCCCGGCTTCGTCCCCGCCGTGGCGGAGCTGGCCCGCATGCGCGGCTTCGTCCGCCTGCAGCTGGCGCTGATCGCGGCGATCTTCGTCCTCGCCGCCGCCATGGCCCGCTACGGCGGATTCTGAAGCCGCCCCAGTCAACCGACGCGCCGGCCTCGGCTATACTCTGCGCCCGCGCCGAAGTGGCGGAATCGGTAGACGCAGCGGACTCAAAATCCGCCGCCGTAAAAAGCGTGTGGGTTCGAGTCCCACCTTCGGCACCAGAACGCATGCAGGCCCGGCGGCCCAGGATCAGGACGCCGCCAGGGCCGGCTCGCCCGACTCCCTGTCCGGCGTGCGCGTGCGCAGCAGCAATCCGCCTGCGATACCCGCCACCGCGGCGAAGCACGCGCCCGCCAGGAAGGCGGTGCCGTAACCGCCGGCCAGCGCGGCCACGCGTTCGGCGCCCGCCGCCAACTGGCCTTCGCTGCTCGCGGCCGCGGCGCTCGCCAGCACCGCCAGGCCGAGCGCACCGCCCATCATGAACGACGTGTTGACCACGCCCGAGGCCAGCCCGGCCTGGTCCGGCTCGACGTCGCTCATCGCCGCCAGCAGCATGGGATTGAAGGCCATGCCCGCACCGATCCCCAGCAGCAGCATGGCGGGCAGCACGTCGGCGACGTAGTGTCCGTCGACCGGCGCGCGCGCGAACAGCGCCAGCCCGACCGCCGCGAGCAGCAGGCCGGCGGCCAGCGGCAGGCGTACGCCGAAGCGCATCACCAGCCGCGCCGACAGGCCCAGCGAGAATGCCGCCATGATCAGGTTGCCGGGCAGGAACGCCAGCCCCACCTGCATCGGGCTGTAGCCGAGCACCAGCTGCAGGTACAACGCCGAGAGGAAGAACCAGGCGAACATCGCCGCCGACCACAGCACGCCGACCACGTTGGCGGTGGCGACGTTGCGCAGGCGCAGCATCGCCAGCGGCATCAGCGGCGCGCGTACCCGCGACTCGATCACGAAGAACGCCGCCAGCAGCGCGGCCGCGACCGCCAGCATCGCCAGCGTCGTGCCCGATCCCCAGCCGACCTCGTTGCCGTTGACCACGGCGTATACCGCCAGCATCAGCGCCGTGGTGACCGTCAGTGCGCCGACGACGTCGAGCGGGCCCTTGCCGCCCGCCGCGTGCCGGCCAGGCAGCAGCCGGGTCGAGGCGACGAAGACCGCGATGCCGATCGGGATGTTGATCAGGAAGATCCAGTGCCAGGACAGCAGGTCCGTCAGCACGCCGCCCAGCAGCAGTCCGACGCTGCCGCCGCCGGCGCAGACGAAGCTGTACACGCCCATCGCCTTGGCGCGCTCGCCCGGTTCGGTGAACAGCGTCATGATCAGCGACAGCGCCACCGCCATGACCACCGCGCCACCCAGCCCCTGCACCGCCCGCGCCACCACCAGGAAGGTCTGCGAGCCGGCCAGCCCGCAGGCCAGCGAGGCGACGGTGAACAGCACCAGGCCCAGCAGGAACAGGCGACGGTGCCCGAACAGGTCGCCGAGCCGCCCACCAAGCAACAGGAAGCCGCCGAAGGTGAGCATGTAGGCATTGATCACCCACGCCAGCGCCGCCTCGGAAAAACCCAGGTCGGTCTTGATCGAGGGCAACGCCACGTTCACCACGGTGGTGTCGAGCACGATCATCAACACGCCGAGGCAGACGACGATCAGCGCGTGCCAGCGGTGATCGCGGGCGCCAGGTCCGGAGGCGGAGGAAGATGGATGGTCGGAGGCGGTTTGCATGGGTCATCCTGTTTTTTCTTGGGAACGCGGAGCCGAATGGCCGCCGCGCAGGTCGTAGCATCGCGGGCAAGAAGCGCCGCTTACTGCAGACGACGATCGGGCCGTACCGGAATCGACAGACGCCAGCCGAGACTTCTGTGTGGCGATCGAGCACCGCCCGCGCCTTCGCGCCGCAACGCGGCCTGCGCCGGCACCGGGCTGGTTGTACGGATCGGCAGGGCGGCTTGTACGCCCCGCCGTCCGCGTCGCCGCCGTCAGGGTTGCAGCGGCAGGCCGGTATGCGGATCGATCGCCCGGAAGGGATCGATTCCGGATGCCATGTATCCCGCATCGCCACGCATCGCCCCATCCGCACCCAATGCCTGCCCGTAGGAAACCCGCAGGCCGAAGCTGTTGGCGGAGCCGACCCCGGAGGACTGTTCGCGCCGCAGCAGGAACGACAGGCTCCATCCCGAGTCCAGGTCGACGTCCATTCCGGCGCCGAGGGCCAAGGTGTCGTCGTTGTAGCTGCGCATGCCCAGCAGGTAGTCCTGCATCACCGGCTGCACCACGTAGTTCAACCGCGCATCGCCGCGATTCTCCAGCGCCTGCCTGTACTCGAGCGACCAGTACGGACGCAGCGATACCGTCGTTGCCTTGAGCTGATAGCTGCCCTCCACGCCCAGCGCAAGCGTGCTGTTGTCGATGGTCTGCCTGCCGTAGGAGAGATCGTAGATGCCCAGTCCGCTTTCGTGGTAGGCATCGAGCGTGGTGTGGCTCGCGTCGTAGCGTCCGTACCCGGCCAGGCGGCTGCGTTCACCGGCGTGTTCATAGCCGACGGTCAGGCCGCCGAACAGCTGGTCGCCTTCGCGCCCTGCCTGCGCGGTGGCATCGGCCAGCTCGCTCCAGCGCCACAGATCGAAGTCCAGCCGCCCCAGTCCCAGCTGACCGTCGACGAACAGCGGACCATCGCCCCGCCACAGGCCGTACAGCGCCAGGCTGCGCTGTCGCGCGTCCTGCTGCGAGGGCGAATCGTCGAAGTCGGTGTCATTCCAGCCCAAGCCGCCGGCGACACCCAGGACCAGGTTCCGGCCGAACAGACGGTCCACGCCAAGGGTGACGCCATTGCTGCGGAAGTCGAAACCGCTGGACCCGCTGCGGTGATCGCGCTCGCCCAGCGAGATCGTGCCGGCCACCCACAGGCCCCAGCCATGCGCCAGGGAGGGCACGCCGGCGCCCAGCTGCTCCGTACCGAGCGACAACCCAGGCCCGCTGCCTGCGCTCGCGCTGAACGTCAGGAGGTTGGCCGAAGCATTGCCCTGCCCGTCGCGCAGCTGGCGCAGGCGGCCGCGGATATTGTCCTGCTGAGCGTTGGCGAAGCGCACGCTGGCGTCCACCTGGGCCTGCAGGCCGCCGACCACTTCCGCATCGAGCGTCGGATCCGGGCGCGTCGCCACGGTGAGCGTCAGGCCCACGGTGGCCGCGGTGTAGTTGCCCGCCGCGGCCTGCGTGGCCATCAGTGTCGTCGTACCGGTGCCGACGATCGTCACCGTGGACCCGCTTACCGTCGCCACCCCCACGTTGCTGCTCGTGTAGCTGAAGGCGCCGGTGCTGTCGCTGTCAGGGTCGGGCAGGTCGAAGGCGGGATCGCCCAGGATCTTCTGCAGGTCCTCGAGCCAGGTCAGCGTCGGCGTGGCCGCGGCGATCGCCACCTCGAGCGTCGCCTGCGGCGCCGCGGCGTAGTCGTCGTTGCCGGCCTGGTCGGCGGTGAGCGCGCAGGCCCCTGCCGACAGCATCGTCACCGTGGCGCCCTCGATGGTGCAGACCCCGGGCGAGGTGCTGGCGAAGACCAGCGGGTTGCCGGAATCGCCACCGGTGGCCGAGACCGTGAACGTGCCACCCGCCGCGTAGGTCGGCGCGTCCGGATTGGCGGCGAACTGCGAAATCGCCTGCACGGCCTTGCCGATCGCGATGTCCTGCGTCACGGTCGCGGCGGCCGCATAGTCGTCGTTGCCCGCCTGGTCGGCGGCGACGGTGCAGGTGCCCGCCGACTGCATCGTCACCGTGCTGCCGCTGATGGTGCACACCTCAGCCGTCTGCGTGCCGTAGCTCACCGGCAGGCCGCTGCTGGCGGTCGCCATGGGGGCCAGTGCGAACGTACCGCCGGCGGCGAACGTTCGCGCCGCCTGCGCGCCGAAGGTGATCGTTTGGCTGCCGGCGCCGATGGCGACATCCAGCCGCGCCTGTGGCGCCGCACTGTAGTCGTCGTTGCCGGCCTGGTCGGCGGTCAGCGTGCAGGTGCCGGCCGACTGCATCGTCACCGTGCTGCCGCTGACGGTGCAGACGGTCGGCGTCGCGGTACCGAACAGCACCGGGTTGCCCGACGCGCCTCCGGTCGCCGACACCGTGAACGTGCCGTCGGGCACGAACGCCGGCGCCGCCGGATCGGCGGCGAACGCGGTGATCGCCTGCGCCGCCTGGCCGATCGCGATGTCCTGCGTCACCGTCGGCGCGGCATCGTAGTCATCGTTGCCCGCCTGGTCGGCGGCGATGGTGCAGGTGCCGGCAGACTGCATCGTCACCGTGGTGCCGCTGATCGTGCAGACACCAGCGGTGCGGGTGCCGTAGCTCACCGGCAGGCCGCTGCTCGCAGTCGCCACCGGGTCCAGCGCGAACGTGCCGCCCGGCACGAATGCCTGCGCTGCCTGCGCGCCGAAGGTGATGGTCTGCTCGCCTGCCCCCACCAGCACGCCGCTCGTGTTGCCCACGGCATTGAGCGCGGGGGCGGTGTCGTTCCCCGTCGCATCGCGCAAGGTCCCGCCGTTGGCGACGATGGTCGTGCCCAGCATCACACCGTCGTAGTCGCGGTCGCCGGCCTGCACGATGTAGCGGAAGGCGAGCGCACCGGTGCCGGAGCCCGACACATAGCTCACCTGCCTCGACGTGGAACCCACCGTCAGTTCCAGGTACGGGATGCCACCGGCGGTGTCGACGATGACCGCCTCGCTCAGGTGAACGGTGAAGTCGAGCGCGTCACCCGCCAGGTAGCGGCCGTTGGCCGGCACGCTGACCGACGTCACCACGGGCACGACGTCGTCGACGATGTACGCCTGTCCGCCGGTGAAGCCGGCCGCGGGGTTGCCGGCGGCATCGATGATGCCGGTGCCACTGCCGTTGAGGTCCAGGCGCAGGGTGCCATCGCCGCCGATGCCGTTGACGGTGACGGTGTAGAGAGTGGAATCGGCGGTCGCGACCGAAGCGACGGCGCCGGTCGCCGTTCCCGTGGCGGTCACCGAAAAGTCGGCGGCGTCGACGCCGGTGACGGCCTCGGAGAAGGACACGGCATAGCGCACGCTGTCGGCGTTGGTGGGGGAGGCGTCGACGCGATCAATCGCGGTCACCGCGGGCGGCTCGGTGTCGGCCGCCAGGACGGTGATCGCGACGGTATCGGTGTCGGTCATCGCGCCGCCGGTGCCCGTGTTTCCGAGGTCGTTGCTGGTGATCTGCAGCGAGCCGGCGCCGTTGTAGCCGGGCGTGGGCGTGTATGTGGTTCCGTTCAAGGCCGCATTGATGCTGGACAGCGCGCCCTCGAACGTCATGGACGCATCCTCGGTGCCGTCGCCCACAGAGAAGGCAAGCCCGGCCGTGCTCCCGAGTGTCGCCACGCCATTGGTCACCGCCAATTCCACCCGTACGTTGCCGCCGCCTGCGTCGGGATCGCTGATCGAGATCAGGTTGCCGTTGCCGCTGGAGAACACCAGGGCGCCATCCTGCTCCACGGTCTGGCTGCCGGGCACGCTGTTGACCGGCGGCTGGTTGGCGGCCAGGACGGTGAACGCGTCGGGCAGCGTGGAGGCACCGGCGTCGGTGGTGACGGTCACGTCGTGGCTGCCGACGGCAAGACCGTCGGGCACGGTCGCGGTGATCGAGGGGCCGGTGTTGTTGGTGATGGTGGCCGCAACGCCGCCGATGGTGACTGCCACCTCGTCCGCCAAACCGTACAGCGCCTGCCCGCCCAGCGTCACGGTGGTGCCCGCACCGCCGCTGCCGGGGGTCACGCTGGCCAGCACCGGCAGCGCGGATTCGCAGCTGATGGTGTAGTCGAACCCGCCTTCCTGGGAGCTGATGTAGATGGTGCCGCCACCACCCGAGTAGTAGTCCGAAGACGTCCCTTCGAACACGCCAGGCCCAAAGAAGGAAATGTGCAAGCCGCCGCCGGTGAACGTTCCCCTCGCATCAAGTCCGGTGGGATTGGAGATCTCCACCGTGACCTTGTCGCCGGCATTGTTCGCCCACGAGTTGGGGCCGTTGATGTTGAGGTTCTGGTTGGGCTCCAGGCTACCGGTGCGCGGGGTGCCGTCGGGACTGTTGACCAGTTGGCAGAACGAGGATGCCGCCGCCTGCGGCGCCCAGCAGGCGAGTCCAAGCAAACCCAGGAGCAGTGCACGGTGGCGCCATGCGGCCAGATCTCGATACATCCCATCCCCCTCCCCAGTTGGCCCCCTTCACCGCGAAGGCGACGCCGCCCTCAGGGTCGCGACGCCATCCGCGGTGCCGGCGCGTGTGCCGGCGGCGGTATCACCATTTGCCGCATCACGCCTCTCCCCTAGGCGGGTGATGCAGAACGCGGGCAATTTAGCACTATCCGTCCCGGCGGTCTTGTGCCCGCTTTCAACTGCGGCACACGCCATTGCTGCGGTACCAGGTTGTCTGCTGGCTTCGTCCGGGCATCCCCGGCACCTGTGCCAGGTGCGACATCCCTCTGGCCAGCGCGACGCGTCAGCGGCGACGGAACAGGCTGCTTTCAAGCCGGGCACGCCATTGCGACGCTCCTAAGCGTCCGCATCCGGCTCTCCACGGCGGAACAGGCCGGCCGCCTGCCCCTCCGGATCGGCCCGCAGGCTGTCGCGGGTGTTCTTCTGCACCGCGATCGCCGCGAACAGGCTCAACGCGTACGACATTCCGTAGAAGCCTTTTTCGCTCAACGCCAACTCCGCATTCCACAATCCGATGAACAGCAGCAGCAGCGCCGAGATCACCGCGAACCACGACAGGCCGTAGTAGATGTTGGTCACCGGGATGCCTTCCATCCGGTCACGCACGCTCTTCTGCACCGATACCGCGGCGAACAGCCCGTACAGCAGCAGGGTGAAGTAATAGCCCTTTTCGTTGAGCAGCATCTCGGCATTCCACAGCCCGACCAGGTAGGCCGTCATGCCGAGGCCGAGCGCGACCCAGGAAGCGCCGATGAAAGCGGGAGAAGGCTTGCTGTGACTGATGTCCATCATATACTCCGGTTCATGGCGCGCCTGGGTGGCTGAGAGGGTTGCGAGGCGATGATACTGCTCCACAACTGCAGTGTTTCCTCTCTCCGATTCGGAGGTCTATAGCGCTGTGGCCAAGTGGGCAGATGCATCCGTACAAGCCCGCTCAAACGAAAGAAACCCGGCTCATCCGCATCGGCAAAGGCGGCCCAAAGCAGCGCTCGCACGGCTGGACCGGTGAATTCTATGCCCCCCGGACGGGCCCGCAGCGAAGCCACGATACGATCCCAGAGTGCGATCGCCTGCTCGTCATCCAACGAAGATTCCGCCGCATGGCCGTTGTGATCCTCGCCTCCGGTGAACAGCTCTAGCATGAGCTTTGGGTGCTGCGGCGAGGGGGAGCGAATGCCGGTTTCTGCGTAAAACCCGTGCTGGCGCCTGCCGTCTTCCTCGAACCTGCCCAGCCATTCTTCGCCTTCCAGGCCGGCCAGTTGGCGTTTGCCCTTCTTCAGTGCCTTGGGCTTGACGCCCAGCCCAGCCAGATTGGATTCACCGCGTGCTATCAGCGAAGGCTCGTCGTCCGGTTGACGGAACGTATTGAGGCTGACCTGGAAGCGGAGATCGGGCCGGGCCCGGTCGGCCGAGCGATAACCGAGTTGCAGTTCCTCGTAGTCGCTTCCTGCGTCCACGACCACCGACCCCAGGCAGACGCCGGGGCCGGCGCGTTCCGGGTCACCCACCTTGCTCACCCTGGCCAGTATGTTGCGCAACCTCCTTTCGGCGTCCGGAATCTGCGCGGACTCGAATGCAGTCGTGTTGATCGCAACGTGAGTATCGCCGACAAGCACGTGCAGTTCGTGCACCTGGGCGTCGGCGATGTCCACACTGGCGTGAGAGCTGAGATGTACTTGAGTGGGGGTCCACGCTTCCCGACCCAGCAACATCGAAGCATTGGTCTCATAGTTGACGCCGCTCGCGAGCTCGTCGGCGCGCCCTGTCACGGCCGTATTGAACTGCTCGGGGGTGATTGACTGCGCTATGACGGTGACGTTCACGGTCCGAAAATCGGCATCATGGCCGTAATAGAAGGTGGCATCTCCGGCGCCACCGGCGGCAACGTGGATCCGCCGGAAGTCCTGGGGAAGATCGACGAGAAAGCGTCCTACGCAGTGCGTACGCATGTTCTGAGTCAGAGCCGGCACGGTATCAGGATCCTTTTCTTTTGACTGGCATCCAAGACAGGATGCCGCCATCGCCAGTCCTAGACATGCCAAAGTCGTATCCATATGCCGGATCTTGGCCTGGCTCATATCCATGAGGCTAGAGCCGACAACGTCGGCAAAAAATGACCGACAGCACTTGGTTGAGTCAGGACCAGCCGCACCGGTTCGATCCGGGTAGCCGGCAGGCCGGGCGGTACTCGGATAAGGATCCTGCTTGCACGCGCGCGCTCGGCATCGCTCATGCTGACGCAGCAGGAATCGATGCACCGAAGCATCGGGTCGTGCGATCCCATCGCGGTCGCCGTCTTCAATATGCGCCGGGCCTCTGGCGCAGCGACGCAAGCATGGCATCCCAGAGAGCGAACAGATCCGCTGCCTTTGGCGGCGGCACATAGTCCGGGACATATTCGTCTGCGCCGGCCTCGAGCTGGAACGAAAACCTCACCGGCGACGACTCCTGCGGCAAAGCTTTCCATGCGAAGCCGTATTTCACGCTGCCGGCTCTGGTTTCGGCCTTGTAAGCGGTTTCCTGCCCCGGGATCCCACCCACAGCCACCTCGCGCTTTCGGAGCCTATCGAAAGACTTCACAGCGTCCTCGTCGTCATACTTCATCCGCTCACGATACTCGCGCTCGAGTTCTTCGAAGTCATCGAACGCCGTGCTGGACGCGTGTTCGGCGCCGCGCGTTTCTACCGCTCCGCTCTCGCTGGTACCGACACCGATCGAGACACCCTTCCATCCGAACAACTCCACACTCAATCCCGCCATGATCTTCTTCGATCCGGCATCGACTAGTGCGCCGTCGATACAGAACCCGGGGACGGGCGGAGGAGTCGCATTGTCAATTGGCGTCAATGGAGGAATGCTTCCGGTCCGCAGGCTGGCAACTTCGTCGAACTCCTGGCGGTCATACTTCACGGAATCGAAGATGTATCCGATGCTATCGAACCATGCGTATCCCTTGACCTTGTGCCCGACCTGGGTAAACGCATTGTCGCGATAGAACATGATCTTCCAGCCCGGCTTGGGTGCTCGAACAGTGGACAGCACCGAACCCTCTGCTTTGTGTGGCTCCACGCGAAGCGCCTCCTCATCTTGAAGCGCTTCCGCTCGAAAGGCAGATTCGGTTCTGGCTTGGGAGCGCCTGAACTCAATGTCCGTACGCTGGATCCAGCGAACCTCTCCTTTTGCAGGAAGGTCGACCAGCATCCGACCGATACAGAGCGTACGTAATGGCATCGGGCTCATACTCGCATCCCTACTTTGAGCATCACGCTGACAACCAGAAATAAATACCACCAGGCAGAAAAGAAATACTGCGATCCAACTTCTCATCGCATTACAACCACGGGCTCAACAATTCGCACGATGTTATCCAATACCGACAGCCTCACATCATTGTGGTTATAGCTCCCCTGATGATCGTAACCCGCCTGTCGACAGATCAATTGGCAACCACTGGCATGGAGAAGCTGAGCGCCCGATGCTGTCGCTGGTACGGTGCCGTCGCCTGCATCGTTGGGCGGCTGCACCGTCATACGCAGTTCGCCATGGGCACTTTTCAATGACCGCTCACTGTCCGACGGAGTTCTCTCGAACTGCCACGTGGACGGGTCTCCAACGTCGCCATTCTTGTCTTCGATCCACTGTGGAAGCGGCATACTTCCATAAAAAGAAGGAGGAATGTAGGTGCGACCCGCAGCAACTCGCCAGGTAATCGTGCCCCATGCCTTCTCTTGGGCATCTTCCCCATAATGACCGTAGGTCTTAGGATGGACGCGGCCTCCGAGCAATGCGTGATATTCCTCAGCTTTGCTCACCGTTTCGAAATACGAATCCAGATTGGTAGCGCCTTCGGGCACCGGAAGATTGGCAGGATTCAGCCACTCCGGATTGATGGCTCTCCATGGAGACTGCGTGTCACGGAAGATTTCGGTGTAAGGATCACGCCTCTCGGGGAGCGCTTTGATCGTCCTGCCTTGCGCGTTCTTGACAAACAGCCACGGCTGCCCGCCGTTGTAAAGCTGATTTGGCGCGAGTTCGAGCGGGCCGGGATTGCAGGCGATGATCGGCGTCGTCTCACGCGCGGTGGCGCCTAATGCCTTGTTCGCGATCGCGGCGAAAATACCTGATCCTTCGGAGCTGAAGCCGGCAGCCAGGCGTTTGTAGAACGCGGCCGCCCCATCGATAGGCTGTACGCCCGAGATCACGCCCAGGATCTGCTGGTCGCCGCCGTGCAGCAAAGCCGCGGCCCTCGTCACCAAGCCCCCCATCGAATGGGTGACGACGATGGCTTGGCTGCAATGCTGCCCGTTCTTCCCATCGTATCCGCCAATGATGCTCCCAATCTTCTCGGCCAGGTCGCGGCCGGAGTCGAGATTGGACTGAAGCCAGTTGTAGCCGACCGCATGCACCGGGAACTGGAACTTGAGCAGCTTTCTGACGCCCACATCATCTAGGGCGCTTGGCCTTGTCGTGGCGCCGGGGGGCGTGGTCCCGACCAGTCGCAGCAGTTCGGCCAGGACAGAGTTGGGGCGTCCGTTCTCGAGTTGTGGATGCAACAACATGTGCTGCAGCCAATCCAGGAACGGACCGTACGAAAACCAACTTACGGTTCCCCAGCCGCGCTCCCTGGCCACCTCGACCGGCACCTTCGACAGCTCCGTATGACCGCTGTCCACGTAGTACACGTCGCCACGCGCAGTCGATCGTACCGATTTGCCCTGCGCGATCTTGCCTTGATCATCGACCTCCACAACATCCTTGTTCAGGCGCAACTGTCGCCCCTGAGGGCCCTTGAAGACCCAACCTGCGGCCGCCGTTTCCGAATCGACGTTCCAGATCCGCGCCCCCCTCCTGACCACCCGCGAACCATTGGCATCGAGGATGTCCTGCTTCGCTCGCAAGTTGCTGCCCATGATCCCTGGCGAAAAGATGATCGGGATGACGTGCGGAGAAGGGGCGCAGGCTTCCGCACGCACCTCGTTGCTGACAGGCGAGCAGAGGGAGTTTGCGTAAGGAGTGCCGTCGGGGCCGACGTGCGTGGGAACTGAGCGTGTAGATTCGTCCATGGCCGTCAATTATCCGATGCGTGTCATGCGGGACCGAGCAACTTGATCGTCAATTGCTCGACACCGACACCCTTTTGCAGGTCCGCCCAGCCATCTCCGTCGGTCACGCCCTGGATGATAGCGCCGTCGGCACGGACGATTTCATAGCGATAGTTCTTTGCGGCTTCTCCGTCGGAGAAGGCGATACGAAACTTCTCGTCGAACTTCGTCTCCGGCCATGCATTCACTTCCCTGCTGAGCTGCGTCGGGCCGAGGAAGCTCTTCTTGCCCGCGTGCACCTTGATCGTGCCCGGGCAGGCGATGGTGATGTTGCCGCCCTCGATGGTCAGGCTGGCGCCGCCGGCGGTGGCGAGATGGATCGTCTTGCCGGCGGCCATTTCCACCTCGGCGTTGGCGCTGACCAGCTTCAGCTGCTCCTTTGCCTGCAGCTTGACCTGGTCGTTCTGCGCCTGGAGGTCCAGCTCGCCCTCGCCGGCGACCAGGCTCAGACTCGTTTCCTCGGCCTGCCCCTCGGTCGCCGCGGCGAGCATGCCGATGGCCTGGCCGGTGTGCAGGCGCAGGTGGCCGGCGATGGCCAGATGACTGGCCTGGCCGCTGGCCAGGGTGAGGGTTTCACCGACGGCCCAGGTCAGGCTCTGGCCGGCGATCAATCCGATGCCGGCCGGTGCGGCGAGCCCGAGCAGGGCGTCGCCGGTGTGGGGAATGCGGCCTTGTGCGGCATCGGGCTTGCGCGCGGCGGCCTCTCCGCGCGCAGCATCGAAGTGCTCGCCGGACACCGTCGTCCTGGCGCTGGTCAGCAGCGCTTCCAGGGGCGCCTTGTCGTCGATCAGGCGCGAGGCGTTCGCGGCCGGCGCGCCCTCGTGCCCGGCCAGCTTCACCGTCTGGTGCGTGGCCGCCGCGCCGGAGAACGTCTCGCCCAAGGTACGCAGTTGCGTGAGCAGCGCGTTCGGACCAACGGCATCGCCGGCGGGCGTGTCGCCGGACTTGGCGTAGGCGCTCAGCCACAGGCCGGATTCGGCGCGCACGGCGCCCCAGGCGTCGGTGCGCAATTCGAAACCTTCGCCACGGAAGCTGCCGCGGTAGTTGTCGGCCTGGTGGATCAGGTGGCCGAGGTTGAGCTGGCTGGCGGCCTGGGTGGTCGCCAGTTGCAGGCGCAGCTGGCCGTCGCTGTCGTCGAACACCAGCCGGTTGTGACCGTCGCCGCCCCACTCCTTCGATTGCACGCCCCACAGGGCGGTGGCGTTGCGGTGGGCGTCATCGCCCGCGCCCAGGCCGTGCCACGGCGGCGCGTGGCCGCCGGCGAGGTTGGCCTGGGCGCTGGCGCGGTGGTCGCTGGCCTGGGCATAGGCGCTGGTGTCCGATTCGGCGGGCTTGCCCCCCGGCGTCGGCACGATGCCCGCTTCGCCCTGGCCGTTGTACAGCGCGCCCATCACCACCGGCCGGTCGATGTCGCCTTCCAGGAAGGCCACCAGCACCTCCTGCCCGATCCGCGGCAGGAACTGGCTGCCGACACCGGGACCGGCATAGCGCTGCGCCACGCGCAGCCAGCAGGACGTGGCCGCCGTGCCCGGCGCCGCATCGGCGCCCATCCAGTGGAACTTCACCCGGATCCGCCCGAGCTTGTCGCAGTACAGCTCCTGTGCGCCGGCGGCGGCCGCCTGCCCGTCCGCGCCGACCACGAGCGCCGTCTGATAGCCGGGCGCGGTGGGGCGCGGGTTGAGGCGGGCGCCGGTGCCGTCGTCGAGCACGGGTCGCCAGGGGCGTTCGCGATCGATCGCCTCGAAGCGGTTGGCATAACCGACCGCCTCGGCGCGCTGCTGCAGGCTCCGCTCGGCGAGCCGGTCGTCCTCGTTCTGTGGCCAGGCCGGTGCGGGACCGAGCTGCGCGGCTACGGTCTTGCGCAGGTCGAGCGGCAGGTTGTTGATGCCGGCGTGTTGGACGCAGGTGAGCAGGATCTCGGCGGGGGGCGTTTCCCCCTGCGTCGGGGCCTGGGTGAGTCGGAACCAGGTGCCGGCGCGGAACGTACGCGCGGTGCCCTGCCCGAACCAGGCATGGCGCCGCGCTTCGCGCGCCTGCGCCATCCGCCTGGCAGTGCGCTCGGCTTCGCCGGCATTGGCGAAGGCATAGGCGCCGGACGGGTCGTAGGCCTCCAGCGGCGCCTCGCGCTCTGCGCCGGCCTGCAACGGCAGCTGCGCGCTGCTGGCCTGCCGGGTCTTGTAGTCGTCGCCGAGCACGGTCAGGCGGTCGGCGCCGATGCGACGGCGCTGGCCAAACGCCTGGATGCTGTCGTGCGCCTCGGTGGCGTCGCTGCGGTGGAAGCGGATGCCGCCGCCTTGCTCGGAGCCGGCATCCTGCGGCTGCGCGGCGCTGTCGGCGAACAGCACCAGGCGGTGTCCGCAGGATGCGTCACCACTCTCTTCCAGGCGCCAGCCCAGGCCCTCCTCGGCCAGCAGCCGGCTGATGAAGTCGAAGTCGCTCTCGCGATACTGCACGCAGTAGCTGCGCGGCCGTGTGTGGGCGAGGAACGGGCCGACATCGTCGCCCAGCTGCCACGACGCCAGCGGCGCGTAGCCGGCGAAGACGGTCTCCACGATCTCGGTCACGCTGCGGTCCTGGAACACCCGGCTGTGCCGGCCCTGGGTCAGCAGCCAGGTCCACGGCACCAGGCACAGGCGGTAGCGGGCCAGGCCGCCGTCGGTGCCGACGCAGGCCGCTTCGCGCACCAGCCCGGTACGCACGGACTCACCGCCGTCGGCCAGGCGAGTCAGCAGCCGGGCGGGCTTGCCGAGCCAGGCCTCGAGCGGCAGGTCGGCATCGGGCGAGAGCACGTCGACCCACCATTCGTAACCTTGCGACAGCGCCTCGCGGCCGCGCCAGCGCTCCACCAGCAATCCGGCGGGCGCGTCGGGCAGTTCCAGGCGATAGAGACGGGTCGCATCGTCGATACGAGCGAGCGAGGCCAATGTATCCCGCACACGATCCAATGAGTGCATCACGAGAACTCCGTGGCTTGACGGGGCCCCTGCGGATCGCGCGTTGTCGCACGGCGCGCACGCAGAGACCGGCTTCCTGTCCCGCAAGTTAGCAAAAACCGCGGACCCGCAGTATAGGGAAACTCCGACAACTCTGTAGAATCGGTCCCACAACCCATCAACGAGCACCGCCATGCTGGAATTGGAAGACCTGCTGGCCCCGATCTCCGACGACAACCCCACCGGCGAAGATCTCTCCTTCTCGTCCGAGTTCGACGCGATCCAGGACGCCCGACGCGCCGACGACCCCACCCTGGACCAGGGCGACTGGGTCACCGACATCAAGTACGCCGACTGGACCGCCGCCGCGCGGATGTGCGAGGACCTGTTGCGGCAGCGGACCAAGGACCTGCGCCTGGGCGCATGGTTCGCCGAGGCCGGCGCCCAGGTCCACGGCTTCGCCGGACTGGCGACCGGTTTCCGGCTGGTCGCGCGCCTGTGCGACCGCTACTGGGACGAGGTGCATCCGCTGGCGATCGACGGCGACTACGAGGAGCGCATCGGCAATCTCAGCTGGCTGCTGACCAACACGCTGCAATGGCTGCGCACGCTGCCGATCACCCAGGCGCCGCAGGGCCGTTTCGGGCTCGGCGATTTCGAGGCCGCGCACGCCCGCAGCGGCAGCGGCGAGGCCGCGGGGGCGGACGGCCAGCCGGACCTGGAACTGATGGAAGCGGCACGGCGCGACACGCCCCACGAGTTCTATCGGCCGTTGATCGAATCGATTGCCGATTGCGCGGCCGCGCTGCAGGAGCTGCAGCTTTCGGTGGACGCGCGCCTGGGCGCCGATGGCCCCAGCTTCACGCCGGTACGCGACCAGCTGGAGCATCTGCAGAAGACGGTGCTGCGCTTCGCCCGCGACGCCGGGGTGCTGCTGGACGGCGACGGCGCCGACATCGGCGCGGACGGCACCAGCGACACCGGGCATGGCAGCGAGGCGGCCGTTGCGGGCCACGGCGGTCCGATCTCGTCGCGCCGGCAGGCACTGGCGCAACTGCGCCAGGTGGCGGAGTTCTTCCGCCGCACCGAGCCGCACAGCCCGGTCGCCTACCTCGCCGACAAGGCCGCGCGCTGGGGCGAGATGCCGCTGCATGTCTGGCTCAAGCGGGTGATCAAGGACGACAACACGCTGTCGCAGGTGGAGGAACTGCTGGACGTGGACAGCAGCCAGGAGTCGTTCGGGTCCTGAAAGGCGCGCCGCGCCAGGCAGTCGTTTCCGCCGGGGTGAGATCAGGTCCGTCGCCACGGGTGCCGCCAATGAATCGCGGCGCTCCTTACGGCAGCGGCAAGCGACAAGATTTTCCGTAGGAGCGCGCCATGCGCGCGATGCCGCGGGCAGTTCGCCGCCCGCGAACTCCGGTGACCGGCGTGCCGGCCGGTCCGAATCGCGGCATCCACCGGATCCTGCCGGCACCCGCGGCATCGCGCGCATGGCGCGCTCCTACGGACGGGCGCGCCGCATCGCCCTCTAGAGCACGCGGAACTGGATGCGGCGGTTGCGGGCGCGGCCGTCCTCGGTGGCGTTGTCGGCGATGGGCTCGTCCGGGCCGCGACCGAGCACTTCGAGGTTTCCGGCCGGAATTCCCTGCCCGACCAGGTAGCTGCGCACCGCCTCGGCGCGCGCCTGGCTGAGGGCGAGATTGCCCTGGCGCTGGCCGACGTCGTCGGTGTGGCCGATGATCTGCACCCGCGCGTTGCCGATCTCCTGCATTTTTTCCGCCATCTCGTCGAGGATGTAGCGGCCGAGGTCGGTGAGGCGGGCACTGCCGCTTTCGAACTCGATGATGCGGTCGCCCAGGGTGGCGTCGAGCAGGCCCTGGCCGGAACCGCCGGTGCCCAGGCTGTTGGTGACGGTGTAGGTGCTGTTGCTGGCCAGGCTGAGTTCGCTGGCGACCTGCTGGCGCTGCGCCTCGTTGACCACCTCGCCGGTGATGCGCACGCTCTGGCCGTTGACCTCCAGCTTGCCGGCCAACACCCGCTGCAGCCCCGGCGTGAGCATGTTGGCGACGTAGCTGCCCCAGTTGGGTGGCGTCGGGATCGACTCGACCTGGATCCGATCGACCACGCGCTCGTCGCCGTACAGCGTGCGCAGCTTGTCGAGGATCTGCGCCTTGGTCGCCTGGTCCGGGACCACGCCCTCGGCCACCACCGGCTCCGCGGCCGATTGCGCCTGCGCGGCGGCCGACGCCAGCAGCAGCAGGGAAAGAAGGATGACGCGACGCATGCTCATGCTCCCAGGAAGGTTTCGCCGAAGATCCGGCGCGCGGCCTTCAGCGACAGATCGGGGCGATCGACGTAGCTGGCCAGCTTGTTGAGGCCGTAGTCGGTCGGCAGGTGGTCGTCCACCCATTCGGCGTCGTGGATGCGGATCAGGTGCTCGCCCGCCGCCTGCGGATCGAGCACCGCACGCAGCGTCTGATGGTCGGCGCCGTTGAAGCCGACGATCATCCGCGGCGCGTCCTCGTCGCGCACCAGCACCGCCAGCTCGAAGTCGCCTCGGGCGATGAAGCCGGCGATGACGTCGAGCCAGAATGCGCCGACCAGCGGCCGGTACAGCGGATCGCGCGGCAGCGGCAGTTCCAGGCCCTTGTCGATCGTCACCCCGCTGCCCGAAAGCACCGGCTGCAGCAGCAGCCCGAGCGCCGGCAGCATACGCCGCAGCACGACATCGTCGTGGCCGGAGTCGCGCAACAGCCGCTCCAACGAGCCGATCGTCTGCAGTTCGAGGAAATCGCCGAAGGACGCCGCGTATGCGCCCGGATCGGTGCTGAGGTCGTAGCGGGTCTCGGCCAACTGCTGCAGCGGAATCGCCGCCTCCTCGGCATCGACGGCGCCGCGCGCCTGGCGCGCCAGTCCGCTCCAGACACGGGTCAGCGCCAGTGGGCTGCGGGCGATGAAGCCGAGCGGGTTGCCGACTTCGACCCGGATCGCCGACAGCAGCGGAAAGCGCCGCTGCGAGGCATCGCGGCTGGGCAGGAAGTGCCCGCACACCACCAGCTTGCTGCGCGAGCCCATGAACGCGTAATGCACGTCGGGCGCGCCGTCGTACAGCCGCTTCCAGTCGGGATTCTGGCTCAGCAGCTCGATGCTGCTGCCGGCCCAGCGATCCAGCAGCCCCATCAGTTGATGATTGTCCGCGGTGCGCACGAAATCCCCGCGCGAGGGCACCTTGCCGAAGTAGCTGACCGCCGCCGAGACCGTGTGCGTCATGTGCCCTCCTCCCCGTCTTCCGACTCCATTCCGTCCGCCAGCGGCGCGGCCGCCGGTGCGCCGCCGGCGACCGTGGCCGGCAGCTGCAATCCACGCTGCCAGTCGCCGCCGTCGCCGCCGGCACCCGGGCGCCGGGTGATCTTCATCACCACCGACACCGAGACGCCGTCCTGTGCCCAGGTCAGGGTGCTGCTGTCGGGGCGATGCTCGGCGGTCGCCAGCTCCATCATTCGCGCCAGGCCGTTGCCGCCGGGCGCGTTGACCAGTTCCACCGTACGCCCGTCGCTGGTGACCGCGCTCAACTTGACCCCTGGGATCCCGCCCGGGTTCGGCCACTGGAAGGTCTGCCAGGCCGGCGGAGTGTTGCGGTAGCGCAGCGTCTGTCCATCGATGTCGAGGGTGAACTCGACCGCGCCGGTGGCCGGCTGCGGCTGGATCTCGAAGATCGTCGTGTCCTGTCCGGCGGCGCCGCCGGCGGAACCGCTGACCCAGTCGCCGTAGCCGCTGACCAGTTCCGGCAGCAGGGTGATGCCGAGACCGGCCCAGCGCCGCGCCTCCAGCAGGTTGCCGCGCTGGATCACCAGCGCGCCCAACGCCTCCTTGTTGAACGCGGCGATCGCGCCGGATGCGCCGAAGATCGCGGCGACGTCGGTCGGTGCGGCATCGACGTCGGCCGCCGGGTCGAACGGGAACTGGCGGCCGATGCGCGCCCGGAAGGGCTCGTACACCTGCGCCGCCCACACCCGGTTGATCTCGGCCTCGGTCGGCGGCACCAGTGCGGCGAAGGTCTCGGTCAACGGACGCAGCAGCAACGGCCGCAGCGCCTTGCGCTGTGATTCGTCCAGGCCGGTGAGCATCTGCTCGTCGACCAGGGTGAGCGCGGCGTTGAGCTCGGAGCCTTCGTTGCTCAGCGTGTCCTGCATCAGCCGGCGCGCGCCGGGGCCGGGCTCGCCCTCGGTGCGGATCGCGTTGAGCCGCGTGCGCAGCTTGCCGAGCGTCTGGAAATAATCATCGATCAATGCGCTGCCGTCGCGCTTGGCGACCAGCCTTGCGAAGCCCTCGAACGCCTTGCCGATCGGCCCCATCGGCGCCTGCGTCGGACGTCCGGTGTCGGGATTGATCTCGACCGGCACCGACGATGGCGTGCGCCGCAGGATCACCCGCTGGAACCACGCCACGAACCCGCCCTTCGCCTTGTCCTGGAGCGCGTTGGCGGCCGCGGGGTTGTCCCAGATGGTCTGCTCGTTGATCGCCTCGAGCAGCGCGCGCAACGGCGACTGCTGCGGATCGCCGATGCTGTTCATGCGCGTGACCGTGTCGTCGAAGCTGCCGAAGCGGGCCACGCTCACGCCTTGCAGGAACTTCTGCCATTCCTGCGCGTATTCCTGTTTGTAGAGCATCGCCAGCTCGCGCGCGATGTGCTCGGGACTGCCCGCCAGCGACAGGTCGCTCTGCTCGGTGGTGTCGAGCACCCAGTCGGTGGTGCTGAGTTCGGTGTTCGCCGCCTCGTTGACCGCGCCCTTGACGTAATCCTCCCAGGCCCGGCGCGAGAACGCCCCGGAAATCGCGTAGCTGCCGGTAATGATGTCGTTGTTGCGCTCGTCGCCGATCAGGCTGTTGACGGTGACCGTTGGAAAGCGCGTCGCCGCGCGCGCCTTGACCTGCGCGAACACGCGGTTGATCGCCGGCTCCCCGCGCGTGGCCTGGGTCAGCGCCGCGCGGCTGTCGGAGATCAGCGACACCTTGGTCTCGACCTGCGGCCAGCGCGGATCTTCGGCGCGCGCCAAGTAGAAGCTCATCAGCTTCTCGGCCGCGCGCGCCATGTCCTCGCGCGACATCTGGCCGCGGTTGCCGTCGAGCCAGCCGCGCCAGAAGCGGGTGAGCTGGTGCGCCAGGTGCGCCTGCTCCACGCGCCCGCGATTGCCCAGCATCAGATAGGTCTTGAGCGCGTTGTAGGCGTCGTTGGTGTCGGTGGGCGAAGCTTCCTGGTACAGGCGCTCCTGCGCTTGCTCGTCCTGGCTGGCGCTCTCGGTGAGCTGCCCGCCCCGCGCCACCACCTCGGCGAGGAAGGCCTCGATGCGGGCGTTGGTCGGCGCCAGCATCACCTGGCGCATGCCGTCGAAGTACTCCTGCAGCAGCTTGGCCTCAATGCGATCGCCCTGGTACAGGCCCAGGTGGGTGGTGATGCTGCGCTGCTGCCGGTAGCGGACGAGTTGCTCGAGACGGTCCTGCAGCAGCAGCAGCGCGTCGATGCGTGACTTGAGGTCGACGCGATCCTCCTGCAACCGCACTGCCTGCTCCAGGTCCTTGCCGGCGTTGGCCACCAGCTGGCGGTTGCTGGTGTACGACCAGGTCCACAGCCCCAGCACCAGCGCCAGCACCGCCACCGCGCCCAGGAACACCGCGTAGCGCAACCGCGTCTGGTGCGGGCTCGAGTACTGCTGCACCAGCTGCCGGTCGGCGAACACGACCTTGCGGAACAGGTCCTTGAGGAAATGCGCCGTGTGCCCGGACGGCTCGCCGATCTCGGCCTGTGCACGCGGCTGCAGCGCGAACTGGCGACCGACGCGCTCGGAGGCGTAGTGGACCGAGTGCCCTTCCTGCAGCGCACTGGTGAAATAGAAGCCGCGGAACACCGGCTTGTACTGGTACGGATTGTCCTCGAACAGGGTGGCGACGAAGGTGCGCAGCGCCGGCTTGATGCCGATGAATTCCAGCGGCAGCGTCAACAACCCGGGCGAGACCTCGCGCCCACGCTGCATCGCCATCTGCGACAGGCTCATCTCCTTCAGGCCTTCGGCCAGCTCGTCGAAATACGTGTCGAAACTGCCGAGTGCGTCGTTGTCCGATTTCGGATCGAACGGCAGCGTCGCGCCCCACACGTTCTCGCGCTCGGACGGATCGAGGCCGCGGAAGAACTCGGTGAAGCCGGCGATCAGGTCGGCCTTGGTGAACACCACGTAGACCGGCGCGAACACCTCCAGCCGCTCGGTGATCTCCTGCACCCGCTGGCGCAGGTTCTTGGCCAGCTCGATCGCGAACTCCGGCTTGCTGCCCGAGAGCTCGGCGATGCTGGCGGCGATGATGATGCCGTTGACCGGCGCCCGCGGGCGGTGCTTCTTCAGCAGGTCGAGGAAGGTCAGCCATTCCAGCCGGTCCTCGACGCTGACCGAGTAGCGGCCGGCGGTATCGAGCACGATGCCTTCGGTGGTGAAGTACCAGTCGCAGTTGCGGGTGCCGCCGATGCCCTGGATGACGTTGCTGCGGTTGTCCTCGAACGGGAACTTGAGCCCGGAGTTGAGGATCGCCGAACTCTTGCCGGCCGCCGGGTTGCCGATGATCACGTACCAGGGCAGTTCGTAGAGCGCCGCCTTGCCCTTGAGCACGCCGATGCGCGAGGACTTGATCGCCTTGACCGCCTCGAGCATGCGCTCGCGCAGCGCCTCGGTGTCGGCACGGGCGGCGGGCTGGGCGTTGGCGACGGCTCGCTCGGTTTCGCCCTCGACCATGGCGTCGAGGCCCTTGGCGGCACGGCGCGCGCGGATCCTGCGCACGACCCACACCAGCAGCCACACCAGCAGCGCGACGACGAGCAGGACCAACGCCCATACGCCGACCTGCTTCAGGCCGTCGGCGCCGAAATACATCAGTGCCGCCGCGGAGGCGATGCCGATCACGGCCAGGACGCGATAGTCGGTGAGGTAGTACCTGAGTCTGTAGAACATCGGGCGGGTCGATCCGGTTAGGCGGCAAGATCCGGCAGCTCGCCGGCATTGTCTGGAGATGAGGCGGAGGCCGGCGGCGCGAACGCCACGGCCGCGCGCTCGCGCTCGGCGGCGACGGCGAGCGCCAGCACCGGTTGCTGCGATGCCCGCGCCTGTGCCGCGGCCAGCGCCAGCAGTGCCAGCGGCGCGACGTGGCCGATGTCGCCGCAGGCCACGCCGAGGGCGCCGCACTGGGTGGCGGTGTCGAGTTCAGGACAGGCCGAGGCGGCCGCAGCGCTCGCCTCGACGGCGCGACTGGGGCGCTGGTCGGCGTCGCTCACCACCAGCGCGATGGCATCGGGCTCGATTGCGGCATGCTGCAGCGTGCGCGTGATCAGCTCCGCGGTGGCGCGGGCGGTGGCGCGCGGCGGCGTGGTGGCCTGCAGCGCGGCCAACCGCACGCGGTGCATCGCCACGGCGGCTTCGGAAGACATCGGTTCGGGCGTGCCCGGCGGCCGCAACAGCACGCCCGCCGCACCTTCGCCGGGCACCAGGCCCTCGGCGCGGCGGCTGTCCATCAGGCGGCCACTGGACATCAGTGCATGCACGCCGCGCTCGCCGATCGCCGAGTCGCAGGCGAGCAGCAGCTGCCAGCGCTGCTCGTCGGCCGTCGTGGTGCCGAGCCGGTCGAGCAGCCGCCACGTGTCCTCGGGCCCCTGCATCGCCAGCACCTCAAGCGCGATGCGGCGGGCGTCGAGCCCCGCGTCCAGCGCCGACTCCAGCAGCCAGTCGCCGCAAGCCTGGCGCAGCGGCTGCGGCCAGGCGGACGGCAACAACACGCGGATGTGGACCGCCTCGCGCACCTCGTGCTGCTCGCGCCGGCGCAGTCCGGCGACGACGCGCTCCTCCGACACCGGCAGAGGCGGCAGCTGCAGCATCAGCTGGTCGAACAGTTCCTCGGCCACCGGCTGCAGCAAGGCCAATGCCCGCAACCGCTCTTCCTCCGGGGCGCGACCGCCTTGCGTCGGCGACAGCCGCGCCAGGGCGTCGGCGATCGCCGCGGTGTCGAGCCCGTCGACATAGGCGGCGAACACCGGCAGGCCGTCGCGGTCACGGAAGCGCGGGTGCAACCCCGGGCGGGGCGGCGCCTGCAGCGCCGCCAGCACCGCATCGGGGGTATCGCCGCAAGGCAGGCGCATTGCGCCGGCCAGGCAGTCGAGCGGTGGATGCACCTGCCCGGCATCGGTCTCGAGCGCGTCGTCGCCCGCCACGGCATCGGTTGCTTCGGGTTCGCGGCGCCGCGCCGCGCGCATGCGGCGGATCAGCCAGATGCCCGCCAACAGACCCAGCGGCAGCACGCCGAGCACCAGCAGCATCTGCCCGCCGCCGGGCGCACCACCGCTGCTGCGCCAATACAGGATCGCGCACAGCCAGACCACGGCGAACACCACCGCCACGACCAAGCCTGCACGCCAAACCCCCGACCACTTCACATCCTCACTCCCTGAGCCTGCCTTGCCGGCAGTGTCAATGCGTCCCCGTTTTCCAGGTTGTCCCCGGTTCGTGCCCCTGGATCACGCCGTCGTCGTGGTGACCTGCGTCGAGATCAACGTCGCCCCGCAAGCGGTCTTGTCGCCCTGGCGCGCCACCGGCTGGCCGTCGACGATCAGCGTCGGATCGCCGGCAACGATGGTGGTTGGTCCGTGCCGCTGGCACGTCACGCGGTCGCCGATGCGGGCGACGGGTTTACCCTGGATGTCGGTCGCGGTCGAACCGCTGACGACCGTTCCCCCATGATCGATCTGATCGCCCACCACGATAATCGGACGCGACATATCGGTTCTGCTCCCTATTGCATGCGCTCTGTCCCTGGGCCCCTCGCGGGGCGGCCCGCGCCGGGCCGAGCAGGAAAGATAGCAGGACTCGCGACCGTTTATCACCCGCCCTGCCGCTGCCGCGCCTGCTTGGCCCGGCGGCACTCCGCGGCCATCTCCACGTGCACGTAGTCGCGCATGCGCCAGTTGCCGCCCCAGACCAGCCCGGCCTGTTGCGCCAGCTCGCCGTAGAGGAAGTAAGCCTGCTTGGTCCAGTCGTCGCCCATGTCCCACTGCAACTTGCCCGCGCGCATCGGCGCACTATCCAGCGCCAGCCCGTACTGGTGGCAGCTCGACCAGGCGCCGGCATTGGTGGCGCGGCCGTCGCGCTTGAGCTCGGCCTGGCGCTCGGGGCTGCGGTAGCCTTCCACCAGCACCATCTCGATGCCGTATTGCGCGCGCATGACCCGGTAGATCGCCAGCACCCGCTGCTGCAGGTCCGGGTTGATGCGGTCCCATTTTCTGTCGGCGGTCACGATTTCGGGCTTGATCCGCCGCACCTCGGCGGTGGTGAACACCGCCGGCGGCGGCGGTGGCGGCGGCACCAGGCGTTCGCCGCGCAGCAGCTCGGCGACCATCGTTCGCGACTCCGACAGGTCTTCCGCGCTGAACCCCTCCAGCACCACATGCTGCCGGAAGGCCAGGATCAGCAGCGGCGGCAGGGCCAGCAGGGCGATCGCGACAGCCAGCACCCAGCGATGGCGCAACAGCGCCGTGGCCGTGTTGGTGCCCGCCGCGCGCACCGTCCGGCCGGTGGCGTCGACGCGTCCGGCCCATTTCCGGCCACCCCGCGCGGCGCGGCCGCCCAGTGCGCGGGCCACGCGCTGCAATAGCGCGACGACGCGTTCGCGCGCCTCGGGGAACACCAGCAACCAGGTCGAAACGCAGACGACCAGGAAAACCAGCGCGATCCCGAGCACGATCACCGCCATGCCCCGACAGGCGGCACGGCCATTGACGGTCGACGGTCAGTCGCTAGAATGCCCGAAAGGACTGATTCCGGCCTGCGCCGGACAAGAGCGGGATTGCACTTGAATACTGGCGAATCGAATCGTCCGAGCCTGGTCGCAGGAACCGACCGCAGCCCAGCGGGCACACGGCCGCGCGCCAGCATCCTTGCCGACATGGAGAACCGCAAGCCGGACAAACCGGCGGTGGCCGCGCGGCGCAAGCCGCTGCTTTGGCTCCTCATCCTGGCCTGTGCCGTCCTTGTCATCCTTGCTTTCCTGCGGTTGTCCGCGCGCATGTTCGCACCGGGCGCGGAGGGTCTGGATAGCCAGACCGGGCGCGAGACTTTCGGTCAAACCGCACCCGCGACGCAAGCGCCGGCGCTGGATCCCTCCGGCACCGTCGAGCGCGGGGGGGCGATGATCGTCGATGACCCGGCCGCGGAAGAAACCCGTGCCGCGCTCGCCACCATCGCTTCGGCCTCGGTCGGAAGCGACACCGCCGCCCCTGCCGCTGCCCAGGCAAATGCGTCGTCGGACGCCTCCGGCACGCGTCGGCAGGTGCCGACCGCATCGCGCGCGCCGGCAACGCGCGCCTCGCGCACGGCGACGCCGCCGGAGCCTGCGACCGGCAGCACCGACCTGATCTCCACCCTGTTGCGCATCATCAAGCAGGACGGTACGGCCAGTGCCCAGCAGCACGAGTCGATGGATGCACTGATCGCGCAGGTGCAGGCCGAGGACGACCGCACCCGCAGCCAGAACAGTGCCGCGCTTGCCTCGCTCGGTGGCCCCGGGGACACGGGCACACGCCCCACGCGCTCGCCGGTCGTCCAGGAAAAACTGCGCGCCTGCCCCAAGGCCAACACCGTGGCCGGCATCGAATGCCGCAGCCAGGTGTGTGCGCAGCATGCCGGCGAAGACGCCGCCTGCCCGCAGCAGTAGCGATCGCGGCCGGCGCCACCGGCTTCCCTTTCGTACAGGTCCCTTCCGTCACCGCCCGCGCTACGGTCGGTTGGCCGCGACCGGTTTCCGGCATTCCGCCGGCCGGTGCCGCGGCAACGGGAGGGAACCATCATGTTCACCACCATCACCGTCCGGACCACCCTTGTTCGAGCATGCCTGGCCGCGCTGCTTGCGCTCGCGACTGCCCCGGCCTGGTCCGTCTGCCGCGATGCCGTCGTGCTGGTGCACGGCAATGCCGGCAATCCCTCGCACTTCGACGCCACCCGCCAGGCACTGCTCGCGCGCGGTTACGCCGCCTCCGACATCCATCGCCCCGACTGGGGCAGCAAGACCTGCGCCGCCTGCAACGACCACGACGGCAGCGAGGAAGCCCCGGTACTCGACGCAATGATCGACGCGATCGCCGGCTCGTGTACCGGCCGCATCGACGTGATCGGCCATTCCATGGGAGCCACACTGGCCGCGCACCAGATCGCCCGGCATGGCCTGCGTCCGTATGTCGACGCCTTCGTCGGCGTCGCGGGCGCGTTCCGCGGCCTGTGGTCCTGTGGCACCCATCCGTTCAACGTCGCCACCAGCACCTGCGGCACCTGGGGGCTGTCGGTGTCGAGCCCCTTCCTCGACGCGCTCTACGGCAGCCGCTTCGGCGACCGGGTGTACTCGATCAAGTCGTACTACGACGCGGTGGTCTGCTACGGCGCGATCTGCACGGTCGACGGCATCCACAGTTCGTCGATCTGGGGCGAAAATGCCAGCTACACCTACACCTACGGACATTTCGGGCTGCTGACCCACACCGCGTCGCGGCAGGCGAACCTGATCGAGTAGCGGCAGCAGCGACGAATGGCGCCTACTTGCCTGCATGTTTGCATGGGCATGCAAGGCATCAGCCGAGCAGGCCGAATATCCGTAGGAGCGCGCCACGCGCGCGATGCCGCGGGCATTGTGCCGCCATGCGATTCCGTTCACCGGCGCGCATTCCGGGCTCGCCGCGGGACCGCCGATGATCGACGCCGGAGATGCCCGCGGCATCGCGCGCGTGGCGCGCTCCTACGAAACAGCGGCGCAGGCTGTGGTATCCCACCGATCGGACGAAGCGCCATTCGTACCAGCGACCGCGCGCGCCGTGGTCATGGCGCCGCGCGTGCGCGGATGGCCTGTGCCACCCGCTCGAACACCGGCGCCAGCTGGCGCCGGGCCTCGGCCGGCAGCGGCTCCAGTGCGACCGGCGGGTCCGCGGTTGCCGCCGCGGATCCGCCGTCCCAGGCGAAGGCGACGCGATTGCTCATCTTCGCCTCGCCGACCATCAGCGCGCCGTCGGCGCCGAATGCATGCCGCAGCCGCTCGAAGTGCCGTTCGGCGTCGGCGCAGAACAGGTTGACCGCGACGACACCGGCCGGCGCGAGCGCAGCGCGGCAGTCGTCGTAGAACTGCTGGGTGGACAGCGCCGGCGGGATCCCGGTCTCGTCGTAGCCATCCACCAGCAGCAGGTCGAAGCGTCCGCGGCGCGCGTGCAGGAAACGCGCGCCGTCGTCGAGCACCACCTGCAACCGCCCGTCGTCGTCGGGAATGCCGAACTCGCGCCGCAGCGCGATCACATGCGGATTGTTCTCCACCACCTCGATGCGCGCCTGCGGCAGATGGCGATGGCAGAACTTGACCTGCGAGCCGCCGCCGAGCCCGACCAGGCCGATCGTGCGCGGCCGCGGCTGCCACAGCAGCGCGCCCATCATGGTCCTGGTGTAGTCGATCAGCAGCAGGTCCGGCTCGGCGCTGAGCATGCGGCTCTGGGTCTGCCTGCGGGTGAACTGCAGCGAGGTGTAGCGCCCGTAGCGATGAACGAAAGGCTTGCGCAGGCGCCGGCCGGAGGCATCGCGCGGGACCGGCCGGCCGATGCGAGACAGCAGCGTGTCGAGCCAGGCGCGCCACCCGCTCATGTCGTTTTCCATCGCCGTGCCGGGCCCTGCTGATCGCATTGGCCGGCAAGATTAGCGCACGCCTTCGGAACCGTCATCGCAACCGGCGACGCACCACCGCGGGCTTCCGCCAAGCGGTCTCGGCATGCAGGGAGGAGCATTCCGACGGACGGTCATCACGACCGGCGACGGCGGGCATTCCGCAGCCGGGAAAAGGACTAGACTGCAGGCAGGTGACGTTCCTCGCCCGCAATATGGAGGGTGTCCCATGCTGAACTGGATCCTCGCGGCACTCCTGCTCCCATCGGTGGCCGCCCCCGATATCGGCCTGCCGGATCGCACCCAGGTCATGCGCGTACCGCCCGAGCTGCGCGCGCAACTGCATGAATACGTCACCAGTCAAAGTCGCTCCGAAGAGCAACGCCTTCGCCTGCTGGCTGAATTCGTCTTCGCCGACGAAGGATTGGCACTCGAGTACGAGAACGGCAACACCCGTACCGTCGAGCAGGCCTGGCGCAGCGGCAAGGTGAACTGCCTGTCGTTCTCGCTGCTGTTCACGGCGCTGGCGCGCGAGGCCGGCCTGAATGCGTACGTGCAGGAAATCGACAAGGTGCTGGCCTGGTACCAGGAGGAAGGCATCGTCTACAACTCCAGCCACGTCAACGTCGGCGTGCACACCGGCAACCAGCGTCATACCGTCGACGTCAGCGGCGGCGCGATCATGGCGCGCGACCGGCCGGTCGCAGTCTCCGAAGACCGCGCCCTCGCGCATTTCTACGGCAATCGCGGCGCCGAACTGATGGCGGCCGGCGCACTGGAGCCAGCCCGGATCCATATGGAGGCGGCGATCGCGCTCGATCCCGACTACGCCACCAACTGGAGCAACTTCGGCGTGCTGCACCTGCGCAGCGGCGATGTCGTCGCCGCCGAGCGCGCCTACACCCGGGCACTGGCGCTCGATCCGATGCACGCCGCTGCGCTGTTCAACATCGTCGGACTGCATCGCCGCATGGGCGACGCCAAACGCGCGGCGGAATTCCAGGCGCGGCTGGAGAGGGCCCAGCTCGCCGATCCGTTCCACCAGTTCCTGCTGGCGAGTGACTACGAAAGCCGCGGCGACTACGCACGCGCGGTCCAACATTACCGCCGCGCCATCCGCCTGCACGGCAAGGAACATCGGTTCCACTTCGGCCTTGCCCGCACGTACCTGTTGATGGGGGAGACACGCCGCGCAAGCCGCGCGCTGTTGCGCGCCCGTGCCCTCGGCGACGATGAAGATCGCGCCCGCTACCAGGCCAAGCTCGACCGGCTGAGCCGCACATCGCGATAGGCGCGCGCGGGTGCTCCAGGCCATCGTCGAGCCCGGCCGGAACAACGATCACGCCGTCATCACTTTTTTTACTGGGGCTTGAGCGCGCAGCGACGCTGTCACGATCGCCTCATGCCGGCGATGTGAAGATCGCCGGCATGCACGGACCACAAGACGCTCGATCCCATTCCCACTTCACCCTCGGCGAGCACCTGGTCGAACGCCATCCCAGCGAGGACTGGGACCTGGTGACAGGCGACGGCCCGGTCCTGGCGGTGGCCCTGCACGACGGCCACGCCATGCGCGACTCGCTGCGCCCATACCTGGCATTCGACGACGCCGCGCTGCGGCGCGACGAGGACCCGCTGACCGGACTGCTGACCAGTGTCGGCGACGTGCGGATCCGGGTACGGCGCTCGCGCTTCGAGGTCGACCTCAACCGCCCGCGCGACAAGGCGCTGTCGACCGATCCGGCCGACACCTGGGGCCTGCGCATCTGGCAGGGCCCGTTGCCGCCGGACGAGATCGAACGCTCGCTGGCGATCCACGACCGCTTCTACGCCATGATCCATGAACTGCTGGAACGACTGCTGGCCCGCTGGGGTTGCCTGCTGCTCCTGGACATCCACAGCTACAACCATCGCCGCGACGGCGCGAATGCGGCGCCCGCACCGCCGTCCGAAAATCCGGACATCGACCTCGGCGTCACCACACTCGATCGCGACCGCTGGGGCAATGCGCTGGCCCACTTCACCGATGCGCTGCGCGCGACACCGGTCGGCGGCCGTGCGCCCGACGTGCGCGAGAACGTGCGCTATCCCACCGGCGGGCATTTCCCGGAGTCGCTGTACGCCGAATATGGCGAGCGCCTGTGCGTGATCACCCCGGAATACAAGAAAATCTACATGGACGAGTGGACGGCACAGGCCGACATCGCCGTCGTCGAGGACTTGCGCACCGGCCTGGAGCAGGCGGTGCGTGCGGTACGCGCGGAGTTCCTGTCATGCCGGTGACACAGCGCCCAAGCGTCCGGACGCTGCCGCCGATCGCCGCCCGTGTCGACGCCGAGCTGGCCAGGCTGGACGCCGAAATCGACTGGCTGCTGGCGTTGTCGCCGATCGGCAACGTCGCCCTTTGGGAAAGCTTCGAGGCGAGCGGCAGGACTTCGATCCCGCCACTGAACTACATCGATCTCGATCTCGACCTGCACGAGACCCGCCAGCGCCTGCTGGCGCTGCCGGTCGAAGAGATCGAGTCGCCGCTGCTGTCGACGTTGCTGTCGGAGAAACAGCGCGAGCTGGACCGCATGATCGAACTGGTCCGGCTGCGCGACACCGCGGGATTCGTCAACGCCAGCCTCGATCTGTTCGGCGGCGTCGGACCCGCACTTTCGGAGCTCGCCCAGCGCATCCTGGAGGAGGTCAATCCCAGCGTGCCGCTGACTGCGGATACCGGGATCGATGCCGTGCTCGAAGCCGTCGAATCGGAGCTGGACTGGTATCGCGAACGCTCGCCCGACTTCAAGGCCGACGTGGTGGTCGACACCGACCTCAACTCGCTGATGATGGTCTCCCACGGCACGTTCTACATCGACGGCAACCTGCGCCTGCCCGCGGCGCGTGTGCAGCCGTTGATCCAGCACGAGATCGGCACCCACGTGGTCACCCGCCACAACGGCCGCCACCAGGCCCTGACCCAGCTGGAGGTCGGGCTCGCGCACTACGACGCCTTGCAGGAAGGCCTCGGCGTGCTGGCCGAGTTCCTCGCCGGCTACCTGCCGGGCGAACGCCTGCGCGTGCTCGCCGCGCGCGTGCTCGCCACCGAGATGGCGATCAACGGCGAGGACGTGCCGGCCATCTTCGACGTGTTGCACGAGACCCACGACCTGCCCACCGACGACGCCTTCGACATCGCCGTTCGCGCACTCCGCGGCGGTGGGCTGACCAAGGACGCGGTCTACCTGGGCGGCCTGTGCGAGCTGGTCGACTACCTGCACGCGGATGGTCCGTTCGAGCCGCTGTTCGTCGGCAAGTTCGCGCTCTCGCACCGTTCGGTGCTGGACCAGCTGGTAGAGGAAGGCTGGGTAGGACCGCCCGACCTGTTGCCGCGCTACACCACTACGCCGGAATTCCGGGACCGGCTGTCGCTCTGCCGCAGCCTGCCGGTCGACCGGCTCTGCCACAAGGAACCCGCTTCATGAGCCCTCCGGCCCACGGCACGCCCATCAAGCTCGGCTTCGTCGTCAACGACATCGCGACCGAGCGCAATAACTACACCACCATCCGCCTCGCCCGGACCGCGGTGAATCGCGGCCATTCGGTGGCCCTGATCGGACTCGGCGGCTTCATCTACGGCGCCGACGGCCGCGTACGCGCCAACGCGCACGTGCCGCGCCACGACCAGTACGAGAACGACGACGCATTGCTCGATGATCTCCAGGACGAGGACGCCGATACCCACCACGTCTGCGTCGACGAACTCGACGTACTGATGCTGCGCAGCGACCCGGCAGACGAAGTGAACGAGCGCCCCTGGGCGCCGAACAGCGGACTGCTGTTCGCGCAGCTGGCCGCGCTCAGGCACGTGATCGTGCTCAACGACCCGACCCACCTGACCGACGCCTCGAACAAGACCTACTTCCAGCACTTCCCGGAGGAAGTACGCCCGGTGACGTGCATCAGCCTGGATCCCAAGGAGATCAAGGCGTTCATCGCCGACCACGACGGCTATGGGGTGATCAAGCCGCTGCAGGGCTCTGGCGGCCAGGGTGTGTTCGTGGTCACACCGGACGGCGACGCCAACCTCAACCAGATGATCGAGGCCGTCACCCGGGACGGCTACGCCATCGTCCAGGAATACCTGCCCAAGGCCGCCGAGGGCGACCTGCGCCTGCTGACCCTCAATGGCCGGCCGTTGCAGGTCGACGGCAAATACGCCTGTTTCCGCCGCTACAACGACAGCGGCGATGCACGCAGCAACATCAAGGCCGGCGGCAAGATCGAGATGGCCGAGCCGGACGCCGACGCGTTGCGGTTGGCCGAGATCGTGGCGCCCAAGCTGATCCGCGACGGCATGTACCTGGCCGGGCTGGATATCGTCGGCAACAAGCTGATGGAGATCAACGTCGACACCCCCGGCGGCATCAACATGTCCGAGGAGCTGACCGGCGTCGATTTCAGCAGCCATATCGTGGCCGACCTGGAGCGCAAGGTGCGGCTGCGCGACCAGTACAATCGCACCCTGAGCAACGTCGAACTGGCGATGATGTAGGCGGGCCTCACGAAGGCTTGTCGATAGGCCGAGCCAGTGCCGCGAGGGTGACGTCGAGCGAACCGGGACGATCGAACAGGTAGCCCTGCATCTGGTCGCAACCGTGATCGCGCAACCACGCGTGCTGGTCGGCATGCTCCACGCCTTCGGCGATGACGGTCAGATCCACCGCATGCCCGAGCGCGATCAGCGCACGGCAGATCGCGGCGCTGCGCGAGTTGTGGTTGACGGATTCGACGAACATCCGGTCCAGCTTGAGCATGTCCAGAGGCAGGTCGCGCAGGTACGACATGTTGGAGAACCCGGTGCCGAAATCGTCCAGCGCCACGCAGACACCCTGCTGCCGCAGCTGTCGCAGCCTGTCCATGGCGTGGCCCGCGTGGTCGAGCAGCACGCTCTCGGTCAGCTCGACGTGCAGTGCGCCCCGGCGCAGTCCGTACCGGTCCGACAGGTGCTGGATATCTCCGGCCAGGTCGCGCATGTGGAACTGCGCCGCCGACACGTTGACGGCGATCGGCAGCTCGTCCCAGCCGCGTTCGGCGACATGCGCCGCTGCCCGCGCCGCTTCATCGAGAACCCATTTCCCCAGTGTCACGATCAGGCCGGAGCGCTCGCACAAGGGGATGAATTCCAGCGGCGAGATTTCGCTTCCGTCCGGTTGCGGCCAACGCAACAGCGCTTCGAGCGCCACCGGGGCGCCATCGGCCACGCGCCGGATCGGCTGGAAGTCCAGGCGGAACTCACCCTGTTCGATCGCACGGCGCGTGCGTGCGGTCAACTCGAGCCGGCGTTGGACGTCCTCTTCCATCGTCGCCGAATAACGCGCCACCTCGATCCCGCCGCGCTCGACCAGGTGCGCCGCCAGGGCGGCGCGATCGATCACCTTGCTCGCACGCCGCCCGTCATCCGGATGGCGGGCGATGCCGATCCGTGCCTCCAGGTGATGCACCGTGTCCCGTCCATGCACCGGCTCGGCGAGATCGGCGACCAGGGCCGACAGCACGGTCTCGCTCCGGCGGCCATCGAGCACCGCCAGCACGAAGGTGCCGGACGGCAGATGGGCCGCCAGTCCGTATCGCCGCGCCAGCCGGTCGATGCGTTCGGCGACGTTGCGCACGATATCGCCGCTGACCTCGCGCCCCAGCGTATCGCCGATCAAGTCGAGTCCGCGCAGTTCCGCACAGACGATGTCGTAACCGCCGGTGCCGCCATCGAGCCGCTCGGCCAGCGTCGTCGCCGTCAGCAATCCGGTCTCGCTGTCGTGGCTGGCACGAAATGCGAGTTCGCGCTCGTGGGCGACGCGCCGTGTGACGTCCTCTGCCAGCACCAGGCGCGCCGGCCGGCCGCGGAACTCGATTGCCGCGCCGTGCACCTGCACCTCGATCAGCGCGCCATCGCGCTTGCGATGGATCCAGACGCGCGCATCGGCGTAGTCCGCATTGCGCTCGGCGACATCCCGCCTGACCTCGTCCGCCGCATCGGCCGGACGGATGTCGAGGATGCTCATCGACAGGAACTCCTCGCGCGAGTAGCCGTAGTGGCGCACCGCTGCCTCATTCACCTCTAGGAAGCGCAAGGTGTCGACATCGAATACCCAGAAAGGCAGCGGATTGCGCTCGAACATCAGCCGGAACTGGCGCTCGGCATCGGCGAGCTTCTGCTGCGCCTCCATGCGTTCGGTGATATCGACCACGGTGCCGCCCATCTTCGATACACCGTCGCGGTCTTCGACCGTCGCACCGCGTACCGCGATCCAGCGCATCTGGCCGTCGGGCCGCAGGATCCGGTATTCCAGGATGAACTTCTCGCCCGTCTGCCACGCCCTTGCGACCGTTGCCGACACTTCCTCGCGATCTTCCGGGTGCATCGCGGCATAGAACGCCTCGCGGCTCGCCGAATGGCTTCCCTCCGGCATGCCGAAGATCTCGCCGACCTGGGGTGACCACTCGATCAGGTCGCTGCCGTCAACGCTCTCCCAGACCCCGGTCCTGCCGAGCCGCTGTGCGGTACGCAAGCGCTCGGCACCCTGCCTCAACTCCTGCATCAGCGCCGATCGCGTCGACTCGGCGCGCCGCAGGTTGCGCAGCAGGTACCAGAAGCCGGCCCAGTACGCCGCGTACAGCAACAGCGCCCAGCCGGCGAACCATCGCCAGGGCGCCAGCACTTCCTCCTCGGAGATGCCGGCGCTGACCACCGTCGGATAAACAGCGGAGGCATGGCGCGAGAAAATGATGTGCCTGTTGTCGTCGAGCGGGCTCCTCGTGCGCAGGGTCTCGCCGCGGGCGGGGATCCGCGACACGTCGAGCCCGCGTTCGTACTGGCCGACGAAGCGCTGCGGGTCCGGACTGCGCGCCATGATGTGGCCGTTGCGATCCGTGACCACGGCGATGCCCCGGCGTCCGGTATCGAGATCCGAGACCGCTTCCTGCAAGGCGCCGCTGCGCAGCCGCGCCAGTATCCAGTGCCGGCCGGACGCCTGCAGCGCCATCGGCAGCAGCCATCCGCCTTCGCCATCGCGTTGCATCGGCCCGAGGCGCAATGCACTGTTCCTGCCGGTCGGCGCCTCCCCGATCCACGCGGGAAATGCCGGATCGCCCCGCCCTCGGGTGATCGCCCGGCCGTCACGGTCGACCAGCACGATACTTTCCAATTCCTCGTGCCGGCGCAGTACACCGGCAATCGCCTCGGAGAGCAGGCCCGGTGCCTGTTCCGGCACGCTCGCGAACAGTCGCTCACCATCGCCGGCGATGCCGAGCATGGCGCGTTCCAGATTGCGGAACCGATACTTCAGCAGGCGTTCGACACCGGTGACGACCGCCCGGCTCTGGTCCTCGGCCGCCCGCAGCCGCACTGCGCGATCATGCAATACAAGGTAGATCAGCACTGCCGTCAGCGCCGTGCCCAGCAGCAGGCCGGAGAGCCCGATCATTCGCGTCGAATAATGCCTGCCGTTGGCGGGGCTCGGCTCCACTCCCTCTCCCGAAACAGGCACACGGCCCAAGCGCGAAGCTAGCAGCGCCGCCGCACGTCCACAACTCGCGGGTGTCGGGAACCGATTTCGTATGGTGCCATTCGCCGAACCGGCAGGCGCGCGGGCGGCCGGCTATCGCGAGACGGCGCTCGTCTTCGCGTGACGAGGCCCGTGGGTGATGCCATGCGCCAAAGATCTTCGCGGGCGAGCTCCGGAATGACGGCGCCGGAGGCCACTACACCCGCGGACCGCACCGGCGCGACATCTCCGCGCGCCGGTGCGCCCCCGATCAGCGCCCGCCGATGTCCACCCGGACGCTGCCGGAATGTGACTTGATCGACACATCGCCGTCGCCACCGCCCAGACGGGTATCGAGGCTGCGGCCCGGCCCGTAGCGCGGACGCTCGACCTCGCCCGCATCGGACGTGATGTTGCCGCTGAAGCTGGACACGCGCAGCTGCGCCGAGGCATCGGCCGGCAGCTGCAGGCCGATGCTGCCGCTGACCGATTCCAGCACGATGCGTCCGCCCGGCGCCAGGGCGCCGGCGCGGACGGTCATGCCACCGGAGACCGATTCGCCGCGCAGCTGTTCGATCTTCGCAGCCGTCAGGGAGATCGCGCCCGACACCGATTCCAGGCGCACATCGCCGCTGACGCCGCCGTCGATCTCGATGCGGCCGCTGACGGTGCCGGCCTCCAGGCGCGGGGTGGCGATGCGGCCCCGGATCGCGCCACTCACGCTGCCCAGGTCGGCTTCACCCGTGCGTCCGGCCACGTTCACGCCTCCACTGACCGACTTGGCCTGCAGCCGGCGCAGGTCGACGCCGGTGACGTCGACGTCGGCGCTGACCGCGCTCGCCTGCAGTTCGGCCCCCTTGGGCACGCGCAGCTCCAGCTGCGCGCCGCGCCCGCCGCGCGAGTTGCGCGGATAGATGACCTTGATCCGCACGCGGTTGCGGCTGGCATCCACTTCCAGCCGCTGGCCCTCGCCGAGCGAACCGGTGACCGTCACCTCGTCGCGGTCCCAGCCGCTGACACGGATGCTGCCGGCGACGTTCTCCACTTCGACCCGACCTCCGGACGCCAATGGATGCCGTTCGTCGATCGAGGTTTGCGCCAGTAGCGTGGAAGCCGGCAGCAGCAGCGCCAGCAGCAGTGCCGTGGCTGCGGCCAGGCGGGGAATTCGAATAGGCATGCGTGTGCTCCTTGTCAGGACAACAGGGCGGCCGCGCCCAGGGCGGCCTGCCGGGTGAGTTGTAGCCGCTGCGCATAGGTGCGCTGCAGCTGGTCGAGAAGAAAACCGGATCCGGGTGCCTCGTCGATCGCGGCGAGGATGTCGGCGGCACTGCGATCGAGTTCCGCCAGTGCCGGTTGCAGTTCCTCCGGAACCCGCTCCATCGGCACCTCCGCCAGCGCCGCGCGGTACTCGCCGGTCAGGCGCTCGGCCTGCTGTTCGGTCACGGTCGCGATCGCGGGCCCGCTACGTTCGAGGCCCGGAATCCGCAGCATGCCCAGCGCCAGCAACAGCGCGACCGAGGCCGCCGCGGCCAATCCGGCGACCGTCGGCCAACGCCGGCGCGCGCGCGGCCCGCGCGCTGAATGCAGCGCCGGTCCTCGCCCTTCGCGTCCGATCTGCTCGGCCACCCGCGCCCAGGCCCGCGCGGGGGGCACCATCTGTCGCGGCAGGGCGCGCAGGCGCCGGGTCAGCTCGTCGTGGTCGTGATTGTCGTCGTGGTCGTTCATGCCGTTTCTCCGAGCCGTTCGCGCAACAGTCCGCGGGCACGATGCAGTTGTGCCTTGGAGCTGCCGACGGCCATGCCGAGTTCCTCGGCGATCTCGTGATGTTTCCAGCCTTCGATGTCATGCAGCACCAGCACCGCACGCGCCCGCGGCGGCAGCGTCGCCACCGCGCGCTCCAGGTCCAGGCCGGTCCCGGTGCAGCGCTGTTCGCCCTCGACCGCCGCCAGCGCCTCGAGACCGTCGTCGCCGGCATCGAGGTCGTCCCTGCCGCTGCGCGCGCGCAGTTCCATCAGCGCCGTATTGACCGCGAGCCGCTGCAGCCAGGTGCCGAGCGCGCTCTCGAACCGGAACCCCGGCAGCGAGCGCCAGGCCTTGAGGAAGGTGTCCTGCAGCACGTCCTCGGCGCGCGCTGCATGGCGACCGCAGATGCGCCAGACCACCGCGTACAGCCGCGGCGCGTGGCGGCGATAGATCGCCTCGTAGGCCTGCACGTCGCCGGTGACCGCCGCGCGCACCAGCGCCTCGTCGTCCGGGGCGGTCTCGATCTCGGGATCGGAGGCTGGCGTGGGCATGGCGATGCTGAGCATATCCACTTGGACGCGGCGTGCCGCAAAAAGGTTTAAGTGCGGGCGCAAGGATTCGCATCATCCGGCGATGCAACCCTTTTGCCGCCTCCGGCATCCAATGGAAGTGGGTGGGATCGGAACGACGCCCCGCCGCTCTCGCAGCGGCGCCGGCGGACGGAGAGCGAGAAACGTGGCGATGCAATCGGGACTGACTGCGACCGTACTGTTGTGTGCGGGATGGTGCCTGTCGCACCTGTCCGGCTGGGCCCTGGACCTGCGGATGCCCCCGGACAGCGTGCAGATCTGCGCACGGCACCGGAGCGCGGCGACGCCCCGGATCTGCCTCGACCAGTGGCACCGCGCCGCCGTGCGGGAAGCGCAGCGCATGCTCCCGGACGATGGCCGGAAGCCGGCGTCGCCGGCCTTGTAGCCTTTACCTGCTCGCGGGCCGGGTCGAGCGGTCTTTCCCGAGTCCCGCATCAGGGGCGCCGCCCTGGGGCCCGCGCGCTCTAGTCGTCCAGTTCCGGATAGTGCCGGAATATCCCTTCTTCGCCGAACGGCAGGCAGCGATCGGAGGCCAGGTAAGCGGCCACGTTCGGGCGCTCGGAGACGTGCACGGCGAGTGCGCGGCAGTGCGGCAGCCCGGGTTCGAGCCGGCGCATCGCGGCCGGGAAAGCATGACGCAGCCCGGCGATCAGCTGGAACAGCGACAGGTCCGCATACGACAGGCGGGCGCCGACCAGGTACTTCGGTCCCTTCGGATTGGCGGCCAGCACGCGCTCGAAGTAGCCGAGGAACTTCGGCATCCGCTCGCCGCGGAATTCCTTCGCCCGGCGCCGTGCCTCCGGTTTCTGATGTTCGTAGTACTCGCCGAGGCCGACCGGATGATGCACGTCGTGTGCCTCGGCCACGGCATCGGCGATCGTCAGCTGCAGTTGCTGCGTCCACAGCGCGGCCGCCGGATCACGCGCCACCAGCTTCAGCCTGGGACCCAGGAACTGCAGGATGTTGGCCACCTGCGCGACGACGACATTCCCGGCCTTCAGGAACGGGGGCGCGAACGGCGGCCGCTGGACGTCGGCAGCGTCCAGTAGCGCCTGCACCGCAGCCACGCCACCGGCGGCATCGTCGTTGCCGACATCCACATAGTCCGCGCCCGCCTCCTCCAGCGCCAGGCGCACGAATTCGCCGCGCCCCGGGATGCCCGGCCAGTAGTAGAGTTCATAGCGCATGCGGTCCGCTTCCTCGATGAGTCCTCGTGGGTTTGCGGGCGTCATGCTTGCGCCGCGTGCGTTCAGCCGCCGTGACCGCCGCGTGCATCCGCGCACACGGCCTTGTCCTGCTTTGGACTACGCTCGGCACGCTCCACTCCGACTTGACGGCCCGCCGATGCCGCATCGCGTCCTCAGCAGTTTGCTCCAGCTGTGCCTGGCCCTGGCGATACCGCTGGCCGTGGCGCAGGAACCACCGGTAGAACCCGGCGCCGGCGAAGCGCGGCCGGATCCCGCCCAGGCCGAGGCGCTGCACGCCGCCGACCGCGCGCTGCAGGAGCGCCTGGCCGCGCGGCTGGCGGTCGCAGGCCTCAGACCAGCAGGCGGCTCCAGGCGCCGTAGCGCTGCCGCACCGGGCCGCGGCGCAGGCTCAGCGCGATCAACGCAATGCCGCACACCAGGCTCGACCAGAGCGGGGCCGGCGCGGCGTCGTAGGCGAACGGAACCACCAGCAACGCGGCGCCGAGGCCGATGTTGAGCAACCGCACCGGTCGCGCGACTTCCGTGAGCGCAATGACCGCCACGGTGATCGCCAGCGCGCCGATCAGGTGCTCGGCGTTCGCCATCGGCGCATCCGAGCCGATGGTCAGGCGCGTGCACATCAGCCAGATGCCGATCGCGATGCAGGCCAGCAGGTTCCAGGGCGTGTTGACGTTGCCGCCGAGCGTGTCGCGCAGCACCGTCACGGGCCCGCGGGCGAAATCGCCCTCGCCGCGGTCCTTGTCGTCGCCCTCGTCGGTGTCGCCGGTGAAGAACACCTGCAACAGGCTCCTGCCGGCGCGCTTGCGCCGGCGCAGGAACTGTCCGGTCGCGACCAGTTCGTCGAGCGAGTACGGGATCTGCAGCAGCATCGCCGCCGCGCCGATCAGGCACAGCGTGCACCAGGTGCCGATGACGATCGGCTGGATGATGATGAAGGTGATCGACACCACGCCCAGCGGCACGATCAGGATGCCGAACGCCACCACCACCCAGGGCATGGTGCGCCAACGCTGCCGCGAGCCCAACAGTCCGGTGATGATCTCGAGGACATAGACCAATGCGCCGAGGCCCGCGTCCGGCACCGGCCAGGCTTCCGACACGCTGGAGGTGACGATGGCCTCGGTGCCGTTCTTCGCACCGGGCACGTCGAAGAACGGTTCCCAGACGCCGTCGGCATGGCCGAGCTGGTAGGCCGCCATGTAGCGCGAAATGATCAGCCCCACGAGCGCCAGCACGATGATTGGCAGGCGCTGGATCCAGTCCGACGGTGAATAGTCCCAGCCCGGCGGCACCGCCGGCCCGGTGCGCGCGGCGGCCGGCGAGATGCCCGGCGTCGGCGGCAGTGCCGCCGCCAGCCCGGTGACCAGGGCGCCGACCAGGGTGCCGTTGAGGTACGCGGCGGCATTGCCGGTCCAGAACACCAGCGGCGCGAACATCACCCACAACCCGACCGCCGCCGACACCCAGCGCAGCGGCGCCAGCCGCCAGGAGACCGTCAGCAGCCCCAGCAGCAGCAGCGCGGCGCCGCTGGCGACGTCGCTGCGCACCTGCGCGGACGCGACATCGCCGAAGGTGGGCGACGAGGCGAGCAGCCACGCCCCGAGCGCCGCGATCAGGAACGGTCCCCACAAGTTCTGGCGATGGGCGTCGCGAAAGCGCGCTTCCGCCTGCCGTCGCAGCACTTCCGGCTGTTCCACCTTCTCGTCCGCGGCCTCGAGCCATGGCGGCGGCGTGATGCCGTTGGCCCGGTACCAGCCCGGCGGATCGCGCTTGAGCGCGTCCACCAGATTCGGTAGCTCGTCCTCGATGCGGTGCCGGGGCTCCCAGCCGAGCAGCTCGCGCGCACGGCCGATGTCGAGCGCGTAGTGATCGCTGGCGATCTCGATCATGAACGGCCGGATGAAGGCCTTCCTGCCACGGTCGATCGCGTCAGGCACCAGTGGCTCGGCTGCGCCCTGCAGCCAGGCGCCGGCCTTGGCCACCGGCGGCGGCACGCTCAGGGTCGCCCACGCCTCGCCGTGGATCAGCTCGCCCAGCCGGTCCTGCAGCGCCTGGTAGCTCATCGCCTCCGGTTCGCCGACCAGGATCGTCGCGTCGGCCGGCAGCTCGCCGCGGCGGTCGATCGTGCGCCGGAACGCATCGATCATGTCGTCGCGATGAATCATCGACTGCCCGGCGCGCTCGTCGCCGGCATACAGATAGCCCTGGACGTCGCGCTCGTAGATGCGCGCGATCTGCTGCGCCAGCGTCGGCACGGCGGTCTTTTCGTCGTACAGCCCCGCCAGGTGCAACAGCACGTAGGGAATGTCGCCATGTTCCTCGGCGATCACCTGCTCGGTCTTCGCCTTGGACTGCGGATACGCCCAGCGCGGCCGGATCGGCTCGTTCTCGTCGATGCGCCCGCCGGGTTCGGCAGCCTCGTGTACCAGCATGGTGCCGGAGTACACGAACTGCTCCACCTCCAGTTCGCGCAGCGCGCGCAGCAGGCGACGGGTGCCCTCGACGTTGACCTTGTCGTACAGCGGCTTGTCCTCGCCGCTGAAATCGAAGTACGCGGCCAGATGGACCACCGAAGCGATGTGGCCGCCGAAGCGCTCGCGGAACTCCTCGACCGCCTTCGCGACCGCCTGGGTGGACGTCAGGTCGATGCGGATCCAGTCGCCGCCGCCCTTCGGCTCCGACACGTCCATGCCGACCACGCGGTAGTCGCCGGCCAGCGCCTTCGCCAGCGAGGCGCCGACGCTGCCGGCAACGCCGGTGATCAGCACGACGGGCTTGTCCGCGTTCGTGGCGTTGCCTGAGCGGGCCGGCATCGGTGACTCCGGTTCCATGTGAGGCGCGAAGTGCCGTCAGCATGGCCACGATGCGATCAAATGCCCGTGAATCCGTCCGATTGCAGCGCTACAAAGCGCTGCACGGCAGCACGCATCCCGGCCCGCAACAGCAAGGATGCCGATGTGGGAGCAACAGACCTCGCGACGCTCTGCAGGCTGTCGCGACTTTCCGACGGCGGCATGCCGCCGCCACGCCCACAGGCGCAGGTAGTTTGCCGCTATCCTCGCAGTTCCTCTTCTGCGGCTTCATCCATGCGACTGCAGCTCAGCACCTGGCCCGAGATCGAAACCTACCTGACGCGCTCGACCGGCATCATCGTGCCGATCGGCTCCACCGAGCAGCACGGCCCCAACGGCCTGATCGGCACCGACGCGATCTGCCCGGAAGTCGTCGCACATGCGGTGGGCGAGCACACCGGGACGCTGGTGGCGCCGACGCTGAGCATCGGCATGGCCCAGCACCACCTGGCGTTCCCCGGCTCGCTCTCGTTGCGCCCCGCTACGCTCATCGCGGTGATCCGCGACGTGGTGCAGTCGCTGGCGGGGCACGGCTTTCGCCAAGTCTATTTCTTCAACGGCCATGGCGGCAACGTCGCCACGGTGCAGGCGGCGTTCTCCGAGATCCACGCCGACAGCAGCTTCAGCGGCGAGCGTTCGCCGCTGCGCCTGAAGCTGGCCAACTGGTACATGGGCCGCCGCGTGCAGCAGCTCTCGCGCGAACTGTTCGCCGACAGCGAGGGCCACCACGCCACGCCATCGGAGATATCGCTGACCTGGCACGCCCATCCCGGACAGGCCCGCCCGATGACCCTGACGCCACGGATCGCGCCGACCGCGGCCTTCGGCGACGCGCAGGACTATCGCCGGCGATTCCCCGACGGCCGCATCGGCTCGGATCCGTCATTGTCCAGCATCGAGGCCGGCGCGCGGCTGTTCGAGGCCAGCGTCGAGGACACGATCGAGGATTACCGGGCCTTCCTGGAACAGGATTGACTGCGGATCCAGTCTGCCGCCACATTGCAGTGGCAGACGAGGCTTGACGGATGACCGCCGGAACTGACGACTTCGCAGCGCTCGCCGCGGTCCTGGGTGGTATCGCCATGCTGCCGGATCAGGAACTGGCGCACCTGCGCGGCCATGCGGAAGTCAGAACGTTCCACGCCGGGCAGGCTTTGCTCGACATGGGCGAGGTGCCGACCCGCTGCTGGTTCCTCGCGTCCGGTTTTCTCAGGTTCTTCTACATCACCGAGTCGGGACGCGAGTACAACAAGGCGTTCTCGCGGCCAGGCGAGATTGTGGTACCGCTCTCGGCCATGCTGACCGGCACCGCGAACACATTCGTCATCGCCGCCATCACCGACGTGCGGACGCTGGCGTTTCCGGTGTCGCTCGTGCCGACGCTGTACTCGCGCCATCCGGCCTGGGAGCGCATCGGGCGCGTGCTCGCCGAGCAGATGGCCATGCGCAAGGAGACGCGCGAACGCGAACTGTTGCTCGACTCCGCGCTGACCCGGTTCCGGCGCTTCGCCGAACGCTATCCGGAACTGGTCGACTGGATTCCACAGCGCCAGATCGCCTCCTATATCGGCGTCACCGAACAGGCACTTTCACGGCTGTTGCGCGAATGGCGCGGGCAACGCACGTCTTGATCGATGTTAATGCGGTGCGGAGGCACCGGCCTTATACCTGCGGCACACACCCGCTGCGAGGTCGGTCCGATGAAACGGCGCACGTTCCTTGTCCTGTCCGGCTACACGATGTTGCTGTTTCTGAGCGCGCCAAGCCGCGCCGGCAGCGATCCGCTCCCGGCATGCGAGTGGTGCGGCGCGGCCGATGCGCCGGATGATCCCGGCTCCACCGCCACCCTGGCCGGACCGGACGAGCTCGGCGAGCGACTGCTGCTGCATGGCGTCGTCCACGCGGCCGACGGCCGAACCCCTGTGCCGGGCGTGCTGCTGTATGCGTATCACACCAACGCCAACGGCATCTATCCGCGCCGCGGCAATGAAACCGGAAACGGGCGCCGACATGGCCATCTGCGTGGCTGGGTCGTCAGCGACGCCGATGGCCGCTATCGCATCCGGACCATTCGCCCCGCGGCCTATCCTTCGCGAAGCGAACCCGCGCACATCCACATGACGGCCACCGAACCCGGCCGGGCGGAGTATTGGCTCGACGACGTGCTGTTCGAAGGCGACCCGCTCATCACCCCGGACATCCTGTCGCGGCGCAACGGCCGCGGCGGACCGGCGATCGTCAGGCCGGAACGCACCGGCGACGGCACCCTGGTCGTTCGCCGCGATGTAATCCTGGCCGCGCCGGACGACTGACATGGCGCCGCCGACAGCCTGGAAGGACAGTGCCGACGATTTCGGGGTGGTATCGGTCGCGCTGCACTGGCTCGTCGCTGCCCTGGTGCTCGCGCTGCTGGCGCTGGGGCTGGCGATGCAATGGACCATCGGTTTCGAAGACGGGTCGCTGTACCTGTGGCTGAAGCACGCGCACATCGGCATCGGCGTGCTGCTGTGCATGGCCCTGCTTTCACGCATCACCTGGAGGCTGGCTTCCGGAGCACCGGCTGCGCACCCGCGACCGCGGGCCCTGCGGATCGCCGCAAAGGTGGTACCGGCGCTGTTGCTGCTCGCCGTGACGTTCCAGGCGGCAACCGGCGGCTTGGGCGGTGGACCGACAGCAGATGGGTGCGCGGCACCGATGCGCAATGGCGGATCGTCCCCGGCGCGGAACCACTGTCGTTCTTCGGTCTGTTCGAACTGGAGAGCCCTTTTGGCGCGCCACACCGGCAGTGGAATCGGCGGCTGGAACGCCTGCACGACGGAGGCGCACACGTGATGATGGCACTACTGGCAGTGCACGTGCTCGGCGCGGCAAGGCACCTGATGCTCGCCGGGGGAAGCCACCGTGTTCGGATGCTGCGGTCGCCACGGCGGCCGACGGAGACGGAGGGTTGAGATGCGCGCTGCGGGGGCGATCGCCCCTGCCAGCGTTGCGGCGATCTCAGCGCAACTGGCTGTCCTTGCTGCCACGCCGGTTGTAGCTGCCGGCGCCACCGTCGTCGCGGTCCTGCGCCTCCTGGCAGGACACGCACAGGCGGACGCCGGGCACGGCCTTGCGCCGCGCCTCCGGGATCGGCGCGTCGCATTCCTCGCATTGGGTCAGTCCGGGACCTCGTCGCAATCGGCTGCGGGCGCGTTCGATCCCGTCCTTCACCGTCGCGTCGATCTGGTCCTGTACGGCGCCGTCGCCGGCCCAGCCGGTTGCCATGTCCGCCTCCGGAAACTGTCTGTCAGAGCCTCCCAAGCATAGGCGGCGGGCGCTGAACGAAAAGCAGACGTGGCGCAGCCCGCGTGTCGGCCGGGCCGCACGCGCATCGGCCCATCGAAGCCTTCGCGGTCGCTAGCGCGGTTCTGGCGCAAGGGTCGACAGGTCCCTTCTCCCGTTTACGGGTGAGGACTTGCGCTTACGAGCCATTGGCCCGTAAGCGACCGAACGCCCATGCGCTGCGCGTATGGGCTTAGGACTGCTCTAGCTTCCGGTGCCGTCGATTTTCGTCAGCGTGCGGGTGACGCCGAGCACTTCGACCCGTCCCCCGGACTTGCGGAAGGCGGCCAGGTCGGCGGAGATGCGCTCGCTGGTCAGGCGCTTGTCGGAGCCGGCCTCGTTGCGGCCCTGCCTTGCGCGGGACGGCCTGGGTGCGGGCGTGGATGGTTTGGATGGCATGGGTGTCGTGCTCCAGGTCAGTACATGGTCAGCGGAATGCCGCGCCGCAGTTGGTCGTGGTGGGTCTCGCGAATGTGGCGGCAGTAGGGGCTGCCCATCGCGAATTTCCGGCACACCGACGGGCGCTGGTCGTAGATCGAGCAGCACATGCGCAGCGGATCGACGGCGACGCACCAGCCCTCCTCGTCGCGCGCCATCACGTGCAGTCCGCGCTCGGTGTGGTCGGTGAGATGGGCGGGCACGGCGTCCTCGGGCATCAGCACCACGGTAAGCCGGCAACAGATCGCGTCGCAACGCCCGCAGGACACGCTGGCATCGATGCCCTCGTCGTCCGTGTCGCGCAGATCGACTTCGGTCTTCACTGCAGCAATCCCGCGCTGGCCGCCGCATCGCGGCGATAGTGCAGCAGGCGCCCGCGGAACGGCGGCAGCTCGCCCTCGTTCATCGGGCTGCGCTGCTCGTGCAGCACGTAGCCCTGCGCCTGCAACGCCCGCGTGAACGGGCCGTTGTTGCCGCGGCCGGGGTCGATGATCATCACCTCGGCCGCCGGCTGCGCATGCCGCAGCAGCAATGCCGACAGCGCCACGGCGTGGCCGCGCTCGTACAGCACGTCGCTGCCGATGACCAGGTCGAAGCGGCCGAGCGACGCGTTCTCCACATCCCAGCGCAGGGTCCGGTACGGCACCGCGGGCATGCCGTTGAGCGCGGCGTTGTAGGCCAGGAACACCTCGGCCAGCGGATGATGGTCGCTGGCGACGACGTCCGCCCCGCGCTGCCGCAGGACCAGGCTGGCCAACCCGATGCCGCAGCCGATCTCGAGGATGCGCTTGCCGGCGACGTCGAACGTGGCCATGGTTTCGGCGAGCAGCCGGCCCGCGGGCCAGACATGGCCGAACAGGCTCCACTGCGCCGAGGAAATGCCGGCGCGCTCCGCCAGCTGGTCCGGATCCGCGAACTGCTGCACGTCGACCAGCGAACGGATGCGATAATCGCGACCGCCGATGTCGAGCGTACGGATGTGGGTGTCGTAACCAGGCACGGAAGCTCCCGAGAGGCCGGGTCCCGCAACGGGACGTTGGCGCGAGGCAGGGAGCGAAAACGGCGACAGGAGCAGCCGTTCGAAACGCGCAGAACCACGTGCAGACCCTGCATCTTACGCCCAAGTGGCGGATTTCACCCGGTTTTTTCCACGCCCCATGGGGTTCCCTTCAGGAACCGCGCCGCAATCGTTCCGATGCGACACTGTGCCGGCCGCCGCGCGCGCTCCCTGGGGACGCAAACCCCCTCCGGGGCAGCCGAATGGCGTCGATTCAGCCGGCGCTGCGTGCATGCGGGTAGTCTTGCCGGGCCGCCCGCCGGGCGGCGCTTTCCTGTCCCTTCCACGGAACCCAGATGCTGCGACCGACCCTGATCTGCGCCCTGCTGGCGCTCTCCTCCGCGCCGGCGCTGGCCGGCAGCTTTGCCGGCACTTCGGCGGGCGCCTCCTCCGCCGGCTCGTCGGCCTCGTCCGACAGCACCTCCGGCGACGACAAGGTGGTGCTGCAGGCGCGCGACGATGCCGCCAGCTTCGTCGCCAGCGACGGGCGGATCCGTGGCGCGCAGCTGGAAGCGGCGCTGCGCCAGTTGCGCGAGCGGCGGCCTGACGTACGCCAGGCCAGCGACATGCAGCTGGCACAGGCGATCCTGGCGTTGTGATCCGCCGGCTGCGGCGACCCTGGTCGCCGTGGTGGCCGGTGCTGTGCCTGCTCGCCGGCACCGCTCCGGCGCAGGCCTTGTCGCTCCAGATCGAGGATGGGGCACTGCACCCCGTGCAGGCCGCAGCCACGCGGCAGCTCCTGGACACCACGATCGAGCGCCTGCCGCCGGCCTGGGCGGCCGCGCTCGACCACCGCGTCGTCGTCGAATGGCGCGACGACCTGCCGGCGCAGGTACACGGCCGCGCCATAGGCCGGCGTATGCTGCTCGATCGCGCCCTGCTGGACCGCTGGATGGCGCGGCCGGCCGATGCTGGCAGCGACGATCCGGCCACCCGTGCGGCGCAGGCCGCCGTGCTCCACGAACTGGCGCACTTCTACGACCGCAGCCCGCACGGCGGGCTGTCGCACGATCCGCGCCTGCTGGACCTGGCCGGCTGGCAGGTCAGCCCGCTGCGACTGGGGCTGCGCGTCGGGCACAACGCCTTCAGCGACCGCAGCCCGGACCGCTACGAGCTGACCAGCCCGGCCGAATTCGTGGCGGTGAACCTGGAGCATTTCCTGCTGGATCCGGACTACGGCTGCCGGCGACCGGCGCTGTACCGGTATTTCGCCGCGCATTTCGGCACGTCGCCGCCGCAGGCCGAGTGCGCGCCGGACCTGGTCTACCTGCAGGTCGACGGCGATGCGCCGCAGCCGCTGCTGCAGATCGATCCTGCACGCGTCTACGCGGTGGACTACCTGCTCGCCGAGGGCAACGAGCGCCTCATGAGCCGCTGGGGCCACAGCATGCTGCGGCTGGTGATCTGCGCGCCGGACCGCCCGCGCGGGCCCGACTGCCGCCTGGACCTCGACCATCACCGCGTGCTGTCGTTCCGCGCCTTCGTCGACGACGTGCAGGTCTCCAGCTGGCGCGGCCTGACCGGATCGTACCCGTCGCGCCTGTTCGTACTGCCGCTGGCCCAGGTGATCGACGAATACACCAAGGTGGAACTGCGCGGCCTGCAGTCGATCCCGCTGCGGCTGCAGGATGCCGAGATCGCCGCGCTGCTGGAACGCGCCGCGCGCCTGCACTGGAGCTACGACGGCCGCTACTACTTTCTCGGCAACAACTGTGCGGTGGAGACTTTCAAGCTGCTGCACGACGGCGTGCCGCGGCTGGCCGGCGAACGCCTGGCGAGCATCACCCCGACGGCGCTGCTGCGCCGGCTGCGGCGCGCCGGCATCGCCGAGACCGGCGTGCTCGAGGATCGCGATGAGGCGCGTCGCTTGGGCTACTACTTCGAACCGCTGAGCGCGCGCTACCAGGCGATGTTCGAGGTCGCGCGGCAGGCGCTCGACCTGCCGCAGGCACGGGTGCAGGACTGGCTGGACCTGGCGCCGGCCGGGCGCACGCCGGTGCTGCGGCGCGGCGACCTGCGCGCGAGCGCCGCGCTGCTGCTGCTGGAACAGGCGGCGCTGCGGCGACAGGAACTGCTGGCGCGCGACGAACTCAAGCGGCGCCTGCTCGGCGGCGCTGCGCAGGATCCCGATGCGCTCGCGGCGGTGCAGGATTTCCTGGGCCTGCAGGCGCTCCTCAGCCGCCCGGCGACGCTGCTGCCGGAGACCGGCTACGGCCTGCCGCAGCAGGAAGAGCGCGATGCGCTGGCGCGGCTGGGCGAACGCCATGCCGCGCAATGGCGGCAGCAGGGCGAGCGCCTGCGCGCCGAGGCGCGTCGCTGGCTGCCGCCGCAAAGCGAAGCGGCGCTGGAAGCCACCGAAGCCAACGTCGACCTGCTGGCCGCGCGGCAGCGCGAACTGCATCGGGAACAGGGCGGCCTGCAGCTTTAGAGGAGGATGGCAGGATGTCGGCCAATTGATGACACGCCCTAGACGAACGTGGCGATGTCCTCCAGCGGCAGGCGCTGCAGGTCGGGCACGCGACAGTCCGGCGCCGGGTGCCCCACCACCAGCAACAGGTACGGCATCTCGTTGCGCGGGCGGCCGAGGACCTCGTTGAGGAAGCCCATCGGACTGGGCGTGTGGGTGAGCGTCGCCAGCCCGGCGTGATGCAGGGCGGCGATCAGCATGCCGGTGGCGATGCCGACGGACTCGTGCGGGTAGTAGCGCTTGTGCCGCCCGCCGGCGTCGTCGACACCGAAGCGCTCGTAGAACACTCCGATCAGCCAGGGCGCGGTTTCGAGAAACGGCTTCTGCGCGTGCGTGCCCAGCGGCGCCAGCGCCTGCAGCCATTCCGGCGGCGCGCGATGACCGTAGAACTCGCGCTCCTCGGCCTCGGCCCCTTCGCGGATGCGGCGCTTCAGCGCCGTGTCCTGCACCGCCACGAACCGCCACGGCTGCTGATTGGCGCCGCTGGGCGCGGTACCGGCCGCACGCAGGCAGTGTTCGATCAGTGCGCGCGGCACCGGCGTGGGCGCGTAGTCGCGCACGGTTCGCCTCCGCGCCAGTTCGTCTGCGAAGGCGGCGGCACGTTCGATGCGCGCCTGGTCGGTGAGCGCCGGCAGCGGCGGCATGGGAATGGTCTCGGGCTCGGTCATATCGTCACGACGTCGGCGTCTGTCGGTGCTGTTGTACTACCTTGCACAGCGAGAATCGACAGGACCGCGAAGCAGTCGTGAGTCGGTATCGTGCACCGGGCGTCGCCTCAGGCCAGCGTGTCAGGCCAGCGTGTCAGGCCAGCGTAAATCGGCTCTCGAAGCGCCGCATGCGTCCGTCCAGCGGATCCGTGAACGTCAGCGACCTGGCCAGCAGCTGCAATGGCCGGGCGAAGTCATCCAGCAACGGTTCGCGCAGTACCGGATACAGCGGATCGTTGACGATCGGCGCACCCAACGCGGCCATGTGCACGCGCAGCTGGTGCTTGCGGCCGGTCACCGGCTCCAGCGCGTAACGCCAGTACCGCGCGCCGCGCTCGATCACGTCGACGTGGCTCTCGCTGTCGGGCTCGCCTTCGACCTCATGCATGCGAAAGAAAGGCTCACCGCGTCGCAGGCGGCTGCGGCGCACGTGCGGGAACGCCAGCTGCGGCAGGGGCGGTGCGAGCGCTTCGTAGTGCTTGCGGATGGCGCGTTCGCGGAACAGCGCCTGGTAGCGGGTCCGCGTGGCCGGATCGGCCGAGAACAGCACCAGGCCCGCTGTGGCGCGATCGATGCGGTGCAGCGGCACCAGGTCGGGATTGCCGAGGCGGCGGATCAGGCGCGCGAGCAACGTCTCCTCGACGAAGCCGCCGGCCGGCACCACCGGCAGGAAATGCGGCTTGTCGGCAACGACCAGGTGCGCGTCGACGTGCAGCACGGTTTCCTCGAACGGGATGCGTGGCTCGTCGCGCACTTCGCGGTAGTAGTGGATCTCGGCACCCACGCGGTACGGCGCGTCGGGCGCGAGCGGCGCGCCGCCCGCATCGAGCACGCGGCCGCGCACGAAGCGCTCGCGCCAGCAGTCGCGCGAGATCGCCGGAAAGCGCGCACACAACCCGTCGAGCACGGTCGCCCACGGGCCGGGCGGCAGCTGCAGGCGGCTGGCGCGGACGCCGGCAATGGCGGGAGGGGTCGATGACATCGCGTGCAGTATGACGAAGCGGAATCCGGATACGGGCGGCATGCTGACGACGACGCGACATGATCGGCGTGCATCTCCTCGGCGTCGCATGCCTTCGATCAGCTGATGTTCGAAAAGGGCGTGCGGAATCCGGCATGCGGGCATTGCGGACCGCTCACACCATTCGCGATGCGCCATGTCGGTTTGGGTTCGAACGTCATCGATGTTAAGGTGTGCAGCCATTGAACCTGGTTTTCCGGCGTTGCCTGCAACGTTCCGATGTCCGGGTTCTTGTATCGGGCTCTTCGTGAGCCGACAGCGCTGCTGATCCTCGATCGCCTGTCCACCGCCCGGCTGCATCCAAGCCGGCCCGGGGACGCATGTCGTGCGGCGCTCCATCCCTATTCCCTCGGAGAACCTCGCAGACGATGACATTTCCATTCCCGGAACAACCGTTGCCTACGTGGCGGCGTGCGGTACTCAAGGTCGGCAGCAGCCTGCTGACGGACGGCAAGGGCCGACTCGGCAAGCGCAACGCGGCCGCGCTGGCCGGCCTGGTTTCCCGCTTTCGCGACCAGGGGCGCGAAGTGCTGCTGGTCTCTTCGGGCGCGGTTGCCGCCGGCCGCGGCCTGATGGCGGGCAAACGCAACGGACTGGTCCAGCGGCAGGCACTGGCCGCGCTGGGGCAGACGCCGATGCTGTCGCTGTGGCAGGGCCTGGTCGAGCAGCCGGTGGCACAGGTGCTGCTGAGCCACGACGACCTGCGCAACCGTCGCCGCTATCTCAATGCCCAGGCGACGCTGCGGGAACTGCTGCGGATCGGCGCGCTGCCGATCGTCAACGAGAACGACACCGTCGCCGTCGACGAGCTCAAGCTCGGCGACAACGACAACCTCGCCGCCGTGGTCGCGACCCTGGTCGACGCCGACATGCTGCTGATCGCCACCGATACCGGCGGCCTGTACACCGGCCACCCCACGCGCGATCCCGATGCGCGTCCGGTGCCCCGGGTCAAGGAGATCACTCCCGGGATCATGCGCATGGCGCAGGGCGGCGCCGGCTCGCTCGGCACCGGCGGCATGTCCACCAAGCTGGAGGCGGCGGGCAAGGCCGCCGCCGCGGACATCGGTACCGCGCTGTTCTGCGGCCACGACGAGGTCGCGATCTCGGCACTGACCCACGACCGCCTGCGCGGCACCTTCATCCCGCCCCACGGCGACCGCCTGGTCGCGCGCAAGATGTGGCTGCGGCACACCCCGCCCAGCGGTGGCTTGGTCCGGATCGACGACGGCGCCGCCGAGGCGCTGGTCGAGCGCGGCGCCTCGCTGCTGCCCGGCGGCGTGGTTTCGGTGGAAGGCGACTTCAACTGCTCGGCGATGGTCGACGTGACCTGCGCCCAGGGCCACAAGCGCCTCGCCCGCGGCCTGGTGCAGTACCAGTCGGCCGACCTGCAGCGCATCGCCGGCCGCCACAGCCGCGAGATCGAATCCGTGCTGGGGTTCCATAATGGCCACTCGGTGATCCGCCGCGAGGACATGGTCCTGCTGGGCGCCGCCGTGGCGCTGCACTGATGCCTGATGGAGACAGATCAATGACCGGATACGTCCGCAACCTGGCCGAGCGCGCCCGCGCCGCGGCCCTGGCCATCGCCGGCCTCCAGTCCGCGCAGCGCGCGGCGCTGCTGGTGTCGATGGCCGACGCCGTGGCCGACGGCCGCGACGACATCCTGGCGGCCAATGCCGCCGACATGGAACGCGCGCACGCCGCCGGCACCACCGGCGCGATGCTCGATCGCCTGCAGCTGGACGGCGGCCGCGTCGACGCCATCGTCGCCGCGATCCGCGAGATCGCCGCCCTGCCCGACCCGGTCGGCCAGGTCACCCGCAGCGAAGTGCATGCCAACGGCCTGCTGATCGAAAAGGTCCGCATTCCGCTGGGCCTGATCGCGATGATCTACGAGGCGCGTCCGAACGTGACCGCCGACGCCGCCGCGCTGTGCCTGCGCGCCGGCAACGCGGTGCTGCTGCGCGGCGGGTCGGAGGCGCGCGACAGCAACATCGCGATCGCCGCCTGCCTGCACCGCGCGCTGCGCGCGCACGGCCTGCCGGCCGAGGCCGTCGCCCTGGTCGAGGACACCGCGCGCGAGCACGTGCTGGAGCTGCTGCAGCTCAGCGACCTGATCGACCTGGCGATCCCGCGCGGCGGCGAACGGCTGATCCGCTTCGTCGCCGAGAACGCACGGGTGCCGGTGATCAAGCACTACAAGGGCGTCTGCCACCTGTACGTGGACAGCGCCGCCGATCCGGCATTGGCGCTGCAGCTGGCGATCGACGGCAAACTGTCGCGGCCGGGCGTCTGTAACGCGCTGGAGACGCTGCTGGTCCACGCCGGGATCGCCGACGCCTGGCTGCCCGATGCGCTGTCGCAGCTGAAGGCGCGCGGCGCCGAGATCCGCGGCTGCGACCGCACCCGCGCGCTGTTCCCGGACGCCGCGCCGGCGACCGAGGAGGACTACGCCGCCGAATTCCTGTCGCCGATCCTGGCGGTGCGGGTGGTCGATTCGATCGACGCCGCCATCGCCCACATCCAGCGCCATGGTTCCGACCACACCGAGGTGATCGCCAGCGCAGACCCGGCGGCAGCCGACCGCTTCGTGCGCGAGATCCGCAGCTCGGCGGTGATGGTCAACGCCTCCTCGCGCTTCAACGACGGCGGCAGCCTCGGCCTGGGCGCCGAGATCGGCATCTCCACCACCCGCCTGCACGCCTACGGCCCGATGGGATTGGAATCGCTGACGATCGAGCGCTACGTGGTGCGCGGCGAGGGCCAGGTGCGGCATCCGGAATCGATCGTCGACAACGGCTAGAGCGGTTTGGTGCAAGTCTTGACAGATCCCTTCTCCCGCTTGCGGGAGAAGGTGCCCGAAGAGCCTGCCCCCGAGTGCTCTAGTCGGGGGGCGGATGAGGGCGCTTTTGATCTCTCGCTAAGAGCGCCCTCACCCCAACCCCGCTCCGCGCCCCTGCCCGCTCCAGCGGAGCGGGCGCTCTACCACGCGCGCGCCAATGGCGCGCAAGCCGCGTGGTCTCGCCCCACAAGCGGGAGAGGGGGCGTCCTACGACATGTGTAAACCCCCAACAGGAAACTGCTCTAGCGCCGCCGTCAATCGTTTTCGGCGGCCTCTTCGCGGCCCTGCTGGCGGATGATCGCCTCCTGCCGCGCGTCCTCGATCGAGAACAGCACCGCGCGGGTATCGGCGGTGTGCTCGTCGAACACGAAGGTGCCGGTCAGCGCGGCGTCCGGGCGCAGCTCGCCCTGCTCGAACAGCGCCCACATCTCCTCGCCGTAGTACGTGTCGTGCAGCTCCGGGGCATAGCGCCCCAGGCTTTCGCGCAGGTTGTGGACGTCGCGCAGCAGCATCTCGCGCGCGGCATTGTTGCCGGCGGCGCTGACCGTCTGCGGGAAATCGATGATCACCGGCCCGTCCGGCGCCACCAGCACGTTGTACTCGGACAGGTCGCCGTGGATCAGGCCCAGGCACAGCATGCGTACTACGTCGCCGATCAGCGTCGCGTGGAACGCGCGCGCCTGGTCCGCGGTCAGGTCGGCTTCGACCAGCCGCGGGGCGCTGTGGCCGTCGGCATCGGTAACCAGGTCCATCATCAGCACGCCATGGAAGAAGCCGTGCGGCTGCGGCACGCGCACGCCGGCATCGGCCAGCTGGTACAACACCTCGGCCTCGGTGTTCTTCCACGCGGTCTCCTGCTCGCGCCTGCCGAACTTGCTCGCCTTCGCCATCGCCCGCGCCTGGCGGCTGCCGCGCACCTTGCGGCCTTCCTGGTACTGCGCGCGCGCCTGGAAGCTGCGTTGCGCCATGTCCTTGTAGACCTTGGCGCAGCGCACCTCGTCACCGCAGCGCACCACGTACACCGACGCTTCCTTGCCGCTCTTGAGCGGCCGCAGCACCTCGTCGATCAGACCATCGTCGATCATCGGCTGCAGGCCGTGGGGGATCTTCATCTAGTACGGTACGCCGGCGTGGAAAGGGCGGCCATTGTCGTCGGAAACCGGTATCGGAGCGACCAGATGCCTGAACCGCCCCCCTGTCGAAGACACCGGCGCGTTTCTGAACGACCTTGCAGGCGCCAGTTGCAGCACGCGGGCGATCGACGGCCGCGGCCCCCTGTCGCGACTGCCCACCGCGCAGTGAGCGAGGACGGTGGCGATGACGCGGCGCTTGGCGTGTCCACGCGCCGCGACGGGGCGGTCCGGCATTCCTGGAGCGGCGAAGCGGGACTCGAGACCACGGATCCGGGTCGGGATCCGCGCATGGTGCCCGACCTGACGCCAGTCGGGGCGATCCTGGCTATCACGCCGAAGGGGGCACGGCAGCGATGGGTGCCCGAGCTCGAATGTCGCGGATACCGCGCCCGCGCGCGCCGCCGCTGCCCGCTGCAAGACGCGGCGCAAGGCCCGTACACGCGCATCGCCTTCGATGCAACCCCGCCTTTCGCGACCTTCTTTCGCGATGCTGGCTACACTGGGGCATCCCTCCCTGGAGATTACGCCCATGGCCAAGCCCAACTATTCCTTCGAAAAGCGACAGCGCGAGATCGCCAAGCAGAAGCAGAAGGAAGAAAAACGCGCCAAGAAGCAGGCAGCGAAAAAGGCGGAACCGTCCACCGCCGATGGCACCCGCAATCCGGTCGCCGGCAGCGAATAAGCGCCCCGGCGCGTCGTTCCACCGGGTCCGCGCATACGATTCCCACCCGTCTTGACCGGGTCACGGCCTCACGACATGGAGGCACAGCAGCACGAACGCGGCGAACGCCAGGCTGGCGCGTGCCAGGTGGGCATACTCCCAGCGATCACGGAACGCGCGCCATGACCGATCCACGCCGGAATCGCGGGGTGCCTTTCCCAGTCCGAAAAATCCGGCGCTGACCGGCGGCAGCGAACGATCGGCCAGCCAGAACTTGTTGATCGGATGAACCGCGAGCCAATAGACGATCTGCATGCCCAGCACCAGCACCAGGCTGGCGATCACCAGCAGACGATCGGCGCCGTCGGTCCGCACCATCCATGTCAGCACGGCAAGTGCCAGGATCGCCAGCGGCTCGCTGGCCCCACCGATGGTGAAACCGGGATGGTAGATCGGCTGCGTCGCGAGATAGGCGGTCTTGTCCAGCCGCAGCTTTCCCGGCAACTCGGCCGCGTGCGCCAGGGCGAATGCCATGGCGCACGCGACCAGAACCAGGCACAGCAGTTGCACGCCCGCCATCCACATGCAGTCACTCCGGTCACCGCGATCGACGCACGCTAGGGCACGCACCGTTACCGTCGCGTCAACCATCCGGGAGCGGTGCGTTGTCCGCCCCACGAGCCGGCCATGATTGGCGCCGGACCGGCCCGAAGATCCCGGACGAGCGACTACCAGTGGCCGATTCTGATCGAGCCGGACGCGGTGCCGGCGGCCGGCCGGCATGGGGGCATCCAGGCCCTGCTGGCCGCCACCAGTCCTGACGAGGTCGGCGAGCACGGGATATGGGTGCTGCATTTGGTGGCGTGCGGCACGCCCCCCGTAGGAGCGCCCCATAGGCGCGATACCGCGGGTATTCGGCTGCAGGCGTTTCATCCTGGGCGGGTTGGTCCAAAGGCATTCGAGTCGGCTTTCGTCACGCAATTCCGACACCCGCGGTATCGCGCCCATGGGGCGCTCCTACGAATGTGCTGTCGCGGCTATTCCTCTTCGTCGTCGAAACCTACGTTCGCGATCGCATCCTCCAGCGGGTCGACGGGCTCGAGCAGCGTGTAGTCGTCGACGTCGCGGCGCGCAATCGCACGCGATACCGGGTAGGCCTCCAGCGCGGGTTGCGCCATTCGCGAGAGGAAACGCGTCGGCAGCCGCGGGCCCGCGATCCATTCGGCCACCTCGGCCGCAGGCAGGAACACCGGACCATCCGGCACCAGCGGCGGCGGAATCGCGGCATTGGCCTGCGTAAGCACGGCGAACGAATAGACCTGCGGCTCGTCCTTCTCCCGGTGGTCCCACAGCCCGGCCGCGAACAGCGCCGCGCCGTCCCGCGCCTGGATGAAGTACGGCTGCGCCGGCGCCGCGGAACGGTCCCACTTGTAGTACCCGTTCATCGGCACCACGCAGCGCCGGGTTTCCCAAGGGCGGCGGAAGATGCGGCTCTTCGGCGCGCGCTCGAGCCGCGCGGTGACCGTCGTGTACTTCGTCTCCGGCAACGCCGCCCAGCGCGGGATCAGGCCCCAGTCGAACTCCTCCACGCGCAGGCCGTCGCCGCGGCCGAAGATCACGGCGGCCGGCTTGCGCACGGCGATGTTGTAGCGCTCCGGCATGCCGGCCAATGTCGCCGCGACATCCGGCGGCAACTCGCCGGGCAAGCCGCCTAGCGCGAATGCCTGGACGAATCTACGCATGCGCGCGCGCCGTGCATGGCCGCCCGCTGGGCGATCGCATCGACCCCGCTCCAGCAGGCATCCCTTGCCGCCGGCATGCACGCACCGCGCCGGCGTGTCCTGCGCTGCAAGCTGCCATCACGCTATCCGCGCTTGCGGCCCGCCGGCAACGGCTCCCCGTCCTCGTCGTAGGCCGGCGGCGCATAGAAGTTCAGGGTCTTGAGAGGCGCGCGGCCGGTATTGCGGATCTCGTGCCGCTCGCCGCGCTCGATCACCAGCAGGCTGCCGGCCCCCAGCCGCTGATGTAGGCCATCGACGATCGCCAGCCCGGTGCCGGACACCACGTACAACCACTGGTCCGCGCCCTGATGGCAATTGTCCGGGCCGCCTTCGCTGTCGCCGGGCGAGACGACCATCTCCGCCGCCTGCACCCCGCGTACGTCGAAGGCCACCCGGAACCCGCTGTCGAAGCGGAAGCGCTCGTGCTTCATTTCGACTCCTGGCGTTGCACCCCGGAAGATCGCGCGTCCGGCGTTAAACGCGGGAGACGGCGACGTGAACGGATAGACGGCGAGACGGTCGCCTGCGACCGGTATTGGCGGAGCCGGGTTCACCACGCCGCCACGGTACGTGGCCCATCATTGCGTCCGCATCACCCACTCTGCGCCGCCAGACATTGCGGCTCATCCCACGGAAACCGACATGAACGAACGAATCGAAGCGGGCTCCATGGTATTCGTCGCCGACGGCGAGATGGGCGTCGCAGCGGTGCGCGAGGTGCGCAGGCAATCCTCGGAACTGCTGATCAACATCCAGAACGCCGGCGACTTCACCGTACCGCTGGATGCCGTCAAGGACGTCCACTCCGGCAAGGTCGTGCTGGACATCGACCGGTTGGCGGCCCCCGTGCGCCGAGCGCTCGAGCACGCGCATGATGCGGAAGATCCGCGCTACGCCGCGATCGACCCGGAGGCCGGCACGCCCCGCGACGAATGAGCCCCGCGATCGCGCGGGAACGACGCGATCGACGCGCACTTCGTCCTTCCCACACTCCGACCGGAGTCGGCATGGAACCCACCAGGACGGTTGTCATCACCGGCGCTTCCAGCGGCTTTGGCCGCGGCACTGCCCTGCGGCTGGCCGCCAACGGCTTCAACCTCGTGCTCGCCGCGCGCCGCGGCCAAGCGCTCGAGGCGTTGGCCGAAGCATGCGGCGATGCGATCGCCGTCGTCACCGAGGTCGGCAATCCCGACGACGTCGAGAAACTCGCCAAGGCCGCGATCGCGAAGTTCAACCGCATCGACGTGTGGATCAACAACGCCGGGGTCGCGGCCCTCGGCCGCTTCGACGACATCCCCCTGCGCGACCATCAGCGCGTGCTGCAGACCAATCTCGGTGGCGTCGTCAACGGTAGCCATGTCGCCCTGCGACACTTCCGCCAGCTGCAGTCCGGGACGCTGATCAACATCGCCTCGATGCTCGGCCGCACCCCGTCCCCGTACTACGCGTCGTACTGTGCGAGCAAGTACGGCGTGCTGGGGCTCTCGGATGCGCTGCGGCAGGAACTGCGCGCCCACGGCGAAGAAGGCATCCACATCTGCACGATCCTGCCGATGGCCGCCGATACGCCGTTCTATGAGCACGCCGCCAACTACACCGGCCATACCCTGCACCCCTTCCCCATCATCGACGCCGAAGCGGTGATCGATGCCATCGTCGCCGCGGTCGATGCGCCGCGCGACGAGATCACCGTCGGTCTCCCCGCAACCGCGGCGGTGCTGAGCGAACGACTCGCGCCCGGGCTCGTGCACCGCGTGACCGGCGTCGTCTCCCACCAGCTGCAGATGGAAACGGCAGAACCGGCAGCGCATGCGCCGGGCAGCCTGCACGCACCCGTGGCGATCGGCACCGGCGTCCACGGCGACATCCGGGCGCAACTCGAGGCCGAAGCGCAACGATCGCGACGCTAACGGCCGGCCGGATTGGAGCTCATCCCACGAGGCGTGTTCAGCCGCGGGTTGGCGCGGATGAACGCGGATCGGGCTGTCAGGGCGGACGCGAGGAGCCGCTTCCATTCCCACTGATCGCTCATCCGCGTCAATCCGTGGCGGATATAGCTTGATGAGGTGGGTTGCTGTGGTCCCCGGCAGCCCCGGAAGTCCGCAGCACCCGGCCGTGGCGCATACGCGGCCTCCACGCGGCTGAACAGATAGTCGGATCGTCCTTTGCCGAGGTCATGCGATGAGCAACGACGGTGATGGCGGCCATACGCTGCAACTCGATCAGCACCTGCGTTTCCAGCACCGGTTGCTGCTGGCCCGCAGGGTCGGCATCGTGCTGTTGGTGATCGGACTGCTGGCGGCGCTGGCCGGCGTGTTCGGCGCCGGCGGCCCCGTGTCGCAGGCGACAGCGGCGGCGGGCGGGCTGGAGGTGCGCTTTCCCCGCTTTGCGCGCTACCAGGGGCCGGTACGGCTCGAGATCGAAGCGCCGACGCCGGCGGACGCGGCCGACACCTTGTCGCTCACGATCGCAGGCGACCACGCACGGCATTTTTCGATCGAGCGGATCACGCCCGAACCCGAGCGCATGGCAGCGACGGACGGCGGCATCGTGTTCACCTTCGCCGTCGTCCCCGGCGACCGCCGGGCCATCACCCTGGAAGGCAGACCGGAAGCCATGGGCTCGCTGTCCGGCACCGTGACCTTGGACGGGCGAGCGCCGCTGCCGATCGCCACCTTCGTCTATCCCTGAGCCGGAGCACACCATGGAAATCGTACTGCGGGCCGCCGCCATCTATCTGTTCCTGATGATCGTGTTCCGCATCAGCGGCAGGCGCGCCCTGGCCGAGATGACCGGGTTCGACATGGTGCTGTTGCTGATCATCGGCGAATCGGTCTCGCAGGGGCTGATCGGCGACGACTTCTCGGTCACCACGGCCTTGATCCTGGTCGCTACGCTGGTGCTGATCGAACAGGGCATGGCGGTGTTGAAGGAGAAGGTCCCGGCGGCCGCACGCTGGCTCGACGACGTTCCGCTGATCGTCGTCCAGGACGGCGAACCGCTGCCGAAGCGAATGCGGATGGCGCAGGTGGACGAGCAGGATGTCCTGGAAGCCGCGCGCTCGGCGCACGGGCTGGAAAAGATGCGGCAGGTCAAGTACGCGGTGGTCGAGCGCAGCGGCGCGATTTCCATCGTGCCGAAGAAACCCTGACCGCACGGCCAGCGCCCGGATGCGACCGGTTCCCGTGGGAATCGCGGCTTGCCGCCGCTGGAATTCGCGACGCTGCGAAACAAGAGCAGTCGCGGCTCCCATCGCGCCACAGGAACAGGTTGCCGGGATCGCAACCCCGGGCCGGTCAGACGCGCATGCGCAGCGCGCGCAGACGCGCGTAATGCGGCCGGCAGGCCTCGGCGACGGCGGCGGCCTCGCCGGACAGCGCGATCTCGCGCGCCACCGGCGCCGCGAAGCCGGTGGACTTCCGGACCCTCGCGTACCAGTGCGGCGCCCATACCCCGTCGCTGGCGCGCGGGCCCTGCGGCCAGTGCAGCATGCGCGCGCTGAATTCGATGCCGAGCCAGCCACACAGCGCACGCAGGTGCGCCTCGGGAGCACGCAGGAAGTCTCCGGCATCGATGATCGGGGGCGCCTCGCCGACCGCACACAATTCGTCGTAGAGCACGGCCTGCTGCGGCAGCCCGATGTCGTCGGCGGCGACCGCGGCACGTGATTTCACGTACGAGGCCACGACCTCGTACGGATCGCGGATCAGCAGGACGTTGCGCAGCCGTGCGATCCAGCCGTGCTCGATGTGCGGCAGCAGGTGGTGGGTCATGTGCTTCTGGTACCAGATCGGCTTCTGCGCCGGGGACGGGCCGAGGAGCCCGTCGACGGCCTTGCGCCAATCGGTTTCGCCGGCGGCGATCACCGCGTCGCGGGCAGGATGGTCGAGCCCGGTGTGCGCCAGGTAGTGCGCATAGAGCGGCTCGTCGCTGACCGCGCAGTCGGCGCGGTTCTCCCAGGCGCGCATCATCGCGGTGGAGATGTTGCGCGGGCCCGACCACATGGCGATGCGCAGCGGCTCAACCATCCTGTTTTCTCACTCCGGCCGGCGGCGTCCGGCGGCATCGCGCGCCACCAGCGCCCGGTACAGGGCCTGCAGGCGTTCGACGGTCGGCCCGCGCTCGTCGCGGATGCGGCGGCCGTCGATGGTGTGCACCGGCACCACGCCGGCGAATGTGCCGGTGACGAAGGCTTCGTCGGCGCCGTAGACGTCAGTGAGGCTGAAGGGCTTCTCCTGCACCGGGATGCCGGCGTCGCGGCAGAGCGCGATCACGTTGCCGCGGGTGATGCCGCCGAGGCAGTACTGGCCGTTCGAGGTCCACACCTCGCCCTTGCGCACGATGAAGAAATGGGTGGAATTGCAGGTGGCGACGAAACCATGCGGATCGAGCATCAGCGCTTCGTCGGCGCCGGCGGTATAGGCCTGGATGCAGGCGGTGATGCAGTTGAGCTTGCTGTGCGAGTTGAGCTTGGGGTCCTGCACGTCCGGATGGCCGCGGCGCACGTGCACGGTGAACAGGGACAGGCCGCGCCGCGCGGTCTCATCGGACGGCGTCTTGTATTCGGGAATGATCACGATCGTCGCCGGGCCCGCGGTGACGCGCGGGTCCTGGTACGGCGTGCGCTTGACGCCGCGGGTGACCATCAGCCGCACGTGCACGCCGTCGCCGTGCATGCCGTTGCCGTCGAGGGTGTCGTAGATGGCGCGCGTGAGCCCGGTGCGGTCGAGCCCGATGTCGAGCGCGAGCGCCTTGGCGCCCTCGTACAGGCGATCGAGGTGCGACTCGAGGAAGACCGGGTGGCCGCCGACCACGCGGAACCCCTCCCAGACGCCGTCGCCCAGCACGAAGCCGCTGTCGAACACCGACACCACTGCCTGGTCGCGGTGCTTCAGCACGCCGTTGACGGAAATCCGGATGTCGGCGTTGCGCGGGTCGTCGGCCGAGTGCTGGCTGCCCTGGGTCATGCGGAGGCTCCTGTGCGGGAACGCCATGGTAGCCAACGGCTCCTTGCCTTCCGTCTGACGCGCGCAGCGGCTCGTTCCCGATCGCCGGCGATCCCGCGTTCTTGGGGACGCTCGCCGCGCGCGGGCGCCGACCCGGCAACGGGGTCTCAGCTGCGACCGGCTGCCCGGCATGCCGCCTGGATGTTGCAGTGCAACTTTGTTTGTCTTAAATATGGATGTAGATTTTACTAGCGAAACGTTCCCGCGGAGTTCGACCATGCACAAGACGGCTGGCCCGGCCCCCGACGGCCCGGATTCGGCCGTGCCGGCGGCGGCACCCGGCAGTGCCCTGCCCCGGCGCCGGGTCGCCGGCGGCCCGGTCGCACCGACCGTGCTCGGCTTCGGCGGCGCACCGATCGGCAACCTGTATGCGCCGGTGGACGCGGCCGAGGCGGAAGCCGCGGTCGCGGCGGCGCTGGCTTCGGGCGTCCGCTATTTCGATACCGCGCCCTACTACGGCTACGGCCTGGGCGAAGCGCGGCTGGGCGACGCGCTGGCCGGACAGGTGCGCGCGGAGCTGGTCATCTCCACCAAGGCCGGACGCCGGATCGAGGACGAGGCTACGGCGCAAGGCCGCGACGGCTTCGCCGTGGCCGGCCGGCGCGCGGTGTTCGACTACGGTCGCGACGGCGTGCTGCGCGCGTTCGAGGCCAGCCTGCGCCGCCTGCGCACCGATTACGTCGACATCCTGCTGCTGCACGACATCGGCCGCCTGACCCACGGCGACCGCCATCCCGAAGTGCTGCGGCAGGCGCTGGAGGAAGCGCTGCCGGCGATGGCGGAACTGAAGGCGTCCGGCGCCTGTCGCGCGATCGGCCTGGGCGTCAACGAGGAGGACGTGTGCCTCGAGGTGCTACCGCGCTTCCCGCTGGACTGCGTGATGCTGGCCGGCCGCTACACCCTGCTGGAACAGGCGCGTTCGGCGCGGCTGATGGCGCTTGCCGGCGAACGCGGCGTATCGATCCTGGCCGCCGGGCCCTACAACTCCGGCCTGCTCGGCGACGCGCGCCGGCCCGGCGCCACCTACGACTACCGTCCGGTCGATCCGGACACGCTGGCGCGCGCGCAGCGCCTGTACGACCTGTGCGCCGGCGAGGGCGCGGAGACCGGCGCGGCGGCGCTGCAGTTTCCGCTGGCGCACCCGGCGGTGGCCACGGTCGTGGCCGGCATGCGCAACGCGGAGGAAGCGCGCAGCGCCGCTGCGCGCATGCACGCCGAAGTGCCGTCGACACTTTGGCCGCGGCTGCGCGCGGCAGGCCTGCTGGCAGCGGAGGCGCCGACCCCGGCATGCACCTGATCGACGCGCACCAGCACTTCTGGCGGCTCGACCGCGGCGACTACGGCTGGCTGACGCCGGAAGCCGGTGCGCTGTACCGCGACTGGCAACCGGCCGACCTGGAACCCCTGCTCGCCGCCCACGGCGTGCGCGCCACGGTGCTGGTGCAGGCCGCCCCCACCGAGGCCGAGACCGAGTACCTGCTGCGACTGGCGCGCGACCACGCCTTCATCGCCGGCGTGGTCGGCTGGAGCGATTTCGAGGCCGCCGACGCGCCGCGGCGGATCGCCGCACTGGCCGCCCGCGGCGAAGGACGCCTGCGCGGCCTGCGGCCGATGGTGCAGGACATCGCCGACCCCGGCTGGCTGGCGCGGCCGGACCTGGACCCCGCGTTCGCGGCGATGGCCAAGCATGGGCTGGCGTTCGACGCGTTGGTGCGACCGCGACATCTGGCTCCGCTGCATGCGCGGCTGCTGCGCCACCCCGACTTGCGCGCGGTGATCGACCATGCCGGCAAGCCCGACATCGCCGGCGGCGGCTTCGACGGCTGGGCGCGGGACATCGCCGCGCTGGCGCGCGACACCGGCGCGTACTGCAAGCTGTCCGGCCTGCTGAGCGAAGCCGGCGAAGGCGCCGGCGCCGGCACGCTCGACCGCTACGCCGCGCACATGCTGGCCTGCTTCGGCCCGACGCGGGTGCTGTGGGGCAGCGACTGGCCGGTGCTGAATCTGTGCGGCGACTACGGCGGCTGGCTGGCGCTGGCGCGCGACCTGATCCGCCGGCATGCGCCGGAAGCCGAAGCACGGGTATTCGGCGGCAACGCCGCCACCCTTTACGGACTGGAATTCGCCTCATGAAAAGCCATTCGCCACGGATCGACGCGGACAACGCGGATACGCATCGAAGCAAGACCGGGATCTTCCCCCTCCGTTCGATGCTTCATCCGCGTTTATCCGCGTCGATCCGCGGCAAAGAAATGCTTTTCAGACGGGCTCCAGACATAGAAGACACGAACGGAGACACGACATGAGCGGACGCCTGTCCGGCAAGCGCATCCTGATCACCGCGGCGGGCGCCGGCATCGGTCGCGCCGGCGCGCTCGCCTGCGCGCGCGAGGGCGCGCGCGTGCTGGCGGCGGACATCGACGAGACGGCGCTGGCGCGCCTGGCCGCGGACGCGGGCGACGGCGCGATCGAACCCATGCGGCTGGACGTGACCGATGCGCGGGCGATCGAGGCGCTGGTCGCCGCGCGCGAGCCGTTCGACGGCCTGTTCAACTGCGCCGGCTACGTGCACCAGGGCAGCATCCTCGGCTGCGACGAGGACGCCTGGCGGCGCAGCTTCGCGATCAACGTCGACGCCATGTACCGGCTGTGCCGCGCGGTGCTGCCGGGCATGCTGGAACGTGGCGGCGGCAGCATCGTCAACATGTCGTCGGTGGCCTCCAGCATCAAGGGCGTGGCCGACCGCTTCGCCTACGGCACCACCAAGGCCGCGGTGATCGGCCTGAGCAAGGCGATCGCCGCCGACTACGTCGCCCGGGGCGTCCGCTGCAACGCGGTCTGCCCGGGCACGGTGAAGACGCCATCGCTGGCGCAGCGGGTGTCCGCGCTCGGCGGCGATCCGGACGCGGTGTGGAAGCGCTTCGTCGATCGCCAGCCGATGGGCCGCCTCGGCGCGCCGGAGGAGATCGCCGCGCTGGTGCTGTACCTGCTTTCCGACGAATCCTCCTTCACCACCGGCCAGATCCACGTGATCGACGGCGGCTGGTCGAACTGAACATCCCCACATTCCCAGGACCACCTGCATGAAATTGCTGCGTTACGGAGAACCCGGCCACGAAAAGCCCGGCCTGCTCGATGCCGACGGCGCCATCCGCGATCTCGACGGCTTCGTCGACGACATCGCCGGCGAGGCGCTGACCGCCGACGGCCTGGCGCGGCTGCGCGCGCTCGACCCGGCCATGCTGCCGAAGGCGGACGGCACGCCGCGCCTCGGCCCCGCGGTCGGCCGCGTCGGCAAGTTCATCTGCGTCGGCTTGAACTACGCCGATCACGCGGCCGAGTCGGGCATGCCGGTGCCGGAGCAGCCGATCTTGTTCATGAAGGCCACCAGCGCGATCACCGGCCCGAACGACCGCCTGACGCTCCCGCGCGGTTCGGAGAAGAGCGACTGGGAAGTGGAGCTGGGCGTCGTGATCGGCGACGTCGCCCGCGACGTGCCGGTGGAGCGCGCGCTGGAGCACGTGGCCGGCTACCTGGTGGTCAACGACCTTTCCGAACGCGCGTTCCAGCTCGAGCACGGCGGGCAGTGGGTCAAAGGCAAGAGCTGCGACGGCTTCGGCCCGATCGGCCCCTGGCTGGTCACCCGCGACGAGGTGCCCGACCCGCAGGACCTGGCATTGCGGCTGTGGGTCAACGGCCATCCGTACCAGGACGGCAGCACCCGCACCATGGTGTTCGGCGTGGCGCAGCTGGTCAGCTACATCAGCCGCTACATGAGCCTGCACCCGGGCGACATCATCAGCACCGGCACGCCGCCCGGCGTCGGCCTTGGCCTGAATCCGCCGACCTACCTGAAGCCCGGCGACGTGATGGAACTGGAGATCGAGGGCCTGGGCCGGCAGCGCCAGGAAGTGATCGCCCATGACTAGGATCGTCGCGCTCGACACCTTCGACGTGCGCTTCCCGACCTCGCGCCAGCTCGACGGCTCGGACGCGATGAATCCGGATCCGGACTACTCCGCCGCCTACGTGACGCTGCGCACCGACGATCCGTCCGGCCTCGCCGGGCACGGCCTGGTGTTCACCATCGGCCGCGGCAACGACGTGCAGACGGCCGCGTTGCAGGCGTTGTCGCACCTGGTGGTCGGGCGCGAGGTCGATGTGGTCGTGAACGACCTCGGCGGCTTCGCCCGCAGCCTCGCCGACGATTCGCAGCTGCGCTGGCTCGGTCCCGAGAAGGGCGTGATGCACATGGCCATCGGCGCGGTGATCAACGCCGCCTGGGACCTGGCCGCACGCCGCGCCGGCAAGCCAGTGTGGCGGCTGATCGCGGAGATGACGCCGGAGCAGATCGTCGGCCTGATCGATTTCCGCTACCTCACCGATGCGCTGACGCCGGACGAGGCGCTGGCGCTGTTGCGGGCGGCCGAACCGGACCGGGCGGCACGCACGGCGCTGCTGCTGGAACAGGGCTACCCCGCCTACACCACTTCGCCGGGCTGGCTCGGCTATCCCGACGAGAAGCTGGCGCGGCTGGCGCGCGAGGCGGTGGCCGACGGCTTCCGCACGATCAAGATCAAGGTCGGCCTGAGCGTGGAGGACGACGTGCGCCGCTGCCGCATCGCGCGCGAGGCGATCGGCCCCGGCATCGCGCTGGCGGTGGACGCCAACCAGCGCTGGGACGTGGACGACGCGATCGCCTGGATGCGGCGGCTGGCGTCGTTCGATCTCGCCTGGATCGAGGAGCCGACCAGCCCCGACGACGTGCTCGGCCACGCCGCGATCCGCCGCGGCATCGCGCCGGTGCCGGTGTCGACCGGCGAGCACACCCACAACCGGGTGATGTTCAAGCAGCTGCTGCAGGCCGGCGCGGTCGACCTGATCCAGATCGACGCCGCGCGCGTGGGCGGGGTCAACGAGAACCTGGCGATCCTGCTGCTGGCGGCCAAGTTCGGCGTGCGCGTGTTCCCGCATGCCGGCGGCGTCGGCCTGTGCGAACTGGTGCAGCACCTGGCGATGGCCGACTTCATCGCGATCAGCGGGCGAATGGACGACCGCGCCATCGAGTACGTCGACCACCTGCACGAACACTTCGTCGATCCGGTGCGGATCCGCGAAGGTCGCTACCTCGCGCCCATGTCGCCCGGGTTCTCCGCGGAGATGTACGAAGAATCGGTGCGTGAGCACCTGTTCCCCGACGGGCCGGTGTGGCGCGAGGAGCGGGAAGCATTGCCGGTATCCTCCGGCGAGTAGATCCCGTCCCATAAGGCCATTCGCCACGGATACACGCGGATAAACTGGAGAAAACCGGAGTTTCGTCCCTCCTGATGCTCCATCCGCGTTCATCCGCGTCAATCCGCGGCAAATAGCGCGTTTCGAGACGAGTATCGGCAACTGCGGACGACCGACGCAAAGAGGGACTGCCATGGAACCCATCACCACCGTCCTCGACCTGCGCGAACTGGCGCGCAGGCGCGTGCCGCGCGCGTTCTTCGAATACGCCGACCGCGGCGCCTACGACGAGCTGACCCTGCGCGACAACCGCGCCGCGCTGGAGGCGATCCGGCTGCGGCAGCGGGTGATGGTCGACGTGGACCGGCGCTCGCTGGCGACCACGCTGGCCGGGCAGTCGGTGTCGATGCCGCTGGCGATCGGACCGACCGGCCTGACCGGACTGCAGTGCGGCAGCGGCGAGATCCATGGCGCGCGCGCGGCGGCCAAGGCGGGGATCCCGTTCTGTCTGAGCACGATGTCGATCTGCTCGCTGGAACAGGTGCGCGCCGCGGTGGACGCGCCGTTCTGGTTCCAGATCTACGTCATGCGCGACCGCGGCTTCGCCCGCGAGCTGATCCAGCGCGCCGCCGCCGCGCAGTGTCCGGCGCTGATGCTGACGGTCGACCTCACCGTGCAGGGCCAGCGCCACCGCGAGATCAAGAACGGCCTGACCGTGCCGCCCAAGCTGACCCTGCGCAACCTGCTGGACATCGCCGGCAAGCCGCGCTGGGCGTGGAGCGTGCTGCGCGCGCCGAGCCGCTCGTTCGGCAACCTGGAGGGCTGCATCCGCGGCGCCGACAGCCTGACCACGCTGGCGCAGTGGATCGCCGATCAGTTCGACCCGACGCTCAACTGGCGCGACCTGGAATGGATCCGCGCGTCGTGGCCGGGCAAGCTGATCGTCAAGGGCATCCTCGACGCCGAGGACGCGCGCCTGGCCGCCGACGCCGGCATCGACGCGATCGTCGTGTCCAACCACGGCGGCCGCCAGCTGGACGGCGCGCCGGCGTCGGTGCACATGCTGCCGCGGATCGTCGATGCGGTCGGCGACCGTACCGAGGTGCTGTTCGACGGCGGCATCCTCAGCGGACAGAGCCTGCTCAAGGGCCTGGCGCTGGGCGCGCGCGGCGGCCTGATCGGCAAGGCCTTCCTCTACGGCCTCGGCGCGATGGGCGAGGCCGGCGTGACCCGCACGCTCGAGATCATCCGCAAGGAACTGGACGTGAGCATGGCCCTGACCGGCCAGACCGACGTCCGCGCCGTGAACCGCGACATCCTGCTGCGGGCGGACGGGAGTCCGTGGTGACGGCCATTTCGCCGTAGCGTTGCGGTGGGCCAAGGCCCGCCCTATGCGGATGATAGGGTGGGCCTTGGCCCACCATCATCGTCCGCGACGAGGCGCACCCTACCTCATACAACCGCCTCCACCCTCCGATATCGCCAGGCGAACCCCAGGATCACCACGAAGCAGGCCAGCGGCACCGCCATGGCCCAATGGATGCCGAACAGGTCCGAGGTCAGCCCCATCGCCGCGGTCAGCACCGCGCCGCCGACGATCGCCATCACCAGCAGCGACGAACCCAGCTTGCGCTCATCGTCTGCCAGCCGGTCCAGGCCCATAGCGAAGATGGTCGGGAACATCACCGACATGAAGAAGCTCACCACGACCAGCGCGTACAGCCCGACCGTTCCGGGCATCGCGATCGCCACCGCCGCGAGCAATACGTTGACCGCGGCGAACACCGCCAACAGCAGCGCCGGCGCCACCCGCCGCATCAACGCCGTGCCGACGAAGCGCCCGATCATGAACAACACCAGCGAGGCGGTGAGGAAATCGGCGGCGGTCCGCTCCGGGGTGCCGGGCACCACGTCCTGGGCGTAGCGGATCAGGTAGCTCCAGATGCCGACCTGCGCGCCGACGTAGAAGAACTGCGCGACCACCGAGAACACGAAGCGTCCGTTGCGCAGCAGCTTGCCCAGGTGGGCAAAGCCGCTGCCGCCGTCGGCGCCCTCGTCGACGCGCGGGAACCTGGTGAACAGCACCAGCAACGCCCACAGCACGACGATGATGCCGATCACCAGATACGGCCCCTGCACCATCGCCGACTCCGAGGCCAGGTAGGCCTCGCGCGCCGCCGGCTCCATCGCCGCCATCTGTTCCGGCGTGTGCTCGACGCCGGAGAAGATGAAATAGCGACCGATCAGCACGCCGGTGATCGCGCCGAGCGGATTGAACGCCTGCGCCAGGTTGAGCCGCCGCGCCGCGCCCTGCCGCGGGCCGAGCACCGTCACCAGCGGATTGGCCGAGGTTTCCAGGAACGCCAACCCGCTGGCCAGCACGAACAGCGCCAGCAGGAACACTCCGTAGGTATGCGTTTGCGCCGCCGGCAGGAACAGGAACGCGCCGGCCGCATACAGCACCAGGCCGGTCACCACCGCACCCTTGTAGCCGAAGCGGCGCATGAACATGCCCGCCGGCAGGGCGAAGACGAAATACCCCAGGTAGAACGCGCTCTGCACCAGCCCGGCCTGCAGGTCCGACAGCTCGAACGCTTTCTTGAACTGCTTGATCAGGATGTCGTTGAGGTTGTTCGCCACGCCCCACAAAAAGAACAGGCTGACGATCAGGATCAGCGGAACGATCGCGACGCGTGCGGCGCCGGTGACCGCGGCCGCGTGCTGACGATATTGCATGCCCTACCCCTCCCAAGGTGTACCGCGCCGGAAGCAATCGTGCAGGCGCATGCGCCCGGATTCGAGCATAGTGGCGGCCGCCGTGACATGCAAATATGAAGTTGAATTTCATATATGCTGAAACGCAGATCGTGAATTCGTGCGGGTCGAACGCGCGGCGTGTCTTCGAATTACGCCCGACCGGGCGCCGCGCCGCGTTCGGCCGGCGCACGGCGGACACACCGGCAACCCGAAGTCGAACAGAATAGGCGGATGCGGCGCCGCGGAACGCACCGCCGCCGAGACGCACCGCACGCGGGAGGATCCTGGAGACATGAGCACGGTCGCGAGCAACCTGCCGAAGTACCGGGCGCCGGCCCTGGACAAGGGCCTGGACATCCTGGAACTGCTGGCGCGCGCGTCGGCGCCGATGAGCATGACCGAGATCTCCGAGGGCGTCGGCCGCTCCAAGGGCGAGATCTTCCGCATGCTGCAGGTGCTGGAGGAGCGCGGCTATATCGCACGCGCACCCGGCGAGTCCGGCTACGCGCTGACCAACCGGCTGTTCATGCTGGGCATGGAACAGCCGCCGGTGAAGAGCGCGGTCGAAGCGGCCCTGCCGGTCATGCACCGGCTGGCCGACCGGATCCAGCAGCCCTGCCACCTGGTGGTGCCCTCGCGCGAGCAGATCGTGGTGATCGCGCGGGTGGACGCCCCCGGCGACATCGGCCTGGTGGTCCGGGTCGGGCATCGCCGGCCGCTCGCGCATTCCACCTCGGGCCTGCTGCTGTTCGCGTTCCAGAGCGAGGCGATCCGCGCGCGCTGGCTGCAGATGCTGCTGCAGTCCGAGCCGACGCTGGACCAGGCACGCTTCGTCGAGCGTGCCGACCAGGCGCGCGCGCTTGGCTATGCCCGCGCGGCCAGCGACGTGGTCGACGGCGTGATCGACCTGTCCGCGCCGGTGCTGCAGCACGACCACGCCGTGTGCGCGCTGACCGTTCCGTTCATCGAGCGTCATCCGGCCCGGATCGGCACCGATGCGGTCGCCGCCGCGCTGTGCAAGGCGGCGGACGAGATCTCGCATGCGCTGATGTACGGCGCCGGGTCCGGCACGGCCGGCTGACGGCACGCCGGCGGGAGCGAGCCGGGCTCGCCGAACGAATCTCTCGCGGTATGTCGATCTCCCGTGGCGGCATTCGTCGTTTCAGCGAAGACCATCCGGAGCCATCCCGGCACCGGACTCGCAGGAGACGACCATGCCCAGATTCGCAACCCTCATGCTGCTGGCCTGCACCGCTGCCGCATCCCTGATCCCAGCCCCGGTCCTTGCCGGAAAAACGGCTCCACCCGAAGCCGCCGAGGCGGCCGCCGTCGCGAAAAGCGGGCGCCTGCCGATCAACGGCGTCGACTACTACTACGAGATCCGCGGACAGGGCGAGCCCCTGCTGCTGCTGCACGGCGGACTGGGATCGACCGGCATGTTCGGTCCGGTGCTGCCGATACTGGCCGCGGAGCGCCAGGTGATCGGCGTCGACCTGCACGGCCACGGCCGCACCACGCTGGGCGATCGTCCCATCGACCCGGTTGACATCGGCGACGACATGGCGGCGCTGCTGCAGGCGCTCGGCTACGACCAGGTCGACGTGCTCGGCTATTCGTTCGGCGGCGGCGTGGCGTTCCGGCTGGCCGCGCAGCATCCGCAGCGCGTACGCCGGCTGGCGATCGCATCGGCAGGCTTCTCCCAGGACGGATTCCACCCGGAAATGCTGCCGATGCAGGCCCAGGTCGGCGCGGACATGGCCGAGGCGATGAAGGACACCCCGATGTACCAGTCGTATCGCGAGATCGCGCCGAACGTGGACGACTTCCCGCGGCTCCTGGACCGGATGGGCGAGTTGATGCGCAAGCCCTACGACTGGTCGACCGACGTCGCCAAACTGCAGATGCCGGTGATGCTGATCTTCGGCGACAGCGACATGTTCCGTCCCGAACACATCGTCGAGTTCTACCGGCTGCTCGGCGGCGGCCAGAAGGACGCCGGCTGGATGCGCGAGCACATGTCGCAGAACCGCCTTGCCATCCTGCCGAACCTGACCCACTACGAGATGTTCATGGCACCGGAGATGGCCAATACCGTGCTGCCGTTCCTCAACGGCGGGAGCGACGCCAAGAGCTGGGCCGAACAGGTGCAGGCGGGCGGGTAGTCAACCGCCCCTCGCCAGCAGCTTGCGACGGATGAATTCCTGGTGGGGCACCGCCAGCAGGTCGGCCAGGCGCCGCACCAGGTGTTCCTCGTGCATGCCCAGGCGCGTATCGGCGTATGCCACCCGCCACAACCACTCGACGAGCTCGGCGCGCTGCTCAGGGGCGAGGCCGGTGCGCAACTGACGGGTGAATTCGTACAGCGAGACCGACTGGCGCTTCGCCTGGTGGGCCTGGTCGAGCAGTTCGTCCAGCTCACCCGTATCGAGCCCGAAGGTCCGTCGCACCGCCTGATGGACGACTTCGAGCTCGGCGTCTTCGCCGCCGTCGTCGGCTACCGCCATCTCCAGCATCAACGCGGCGGCGGCCCGGGGCAGTGCGTGGGGGTCGTCGGCCGGCTCATGGCGGGTGACGATGCCTTTGAGGTTCTGGAACCAGTCAACCATGGCATCGGCCCACGCTCGGCGGGATCGCCCGGGAAGGATTGGATGATTTCAACGGCAATTCCTGCTGGAGGGTGGCCTGCCAGATCTGACAGCACGGGTTTCGCGATGGTTCCGAGAACATCGGCATTGCGGGCATGGCCCGCTCTCGCGGGTGGCGGCTCCCGGAGCCGACTCGCCGGCGCTGCACCGAGGACGGTACCCTGACGCCGTGTCTCCAACCGAGGAACTGCCGTGATCCATCGTGATCGTTCTCGTCCCGTGCTGTCGCGGCTTGCCGTCGTCGTCGCTGCGGGCGTGCTCGCCGCCTGCGCTTCCGCGCCTCCCGCCACTGCGCCCGCGACCGGCGCGCAACAAGCCGCGGCCACGCAGCAGGCACGATCGATCGCAACCTTCTTCGAGACCTTCGCCGACGAGTGGATGCTGCGGCAGCCGTCCTCGGCGACCGGCAGTCGCTATTTCGAGGGCGAGACCCAGGTCGCGATGGACCGGCAGCTGACGCCGCAGACGGCACAGTTCGACGAGGAGACCATCGCCCTCGCCCGCCGCGGGCTGGCCGAACTGGAGACATTCGACCGCGCGACGATGGACGACGACGAACGCGTCTCCGCCGAGTTGCTGGAATGGCTGCTGCGGACCCGAATCGAGGGCGACCGCTACAGCGACTACCAGTACCCGCTCAACCAGTTCGGCGGCGCCAACGTCGGCTTGCCCAACCTGATGACCGTGGTGCACCCCGTGCGCAGCGCACAGGACGCCGACAATTACCTGGCCCGCCTGCGGTTGTTCGACGAGCGCATGGGCGAAGCCGCCCAGCGCGCCCGCGACCTGGCCGCGAAGGGCATCCTGCCGCCGCGCTTCATCCTGCAGTCCACCATCATGCAGATGCGGCAGTTCATTTCGCCCGAGCCGGCCGCCAACCCGCTGGTCGCCACCTTCGCCGAACGGCTCGCCGGGATCGACGATCTTGATGCAGCCGCGCGCCGGACGCTGGTGGACGAAGCCACCGCCATCGTCGCCGACAGCGTCTACCCGGCCTGGCGCGAGGCGATCGCGGTGCTCGAATCGCAGCTCGGCCACGCCACCGACGATGCCGGGCTGTGGCGTTTCGATGACGGCGCCGAAGCCTACGCGCATCGCCTGCGCCAGTTCACCTCCACCGGGCTCGGCGCCGAGCAGATCCACCAGCTCGGGCTGCGCGAGGTGGCGCGGATCGAGGCCGAGATGGACGAGATCCTGCGCTCGCTCGGCCGCAGCGAGGGCACGGTGAAAGCGCGCGTCGAGCAGCTCAAGGCCGACCTCGCCTATCCCGAGACCGATGCCGGCCGCGTGCAGATCATGACCGACATCGACGCCATGATCCGCGACGCCGAGCGGCGCTCTGACGCGTTGTTCGACATCCGCCCGAAGACACCAGTCGTCGCCCGGCCCTATCCGGAATTCCGTTGGGCCAGCGCCGCCGCCAGCTATACCCCGCCCCCGCTCGACGGCTCGCGCCCCGGCGTGTACCAGATGCCGCTGCGCAAGGACCGGCTGACCCGTTTCGGCCTGCGTACGCTGGTCTATCACGAGACCGTGCCCGGCCATCATTTCCAGATCGCGCTGTCGGTGGAGAACCGCGACCTGCCGAAGTTCCGGCAGACGCGCGCGTTCGGCGGCATCTCCGCCTTCAGCGAAGGCTGGGCGCTGTACGCCGAGCGCCTGGCGGCCGAGGAAGGCTGGTACGAGGGCGACCTCGAAGGACGGCTCGGTCAGCTCGATGCCGAGCTGTTCCGCGCCCGCCGGCTGGTCGTCGACACCGGCCTGCACGCCATGCGCTGGACCCGCCAGCAGGCGATCGACTACGGCATCTCGCCCTCGGAGGTCGAGCGCTACGTGGTGATGCCCGGCCAGGCGACGTCCTACAAGGTTGGGCAGTTGGAGATCATCCGCCTGCGCGACAAGGCCCGCGACGCCCTCGGCGAGCGCTTCGATCCGCGCGAGCTCCACAACCGCGTCCTGCTCACCGGCGTGGTGCCGCTGACCGTTCTGGAGCAGGAAGTGGACGCCTACATCCGCAGCGGCGGCTAAGGCCGCTTTGCGCGAGTGTCGACGAATCCCTTCTTCCGCAATGGTGGGCCAAGGCCACCCTATCACCCGCATAGGGTGGACCTTGCCCCACCGCAAGGTACGGCGAAGCGGCAGGCGCCTGACCCATCGCGACTTCGCCGCACCCTCACCCAACCCTGCTTCGCCCGGCCCGTCCCGCAAGCGGGAGGAGGCTACGAACGCGCCGGCGCGCCGCTCATGCCAGGTACTCCCGCGTCAGCGCTTCGGACACGGCCCACAACCGCGCCGCCATCGTGGCATCGGTCTGGTCTCCGCTCTGCTCCGCCGGTTCGAAATCCCTGAAGAACCCGCCGCTCACGCCCGCCATTGCGGGGTGGGCGGCGACGTAGCACGGGGTCGCGGCGCCCTGATGCACGGTCCGGGCGTTCTTTCCGTAGCCGTTGCCGACATTGCGCAGGATATTGGTCCTGACATGGCCTGGCGAAACGCAATTGGAGGTGGCACGGGTACCGTGTAGGCGCCGAGCCAGTTCCAGCGAGAACAGCCCATTGGCCAGCTTGGAGTGGCTGTAGCCGCGCGCATGCCAACCTTGGCCCGAAAGCGAATCGAACTGGATCCCGCCGGGCGGCGCGCGGTGATGGTCGCCGCTGCCCAGCACCACCACCCGACCCTGCGGCGCTTCGCGCACCCGGTCGAGCAGGCGATGGGTCAGCAGGAAGTGGCCGAGATGGTTGACCACGAACTGCTTCTCCAGCCCGTGCACCTGCTCGTGTTCGCCTAGCACGATACCCGCGTTGCAGACCAGCATGTCGACGGGTACGCCCATCCCCTCGATCCGCGTCGCGCAGGCGACGACCGAATCGAAATCCGTCAGCTCCAGCACCACCGGCGTGGCCCTGCCCTGCACGCGGGTGCAGGCCTCGCGCCCCTTCTCCGCAGTGCGCGCGGTGCCGATGACGTGCGCGCCGCGCAACGCCAGCACCCGCATGATCTCGAAGCCGATCCCGGAGTTGCAGCCGGTGACCACGGCGGTACGGCCGGTGAGGTCCAGCCCGCGGGTGACTTCCTCGGCCGTCGACTGCGGACCGAACCCGCTGGCCACGACTGGCGTGGCCGCTGCCCGGGCGAGCGCGGGCGCGAGTGTTGCCAAGAGGGCGGCCTTGACGAAGCGGCGGCGGGTCGGTGCAACCGGCATCCAGCGATCTCCATTGGATGGGCGCGCACGCGCCCGGCACTGGAGCTTACCGCCTCGCTCTTGCGAGAGTGGCGTGACATGCCACCGCCGGGAAGTCGCGACACCACCGGGTCGCGACTTCCGTCGCTCCCACATGGGTAGCCAGACTGAATTCGGTCGTCCGGTAGACGCAGTGGTCCAGCCGCCTCGCTGAGTCGCCGTCAGTGCGGCTGCGCCACGCCCTGCAGCACCGTTTCGGCGGCCTTGCCGTCGCCGGTCCGTGTCACGTTCGCCAGCGACACGATGCCGACCAGCCGCTTGTCGCGGTTGATCACCGGCAGTCGCCGCAGGTGCAGGTCCGCCATGTCGCGGGCGATCCGGTCGGCGTCCTCGTCGTCGTAGCAGTACTTGATGTCGTCCGTCATCACGTCGCGCACGTGCGTGTCGGCGCCGTGCCCTTTCGCGATTGCGCGCACGACCATGTCGCGGTCGGTGATCATGCCGACCAGGCGGTCGTTTTCTCCGACGGGCAGGCTGCCGACGTCCTGCTCTGCCATCACCGCTGCGGCGTCGCGGATCGTCTGGTCGGGCGAGGCCACGCGGACATCGCGTGTCATCATCTCGCTGACTTTCATTTCGCGTTCCTCCGTAAAGAAATTCGACTCTACCGCCGGTACCGTGAAAGGAGCGCCAAGTGTCGCGGCAGCGCGCTGCCGGAACAGGGAGTATGCTGCGCTCGCGGGTGCGTCACGCGCACGCAGCAGCCATGCGACGCCAGATGCGCGCATTCAGCCCACCACACGGCACCGCTGCACGGATGGCGGCCGCGCCGCAACGGAGGCGACCATGATCTCCCCACGCCTGCACAGCTTTCTCGACGAACGCCACGCGCCGTACACCACGCTCCCCCACGATCGCACCGTCACCGCACGCCAGACCGCCAATGCCGCGCACGTCGGCAACCGCAGTTTCGCCAAGACCGTCATGCTCAAGGTCGACGGCAAGCTGGCGATGCTGGTGATGCCGGCCGCCTACCGCGTCGACCTGACGCGGCTGTCGCGTGCGCTGGGCGGACCCGAAGTCGAACTCGCCAGCGAGGACGAGTTCAAGGACGTGTTCGCCGATTGCGAACTCGGCGCGATGCCGCCGTTCGGCAATCTCTACGGGGTTCCGGTGTATGTCGACGCGCGCCTGGCCATGGACGCGGGTGAAATCGCGTTCAACGCCGGCTCGCACACCGACGTGGTACAGATGCCATACGCCGAGTTCGAACGGCTGACACAACCGGAGCTGCTCTACATGGCGCATGTGATGTGACCGGGGACGCGACCGATCCCATCGGTGCGGACCGAAAGCCGGAACGGGACGCCGCGCGCATGGCGCTTCGCCTCCGTGGTTTATTCCGGAGACGACGCGCGCGCCCGATCTCCCGAGCCGGTCGCCGCCTCGCGCCGGGCACGCGCTTCTTCATGAGGCCGACACGCTACCAGCTGTAGCGCAATCCGGCGCGGACGCCCCAGTCGCGTTCGGTCCGGGTGCCGGTCGTCCGCGATGCCTCGAAGAACAGGCCGGTGCGTGCGCCGACGGCGAGATCGGCGCCCGCCGCGAACTCGCCGCCGGTGCCGGTACGGTCGGCGGTCTCGGGAACGATGCCACCGCCGTCGCGGGAAGCCGCAATGCGCGGATCGTCGCCGAAGTCGTGCCGCGCGGACGCGCGCACGTACGCATTGCCGCCCAGCCGCGGGCCCTGCAACGTCCGTCCGACGGCGACGCCGGCGCGCGCGAACGAGATGTCGTAATCGTCGTGGGCGACGCGCACGCCGTTGCTGGTCACATGCTCGCGGCCGTCGACGACGCCGACGGACACGCCGAGCTGCGGTTCGACGTACCAGGACTGCGCGAACCGGAACGGATACCCGCCTTCGGCGTGCAGCCGTCGCGCGCGGGTCCGGTAGCGTCCGGCGATGTCGGTACCGGTGGAATCGCGGGCCGTGTAGCGGTTCTCCAGCGAAGTGGTTTCGGCCCCGATGAGAACGTAGGCGCCGCCGTCGGCGATCCAGGTGCTGTAGAGGCCGACCGTGGTCCCGGTCAGCTCGCCCCTGCCCTGCGCGTAGTCCGCGGTCGAACGGATGCGGCCTGCGCTGACGCCGGTGAAGTTGGCACCGGCACCGAGCGCGAAGCGACGATCGGCGCCGGCGCTCACGCCGCTGTAGTCCTGGCGATGACCGCGGGAGTACGCGGAATCCGCGGTCAGCCTGCCGCCGTCGATCCGCGCCCAGACGCCGGCGCGGTCGGCATCGCCGCCGCGCACCAGACCCTGCACGCGCCGCAGGGCGCCGGACTCGCCGAGCTTCCACAGCTCGACGGCGCTGTCCACGGCCTCGGCCGCCGTCAGGACGGTTTCCGACGGCCGGATCCCGACGGCTCCGCCGCCCGTACCGTCGCCCGTATCCGAACCACCGCCGTCGCCGTTGCCACCACCGGTCCCTTCACCACCACCCGTCTCACCACCGCCGGTCTCGCCACCGCCGGTTTCGCCGCCACCGGTCTCGCCGCCGCCATCTTCTCCGCCGCCCGGATCGCCGCCGCCGACCGGATCGCCGCCGCCACCGTCATCCGTCCCCCGGATGGCGATGCCGGTCAGCACGACCTTGCTGCCGTCGTCGCTCAGTGCCACCTGCGGGGCATATGCGAAACGTACCAGCGCGTTCTCGAAGGTGTTGCTCCACTCGCGGTCCAGGCCCGCCACGGAGGAGAACGCGGCATCTCCGCCGGCGGCGGCGCTGGCGTCGACGATGTCGATCGGCACCGCGGCCTCGATCGTGGTGCCGTCGCGCAGGGCCGTTGCGTCGACCCAGGAGGTGTCGTCCAGCACCGGGTCGTAGACGATGGCGACGTTCTGCGTACCGGTCGCGGAGAACGCCGCGATGCCGCTGCCGAACACGATCCGGTCGGCTGTGGCCGTGCCGGAGATGCCGGTGATGTCGCTGAGCAGCATGAACCTCGCGCCATCTTCCAGGGTCGCGCTGGCGCCGCTGCTACTGTCGACGACCAGCGTGCGATAAGTGTGATCCGGCACCGCGCCGGGTTCGAAGCCGCCCCAGTGCCCGGCCATATCGATCGTGCCGCCGTTGCCGATGGCCAACGAGCCCGTGCCGAAATCGTTGCTCAACGTGCCGGCGCCCTGCGGAATCCACGCAGCGCCGCCGGAGAATTCCAGGTCGGTCCCGCCGACGCTGTATCCCGCATCGGTCTGCCGGCCGACGACGATGCCGCGCAGCCAGGAATCGGACGTGTCGAAATTGATGTCGACCGAGCCGATGTTGCCGTTGGCGGTTTCGGTCGCGGTCGCGGTCGCGATGTCGCCGTCGAGCTGCACGCGCTGCCCGCCTGCCTGGTTGACGGTGACGCTGGCGTCCTGGATGTCGATCGGCACGCTCCAGATCGAGTACGCAGCGCCGGTGCCGGCCGCGGTCGTCGACACGGTCAAGCCGCCGGCAACGTTGACAGTGCCGAAGTTGCGGACGCCGTACACGTCACGGTCACAATTCGGGGTGTTGGGCGGGTCGCAAGCGGCGGCGACGGTGAACGACACCGGTGCGGTGGGCGAGGTGAAGTCGATGATGCCGCTGTTGACGGTGCCGTAGGTTTCCGCTTCCGAGACGACATCGACATTGACGGCGCCGTTGAACGTCATCACCGCACCGGGCGAGCGGTCGTTGCTGAGTCCGGAGGGCTTGCCGAACGGCGTGTAGCCGTTTTCCGGCCCTTCGCTGCGTACGCGCACGTCGACGTCGCCATTCCAGGTCATCCGCGCCCGCCAATGCGTGTTGGCGATCCCGTGCGTGGAGCGGGGCCCCTGGACATCGACCGTGGTGTCGCTGTTGACTTCCATGTTCCCCTGGTTGCGCACGCCGAATGCGGTCGAGCCCATCGCGACCGTGGTCAGCGACAGGTCGCCGTTCACCGTCAGCCGGCTGCCGACGCCGTCGTTGTAGATCGCATGGGCGTTGTCGCTGGGCCAGATCGACAGCGCCGAGATGGTGGTGTCTCCGTTGAAGGTGATGCGGCCATCGAAGCTGTAGACCGCATCGAGCGTGCCGCGGCTCTCGGCCAGGATCGTGGTCGGGCCGTTGAAGATGATGGCGCTGGTTCTATCGGCCCAGACCGCACGCGCATGGCCCTGCGTACGGGCGTGGATGTCGGTGGCGCCGTTGAAGATCGTGGTGCTGCGGCCGCGGCCGATCACCCCTTGCGCACCGTTACCCCGGACCATACCGAAATCCAGGTCGTTGGCGTTGGTGGAGATCCTGGTGTTGCCATTGACGGTGACCGTATTGCCGTCGTTGAGGATGCCGACCGCGCTGCCCACGGTGCTGCTCTCGCCGCGGATCGCCGACAGCTCCAGCCATCCGCCGCCGACCACGTCGAGCGCCACCGGCGGGTTGCCGCTGGTGATGGACATTGCATGCACGTCGTTGTCGACGCCTTCCAACGCCACGCTGTCGCCATCGGCGAAGCGGTAATGCAGCATGCCGTCCTGCTCGACGATGTCGTAGCCGGGGTCGTAACCGCCGCTGCCGCCATCGCGATCGTTGTCGGCGACGCCGGTGATCGTATCCTGGTAGTCGACCGCATGCACGGCGCCGGGCCGTGCGAACGCCCCCGTCATCACCGCGGTCGCGACGGACAGCGACAGCATCTTCAAGCGCCGCTGCGACTCGAGGCGCCGAACCTCGAGGCGTGCATTGTCGATGATGGATTGCTGCCAGAGCGGCGGCAGCGGCGGATGGCACGCATAGCTTCGTGCACGGGAGCGCGGACCGCGCTTCTGCGTCGGGTAGGACATTCGATTTCCCGGAAAAATGCAAGGACCGCCAAGCGCAAACGCATGACGGCCAACTGAAATACCTCTCCGAAAACAAGCTAGCACGGCATGCCGGGAGCATCCATAAGCCGTTGGTCGCAAGCTGCGCGTCGCGATGCGATTGTGTGATCGTTGTGGCACTGCGCGCGCAAGCAGGCCCGAACGCACCGAGGAGCAGTTGAGCCGGTGTGCGAATCCGTTCCCACGGCCTTCCGCCTCTTCTTGTCCGGAGGCGTTGATATCGACCGATCTGCTTCGGTCGTTCGCTTTCTCGATCCACGCGACATCGCGCCCGGTTGAGCGCGATCGGGGTAACGATCGTCGGCGATCACGGCGCGGATGATCGTCGAATGGCCGATGATCTTCCGCTGGTTTCGTGCTCAGCAGCGTCAGCTCGGCGCACTAGCAGGGCTTGCGGGACGTCGCCGGCCTCGTGCTTCCGGGCCGGCGATGTCGACCGATGCAGCCGCCCGAGCTCAGGCTGGAACGGGCGCAGTCCGGCGCGAGGCACGTAGGCCGAACCAGCCGAGTTCGGCGAAGGCCAGCACCACCAGCGCCTGCGCGGTGACGAAGGCGACCCCGAGTGGGCTCGGCTGCCAGTTGCCGCCGAAGGCCACCCATGCACTGCCGGCCACCCAGGCGAGGTTGATCGCGATCACGGCGTTCATTGCGCCGCGCGGCACCGTGGAATGGCGCGAGAGCATGAGCACCCATGCCACGAAGGGCACGCAGATCAGGCCGGCGATGCGCTGCAGGCCCGCTGGCAGTTGCAGCAGCGGCGCAAGTACGTCGGCCGCGGTGAGCAGCAGAAGGGCCGTGGCGCCGGTCGCGAGACCGTCCGCGAGCAGCAGGCGGGGCAGGAAGTTCGGGCTGGCGAATGTGCGTTGCAACGACATGGCGGACTCCTTAAGGTCGGATCGTGATCGGTTCGGGACAATGCTGGACCGCGGCCGCACCCGAAACCATTACCTGGCAGGTAATGACGGCCGCGACCCGCAATCGGCTATCGTCCACATATGACTATTTCCGCATCCGAACGCCCCCCGGTGGGGGAGCAACTGCGCGACTGGCGCCGCCGGCGACTGCTCTCGCAGGAAGCCCTCGCCGGCCTGGCCGACATCTCGTCGCGCCACCTGAGCTTCCTCGAGAACGGCCGTTCCGTCCCCAGCCGCGCGATGCTGTTGCGGCTGTCGGACCGGCTCGACGTTCCGCTGCGCGATCGCAACCGCATGTTCACCGCGGCGGGTTACGCCCCGGTCTACGGCGAGCATGCGCTGGACGACTCGAACCTGGAGGCGGCGCGGCGGACGATCGCCCTGTTGCTGCGCGGCCACGAGCCGTATCCGGCGCTCGCCGTCGACCGCCACTGGCAGATGCACGCGGCCAACCGTGCACTGGTGCCGTTTCTCCGGGGCGTGGCGCCGGCGCTGCTCGAGCCGCCGATCAACGTGCTGCGCCTGAGCCTGCACCCGGACGGCGTGGCACCGCGCATCGTCAACCTCGGCCAGTGGCGCGCGCACCTGATACAGCGCCTGCGCAGGCAGGTCGAGACCAGCGGCGACCCCGTCCTCGACGAGCTGCTGCAGGAGCTACTGTCCTATCCGGCGCCGGATCACGACGAATCGCCCGACCCGACCGCCATCGCCGTGCCCATGCGCCTGCGCAGCGAAGCCGGCGAACTTTCCTTTCTCAGCACCACCACCGTGTTCGGCACGCCCGTCGAGGTAACGCTGTCGGAACTGGCGATCGAGTCGTTCTTTCCCGCCGACGCCAAGACCGCGAAGGTGATGCGCGCGATGTCGCTGGTCGGCCGGGTCCTGCGGTTCAAGCTGCCACCACTGAAGCCAGGGGCCTGAGGGCACTCCGGATTCACCGACCGCGTTCGCACTGCCTACCGGTCCCGGTTGTCGGCAATATCGCTGACCAGCACTTCACCGGTGCCGAGCAGGATCGACGGCGCGGTCATCAGCGGATCCAGCAGGCGGCCGACGACCGGCCCGAGTGCCTGCCGGGCGGCTTGCATGTCCTCGGCCGTCTGCCACAGCGTCACCGTCAGCAGCCTACCGTCGCCGACATCCGCCACCACCGTGCCCTGGTATCCGGGACGCTCCGCGTGTACCTGCTGGAACTCGCGGAACTCCGGGGTCCGATGGACCGGAACGTCCGGGGAATACTGCGTCTGCCTGAAAACCGCATACATGGCCGCACTCCGTGATGGTGTCGCTGGCGATCATAGGGCCTCGCCCTGCACCTTTTTTACGCAACCGCAATCCGCCAGCGAGCAAGCTGCCTGGTGGCGGCAATCAATCCGCCGTGCGATGGATCACCCGTCCTCCCCGGATCGTCGCCCGCACGTCGCTCAGGCCGGTGATGTCCAGTGCCGGATCGGTGCCCAGCACCACCAGGTCGGCTTCCATTCCCGCGGCGATGCGCCCCTTGCGCTCACCGTGACCGAAGCGGTCGGCCGGCGCGGTGGTCATCGTTGCCAGGACCTGGCGCCAGTCCAGGCCCGCCACCGCCAGCAGCTCGATCTCGCGGCGTGTATCGACGTGTGAGATGTAGTCCACGTCGGTGCCGAACAGCACCGTGCCGCCGGCCTGCGTGTACACCCGCACCTGCTGGGTGGCGTCGGCGATGAAACGCTCGACCACCTGGTCTGGCGCATCCTCGCGCCGCAGCTCCGCCTCGAACAGGGTCAAGGTGGGGATCAGCGCGATCTCCGCGGCGCGCAGACGCTGCACCAGCGCTTCGTCCCAGGGACCCGAGAACGGTGTGCTGTGCGCCAGCACGTCCACCCCGCTCGCGATCGAGACCTCCAGCCCCTCCGTGTTGGTCGGATGCGCGAACGCCGGCTTGCCCACGCGGTGCGCTTCCTCCACCACCGCGCGGGCGATGTCGACCTTCATCGGCAACACCTCGATCTCCCCGCCGACGATGGCCCCGGCGAACAACTTGACTCCGTCGGCGCCGGCGGCCAGCTGCCGCGCGGCGCGCCCGCTTGCCTCTTCGGGGCTGGCCACTTCCGCACTCGGCACGCCGAGTTCCTCCAGCAGGTCGCGCACATAGACCGGCGTTCCGTCTTCGGGAAAGAACGGCGTATCGACGTGAAGAATGTGCGGCCCGACGACCTCGCCCGCCTCGATGCGCCTGCGCAGCGCCGCCGCGTTGCCGTTGAACGAAGAAATATCGAACACCGTGGTAAAGCCCCAGCGCGTCAGCATGTGCCGTAACACCGCATCCATCTCTTGCGCCGGGCGGGTGGCCGCCTCACGCGTCACCGGCCCCAGGAAATGCACATGGCTGTTCCAGAACCCCGCGGTGACGACCTTGCCGTTGCCGTCGATCACTTCGATCCCGTCCGGCACCTCCATCTCGTCCGATGCACCTACCGCCACGATACGGCCGTCGCGCACCAGAACCGTGCCGCGCTCGACCGGATCCGCTTCCGGCGCCGGATAGATGCGCGCACCAACAATGGCCAGGTCCGCAGCCGCAACCGGGCACGCGCAGGCCAGCAGCAACGTCCAAAGCAAGGCTTTCATCGACACGCACCCGGACTTGAAACAGCAAAGAGCCTGAATCGGCGCACGGGACGTGTCAATCGCCGGCTCTCGATGGCGGAGCCGCCCAATTCTCCGCGGCTCGAATGCACCGGCGCTACTTCGCCAGCAGGTCGGCGCCGGCCTTCGCGATCTCGCCGTCTTGAGAAGACTGCACCCCGGACACCCCGATGCCACCGACCAATCGGCCACCGGCCGACAGCTGCAAGCCTCCCTCGAGCGGCATGGCGTCCGGCAGGGCCAGCACCACGTGATTGCCCTTCTCCAGCAGATCCTGGTGGAAACGGGTGTCGCGCCGATAGTTGACCGCGTGGCGCGCCTTGGCCATGGCTACGTCGACGCTGGCGTTGGCGATGTCGTCCATGCGCTGGAAGTACAACAGCCGCCCCGCGTCGTCGACGATCGCGATCGCGACCCTCCACCCGTTCCGCACCGCTTCGGCTTCCGCGGCCTCCGCGATCTGTTTCGCCGCCGACAGCGTCAGCGCCGGCCTGTTGTCCAGTTCCACGTTCACCCCCGATTGCGCCGCGCCCGCCATGGGCGCGGCAAGCGCCAAGATCATGCCTACCGACTTCAACCGCTGCATCGTCTCTCCTTCACAAGGCCGCATCCGATCACCTCGGCATGGCGCGATATCGAATCGGAGCCACGCCGGATCGGAACAGCAAGTACGCCGCATCGTTCTGTGGAGCGGACATCCGCGCCGGACGGATCATAGTCTGAACGGGTGCTGCGCAACATCGGCATGCCCGCCGGTGATGCCGCATCGGACCTTCACCCGGCGCATTTCGGGAACCGCGTGGCTACACCGCTTCCTTGCGGGACCGCACCTGGCCGGCTGGCCGTCGTCACCGGTCCGGCGACGACGCACCAGGCACGGCCGATCCTTCCCTGGCGGGGCGCAGCATTTTCTCGTAGCGCCACACCTCCAGTTCGAAGATACCGCCGGGCACCGGCAAGCGGCTGGTCATGTTTCCCTGGCACCGCCAGCCGCACTTCTCGTAGAACCGGGCGGCGCGATCGTTGCCGATGGCGCAGGCCAGCCATGCGGTTCCGACACCGGATCCCGCCATGCGCGTCTCCGCATCCGCCACCAGTGCCGCCGCGACGCCCGTGCCGCGGGCAGCCGCGGACAGGAACAACTGCGACAGTTCGTCGCCGTCCACGATGCAGAAGCCGAGCGTCGCCCCCGCCGAATCCACCGCCACGCGCACGTCGCCGAGCGCCGCCAGCAGACGCTCGCTGAAGTTTTCGAGCGTACGGATGCGCCTGAGCGCCTCCGGCAGGATCGCCGCGTGCGCATCCTGCCAGGCATCGAACCAGAGCCGTGCCAGCGGTGAAACGTCCGCAAGGGTCGCGTCCCGGATCACCATCATCGCCTCGCCTCCAGTCTCCGGGCGCACATCATCGCAAGCGGCCGGTGGCCGTCAAGCGCAGGACCCAGCCGGGAGCCCTACTCCGTGTGCATGTGCGCCAACGCGAAGTCGATCGCCGCGCATACCGCCGCCACCTGCGCGGCATTGCACTGCTCCGGGGTCGCCCGCGGGCTATCGGGATAGACCTCGGTGGTCGTCACGTAGCGGGCATCGGTGATGCCCGCGCACAGGCCGAGCCGTTTGACGGGATAGTTGATGACGCCCGGGGCGACCATGGGCGAGCCGATGATCGCGCCGTCGCGGTCGGCCGGCGCGATATGGGTGACCTGCGCCACCGCCGCGATCACCGCCCGCTGGAACTCCGGCTGCGGATTGTCGCTGTCGCCGACCAGATAGAAACCATCGGGGACCTCGTCGGGCACGTACGCAACGCCGTCGCGGGCGGCCAGCGCCGGGCGAAATTCGGACTCGTCGGTATCGGTGGTCTCGTGCAGGTCGACGTGCACCAGCAGACGATCACGCAGCGGCGCCACCAGGCGCATCAGCGCCGCCGACTCCTGCGCCGGACTGTCGTCGCGGAACGAGCGGTTCGGGTCCACCGCATGCATGTTCCAGCGCTGGATCCTTTCGTAGGCCCATGGGCTGACGCAGGGCGCGACGAGCAGGTTGATCCGGCCCGCGTAGCCGGCCATGTGCCGCTCGACGAACTGCAGGGCGCCATGCACGCCGCTGGTCTCGTAGCCATGCACGCCACCGGTCACCAGTGCGGCGGGAAGCCCGTCCTGCCAGTCACGACTCCTGACGGCGAGCAGTGGATAGCGGTCGGGGCCGTAGTCCAGGCGGCCGTACTCCTCCACGTCGAAGCCTGGGCGCAGGCGCTCGACCGCCGCCAGTACGTCCGTCTCGAAGCTGCGCTTGCGGCGCTGCCGCGACAGCCAGTCCGCTTTCTCCGTGGCGCCCCACGGGCGTCCGGGCGTGCCGATCGGATAGGTGGCCTGGGTCGTCATCGCGTCGCTCGCTCCGCAGTGGCATTGGGTAAGGCGGTGCACTCTAGCATTGCGCCACGGCGCGGCCGCAAGCCGGGATTCCCAGGCGAAGCCGCCGCCGCTACTGCACCGATGTCCCCACTACCGCGTCGTAGGCGTGCAGGTCGAGCACGGCGGTGACTTCCACGACGAGGCCGTCGCGCAGTCGCAGGAACCAGGCGTAGCTGTTCTCGTAATGTCCGCCGTCGCGCAAGGTCGCGCTGGCCTCGAACAGCACCACCACCGTATCTGCGTCGGCGTATAGCCTGCGTACCACCGGCACCAGGGGCGAGGCCAGGCGCGCGTTGAACGGCACGAGGACATCGCGCTGCAGCGTGGGGCGATCATAGGTGCCGGCGCTCGGGGTGGGCCCGAGGATCGTCCAGGTCGCGTCCGGCGACAGCAGGACGAAGATCGAACCGCGACCGCTGCTCCAGTCGGCAAAGGCGCGCTCGACTCGCGCAAGGTTGGCCGCCTCCTCGGCACTCCGGTGCGTCGCCCCGGCAGCGGCCGCCAGCGGCACCAGGAACAGGACCACGGCAAGAACGAGCGATGCAGGCTTCATCACGGCACCTCAATGCGGGCTGGCGGTGGGGCGAACGATCATCTCGCTGACGTCGACGTCCTCGGGCTGGTCGATGGCGTAGGCGACCGCGCGCGCGATGGCCTCGGGCTCGATCCGCACCCTGCGGAAGGCTTCCATCGCCTCACGCGCGGTGGCGTCGGTGATGGTGTCGGCGAGTTCGGAGGTCACCGTGCCGGGCGACACCACGGTCACGCGCAAGCGTTCGGTCTCCTGGCGCAGGCCGTCCGAAATCGCCCAGACCGCGTACTTGGTCGCGCAGTAGACCGCCGCCGTCGGCGACACCGCATGCGCTCCGATCGAGGCGATGTTGATCACGTGCCCCGCACCCTGTGCCTCCATGCGCGGCAGCACGGCCGCGATCCCGTGCAGCACGCCACGGATGTTGACGTCGATCATGTGGTTCCACTCGTCCACCTTGAGCGCGCGCAGCGGCGACAGCGGCATCACTCCGGCGTTGTTGACCAGTACGTCGATCCGCCCGAATTCCGCCACGGCGGCGGCGGCGAAGGCCTCGACCTCCTCGCGCGATGTCACGTCGACGGCGCGGGCGTGCAGGCGGCCGCCGCCGGTGACGGCGCGGGCGGCCAGGCGCTCGAGACGGTCGAGCCGGCGTGCACCGGCGACCACGGTGGCGCCCGCGTCGGCGAGATGGCTGGCGATGGCTTCGCCGATGCCGCTGCTGGCACCGGTGACGAGGACGATCTTGTCGCGAATGGTCATGGCGTTCTCCCTTGCGGCACGTGCCGGTTGCGCACAGCATCGCGCCCGTCGCCGACCGGGCGGTAGACGGAAACTCCGCATCGTTTGCACGATCCTGCGGGACGGGTCCCGGCCTTCACCGAAACGGCGGGACGCGGCAATCACCGGAATCGCGAATCGCCATGCCTTCTGAAAGTCCGGCGGAGCAGGCGCCTGGACATCGCCGGCAGGCGCCCCGGCTACGTCCGCCGCTGCAACCCGCGCTTCTGGAACCAGTGATGGGCGTAGGGATTGTCGTTATACGGCGGGATCTCGCGGTATCCGTTGCGCGCGTACAGTGCGCGGGCTTCGGTGAGCGTGCGATTCGTGTCCAGCTGCAGCTTGTCCACGCCCAGCGCGACGGCATGATTTTCGAGCGTTTCCAGCAGGCGCTGGGCAATGCCCAGCCCGCGCGCCGAAGGCGCGATCCACATGCGTTTGATCTCCCCGACGTCGCGTCCGGTGACCTTCAGCGCGCCGCAGCCGACGGGATCGTCGTCCAGGCGCGCGATCAGGAACAGGCCCGCGGGCGGCACGAGTTCATCGGGATCGGCCGAAGGGCCGCGCGTCGCGTCGAAGCCTGTCTCGAAGCGCTCGTCCAGCTCGCACAGATATGCCCCGATGCACGCCCGCGCATCGGCGCTGCCGGGGTCCTCGGGCTCGATCGCTACCGCGGACGCGCGCATCAACCGCTCCACCTCGGCCATCGCCGCGGTCAAGCGTTCGCGCTGCACCGCACCCAGCGGCGCCAACAGCGAGGTCGCGAACTGCTGCGAGCGGCGGTCGAGCGCCTCGATTTCCCGCAACCCCTTCCGGGTCAACATGACCTGCCGCACCCGCGCGTCGGCGGACGCGCGTCGCGACTTCGCCAGCCCCTGCGCCTCCAGCGAGCGCAGCAATCGACTGAGATAGCCGGAATCCAGCGACAACCGCGCACGCAGATCACGTATCTCCGCGCCGCCTCGGCCGATCTCGAACAGCAACCGCGACTCCGCCAACGGGCGCCCGCGGCCGAGATAGTCGTCGGTCAGCACGCCGATCCGCCGCGTCACCGTGCGATTGAAATCGCGAACCTGCCGAATCTGGTGCTCGTCCATTTAGCTGACTTTAGTCAGACAAATGGACGACGTCAATGCAATCAGGCATCCGGGCTGGAAGCACGGCCGGGATGCCCGCCGCGGCCGTCGAGACGGGCTCACTCCCGCTACCGTTCCACTGTGCGTGCATCGCAGCCGTAGAAGCCACCGTAGCCGACCGCCAGCCCCGCTTCGAGCCGCAGATGCGCATCGGCCTCGCGCGTGTCGCCGTCCACGACGGATGGACCGCTGCCCGCGCCCGGTTCGACCACGACTTCCATGCCGTCCGCCGACAACGTGACGGCGACGGCGGGCGACGGCTTCGCCGCATAGCGCCCGCTCATCTCGACCAGGCGGCCGTGCAGCTTGACCACGCCCTTGGTGTCATTGGACGCGGCTGCAGGCATCGCGAGGGCCAGCACCGGCCCGGCGGCGCGGGAATAGCGGAAGCTGCAGCGCGGCATGCGACCGAGCACGCGCTCGATCTCCGCCTCGTCCAGTTCCTCCAGGTCGGTCATCGCGACCTCCGTGCTGGTGACCGCCTCGCGCGCAGTGACGAGGCGCGGCTGCGCCTCGGCCTCCTGCAGCGCGTCCATCTCGCCCGCACCGGACTCCAGTTGATCGATCAGGTATTTCATCTCGGCGATCTCGCGCCGCTGCGCCGCGATGATCTCGTCGGCGAGCTTGCGCACGCGCGGATCGCTGATCTGCGCCCGCGTACTGGTCAGGATCGCGATCGAGTGATGCGGCACCATGGCCTTCATGTAGTCCACGTCGCTCACCGTCGCTTGGCTGCGCACCAGCCACATGCACAGTGCGAACAACACGGCACTGCCGGCGAAGATCGCGATGTTGACCTTGCGCTGCTTGTACATGCTCAGCATGAAGACAAGCATGACGATGGCCATCGTCGCGCCCATCAACAGCGCCATCCACGCCCGCATCTCGCTCCACCGCACGTGGTCGAGCACGTAGGTGTTGAGATACATCAGCCCGAACATCACCACCGTCGCAGTGGCGACCATCGCGGCAAAACGCCAGTAGGACATCTGCATGCCTGCGCCTCTCCGCCTCAGTGATGCCGATCCGCCGGGCGATCGCCATGGGCGTGCGGCTCGCGGCCGGCATCGGTTGCGGATTCCTTCCTTGCGCCGCCGTGCGCGGCATTCCCCGCTTTCTCGCGTACGTCGCTGGACGTCCCGGCATGCCCATGTGCGTCGCCGTACGCGCGGTACTGCTCCGGTGTCATCGCCGGCAGCCGGTCGACGAACGCGGCGATGTTCCACAGCGTCGCCTCGTCGTGCGATTCGCCGAACGACGGCATGCCCGTGTACTTGATGCCGTGCCGGACGATCCAGAACACTTCCGCGGGTTCCCATTGGCTTGCAGCGTCGGTCAGGTGCGGCGCGCGCGGTCGCATGCCGCGGCTCCACCCAGCCGGTTCGGTGTCGGGGCCGCCATGGCAGTGCTCGCACATCGCCTTGTACTCGCCGGCGCCGGCGGCCAGATCCGCCTCCCCGAGCCGCGCCGCCACGCCGTCCTTCGGCGCACGCGAACGCACTGACGCGTGCATCGCGTGATCCAGCAGCCAGCGCATGCCCGCGGTGTGCCCGGTGCTGGCGGCGATGTTGTAGGCGCCGGTATAGGCGACCAACAGCGCACCGAGGAACAGCGCGAGCAGGGTGCCTACGACGCCTGCCGCCACACCCGTCCACAGGGGTTTGCGCTTGCCTTCCACGGCGGCTCCTGCGGTTTACGGCCAATCCGGATGCCCGCCGAGCCTACGCGCCGACGAGTGAATGGCGCGTCAGCCGCGCTGGCGGCAGCCGGACGTTGCGGCGCCGTTCGTCACGCCGCTGACCGCCATGACGCGATGATGGAATGCCTGGGCTGCGCTGGAACGGAGCCGATGCCGACGCGGGGCGTGATCAGCGCCCGCCCACGTCGGGCGTCGAGGCGGATGAATGCGGTCCGCGCATTCGGATGTCGATTCCGGCCTTTCCGGTTCGTCGCCGACAGGAGATCCGTCTTTCAGGAGGCCGACGATGCCCAACAACCCCGCGCTCATCCCCGCCGCCGAACTCGCCGAACGCAACCGCTACCGCTTCCCGAACGAGAGCGCCGAATACCGCCGCGCGCGCCAGGCGCTGCTGGCCGAGGAGATCGAACTGCGCCGGCACCTGGAACTGGTCGCCGAGCAGCGCCGGGCCCTGCCGCCCGGCGGCGAGGTGACCGGACACTACCGATTCGAGGGCGAACGCGGCCCGGTCGATTTCGCCGGCCTGTTCGGCGACAAGGACACACTGGTGGTCTACAGCTACATGTTCGGCCCGCAGCGTGAACGCCCCTGCCCGATGTGCACGTCGCTGCTGAGCGCCTGGGACGGCGAGGCGCGTGACATCGCACAGCGGGTGGCACTGGCCGTGGTGGCGCGATCGCCGATCGAACGCCTGGTCGCATTCAAGCAGGAACGCGGCTGGCGCGACCTCGCGCTGTATTCGGATACTAACGACAGCTACAGCCGCGACTACCACGGCGTCGGTGAGGATGGCGGCGACGATGCGGCCTTCAACGTCTTCACCCGGCGCGATGGCACCATCCGCCACTTCTGGGGCGGCGAAATGGGATTCGAAACGGCCGATCCGGGCCAGGACCCGCGCGGCGCACCTGACCCGATGCCGATCTGGATGATCCTCGATGTCACCCCCGAAGGTCGCGGCAAGGACTGGTATCCGAAACTCGGCTACGACGACTGATGCCGGAACCAATTGACTGGCCGGTGCGAGGCCGTGCGTCCACGCATGATCAGCCAGCGGCGTGCCCGAGCCACTGCTTCCACGCAACGCAACGCGTGCTTGCGGTCACGGGGCTTCACGGCCCAGCGCTCCCGGCGACATACGACGCGCTTGCGCTGATGTCGATTTCCGCCCGCACCGCTCGTCGCTCAATCAGAGGGTCGTCCTCTGTCTTAGGAGAATCGTCATGCCGAGCACCATCCGTCTCTACCGCGTCCTGAATGCGCCGCCGGATCGCGTCTACCGCGCGTTCCTGGATCCGGCAGCGATGTGCAAATGGCTGCCGCCGCACGGGTTCACCGGCACGGTGCACGAGATCGACGCAAAGGTCGGCGGCCGTTACCGGATGTCGTTCACCAACTTCGGTACCGGCAACCACCACGCGTTCGGCGGCGAATACCTGGAGCTCGTGCCGAACGAGCGCATCCGCCACACGGACCGTTTCGACGATCCCAACCTGCCGGGCGAGATGACCGTCACCGTCACGCTCAAGGCCGTTTCTTGCGGCACCGAACTGCAGATCGTGCAGGAAGGCGTACCGGACGTGATCCCGGCGGAAGCCTGCCACCTAGGATGGCAGGAATCATTGTCGCTGCTGGCGCAGGTGGTGGAGCCGGAGATCCCGGACTGACCGCTGGCCGCAAGCCACTCTAGCCTCCGGCCAAGACTGGGGGTTAGCGTGGCAAGGCCGACGGCGGCCCGGCCGCTTCCCGCTTCCGCCTTTACGCCGCAAGCCGACCGACTGGTGCATGCGGATATTCGGCCTGGCGCTTCTGGAACGACACGATCGCCGGCTTCTGGATCACACCGCCGTCGATGTTCACGGCCTGGGACAGGGTCGGATCGCTTTCCCAGCCGACGCGGCCCTTCGCCATCGCCTCCACATACACCACCAGCGCCGCGGAGATGGAGCGCGACGCGCTTTCCCACAGGTAGCTGGGCGTGTGGTCGACGGCGTAGTAATCGACCCCGCCGACCTCGAACATCGGGTCGCGGAAGGTCGTGGGCCTGGCGAAATAGAATCCCATGCCTTCATCGCAACTGACGTCGATGACCAGGCAACCCGGTCGCAGGCAATCGGCCTCGTCGCGGGTGACGAAGTCGACCGGACTGGCGGGGTTCTGGAAGGTGCCGTTGATGATGATGCCCGCCTCGCCGATCAGGTCGCCCAGTGGCAGGCGGCTGCCGTCGTGCTGGACGACCATCATCCGGGCCTCGCCTTCCGTGCCCGGTTCGATGCGGACGTAGTGGCAATCCAGCACCTCTTCGCGCACCTCGTGGTCGGGGCGCTGGATACAGATGGTGATGTCACGGAAGCCGTGCGCCTTGAGTGCATAGATGGCACCGCGGCTGACCGCACCGAAGCTGAAGATGAGCGTCTTGCGCTGGTTGCCGTAGTGGCCATCGATGCCCTTGAGCTGCAGCGCATGCAGCACGGCGCAGTAGCCGGCCATTTCGTTGTTCTTGTAGAAGGTATGCCGCCCGATACGGCCGTCCGGACTCCAGACGAACATGTCCTCGAAGGCGATCAGGGTCTGCCTGCGATCGATCGCGGCCTGGGTGATGGCGCGTTGCTGGGCGCAATGCACGTAACCCCACAGCACCCCGCCCTCGCGCAGTTCCTGCAGATCGGCGAGCACCGGCTTGGCGATGACCACGGTACCGGCGTCGGCCAGCAGTGCGGCGCGCGGGGCGATGCCACCCGACTGCGACGCGATGGTCGCATCCGCAATTCCGAAGGGCGTGCCGTAGCCGGTTTCGAACACCAGTTGGCGACGGACGTCCTCCGGCAGCCGTGACAGATGCTCGGGATGAATGGGGACACGGTGCTCGTCGGGTTTGCGCGACGTGCCGACGATGCCGATGGAGGATGAATTCAGTTGCATGCCCGGTTCCTGCATGAGATGAGACCGTCCAGCGGACTGCACGGCGGCCGAAGCCGAAGCTGCCGTCAGCGACGGCAGCAGGATGCTCAGTGCGGAGAGTGGGTGGAGGTGCGACGCGGCTGAGTCGCCGTCACGACATTGCGTCGTGGTGCCGACGCAGTATGCACGTTTGCGCGCTGTCGCATGTGAGCAGAACCTGCTGCTTCGGGAAAAGCGCGCCTTCATGTTCATTTTCCGTCCTTTCCATCTCTGCGAGTTCGCCTGCGCTGCTCCTGCGCCATGCGGTGCGGATGCCGCCGGCGCGATACGGCCCGGAAACCACGCACCGTTCGGACCGGATGTCGGGTCGTCACATCACAATGGCCGCGTCCGTCATTCCATGACGGAGCAACGACGCCATCGTTTGCCACGCCGTCCAGACCACAGGAGCAGAACGCCGATGCCTTCGGTGGAATCGAGAAACGCCACGAGCAGACATCGGACGCAGCGGGGTGAGGCCGACAGTGACCACCGTCAGGGTGACCATGCACACATGAGGCGCTGCCGGCGCATTGGCACACTTGAGGCCACCACCCCGACACCGGAGCCCGAGATGTCCAGGCTGCGACGACACCTGCTGGCTGCACTGCTGCTGGCGCCTCTGGCCGCAAGCACCGCGACCGCGAATCCTCCTGTCGAGCATCGCGGCGAAGCCGTCGCGCGCGCGCTTGCGGATACGGTGACCCCGCGCGCGCAAAGCGAAGTGCTCGTGCTCGGCTTCTGGCATACCGCGGCCTTCAAGGAGATGGAGCCGCGCCACCTCGAAAGCACCCTCGAGCGGCTGGACCGCTACGCGCCGACGCAGATCGCCGTGGAATCGCTGCCACCCGACGAAATCGCCCTGCTGCTCGAGCAGCGCGACCACTCGGAAGCCGCCCGTTGGGTGCTCGATACCTTCGGCAAGCGCATCGTCGAGAACGGCGCTCCCATGCAAAAGCACCTGGGCACCGACCGCGCCACCGCTGCCGGGCGCATGGAGGCGCTGCTGGCCGAGGCCGGACCGGAGATGGCCGCCGACGCACGTACCGAACTCGTCGGCCAGATGCTGGCCGCCTACGAATACGACAGCGCCGTCCTGCAGTGGTCGTACCTCAACCCGGAACAGCGCCAGGCGGCTGGACTGCCGGAGACGGTACGCACCGCGCTCGACGAGGAGCTGCAGTCGAAGCGCGAGAACGTCATCGTGGCACTGGAACTGGCACGCCGGCACGGTCTGCAGCGCATCCATCCCATCGACAGCCAGTACGAGGTCATCCGCACCCTCGGCTTTCCACAGGACGTCATCGACGATGTGTTCGCCAATCCCGCCCAGGCGGTCTGGCGCGAGGGACCGCAGATGCAGCGCGTGTTCGCCCTGCCGGAGCGGGCGTTGGAGGCGGGCGACCTGCTCGGGCTGGTCCGGGAGGTCAACTCACCGGACGTGCTGGAAGTCGATGCAGGTCAATGGCGGTCCTGGCTGACCATGGACCATCCCAGCGGGCTGGACCGCTTCCGCTACGCCATGTGGGAACAGCGCAACCTGCGCATGGCCAGCGCCATCCTCGACGCTGCCGCATCCACGCAGCCCGAACGCGTGCTGGTGGTGGTGGGCTTCTCGCACAAGGCCTATCTGGACCGCGAGCTGGCGACCAAGCTCAGCCTGAAGCTGCGGCAGTTCGAGGAGTTCGATACATCGGCTGCTGGAGCCGCAGAACATTGAACCGTCACTCCCGCACGCAGAACAGGGGTCGGTGACCCCTGTTCTTCTGCTTCTGCGGAGCCGGAACGGAATCCGCCGTGCACAGCGCCTATCCGGGACAGGGGCCGGTGGTCACTTCCGTGCGCGAGCCGCCCGAGGCACCCCAAGTGGCGATATGGCCGGTGCAGTCCTTCCATCTGCCGCCGATCGCCACGCCATTCGCGTCATAGTAGGTGTACTCGATCCAGGAGCCGCCGGGACCATCGGGTGGCTCCTTCGCGATGGCGGCTCCGAACGCAGTCGCGCTCAGTGCGAGGGCAAGAACGAAAACACGGGTACGAGACATTCCATTCTCCTTCGTGATGGCGATAACGCCACTGCCGAGATTAGCGCTATGCGGGGAGCCGGGGCAGGCCCCGGCGCGGACTTTCGTCACGTTTCGCCGTATCGGCGAACATTCTCAGACGATCCAGCGGGGCCGGATTCGGCAACCAAATCGACATTCAGAGACTCCGGACGATCCACATGCGCGAGAACACGCGCCTGAAGGACGAGCGCGAGACCAACAGAAACGGCGGCGCGTTTGGCGCGAGATCTGCCTGAGATGCGCCTGAATCCGCGATCAGACAGTCCATGGCCGCGCTACGGGCCCGGTTCCGCGGTCCAAGTCACCTCACCAGAGCGCTGCTGCTGGGCTTGCATGCACTGCAGGCCATCGTACCGACGACCACCACAAGCCCCTGCTGGATCTTGAGTGCGCCTATCTAGACAATAAAGTCTAGACAAAACAGTCTAGATGGTATACCGTGGCGCCGTCACCCGTACCACATGCGCACTAGCGATGGCCAAGCCCCGCCCGCCCAAGCCCACCCCCGCCGAACTCGATCTGCTGCGCACCCTGTGGAAACTGGGCCCTTCCTCGGTGCGCCAGGTCCATGAGGCGCAGCGGAACGAGCGCCCCGACCTGGCCTATGCCACCGTGCTGCGGCTGATGCAAGTCATGCATGGCAAGGGCCTGCTCAAGCGCGACGAGAGCCAGCGCTCGCACGTGTACTCGGCCGCGCAGCCGCAGGGTTCGCTGCAGACGAAGCTGCTCGACGATCTGATCCACAAGGCCTTTGCCGGATCCGGCAAGGCGCTGGTGCTGGCCGCGCTGCGCGGCGGCCGCGTCAGCGACGCCGAACGCGAAGAGATCCAACGCTTCCTCGAGGAGACCCGCGATGACTGACGCCCTGACGGTGCTGGTGCCGGCACTTGCGCTCGCGCTGCTGCACTTCCTCTGGCAGGGCATGCTGGTCGGCCTGCTGGCCTGGCTGGCGCTGATCCTGCTGCGCAATGCAAGGCCCCAGGCGCGCTATGCCGTGGCCTGCTTGGCGCTACTGGCCTGCATGCTGCTGCCTGCATGGCGCCTGGCCCATGCGCTGACGGGCGCGGACGCCGCATCTGCACCGGCCGCGCGCGTCGCGCTGGCAGCCGACGGCATGGACGCCGCGCCGCCGACAATGCAAGGCGATGCGCTGCTGGAACTGCCGGGTCCACCAGTGGATGCCCTGCCCTGGATCGTCGCATTGTGGGCGGCAGGTGTGTGCCTGCTGTCGCTGCGGATGGCCTGCGGGTTGCTCTGGGTGCGCCGGCTCTGCCGCGACGCGCATGCCGAAGCTGGCAGCCGCTGGCAGGCCTGTGTCGACCGGCTCGCTCCGCGGCTCGGCATCGGCCGCCGGGTCGCGCTACGCCTGGTTGACGTGGGCGACAGCCCGGTGACCGCCGGATGGTGGCGACCGGTGGTGCTGATGCCGGTGGCAATCGCCTCGCGCATGCCCGCGGACCTGGTCGAAGCCCTGATCGCGCACGAACTGGCGCACATCCGCCGCCACGACTATGCGGTCAACCTGCTACAGGGTGCGGCCGAGGCGCTGCTGTTCTATCACCCGGTGGTGTGGTGGCTGTCGCACCGCATCCGTAGCGAACGCGAACTCGTCGCCGACGATCTCGCCGCCACGGCCCTGGGCGAACCCAGGTGCCTGGCGCTGGCCCTGTCCGAACTCGATCGCGATGCCTGCCCGCGATCACCCGTCCCGCAGCCCCACTACGCGCTCGCCGCGCGCGGAGGTCAACTCATGTTCCGCATCCAACGACTCGTCCGCCCCGGTCACCGCCCTGTCAGCGGCATCCTGTTGCTGCCGCTGGTCGGGCTCGCCGTGGCCGGCGCCGCCTTCTACGCGCATGCCCGCATGTCGCCCCTGCCACCGGGAGCCCTCGTACAGTCCACGTCCACATCCACGTCCACGCCCATGCCGATGGCGGCCGCGCAGGCCCTGCCAGCGCCCGCCGCGAAACCGGGCGTGCAGGTCGTGGCCGCCGCGGACGAGGACGACCGCCTCAGCTATGCGCTGGTGCGCAAGGACAGCGAGGGATTCTCGATGTCCGGCAACACGGATGATATCGACGACATCCGCGCCGCCCGACGCCGCATCGACGGCGATTTCCTCTGGTTCCGCCGCGACGGCAAGGCCTGGGTGGTGCGTGACGTCGCCACCGTGGCCCGCGCCCGCGATGCCTGGGCCGAAACCAACGCGCTAAGCGGACAGATGCAGGCGCTGGACGCGCGTATGAAGCCGCACAGCGATCGCATGGAGGCGTTGGGCGCGCGCATGCAGGCGCTCAGCGAACCCGATGCCTTCGAATCGCCGGAGGCGCGCGCCGCCACCGCAAGGATGGACGCCCTGGGCGGGGAGATGGAGGCGCTGGCCGAACGGCAGGTGACGTTGGCCCTGCGCATGCACGACGCGGAGCAAGCGGACGCGCAGCGGATAGAACGCGAACAGGAGGAACTCGCGCGCCAGCAGGAAACCCTGCAACAGGAAATGGAGCGGCACGGCGCAACGCTCGAGGCCCTCGGCGAACGCATGGAGGCGCAGCACGAGCCGATGAAAGCTCTGGGCCGCCAGATGGAAGCCGCGAGCGAGCCGGTGGAAGCGATCGGCGAGGAAATGGAAGCGCTGGGCACGCGCATCGAAGCGCAGGCACGACTCGCCGACGACCAGGTACGGAAGCTGATCGACGAGGCCTACCGCAGCGGCCGCGCGCAACCGGCGCCGACGCAGCATTGATTCCCTGCTGCGCCCGCGGCGGCGCCCGCCCGTTCGCCGAACGCCTCTTTGCCGCCTATTGACAAAAATATTTGTCAATGCGATAACGCCCCCATGCGCGATCTCCACGTCATCGAAGCTCCGCAAACCGCCGCCCTGGTCATGGATCCGATCAAGGCGCGACTGTTGGCCGCACTTTCGGAGCCTGCGTCGGCGGCCTCGCTCGCCGGCAAGGTGGGCCTTGCGCGGCAAAAGGTGAACTACCACCTCAGGGCCCTGGAGGAACACGGGCTGGTCGAGCCGATCGAGGAGCGCCAGTGGGGCGGGCTGACCGAGCGGCTGGTCGTCGCGACGGCCGCTTCGTACGTCGTCTCGCCGGCCGCGCTCGGCTGCATCGGCGCCGATCCGGCGCGCAGCAACGATCGCCTGTCGGCCAGTTATCTCATCGCCCTGGCGGCCCGGATCGTGAGCGAGGTCGGCCGGCTATGGCAGACGGCGCGAACCGGGAACAAGCGGCTGGCCACCCTGTCGATCGATATGGTCATCCGATTCAAGTCGCCCGCCGATCGCGCTGCTTTCACCGAGGACCTGACCAACGCCGTCGCAGCGCTGGCGGCGCGCTATCACGACGAACGCACGTCGGGCGGCCGGCCGCACCGGCTCGTGGTGGCCGCCTATCCCGCGCCCGCCGGTGCCAAACCACGAGGAGAATGAAACATGCCGATCAAGAAAGACGAGAGCGGGAAACGCTGGGTTGAAATGGAACTGCTGGTGCCCGGCACGCCGGAGCAAGTGTGGCAAGCAATGGCGACGGGCGCGGGCAATTCGGCCTGGTTCACCAGAACGGAGATCGAGGAACGGGTCGGCGGCACCCTCCATTTCGACCTCGGCGCCATGGGAAGTTCCACCGGGGAGGTGACGGCGTGGGAGCCGCCGCTGCGGTTCGGCTATGTCGAGCGCGATTGGAGCGACGGCGCGCCGCCCGTTGCCACCGAGATCACCATCACCGCCAGGTCGGGCGATCGCTGCGTGATGCGCATGGTCCACTCCCTGTTCGCGTCGACCGACGACTGGGACGACCAACTCGAAGGCTTCGAGGGCGGCTGGCCGGGGTTCTTCGAGGTGCTGCGGATCTACCTCGCGCATTTCGCCGGACGGGAGGCGGGGATGTTCGGTGCGATGGAGCGCGTTGAGGCGTCGGAGTCGCAGGTCTGGCGGCGATTGACCGAACTCTTCGGGACCGCCGGCGCCAATTCCGGCGATGAGATCACCGCACCCGAGACGCCGGAGCGCCTGTCGGGCGTGGTCGAACGGATCGATCAGAGCGCCAGGCACCGCTATCAAGTCCTGCGCCTGAACGCTCCGGAGCCCGGCGTGGCGCTGATCGGCACCTACCGATGGGGCGAAAGCACGCATGCCAGCGTCAGCCTGTATCTCTATGGCGACGACGCGAAGCGGAAAGCCGCAGCGAGCGAACCGAAGTGGCGGGCATGGCTGGAGCGGGCCATCAAGGCATAGCGATCGGCCTCCACAGCAGCACGAACGCGCTGATCAGGATCACCGCGGCGATATTGATCCAGAAGCCGGCACGCACCATGTCGTCGATGGTGATGTAGTCGGAACTGAACACCGCGGCATTGGGCGGCGTGGAGATCGGCAGCATGAAGGCGCAGCTGGCCGACAGCGCGATGACCGCCATGATGGTGTGCGGATCCGCGCCGATGCCGAGCGCCAGGCCGATGCCGACCGGGATCAGCATGTTGGAGACCGCGGTGTTCGACATGATCTCGGTCATGAACAGCACGATCGCCGCCAACGCCACGACGATCAGCGCGAACGGCAGCACCTGCAGGCCGCCCAGCAGGCCGCCGAACCATGCCGTCAATCCCGAACTCTCGAAGGCGGCCGCCAGCGACAGGCCGCCGCCAAACAGCAATAGCAGCCCCCACGGCAGGCTCTTCATGTCCGGCCAGCCCATCAGGCGGCCCCGCCCGCGCCGGGCCGGCAGCAGGAACAGGCTCACCGCGCCGATCATCGAGATCGACGTGTCCGACAGCCGCAGCGGCGCAGGCAGGAAGCCGCTGCCGATCCACAACGCACCAACGGCGCCGAACACCGCCAGCACCGCCTTCTCCTCGAACGCCATCGGGCCCAACCGCCGCAGCTGCTCGCGGGCGAACCCGGCACCGATGTCCTGGCGCGGGCGCACGCGAAACTTCAGCCTGGTCATGTAGAAGTACAGCACCGCCAGCATCAGCACGGTCAACGGCGAGGCGAAGAAGAACCATTCCGCGAAGGTGACCGTCCGGCCCAGGTTCTGCGCCGACACCGCCGCGAACACCGCATTGGGGACCGAACCGATCAGCGTGGCGAGGCCGCCGATGGAGGCCGCATACGCGATGGACAACAGCAGTCCCTTCGCAAAACGCTTCAGGGACGCCTCGTCGTAGAGTTGCTCCCGGCGGATCTCCTCGATCAGCGCCAGGCCGATCGGCAACATCATCAAGGCGGTGGCCGCATTGGAGATCCACATCGACAGGAACGCCGTCGCCAGGATGATGCCCAGCGTGATCCGCTGCCCGCCCGCCCCGACCATCGACAGGATGGCCATCGCGATGCGCTTGTGCAGGTCCCACTTCTGGATCGCCAGCGCGATGGTGAAACCGCCCATGTACATGAAGACGATGGGGTTGCCGTAGGCCATCGTGGCGGTGCGCTCGTCCGCGCCGCCGGTGATCGGCAGCAGGAAGATCGGCATCAGCGAGGTGGCCGGGATCGGCATCGCCTCGGTGATCCACCAGGTGGCCACCCACAGCGTGACCGCCAGCACCGCACGCGGCGAATCGTCGAGCCCGGTGAGGGCCGGCAGCAAGTAGACCAATGCGAACAGCAACGGCCCCAGGCCCAGGCCCACGCGCTGGCGCATCGAAACGCCCGGATCCGGGCTCATGGCGATGTCCGCAGATGAAACCAAGTGCCCTCCCCGCGCCGATATGCACAGCGGGGGATGGTACCCGGTCATCCGGCACACCCGCCCGACGCGCCGGGACGCCCCACGTTTTCCGCGTTTCAGCACGGGCCAAAAGGTCGACACGCCGCCCTCCGTTTCTTCTACGCTGCGCGTTTACCCACCTCGCCTGCATTCCCATGGACAACCTGCTGCCGATCCTGTTGCCGCTGGCGCTGCTGGACAGCCTGAACCCGTCCGCCCTGGTGGTGGCGCTGTGGCTGCTGTCGCAACCGCGCGCCGCGCCGCGCCTGCTGGCCTACGTGGCCGGCATCCTGGTCGCCTATCTCGGCCTGGGCATCGCGATGATGCTGGGCATCACCGCCGCGCGCGATACGCTGGCCGCCGTGCTGGACCATCCCGTCGCGGTGGCGTTGCAGGCGCTGCTGGGCGCAGGGCTGCTGGTCTATGCGATCTTCGCGCCGTCCGGTGCGCACCAGGCGCACGAGCCGCACGCGCCGGCCAGCGGACGACTGGCGGCCTTCGCGCTACTGGGCATGACGGTGACGGTGGTGGAGCTGGTGACCGCACTGCCCTACTTCGCGGCCATCGCGCTGATGATCGCCGCAGAGCTGTCCCCGGCGCAGTGGCTGCCGCTGCTGGTGGGCTACAACCTGGTGTTCGTGGCGCCGCCATTGCTGCTGCTGGGCTTGCATGCACTGCTCGGCCACCGCACCGACGAGCGCTTCGCCCGCTGGCGCGAACGCCTGCGCCGCGGCGCGCGCGAAGCGACGCTGTGGATCTTCGGCATCGTCGGCGTGGCGCTGCTGGGCGACGCGGCAGGTCGATGGATCAAAGCCGGCAAGGAGCGGGACGATGCGGTGGCGATACACGCGCCGGTAGCGCCCGCACAGGGAAATGCGGCACGTCCAGCCGCGGATCGTAGCGAGCCGCGGACGACCTAGTTGCGTCCGTCCCTGAAAGGCCGCGCCATCGCCTCCAACAAGCCGTGCTGCTCGTCGTCACCGGTGAGTTCCCACATGAAGACGCCGAGCAGGCCGCGGTCCCTGGCGAGCTGTGCGCGGATCGCGATCGATTTCGGGTCCTCGTAGCTGACGAACTTCCGCTCGCCGCGATGGAACAGCCACGGCGACTGCGCGACCGGATGCCAGTGCTGCTCCCATTGCGGATCCGGCAGCAGGTCGGCCTTGATGTCGCGCCAGGCGCCCGGAACGAACGTCCCGGCGTAGGCCTGGTACAGGCCATCCTCCGCCTCGGAGGAAACCCGAAAACCGCGGCCATAGAACGGAACGCCCAGCACCAGCTTGTGCGCGGGCACGCCCTGCTGCCGGTAGTAGTCGATCGCGCCCGCCACGTTGTTCCATTGCCGCATCGGCTGATCCAGCGGATCCTCGGCGACTTCGTGCAACGGCGCGTTGAACGAGGAAACCGCGGAGAAACCGGTGCCCATGTCGTAGGTCATCAGGTTGATGAAGTCGAGCACCCCGGCGAGTTCGGCCAGCTCGTAGCTGCGCGCAGGGTCGTAAGGACCCGCCGACTGCAGGCGCCCCGCCGGAAGCGCGGCGGTGAGCAGGAACGATTGCCCGCGCTCCTTGCCGAGCGCCCGCAGCTGCCGCCGGAACTCGCGCGCCAGCAAGGTCATGTTGCACCGGTCCTGCGGACGCGCGCCGATCTCCGGCGGCCCCCCGTAGACCGGGTACTCCCAATCGATGTCGACGCCGTCGAAGCTGCCGCGATGCGTGTCGAAGAACAGCGCCATGCAGGATGCGACGAGCCGCCGCCTGGATTCGGCAGTCGACGCGGCATCGGAGAACCCGCCCGCGCCCCAGCCGCCGATCGAGATCAGCGTCCGCAGCCCGGGATGTCGGCGCTTGAGTTCGGCAAGCGCGGCGAAATGCGCGCCCGCCTCGGCGCCCGGGCTGGCGCAGCGGCCCTGGTCGATGGTGGCGAAGGCATAGAACAGATGCGTGAGCCTGTCTGCCGGAATTCGCGAGATCGGATAGCGCGCTGCCGATCCGCCGGGGAAGTAGGCACCGATCACCTTCGTCGCGGGTCGGTTGCCATCGGCGGCGTGGGCCGCCACCAACGGATTGCCCGCGGTCAGGCCGACGAGGAAAGCAGCGATCATCCATCGAGACACGGGCATCGCCTGTTCGGTTGAACTGCCTGCACTCTGCCAAAAGCGGAGGCCGAGTGCGATACCGGCGGAACCACCGACCGTCGCAAGCAGCCGCTTGCGGCGGTCGGCAGCGGACTCACGAACGGCTTTCCAGAACCTCCCGCCCGTTCAACGCCTGCACCGGACGCGCGTTCATCGGGAACAGCCGGCGAAACGCCGCGATCTGCCCCTTCGACAGCTCGACCGGCTGCTTCAGCACCTGCCAGCGCACCCCTTCGCTGCACGGCGGCGTGGTCAGCGAGCCCGCGTAGGCGTAGTAGCCGTGCTCCTCCGGCAGCAGGTCTTCCGGATCCAGCGCCTTCGCCAGCATGCGCTTCTCGCCTTCGGCGGAAGGCAGCGCGTCGAACAGGTCCGCGAGCGCCTCGTTGCTGCGGCCTTCCTTCAGCATCACCGCGACCACCGCCAGATGGCCCTCGGCGTCCTTGTGCACGAAATGCGCCTCCATCGGGTAGGCCTTGCCGTCGATCTTCTCCTCGCTCGGCGTATGGAAATGGAACTGCACGAGCGGATACCGCGCGTCGCCGATCTCGATGCCGCCCGATTCCGGTACGTTCACCTGGATCGTGTGGCCGTTGTTGACGACCTCGGCGGGCCCGGCCCGGTATTCGAAATCGATCCCGGGAAGGTCGGCCTCGCGTGCGCCGTGGATGTCGATCGGCGACTGCATCCTGCCGATCGCGCAATCCTCGAAGCCGGCGTCGATCTCGGCCCAATGCGCCGGGCCGTGCCCGCCCTCATAGCCCCAGTGCGCCTGCGGTTCGGCGGCGGAGGCGACGGAGGCGAGCAGGACGCCCAACGCTCCCAACAGAACTCTCTTCATCACTTCACTCTCGATTGCGGGGGAGCCGCAACGGCCGCGGTCTCGGCGGAGACCGGACATCGGCCGTCTCGGACCGGGTGACCCTAGAGAGCGTCTTGTGCGAAGAATGTCGGAATGCGCGGAACGCCGGGGTCGGAACACCGGCGTCAGCGTGCACTTTTCATCCCTGGAGCCACGAAACGCGACGCTGGCTCCGGTTTTCCCGGCTCAGGCCAACGTCACCGCCGCACCGATCCGGACGGATTCGTAGATCGCCTGCATGATGCGCACGTCGCGCAGCCCTTCCTCGCCTGACACCCTGCTCCGGCGGTCTTCGAGGATGCATAGCGCGAAGTCGTCCATCTCCGCGGCGAACAGGTCGATTTCCGGAAACCGGATCTCCTTCCCGTCGCTGCGGCGGCCATGGTTGCCGTCGTAGAAGAACGCCGGATCGAGCTCGAACCAGCCGCGCTCGGCGTTCACGCGCATGTTCTGGATGCCGCCGGCCTTGTAGCTGGTGCTGCAGTGGGCAACGACGCCGCCCGGAAACTGGGTGGTCCAGATCATGCTCTCGTCCACCTCGGCGAACTTGGCCGGATCGCTCTTGGTTTCCAGTGCGGACACCACCGTCGGCTCTTCACCCGTCAGATAGCGCGTGGCCTGCAGCGCGTAGATGCCTACGTCCATCAGGGCGCCGCCGCCGGCCAAGTCCCGCCTCAAGCGCCACTGGTCGGGGTCGCCGACGTCGATGCTGAAGCCGGCCTCGATGATGAACGGCGCGCCGAACACCTGCTCGCGCACCAGGCGGATGCACTCCAGATGGTGCGGATCGTACTGGCAGCGGTAGGCCGTGCCGAGCATCCGCCCGGCATTCCTGCAGGCGTCGATCATCTGCTGGCAGCGCTCGACCGAGACCTCCAGCGGCTTCTCGCAGAACACGTGCTTGCCGGCAGCGGCGGCCCGGATCGTGTGTTCGGCATGCAGCGCATTGGGCGTGACCACGTACACCACGTCGATCTCCGGATCGTCGGCCATGCGGTGCATGGTGTCGTAGGAGTACACGCTGCCGGCCGGCACGCCGTACTTCGCCATATACGCCTCGGCCTTCGCCGGCGTGCCGGTCACCAGGCCGGCCAGGCGGCAATGCCTGGTCCTGGTGAGCGCCGGCGCGATCTGGCCCTCGCTCAACCGCCCCAACCCGCAGATCGCGAACCCGAGCTTCCGTGATTCCTGCGCCCGGGCGCGCGTGGCGCTGGTGCTGATGAACGGAGCCGTCGCGATCGCGGAGCTGGTCTCGCTCAGGAACTGGCGGCGGGACAGCTTGGCCATGTCGAGCACTCCCGTAGTGTGGGTCGAGAGGCGGGCGTTGCCCCTCCTAGGACCGCGGGGCCGCCATGCATGCACGATGGCGATCGCCGGCCGGTGCGGCTGCAATGTCGCGTAGCCTCCAAGGGTCGTCAAGATCGCATGGGTTGCCAACCGGCATCGGAATCAACCCGAAAACGGTACTCTGGCCTTTGTTTCCGATCACATCCAATCGGTCCATGAAGTCTCCGCCAGACCGACGCGCCAAGGCGAGCATTTCCCTGCACCCCCGCAACCGTCACCGGGGCCGGTATGACTTCGCGCGATTGACGCAGGCATGCCCGGCGCTGTCGGCATTCCTCGTCACCACGCCTGCGGGCGACACCAGCATCGACTTCGGCAACCCCGACGCGGTGCGCGCATTGAACCGTGCCCTGCTCGAGCTCGACTACGGCATCGCGCACTGGGACATCCCTGACGGCTACCTGTGCCCGCCGATCCCGGGCCGCGCCGACTACCTGCATGGGCTGGCCGACCTGCTGTCCACGGATAATGACGGGAGCATCCCGCGTGGGCCCGCCATCCGCGTGCTCGACATCGGCGTGGGCGCCAACTGCATCTACCCGCTGCTGGGCCATGCCGACTACGGCTGGCATTTCGTCGGTACCGAGATCGACGCCACGGCAGTGCGCGCGGCCGCCGCCATCGTGCAAGACAACGGCCTGGGCGAAGCGATCGAGCTGCGCCACCAGCCTGCACGCGGCAGCCTCTTCGCGGGCGTGCTGCGCGACGACGAACGCTTCGACCTGAGCCTGTGCAATCCGCCGTTCCACGCATCCGCACAGGACGCCGCGCGCGGCAGCCAGCGCAAGTGGCGCAAGCTCGACAGGACTGCCGCGCGAGGCCCGGCGGCGCCACTGAACTTCGGTGGCCAGGCCAACGAGCTGTGGTGCACCGGCGGCGAAGCGTCGTTCGTGCGCCGCATGGTCCGGGAAAGCACCGGCATCCAGGACCGGGTGTTGTGGTTCAGCACGCTCGTCTCGAAGTCCGAACATCTTGCCGACGTGCACAAGCAGCTGCGAAAGGCCAGTGCGCAAGACGTGCGCGAAGTCGCCATGGCACAGGGCAGCAAGCAAAGCCGGTTCGTCGCCTGGACGTTCCTGGCGACCGGTCAGCGCCGGGCGTGGCGGGAAAAGGGGCGGAGGTAGATCATCGCACCGGCGCCACTCCGGATCCGCACGGCCGCGCCCGCGGCGATAGCAATCGATGGCGTTACGGACCGATCACTTCAGTACCTGCTCCGCGTCGACGACCTCCACGCCCTGCATCTGCCCCAGCCAGCTGTCGAACCACGGCTTGTGCGAGACACCGACGATCGACAGTACGCGTGCGCGGGGGCGTTCGCGGAAAGCCTCGCGGATGTTGGCGACCATGCGCAGGTTGCGGGTATCCCAACCCGCCGCCCAGATCTGCGGGTAATCCCGCGGCGACTTCGCCCGCATGGCCGCGCCGGCATTGACGTCGGCGAGCACCCTCAGGTGTTCCGGATGGTTGATGTAGCGGTACAGCGGCAGCAGGTCACGGCCTTGCGACAAGGCCCGTTCCTGCTCCTCGCGTGCGTTCAGTTCCGCCCTGCCCGCCTCCCAGGCTTGCTGGATCGCTTGGCCGAACGCCTGCACATCCGCGACCTCGACGTTGTCACCGGTGTGGTTGTCGACGGCATGGATCCGCTGCAGGCCCAGTCGCGCGGCCAGGCGCGCGCTCACCTGGTAGTTCTCGTTGTTGCGCGTCGTCAGCTGGTTCAGCGACACCACCAGCGCGTCGTCCAGCCCATCGCCCGCGCGGCGCTCGGATTCGGGCAGTTGCAGCCATTGCACGAGTGCGGATGCGCGATCGTTGGCGGCCAGGAACAGCGAGGCGAGGTGCCGCCGTTGCGCGGGCGCAGGCTGCTCGGGCCAGGTCTCGAGCGTCCTGTTCACCGCGGCGATGGCGGCGGGCACGTCCAGTCCGGTCGCGGCCTTTGCGGCGTCGGTATCGGCACAGTAATCGCTCCCGTACACGGTGGGATGCCGGGCGGCCAGATCGCACTCCTCACCGGAAATCGCTTCGATGGTGATGACGTCCGGATTGAACGCGGCAAGCCGGTCCAGCACCGGGTCCAGTGACTCGGGCCGGACGTCCCCCGGTATTTCGCTTAGGTGCACCGTGCCCAGCACCAGTACCTGCGCGCGCGGCCCGGCCATGTCCTGGTCGAGTGCCGTCAGATCGACCTGCGCCTGGACCACCGCCGGACCGGCCAGCGCCAACAGCCAACCCCACTTCGCCCATCGTTTGCTCACGCACGACCTCCTGGAATGCCCGTTCGAAGCCCGATCTTTGCAAAGCGAGGCCAAGCACGCCTGTGACATTGGACATGGTGTCTTCCTGCTCGGGCGGTCGCCGACGGGTCCAGCCGACAATCCACTTTCCTCGGCGAGCGAAGTTGTTCCCCTGCATCGGCAAACCGATCCGAGAATGCCCGGTAGAATTTTCGTCGGCAGCTCATCAGGCTCGCAACAGCGGTCAGCGTTGAACTTCTGACGCGGCCCGGCAACAGTCGACTGCAACCTGTTTTTCCACACCAGAGACTGCGCACACATGAACCCCACCGCATCGTTCACCCCATTGCTCGCGCTCACCGTGCTGGCCTGTACAACCGGACCGGCGCCGGCGCAGGAGGCGGCCGGCGCGGGTGCGACGACGTCGCCGGCAGTCGTGATCGAAGACGTGGAGCGCTTCTATCGCATCTACGACGCCGCCGACGGCAAACCCACCGCCGAGCAGTTGCAGCGCGATTACCTCGATCCGGGCTCCGAAGGCCTGCAGCAGTTCGCCAAGCGGCGCGACATCACCGGCACCAGGATCGCCGACACCCTGGACAAGCGGCCGGACCTGTATGCCGATGCCAAGCGCTGCATGCGCGTGTTGCCGCAAGTGCGGCAACGGCTGAGCCAGGCCCTGCACACGCTTGGCGAACTCTATCCCGAGGCGTACCTGCCACCGGTGACGATCGCGGTCGGCCGCGGCAAGCCGGTGGGCATTGGCTATCCCGATACCGGGCTGCAGATCGGCCTGGAGGCCTTGTGCGCGGTGGAATGGCTCAATCCCGACGTGGAGGCCCGGTTCGTGCACGTGATCACGCACGAGTATGCACACGTGCAGCTGGTGCCGGAAACGGCCGACCTCGAACAACCCACGGTGCTCGAGCGCTCGCTGGTCGAAGGCGCCGCCGAGTTCGCGGCCGAACTGACGTCCGGCCATGTCGCGTACTCGCATTTCGATGCGCTGACGCGTGGCCGCGAATTGGAGATCGAAACCGCGTTCGAGGCCGACATGGACAAGACCGACACCAGTGCCTGGCTCGACAACAGCAGCCTGGAAACGCCGGGCGACCTCGGCTACTGGGTCGGCTACCGAATCGTCAAGGCCTACTACCAGCGTGCCTCCGACAAGCGCCAGGCGCTGCGCGACATTCTGCGGATGCAGGATCCGAAGGCCTTCCTCGCAGAGAGCGGCTGGTATCCGGGAATCCGGTTCGAGGAGAAGAGGCGCTAGCATCGCGTCCTCGCCGGCCCGGCCGGGCGTGCAGCTCACGATCGGCCGATGTCGCCGGATTCGGGCCCGACCCGATCTTTCTCGGTCTCGAGCCTGAACGGCCGCTCTTCTGTCATCACGGTGTCATCGTATTGCGATAGAGCACGCGTGGCTTGCCCGGTAGGCTGCGCAGCCGTTTCCGAAATGACCCGTCATGCTGCGCTTTTCCGTTCTGCTCGCCGCCTGCGTGCTCGCCGCGGGCTTCTCGTCATGGCCGGGACTGTCCACCTCGCTGGCCGGGCACCTGGTCGCGCCTGACGGGACGTCCCCGTTGTTGCCCGCCGCGCGCCTCGACGCCGCGCTCGCGCGGCTGCCGGACCGGAGTGGCCGAGTCATCACCCAGGCCGGCGTGCCGGTGTTCTGGCGCGCGATCGACCCCGCGGAGTATCGGCTGCGCGCGACGTGGCCGCGCGGCGAGGCGCACGGGAAGACCTTCCCCACGCTCGACTTCGACGTGCCGACGGCGCCCGCACCGACGCCGCGCGGCACCGTGGTACTGCTGCACGGGTGGATGATGAACGGCGATTCGCTGCTGCCATGGGCGCTGCGCCTCGGCGAGGCTGGATACCGCACGGTCGCGATCGACCTGCGCAACCACGGCCGTTCCGGCCATGCGCCGTCGGGCTACGGCACGCGCGAGGCGGCGGACGTGGTCGAGGTGGTGGCTGCGCTGCGCGCACGCGGCGAGATCGTCGGGCCGCTGCACGTGCTCGGGGTGTCCTACGGCGCGGCCACCGCGATCTTCGCCGCCGCCGATCCACGCCTGCGGGCCGAGCGCGTCGTCGCGCTGGAATCGTTCGCCGTCGCGGGCACCGCGATCCGCGACATGGTGCCGCACATGCTCGACAACGGCCCCGCCACATGGGACGAGCGGCTGGCACGGCGGTGGATGCATTGGCAACTGGACGATGCGGTGCTGGACGCGGCGATCGACCAGGCCGGCGCGGCACTGGACCTGCCGCTCGACGCCGTCGACGTCGGCGCGGCGCTCGCGCAGGTCCCCTGTGCGCTGCTGGTGCACGGCGATGCGGATCGTCACGTACCGGTCGCGCATGGCCGCGCGCTGGCCGCCGCCGCCCCGCATGCGCGCTACCTCGAAATGCCCGGCGAGGACCATCTCAGCCTGCCGATGCGGCTGGACCTGCTGGCGCCGACCGTCGTCGACTGGTTCGACCGGCCGGCCTGCCCGCGCTCGATGCTGGCCGCAACAGCGGGCCCCGAAGCCGGTTGATCGCAGCCAAGCAGTCGTCCCAGGTGATTGTCTTGCGGGAAATACCGCCGTAGAACGGGGTTGCTCCGCTGCCGCGGGCTCCGGAGCCCGCGCCGAGACAGCAGCCGAACAAGCTCGCCTCTACGGAGCGCAAACCGAAGATCGCGGGTACGTTGCATCCTGCAGGTCGTGCGGCGTCCGCGCCTGACGGCCCCGCGACTTCAAGTTCGCTTCACATTCCCTCCGTCTCGGCTTCGCATCGCATCGATATCGTCCTCGACGTTCCCACCCCCGAAGCGCCGATGGACAACGCGACACCCGCTTCCGCTCCCGACGTCATCGTCGTGGGCGCCAGCTTCGCCGGCGCTGCCTGCGCCATTGCCGCCGCGCAACGCGGGCTGCGCGTGTGCGTGCTCGAGCGCAAGCATGATCCCGGCGAGAAACTGCGTACCACCGGCATCATCGTGAAGGAAGCCGCCGAGCGGACCCTGCTCAACCGGATTCCGGCCCGGATGACGCGACGCATCGAGCAGGTGCGCCTGTACGCGCCGAGCTTGAGACAGGTCGCCCTGGCCGCACCGGGCTACTACTTCCTCACCACCGACACGCCCGCGGTCATGCGCTGGCTCGCCGGGCAGCTGCGCGCGCACGGCGTGGACCTGCGCCTGGGCAGCCCATTCACCGCCGCCGAACGCGACGCCCACGGCTGGCAGGTGAACGGCGTGGGCGCCACCCGCTACCTGGTCGGCGCCGACGGCGCGCGCTCACGCGTCGCCCGGCGCTGCGGCCTGGGCGAGGTGCGCCAGTTCCTCTATGGGGTCGAATACGAGTTTCCCGGCGCCACCCTCGCGCGACCGGAGGCGCTGCACTGCTTCATCAGCAAGCGTTATGCGCCCGGCTACATCGGCTGGATCGCGCAGAGCCCCACCGGCGTCCAGGCCGGCCTGGCGCTGCGCCATGACCCTTCGAGCGCGCGCATGCCCGACATCGACGGTTTCCTGTTGCGCGTCGGCCAGGCGGGCGGCTTGCCGCGCCATCTCAGGCCCGGTCACACCCGTGCCGGGTTGATCCCGTGCAGCGGGCCGGTGTTCGACATGGCCCGCGACCGTGCCATCCTCGTCGGCGACGCCGCCGGCATCGTGTCGCCGGTCACCGCGGGCGGCATCCATTCCGCCTGGGAGCACGGCTGGACCGTCGGCCGCGCCATCGCCGCGCACCTGCGCGACGGCGGGCCGCCGCCGGAACAGGTCGCCATAGATGCCGCCCCGCGCTTCCGCGCCAAGCGCGCCCTGCGCTGGGCCTATGACCGCCTGCAGTTCGACTGGCCCTTCGACCTGCTGCTGCACTCGCCACCCCTGCGCTGGGCGGCAGAGCAGGTGTACTTCCATAAGCGAGCAGTTTGAGACCTGGCTCGCCACCGGCCGGTCATACGCCTCGACCCAGAGGCTTCAACCCGATCCCGTTTTCCCCTTCGAGATTTCAGCCGTCGTCGGATCCTGTGCGCAACGCCGCGATCTGCTCACGCAGTTCCGCCACTTCGGCTTCCAGCGCCAGCAAGCGTGCCTCGAATGCCGAGGCTGGCGTTTCGGACGAAGTGCGCGCCGGCGCGCGCGCGGCAATGGCGTCGATGTCCACGGGTCCCGACAGCAGGTGGGCGTAGCGGTCCTCGCGCTGACCGGGGCCACGCGGCACCAGCACGGCCAGAGCGGGTTGCCGTTGGCCCAGGCGGTCGAGGTGATGGCGCACGTCCTCGGCGTCGGAGAACCTGCACAGGCGTTCGCTGCGCGCCAGCAGCTCGTGGACCGTCTGGGCACCGCGCAGCAGCAGCAGGGCCAGCAACACCACCTGCTGCTGGGGCAGGCTGAAGTAGGCGCCGGTGCGGTGCTCATAGCGCTCGGCGCGCGTGGAGAACACCTGCTTGGCCAGACTTTTCTGCTCCAACTGGCGCAGGGCGTGGTGCACGGTGCCCGGATCGAGCGCCATCACCGGCTCGCGCGCGGTTTTCTGGTTGGCGGCCGACTGCGCGGCGTTGACGGTCAGCGGGTAGAGATCAGGCGTGGTCGCTTCCTTTTCGATCAGGCAGCCCAGCACGCGGGCCTCCTCTGGCGACAGCACGGGCGGTTCTGCACGTTCGGCGTGATCGGATTCCATGAGCGTTGGCGTCTCGAACCGGGGCCAGGTATTGAACACGCCGCAGCCGCACCCTGCAATCGACGATGAAGGAACCGCAAGCATGCGCGGCTTCGATCTGGCGCGGTCAGATGTATGCGATCAGGCGCCCGGCCACCAGAATCACCGGCCACAGCAGGATCGACAGCAGCGCCGAAGCGCGTGCGGACAGGGGCTTCCGGCGGTCCCAATGCGGCAAATGGCGCGCGAAAGCGAAACGAAACAGGGCGGCGTTGGCCACGGCAAGGACGAGCGCCAGCAGCTTGAACTGCATCAGCCGATTACCGATCAGCGCCGTGGCGTCGGCCGCGAACAGGGCGATGCCGCTCGCCGCCGACAGCAGCAGCCCGACCATGGCGAACGGGGTGAGCGCGACGGAGACGGCCTCCGGCGCGAAACGCTTGCCGAAACCGAGCAGCCGCAGGTCGAGCAGGATGATCGGGCCGACCAGCAGCGCCAACCCGACCAGGTGCGCGACGTTCACCAGCGCGTAGCTCCAGCCACCGCGCATCCATGTCCCGAGCGCCGACGCTTCCAGCGCAGCCGCGAACGGCGCGAGATCCATGCGGCCGGAACGCCTGCGATCAGCGCAGTTCGATGGTCTTATCGTCGACCACGATGCGCTCGGCGCGCAGCTCGCGCGTACCGTCCAGACGCGGATAGCCCTCGATGGTGATGGTCTTGCCGACGACGAGCGCGTCGTCGGCCAGGCCGCGCGTGGTCATGCGTGCCACCGGCGCCAGCACCACCTGCCAGCGCTCTCCGTCGTGATCGACGGCGACCTCGGCATGCGGGTTGCGGATCCGCACCTCGGCCAGGGCGGCGTCGAAGCGCATGACCTGCTCGGCGTCGTAGGAACTCCAGCCGTGGTGGGCGAGGACGGGCAAGGCCAGCGTGGTGGCCAGCAACGTGAGGACAACAAGCAGGCGGCAGGTGTATCGCATGACGCGCATTCCGGTCGGGGTGTACGCATTCGGTAGCACAGTCGACGTTAAGGCGAAGCAGTCTGCCGTGCCGGAAATCACCTTCAACGCTCGCGCTGCGTCGGCAACGTCAACGGCGGCAACGCCAGGACCCAATCACGCAGGGCGGCCAGCCAGCAGTCCTCGCGCGCGTCCTCGGGATGGACGAGATGGAACGGCTCGGCCTGAAGCTCCGGGCCGAACGGGCACACCAGCGAACCGCCACGCAGCTCGTCCGCGACCAGGGCCACGCTCATCAGGGCGATGCCCTGCCCGGCGAGCGCGGCGGAAATGGCGTGGGTTTCATCCGAGAAGACCGGCCCGGCTTCGGCGTCGAGGTCCGCCACCCGTGCGCGGCGCTGCCAAGCCGGCCAGTCGACCGGAGCGCTGCGCGCGCCCGGCGGCGCGAAATGCAGCAGGGTGTGGCGCGGCAGTTCGCCTGGGTCGCGCAGCCCCAGCAGGGGGCTGCACACCGGCGCGAACACGTTGTCGAACAGCTTGCACGCGAGCAGGCCCGGCCAGCGGCCGCTGCCGTAGCGGATCGCCACGTCGGCCTCCACGCCGTCCAGCGCCACCGGCTCGTGCGAGACATGGATGCGCAGGTCCAGGCCGGGGCAGGCCTCGCGCAACTGCGGCAGGCGCGGCAGCAGCCAGCGCGCGGCCACCGCCGGCGTGGCGCTCAGGGTCAGGCTGCGCCGCTGCGGTGCGCGCACGCGATCGACCGCGGCGGCGATCGCGCCGAACGCACCGGTCAGCGCACGCTGGAGTTCCTGGCCCTGCGGCGTCGGCAGCAGCTGGCGCGGCCGGCGTACGAACAGCGCATGACCGAGCTCGTCCTCGAGCTGGCGGATCTGATGGCTGATCGCCGCCGGCGTCACGGACAACTCTCCCGCGGCGTGCTTGGCACTACCCAGGCGGGCGGCGGCTTCGAACGCACGCAGCGCCGACAGGGATGGCAGGCGCCGGCTCATGAGTGAGTTTTCCTAATTCATACTCGAAGAAAAGATCGTTTGTCGCGCGCAGCGACGGCCTCTAGCGTACCCCACATCGCACCACGCGTGAACAATCCTAACGCTAACGAGGAGCCCGCAATGACCCGCCTGCTGCACCTGGATGCCAGCGCCCGCCCCGGCCGTCATGGCATCGACCCGCACGGTTCGCACACCCGCGCCCTGACCCATCGCTTCGTCGCCCGCTGGCGTAGCGCGCGGCCGCACGACCCGGTGCGCTACCGCGACCTCGGCACCGCCCCGCCGCGCCTGGTCGACCACGACTGGATCCGCGCCGAGTTCACCCGCCGCGACGCGCGCGAGCCGTGGATGGCCGAGCGGCTGGCCGACAGCGACGCCATGGTCGACGAACTGATCGACAGCGACCTGCTGGTGATCGGCGCGCCGCTGTACAACTTCGGGATGCCCGCACCGCTCAAGGCATGGGTGGACGGCATCGTGCGCATCGGCCGCACCGTGGTGTTCGACCCTTCGCGTGGTGATGATCCCTACGTGCCGCTGCTGACCGACCGGCCGCGGCGGGTGATCCTGCTGTCGTCCCGCGGCGGACACGGCATGGACGAAGGGGGACCGCTGGCGCACATGAACCACCTCGACCCCCACCTGCGCACCGCGCTCGGGTTCATCGGCATCCACGACCTGCGCGGCATCGCGATCGAGAACGAGGAGTTCGGCGGCGAACGCCTCGCCGCATCGGTCGCCGCGGCGCAGGCGAAGGTCGACTGCCTGGTCGATGCCCTGCTGGCCGAGACCGCCGCACCCGCGCCCCGGCAACCGCTGCCAGCCTGAAGCGCTGGTGCACGCAGGCCGGCCGCTTACATCCGTTCGCCGGGCAAGCGGCTGGCCTGCTTCACCCAGCGGGTGAACTGCGCTTCGTCGAACGGATCGTCTTCGTGGATGTCGAGGTAGCGCACTTCCTTCTGCTTGGACTCGCCGGGCGGCACGGGACGCAGCGACGTGCCGCGGAAGAAAGCCACCTTGATGTATTTCGTGAAGCAGTGATAGCTGAGGAACCAGCCCTGGTCCTCGATGCCGTAGAAGGGCGAGTTCCACTTGACCGCCTTGTGCACGTCGGGGACGGCGCGCTCGATGAGCGCATCCAGGCGGCGCCCGACCTCGCGTTTCCAGCCCGGCATGGCCGCGATGTAGGCCTGCACGGGGGCGTCGCCCTCGCCCTTCGGGATCTGGGGGTTGCCGCCGGAGAGGAGTTTCGGCTTCGCGGCGGCCGGCGCGGTACGGGGCTTCTTCGCAGCCGTTTTTCCGGCGGCCTTCTTCGACGCAGGCGTCTTCGCAGCCGCCCGCTTGGCCGCGGCTGCCTTCGAAACCTTCTTCTTCGCGACCTTCGCCGGCTTGCGGGCTGTCTTCTCTGTCATGGCAGGGGTTCAGCGCAACGCCTGGATGCGGATCATGTTGCCCGCCGGATCGCGGGCGGCGCAATCACGAACGCCGTACGGCTGGTCGGTCGGCTCCTGGACGATCTCGGCCTCGCTGGCCTGCAGCCGCGCGAAGGCGCCGTCGAGGTCGGCAGTCGCCAGCAGGATGCCGCCGTAGGTGCCCTTGGCCATCATCTCGCCGATGACGCGGCGCTCCTCGTCGGTGACGCCGGGATCGGCCGCCGGCGGCTGCAGGACGATCGACGTGCCGGGCTGGCCGGAAGGGCCGACGGTGATCCAGCGCATGCCTTCGTATCCAACGTCGTTGCGGACCTCGAAGCCGAGGATATCGCGATAGAAGGCCAGGGAGGCCTCGGGATCTCTGTGCGGGAGGAAGCTCGCGTGAATGCTGATGTCCATGGCGGTCGTGCTCGTTGTGGGTGGGCCGTCATGCTAGGTCCGGTGCGGGGGCCCGCGCTTCTCCATTCCTGATCGGTTTGGTCCGGACCGGCCGGGTCGCCTGTTTCGCCAGGCAGGACGGAATCTCCATCGTCGCGCGCGCCGCCTGGCGCCGGTACACGCTGGGCGGCACGCCGACCAGTTCGGTGAAGCGACTGCTGAAGGTGCCCAGCGACGAGCAGCCGACTGCGAAGCAGACCTCGGTGACGCTGAGGTCGCCACATCGCAGCAGCGCCATCGCGCGCTCGATGCGCCGCGTCATCAGATAGCTGTACGGTGCCTCGCCGTAGGCGAGCCGGAACTGGCGGCTGAGGTGCCCCGCCGACATGTGCACGCCGCGGGCGAGCGCTTCGACGTCCAACGGCTGCGCGTACTCTCGGTCGATCCGGTCGCGGACGCGGCGCAGCCGCGCGAGATCGCGCAGATGCTGCGCTGCGGCGGGCCTGCTGGTCATCCCTGGAATCCTGCCACCTCGCACCAGGGGTCGTCCAGCGCGCTCGAAAGCGAACATCATGTCTCCGCTGGCGGTCCCTCCGTAGGAGCGCGCCATGCGCGCGATACCGCGGGTGTCAGCAGGATCCGGTGGAGGCCGCGATGCTGGACCGGCAGGCGCACTGGTTGCCGGAATTCGCGGGCGGCGAGATGTCCGCGGCATCGCGCGCATGACGCGCTCCTACGGGGGATGCCCGGAAGACGTCGTTTTCCGGATCGACATGCACGCGTCCGCCCTATGTTAGCGTTAACTCGATATCGGCACCGACAGCCGAGGCACAGGTCCGGGGAGCGAGAAGTGTCAGCCAGCCAAGAGGCAGCGGACGGTCGCCGTCCGGCGAGCGACAGGACGGCCAAGCTCGCCTTCAGCGAGAAGATCGGCTTCGGCCTGGGCGACGCCGGCTTCAACTTCTACTGGGTCATCATCGGCTCGTACCTGCTCTACTTCTATACCGACATCTTCGGCATTTCCGCGTCCGCCGCGGCGTGGATGTTCGCGGCGACGCGGGTCATCGACGCGTTCACCGACCCCGCCATCGGCGCCCTCGCCGACCGCACCCGTTCGCGCTGGGGCAAGTTCCGCCCTTACATCCTGTTCGGCGCGCTGCCGCTGATGGGTTCGGCGATCCTGACCATGAGCACGCCGGATCTGGGCGAGACCGGCAAGCTGATCTGGGTGTACGCCACCTACAGCGCGATGATGTTGTGCTACACCATCGTCAACATCCCGTACAACTCGCTGGCCGGCGTGTTGACCGCCGACGGCCGCGAACGCAGCACCGTCTTCGGGATCCGCTTCTTCTTCGCCTACCTGACCGGAATCATCGTCGGCGCCGCGACCCCGGACCTGGCGGCCTGGTTCGGTGGCGACGATGCGGCCAGGGGCTGGCAGCTCACCATGGTGCTGTACAGCGCGGTGGCCACGGCGCTGTTTCTGGTGACGTTCCTGACCACCCGCGAGCGGGTGACGCCGCCACGGGCGCAGAAGACCCATCCGCTAACGGACATCGCCGACCTGCTGAAGAACCGGCCCTGGGTGATCCTGTTCGCCCTGGCCATGATCGTCATGATCACGATCGTGCTGCGCGGCAGTTCGGCGGCCTACTACTTCAAGTACTTCGTCGAGCGGCCGGACTTGATGGGCGCGTATATCGGCCTGCAGATGGCGGCGTATGCGGTGGGCGCCATCGCTACGCCATTCCTGACCCGCCGTTTCGACAAGGCCCGCCTGCTGATGGTCACCATGGCCATCGTCGGAACCCTGTCGATCCTGTACGCCTTCGTTCCCGCGCCGGCCTCCAATGGCGTGGTGACGATCACCGGCAATGCAGCCGTCACGCTGCAGGCGGACGCGATGCTCGATGCACCCGCGCAAGCGGACGATCACTATCGCTGGACCCGCCACGAGAACGCATTCTGGATCGTCCGCAAGCGCGTTGAGCTGGAGGAAACCGGTCCCGTACTGACACTGGCCAACGCCCAAGGCCAGGTCATCAGCGTGACCAGGACCGGTACCGACGGCACGCGGGTCGACAGCGCGGACCTGCCGGCAGAGATCGTCGTCATGTTCCTCCTCAACATCCTGATCAGCCTGGCCCTGGGACCCAAATCACCGCTGACCTGGTCGATGTATGCCGACGCCGCCGACTACAACGAATGGAAGACGGGCCGCCGCGCGACCGGCATGACGTTTTCCGCCGCGACCTTCTCGCAGAAGCTGGGCGGTGCGCTCGGCGCCGCCGGCGTCGGCTGGGTGCTGGCGGCGATGGGCTATGCCGCCAACCAGGCGCAGAGCGGTGCGTCGCAGACCGGTATCGTGCTGTTGCAGACGGCGGTGCCCGGCGTCTTCGCGCTGATTGCGATGTTTGCGCTGCGGTTCTATGACCTGAGTGGTGCGAAGCTCGAGCAGATACAGCGGGATCTGGAGGCAAGGGAACGGGCCGGCGACTGACGTGTAGCCGCGCTGCCTGAAGGCAGCAAGGTGGACTCCTTCTCCCTTTAGGGTGAAGAGGTCTGTTTGCGAGGACGATAATGGTGGGCCAAGGCCCACCGCAAGGGTACGGCGAAGCAGCAGACGTCCGAACCTCCGCGGCTCGCCGTACCCTCACCCCAACCCCTCTCCCGAAGGGAGAGGGGCTTCAAAGCCGACGGCTGGAACTGTCAAACCTCGGTAGAGCCGGGATCTGCTTTGAGGAATCAAGGAGCCAATCCATGTTGTTGCAGTCCATCGACGACGGCGAACGTTTCGTGCTGACCAGCCCGACCGCGATGCCCCGGGCGGCGGGCTTCCTGTGGAATCGCCGGATGATGATGCAGGTGAACTGCCGCGGCTTCGCCGTCGCCCGCTTCATGCAGCCGGAGCCGGCGCGCTACATCCATGCGCCGAACCTGGAAGCCACGACCTTCATGCAGCCGGAGCAGCCCTACTACGCCCACCATCCGGGCCGCTTCTGCTACGTCAAGGACGAGGAGACCGGAACGATCTTCTCCGCGCCTTACGAGCCGGTGCGGGCGAAGCCGGACCGCTTCGCGTTCTCGGTCGGCAAGCACGACATCCACTGGACCGTCGAGTGCCTCGGCATCCGGGTCGACATGGAAGTCAGCCTGCCCGAGGACGCGGCGGTGGAGCTGTGGCAGGTCCGGATCGCCAATGCGTCCGGCCGTCCGCGCAGGTTGAGCATCTATCCTTACATTCCGATCGGCTACATGAGCTGGATGAACCAGTCCGCCTGCTACCGCCCGGACCTGGGCGGCGTGGTGGCGTCCTGCATCACGCCGTACCAGAAGGTGGAGGATTACTTCAGAAACCGGGATTTCAAGGACAGGACCTTCTTACTTCACGACCGCGAACCCGCCGCGTTCGAAACCGCGCGCGAGGCCTTCGAGGGCGAAGGCGGGCTGCACGCCCCCGACGGCGTGCGGCGCGACACCCTGGGCAACGGCGACGCCCTCTACGAGACCCCGGCCGCGGTGCTGCAGTACTGCATCGAATTGGCGCCTGGCCAGGCGGAGGACTATCGTTTCCTGCTCGGCCCGGCCCGGGACGATGCGGAAATCGCCGACGCGCGCGCGCGCTTCTTCGCCGACCCAGGCTTCGCCAGGGCCAAATCGGAACACGCGGCCTACATCGCCCGCGGACGGGGCGTGTTGCGAATCGAAACCCCGGACCGGCACCTGGACCGGTTCGTGAACCACTGGCTGCCGCGGCAGGTGTATTACCACGGCGACGTCAACCGCCTGACCACCGATCCGCAGACCCGCAACTACCTGCAGGACAACATGGGCATGTGCTTCATCGCGCCCGGCACGGCGCGTGCGGCATTCCTGCACGCGCTGTCGCAACAGGAAGCCAGCGGCGCGATGCCGGATGGCGTTCTGCTGATCGAGGGCGCGGAACTGAAATACATCAACCAGGTGCCGCACACCGACCATTGCGTCTGGCTGCCGGTCTGCCTGCGCGCCTACCTCGACGAAACCGGCGACGACGGCATCCTCGACGCGCCGGTGAAGGACTGGCAAGGCGAGGACACGCCGACCGCCTTCGAGCGCATCTGCAAGGCAATGCGCTGGCTGCTCGGCGCCCGCGACGCGCGCGGCCTGAGCTACATCGCCCAGGGCGACTGGTGCGACCCGATGAACATGGTCGGCTACCAGGGCAAGGGCGTGTCCGGCTGGCTGTCCGTGGCCGCCGCCCATGCACTCGACCTGTGGGCCGACATCTGCGAGCAGCGTGGACACGCCTCTCTCGCCCGTGAGTTCCGCGACGGCGCCGGCGACATCAACCAGGCGGTGAACACCCACTTGTGGGACGGCGCGTGGTATGCCCGCGGCATCACCGACGACGATGTGGCGTTCGGCGTCTCGAAGGATGACGAGGGCCGTATCTATCTCAACCCGCAGAGCTGGGCGATCCTCGCCGGCACCGCGGACGAGCGCCGGCGCGCGATGATGATCCGCGCCATCGAGGAACAATTGGAGACGCCCTACGGCGTAGTGATGCTGGCGCCGGCCTATACCGGCATGCGCGAGGACGTGGGCCGCCTGACCCAGAAGTTCCCGGGCACCGCGGAAAACGGCTCGGTCTACAACCACGCCGCGGCGTTCTACGTCCATGCCCTGTATACCGTCGGCGAGTCCGAACGCGCCTGGCGCCTGTTGCGCCGGATGCTGTGCGGCCCGGACGAGGCCGACTACCTGCAGCGCGGGCAGCTGCCGGTGTTCATTCCCAACTACTACCGCGGCGCCTGGCGCGAGCATCCGCGCACCGCCGGGCGCTCCAGCCAGTTGTTCAACACCGGCACCGCCGCCTGGGCGTACCGCATCCTGATCGAGGACCTGTTCGGCCTGAAGGGACGCCCGGAAGGCCTGCGGGTTGCCCCGCAGCTGCCGCGCGACTGGCAGACGGCCCGGGCCGAGCGCACGTTCCGCGGTGCCAGTTTCGACGTGCATTATCTCCGCCAGTCCGGCGTGGAAGGGATGGAGGTGCGGGTCGACGGCAAACTGCTGGAGGGGGACTGCATCGGCGACATCCGGCCCGGCCGCAGCTGCCGCGTCGACGTGCGGATGCCCGCGTCGTGAGCCACCTCGTCGCTACCGCGGCCCCGGTGCTGGTCATCGCGATGGGCGTCAGCGGTTCCGGCAAGTCGACCCTGGCCGCGGGGCTCGGGGCGGAGTTCGGCTTCCGCCTGATCGAGGCCGACGACTTCCACCCGCCCGCGAACAAGGCGCTCATGGCGCGGGGTGAACCGTTGACCGACGCCATGCGCGCGCCCTGGATCGATGCCATGTGCGACGCGCTGCGCGAGCACCGACGCAACGGCGACAGCTGCGTGCTGGCGTACTCGGGCCTGCGCCGCGCCCACCGCCAGCGCTTTCGCGAACTGGGTTATCCGACGCTGTTCCTCCACCTGTCCGGTGACCAGGCGCTGATACGTGGGCGAATGCAGGCCCGCCTCGGCCACTTTGCTCCCGCCAGCCTGCTGGACAGCCAGTACGCGGCCCTGGAGGCCTCTTCGGAAGAACCGGACATCGTGGTCCTCGACGTCGCGCAGGACATCGACCGACTCCACCGGCAGGCCGCGGGCAGGGTGCGTGCCTTCATCGCGGAACACCGGAGGGACGGCTCCGTCCCCCGCACATAGCCCCCCCGGATTCCCGGAGGCGCCCTGGCGCGGTGGAGAAGCTGTCGTTATCGTCCATGCCGATGGCCGCGTGCAGCGCACGCACGGCGGTGATGCAGAAGCCGATTCCGCAACTTCGGCCGATACGCTTCTGCGTTACGGCGGCGCGAGGCAAGCCGTTCCGATACCCGTCATCGGGCAGGAGAACCCGACTCCACCGCGTCTGCGCCCGGCGGCATCAGCGGACGCATGAAGGTGCGCTCGTAGCGCAACACGCACCCGGACGTGTCGCGGATCCGGTCCGCAGCGACGAATTCCGGGTCCTTGCCGAACAGCGCCCGATAGCGCTCATAGGCGGCCAGGCTGTCGAAGCTGAACAACGCCAGCGCCTTGTCGCTGGCGCCCTCGCCGGGCAGGAAATAGCCGTGATGCCGCCCACCGTGTTTCTCGACCAGCCGCATCCATTCCAGCGCGAAACGCTCGAACGCCTCGAGCTTGCCGGGATCGATGGTGTAGTCGACGACGCAGGTGATCATGGCCATGGCCGAAGGGTAGTCTGCTGCCACCACGCTTGCCAGGGCGTTGCGGCGCACAGGACGCTTCTTCGCACGAGAAAGGCGACCTCAGCTCCCGTTCTCCCGCAGCCACGCATCGATCTCCGGCAACCGCTCGTTGCGCACCTTCATCCGGTAGTCGATGTTGGCGATCACCGTATCGGCCGCGCGCCGCGAACCCTCCGCGATGTGCGCCTGCGCGAACGCCCCGACTTTCGCCACCGTCGCCGGCTCCAGCGAATTGCTGGCCAGGCCCGGATACCAGCGGCTGCGCGAGGTCGCGTCGACCTTCGTATCCACCTGCCGGCGATGGGCGACGGCGAAATCGAAGCCGAGTTCCGGATGCTCGTTGGCCACGGCGGAGATCATGGCGGCGCTGTTGGTCGCGCCCGGCTCGTCGGTGAGCGCCAGCTGCAGCGCCCGCTTCGCCAATGCCTCGTCGCGGGGAGCGGACAACAGCAGGTACAACTGGTCCTTCACCAGCGGCGTCTTCTCCGCCTTAGCGGCCGCATGCAGCTGGTCCCAGGTGGCGACATCGGCATGGCGCGCGACGATCGTCAGGATTGTCTTGCGCAACGCCGCCGGCACCGCATCCGGGTCGGCGTCCTGCGCCGCATGGCGGCGCCGCGCCTCGGCGATCACCGCCGGATCGCCCAGCTCGCCCAGCGTGGCGATCAGGTCGCTGCGCAGGATCGCGACCGGATCGCCTTCACCCGCGCGCGGCTCCCAGCCCACGCGCGCGAAGACCGGCACCAGCCGCGCGATGGCGAACGCGGCGAACGTCTTCTGCCGCTCCGCATCGCCCTCGTAGTAGTCGTGGAGGCTGTCGAAGTGCTGGGCGATGTCGCCCCAGACCTGTGGGTCGGCGTCGACCGGTGCGGCCAGGACCAGGTCCAGGTAATCCGAAGCCGGTTGCTGCCCGGCCAGGCCCAGCGCCCAGGCATCGCGCATCACGCCGAGCTGGTCGATCGTCGCCAGCTTCGCGAACGCATCGCGGACGCGGGCGAACTGCGCCGGCGCATACAGCGTGCGGTAGTAGCCGCTCTGCCCGGCGTTGACCACGACCGCGCCACAACCCGGCACGTCCAGGGTGCCGCTACCGCCGCTGACGATCGCGCGCGCCTCCTCGCCACTGCCGGCCACCGACGCGATCACCGGCACGCGCCACGTCAGCGGCCGCTTGTCCGGCCGGTCCTTGGTGTATTCGCCCTGCTCGAGCGCCAGCGTGGTGATGCCGTTCGCGCAGCTGGCCTGCCCGACGCGGATCAACGGCACGCCCGGCTGCAGGGTGAAGTCGTGCGCGATGTCGAGGACGGGCTTGCCGGCGGCCGCCTGGATCTCGCGCCACAGGTCGTCCGAGGCCGTGTTGCCGTAGGCGTGCGTCTCGATGTACTTGCGCACGCCCGTGCGCCAGGCCTCGGGCCCGACGTAGCCTTCGAGCATGCGGATGACGGCCGCGCCCTTCGAATAAGTGATGGCGTCGAAGGCCTGGCTGGCCTGCTCCACCGTTTCCACGTGCTGCACCACCGGATGCGTGCTGGCCACCGCGTCGCGCGACATCGCGTAGTCGCGGCTGCCCACGACCCCCAACCCGGTGTTCCACTCCGGATGCAGTTTCTGCGTGGTGCGTCCCGCCATCCAGGTCGCGAAACCCTCGTTGAGCCACAGGTCGTCCCACCACTGCATCGTGACCAGGTTGCCGAACCACTGGTGCGCGATCTCGTGCGCGGCGATCGAGTACACGCGCTGCTTGTCCGCCTGCGTCGAGATCGTCGGATCGAGCAGGATCGCGTACTCGAAAGTGAAGATCGCGCCCCAGTTCTCCATCGCGCCGAAGAACTGGCTGCGTCCCGGCGAGGCAATGTTGTCGAGCTTGGGCAGCGGATACGGCGTTCCGAAATAATCATGGTACTCGCGCAGCACGTCCTTCGACGACTCCAGCGCGAACGCGGCCTGCGACAGCTTGCCCTTCTGGGTGACGACGCCCACCTCGGTGCCGTCCGCCTGCGTCGTCGCGCGCTCGAAGTCGCCCAGCGCGAAGAACAGCAGGTAGGTCGACATCTTCGGCGAGGGCGCGAAGCGCACCCGCTTGCTGCCGTCGCCCAGGTCGGTGGTCTCGGCGACCGGCATGTTGCTCACCGCCATCTGCGCCGCAGGCACCGTCGCGGTCAGCGTGAAGGTCGCCTTGTGATTGGGCTCGTCCCACGAGGGCACGAACTTGCGCGCATCGGAATTCTCGAACTGCGTGTACAGCGCGCGCCGCCTGCCCGCCGCGGTGTCGTAATCGATCGCGAACAGGCCGTTGGCCTGCGTGCCGATCACGCCGGTGTAGTCCATCGACAGCGTATACGCTCCTGCCGGCAGCGGCCGCGCGAAGGTGAACGTCGCGGTCTGCGCTTCGGCATCCGTCGCGACCTGCGGCGCATCGAAACCGCTACTGCCCGAGACCGGCGCGAGCCGCACGTTCGCGAACGTCATGTCGACCGCATTGAGGGTGATGCTCGGCGTCGGCTCGAGCACCTCGATGGCGATCGCCACCGTGCCGTCGAAGCGCAGCGACTGCGCGTCCGGAACCACGGCCACCTCGTAGTGCGTCGGGCGCACGTTGCGCGGCAGCTGGGTGGTGACTTCGTCCACGGGCGTGTCCCTCGAGGTCTGCGCCATGGAAATCGTGGAAGTGCCGGCAAGAGCCAGGGCGATGGCGATGGCGGCGGCGAGCATTCGACGCATGACGTGTCCTCGAAAGTGCGATGTGGCCGACAGCCAAAATGCGGAAGCTGGCGGTGAAAGTAGCCGACCTCGATGGTGCCGGCCTGGAACGGGCCGCGACAACCCCAGAAGTCACGCCCCGATCCCAGCAATCAGGCGATCTGAATGAAGGGTCGATGAGGTGCTGCCCGCCCGCCTGTAGGAAAACAGTCCACCCGTATCCCTCATACTGGAGAATGGACATTGGAGGCGCCGTACGCGCTCCGAAACGTCCAATGACGGGCTGAATCATCAGTGCTACCGTCACTTTTTCACGCACAGTCCTGGCCGACTGAGCGTATTGGTGCCAGGGAGGGGAACCTGTACGCCAACTGGCCTCAATCGGGGGGCTTTATTTTATGTCGTTACACCAAGTTGCCATTACCGGCGTCGGACTCCTTTCTCCCGTTGGGCTGGACCCGGCCGAAGCCGTCCAGTCGCTTCGAACGGGGGCCTCGGGTATCCGCCTGATGCACGCCTCGCCGCTTCAGGAGGAATTCGCGGCGGGGGTGATCCCCGTGTCTTTCGAGGACCATTTCACCAAGCTCGAGCGCCCCTTCCTGGACCGGTGCCAGCATCTGGCCATCTTGGCCGCTGGCCAGGCGCTCCGGGAAGCGGGCCTGCCGGACCAGATGGCCGGCTACGGAGGCCGCGCCGGAGTCTATTACGGCAACGTCAATGGAGGTGCAGCAGCCGTCCAAAGCTGGAGTGCGGAGCTGCTGCAACGCGGCAAAACCGCATCGCGCCCCTTCACCGCCATGGCCATCATGGGGAACGCCGGCGCCGCCCAGGTCGCGATTCGTCACAAGATCCACGGACCGGTCATTACCAACGCCAGCGCCTGCGCCTCCTCGGGCGTGGCGATCGGAGAAGCTGCCAGGGCGATTGCCCACGGCTACATCGAGATTGCCTTGGCCGGGGGCGCGGAAGCGCCCTTAACCGCCGGAGTCCTGGGCACGTTCAAGGGCACCAGGGCCATGTCCTCTCCGGACCCGGCGGATGCCTCCCGTACCTGCAAACCATTTTCCAGGGAGCGCACGGGCCTGGTCATCGGGGAAGGGTCCGCCTGGCTCGTGCTGGAGAGCGCCAGCAGCGCCATCGCACGCAACGCACCCATCTTGGCCTACCTTAGCGGCTATGGAATCTCATCGGATTCCCATCACATCGGGATGCCGGAGACCAACGGCCAGGTCGCCGCCCTCCAGGCCGCCTTGGACCATGCAGGGCTCAAGCCTGGCGACATCACCTATATCAATGCCCATGCGACCGCGACCAACGGCGGCGACATCATCGAGGCAGAGTCGATCAGGCGCGTTTTCGGATCCGGTGCCGATGCGCCGTGGGTCAGCTCGACCAAGGCCGTCCATGGCCATCTCATCGGCGCGACAAGCGCGCTCGAGTTGGTCCTTACGATTCTGTCGATGCGGAACGATCTCATCCCGGCCAGCGCCCACCTGGGCGACCCGGATCCCCGATGCGACGTCAACCACGTCGGTTCTTCCCCACTCTCGTCAAAGATCCAGCACGCCCTCAGCTTCTCGTGCGGATTTGGCGGGACAAACGCAGCACTCATCGTTTCAGCCGCACCCCATTAATGCCCATCACGCCCCAATAGGAGTTCACCATGCGAACGCTCAGCCAGCCCACCCCGATTACGCTCAACCGCCAGACGCTTCCCCGCATTACCACCTCGCTACGGAAGCTCGCCAAACCCACTCTCTGCATCGAGATCACCGAAGAACCGTCAAGCGGGGTGCACAACATCACTCCCGAGCTGATCGCCGATTTCAGAAGAATCATGAATGACACCGCGGGCTACTTCGACAGTGTCCCGCGCATCCACAGCGACATCCCCGCCTACGCGGTGATCAAGTCAAGCCACGCGACGTACTTCAGCCAAGGGGGGGACCTGGCGTTCTTCCTGTCGTGTATCCGTCGCGGCGATGCCGACGCCTTGCGCGCCTACTCAATGCGCTGCCTCGAGGTCCTGATGGCGTGGTCGTCCGACTTCAAGCCCTATCTCACCACGGTATCACTGGTGCAGGGCCGGGCCTTGGGCGGCGGCTTCGAGATGGCACTCAGTTCCGACTACATCATTGCCGAGGAACAAAGCACGTTTGGCTTCCCGGAGATCCTGTTTGGGCTGTTTCCCTGCACCGGGGCGATGGGATTGGTCAGTGCACGCACGAACCCCTACGTAGCCGAACGCTTGATGACCAACAAGAAGGTCTACTCCGCGTCTGCTCTATTGGAGATGGGGCTGATCGACGAGGTTTGCGAGCAAGGCGCGGGCGAACGCGCCCTCGAGTGCTTCATCGCCTCGCACTCCAAGCGACGCAAGGCGCGCCTGAAGGTTCAGCAGAGCCGGCACCGCCTTGCCGGCATCGATCTCACCGAAGCGACCCAGGTGGTGGACGATTGGGTCGCAACGGCCATTGACCTCGATCAAGAAGAGATCCGTCAGCTGGAGATGCTGATCCTGATGCAGCAGGGGGAGCAGCCGGATTCGGAGCGGAGAAAGGTTGCCTGACCGGGCGCGCTAGTGATTGACCGCGTGAGGCGGGGCCAGGCCCCGCTTCACCTCTCCAAGCGCCGCGAGGGTGTTCTCCATGGTCTCCGAGACATCCCTTTGCCATCGGCCCTGATCGGATTCCAGCCCGGTATAGGTCAACTCCATCATCCTGCCTGCTAGCGATCCGAGGCGAACGGCACCGACACTCAGTGCAACACCTTTCATGGTGTGCGCAACCCGATGCACGGCAGGAATCTGCATATCCATGATGGCCCGGGACATGTCATCACGCAATGTGGTCAGATCCGCCATCGCATCGCCAATGATTCGAATCAGGAACTCTGGCGTGTCCTTGATCTCCCGAAGGGCATCAATCATATCCAGGTCGACGTAAGCGATCGGGACGGTACTCAGCTCAGCTGTCCCTCGCTTCGCATGGCTAGGCGCAGAGGCACCGGCCGCGGCTTCGCCGGGGAACGTCACGGCGAAGGCTTGCCTGATCTTCTCGAAGGTCACCGGCTTGTAGATGACGCCGGCGGCATCCAGTCCTTCGAGAAGGCGGGCAGTCATTTCCGATGTGTCGGCGGTGACAAAGAACGTGGGAATGATGTCGACCCGGCTGAACTTATAGGTCTGGAACACCATGGCGCCGTCGACGCCATCCATGTTGTAGTCGAGGAAAACGATGTCGAAGGACTCGGACGCAAGCATGCCAAGCGCCTCGTGGCCACTGGTGACCGCTGTGACCAGGTGCCCGTCCTTCTGAAGCATCTGCTTCATCAGTTCGAGGTTGATCGCGTTGTCATCGGCGATGAGCACCCGCTTGGAATGAACATTCAGGGCGTGACCGGCTGAACTTCCGGACACCGCGGCAGCTTCGGGTGCGCTGTCGATCTTGAACTCGAGCACGAACCAGAACACGCTCCCCTCGCCTACTGTGCTCGTGACGTGGAGCTCGCCTCCCATCCCGGTCACCAGCTCCTTGGCGATCGTGGTCCCGAGGCCGGTACCACCGCTCGCGTGGGTTCTCCCTTCTGCCACCTGGTAAAACGGCTCGAATATCCTCTCCAGGTGTTCCGGGGCAATACCGATCCCGGTATCCGTCACGCCGAACCAGACCTGATACGCGGTGTCGTTGCTGGACACCATCCGCAACTGCAGCGTGATCGACCCCTGCTCGGTGAACTTGACGGCGTTGCCTGCCAGGTTTGTCAGCACCGCCACGATCTCGTCCTCATGACCGATGACAGGGCGCTTGATGCTCTCGTCATAGTCGAGATGGACGGCAAGTCCCTTCGCCTCAGCAATCGACTCCAACGACTTGTAGGCGCGGTTCGCGGTGTCCGCCAGATGGAAGGAGCGCTGCCTTCGCGCGTTGCGATGTCGGCGATGCTCGATCGTGGATAGCTCGAGGAGTTGCTTGATCTCGGCTTCCAGGGAGTTGGCCAGGTGCTGGATCGACCGCGCCCGCTTTACGGTATCCGCCTCCCTCGACTCGACCTCCATCAGCTGCGATGCTGCGATGATCCCGGTCAGAGGCGTGCGCAGCTCATGGCTAACCTTGGCCAGCAGCCTGGATTTCGCCTGGCTCTCATGTTCCGCCAGCGCCTTGGCTGCCCGAATTCTCTTGATCAGGAACGATGCATATACCGGAACAAGGACAAGGAGCACCATGTGAGACAAGGCATACAGCAGGTGGTCCTGCCAGGCTGGCGCCAGGGTGATGACGACCAGGAAACCGACCAGCGACATCACCTGGCACACGTGCATTGGACTCGCGCCGACCCGGAATCCGAAGCCAAGGATCGTGAACAGGTACATCCCCACGACGAGGAACGCCGACTCGCCTGCGATGAAGAGCCAAGCCGAGAGGAACAGTGGATCGATGACTGCGGTGACCATCACAAGATCGCGCAGGGTCAACGCCCCCGGCCTCGCCGCCAGGTAGCGGGCGGCGCCGGCATACAGACCATAGAAGCAGTAGATACCCAGGACGACCGCGGCGTTGGCTTTCGCCTCGTATGGGACGAGGTAGTGGATCAGCACAATGGCCGTAGCCACCAGAAGACCGAACTTCAGGCGGAAGTCCGCCTGGGCAGCCACGTTCCTCTGCAGTTCCTCGGGGCTCAGTCTTTCCATCTAGTCCTGGTGCCTCACTGATGCGTTGCGCTGGGAATGCACGTATCCTAAGCAAGATCCAGACCACCATCTCCTTAGGGCTTCTCAAAAATGGATAATCAGGACATCCTGCGCCGGCTGGCCGGTATTCTCCAGGAAACCTATGGGGTGGATGAAACGGCGATCTTGCCTGACGCGAAGCTGTCTGACTTGAACATTGATTCAATGATCACAGCCGACCTGATGATCGAGATCGAGGATGCCCTGGACTTCACGTTCACGAACATGGAGCTACCACGTGATGCCACAGTTCAGGACGTTGTTGACCTCGTCCAACTGAACCTGGAGGCCAAGGCCTCCTAAGCGGGTGCTCTTGCACCGAAGCCGAGTCCACGCTCCACCGCCGCAGATAGCGCCGCCGCGTGGACCGGTGCGGGCACAAGCTGTTGGCACCTTCCGGTGTGTCGCGGCTGGCATGCGCCTTGCAGGCATTCTCCCTGGCACGAATGGTGCTTCCCTAAGGCGTTCCTGTTTGCGCGGACTGAGGCGTCAGCCGGGTGGCACGGGCACGCGGCCGGAGATTCGTAGGAGCGCGCCATGCGCGCGATGCCGCGGACATCGTGCCGCCACGCGATTCTGTCCACCGGCATGCCTTCCGGCCCGCGGCGCATGAAACGCATGGTTCGGGCTGCCGCCGATCACATCGGGCCCGAAGCTTTTTTTTTCGGCACGGGCGGTCCGGCACCTTTGGCCTGCCATCCGAATCCGCCTCGAAACAACACGCGAGCCATAGAGATCCCGACCACTTTCGCCGGGCCTCCGAACCGCTTGATACGCCCTTGATCACGGCTGTGCTTCGATGGACGCCAACCCGAGGCGATGACATCGCCGCCAGACGCGGATCCGCCCGCGAGGAGCACGTCGTGACCATCAACAAAGACAGCAACCCACCCAAGCGCATTCATCATCCCAACCGGCCCGATGGCAACCCGCAGGCGCACGAGCGGCTGCGGCCGGAGGGCTACAAATCGGGCGAAGAGCGGGATCCTCGAGACGACCGGATCCAGGGCAGCGAACGCACGCAGAAGCAGGGCCGCGGGAACGATCCCGACCGCGGATGAGCCCCCTCCGGGCCAACCACCCTGCTGCCGGGCGCGGTAGCGTTCGCCCAAACCGGGGGTTCGTCCCCGACGCGAATGGCGCCTACTGGTGCTTCGCCCGATCGCCAGGTACCACACCCTGCACCGCAGCTTCGTAGGAGCACGCCATGCGCGCGATGCCGCGGGTGTGTGTGTCGTTCGTCCTTGTCATCCCGGAGACGCCAGTCGAAGGCCGAATGGCACAACATCTCATTCCGATCAATTGCGCCTGGCGGGTGGCCGCAATAGACTCGGCACCGAACGTACTCGGCGAGGCGTGCTCTCGACAGCGCCCGGAACAGGACATCCGCATGCGCTCCAGACCATTCGGCCGCACCGGCCGCGCCGTCGGCGAAATCGGCTTCGGTGCCTGGGCCATCGGTGACGCCTGGGGCAAGGTCGACGACAACGCATCCATCGCCGCGTTGCACGCAGCGCTCGATGCCGGCCTGGATTTCATCGACACCGCCGACGTCTACGGCGATGGCCATTCTGAGCGGTTGATCGCACGGGTGCTGAAGGAACGCGGCGGCGAGCGTCCGTTCGTGGCAACCAAGGTCGGCCGTCGCCTGCCGCAGCAGACCGTCGAGGGTTACAGCGCGGAGAACCTGGTCGCCTTCGTCGACCGCAGCCTGCGCAACCTCGAAGTCGACGCGCTCGACCTGGTGCAGCTGCATTGCCCGCCGACCGACCTGTACTACCACCCGGAAGCCTTCGAGCGGATGGAGTGGCTGGTGGAGCAAGGCAAGATCCGCCATTACGGGGTCAGCGTCGAACGCGTGGAGGAAGCGCTCAAGGCGATCGAATACCCGGGCGTGGTCAGCGTGCAGATGATCTACAACATGTTCCGCCAGCGCCCGGCCGAACTGTTCTTTGAGCAGGCACGAGCGAAGAACGTGGCGATCATCGCCCGGGTGCCGCTGGCCAGCGGCCTGCTCAGCGGCAAGTTCGGACCCGACACGACATTCGAAAGCAGCGACCACCGCCAATTCAACCGTCATGGCGAGGCCTTCGACGTCGGCGAGACCTTTTCCGGCGTGCCCTATGAAATCGGCCTGGCTGCGGTGGAAAAGCTCCGCCCCCTGGTGCCCGAGGGCGCGACCATGGCGCAGCTGGCCCTGCGTTGGATCCTGATGTCGGAAGCCGTCACCGTGGTGATCCCCGGCGCGCGCAATTCGCAGCAGGCGCTGGCCAACATCGCCGCAACCGCGCTACCGCCGCTGCCCGCCGACACCATGGATGCCGTCGCGCGGATCTACGCCGAGGACATCAGGCCGTACGTGCACCAGCGCTGGTGAGCGATGCCGTCGCCCCGCCTTCAACGTCTCCACGTTCCCGTGCGCGTTGACGCACCGGGCCGGGTTTACTTCTCTGACAGGCTAGCCTGGGATCACGCGCGCCACGTGTCTGGCGTTTCAGCCGCCGCCGGGTCCGGAACGTAGTTTCGCCATCTGTTCGCGCAGTTCCGCCACTTCGGCTTCCAGCGCCGGCAAGCGCGCCTCCAATGCCGGGTTGCGTTTCGGCCGAGGTGCGTGCCGGCGCGCGTGCGGCGATGGCGGCGATGTCCACCGGTCCCGCCAGCAGGTGGGCGTAGCGATCCTCGCGCTGGCCAGGATCGCGCGGCACCAGCACGACCAGGGCGGGCTGCCGTTGGCTCAGGCGGTCGAGGTGATGGTGCACGTCCTCGGCCTCGGCGAACCGGCCAAGCACTTGAAAAGGACGATGGGTCGCCAACATCCGAACCTGGGCCGGTATTGCCTGCCTGAGGTCGAACGACGCCGAACGCCAGCACACCTACCGAGGCCTGTTCGAAACCGAACTCCCGTCAAACCACTCGCTGCCCGGCGCGTCGTCGGCCTCGCGCCCCGCGGCCGTCCCAAGGCACAGGATAAGTGAACCTCCCCATTTCTCTTTTCTCCTGGGCCCTGAACCTTCTCCGCATGTCGATCTTTCACAACTTATCGTCATAAGGATGCAATGATGGACGCAACGACGGCGATCTGCCCTCACAGGATCGAAGATGCCGCACGTTTGGAGGATTCTCAGTCATTGGCTACGCCTACGCCGGCGTTTGTGGCGCTGGCAGCGGGCGGCCATCCAGAAGCTCCCGCAGCTGGAAGAGCCGCTGCGTTCGCAGCTGCTCAGCGCCGAACAGATGGAAGTCTATGGCCGTGCGCTGGCGCACGCACATCGGCTGCGTTCGCATCCGGGACAGGAGATGCTGCTGGCGCGGCTGAAGGAGAACGAGGGCCTGCTGGACGATGCCGCCACCATGCTGACGCGCATGGTGCAGGATGAGGTGCGGATCAGCCCGGCCGGCGAATGGCTGCTGGACAACTACTACCTGGTCGAAGAGCAGATCCGTACCGCGCGGCGGCATCTGCCCAAAGGCTACAGCCGCCAGCTGCCGTCGCTGAGCGAAGGCCCGTCGGCGGATCTGCCGCGGGTATACGACATGTCGACCCAGGTCATCGCCCACGGCGATGGCCGTATCGACGCCGAGTCCATCGGCCGCTTCGTCGCCGCCTACCAGTCGGTCAGCCCGCTCAAGCTCGGCGAGCTGTGGGCGATCCCGATCATGTTGCGACTGGCCCTGATCGAGAACCTGAGACGGGTCGCCGTGCGGGTGATGCGCGACGGCGCCGCCCATCGGCTGGCCGCAGATTGGGCGGGCCTGCTCAACGAAACCGCAGCCAACCGTCCCAAGGACGTAGTGCTGGCGGTTGCCGACATGGCGCGTTCGGAGCCGCCGCTGTCCGGAGCCTTCGTGGCCGAGCTGACGCGAGGACTGCAGGGCCGCGGAGCGCAGCTGTCGATGGCGGCGATCTGGATCGAGCAGTGGGTGGCCGACGGTGGCCACCGGATCGAGGAACTGGTGCACGCCGAGGGTCAGCAGCAGGCCGCCGACCAGGTATCGATCAGCAACAGCATCGGCAGCCTGCGCTTCCTGTCCAACATGGACTGGCGCATCTTCGTCGAGACGATGAGCGTCGTCGACCAGACCCTGCGCGAGGACCCCGCGGGCACCTATGCATCGATGGACTTCAGCACGCGCGACGCCTACCGGCATGTGGTGGAGAAGCTCGCAAGGCGCAGCGGCGCCGGCGAGATCGAAGTGGCGCGCATCGCGTTGCGGATGGCACAGGCGCACCCGGCGCCCGGCGACCCACAGACGCATGTGGGCTATTACCTGGTCGATGACGGGCTGGCGCAGGCCCAAGCGGCGGTGGCGGCTTCCGCCGGTCGGCGGGTGTGGCTGCTTCCGCGCAAGATTCCGCTGCCGGTCTATCAGGCGCCCATCGTGCTGATTGCCGCGCTGTTCACCACCGCCCTGCTTTCCGGCGCGGTGGCAGCGATCCACCCGGCGCTGCTGTGGCTGCTGGCAGGACTTGCCCTGCTCGCTTCCAGCGAACTCGGCATCGTCCTGGTCAACTGGATCGTGACCGTGTTGATCCCGCCGCGGCCGTTGCCGCGGATGGATTTTTCCACCGGCATACCGGCGCGATCGCGAACGCTGGTGGCGGTGCCCAGCATGCTGGGCAGCCTCGCTGCAGTGGACGGATTGGTCGATGGGCTGGAGATCCGTTTCCTGGCCAATCGCGATCGGCATCTGCACTTTGCGTTGCTGACCGACTTTCTGGACGCCGACCGACAGCATCTCCCCGGCGACGAGGCATTGCTGGCGCGTGCGGCGCAACAGATCGAACGCCTCAACGCACGCTATGCGCCGGAAAGCGGCGATCGCTTCTTCCTGTTCCATCGCGCACGCCGCTGGAACCGCAGCGAACGCACATGGATGGGCTACGAGCGCAAGCGCGGCAAGTTGGCCGCGCTCAACCGGCTGCTGCGCGGAAAAGGCCTTGACGACGACTTCTTCCGCGTGGTCGGCAATACCGGACCATTAACCGACGTGCGCTATGTGATCACGCTGGACTCCGACACCCGTCTGCCGCGCGATGCCGCACGCGAGTTCGTCGCCACGCTGGGGCATCCGTTGAACCAGGCGCGGTTCGACCCGCGCTGCCGGCACGTCACCCGCGGCTACGGCATCCTGCAGCCCAGCATCGGCAGCAGCATGGGCGGGAGCCCCATCACGCGCTATGCGCGCATGTTCGGCAGCGAACCGGGCATCGACCCGTATACGCGCACGGTGTCGGACGTGTACCAGGACCTGTTCGGCGAAGGCTCGTTCGTCGGCAAGGGCATCTACGATGTGGATGCGTTCGAGCATGCGCTGGAAGACCGGTTCCCGGAAAACCGCATTCTCAGTCACGACCTGCTGGAAGGCTGCTATGCGCGGGCCGGGCTGGTCAGCGACGTCCGCCTGTTCGAGGACTACCCGTCGCGCTATGCCATCGACGTGAAGCGGCGTTACCGCTGGATACGCGGCGACTGGCAGCTGTTGCCGTGGCTGCTGCCGTGGGCGCCGCGCATGCACGGCGGCTACGAACGCAATCCGCTGTCGTGGCTGTCGCGCGGCAAGCTGCTCGACAACCTGCGCCGCAGCCTGGTGCCCGCTGCCGCGGTGGCGCTGCTGGTGCTGGGCTGGGCGCTGCTGCCGCAGCCATTGGCATGGACGTTGTGGCTGTTGTGCCTGTGGCTGCTTCCGGTGCTGGTTCCGGCGGCGCGGGACGCCGTGGTCAAGCCCCTGGACATGACCCTGGAAGCCCACTGGCTGCAGGTCGGCAAGGATGTCCTGCGCCAGTCGTGGCGCGCGGCGGTCAATCTGGCCTGCCTGCCTTACGAGGCTTTTTACAGCCTGGGCGCGATCGCGCGCACGCTGTGGCGGATGGCCATCAGCCGTCGCCGCCTGCTGCAATGGAGCCCGTCCAGCGAAGTGGAGCGCAAGCTCGGCAGCGGCGGCGGCGCGGATCTGCGCGGCATGGCCTTCGCGCCGCTGTTCGCCTTCGCCGTGGCCGCACTGCTGTGGCGGACCAATCCGCCGGCGCTGTGGGTGGCCGCTCCGATCCTGGCGCTATGGATCGTGTCTCCCGCGCTGATGGCCTGGCTGGGCCGTCCGATCAGGCGGCTGCGCCCGCGCCTGTCGCCTGCGCAGCTGGCGTTCCTGGGCCGGCTGGCGCGGCGGACCTGGGCATTCTTCGAAACCCAGATCCGCGCCGAAGATCACTGGCTGCCGCCGGACAACATCCAGGAGCACCCGACGTTCCTGATCGCGCGCCGCACCTCGCCGACCAATATCGGGCTTTCGCTGCTGGCCAACCTGGCGGCCCACGACTTCGGTTACCTGCAGCCCGGCGGCGTCGTCGAACGCACCCGCCTGACGCTGGCGTCGATGGAACTGCTGCCGCGTTATCGCGGGCATTTCTACAACTGGTATGACACCGAAACGCTGCAGCCGCTGCACCCGCACTATGTTTCGACCGTCGACAGCGGCAACCTGGCCGGGCACCTGCTCACGCTGCGCCAGGGACTGCTGGCGCTGGTCGATGCCCCGGTGCTGGCGCCGCGCACCTTCTCCGGCATGGCCGACACGCTGGGCGTGCTCGAACAGGCCCGGCAGTCGGAGGCCGACGCCGACGGCAGACTGGAACAGGCGCTGATCCTGTTCCGCCGCCGCCTCGAGGCCCTCCTGGCGCAACCGGCCGCTACCCTGGCCGACGCCGACGGCGCGCTTGCCGGGCTGTCCTCGCAGGCACAGGCGATCGCCGCGGCATGGCCGTCAGCCGCCGACGCGGGCGAGCAGGAGCCGGCACCGCGTTGGCCGGCGATGCTCGCCGACGCCTGCCTGGCGGCGCACGCCGAACTGTCGCATTTCGCGCTCCTGCCGTCGCCGCAGGACGAACAAGCCGGTCCCACAGACGCGAACGGCGCCGGCGGCATTCCCAGCCTGCGCGAACTGGCGACGGGATCGCACGGCGCGCTGGCCCAGCAGCGCGCACGCGAACGCATCCAACAGCTCGAACGGCTGGCGCACCAGGCCGGCCAGTATTCGCTGATGGAGTACGGCTTCCTCTACGACCCTGCCCGCCATCTGCTGTCGATCGGCTACAACGTCGACGAACGCCGGATCGACGCCAGCTACTACGACCTGCTGGCATCCGAAGCCAGGCTCGGTAATTTCGTCGCCATCGCCCAGGGACAGCTGCCACAGGAGAGCTGGTTCGCACTCGGCCGCCTGATGACCGAAGTCAACGGCGCCGCCACGCTGCTGTCGTGGAGCGGCTCGATGTTCGAGTACCTGATGCCGCAGCTGGTGATGCCCAGCTATCCCGACACGCTGCTGGACCAGACGATGCGGCATGTGGTCGAGGCGCAGATCGACTACGGCGCGCAACGCGACGTGCCCTGGGGAATCTCCGAGTCCGGCTACAACGCGGTCGATGCGCGGACGAACTATCAGTACCGTGCATTCGGAGTGCCCGGGCTGGGGCTCAAGCGCGGCCTCGGCCAGGAACTGGTGGTGGCGCCCTACGCCAGCATGATGGCGCTGATGGTGGCGCCAGAAGCGGCGTGCAGGAACCTGCAGCGCATGACGGACATGGGGTTCGGCGGGCATTACGGCCTGCACGAGGCGATCGACTTCACCCCGTCGCGAGTTCCGCCCGGACAGGACCATGCGCTCGTGCGCTCGTTCATGGCCCATCACCAGGGCATGGGGCTGCTGGCGCTGGATTACCTGCTGCACGATCGGCCGATGCAGAAGCGGTTCGTCGCCGATGCCGAGTTCCAGGCCACGCTGCTGCTGCTGCAGGAGCGCATTCCGCGCATGGGCGTATTCCACCCGCACGAAGCCGAAGCCGATATCGCGCGCGCCGCATCGGCCGATGCTGAGACCGAAATGCAGCTGCGCGTCTTCCGCACCCCCGACGCCCCGCGGCCGGCCGTGCAGATGCTGTCCAACGGCCGCTACCACGGCCTGCTGACCCATACCGGCGGCGGCTACAGCCGTTTGCGCGACATGGCGGTCACCCGCTGGCGCGAGGACGGTACCCGCGACCATTGGGGAAGCTTCTGCTATCTGCGCGATGTGGAAAGCGGCGACTTCTGGTCCACCGCCTACCAGCCGACCTGCGTGGCCGTGGACCAGTACGAGGCGATCTTCTCCGACGCCAAGGCCGAATTCCGCGGCCGCAAGCGCGGCTACGAGGCCCATCTGGAAATCGCCATCTCGGCCGAGGACGACATCGAGCTGCGCCGGCTGCGATTGAGCAACCGTTCGCGCCAGCCGCGCATGATCGAAATCACCACCTATGCCGAAGTCGTGCTGGCGCCGGCCATTGCCGACGAAATGCACCCGGCTTTCAGCAACCTGTTCGTGCAAAGCGAGATCGTGCGCGAAAAGCAGGCGCTGCTGTGCACGCGGCGGGCGCGTTCGCACGACGAAACGCCGCCCTGGATGTTCCACCTGGTCGCCGTGCACGACGCCGACATCAGCGAAATCTCCTATGAAACCGACCGCGCGCGCTTCCTCGGCCGCGGAAACACGCCACGCCGGCCCGACGCCCTGACCCGGCGCGAGCCGCTGTCGGATTCGGCCGGCTCGGTGCTGGACCCGATCGTGGCGATCCGCTGCCGGATCGTCCTGGCGCCGGAGCAGACCGCGATCATCGACATGGTCACCGGCGTCGGCGGCGATCGCGATGCCTGCGCGGCGCTGATCGACAAGTATCGCGACCGCCATCTGGCCGACCGCGTGTTCGACCTGGCCTGGACCCACAGCCAGGTGGTCAGGCGTCAGATCAACGCCTCGCAGGCCGATGCGCAGCTCTACGAAAGACTGGCCGGGCTGATGATCTACGCGCATCCATTCCTGCGCGCGGACGGCGAGACCCTGCTGCAGAACCGCCGCGGCCAGTCCGGATTATGGGGACACGCGATTTCCGGCGACCTGCCGATCGTGCTGCTGCAGGTCGCCGACGCCGACAATATCGAGTTGGTGCGCCAGATGGTGCAGGCGCACGCCTACTGGCGGCTCAAGGGCTTGCATACCGATCTGGTGATCTGGAACGAAAGCCAGGCCAGCTACCGGCAGCAGCTGCAGGAACGGATCCTGGGCATGGTCTCGGCCGATCCCGAGTTCAACGTTCTCGAGCGCCCGGGCGGCATCTTCGTGCGCCCGGCGCAGCAGATCTCGCAGGAAGACCGGATTCTGCTGCAGTCGATCGCGCGCGTGATCGTCAATGACCGGCACGGCACGCTGGCCATGCAGGTCGGCCATCATGTGCCGCCTGAACGCGACATCGCCCTGCTGTTTCCGGACGGGGCCCCGGCCGCGCCGGGACAGCCGCAGCCGCCGCCGCCGGATGCCGACCCGGTACCGGGACTGCCGCCTCACCGGGTGCTGGGCGAGGACGAGGACCTGTGGCCGTTCGAACCCGCCGCCGACGCGGCCCTGTTCGACAACGGCACCGGCGCGTTCTCGGGCGACGGCCGCGAGTACGTGTGCGTGCTGCGCGAAGGTGCGCCGACGCCGGCGCCGTGGTCCAACGTGATGGCCAACCCGCGCCTGGGCACCGTGGTCAGCGAAAGTTCGCCCGGCTATACCTGGTTCGAGAATGCGCACGAGTTCCGGCTGACGCCCTGGCACAACGATCCGGTTTCCGACACCGGCGGCGAAGCGTTCTACCTGCGCGACGAGGAAACCGGCCGGGTCTGGTCGCCGATGCCGTTGCCCTGCCCCGGCAGCGGCGCGTATCGCACCCGTCATGGCTTCGGCTACAGCGTGTACGAGCACATCGAGGACGGCATCGTCAGCGAACTGTGGGTGTACGTGGCGCTGGAGGACGCGGTCAAGTTCTCGGTGCTCAGGCTGCGCAACCTGTCCGGACGTACGCGCCGCCTGTCCGCCACCGGCTATGTGGAGTGGGTGCTGGGCGACATCCGCGCCAGATCGCAGATGCACGTGGTCAGCGAAATCGACGGCGGCAGCGGCGCGCTGACCGCACGCAACCCCTACAACACCGAGTTCCACGGACGCGTGGCGTTCTTCGACACCGATGCGCAGGATCGCAGCTTCACCGCCGACCGCACCGAATTCATCGGCCGCAACGGCAGCCTGGCCGCGCCGGCGGCGCTGCGGCGCGAGCGCCTTTCCGGAAAGCTCGGCGTCGGGCTGGATCCCTGCGCCGCGATCCAGGTCGGGATCGAACTGGCGGCGGGGGAACGCCGCGAGACGGTGTTCCGCCTCGGCGCCGCCGCCGACCATCCCGCGGCAACCGCGCTGGCGGCGCGGACGCAAGGCGCGTCTGCCGCGTACGACGCGCTGGACGCGGTCCGCATGCACTGGCTGGACACATTGGGCGCGGTGCGGGTCTCCACGCCGGAACCGGCCGTGGATGTGCTGGCCAACGGCTGGCTGCTGTACCAGACCCTGGCCTGCCGGTATGTCGCCCGCAGCGGCTATTACCAGTCTGGCGGCGCGTTCGGCTTCCGCGACCAGTTGCAGGACACGATGGCGACGGTGCACGCGAAGCCGGCGCTGACCCGCGCGCATCTGCTGCTCAGCGCCGCCCATCAGTTTCCGCAGGGCGATGTGCTGCACTGGTGGCATCCGCCGCAGGGACGCGGCGTACGCACGCGCTGTTCGGACGACTACCTGTGGCTGCCGCTGGCCGCGTGCCGCTATCTGGACGTCACCGGCGACACCAGCGTGCTGGACGAACGGATTCGCTTCATCGAAGGACGGCTAGTCGATGCCGACGAGGAATCCTATTACGATCTGCCGGCGGCATCCGGTGTGCGTTCCTCGTTCTACGACCACTGCGTGCGCGCGCTCAAGCGCGGCTGCGCCTTGCTCGGCGAGCGCGACCTGCCGCTGATCGGCACCGGCGACTGGAACGACGGCATGAACCGCGTCGGCGAAGGCGGCAAGGGCGAAAGCGTCTGGCTGGGCTTCTTCCTGTTCGCTGCGCTGCAGCGGTTCCGCGAGGTCGCGCAGGATCGCGGCGACGACGATTTCGTCCGCCATTGCAGCGATGCCTCGAAACTGCTTCAGGAGAGCCTGGAAGCTCACGCCTGGGATGGGCAGTGGTATCGGCGCGCCTGGTTCGACGACGGCACGCCGCTGGGCTCGAAACGGAGCGACGAGTGCAGGATCGACTCGATCTCGCAAAGCTGGTCGGTATTGTCCGGCGCCGCGGACCCACAACGGGCGCGGCAGGCGATGGCGTCGCTGGACCGCCATCTGGTGCGCCGCGACGCCGGACTGGTCCAACTACTCGACCCGCCGTTCGACAAGACCGGCAAGGATCCCGGCTACATCCGCGGCTATGTCCCCGGCGTGCGCGAGAACGGCGGCCAGTACACGCATGCCGCGGTGTGGGCGGCGATGGCGTTCGCGCAGCTGGGCGACGACGAACGCGCATGGGAACTGGCGCGGATGATCAATCCCATCAGCCACACCCAGGACGCCGACAGCGTCGGCCGCTACAAGGTCGAGCCCTACGTGCTGGCGGCCGACGTCTACGGGGTCGAGCCGCATGTCGGGCGCGGCGGCTGGACCTGGTACACCGGCTCGGCGGGCTGGATGTACCGGCTGCTGACCGAATCGCTGCTGGGCCTGCAGCGCAACGGCGACCGATTGCGCCTCAAGCCCTGCATCCCGGCGCACTGGCCGGGCTATCGCCTGCAATACCGCCATGGCGAAAGCCGGTACCTGATCGAAGTGGTGCAGACCGCGGACGGGCCGGCCACGCTGGCGCTGGACGGGGTCGAACAGTCGGACCTGTGCATCCCGCTGGTCGATGATCGCTCCGTTCACCACGTGCTGGCGCACTGGCCACGGCCGCGCCCCATGACCTCGCCCGCCGCCAAGCCGACCGAAGCCGCGTAACGACCGGAGATCCGTAGGAGCGCGCCATGCGCGCGATGCCGCGCCAGGCAGCCCTTTCCGCCGCAGTGAAGCATGGGCCGTCGCCACGGGCGGTGTCAGTGATAGCCCGCATCTCGAGCCAACGAGTACCGCGCGCATGGCGCGCTCCTACGAAGCGGCGGCGCAGGTCCGGTCTTATTGCGGTGCCGGGAACACGAACTCGACCACCACCGGGAAGTGATCCGACGGATAGCGGTCCCGTTCGTGCCCGGTCACGGTGCGCACCGACAGCGGCTGCAGACCGCGGTACAGGATCCAGTCGATGCGGCGCTCGGCCTTGCCGGTGAAGCCGTGGAATGTCGCGGCCGGGCCCGTGCGGTGCGGTGCAGCGTCCCAGGCGTCGCGTAGTGTCGCGGTGAGCAAGGCGTGCGCGCGACGGTCGGGCGTGGTGTTGAAGTCGCCGGTGACGATCACCGGAACGTCCGCAGGCAGCTCCGACAGGCGCGAGGCGATCAGCCGCGCGCCGCGCTCGCGCGCGTCTTCGTCTTCGTCGCGATACGGCAGGTGGGTGTTGAAGAGATGGAAGCGGCGCCGGTCGGCCAGCCGCTTGAACACCGCCCAGGTCACCATGCGCGGAAGCGGATGGCCCCAGCTGATGCTGCCCGGCACCTCGGGCGTGTCGGAGAGCCAGAAGTCACCCGACTCGACCACGCGCAGGCGATCGTTGCGGTAGAACACGCCCATGTGCTCGTCGTCGTGACCGCCGCGCCGGTCGCGCCCGAACCACGCGTACTGCGGCAGGCGGCGGACGAGATCGTCGGCCTGCGCCTCGTGCAGCTCCTGCGCGCCGATGACGTCGGGGTCCTGCGCGCGCACCATGTCCGCGATCAACGCCTTGCGCCGCTCCCAGCGGTCGGCCCCGTCGGACTCGACCGGCAGGCGGATGTTGAAGCTCATCACCCGCAGCGCCTGTGCCTGTGGCGGGGTTTGCGGGTGCGACGACGTTGCGGCCAGCGACAGTGAGGCAAAAGCGAGGGCGGCGATGCTACGCGGCAGGGAGAGCATGTGGCGGACCGGGAAGCGGCTGTCATGGGCAGCATAGCGGCCGGCCGGTGCAGCCTGCGTGGCGACGCGCTCATTTTGGGATTCGGTGAGGCGAGCATTCTGCTCCGCACTCATGCCGCCTCGGCCACCGTGCACCGTCCGGGAACGTCGAAGAGATTGCGACCGATGGCACGCGCGGCGTCCAGGTGGGGAGCGGGATCCCGCGTCTGCGAATCGAGCAGGAGTTCGGACGTCACGACGCGCGCGCCGCAGTAGTCGAAGATCCCGTGGTCGATCTGCGTTCTCATGGCACCGAAATAGCCGTGCCGCGCATAGGTGCGCACGTTGGCGCCCGCGATGGCGACGAGATGGACCCGGAGGCGGTGGAGCTTCTTCACCAGCCTGGTTTCCGGACCTTCGTCGTAAGCCCAGCCATTGGCGAACACGCGATCGATCCATCCCTTGAGAAGCCCCGGCATCGACCACCAATAGACGGGATACACCAGCACCAGGGCATCGGCGCGATCGATCCTCGCCTGCTCGGCGGCAACGTCGGCGGGCGGCGGCGCCTGGCTGCGGTGGACGGCGAGATCGGCCTCGGTAAACCTCGGGTCGAAGGCTTCCGCCGCGAGGTCCGCGATCTCGAAGGAACGACCGGGGCCGGACAGCGACACGCCTTCGGCGATCTGCGCCGCGATGCTTTGGCTGAGTGACACGGGTTCGGGATGCGCGGTGACGATGAGCGCGTGCATGCGATGACTCCTGCTGGCGGATCGTGGACGAAAGAGGTACGTTAATGTACTACTGGTAAGTTACTGTTGGTAAATTAACGTGTCAAGCGCCAGAACCAAAGCCCAGGCATCTGCCCCGCGCCCGCGCCGTCGCCTGCCGAGGGAAGAGCGGCATCGCCAGCTTCTGGATGTCGCCTGGCGGCTGATCCGCGACGAGGGAACGGAAGCCCTGACCCTCGGGCGGGTGGCCGAGCAGGCGGGCGTGACAAAGCCCGTCGTCTATGACCATTTCGGGACGCGGACCGGCCTGCTGATAGCGCTGTACCGGGAATTCGATGCGCGCCAGACCGAGCTCATGGACGCCGCGCTGCAGGCGAGCGAACCGACCCTGGCGGGCAGGGCTGCGGTCATCGCGTCTTCCTATGTCGACTGCGTGCTGCTCCAGGGTCGCGAGATGCCGGGCGTCACCGCGGCGCTGGCCAGCTCACCGGAACTCGAGAAGATCAAGCGCGACTGGGAAGCGGGTTTCATGGAGAAGTGCCAGGCGGTCCTCGCCCCGTTCGCCGGCGGCGGGACCATCGCGCCGGCCGGGTTCCGGGCGATGCTCGGCGCGGCCGAGGCCCTGTCCTATGCCGCCGCCAACGGTGAAATCACCGCCAGGCAGGCGCAGGACGAACTCTTCGACACCGTCGTCGCGATGGTTGAACGAAGCGCGCGTGGCGGCACCCGTCGTGTCGTCAAGGCCGACCGATCGCGCGATCGTTCATGAGCCGGCGCGTCAATACACGAACGTCGGGCTGGGCAGCACGATCCGTTTGCGTTCGATTGGCCTGTCCTCGAGGAACCTGAGGATGACATCCGTGACTTCCGGCGACACCATGAAGAGGTTGTGCCCGGCATTCTCGATGAGCACATGTGTCGCGTTGCTGAAGCGAGCGGCTGTTTCCGCCGCGCTTTCCGGATACGTGCGTCCGTCCAGCGTCCCGCTCAAGAACAGCGCCGGCACAGTGGACGTGACCGGCGCGCGGAAGTCGTCACCCAGATCGGGCACCCCGTAAGCACCGGCGAGTTGCGGCATTGGATAGTTCAAGGCATCGCCGAGGAGCGATGTCCGGGCCTGTGCCTCGACGAGTTCGAGGCGCTGCGCTGAAATCCCGGAAGCCGAATCCATGGCCTCGGGCATTCCGTTGCCGAATCGGCCGAAATCGGCGCGGATCCTGTCGTAGATGGCTTGTCCGATCTCGCCGAAATCGCCACTCGCCATGCCCGCGAACATTGCCGGAAGGTACGCGAGGTGCGGCGGATCCGAGATCATGCCGGAAACCAGCATCTGAACGTCGAGCTTGCCGATCGAGAGCTGCGCCAGACCGCCGTTTTTCGCCGTGACCGTAACCGTCATGGGCGCGGCGTCGAGTTGGTTGTAGACCTCGCGCATCAACGCCGCAAGATCGGGAAACCGTGCGACCGCCTTCTCGTCGGCACCGATCGCCTCCTGCACGCGCGCGAAGAACGCATCGGTCAGTTCGGGCAGTTTTACGGTCTCGTGGAGATCCTCGATACTCGCGAACACGGCCTTGTCGATTCGCTCCGGATAACGCTTGATCGTGGCCAGGCCGAGGTGCGTGCCGTAGCTGATGCCCCATAGCGTGATCTTGTCCGCACCGAGCGCCTGACGCAGAGCGTCGAGATCGGCGGCGCTTTCCCACGTGTTGTAGCCGGCGAGATCGACGCCTGCATCTTTCCAGAACCGTACGCAGGTCCGGGCCTGCTCCCGCATGAACGGAATCATGCGCTCGCGCGTCAGCGGCCGATCGAGCGGGTATGTCCTACCCGTGTCGCAGCGGGGTATGTCGTTCGACCAGCCCGTGCCGCGCTGATCGAACGCAATGACATCGGCGACCGCACGCAATGCCATGAACAGCGGGAAGCGTTCCCGTCTCGCCGTGCCCACGCCAGGGGCGCCGGGGCCGCCAGCGAGATAGACGATCGGCACTGCTGGATTCGGGTTCGTCGACGCGAAGCGCACGAACGCGAGCTTGATCATGCGGCTATTGGAGTCTCCACGGTTTTCGGGGACCCAGAACTCGCCCCGCTCGGCGACGACGACGGTGCCGTCCGCGGCTTCGAACGAGTAAGGCTCGAACGCTGCGCTCGCATCTTGCGCGATCGGAACGTTCTGCGTCTGCGCGTGGACCGGGGACAGCATCCCGATGACTGCGATGGTCACGATCGAAAATGCCACTATCCGCTTGCGCATCTGTATGCTCCTCTGGTGTCCGTATCGGCACCGACGTCGCACCTTAACGGGTTCGGCGCCGATTCCGTCGGACCTGTCGGTGAACGACCGCGGGCGTCGGTGAAACGCCGGTTGGGCTGCCGGTTTGCTGGTAGAAGGGTTGCGCATGCGAAGCGAGATGCCGCGGGCAGATGGGGTGATGACGTTCGTGGCCGGTCTTCTAGTGGCGGGTGCGGCGGCGCTCGTGAGTGGCCTTCCGATAACTGACGCGGCGGCGGCGAACACTGCATATCCGAAAATCGAGACCGTGAGGGTCATGGAAGGCGACAACCTCAGATGGGCATCGCCGAAATTCGATGACCACAACTGGCAGGAGATGCGCTGGCACGGGATCGATCCGCAGCAACGCCTGGTATGGGTGCGCGCGCACGTGACATTGCCGAAGGCCCCGGCACTCGAAGGCGCGCCGCTCGCGGTCTACGTCTCGGCGCTCGCGGCTTACGAGGTCTACTGGAACGGCGAGCGCATCGGCGCCAGCGGAACGCCGGGAGCGAACGAATCGCTTGAGATTCCCGGAAAGCTCGACACAACCCACTACGTGCCACCTCGGCTCATGCGCGACGGCGACAACGTGCTTGCACTCAAGATGTCGAGCTTCCACCTGCGCCGCACGCTGTTCTCGCCCGTGCATCTGCTCGCGATCGGAGAGTACGGACGCTCGTGGGCTGAACAAATGGTCACTCAACGATTGCCGGCGCTCGCCGCAGTTGGTGCGCTGCTTCTTGGCGCCGTGTATTTCGCAGCGATGTTCCTGTCCGACCGCCGCGATCACGGATCGCTTTTGCTGTCGCTGCTGTCGCTCTGCGTCTTGATCCAGCTCGGTGCGGAACTCGTGCGCAGCGTTTCCTCATACGACTATCCATTACATATCCTGCGACTCGAGATCGTGCACGTTGCCGCGATCGCTTCGGGTCTCTTGCTCGTGGCGTACGTCGCCGGACGTTACGTGACTCGTCACCGGTGCACGCTGCTCGTGCTCACGATCATCGCGATGGCGGCGTCGACGGCGTTGATGCCCGGCTTCGACAACAAGACCGCGTTCGTAATTCTGTCCGCATTGCTCGCCGTGATAGCCGCCGCAGCGATCGGCGCGCGCGCGCGCGTCGCGAGCGCGGCAGTCACGGCAATCGTCACGGCTGGGCTCATCCTTTTGCTCTCAACCGGCCCGATCAGCTTCGTCGACCAGGCCTATTACCTTGCGGCCGCAGCGTTCCTGCTGTTCCTTTTCGCGCAGCAGGTCATCTCGCTGCGCCGTACTCAGAGCGCGCAAGCGGCCGCCGAGCTTCGCTCGGCTCGCCTCGAGCTCGATCTCCTGAAGCGCCAGATTCAGCCGCACTTCCTCATGAATGCGCTGACCGCCGTCTCCGAATGGATCGAGTCCGATCCAAAAACGGGCGTGCGCATGATCGAGGCACTTGCGGGCGAGTTTCGCGCGCTTGCCGCAATGAGCGGCAAGAAGCTCGTTACGCTCGCTGACGAACTCGAGCTCTGCCGACGCCATCTCGAGGTCATGAGCTACCGGAAAGACCACAAGTTCGCCCTGAATAGCGATGATGTCGATATCACCCAGCACCTGCCGCCCGCGACACTCCATACGCTGCTCGAGAATGCGCTGACGCACAATGCCTACGCAGGCGGTGCGGTATTCACGCTGGAAGCCGCAAAGTCGGCAAGCAGACGAAGATCCTATCGGCTGCGCTCGCCGCTCGAAAGCCGCCCGCGCGGGCGCGGTCGCGATGGCCGCGGACACGCTTACGTCAGGGCACGCCTCCAGGAAGCCTTCGGCGACGACTGGTCATTCGTCGCGGGGCCTGAAGGCACTGAATGGGTCGATACGATCGAGATACCGAAGGCATAGCATGCGCATCGTCATCATCGAGGACGAAACCGTTGTCGCGAGGCGGCTCGAGCGCTTGACGCGCCGGATACTTGGCCCGAGGGTCGAGCGCATTGATGCGGCAGCGAACATTCCCGACGCGACCCGACTGCTCGGCCGCGCGCAAGACGCGATCGTGCTGCTCGACCTCAACCTGTCGGGCAGCGATGGATTCGATATTCTGCGCCGGGCTGCCGCAGAGCCATTTCAGACGATCGTCGTCTCGGCCAATACCGATCGCGCCATCGAGGCGTTCGAACTCGGCGTCGTCGACTTCGTCCCGAAGCCGTTCACCGAGGAGCGACTGGGCAGGGCGCTGGAACGCGTCGCGCGACATGGCGGGGCGGATGGCCGAACGCCTTCGTTTCTCGCTGTCACGCTTGCGGGGCGTGTGGACCTCGTCCCTGTCGAGTCCGTGATTGCAATCCATGGCGCCGATGACTACTCGGAGATCGAAACCTCCAATGGTCGCAGGCACCTGCACAAGAAAACGCTAACGATGCTCGAGCATGTCCTTCCGGACAACTTCCAGCGCGTCCATAGATCGCACATCGTGAACCTGCTTTTCGCGGAGCACATGGGCATCGAGGACGGAGGGCGTCGTGTCCTCCACCTGTCGAACGGCATCATGGTTCCAGTGAGTCGTACCTATGCGAGGGAAGTCATGGAACGAGGGAACTTGTCATGACGCGCAAGGCTCCGGCAGGCTACACGCAACTGCGTTCCATTGTGCGACTGCATCATGACCGCGTCGGGTCGGTCATTCGCCTTTGGAAACTGGATTGTGGGATTTGTTGGACGTTCGGCGCCGGATGTCCATTGCGCCGACAGGGTTCTAGGGCGTGGCAGGCCGCATGCGGTACACATCGCACTTGATGAAGATCCCTGCTCTACGTCCTACCAGATTACATCGGCGGGCCGGCCGAGGAAGTGCGCATAGCGCTTTGCCGCCGTTCGTACACCGTGCTGCTCGGCATCCGACAGTGGCCGGAACAGGTCCAACGCCATGGACGCGCCGCCCTGTCCGGTACTGCGCGGACACAGGCCGGCCACCTGCCCGTCCACGACCACGCACGGGTGAATGATCCCGTTGACCGAGAACACGCGCCGGTGATGGGCCGGATCCAGCACCGGCGAGCGATCCTTGTAGCCGAGCAGGTACTCATCGTACGCAGGCAGCAGTTGGACGCTGCGCGAACGCGCGGCCGGAGAAGCATCACCTGTCTGCCAGTACGTCGCGCCGCCGGCGTCGACGGTCTGCAACTGCGACGACACCGATGCCAGCGCCGCCCGTGCCTGCTTCACCGTTAGGCCGGACCACCACGCCAGATCGTGTGCGGTCGCCGGGCCGTGACCGGCGATGTAGCGCGACGCCAGCAGGGCCAACGCCTCATCGCGCCCGGGCACGCCCGTGGCCGGCAGCCAAGCATCGCACAGGACGAAGGTTGGCTGCGCGCCCTCGCGCGGGCCGCCGCAGATCAGCCCATCATGGGCGAGGCGCCCGCAGATGTGCAGGCCACGGCTGTCGGCGGTCGCGATGCCCGCGTCCTCCAGCGCGCGGTACAGTTCGGGGCGAGACATCGGCCGGCCGTCGCCGAGGATCTTCTCCACCGCCTTGCGGCAACGCCGCAGCTCACGCGCGTCCAGCCCGTACTCGCGTTCGTGACGCGCCTGGTCGCGGGCGACCACGCGCGGCGCCAGGAGCCGCTGCATCCAGCGCACGTCCTCCGCCGCCAGCAGGTGCAAGGTGCCGCGCATCGGCCAGGTACGCACGATGCGGGCTTCGGCGATGGCCTGCTCCACATCCGCCTCGGTGCCCGCGCGCATGCGCACGCCGACCGCCCACAACGATGCGCGATAGTCCTGCGCCTGCACCGCACCCAGGCGACGGACGACGGCCACCGCGTCATCGCACGGGTCAGTGATGGCTTGCACCTGCAGCCGCATGCGCGGGAGCGCTGCAAGGAAGGATCCCATTCGCACGTCCCCTTTCACTGGCAAGGGATGAGCTTACTTCACCATCTCTAAGGAAACGCGGGCCAGAGCGCATTCAACCCGGCGGCTCGGAAATCATCGCCGCATTGTAAAAGCACGTCGCGTTCTGCTGGTTGACCACAGTATTCAACCGGACCTTGAGCATGAAGCTCGACGGCTGGCCAGGCCGGTCCCGAACCTTGGGTTCCGCTCCTGCAATACGGTTGTTCCGCCGACGCGATACGTCGGCAGGAGGACGCTGGCTATGCTCGATGGGAACGCGGCAGTCGCCGGATCAAGGAGCCAGATCATGAAAGTTCAAGCCGTTCTCGCCGCAGCAGCGATGGCGTGCATGCTGTCGACGGACGCGCAGGCCGCATCTGCATACCGCATGCCGTTGCGCGCCAGCGATCTTGCGCCCAACGAGCGCTACAGCACCCGTGTCCACAGCACCAAGAATCCCGACCAGGTCAAGGCCCATGACATCGGTGCGCAGCGTCACAATAGCGACAAGGACTGGACCGGACTCAGGACGGGCGGCGCCGACAAAAAGATCCTGTCGAACTGGGTGGTCTACGGCAAGCCGTTCTACGCCATGGCGCCGGGAACGGTAGTCGCCTGCTGGCGCAACGCGCCCGAGAACGTGCCGGGCAAGGACAGCCGTCATCCGGACTACATCGCGGGCAATATTCCCGGCGGGGGCAACCATCTCTGGGTACTGCAGGACGACGGCGCCTATGCGCTGTATGCCCATGCCATGCCGGACACGATTCCGACGGCCCTCTGCCCGCACAACGACAAGCTGTTGACGGACACCAGCATCACCAAGGGGCATCCGAAGATGCGGGTCGACGCACTGGTCGAAAATGGCGCCAGGGTCGTCACTGGCCAGCGTCTTGGACAGATCGGAAACTCGGGTTCGTCCAGCGGCCCTCATCTGCATGTACACATGGTGAAGGATGGGGCACCCCGTTCCATTACGTTCGAACGCGGAATGACCACGCCATTCCCGGATGACGTCGCCAGCTTGAACGGGCCCTGGACCAGACTCACCGGAAAGACACTGCCCGCGGCGAGGATTCTGGTCTGGGCACCGCGACCGATTGGCAACTACACCTTCAACGGCGTGCTGAGCGCCAACTACCAGCGCATGGTGGAGCACCTGTTCGACTCGGGAATGATGCCGAGCCTCATCACCTGTGCGTCCAACGGCGCCAGCTACAACTCCAAGTGGGTGCCTGCGAAAGGACAGTGGGCATCGTTCCACGGCATGAGCGCCGCCGATGCCACCGCCAAGCATGCCTACTACACCGGCCAAGGCTACAAGCGGACGTCGTCCTTTACCTGTGGCACGGTCAGCGTTGCAGTTTGGCGCAAGTGAAGGGACAGGTGCGCAGGTCCGAAGGGTTGATGCCGTAGCGGGCCTTGAACCGGCGGTAGAAGGTGGACGGCTCGGCCAAGCCCGCCTCGAACGCGATATCGGCAATGGGCGTTCCGGCGGATCGTGGATCGCACAGCCGCCGATACACCAGGGCGAGCCGCTGTTCGGCGAGGTAGTCGGAGAAGCTGCGGTCTTCCGTGGCGAACAGCCGCCTGATGTAGCGCGGACTGAGCTTGAAGTGACGCCCCGCGTTCTCCGCGGAGAGCAACGGGTGGGAGAGGTTCTCGCGGATGTGCTGCTTGATCGCTCGCAAACGCGCAGCACGGACGCCCCGTCTTCCGGCGATGCGCCCGACCTCCCGGGTGCAACCGATCGATACCGCCAGCAGATCCATGATGTGCCGCGAAACCATCGGCGCCATCGCGGGAGACGGAGGCCGGCGGGTGATGGCGGAGAGATAGTCCAGCAGAAGCCCGCCTTCGGGCGTGTCGCGGTTGATGGCATCCGGCGGCAGGTCTTCTACATCGCCAACGAAAGCCGCCAATGGCGCCTTCGGCAACTGGATGCAGACGGTCCAGGCGCCGTCCGGCGTTTCCGCACGCCACACCCGATCCAGGGGCATGATGCAGGCTGCGCCTGCGCGGGTCTGCACCGTCGTCCGACCATTTCGTTCGAACCGGAATCCGCCGGCCATCCAGGAGATGGCAATGTCGTCGTTTCCGTCGCCCATCAGTGCGGCGGTCCGCTGCTAGGTCATCGGGGACACCTTGCCGCGGGTCGCACTCATGCCCGGCAGGACGATCGTCGAGGCATCGAGACTGAAGTCGTCCTTCTCGATAGGCGCCAGGTCCAGCCGCATGCAGATGCGGCCATAGAATTCGCGTATCAGCTCCTCCCTGTGCCGGCGATCCGATTCGCTCGCGGACAGGACGATCAGGTGCTGCGAGGTGGCATTGTCCATGGCCGCGTCCCCCTTTACGTCTGGCCGAATCTACACCGGGAAGCCGTGAAACTGTTCCATTGCGGCCCGACCGGGACCCGTATCACGCTTTTCGCCAAAGGCCCGCTCGAACCGTTTTGCAGTTCCGAGGGGATGAATGCCGGCTTCGTCGCACGACGTCGACGATGAGGTGGGTAGTCTCGCCCTGCCGATCTTCACACCGACGTTATTTTCATCTGTAGGTACCTCGCTCAACCACCATCAGGGAGGAGACCGCCGTGGCCGTCACCGTCGACCGGATCCCTCGCATGGGGCTTCACCCGCTCCACGCGTTCCTGCTTGCGGGCGCGGTCCCGCCGTTCCTGGGCGCTATGCTGAGCGACATCGCGTACGCGTCCAGCTACCAGATCCAATGGAGCAACTTCGCGTCCTGGCTGATCGCCGGCGGTCTGGTGTTCGGTGCCTGCGCGCTGCTGTGGGCCGTCGTCGACCTGTTCCGCGCCGATCGCCTAGAACGGCACCCCCTGGCCTATGCCCTTCTTCTACTGGCGACCTGGGTTCTGGGATTCATCAACGCCCTGGTCCACGCCAGGGACGCATGGGCGAGCATGCCCACCGGCCTGATCCTCTCGGTAATCGTCGTCCTGCTTGCGGGCGCGGCGACATGGATCGGCTTCGCCCGCATCCGCGTGGGAGGTGCCGCATGAAGCGTTTGAACGTGCTTGCGGCCATCGGCCTTTCGGCCCTGCTCGGTGCCTGTGGCGGCGGCGATCCGGACCCGGCGCAATATGGCCCCGATCCGGCGCTTCCGGATCAGCAGCACGGCTTGCTGCCCGACATGACCATTGCGAAGCCGGCGGCATGGGGCGACCAGCTGCCGACCGTGCCGCAGGGCTACACGATCGCGGCCATCGCCACCGACCTGAAGATCCCGCGCCAGACCCTGATCCTCCCCAACGGCGACATCCTGGTGGCCGAAGGCAGGGGCGGCGGCGCGCCGAGCCTGAAGCCGAAGGACGTGATCGCCGGCTATATCAAGAGCAAGGGAAATACCCAGGTCGAGAGCGGTGACCGGCTCACCCTGCTGCGCGATGGCGATGGCGACGGCACCTACGAGGAACAGACCGTCTTCGCCGAGGACCTCAACGCGCCCTACGGGCTCGCGCTGGTCGACGGCAATCTCTACGTCGCCAACCAGGACGCACTGGTGCGGTTCGATTACCGGGAGGGCCAGACCCGGGCCAGCGGACCGCCGGCCAAGGTCACGGACCTACCGTCGGAGATAAATCACCACTGGACCAAGGCGCTCACCGCCAGCCCCGATGGACGCTTCCTCTACGTCGGCATCGGCTCCAACAGCAACATCACCGAGCGCGGGATGGCGGCCGAGGTCGACCGGGCCGTGGTGTGGCAGGTGGATGCGAAAACGGGCGCGCACAAACGCTACGCGACCGGCCTGCGCAACCCCACCGCGCTCGCCATCCGGCCCGGGACGGACGAGTTATGGGCGGTGGTGAACGAGCGCGACGAGCTCGGCCCGAACCTGGTGCCCGACTATCTCACTTCGGTCCGCGAAGACGGCTTCTACGGCTGGCCCTACAGCTACTGGGGCCAGAACGTGGATCCGCGGGTCCGGCCGCAGGATCCGGAAAAAGTCGCGGCGGCGATCGTTCCGGACTACAGCCTGGGCTCGCATGTCGCCGCGCTCGGCCTCGACTTCTCCACGCCCGCGATGGGCGCCCGATTCGCGGAAGGCGTGTTCGTCGGCGAGCACGGCAGCTGGAATCGCGAGGAGCCCGTCGGCTACAAGGTGATCTTCGTGCCGTTCCGCAACGGCCGCCCTGCCGGTCCTCCGGTCGACTTCGTCACCGGCTTTTTCGGTGACGACGGCAAGACCCATGGCCGGCCGGTTGGCGTGACCGTGGATCCGCGCGGCGCGCTCATCGTCGCCGACGATCTTTCGAACACCGTCTGGCGGGTGACGCCAGCACGATGACCGACAGTCACTCGCGAAGCTTGACATAGAGCCCAGGAAGCACGGCAGTCGGTTGCCTTCTCCGCCGCCGCTGACCTATTCCGCCGGTTCGAGCGCGCCGACTCCAGATCCTGCGCGTCGCGCATGCGGAAACCTACCGCCCGTCACGATGAAACGCGTGAAGTTGGTCGGCCGTCCTACCCGTCGCCCTCCACGTGCGGCCGTATGATCTCCTCGATCCACGCCATGAACGCCTGCACCCGCACCGATAGGTTGCGGCGATGCGCATACAGCAGCGACACCGGCATCGGTTCGGCCGCGTACTGCGGCAGCACTTCGACCAGCCTGCCCGAGGCGATGTGGTGGCGCACGCCGGCCACGGGCACCTGGATCAGGCCGAGCCCGACGATGCATGCGGCCTCGTAGGCTTCGGCGCTGTTGACGGTCAGCGCGCCTTCCATTGGACGGCTCACGTAGGCCGTGCCGTCCCAGTACTCCCAGCCGTCGGGCTTGCCGCCGAAGGTCGGCACGTAGTGCACCAGGCGGTGTCCCTCGAGATCCTCCGGCCGCTGCGGCATGCCATGGCGTTCCAGGTAGGCGGGGCTGGCGCAGGTGGCGATGCGATAGGCACCGAGCGGCCGCGCGACCAGGCTGCTGTCGGCCAGCGTGCCGACGCGCAGCACGCAGTCGAAACCCTCGCGCACCAGGTCGACGCGGCGGTCGGTGCAACTGAGCTCGACCTGCAGCTGCGGATGCGTCTGCAGGAAGGCCGGCAGCCGGGGGATCACGACGTCGCGCGCCACGGTGCTGGGCATGTCCACGCGCAGCCGTCCGCGCAAGGCCTGCGGCGCCTGCCGGAACATGCCCTGCAGGTCGTCCATGTCGGCCAGCAGGTCCTTGCTGCGCTCGTAGAACAGCTGCCCGTCCTGGGTCATCGACACCTTGCGCGTGGTGCGGTGGAGCAGCCGGGTGCCGAGCATCGCCTCGAGCTGCTGCACGGCCGTCGATGCGCTGGCCTTGGGAAGCCCGAGGCTCTCGGCCGCGCGTGTGAAGCTGGCCAGCTCCGCCACCCGCACGTAGATCTGCATGGCCTCCAGGCGGTTCATCGGCGTCTCCGCAGTCCGGTCATGGCGCGATTGTTCTCGAATCGCGAACAGACTAACTGAATTCAGCTGATTTATCCTATCAGTTGCGACCAATAGAGTGCTCCCCACGGTGCACATGCACCGCCTTCAACCGCAGAGGAGCCCACCATGGCCACACCCGCCCCCATCGCCCTCGTCACCGGCGGCAGCCGCGGCCTCGGCCGCAATACCGCCATCGCCCTGGCCCGCAACGGCAGCGACGTGATCCTGACCTACCGCAGCAACCGCACCGAAGCCGACGCTGCCGTCGCCGAAATCGAGGCCGCCGGCCGCCGCGCCGTCGCCCTGCAACTGGACACCGCCAAGATCGACACGTTCCCGGCCTTCGTCGCGCAGCTGCGGGATGCACTGGCGCAGTGGCAGCACGAGCGCATCGACCATCTCGTCAACAACGCCGGCCACGGCGTGCATGCGCCCTTTTCCGAGACCACGCCCGAGCAGTTCGACCAGCTGGTCGACGTGCACCTCAAGGGCGTGTACTTCCTGACCCAGGCCCTGCTGCCGCTGATCGCCGACGGCGGGCGCATCATCAACGTCTCCAGCGGCCTCGCGCGCTTCGCCCTGCCCGGCTACAGCGCCTATGCCGCGATGAAGGGCGCGATCGAAGTGCTGACCCGCTACCTGGCCAAGGAACTCGGCGCCCGCGGCATCGCGGTGAACACCGTCGCCCCCGGCGCGATCGAGACCGACTTCGGCGGCGGCGCGGTGCGCGACAACGCCGAGCTCAATGCTTTCGTGGCAGCGAACACCGCGCTCGGCCGCGTCGGGCTGCCTGACGATATCGGCGGCGCGATCGCATCGCTGCTGTCGCCGGCGAACCGGTGGGTGAACGCGCAGAGGATCGAGGCTTCAGGCGGGATGTTTCTCTAAACCCGTAGAAGCGGTATCAGGGACGAAGGCGCCTACCGCCAACCGGACGTCATGCCGTCGAAGATCAATGTCCCTGGATTCCCGCCTTCGCGGGAATGACGAGCAAAAGCAGGACGTTGCCGGTAAGTGCCATTCGACTCTTACCCTTGTTGAGATCCTTGCTTTTAGTTTTCCATGCGCGAAACCATCAGGCTCGCCGCCTCGGCCGCCCGGGTACCGCATTCGGCATCGAAGTCCGACGACGCGCCGGAGACGCCGACGCCACCGATCGCCGTGCCGTCCCGGGCGAAGAGCGGCACGCCGCCTTCCATGGCGGCGATCATCGGCGCAGTCGGCACATTCCACGACGCCGTCTCGCGCGTGGACCTGCGATAGATCGCCGCGGAGCGTCCCTTCCACTGCGCCACGGCGGCGGCGGCCGGCGACGCCCCGTGGTTGGCGAAGCTCACCAGGTCCCCACCGTCGTCGAAGACCGCGACCGCGACCGCGTGGCCGGCCTGTCCGGCACGGGCCAGGCAATGGTCGCGGATGGCGTCCGCCGTCGCGAAGTCGAGGACGGGGCGTGCGGTCTGCGCCTGCGATCCCATGCTCCCGAACAGGGTGGCCATCGCGACAAGACTGGCGGACATGATCGATTTCATCCTGCTCTCCTTCGTTGGAATGACACGCACAAGAACGCCGCTCGGGCCGGCCCGCTACTGTCGGCGCTCCTCCTGCGCCGTCAGCCGCAGGATCTGTCCCGGGTCGTCGGTGACCAGGTAGATGGCGCCGTCGGGCCCGACCACCGGCTCGTAGGGGCGGCCCTTGGCCCTGAAGATGATCTCCTCGTGCTGGACGCGGTCGTCGTCGAGGGTGAGCAGGCGCAGGTCGCGCGGCGACAGGCCGGTGACCAGGAGCTTGCCTTCCCAGAGCGGGAATTCGTCGCCGTGGTAGAAGGCCAGCCCCGAGACGCCGGTGGAGGGCCGCCAGTAGTACGCTGGCTGCGTCACGCCTTCGGCCCGCGTGTCCGGCGTCAGCACCGTGCCGTCGTAGTTGATGCCGTGGGAAACGACCGGCCAGCCATAGTCGCCGCCGCGCTCGATGATGTTCAGCTCGTCGCCGCCGCGTGGGCCGTGCTCCGTTGCCCAGATGCGCCCGGTCGACGGTTCGATCGCCATGCCCTGCGGATTGCGGTGGCCGAGACTGTAGATCGAGGCGAGCGCGCCATCGCGACCGCGCAACGGGTTGTCCAGCGGGATCGCCCCGTCCGTCATGATGCGGTGGACCTTGCCGGTGGGCGTTCCGGGCTCCCGAGCCAGTTCCTGCATGCCGCGGTCGCCGACGGAGAAGTGGAGCCGTCCTTCGCCGTCGATCACCATCCGCCCACCGTAGTGCCAGAACGGCTCGCCATAGGCGGCCCGGTCGGCCTCGAACACGACCTCCTGGTCGACCCATGCATTGCTGCGGATGCGGCCGCGCACGACGCGCGTCATGGCGAGGGGATCGCCCTCGGGCCCGGTCTCGTCCAGGCGGTGGCTGTAGGAAAGATAGATCCAGCCGTTTTCGCGGTAGTCCGGGTCGATCGCGATGTCCAGAAGGCCGCCCTGGTTCCAGATGTGCTCGTGCACGTAGACCTGCGGGGTGCCGCTCACGGGCTGCGGTTCCAGGACGCCGTTCCGGACGATCCTGAGCCGGCCGGGCCGCTCGCTGACCAGCGCCGTATCCGCATCCACGAACGCCAACGCCCAGACCGTTTGCAGCCCTTCGACGAACAACTCGGCGCGGACCGCATAGTCGAGCGTGCCGACGACGCCCGGGACGGCATCGAACTCGCGTGGCTCGGCCTCCGCCGCAGCCTGCACCTCTTCCGGATCGGGCTCCGGCTCGCCCTGGCGCGCGGGCAGGAATTCGGCGAGCGCGGCGATCTCCTCCGACGCTAGCGTCCCGCCGAAGGCCGGCATGCCCTGCGACGTGATCCCGTTCCGGATGATGCGGGCCAGGTCATCGCGGCTGCCGCCATAGCGATAGGTCCGGGCCGAGAGCGGCGGCCCCAGCCCCGTGCCCTGCCGGTCGGCGCCATGGCAGGACGCGCAGTTCCTCTGGTACAGCAGCGACGCGTCGGTCTGGGCGGCCGCCGGCGCGCCCGCGGCAATCGCCAGAGCCAGCACCGCCGCCGCCGCGCGGGCGGCCGTTCGAGCACGAAAACCGAGCATGGAGACATCCTCCTGGCTGCAAGCGTTCAAGAAGCGGCCACCTGGACCGGGACGATGCAAGGAGAGAACGAATGGACCCGTGCCTGAATGGAGGGAAGCTATGGTTTTGCGATAGATTCGCTGCAGGCGCCGGTGGGCGTCGCCGAAGAGCGCAGCTCCGGGCGGTGGGCGCGGGTGAGCGAACAGACGACAATCGGGAAGATCGATGCAGGATCCGGAGACCGGGCGGTCCGGGGGGGACCGCCGGGCTTCACCGCGGGCGATGCGCTGGTCCAGCCCTCGCTCAACCGGATCTCGATCCACGGGCGCGTCGCGCAGGTCGAGCCGAAGGTCATGCAGGTGCTGGTGCTGATGGCGGAGCGTCCGGGCGCCGTGATTGCCAGGGAGACCTTTCTCGACACCGTATGGGCCGGCACCGTCGCCGACGACTATCTCCTCAACCGGGCGGTCTCGGAACTCCGGAAGATCTTCGACGACGACGCGCAGGCCCCGCGCTACATCGAAACGATCCGGAAAGCCGGCTATCGCCTGATCGCTCCCATCGCGCCGGCCAAGGTCGCCGCAGTGGTCGCCGCGCCGGCCACCGACCCGTCTGCGGCCGGCCCGCCGGAGCCCGATGCGCAATCCGCCGGGCAGGCAGCTGGTTCCGGGGCGTTCCGGGCGCTCCGGAACAGGCCCGTCCTGTACGGGCTGGCCGCCGCTTGCGTCGCTGCCGCCGCGGCCGCGGTTTTCCTGGTCGGTTCGCGGCCGGCGGGAAATGCCTCCGGCGTCGCCGGCTACGACGTACGTCCGCTGACGAGCTTCGTCGGCCGCGAACTCGAACCCGCCCTGTCGCCCGACGGCAGCCGCGTCGCCTTCATCTGGGACGGCGGCGACGGCGCCTTCGACGTCTACGTGAAAACGATCGGAAGCGAAGACGTCCTCAACCTGACGAACAGCGATGCCGACGAGCGCCATCCCGTCTGGTCCGCGGACGGGCGGACACTGCTGTTCGCGCGTTCCGACGGCGCCGGGATCTCGATCATGCGCGTCTCGGCGCTGGGTGGCGGCGTCACCCGCGTGTCCGGTGACGATGCGGCCACCGAGATCCGCGGCATGAGCCTGTCGCCGGACGGCGCCCAGGTCGCCTACGCCCGCCGGGAAAACGCCACCTCACCCTACCGGATCGTCCTGGCCACGCTCGAGAGCGGTGAAAGGCGGATCGTGTCGAGTCCGGAGCCCGGCTCGCTCGGCGACATGGACCCGCGATTCGCACGCGATGGCGCGTCGATCGTTTTCGTCCGCGCCGTCAATGAAGTCACCAAGGATCTCTACCGGCTCACCCCGGACGGCGGCGAGCCGACCCGCCTGACCTTCGACAATCACAAGATCAACGGACTGGCCTGGTCGCCGCACGGCGAGCGGCTCCTGTTCACCTCGACGCGCTCGGGCACCTATGGCCTCTGGTCGATGGATCCGAACGGCGAGGACCTGCGGCCCGTCGCCCTGGGCAACGAGAATGTCCAGCAGCCATCGACGGCGACGGGCGTCGACGCCATCGCCTTCGAGCAGTGGATGCATCGCTCTCAACTGCGGCAGATCGATCTCGCCAGCCGGACGGAACTCGATGCCGGCCGGTTCGTCCGCTCGACCCGCTGGGACTCGAATCCGGCGTGGTCGCCCGACGGCGCGCGGATCGCATTCGCCTCCAACCGCAGCGGCCCCTACGGCATCTGGGTCAGCGATCGCGATGGACGCAACGCGGTGCAGATCGCAGATTTCGACGGCGCTTTCGTCGACAACCCCGCATGGTCGCCCGACGGCGCACGGATCGCATTCGACGGCAGCCCGGAAGGCAAGACCGCGATCTTCACCGTCTCGCCGGAAGGGGGCGCGCCGCAGCGGATCGTCGACGGGCCGGGCGACAACCGCAATCCGGCGTGGTCGCGCGACGGCGCGTGGATCTACTTCGAGTCCAACCGCAGCGGCGCGTGGCGGATCCATGCCCAGCCGGCCGCCGGTGGACCGCCGGTCACGATCACGGCCGGATCAGGCGCCCATCCCCGGGAATCCGCTGACGGCAGCCGGCTGCTCTACAGCAAGCCCGATGCGCGGGGACTGTGGCAGCGGCCGAGGGAAGACTGGCGTGCCGGCGCTGCATCAGGATCGGAAGCGTTGCTGATGGCCGACCTCGAGCCCCGGGACGGCGCCAACTGGGTGCCGGCACGCGACGGCGTCTACTTCGTGCGGCGTGCGGCGGAAGGCATGCCTGCACTGTCGCTGTTCGAACACGCGAATTCGTCCGTCACCGACGTCGTCGCGCTGCCGCCGTCGTTCGAGGGCTGGGGGCTCGACCTGTCTCCGGACGAAACCCAAGTGATCTTCTCGGAACTGGTGATGCGGGAAAGCGATCTGCGGCTGGCGGTGCCGCGGAACTAGTCGGACGCAACGCCGTCCGAGGGATCCATGGTGACGACAGGGCGCACGACGGCTGGTCGAGAGCCACGCCCGCGATACTCACGTCGCTTGTGCGCCCCGGATCATCCCGCAACCTCCACAACGTCTGCATCCACGTCCGGCAACTCCCTTCTTCTCCCACAAAAAATGGCGGAGATTTCTCTCCGCCATTGCATTGCAGACAAGCGGGAACGGTTAATTCACCTTGCTGGGCATGTTGACCTTGTCGATGCCGTGGATGACGCCGTTGCTTGATTCGATGTCGGCCGACGTGACCTGGGCACCATCGATGCTGACCTTGCCATCGGTCAGCATGACCGGAGCGGACTGGCCGTTGACGGTCCTGGCCTTGTCCCACTTGCCGATGTCTTCCGCGCTCTTGCGGCCGCTGAGGACGTGGTAGTTGAGGATCGAGGCCAGTTCCGCCTTGTTTTCCGGCTTGAACAACGTGTCGAGCCGGCCTGCCGGCAGCTGTTCGAACGCCGCATCGGTCGGAGCGAAGACGGTGAACGGCCCGGCGCCGCGGAGGGTCTCGGTCATGCCCGCTTTTTCCACGGCGGCGCCGAAGGTCTTGAACGTGCCGTTCGCCGCGGCGGTGTCGAGCACGTTGAGGGTCGAAGGACTGGTCTGAGTATTCATGAGACTGATCGCCTGTAGAGAAGATTCGCCCATTGCGAATCCAGGATGGCCGAAGCCAAGCCTCCTGCAGATTGCAGGAGTGCGATGCCCAGTGCGGAGAGTGAGTGGGAGTGCGGCGCGGCTGAGTGGCCGTTACGACATTGCGTCGTAGTGCAGGCACACCGTATGCCTTCGACTGTTATTTGCGTGTCAAGTCCGCCGCGAAAGCGGGGTCCGGTTCAGCCGCCCTTTTCTTCCCGGGCCATTCCCCCGCGGGGCCGGCGAGCCGCGGGATGACGAGCGTCGTGTATTCCTCGTAATGCGCCGCCGGCAGGTCGCGCAGCGGCAGCCGCTCAGCACGCGGGGTTTCAATCGGAAGCCTTGCCGCCTCGTAGAGGATCACCTCGTGTTCCGGCGGGTACCAGCGCAGCAGCTTGTCGACCAGGGCCTGCAGCCCTTCGCGCTCGGCATGGAACCGGGTACACGACAGGTCCCCCGCGAGGGCCACCTGCCACAGCAGCACCGGGCCGGCGGTATCCGGCCGGCGGTCGTGGACCAGGAAATGGGTCGTCTCCATCGACTGCACGCCATGCTGTCCCGGGTCGATGCCGAGGTCGGCGTACAGGCAGGCCTCGGCGGAAATCCCCGGTTCCATGCGTGCCCGGATGCCTTCTTCCCGCGCCTTGCGCACCACCCGGTGCGGCACGTCGGCGAATACGCCCGGGTGGCCGTAGAACACCGCGCACACCCGCTTGCCGGCACGTACCTCGGCCATGATCGCCGCGTCGATCTCGCGGTAGGTCTGGCGCCGGTCCTTGCCGACGGCGTAATGGACGCCGAGGTTGATCGCATCGGGGCGGAAGCTGCTGATCATCGCCAGTGCGAACGGATCGGCCAGGCAGAACACCACCTGGGCCTCGCGGATCTCCGACAGGGCGCGCTCGCTGACGTGGCGGCCGAACTCGATGCCGCTGCCGACCACCACCAGGCCCGCGGTCGACTCGGGCGCAACGGCGGCATGGTCGTTCGCACAGACCACGCGGTCGCGGCCTTCGTGCTTGGCGCGGTACAAGGCCTGGTCGGCCGCGTGGATCAGCTGTTCCAGCGTGGCGGCGTGGCCGTCGGCTTGGCACACACCCGAGCTGATGGCGAAGCTGAAGGTGCGCCCGAACACGGTGATCGGCTCGATCCGGTCGCGCAGACGCTGCAGCAATGCTTCGGCTTCGGCTGCGTCCGTATCGAGCAGGATCGTGAACTCGTCGCCGCCACTGCGCCCGGCGATGCCACGTCCGTCGACTGCCTCGCCGATCCAATTGCCGAGCGAACGCAGCGCCTCGTCACCGGCGGCGTGGCCATAGCGATCGTTGACCTGCTTGAACAGGTCGATGTCGGCGACGATCGCGGTGAACGGCCGCCCCGTATCGCGCGCGTGCGCGAACGCCGCTTCGCCGAGCTTGCGCACCTGCTGGTAGTTGTACAGGCGGGTCAGGCTGTCGTGCTCGGACTGCCAGCGGTAGCGACGACGCTCGCGGAACGAGTGACGCAGCAGCCCGGACAGCAGGAGGGCGGTGACCAGCAACCCGAGCATGCCCACGCCGAGCAGCAGTTGCCGGCGCTGCGTCGCGGCGGCCTGCAGCGCGGCCAGTTCGTTCTCGGCCTCGAGCAGGGCGATCTGCTGTTCCTTCAGCCGGGTGTCGAACTCGACCTGCAGGTAGGCCAGGCGGCGCTCGTGCGCGACGCGCCCGGCCGCTTCCGAGGCCGACATCGCCTGCTTGAAGTGGGTGAGCGCCGCGGCGAGGTCGCCGCGCCGTTCCGCCAGCCGGGCGAGCAGGCGCTCGGTCTCGGCAATGGCCAGGTCGGCTTCCTGCGTACGGTAGTACTGCAGCGTATCGGTCAGCAGCGCCTGGGCCTCGTCGAGCCCGCGATTCGACTCGATCAGGCTTTCGGCAACGACCAGTCTCGCGCTCCATGCGCCGGCCGCGAAGCCCGCGGCCTCGAACTCCACGAGCGCCTGCCGGGCCCACTCCAGTGCCTCGGCATGGTGGCCCTGGCTGGCCGCCATCTTGCCGACGCCATACTTGCCGTTGGCGACGAAGATGAGGTCGCCTGCGCGCTCGCATGCGTCGATCTGGCGACGTCGCCAGCCTTCCGCTTCGCGGAAGTTGTGCGCATGGTCCTCGGCCAGCGCCACGTCGGCGAGAGCCCGGCACAACGTTCTGGGGTCGTTGCCGGATTCGATCTCGCGGAGCGCGCGCAGCGCCAGTTCCCGCGCCTTCCCAGTCTCGCCCACGAGCGTGTGCAGGTAGCTGGCGACACCGAGCAGCTTGGCCGATTCGTCAGGGGCCTCGGGCAGGTACGACAGGCTCTCGCTCAACCAGCCGAACGCCAGCGGCCAGTCCTCGGTGTTGGCCGCGATGCTGATGGCGGTGGCATAGACGCGAATACGCAACGCCGTGGGCAGGTCCTGTTGCAGCAGATCGGCCAGGCCCTCCAGCGCGGCACGTGAGTCGCCGGCGAGCCCGAGGTTGCGCAGGCGCACGAACGCGACGCGGTGGCGCTGCTCCGGCGTAAGCGCATCCAGCCGCGACGATAGCGCTTCGATCTTTGCGTTCGATTCCCGCCAGTGCGCGCTTACCGCCAGCCGCTCGATCTGCTGGACTTGCGCCTCCAGCCCGTCGGCCGCCAACGCTGGCGCGCCGGCGAAAGCCAGCAGCAGCAGCGCGATGTGCATCCACCGGATCATGGGCTGGCGCCTGGCGTCAGGGAGCGAGTTATTCGTCGTAGGCCTGGATGATGTGGTTGGTGGCGAATTTTCCGTCCGCCAGTCCGGTGAGCCGCTTGATCGCTGCGTAGTCCTTGCCCAGCATCGCCTTGCGCTCATCGTCCGACAGCCCGGCACGCCGCGTCACCGCGTCCGGGTCCTTCTCGTACTCCGCAGCCAGCGCGGCATCGCCGCTGAGCTTCCTCATCAGATCGAGCAGATTCGACATGTCCCCCCCTGGGCCTATCCCCGCGCGGACATTAGCATAGGAATGTTCAGCTCCGCCGCGTCCCGGCCTGCCTGCTCCGCCCTCCCCTTTTTGCCGGATCAATCCTGGAACACCGGCTCCAGCAGGCGGAAGCTCCCGGCATCGGCATCCAGTTCCACCCTGCCGCCGACAGGCACGATGAACTGTTGCCGGATGTGCCCGATCATCGCGCCGCGATAGGCAGGGATGTTCAACGGCCGGATGTGGTCGTCGAGGATCTGCTCCAGCGTCAGCGAGCCATACCCGTCGCCGGGGTCGCAATCGGTGCACTCGCCGAAAATGAAACCGGCGATCTTGTCCAGCGCGCCCATCAGCTTCAAGGTGCTCAACATGCGGTCGACGCGGTACGGCGCCTCCGACACGTCCTCCAGGAACAGGACCTTGCCGGTGAAATCGGGCAGGTACGGCGAGCCGGCCACGGCCGTCAGCACGGTCAGGTTGCCGCCCACCAGTTCGCCACGCGCCTTCCCGCCGGTGATGGTGACGGTGCGGTTGCGGCGCTGCACCAGTTCATCCCCGGCATCGACCACGTTCCGGTATTGCATCAGCTCGCGATCGAAGAACACGCGCCGGAACTGGTCGGCATTGAAGCGGTTCCAGCTGCCCGACCCATTGGGCCCATGGAAGGTGACCAGACCGGTCTGCGCATGGATGGCGTTGTGCAGAGCGGTGACGTCGGAATAGCCGAGCAGCACCTTGGGATTGGCACGGATGACGTCGTAGTCGAGCAGCGGCAACAGGCGCGCCGCGCCGGAGCCGCCGCGTACGCAGATGACGGCCTTGACCTCGCCGTCGGCGAACATCGCATTGATGTCGCCGGCGCGCCCGGCATCGGTGCCCGCCAGGTGCCCTCGCCTCGCCGCGTAGTGCGCCCCGGTCCTGACCTCGAAGCCCAGCGCCTCCATGACCTCCCGGGCAAGCTGCAGGTCGAACGTGTCGTCGACGGCCGATGACGGGCTGACCAGTGCGACGGTGTCGCCCTTGGCCAGCGGCACCGGCAGCAATCGCCCTCGCGGGGCCGCCATCGCGCCGCGCCCGCCGGCGAGCGGCAGCAAGGCGGCCGCCAGCGCAGCATTTCCGATGAATTGTCGCCTGTCCAAGTTGCCGTCTGCCGATTCGGGGGTTCCGGACTAGACTAGCAACCGACCCTGCACCCAACAATCGGCACGCCACGGCAACGGACCAGGTCCTGCCCGATTGCGGGCGCTGGCAAGAGCTGGTGATGGAGAAGGTCGACAATTGCCCCTGACACGAATGGCACCTGCTTGAACCGGCAACGTCTTGCTTTTGCTTGTCATTCCCGCGAAGGCGGGAATCTAGGGACGTTGATTTTCAATGGCATGACGTCCATGGATGACCAGCCCTTCGGGCTGTTGTAAAGCACTTCCCGCCTTCGCGGGAATGACGGTAGTAAGGGCCGTTCGCCCCTGACACCTTTACGGCGGCACGTGGCCCCGTCCGCAGCCAGCAATTGCAATGACCGCGCTGTTCGTTGTAAACGTTCAGCCCGCTTGGTGTTGGAGAAGACGCAGCATGGACCGATTCACGGGCGGCTGCCTGTGCGGCAACGTGCGCATTGTGACATCGGGGCTCCCGTACCGGGTCGGCCTGTGTCACTGCCTCGACTGCCGCAAGCATCATGGGGCCCTGTTTCACGCTTCCGCGGTGTTCCCCCAGGATGCGGTGACGATCGCGGGCGAAACGCGCGACTACGCCGGACGATTCTTCTGTCCCCGCTGCGGCTCATCCGTATTCTCACGCACTGCGGATGAAATCGAAGTGCACCTGGGATCCCTGGACGCCACCGACCAACTGATGCCCACCTACGAACTCTGGACCGTCCGTCGCGAGTCCTGGTTGCCGCCGTTTCCGCTCGCGAACCGATACGAGCGCGACCGCGACGCCGCCAGCCGCTTCGAGGCGTAGGTCACACGAACGGCGCCCAGGCGCCGGCGAGGTAGCAGTCAGCGGACGATGCGATAGGTCACATGCGTGACGATCGAGGCGGTACGTGACGAGACCTGCTCGAGCTTCAGGGGCGGGACGCCCTCGAAGACGCGGGTGCCGGCGCCGAGTGTGAACGGGGCGATGTGCAGTCGCAGTTCGTCGAGCAGCCCCGCCGCCAGTGACTGGTTGACGGTCGAGGCGCCGCCGGCAACGGCGATGTCGCCGGCACCCGGCACCGCCGTCGCCTGTGCCAGCGCCGCCTCGATCCCGTCGGCGACCGGGTCGTGCGTTTCCTGCTCGATGCGCTGCGCGCAGAACGGATAGCGATCCGGTGATTTCCTGGCCCGCCATTGTCGCCTGCAGGTCGAGTGGCGCCACAGGCCCTGTGCCGCTGCTTCGTAGAAGCGCGCCATGCGCGCGATGCCGCGGGCGTGGTGCCGCCACGCGATTCCGTCCACCGGCGCGCCTTCCGGCTCGCGGCGGGACCGCCCGATGGCCAGGACCGGAAACGTCGCCGGCATCGCGCGCATGGCGCGCTCCTACGGATCTCCGGCCGTGTGCCTGGGCCGCCCGGCTGATGCCTTGCATGTCGTAAACAGGCAAAAGCACCTGAAGTAAAGCGCCATTCGCCCCTGACACCTTGTTTCATTCATCCGGTCTGTCGAATCGCGGTCGCCCCACTCGTCGTACAGGCACATCCCCGTCCCAACCACTCCTCTGGAGACTAACATGACCAGCAAGAACACGATCTGCCTTTGGTTCGACGGCACCGCCCTCGACGCCGCGACGTTCTACGCCGAAACCTTCCCGGACAGCGCCGTGACGGCCGTCCATCACGCACCCGGCGACTATCCGTCCGGCAAGCAGGGCGACGTATTGACGGTCGAGTTCACCGTGCTCGGCATCCCCTGCCTCGGTTTGAACGGTGGCCCCGCGTTCAAGCACAGCGAGGCGTTCTCGTTCCAGGTGGCCACCGACGATCAGGCCGAGACCGATCGCCTGTGGAATGCGATCGTCGGCAACGGCGGCCAGGAAAGCGCCTGCGGCTGGTGCAAGGACAAGTGGGGCCTGTCCTGGCAGATCACGCCTCGCGCACTGACCGAGGCCGTCAACGATCCCGATCGGGCGGCGGCCAAGCGTGCGTTTGAAGCGATGATGGAGATGCGGAAGATCGACATCGCTGCGATCGAGGCTGCGCGACGAGGGTGAGGCTTGCCGGGGGCGTCCGCCTGCACCTGCTGCGACGGCCCCCTTCGGCCAGGTCGGTTCCGCCGTACGATCGAGTCCGTCGGGTTCAACGGCCGGCCCTGCAAAGGTCGGCAGGCCGCGCGAGGCGGCTTGCCGACTCACGGGCGGTGAGAAAGTCGACTCTGCTCCGGATGGTGCTTACTCAAGCATCGCCATTCCCGCGAAGACGGGAAGTGCCTTACAACAGCCCAGGGGCTGGTCAGCCGAGGAGGTTGATTTCCGTGGCTGGACGTCCACGGATTCCCGCCTTCGCGGGGATGACGAACAAGAGCAGGACGTTCCCGTTGAGCAAGCGCCAGTCGAATCTGCCCCTGGCTCCCTGCCCTCTGACGCCTGCTCTCGAACCCGGGTCAGTCCTCGACCGCGCAGCCCACGGACACCCTGGCGTACGGGTAGCCCGTGCCCGGGTCGACCCACTCGGCCAGAACCGTGTACTCCTGCGAAGCACGGCCCCAGCTTTGGTAGCACTTGGTGCTCGCCACACGCAGGGCGTTGTCGATCGCCTCCTCGCTGGTGTGCCCGTAGGCTTCTCCGATCACATCGAAATGGTGGACGTCGGCGAGCGCGGCAGCGCTGTAGGCGACTGTCATCAGGAATACGGAGGCGGAAAGACGCCACTTGTTCATTGCACACTCCATGTCTTCGGGTTGAACCCGCACCCTGCCGGCTTTCCGAGTACGTGGCGTTAAAAACAGATAGCGCGTGGGTGACAACGAGCACTGGTTCTCGTTTCCGCGACGCGCTTGGGGGCTGCGACTTCCGCGCCATGGTCGAAAGTCAAACCCGCTGCTTCGTAGGAGCGCGCCATGCGCGCGATGCCGGCGACGTTTCCGGTCCTGATCATCGACGGTCCTGCCGCGAACCGGGAGGCACACAGGCAGATCGAATCCCATGGCGGCACCATGCCCGCGGCATCGCGCGCATGGCGCGCTCCTACGGGGCTCCGGCCGTGACCCTCAGCAATCGTCTCGCCACGGACCATCAGTCCGTCGCCCCGCATGTCGAAAACTGCCCCGCCATCCGTCGTGGAGGTAAGCCCATCAGGAAGCCCGACATGTCCCTGGTCCATCGACTGACCTGTGCCTGTGGCCAGGTCACACTGATCGCAGAGAAGGCGCCCATCGCCAGCGTCGAGTGCTATTGCAGCAGCTGCCGGGCGGCGGGCCTGCGGCTGCAGCGCCTGCCCGGCTCCCGGCCCGTGTTGGGCCGGCATGACGGGACGCGGTATGTGCTCCAGCGCAAGGACCGGGTGCGGTTTGCCGAAGGCCACGAGCGGATGAAGGCGTTCCGCCTGTCTCCCGACGCGGGCAGCAGGCGCGTGGTGGCCGATTGTTGCCACACGCCGTTGTTTCTGGAGTTCAAGGGCGGACACTGGCTGAGCCTGTATGGCGGCCTGTGGCCGACCGGCACCCTGCCCGCGCTGCAGATGCGCACCATGACCGGTGATCTGGCGGACCCGTCGGTACTTCCCGACGACGTGCCCAATCTCAAACGCCAGTCCGGGCCGTTCTTCCTGGCCCTGTTGAAGGCCTGGATCGCGATGGGCTTGCGCAATCCGCAGATCAAGGTGACGGGAGAAATCAATGCCTGAGGCAGACGAGAAGATCGAGATCCAGAGCATCACCTCGCCGGGGCACGTCCAACGGATGAATCGTGCCAAGTACCTGGCCATGCGGGAGGCGCTGCTCGGCGTGCTGCCGAAAGCCGCGCCGGGACTCACGGTCGCGGAGGCCAAGGCGGCATTGCTGGCCGCCCTGCCCGACGCGCTCTTTCCCGGCGGCGACAAGGCCGGTTGGTGGCTGAAAGCGGTCCAGTTGGACCTCGAAGCCAAGGGCGTGATCGCGCGCGGGCCGACCCGGCCCGTCCGGCTGTTCCAGCAGACACCCAGCGGCTGATGCCACCCGGGCGGACGCGTCGTCCGCACCACAGGAACCTCCAATGCCCCCCACCATCACCGTATTCGAACGTTCGCCCGATGGCGGCCAGGGACTGGCGCGCGACATGCGCGTGCGCTGGGCGCTCGAGGAAGTGGGCCAGCCCTACGACGTGCGCCTGGTGTCGTTCGACCAGATGAAACAGCCTGCGCACCTGGCGCTTCACCCCTTCGGCCAGATCCCCACCTTCGAAGCCGGCGATCTGGTCCTGTTCGAGTCGGGGGCGATCGTGCTGCACCTCGCCGAGCGCCATGAGGGCCTGTTGCCGAAGGACGCCAACGCCCGCGCGCGCGCGATCGCGTGGATGTTCGCCGCGCTCAACACGGTGGAGCCGTCGATCGTCGAGCTCGAGCAGGCGCCGTACGTGGAAGGCGACCAGCCTTGGCACGAGCAACGCCTGCCCCTGCTCGAAGGTCGGATTCGCGCGCGGCTGGGCCAGCTCTCCAATCGTCTCGGCGATGCCGACTGGCTCGACGGCTTGTTCAGCGCCGGCGATCTGATGATGGTGATGGTGCTCCGCCGGACCGACGGCATGGGCGTTCTGGAAGACTTCCCCAACCTCGTCGCCTATGTGGCCCGCGGCGAAGCGCGACCCGCCTACCGGCGCGCGTTCGCCGCGCAACGGGCGGTGTTCACCGCCGGCGCCGCGGCCGGCGGGCATGCGTGAGAGCGTGGGGTGACTGGCCCGCGCGGATCTTTTTTCACGTGTGCGACTGCAGCAATATCCGGCCTCGATGCCATTCACATCAGGCCCCGTTGCGTGATGCCGCCTTCCATCATCCGACGCACCATGCACGCTTCTCGATACAGCGCCTGAGCAGCCAATAACCACGTCACTGCACATCCATCACCTCCGCACCCTTCCGGCGACGCAGGCACTAGACTGCCAAGCCGATTTCTTCTCCCAAGGAGTGCTCGATGCAGCGGCCTGGACGACATCACGCACCGGAAGATGTGACGCAGAACACAATCGCACCTGCCGAGAGCCCCTCCTCCCTGCACGGGGACACGGCGCACCGCGTGCCCGTCGAATGGCACCGGACCGCGCAGGCGTACGACCAGACGGAAACGATCTGGGGGCTCGTCGAACAACAGGCGCAGATGCATCCACGACGCACGGCCATCATCGATGGACACGCGGAGATCGACTACACGCACCTGATCGCACGGGCGAACGCGATCGCGGGCGAGCTCGCGGCACGGGGCGTGCAGCCGGGGGCGTTGGTCGGCGTGTGCCTGGGCCGCACGTGGGAACTGGCGGCGACTCTGCTGGGCGTCTTGCGCGCGGGGTGTGCGTACGTGCCGCTGGATCCGGAGTACCCACGGGAACGGGTGCGCTACATGCTGGAGCACGCCCAGGCGGCGGCCGTCGTCGTGGACGGCGAGAAGCCGGCGGAGCTCTGCGCCGGGGCCGCCGAGCTGATACGGCTCGATGCGGTGGGCGAACGGACCCCGGACACCATGGCCGGCCCCTCGGCGAACGACCTCGCCTATGTCATCTACACCTCGGGCTCGACAGGCCAGCCCAAGGGCGTTGCCGTCGAGCATCGAAACGTCGTTGCGATGACCCGATCGATGCGCCAGCTGCTGGATGACGAGGAGCTTGCAGGCGTGCTGGCGGCGGCCTCCGTCTGTTTCGACACCTCCGTCATGGAAATCCTGGGCACGTTGTCGCTCGGCGGCACGGTGGTGCTGTCGGAGAACGCACTGGCGCTGCCGGAACTGCCGGCGGCCGACCGGGTGCGGACGACCATCATGGTGCCGTCGTCGATGCAGGGGCTGCTCGCGGCCGGCGGGCTGCCGCAAGGCGTGCGCTGCGTGGTGCTCGGCGGCGACGTGCTGAAACGCCCGCTGGTGGAGCAACTGCACGCGCTGCCGCAGCGGCCACGCGTGCTCAATGTGTACGGACCGACCGAGAACACGGTGTATTGCACGGCCACCGAGGTCCCGGCAGGCGTAAAGACGATCACGATCGGCAAGCCGATGTTGAATGCCCGTGCGTACATCCTGGACGCCGCCATGCAACCGGTTCCGGTGGGCGTTTCGGGAGAACTGCACCTCGCGGGCGACCAGCTCGCACGGGGCTACCTGCACGATGAGGCGCGCACGAAGGAACAGTTCGTCGAGGTGGATCCGAACGGGCCGATCGACGGGCCGCTCCCGGGCGAACGGCTGTACCGGACCGGAGATCGATGCCGGTGGACGGAAGACGGCGAGATCGAGTTCCTGGGGCGGATCGACCAGCAGGTCAAGATCCGCGGCTTCCGGATCGAACTGGAGGAGATCGAGGCGACGCTGGAGTCGATGCCGGGCGTGGACGGCGCAGCGGCGGCGGTGGTCGACGCAGGCGGTGGCAAGACCATGCTCGCCGGGTATGCGGTGAGCCGCGACGCGGCGGTGACGAATGACGCGTTGCGCGCTCACGTGGCGGAACGGCTGCCGAAGTACATGGTGCCCCAGGTCGTGATGCACCTCGCCGACCTGCCCCGATTGCCCAACGGCAAGCTCGACCGCAAGCGGCTCCCGCGCCCGGAGCTGGGCCGCGACTACGGTGTATCCGACACCCCTGGCCCGCATTCCGACACCATGGCCTCCGGCGATGCCGGGGGCCTGTTGCACCGCCTGGCGGGCCTGTCGAAGGACGAGCGACATGCGGCCCTGCTGTCGGTCATCCGAACCGAAATCGCCCGCTTCCTGCGCCTTCGCGACCTCGAACAGGTGCCGCCGCACCGGGCGCTGGAAGCCCTCGGCCTCGACTCGCTGGACTCGGTCGAGCTGAGCCATCGGCTGTCCACGGTGCTGGGCCGGAAGCTGCCCGCATCGACGTTCATTGAGCATCCCACGCCCAACGCCGTTGCCGATCATCTGGCCGACATGCTGGGGAGCGGCGCCACCGATCGCGCGTCCGGCGCGCATGCACACGGTGCAGCCGCGGACACGCTGGGCCATTTCCAGGCGCAGATCCAGTCCGGCCACCCGCCGTTCCTGGCGGCCAGAGCGCCCGCGTGGTCGGCCACCGACAAGGGCACGCTCATCCGGGAGTTCAAGGGCCTGCTGACGCGCTCGGGACGGGAGCCCTACAGCAAGCTGGTCCGCACCGGCAGCGGGCACAAGGGCACGGTCGCCGACGTGCACACCGGCGAGGAGCACGAGGCCATCATCTGGAGCACCAACCTGTACCTCGGCCTGAACCGCGACAGCGACGTCATCGCGCAGGCCAGGTCCGCGCTGGAACGCTTCGGCACCGGGATGGGCACCTCGCCGACCGCATCCGGCATGACCGACCTGCACCTGGACTTCGAGAAGGAATTCGCCGAACTGGTGGGCAAGCCGGTCGGCTGCCTGTTCTCCACGGGATTCACCGCCAACCTCGGCGTGATCGCGGGCCTGCTGGGCGACAAGGACGTGGTGGTGATGGACCAGCTCTGCCACGCCTCCATCGTCGACGGCGCCCGCCTGAGCGGCGCGACGATCAGGACGTTCAAGCACAACGACGCGTCCGACCTGCAGTCGGTGCTGGAGGCGGAAGTCTCGCCCCACCGCACCACCCTGGTGGTGCTAGAAGGCGTCTACAGCATGGGCGAAGGGACCGCGCCGGTGCGCGACATCGTGCACATGGCGAAACGCTACGGCGCGCTCGTGCTCGTCGACGAGGCGCACTCGTTCGGTTTCTACGGCCCCCGCGGCGCCGGCATCTGCGCGGCCCAGGGCATCACCGACCAGGTCGATTTCATCATGACCACGCTCAGCAAGGCGCTCGGCAGCCTCGGGGGCGTGATCGCCGCCAGCGAGGCGCACATCGCCCTGCTCAAGACCTCGGCGAGGGCCTATGTCTTCCAGGCGACCACCACGCCCGCCGATATCGCCGCCGCGCTCGCCGCCCTGCGGCGGCTGCGCGCCGACGACGCGCTGCGGGAGCGGCTGTGGGACACCACCCACTACATGCGGCAACGCTTCTCCGACGCCGGCTACGACCTGGGCACGGGCGATGGCCCCATCGTCACCCCGCATTTTCCCGACAGCGACACGCTCTATGCGATCGCGCACGGCCTGCATGCGCGTGGCGTCCACACGACCGCCGTCACCTATCCGATCGTGGAGCGCGGACGCGGCCGCCTGCGCTTCATCTGCTCGGCAGCGCACACGCGCGATGACGTGGACAAAACGCTCGCGACGCTGATCGACGTGGAACGCGAAGTCAAAGCGGCGCGGCAGGCCCTGGACGATCACGTACCCGGCGACGGCGGATCGCAAGCGGACCGGTCGGTTGCACGCAGTGACGCCCATGGTGCGCCGGACCAGCGAGCCGGAGCGGGTTCGCACTACGCACACCCGGGACGATCCGGCGTGGAGGCCTGGGCCATGGCCTTCCGCAACTACCTCCAAGGCGCGCTGGCCACGGTGGCAGGCCCGACGCCGAGCCTGGCGGTGTCGATCGGGCTCCCGGACGATGAAGCGCCGGTCACGATGCGGATCGAAGGGCGAGACGTCACAGTGGCAGCGCCGGCCCCCACGCACGCGCCGTCCTGTTCGCTGCGGCTCGCCGACGAGCGCGCGATCTCCGCCCTGTGCGCGTCCGACGTGCAGGGCCTGCTGGACAGCGCCATCCAGGGCGGCTGCGTGTTGAGTGGCCAGGTCGAACCATTCGTCTGGCTCATCGGGCGCATGGCCGACCGGCAAAGCTCGGGCGCGGAGCTCCGATAGGCAGGAAGAGGCGCTGCGTCGCCCCGGCCTCCGGTTTGCAGGAACATGGACCGGCCGCACGTCCCACCGGCCAGGATACCCATGCGAACTTTCGTCCTCAGAGCGCGCGCCGCCCCCACCGACAGCCAGGCCCTGCTGGCGTTCGTAGGCACGCTTGATGCATCCGCCATCGACTGCTGCTTCAATCCTGCCCGAAAGCCCGGTTGAAGAAATCCAAAGTCGCCGGCCACAGCGCGCGTTGTGCGGCCGCGGTCTTTTGTGGGGAGCCTTTCGCGTATGAACTCCCAGGGCTCCAACCGTCCCCGACGATCCCGTGCCCCGCATCTTCAAATACGAGCAGTTCGGTTTCCAGGCCCGCTGCAGACCGGCTCCGGGCGATGTTGCGCGCCATTCCCGCGGAGTCGTAGACCTCATCATCCGTAGCGCCTGCCAGGAATAGCCTGCCACGAAACCGCTCGATGGGAATCCTGGCAGATTCGAGCGGTGCGGATTGGCCGCGCGTCCGCGATCATGGACAGCACGGAAGCGGGGATCCTCGCCGCGTCCGATGCGGAAAACGGCCGCCCGCATGCCGTCGTAAGGCATCCACGCCAGCGATTCGCCGTGCCACGAAAAGGACGAGAGAGTATCTTCGGCGCCTGCGTCGGCGACGAACCCCTCCCAGACGACATCACTGGGAACGATGGCCGCGACCGCACGTATCCAGGCGAAGCGGGACGCGGCGATGACCGCGAACTCCGCGCCCTTGGAGATGCCCCACAGACCTATGCGCTTGGGGTCGACCCCGTCCTGCTCCACCAGCCAGTCATGCGCGTCCTGCAACCGATCCACCGGGATGCCGACGAAACGGGACGGCAAGCCGGGCACTTCCTGGCCGGTCCCGTAGTCGGGGGAGTAGTAGGGCAATCCCAGCACCGCGTAGCCCTGCGCAGCCAGGCGCGGCGCAACCAGATTTGCGGTATAGGCGCCTCCTTCCGAGCCGCCCAGCACGATGATCGCCGGACGCGGGTTGGCATCGCTCCTGGCGGGACGATACAGGCGCGCCCCAGGGAATCGCTCGACATCGGTCCATTCGACCCCGGGCAGCACAGAATGCAGGCGGCGCGTGCCGCTTGCCACCACCGACCCGTTCACCTTCGCTTGGAGGCGAATCGTATCCGCGGGAACATCAACCTCAGTTCCGGGAGAAGGCGCCATCGACCAGAACAGCCCGCTGGCATCGATCCCGATGTAACTGCCGGAAACAGGTGCCAATGTCGTTGGATCCACCCGGCCGTCGGCGTCCGCGCGGAACGTGGCCGTTGCGCGAAGCGCAACGTTCCCGGCCCAGGGAGCGGAACGAATCGCGATCAGTTCAACCTCCGTTCCCGGCGTGACCCCTTGCAGCGCGGTCGAGATGCTGTCGCCAGGAAAAACGTCCTGTTCCGCCCGTTCGAAGTCTTGCGCGGACGGCGAGCCCGCTAGGGCCAGGGATCCAAAAACAAGCAATCCTGCATACAACCATGAACTAGCCTTCACGCGATAGCCTCCATGGGCGGGTGGAAATGGGCTTGATGCTTCGCTGCGCAGACAGGCCAAGCCCGGCGCCGGATACAAACACTTGGATGCGTGGAAGGAAGGAATGGTTTAGGGGTCATGCTGCAGCGCGACGCCTGCCGCAGGCGATAGCATGCTCATCCCGGGCCACGGCGCAGCAGCCTTGTCTGCGACTCCGCGACGCCCCGGTACAATCCGGCACGCGCAATGCGCGACACGCGGCACTCCCGCACACGCGCCGACACCACCGGCTCCATGGAACGCACCCTTGCATCGACTCCATCCGCTCCGACCCCGACATCCGCTGGCGCTCGCCACTTGCCTGCTGGCCGCCACGACCGTCCCCTTCGTCGCCATTGCCCAGGACCACCACGCCGACGAGCATGATCACGATGCGGTCGAACTGGATGCCGTCGTCGTCCAATCCACGCGCTCGGGGCGCCGGCTCTCCGAGGAGCCGATCCGGGTCGAGGTGATCGGACAGGAGGAGATCGACGAAAAGCTGCTGATGACCCCCGGCAACATCGCTATGCTGGTCGCCGAGACCGGCGGCGTACGGGTGCAGGTCACCTCCCCCGCACTGGGCGCGGCGAACATCCGCATGCAAGGCATGCGCGGGCGCTACACGCAGTTGCTGGCGGACGGCCTGCCGCTGTATGGCGGGCAGGCCTCGTCGATCGGACTGCTGCAGATCCCGCCGACCGACCTGGGCCAGGTGGAAATCATCAAGGGGGCGGCTTCGGCCCTGTACGGCCCTTCGGCGCTCGGCGGCGTCATCAACCTGATCTCGCGCCGGCCTCGCGACGAACGCGAAACCGAATTCCTCTTCAACACCACCAGCCGCGACGGGCACGACGTCACCGCCTATGCCGCCTCGCCGCTGGGCGACCGCTGGAGCTACTCGCTCGTCGGTGGCTTCCACGACCAGGCACGCCAGGACCTCGACGGCGACGGCTGGATCGACATGCCGGCCTTCGATCGCTGGACGGTGCGGCCGCGAATGTTCTGGAATTCCCCCGACGGCGGGAAGGCGCTGGTGACCTTCGGCGCGATGACCGAGGACCGCACGGGCGGCACCCTCGCCGGCGCGCGGATGCCGGACGGCGCGCCGTTCCCGTTGACGCAGGACACCACGCGCCTGGACGCGGGCACGGTCGTCGAGCTGCCGGTGGGCGACACCGACACCCTGCACCTGCGCGCTTCGGCGATGACGACCGACCACCGGCACCGTTTCGGCGCGGTGGTCGAAAACGACCGCCACGAGACCGCATTTGCCGAGGCATCCTACGCATCGTGGGTCGGCGACACGTCCTGGCTTGCCGGCGCCGTCGTGCAGGCCGACCGCTTCCGCTCGCGCACCTTCGGTGCGTTCGACTACCGCTACACGGTGCCGGCCCTGTTCGCCCAGGCCGAGCACGCGCTGCACGACGACCTCACGCTCGCGGGCAGCGCCCGTTGGGACCACCACAGCGAATACGGGCACCACGTCAGCCCGCGTGTCTCCCTGCTCTACCGCCCGGGCCGGTGGACCGTCCGCGCCTCGATGGGCAAGGGCTTCCACGCGCCGACCCCATTCGTGGAGGAGATCGAGGCGGCGGGACTGTCGCGGCTGGAACCGCTGACGGGGCTGGAGGCGGAGACCGCCACCACCGGCTCGCTCGACCTGGGCTACGCCGTAGGCGGGCTGGAAACCAGCGTCACCCTGTTCGCCTCGGACATCGACGACGCCGTGCGGCTGGAGCCCTTCACATCGACCGACGGCACCGAACGCGTGCGGCTGGTCAACGCCACCGGGACGACCCGCACCCGCGGCAGCGAACTGCTGGTGCGCTACCGCTGGCAGGATTTCACGGTCACCGGCAGCTACGTGTACACCGACGCCACCGAGCAGGACCCCGCCGGTACTGGCCGCCGCCGCGTGCCGTTGACGCCGCGCCACACCGCCGGGCTGGTCGCCATGTGGGAACAGCACGGCCGCGGCCGGCTCGGGCTGGAGGCGTACTACACCGGCCGCCAGGCGCTGGACGGCAACCCCTACCGCGACACCGGCCGTGCATACGTCGAACTCGGCGCGCTGGGCGAGATCACCCTGGGCAAAGTCAGCCTGTTCCTCAACCTCGAGAACATTCTCGACATCCGTCAGACCCGGCACCACCCGATGACCTTGCCACGACCCGCGCCGGATGGCCGGTGGACGGTGGACGCGTGGGCGCCGTCGGACGGCTTCGTGGTCAATGGCGGGGTACGGCTCAAGTTCTGACGGTGCGCCGGCGGTCGATCAGCCGCCCAGCAAGTGCGCCATCTCCGCATCCTTCTCCTCGAATAAGCGCCATTCGGTGCAGGGACTGTCCTGCCACTGCAAAACGCGCAATGAAGAAGGCCGCCCGGAGGCGGCCTTCCAGAGGACTCGGGATCCCCGATCAGAAGCGGAATTCGCCGCCGACCGCAATCGTGTCGACGTCGACCTCCACGCCGTCGAAGTCGGCCTGGCGGCGGTCCCAGTTGAGGCTGAGGCCGAAGCGCTGGCTGAAGTCGTAGCCGGCGCTCACGCCGAAGTACGGCTTGATGTCGCTCTCGTCGTCGATCACGTCGAAGTCGTCTTCGCGCACCTGCGCGGTGAGGCGGGCCACGCCTGCGCGGCCGCCGACGAAGAACCCGGTGTGCGCGCCGCCGAAGCTCTTCTTCAGCGCCACGCCCACGCCGAACGTGATCAGGTCGAGCTCGACATCATCGTCGACATGGGTGTTGTACAGGGTGCCGATATGGCCCTCGACCGCCACGTACTCGTTGAACCAGTAGCCGCCGCCGAACACCGCGGAAGTGTCCTCCTCGCTGGCCGAGCCGAAGCCGTCGACATCGAGGTCGATGTCGCTGCGGCCGATCTCGCCGCGGATGAAACCGCCGGCCGCGTCCTGTGCGAACGCGGTGCCGCTCAGCGTCGCCAGCGCCAGGGTGCAGGCCAGCATCAGGGTGTTCTTCATGGAATTCCGTCCTAGGTTGGTGTACTCAGGCCCGATCGGGCGCGCGTATGCTGACCGGCACGGGTCGAGGCGTCAACATTTCGTTAAATCCGAGGGCTGACGCGACCTCCGCGTGCCGGTCGACCGCCCCTCAGTCCGCCAGCAGACGCGCTATGTCCGCATCCTTCTCCTGCCACAACGCGTTCATCCATCGCTGGAACCGGACGCGGAAGGCGCGGTCGTTCTGGTAGTCGCCGTGCAGCAACTCCGCGGGCAACGGGCGCTGGCGCACATGCACGTGGATCGCGGGGACACGGTCCGCCAGCAGGTCCACCAGCGACGGCCGCCCGTCGGGATAGGCGATAGTGACGTCGAGGATCGCGTGCAGGCCCGTCCCCATCGCGTCCAGCACGAACGCCACGCCGCCCGACTTGGGCTTGAGCAGATGCCGGTACGGTACGCCCTGCCGGGCATGCTTGGCCGACGTGAACCGCGTGCCCTCGACGAAGTTCATGATCGCCACCGGGATCTCGCGGAATTTCTCGCAGGCACGGCGCGTGGCCTCGACATCGCGTCCGGCCAGTTCGGGACGGCGCGCGATCTGCTTGGGCGTGTGGCGGCCCATGAACGGAAAATCCAGCGCCCACCATGCCAGCCCTAGCAGCGGCACCCAGAACAGCTGCCGCTTCAGGAAGAAGCGCAGCAGCGGGATGCGCCGATTGAAGACCTTCTGCAACACCACGATATCCACCCAGCTCTGGTGGTTGGCCAGCACGAGGTAGTGGCCATCCTTCTGCAGCGCCACATCCTCCTGCACATGGACGCGCGTGCGCAGGAAGCGGTCCAGCATCCAGCTGTTCACCCCGATCCAGCTTTCCGCCAACCCGGTGAGCACCGGATTGCTGATCTTGCGCAGGCGACCGAACGGCAGCAACGCCTTGACCAACGCCATCGCCAGCAGCGGCACGACGTGCAACACGGTGTTGGCCGCAAGCAGCAGGGCGATCAGCGTCACGCGCAATGGGAGCATGAGAGTGCGACAACCTCGATGGGATGCCTATTGTCGCGGAAATCGGGCCAGGTTCATGCCTGCGATCCCGGCCTGCGATTCGTGGACAATGGCCGGGCGGACGCCAGTTGCCGCGCCGGACGACAAACCACGACGACATCCATGCGAACCTTTGTACTGAGAGCACGGGCGGCACCCACGGACAGCCAGAAGTTGCTGGCGTCCGTCGGCGCAGAGGCCCATCCGGAGATCCTCGCCCATACGTTGATGAACGCGATCTTCGTGGCCCAGTCGCATCGCGCCGACGTGACGGTCTACCTGGTCCTGGAAAGCACACCGGACTTTTCGCGCACGATCCGGTTCGACGCCAATGCCATGCAGGACATCGGCGGCTTCAATGAGCAGGCGCTGCTGGGCAAGATCGCCCAGGCGCTGGACGCGTCCAGGGGCATGGGCAAGGACGAGACGCGACCGGTGGAACCCGGCGTCACGGTGCGCACCGTGAGCTTCGAGCGCCTGGTGCAGCAGCTTGCCGAAGACCATCAGCTGTTCGTCATGGACAGGAAGGGCACGCCGATCCGCGGGCAGGCGTTCCAGGACAATCCCTGCTTCCTGCTGACCGACCACATCCCGATGCCGAAGAAGACCTTTCACAGCCTAGACCGCCTGGGCGCGACCCGGATCACGTTGGGTCCCACGATGCTGTTCGCATCGCAGTGCGTCGTGTTGATCCATCACGAGCTGGATCAGAGATGAAAGCCGTGCAATTAGCAGGAAGCCGGGGCGCGGGGGCGCGGCACGGCGCGCACTGCCGGCCCGCGCACAGGCGCCCGTCAAGGTGCCAGGACGAATGGCATTGGCTTGAGGTACTTCGCCCGATTCCGGAACCGAAAGTCCTGCACCGCCGCTCCGTAGGAGCGCGCCACGCGCGCGATGCCGGCGACGTCTCCGGTCCCGGTCATCGGCGATCCCGCTGCGAACCGGAAGGGGCCGCGGTAGACGGATTCGCACGGCGGCACAATGCCCGCGGCATCGCGCGCATGGCGCGCTCCTACGGGAGTGTGCCTGGATAGCGCTTACATGGCCGGCAACGGCTTGCTTTTGCTCGTCATTCCCGCGAAGGCGGGAATGACGGTGCTCAAGTAAACGCCGTTCGTCCCTGACATCTTCTCAGGCTGGCATGCGGCCGCTTCGATCCGGAACCTGGCGCGGCCGGCGGCCAGACGTCTGGACCGTCAGCCGCGCTGGTGGTAACGCGCTTCCTGGGTGACGCCGCCGTAGCCATAGGCTGCCGCACGCACATCATGTACATGGATATAGCTTTCCTCGTGCAGGTTTCCAAGCAAGGCGGCCAGCCCGGCGAAGGCCTCGCGGATGAACGCCGCCTTCTCGTCCTTGGTATTGGTTTCGTCAGTGATCCTTACGTCGAAATAGACGCTGCTCTTGCGCTGCTCGGCGAGGCTGCGTCCGCCGGCGTACCAATCCTCGGGGGCGACGAAATCGATGGCGATGGCGGTCACCGCCGGGTCCTTGCGCAGAACGCGCGCGGTCAGGTCCTGCAGCAGCGACGCTATCGCCTTCGACAGCGCCTGCGAGCGCACCGCGGCGACCTTGACATTGAGAATGGGCATATCGGCACTCCTTATTAGTTAGTTAGACAACTATATGGGCATGATTCAGCCCAGCATTTCGCGTACCTGCCGCATCTGCGCAACGACGTCGCCGAAGCGCCGTTCCCCCAGCGTCTTCTGCAGGCGGCGGGTAACGGCCGCGCTGGCGCGGTTGAGATCGTTGGCGATCGCCAGCGCGGCGGCTGTGGGGTGGATTTCCAGCTCGCGGCCGTCGTTGCCAGAACTGCGGCGCTCGATCAGCTCCCGCTGTTGCAGCCCGTCCAGCAGCCGGGTCGCGGTGGGCCGGGTGATGGTCAGGGCGTCGGCCAGTTCGCGCTGCAACTGTCCCGGTTGTGCGATCACCGCACGCAGCAGGAATGCCTGCGGGGGGCTCAGGCCGAATGGAATGAATGCCTGCGTCCAGACGCGCTCGAGCATCCGCGACAAGGCGGCGGTATTGAAGTACAGGCAGCGATCGAACATGCGGTAGAGACTAACGCCATTTAGTTAGCTATGCAACTGTATCGAGCACGGATTCGTGTAAAGATTCCAGGCACAATTCGCCGGCCGGAGACGCCCCGCCAGCCGGTCAAGTCAACTTGCTTACAGAGGCCTACGCCTGGAACCGGCAGGTGGATGGATCCTCAGCACGAGATCAGAAATTGCCCTGACGCCCTTCCCCCACTCCCACAATGACCATGACAACCAACATCTCCGGGGTTCGCTACGTATCGCCATACGCGGTGCCGCAGGCGCACCTGCTGAAAGTGGCCCGCCAGATCTTCAGCGATACCTTTTCCCAATTGTATGAAGAAGATGCCTTCCGCGACTTCTGCGATCGGACATGGGCAGAGGATGGGCCCATGGCCAAGGATCTTGCCGATGCATCCGTCAGTTGGCGCATAGCCACGGTGGACGACGTGCCCATTGGATATGCCAAACTGACTCCGCTGCGCGCACCCGCACAAGACGCGCGTGCAGGCGCGCTGGAACTCCAGCAGATCTACGTCCTCAGCCAGTGGCAAGGAAAGGGCGTCGCAGAAGCACTCATGGGCTGGGCGATGGCATCCGCCCGCGCGCAGGACGCGCCCGAGCTCTACCTGACGGTGTTCGATCACAACGAACGGGCCAAGCGCTTCTATGCTCGCCACGGGTTCGAGGAGGTGGGCAGGTGCACGTTCAAGCTTGGCGACCGGTTGGACGACGACCGCATCTGGCGCAAGGTTCTCTAGCGACCGTCATCCGGGCCGAAACGCGCTCAGCTGGTTCGATCCATGCCAGCCCCAGCAGCGGCACCCAGAACAGCTGCCGCTTCAGGAAGAAGCGCAGCAGCGGGATGCGCCGATTGAAGACCTTCTGCAACACCACGATATCCACCCAGCTCTGGTGGTTGGCCAGCACGAGGTAGTGGCCATCCTTCTGCAGCGCCACATCCTCCTGCACATGGACGCGCGTGCGCAGGAAGCGGTCCAGCATCCAGCTGTTCACCCCGATCCAGCTTTCCGCCAACCCGGTGAGCACCGGATTGCTGATCTTGCGCAGGCGACCGAACGGCAGCAACGCCTTGACCAACGCCATCGCCAGCAGAGGCACGACGTGCAACACGGTGTTGGCCGCAAGCAGCAGGTCACTCGGGATCTCCGTAAAACCAAGAAACCCTACTGGGTAGTCTGCGCCGACTGCGTAATGCTCACATCCACGTCCAGGGTCTCGTCGCCGCCGCCGCGGCGCATGCCGCGCACGGGGGCGGCGTCACGGTAGTCGCGGCCGCAGGCCACGCGCACGTAGTGCTCGTCGGGCGAGACCCGATTGGCCGGGTCGAAACCCACCCAGCCCAGCCCGTCCACGAATAGCTCGGCCCAGGCATGGCTGGCCGCCGGAAAGCCGGCTTCCATCGGGCACAGGTAACCACTGACGTACCGGGCCGGGTAACCCAGGTGGCGGGCAGCCGCGATCAGCACCTGGGCGTGATCCTGGCAGACGCCGGTGCCGACCTCGAAGGCCTCGGCGGCGCTGGTGCACGCGTCCGAGGTGCCGCTGACGTAGTCCACCTTGTCGCGCACGGCATTGGCCAGGCAGTGCAGGCGCTCCAGCGCCTCGCCCTCGCCCGCCGCGGCGTCGGCCAGGGCGATGATGCCCGGCGACGGCAGGGTCAGCGGCGTGGGCTTGAGGAAGAACATCGGCGGCAGTCCGCCGGCATCGTCGCCGTGCACGCCGCTGCGGTCGTTGGTGCGCACCTGGGCATGCACCGCCAGGTGTAGGTCGCTCACCTGGCGATCAATGGCGTGGGTGGCCACCGGGTTGCCGAAGCCGTCCACGCCCGTGGGCGGCAGCGCCTTGCCGTTCACCTCGACACGCCAGTACTTCACCCGCTGGCTTTCGCTGGGGGCCGGCCACAGGCGCAGGGCCTGCACCACCAGCCAGGCGGGCTGGCCATAGTGGTAGCGCGTGTCGTGGGTGATGGTGAGCAGCATCAGAACAAGTGTCCCTTGGCGATCTCGGCGCCCAGGTCGCGGGTGCGGTCGATCATGTCGGTGAGGTATTCGTGCAGGCCATCTTCGATGACCTGGTCGATGCTGGCGAAGCGCAGCTGCGCGTACATCACGTGCGCCTGGCGGCGGGCGACGGCGGCCAGCTGCGGATCCTGCGCCTGGATGGCATCCAGGTGCTGGGTGATCTGCTCGAAGCAAAACGCCAGCGAGCGCGGAAATACCGTGCGCGAGATCAGCAGCTCGGCCACGTGCGCGGGCTGCACCCGGCCCTTGAACAGGACCCGGTAGGCGCGTCGGGCGCCGACCACCCGCAGGATCGCCAGCCATTGGTAGTAGTCCACCACGCCGCCGACGTCGGCTACCTCGGGCAGTTGCACGTGGTACTTCACGTCCAGCAGGCGCGCGGTGTTGTCGGCACGCTCGAGGAACTGACCGGTGCGGATGAAGTGGTAGCTGTCGCGCCGCAGCATGCCGTTCGAGCAGACACCGTGGAAGAGCCCCACGCGCGCCTTCACCCAGTCCAGGAACTCAGCCAGGCGGTCGGCATCCAACGGTCCCTGGGTGAAGTCGGCGAGTTCCAGCGAGGTCTGGTTCACCGCATCCCACATCTCGGTGGTTAGCGATGTACGCACCGCGCGGGCGTTGCGGCGGGCGGTTTCGATGCAGTTGACGATCGACGATGGATTGGCGCGCTCAAAGGCCAGGAAGCGGATCACGCTGGCTTCGTCGGCCGGCTCGACCGTGGCCTCGAAGCTCTCCGCGCAGCCGGACGCGACGATGGCGGACTCCCATTCGCTGCTGCGGTTGGTGTCCACGCGCACGGCATTCATGTGCTCCGCCACCTGCAGCAGGCGCGCCACGTAGTCGGCCCGCTCCATGTAGCGGGCCAGCCAGAACAGGCCGTCGGCGGTACGCGCGAGCATCATTCCTCCAGCACCCAGGTGTCCTTGGTGCCGCCGCCCTGCGACGAATTCACCACTAGCGAGCCGTCGCGCAGCGCCACCCGGGTCAGCCCGCCCGGCACCACGCGCACCTTGTCGCTGCCCGACAGCACGAACGGCCGCAGGTCGACGTGCCGCGGCGCCACGCCGGATTCGACGAAAGTGGGCACGGTGGACAGCGCCAGCGTCGGCTGGGCGATGTAGGTCTCGGGCTTCGCCTTCAGCAGCGCCCGGAAATCCTCCAGCTCCTGCTTGCTCGCATGCGGGCCGACCAGCATCCCGTAGCCGCCGGAGCCGTGCACTGCCTTCACCACCAGTTCGTCCAGGTGCTCGAGCACGTACTTGAGCTCGTCGGGCTTGCTGCAGTCGTGGGTGGGCACGTTCGACAGCAGCGGCTCCTCGCCCAGGTAGAAGCGGATCATCTCCGGCACATGCATGTACACGGCCTTGTCGTCGGCGATGCCCGCGCCCACGGCATTGGTGATGGTGAGGTTGCCGGCGCGGTTGGCGAAATGCAGCCCGGCGGCACCCAGGGCCGACTCGGGGCGGAACACTAGCGGATCGAGGTAGTCGTCGTCGATGCGCCGGTAGATGACGTCCACGCGCTCCAGCCCGGCGGTGGTGCGCATGTAGCACACGTCGTTGCGCACCAGCAGATCGGCGCCTTCGACCAGGTCGATGCCCATCTCGTCGGCCAGGAAGGCGTGCTCGTAGTAGGCGCTGTTGTGGGTGCCGGGCGTCAGCAGCACCACGGTGGGCTCGCCGTGGCAATTGGGCGGCGCCACCGAGCGCAGGGTCTCCAGCAGCTCGTCGGCATAGTGCGCCACTGGCGCCACCCGGGCCTGGCGGAACAGGCCCGGGAACAGGCGCTGCATCACCTCGCGGTTCTCCACCATGTACGACACGCCCGAGGGCGTGCGGCAGTTGTCCTCGAGCACGTAGTAGTCGTCCGGCCCGGTGCGCACCATGTCGATGCCGGAGATGTGCGAATAGACGCGACCCGGCAGATCCAGGCCGTTCATTTCCGGCCGGAATTCGGCGTTGTGCAGGATCAGCCGCTCGGGGATGCGGCCGGCGCGGATGATGTCGCGGTCGTGGTAGACATCGTGCAGGAAGGCGTTGAGCGCCTTCGCCCGCTGCTCCAGCCCCTGTCGAAGCCGCCGCCACTCGGCCTGGGCCAGCACGCGGGGGATCAGGTCGAAGGGGATCAGCCGCTCGGCGTCGCCGCCTTCGGTATAGACGGCGAACGTGATGCCAATGCGCCGGAACAGAACCTCGGCTTCGCGACGCTTGAGCCCCAGTTGCTCCGCCGTGGCCGACTTCAACCAGGCGTCGATCAGCGAATATGGCGGCCGGATGGCGTCTGGCCAGCCCATTTCGTCGAAGATGAATGGTGTGCCGGGCATCAGGATCCTGCGAGAACGTAAGACACACCGTGACCTGCGCGCCATAAAGAAGGGATGAAAGGGGGATCGAGGGAATCCCCTACTTCCAAGCGGGGTAGCGGTCGATGGCCGCATCCGCGCCTATGCGACACAGAAAGCGCTGGGCGACGCCCGATTCCAGCGCATGGTGGAGAAGGCCTTTGAACAGGCCGGTCGCAGTCAGGCCGGGCGACCGGCCGCAGCATGGCCTTGGCGAGGATGCGAGAGTCGGTCAGTTCCCTCCATCCCTTTTGGCCTGGCGGCGATCGGCGTTGGCGAGGTCGGCGATCGGTGAAAGCAGTTCGCGGTCGAACGGAGCGATCACGGCACCGGTGCGCACCCGCTGCGGCCAGTCGGAATGGGTCAGCGCGCCGCGCCCGAGGGTGACCGCGTCCGCCTCGCCACGCGCGAGCATGCCGGCGGCCTGGGCGGGATCGTGCAACGAACCGTTGGCCAGCACCGGTATCGGCGCGTGCTGCTTCGCCAACGCCGCCAGGCTGGGGCCTTCGCCGAAGGCGGGTTGCCATGCCTCGAACTCGGTGACGTGCAGGTAGTCGACCGGCAACCGGCCGAGCGTTCCGAAGATGACGGCCGCGGCGTCTTCGCCCCCGCTCCACTTGTGGTCGAAGTCGTTGACCTTGCCCTGCGAGATGCGCACGCCCACCACGAAATCCGCACCGACCGCCGCACGCACCGCCTGCGCCACCTCCACCGTCAATCGCAGCCGGTCGCGCACGTCGCCGCCGTAGCCGTCGTCGCGCAGGTTGACCCCCTCGGCGAGGAACTGGTCGAGCAGGTAGCCGTTGGCGCCGTGGATCTCGACACCGTCGAAGCCGGCTTCGCGGGCCCGCGCCGCGGCGTCGGCGAAGCCGCGCACCGCATTGGCGATCTCGTCCTCCGTCATCGCCTGCGGCAACGGGTATTCACCGTCGCCACGGTAGAAGGCCAGCTGCCGGCCCTTGGGCCGCACCGCCGACGGGCCGCGGGTGCCGGCGCGGAAGCGGTTGCCCTGCGAGAGCGCGCCCGCGTGCATCAGCTGCGCGATCATGCGCGCGCCGTGCCGATGCACGTCCTCCACCACCGGCCGCCAGGCCTCGCGCTGCGAGTGGTCGGCGAGGCCCGGCTGGAACAGGTAGCCCTGGGCATGGGCCTGGTCGGTGTAGATGCCTTCGCTGACCACCAGGCCGAACCCGCCCGCGGCGAAGGCGCGGTAGTAGTCCGCCATGCGCGCGGTCGCGTGGCCATCCGCCGAGGCGCTCACGCGGGTCATCGGCGCCACCGCCGTGCGGTTGCGCAGCGCCAGGCCGCCGAGAGCGAGCGGCGCGAACAGCGGTGCGACGCTTGAATCCGGCTGCAGCGGATGTCCGTCCGCTGCCATGTCAGCGGCTCCCGGCGGGATCGACGGCGGCGATCGCCTCAATCTCGATCATCGCGGCCGGGTCGTAGAGCGCCTTGATCTCGGCGATGGTGTCGGCCGGATACGGCTCGGAGAAGAACGTCCGGCGCAGTTCCACCACGTCCTGGAAGTGGCCCATGTCGGTCACGAAGATAGTCACCTTGATCACCTGGTCCAGGCTGGAGCCGCCGGCCTCCAGCGCCCGGCGGAGGTTGGCGAAGGCCTGCTCGCCCTGGGCGCGGAAGCCGCCAGGAACGATCCGGCCGTCGTCGCCGGCGCCGGCCTGGCCGGAGACGAACAGCAGGTTGCCGTAGCGGATGCCCTGCGACAGCAGGTAGGGAGCGTAGTGGTCGGGCTGGGTGACGACGCGTTCGCGCATGATCGGTTCCTCGGTTCGATGAAAGGGAATCTGGATTCATCTCGAATCCCGGCTTGCATCCATGTTGATGCCAAATTTCCCCGTCGACAAACGCGAAATCGTCAGCTATAAGATGAGCTCACCTCATCCCTATCCCGATGCGCCGACGCCTGCCCCTGTCCGCCCTGCGCGCGTTCGAAGCGGCCGCCCGCCACGGCAGCTTCAAGCACGCCGCGCGCGAATTGGCGGTCACGCCGACCGCGGTCAGCCACCAGATCCGCGCGCTCGAGGCGCTCACCGGCATGCCGCTGTTCGGGCGGCAGGCGCGCAAGGTGGCGCTGACCGAGGCCGGCGCGCAGCTGTACCCGGTGCTGCGCGCCGGCTTCGATGCATTCGAGGCCGCACTCGAGCGCCTGGCGCGAACCCGGCGCCGGGCCCGGGTGACGATCTCGGCCACCAGCGCCTTCACCACGAAGTGGCTGGTACCACGGGCGGCGGGCTTCCATCGCCTGCACCCCGGCATCGATCTGCAACTGCACGCGTCGGACGAGCCCGTGGACCTGGCCGGCAGCGAGGTGGACATCGCCATCCGCTACGGGCGCGGCCCGTACCCGGGGCTCGTGGCAGAAGCCATGTTCACCGACTGGTTCGCGCCGGTGGCCAATCCCGCGCTCGGCATCGCGTCACCTGCGGACCTCGACAAGGCGCCGTTGATCCATTTCGAGTGGCGGCGCCCATTACCGCTCAACCCCACCTGGCAGGTCTGGTTCGCGCAGGCCGGGCGGTTCGCCGCCGAATCCGCCGCGCAACTGCGGTTCTCGGACGAGGGGCATGCGATCCAGGCGGCGGTGGCCGGCCAGGGTATCGCGCTGCTGAGCCTGGCGCTGGTGCGCGAGGAACTGTCCGCCGGCCATCTGGTGCAGCCGTTCGGCCCATCGATCGCCGGCCACACCTATCACTTGGTGATGCCCGAAGGCGGTGCACGCGACCCGGCCGCAGCGGCCGCCGCGGAGTGGCTGCGCGCCGAGGCGATCAAGGCAGACGGCGGGAATTCAGGAGCTCCCGCCTCTTGACTACGTGCCATCCGTACCGGCACCTTTCCGCGGCACCTTTCCCCAGTGCGATGACCTCAGCCCTCGTTGCGGATCTGCTCCGCCTGTTGCTGTGCCAGTTCACGCACACGTGCAGCGGCTTCGGGAAGCCCCTGCGCCTCCAGCCTCTGGGCGATACCTTCCCCGGCCTCGATGGCGGCGCTGGCGCGATCCTCAGGACTGTTGCTCGCGGCGAAGGTACGGGACCCGAGCTCGATCTCCGCCTGCGCGGCCGTCTCGAATTCCGTACTGGCGCCATTCGCGGCCTGGTTGTAGAGATGCTGATCAGAACCGCTGACGTTCGGTTCCCCATTCGCGACACGCGCGCTGTGGGATGCGGATGCTTCCTTTGCTTCGATCCAGGCCTGCGCCGTCTCATCCGTCGTCTGCGCAAGTCCGGCGGCGTGAGATGAGGCCTGGTTGTAGAACTTCTGATCGGAACCATCGACGTTTGGCTCCCCGTTCGCAACGCTCTCGCTATGCGCCTGCGCGGCCTCTTCTGCCCGGGTCTGCGGATCCTGGGCTGCAGGCACGAAGACCACCTCGCCCGGATAGATCAGATCGGGATTGCGTTCCGCATACTGGGGATTGTTCGCCAGCAGCTCCTCCACGCTCGCGTATCCGTTCTCCTGCGCGATCTTGGTCAGGTTGTCGCCCGGCTTCACCTCGTAGGCCGTCGTGCCTGCGGGGGCTTGGGTCGTTCCGGCCCGGAGTTCGTCCAAAGTCACCAATGCGGAATCCCGAAAGCTTGGACCGGAATAGGGAATATCGCCGCTCATGGCGCAATCCTTACGTTATGGACAGTGGGAATCGCAGCATAGGCGCGGCGGCACCGGCATCACCACTAGGGGTCGACCCTAGGTTACCCAACGTCAACTTCCTGACTGCGCACCCGCCCGCGCAGCCCACCACCGCCATACGCAGCTGCCGTGTAGGCGCGCCCACGCACGCGATACCGGCGACGTCTACGGTCCTGGTCATCGGCGGTCCCGCCGCGAACCGGAAGGCGCGCCGGTAGACGGAATCGCATGGCGGCACCATGCCCGCGGCATCGCGCGCATGGCGCGCTCCTACGGAACTCCGGCCGCATGCCTGGGGCGCCCGGCTGATGCCTTGCCGGCTGATGCCATGCATGTTCCTCCGCTCGCGCTCAGAACACCGACAGCCCCGTCATCCGGGTGAAGCGGTGCAACGCATAGCGCCCGAGCAGCGAGTTGCCCTTCTCGTCCAGCCCGGGCGACCACACGCACAGGCCCATCACATGCGGCACCACCGCGGCGATGCCGCCGCCCACCCCGCTCTTGGCGGGCAGCCCGACGTAGTAGGCGAAGTCACCCGCGGCGTCGTAGGTGCCGGCGGTCATCATCACCGAATTGATGCGCGTGGCGCCCTCGGCGGTGGTCACCTGCACGCCCGACGCTCCGCAATGACCACCATCGGCCAGGTACTGCACGCTGCGCGCCAGGTCCACGCAGTCCATGCACAACGAACACTGCAGGTAGTAGAAGTCCAGGACATCCTGCACGTCGTTGTCCAGGTTGTCGTAGCTGCGGATGAAGTTGGCCATGGCCACGTTGCGGTGGCCGCTCTCGCGCTCGGATTTGGCGACCGCTTCGTCCGTGCCCACTTCCGGGTTGCCCGAGCGCGCACGCATGAACGCCAGCAGCGTGGCCTCCGCGTCGTCGAAGTTGGACAGGATCACGTCGGCGCAGATCAAGGCACCGGCATTCATGAAGGGATTGCGCGGGATGCCCTTCTCGTGCTCCAGCTGGATCAGCGAGTTGAACGGGTCGCCGGAGGGCTCGCGATCCACCCGCCTCCACAGCCCGTCACCGACCGCTTCCAGCGCCAGCGTCAACGTATGCACCTTGGACAGGCTCTGGATCGAGAAACGCTCGCGCGAATGCCCCACCTCGTGGATCTTGCCGTCCAGCAAGGCCAGGGCCATGCCGAAGCGGTCCTTGGGCACGTCGGCCAGCGAGGGGATGTAGTCGGCCACCTCGCCTTCGCCGAAACGCTGACGTACCTCCTCGTTGATGGTGCCGAGGATATCGTCCAGGTCATGCCGGCTGAGGTCGTGTGGATTCGGCGGGGGCTTGCGCATGCGGGCTCCGTAGGCGGTGCAGGTGCGCCTACCGTATGCGGCGACGCGTAAGCGTCGCGTCAGGCGCCGTGGCCCATCGGACGCCGGGCTCCAAGACCACGCGTCGTCCATGATCCTCGGCCGGCGGACCGTGCCTCAGGCGCGAGCGGGCGACAGCCGCCGTCGTAGGAGCGCGCCATGCGCGCGATGCCGGCGGCGTGTCCGGTCCCGGTCATCGGCGGTCTCGCCACGGGCCGGAATGCACGTCGGTGACCGGAATCCGTTGGCGGCGAGATGCCCGCGGCATCGCGCGCGTGGCGCGCTCCTACGGGGGCAGGATGATCACCTCAGTGTCGTCCATGATCCTCGGATCGTCAGGGTCACCGCCGCCGAAGCTGGCGGTGGATGGTTCGCTCCGTTCCTTTCGGTTCTGCCACCTCCATCGCGACGATCCGGACCCTCATCGCCGTCCCGCCGCGCAGATCGTCATGTTCGGAATGCGCACGCTGCCATCACTGATCACGTACGGCCGCAGTCTTTCGGCGAGTCTCTGCCGATACTCCGCCCGCTGCCCGGACGACCTGTCGAGGAACAAGGCGGAAATGTCCGGCGACACGTCCAGGATGTATTGCGTGCACGCTTCGGCGGATGCCCACTCCAGGGTCAGCCGGATCTCTTCGGCGCGTACATCCGCGAACCCGGCGTGAATCATCGCCTGCTTCAATGCGCCCTCCGCTGATCCAGGCAGCGAAGGCGCTTGTGGTGGTGGCGCTGGCAGATCGAACATGTCCCGGGCGACAGCCGTCGCAAGGCTCGCCAACGGGCGGCTGTCGGCCCCTGTGCCCCACACAGCCGTGGCGAACACGCCATCGGTGGCCAGCGCGCGGCGTATCGTCGCCAAGGCGTCCGGCGGATTCGGCAGAGACGTCACGCCCCATCGGCAGAGGATCGCATCGAAGCTGCCGTCCGGGAAATCCAACCACCCCGCATCGGCCTGCCTGAACTCCACGTTCGCCAGCCCCGCCATCGCCGCCCTTTCCCGGGCGATATCGAGCATCCGGGATGAAATGTCCGTCGCGACGACCCGTCCCGCAGGTCCGACACGGCTTGCCGCCAGCAACGCGGGCTCGCCAATCCCCGTTGCGATGTCGAGCACTCGCTGTCCCGGTTCCACCTCCGCCAACTCCACCATCCGTTCGCTGACGCAGTGCGCCGCGTCCTCGATCGTGCGCCACCACTTCTGCCAACCGGCGGCAACCCGATCCCACTGTTGGCGCTGGCTTTCCTCATCGGGCGTCGGGACATGGGAGGGAGTGTTCATGGGTTCGATTCCTAAAAAAACCTGGAAACTTCAACTGCGACGATTGTCACCATTTCCGATTTCTGACCGCGCCTGGCGACACATTATCCGGTTCGACTGCGTGCTAGGTTTTTCGAGCGACGTGCCGCCCCCAGGGCCGATTCGCTAGCACCTTCCTGTTCGCAACCTTTCCGGGAGTTTGTTCATGAACAAGTTCATTATGAAGGCACGCCTCGTCTGCACCCCGATCGCATTGGCGGCCGCAATGCTGGCAGGCTCCGCCTTTGCCGCAGAGATCGATCCCGCATTGAAATCCGCGCTGCAGCGCGATCTGGGCCTGTCAGGGACACAGCTCGCCGAGTACCTCAAGGCCGAGCGGGTCGCCGCACAGCACGAGGCAGCCATCCAGAGGCAGTTGGGTCGCCACTTCGCCGGCAGCTGGATCGAGCGCAAGGCCGACGGCAGCCACGGTTTTGTCGTCGGCACCACGTTGTCGACGGTCAAGGCCCCGGCTGGCGTCGAGGTTCGCCATCAGCGCCACAGCCTCGCCTCGCTCAACAATGCCAAGGGGCGGCTCGACCAGATACTGGCGCAGGGCGCCAAGGTGCCCAGGGGCGTGTACGGCTGGTACGTCGACCTGCCGACCAACAGTGTCGTGGTCAGCATCGGCCATGGCGGCGAGGAAGCCGCCATCGACTTCGTCGCCGTCAGCGGCCTCGATGTCGAGACGGTGCGCTTCGAAACCGTCGACGAACAGCCCAGACTGCACATGGACGTGCTGGGCGGCTACGGCATTCTTCGCGCCCCGGGGGACGGCTATCTCTATGCCTGCTCGGTCGGTTTCTCGGTCACCCAGAGCGGCAGCCCCGGCTTCGCGACCGCCGGCCACTGCGGCGACACTGGCGAAGTCGTCTACCACGAACCCTCGCAGTGGACGTTGGGCGTGAGGCTCGGCTCCTATGCCGCGTCCAACTTCCCGTCGCCAGGCCAGACCGGTCCCGACTACGCATGGGTCCGCCTTGACAGCGGCCACACGCCCCGGCCGGTGGTCGAGGGCTACACCAGCAGCGACGTGACCGTGCGAGGCAACACCGAAGCCGCCGTGGGCGCGGCGGTGTGCCGCTCGGGCCGCACCACCCAGTGGCGCTGCGGCACGATCGAAGCCAAGAACCAAACCGTCAACTACTCGAGCGGCGAGACGGTCCTGAACCTGACCCGCACCACCGCGTGCTCGGAAAGCGGCGATTCCGGTGGCTCCTTCATCACCGGGGTTGGTCAGGCACAGGGCGTACTCTCGGGCGGAAGCGGCGGTTGCAGGGGGGCCATCAGGCGCAGCCGGAGCTTCTTCCAACCGCTCAATCCGATCCTGCAGACCTACAACCTGACGCTACTGACCGCTCAGTGATACTGCGCCAACGGACAAGAAAACGCCCCGGTTGGCCGGGGCGTTTTTTCTGGTCCGCCGTGTCCGTCCTCCGCGGTGTCCGCGGCCTGGAGCGGACGCGATGCCCCGCTCGGCCGCTCATCGCAATGGTGTCAGGCAAATGGGGTGGCTGCCTCCGCGCCATAGGGTTGGTACAGTTGTTCAACCGAATGACCAGAAGCCTCATCAACCGCCATGACAATGGATCATCTTCGTCGCAGCGTCCTGCAGAAGCTGGTGGCTTCGGCCGTAGTCGTGCCGATGCTGTCGCCCTATCGCGCACTCGCCGGTGCGGATCCCGCCAGCACCGGCAGCCACCGGGGCGCGACGTTGCGCGTCGCGCTCATGGGACTGGGCAGCTATGCCGCCCGGGTGGCGGAAGCCATGCAGTCCTGCAAACGCGCCAAAGTCACCGGGCTCATCAGTGGAACGCCTTCCAAACTGCAGGAATGGGGAAGCAAGTTCCGCGTGCCGGAAAAAAGCCGGTACAACTATGAAAACTTCGACCGCATCAAGGACGATCCGGACATCGATGCGGTCTACATCATCACCCCCAATGCACTTCATCGCGACCAGGCGATCCGCGTCGCCAGGGCGGGAAAGCATGTCATCTGTGAAAAGCCGATGGCGATCAACGCCAAGGAAGGGCAGGACATGGTCGACGCCTGCGCCGAGGCCGGCGTGAAGCTGCTGGTGGGCTATCGGATGCATTTCGAGCCCAAGACGCTGGAAGTGGTCCGCATGCGCAAGGCAGGCGATTTCGGAAAGATCCTGTTCTTCCAGGGCCAGTGCGGCTTCCGCATCGGCGATCCCGACCAATGGCGGCTCGACAGGGCGCTGGCAGGCGGCGGGGCATTGATGGATATCGGCATCTACGCCGTCAACGGCGCCCGCTACATGGTGGGCGAAGAGCCGATATGGGTGACCGCGCAGCCAACCAAGACCGACCCGGTCAAGTTCAAGGAAGGGGTGGACGAAACCATCCAGTTCCAGCTGGGTTTCCCCAGCGGAGCGGTGGCGTCCTGCCTGTCCACCTACCAGATGAACCATCTGGACCGCTTTTTCATGACCGGCGAACAGGGATTCGCCGAACTGCAGCCCGCCACGGGCTATGGCCCCATCCAGGGCCGTACCCACGAAGGCGAACTCGAGCAGCCGCATGCCACGCACCAGACGATCCAGATGGACGAGATGGCCGGCATCCTGCTCGACGGGAATACGCCCGTGGTCCCTGTCGATGGCGAAGAAGGCTTGAAAGACCTGAAAATCATCGATGCCATCTATGCCGCCTGCGACACCGGCGGCAGACACGACCTGCGCCTGGGCTGAAGGGAAGAATCCAAAGAAAGGTGCCGGGGCCTGAGGTTTTCGCAGCCTATCTTCCCCCTTTGAAAAAGGGGGATTGAGGGGGGCGAAAGCCGCCGCTTGCAAGCCGCAGGCTTGCGGCGGCTTGAGCGCCCTCGCGCGCTGCGCGAGGGCCGGGAATCGCGTAGCGATTTGCTGTTGCTGTTGCTTGGTCGGGCACCGAGCACCCCCTTTTTTTCAAAGAGGGGAAGCAGCCAGCCGTTGAATTGATTGCAGGAAAACAGGGGAAACCTCAGTGCCGGGGAGCCCTGACACTTTTTTTCCATGACGAAGCGTCCAGCCGCGTCCCTACCGGCGACTGGCTTCACCCGGCAAGTGAATTCGGCCAGTGTGCGTAGGTGGACTCAGCCCGCCTTACGAATCCCACAATACCCGCCGAATCAACAGCGGCCCGCCTACAGGAACGGAACCAGAGGCACATCATCCGGAAGCGGCCCGGGCAGGTCGATATCCGGCAGCGCATTGTCGAGGGTCGGCAATGGCGCCACCACCCATTCCACGCCCGGCGGCATCCAGGATTGCTCCGTGGCCCGCTCCCACAAGCGTTGCGCCTGCGTCCCGAACTCCAGGCTGGGCCCGAACGGCGTGAATGCGAGCACGCCGTTGTCTCTTACGTACTGTTCGCCGGTCGAAAGTAGGATGTCGGGCACGTCACCCGGATCCAGCTCCCCGACCGTGATCAGGGACTGGTCGATGCCCTCCTGGCTCAACACGTCGTTGATGTCCGGCGTACCCGCGATCACCAGAAGATCCTGCACAGGCAAGTCGTACAGACCAGAATCGACATAGGCCGCGGGATGGGTTTCGAAGGCGAACCGGCGAAATGCCTCCGGATCGTGCTCGAGTTCGGCGAATCCCTCGGGATCGTTGATCCGCTTGTCCTCGATGGCCTGCTGCAGCGCCAGCAGCGTCCTGTCGCGCCACGCCAGGCCTTCGTCCGAAAGATCCCTGCCGTCCAGCGAGCTGAACCGGTCGGCGTACTTCTGGCCGTAATCGAGGTAGTAGTCGGGCGGTTGCACGCCTGGATTACGGGCGACGAAGTCGTCGTACCGCTGCTGGTAGTAATCAGGCGTCCCCGGTTCCACCGGCGCAGGCGGCGCACTGGGCGTCGGAATGTAGGGCGTGTGCTGGATCCCATCGATCAACATGGCCAGTCTCCGCGGTGCCGACCGCAGCATACCCGGCCGTGCTGCGCGTGAAATCTAGGGATATTCCTAGATTCGCCATCACCCGAAATCCCCCGATAACGCAACAGGAATGAATCCGTAGCGCGCTGCGAATGACTTCGGCGGGATGCCGGAGCATGACTGGCGGATCGCCGCCCAACCCGTCGGCGGCCTTTTCAGCGAGGTCATCCGCCATGACGCCATCATCGATTCGCCCCCTGCGCCGGCGCTGGTCCGCAGTCGCCTGCATCTGCCTATCGCTGTCCGCCATGTCCGCCGCGGCTTCGGAGTTCGTCCCCACGGGGGAGCTGATCCACGGCCGCGACATGGGCATGGCCGCGACCCTGCCCGACGGCCGGGTCCTGGTGGCCGGCGGGATCGGGATCGACGCGCAAGGCGTGGGCTACACCCTGCACGAGGCGGAGCTCTACGACCCCGCTGCCGGCGCCTTCGCCCGCACCGGTGACATGCGGCAGGGCCGCGACGGCAACGCCACCCACACCGTGCTGGCGGACGGACGCGTGCTGTTCGCCGGCGGCACGTCGGAGAGTGTCGACGGCCATCGCGCCCTGCTGGCCAGCGCCGAAATCTACGACCCCGCGACCGGGCGCTTCGAACGCACGGCCTCCGACATGACCAGTCCGAGGATGTACCACACCGCCACCCTGCTCGACGACGGGCGGGTGCTGATCGCGGGCGGCTGGGGGCCGGACGACCGCCTGGCCAGCGCCGAGGTCTTCGACCCGTCCAGTGGCCGCTTCTCGCCGGTGGGCGACATGACGGTCGACCGCAACGCCCATACCGCCACCCGCCTGGCCGACGGCCGGGTGCTGATCGCGGGCGGGCTGACCACGGACGAGCCGTACGAGCTGGCCTCGGCGGAACTGTTCGACCCCGCCACCGGCACCTTCACCGCCACCGGCAGCCTGGCCGCGCCACGCTTCATGGCCACCGCCAGCCTGCTCCCGGATGGGCGGGTGCTGGTCGCCGGCGGCCTGGACAACGGCGAATGGCGCCCGCTCGGCGAACTCTACGACCCGGCAACCGGCGGCTTCTCCGTCACCGGGTCGCTGAACATGGCACGCCACGACCACGGCCAGTTGCCCCTGCCGGACGGTCGCGTGCTGCTGGTGGCGGGCAACGGCGACGAGCCGCTCGCCAGCGCGGAGCTGTACGACGCGCAGACCGGCCGTTTCTCCCACGTCGCCGACATGGCCATCGGACGTGCGCGCCCTGCCACCGCCCTGCTGCAGGACGGCCGCGTGCTCGTCGCCGGCGGCGTGCGCCCCTGGGAGGCGCCGATGGCCATCGCCGAACTGTTCGTGCCGAGTTCCGGGCCCACCCCCGACCTGGCGGTCAGGATGCAGGTGTCGCGCCCGCAGGTCGCACCGGGAACGCACTTCCATTACGCACTGACGGTCGACAACCTAGGCGCCGTGGCCGCCGAAGACACAGCGCTCGACATCGAGCTCTCGCCCCATCTCGCGATAGGCGCCATCCAGGTGCTGCACGAGCCGCGCGACACGGCGCCGTGGGAGTGCGCGCGGGAGGGCACGTCGATCACCTGCACGCCGCGCGACGGCCAGCTGCGGCCGGGACACGACCCGCGCAGGCCGTCCGTGGCGCTCCGGATCGACGTGCAGGCGCCCGACGCGCCTACCGAAGATCCGCTTCCCGCGACCGCCGTCGCCAGCAGCAGCAACGGCGACGGCGACCTGGGCAACAACACCGCCACGACCGAGATCCGGGTCGACACCAGGCCCTCGCCGCATCCGATGCCCCGACGCTGAGTCGTAAGGTCCCAGCCAGGTAGACACCCCGGAAGTAGAGCCTCCTGGCAGCTTTTCATAGCCAGGAGCTCACACCCCTTTTTCAAAGGGGGGAGGCAGCCAAGCCGTTGAATTGATTGCAGGAGAACAGGGAAAACTTTAGGCCCTGCCCCCTTTTCTACCCCCGTTGTCGATTCCCTGCCCTTTCGCCCGTCGTGATGTCGGGGGCTGGTCGCCGGCGCGGACCGCCGGTCCCGTCATGTACGGAAGGTTCGCGCCCGAGCGACAGGAGAATACGCATGATGCTCCGGAACAAGATCGCCGCGATCTACGGCGCCGGCGGCTCGCTGGGCGGCGCCGTTGCCCGCGCCCTCGCGCGCGAGGGCGCCAGGTTGATGCTGAGCGGCCGCAACCTCGATCCCGTGGAGAGCGTCGCCGCGGAAATTCGCGCCGCGGGCGGCGACGCGCAGGCTGCCCGGGTGGATGCGCTCGACCGGGATGCCGTCGGTGCACACGTCGACGGTATCGTCCGCCGCCATGGCGCGCTCGACATCTCGTTCAACGCCATCGGCCTGCAGGACACGCAGGACATTGCATTGGTCGACATGGACCTCGAGGACTTCTTGCGTCCGGTCCGTATCGCGATGCAATCGCACTTCATCACCGCAACCGCAGCCGGCCGCCGCATGAAGATGCAAGGCAGCGGCGTGATCCTGTCGCTGACGGCGACGCCGGGCGGCATCGGCTACCCCAATGTCGGGGGCTTCGGACCGGCCTGCTGCGCCATCGAAAGCCTGTCCCGCGACCTTGCCAGCGAACTGGGACCACACGGGGTGCGCGTCGTGAACATCCGCTCCGCCGGCTCGCCGGACTCGCGCGTATTCCGCGAAGCCGTCGAGCAAGGCGGCGACCGCGCCGCCGGGTTCATCGACAAGCTGCGGGACGACACCATGCTCAAGGCGCTGCCGGCAATGGACGACATCGCCAACGCCGCCGTGTTCCTCGCCTCCGGGATGGCCGCCCGGATCACCGGCGTCACCCTGGATGTGACTTGCGGCACCACCAGCGCGCTCAACTACAAGGTCACGCCGATCGCGTTCGTGAACCGCGGCGGGACGGACGGCGATTAGTTGCCTCCTCCTTCTGCCCCGTGTTGGCCTTTGAACGAGGCGGAGATCCAGTGCCCGCTTCGCACTCGTTTCCGGTCAGACCATCGCCAACTGGCTGATCTTACGAAGAAAACGTGGGGAAACCTCAGGGTCAGGTTCACTTCCCTTACTGCTATGCGAGCCATCCAACAAGTGAACCTCACCCCGTTTTGCCGCCGTTTTGCCGTTTGCAGGCGTTAAACGATGCAGATATACGCGCCGCAGTAGGCGAGGTACTGCCAAGTACCGGCCTCGCATTGCCACACGTGCCAGCCATCGGGCTCGAGGGTGTGGCCGAACTGCCCCTCCCACTGGCAGGGTTGAGCAGGTTGAGCAACTGCACTGGCGGCGCCCAACATGAGGCAGAGACCCATCGCTGCCGCGAACTTGCTGATCTGTCGCTTCATTGCTGTTCTCCTGAACGTCGAGGGTGTCGACAGCGCCTTCACGGTTGCCGCCAGGACGCCGCCCCTCACGAGGGCGACGGCCGGCGCTATCGGAGACTACTAGAGGATCGTCAGGGTAATGACCCCTCTGACGTCGGAGAGCCCTTCTGGCGAGTTGCATACGGTGGCGAAATCCACAGCTTGGCCACCTAGCAATGGCGTCAATACATAGGTTGCGATCGCCGAACGGCCAGTGTAGCGCCCCTGGACGATAGTGCCGTTGAACGTGACGACAATATTGCCCTCTTGAAGCACGGAGTTACTTTGATAGCGGAAGACACTCGAACTGGCGGGGGCGAGATTCCAGTTGAATGTGCGAAAGTCGGGGCCGCCGCCGCCAAAGAGCGTGTTACACGACAGGACACGACTAGCCGTCGCTTGCGATGATCCGCTGAATGAAATTAGCGGCAGCAACTGCACGCAACTGAACAAATTGTCGCTCAAGCCGACGACCACCGACTGCTCGGTACTGGTCAGTCCGGGCGAGAAGGTCAGCCGGCTGGTTCCGGTGCACTGTGTGGGCCCTCCCTCGGGGGGCGACCCCGCTGCGTAGCCGGGTGATGGAACGAAAGACAGCGCCAGAAGCGCAGCAGTCAATACGAAGGATGCGCCGCCCCATGCATGTCGCTCAAATAGCTTCAGGTTCATGATGTGTCTCCATTTTAAGCATCGACGAACGAACAAGGAACTGCATGGCCGTCCAGGCCGTTATGGCTTCCTTTGCTTGCTCCAAAGCCCCGAGGTGAAATGCCGATAGCCTTCTCATGCATCTCCCAGGGACGGATCTGCTGACAACGCGTGAGTTGCTTGGTGCGCACCTCGCTGTCCCACGAGGAATTGGCCCAGCGCATGCGCGTCGTAGGCGTTCTCCCAGTGCTCAACGACAAGGCCATTGCGGAAGCGCCACAGACCGCAGAAAGGCATCGCGGCGTCTTGACCGTCAAGATGCGCCCGCAGGATGCCCAGCACCGCTCCGAAATGATCGTTGGCGATAATGTCCTGGACGTCCATGGCGAGCGTGTTGCCCGTCATGGCGATCAGTTCGAGCTCCTTGGCATGCACGGCTTTCTTCCCGATTACGTGCACCGGCCGTCCCTGGATCTCCCGATCCGCGGTATGCAGTACGACGTCGTTCGCGCAATACGCATCAATGCAGCTCAGATCGGCATAGATAGCGCGCAATGTTTCGATGTTTGGATGTGCACGAGTGGCCATAACTCCTCCGTCAGATCACGGTGGCTATTCACCTCTCCGGCCGCCAGACCGGTGGCTTGGCGCGATTGACCGCGACATCGATGTCAGCCATATCGGATTCGCTTAGCTCGATGTCGATAGCACGCATGTTCTGTTCGAGGTGTTCAATCGACGTGGTTCCCGGAATCAGAACCGTGGCCGGCGAGTGATGCAGCAACCAGGAAAGGGCAAGTTGCGATGCCGTCGCACCGTATTGCCGGGCGATAGGCGCGAGGACGTTGTCCGGCCCGACCAAGCCGCCGTGGCCTAACGGAAACCAGGGAATGAAGGCGATATCGTGCTCCTCGGCGTGGCGGAGTGTGTCCTCGTCCGCGCGATCGGCGATGTTGTAGAGGTTCTCGATGGCGACGACATTGGCGTGGGCACGGGCGCGAATCAGCTCATCGATGGTGACGCCAGGCTGGCCCGACAGCCCGATATGCCGGATCTTGCCTTGCTCTTGCAAGCGGACGAGTTCGCCCATCTGGTCGGCAAGTGGGACGGCTGGATCGATGCTGTGCAACTGATAGAGACCGATACACTCCAGCCCCAGATTGCGCAGACTCATCTCGACTTGTTGACGAAGATATTCTGGCCGGCCCAACGGCATGATATAGGGCGCACCTTCGCCGTGGATCCAGTCCTTTGGTCCGGACCTCAACAACCCGCCCTTGGTGCAGATGACGAGGTCATCTGGGTAGGGGTGCAAAGCGCGGCGGATTATCCTCTCGTTGTTGCCCGGGCCATAAGAGTCTGCGGTATCGATGAAGTTGACGCCCAGTTCTACGGCTCTGCGTAGCACGCCGATGGCCGCCTGCGGGTCGAGCGGATCGCCCCACATTCCGGGACCTGTCAAATGCATGGCACCGAAACCGAGGCGGTTGACCGTCAGGTCACCTCCGATGGTCAGACGGGGATTGATCTCTACTTGCAGCGCATTCATGCGATCGTATCCTTCGTGGTTGTAAGCGGCGCGTGGGTTACGCCAGGCGGCGCGGCGTTGATCCAGGCGCCCAGGGTGATCTCTGCCGTAATGCCTGGCCCGAAACCGGCGACGAGGCCTCGCGCACCCTCGCGAACGCCTGCGAGAAACTGACGGCGAAACGCGTCCAACACCACAGCCGAAGCGATATTTCCGTACTCGGCCAGGGTGGCGCGGCTGTGAGCGAACTTGGCGGGGTCTACCCCCAGGTAACGCGACAGGTCGTCCAGAATGCGCGGGCCGCCGGCGTGGATGATGTAGAAGTCCAGCGAGGCCGCGTCCCACCCGTATTCGGCCGTCACGGAGCGCAATTCTGGGGCCAGTTGCTTCATCGTGCCGGGAACCCTGCGATCAAGCAGGAAATGAAAACCTGTGGACTTGACCGCATAGCAGATCCAGTTCTCCGTACCCGTCACCAGCCGCGATCCGTTCCGGGTCAGGCGCATGCCGGCCCCGCCTTCGCCGCGGACGACGGCTGCCGCCACGGCATCGCCGAACAAACCATTGGAAAGCAGGTTTCCGACGCCCACGTCGGTGGGCTGGTAGCACAATGAGCAGAACTCGCACGCGACAATAAGGACGTTGGAACCCGGGTGCGCCATGCAGAAATCGTGGGCGCGATTGATCGCCGCCCCTCCCGCAGCGCAGCCAAGCTGCGCTATCGGTAGCTGGCGCGTGTCGTTGCGAAACCCGAGGTTGTTGATCATCCACGCCGTGAGCGGAGGCATCATGAAGCCCGTGCACGAGACGTAGACGATCGCGTCTATGTCCTTGATGCTTACGCATGCATTGGCCAGCGCGCTGAAAACGACGGCGGGCACGCGCGCCTTGGCTTCGCGCACATAAATCAGGTTGCGCTGCTCGAAACCTGGATGCCGCAACGTTTCCTCGATCGGCTGCACCAGATGACGTCGTTTCACGCCGGTGTTGGCGATCAGTCGGAGTGCGAGGGGTAGCTGCTCGTGATCGGCATGGAGGCGACTGGCCAGCGCCAATGTTTCCTCCATGCTCAAAACATGCTCGGGCACCGCTACCGAGGGGCAGCAAAGCGTTGGCGTTACCGCCTGCGCATGACGACCGCCGACCGGTTGAAAGTCTGAATACGGTCGGCTGCGATGCGCGGCGCTTGGCATCTTTCCTCCTTGATTCTCGAGCTGCGCGAGCTTCGGCAGCATGCGCGTCACAGCGACACGAATACATCGGTCACAGTGTTCGCAAGTTCGGTAATAGTTTTATCCCTGCACGAGCGCGTTGGGAATAGGCTGTCATGGATGAAGGGCGTTAGCCCCGCTGCACAGATAACTTTCAGGCGTAGCGCCATGCGGCGCACGTGCCGGAGTCAGCCAAACTAGACAACCTGTAGCCAGTATCTCTAACGAGTAAGAGTTGCTTCCATGCCGTCGCAGTTCCATATTTATCAATGGAGAAAGACCGCTATGAGCGCGATGTCGTCTCGCATCAGGAAGTGCCGTGCCGTGTGCGCGCTATCACAGAGTGAATTGGCGAGGCGTGTCGGCGTCAATCGCAGTGCGGTAACGCAGTGGGAGCAACTGGCGGGAACGCTGCCAAGCGTGGAGCATTTGATTCAGATTGCGGTAGTGACCGGCAGCAGTTTCGAATGGATCGCGACTGGGCGGGGGCCTTTCCGCAGCGGCGCGGACGCTGAGCCGGCCGTGATCACGGGCGATTACGCATTGGATGCATTGGAGAGCAGCGCGTTGACCTACCTGCGCTCCATGATTGGACTGAAGAAGCGAATCGCCATTCAGGTTCTGGAGGTGCTTGCGCGCTAACGATCCGAACCGGCTGCGCCATGGTATTCGGCAGGGGCAACGCTCATGGCGGCGCGCGCGAGGATTGCCCGCGCTTTGTGATGTCCGAGAAATCAGAGGTGGCTCAACCTGATCCCGCCTTTCCGCGGTAGGTGAGCCGGCTTAACCGTTAGCCTCTCCCGATCGCCCTGGGGGTCAGCTTCAGCAGGCGGCCGGCCTCTTCCTTGTCGCCGTCCTCCAGCAGCCAGATGGCGCCATCCGGCCCCTGTTCGATCTCGCGCAGACGGTTGCCGATGTGGAAGCGTTCCACCTCGCAGATCTCGCGGAAAGCCAGCGGGCACTCGAAGGAGACACGGATCAGCGCCTGGGAGGTCAGCCCGGCGATCAGCGCCGAGCCCTGCCAGTCCGGGAAGAGGGCGCCGGAATAGATGATCATGCTGCTGGGCGAAATGACCGGGTTCCAGTATGTTTCCGGGGCGCGCAGATCAGGCCGGGTGTCGTGGCCGGGGATGTCGGGACCCTTGTAGTGATCGCCGTAGGCGACCAGCGGCCAGCCGTAGTTCCTGCCCTTCTCGATCTTTTGGAACTCGTCACCGCCCGCCGGCCCCATCTCGGTCTCCCACAGCGCCCCCCCGGCGTCAAAGGCGAGCGCAACCGGACTGCGGTGGCCATAGGACCAGATCTCCGCCGTCATGCCGCCCTTGTCGTACATCGGGTTGCCGGATGCCGCCTTGCCATCGAGAGTCAGGCGCAGCACGGCGCCGAGATTGTTGCGTGTGTCCTGGGCCGTTTCGGGAATCCAGCGATCGCCGGAAGTGAGGAACAGGTGCCGGCCGTCCGGCGCGAAAGCCATGCGGTGCGAGTAATGGTTGCGTTGCGCGACCTTCGGCGCCTGCCGCCACAGAACCTCGAACGCGTCCATCCGCATGGCGTTGAGGTCCAACTTGGCGCGGCCCATGGCGGCGCCACGGGTGTCCTGTTCGCCGGCTTCGGCCCATGTCAGATAGACCAAGCCATTGCGAGCGAAGTCGGGATGCAGCGCCACGTCGCCGAGGCCGCCATGGCCCCCATAGTCCACTTCGGGCACGCCGGCGATGGCCTCCGACACCTGGCCGTCCTGCGTCACCACATGCAAGCTGCCGCGTTTTTCCGTGACCAGCATTCGCCCGTCGGGCAGAAAGGTCATGGCCCAGGGTTCCTCGAGGTCGGCCACCACTTCGGCCTCGAACGGCGGCCTGAGGTCGATGGCGCGCCCCGGCTGCTGCGCTGCCGCGCCGGGGCCAAGGATGCAGATGGCGAGCGCCGAGGCGGCAGGGATCAGCAGTGCAGCGGGTAGCAGGCGGCGCATGGCGACTCTCCGAGTTGAGGGTTGCGGACAAGGCGGCTGTAGCGGCTCGGATTCAGCGATCACCGTCTTGTCGGCGTCGCCGCGAAGCGCGGCATCGAACCGACCGTGGGTCATAGGAGCGCCGGAACGGGCTTCGGGTCGGCGGCAGAGCCGTCGATGCCCTCTCGGAGCGGGCGTTTCCGAAAAGCGGCGAGTCGCGCACGTTTCCAGGAAGTCTCGTCGGTTCATCGTCATCGCGCGCACGGTTGGTTGCCAAGTCGTGCAGTACTGAATGCAGCGATTTCTTTGTCCGAGCAAGGCGTTTGGGACGAACGACCAAAATTCGGGCCCAAACGTCAGGAACTCGTTCGACTTGGGCGAACCTTCCAAATCATTTCTGGGCGCCGGCGCGCGAGAAGGATCCAGGCATCATGAAACTTAGGATGCGCCAAGACCCGCCATTCCCAGTTCTTTCCGCAACCGATCGCGGTAGCTGCGTCCTACGGATAGCTTCTGACCATTGCGCAAGCGAAGCAGGTACTGCCCCGACGGCAACAGCTCCACATCGTGCGCGGCACCGATGCGGATCACGCGCGAGCGGTGTATGCGCAGGAACTGCGCGGGGTCCAGCTTGGCCTCGATAGCGGTAAGCGTTTCGCGCACCAGAAGCCGCTCATGCCCACAGTGAACCTCGACGTAGTTCGCGCTTGCGATCAACGAATCTATGGCCCGTACCGGCACCAAGCGCTGGCGCGCACCCGCCTGCAACAAAAGGCGCTCAGGAAAAGCCGATCTGCGCCCGGCCACGCGCGCCCGCAGGCGCGCAAGCGCGGCCTGCAGGCGCCGCACGGTGAATGGTTTGAGCAGATAATCAACGGCGTCGGTCTCGAACGCACGAACGGCGTGTTCGGAGTGGGCGGTCACATACACGACACAGGTATCGCCCACTACGGCGTCCTCTGAAACATGCAGCCCATCAATCCCGGGCATGCGGATGTCGAGGAAGGCGACGTCGGGGCGGTGCGAGCGAAGGGCCACGATGGCCGAAGCGCCGTCCGCACACTCCGCAACGACCTCGACACCCTCTTCTTCGCGTAGTAAACGCGCCAGGCGAGCAAGGGCCATCGGCTCGTCATCTACCACGATGGCACGAATACGTTCACTCATGCGGACTCCGGAAGCCGTTGCAAAGGCAGGTCGATATGAACGCAGGTTCCGCTTCCAGTCGATGTCTCCACCTCGAAACGGAAGTCGTCGCCGTAGAGGTGCTGCAACCGCGCCCTCGCGCCCGCCAGCCCCACGCCGTGTCCGGGCGTCGCAGCAGCCTCGCCATTTCCATCATCGCAAACTTCAAGGAGCAGCCGATTCCCATGACTACGCGCGGTGACGCGGATACTTCCAGGCGCCATGCGTGGAGCAATGGCGTAACGGATCGCATTTTCGACGAGGGGCTGCAACAAGAGTCGCGGCAACGCGACCGAACCTAGGGATTCATCGACATCCAGATCAAAGCGAAGCCGTGCCCCCAGCCGGACCTGCTCGATCCCCACGTAATCCTCGATCAACTCGACCTGCTCGGCCAAAGTCGTCTGTTGCGTCGTTCCGCCGTCGATGCTTTGCCGCAACAAACCTCCAAGTCCCACCACCATGCGGTCGGCAGCCGCCACGTTGCGATGCATCACCTCGCTGATGGAATGGAGCGCGTTGAACAGAAAGTGTGGGTCGAGCCGCGCCGATAGCGCTTCGAAGCGCGCCTGGGACAGTTGAGATCGCAGTTCGGCGTACTGTTGTTGACGCAACCTCTCGCGTCGTGCGAACAAGAGCGCATGCGCCACGCCAACGATCATCCAGGCAGTAAGCAAATTGCTGAGAAAGCTCGTGCGCAGGAGTACGAGCCAGCTTGGTAGCTGGTCGTACCAGCCTATCCATGGGTTGAGCGCCGCAACGCACAACGCACGCGCCACTATGATTCCGGCAACGGCAAGAGCCAGCCATCCGAACGACCGCAACACGGCGCCACGCTCCATCGGATGGCGGCCCACCCACCAGAAAACGAACAGGGTGAACGGAATCCACAGGATGGCCTTGGCCATCTCCGTGCGCAGCAGATAGGACGCGGCGACCCTTCCGGAAAAGGCCTCGTACATTTGCCCTGTCCAAACCAGCCCGGTGAGCACCCACCAGGCGCTCACCCAGGACCATGTCAACGTCGTTTGTCGCCGCATACCCTAACGCGCCAGGCGCTATGTGCCGTCGTTGGTCGTTCGCCGTTGGCAATCGCGAAAGCCTCGCTTCAGTATAGGCCAGCGGATCGCCGAAGAGCGCAACAATCTAGCGAACGACACCCGCAATGTGCGGAGCCCGGTCGAAACACTCGATCAGCAATTCGGTGAGGATGCGCACCTTCCGCGCGGGATGCTGACCCGGCGGGCGGATGACGTAGATCCCTGCCACAGGTGGTGGATGGCGTGTCATCACCGAAACAAGCGCACCTGAAGCCAGGTACTCCTGGGTAAGGCCATCGGGTAGCCAGGCAATACCGAGCCCTGCCACCGCGGCAGCGACGAGCGCTGTGCCGTTGTCGGCCTTGAAGCGCCCCCGCGGATGCACGGTGACGGTCTTGTCGCCATCCGTGAGTTGCCAGGCTTCCGTTCCCTGCATGAGGGCCTCGTGGGCGGCGAGCTCCTCCGGCGTCTCGGGGGAGCCGTGCGCTTCGATATAACCGGGGCTCGCGACGAGTCTGCCGCGGATCGGCCCGACACATCTTGCGACTAGGTTGGAGTCCGGCAGGTAGCCCACCCGGATCGCACAATCGAAACCCTCGCCGATGAGATCGACGAAGCGATCGCTGTAGACGGTATGGATGTGGAGCTGCGGGTGGCTTCGCGCCATTTCCGCCAGCACGGGCGCGAAGTGCGTCGGCCCGAAGGACAGTGGCGCGGCAATCCGCAAGCGGCCCCGAAGGTCACCGGCAGGCAGGATGGCTTCTTTGGCTGCATCGATCTCGGCGCAGGCCCGGGCGGCATGGTCGCGGAACGTGATCCCGGCTTCCGTGAGCGCGGCGCCGCGGGTAGTGCGTGCGAGCAGCTGCACGCCGAGCTCCGCTTCGAGCCGGCCGAGCCGCCGGCTGACGATCGACTTGGAGATGCCGAGCCGGCGCGCAGCGGGCGACACGCCCCCCGCATCGGCGACTTCCACGAATGTCCGCAATTCGTCGATGTCCACGTCGGCGTTCCCTATTCCGCGACACAGTTTGGCACGGGAGAGCGCTACCGCGCCATGAGCGGGAATGGCACTGTCTGTCCTCCGACGGCGCCACGTCGGGCGCACGTCTCCCCTCCCCCAACTTGCGGCAGCAGAGGATTGTCATGACTTTTCGCAACGGCCTTGATTCACTTCTTCGTCCCGAAGACTCGGTGCTGGTTCTGATCGACCACCAGCCTTACCAGCTCGCGAACCTCAACAGCCACGATCCGCAGATGGTGGTCAACAATTCCACGGCGCTGGCCAAGTCCGCCAAGGCCTTCGGCGTGCCCACCATCCTGACCAGCGTGATCGCCGATCGCGGCGGCCTCCTCTTTCCCCAGATCACCGATGTGTTCCCAGGCCAGGAGGTGATCGACCGGACGTTCATCAACACCTGGGAAGACAAGAAGGTGGTCGACGCGGTCAAGGCGACGGGCCGCAAGCAGCTGATCATCGCGGGCCTGTGGACCGAGATCTGCGTCGCGATGCCGGCCATCCAGGCCCTCGGCGAAGGCTGGGACGTCACGGTGGTGACCGATGCGTCCGGCGGCACGTCGGTCGAGGCGCACGAGGTGGCCATCCAGCGCATGATCGGGGCCGGCGCCAACATGATGACCTGGCTGGCCGTAGTGTCCGAATGGCAGCGCGACTGGGCCCGCACCGAGCACGCCGCAGAGTTGACGGACGTGCTCAAGCACCATGTTGGCGGCAGCGGCATCGCGTTCCTGTGGGAACAGCAGCTACTCAACACGCCGGTACCGAGCACCGCGGGCTGATCGAGCCGGGAGCACCATCGACGCCGGCCGTGCGGTCGGGCACAAGCAGCGCCGCGCCGCGCATTCGCGACGCGCCCCAGGCGCTGGCTTTCGAGGTTCAGGGATCGTCGATGGCTGACGCCACACGGGAGACACCACATGGTTGAACTGATCATCGAACAACGCCGCCGCAGCCTGGGTGGTGGAATCGAGGTGGGCCGCGTACTGCCCTTTGCCAAGCGCCGCATGGTCGGCCCCTACATCTTCTTCGACCATATCGGGCCGCTCGACCTGGCGCCCGGCGTGGACCGCAGCGTCGACGTGCGACCGCACCCGCATATCGGCCTGTCGACCGTCACCTATCTGTTCGCCGGCGAGATCATGCATCGCGACAGCCTGGGGTATGCGCAGGCGATCCGCCCGCGGGAAGTCAACTGGATGACCGCCGGCCGTGGCATCACCCACAGCGAGCGGTTCGAGCGCGCGCGGGCGCAGGGCGATCATCTGCACGGCATCCAGGCCTGGGTGGCGCTGCCGACCGAATACGAGGAAGCAGATCCCGGCTTCTCGCACCATGCCGGCGACGACCTGCCGCAGTGGAGCGACGGTGGGGTGCACGGACAACTCATCGCCGGCAGCGCCTACGGCCTCACCGCGGCCGCTGCGACGCATTCGCCGCAGTTCTACGCGCATCTCGACATGGAGCCGGGCGCGACGGCGGAAATTCCTGCCGGTTACTCCGAGCGCGCCGTGTACGTCGCCACCGGTGCGGTGGAACTCGACGGCGTCACCCACGGCGACGGCAGGATGCTGGTCCTCGGCAAGGACGCGTCACGGCTGCGGGCCGTCGCGCATTCGGCGGTGATGGTGCTCGGCGGGGAACCGGTAGGCGAGCGCTTCCTCCACTGGAACTTCGTGTCTTCGTCGAAGGACCGCCTCGCGCAGGCCGCGTCGGACTGGAAAGCGGGCCGCATGAAGCTGCCCGATGCCGACGATGCCGAGTTCATTCCCCTACCGGATGATCCCGCGCCGCCCACACCCGCGATGTCGTGAGTACCGCGATGGCGGATTGCATGTCCCAGCAACAGAGAGCTCATCGTCATGATTCCACTCACCCGCACCCTCGCCGCCACGCTGCTGGCGGCCGCCACCCACGCCAGCGCCTTATACTCGCAGGCCCACAGGCTATGAACTGAAAGGACCGGGATCATGACCGATCACAGTCGCCGAAATATCCTCGTCGCCGCCAGCGCCCTGGCCGCCGGCATGGCCGCCACCGGCGCCCGCGCCGCCGCTCCCATGTCCACCAGCAAGGCATCGTTCCCGCCGGTCGTGCACCACGTGTTCTTCTGGCTGAAGAATCCGGATTCCAAGGAGGATCTCGCCAAGCTGCTCGCCGGATTGCGAACGTTGGCGGGCGTCGACACCGTGCGAGGCATCCACATCGGCGTGCCGGCGGATACCGAGCAGCGCGGCGTCGTCGACGGCAGCTACAGCGCCTCGGAAATCCTGTTCTTCGACGACGTGGCCGGGCAGAACGCCTACCAGGTCCATCCCATTCACAAGCAGTTCGTCGCCGAGTGCGAGCACCTGTGGCAGCGCGTAGTCGTGTATGACGTCAAGGCCGTCGCGCCGTAACTCACCGCTCAAACCTATGTGATGTGACCGGTGAGCGTGCCCGCGGCGGAGGCGAACATGGCACGAAGGTGGATCAACTCTCTCCGTCCCGTCTTGTCGATGGGCACCCGCCTCACGGCTGTCCAACCCGCCCCCGAACATCCATAGCATCAGGCAAGGATCGAAGAGCATTCGAGCAACAACGGCCGCGGATGCCGCATTACATTGACCCTGTCGCTCACAGGAGAAGTACCATGAAAATTCTGACGATCCTCACGTCCCACGACGAGCTCGGCGATACCGGCCGAAAGACCGGGTTCTGGCTCGAAGAGCTGGCTGCCCCTTACTATGCGTTCAAGGACGCGGGGGCCGAGATCGTGCTGGCTTCGCCCAAGGGAGGCCAACCGCCGCTCGATCCCAAGAGCAACGACCCGGGATCCCAGACCGACGACACGCACCGGTTCGAAGCCGACCCGGAGGCGAGCCGCGCGCTCGCCAACGCGCTCAAGCTGTCCGAGGTCGACCAGGCGGACTACGATGCCGTGTTCTTTCCGGGCGGCCACGGACCCCTTTGGGATCTCACCAACGATCGCAAGGCCCTGTCGCTCATCGAGGACACGCTGGCGGCGGGCAAGCCGGTCGGGCTCGTCTGCCACGCGCCCGGCATCCTCACCAACGCGAAGGCGCCCGGCGGCGATCCGATCGCGAAGGGCCGCAAGGTCACCGGCTTCAAGAACTCCGAAGAAGCCGCCGTTGGCTTGATCGAGGTCGTTCCCTACCTGCTCGAGGACGTGCTTCGCGAGCAGGGCGCGGAGTTCTCCTCGACGGACGACTGGGGCGTGCATACCGTGCAGGACGGGTTGCTGATCACCGGCCAGAACCCGGCATCCTCGAAGGAGGCCGCGGAACTCGTCCTGAAGGCGGTCAGCGATCGCAAGGAAGCGGCGTGACGACGGACCATGTCGGTCAGGCGCACAGCGGTGTCGGCGCTGATGCCGCGCTTGCCCAGCACGATTTCATTGACCCGCCGGGGTGGCACGCCCATTGCCCGCGCCAGCGCGTTCTGGCTGATTCCCAGGGGCAACAGGAACTCCGTGTTCAGGACTTCGCCGGGATGGATGTTGGGCAGCTTTTTTATGGCTAGAACCATTGATCAGTGATAATCGACGATCTGCACGTCATGCGCATCGCCAGCCTTCCAGCGGAAGCAGATGCGCCATTGGTCGTTGATCCGGATGCTGTGTTGGCCCTTCCGGTCGCCCTTCAGCGCCTCCAGCCGATTGGCCGGCGGAATCCGCAGATCGTCCAGCGTCGCCGCCGCATTGAGCATGCGCAGCTAGCCAGCCCCATCATCGCGTTGGGCGATCGCCGAGTCCAGCCCGGCCGCAGGACCATGCTGGCGGGAACCGCGCGCCCTCACACGGACGTCGGGGCCGGCACCCTCGCCCGCTGGGCTATCCTCGGCCGCATATGGGAAGCAGGCGATGACCACACCAACCGGAACCCCGCCCGCGCAGATCTGGGTGGATGCCGACGCCTGCCCTGGCCCGATCAAGGAGATCCTGTTCCGCGCCGCCGAGCGGACGCAGGTGCCGCTGACCCTGGTTGCCAACCAGTGGCTGCGCACGCCAGGCTCGCGCTTGATCCGGGCGCTACAGGTGCAGGGCGGCTTCGACGCCGCCGACGATGCGATCGCCGAACGCGCCGCGCCGGGCGACCTGGTGATCACCCAGGACATCCCGCTCGCCGCGCGCGTGCTGGCCAACGGCGCCGAGGCCGTCAATCCCCGCGGCGAGCGCTTCACCCAGGACAACATCGCCGAGCGCCTGTCCGTGCGCAGTTTCATGGAAGAGCTGCGCGGCGCGGGCGTGCAGACCGGCGGGCCGACCGCGTTCAGTGCGCGGGACCGGCAGGCATTTGCGAAACAGCTGGACGGGTGGATAGCGAGGCGGCGCGACTCCAAGACTCCGTAGCCGGACCAATACACATTAGCCGCCCTCCCGTCGCGTCGACAGCGCTCGTCATACGGACCGCTCAGCGAAGCCGCCGATCGCTATGACCATAGGCACTGCCTGCACTGGCGCGGTGACGTTGCGACAGTTGAAGGCGCTCGACTTCGCCATCCTCGTCCCGGGCCACGGCGACATCCAGCACGACGCCGCGTATGCCGATCTGCTGATCGAGGCATTCGAACTGGTCGCGGTGCAGATCAAGCCGCTTATTGCGGAAGGGCTGGACGAGGAAGCGGCAGTCGCACGGCTGGATTTTTCCTCAGTGGAACCGCGTTTCACCGAAGGCGACGAGTTTCTTGCCGGGCGTTTCGATGCGTGGTTCAAACGCCCCATCGGCCGCGCGGCATACCGTGTGGAATCCGGCGACAGTCCTGAGGTCGAATAGCGGGGCAAACGGGGCCGGGCAAGTGGGGATAGCCCAGATACGGGGTAGCTCAAGCTGACCCCGTTATTGGTTCTGCGTGGAGTCAGACAACAACGCGGTATAACGGCGCTGCATCTCCTCCGGCGTGACGTCCTCGAGGCTGTGGCCGATGTTCCAGCGGTGGCCGAACGGATCGAGGATCACGCCCGAACGTTCCCCGTAGAACGCGTCGCTCGGCGCCATCAGCAGCGTGGCACCGGCGGCGACCGCGCGCGCGATGACATCATCGGCGTTGCCCACGTGCAGGTGCATCGTGGCGCTGTAGCCTGCCCCGCCCGACGGCCGGCAGATGTCGAACTCCGGAAACTCGTCGCACAGCATCAGCGTGGTGCCATCGAAGTCCATTTCCGCATGGCCGATACGGCCGCCCGGCTCCTGCAGGCGGAAGAGTTCGGTCGCGCCGAACACGCTGCGATAGAAATCGATTGCGCGCGCGGTGTCGGCCACGCAGAGATAGGGAAACAAAGCCTGGGCGCTCATGGCGATCTCCTTGGGAATACAGGCGCCAACGATACCCGGCGCTCAGACGGGCGTCTTGGACGAAACTGACCTCGCGCGCCTTGGCATGGGCGGCGCTGGCGGGCGGGCGCGCCGCTGCAGTTGCCAGGCGTGCGGCGTGGTGCCCGCCAGTGCCAGGAACTCACGGTTGCAGTGCGACTGATCGCTGTAGCCGGCCGCCGACGCAAGCTCGGCCAATGGATGCCCCCGGCCCGCCTCCATCAGCCGCAACAGGTACTGGAACCTGCACACGCGCGCGTAGCGCTTGGGCGACAGGCCGGTTGCCTCTCGGAACTGCGCGATGAAGTGGCGCTGGCTGATGCCCGCTACCGCCGGCAACCGCTCCGCCGAGGGGATCGCCCGTATCTGCGCCAATGCCCGGGCAACGCTCGGGTGCATGGCACGTGGCGCCAGCCGCGCCAGCAATGCGGCTTCGAGTGCGGCAAGCTGCGCGTGCGGATCCCGCGCCTCATGGAGCGCCTCGCGCAGCCACGTGCCATCCCGGCCCCACGCGTCATCCAGCGGCACGTGCCGGTCGCTGAACTCCGCCGCCGACGCGCCGAACAACGCCCGTGCCGCACCAGGCCGCAACTGCACGCCGACGGTTCGCGTCGGCACCGACGCATCCTTCCAGTAGCTGCCCGCGCGCGCGCCGGCCACCAGCGCATCGCCCGCATGCTGCACACACGTCGACCCACGGTCGCCGTACAACCGTACCGGGCCGCCCTGCAGGCGCAGGGCAATATGCATCGTGCCCGTGGGCAACACCTGTTCCCGATCGGGCGCTACCGGCCGTTCGCCCACCCACAGGGACGCCACGTAGGGACGCAGGCGTGCCGAAGGCAGAAGGATCATGTGCATGCTGCGGACAATAACGAAGAACGAGGCCGAAGTGCGCCACCTGCCCTGTTCTCATGCATGAGAGCGGCAAACGGGCAGATCCCCTTTTCAGGCCGAAGCCAAGATCGATGCTTTGTCGACACGCGACCAGCTCACCACCCGCGCAAGGCAGCCCACCCAAGAAGCGAACCTGACCCTGAGGTTTCCCCAGATTTCTCGCAGCCTATCTTCCCCCTTTGAAAAAGGGGGATTGAGGGGGATTTGCTGTTGCTGTTGCTTGGCCACACCGTGATCGGCGAAGTATCTGGCGTGGTCGTCGGTGGGCATGGCCCCGCTCGGGTGCGCCACATGCGGACGAATGCTATACGGCCACTACGAACGGGACCGGATTGAAGAATTCAGACCGTCGACGGCACGGCCGCCCCTTGCTCCGCCCTCGGTTGCCTTGATCAGTGCGGACGCGGAGCGTGCGGGTTGTCCGGAGGCAGACAGAGCTCAGTTTCACCGTCTTCGTCCATGCATTGAACCCCGCTCAACGCATTGACCGACCGGCCCGGTCACCCGCACGCGAGCTGTGCGGCCGACGCACAGTTGGTCATCGAACGGCACGCTAGCTGGCGTCGGCCGCGGATGCCAGCATGGCCAGCGTCTTCACGTCGAGCTTCGCGATGACGCCGGAAATCGGATCCACCTTCGCTCCGCAACAACGTTGTCGTGGGACGGCATCGCCGTCGATGACCCACGCGATCCCGGCGACCGGCGAGCGGGCTCCGGTGATCGGCGCCGGCACTTCCGGCACTTACGATGTGCTGCGGCCGCCGGCCGCCGTCGCTTACCTCTCCCGACAAGCGAAACGACCGCCATGCATCCTCTCTATCGCCCGTTGCGCTCCCACGATCTGCTCGACCTGTCCGCGCCCGACGACGCACTGCAGGTGCTCCACGGCAGCGGCCGCAATATCCAGCTGGCGATCCCCTCCCGCTGGATCAGCGTCTGGCTGCCGCTGGCGGAAGGGATCGAACTGGAGACGCTGGACTGCCGCTGGCTGCTGCACGCCGGCGAACTACTGATCTGGCGCGACAGTGCGCTGCGCGCCGGCAGCCGTCGCGACGGACGCTGGCTGGCGGTGTGCGGCAGCCCCGCGGCCTGGGCGCGGCACCAGCGTCCGCGGCCCGGTGAGCCGGCGGTCGACCTGTTGCCGTCGGAATCGCACTGCACCCGCGAGCTGCGCCGGCTGACCGTGCGCCTGGCGCGCGTAGCGCGACGCCCGGACCTGGGCGCGCTGGGAGCCGGTACGGTCGTCGACATGCTGTGCGCAGCGCTGACCGAACACCAGCGCGACCTGCATGCCTTGTTGCCGCGCTGCACCGGGCGCACGTTGCTGCGTCGGCAGCAGACGCTGATGCGGCTGCTGCGGGTACAGCACCTGATCCGTCGGCACGACGGCGGACGCGTCGACCTGGCACGGCTGGCCGCCAGCGCGAACTACTCCCCCTGCCACCTGATTCGCAGCTACCGCGACGTGTTCGGGGAAACGCCGTCCGAGTACGCCGCACGGCTGCGCTCGGAGCGTGCGTGGCAGTTGGTCCGCGAAACGCGCATGCCGGTCTGCGAGATCACCGCCGCGCTGGGCTTCGAAAGCCAGAGCGCGTTCTGCCGCGCGTTCAAGGGTACGTTCGGCATGACCACCAGCCAGGTCAGGCAGTTGGATGCAGCGCGCCAACCGCGCGCGTACGCCGAGTTCGGAGCGACGAAAGCGGCCTGATCGGGCACGGGGTCAGGTATTCCCCATCCTCGATAGGCCATCTACTCCTTGATTTCACTTTTAGCGTTCTTGATCATCGCTTCCGTGGATCAAGAAGCAAGGATTCTCAAAGGCCGGACCAGGCGGAGCGCTTCGACTGCGCCAGCTAAGAACGCGACCCGGCGATTCAATTCCCTCCGGTCCTTCTCGTGAAGGTCAGGTGGGTGACGCCGCTCGGGGTTGAGACCGCCTCGATGTCGTAGTCCTCCTCGAGCGCCTCCAGGCCGTCCCAGACGCGGATCCCGCGACCGAGCACGATCGGAACCTGGACGAGGTGCATGTGGTCGACGAGTCCGGCGGCAACGAAGTCGCGGACCACGGTTGCGCCGCCGCCAATGCGCACGTCCTGGCCGCCGGCGGCTTCACGCGCGGCCTGCAACGCCTCGGTCGGGGACGCATCGAGAAAGTGGAACGTGGTGCCGCCCGCCATCTCGATCGGCGGTCGCGGCCGGTGGGTGAGGACGAAGGTCGGCGTATGGAACGGCGGATTCGGCCCCCACCAGCCCTTCCAGTCCGCGTCGTCCTGCCAGCCGGGCGGTCCGAACTTGTTGGCCCCCATGATCTCGGCGCCGATGCCCGGCTCGTGGCGCTCCGCGAAGGCATGATCGGCACCCATGGTCCCACTGGTCTTGGCCCAGAACCGGGTGGCGAACATCCATTCGTGGAGCCGCTCGCCGGCATGGCCGAAGGGGGTTTCCATCGACTGGGGCTCGCCGGTGGCGAAGCCGTCGAGCGAGATGGACAGATTGTGGATCCGGGTGAGGGACATCGGTGTGCTCCGGTAGTCGTCGCTTGCCAGTGGGCATCGTAGGGCGGGCCCGGCGGCCATGGCCTTGGCCGCCAAGATGTCATGCATTCCAGCGACGAACGCCAGGCGCCGATCTCGACACCTGCTGGCTGAGCTTGCCCGTCTCATCAATGCAGGCGCAAGCCAAGCGACCGCCTGGCGCCCGAGGCAGTGTTCGGATGCAACGATGCCATTGCCTTCGGATGCATCGAGACCTTGCTCTCGCGTTGGAAACACTTGATCAGTGCGGGCACAGCGGCCTGCGCGCCGGCGCCGGGCCCATCGCCGCAGCCTGCCGGTGGGCCGACCGCTATCGGCCATCCGGCGAAGATTGCGGGACTGGCCTGTCGCGCAGTGCCAGCCGCTCCGGCGCGAGCGCGCCACTGCGGTAGGCCAACTCCACCATCTCCTCGAAGAAGTCGATCTTCGCGCCCGCGCTCAGCCGCACCCAGTCCATGAGCTGCGCGCGTTCGGCGTCCTTGAAACTGAATTCCAGCGAAGGCGAAGGAGACGGGTTCATGGACCACCCTCCCCCTCCTGCGGGGCGGCCAGGATTTGCTGAAGCTTGTCGATATCGTCCAGGTCGCGCGAACGCCCAGTTCGCCGCTTCATCTCGATCAGGTGGGGGATGGAGGCAATCCGGACCTCGAGTCCATCCAGATCCTTGACCACCGCGTCCGCCATGAGATCGCCGAACCCGATCGGCTCGTCGATGAAGACATCCACCGAACGCAGCGGGTTCCCGGGATCCCACAGCGGGAACACGACCATGTTGCGATTGCGCAGCCAGTCCAGGCGCCTGCCCTCATCCGCGAAGTCATCCATGGCCACCGGCAGTCGCGGCTGCAGGCCGATGGAAGCGAGCGCGCGCATGCCACGCCCGGCGTTGTCCGGAGCCAGGCCGATCGCAAGGTCCAGATCCGCGGTAGCGCGCAGATATCCGTGCAGGATGACCGCCAGCCCGTCCACGACCACGTAGTCGACCCGGGCGTCATTGAGTGCGGCGAAGATCTGGCGGACGTTGAAGGCCATGGCCGGAGTCTAGGCGGGCGGGGTGCTCCAGTCTCCCGGGGAACCGCAGCGCCGCAGGACCAGCCCGGCCCGGGACGGCTGAAGGGTGATCGCCGACCCAACACCTTTATTGCATCGAATCTGTAGCGAAACCCTAGCTTCTCCACATGGACGATATGCCGTCCCCGGCCTCCAATCGGGTCCGTGGCATTGGCCACGCACGAGACCCGCCAAGGAGGTCGCCCCATGCCCACCACGAATCTGCATTCACGATTGCCCGCAACCGCCCTGTGCCTATGTGCCATGGTGCTGACGGCCAGCCCTCCCGCCTTCGCGCAAACCTCATGGGATGCGCAGGACCAGGCCGACATGTGGGGACGGCTGCAAGCACAGGGGCTGATCAGGTCGTCGGAATCGACACGCGCCGAAGCCGCGAAACGGGGCAAGCCGTCGGCTCCGGCCCGTTTGCACGAGGCCGGTCGCGACGACGCCGCAGGCGCGGATCCTCGACGCCGCTCCGGCCATGGAAGCGGGCCGCGGACGCCGCCGACGCCCGATGCCACGGCGCTGCCCGACGCAGAGGTGACGACCGACGCTTCGACGCCGTCCGCGCCTGGACGGCCCTGCACGTGACCTCCAGCTTCGACGTTCCAGGACGTTATGACCGCAACGCTGGAGCTGCACCTGCACCAACGCATACGGATCGCGCGGACGCGGTGCCAGGGATCGTTAACGAGCCCGGCACCGCGCCCTGCTCGATCAGTGGCGGGTGGCCGCCTGCGGGTGCCAGCCCGCATCCGCGGGCGGCGGCAGCATCGGCATGGCCGCGTCACGCGTCAGGTCCGGGCTGACCGGTACACCGTAGATCGCCGGCTCCTCGCGTACGCGGTGTCGGTGCCCGGCTTCGTCGGGGAGGCGCTGCCCCGTCACCTTGTGCATGAGCGCACTCGCGGCGTCGGCCTCTTCGAAGATCGCATCGCCCAGCATCGTCAGTGTGCCGTCGGCCAGGTCGATACGCTCGACGCCGAAGACCAGGTCGCCGTAGGCATGCAGCCGGTCGTGCAGGCGGTTGAGCGTGTCCAACTGGTCCAGGGTCATGCCGAAGACGAGGGGGGCTTCGG
>NZ_VSSP01000019.1 GCF_008312895.1 Luteimonas suaedae | reverse complement strand
CAACTGATCCTCGCGATCTTCGTGTGTCCCAGGAACCCCGGCTTCGGCCGGGGTTCCCGCGCCCATTCCCGTGCCGCTGGTGGTGACGTAATCTGCGCGGGATGAAGCTCGCCATTCTCTCGCGCAACAGCAAGCTGTACTCGACCCGCCGCCTGGTGGAGGCGGCGCGCCTGCGTGGCCACAGCGTCCGTGTGCTCGATCCGCTGCGTTGCTACATGCGAATCGCGGCGGACGGGTTCTCGATGCACTACAAGGGGCGGCCGGTCGCCGGCTACGACGCGGTCATCCCGCGGATCGGCGCCTCGATCACGCGCTACGGCAACGCCGTGCTGCACCAGTTCGAGCTGATGGGCACCTACACGCCCAATACCTCCGCGGCGATCGCGCGTGCACGCGACAAGCTGCGCTGCCACCAGTTGCTCGCGGCCCAGGGCATCGACCTGCCGGCGACGGTGTTCGGCGACAACCCCGACGACACCGCGGACCTGCTGTCGATGCTCGGTCCGCCGCCGCACGTGATCAAGCTCAACGAGGGCACCCAGGGCGCCGGGGTGATGCTGACCGAGAAGCCGTCGGCGTCGCGCGGCGTGATCGAGGCGCTGCGCGGGCTGTACGCGAACTTCCTGGTACAGGAGTTCGTGGCCGAGGCCGAGGGGCGCGACCTGCGCTGCCTGGTGGTCGGCGAGCGCGTAGTCGCGGCGATGCAGCGCGAGGCGCCGCCGGGGGATTTCCGCTCCAACCTGCACCGCGGCGGCAGCGGGCACGCGGCGCTGCCGTCGCGGGACGAGCAGGCGATGGCGATCCGCGCCGCGCAGGCGCTGGGACTGGGCGTGGCCGGCGTCGACCTGATCCGCTCGCGACGTGGACCGTTGGTGCTCGAGGTCAACGCCTCGCCGGGACTGGAGGGGATCGAGGCGGTCGCCGCCACCGACGTCGCCGGGCAGATCGTCGATTTCGTAGCGGCAGCCGCTGGCGAACAGGCCCGCGGCGAGGGGCAGAAGCGGCGGCAGCCTTCCCGATTAACCCGAAAATAACAGCCTGCTTAACGGCGGTTTAATCGCGCCGGGCGTAGCTTGCGCAGTCCGCGATCTGTCGCTTCCTGTTCCGTTCCAACCAGTCAGTCGGCAGATTACGGGCAATCGGGGCAATACGCATTGACCCAGGCGACGATCTCGCCTGGGTCTTTTTGTGTCCACGGCGCGAACAACGCCGGCTTCGCCCCGGCTTTGTGCCAGAATCCATCGATCACGGGAAACCCGCCGCCGTTTCTCCTGTCCAACAGCGACGCCCGCTCCCGCCCGCCAGACAACCACGGAATCCTCCCGCCGATGCGCATCCTCGTGATCGAAGACAACCAGGACATCGCCGCCAACCTCGGCGATTATCTCGAAGACCGCGGCCACACCGTCGACTTCGCCGCCGACGGCGTCACCGGCCTGCACCTGGCGGTGGTCCATGATTTCGACGCGATCGTACTCGACCTCAACCTGCCCGGGATGGACGGGCTCGAGGTCTGCCGCAAGCTGCGCAACGAGGCGCGCAAGCAGACGCCGGTGCTGATGCTGACCGCGCGCGATTCGCTGGACAACAAGCTGTCCGGCTTCGACTCCGGTGCCGACGACTACCTGATCAAGCCGTTCGCGTTGCAGGAGGTCGAGGTCCGGCTCAACGCCCTGTCGCGCCGCGGCCGCGGCGTGCAGACGCGGGTGCTGGAAACGGCCGATCTCGAATACAACCTCGACACCCTGGAAGTGCGCCGCCAGGGCAAGCTGCTGCAGCTCAATCCCACCGCGCTCAAGATCCTGCAGTCGCTGATGGAGGCGTCGCCGGCGGTGGTCACGCGGCAGGAGCTGGAAACCAGGGTCTGGGGCGAGGAGCTGCCGGATTCGGACTCGTTGCGGGTGCACATCCACGGCCTGCGCGCGGTGATCGACAAGCCGTTCGACACGCCCCTGATCCAGACCCGCCACGGCATCGGCTACCGCATCGCCGCGCCCGAGGGCAGCAGCTAGTCTCCCGTCCGCTCATCCCGCACATGTCGACAGATCCGACGCCCGGGGCGGCACCAGCGCGTCGGGTCAGACGTTACCGGCGGCGGCTGCGCAGCCGCATCATCCTCTCCTTCGTCCTGCTCGGTTTCGGCCTCACCGCGCTGTTCGCCTTCCTGACCCAGGAGGCGCGCAACCGCGTCGAGAACGACCTGGTCGAAGACGTGATGAACCGCAACATCGACGAGTTCGCACGACGCTTCTACAGCGACCCCAGCAGCAGTCCCGACCTGCCGCTGCAGCAGATGATCGGACGGGTGGTCAAGCGCGAGCGCTTCGAAATGCTCAAGGCCGAGCAGCCGGATTGGTACGACCTGCCCGACGGCATCCACAACCTCAGCGGCGTGGACGAGAACGGCGAGCCGTTCTCTTACAAGCTGGCTGTGCGCAAGACGCCGGAGGAGTGGTTCTTTCTCGCCTACGACATGACCCAGGCTGCGCGCGGCGAGGCGCAGTTCCAGCGTGCGATCCTGGGTTCGGTGCTGCTGGTCTCCCTGCTGTCGTTGCTGATCGGCTGGTGGGCGGCGTCACGGGTGATGAGCCCGGTCTCCGATCTCGCCAGGCGCTTGCAGGATTCGGACAGCAGCACGCGGCCCGCGGCGCTGGCGGCGCACTTCCCTGACGACGAGGTCGGCCAGCTCGCCGGCGCGCTGGACGACTACGCCGCGCGCCTGACCGAGGTGGTGCAGCGCGATCGCGAGTTCAATGCCGACGTCAGCCATGAATTGCGCACGCCGCTGGCGGTGATCAAGGGCGCGGTCGAGTTGCTGCTGGCCAAACCCGGACTCGACGACAAGACCGAGGCGCGGCTGCTGCGCATCCAGCGCGCCGAGCAGCAATGCACCGACCTGATCAGCGCATTGCTGCTGCTCTCGCGCAACGAGCGCGGGCACGGCGCGACCGACGTGGCCAAGGTCGCCGAGCAATTGCTGGATGCGCACCGCACCCAGATCCGCAACAAGCCGCTGGAACTGCGCCTGCAGGGCGATTCCGGCCTGGTGGTCGATGCACCTGAAGCCGCGGTCTCGGTGGCGCTGGGCAACTTGATCGGCAATGCGGTCAAGTACACCAATGCCGGTGAGGTCGTGGTGCGGATGCTGCCGCAGGCGGTCGAGGTGATCGATTCGGGCCCGGGCCTGAGCGCCGAGGACGCAGCGAAGCTGTTCGAGCGCGGCTATCGCGGCACCCATGCCGAGCATTCGCAGGGCGGCGGTATCGGCCTGTCGATCGTACGCCGGCTATGCGACCTGTACGGCTGGAGCGTGCGCGTGGTGCCGGGCGAAACCCGAGGGGTGATCGCGACGCTGTCGTTCACCACGATCACCGCCTCCGCATCGTCGAGCGGAGAGCCCGCGTAGCCGAGCGAGCTCGGCTTTACAGGCCCTAGGGCAGGGACCGGTGGTCATGGTCGCTGGGCCGCCGCTGCATCCGCCTCGCCGCTGGTCAGGGTCCAGCCGACGATGTCGTGGGTGATCGCGGTCAGTGACTGCTCGAATGCGGCGACCACGTCGTCGATCTCCGTGCTGGCGGCGGGCGCCGCCTGCAGGAACGTGCGCGAGGCGGCCACGCGCTGGTCGCGGTTGTAGAGCAGCTTGGCGGCGATCTCGATCGTCGCATCGGGCATCGCGCGGCCGGCGTAGTCGGACTCGAACCGGCGCAGGTCCAGCACCAGCTTGTAGTCAGCACGGATCCCGGTGTCGCTGCGGGCGACCGCGTCGATCCGCCCGGAATCCTCGAATGCGCGCAGCAGGGTGTCCTCGATCATGTCGGTCGACGGCTGTGCCCAGGACGCGCCGGCATAGACCTGCAGTTCCGCCGGCGTCGGCCGCACGTTGATGCGCGGGCTGTCGATCATGCGCGAGGCGGAGGCTCCGCCGATGGCGAGCTGCCACTGCACGCTGGGCCAGGCCGGATCTGCCTGGACGCGGACATCCGGTGCATAGATCGTGGCGCGCGGGCTGGTGCCGCCGCTGCCGAGCACGCTGCAGCCGGCCAGCGCGATGGCGGCAATCGCCGGCACGGCCGAGCGCAGCAGCGTGCCGGCGGTGATGCGGGACCGGCGCGGCAGCGCCGGCCGGTGGGATCGGTTGGCGGTGTTCATTCCGGTTCGAACTCCTTGGGGGCGTCGCGGCCGAGCAGGTAGCGCGCGGGATTGCTCTCGAGGCGGTCGCTGATCCGGCGCAGGTCGCGGACCAGCGCGCGCAGTTCGCCCAGCGTCGGCCCGAGTTGCGACAGGCCGTCGTTGGCGAAACTGTTGATGGCGGCGCGGTTCTCGTTGAGGATCGCGTCGGCACCGTCGGCGGCCGAATCCAGCCGGACCAGGGTGCGGTCCAGTTTTTCCACCAGCTGCGGCAATTCCTGCACGAAGCCGCGATCGAAATCGCCGATCACGGTATTGGCGGAATCGAGGGTGCGCTCCAGCTGCTGACTGGCCGAGCGTGCCGAACGCAGCAGTTCGGTGATGTCCTCGCGGCCATCGCCGAGCGCCGCGGTGGCGTTCTCGAGATTGGTCAGCGTGCTGTCGATCTTGGCGATGTTGGCGTCGCTGAACAACGTGTCCAGCCGTTCGACCAGGCGGTTGGCGGTATCGGCGATGTTCTGCAGCGCGGACGGTTCGGTGAGGATGATCGGCACCTCGCGATCCGAGCGGTCGATCAGGCGCGGCGCATCGGGGCTGCCGCCGGTGAGCTGGATGATCGGCGGTCCGGTCAGGCTGGTCATCGACAGCCTGGCGCGGGTATCGATCTTGACCGGCGCCTGCGCATCCAGGCGCAGCTGCGCGATCACCTGGCGCGGATCGTCCGGCGCCAGCTGCAGGTTCTGCACCGTGCCGACGGCGATGCCGTTGTACTGCACGCTGCTGCCTTCCGACAGGCCGGTGACCGGCTCGTTGAATACCACCGCATAGGTCTCCCAGCTGCGGTCGGAGGCATATTTGGCCGCCCATAGCGCGAACAGCAGGCCGAACACCGTCACCGCGATGGTGAAGGCGCCGATCAGGACGTAGTTGGCTTTGGTTTCCATGGGTCAGGGCCGGGGATCGGAAATGAAGGATAGGGAATCGCGCGTGGCGTCGCCGCCGGTTCGCGCGCATTGCGCGGCGATGCCGGCTCGTGCGCAGACACCGTGGAGCCAGGGAGTCTGCGCTTCAATCATGCCCGGCGTCCCATTTCCGGGTCCCCGCCTGTGCGGCACGCGCACGCGGGCCGTGGAAGTATTCCTGTACCCACGGATGGTCCAGACGCTCCACCTCGGCCAGCGGGGCGGTGGCCAGCACCCTGCGATCGGCCAGCACCGCGACGCGATCGCAGATAGCGTACAGCGTATCCAGATCGTGGGTGATCAGGAACACCGTCAATCCGAGGGCCTGCTGCAAGGTGCGGATCAGCTGGTCGAAGGCGGCCGCGCCGATCGGGTCGAGCCCGGCGGTGGGTTCGTCCAGGAACATCAACGGCGGATCCAGCGCCAGTGCGCGCGCCACGCCGGCGCGCTTGCGCATCCCGCCCGACAGCTGCGACGGCAGCTTGTCGATGGTGTCGGCGGGGAGCCCGGCCAGCTTGACCTTGAGCAGGGCGAGTTCGTAGCGCAGCGAATCGCTCAGCTGTGGGTAGTACTCCTTCAGCGGCACCTGCACGTTCTCGCCGACGGTGAGCGAGGAGAACAGCGCGCCGTCCTGGAACAGCACACCGGTGTTGCGCTCGACATGGCGACGCGAGGCCGGATCTTCGCTGCGCGCGTCCACGCCCAGCACCTCGATCTCGCCGGCGTTCGGCTTGCGCAGGCCGAGGATGGTGCGCATCAGCACCGACTTGCCGGAACCGGAGCCGCCGACCACGCCGAGGATCTCGCCGCGGCGCACGTCCAGGTCCAGCCCTTCGTGCACGACCTGCTTGCCGAAGCGGTTGTCGATGCCGCGCACGCGGATGATGGGCGAGTCGGTGGACTCGTCGTGATTGGTGATTGGTGATTGGTGATTGGTCAAAGCGGGGCCCTCCGCATGCCAGCGGCCGTCGCTTTCGCCAATGACGAATCACTAATCACGAATCACCGCCCCTCACCAACCCACGTTCATGAACCAGATCGCCGCCAGCGCGTCGAGCACGATCACCAGCGCGATCGACTGCACCACGCTCGAGGTGGTGCGCTCGCCGACCGATTGCGCGGTGCCTTCCACCTGCAGGCCCTCCAGGCAGCCGATCAGACCGATCAACATCGCGAACACCGGCGCCTTCGACAGGCCGACCAGCATGTGCCGCAGTTCGAAGGTGTCCTGCATGCGGCCCAGGTAGGCCGGTGGCGGGATGTCCAGGCTGAAGGCCCCGACCGAGACGCCGCCTGCCAGGCCGGCGATCATCGCCAGGAAGGTCAGCAGTGGCAGCATCACCAGCAGCGCGATGATCCGCGGCAGCACCAGCAGGTCGACCGGGTCCAGGCCCAGGGTGCGGATCGCATCGACCTCCTCGCGGCTGACCATCGCGCCGATCTGCGCGGTGAACGCGCTGGCGGTTCGGCCGGCGAGGATGATCGCGGTCAGCAGCACCGCGAACTCGCGCAGGAAGGCGATGCTGACCAGCTCGACCACGAAGATCTGGGCGCCGAAGTCGGCCAGGATGGTCGAGCCGAGGAAGGCGATCACCGCGCCCACCAGGAACGACAGCAGCATCACCAGTGGCACCGCGTCCAGGCCCACCTGCTCCATGTGGTGCACGGTGGAGGTGAGCCGGAAACGCGACGGTTCCTTCACCAGGCGCACCAGCTTGAACAGGTTCTCGCCGAGGAAGCTGATCAGCGAGACGGCTTCCTTCCAGTTGTCCACCACCGCGAAACCGAGGCGGGCGAGCGCGGCCGCGAAACCGTACTCGCGCTTGCGCGGCGGACGGTCGTCGGCCACGTCCTCGATCGCCTCGACCAGTGCGTGGTGGTCGTCGTGGAAGTGGAACCGGTCGAAATCCAGTTCGCGGCGCCGGGCGAAACGGATCAGCTGCAGCACGCCGACCGAATCGATGCGTTCGACGCCGCTGGCATCGATCTCGCGCACGCTCTCCGGGACCTCGTGCAGACGGGCGCCGATGTCGCCGGCGAAGCGCAGCGTCCAGCGTCCGCCCAGGCGCAGCCGCGAGGCGTCGTCGGGATCGGTCTCGATGCTCGGCGCTGAGGCGGGCGGGGTCATGCGGAAGCACGGTTCCTGTGCACTGGCATCGCCATAGAGTACGCAATCGCGGCAGCGCGTGGTCAAGCGACCCGCGGAACGGCTTCGGCCGTTGCCGCGGGCGCGCCGCGCCGGGCGCCGGCGGCTGTCGGCGCGGCCGCGCGCATGCGATCCTGTGCCGATGACCCGCGCCTCGCCACGCACCTATGGTTACGCCGCCCGCATCGCCTTCGTGGTCGAGCTGGCGGAGCAATTGCACGCCTATGGCACCACCGCGCAGCGGCTGGAGAGCACGGTGGTCGCCATTGCGCAGCAGCTGGACCTGGACTGTGAGCCCTGGGTCAACCCCACCGGCATGGTGCTGTCGTTCAGCGATCCCCAGCGCCCGCCCGGCGACAGCGACACCACCCGCGTGATCCGGATGGCGCCGGGCGAGGTCGATCTCTACAGCCTGTGCGAGGTCGATCGCATCGCCGAGGAGGTGATGGTGGGCGCGCTGGACTTGGCCGAAGGCCACGCCGCACTGCGCGCGCTCGACCTGCGCCGCCCCGGGTGGCGCGGCAAGACCCTGCACGTGCTGGCGTTCGCCATGATCGCCGCCGGCGTGGCCGGGCTGTGGCGGTTGCCGTGGCTGGACATCGCCACCGCGGCGACCATCGGCCTGCTGATCGGCCTGCTCGATCTGGCCACCCGTAACGGCCAGCGGCTGAAGGAGGCGGGCGACGCGCTGGCGGGGATGCTGGCCGGGTTCGTGGCCATCGTCGTGGCCGGCTTCGTGGCGCCGCTGAATCTCAATACGGTGGTGATCGCCTCGCTGATCGTGATGCTGCCCGGCATGGCGCTGACCAACGCGGTCACCGAACTGACCAGCCAGCACCTGGTCTCGGGCACCGCGCGCTTCGCCGGCGCGGTGACCACGGTGCTCAAGCTCACCGTCGGCACCATGATCGCGCTGACCCTGGCGCAACTGCTCGGGATCGATCCGCAGGTGCGGGCGCTGCGGCCGCAGCCGGACTGGGTGGAGTGGGTGGCGCTGGGGACGGCTTCGCTCGCCTTCGCGATCCTGTTCCGCGCCGGTCGCCGTGATTATCCGCTGGTGATGCTGGCGGCAGCCGCGGGTTATCTGATCTCGCGCTATGCCGGCGCCGTCTGGGGTTCGTCGATCGGGCTGTTCCTGTCCGCGCTGGTGCTGACCGCCGCCGGCAATGGCTACGCGCGCTGGGCCAACCGTCCGGGCGCGGTGATCCGGGTGCCCGGCATCATCATGCTGGTGCCCGGCAGCGCCAGCCTGCGCGGCCTGCTGACCCTGATCCAGCAGCAGGACGTCGCTGCTGGCCAGCAGGCGATGCTGGCGGTGCTCAATATCATCCTCGCGCTGATCGCCGGCCTGCTGTTCGGCAATCTGCTGTTGCCGGCGCGCAAGAGTCTTTGATTGGGTCGTGATTCGAGAGTCGTGATTGGTGATTGGTGAGTCGGGTGCGGAAGAGCTTGTTGCCCGCTGCCGTCGTCCCGGTGCAAGGGGGGCTTTCTGCCCTGCATCAGTAATGGCGCTCGGTCAGGCGTCGACGCTGCCCGTGGCGATCGGGCCTGCCTCAACGCGATCGAGCGGCCGCCTCGTGGCCCAACGAAAAACGCCGGCTTGCGCCGGCGTTTTTCGCGAGGCGGGCTTCGCGATCATTTCTTGATCAGGAAGTCCTCGACCTTCTTGCCTTTCTTCACCTGGGCCGCCAGCCAGCGCGGCTGCTTGCCGCGGCCGGTCCAGGTCTCGGTCTTGTTGGCGGGGTTGCGGTACTTCGGCGGAACCTTGCCGAGCTTGCGGCCCTTGGTCGCCTTCTTGGTGGTCTTGCGGGTCGCGGGCGCCGCCTTGGCGGTCCGGCCTCCGAACAGTTCGGCGATGCTGTAGCCCTCCGCCTGCGCCTGCGTTTCGAGCTTCTTGCGCACCACAGCGATCGGCTTGCGCTTCTTCAGGGTGGTCTTGCGCTGCTTTGCCTGGGTGATCAGCGAGTCGAGTTCCCTGGCCGACAGGTCGTTCAGATCGATTGCCATCAAGTGCTCCGGATTACGAAAAAGGGGAAAGCCGGTCCGTGGCTGCCCGCGATCATAATCTAACCCGTAAATCCTTGACAAATCCGGAGTTAATCGCCCGGGCACCGGTTTTGCACCATCCGTCCGGATTCCAGCCGGAATCGCGGATATTCGCCAATGGTTTCAGCGGTGATCGCACAAGCGTGCGAACAGGGCACTGCGATCGAGGTTCTCCGAGGCGTCGGCGCCGCGTGCGCGATATTCGAACGTTCCCGCCGACAGGCCGCGCTCGGAGACCACCACGCGGTGCGGGATGCCGATCAGTTCGATGTCGGCGAACATCGGGCCGGGGCGCAGCCCGCGATCGTCGAGCACGGTTTCCATGCCGGCGGCCTGCAGTTCGCGGTACAGCGCTTCGGCCGCTTCGATCACCGACGGATTCTGCTTGGGATTGATCACGCAAACGGCGACCTGCCAGGGGGCCATCGGTTCGGGCCAGAGAATGCCGGCGTCGTCATGGTTCTGCTCGATCGCCGCGGCGACCACGCGCGAGACGCCGATGCCATAGCAACCCATCGCCGGTACCGCCGCCTTGCCGGTTTCGTCGAGCACCGTGCAGTCCATCGCTTCGGCGTACCTGCGGCCGAGCTGGAAGACATGGCCGACCTCGATGCCGCGGGCGATGCGGATCTCGCCGCCGTCCTCGGCGCGGTCGCCGGCGACCACGTTGCGGATGTCGGCGACGGTGTCGGGTTCGGGCAGGTCGCGACCCCAATTGACCCCGGCCAGGTGGTAGCCGGCCTCGGTGGCGCCGACCACGAAATCGGCCAGCGCCGCGACCTCGCGATCGGCGACCACGCGGACCGCGCCGCGCACGCCAACCGGTCCCAGGAAACCCGGCTCGCTGCCCAGGTGGGCGAGAATCTCGGCCTCGGTGGCCATGCGGTAGCCGGCCAGGCCCGGCACCTTGGCCAGCTTGATCTCGTTGACGGCATGATCGCCGCGCACCAGCGCCAGCACGAAACCGTCCTCGGTCATCGCCGCGATCGACTTGACCGTCCGCGCCAGCGGAATGCCGAGCAGCGCGGCCACGTCCTCGCAGGTGCGCTGCGTCGGCGTGTCGACCTTGCGCAGTTCCTCGGCGGCGCTCGCGCGCGGGCTGGGCGCGGCGGCGACCGCGGCTTCGACGTTCGCGGCGTAGTCGGAGCCAGTGGAAAATGCGATCGCGTCTTCGCCGGAGTCGGCCAGCACGTGGAACTCCTGCGAGGCGTCGCCGCCGATCGCGCCGGAATCTGCCTGCACCGCGCGGAACTTCAACCCGAGCCGGGTAAAGATGCGGGTATAGGCCGCATGCATGTTGTGGTATTCGCGATCCAGGTCGGTATCGGTGAGGTGGAAGGAATAGGCGTCCTTCATCAGGAACTCGCGCGCGCGCATCACCCCGAAGCGCGGGCGGATCTCGTCGCGGAACTTGGTCTGGATCTGGTAGAAATTCACCGGCAGCTGCTTGTAGCTCGCCAGTTCGTTGCGGGCCAGGTCGGTGATCACTTCCTCGTGCGTGGGGCCGACGCAATACCAGGCGTCCTTGCGATCGCGCAGTTTCAGCAGCTGATCGCCGAATTTCTGCCAGCGCCCGCTTTCCTCCCACAGTTCCTTCGGCTGCACCGACGGCATCAGCAGCTCGATAGCGCCGGCGGCGTTCATTTCCTCGCGCACGATCGCCTCGACCTTGCGCAGCACGCGCAGGCCCAGCGGCGACCAGGTGTAGATGCCGGCAGCGAGCTTGCGCACCATGCCGGCGCGGAGCATCAGCCGGTGGCTGGCGATCTCGGCGTCGGCGGGCGTTTCCTTGCTGGTGTGGAGATGGAACTGCGACAGGCGCATGGCAGGGGATTCATCGAAAGCGGATTCGCGATTCTGCCAGCGTTGAGGCCCGGATGCGGGATTTTGTTCCGGGCGGGCCGTGGCTGCAAAGGCAAAGTACGGAAAACGTGAAATCGAATCCCGCCTGCGCCCGCATCCCCGGACGCAGAGGCGTGGCGCCGTGATGTTTTTCCGGATCGATATCCGGTTCCGGTCCCGGGCTCAGTGCCGCTGGCCGTGGACCTCGATTCCCTCGCGCGGCTGCACGTCGACTTTCTCGTAGCTGCGCCCGGCATGACGGCCGCCCGGCGGCCGTTCGGTGATCTGCAGGTGGCCGGCATCGTCGCGCCAGCGGTACAGGGCCGGGCCGGTGTCCCCGGCCATGGCGGCCGCGGCGCTTTCGGCGCGATCGCGCCTGGCCTGCACGGTTTCCGGTGGCTCGCGCGACAGCCACCAGGCCAGCGCGCCACCGCCCGCCAGGCCCAGCACCACGGCCCAGGTCAGGCGCATGACTCAGGCGGCGGGTGCGTCGTCGGTGCAGTAGGCCCGCACCGCGGCCTGTGCCAGCTCCAGCTGGTTGGCGCGTTCGTCGGCGTCCAGCTCGCGCACATTGCCTTCACCGTCGTCCTGCTGCACCGGTCCCTCGCCTCGCAGCGTCTCGATATTGCGGCGCGCGATGGCGCACTGTGGATTCTCGGCGGCGGCGGGGTTGGCGGACGCCTGCCCGTTGCTGGTGGTCTGCGAGGTGCTGGCGCCGGAGTCGCTGATCTTGCGCTGCTGATAATTGCCGCTCGGCGGCGGGGATTCCGAATAGTGGGTGACGCCGCTGGCATCCTTCCACTGGTAGACCTCGCTGGCGCCGGCGCCGGTGGCGAACGCGGCGGCGACCAGCGCCAGGGCGGTGCCGAGGATCGGATGGCGCATGGAAAGCTCCTGGAGAATCGAGGAAAAGGGGAAATCGGGGGGACGGGCGCGATTGCAGCACCCCCGGGGCAGGCGCGCAAGCCGCGATTCCGCGGGGCTTGACGGCCGTCGCGGGATTCCCGGCTCCCGGGGCCGGTAAACTCCGCCCATGGAAGACGATACCCCCACCCCCGGCCCGGCACGCGGCCGTGGCATCTACCTGCTGCCGAACCTGTTCACCACGGGCGGCCTGTTCGCGGGATTCTTCGCGATCATCGCCGCCTCCCAGGGGCGCTACGGGGCGGCCTGCATCGCGATCTTCGTCGCCGCGATCCTCGACGGGATCGACGGCCGGGTGGCGCGCCTGACCAACACCCAGAGCGAATTCGGCGTGCAGTACGACTCGCTGGCCGACCTGATCAGCTTCGGCATGGCGCCGGCGCTGGTGATGTACCACTGGGCGCTGATGTCGCTCAAGCTCGATGGCGTGACCATCGGCCGGATCGGCTGGCTGGCGGCGTTCCTGTACGCCGCCTGCGCGGCGCTGCGGCTGGCGCGCTTCAACAGCCAGGTGGCGAAGGTCGACAAGCGCTGGTTCGTCGGCCTGGCAAGCCCGGCGGCGGCGGGGCTGATGGCGAGCTTCGTGTGGACCAGTCACGATCTCGGCTGGAGCGGCGATGAGCTGCGCTACCTCGCCCTGGCGGTGACGGTGATCGCCGCGCTGCTGATGGTCAGCCAGATCCGCTACACCAGTTTCAAGGGCGGCAGCAGCGGGCCGAAATCCGACCGGGTGCCGTTCTTCTTCCTGCTGATCGCGTTGGCGCTGCTGATCGCACTGTGGATCGACCCGCCCAAGACGCTGCTGACGGCGGCGACGCTGTACGCACTGTCCGGGCCGGCCGCGTGGGCCTGGCGGCGTCGCTCGCCGGCGGCGAGGGCGGCGCCGTGAGTTGGGACGGGCTGCAGCGCGAGACGCTCGATGCGCTCGGTTTCACCCTGTGGCGCAGGATCGACGCGACGGCGTCGGTGCCGGACGATCCGTTGCTGCATGCACTGCTGCGCGCGGCCGGGCGCGGCCCGGAGGCGCCGGACGCGGCCAGCCTGTGCCGCGGCTGGATGCCGCTGGCGCGCCTGCGCACGCCCGAGGCCAAGCGCGCGCTCTGGCCGCAGCTGCGTGCGCTGCGGAGCCGGACAGGCCCGTGAACGCGCGCGCCGCGGACGCTCCTGGCATCGCCGCGAGCCTGCGGCCGATGCGCGTTGACGATCTTGCCGAGGTGATGGCGATCGAACTGCGCGCCTACCCGTTTCCGTGGACGTCGGGAATCTTCCGCGACTGCCTGCGCGCCGGTTATCCGGCGTGGGTGCTGCACGACCAGGGGCGCATCATCGGCTACGGCGTGCTCAGCGTCGCCGCCGGTGAAGCGCACGTGCTCAATCTCTGCGTCGATCCCGAGGTGCAGGGGCAGGGACATGGCCGCAGGCTGCTGCGGGCATTGCTGCGCATCGCCCGTGATCAGGGCGTGGTCCGGGTGTTCCTCGAGGTGCGGCCGTCGAACCCGCAGGCCATCGCGCTGTACCATGACGAGGGCTTCAACGAGATCGGGCGGCGGCCGCGCTATTACCCCGCCATGCGCGGGCGCGAGGATGCGATCGTGATGGCGATCGAACTGGTCGGCGAATCCGCGGACTAGGGCCTGACCCATCGGCGGGCCAGACCCCCGTAGGAGCGCGCCATGCGCGCGATGCCGCGGGTGCTGACAGGATCCGATGGATGCCGCGATTCCAGACCGGCAAGCGCGCCGGTCACCGGAATTTACGGGCGGCGAAACGCCCGCGGTATCGCGCGCATGGCGCGCTCCTACGGGGGGAAGCGGCGGTGTCTATAGCCGCGCGCGCTGCGCGGCGAGCGCGTCGCGCTGCGCGGTCCATTCGGCCAGGCGCTTGCGCTCCTGCTCCACCACCGCGGCCGGCGCGTTCTGCACGAAGGTGGCGTTGCCGAGCTTGCCCTCGCACTTGCCGATCTCGGCCTCGACCCGCTTGAGCTCCTTGTCCAGGCGGCCGCGTTCGGCGTCCAGGTCGACCAGGCCTGCCAGCGGCACGAACAGCTTCAGTCCGCCGACGACGCCGGCAGCGGCAGGCGGCGGGTCGCCTTCGATCGTCTCGATGCGCTCGAGCCGCAACAGGAACGTCAGCTGCGAGGCGAAGCGCGCCGCGCGGGCGCTGTCGGTGGCGGACGCATCGCGCAGCAGCAGGACGACCTGCCGCGCCGGCGAGACGCCGAGTTCGCTGCGGATGCGGCGCAGCGTCGACACCATCTGCTTGAGCCACTCGACATCGTCCTCGGCCTGCGCGAACGCGGCCACGTCGAAGCTAGCCGCCTGCGGATAGCGTTGCAGCGAAATACTGTCGCCGTCGATGCCGAGCCGCGGCGCGACCTCGCGCCACAGCGCCTCGGTCACGAACGGAATCAGCGGGTGCAGCAGCCGCAGCAGCGCCTCGAGCACAAACAGCAGCGTGTGCCGGGTGCTGTCCGCGGCCGCGGCGTCGTCGCCGTTGAGCGCCGGCTTGGCCAGTTCGACGAACCAGTCGCAGAACGCGTTCCAGGCGAACTCGTACAGCGTCTGCGCCAGCAGGTCGAAGCGGTAGGCGGCGAAGTGCGCTTCGGTGTCGGCGGCGGTCGCGGCCAGGCGCGCGAGGATCCATTTTTCCGGATCGGTCCGGGCTGTAGGAGGGGCTTCAGCCCCGACGGTCGCGGTTGAAGCTGCTCCTACAGAGGCGGAGAAACCCTCGGTGTTCATCAATACGAAGCGCGTCGCGTTCCACAGCTTGTTGCAGAAGTTCTTGTAGCCCTCGGCGCGGCCGAGATCGAACTTGATGTCGCGGCCGGGGCCGGCCAGCGCGGCCATGGTGAAACGCAGCGGATCGGCGCCGTGCGCGGCGATGCCGTCGGGGAACTCCTTGCGCGTCGCCTTCTCGATCTTCGCCGCCATCTGCGGCTGCATCAGCCCGGTGGTGCGCTTGGCGACCAGGTCGTCGAGTGTGATGCCGTCGATGATGTCGAGCGGGTCGAGGATGTTGCCCTTGGACTTGGACATCTTCTGCCCGTCCTTGTCGCGCACCAGGCCGGTGATGTAGACGTCGCGGAACGGGATCTGACCGGTGAGCGCATCGCTCATCACGATCATCCGCGCCACCCAGAAGAAGATGATGTCGAAGCCGGTGACCAGCACGCTGCTGGGCAGGAAATCCTCGAAGCCGCGCTCGGCCATGGCGGCCTCGTCCGGCCAGCCCAGGGTCGAGAACGGCCACAGCCCGGACGAGAACCAGGTCTCGAGTACGTCGCTGTCCTGCGCCAGCGGCCCGTGGTAGCCGGCCGTCTCGGCCTTGGCGCGCGCCTCGGCCTCGTCGCGGCCGACGAACACTTCGCCGCCTTCCCCGTACCAGGCCGGAATACGATGGCCCCACCACAGCTGGCGGCTGATGCACCAGTCCTGGATGTTCTGCAGCCAGTGCCGGTAGGTGCTGATCCAGTTCGGCGGCACGAACTTCACCGACCGGTTCTCGACCAGTTCCAGCCCGCGCTGCGCCAGGCCGTCCATCTTCACGAACCACTGGTCGGTCAGGTACGGCTCGATCGCCTGGCCGGTGCGATCGCCGCGCGGCACCTGCAGCTTGTGCGGTTTTGCTTCGACCAGCAGGCCGGCGGCGTCGAGCTCGGCGACGATCGCCTTGCGCGCGGCGAAACGGTCCAGGCCGCGGTACCGCTCCGGCGCATTGTCGTTGATCGCCGCGTCGGCGGTGAAGACGTTGATCAGCGGCAGCGCGTGCCGCTGGCCGACGGCGTAGTCGTTGAAGTCATGGGCCGGGGTGACCTTGACGATGCCGGTGCCGAACGCGCGGTCGACGTAGGCGTCGGCGATCACTGGGATCTCGCGTCCGGTCAGCGGCAGGGTCACCGCCTTGCCGACCAGGTGCGCGTAGCGCTCGTCGTCGGGATGCACCATCACCGCGGTGTCGCCGAGCATGGTCTCCGGGCGGGTGGTGGCCACCACCACCTCGCCGCTGCCGTCGCTGAGCGGATAGCGGATCGACCACAGGAAGCCGTCCTCCTCCTCGCTCACTACCTCCAGGTCGGAGATGGCGGTCTTCAGCACCGGGTCCCAGTTGACCAGGCGCTGGCCGCGATAGATCAGGCCCTGCTCGTACATGCGCACGAAGGCCTCGATCACCGCCCGTGAGGGCATGTCGTCCATGGTGAAGACGCTGCGCGACCAGTCGCCGGAGGTGCCCAGCCGGCGCATCTGCCGTTCGATGGTGTCGCCGGACTGCGCCTTCCACTCCCACACCTTGGCGATGAAGCCCTCGCGGCCGAGCGCGTCGCGGGTCTCGCCCTTGCCCTCGCGCGCCAGGTTGCGGGTGACCACCATCTCGGTGGCGATGCCGGCATGGTCGCTGCCCATCTGCCACAACGTACGGTGGCCGAGCATGCGGTGATAGCGGATCAGCGCATCCTGCAGCGTGTGCTGGAACGCGTGGCCCATGTGCAGCGTGCCGGTGACGTTCGGCGGCGGCAACAGGATCGTGTAGGCGGGACCATCGCCGCGCGGCGCGAACATGCCGGCCGATTCCCACTCGGCGTAGAGCCGGGATTCGAAGGCGCTGGGATCGTAGCTGGGGGCGAGGGACATGAGAGCCGGGATTCGTGATTGGTGATTGGTGATTCGTAAAGGCAAGGCGACGGACCGCAACGAGAGGGAGTCGGTTGGTAGAGAATCCGCTTTTGCGAATCACCAATCACGAATCCCGAATCACGGCCCCCCTACATATCGTATTTCTTAAGTTCCAGCCCGCGCGCCTGGTACTGCTTCCAGCGTTCGCGCAGCGGGCCGCGCGCGGATTCGTCGGCGGGGACCACTTCCAGCACCCGTTCGAAGCCGCCTTCGACCGCGGCGTCGCGCAGGTTGATCACCAGCGGGCGCATCGGCGGATCGAACTCCGGCGGCGCGATCAGCACGGGCGTGACATCGTCCTCGTCCCCGCCGGCGATCTGGTGCGCGATGTAGACATCGTCGCCCATGTCCCACAGCAGGTCGTCGAGCGTCTCGGCCTGCGCCCGGTCACGCGCCAGCACCAGGGTCGACAGGTCGGCGTCGTGCGCCTTGCGCGCCAGTTCGCACACCAGCCGCAGCGGCTCGGCGCGAAAACGCGGCTTGGCGATCAGGTAGAAGTCGGCGCGCATGGGAGCGGTGATTGGTGATTCGTGATTAGTGATTCGCAAAGGCAGGTTCGTGCCTGCCTTGTGCCACGTCGGCGAGGGCAAGTGCTTCTGCGTTTATCGAATCACCAATCACGAATCACCAATCACAGGCAAATGAATTACGCCGCGCCGCTCGCGGCGCGGTCGATCAGCCACTGCGACAGCAGCCCCACCGGCCGCCCTGTGGCCATGCCCAGCTTGCCGTCGCCGCTGGCGCTGCCGGCGATGTCGATGTGTGCCCAGCGCTGGCCCTCGGTGAAGCGCGAGAGGAAGCAGCCGGCGGTGATGGCGCCGCCCCAGCGGCCGCCGATGTTGTAGACGTCGGCGAAGGCCGAATCGAGCATCGGCTGGTATTCGTCCCAAAGCGGCAGGCGCCAGGCGCGGTCGAACACGGTCTCGCCCGCGGCCAGCAGCTCGTCGGCGAGATCGTCGTGCTTGCTCATCAGGCCGCTGGCCTGGCGGCCGAGTGCGACCATGCAGGCGCCGGTGAGGGTGGCGACGTCGACCAGTGCCTGCGGCTCGAAGCGCTCGGAATAGGTCAGCGCGTCGCACAGGATCAGCCGGCCCTCGGCGTCGGTGTTGCCGACCTCGATGGTCTTGCCGGACATGCTGGTGATGACGTCGGACGGACGGTAGGCATTGCCGTCGATGGCGTTCTCCACCGCCGGCACCACCACCCGCAGGTTGATCGGCAGGCCCAGCCCGACCGCCGAGACGAATGTACCCAGTACCGTGGCGGCGCCGCACATGTCGAACTTCATGTCCTCGATGCCGCCCTGGGTCTTGAGGTTGACGCCGCCGGTGTCGAACGTGATGCCCTTGCCGACCAGCACGTAGGGCCTGGCATCGCCGCCGTTGTTCCATTCCAGCACGATCAGCCGCGGGCGATGGGCCGAGGCGCGCGCCACCGCGAGCAGGGCGCCCATGCCGAGCGCTTCCATCTCCGTCTCCTCCAGCACCTGGCAGGCGGCCTTGTCGAAGCGCGCGGCGAAGGTCTTCGCCTGTTCGGCCAGGTAGGCCGGATTGCAGACGTTGGCCGGCAGGTTGCCCAGTTCGCGCGCAAACTCGACGCCGTTGGCGATCGCCTTGCCCTGCGACAGCGCCTGCTCGTCGTCGCCGGACACCGCCAGCGCGCGCAGGCCGGTGTGCTCGCGCTTCTTGTTGTTGGCGCCGAGGGTGGCGGTATAGCGGTAGGCGGCATGGTCGGCGGCGATCACCGCCTGGCGGATCGCCCAGGCGGCGTCGTGGCCGTCGACGGCGAGCTCGGACAGCGTCAGCAGCGCGCCGGCGGCGGCGCCGGTCTTCAGTGTCCGGATCGCATCGGTCACCGCGCGCTGGTACTGCGCGGCACCGAACTTGGCCTGCTCGCCAAGCCCGACCACCAGCACCCGCGGCGCGGCCACCCCGTCCAGGTCATGCAGCAGGAGGGTACGCCCGACCTTGCCGCTGATGTCCCCGCGCGCCAGCAGCGCCGCCAGGCGGCCGTTGCTGGCGCCGTCCAGCGCCTGAGCGGCCGGGGAGAGCGTCTTGTCGGCGAACACGCCTACCACGACGCAGTCGGTCGCGGCGGTGGCGGGGGTATCGCGATTCAGGGTGAATTCGAGGGTCATCAACCAGATTCCGTGTGCGGGTCATTACAATCGGGCGTTCGGTCGCGGTCGCGACCGCCGCCGGCCTCATATCCGCGCCGCCGGCCTGCCCGTAAAAGAACCCCAAAGTCTAAAGCAACCCGCCTTTCGATGCCGAAGCTCGACAGCTACCTGTTCCGCGAATTCGCCCAGGCCACCTTCGCCGTGCTGGTGGTGCTGATGGTCGTCAGCCTGGGCGGCGTGTTCGCCGACGTGCTCGGCGACATCGCCCGTGGCCGGGTGCCGGCCGGGATGATGCTCTCGCAACTCGGCCTGCAGGTGCTGAACTATCTGCCGCTGATCCTGCCGCTGGGCCTGATGCTGGGCCTGCTGCTGGCGGTGGGGCGGCTGTACCGTGACTCGGAGATGCCGGTGTTGACCGCCACCGGCGTCGGCCCGCGCCGATTGCTGCGCCCGGTGCTGATGCTGGTGGTGCCGATGGTCACGTTCATCGGCCTGTGCTCGCTGTGGCTGGGGCCGTGGGCGCGCGACTACTCCAAGCGGATGATCGAGCAGGGCAGCCGCAGCCTGCTGATCGCCGGGCTCGAGGCCGGGCGCTTCGTCGAACTGCCGGGCGGCCGCGGCGTGGTCTACGTGGGCGGCATGTCCAACGACGGCACGCAGATGGCGCGGGTGTTCGTCTACCAGCAGGACGAGGAGCGGATGGACGTCACCACCTCGGCCACCGGCCGGCTGACGGTCGAGGACAGCGGCGAGCGCTATCTCACCCTGGATGACGGCTTCCGGGTCGAGGGGCCGCAACGCGACGGGCTGGATTTCCGCCTGATGCGCTTCGCCAGCAACGAGCTGCTGTTGCCCGAGGCCGGGGGCAGTCGCGACGAGACCGATCCCGAACTGCAGCCGACGCTGGCCCTGCTCGGCGATGAACGCCGCGAAGCCCGCGCCGAGCTGCACTTCCGCCTGGCGCCGCCGCTGCTGGCGCTGGCGTTCGGCCTGCTGGCGGTGCCGCTGGCGCGCAGCCCGCCGCGGCAGGCGCGCTATGGCCGCACCATGCTGGCCTTCCTCGGCTATTTCGTCGGCATCAACCTGATGCTGCTCGGCCAGGACTGGCTGGCCGAGGGCACGATCCCGATCGCACTCGGGCTGTGGTGGCTGGTGCTGCCGTTGCTGGCGCTGGGGGCGTGGATGTACTTCACCGACGGCCGCGTTCGCCGCACGCGGTGGAGGCGGCCGCGATGATGCCGTTTCCCAAGCTCCACGACCTCTATGCCGCGCGCGTGGTCGTCGTGACGGTGTTGCTGACCTGGGCGGTGCTGACCGGGCTGGATTTCGTGGTCAGCGGCCTGTTCTCCGAGATCGACGACATCGGCCAGGGCGACTACGGTTTCTTCTCGGCGCTCACCTATACGCTCTACAGCCTGCCGCGCCGCGCCTACACCATGTTTCCGACCGCGGCGGTGATCGGCACGCTGATGGGCCTGGGGCAGTTGGCGGCGACCTCGGAGCTGACCGCATTGCGTGCGCTGGGGCTGTCGCGCAAGCGCCTGAGTCTGTCGGTGGCGGTGCCGTTGCTGCTGCTGACGGTGGTGATGATCCTCAACGGCGAGACCCTGGCGCCGTGGGCGCAGCGCAGCGCCGACGGCATGAAGTCGGCCGCCAAGTCCAACGACCTGATCGTCGCGCAGTACTCGGGATTGTGGGCGCGGGAAGGCGATACCTTCCTCAACGCCCAGACCGGGCAGGAGCGCAGCGAAGGCGGTCGGCAATGGCTGGAACTGGCCGACGTGCGCCTGTTCGAATTCGATGACGACGGCCGCCTGGTCTCGGTGGCCAACGCCGCCACCGCCGAGCACGGCGCCGACGGCTGGCTGCTGCGCGACGTGCGCCGGGTCTGGTTCGAGGAGCGCGCCGTCACCGAGACCGAGGTCGACGAGGAGAAGTGGGCCTCGCAGCTCGACTCCGCGGCGCTGGCGACCGCCAGCAACTTGTGGCGGCCGCGCTACCAGCGCGCGGCCGACCTGCGCCGCGGCATCGAGTACCGCGAGCGCAACGGCCTGGACGCCAGCGAGTACGAAGAGCATTACTGGGGCCGCTGGTTCTATCCGTTCAACGTGCTCGCGCTGTGCCTGGCGGCGATTCCGTTCGCATTCGGCAGCCTGCGCAGCGGCGGCCTGGGGCGGCGGCTGTTCATCGGTGTGGTGTTCGCGCTGGGGTTCTGGCTGCTGCAGAACCAGTTCGTGCGCCTGGCGGGCGTCTACCAGTTCGACTTCCGCCTCGCCTATCTGATGCCGCCGACGGTGATGCTGCTGATCTCGTTCCTGTTGTTCAGGCGCCGGAGCGGCTGACGGCGATTCGGCGTTGTCGCCGCCGTGGCGGCCTGCCTTCGCCGTTGCCATCCTGGAAACGGGAAGCGACGCCACGGCAAAGGCTTGCGCGGGGAACCGGGGTTACCGGGGGCGCTTCGGCTCACGCCGCAGGCGCGTGCCGCTGGCGCGGTCGTGCCAGGCCAGGCGGTCGCGATCCAGCCACGCCCACCAGAACCCCAGGCCGGCAGGCAGCAACGACAGCGCGCCGACCGCATAGCGCAGCCAGAGTGCGCGCCACGACGGCCGGTTGCCATCGACGGCGTATATGCGCAGGCGCCAGGGACGCATGCCCAGCGTTTGGCCGCCGCGGCGCCAGCTGATGGTGGCGTACAGGCCGGTGACCAGCCAGCAGGCGATCCACAGCAGCCAGCCCAGCACGGTGAACGGTGCGACGAACTCGCGCTCGCCGTGGCCGGCGAGCAGGTAACCGAGATTGAACAGGAACGACAGCGCGAACCACAGCGCCGCCGCCGGCCACAGGTCGTAGAGCAGGGCCAGCAAGCGCCAGCCGATCAGGGCGCGCGGTTTCCCGGATGCGGATGGCGAGGGATCGTCCATCGCCACAGGATAGGGCAGTCCGAACAAGGCGGTGCCGTTGCGTAGGAGCGCCCCATGGGCGCGATGCCGCGGGTGTCCGCAGGATCCGGTGGATGCCGCGATTCCGGACCGGCAGGCGCTCCGGTTACCGGAATTCGCGGGCGGCGAAATGCCCGCGGCATCGCGCCCATGGGGCGCTCCTACGAACGGCGGCGTCTCCTGACGGGCGATGGCGGCGCGCGTAAGCTTGCGGCATGACGACGATGACGCCCGCCGAACGCCGCATGCAGGCGATGCGGCTGCCGCCACTGCCGGACGCCGACGCGCACGCCATCGACGCCTTCCTCGATGCGTTCTGGGCCGAACGCGGGCTGTCGAGGCAGACGTTGGACAGCTACCGGCGCGATCTCGCCGCGCTGGCGCGCTGGCGCGGCGGCCAGGGTGGCGGCCTGGCCGGCGCCGATCGCGCGGTGCTGCTGGACTACCTGGCCTGGCGCACGGGGCAGGGTTATACCGCGCGCAGCAATGCCCGGCTGCTGTCGGCGCTGCGCGCCTTCTTCGCCCACCGGCTCCGCCGCGGCAACCGCAACGACGATCCGACCGCCTTGCTGGAGGCGCCGCGGCAGGGGCGAAGCTTGCCAAAGGCACTGACCGAGAGCCAGATCGATGCCCTGCTCGCGGCGCCGGACACCGACACCGTCGAAGGCCTGCGCGACCGCGCCATGCTGGAGCTGATGTACGCCTGCGGGCTGCGCGTCAGCGAACTGGTCGGCCTGCCGGCCAACGGCGTCAACCTGCGCCAGGGCGTGGCGCGGGTGTTTGGCAAGGGCCGCAAGGAACGGCTGGTGCCATTGGGCGAGGAGGCGCAGCACTGGCTGGAGCGGTACCTCGGCCAGGCGCGTCCGGCCCTGGCCGGTGGCCGGTCGGTGCCCCGGGACGACGACGGCGAGACGCCGCTGTTCATCAACCGCAGTCGCAAGGCGCCGAGCCGGCAGCAGTTCTGGGGCGCGGTGAAACGCTACGCCGCCGCGGCCGGCATCGATCCCGCGCGGATCAGTCCGCACGTGCTGCGCCACAGTTTCGCCACTCATCTGCTCAACCACGGTGCCGACCTGCGCGCGCTGCAGATGCTGCTCGGTCACAGTTCGCTGTCGAGTACGCAGATCTACACCCTGGTTGCGCGCGAGCAGCTCAAGCGGCTGCACGCCAAGCACCACCCGCGTGCCTAGAGGCGATCGACATGGGGTTGGACGGATTTGCTCGGTTTCCGGCCAAGCAACAGCAACAGCAAATCGCTTTGCGATTCCCGGCCCCTGCGCAGCGCGCGGGAGCGCTCAAGCCGCCGCAAGCCTGCGGCTTGCAAGCGGCGGCTTTCGCCCCCTCAATCCTCCTTTTTCAAAGGGGAAGATAGGCTGCGAGAAATGTGGGGAAACCTCAGGCTAAAGCCCCTCCTGCAAAGGCAACGGGATGGAGGGCGAATGTCGACGGATCCTGGGACCGGCGCGACCTGCGAGCCGTGGGCGGCCAGGGGTCCGCCCACGCGGTGCGGGTGGTCCGTCCGGGACTTCTCCCGTCGCGCGCCTTGCGCGGGAGGCCGATGAACGCCCGCAATCGGTCGCCCGAAGCGTGCGCCCGTGCCCGGCGAGCGTGCGGCCGCGCCATGAGACAATGGCGGCCCGATTCCCAATGGTGGCGTGGCCCGCATGAAGTCCTTCCTGTTCGTCCTGCTCGGCGCTTTCAGCCTCTCGGCCTGCGCGCAGTCCCCGGCGCCCGGCGACGGCGAAGGTGCCACGGAGGCCGCGCCCGCGCCGGCCACTGCCGGGGACGAAGCCGATACCGGAACGGCCGACGGCCGCGCCGTGGCGGCGATCCGCAAGCTCAATCCGCAGGTTGCGGTGGACCGGGTGGCTGCGGCGCCGATCGACGGGTTCCGCGAAGTCGTGGTCGGCGGCCAGGTGCTCTACGTCAGCGACGACGGCCGCTACCTGCTGCAGGGCTCGCTGTTCGACATCGAGGCGCGCAAGGACCTGAGCCAGGTAGGCTTGGCGGAAGTGCGCCGTGAACTGATCGCCGAAGTGCCGCAGAGCGACCGCATCGTGTTCGCGCCGGACGACCCGGAGTACACCGTCACCGTGTTCACCGATGTCGAGTGCGGTTACTGCCGCAAGCTGCATCAGGAAATCGCCGAGTACAACCGACTGGGCATCGCCATCGAGTACCTCGCCTTCCCGCGCATGGGGCCAGCCAGCCCGGATTTCGAGGAGATGGTGTCGGTGTGGTGCGCGGACGATCGCCGCCAGGCGCTGACCGATGCCAAGAGTGACAAGCGCGTGCCCAAGCGCAACTGCACCAGTCCGGTGTCGATGCACTACCAACTCGGCCAGCGCATCGGCCTGACCGGCACGCCGATGATCGTCACCGAGTCGGGCGTGCAGATGCCCGGCTACATGCCGCCGAAGGCGCTGCGCGAGGCGCTCGATCAGCTGGATGCGGAGGCGGCCGGCGGCTGAGCCGGATCGGCGTCCGGCACCGGTCCGACGTGCGCGGCGGACCCGGCGGTCGGCGCGTCCGCTACAATAGCGCCCCCGCCCCACACGCCTCCCGGACATGATCGTCCTAGAGGGCCAGCCGGCCCTGTCGCCGTTCCGCCTGGAACGGCTCGAATCTCGCCTGCAGGCCCTTGTTCCGTCGCTGCGCATCGTCGATGCCCGCTACGTGTACTGGATCGATCCGGAGACCGGCGCGCAGCCGGACACGGAGGCGCTGCGCCGCATCCTGCAGGCCGACGCGGGATCGGCGCCGCGCGACGATGGCGCGGTCACCCGCCTGGTCGCCCCGCGCCTGGGCACGATTTCTCCCTGGGCCAGCAAGGCCACCGAGCTGCTGCGCGATGCCGGCTTGCGGCTGCATCGCGTCGAGCGCGGCGTCCGCATCGCGCTTTCCGGCTGGCCGCATGCCGCGACCGCCACTGAGACCGCCGCGCTGGAGCGGCTGCTGCACGATCCGATGACGCAGTCGCTGCTGGATTCGCACGAGGCGGCCGCGGAACTGTTCGCGGTCCCGGAGCGCGGGATCCTGGAACGGATCGCGCTGGGCGATCTCGAAGCCGCCAACGCGCGCCTCGGCCTGGCCCTGGCCGCGGACGAGATCGAATATCTGCGCGAACGCTACGGCGAGCTCGGCCGCGATCCGTCCGACGTCGAGCTGATGATGTTCGCGCAGGCGAACTCCGAGCACTGTCGCCACAAGATCTTCAATGCCGACTGGACCGTCGACGGCGAAGCGCAGCCGCAGTCGCTGTTCCGGATGATCCGCCACACCCATGCGCGGACGCCGGAACACACGCTGTCGGCCTACAGCGACAACGCCGCGGTGGTGGAAGGCTATGCGACGCGGCGTTTCCGTCCCGATCCGGCCACCGGCGAGTACCGCGCCGAGCCCCTGGCCGAGAGCGCGTTCTGCATCAAGGTCGAGACCCATAACCATCCCACCGCGATCTCGCCGTTCCCGGGCGCGGCCACCGGCGCCGGCGGCGAAATCCGCGACGAGGGCGCGACCGGCCGCGGCGGCAAGCCCAAGGCGGGGCTTTGCGGCTTCTCGGTCTCGCACCTGCGGATCCCGACCCTGCCGCAGCCGTGGGAGCAGGCGCGCGCGCTGAATCCGCGGATGGCGCCGGCGCTGGAGATCATGCTCGACGGGCCGATCGGCGCGGCGGCGTTCAACAACGAGTTCGGCCGCCCCAACCTCAACGGCTATTTCCGCAGTTTCGAGTTGCCGCAGGGCGCCGGTTTCGCCTGGGCCTACGACAAGCCGATCATGCTGGCCGGCGGCCTGGGCGCGGTCGACCGCCCGCTGGTGCAGAAGAAGACGCTGTCGCCCGGCGACGCGGTGGTCGTGCTCGGCGGCCCGGCGATGCTGATCGGCCTGGGCGGCGGCGCCGCCAGTTCGGTGGCCGGCGGCAGCAGCGCCGAGGACCTCGATTTCGCCAGCGTGCAGCGCGACAACCCGGAGATGGAACGCCGCTGCCAGGAGGTGATCGACCGCTGCGTGGCAATGGGCGCGGACACGCCGATCGTGTCGATCCATGACGTCGGCGCCGGCGGCCTGTCCAACGCGATTCCGGAGCTGCTGCACGATTCCGGCGTCGGCGGCGTGATCGACCTGGGCAAGGTGCCCAGCGACGATCCGTCGCTGTCGCCGATGCAGCTGTGGTGCAACGAGGCGCAGGAACGTTACGTGCTCGGCATCCCCCGCGATCGCGTGAGCGTCTTCGCCGCCTTGTGCGAGCGCGAACGCTGCCCGTTCGCGGTGGTCGGCGTCGCAACCGCGGAACAGCGGCTGGTGGCCGGCTACGGCGTGTCGGTCGAGGGCGTGTACGGCGACGATGCCGCGGCGGAGGCATCCCATCCGGCGCAGCGCGCCGGCGTTCCGGATGATCTGCGCGGCAGTGCCGCGCAAGCGGGAGCCGATGCACCCGGCCCGGCGCAGCGCGCCGGGCGTTCGGACGACCTGCGCGGCAGTGCCGCGCAAGCAGGTCGTCCTCACCCGATAGATCTGCCGATGGATGTGCTGTTCGGCAAGGCGCCGAAGCTGCATCGCGATACCGCGCATCCGGCGCATGCGCGCTGGCCGGCGGTCAACAGCCGCGGCCTGGACCTGCATGAGGCCGGTCTGCGCGTGCTGGCGCACCCGACGGTGGCGGCGAAGAATTTCCTGATCACCATCGGCGATCGCAGCGTCGGCGGGCTGACCGCGCGCGACCAGATGGTGGGCCCCTGGCAGATGCCGGTGGCGGACTGCGCGATCACCCTGTCCGGTTACGACGGCGATGCCGGCGAGGCGATGGCGATCGGCGAGCGCACGCCGCTGGCGCTGCTCGACGCCGCCGCGGCCGCGCGCATGGCGGTCGGCGAGGCGATCACCAACCTGTGCGCGGCGCCCGTCGAGACCCTGCACCGGGTCAAGCTGTCGGCGAACTGGATGGCCGCCGCCGGCCACGACGGCGAGGATGCGAGGCTGTTCGAGGCGGTGAAGACGGTCGGCATGGAGCTGTGCCCGCAGCTCGACCTCAGCATTCCGGTGGGCAAGGACTCGCTGTCGATGCAGGCGCAATGGCGGTCGGAGGCCGGGAATCGGAATTCGGGATTCGGAAGTCGGGAAAAGCAGGACGCCTCGGCCACCGACGACGCCGCTTCTCCGAATCCCGAATCCCGAATCCCGATTCCCGGAAAAATGCAGCAAAGCGTTTCGCCCGTATCGCTGATCGTCACCGCCTTTGCCTCAGTGGTCGACGTGCGCGCCCAGCTCACGCCGCTGCTGTCCGGGCGCCGCGACACCGAGTTGTGGCTGATCGGCCTGGGCGCCGGCAGGCAGCGCCTCGGAGGATCGATCCTGGCGCAATGTCATGGCGCGTTCGGCGGCGCCTGTCCGGACCTGGACGATCCGTCGCGCCTGCGCGCGTTCTTCGAGCTGATCCGCGCCGCGCGCGAAGCCGGCCTGCTGCTCGCCTACCACGATCGCTCCGACGGCGGCGCCTTCGCCACCCTGTGCGAAATGGCGTTCTGCGCCCACGTCGGCCTCGACATCGATCTCGACGGTTGGGGCGAGGACCGCAGCGAGGACGTGTTCCGCACCCTGTTCAACGAGGAACTCGGCGCGGTGGTGGAAATCGCCGCGGACGACCGCGTCGAGTTCGCCGACCTGGTCGCGCGGCATGGCCTGATCGAATGCGCACAGCGCATCGCGCGCCCGACCAGTGCCCCGGTGGTGCGCGTGCTCGACGACGAGGACGTGCTGGCGGAGTGGCGCTGGGAGGCGTTGTTCGATGCCTGGTGGTCGGTCAGCCATGCGATGCAGCGGTTGCGCGACAACCCCGCCTGCGCCGACGAGGAGCGCGACAGCGTCCGCCGGTTCGATGCGCCGGGCCTGCAGCCGGTGCTCGCGTTCGATCCCGACGACGACGTCGCGGCGCCTTTCGTCAACACCGGTGCACGGCCGCGGGTCGCGGTCCTGCGCGAACAGGGCGTCAACGGCCAGATCGAGATGGCCGCCGGCTTCGACCGCGCCGGGTTCGCCGCGGTCGACGTGCACATGAGCGACCTGATCGCGGGCCGCGCCAGCCTTCACGACTTCAACGGCCTGGTCGCCTGCGGCGGCTTCAGCTACGGCGACGTGCTCGGCGCCGGCCGCGGCTGGGCGACGTCGATCCTCGAGCATCCGGCGCTGCGCGCGGCGTTCGCCGCATTCTTCGCCCGCGACGATCGCTTCTCGCTCGGCGTGTGCAACGGCTGCCAGATGATGTCGCAACTTCGCGACATCATCCCCGGCACGCAGCACTGGCCGCAGTTCCTGCGCAATCGCAGCGAACAGTTCGAGGCGCGGCTGGGTTTGCTGGAAGTGGCCGATTCGCCGTCGCTGTTCCTGCGCGGCATGGAAGGCTCGCGCATTCCGGTGGCGATCGCGCACGGCGAAGGCCGGGCCGCATTCGATGCCGGAGCCGATCCCGCCGCCGCCCGCGTCGCGCTGCGCTACGTGCAGGGCGACGGCACCGCCGCCATGTCCTATCCCGCCAATCCCAACGGTTCGGTGGACGCGATCGCCGGCCTGTGCAGCGAAGACGGCCGTGCCACGATCGTGATGCCGCATCCGGAGCGGACGCTGCGCGGGATCAACTTCAGCTGGCAGCCGCCGTCCTGGGGCGATGCTTCGCCGTGGCTGCGGATGTTCCGCAATGCACGCGCCTGGGTGAGCTGACGCCCAGGGGCAGCAGGCGGGCCTGACCGGCCCCGCATCACGCCGCTGATCGGCTTGCCGGTGGCCGACTCGATCCCGGTTTTCGATCGTGACGACAACTTCGCGTCCTCGCGCAACAAGTGCGGGGAAGCGCTTGCCTGCGCGTCTTTTTCCGTTTGCTGCACCGAAGCAATCGTGCCGAGACGTATTTCGTCCGGAGTAAATACTGACGATCGTCACACTTTTGCATTCTTGCATCGCCCAGTATGTCGCTCTGTAGCAGGGGTTGACCCAATGCGTCAGTCATTGCGAGTATCGGGTTTCATTAATTGACGGTTAACCATGAGTGGCGCGCGCAGGGGCTGGGTGCTGCGCCACGGCAGGACGGTTACCGCATCACAGCGGATTGTGGAGGGGGGCGTTCAGGTTGTTCGATCTATTCCATCCGCACGAACGCGACGCAGCCGCGTCTACGGAATTCCGTTCCGGAATCGAGTCCGAGTGAGTCGAACTGGGGCCGCGCAAGCCTTGCCTGCGCGGCCCGTTTTTTTTGCACCTACAACCGATCAAAACCGAGGGCAGTGTCGATGAATCGCATCTATCGAAAGGTTTGGAACAAATCGCTGGGCCAGCTGGTCGTGGCTTCGGAACTGGCATCGGGCGACAGCGCAGGGAAGCGATGCGAAGACGGCACTTCGGCGCCGCGCCGCACCTCGCTGGTGGTGGTGTTGAGCGTGCTGCTGTTCGGTATGGCGTCGCCGTTGGCGATCGCGCAATCGGTGGAGGTCGGCGGCAACCAGGACTGCGACACCCTGCCCGGCGGCGTGCCGACGCCGGACAGCTGCGTCGTGGCAGGTGACGCCGATGCCTCCGGCAGCAACGCGATCGCGATCGGCGCCGGATCGGCTGCCGGCGGTAGCAATGCGGTGGCGGTGGGTCAACTCGCCGAGGCGAACGGGGTCGATTCCACCGCGGCCGGATCCCGCGCCATCGCCTCGGGCGCGGGCTCGACCGCGACCGGCGCCGGCGCCCGGGCCACCGCGGTCAGCAGCACCGCGGTCGGCGGCAACAGCCGCGCGATGGCGACCAATTCCGCTGCCTTCGGCGCCGGCGCGCTCGCGCAGCAGACCGCGAGCACCGCGCTCGGCTCGAACGCGCAGACGCTCAACAACTGGAGCACGGCGGTCGGTTTCGCGGCGCAGGGCCGCGCCGATGGCGCGACCGCGGTGGGTCGCAACGCCGTCGTGCAGGCCGGTGCCGGCAATGCCGTCGCGCTCGGTCACGGTGCGATCGCCGACCAGGCCGACACGGTCTCGATCGGCACCGGTGACGCTGCCGGCCCGGCAGGTGCGCCGGCCACGCGTCGCCTCGTCAACCTGGCCGCGGGTGTCGACGAGACCGACGCTGTCAACGTCGCCCAGCTCGACGAGGTGGCCGACGTCGCGGAGGAGACCAGCAACTACTTCCAGGCCACCGGCGCCGGCAGCGCCCTGGTCGACGGCGACGAATCGCTCGCCGCCGGTTCGGACGCGATGGCCGAAGGCGACTACGCCACCGCCGTCGGTTCCGCCGCGCAGGCGCTGGCCGAAGGCGCATCGGCCTTCGGCAGCGGCGCCTTCGTGCTGGGCGAGTTCGGCACCGCGGTGGGCTACGGCGCCACCGCATCGAGCGCCGGCGCGGTCGCGCTGGGTGCCTTCAGCGACGCTTCCGGCGCAGCCGCGACCACGGTCGGCGCGGAGAGCATCGCTTCGGGCGAAGCCGCGGCGGCCTTCGGGGCCTCGTCGGAAGCCAGCGGTGACTATTCGACCGCGGTGGGCGGTTATGCGTCGGCGACGGGTTTCAACAGCACGGCGCTGGGCAACTTCAGCGAAGCGTCGGGCTCGAACAGCCTGGCGGTGGGTTCGGACAGCGCGGCAGGCGGCGACGACAGCGTCGCGGTGGGCCAGGGCGCGCAGGCGAGCGGTTTCAACAGCGTGGCGGTGGGCGGCTCCGGCTTCCTCGGACTGCTGCCGACCGAGGCGTCGGGTGATTACTCCACGGCGATCGGCGGTGCGGCGTACGCGGCGGGCTACAACAGCACGGTGCTGGGCAACTTCGGCGAGGCCATCGGCGACAACACGGTGGTGCTGGGTTCGGACGCGGTGGCCACGGCGGAAGGCGCGGTGGCGCTGGGCCAGGGTTCGGTGGCCGATCGCGACAACACGGTTTCAGTGGGCAGTGCCGGCGACGAGCGCCAGATCGCCAACGTGGCGGCAGGCACCGAGGGCACCGACGCGGTGAACCTCGACCAGCTGGAAGACGCCACGGCGAGCAACAAGTACTTCCAGGCGACCGGCGACGGCGAAGCGTATGCGCTGGGCGAGAACGCGACGGCATCCGGTTCGAACGCATACGCCGAGGCGGACTACGCGACGGCGGTGGGCGCGGACAGCAGCGTCTACGGCGTGGGCGGTTCGGCCTTCGGCAGTGGTTCGGTGGCCGGCGGGCAGTACGCCACGGCATCGGGCTACGGCGCGGTCGCCGAGGGCGACTCGAGCACTGCGGTCGGCGGCTGGCTGTACTACGAGGATCCGGACACCGGCGAGGTGCTGCTGGACCAGACCACCACGGCGCTGGAAGTGGGCGCTTCGGCCTTCGGCGCCGGCGCGCAGGCCAGCGGCGCCTTCAGCACCGCGACCGGCGCGGCGGCCACGGCCGACGGCCTGCAGTCGACGGCTACCGGCTACAGCAGCGGCGCCAGCGGCGACTACAGCACGGCCAACGGCAGCTTCAGTTCTGCAGGCGGCTACGGCGCGACCGCGCTGGGCTACGGTGCGGACGCATCGATGGACTACGCGACGGCCGTGGGCGTGGCGGCGCTGGCTTCGGGCGTGAGCAGCGTGGCGCTGGGCGAGTTCAGCGAGGCCACCGGCGACGAAAGCGTCGCCGTGGGCGGCAGCACCTTCTTCGGCTTCATCCCGGCGCGTGCATCGGGCACGGGCGCATCGGCGTTCGGCGCCGGCGCCTGGGCGACGGCGGACTACGCGACGGCGATCGGTTGGAACAGCTGGGCCAACGCGGACGGCGCCACGGCGGTGGGCGAAAGCGCGTCCGCGCTGGCGGCCAACAGCGTGGCGCTGGGTGCGGGTTCGCGCGCCGAGCGCGAGAACACGGTGTCGGTGGGGAATGTCGGCGCCGAACGCCAGATCACCAACGTCGCCGAAGGCACCGAGGACACCGACGCGGTGAACCTGGCGCAGCTGGCAGAGGCGACGCAGTACAACCAGTACTTCAAGGCGACCGGTGACGATGAGGCCTACGTGACCGGGACCGATGCGACGGCGGCGGGTTCCGGTGCCGTGGCCGATGCCGATTACGCCACGGCGATGGGGGCATCGAGCGGCGCCTACGGCATGGGCGCCTCGGCGCTCGGCAGCGGCGCGCAGGCGTTCGGTCAGTACGCCACCGCCTCCGGTTTCAACGCGGTGGCCGATGGCGACTCGAGCACCGCGGTCGGCGGCTGGCTGTACTACGAGGATCCGGACACCGGCGAGGTCTTGCTGGACCAGACCACCACGGCCCTCGAAGTGGGCGCCTCGGCGTTCGGCGCCGGCGCGCAGGCCAATGGCGCGTTCAGCACCGCGACCGGCGCGGCCGCCACGGCCGACGGCCTGCAGTCGACGGCCACCGGCTACAGCAGCGCGGCCGCGGGTGACGGCTCGGCGGCCTACGGTGGTTTCACCGTCGCCGACGGCTTCGGCGCGACCGCGCTGGGCTACGGCGCGGAAGTCTCCGCCGACAACGGGACTGCGGTGGGCTTCGGCGCCAGCGCCAGCAACTTCGACGCGACGGCGATCGGTGCCAACTCGATCGCCAGTGGCGACAACAGTGTGGCGGTGGGCGGTGCGTTCTTCGGACTGCTGCCGACCGAAGCCTCCGGCGACTATTCGACCGCGGTGGGCGGCGGCGCCTGGACGCCGGGGACCAACGCCACGGCGCTGGGCAACCTGTCGACGGCGAGCGGCGCGAACAGCATCGCCTTGGGTTCGGATGCCGAGGCCGCGGCTGCGGGCAGCGTGGCCCTGGGCCAGGGCTCGGTGGCGGATCGCGAGGACACCGTCTCGGTCGGGTCGGCCGGTGATGAACGCCAGATCGCCAATGTGGCGGCAGGTACCGAAGGCACCGATGCGGTGAACCTCGATCAGCTGGAAGAGGCGACGGCGAGCAACAAGTACTTCCAGGCCACCGGTGACGGCGAAGCCTTCGCCGATGGCGTCGATTCCACCGCAAGCGGATCGGATGCCTACGCCGAAGGCGATTATTCGACGGCGACCGGTTCGAGCAGCTACGCCGCGGGCCCGGGTGCGTCCGCGTTCGGCAGCGGTGCGCAGGCCTGGGGGCAGTACGCGACCGCATCAGGCTATAACGCCGTTGCCACGGGCGACTCCAGCACTTCGGTCGGCGGCTGGCTGTACTACGAGGACCCGGACACCGGCGAGGTGCTGCTGGACCAGACCACCACGGCCCTCGAAGTGGGCGCCTCGGCGTTCGGCGCGGGCGCGCAGGCGAACGGCGCGTTCAGCACTGCAACGGGCGCGGCGGCCACGGCCGACGGCCTGCAGTCGACGGCGGGCGGCTACAGCAGCAACGCGGCGGGTGACTACAGCACCGCCAGCGGCGGCTTCAGCAGCGCCGGCGGTTACGGCGCGACGGCGCTGGGCTATGGCGCCGAGGCGTCGACGGACTTCTCGACGGCGGTGGGCCTGGATGCGACCGCCAGCGGCCTGGGCAGCACCGCGGTCGGTGGTCTCGCGGACCTGGTGCCGGGGCTCGGCTTCCTGGTTCCCGCAGTGGCCGCTGGCGATGCTTCGTCCGCGTTCGGTTCGGGTTCGGGTGCTTGGGGCGACTACAGCGCCGCCATCGGTTCCCTGGCACAGGCCGACGGCGTGGAAGCCACGGCGCTGGGCTATTTCGCCTATGCGCAGGCCGACAACGCCAGCGCCTTGGGCGCGGAAGCGTGGGCCAGCGGTGCGAACAGCACGGCACTGGGCTACTACAGCACCGCGTATGGCGCCGACAGTGCCGCGCTGGGCGCCAACTCCCTTGCCGACGCCGACAACAGTGTCGCGCTGGGGAATGGTTCGGTGGCCGACCGCGACAACACGGTGTCCGTGGGCACGGAAGGTGGCGAGCGCCAGATCGTGAATGTCGCCGCGGGCACCGAGGACACCGATGCGGTGAACCTCGGGCAGCTCAACGATGCCGCCGACGGCGCCCTGGTGGCGGGCCGCTTCTTCAAGGCCACCGGTGACGCCGACGCCTACGCGGCCGGTGAGGAGGCCACCGCGGCCGGTTCCGGCGCGCTGGCCGACGCCGATTACGCCACCGCGGTGGGTTCGTCGAGCAGCGCCTACGACACCGGCGCTTCGGCGTTCGGAAGCGGCGCGTTGGCGCAGGCAGTCAACGCTACCGCGGTGGGCTTCAATGCCAATGCCTTCGGCCCGGACAGCTCGGCGTTCGGTGCCGGTGCCGATGCGAGCGGAATCGCCAGCACGGCGATCGGCGGCATGGGCGAGGCATTCGACCAGTTCGGCTGGCCGATCGAGGACGAGGAAGGCAATGTGGTGATGGTCGGTGCGACCGCCGGCGATTACAGCACCGCGGTCGGGGCCGGCGCGCAGGCGACCGGCAGCAACTCGGCATCTCTGGGCTACGGCGCCCGCGCCGAAGGCGAGTTCGCGCTGGCCGCCGGCAACAAGGCGCACGCGCAGGGCAATTACAGCGTGTCCCTGGGCGACAACAGCCGTGCCAATGGCGAGCAGAGCACCGCGACCGGTGCATACGCCTGGGCCACCGCGGACGGCGCGACCGCCTATGGCAGCTTCGCCTGGGCGACGGGAACCGAATCCACCGCGATCGGCATGAATTCCTATGCGACCGGTGCGCGCTCGGTATCGATCGGCTACGGCAGCTGGGCCCCTGCCGCCAACTCGATCGGCATCGGCAACGGCGCCTTCGGCTACTCGAACAACAGCGTCGCAGTCGGCACCCAGGCGTTCGCCAACGACATCCACGCCATCGCCATCGGCACCAACTCGTTCGCCAACGCGGAAAGCGCGATCGCGATCGGTGCCGGCGCCGAGGTGGCGGAAGGCGCGGCGAACGCGGTCGCCCTCGGCTCCGGCTCGTTGGCGGATCGCGAGAATTCGCTGTCGGTCGGCGCGGCCGGCGCCGAGCGCCAGATCACCAACGTGGCGGCGGGCACCGAGGACACCGATGCGGTGAACCTGGCGCAGCTGAGCGAGGTTGCCGGCAGCGTCGGCGAGCTCGCCGAGAACGCGTTGCTGTACGACGACGACAGCAAGTCGTCGGTGGCATTGGCGGGCGACGACGGCACCCTGGTCACCAATCTGGCCGCGGGCGCGGTGAGCGCCGGCAGCACCGATGCGGTCCATGGCGGGCAGATGTACGCGGCGCTGCAGAGCACGGCGGACGCGCTCGGTGGTGGTGCGACCGTGACCGCGTTCGGCACGGTGGCCGCGCCGACCTACTCGATCCAGGGTTCGAACTACTACAGCGTGGGTGACGCGATCGGTGCGCTCGATGCACAGATCGGCATGCTCGACCAGCGCGTCACGGCCACGCAAGGGGCCGGCAACACGATCGCCGGCGGCGCAGGAGAAGCGCCGACCACGACGGCGGCCGATCACGGCAGCAGCGGCGTCGCGGTCGGTCCGGACGCGGCGGCCAACAGCGAGAGCGGCGTCGCGATGGGCGGCAATGCCTATGCCCACGGCCCCAACGACACCGCGATCGGCGGCAACGCACGCGTCGATGCCGACGGCAGTGCGGCGGTCGGCGCCAACACGCACGTGACCGCCGCCGGCACCAACGCGGTGGCGATGGGCGAAAGCGCGAGCGTCAGCGCGGCCTCGGGCACCGCAGTCGGTCAGGGCGCTTCGGTCACCGCCGAAGGTGCGGTGGCGCTGGGCCAGGGCTCGGTGGCCGATCGCGCGGACACGGTCTCGGTCGGCAGCGCCGGAAACGAGCGTCAGGTCACCAATGTCGCCGCGGGCACTGCCGATACCGATGCCGCCAACGTGGCGCAGGTGAAGTCCGGTGTCGCCGAGTCCAAGGCCTATACCGATGCGCAGGCGGCGATCTGGAACGACAACTTCGAAGCCTTCCAGGGCGACGTCGAGCGCCGTTTCCACGACCAGGAACGTCGTATCGATCGCCAGGGTGCGATGGGTGCGGCGATGCTGAACATGGCGACCAGCGCCGCGGGCATCCGCACCCAGAACCGGGTCGGTGTCGGCGTCGGATTCCAAGGCGGCGAAAGCGCGTTGTCCGTTGGCTATCAGCGTGCGATGAGCGACCGCGCGACGCTGACCATCGGTGGTGCGTTCAGCGGCGACGAGAAGTCGGTCGGCGTGGGTGCCGGTTTCGGTTGGTAAGGATGGTGGGTGGGCCGGCCCCGCTACCGAAGGGGCTCAGGAGGCGGTCTGCCATTTCGTGTCAACAAAGACAGTCCACAATTCGTGAGGAGAAGTTTAGATGTCGATGAAGCGTAAGAGCCTGTTGTGCGCCGCGATTGCCGCGGCGATCGGAATGCCGGCGGCGTTCGCCGCCGGTCCGCAGGCGGTGATCGGTGATTCGAAGATCGCCCAGCCGACCGCTGCCGCC
>NZ_VSSP01000018.1 GCF_008312895.1 Luteimonas suaedae | reverse complement strand
CGTTGGGGATTGGACTCCAAATCGCCGTGCTACTCAAAAGCGGGGGGACGTCGGAGTCCTGGCGTATCGAGTAAGGGCTCATAGGCTAAGAATGAAAACTTGTCGGGGAGATCGGAAGACAGCACCCCCTCGAGATCATCAACCGAAAACCTGGCCTGGAGTCCTTTGGACATTAGATTCGGGCGCCCGAATGTTTCAACGCTCAGTAGCGTGCCGTCTTCAAGCTCGCTGTCATGGGTGAACATGAGATAGGAGCGATCGCCAATCCTGATTGATGAATTATCGAGAAGCTCTACGGTACTCATTTCCTGCCTCGGTTTCTGACTAGGATCAAGCGCGTTACGGAGGCGTTGGGAGCGACCCAAGTCTTACAGATTCCTGAGAACTGGGGAGCCCCGGAAGATGGACGTGGAAAGGGTGTGGGATACACGACCACTGGCGAAAGCCCTGAATCGCAGAGCAACAGCGCGATAAGTGAATCTGGCACCGTTATCTCGTACAACAGGACGAAGACAACCAATCCAGCATCGGCCTCTTAATTGCCTCCGCCCCCTTTTTAGTCCAGCCCCACTTTAGTCCGTCGACCCATTTTTCGCCAGGCCTACAGTTCAAAAAAAGTAGCAACTCCAGGAGTGCACAACCACTCCTCGATTTTATGCTTCGGCACCTTCTTAGAAAAATACGCCAAATAGGCTTGAACAAGCGCCTTGTGCGAAACGAGCGTAATGGAACCAGCCGATGTAGCCTTCTTCTTCGCGTGTGAGTTGAAGTCAGGCTTTCCCACCGTAACGCAATGTGCCGCAGATAAATCATTTGCCTTAGCAAAAACGGCATATGCATCGTCCGTTGATATAGGACTGTTCTTTTTCTTTTCCCTAGACTTGCATTCGACATAAACGTCGCCGCAATCCAATCTTAGGCGAATATCCGGAACACCCTGCCGCTTTCCATCGTCATACTTATCGGGCGAAAAATCTAAGCGCCGGAAAAGCTCGAAAACAAGATCTTCATATGCGACTCCATCTTGCTCGTAAAGCGACTCAATCAACTCCACATCCGCTCTCATCTCATATGCAGCTGCTGTTTGCCTGTTCTTCCAGTACTCCATTGGTCTTGAGAAGTACTTAGCGACTGCTTCGACCAGTAACTCCGCTCTCGCGACGCTCTCCACGAGACGTGACAGCAAATCGGGCTTTGCAGTTAGCAGCTTTGAAGGCTCGGAAATATCAGCGTTAGCCAACGCCATCGCGCGATACCTACCAAAGCCAGGTACGTTTGCATCTTTTGCTGCATTAAGAACATCGACGGCACTTAGTGTCACGCCCAATCTAATTCGCTTGGCGAGCAATTCGAACTCAGTAACAAGGCGTCTATCAGAATCAACCGCTGGAGACGCAAGTAACGACGCCATTCCATCGAATATCCAGGCCACATCTTGAGCCAAGACCTGAAGCATGCCATATCTAATCGCAGGAACAGCTCGCAGCAGATCTGGCTCACTTGCTCCATTGCCCCACATCGAAATAGCCAGGGCCGCATTATCAACCTGAGGTTGATTAGGCAAAACATCGGGATCTACGAACAGAGACTGAGCACGAACGGTCTTATAAGCCATAGGGCTAGTTTGACGCGCATACGGGAGAAATCTCTGCCCAATCTCATTCGAGAACTCATCAGAAGCACAGGCAAGGTGAATCAACCCAAAAGCACGGTCATCGAAATCCTCAGGATCAATCAACATCGCATGCTTAAGAAAAGATATCGCGGTAGATGGAAGAAGACCGGTCATACTAACCGCACGACCAAATTCTGTAGCAACTAACAAATCACCTTCCTGCTTCGCCAAATCATTCTCAACTAACCAATCAACAGCCTCCTTCACCCTCACAGCCAACTGTTTGGCAAGCGTGTTATTAGAAACAACCGTCTGCTGATACCATAATGTCCTTTCAAAGAAATCAACTACGGCGCTATCCCCAGAACAAACTCCGCATGAAAGAAGCTGCAAAATCGGCTTCCGAATGCTGCTCCCCATGAGCACAGATCGAACCGGCTCTGGCTGGTCGACTACATATTGGTATGCTTTCGCGTACTCCGTGCGATTGGTAGGGAGCATCACCATACTTCCTCGATCGTGATATCCCAACCTGCCCGCCCGGCCAGACATGTTTGCAAATTCGCTTTGGGATAGCCAGGGCTCGTCCATCCATGGGCGCTGGAAAGAGTCAAAAACTACTGACCTAATCGGAAGGTTAACGCCTGCTGCAAGCGTTGGCGTTGCGAATACCACATCTATGTGACCATCGCGAAGAGCTTCTTCAACAACAGCTCGCTCAGAGAAACTTAGGTCTGCAGTGTGAAAAGCAGTCCGGCTAGCTGTAGCTGCCTTCAGTCGCTCTCCCAAGGCGGTTGGCTCAGTAAACAGATCGAGCTGGCGCGAAACTTCAAGAGCGCCTTGATTTCTCACACTTAAACCGGAGAACTCAGTAGCCAGCTGTTCTGCTCGAGGCTTCGTCATGCAGAAAACGAGCACCGGACCAAGGCCACTATCAACAAGAGCTCGAACCGCCTGAATTGAGCCACACGGATTCGGTACGTCACGATCTCTATCGAACACTTCTCCGTGCCCTGACTCACATCCAGAGACCTTTCCCGCGAACCATATCTCTTGGTCGAGTGGAACGTCACGGATATCGACCTTACAAGAAATGCACCCAAGCCATTCTGCCAGTTCATCCACATTGGGGGCCGTTGCTGTAAGACCGATGAACTGTGCCGGCTTTGCATGCAGCAAGATCGTGCAAAGTATCTCTATGTCTGCACCACGAGACGGTGCACTTATCGTTTGAATCTCATCAGCCACAACGACAAGCTTCGAGTAATTTTTGATCGCACCAGTGGCCACCAAAGAGAGAAACTTCTCATAGGTCGCAACAAGTATACCGTTCTGCCAATCCCCGTCACTTCGATCTCCTGTCGATATGGAAACATCAAACCAAGAATCCTGCCCGTTATCGTAAGTCGACTTGAAGTGACGATACTTTTCCTCGGCCAATGCCCGGTGCGTTACCAGATATACCGTACGCCGACCTTGTTGAGCGGCGACAATGGCGGCAAGTTCAGCAATAGTTGTTTTTCCAGAGGATGTAGGCGCTGAAATTACAAGACTCTGTCCAGAGGTTAGACCAGCCTCCACGCAGGCACTCTGAACTGAAGTAAGAACCCTGAATCCCTGATTCTTAAACTGTTCAATTATCTCAGATGGGATTCCATGATTCGCAAGCTGTTGAATTTCCATGCCGCCCCCTGTCGTCTGTAATCAGATATTCCTTCGAGACTCTCCACCCACGTCATACGACGCATAACTAATCGATGAAAGGGAGCATGCCTAGAAAATTGACCTGAACCCTTTACTTGCCTCTTTTTCCTGTTGGCCAGAGAACGGAGTTAGTTCACTTCCTTCCTAAGTCGTCAAACAAGGGAACCTAATCTCCTTTCCACGCCCTCCAAAAATTTCTTCCGCTACCCCCTAAACTCGTAGTTGCGCTGCAACTCGAACCAACGGCTCATACCCGTAATACACTAGCGGCAAAAGCGCGTATAGAAATGGTAGCCTCATTTCAAAGAACGGAGCTGACCTTATGACCAAGGAAATTATAATCTTAATTTTCAGCAAGAGGCCGCTTACAAAGCCGATCCCGACTTGCGCGGCGACCTCAATAGGCATCTTCCCACCCCCAATGACACTCCTATCTGTAACTGTCCATATCTCAATCCTCCATGCATCGCCTGATCCATATCGGCGACCGCGCGAACTCCAATAGTTTGGACCGTATCTTAATAGGTTAATGCGTTTACCCGATCTCGCCCCCGAACGAGGCAAACACCGCCTAAGCGCGCGAACAATGAATTGCCAATCCCGATAAAAGTCCTCCAGAATAAATTGAGGCCTGAACTTCAAATCGTAATTGTGAAATCGCTCTAAATCCTCAAAGAAAAACCTCTCTCGCTCTAGCGGGACCCCAGCTCCTGAGAGGTACGGATGCATCAATGGCACAACGGTTTTTTGCGTCGCCCTATTATATTCTTTTCTCAAATAATATAAGAAGTGCTGATGCGCTCTCAAGAAGAAATATACCCAGATAAACCAAATCGCCTGAATAATCGCATCCGGGTTCCCTACCTGAAATTTCAACACCGATATACTCGATGAATTTTGAACTTCAGCGTCAGCATATTTTAGAAATAAAAGTACAGAGGTGACCAGTAACAAGTTCCTTCTTTTCTTTGAAAAAGCATCGTCCGTCGTCATCAACGTATCTGGCATAACACATCCACCCCCGCGATTTCTCCGTATACGGGGCTCGAGATAGAAGGGCCAACTTCACTTGCCTGACGATGCATAGCTGGAAAGCCGGCCCTGCTCGAGAAGTGAACCTGACACCGTTCTTCCAAGGTCGAAAACTGTCTCTGATACATAGTTCGAATTTAAACGCCTCTGATGGAGATAAGCTGAAAAAGCTGGCGCGGCGCCGGCCTCATGTCAGCGTAACTCATGCGTCGGACGCGATGTATTAGGCGGCGCAGCATCGGGATCGACCTCTATAGACTCCAAAAGATCTTCGACTTCGATTTGCGGGGATTGCCCGCCTAATACAGCTGCGGCGCGAGATAGCGGATAATCCGGAGCCTCGCGAATCCCCACCGGGCGACGCTGCTCATCTGTTTGCCAGAATTGCACGATCTCAATATTCCTCCTGCGGGGCTCCATAAAAAGGGAAAAGTCGAGCGTATATGCTGCATAGCGGCCGGAACGACCAGATGCAGCCGATGTATTTGAATCTATTAAGTGGATAAGCTTGAAATCCATTAGCTGCTGCAAAAATTCATTCTCAATTTGATATTGTTGCGCATCATCCCTTCTCACGAGAAATGATGTTTTTTTCTTCTCGCGAAGACAAAAGTCGACCAGATCGACAAAAAGCCGCTCCAGAGAGGCAGAATCAAACCCAGCTTCTTCCTTAATGTTTGCCATCTTATTGCGATAAGATAGCATCGCACTCGCCTTATATATGTAGGTTGGAGTTAATCGGTCTCTCTTCCCTGCCTGAATTGATGCATCAATTGCATCAACGAAAATATTAAGGAAATCCCGAGGAACCCCTCCGGAGGCCAGCGTCAGCGCACGAGGGGCGTCCGGGTTGAGAATATTTGCCACCACCAGCCCGGGAGAGACACGGTCGGCCATGCTTTGAAGCATTGCGTGCAAATATGTGTCTGTGGCCTCAAAATCTTCAAATGTCTTATCTAGACTTATCTCTTCAACATCCTGAAATAATTCGACCCCAACTGTTTGCCCTTCGTGTTTCCGTAACGATGTTCGATGCCTGATTGTTGCAACTTTTAAATAATAATTGGTACCTCGAAGCAGCCTGTGGAGATAGTCGATGACATTCGGTTGCATCTCTCTATTAATCAGGTAAAAATCATCTACCAGAACGAAGGCTCGCCCTTCAGGCTGAAGCGCACGCCTTAAAACCGCCTTGTAGTCTTGCAGATGCCGCTCCAGTTGATCCAACTTCTTGCTGGTGTACGCACTTGTAACTTCGCGTCCTGCTCTGCTGCCAACCTTCACCTGTGCAGATCCTACGTACTCTGCTCCCGCTTGAATTGACCTACTTCGCTCGTCACTATCTCTTCTACTTGTCTCAGCGCTCTCGGGCTCATCCAATAAGGTTCGCAGTTCAACAATCAACTTATGAAGTGGGGATCGATGAAGCTGCCAAAAGCGTCGCTTCGCTCCGGGTAGAGACTCGAACACAGAGAGCAATAGTCTTACAAGGATGTCAGGAAATCCAAGCCTCTTGATTTCGTCAACTCCAACGTAGATGACCCTTACGCCACTCCGCTTCGAACTGGCTTGCATAAAATGTACCAGCAAGCATGACTTTCCTGAGCCTCGCCGCCCAAACAGAACTTGGTGTTGATCACTTTCGAACCTTCTTAGGTTTCCACCGATATCAACATAAACTGGATTTTGATTCTCTCTAACCCGAAAGCTATTTCTTATGGAGTTCTTTAGCCTTTCGATATCTTGAGTTTCTAGCGACATGACTCTCTCCCTGCTTTTCGCCCTTCTTCGGAACGACTTTCGCGTGCCACCATAACCTCAATAATGACTTTATCGCGACGCGCGCCTCTGCCCATGCTTGAACACTTTGTGCGCGCTATCTTGCAGCGACGACCGCTACATATTGCGCCGATACTCCCCACCCACGTCATACAGCGCGACTGATCTGGCCTAGACTATGCGTCTTCACTGCCTCCATCGGCGCCTCGAACACACTACGCCTTTCCGGCGCGCTGCGTTCTGCAATAGCCGGGCCCATGCCCGTCGCGCACGACCGACGGTTCTTCGTCGCCTCGGCAGGAAGGTCACGCCTACTAGCGGAGCTGCTGCCGGCGTCACGACCCGCTCTCCCACAGCACCCCCCCGCAGCCGAACAGTCCCGCACCACCGCAGGCTCCGGAAGCTTGCTGTCCAGCATCCAGCACTCGTCCAATACCGAGCAATAGCAAAGCCGTATACGGACGTCGCCCAGTGAATCGTCAAGCGCCTTATAGGTCGGGGACGGCGCATCCACCGGGCGGACGCGCATGATCTGGATTCATTCGTCGGCACTCACCCACGCGATGCTGGATGGCGCTTTTTATGACCAATAGTCCGGGATCGTCCTCCACCGCACCACAGCATGCCGCCAGCAACGAAGAAGGTCGGATACGGGCTGGCCCTTGTACGACACCTCGGCCCAACGCACGCGCGTCGGGCCGACACCGCGGTTCAGCAGATCGAGGGATACCTGCGGCAGTCCTTCCGGCGAGGCAGTGCTGGTGCCGAATACCAGGGACGGCCACACGCTGGCCACCAGTATCCGCCCCTGGGTGCGGTTGGCGTTGTAGGCCACGAACACGGAAACCGCCGAGATCAGCAGCACGCCGAAGGCGATCATGACCTCGAACAAGCGATGCCTGGGGGGGCGGGCGACGCAAGCGATGCGGGCACTCCGGCTGCTCCTGCGTTGTTTCCTCCGACATGCTCTGCGCCCCCTTGTCGCGCATCGGACTCACAGCCGATAGTCCCGCCCGATCGTCGGCGCGCGTCGCGGCCATTGCGGGCACAGGGCTTCGACCACTTCCATCAGTTCCAACCAGCGCTCAAACGGGTCGGCCGCGGGTCCCGGACGGTAAGGAACGCCGGCTTCACGCACCAGCACCGGTTCGGGCAGCGGGTCAGGCGCCGGGCTGGGTGGCTTGCGCGAGGAGCTCATCGAGCAGTTCCTGTCGGTCGAACAGGGCGAAGTATTCCCTGACTTCGGCCATGTTGAGGCTGGCGTGATGCTGGTGCAACAGGGAGCGGATGTCGTCGAGGTCCCGGACACGGGAAGCGTCGTTGACGTATCCCTGCAGCTTGAAGGCGATCAGGCCCTCGGCGCTGATGACGCGCAGCCGCCCCATCGCCGTGTCGCGAGGCTCGGCTTCTTGCAGCAGGCGCCGGGCGATGGGGCGATGGGCGTACAGCAGGTCGAGCCCTTCATCGCCCCTGACGTAGTTCGCGGCGTTCTCGCTCCGATGGATGCAGGTGTAGCCGAGGCCGATGAGTATGTCGTGCAGCCGGTCGGCCTCGTCGCCATCGACCAGGAAGTCCACGTCCTCGGTGGCCCGGATCACCTGATGCGCCGCCAGGGCCAGCCCGCCGATGAGTGCGGGCGGCTGCTCGATGCCGGCGAAGGCGGCCAGGGCTTCCTTGATCTGCTCGGCGAGTCGGGGCATGAGGGTGTTGGGTTTCCTTGATCTGGTTGAGCGTCGCGCGTCAGCTGCGCGGGCTGCCCTCACCCCAACCCCTCTCCCGCAAGCGGGAGAGGGGCTCGGCGGGGCTACATGTTGCGGCGGTATTCGCCGCCGACGTCGTAGAGGGCATGGCTGATCTGCCCCAGGCTGTGCGTCTTCACCGCCTCCATCAGCGCCTCGAACACGTTGCGCCTTTCCCGCGCCGCGTTCTGCAGATAGCCCAGCCCGTGGCCGTCGTGCGGTTCGGTGGCGGCGGCTTCGTCGTCCTCCACCACGTGGCCGTGGTCGGTCTCCCCTTCCGGCGCCAGGCGGTTGCGTGATTCCTGCCAGGCTTGCACGTTCTCGATCTGCTGGCCCTTCTCCGCCTTGGTGGAGCGGATCAGCTCGATCTCGGTGGCGATCTCGCCGGCGTGCTCCTTGGGCAGGAAGGTGTTCACGCCGACCAGCGGCAGGCTGCCGTCGTGCTTCTTGTGTTCGTAGAACATCGACTCTTCCTGGATCTTGCCGCGCTGGTACATGGTGTCCATGGCGCCGAGCACGCCGCCGCGCTCGCTGATGGCCTCGAATTCCTTGTACACGGCCTCTTCCACGATGTCGGTCAGCTTGTCGACGATGAAGCTGCCCTGCCAGGGGTTCTCGCAGAAGTTCAGGCCCAGCTCCTTGTTGATGATCATCTGGATGGCGACGGCGCGGCGCACGCTCTCTTCGGTGGGCGTGGTGATGGCCTCGTCGTAGGCGTTGGTGTGCAGGCTGTTGCAGTTGTCGAACAGGGCGTACAGGGCCTGCAGCGTGGTGCGGATGTCGTTGAACTGGATCTCCTGCGCGTGCAGGCTGCGGCCGCTGGTCTGGATGTGGTACTTCATCATCTGGCTGCGGGCGCTGGCGCCGTAGCGCTCGCGCATGGCGCGCGCCCAGATGCGGCGGGCGACGCGGCCGATCACGGTGTACTCCGGGTCCATGCCGTTGGAGAAGAAGAACGACAGGTTGGGCGCGAAGTCGTCGATGTCCATGCCGCGCGCGAGGTAGTACTCGACGATGGTGAAGCCGTTGCTGAGGGTGAAGGCCAGCTGGCTGATCGGGTTGGCCCCGGCCTCGGCGATGTGGTAGCCGGAGATGCTGACCGAGTAGAAGTTGCGCACCTTGTGGTCGACGAAGTACTGCTGGATGTCGCCCATCATGCGCAGGGCGAACTCGGTGCTGAAGATGCAGGTGTTCTGGGCCTGGTCCTCCTTGAGGATGTCGGCCTGCACGGTGCCGCGCACGGTGGCGAGGGTCTCGGCCTTGATCCTGTCGTAGGTGTCGCGGTCCACCATCTCCTGGCCGGTCACGCCCAGCAGGCCCAGGCCGAGACCGTCGTTGGTGGGCGGCAGGTCGCCGTGGTAGCGGGGGCGCGGGCGGCCTTCGAAGAATTTCTCGAGTTTTTGTTCCGTTTCGGCCCAGCGGGCGGATTCGGCCTTGAGGTATTTCTCCACCTGCTGGTCGATGGCGGTATTCATGAACAGCGCCAGGATCATCGGCGCCGGGCCGTTGATGGTCATCGACACGCTGGTGGTGGGGGCGCACAGGTCGAAGCCGGAGTAGAGCTTCTTCATGTCGTCCAGCGTGGGGATGTTGACGCCGGAGTTGCCGATCTTGCCGTAGATGTCGGGGCGCGGGGCCGGGTCCTCGCCGTAGAGGGTGACCGAGTCGAAGGCGGTGGACAGGCGCGCGGCGGGTTGCCCGACGGAGAGGTAGTGGAAGCGGCGGTTGGTGCGCTCGGGGGTACCCTCGCCGGCGAACATGCGGATCGGGTCCTCGCCGGTGCGGCGGTAGGGGTAGACGCCGCCGGTGTAGGGATAGCTGCCGGGCAGGTTCTCCTTGCCGAGGAAGGTGAGCAGCTCGCCCCAGGACTTGTAGGTGGGGGCGGCGATCTTGGGGACCTTCTGGTGGCTGAGGGACTCGCGGTAGTTCTGCACCTCGATGGCGCGGCCGCGGACTTCGTAGGCGGTGGTGTCGTCGGTGATGGATTTGAGGCGCTGGGGCCAGTCGCGGAGGAGCTTGAGGGACTCGGCGGTGAGGGACTGGATGGCGTCGTTGTAGCGTTGGCGGAGGGTGAGGAGGGTGCGGTCGGGGGCTTGGCCGCCATTTCGGCCGCCCTCGGGGCGGTCGGTGCCCTCGCCGTCATTCCGGCGTAGGCCGGAATCCATGGCATCGCCCGCAGACTGGACCCCGGCCTTCGCCGGGGTGACGGCGGAACCCTTCGTCGGGGTGACGTCGGCGGCCGGGGTGACGTCGGCGCTGTCGTAGAGGTCAAGGGCCTTGGGCAGCTTGGGGTCGGCGAGTTCCTGCAGGGACTGCCAGAAGGATTGGGCGCGGTCGGCGGCTTCGGCCTGTTTCTCGATGGAGGCGTTGATCGCCCTGCCCTGCTCGGCGATCTCGGCCAGGTAGCGGATGCGGTTGCCCGGGATCAGCACCGTGGCACGGGGTTCCTTGAGGGTGGTGTCGAGGTGGGGGCGGAAGTCGCAGTGCGCCGGCGCGCCGGCAGGCCTTGCGCCTTTTGCGGGAGCGTCGGGAGTCGCGGCGCTTGCGTCGGGGCTGGAGGTCGCGACTTCCGTCGCTCCTGCAGGGGAGCCGGGTGTCGCGGCTTTCGCGGTTCGGTCAGGGGCGTCGGTATCGCGGCCATGGGCCGCTCCTACGGGGGGGGCGCCGCGGTCGGGGTCACCCGCTTTTTCCATTCCCGATTCTCCATTCCCCATTCCCAATCTTTGCCGCAACAAGCGGCAAAGATTCACGAACATCCAGCTGACGCCGGGGTCGTTGAACTGGCTGGCGATGGTGGGATAGACGGGGACGTCCTCGTCCTTGACCTGGAAGGCGACGCGGTTGCGCTTCCACTGCTTGCGGATGTCGCGCAGGGCGTCCTCGGCGCCGCGCTTGTCGTACTTGTTGAGCACGATGAGCTCGGCGAAGTCGAGCATGTCGATCTTCTCCAGCTGGCTGGCGGCGCCGTAGTCGCTGGTCATGACGTACATGGGGAAGTCGACCAGGTCGACGATCTCCGAGTCGGACTGGCCGATGCCGGCGGTCTCCACGATCACCAGGTCGTAGCCCAGGCCCTTGAGGAAGGCGATGCCGTCCTTGAGCACGGCGCTGGTGGCGGCGTGCTGGCGGCGGGTGGCCATGGAGCGCATGTAGACGCGGTGGCTGCGCAGGGAGTTCATGCGGATGCGGTCGCCCAGCAGCGCGCCACCGGTGCGGCGGCGGGTGGGATCGACCGAGATCACGGCGATGCGCATCTCGGGGAAGCTGGCGAGGAAGCGGTTGAGCAGCTCGTCGGTGACGGAGGACTTGCCGGCGCCGCCGGTGCCTGTGATGCCGACCACTGGCGTGGTCGGCATCCGGGAATGGGAAATGGGGAATCGGGAATCGAGAGAGCGGGGATTGGCCCACGCCTTGCGCATCAGGGCGAGCTGGGCGTCGGAGAACTGGCCGTCCTCGATGGCGCTGAGCACGCGGCCGATGGCGATCTCATCGTCGATCGCCGGCATCTCGTGCTCTTCCGATTCCCGATTCCCGATTCCCGATTCCCGGGCCGCGCTGGCGCGGCCCACCACGTCCTCGATCATTTCCACCAGCCCCATCTTCATGCCGTCGTTGGGGTGGTAGATGCGCTCGACGCCGTAGTTCTCGAGTTCGCGGATCTCCTCCGGAGTGATGGTGCCGCCGCCGCCGGCGAACACGCGGATGTGCGGGGCGCAGCGCTCCTTCAGCATGTCGACCATGTACTTGAGGTACTCGACGTGGCCGCCCTGGTAGCTGGACAGGGCGATGGCGTCGGCGTCCTCCTGGAGGGCGGCGCGCACCACGTCCTCGACCGAGCGGTTGTGGCCGAGGTGGATGACCTCGGCGCCCTGGGCCTGGATCAGCCGGCGCATGATGTTGATGGCGGCGTCGTGGCCATCGAACAGGCTGGCGGCGGTAACGAAGCGCAGCGGGGTGGTGTCGGGCCGGGTCTCCGGCATCTGGCTGGCGGGCGTGCTCATGGCGCGCATTCCTGCGGAATCTGTGATCCGCCGATTGTAGCGCGGGGGTGTTGGCGGTCCTGTGGCTGAATGATGCACACGTCGGCCGGATGTGTCGCCTTCCGTAGGAGCGCGCCATGCGCGCGATACCGCGGGTGCCGGCAGGATCCGGTGGATGCCACTATTCCGGACCGGCAGGCGCGCCGGTTACCGGAGTTCGCGGGCGGCGTAATACCCGCGGTATCGCGCGCATGGCGCGCTCCTACGGTGCGTTGTGCGTCGGCGCGGCCGCGGGTGCCGGCAGGATTCGGTGGAGGCCGCGATTCCGGACCGGCAGGCGCGCCGGTCACCGGAATTCGCGGGCGGCGTAATGCCCGCGGCATCGCGCGCATGGCGCGCTCCTACGGTGCGTTGTGCGTCGGGGCGGCCGCGGGTGCCGGCAGATCCGGTGGATGCCGCGATGCCGGACCGGCAGGCGCGTCGGTCGCCGGAATTCGCGGGCGGCGCAATGCCCGCGGCATCGCGCGCATGGCGCGCTCCTACGGGGGGAGCGCCGCGGTCGGCTGCGGGCACATACAATGGCGGCGCCGGCATGCAGGGGCTCCCATGAGAAAACGATTGCGAAAAATCCTCGCCTGGGGGGCGTTCACCTTCGTGGCGCTGGTGGTCAGCGGGGTGTTGCTGGCCGATCACCTGACGCCACCGGCCACCGGGGCGCCGGGGCATGCGCTGGCGGTGCAGCGCGACCAGACGGCGCTCGACCGCGAGCTGATGCCGCTGCTCGACCGCAATCCGGGCAAGACCGGCGTGATCCTGATTCCCGACGGGCTGGACGCGTTCGCGGCGCGGGCGCTGTCGGCGCGCCAGGCCGGGCGCAGCCTGGACCTGCAGTACTACATCTGGCACGACGACCTCACCGGCCACCTGCTGCTCGACGAGGCCTGGCAGGCGGCCGAGCGCGGGGTGCGGGTGCGGATGCTGCTGGACGACATCAACACCTCCGGCAAGGACACCGCGCTGCTGGCGATGGACCAGCACCCGAACGTCGAGATCCGCGTCTACAACCCGTTCCGCAACCGCGACGGCCTGGGCCGCCTGCTGGAGATGGTGCAGCGCAGCTGGAGCATCACCCACCGCATGCACAACAAGGCGTGGATCGCCGACGGCCGGGTGGCGGTGGTGGGCGGGCGCAACATCGGCATGGAGTACTTCGACGCCGCCGTCGACACCAACTTCCGCGATCTCGACCTGATGCTGTTCGGCCCGGCGGTCAACCAGGCCAGCGAAATCTTCGATACGTTCTGGAACAGCGAGGCGGTGGTGCCGATCGCCGCGCTCAGCAAGCAGTCCGAGCGCAGGCTGGCCGACGTGCTCGCCGGCATCCACGAGGAGGCGCGCAGCGCCGAGGCGCGGCGCTTCCTCGATCGCGTGGACGCCTCGCCCAGCGTGCGCCGCTACGCCGCGCAGGAGCTCACTCCGTTCTGGAGCGACCGGCTCCGCATCGTGTCCGACCCGCCGGTCAAGCGCGACCAGGACGAACGCGCGAGCTGGCTGATCGAGCACGTGATGGACGACCTGCGCTCGGCCCGGAGCAAGGCGCTGCTGATCTCGCCCTACTTCGTGCCCGGCAGCGAGGGCGTGGCCGGGCTGGCGGAACTGGTGCGGCGCCACGGCGTGTACGTGGGCGTGCTGACCAACTCGCTGGCGGCCAACGATGTGCTCGCCGTGCACAGCGGCTACAGCAACTACCGCGAGCGCCTACTGCGCACGGGGATCAAGCTGCACGAGACGCGGGCGCGCGTGTCGGCCGGCACCAGCGTGTTCGGCAGCAGCGGCGCCAGCCTGCACACCAAGGCGTACGTGGTCGACGACCGCCGCGGCTTCATCGGCTCGTTCAACATGGACCCGCGCTCGATCGACCTGAACACCGAGATGGGGGTGCTGTTCGACGAGCCGACGATCGCACGCGCATTGCGCGACGAGTACCTGCTGCTGACCAGCCCGGAGCTGGCTTGGTGGGTCTACCTGAATGCGGACGGCGAGCTGCGCTGGCTGGATTCGGCCGCCAGCCCGCCGCAGGTGTTCGCCACCGAACCGGACTCGACCGTGCTGCAGCGCGCGATGGCGCGAGCCCTGCGCTGGGTACCGATCGAATCCCAGCTGTAACCGTTACCACCCCCGTAGGAGCGCGCCATGCGCGCGATGCCGCGGGCATGGCGCCGCCCGCGGATTTCGGTGACCGGCGCGCCTGCCGGTCCAGAATCGCGGCATTCACCGGATCCTGCCAACACCCGCGGCATCGCGCGCATGGCGCGCTCCTACGGGTGGGGGCGGCTACCACCCGCGCCGGAAGCCACGCGGCGGCGCGTCGTCGCCCGGCTGCGGCGCGTTCGCGCGGTTCGCGCGCGGCACCGCCGCGCCGGGCCATGCGGGCTTTTGTCCAGGGACAGGCGTAGAATGCGGCCCCCATCGGCGCCTGTTTGGCGCCGCTTCACGTCCAGCATCACCACCCACCCTAAAAACGGCCGGCGTCGTTCGCCACAGCGAATCCTCGCCGCAGCGGAGTTTGCGATGATTTTCGAACACCTCGACAAGTACGGCCATGAGCAGATCGTGTTCTGCCACAACAAGGACGCGGGCCTGAAGGCCATCATCGCGATCCACAACACGGTGCTGGGCCCGGCCCTGGGCGGCACCCGCATGTGGCCGTACAAGAGCGAGCAGGAAGCGCTGAACGACGTGCTGCGCCTGTCGCGTGGCATGACCTACAAGAACGCGGTGGCGGGCCTGAACATCGGCGGCGGCAAGGCGGTGATCATCGGCGATCCGGCCAGCGACAAGTCCGAGGCGCTGTTCCGCGCGTTCGGCCAGTTCGTCGAGTCGCTGGGCGGGCGCTACATCACCGCCGAGGACGTCGGCATCGACGTCAACGACATGGAGTTCGTGTACCGCGAGACCGAGTACGTGACCGGCGTGCACCAGGTGCACGGCGGTTCCGGCGATCCGTCGCCATTCACCGCCTACGGCACGCTGCAGGGCCTGATGGCCTCGCTGAACCGGAAGTTCGGCGACGAGGAAGTCGGCAAGTACAGCTACGCGGTGCAGGGCCTGGGCCATGTCGGCATCGAGTTCGTGAAGCTGCTCAAGGAGCGCGGCGCGAAGATCTTCGTCACCGACATCAACAAGGAGCGCGTGGACCGCGCGGTGAGCGAGTACGGCGCCGAGGCGGTGGGCCTGGACGACATCTACGACGTCGCCGCCGACGTGTACTCGCCGTGCGCGCTGGGCGGCACCGTCAACGAGGACACCCTGCCGCGCCTGAAGGCCAAGGTCATCTGCGGCGCCGCCAACAACCAGCTGGCGACCAACGAGATCGGCGACGAGGTGGAGAAGCGCGGGATCCTGTACGCGCCGGACTACGCGGTCAACGCCGGCGGCGTGATGAACGTGTCGCTGGAGATCGACGGCTACAACCGCGAACGCGCGATGCGCATGATGCGCACGATCTACCACAACCTGGCGCGCATCTACGAGATCTCCGAGCGCGACCGCATCCCGACCTACAAGGCCGCCGACCGCCTGGCCGAGGAGCGCATCGAGATCATCGGCAAGCTGAAGCTGCCGCTGGGCCGCGCGGCGCCGCGTTTCCAGGGGCGTGTTCGAGGACACTAGAGCAGGAGTGAGTGGAGAGGAGTGAGAAACGAGTAAGAGCAGCTATGCTCACTCCCTCCCCCCTGACCCTGCGCCGTTGCCACTGCTTTTTCTTTCTCTCATTTCTCACTTCTCTCCACTCGTTTCTAGCCTATGCGTACATTTCCACTCGGTGAGGAACTCGACGCCCTGCGCGACGCGGTGCGGCGCTTTGCCGAGGCGGAAATCGCGCCGCGGGCCGAGGCGATCGACCAGGAGAACGCGTTCCCGCAGGACCTGTGGCCGAAACTCGGCGAGATGGGGCTGCTGGGGATGACGGTGCCGGACGAGTTCGGCGGCAGCGGGATGGGGTTCCTCGCCCACCTGGTGGCGATGGAGGAAATCTCGCGCGCCTCCGGTTCGGTGGGGCTGAGCTACGGCGCGCATTCCAATCTGTGCGTGTCGAACCTGTACGTCAACGGCAACCAGGCGCAGCGCGAGAAGTACCTGCCGAAGCTGTGCAGCGGCGAATGGAAGGGTGCGCTGGCGATGAGCGAGCCGGGCGCCGGTTCCGACGTGGTGGGCTCGATGAGCTGCCGCGCGGAAAAGAAGGGCGATGTGTGGATCGCCAACGGCAGCAAGATGTGGATCACCAACGGCCCCGAGGCCGATGTGCTGGTGGTCTACATGCGCACCGCCGGCAAGGACGCGGGCAGCCAGTGCATGACCGCCTTCATCGTCGAGAAGGGGATGAAGGGCTACAAGACCGCGCAGAAGCTCGACAAGCTGGGCATGCGCGGCTCCAACACCTGCGAGCTGGTGTTCGAGGATTGCGAGATCCCGGACGAGAACGTGCTGGGCGGGGTGCACCAGGGCGTGCGCGTGCTGATGAGCGGCCTCAACACCGAGCGCCTGGTGCTGACCGGTGGGCCGCTGGGGCTGATGCAATCGGCCCTCGACATCACCCTGCCCTACGTGCGCGAGCGGCGGCAGTTCGATGCGCCGATCGGCACGTTCGGGATCATGCAGGCGAAGCTCGCCGACATGTACACCGCGCTGCAGTGCTCGCGCGCGTTCGCCTACCAGGTGGCGCGCGACTACGACGCCGGCCACAGGTCGCGCATCGACGCCGCCGCCTGCCTGCTGCAGGCCACCGAGGCCGCGGTGCAGGTGGCGCTGGAGGCGATCCAGTCGCTGGGTGGCAACGGTTACATCAACGAATACCCGACCGGCCGCATCCTGCGCGACGCCAAGCTGTACGCGATCGGCGCCGGCACCAATGAGATCCGCCGCATGCTGATCGGCCGCGAACTGTTCGAGGACCGCGGCTGACGCCGATCGCGGCGCGACCCTTGGCGCAATATCGCGACGGCGATCCACACCGTAGGAGCGCGCCATGCGCGCGATACCGCGGGTGCCGAAAGAATCCGATGTGATCGGCCGCGAATTGTCCGAAGACCGCGACTGACGCCGATCGCGGCGAAGCCTTGGCGCGATACCACGGCGGCGCTGCACGAATGCGAACGCGACCCACCCCGTAGGAGCGCGCCATGCGCGCGATGCCGCGGGTATCGGCCGGATCCGGTGGATGCCGCGATTTCGGACCGGCAGGCGCGCCGGTCGCCGAAATTCGCAGGCGGGGAAATGCCCGCGGTATCGCGCGCATGGCGCGCTCCTACGGGCACCTCCACATGGGCCTTCTCCATCCGGCGTTAGAATCGACCCGACGCAGCGGAAGGGAGTTGCCGATGGGCCGGGACATCGCGATTGCGACAGCGCACGGCACGATCGACGGCTGGCGCGCGGATCCGCCGCACGGCGCGCCGCGCGGCGGGATCGTGGTGATCCAGGAGATCTTCGGCGTCAACACGCATATGCGCAGCGTGGTCGAGCGCTACGCGGCCGAGGGCTACGTGGCGCTGGCGCCGGCGCTGTACGACCCGGTGGAACGCAACGTCGAGCTGGACTACGGCGAAGACGGGTTCGCGCGTGGGCGCGAGCTGGCGTCGGCGCTGGGGTTCGACCGCGCGGTGCAACTGGTCGCCGCCGCCGCGCTGCCGCTGCAGGCCGAAGGCCACAAGGTCGCGGCGATCGGCTTCTGCTGGGGCGGCAGCGTCGCCTTCCTCGCCAACACCCGGCTCGGCCTGCCCGCGGTCAGCTATTACGGCGCGCGCACGGTGCCGTTGCTGGAGGAAGAACAGCCGCTCGCGCCGCTGCTGCTGCATTTCGGCGGCGACGACGCCTCGATTCCGGCGGCGGACATCGAGGCGCATCGCAAACACCTGCCCGAAGCCGAAATCCACGTCTACGAGGACGCCGGGCACGGCTTCAACCGCGACGTCGACCCGCGCCACTACCACGCGCCGAGCGCCGCACTGGCGCACCGGCGCACGCTGGCCTTCTTGGAGAAGGCACTGTCGTGATGCATGTCCGTGACGCCCGCTCTGATGGCTTCCGGACGCATCCCGCGCCCTGCCCCGCCCTCGCCTGCGGGATCCCGCGCTCTGCTCCCTCTCCCGCCTGCGGGATCCCACGCTCTGCTCCCTCTCCCGCTTGCGGGAGAGGGCTGGGGTGAGGGCATGGCGGAGCCGATGCGGTCGGCTCTCCAACATCAGCCCGAGTGCGGTAAAAGCTGACACTCGAAGCACCACCTGTACCCAATTGCCGCCTGCTCCGGCGTTCCCCTCACCCCAACCCCGCTCCGCGCCCCGGCCCGCTCCAGCGGAGCGGGCGCTCGATCACACGCGCGCCATTGGCGCGCAAGCCGCGTGCTCTCGCCCCGTAAACGGGAGAGGGGGCGGTACGTCGCCATTTCCTTGATCTGCGGCTGCGGAAACCACGAAGCACCCGCCCCCGACGCTACGCCCGGCCCAAACACGATGAACCGATCCGCCACCACCGACGGCTTCACCCTGCACCCGCAATTGGCCACCGACACCCACCCGCTGGCCTCGCTGCCGCTGTGCGAACTGCGCCTGATGGACGACGCCAACTATCCCTGGCTGGTGCTGGTGCCGCGCATCGCCGACGCGCGCGAGCTGATCGACCTGGCGCCCGACCATCGCCATGCGCTGGCCGACGAGATCGACCGCACCTCGCGCCTGCTGCGCGAGGTGTTCCGGCCGTACAAGCTCAACGTCGCCGCGCTCGGCAACCTGGTGCCGCAGCTGCACGTCCACGCGATCGCGCGGTTCGAGCACGATCCCGCCTGGCCGGCGCCGGTCTGGGGCCGGGTGGCGGCGCGGCCGTACACGCCCGAGGCGCTGGTCGAGCGAGTGGCGCGCCTGCGCGACGCGCTGCCGGGGTGACCGGCTTCACGATCGAACGCCTGGGCGAGGAGGCGCTGCTGCTGCGCCTGGGCGAACGCATCGACGACGACACCAACCGCCGCGTGCACGCGCTGGCCGCGGTCATCGACGCCCGGCGGCCGCCGTGGCTGTGTGACATCGTACCGGCGTACGCATCGCTGGCGTTGTTCGTCGACGACGATCGTTCCGACCCGGACGACGACCCGCTGCAGCACGCCGAGCGCTGGCTGCAGGCACAAGACCTGGCCGCGGCCGGCGACCGCGACCCGGGCCACCAGCCGCCGCTCGAGATCCCGGTCCGCTACGGCGGCGAGCACGGACCCGACCTGGAGGCCGTGGCCGCGCATGCCGACATCACCGCCGAGGAAGTGATCGCGCTGCACACGGCCGGCGACTACCGGGTGGCGATGCTGGGATTCGCACCGGGCTTCCCGTACCTGCTCGGGCTCGATCCACGCCTGGCGATGCCGCGCATGGATACCCCGCGCGCACGCATTCCTGCCGGCAGCGTGGCGATCGGCGGCGCGCAGACCGGGATCTACCCGCGCGAGAGCCCAGGTGGCTGGCGCATTCTCGGCCGCACCCCGCTGGTCCTGTTCGACCCGGCGCGGCCGGCGCCGGCGCTGCTCGAACCCGGGCGGCGCGTGCGCTTCGTGGCGGCCACCGACGACGAGGCAGCATGAGCATCGAGGTGCTCGCGCCGGGCCTGGCGACGACAGTGCAGGACGACGGCCGCGTCGGCCTGCGCCATCTCGGCATCGGCAGCGCCGGCGCGCTGGACCTGTATTCGCACGCCGTGGCGAACCTGCTGGCCGGCAACGCCGCCGACGCCGCGACGCTGGAAGTCGCGCTGTCCGGGCCACGGCTGCGGTTCCGAAAGCCAGCGCGGATCGCGCTGTGCGGCGCGGAGATCGACGCCGAAGTCGACGGCACCGCGATTCCGGGCTGGCGGCCGGTGCAACTGCCCGCCGGCAGCACCCTCGTCCTCGGCCGCTGCCGCAAGGGTGCACGCGCCTACCTGGCGGTCGCCGGCGGGCTGGCGCTGCCGGACACGCTCGGCAGCGCCAGCACCGACCTGCGCGGCGGCTTCGGCGGCGTGCATGGGCGCGCGCTGGCGGCAGGCGATGTGCTGGAACTCGGCGCCGAAGGCGTTCCCGCCGTCGAACGGTTGTCGATCGCGCCATGGTGGATCGACGGAACGCCCGACCTCGACCTGTCGGTCCCATCGCGCATCCGCGTACTGGCCGGGGGTGACGCCACCGCGCCGGTGGACGCGCTGTTCACCGGCCGCTGGCGCGTGGCCGCCGCGAGCAACCGCCAGGGCTTGCGCCTGGAAGGCGATGCATTGGCGCTGGCGGACATGCACGAGCGGATCTCCGAGCCGGTCGCGCCCGGCACCGTGCAGTTGCCGCCGGACGGCTGCCCGATCGTGCTGCTGGCCGATGCCCAGACCCACGGCGGCTATCCGCGCATCGGCCACGCGATCCGCGCCGACCGCCCGCGGCTGGCGCAACTGCGGCCCGGGGATGTGCTCCGGTTCGCGCCCTGCACGCCCGCCGAAGCGCACGCGGCCGCTTGCGCGCAACGCCAGCGCCTGACCAGAATCGCGTTGGCGATCGATTCCAGGCGAGGCGCGGATGCATAGGCGCATCGACTTCAACTGCGATCTCGGGGAAGGTTGCGGCGACGATGCCGCGATCGCGCCCTGCATCAGCTCGGCCAGCATCGCTTGCGGCGGCCACGCCGGCGACGACGCCAGCATGCGCGCCACGGTGGCGCTGTGCCTGCGCCACGGCGTCGCCATCGGCGCGCACCCGTCGTTCGAGGACCGCGCGTACTTCGGCCGCCGCGAACTGCCGCTCTCGCCCCTGGAAGCGCATGCGCTGGTGCTGCGCCAGTGCCGCTCGCTGATGGCAATCTGCGACGCCGCCGGCACGCGCCTGCACCACGTCAAGCCGCACGGCGCGCTGTACAACCTGGCCGCGCGCGACCCGGCCGTGGCCGAGGGCGTTGCCGCCGCCGTACACGCGCTCGGCGCGGACCTGTGGCTGTACGCCCTCGCCGGCTCGGAACTGGTGCACGCGGGCCATGCGCTCGGCCTGCAGGTGGCCGAGGAGGTCTTCGCCGAGCGCGGCTACGAGGCCGACGGCCGGCTGACTCCGCGCGGCCAGCCCGGCGCGGTGATCGAGGATCTCGACGGCGCGCTCGCGCAGGTGCGCACGATGCTGCGCGAGGGCGAGGTGCAGGCCCGCGACGGCAGCCGCGTGCCGATCCGCGCCGACACCTTGTGCCTGCACGGCGACCGCCCCGACGCCGCCGCGTTCGCACGCGCGCTGCGCGACGCGCTGGAGGCGGACGGCGTATCCGTGGTCGCGCCCGGTATTCCCTCTCCCCCGTCGCGCAGCGATGGGGGAGAGGGTTAGGGTGAGGGGGGCTCTTGCCGTTGCGGCGACTGAAAGCACTCGCGCCTGCGGCGCTCGCCCCCTCACCCCAGCCCTCTCCCCCGACGCCGTCGGGGGAGAGGGAGCATTTTGTTGAGCGCTCCGAGGACCCCGCATGAGCTACTGGCCCCTGATCGGCGTCGCCCTGGTGGTGCTGGGGTTCGCCCTGCGCATGAATCCCGCGCTGGTGGTGGTCACCGCCGGCGTGGTCACCGGGCTGGTGGCCGGCTATACACCGGTGGAGGTACTGCAACTGCTGGGCGAGGCCTTCACCAAGCAGCGCTACCTCGCGATCTTCCTGCTCACCCTGCCGGTAATCGGACTGCTCGAACGCCACGGGCTGAAGGAGCGCGCGCAGGCGTGGATCGCGACCCTGCGCGCCGCCACCGCCGGGCGCCTGCTGATCGTCTACCTGGCCGCGCGGCAGATCACCGCCGCGCTCGGCCTCAACAGCCTCGGCGGCCATCCGCAGACGGTGCGGCCGCTGCTGGTGCCGATGGCCGAAGGCGCGGCCGAGGCCCGTCACGGCGCGCTACCGGAGGCCGAACGCGAGCGGCTGAAGGCACTGTCGGCCGCGACCGACAACGTCGGACTGTTCTTCGGCGAGGACATCTTCATCGCCTTCGCTGCGGTGCTGCTGATGCAGGGCTTCTACGCCGAGAACGGCATCGTGCTGGAACCGCTGCACATCGCGCTCTGGGGCATCCCGACCGCGCTCTGCGCCTTCACCATCCACGCCCTGCGGCTGTCGCGGCTGGACGCACGGCTGGCGCGCGAAGCGGCCCGACTGGCCGCCGCCGCCGAAGAGCGCGCATCGTGATCACCCTGCAGTGGGTCTACTGGCTCACCGGGCTGTACCTGGCGGCGGTCGCCGTGCTCGGCTGGCGCGACCGCGGCAACCCGCGGCGCCATACCACGGCGCTGTTCTGGGGCCTGCTGGGCGCGATGCTGCTGGTCGCCGACCGCCTGCCGGCGGCCGTGGTCGGCGCGGTGGTGGTGACGCTGGCGTGCCTGGCCGGCTTCGGCGGACTGGGGCGCGGCCGCTATCGCGAGAGCGGCCCGGAAGAGAAGCGAAGCGAGGCGCTGCGCCTCGGGAATCGACTGTTCTGGCCGGCGCTGCTGATCCCGGTGGTGACCGTCCTGGTGGCGGTAGTGCTGGCCGATGTCGAGATCGCCGGCGTGCGCCTGTTCGGTGCCGAGCTGACCACGCTGGTGGGGCTGGGCCTGGCCTGCGTGCTGGCGGTCGCGGCGGCGTGCCGGCTGACCCGGCAGTCGCCGGCCTCGGCCGTCGAGCAGTCGCGGCGGCTGATCGACGCGATCGGCTGGGCGGCGCTGCTGCCGCTGCTGCTGGCCACGCTCGGCAGCGTGTTCGCCGCGGCCGGCGTCGGCGATGCGGTAGCCGGCCTGGTGCGCGCGGTGATCCCGATCGAGAACCGCTTCGTCGTGGTGGTCGCCTATGCCGTGGGCATGGCGCTGTTCACCATGATCATGGGCAATGCGTTCGCCGCGTTCCCGGTGATGACCGCCGGCATCGGCCTGCCGCTGCTGGTGGGCGTGCACGGTGCCGATCCCGCGCCGCTCGCGGCGATCGGCATGCTGTCCGGCTACTGCGGCACCCTGCTGACGCCGATGGCGGCCAACTTCAACCTGGTGCCGGCGGCGCTGCTGGAACTGAAGGACCCGAACGCGGTGATCCGGCAACAGGTGGCCACTGCGCTGCCGCTGCTGGCTTGCAACGTGCTGTTGATGTACTTCATCGTGTTTCGATGACTTCGAAACCCACCAGGCGCGCGACGCCGACGGTGCTGCTGACCGGCTTCGCGCCGTTCGGCGGCGAGTCGGACAATCCCAGTTGGCAGGCAGTGTCCGCGCTGCACGGCGCACGCATCGCCGGCCATCGCGTGGTCGCGCGCGAGCTGCCGGTAGAGTTCGGCGCGTCGCTGCGCGTGCTGCGCGCCGCGATCCGCGAGACCGCACCGGCGTTGGTGCTGTGCGTCGGCCAGGCCGGCGGCCGCACGAGGCTGTCGCTGGAACGGGTGGCGATCAACGTCGACGACGCGCGCATCGCCGACAACGCGGGGGCGCGACCGATCGACGCACCGGTGGTCGCTGGCGGCCCCGCGGCCTACTTCGGCACGCTGCCGATCAAGGCGATGCTGGCGGCGCTGCTGCAGGCCGGGATTCCCGCCGAGATCTCGCAGACCGCCGGCACCTACGTCTGCAACCACGTGTTCTACGGGCTGATGCATGCGCTGCGCCGGCGCCGGGTGCGCGGCGGGTTCGTGCATATCCCCTACTCGCCGCGGCAGGCCGCCGCCCATCCGGGCGCCGCCAGCCTGGGTGTGGACACCGTGGCCGAGGGCCTGCGGATCGCGCTGCGCACCGCGCTGGTCACGCAAGTCGACGACAGGCTCGCCGCCGGCGCCGAACACTAGGCCTGTCAACCCTTATGGCGCATGCTGCGCCGCGCCTGCGGGACGACACCGCCCGTAGGAGCGCGCCATGCGCGCGATGCCGCGGGTGCCTGCAGGATCCGGTGGATGCCGCGATTCCGGATCGGCAGGCGCGCCGATCATCGGAATTTGCGGCGACGAAATGCCCGCGGCATCGCGCGCATGGCGCACTCCTACGAAGGAGCCGGCTCGATCCGTCTCCGCAGGAACGGCCCCCACGCATCGATACGATCGGAGAGATGCCGCGCCTCGAGGACTGATCAGGTCCGCGGCAGGGTGACCCCGCGCTGCCCCTGGTACTTGCCGCCGCGATCCTTGTACGAGGTCTCGCAGACGTCGTCCGCGTCGGACTGGAAGAACAGCATCTGCGCCACGCCCTCGTTGGCATAGATGCGTGCCGGCAGCGGCGTGGTATTGCTGAACTCCAGGGTCACGTGGCCCTCCCACTCCGGCTCCAGCGGGGTCACGTTGACGATGATCCCGCAGCGCGCATAGGTGCTCTTGCCCAGGCACACCACCAGCACGTCGCGCGGGATGCGGAAGTACTCGACCGTGCGCGCCAGCGCGAACGAGTTGGGCGGGATGATGCACTGGTCCGCCTCAACATCGACGAAGCTGCCCGGATCGAAGTGCTTCGGGTCGACGATCGTCGAATTGATATTGGTGAACACCTTGAACTCACGCGAGCAGCGCACGTCGTAGCCGTAGCTGGAGGTGCCGTAGCTGACGATGCGCTCGCCGTCGGCCGCATGCTTGACCTGGCCAGGCTCGAACGGCTCGATCATGCCGCCGTTCTCGGCCATGCGTCGGATCCAGCGGTCGCTCTTGATGCTCATGCGGTGTTCGTCCTCACTGCGGCTGTGGGCTGGGCATTGTAGGGCGGCGCCCCCTCACGTGTATCGCCCACCCCCGTAGGAGCGCGCCATGCGCGCGATGCCGCGGGTGCCTGCAGGATCCGGTGATGCCGCGATGCCGGACCGGCAGGCGCGCCGGTCACCGGGACTTGCGGGCGGCGAAATGCCCGCGGCATCGCGCGCATGGCGCGCTCCTACGGAGGGAGAGGCCGGTCTTCAGAGCAAGGAGGCCGAAATCGGCATCGACGCACGCGGCCGCTTCGCCAGTTCTTCCACCAGCCGGCGCGCGGTCTCGCGATAGGCCTGCGCCGCGGCCGAGTCCGGCTGCGCGGCGACCACCGGCGTGCCGGCATCGCCCTGCTCGCGGATGCCCGCCTCCAGCGGCAGCGACCCCAGCAGCGGCACGCCGTACTGCTCCGCCATGCGCTCGCCGCCGCCCTGGCCGAACAGGTGCTCGACGTGGCCACAGTTGGAGCAGACATGTTGGGCCATGTTCTCGATCAACCCGAGCACCGCCACGTCGACCTTCTGGAACATCTTCAGCGCCTTGCGCGCGTCCAGCGTGGCTACGTCCTGCGGCGTGGTGACGATGATCGCGCCGGCGACCGGGATCTTCTGCGCCAGCGTCAGCTGGATGTCGCCGGTGCCGGGCGGCAGGTCGACGATCAGGTAGTCGAGGCCGTCGTCCCCGCCCCAGAGGGTTTCGTTGAGCAGCTGCGTCAATGCGGAGGTTGCCATCGGACCGCGCCAGATCATCGGCGTGTCCTGCTCGACCAGCAGCCCGATCGACATCGCCTCGATGCCGTGCGCGCGCATCGGGACGATCGACTTGCCGTCGGGGCTGTCCGGCCGCCCCGACAGGCCCAGCATCATCGGCACGCTGGGGCCGTAGACGTCGGCATCGAGCACGCCGACGCGCGCGCCATCGGCCGCCAGCGCAAGTGCCAGGTTCACCGCCGTGGTCGATTTGCCGACCCCGCCCTTGCCGGAACCGATCGCGATGATGTTGCGGACGCGGGGGAGTGGCTTCAGGCTGCCCTGAACCGCATGGGCCGCCGCGGGAGATGCTCCGATGTCTGATCGCATGGCGGCAATTCTACTCCTTGCGCCGCCACCGATCCGTCTTCCCCGTCGCCTGAACGGGTGCGACGCCATGCCGTGCGAAGGGCATGCAATCGGTTATAAAGGCCTGAATCACGCGCCGGAGCGGCATGACGCCGGACCGGCCATCTTCCGGAGGGAATCATGCGTATGCGTTCATTCGTTCTTGCACTGGCGTTGCTACCGCTGACCGCCATGGCCCAGGACTCGGCCACCGGCCGCTGGAAGACCATCGACGACGAGACCGGCAAGCCCAAGTCGATCGTCGAAATCACCGAGGCCGCCGACGGCACCCTGTATGGCAAGGTGGCCGAGATCCTGCAGTCCGACCGCGGGCCCGACCCGACCTGCGACAAGTGCAGCGGCGCCAACAAGGGCAAACCGATCGAGGGCATGACGATCCTTTGGGACCTGAAGCCCGACGGCGAGGATGCGTGGTCCGGCGGCACGATCCTCGATCCGGCCAAGGGCAAGACCTACAAGTCCAAGGCCAAGCTGATCGATGCCAACCGGCTCGGCGTGTCGGGGTGCGTCGCCTTCATCTGCCGCGAGCAGGTCTGGCAGCGGGAGTGACGGGCCGGCGGCCCTGAGAAATCTTCGAACGGCCCGGCATCCGCCGGGCCGTTTCCGTTCGTGGCGACGGGGACGCGAACCGCGCCACCGGCGCGGCCGGCGTCCGCGGCAGGCATGCGATAATCGCCGGCCGTTTCCGCATCGTCCGCCATGTCCCGCACCGCGATCGTCTCCACCGCCCTGCCCTATGCCAACGGCCCGCTGCACCTGGGCCACCTGGTGGGCTACATCCAGGCCGACATCTGGGTGCGTGCGCGGCGCATGGCCGGCAACACCACCTACTTCGTCTGCGCTGACGACACCCACGGCACGCCGATCATGCTGGCGGCGGAAAAGGCCGGCACCACGCCGGAGGCCTTCATCGCCGGCGTCCAGGCCGGGCACGAGCGCGACTTCGCTGATTTCGGGGTCGCCTTCGACCACTACGATTCGACCCACTCGCCGGGCAACCGCGCGCTGACCGAGGCGATCTACAGCAAGCTCGACAACAACGGCCACATCAGCCGGCGCTCGGTGGCGCAGTTCTACGATCCTGCCAAGGGCATGTTCCTGCCCGACCGCTACATCAAGGGCATCTGCCCGAACTGCGGCACGCCCGACCAGTACGGCGACAACTGCGAGAACTGCGGCGCCACCTATGCGCCGACCGATCTGAAGGAACCGCGCTCGGTGCTGTCGGGCGCGGCGCCGGAATTGCGCGAGTCCGAGCACTTCTTCTTCGAGGTCGGGCAGTTCGAAGGCTTCCTGCGCGAATGGCTGCGCGGCGACGTGGCCGTGCCCGGCGTCAAGGCCAAGCTGCAGGAATGGCTGGACGGCGAAGGCGGCCTGCGCGCCTGGGACATCTCCCGCGACGCGCCCTACTTCGGCTTCGAGATCCCGGGCCATCCGGGCAAGTTCCTGTACGTGTGGCTGGACGCGCCGATCGGCTACCTCAGCAGCTTCCAGGCACTGTGCGAGCGCGAGGGCCTGAACTTCTTCGAGTTCCTGGCGCCGGACAGCGACTCCGAGCTGCACCATTTCATCGGCAAGGACATCGTCAACTTCCACGGCCTGTTCTGGCCGGCGGTGCTGCACGGCGCCGGCTTCCGCGCGCCGACGCGGCTGCACGTCAACGGCTACCTGACCGTCGACGGCGCCAAGATGTCGAAGTCGCGCGGCACCTTCGTCATGGCCCGTACCTATCTCGAGTGCGGGCTGCATCCCGAGGCGCTGCGCTACTACTACGCTGCCAAGTCCTCGGGCGGGGTGGATGACCTCGACCTCAACCTGTCCGACTTCGTCGCCCGCGTGAACGCCGACCTGGTCGGCAAGTTCGTCAACCTCGCCAGCCGCTGCGCGGGCTTCATTGGCAAGCGCTTCGACGGCCGCCTGGCCGCGGCGCTGCCGGAGCCGGACATGTACGCGCGCTTCGTCGCCGGCCTGGCGCCGATCCGCGAGGCCTACGAGCGCAACGAGCCGGCGGCGGTGCTGCGCATGACCATGGCGCTGGCCGACGAAGCCAATCGCTACATCGACGAGAAGAAGCCCTGGGTGATCGCGAAACGATCCGCTGAAAGCGGGGACGCCGCCGATGCCGAACTGCAGGCGGTCTGCACGCAGGGGCTGAACCTGTTCCGGGTGCTGGCGGCAGCGTTGCGGCCGGTGTTGCCGACGGTGACGGCGCAGGCGGAGGCGTTCCTCGCCGCGCCGCTCGAACGCTGGCGGGACCTCGACGCGCCGCTGCTCGACCACGCGATCGAAACCTACGCGCCACTGTTCACCCGACTCGACCCGAAGCAGATCGCCGCCATGACCGAAGCCAGCAAGGAAGACCTCAAGCCCGCCGCGCAAGCCCCAGTGGAGGCGAAGGCGGCTGCGACCGGCGATGCCGCGGCGAAGAACGCCGCAACGACCGCCGCTCCCGCGACCGTCGGCATCGACGATTTCGCGAAACTCGACCTGCGTATCGGTCGGGTGGTCGCCTGCGAGTTCGTCGAGGGCTCCGACAAGCTGCTGCGCTTCGAGCTTGACGCCGGCGACCTCGGCCGCCGCCAGATCTTCTCCGGCATCCGCACCAGCTACGGCGAGCCGGAAAAGCTGGTCGGGCGCAACGTGGTCTTCATCGCCAACCTGGCCCCGCGCAAGATGCGCTTCGGCCTCAGCGAGGGCATGATCCTGTCGGCTGGCTTCGATGGCGGTACGCTGGCGCTGCTGGACGCGGACGCCGGCGCCGCGCCGGGCATGCCGGTGCGATAGCGGGGCCGGTCCGCCGCTCCGGCCGGTGTCGCGATTCCCCGGCGGCGGCATGCCGCCGCCACTCCCACAGCGTCTCGCTTCAATGGCATGCCCCGTGGCACGCTGTCATGTGGGAGCGACGGGAGTCGCGACGTCCCGGCTGCGGCATGCCGCAGCCACCCGCCCGAACCGGGGTTTTGCGGGAGCAATCCCGAGAGTCAATTCCATGGCAACGCCCGACCTGATCGAACGCATCGACCGCCTGCTGCCGCAGACGCAGTGCCGGCAGTGCGGTTTCGACGGCTGCCGCCCCTACGCCGAAGCGTTGGCGGCCGGCGAAGTCGACGTCGATCGGTGCCCGCCCGGCGGCGATGCCGGCGCGCGGGCCTTGGCGCGGCTGCTCGGACGCGACCCCTTGCCCTACGACCGCACGCGCGGCACCCATCGTCCGCCGGAAGTCGCTCTGATCGTCGAGGCGGATTGCATCGGCTGCACCAAGTGCATCCAGGCCTGCCCGGTCGACGCGATCATAGGCGGCGCCAAGCGCATGCATTCCGTCATCGAACCGCTGTGTACCGGTTGCGAACTCTGCGTGCCGGCCTGTCCGGTGGATTGCATCGACATGATCGGACCGGCGCCGGCCGACCGCTCGGAAGCGGTGCCCTCACCGGGCGGTGATTGACCGCTTTCCTTGTCCCCTTCGGGGTGAAGGTGTGCTGCTTGCGAGCCATTGGCTCGCGCACATCTGAACGTTCTTGCGCCATGCACAAGGCCGGGGCGAGTGGCGCGGAGGATGGGCGGCGCGTCATCGCGGACGATAACGGTGGGCCAAGGCCCACCTCAAGGGTACGGCGAAGCGGCAGCGATTCGAAGAATCAGTTGGCCGCCGTCGCCGCGCACGCCGAACAGATCCGCTCGACCTCGAATCCCTTCGCCTGCAGCTTCTCGACCACGCCGTCGTCGCCGAGCAGGTGCAGCGCGCCGACCACGACCAGGGTGTTGCCGCCGGCGGCGTCGCCCAGCATCGCCTCGATCTTCGGCACCCAGGCGTCGTTGCGTTCGACGTTGATGCGGCGGTAGAGCGCCGGGAACTGCTCGCGCATTTCCGCCGCCATCCCTTCCCACATCGCCCGCGCATCGCCGTCGCGCCAGGCGGCGTGAAGCTTCTCGATCTCCTTGCGGCCCTCGACGCCGGTCGAGTCGAGCGACTCCTGCAGGAACTGCAGCTGCTCCTTGCGATCCATACCGTCGAGGAAGGCGATCTGCTGATCGCCGGTCTCCAGGCCGGAGGTGGGCTTGCCGGCCTTCTGCGCGCGCGTGGCGAAATGCGCATCCAGGCCGAGCGCCGGATCGAGGCCGTAGTTGGTCATCTCGGTGATGGTGACCATCAACGCGACGAACCAGGGCTCGAACATCTGCATGGTCTGCGGGGTCAACTGCATCTTCTGCAGGGTCGCGGCATTGGCGTCCAGCCAGCGCTCGAGGCCCGCGGCGGTTTCCTCGGGCAGCTCGCTGTCGAGCAGGGTGCCGTCGGTGCGCATGGCCGCCTGCCCCATCTTGATGCCGAGGGCGGGCGAGCTCATCTCGTCCGGCGGGATCTCGAAGATCAGCTTGTCGACGTCGTCGAACGCGGCGTCCACGTCCGCCGACAGCGGATAGTCCGCGGGCTTGAGCAGATGGAACGAGCCGAGCAGGTACACGGCGCCGGACTCGCCCGACACCTTCCACAACAGCGGCACCGGTGGCGCGACGCCAGCGGACGGCGGCGCCGCGACCTGCGGCTTCTCGGCAAAAGCGAAACCGGCCACTGCGACAGCGGCGACGGCGAGCGACAGCAGCAGCGACTTGAGCGAACGGCGGTTCAACAGGCGCATGAAGACATCCTTGCTTTGCGTGGGAATCAGATGGCGGGCTTGGCGTAGGCCTTCTCGCCGGCGGTGATCGCCAGGTCGAGCCGGTTCTCCTGCGGCGGCAGCGGGCAGGTCGCATGCGCGGTGAACGCGCACGGCGGGTTGTAGGCGCGATTGAAATCGAGCACGACGTTCCCGGCTTCGTCGGCGGCCGGCGCATCCAGGTAGCGCCCGGCGCCGTAGCTGCCTTGGCCGTTGGTGCGATCGGCGAGGATCAGGAACAGGCCGCCCGTGCCGTCGTCCACCGCTTCCAGGCGATGGGTCCGGCCGTCGCGCTCGAACTCGACCGCACCGGGATTGGGCATCGGCTCGAGCATGCCGATGATGTTGGCGATCTCTATGGTCTTGCCCGGCGGGTGCGCGACGAAACGCCCCTGCACGCGCCAGCCCTGATCGGCGGGCCAGTAATCGAGACCGGCGAAACCGGTCCGTGCCTCGGCCTCGGCATGGCGCACGCGCAGCGCGCGCCTGTTGCCGCGCTCGATCACGCTGATCTCGCCCTTGCCGCCGTCGAAGCCGATCACGCTCGGCGTCTCGCTGCGGTCGCCGTGCAGTTCGGCACGGGCGGTGAAAGGCTCGCCGTCGAGGGTGAGGTCGACGCCGCGCTCGGGCGTGAAGTACAGGCGCCCGTCCTGTTGCTGCAGCAGGCCGATCCGCGGCGGCCCCTTGGCCAGGCGCAGGCCGCTGTCGCTGCCGACGTAGTGCGCCTTGAGCTCGATCCAGTGCAGGCCGACCAGGCCGGTCCAGCCGTCCGGCGCCAGCAGGCTTTCCTCCCGCTGCTCGCGCCAGGCTTCCAGCTCGCGCACGAAGGCGGCATCGGCGGCCGGTGCCGCGGCCGGCGCGTCGCCGTCGTCCGATGCTGAGGCCACATCCTGCGCCGTGTCCTGTCCGCATCCGGCCAGGCCCGCCGCCAGAACCGCAGCGATCCAGGCAACTCGTGTCGTCTTCCCCATTTCAACGCCCCCGCATGAACCAGCGATCGATCTCCGCCAGGCTGAACCGCGCCCAGGTCGGGCGCCCATGATTGCATTGTCCGGAACGCTCCGTCGCCTCCATCTGCCGCAGCAGTGCGTTCATCTCCGGCACCGTCAGGCGGCGGTTGGCGCGTACCGCGCCGTGGCAGGCCATGGTCGACAGCAGCTCGTCGCGCGCGCTGGCGACGCGGCGGCTTTCGCCATGCTCGCGCAGGTCCGCCAGCACGTCGCGCAACAGCGCCTCGGTGTCGCCCTCGGCCAGCAGCGCCGGCACGCCGCGCAGCAGCAGCGACTGCGGCCCGCCGCGCGAGACCTCGAAACCGAGTTCGGACAGCGTGGCGGCCTCGCGCTCGGCGACATCGGCCTCGCGTTCGGACACCGCGACCGCCTGCGGCACCAGCAGCGGCTGCACGCGCAGGCCTTCGCTGTCGTGTGCGGTCTTCAGCTTCTCGTAGCCGATGCGCTCGTGCGCGGCGTGCATGTCCACCACCACCAGGCCGTCGGCGCACTGGCTGAGGATGAAGATGCCATGCAGCTGCGCCAGCGCATAGCCCAGCGGCGGGATGCCGGCCTCGTCGTGCTCCGGCATCGCCGCGGGCGCGGTGGACATCGGCTGCGCGGCCTGTGGCGGCGCGCCATAGAGCGCGGCGTAGCCGGCGCGGGCCTCGTCGATGCGCAGCGCCAGGCCGGACTGGTCGCGCGCCGACGGTTGCCAATGCGGCGACGCCGGTGCGCCGACCTGCAAGGCGACCGCGCCGCCGCCGGCGCCCGCCGTCATTGCCGGTGCCGGCTGTAGGCCGGCGCGGGTCCCGGCCAACGCGTCATGCAGCGTGCGATAGACGAAATCATGCACCAGGCGCGCATCGCGGAAGCGCACCTCGTGCTTGGCCGGGTGCACGTTGACGTCGACGCGGGCCGGCTCGAGTTCCAGGAACAGCACGTACGCCGGCTGGCGGCCGTGGTAGAGCACGTCGGCATAGGCCTGCCTGACCGCATGCGCGACACTGCGGTCGCGCACCGCGCGGCCGTTGGCGTAGAGGTACTGCTGGTCGGCGCTGGCGCGCGAATACGCCGGCTGCGCGATCCAGCCGTGCAGGCGCAGCCCCGCGCCCTCGTGCTCGACGCGCAGCGCGTGTTTCGCGAACTCGCCGCCCAGGGTCTCGTTGAGGCGCTCGTCGGAGAACAGCGCGCCGCCGCCCTTGTAGCGCCGCGACGGTTTGCCGTTGTGCGTGATGCGCAGCTCCACGTCGGGACGCGACAGCGCCAGCGAGCGCAGCCATTCCTCGATGTGGCCGAGCTCGGTGCGCTCGGCGCGCAGGAACTTGCGCCGCGCCGGCACGTTGTAGAACAGGTCGCGTACCTCGACCGTGGTGCCCGGCGGGTGCGGCCTCGGCGCCACCGCGGCGACGCGGCCGCCGTCCACCGCCAGCATGGCGCCATGGGCATCGTCGGGACGGCGCGAGGCGATCGAAAAGCGGCTGACGGACGCGATCGACGGCAACGCCTCGCCGCGAAAGCCGAGCGTGGCCACCGCCTCCAGGTCGTCGAGCGAGGCGATCTTGCTGGTGGCGTGGCGCGATACCGCCAGCGGCAGATCGTCCGCGGCCATGCCGCCGCCGTCGTCGCGGACACGGACCAGGCGCACCCCGCCCTCCTCCAGGTCGATGTCCACGCGCATCGCGCCGGCATCGAGCGCATTCTCGACCAGTTCCTTGACCACGGACGCCGGGCGCTCCACGACCTCGCCGGCGGCGATCTGGTTGACGAGGGTGTCGGGGAGTTGGCGGATGCTCAAAGGACGGACATCGCCCACGGGCGGCGGCGGAATGGGTCAACCGTGATGATAACGGGAGCGTCCCGTGCGTGCCCGACTGTCAGCGCATTCACCATCATCCCGGCGCACACCGTCATCCCGGCGTAGGCCGTCATCCCGGCGTAGGCCGGGATCCAGAGCCCGCGCCCCTGCAGCCAGGGCCATGCACGAAAACCGCTGATTGCCGTGCGGCCGCGAGTCGGCACCTCGCAACATGGGCCGAAAGGCACTGGATCCCGGCCTGCGCCGGGATGACGGCGCGGGAGGCTTCATAGGGCACTGGATCCCGGCCTGCGCCGGGATGACGGCGCGGGAGGCTTCATCACGCGGGAGACGGGCTTCGATCCGTCCGACAGCTGGTGCCTGTACGGACACTTCCGATTGTCGTGCGACCGCAAGTCTGCATCTCGCGCCGCGAGCCGTGCTGATAGCGGAGCACGCATGTGTTCCCGACCGTCAGTGCATTCACCGTCATCCCGGCGTAGGCCGGGATCCAGAGCCCGCGCCCCTGCAGCCAGGGCCATGCACGAAAACCGCTGATTGCCGTGCGGCCGCGAGTCGGCACCTCGCAACATGGGCCAAGAGTCGCTGGATCCCGGCCTGCGCCGGGATGACGTTGCGGGGGACTTCAAGCACGCGGGAGACGGGGCCGGGGCGTGGGAGGCTTCACCGCAAGGGAGACGCGCCCGGGGCGCGGGAGGCTTCATCACGCGGGAGACGGGGCCGGTCCGGCAGCCCAGGGGAAGCATGTGTCGCTACGGGCTGCCGCCGCCCGCGACGCCGCCGCTGCCGTTCGCCGCGGCGGCGCGTGCGGCATACAGCGTGCCCGGCGGCGGTTGCGCGGAGAAATAGGTGTTGACGCCGTCGAGTACCGCGCGCGCCACCGTGCGCTGGAACTTCGGATCGATCAGCCGCTTTTCCTCGTCCGGGTTGGACAGGAAGGCGGTCTCCACCAGCATCGCCGGCATGTCCGAGGTGCGCAGCACGGCGAAGTTGGCGCGCTCGATGTGCGGCTTGTGGTTGTTGCCGATGCGCTTGAGGCCGTCGAGGATGTGGCTGCCGGCATCCTCGGACGCCTTCATCTGCCCGCTCTGGGTGAGATCCAGCAGCACCGAGGCCAGGGTGTCGTCGGCTTCCTGCAGGCGCACGCCGCCGATCAGGTCGGCCGCGTTCTCCTTGTCGGCGAGCCAGCGCGCACGCTGCGAGGACGCGCCGCGCAGCGACAGCACGTACACCGAGGAGCCCTTGGCGTTGCGGTTGTGCGCGGCATCGGCATGGATCGAGATGAACATGTCGGCGCCGGCCTCGCGCGCCAGCTGGGCGCGGCGGTTGAGCGGGATGAACACGTCACCATCGCGGGTGAGATACGACTTGAGCCCGGGCGTGGCATCGATCTGCCGGCCCAGCTCGCGCGCGATCGCCAGGGTGATGTCCTTCTCGCGCTTGCCGGTCGGCCCGACCGCCCCCGGATCCTGTCCGCCATGTCCGGGATCGATGGCGATGACCAGTGGACGCATCCCCGCGGTGGACGGCGGCGGGCGCGGCGGCGGAACCGCCTGCGCCTGGCGAGGCGCGGGTTCGTTCGTGGACGCGGCCGGGGCCGGTGATTGCGGCGTCGGATTGCCCGAGGGTGGCGGTGGCGCCGTCGATGCCGAGGCCGAGGCCGGCGCCGGTGCCGGATTCGAGGGCGTCACGGCGGCGGCAATGCCGGAGATCAGGCGCGTCGTGGCCGCGCTCGAGGCCGCGGCGGGATCGACGCGTGCGGCGGGCGCGGCGGTTTCGGGCGGCGTCTCGGATACCTGCGCGATCACGCGTGCGATCGGATCGCTGCCGCCGCTGTCGCCCGGCCACTCCACCACCAGGCGCACGCCGTCGGCGCCGGGCTCGAACCTCGGGCCGAGCGCGGCCACCGGCTCGGCCAGGTCGAACACGATGCGGGTCACGCCCGGCTCCGGTTGGCCGCTGCGCACGGCGCGCACCAGCCCCGCGGGGGCCGGCAGCTTGACGCCGCTGCCCAGTGCGGTACCTGGCAGGTCGATCACCAGCCGATCGGGGTTTGCGAGGGTGATGACCTTGAATTCGGTTTCTTTCGCCAGCGCCAGCTCGGCGCGGGTGCCGGTAGCGCCGGTATCCAGGCGCAAGTGCTTGATTTCAGACGCTTCGGCCACGCTCCAGAGCAGCCCGGCCAGCAGTGCCAGACCGAGCAGGATTTCCTGAAGACGGGCTCCCCGTACGCGCATGGCCGCTAGTCAAGCACCAAGGCGCATTCTTTGCAAGCACTTTTTCCTTTGAAATCCGTGGCCTGGCAGCCCTTCCTACGGTCACGGTTCAGGAAGCGGCCGCAACTCGCGTACCAGGTCGGCGAGCACCGGCGCCGACAGCCAGGCGGCTCCCCGCGGTCCATGGCCCAACAGCCGCGCGCTACGGCCGGGGCCGGCGATCTCCAGCGCCACCTCCAGATCCGGTGGCGGCAGCGCCCCGGCGCCGCGCTCGGGCCATTCCACCAGCCACAATGCCGCCGGCACCTCGTCCAGCCCCAGGAACTCCAGTTCGCCGGCCTCGCCGATCCGGTAGAGATCCAGGTGCAGGGCCTCGCCCGCCGCGCCCAGCGGGTAGCGCTCGACCAGGGTATAGGTGGGGCTGCGGACCGTGCCGATCACGCCCAGCGCCCGCAGCCAGGCACGCGCCAGGGTCGACTTGCCGGCGCCGAGGTCGCCGCGCAGATACACCACCGCGGGCGCGGGCTGCGTGGCCGCCAACGCGCGGGCGAGCGCCTGCGTCGCCGCTTCGTCGGGCAGGTACAGGCGTTCGGCGCCGCTCATGGGTTGACCAGCCGCCGCAGCGGTTCGAACAGGTCCGAGGGCAACAGGCCGCGCTCGCCGCCGGCCTGCGCCGCCAGGTCGCCGGCGGCGGCATGCAGCAGCGCGCCGGTGGCGGCGGCATCGAAGGCGGAAAAGCCCTGGGCACGCAGCGCGGCGATGCAGCCGGTGAGCACGTCGCCGGTGCCGCCGACCGCCAGGCCGGGATTGCCGGCGGCGATCACCTGCGGCAGTTCGCCCGGCGCCGCGACCACGCTGCCGGCCCCCTTGAGCACCACCGCGCAGCCGAAACACGCGCACAGCAGATGCGCGGCGGCGAAGCGGTTGGCCTGCACCTCGCTGCCGGAGATGCCGAGCAGCCGCGCCGCTTCGCCCGGGTGCGGCGTCAGCACCGTGCCGGCGGGCGGCGACTGCGCGTTGCGCGCCAGCAGGTTGAGCGCATCGGCATCGAGGACCAGCGGCTTGCCGCAGGCCAGGGCCGCGGCGTGCAGTGCAGCGCCCCACTCGCCTTCGCCCAGCCCGGGACCGACGGCCAGCACGTCGGCACGTTGGAACAACGGCGGCGGCACCGTGGCGGATTCGACCGCCTGCACCATCGCCTCGGGCCGCCGCGCCAGCAACGCCGCGACGTGCTCGGCACGCGTGGCCACGCTGACCAGCCCGGCGCCGCAGCGCAGCGCCGCCTCGGCCGCCAGCATGACCGCACCGCCCTTGCCGGCGTCGCCGCCGATGCACAGCACGTGGCCGGAGCGGCCCTTGTGGCTGTTGCGCGGGCGCGGCCGGAACCGCGCCGGAAGATCCTCCGCGCGCAGGCAGCCGGCGACAGGTTTGACCTGCACCAGCACGTCCCCGGGCACGTCGAGGCCCGCCAGCGACAGCGCGCCGCCATGGTCCAGTGCATCGCCGGTATAAAGTCCCGCATGCGCGGCGATGAACTGCAGCGTCGCCTCGGCGCGGATCGCCTTGCCCGGCGCGCTGCCGCTGTCGGCGTCGATGCCGCTGGGCGCGTCCAGCGCCAGCACCGGCGCCGGTGCGGCGTTGATCGCGTCGATCAATGCACCGCAGGGTTCGTCCGGCGCACGCGACAGGCCGATGCCGAACAGCGCATCGACCAGCACGTCGGCCGCCGGAAGCGCGCCGTCGTAGCGCTCGATGCGACCGCCGCCGTCGCGGTAGGCCGCGCAGGCATGCTGCGCCAACCCGCCCCGCGGCGCATGCGCCTCGAGCCGCACCACGCACACCTCGCGCCCGGAATCGAACGCATGCCGTGCCAGCACGTAACCGTCGCCGCCGTTGTTGCCGGGTCCGCAGACCACTACGATCCGCTGCGCCTGCGGCCAGCGCCGCAGCAGTTCGCGCCAGGCCGCCTGCCCGGCGCGCCGCATCAGCTCGAAGGCGTCGCCGCCCAGGTGCGCGGTCGCGGCGGCCTCGATCGCGCGCAATGCCGCGCTGTCGTACAGGGGCTCGGGGTCGCGCGGGCGGGCCGTGTTCATCGGCCGGATTCTACCTGCGCGCGTCGTCCCTGCCGCTTTCCGGGCTCGGTGCCGGGCGGCCACCCGCGGCGCGGCCCATTGACTGGTTCAGTCACGGATCAACGCGGATGAACACGGACAGGTCGACCGCCGACCAATGCATTTCCGCACCGATCCACGTTGACCGTGGGCAAAACTTCATGCTCAACCGCGGCATCGCCAGAGCGGCCGTCCTGAATCGCAGTCAGGCGGCAACTCCTCTGGCGGGGGGCGATGAATGGCGACCGCTCTACACTTGTCGGATGCCTTCTCACGCGCCCACGCAGGCCCCCCGAGCCGATCCCGCCGCCCTCGCGGCGCGGATCCGCACGCTCGCGCGCGAGGCCGGTTTCCAGCGCTGCGGCATCGCCGGCATCGAGCTGGGCGAGGACGAGGCCCACCTGCGCGACTGGCTGGCACGGGGACTGTACGGCTCGATGGACTGGATGGCCCGGCACGGCGACAAGCGCTCGCGGCCGCAGGAACTGGTGCCCGGGACGGTACGGGTGATTTCGGTCGGCCTCGACTACGGCCGCGACGACGATGACGAGAGCTGGCGCACGCTGGCCGACGGCGAGCGCGCCTACGTCGCCCGCTATGCGCTCGGCCGCGACTACCACAAGCTGATGCGCCAGCGGCTGCAGAAGCTGGCCGACCGCGTCGCGGAAGAGATCGGCCCGTTCGGCCATCGCGTGTTCGTCGACTCGGCGCCGGTGCTCGAGCGCGCGCTGGCGCGCAACGCCGGGCTCGGCTGGATCGGCAAGCACACCTGCCTGATCGACCGCGACGGCGGCTCCTGGTTCTTCCTCGGCGAACTCTATGTCGACCTGCCGCTGCCGGTCGATGCGCCGGCCAGCGCCCACTGCGGCAGCTGCACGCGCTGCATCGACGTCTGCCCGACCGGGGCGATCACCGCACCGCATCGGCTCGATGCGCGCCGCTGCATCAGCTATCTCACCATCGAGCACGACGGCGCCATTCCCGAAGACCTGCGCCCGGCGATCGGCAACCGCATCTTCGGCTGCGACGACTGCCAGCTGGTCTGTCCGTGGAACAAGTTCGCCAGGCGCAACGACGAGCCGGACTTCCGCGCCCGCAACGATCTCGACACGGCCACGCTGGCCGACCTGTTCGCCTGGGACGAGGACGAGTTCCTGCGCCGCACCGAAGGCTCGGCGATCCGCCGCAGCGGCCACCGGCGCTGGCTGCGCAATATCGCCGTGGCGCTGGGCAACGCACCGACCACGCCGGCAGTCGTGGCGGCGCTGCAATCGCGCGCCGATGAGCCGGACGCCGTGGTGCGCGAACATGTGCAATGGGCGTTGGCGCGCCACGGCGAACGCCCGTAGCTCCGACGGCGCCCACGACGCCGGGGGGTCGAATGCGGGTGTGCGAGCTGCACGGCGGTCGCGAGCACCCGCGGCATCGCGCGCGTGGCGCGCTCCTACGTCGGCAGGCCGCGTCGTCCCGCATTTCGTAGGAGCGGGCCACGCCCGCGATGCCGCGGGTGTCGAACGCGGGTGTGCAGGCTGCACGGAGGCCGCAAGCACGCGCGCACGGCGCGCTCCTACGGTGCGATGCGCGCCATCAGGTAGACGTCGGCGTAGGCGCCATCACGCAGCGCGTATCCGCGCGCATGGCCTTCACGGACGAAGCCGTGCTTCTCGTACAGCGCGATCCCGGCCGGGTTGTCGGTATAGACCTCGAGCTCCAGGCGCTGCACGCCGTGCCAGCGCTCGGCGGTGTCGATCGCCGCACGCAGCAGCTGCGTGCCGATCCCGCGGCGCTGCCGCGCCGCGGCGACCGCCATGCCGAGGTTGGCGACGTGACGGCGGCGCGGATTCCGGAAGACCTCGAACCCGGCGGCACCGGCCAGCTCCCCGTCGACGCCGTCGACCGCGACCAGCTGCACCACGTGCTTCGGCGGATCGGCCAGCGCCTGCTCCCAGGCAGCCTGCGACGGGAACGGTGGCTGCAGCGTCGCGGCGTAGGCATCGCGCGCGGAGAACAGCACATGCAGCCCGGCGGCATCGCCCGGCTCGGCATGGCGGATGCGGACGTCGTCGCTCATCCGCCGGAACGGCGGCGGGAGATCTCGGTCAGCAGTTCACGGGTGACGGGGTCGGAGACTTCCGTGGTGTCGCCGCGCACGGCCGGCAACAGCTCGCCGGCGATGCGCTTGCCCAGTTCCACGCCCCACTGGTCGAAGGCGTTGACGCCCCACAGCACCGACTGCGCGTAGACGCTGTGCTCGTACAGCGCGATCAGCGCGCCCAGCGAGGCCGGCGTGAGCGCGTCGAGCAGCAGCAGCGTCGAGGGCCGGTTGCCGGGATAGGTCTTCTGCGGATCGCCATCCGAGTGGCCGTTGGCCAGCGCTTCGGTCTGCGCCAGCAGGTTGGACAGCAGCGCGGCGTGATTCTCGGCGTAGGCGTGATCGGGATTGACCACGCCGATGAAGTCCGCGGGCACCGTCTGCGTGCCCTGGTGCAGGGCCTGGAAGAAGCTGTGCTGCGAGTTGGTGCCCGCCCCGCCCCAGAGCACCGGCACCGTGTCCACGCCGGCGGCCTGCCCGGCCGGCGTGACCGACTTGCCCAGGCTTTCCATCACCAGCTGCTGCAGGTAGGCCGGCAGCAGCGCCAGGCGCTCGTCGTAGGGCAGCACCGCATGGGTCGACAGGCCGAGCGCGTTGCGGTTCCACACCACCGAGAGCGCATGCAGGATCGGCAGGTTGCGTTCGGGCGCCGCCTGCAGCGCGTGCGCGTCCATCTCCGCCGCGCCGGCCAGCAGCTCTTCGAAGCGCGGCATGCCGATGGCGAGCGCGATCGCGAAACCAACCGCCGACCACAGCGAGTAACGTCCGCCCACCCAGTCCCACATCGGCAGCACGCGTTCGGCCGCGACACCGAACGCTTCCGCCTTCGGCACGTTGGCACTGACCGCGTACAGGCGCTCGCCGCCGCCGAGCCAGTCCTTGAGGATCCGGCCGTTGAGCAGCGTTTCCTGGGTGCCGAAACTCTTCGACACCAGGATCGCCGCGGTGCGCGCGGGATCCAGCCCGCGCAGCGTGTGCTGCGCATCGCTGCCGTCGACGTTGGTGAGGAAATGCACGCGGAAACGTCCGCTGTGCGCGTCCTTCAGCGCGTCGGCGACCAGGCGCGGGCCGAGATCGGAGCCGCCGATGCCGACGTTGACGATGTCGGTCACGTCGGAGGCGACCAGCTCGTCGACCAGCTTTGCCATCCGCGCGCGCGCCTGCGCAGCCTGCGCCTGCGCGTCGCGTGCGACCTCGCCGGCGCCCAGTGCCGAGCGCAGCGCGACGTGCAGGGCCGGACGGTCTTCCGACACATTGACCCGCTCGCCGTCGAACAGCGCGCGGAACGCCTGCGGCAATGCGCAGGTGTCGGCCAGCTGCAGCAGCGCATCGAGTGCGTCGCGGTCGATGCGCTGGCGCGAGAAGTTGGCGTAAATGGGACCGACGCGCAGTGACAGATCGCCGGCGCGTGCCGGATCGGCGGCGATCAGCTCGGCGATCCGGACAGAGGACAGGCGCTGCGCGTGCGGCGCCAGCGAACCGGTGAGCCGCTGCGCTGCCGTCATGCTCAGGCCGCCTGCGCCGGGATCGAATCGTTGGTGTGGGTCAGCCGGTTCTGGCGGTCGACGTAGACCAGGGTCGGCTTGAACTGCGCGGCCTCGGCCTCGTCGCAGGCGCCGTAGGCGCAGATGATCACCAGGTCGCCGGGCTGCGCCTTGTGCGCGGCGGCGCCGTTGACCGAGATGGTGCCGCTGCCGGGCTCGGCCCGGATCGCATAGGTCGCGAAGCGCTCGCCGTTGTTGATGTTGTAGATCTCCACCCGTTCGTACTCGCGGATGCCGGAGATCTCGAGCAGGCGCGCGTCGATCGCGCACGAGCCCTCGTAGTGCAGCTCGGCGTGGGTCACCGTGGCGCGGTGGATCTTGGCTTTGAGCAGGGTCAGGTGCATGGCATCGCTCGCCGGATCGCGGCAGTCAGGGCGCGGAAATCCGCTGATTCCGGAAGTATAGGGGCGATTTTCTGCATCGCAACATAGGCTGGGCGCAAGTTCAGGTAACCGCCGAAGAACCCCGTCGCTCCCGTGCGCCTCAGCCGGGCGGCAGTTCGAACTCGAGGTTGTCGATCAGCCGCGTCGCACCCAGCCGCGCCGCCACCAGCGCGACGCGCGGGCCGTCGGTGCCGGCCTCCGGTTCGGCCAGTGCCGGCGTGCGGATCACCGCATAGTCGACCTGGAAGCCGGCCGCCTGCAGACGCGCGTGCGCCGCGGCTTCCGCCGACGTCAGCGGTTCGCCCGCCCACGCGGCATCGCGCATCGCCAGCAGGGCGCGATGCAGTTCCGGTGCAACGCTGCGTTCCGCCTCCGACAGGTACTGGTTGCGCGAACTCATCGCCAGACCGTCCGCTTCGCGCACGGTGTCGCCGGCAAGCAGCTGCAACGGGAACGCGAGGTCGCGGACCATGTGGCGGATCACCGCCAGCTGCTGGTAGTCCTTGCGGCCGAACGCGGCCACATCGGGCTGCACCTGGTTGAACAGCCGCGACACCACCGTACACACGCCATCGAAATGACCGGGGCGATGGGCGCCGTCGAGCACCTCGGTGACGCCGGGCACGCGCATGCGCACCGCGTACTCGGCACCGAACGGATACATGGTCTCCACCGACGGCTGCCAGACGAGATCGCAGCCGGCCGCCTCGAGCCCGGCGGCATCCTGCTCCGGGGTGCGGGGGTAGCGCTCGAAATCCTCGCCGGGGCCGAACTGGGTGGGGTTGACGAACACGCTGGCGACCACGCGATCGGCATGATCGCTTGCCAGCCGCACCAACGAGTAGTGGCCGGCATGCAGGTTGCCCATGGTCGGCACGAAGCCGATGCGCAGGCCTTCTCGCTTCCAGGCGGCGATGCGTGCGCGCAGGCTATCGAGTTCGGTGACGGATTCGATCATGTTGTCGGGGGACTTTTGTCACGGGTCGAAACGGATGGACGCGGATAAAAACGATGGCGCATGCGTCGCTGCTCGCCTGCGGGAGGGATTTCAGCTCAGGGCCTCGATTCGACATTGTGGTCGGGGCTGAAGCCCCTCCTACATGGGGTGAGCGGCCATGGGGTGAGCGGCATCGGCCGCTCCGCTTGATCCGCGTCGATCCGTGGCAAAGGCACACTCACGTGTAGGAGTGCTCCTCACCGGGAAACGACCCGTCGCGCACCGCGGCCACGTAGGCCTGCACCGCGCCGGCTACCGAGCCGCCGTCGGCCAGGAAATCCTTGACGAACTTCGGCCGCCGGTGGCCGCTCTCGAGACCGAGGAAATCGTGCAGCACCAGCACCTGGCCGTCGCAGCCGGGACCGGCACCGATGCCGATGGTCGGCACGGGGCTGGCGGCGGTGATCGCCGACGCCAGCGCCGACGGCACGCATTCGAGCACCAGCAGCGCGGCGCCGGCCGCGGCGACGGCCAGTGCGTCCTCGCGCAGCTTGGCGGCGGTCGCGTCCTCGCGCCCCTGCACCCGGAAGCCGCCGAAGCGCAGCACCGACTGCGGCGTGAGGCCGAGATGGCCGCAGACCGGAATCTCCCGCTCGACCAGGAAACGGATCACCTCGAGCTTGTGGCCGGCACCCTCGAGCTTGACCATGCCGGCGCCGGCCTGCAGCAGGCGGGTGGCGGCATCGAGCGCGCGCTCGGGCGTGGCATCGGCCTGGAACGGCAGGTCGGCGACCAGCAGCGCGCGCGACAACCCGCGCGCGACGCAACGGGTGTGGTAGGCGATGTCGTCGACGGTGACCGGCAGGGTGGAACCCTGCCCCTGCACCACCATGCCGAGCGAATCGCCGACCAGCACCAGGTCGACGCCGCCCGCGTCGCAGGCGCGCGCGAAGCCGGCGTCGTAGGCGGTCAGCATCGCCAGCTTGCGGCCTTCGCGGCGGGCGGCGGCGAGGCCGGGAACGGTCAACGGTCTGACGGCGGTATTCATGCGCCCTAGCTTAACCGCTGCCGCGCCCGGCGGCCGCGCCAGGCAGCCCCTTGGGCGGCGGCGATGAAGAACGCGCCTCCGCGCGTCGCGAAGACGAACAACGGCAGAGACGATCTGTCGTCGGCATGCCCCCGTCGCGGTTGAACCCTGAGGTTCCCCCACGTTCCTGAGCGCTTGCCCTCCCCCTTTGAAAAAGGGGGATTGAGGGGGATTTGCTTTGGCTGTGGCCTTCTCGCGCGCGCCCTTTTTCAAGAGGAGGGGCATAGACAAGCCGTTGGATTGATGCAGGAACCAGAGGAACTCAGGCTGAAGCCACTCCTGCATTCTCGCGCGACGATTGCGGATCAGATCACGCTACAGCGGCTCGATACTGGCCGTATCCAGCGTGGCAAGCGCATCACGGGCGGAGCCGACGCCCGAGATCACCGCCTCCGGCAGCACGTCCAGCAACGGCAGCAGGGCGAATGCGCGCTCGTGCAGGTGCGGATGCGGTACCCGCAGGCCGGGCTCGTCGACGACCGCCTCGCCGTACAGCAACAGGTCCAGGTCGAGCGTGCGCGGCCCCCAGCGCTCGTCGGCATCGCGGATACGGCCGAAGTCGCGTTCGATCCGCAGCAGCGCATCGAGCAGCGCCCGCGCGGAAAGCCCGGTCTCGAGCGCCACCGCGGCATTGATGAAACCGGGCTGCGCCTCCACGCCCCAGGGCGGGGTGCGGTAGAAACGCGACGTCCGCAACAGACGCGTATCCGGCAGCGCCGCCAGCGCCGCGACCGCTTTGCGCAACGTGGCTGCGACATCACCCAGATTGCCGCCGAGGCCGACGCAGGCGACGGCCGGCCGGCTCATTCCGTCGCCGTGGAGCGGCGGCGGCGCCGGCGGCGCTTGCGCGGCGCGGCGCCTTCTCCCTCTCCTGCCTCCACCTCGGCTTCGGGCGGATGCGCGGCGATGGCATGGTCGGGATCCTGCTGCGCCTCGCGCCAGAAGGCGACATCCTCGGCGTGGTCGTCCGACGCGCTCTGCCGCAGTACCAGGAAATCGAACGCGGCGCGGAAGCGCGGATGCGACAACGTGCGCACCACCCGCTTGCGCTGGCGCAGCGGGAAGCGCGACTGCAGCAGCCAGATCTCCTGCATCGGCAGCGAGAACCGGCGCGGCAGCGCCACGGTGGTGAGCTGGTGCACGGTGACGCGATCGGCGGCGCGGCGCTGCGCCTCGGCTGCGTGCACGCCTTCGGCCTGCAGCGCCATCAGCGCGCGGCAATACGCCGGCCACAGCAGCAGTGCGAACAGGAAGGCCGGCGAGACCGGCTCCTCCGCGGCGACGCGCGCATCGGTGTTGCGCAGGCCTTCGAGCAGCATGCGGCGCAGCGCGCCGCTGCGGTTGGCAGCCATCGCCGCCGCCGATTCCGGCAGCAGCGCCGGCAGCAGGCCGTGCTGCTCCAGGCCGAGGAAGCTTGCCTCGGCGTTCCCGGACAGGAACAGCTTCAGGCACTCCTCGAACAGCCGCGCCGGCGCCGCCTCGCTCAGCAGCGAGGCCAGGTGCGGGAGCGGCGCGGCGCTCTCGGGATCGATGCTGAAACCGAGCTTGGCGGCCAGGCGCACCGCGCGCAGCATGCGCACCGGGTCCTCGCGATAGCGCAGCTCGGGATCGCCGATCAGCTTCATCACCCGGTTCTGCACGTCCTCGAACCCGCCGGTGTAGTCGCGCACCGAGAAATCCTCGATCGCGTAGTACAGCGCGTTGGCGGTGAAGTCGCGGCGCACCGCGTCGTCCTCGATCGTGCCGTAGACGTTGTCGCGCAGCAGCCGCCCGCCGGCGTGGGTCTCGCGGTCGCCGCTGCCGTCGTCGATGTTGGCGCGGAAGGTGGCCACCTCGATGATCTCGCGCCCGAACACCACGTGCGCCAGGCGGAAGCGGCGCCCGATCAGGCGGCAGTTGCGGAACAGCGCCTTGATCTGCTCGGGGGTGGCGTCGGTGGCGACGTCGAAGTCCTTCGGCTGCAGCCCCACCAGCAGGTCGCGTACGGCGCCGCCGACCAGGTAGGCCTCGTGCCCGCCTTCACGCAGGCGGTAGAGCACGCGCAGCGCATTGGGGCTGATGCCCTTGCGGGAGATGGAATGCTGGTCGCGCGGGATGCTGCGCAGCCGGGTCAATGCGGTGTCGTTCTGGGTCGGCATCTAGAATTCTGGTGAGGGTCGATCGGGCGCCGTTTCCGGCGGTCGGCCGGTGCTGCATTGCCCGTTGTCCTGCTATACTAGCAAGCTGCACGGCCGATCCGGTCGCTGCGAACCGGTCGTCCAGCCGGTGGCCCCAGGGCCGATCCCCAGCTCCCTTCGTCTAGAGGCCTAGGACGTGGCCCTCTCAAGGCTAAAACACGGGTTCGAATCCCGTAGGGAGCGCCATATGCCGCAGGCATCCGCCGCAAGACGCGGATGACGCAGAAGACCCGGCTCCGGCCGGGTTTTTCTTTGCCCGCACCGGCGCGGCCGGCGCGCTCGCACGCGTCCCTGGCAGCGTGTTTCGGCGCGCTGGATTACACTGCGCGCACACCACAGGAACGCCTTCGAGGATCGCTGTCCATGCCCTTCGTCGTCACCGAGAACTGCATCAAGTGCAAGTACACCGACTGCGTGGAGGTGTGCCCGGTCGACTGCTTCCACGAGGGCCCGAACTTCCTGGTGATCGATCCCGACGAGTGCATCGACTGCACCCTGTGCGAGCCGGAATGTCCGATCAACGCCATCTACCCGGAGGACGACGTGCCTGCCGGCCAGGAAGCGTTCGTCGCGCTCAACGCCGAGCTGTCGAAGGACTGGCCGGTAATCACCACCCGCAAGGACGGCCTGCCCGACGCCAAGGAGTGGGAAGGCAAGCCGGACAAGCTGCCGCTGCTGGAGCGCTGACGTCCGCGCCGGCCGCCCCGTAGGAGCGCGCCATGCGCGCGATACCGCGGGTGCCGGCCGGATCCGGTGGATGCCGCGATTCCGGACCGGCAGGCGCGCCGATCACCGGAATCTGCGGGCGGCGCAATGCCCGCGGCATCGCGCGCATGGCGCGCTCCTACGGTGGGTGAGCCGGCGTCGCGGAGATGAGAACGGGCGCCGTTGGCGCCCGTTCGGTGTCGTTCCGGTGGATCGGGAACTCAGCCGCCGAGCTCCGCGCGCAGCGCCGCGATCAGCTTGGTCGCGCCCTCGCCGGAAGCCGGCTGTCCGCGCGGATCCACTGCGGAGACATAGGCGTTTTCCCCGGTCTGGCTGATGCGCACCAGGAAATTGCTGCCTTCATAGGCGATGTCGTAGGTCCCCAGGATCTGCGCGCGGCTGGAGATCGTGAGCCCCGGCGTGGCCTCGAGCACCTCACCGACCTGGGCGAAGATCTGGTCGCGCTGGCCGGCCACGGTGAAGCCGGTGGCACTGGCGCCCTGCGGCTGCCGCGCCGGGGTCATCGACGACCGGGTCACCGATTGCGGCGCCTCGGGCAGCGCCATGGACGCGTCGCCGGCGGGGCGGTCGAGATCGGGCGGCACTTCGAGCGGCCGGCTTTCCGCACTCTGCGCGTAGAGCGCGTTCTCCTTGCGGAACCAGCGGCAGCCGGAGGCCGCCAGCACGGCGACGGCCAGCGCGAGGAGGACGGTGGTGCGGAACACGGGACGGGTCTGGAACATCGGTGTCTCCTGGGATCAGGCCGCGAGTGTATCGCGGCAGGTGCGTTCGAGTTCGTCGACCGCGGCGGCGATGCGTTCGGCGGTGCCGGCATGCGCGGACCCCAGCGGGGTCAGCGGCAGGCGCAGGCCGTGGCCCATGCCGGCCCGGGCGAGCAGCGCCTTGATCGGGATCGGGTTGGGTTCGACCGCGGCGAAGCGGTAGAGCGGCTGCAGCCGTGCATCCAGTGCCCGTGCTTCGGCTTCATCGCCCGCGAGCGCCAGGTCGGCCAGGCGGCGGAACGCGCACGGGGCGATGTTCGATACCACCGAGATCACGCCGTCGGCACCCGCGAGCATGGCCCGGGCGGCGGTCGGGTCGTCGCCGCTCAATACCGCGAACGCATCGGACTTCAACGCCAGCAGCGCCTGCATCCGCTCCGGCTCGTCGCACGCCTCCTTCACCGCGACAATGCCCGCGTGCGCCGCTAGGTCGGCGACGGTCTCCGGCAGCAGGTCGCAGCCGGTGCGGCCGGGCACGTTGTACAGCACCAGCGGCAGCGCGCCGTCGTCGGCCACGGCGCGATAGTGGGCCGCGAGGCCGGCCTGGGTCGGGCGCACGTAGGGGGGCGTCACCACCAGTGCGGCGTCGGCGCCCAATGCCGCGGCGCGACGTGTCTGTTCGATCGTCTTGGCAGTGTTCGACTGACCGGTTCCGGCCAGCACCGGAATGCGTCCGGCCATCGCTTCCACCGCGGTCCGCAGCAGGGTGTCGTATTCCGCCTCGTACAGCGCCGCGGCCTCGCCGGTCGACCCGGCGACCACGACGCCCTGGGTGCCGCCCTCGAGCTGCAGCTGCAACAGGCGGCGCCAGGCGTCGAGGTCGAGTTCCCCGGCGACGCTGAATGGCGTCGCCAGGGCGGTGATGCTGCCGGAAAGTCGCAAGATGCTGTTCTCTGGTCTGCGCCAGCCGGCGCAATTCTGTTTTCGTGTGTCCGGTGCGCGGACCGGCCCGGCGGGAACGCCCGCGACGGTACCGATCTTACTTGCGGCTCCGAAGCACGGGCAAGTATGCTGGACGCGGCAACCGGTCCATGGCCGGCTCGCCGTTCAGACCCGACTTTTCGCGGACGCCGCCTTGACCGATTCCGACACCGCTACCCGTCCCGCGCCGAACGAGAACCATCTGCTGATCAACGCCTATACGACGCATCCGCAATCGCCGTTGCTGACGGTGAGCCGGCGGATCGCCGACAGCGGCTGCAACCTCGTCGACGCGCGCCTGTCCACCGTCGGCCGCGACGTCTCCGTCACCGCGCTGGCCACCGGCTCCTGGGACGCGGTCGCCAAGCTCGAGGCGATGCTGACCCGGCTCGATCGCGAGGAAGGCCTGAAACTGATCTGGTACCGCACCGGCGCCAAGCCGGTGCAGTCGAACCTGCTGCCCTACGTGGTCGAGGTGGTCGCGGCCGACAAGCCGGGCATCCTGTTCCAGCTGGCGGATTTCTTCGACCGCCAGGGCATCACCATCGAAAGCCTGCACTCCTCCCGCTACCGCGCGATGCAGACTGGCGCCGACATGTTCTCGGCGCAGGTGACCATCGGCGTGCCCGCCGACATGCACATTGCCGCGCTGCGAGACGATTTCCTCGAATTCTGCGACCACCTCAACCTGGACGCGATCATGGATCCGATGAAGTTCTAAGGGCCGTGATTGGTGATTCGTGATTGGTGATTCGTAAGAGCAACACTCTCAAACCGTTCCGCTTCATTCTTTAGCCAATCACCAATCACTAGTCGCGAACCACCATCCACATGATCGAGACCGGCAAGTCGCTGCCAAAATCCATCCTCTCGCTGCCGCTGGCGTTGTCCGGCGGTGCCACCGCGAGCCTTGCCGACTATGCCGGTCAGTGGCTGGTGCTGTACTTCTACCCCAAGGACTCGACTCCCGGCTGCACCACCGAGGGGCTGGACTTCAATGCGCTGCTGCCGAAGTTCAAGCGTCGTGACGCGGCCGTCCTCGGTGTGTCGCGCGACTCGGTGAAGTCGCACGACAACTTCTGCGACAAGCAGGGATTCAAGTTTCCCCTGGTCAGCGACCCGGACGAGGCGCTGTGCCGCGCGTTCGACGTGATCAAGGAAAAGAACATGTACGGCCGCAAGGTGCTGGGGATCGAACGCAGCACCTTCCTGGTCGATCCCGACGGCCGGATCGCGCAGGCCTGGCGCAAGGTCAAGGTGCCCGGCCATGCCGAGGCCGTGCTCGACGCGCTGAAGGCGGCCCAGGGCAAGTGATTCCCGGGCGCGCCCCGAATTCCCCCGTCGAGCGGAGCTCGCTCCGCTGCACTCTTCCCCGGAGTCCGCACAGCGAAGCGGGCTCCGCCCTACCCGGCCGTTTCCACCTCAACAGGCGATCCCCAAGCCGATGATGACCAAAGGCAAGCGCATCTACGTGCTCGACACCAATGTCCTGATGCACGACCCCACCGCGCTGTTCAAGTTCGAGGAGCACGACGTCTACCTGCCGATGCAGGTCATCGAGGAACTCGACACCGGCAAGAAGGGCACCTCGGAGGCGAGCCGCAATGCGCGCCAGGTCAGCCGCTTCATCAACGAGCTGATCGAGGACCAGGGCACGGACAAGATCGCTTCCGGCCTGGTCCTGCAGCGCCCCAGGGGCCTGCAGCTGCGCGGCGCCGACAGCATCGGCCGGCTCAGCTTCCAGACCGGCGCGCTGGAGGCGCGGCGCCCGCCCGGCGACGGCAAGATTCCCGACAACGACATCATCCACGCCATCCAGGCGCTGCAGCAGCAGGATGTCGAACTGCCGGTGGTGTTCGTCTCAAAGGACATCAACCTGCGGATCAAGGCCGCGATCGCGGGCATCGCCTCGGAGGACTACGAGAACGACCGCGCGCTGGACGACTTCAGCCTGCTCTACACCGGCACCAACGCGCTGCCCGAGGACTTCTGGCAGCGCCATGGCAAGGATCTCAAGTCCTGGACCGACAAGGGCCGCACTTACTACGAGGTGCGCACGAGCGAGGAAGACGGCTGGCACCCGAACCAGTACCTCTATCTGCCCGGGGACGAGGAGGCGGAGTTCCGCGTCGCCCGCGTCGACGGTGACAAGGCCACGCTGCAGATCGTCGACGACTACCGCAGCAGCCAGCACGCGATCTGGGGCATCCTGGCCCGCAACCGCGAGCAGAACTTCGCGCTCAATGCGCTGATGGATCCGGAGATCGACTTCGTCACCCTGCTCGGCACCGCCGGCACCGGCAAGACCCTGCTGGCGCTCGCCGCCGGACTGGCGCAAACCATGGACCAGCAGCGTTACCGCGAGATCATCATGACCCGCGCCACGGTCAGCGTCGGTGACGACATCGGTTTCCTGCCCGGTACCGAGGAAGAGAAGATGACGCCGTGGATGGGCGCGCTGACTGACAACCTGGAAGTGCTCACCCACAACCAGGAAGGCGGCAGCTGGGGCCGCGCGGCAACCAACGACCTGCTCGCCAGCCGCATCAAGATCCGCTCGCTCAACTTCATGCGCGGCCGCACCTTCCTCAGCCGCTGGCTGATCCTGGACGAGGCGCAGAACCTGACGCCCAAGCAGATGAAGACCCTGATCACCCGCGCCGGCCCCGGCACCAAGATCGTCTGCCTGGGCAACGTGGAGCAGATCGACACGCCGTACCTGACCGAAACCACCTCTGGCCTGACCTACGCCGTCGACCGTTTCAAGGCCTGGGAACACAGCGCCCACATCACCCTGCGCCGGGGCGAGCGCTCGCGGCTGGCGGACTACGCGTCCGAGGTGCTTTGAGGGCCGGGATTCGTGATTCGTGATTCGTGATTCGTGATTCGTGATTCGTGATTCGTGATTCG
>NZ_VSSP01000017.1 GCF_008312895.1 Luteimonas suaedae | reverse complement strand
GGCGGCAGCGGTCGGCTGGGCGATCTTCGAATCACCGATCACCGCCTGCGGACCGACGGCGAACGCCGCCGGCATTCCGATCGCCGCGGCGATCGCGGCGCACAACAGGCTCTTACGCTTCATCGACATCTAAACTTCTCCTCACCATACGAAGAATAAAAAGAACCGCCTGCCGCCGCCCGGGAACGAGCCCGGGCCAGCGGCAGACGGCCGGGAAAGTGGTTCTCGGCATCTCCAACGCGGTGCGAGCGGAAATGCCGATTGGCGCGACTCTCGATGGCCGCAGGCACCGGCCTCCGGAGCCTGGAGGCGGCACCACCCGCCAAGGTCCGGCCACGACCCGCAGCGCCACATGGGACGCTGCGGATCCCGGCTCGGCGAGGCCGGCCGTCATCACCAGCTGAAGCCGGCGCCGGCGGAGACGCTGCTCTCGCCACCGGCCACCGCGCCGCCGAACGAGATGCTGGCGCGGTTGCCGAGCGCGCGCTGGTAACCGATCGCGATCGCCTGCTCGCCACCCTGGGCGCCGACGCCGACGCCGACACGGTTCTGTCCGGCAAGTCCGGCGGTGTTGAGCGCCATGCCGGCGTAGGCGCCGCTCATCGCACCCATGCGGTCGATGCGGCGATCCTGGTGGCGGAAGCGTTCGTCGACCTCACCGCGCAGCGAGGTGAAGTTGTCCTCCCAGGCGGCGAACTGCTCGTCGGTGTAGGCCTTGGCCTGGTTCAGCGTGCGCGCATCGCCGGCTTCGACCTGCGCCACGTTGGCCGCATCGTGGTCGTCGACGCCTTCGGCGACGTTGGTGACGCGGCGCTGGTTGTCGGCGCTGCCGACCGAGACCGTATTGGCCTGGTCCGCAACCGATCCCTGCCCCAACGCCACCGAGCCTTCGGCGGTGACGCTGGCACCCTGGCCCACCGCCGTGCCCGAAGCGGCCTCGACATTCGCGTCGGCGCCGACCGCGACTGCGTTGGTCGCTTCCACCGAGACCGACGCGGCGCTGCCCACCGCAGTGCTGTTCTCGGCGTCCACGGTCGCACCGTTGCCGATCGCAGTGTCGTTGTCGTCGGCGGCGACGCTGGAGTTGCCGACTGCTAGGCCCTTGCCGCTGCTCTTGCCATTGCCATTGCCATTGCCATTGCCATTGCCATTGCCATTGCCATTGCCATTGCCGTTTCCATTGCCGTTGCCACCTCGCTCCAACGCACCAACCCGGCTGTCAAGCCCCGACAGCGCACCGTCGAGTGCACCGAGGGCGTCGCCGACGTTGCCGTAATAGCTGCCCTGGACGGCGAACACCGACCCGATCAGCTTGCCGTTGGCGTCCACCACCGTGCCGCCGCCGAAGGCGGTGGCGACCGAATCCATCGCCGCGTGCACCTGCCCGCCGTTCACCGCATCGCGGCTGGAGGCCTTGATCGCCCCCGCGGCGACATTGCCCAGCCGGGTGCCGTTCTCGCCATCGAGGCTGATGCGGTCGTGGCTGTCGTCGTCGTAGGTCACCGCGTTCACGGCCACGCCTTCGATGTCGCCGATGCGGTCTTCCATGCCGTCGACGCGGCCCTCGACCACGCCGACGCGCTCGTTGGTTTCGAACAACTGACTGCCGTTGACCGCGTCGGTGCTCTCCTCCGACACCTCGCCCGCGGCGACGTTGGCCAGAACGGTGCCCTGTGCGCCGTCGAAGGTGACGCGATCGTGGCTGTCGTCGTCATAGGTGATCGCGTTTTCGCTGATATGCCCGATCTCGTCGGCGACGGCGCTCAACTGGTCCAGGTTCACCGCATCGGTGCCCTCGGTGCCGGCCGCGACGTTGACGATCTGGCGCTCGGCGCCTTCGCTGCCGACCGAGACCGTGTTCTCGCGGTCGGCGATGGCGCCACGCCCCAACGCGACGCTGTTGCCCGCCATTGCCCAGGCGTCCACGCCCAGCGCCATGCTGGACAGGCTGTCGGCCTGGCTGCGGAAACCGAGCGCGACGCTCTCCTCGCCGTAGGCGCGCGCCACCTGCCCGACCGCGGTCGAGCTCTCGCCGAACGCGCCGCTGCCGCTGCCGACGGCGAGCGTGCGGATCGCGGCGGCGGTCGAGCCTTCGCCGAACGCGGTGGCGAACTCGCCTGCCGCCACCGACATCACGCCGACCGCCGTACTGCGGTCGGCACGCGCGCTGCCGCCGATCGCAACCGCCATCTCGCCGCCGGCGTAGGCGCCGGCGCCGACCGCGGTCGAGGCGTACTCCAGCGCGCGGGCACCGGCGCCGACCGCGGTGCTTTCGCGGCCGGAGGCGATGGTGGCGAACTCCTCCATCTCCCAGGTTTCGCCGTTCATCACGTACAGGTGCCCACCGATCGCGGTCGCGGAATCCGCGGTGGCCTCGCTGCCTGCGCCGTAGGCCGAGGCGTAGTCGGCCGAGGCGGTGCTGTTGAAGCCGGTGGCGGTGGTGTGCTTCTCGAACGCGAACGCGCCGCTGCCGTAGGCCGAGGCGCCCAGCTCGCCGGCATAGGCGCCGGAGCCGGCGGCGGTGGCGAACTCGCCGGCCGCCGTGGCCGGCTGGTCGTTGTCGGCATCGCCGGTGGCCTCGAAGTAGCGGCTGTGCGCGGTCGCTTCGTTCAGCTGGCCGAGGTTGACCGCGTCGGTCGCCTCGGTGCCGGCGGCGACGTGGGTGATCTGGCGGTCGATCGCCTCGACGTCGACCGGGATCACGCCGTCATGGATGCGCGCGGGTGTGCCGACAGAAACCGAATTGGGCCGGTCCGCGTACGAGTAGCTGCCCAGCGCGACGGAATTGTCGGCACCGATGGCGACCTGCGAGTGCGGCCCGAGCGCCATGCTGGTATTGGTGTCGGGAAAGACGATGCTGTTCCAGCCCAGCGCCACGCTCTGATAGCCGCCGACGGCGGCCTGGCCGCCCAGCGCCAGGCTGCTGTCGCCTTCGGCGATCGCGCCCACGCCCAGCGCGGTGCTGCGCGGGCCGCGCGCCTGCGACCAGCTGCCGACGGCGGTGCTGAACACGTCGTAGGCGCGCGCCTGGCCGCCGATGGCGACGCTCTGGTCGCCGCGCGCGGTACTGGCCTGCCCAAGGGCGGTGGCACTGTCGCCGCTGGCCTCCGACACCACGCCCAGCGCGGTGCTGCCGTAGCCGGTCGCACGGGCGGCGGTGCCGATGGCGGTGCTCTCCTGGCCCGATGCCTCGGTCGACCAGATCTCCTCTTCCCAGGTCTCGCCGTTGACCACCACCATCTGTCCGCCCACCGCGACTGCGCTGTCGCCGGTGGCCTGGCTGCCGACGCCATAGCTGGTGGACCATTTGGCCGACGCCACGCTGTTGAAGCCGCCGGCGGTGGCGTACTCGCCCATCGCGAACGCGCCACTGCCGAACGCAGAGGCGCCGAGCCCGACCGCATGGGCGGCCGATCCCACCGCGGTGGCGTAGTCGCCTTCGACCGACGCTTCCTGCTCGTTGTCCGGACCGCCGCTGGCGGCGAGATAGCGGTTGTCCTCGGTCGCGGCGTTCAGCTGGTCGAGGTTCACCGCATCGGTGCCCTCGCTGCCGGCGGCGACGTTGACGATCTGCCGCTCGGCGCCGACCGACCCGACCGATACCGTGTTCTCGCGGTCGGCGACCGAATACGCGCCCAGTGCGACGCTGTTGACGGCCAGCACGTCGGTTTCCGCACCGAGCGCGGTGCTGCGCTCCACCCGGCCCTTGGCCTGGCGACCGAAGGCGCTGGAATACGCACCCGCGGTGCCGGAGAACTGGCCGACGGTGGTATTGGATTCGTCGTAGGCGATCGCGTTGGCGCCGACCGCGACGCTGCGCGGCCCGTGCGTCTGCGCGCTGGCGCCGATGGTCACGCCCAACACCTCGTAGGCGCGCGCCTGGCTGCCAATGGCGATGCTGCGGTCGCCGCGGGCGGTGCTCGCGCCACCCAGGGCGATGGCGCTCCTGCCGCTCGACTCGGAAGTGGCGCCGATCGCGATCGCGCTGTACTCGGTCGCGCGCGCCGCCACGCCGAGCGCGGTGCTCTCCTTGCCGGAGGCGGTGGTGCTCCAGGTCTCCCACTCCCAGGTCTCGCCGTTCATCACCTGCATCTGTCCGCCGACGGCGGTGCTGCCCTCGCCGCTGGCCTCGACCCCGGCACCGAACGCGGCGGCGTTGTCGGCCGAGGCGATGCTGTCGAAGCCGACCGCAGTGCTGCGGTCGCCGAAGGCAAAGGCGCCGCTGCCGAAGGCGGACGCGCCCGGTTCGCCGGCGTACGCACCGGAGCCGGCCGCGGTGGCGAAGTCGCCGTGCGCGGTCGCCTCCTGGTCGTTGTCCTCGTCGCCGGTCGCCTCGAAATAACGGTTATGGGCGGTCGCCTCCTTCAGTTGGCCCAGGTTGACCGCGTCGGTGTCCTCGGTGCCGGCCGCCACGTGGATGATCTGGCGGTCGATCGCCTCGATCTGCGCTTGCAGCGGCGAGCCCTCCCTGTGTATCCGGGCGGGCGATCCCACCGACACCGCGTTGGCGCGGTCGGCATACGAATTCGCGCCCAGCGCCACCGCGTTGGCGACGCCGTCCGCCACCGCCGCGTTGCGGCCCAATGCCATACCGCCATCACTGTTCGGATAGACGATGCTGGCCCAGCCCATGGCCACGCTCTGGAATCCGCCAACGGCACTGTGGCCGCCGAGGGCCAGGCTGCTGTCGCCCGATGCGTACGCTCCCAGGCCGAATGCCGCACTGCGTGGGCCGTGCGATTCGGCTCCGCTGCCCACCGCGATGGAAGCGAAGTCGTAGGCACGGGCCTGGCCGCCGATGGCGACGCTGTCGTATCCCCGGGAGGTGCTGGCCGCGCCCAGCGCGAGCGCGCCAATGGCACTGGCCTCGGCCGTCGAGCCGAGGGCGGTGGCGGAAGCTTCGGTCGCCTGGGCGGCAGCGCCGATGGCGGTACTCCCATAACCGGAAGCCACCGTGGAGACGTCGACTTCCACCCAGTCCCACTCTCCCGGCGTGCCGATCATCATCTTCAGCTGGCCGCCGATCGCCACGGCGCTTTCCCCGGTCGCCTCGCTGAAGGCGCCGTAGCTGGTGCTCCATTGCTCGGTCGCCACGCTGTTGTAACCGCTGGCGGTCGCGTGCTCGCCGAACGCGTACGCGCCGCTGCCGAAGGCCGAGGCGCCGAGCGCTCCGGCATAGGCGCCGGAGCCGGCAGCGGTGGCGAAATCGCCTTCGACCGCCGCCGCCTGGTCGTTGTCCGGGCCACCGCTGGCGGCGAAGTAGCGGCTGGGCTCGGTCGCCTGCTCCAGCTGCGACAGCGCCATCGCATCGGTATCGGCGCTGTCGGCGACGACGGGGTCCGTCGGGCATTCCCCGGCGATGTCCGGGCCGGCGCCCGATTCACATTCGCCGTCGGCGGTCGCGGCCGCGGTGCGCTGCGGGTCCATCGCCACGGCGGGCGCGGCTGCAATCAGGGCGGCAATGGCTAGCGCCAGGGTCGTACGTTTCATGATGTGCTCCCTCCTCCAGGTGAATCCGGACCCGGGAAGGGAGGCCACGTGTGGGATGACGCCAGCCCCGCCCCGGATGATGACCGCGGCCTGTTCGGTCGTGGTCTGCAGTCATCGATGCTTGCCAGCAGGCGGACGCGGATGCCATTCCAATTCGATGACAACCGCTTTATCTCGACATTTATCCCCTTCCAATCAGGGGCTTGCCGCCGTGGCCGGCACTCGCGCAAGCGACAGCGGTGCCGGCGATCGGGCATGACGAGGCCCCCGCGCAGGCTTGCGGCGCGGGTGCAGGGTCGCCGGGGCGGCGAAATCTAAGGGTCCGGCGGTTGCCGCAGCGCCTCGGGAATCCGGCGCTCTCCCGCCAGGCGCCGCGCGTCCTCGAGCGCCGCCTCCAGGGACTCGGCCTGGCCCAGGGCATGGAACAACCGGGCCTGCAGCAGGGCGAGATCGAAATCGCGGCCCGTCCACGGCGCGACCCGCCCGACCAGGGCAGTGGCCTCGGCCAGTTCGCCGCGCTCGATCAGCCAGGGCGCGTAGGCGAGCACCGCCTGCGCGATGTCGCCGGGCACGCCCTCCTGCTCGGCCTGCGCCACGGCGGCACGGTAGCTGCGCTCGGCATCGTCGTTGCGGCCCTGCGCGCGGGCCGCGAGCGCCTCGAGCAGGCGTCCGGTCACGCCGGCGTCGGCGCCGACCAGGATGTCATCGCGCAGCGGCCGGTCGCTCTGCAGCGCCGCCTGCTGCCGCAGCCATTGCATCCAGCGCAGGCGGGATTCCCAGGTCTCCGGCGACCAGTCCTGCAGGGCGGCATCGACGATCGCGATGGTCCGCGCCGGATCGCCGCTGCGCCAGGCCAGCTCCGCCTGCAGCGCGTCCTTGCGATGGAAATCGCCCGGCAACACCGGGCCGTCGCCGTGCTCCTCCAGCAGCGCACGCGCGGCCTCGAACCGGCCCTCGCGGATCATTACCTCGGCGCGACCGAGCGCGACGCTGGTGACCAGGGTGACATCGCTGACCTGCTCGCGCAGCGCCCACGCCTGCTCGATGGCGGCGTGTGCCTGATCCGGCTGCAGCAGCTTCAGATGGGTGCCCCCCAGGGCCGCGTGCATCGCCACCAGCTCGTTGACCGCGCCGAAGCGCTGGAACTCCGCCGCCGCCTTGCCCAGGTATTCGAGCGACTGCGCGGGCCGGCCGCGTTCGCCCTCGAGATGCCCGAGGTTGGCATCGACCCGCGCCACCGACAGCAGGTCGCCGGTGCGCGCCAGCAGGATGCGCGCCCGCCCGAGATCCTCCAGTGCGCCGGCGAACTTGCCCAGCGCGGCCCGGGTCACGCCGCGGCCATTGAGCGCGCCCCCCAGCAACGACACGTGCTCGTCGGAGTCGAGCAGGCGGATCGCCGCCGAATAGTTGCGCTCGCCCTCTGCGTAACGGTCCAGGCGCACGCAGATGGCGCCGCGCACCAGCAGCGCGCGTGCGCGGAACACCGGATCGTCGCGCGCGGTGGCGGTCGTCAGCAGGCGATCCACCTCGACCAGCGCCTCGGCGTGCTTGCCGGCGCGGAAATCCACCTGCGCCAGCCGCAGCCGCAGCTGCGGTTCGTCGCGCTGCAGTTCCGGCGCGTCCTGCAGGATCCGACGCGCGGTGTCGAGCTCGTTGCCCAGCATCGCCGCCTGCGCGCGCTGCAGGCGCTCGGCAAGGCTGAGGTCGATGCCCGCGCCGCTGTCGCTGCGTCCCAGCGCCGCCAGCAATCGGCCGCTGGCCTGGTCCGCGGCCTGCAGCAGGTCGGCGTGCTCGCCGGTGGCGCGCCGCGAGGCGCCGTCGCTGCCGTTGGCGGTGAGTTCGACGCGCCAACCCTGCGTGCGATGCCGGGCGCGGCTGCTGATGATCCAGCCTTCGCCCGCGGCGCGGCGCAGTTGGCTGGCCACCACGTCGCGCTCCTTTTCGTGCAGCAGCGAGAGCACGCTTTCGCTCGACGCCACCGGCAGACCGTTGCGGCGCAAACGATCGCCGATGAAGTCCATCAGTCCCAGGCGCGCCCAGGCCGCGGCCTGCGGCCCCTCCACCCTGGTCGGCAGCACGATCAGCGCAGCGCTCGGCCGCGCGCTGCCACCGGCATCGGCGGCGGGAGCCGGCCGCTCGCGCTGCGACACTGCCCACCAGGCACCCGCCGTCAACACGATCGCGATCGACGCGAGAACGATCAGGATCCGGCGCTGCCGCCGTGGCGTCGGGTCCGACTCCGCGGGCATCGGCAAGGCGGCCGCCGCCTCCGGCGCATCGCTTCGGGGGGACGCCGCCGGTTCGGGCACCGCCCCCGCCTCCTCCGCGACCTGCAAGGCCTCGACGTCCGCGACCCAGCGGAACCCGTAGCGCGGCACCGTGCGGATCAGCCGCTGCTCCTGGCCATCGTCGCCGACCACGCGCCGCGCCCGCAGCACGATCTGGCTCAGCTGCGCATCGGAGACGTTGTCGCGGGCGAAGATGGCGACCGCCAGTTCATCGCGCCCGACCGCGCGCTCCCGATGCTCGATCAGGGTTTGCAGGCACTCGAACACGCGCGCCGGCAGCGCGACCACCTCGCCGCGATGGCGCAGTTCGCGCGCGCGGCAATCGAGGAGGTATTCGCAGAAACGGTAGGCGGTGCTCGACATCGATCCTACGGCCGGCGGAGATCGCCCGCCGACGGCATGGCTATCGGGAGACAGTTGCCGGCGGTCGGGCACCGGCCGGCGGGTTCCCTAGTATGACCCAGGTGCCCGGCCACCGCGCCCGGCAGGCGCCGTGACCGCCCAGGGCCGGCTCAGTCGCAGCCCTCGCCCTCGACCCGCAGCTGCGCGGCGTAGAGTTCCGGCTGCGGCACCTGCCCGGCCTCGGCCTGCGCGCGGGCCTCGTCGAGATAGATGCGCGCCCGGCCCTGCGCGTCGGTCTGCAGCGACGCGGTCGCGGGCTTGCGCCAGATCCGCGCCACCGCCTGCTGTGACGGGCAGGCCGCACTGGGGATGCGCACTACATCGTTGAGCAACCAACCGTCAGCGGGATCCGGTCGGACCTCGTCGGCATTGACCAGCCGCGCCCGTGGCTGGCAACCGGGACTGGCCTGCAGGACCGAGAACCGGTACGGCGGCTCGGCCTCCCCTGTGAACACGCCCTCGATCCGCGCGCAGGCCTCGGGAATCTGGCGCAGCGTATGCGCGGCGCCGATCGCCTGCGGCGGTGCGGTCTCACGCTCGATCTCGGGTTCCGGCCCGTCGGCAGCAAGGACGGCCGGCGCGACCAAGAACGCAACCAACAGGAAGGGAGCGAAACGGCACATGGCGGGGACTCCTCGGAAGCAGCGCAGCAGCCTGCCACGCGCCGGCTGAATCGAGCGACACGGCAAGGGCCGCAAGGCCGACACATCGGTGCGAATGGCCGACTTCGCATCCAGGCATGGTCGCCGGCCGCGGGCCGGTGACCATCGACTTGGAAACGGTTTGGCCTGTCCGCGACCGTGTGCCATAGTCGGCGGGCTCGCGCAACAGGCAGGTCTTCATGGCTGCGATGCGGCCGGTCCGTTCCGGGCACAGGGGGATCATCACCGCAGTACTGTCGTCTTGGCATTCACTCTGGGAGGGGTTTCATGCTGGAGCAATACGGTTTGTGGCTGGCGCTGGTATGCGCGGTCGTCGCGATTCTCTACGGCGTGATTTCGGCGCGCTGGATCAACCGGCAACCGGCGGGCAATGCGCGCATGCAGGAGATCGCCGGCGCGATCCAGGAAGGTGCACGCGCCTACCTCAACCGCCAGTACATGACGATCTCGATCGCCGGGGCCGTCCTGTTCCTGCTGGTGGGGCTGTTCCTCAGCTGGGCCACCGCGATCGGCTTCCTGCTCGGCGCCGTGCTCTCCGGCGCCGCCGGCTACATCGGCATGAACGTCTCGGTACGGGCCAACGTGCGCACCGCCGAGGCCGCGCGCAGCGGCATCGGCCCGGCCATGGACGTCGCCTTCCGCGGCGGCGCGATCACCGGCATGCTGGTGGTGGGCCTGGGCCTGCTCGGCGTCGCCGGCTACTGGGTGGTCCTCAACGCCATGGGCATGTCGGGCGAGGACGCGCTGCACGCGCTGGTCGGCCTGGCGTTCGGTTCGTCGCTGATCTCGATCTTCGCGCGCCTGGGCGGCGGCATCTTCACCAAGGGTGCCGACGTCGGCGCCGACCTGGTCGGCAAGGTCGAGGCCGGCATTCCCGAGGACGACCCGCGCAATCCGGCGGTGATCGCCGACAACGTCGGCGACAACGTCGGCGACTGCGCCGGCATGGCCGCCGACCTGTTCGAGACCTATGCGGTCACGGTGATCGCCACCATGCTGCTTGGCTACCTGATGGTCACCGAGGTCGGCAGCAACGGCCCGCTGTACCCGCTGGTGCTCGGCGGCGCCTCGATCATCGCCTCGATCATTGGCGCGTTCTTCGTCAAGGTGAAGCCGGGCGGCTCGATCATGGGCGCGCTGTACAAGGGCGTGATCGTCTCCGGCGTGATCGCCGCGATCCTGTACTACCCGATTACCGCCGAGCTGATGGCCGACAACAGCCACGGCGCGACGAACCTCTACGTCTGCGCGTTGATCGGCCTGATCCTGACCGGCGCCATCGTCTGGATCACCGAGTACTACACCGGCACCCAGTACAAGCCGGTGCAGCACGTCGCATCGGCATCGACCACCGGCCACGGCACCAACATCATCGCCGGCCTGGGCATCTCGATGAAGTCGACGGCGCTGCCGGTGATCGCGGTCTGCATCGCGATCTGGGCCTGCCATCTGCTCGGCGGCCTGTACGGCATCGCCATCGCCGCCACCGCCATGCTGTCGATGGCCGGCATGATCGTGGCGCTCGACGCCTACGGCCCGATCACCGACAACGCCGGCGGCATCGCCGAGATGGCGGAGCTGCCGCCGGAAGTGCGGGCCGTCACCGATCCGCTGGATGCGGTCGGCAACACCACCAAGGCGGTGACCAAGGGCTACGCGATCGGCTCGGCCGCGCTGGCAGCGCTGGTGCTGTTCGCCGACTACACCCACAACCTCGACACCGTGGGTTCGGCGAGGGCGCTGGCGGACGGGGTGGCGTACGTAGCCCCGACCTTCGATCTCTCCAACCACATGGTGATCATCGGCCTGCTGATCGGCGGCCTGATCCCGTACCTGTTCGGGGCGATGGCGATGGAGGCCGTGGGCCGCGCCGCCGGCTCGGTGGTCGAGGAGGTGCGGCGCCAGTTCCGCGAGATCCCCGGGATCATGGAAGGCACCGCCAAGCCGGACTACTCGCGCGCGGTCGACATGCTGACCAAGTCGGCGATCAAGGAGATGATCGTGCCGTCGCTGCTGCCGGTGGCGGTGCCGATCGTGGTCGGCCTGCTGCTCGGGCCGGAGGCGCTGGGCGGCCTGCTGATCGGCACCATCGTCACCGGCCTGTTCGTGGCCATTTCGATGACCACCGGCGGCGGTGCCTGGGACAACGCCAAGAAGTACATCGAGGACGGCAACTTCGGCGGCAAGGGCTCGGAGGCGCACAAGGCCGCGGTCACCGGCGACACCGTCGGCGATCCCTACAAGGACACCGCCGGCCCGGCCATCAATCCTCTGATCAAAATCATCAACATCGTGGCATTGCTCCTCGTGCCGCTGCTGTAGAAACGCAACCGGCATCGCACCATGCGCCGACAACGCGTCTGGCGCACGAACACGGCGGCCTCATGGCCGCCGTGTTCTTTATCTCCGAAGTCCCGACCCCGCGGACTCAGTCGGGCGCGAACATCCCGCTGGAGAGGTCGAACCACGGAGTGCACAGCGTCTGCTGCCGCTCCGCCAGCGCGAACGACGCCTGCCAGATTTCGACCTCGTCGATCTCTTCGGGCGCGCTGAAGTCGGCCTCGTCGAACGGCGCCACGCCCAGGCACCAGCGCATCCGCTTCGGTGCTTCGGCCGTCGGTGCGGTGAAGGCGAAGGCGCCTTCGAGCGTCCCGCCGGCCACGAGCTTCGCCGCCAGCGGCACCGGCGGCACGGTCGGAGACGGCTGTGCCAGCGGCAGCGCGACGTGGCTCAGGGTGACGTCGCCGCCGTCCTCGCGAAAGCTCGGATCGCCGACCGCGCCGCCGTGCTGGCGCCCGATCAGCACCGCATGGCGGTTGCCGCGATCGAACACGGCGAGATCGGCATCCGCGGTGTTGTGCACGCGATAGCGGACCTGCAGCGGACCGCCAGCTGTCGCCTGGAAAGAGACTTCGAGGCGGGCGCCCTCGCCCTCGACGGTGGTGCTGGTGGCTTCGGAACGGGACATGGCGGCGGTCTCGGCGGCGGTCTGGACGGAGGCATCGCTCACTGGCGGCACGCCGTGCGCACACGCCATCGTCGTGCCCATCAGCACGAACGCCGCGGCATGGCGCGGCCGGGGGGACAGGAATCGCATGGACATTCGGCTTCTCCCTCGGACGGATGCCGCAGCCCGAAGCTTAATAGATGACGGGCGACCGGCGATGAACGCCGGTCGCCCGCCCCTCCTTCCGTGGCAGATCGCGATCGTCGCTCAGCGGTCGATCACAAGGCGTAGCTCGGACGATCCGGCAGCCCGAGCTCGCGGCGGATGCCGTTCTCGGTCAGGTGGATCGGATTGTGGGTGGTGGGCGGCGTGTCCGGATTGCCATCGAAGTCGAAGGGTTCCGCGGAACTCTCCAGGCCTACCGCCTGGCGCTCGGCATTGGGTACGCTGCCGGAATCCGGGCCTTCGCCGACATAGGTGCCGGACAGGAAGGTGCCGTTGACGCCGTTATAGGCGTGCGACATCTCGTGGTACAGCACCACGACGGGCGCCGGGAAAGCGTCCATGTGGAAGGACGGGTTGTAGCTGATATCCACGTCGCCGCCGGCGCCCGGCCGACCATTGACGATGTCGGCATCACGGCTGAAGGTCTGCGCGTAGCCGTTCTGCTCGTTGGCCAGCTCCTTGATCGTCACCGTATTGCCCTTGGCCTCGGCAGCGGCATCGAATTCGGCCAGCATCTGCTGCCCGTTGGGCGATGAGCGCAGGAACTCCATGTCGGCCTCGACGCGCTGGCGGAAGGCGTCGGAGCCGGTGACGGTGATACCGCGGTTGCCGACGCTGGCGTCGATTTCGACATTGACCACCGTCGGATTGGCGCCGGTGGCAGCGTTGATCAGGTCGCTGGCCTGCATGTAGACGGTGTCGGTGCCGGTGGCACCCTCGACTATGTCCTCCCCCTGGCCCGTATAGATCGCGTTGGTACCGGCGCCGGAATGGATCACGTCGTCGCCCAGCCCCCCGGAGACGATGTCGTCGCCCGCACCGACGTGGATCTCGTCGTTGCCGGCCCCGCCTTCCAGATAGCCGTCCTGGCCCCCGCCCCGGATCACGTCGTCGCCGTCTCCCCCGTAGACCACGTTGATCCCGGTGCCCCCTTGGATCTGGTCGTCGCCCGCATTGCCGAAGATGTCGTTGCGGCCGCCGAGGCTCTCGATCACGTCGTCGCCGATCCCGCCATCGATGCGATCGTCGCCGTTGCCGGTCGCGATACGGTCGTCACCCGCACCGCCGTCGACCACCATGTTGACGGTCACGTTGGACGCGGCCGCGATGGTGTCGTTACCGCCGCCGGTGCGCAGGGTCAGTTCCTGCTGCTCGGTCAGGCGGACCTCGTAGCGCTCGCCGTTGACCTCGATGTCCAGGGTGCCGTCGTCGCGCTGGCTGACCTGCACGTCGTCGTCACCTTCGCCAGTGGTGAACACCACCTGGTCGCTGCTGACGTAGGTCTGGAACGGACCGGCGGTGGCGATGGTCTGCTCACGGGTAACGCTCGCCTGCTCCCCCTGGTGCAGTTCGGCGTTGCGGACGGTCTTGCCGTCGGCCGTTTGCCGATCTGGCAGACGCGAACCCGCGTCATTGCCGTTGATGGTGACGGCGCCGTCCGTGGCACTGTCGCGGGAAGGATCGACGGCACCGATGTCCTCGCTTTGCAGCGGCGCCTCGGCGAACCGGTCCTCGTTGCGTGCGGCGTTGTCCCAGTAGGTCTGGGTCGGCTGCGACGCGGTGGGGCTGGTGGCGGGATCGAGGCTCATGGACATGGCGGGACCTGCGCGGTAACAGTACGGTGACGTATAGATACGCAAAGGTACGGAACCGGCCAAGCTAGGGCGTACCCCATGCTGGGGTCGACCCGAGGTCGGAAGGACCGTGCCGCAGTGCAGCAAAAACCCGCGTAAAATGTCCTGCCTTCCCTCATCCCCTGTGTGCGGCCCGTCGCGCACGCAACTGCTGGAGCCGTACCGCATGGGCCTGGATCACGTCCCCACCGGCAACAACCCGCCGGACGAAATCAACGTCATCATCGAAATCCCCAAGGACGCCGAGCCGGTCAAGTACGAGGTCGACAAGACCAGCGGCGCGATCTTCGTCGATCGCGTGCTGTCCACGCCGATGCGCTACCCCTGCAACTATGGCTACGTGCCGCACACGGTCTGTGGCGACGGCGACCCGGCCGACGTGCTGGTGATCCTGCCGCTGCCGCTGATTCCGGGCTCGGTGATCCGCTGCCGCCCGGTCGGCGTACTGAAGATGTCCGACGAGGCCGGCAGCGACGAGAAGCTGCTCGCCGTGCCGATCGACAAGGTCTTTGCCGGCTACGCGCATGTCGACGATCTCGACAAGGTGTCGCAGCATTGGCTGGAGCGCATCGGCCACTTCTTCGAGCACTACAAGGATCTCGAGAAGGGCAAGTGGGTGAAGATCGACGGTTGGGGCGACGCGGCCGAGGGCAAGCGGATCCTCAACGAGGCGATCGAGCGCTATCGCAAAGGTTGATCGCGCAGGCGCGGCACGAGCATTCCGCCCGCCCAAAGTCCAGCAAAGCAGAGAGGCAGGCCGATGGCCTGCCTCTCTGCGTGCGGCTAGTCGCCGAAACGATCAGATGCGTCGCTAGCATTTTATGGAGGTGAAACGGCCGCTTCGAAACCGTTTCAGTACCCGTAACCGCTACTCAGAGATGCTTATCGTGATCCACGGGCGCAACCAGCATCAGCTGCGCCCATTACCACGATCAGATGGGGATACAGCCTTCCCCTGGTCACGAACATAGTGTAAGACCGGAACCCAATCGTCCGGCGCACACTCCCACAACGTCCCGCGGTGACCGTTTATTGTCATTACCTGCTGACCGGCATTCGATGGTGTGCACGGGATATTCGACATTGACGCCGCGTCACTCCTGATCGCACCAAACGGGGTAGGTGCGCGTACTGCCCAACTCGCTACCGCTAGCGTCGGCGGATTGCACACGCGCAAAAAGAAAAGGCGGGCCAGCGGCCCGCCTTTTCGCGTCGCAGACTTCCGATGGATCAGAAGCGCTGCTGGTACTGCATGTACATGAACCGACCGATGTCGTAGCCGCCGTAATAGGCCGAACCGGACGCCGGGTTGGAGTACATCGGAGCCGAATAGTGCTCGAACACGTTGTTCGCACCGACCGACACCGTCGCATTCCACGGCGCGTTCCAGCGGACCTGCACGTCATGGAACGTGTTGGAGCCGATATGGTTCTGCGGCGAGATCGCACCACTCAGGTCCGGGGCAGTATAGTTCGGATCGCTGCACAATTCGGGCAGCTCCGCTGCGTCGAGGCAACTCTCCTTCACACCCGAAAAGTAACGGGTGGTCCAGGTCACTCCGATGTCACCCAGCTCCCACGTCAGGCTCGCATTCGAGCGGAGACGGAAGTTGATGCCCGCACCGCCCGAGAACGCATTCTGCTGCTCCGGCGGGACTGCGTCGTCGTTGTCCTGCTTCAGTTCGTTCTTCGACACGTACGTGTTGAGCCAGGACAGACGGAAAAGGCCGTAATCGGTGTCCATCGAGTAATTCACGTCGAGATCGTAGCCTTCGGTCTCCTGATAGCCAGCGTTGACACCGGCATAGAAGAATGAGGTGATTACGCCATTCTCATCACGGGTAAAGCGCGAACCTGTGAGGTCGGAACAACGAGATTCGATGCCGCGGACATAGCAGTCATCGAGCACCGCCGTCGGCAAGTCGTCGATGATCGTGTTGTCGATGCGGATGTTCCACCAGTCCAGTGCGACGTTCAGGCCCTCGGCGAACGAGGGGCTATAGACCAGCCCCAACGTCTTGCTGACCGATTCCTCGGGCGTCAGGCCAGGGTTCGATCCGGACGTGAAGGCGCGATCGGACTGGTCTTCGCGGCTTTCCGAGAACCCGTCGGGCGTGTTGGCGCGCTGACGGAAGTCCGCCGGCACATCGGCTAGGCAACGCTCGCTGCCAGCAGCGATGCCATACACGCTGTCGCAGGGGTCGGCATAGAACTCGAACGACTGCGATTCGCCACCGTACAGGTCGCTGATCGACGGGGCACGGAAGCCCTGTGACCAGGTACCTCGCACCAGCAGGGACTCGATCGGTTTCCAGGTGAAACCGGCCTTACTGTTGGTGGTGTCACCGAAGGTGTCGTAATCGGAGTAGCGCGACGCGAGGTTCAGCGTCAGCTCCTGGGCGAACGGCATGTCGGCAAGCAACGGGATCTGCAGCTCGGCGTAGATTTCGTCGAGGCTGTACGAACCACCGGTCGGGCCGGCCGCCAGATCGGTCGAATCTCCGGTCTGGGCCAGCGCGTCAGGCGAGAAGCTGCCCGACTCCTTGCGATGCTCGACGCCGACGGCCACACCCAGGTCCCCCGCGGGCAACGTGAATAGCGTGCCGCTGATGTTCGCGAAGTAGGCGCGGGTTTCGGTTTCCGACAGCGCCTGTCCCGGCTTGTACAGATAAGCCTGCACGTTCGGATCGGCAAGGCTGTTCTCCGCATCGTAGCCGAACGGGATCAGCGGGTTCCACGGCGTGCAGGCGTTGGGGCCCGTGCCCAGGGTGATCGGATTGTCGGGGGTCCCACACTGCAGCACGCCGTCCGCATTGCGGAACGAGGCCCCCGTGGCACGCGCGACATTGAGCGTGTTGAGGTTTCCGGTGCTGATCTGAACACCCTTGTTCTGATTGTAGAGATGGCCGACATCCCAATCGAAGAAGCGGCTGTCGCCAAAGTCGAACGAACCGCGAACGGTGTTGCTTATGCGATAGGTGGTCAGGCTGTTGAGCACTTCGCGCGGAACTTCCCAACCGCGACGGACGTAGCTGACCGCCTCGCCGACCGGATTGAAGTAGCTGTCCTCCGACAGGCCACCAGCACTGTTGGCGAATGCAGCGCTCTGGAACGGATAACCGGCGTTGCGCGCATACGAGTCGCGATCCGAATACAGCAGGTCGGTCTCGAAGCTGATGTTGTCGGTGATATCGACGATGGCGCTCATGAACGCCGACTTGCGCTCAATGCCGCTGTAGACGGTCGATTGCTCGCCCGGGTAGGTCTGGTCGAGCGCCGGGTCCACCAGACGGTAGCTGGCGAAGTCAGTCGGGTCCAGATTGGGAACGTCGCGGCGCAGGGTGTACTGCGGGGTATACGGGTTGCCCTCGTCGTCGAAAGCCGTGCCGAAGCCGAACTGGCCTTCCTTGCGCGCACCCGAGGCGCCACCCGGAATCGGCGCGCTGTTCGGACCGGTCGGGAACGTATCGCGCGAGAACCAGCGATCCGGTGCGAACACCGGGTTCTCCTTGGCGTATTCGGCGCCGAACGTCAGCGACGTGCGCTCGCCGGTCGAGCCGATGACGATATCGTAGCGCTCGACTTCACCATCGCCCTCGCCCCACTGGCCGTAGTACGCGCCGGCTTCCGCTCCGTCGAAGTTGCGGCGGGTGATGATGTTGATGACGCCGGCCACGGCATCCGAGCCGTAGATCGTGGACGCGCCATCCTTCAGGATCTCGATGCGCTCGACCATGGAGGTCGGGATCGCGGAGACGTCCTGCAGGCCACCCGTGGTGATGCCCAGACGACGACCGTTGACCAGCACCAGCGTCCGCTGCGGTCCGAGGTTGCGCAGATCGATATACGTACCGCCTACGGCTTCACCCGAGCTCAGCGGGGAGGCGCGGCTGATCGCCGGCGATCCTGCGGAGGTGATGTTTTCCAGAATGTCGGCAACCGAGCTGTAGCCTTGGTTCTGGAGATCTTCGCGGGTGATCTGAAGAACAGGCTGCGCGGTTTCAAGGTCGACCTGGCGGATGCGCGAACCGGTCACTTCGATGCGGTCCAGGGTGGTGGCGTCCGAAGCGCTGGCCTGCTCCTGCGCCGAGCCGATCGCAGGAGTCATGGCCATCAGGATGGCTGCCGGGAGCAGCCCCCGCCGCAGTGCGGGAGTACGAAGATTCATTGATTCTCTCTCCAGAGTAACGTTAGTGACGCGTTAAAACGCACTCGGCACGTTACGGGCGTGCACGCGTCGCTGCTTTGCGATCGGGGCTCGAAGACTTTGCCGAGTCTGTCCGTACATGCACGGACGGGCAGACGCGCGTCAGTGGTTACGCGAATGAAGCATTCGTGTGCTCGCCAGCCGCGATCGCCGCCGGAAGCCGTCTCGGTGCACGCATGCTCGAAGGGTTCGCCCCCCCTCCGCTTCGCAGCGCTTCTTCGCGGTAACGGGTCGCCGGCATCCCGAACCGCGCCCGGAACGCGCGGGCGAAGCTGCAGCAGTTGTCGAAGCCGCTGGATGCCGCCACCTCGCCGATCATCATCGACGTGTTGCGCAGCAGGTCGGCCGCACGCTCCAGGCGCAGGCGCGCGGAGAGGGCCTGCGGGCTCTCGTCATACAGGCTCTGGAACGCCTTGGAGAAGTACCAGCTGGAGAAGCTGGTGAGATCGGCGAGTTCGCCGATCCGCACGACGCGGTCGCTGTTGCCCTCCAGAAACAGGCGCGCGCGCTGCATCCGGCCGAAGACCTGGCGCTTGCGGCTTCGCGACCGGCCCGGGCAGAGCCGGACGCGCTGCGCCAGTTCGTGCTGGACCGCCGCCATGTGCAGCAGCATCGGCCGCATCGCCTCGGGCGCGCCCGTTTCGGCCGCTGCCCGCCACAGCCGCAAGGCAGTCCGGGCATCGTGCGGCGCGAGGCGACCGCGGCCGCTGTAGAGCATGCAGTCCGCCAGCCTTTCCAGCGACTTGAGGGTCTCGCTGCCCACGGCCACCCCGACGCATAGGCCGCGCGCGTCCACCTGTACGAGCGGGCTGGAGTCGCGCTCGAGCACCATCCATTCGTCGCGTCGGAGCTGGAAGCGGCCCTCCCTGGCTTCCACCCAGCCGCTGCCGCGTAGCTGGATCCAGATTGTCAGCGCGCCGGTTGCCGGCCGCACCCCGCCCAGGCGCGAGAGGCCAATACAGCGGTTCGTGTCGGCGTCTTCGGTGGAATCGGAGGAAACCGGACTGAGCAGTTGGCCGCGATCGGCCCAGAACATATGCTGCATGTCGCACCCATCATTGCCAAAGTAGGCTGATGGATGTGCCTGAATTGAAGACCCGATTCAGGAAATTGGCCGGAGACTTCGCCGAAATCGCGCCGACGTCCGATCCGAAGGATTCACGAAGTTCGTTTTTCGAACGAATTTAGCAGCTTGGCGATCCTCAGCAAGAACGTTACGGGCGACTAAGGAAGCGCCATGAAACCGATGTCGGTCCCATCCTCGGCGGCCAGCGCCACGTACACGGCCCCGGTCCGCGCATCGACGCTGAAACCATTCGTGCTGCCGAGCTTTTCCGAGTCTAGACAGTAGGTCGCCGGTGCGCCCGACTCGATCCGACTCAGCCGCGCGCGGCAGTCGGGTGAACGATGCAGATAGTCGACATCACCGTTGCCGGTCACCGCCCAGGTGCGATAGCGCCAGCGCGCCGGCATGGTGGCATCGACCTGACGGACACTCTCGGGCCTCAATTCCAGATCGGCCTGCCACAGTCCATCGCCGGACAGGCGCGTGAACAGCACACGTCGACGCACCGGGTCGAACCGGGCCTGCGATACGCCTTCCACCACCTGCAGCGCGCGCCAGGGCGTCCGGCTGCGGTCGTAGAGGATCAGCCGCATATCGCCGTCGCCGGTTTCCGCGCCCATCAGCAGCTGCGTCGGATCGGGCAGGTAGACCGCCTGCAACGGCCGCTCCAGCGGGATCGGCAGCCGCGTCGCTTGACCGGTCTCGGGTACGACTTCGTAGATCGACGCCCGCTCGCGCTCGTCCCATCCGGCCACCAGCAGCTTGCGGCTGTCCGCCGACCACATCGGCGCCTGCCGAGTCTCGGGACGCACCCCTTCCAGCGGCCGCAGCGATTCTGGGCGGGACAGGTCGGCATGCCAAAGCTCGAACCGGCCCGACCGGTCCGAGGTGAACACCAGCTGCCGCCCGTCCGGCGAGATCGTGGGCTGGGTATCGCGGCCGGACGACTCGAACAGGCGCTTCTTGATCACCGGCGCGCCCGGCGAGGTCAGCGGATCGACCCGGTAGATGCCGAACTGCGGCCGCCGGTGCACGAACGCCAACATCCCCGCCGAAGCCGACACCGCAGGGCCTTGCGCGTCGTCCAGGCCCAGGTCGTCGACCCTCCCGTTGGCCACGTCCAGGCGGTACAGGCGTGCCTGGCTGTCGACGCGGCGGCCGAACAGGATCGAACGGCTGTCCGGCAGCCAGCTCCAGCCACGGATCTCGGTGCCCAGCCTGGTCAGCAGCTCCGGCTTGCCGCCCGCGGCGGGCATCCGCCACAGGTCGCCCAACTGTGGGTTGCGCACGAACGCGATCCACTTGCCGTCCGGAGAATAGCGTGGCGCGTAGTCGAAATCGTCCGCGCCGACGTCGTAGTCCAGTTGGCGCCAGCGGCCCGTCGCGAGTTCGAGCACGCGGATGCCGGGGCTGGGGTCGGGCCCGGTCATGGTCCCGAACAGCAGTCCGTCGCTATCCGGCGTCCAGTCGAAACTGAGCAGGTCGTTGTGGTCGCAACGCGCGACTTCGCGCTCGGCGCCGCCGCCGTTGGCGGCCACGATCATCAGCCGGCAACGACCGTTGCTCTCGGTGCGGGCGAATGCGATCTCGCGACCGTCCGGCGACCAGGCCGGAAGGCTGTCGGAGACGTCGGCGGCGGGCGGCTCGCTGAGTTTCCGCGGCTGCGCGCTGCTGGTGGTCTGTACCAGGATCACGGTGCCACGCCGCCCGCTGACGGTGGCCGCGTACGCCACCATCGACGCATCCGGCGACAATGTCGGCGACAGTTCGAACCCCGGGGCGGAGGTGATCAGGTGATAGGGCCTGGCGGGCGCCCCGACGCCATGCGCCGGGGCAGGCACCGCAGCGGCCGGCGCACGGGCGGCGCGCATCAGCATGAACGTCCCCGAGACCATTGCCAGCGCCAGCGCCATGGCGCCGGCGACGAAGACCCGTCGGGTGACGCGTGGACGCGGCGCGTCGGATGCGGCGACGGGTGCAGGTGCAGGTTCGGCGGAAGACGCCCGGGGGGCGATGGGCTCCTCGCCGCCCGGCTCGCGGTCCTCCAGCCATTCCACCGGCGCCGTGAGACGGTAGCCGTTCTTGGCGATGGTCTCGATGTAGCGCTTGCCTTCCGCGACGTCGCCGGCGCCGGCGCCGAACGCCTTGCGCAGCTGGGTCACCGCCTGGGTCAGGACATCGTCAGTCGGCAGCGTGCCGGGCCAGACCTCCTCCAGCAGCGTGCTCCTGCTCACGACCTTGTCGGGATTGTCCGCAAGCACGCACAGCACCGCCATCGCCTTCGGCGTGACGCGCTGCGGACCGCGCGCACCGGGCATGTGGATTTCACGCGTCGAGACAACGGCGAGGCCATTGCCGATCCGCATGCGATCCGGCGATGCCGGCCGATGTGAGGAGGGAGGTGTTTGCATCAACAGAAGCGGAGGGAACCAAGGCGTCAAGCTTGCCGTCACATGCCTGAACGCCAAACAGCCAGCCGCCGGATTGCGCAAAGAGCGGCGGCACGATCGGACAGGTGCGATCCGGCCACAGATTCTACCGTATCGATGCCGCCGCAATTGTTGCAGGCGGCGCAGGTTCCTCTCTCTCTGCTCTGCAATGTCTTGCGCGCCTTCGGGCGCGCTTCTTTTTTGCGCCTTCGGCCGGCCGCGCCCGGCACACGGATACCATGCCGATGTCGACACATCGGTACCGGCAGGATGCCGCAGCCGCTGCAACGTCAGCCAGCTCCAGGACCCAGCTCTGCGGATGCGGCCTGTTCGTGAAGCCCGAGAGGAATCTCGTGTCAAAGGGCGACACGGCATTCTTTCCTCATCGCTCCCGCGCAGGGAGCCTAGGACTTTGCTGCCAGAAGCGAAGCCCGAGGATCCTCCGCCTGCGCGGGAATGACGGCACTGGTCAACACTAGGGGCCAATGCTCTGACGGCCCTAGGGGCACCACTAGCTGGCCGCCATGGACATCCCGCCCTAGCCTCATGTCCTTTCCGACTGGGACTGACTTCACGATGGATGCCGCAAGCGCAGTCACCGCGAATCCGGCTACGTGGGCGATACCGCAGCCTGCACCCGGTACGCGTACGCACGCGCTCGAAGCCGCGGCGTCGGACACGGATCTGCCGCAGCACATTTCCGATCTGGCCGAACGCGGCGAACTCACCGCTTTCCTGACGCAAACCGACACTGCCGTCGCGCTCGCCGGGTCGGCGCCGGTCTTCGCCGGGCAGCTCGACCCGCTCCTCGACCGGATCCGCCACGGCCTGTCGCAACTGCCGCTCGAACGGTTGCCCGCAGTCGAGCGCGATGCGGTGGCGGCGACGCTCGAGCGCCTCTATGCGCATCTGGGGCCGGTCGAAGGCCCTGCGCCCAGTGGCGAAGTCCCCGGAGGCGGCCTGCAGGCGCACGAGGACGCCGGCGGACATCTGATCGAGCGCCACGTCGGCAAGAGCGAGCAGGCACTGGTCGACCGCGTGCGCAGCGAGAACATCAGCGCCGCGTCCAGCTTCCGCGACCTGCCGGAGGCCGAGCACTTCGTCGCCGCGACCCTCACCGAACACGGCGAACGCATCGACGCCTGGCTCGGCGGCGAAGGCGGCAACCGCCTGGTGGTCGACGCCCGCTTCGACGCCAGTACCGGGCTCTCGGTGGCGCGCGGCGAGAGCCGGGCCGAGGACGTGTTTTCGGTACGGCTGGTGCTCGAACGCTCGGACCGCCTGGACATCGGCTATAGAATCGTCACCGGCTATCCGTCCGCGCCGTGAGCCCCAATGACCGCCGAGTCCCTGCTCCCATGAGCGAATACCCCACGCTGGAAAACTTCTTCGCCGCCTACTTCCATCAGGACTGGGCGCATGAGCACGACTCGGCCGATGCCGTGGTCGACACCTATCGCGACAGCGAAAGCGAGGCCACCGTGGCGCGGGCCCGCGAGGAACTCGACTGCCTGCTGGCACGCGATCTCGACGAGCTTGCCTTGGCCGCTCAGCTGCGCGCGCTCGGCAGCGAATACGATCCGACGCTGGCCGGCGACAGCTGGCGCGGCTGGCTGGCCGCGATCGCGCAGCGTCTGGCCGCAACGGCGCCGTCGTCCTGAGGCACCGATGCGCGGTGCGCGCTGGCGGTGAAGCACATCGCGCTCGCACCGGATTGCCGAGGGCAACGGAGCCAATCACGACAGGCACGTGACAGGGTGATGACGGACAACACCTAGCAGCCTAGGGTTTGCCCCGATATCGCCCGGCGCGGCACGCGGCCAGACTTGGCAGCGGTCCCCGCAGAGATGGCGTCATGGTCGATCCCTTGCGTGTCGATGTCGCCCGCACCGCCCCTCCGCCGCCCGCGCTCGTCGATCCCGCCGCCACGCAGGTGCGCGCGCAGCTCGCCGACACTTCCGCCGCGCAACGCCCGGAGCTGGCCACCGAACTGCTGGGGGAACTCGATGATGCCGCACTGACCGCACTGGCCGCGAGCGAGGACGGCCGCGCCATGTTGCAGGCGCTGGATGACGCCCTGGCCGACGCGCCACCGGCGCTGCTGACCGCGGAGGGCGACCGCATGCGCCTGGCCGCGGCACAAGGCGGCGGCAATGGCGCATCCGCGTCGGGTGATCGCGGCGCCCTGCTGCTCGATCTCGGCCAGACGGCACTCGACATCATCGGCATCGTCGAGCCCACGCCATTCGCGGACCTGGCCAATACCGGCGTCTCGATTGGCCGCGGCGAATGGCTCGATGCCGGGCTTTCAGCGCTCGGAGTGATTCCGTACGTCGGCGATCTCGGCAAGCTGGGCAAGCTGCCGCGCCTGGCCGGCACGATCGAGAACGCCGTCGACATCGCCCGCACCGACCCCGGCTTCGCACGGCAGGCCAGGCCGCTGCTGGAGCGCATCAACGGCCTCATCGACAACGTGCCGCTCGACGCGCTCCCCGCCTCCGCGCGCGACGCCGTGGAGTCGATGAAGGGCAAGCTGGACGAGTTCTTCGGCGGCGCCGGCCGCTTCCCGGAATTCGCCGATGGCGCGCGCCATGTCGACCCGGTGACCGGGCGCACGGTCATCGACGCGAAGCCGGGCGCCACCGGCGGCTGGAACGCGACCCTCAACGTCGACCGCCTCGAACCCGATGCGCTCTACCGCACCGACACCGGATATCTCTACCACACCGACGGCCAGGGCCGGGTGTCGCGCGTGGAAGGCAACCTGCAACTCGGCGACGGCCCCCGCAACACCTACCAACAGCAGGTGTCGGGGCGCGAAGACCGCCTGCCGGACGACCAGGGCGGGCACCTGATCGCCTCGATCTTCCAGGGGCCAGGCGAGCAGATGAACCTGGTGCCGCAGAACGGCAACCTCAACATGGGCGCCTGGAAGCAGATGGAGAACGCCTGGGCCGAGGCGCTGAAGGCGGACCTGGACGTGCAGGTCAGGATCAATCCCGTCTACGGCGGCGACAGCCTGCGGCCGACGCGCTTCGACGTCAGCTACCAGGTCGAAGGCCAGCCACCCGCGACCCGAACGTTCCAGAACCGCCCCGGAGGGTGAACGGCCGCGCTTAGCCGATGCCCTGTCGGCATCGGCTGCGGCCGCGAACGCCGGCCATGAATGGCCGGGCGGGACGCTCCGAAGTCGACCATGCCTCACCCGGGATGGCGACCAGCATCACCGTCCCGAAGCGACAGGATGGCAGCTACCCCTCATCCGAAAGGACCGATATCCTATCAGCATCGGCTGCACTCCTGACGTGGCGTGCAAGCGCACCCGGGAGGGGCGGTAACACGAACCGCTTGCAGAAGCGGACACTCGTCAACTTTCAAAGGTCTTGCACATGCTCCCAGATCAGGATGCCGAGCTCTACCAACGCATCGGTGAAATCCTGGCCTCGGTGATGCCGCCACGGGCGCAGCGCATCAGCGCGTTGGCCACGGTCGGCGACGACTGGTCCGAAGTGTCGTTCGAGTTCGCTGGCGACGATGGCAAGCCGGCGCATTTCGGTTTCGACGCGCACCCTGCGCAGGCGGCCGGCGATATCGGCGAGGCACTGATCGAACTGCGCAAGCGGATGGCGGCCGACGGCAGCGATCCCTGGCGCCATTGCCGTTTCGACATGCGCCGCGACGGCAAGTTCGACCTCGACTTCGACTACGCTCCGAGCGACGTCTGAACCCGGTTGCCCCGGCAGCCGCGTCCCATTGCCTGGATCACATCGCCGGTGCGGCCGTGCCGGCGCGATGCGGGTAGTGCGCGAAGATCTCCGCCACCGTCGCGTCGATGCGGGCACTGCGCTCCTCTGGCTCGAGATTGGGAACGCGACCGACCGCGATTCCTTCCCAGATCAGACGGTTCTCGTCGACGTCGACTAGATCGATGTTCATCGTGCCCTCGGTGTAGCGGTAGACGTGGGTGCGTTCACCCCAGTACGGCACGGCAAAGTAGGCGCGCGAGCGATAGCTGTAGTAATAGGCATAGTCGACCGTCGGCACCGAGCTGACGTCGGTACGGCGCTCGAGATAGGCATTGATGTTGACCCACAGGTCGGGATTCTCGGCATCGTAGACGTAGCCGCGCGACTCCATCTGCCGCCGCACCGCGGCCTTGGCGGCCTCGCTGGTGGCGGTGGCATAGCCGTGCTTCTCGATCGCTAGCGGCGAGTAGAAGCCATAGCTGCGGTAGCTGGAGAAATCGGCGCGCGGATCGGCCTCGGTGGTGATGCGCGGGCCGGTGGCGCAGCCGGCCAGCAGGGCCAACGCGCAGAGCCCGAACAACCAGGCGGCGAAACGGTGATGGGCTTTCATGGCGGATCTCCGGGTGGCATGGTGGAAGCAGCTGAGCGGACACCTCGATTGCGTCACCGAATATACGGGATCGGCCGTCCCGCGGGCACGAGCACGCGATGAACAGCGGCACGGCGCCTCCCCGCGCCTTCACCGGCAGGCGGGTCGTCCGCGGCTAGATTGTCGCGCATGCCCAAACGCGTCCTGTTCGTCTGCACCGCCAACATCTGCCGCAGCCCGACGGCCGAGGCCATGCTGCGGCACCGGTTCACCGGCGACGACATCGCCGCCGCGTCCGCGGGCCTGATCGCCCGGGCGGGGCATCCGATCGACCCGCGCGCCGAAGCGGCGCTCGCCGCCCACGGCCTGACTGCAGGAGATCACGTGGCGCGGCAATTGACCCCAGCGCTCATCGCACAGGCGGACATCGTGCTCGCGATGGAGAAGCGGCACCTCGCCGCACTGAACGCCTTGGCTCCGGACGCACACGTACGGACGTTTCTGCTGGGGAAGTGGCTGGGCAATGCCGACATTCCGGATCCGTATCGGGGCGACGACCATGACTTCGAACGAAGCTGCCGGCTAATCGGCGAGGCGCTCGAGCATTGGTGTCGGCGCCTACCGGATTTAACGAAATCTCGATGTTCATGAATGTAGTTCGCCAGCTGAACGGCGCGCACGCAAACATGCCATGTCTAGAAACTGCCCTGAATCCTTCATCTCGTGATCAGGTTTTTGTGACTAGAGTCGCGCACTACTGGATACCTGCTTCCCGGAACAGACGCACGCCGGGAGACAGGTCAGCCGCTGAGGGGGGCGGTTGTTGTACGTGCATCCGCACGTAGCAGTCGACAGCCATAGCCCCGAGGAACGCATGGAGCATCCCAAGCTGGTAGCAGCTAGCGTTATCGCGCTGGCAGTCACTCTTTTCGCCATCTTTTCGCTGCGGCCGATCGCCCGGCGCTTCGGTCTCGTCGACAAGCCAGACGAGCGCAAGCACCATCGCGGCTACATTCCGCTGATCGGCGGCCTGTGCTTCTTTCTCGGCACCCTCGCCGGGCTGGTCTACCTCGGGTATCTCGGCCGCTTTGTCTCAAGCCTGATGGCCGGCGCCGGGGTGATCGTGGTCATCGGGGTGATCGACGACCTCAACGGCCTGAGCGTGCGCTCGCGGGTGCTCGCCGAGGCTGCCGCGGTCTGCCTGGTCATCGCCGCCTCCGGCTACTACATCGACGACCTCGGAGCGCTTTTCGGCGAAGCCACCAAGCTCGGCCTGCTCGGCATCCCGCTCACGGTGGTTGCGGTGATCGGGCTGATCAACGCGTACAACATGCTCGACGGCATCGACGGCCTGGCCGCCGCGATGACGATGGTCACCATCATCGCGATCCTGCTGTTCGGCGATGCGCGCCTGTCGGCGCCGGGCATCCTGCTGCTGCTGCAGGTCCTGTTCGCCGCGTTGATTCCCTACCTGTTCGTCAATCTTGGCTGGCCTGATGGACGCAAGGTCTTCATGGGCGACGCCGGGAGCATGCTGGTGGGATTCCTGCTGGCGTGGAGCCTGATCTATCTCAGCCATCCCAGCGTCGGACGCTTGGCGCCGGTCGATGTCCTGTGGTGTGTGGCACTGCCGGTCATGGACACGATCGCCGTGATGTACCGCCGCTTCCGGAAGGGACTCTCGCCGTTCAAGCCCGATCGCCAGCATCTCCACCATCTTCTGCTCGACGCCGGCTTCTCGCCACGGGCGGCGCTGCTGGCGATTGTTTCGACCAGCGGCTTCCTGGCGATGTTCGGCTACGCCTTGCGCAACTCGACCGATTTCGTAAGCACCGGCGCATTCGTCGCGCTGCTGGCGGCGTATGTCTTCTGGCTGCCGCAGCTGAAGCTCAAGCCGCCGGCCATGGCGCGCCGGCGGCGTTCCACGCGCTCGACCGCCGGCACCCCTCTCCGCGCCAATGGCGACGCAACCGTCTCCATCTCCGCCGATCCCGCGCAATCACGCCAGCCGGTAAAGGCATTGTGCGTGATCTCGGCAGCTTCGGAAGCGGTCACTCTTGCCCCGATCGCGCGACAGATCTCGCAGGACGACCGCTTCGACTCGAAGGTCTGCATCACCGCCGCGGCCGCCTCGGAAACGGAGGACGTGCTGCAGCTGTTCGATCTCCGGCCCGACATGAAGATCGAACTGGATACCGCCAACGACGACTCCGGCCACGCCGCGCTCGCGGTGCAGGGCGAAATGGAGCGCGTACTGGACGAGGTCGAGCCGGACATGGTGCTGGTGCTGGCGGACGCCGGCGCCGCGCTCGCGACGACACTGGCCGCGTACCGGCGGAACGTTCCGGTCGTGTCGGTGGAACCCTGGGTCGCTCACAGCACGGGTGCCGACGCATCGGCACGCACGACGGTGCGCACGCTCGCGTCCCTGCACATGGCGTCGAGCCAGGCGCGCCAGAGCCTGATCGAGGAAGGCGTCGCAGCGGATCGCATCCTGGTCGCGGACAACACCGCCGCCGACACGCTGCATGCTGCGCTCGAGCAGTTCCAGCACGATCTCGAACTGAACCGCAAGCTGGCCAACCACTATCCGTTCCTCCGTCCGGACAGTCCCTTGCTGCTCGTGGTAGAGACACCCGACGCCGTCGACAACACCGAGGCGATCGCCCATGCGCTGCGCAACGTGGCAGAGCAACGTCCGGATGTCGATATCGTCTGCCTCGTGCCCCCTGGATCGCCCGTCGCCGAACGCATCAACGCCGGGCTGGACGGACTGGCGAACGCCCACGCGGTCGAGGCGCCCGACTACCTGGCAGCGGTCTACCTGATGCGCAACGCCGACCTGATCGTCGGCTGCGGTGAGCTGCGAGCGGAGGTGATCGAGTTGGAAAAGCCCATCGTGATCGTGCACGACGGCAGCGCGCCGGTCACGACCGTCGAGCCGAGGCACGTCAACCGTGTCCCGGGCGAGCCGACCGCGATCGCCCGTCTGATGCTGTCGCTGCTAGATGGCGAACCGTCGACGATCGCTCCCCGCAGGCACAACGGCAACGGTGCCCGCCAGCACGTCCTGGATGCCTTGGCCGGCATGCGGCCGCACACGGCGCCCGCCGACACGGCGCAATTCGCGCATCAGGCCCGGACCGCCGCCGAACTGACCCGCGAACGGACGTAGTTCCGCGCTGATCCATCTGTAACCGTCGCCCGCCTGCCTCGACACCGGCGACCCATGCCACTGCTGACTGGTAGAACGAAATGACAAAAGCGCTGACACGACCGGATCCCCGCAAGCCGCTGCAATACAGTGACGGCGACGTTGATCTGCCGATGCTGGCCATCACGCTGATGGAGAACAAGCGCCTGATCCTGCTCGGCATCACCGCGTTCTTCCTGGCTGGCCTCGCCTATCTCGCGCTGGCCACCCCCACGTATGAGGCCAATGCCGTGGTGCAGGTCGAAAGTCGCCCCCCTGTGCTGCCGGGTGCGAGCGCCAACGCCACGGCGCAGCCGGGGGCATTGCCCGAGGCATCCGCATCGACGGAAATACAACTGGTGACCTCGCGCCGTGTCCTGGAAGAGGCGATGGCGCATCTCGACCTCGATATCCAGGTCGAGCCGCATCGGCTCCCGGTGATCGGCAGTCTGGTGGCACGGAGTTTCACGCAGATGCAACCGACCGGGCTGGCACCTGCGTGGTTCGGCTACGGCTGGGGCGGGGAACGGCTCAACATCTCCCGGCTGGAAGTGCCGGACGCCTTGCTCGACGCTCCGCTGCAGCTGCGAGTCGAGGATGGTCGCCGCTACACGCTCTCAGACCCGGAGGGCAACGTGTTGGTGCGCGGCGAGGTCGGCGCGAACGCAAGCGCGCAAGATATTCGCATCCGCGTCGACGAATTCCAGGCCCATCCCGGTACGCGCTTCACCGTGACGCGGTCCGACCCGACGACCGTCATGGCAGCGTTGAAACGCGACATCAGTGCGGTCGAACAGGGCAGGAATTCCGGAATCATCTCACTCATGTACTCCCACGCAGATCCACAGCGCGCAAGGCAAGTCCTCGATGAGGTGACGCAGGCCTATATCCGCCAGAACGTGGCACGCAACTCCGCCGAGGCCGCCAAGCGCCTGCAGTTCGTGTCCGAACAGCTTCCAAACGTGCGCGAAGAACTGTCGAAGGCGCAGGCGGCGTTGAACGCATTCCAGAAGCGCACGCAAACGCTGGATGTGGAGGTGCAGAACCGCGCGCTGCTCGACCGGACCGTGGCGCTGGAATCGGGCATCATGCAACTGCGCATTCAGATGACCGAGGCTGCTGGCCGCTATACCCGCGAGCATCCGGCCTATAGCACGCTGCAGCGGCAGATCGGCCAGTTCGAAGGCGACAAGCAGGCTCTGGAGCGTCGTATCCAGGCCCTGCCCGACATTCAGCAAGGCCTGTTCCGGCTCAACCGCGACGTGGAGGTCACCAATCAGACCTACGCCAGCCTGCTCGACCAGGCGCAGCAGCTCAACATCGCCCGCGCCAGCGCAGTCGGCAACGCGCGGATCGTGGATCCAGCCGCGGTCAATCGCAACTATCCCGCTTGGCCGAAACCACTGCCGGTCCTGGCCGGCAGCGTCGGGCTCGGGTCGATGCTGATGATCGCCCTGGTGCTGCTGCGGCAGGCCTTCCGGCGCGGCGTCGAGGATCCGGTGGACATCGAGCTGCTGGGAATGCCGGTGCTCGCCTCGGTACCGTTCAGCCGGAAGGGGCAGGAATTCTCGCTGCCGGCTGGGCGCCTGCGCCGCGACGGCCGTCCGAACCTGCTGGCGCTGCGCGCGCCGTCCGACCTGGCCATGGAGGCGCTACGCACGCTGCGCACCAGCCTGCATTTCGCGCGCCAGCAGAGCAAGAGCAACCTGATGATGATCGTCGCGCCGAGCCCCGGCGTCGGCAAGACCTTCGTCTGCGCCAACCTGGCGGTGACGATGGCCCAGGCCGGCCAGCGGGTCATGCTGGTGGACGCCGACATGCGCCGTGGTGCCGTGCACCTTGCAGTGGGGACCCGTTCCATGGGCGGACTGTCGGAGCTGCTCGCCGGTAAAATCTCCATCGACGAGGCCATCCGCAAGGTGCCCGGTGCCGAGAACCTGTCGTTCATCTCGCGCGGCTCGGTTCCGCCCAATCCATCCGAACTGCTCATGGACCCCAACTTCCCCCGGGTGCTGAAGCTGCTCGAGCACAGCTACGATATCGTCATCGTCGACACGCCTCCGGTCCTGGCAGTGACCGACGCGGCCCTGATCGGACACCACGTCGGCAGCTGCCTGATGGTGGTGCGCTGGGGCCGCAACCAGCAGCGCGAGATTGCGCTCGCCAAGCAGCGGCTCGAGCAGAACGGCGTCGAGGTAAAAGGCGCGATCTTCAACGGTGTGCAGAATCGTGGCTCCGGCCGCTACGCGTACAGTCATTACGCGTATCTGCCCGCCACCGACATCTCACACTGACGGGTCCTCGGATGCAGATCTGCATGTCGCCGTACTACGGCAAGCCTGATTTTTCACAGCTATGCGAAAACGGGCCCGCGCGCGGGGCGCTGGATCTCATTTCCGTGGCCGATGTCCTGCGCAACGCGTTCGTCTACCCCCCCTACTCCGTGTTCGAGGACGTCAGGCTGGTGACGTTCGGCTTCTGTCCGCAGCACGACATGCACACCAGCCCGGTCTTCAAGTTCAAGTTCCGCGACGTCGGCAGCGCCACCCCGACGGACGAAAATCGGGACTGGGTCGGTACCTACCATCGCCTGCTGTGCGAGGCGGTCGCGCGCTCTTGCGAACGGATGCACGCACCGTGGCTGCTGCAGAGCGGCGGCAAGGACTCCACCACGCTGGCGATCGCCATCGCCGATACGCGACCGGACGTCGCCTGCATCACTTATCTTGGCGGCCGCGAGGAGAACGAGGTCGATTCCGCGCGCCGGGTCGCGCGTGAGCTGGGGCTGAGGCACGAAGCCCTCGTCTGCTCGCCGGGGCGCGCCTACGATCGCTACCTGGCGCTCGTGCCGCGCATGCCGCTGCTGACCGCCGACTTCGCGCTGCTGTCCTACGTCGACCTGGCAACCGAGGTCGCAGGTCACGGTGGCGACGGCGTGATCGATGGGCTCGGCTCCGACACCTACTTCGGCGCGCCCGTCAGTTCGCGGCAACGATGGCTGGCCAGGCTCGCCCGGCAGTGGCCGGTGCCGGGCCGCATGGCCGAACTGCCGGTGGTCGACCGCAGTTTCCCGTTGTGCTTCCTGCTCGGCACACTGCAGATGAACATGATCGAGCGCGTCTTTCCGGGTTCACGCTTCACCGATGCCGAGGTAGACGCGCTGTTCGGGCGCCCCATCTCGCGGGTTTCGCGCAAGCGCCTGAACCTGTTCGAGGACGAGATCGCCGCCGCATCCAGCGACTGGGAATGGCGCGCGATGTCGTTGTCCATCGCCGGCTCGACCGGCGCGTTCGCCAAAGGGCTCTATACCACCAGCGCGCTATCGTTGGACGCCGCGTATCCATTCTGCGACCGGGCGCTGCGCGAGTGGGTGCACCACGAGGTACCGCAGTCGCAGAAGATCGATCCGGTTTCCGGGTTGGGCAAGGTGCTGGTCCGCAAGCACATCGCCACCCGCTTCGGCCACCTGCCCTACGTCATGCACAAAGGCAGCTTCCGCTTCGATCTGTGCGGCCTGGCGCACGAGCGGTTCGACGTGGTCCGCGACCACGCGCTGCGGGCGCGGGACGTGCTTCCCGGCGCCGTCGACTGGCTGGACCGCAACCGGCGCCGGCTCGGCAACAAGTATCACGCGTCCAAGTTCTACCTGCTGGCGATCGTATTGCCGTGGCTGGTGCAACACCGCGCCGGCAAGGCACAGGGGGAGCAGGCACCATGAGACGACGGGCGACGGGCGGCGCAACGACCAGGGCCCGCCGCGGCTTTCTCGGCCGCCTGGCGGGGCTGGTCGCGGCCACCGCGACCGGCGGCGCGTGGCTGGCCATCGCCCCGCCAGTGACCGCGGCAACCAGGGCGCGCGGGCGCACCCGGATCGACGTGCGCGAGCACGGCGCCCGTGGCGACGGCGTCAGCGACGACACCGCCGCGTTCCAGGCAGCGATCGATGCATTGCCCAGGGACGGCGGCACCGTGCACGTACCGTCCGGCGCCTACCTCATCGATCCGACGCGCAGCGTCCGGTTGCGCAGCCGCATGCATCTGGCCATGGCCGATGGCGCCCGGCTCATGGCCAAGGCGAATGCCGCACCGCGCGCGTACGTGTTGTTCGCAGAGCAAACCCAGGACGTGGAGATTTCCGGCGGCCGCATCGTGGGCGATCGTGATACGCACCTGGGCGAGACCGGCGAGTGGGGGCACGGCATCCGGATCCGCGGCTGCGCCCGCGTCACTGTCCGCGACATCCATATCTCGCGCTGCTGGGGCGACGGCATTTCCGCGGGCGGCATCATGCCCAAGGGGCAGCCATCGCGGCCCGGCCGCGATTACGTGTTCGAGAACGTGACCTGCACCCACAACCGGCGCCAAGGTCTAACGATCGGCAGCTCGCGACGCGTGCGCATACGTGATTGCGAGTTCAGCGACACCGGCGGCATACCACCGGGCGCAGGCATCGACATCGAACCGGACACCGATGTGGCGCGCGACGTCCTGATCGAGGATTGCCTGGTCTACGGCAATCGCGGCCCCGGCATCATGTTGTACAAACGCGCCGCCGAGGTGACGATCCGCAGGTGCACGATCGAGCGCAATCGGAGCGACGGCATCCTGGGCGTGGCCGCCGTCGATTGTGTCTTCGCCGACAACATCGTCCGCAACAATCGCCTGAAAGGCGTCGTGCTGCGCGGCGGCTCGCGCAATGTCCGCCTGACCGGAAACCGCTTCGAAGCCAACGACCGCGGCCGTGGCGGAAAGGGCCAGGTGCGGGTCGCCGACGACAGCGTTGCGATCGGCATCGGCGCAGACAACGTATTCGAATGAGATCCTGCTTGGTTACCGACGGACCGGTTCCTTGGGGTTGGCCCGCCGCATCCCTAATTGGCGCAGGACCGCCTTCACGGGCGGCTTCATTGGCCGGATCAAGGCACGATAGAAAACGCCCTTGATGCGGTTCTTGCGCGGGATGCGCCACCCGAACCCTTCGTCGACCGCGTAGAGGCAGGGATTGCAGCAACCACACGGTTCCGTTCCGTGGCGAGGCTTGTGGCAGAAGCAGGTCAGCTCTAGGACGCCCCGCCATCCGCGTTCGGCTGCGACCTCCGCCGTTTCCAGCTTGCTCAGCGCGAACAGCGGAAACGAGAATCCGCCGAAAACCGTGAACTCCTTGGTATCTCGATACGCTTCGCCGATGCGGTAACTGGGATAGCCGTCCTCGTCGGTCTGCGTCACCAATGGCCCGATGACCTTCTGGATCCTGCCGCCCCGGTGCCCGGCGCCCAGCTCGAGCCTGGCGATGCCCCGTTGCTTGCAAAACCTCGCCAGCCATTCGTACTGGCTGCCCATGAACGTCTCCGCCACGATGCGGCCGAACGCCGCCGTGATGCCAGGATCCGGCGCCAGGTCGGCAACGTCGAACTTCTGCACCGGCCCGAGTAAACCACGGGTATGCGGGTACTCCTCGAACAGGCGCGTTCGGATGCGCTCCATCGCCGCCAGCTCGGCACGTGTCGACGGGCGCGTCGGGTCTACCAGGTAGTGCGGCACGACCTCACGCCGATGCAGCAGAAGCAGCTGCAACAGCTGGAAGCTCGAGTCCCAGCCACCGGTCCAGAGCAGATTCACCGGCGGGGAGGCGGTGTGGCCCGCGCTCGCGGACTCCTGCGCGAGATCGTCCCCGGTATCTGCACTCGTACTGACCGTCGCCATTGAACGCTGTCCGCACTGTCAATCGGAAGCCGGAGTTTATCGCCATCGCCCCGAATGACGGCGTAACCGGCCGTCGAGCTCCGGAGGCATCTCGCCCTGGACGGTGCCATGAGGTCGTGCTTGACGGAGAAGCGCCCACTCGCCGGCGTCACGGCTGAATGCGCGTCGATCGAATTCACAATGTTGGGCGGGCATCGAGAACGTCGCGCAAGCTCGGCGCAGTCATCAAAATGAATGCGCGGAAAGATGAATGATATATGGCTAGATTCTTGAAAAACATCACAATTCTGGCGATCGGGGTTGTCTTGCATATCGACTGGGTTAGAGTGCTGCGCAGTCACGGATGTCGCCGTGGCGTGAAATTCGTCTCACCCGTCTCCTGCCGAAAGGCACTCAGCAGCAGGGAAATTCTCTTGAAAAATGTCGAACTCGTGCAGACGCTGCACGGGACTGAAATGCCTCGGCGCGATTTTCTCCGCAAGTCGTTTGCGCTTGCGCTACCTGCATCAATGGTCGCGGCAGCCGGACCGGCCCTGGCCGCCGTCACGAGCTCGAACACCGCACTGGCTTCTTCCAACTATTCGCTTCCGATCCGCGAGCGCGGCAGCCGTGTGCTCAACGTACGCAACTTCGGTGCGGCAGGTGACGGCAGGCGCGACGACACGGCCTCGTTCCAGGCTGCCATCGATGCATTACCGGCCTTGGGCGGAACCGTCGACGTTCCCGCCGGCACCTACATGATCGATGCCCTCACCTCGGTCCGCCTGCGCAGCTACATGCATCTGCGGATGGCGCCGAACGCCAAGCTGGTGGCCAAGCCGAACAGCTCGGACCGGTACCAGGTCCTATACGTGAGAAAGGTGCGCGACGTCGAGATTTCCGGCGGCCAGATCGTCGGCGAGCGCGACCAGCACGCCGGCACCACCGGTCAGTGGGGCCATGGCGTTTTCGTCCACGGTTCCAGCCGGGTCACCATCCGCGACATCCTGATCTCCAAATGCTGGGGGGACGGCCTGGTCATCGCCGGCGCGGTCGTCTGGCAGGCGCCTTCGATCCCGTCGACCGATGTGTTCGTGGCCAACATCGTCAGCACCAACAACCGTCGACAGGGCCTGTCGGTCGGCTACGTGCGCCGGGTGAAGGTGTACGATTCGGAGTTCAGCAACAGCGCCGGCCGCGACCCCCAATGCGGCGTCGATATCGAGCCGGAGAGCGGGAACAACGCCTACCAGGTACTCTTCGAGAACTGCCTGGTACGCGGCAACGCCCGCTACGGCATGCAGCTCTACAAGAACTCGCAGGGCGTGACGGTCCGCCGTTGCACCGTGGAGAACAACGGCAGCTGCGGAATCGTCACCGTTGGCGCGATCGCGACCTATCTGGCCCTGAACACCGTACGCAACAACTCGGCAACCGGCATCTTCATCCGGCACGGAACTCGGAACTGCCAGGTGAGCCAGAACACCTCGTACGGCAACTTCAGCCGCGCCGGCGCCATCTCCAGGACCCCATTCTCGATGAGCGGCTGGGCCAGGAGGATCGAACGGGACATTCTGATGACCACCGACGTGTCCGATGTCCGGATCACGAGCAACCACTACCGCTGACCGCTTCCCGACAGAAGCCCCCCGGTGCCGGCAGGGCGATACCCGCTCTGCCGGCCCGGGGTGGGTTGGAACCCGCGGCGGGATGGTCGTTGCCCACATAGCGAATTACGCATCGCCCGGGTGATCACCACGTCGGCAAACTGACCGATCCTGTGAGACAGGATCAGTCGGTTCCAGAGCGTTGGAGGCGGCCAACAGCCCGATGAATTCCTTGAACGCGCGGCCGCTGCGCCATAGCGCGCTGCGGGAAGGCAACCACCGGCCTCGCCATGTGTGGCCCGCGGAATTGGGTTCCGGTACGGGCACCGCCACAGCGTCCATGCAGGCTTGGCGGAACAACAGCATGGCTCGCGGCATATGAACGGCAGACGTAACCAGCAGGATTTTTCGAATGCCATGCCGGTTTGCCAGTTCCGCCGTAAACATGGCGCTGTCCTGCGTGTTGCGACTTTGGTTTTCCAGAAGAAAGGCAGAGGAGGGAACGCCGAGCTTCGTGACTGCAAGGGTCATCGCGTGGGTCTCGCCGGGGCTGCCAGTCAGGATGATGACCGGGGCGCGGTCCGCTTGCCATGCGCGCACGCCGGCCGCAAGCCGGCTGTGTTCCAGTTCATCGGCCTGGATGGCCGGGCGATTGAGCCATCCCAGTTTCCCGCCGGCAAGTACGACAATGGCATCCGCTTGCGGCAATGCTGCTGCGTCTACTACCGGGAAGCGCGACGCCAAATGGCTACGCAGCCAGTCCGAAGCGAGCGGTAACGACCAGGTCAGCGACCATGCGATTGCAAACACCATGATCGCCGCTGCCAGTTTTCGTTGGTGCAGAACCAGCAAAATCACCCCGAACGCCAATAGCCAGAACGACAGGGTGAGCGGGTAAGTCAGTGAGATTGTGATGTCCCGAATCAACGGCAGCATATGGGAGGGGAACCTTCTTATTCGCTGTAGAACACTTCGCCGTCGTCGTTACGCTCGACAAACTCGAAACGGATGGTGTTGGCCAAAGCGGATTGCAGCGCCACCGGCGGCACGAAGCCTGACTTGGCGACGCTGGTATCAAACATGGAATCGGCGCAGAATTTCTTGATTCTGATACTGCTGACCGCCAACTTCTTGCCCGTGACCAACGCTGCGATGTCGAAACAGCGCCCAACCAGCAAGCCCGCCGCATAGGGAATACGCAACTTGCCGGGCTTTTCGCCCAGGGTTTCGTGCACCTTGCGCACGAGCGTCTGCATATCGAAATCCGGTTTGTCGATGTAGTTATAGGTGTGCACGCCCGGGCCGAAGCTCAAGGTGTGTTTGAGGAACGCCGCCACGTTTTCGACGTAAGCCATCGACTTTACATTATCGCCTTTACCGATCATGACGAACTTGCCGCTGGCAATCTGCCTGAGCAGGTTATAGACGTTGCCGCGATTGCGTTCGCCGAAAATGACGGTCGGGCGTACGATTGACAAGGTGCGGCCCGAGGGCTGTCTGGCCTGCCAGGCCAGGTAGACCTTCTCGGCCTCCAGCTTGGTGCGGCCATAATCGTTGAACGGCTTGAATTCGCCGCTCTCGTCCGTGCCCCGGGGCGCAAACCCGTACACGGCAACCGAACTGGTGAAAATGATGGTGCCTATGCCCTTGGCTTCCGCTGCGGCACAGACGTTGCGGGCGCCTTGTACGTTGACTTCGTCGTAGAGCGACCGTGGCGTAACGTCGTCACGATGCTCGGCCGCCAGATTCACGATCGGGCCATCGGCCAGTGCGGCTTGAAGCGCGCCCAGGTCACGGACGTCGGCAACAGTGGAGGCATCAGGGAATGTTCGGCTTTTTACTTTGTCGATGATGCGAAAGGGCTGGTGGTGTCGGGCAAGCATGGTGGCCAGCCGCGTGCCGACGAAGCCTGCGCCGCCGATCAGGTTGAGCATGGTTCATGCCTCATGGAGATTGTGGGGAAATCGCCCGCAAGTAGGCGGCCAAGACTAGTGTTTCATCAAACTCCGTTTCAGCTTTGCGGCGGCCGCTGGCACCCATGCGCAATCGTTCCTCGACGGGCAACTCCAGCATCCGCTGCATGCAATCATACAGATCGTCTGCATCGCGGGAATTGCACTTGAAACCGTTGACGCGGTCTTCCAAGACGTCGCGACAGCCGACGTTGTCGGTAGTGATGATGGGCTTGGCCATGGCTACCGCCTCAAGCAGCGAGCGAGGCACACCTTCGCGATAGTAGGAGGGCAGAACGACGCAATCGGCCTTGCCGATGATCTGCGGCATTACATTGGGAGAAACCGTGCCATGGTAGACGAAGGACGGATTTTGCAGGAAGCTTTCGAAATATTCTCGGTCGACGTAATCGGCGGTATCGTCCAACTCGCCAACGATCTCGAATGAAACCGTTCGTTCCGGGCGCTGTTGAAGTACGCGTGAAGCGGCCTGCAGATACTCGCCAATGCCTTTTTCCTTCAACAACCTGCCAACAAAAAGAAAGCGAAACCCGGTTGCGTTCTGGGGTAGAGGCACCGCGTATTTGGTCAGATCCACACCAGAACCCGGGATGCGTTCCGAAATCGACGCCGGCGCCAAGCCCCCGTCCAGGAACAGCTTCATATCGTCCCTGTTCTGAAAAAAGACCTTGTGTGATCTGCGCAACGAAATTCTGTAGAGAAAGGCCACCAGCCTTTGCAGCAACGACCCCTCGTTGCTGAAGGCCTTGCCGGCGCCGGCGATGTTGTTGATGACTGGAACTCCCGCCCAGTTCGCAGCGAGACTGCCAAAGATGTTTGGCTTGATCGTGTAGTGCAATGAGTACTTTGGCTTTATATCGTTCAGCACGCGGTAGATGGCAAACGCCGTGACGAGTTCCTTCAATGGGTTCATCCCATACTGCGACATCCTTATCGGATAATGCTCAATGTCTTGTTCCTGCAAGATGCTGACGTAGTCATCGTGCGGACTGATCACGGCAACCTTGTAACCAGCATTCTTCAGTTCCGCAATCAGGTTCATGCGGAACTTGTAAACATAGAAGGCAGTGTTGTAGACGATTGTTATCGTTGGTCTGGCGCTGGCGTTGTCATTCATGCAGGCATGGAATCGGAAAGTGTCGGGGAATATGGAGTTTGCGCCATTCCGTGTGCTAGCCAAGTGACTTTAACGCAGGAGAGTGGCTTGGCGTTCGATGCGCATCTGAGGGGTTCGGCGAGCGTACATGTAGCTTGCGTCGGACCCGCCAGAAGTGTATTGACGGTTCGGTGCTGACGCGCGTGCAGCTTGCCGAGAACCAGTGGGATGCGAGCGACTGGTCCGGTACCGGCATCAAAGCCTTCGCGTGCGGAGTGGTACAGTTTCCGGACCCAGCAGTCGCCGCGGACGCGCGCAGGCTGTCGCGTCGTCACCGTTGTACTCGGTAGCACGCGCGATCGCCGCGGGCCGCGGTCAGTGATGCTGCCGTTCAGTTTTCGACCGACCGCAACGGGCGCCCAAGCGCATGGCCATTCGACCTTTCGAGACTCCACCCACCACACCGATCGACATCACCACCAGAGCGTACGCAGGTTGTGGCTGCAAGCATGTCTCGGTCAGGACACCCCAGGCCATGCAGGACGATGAACTGATCGAACGAGGCCGCGGATGACGGCGCCCGCCGGGGTTGCGGCATGGCGCCGCGCTGCGATGACCGTTTCGATGCTCGGCGTTGCGACCGCCGCCGGCGCGGTGATGGTGTTCCTCACCCAGGCGCTGCTTGCACGCCAGCTGGGGCCCACGGACTACGGGCTGTTCGCCTCGTCGCTGGTCACGGTGACCATGATCGCCCCCCTGGCCGGGTTCGGGCTGACCCAGTTCCGCCTGAAGGTCTACGGCGTCGAGGGGTGGGCGGCGCATCGCTGGCTGGCGCCTTCGTTGCGCTTTACCTTGGTCACGTCGCTGTTGGCGATCGCCATCGTCGTCGCATGGGCGTTGACGATCGCGCCTCCGGACGACACGCGCTTCAGCCTGCTGGCGCTGACTCCAGTGGTCCTGGGCATTCTCGCGGTCAACCTGGTCAGCAACAAGCTGCGCCTGGAAGATCGCTATGGACGGATGGCGCTGACGCAGATGGTCATTCCCGGCAGCCGCCTGCTGGCGGCCATCGCGCTGTTTCTGGTACCGCAGCTCACGGGCCGATTCGTCGCGCTCAGCTACGGCGCCATCTCCCTGCTGGTCGTGTTGTGGTCGATACCGCAGATGCGGGCGATGGTCCGCGGCGAGATCGACCTGAAGGGGCATGGACCACGCGACGAAGCGCCGGCGTCGGCCGTGGCCGATCCCGGCGTGGGTGCGCTCTGGTCCCAGGCATGGGCCTATGGCGTGTATGCGGTGCTGTATCCGGTCTTCTTCCAGATCAGCACGATCCTGCTCAAGTACATCCAGGGCGACACGCAGGCCGGGATGTACGCCATCGCCATGGCGGTGATGACAGCGATCTACCTCATTCCCGCGACGATCTATCAGAAGTTCCTTCTGGGAAAGCTGCATCGGTGGGCGGCGCACGACAAGCCGAAGTTCCAGCTGGTGTATCGCCGCGGCAATGTCGCCATGCTGGGGCTGGGGCTGGCGGTCAGCGCCGGCCTGGTGCTGCTGGGGCCATGGCTGATCCCGCTGATATTCGGCGGGGAGTATCGCCGCGTGGTGACGATCCTGATGGTGCTGGCGCTCTGCCCGCCGATCCGCTTTCTCTCCACCGCGTTGGGCTCGGCGCTGTTGACGGAGAACCACATGCGCTTCCGTGTCTATGCGATGGCGCTCGCCACCTTCGCCGCGATCGCCGGCAACATCCTGCTGATCCCCGTACTAGGTGACCTGGGAGCGGCCTGGGCCACCGTGGCCGCCGAAACGGTCTTGCTGCTGGGCACCTGCTATGGGGTGCGTCGTTTCACCAGAATTCAACGAGCCGATGCTAATAGTGCATCGCGGTGAATCGCGCCAGCGCACTGCCCAGGCAGTCACCAGGCTGAACGGGCAGGCGCCGTGACCGAAAAATCCCTTGCGTGGCGAAGCCGGCCGATCCGGCGAGCCCATTCCTGACTGACGCGGCGAAATCACCACCGGCGGACGATTCGATCCATGCACGCACTCCCCAGCCATCGGACAACGGTGTACCCGCCAGCGCTCACGGGTGCTCCGATCAAGCGTCTTCTCGTGTTCACGATCTTCTTCGTGTGGACGATCTTTTCCGCCTATGTCTACAGCCGCTACAGTCAGCTGGGTGACGCCCAGGCGTACATGACGGATGGCTACGGCGAGTCTGCGGAAGGCCGGACCCTGCTGATCACCCGGATCGCCACCAGCTTGCGCTCGGTGCTGGGCGCCGACGTGCTGGTCCACCTGGTATTTTCCCTGTTCGCCGCCAGCGGCGTGTGCTACCTGATTGCGCAGGGCGACATCCGCGGGCGCTACAGGTGGCCGTTGCTGGCGATACTCCTGAATCCGAACTTCGGGGTATGGGCGTCCGTAACTGGCCGGGAGTCGCTGTTCGTCGGCCTGCTGGCGTTCTTCATGGGCGCGGTGCTGGGCAACTATCGCCGGCGCCGCCTCGCGCAGGTCGCTCTGGCGTTGCTGTGCGTGGCAGGCATGGTCTACATCCGCGCCCCGTTCGGGGCCGGCGCCGCCCTGTTTTTCCTGGTCTATCTCATGTACACGTGGGGGCCGCGCCTGCGGCTGAGTGTCGGCGTCCAGTCGATCTTCTTCCTGTTGCTGGCAGCGCAGTTCCTGTTGTTCGCCTGGCCCTACATCAACGACTACATCGACAACGAGATCCTGCCGCTGGCCAGAAGCTACTTCACGGTGGCTTCGGCCACCACCCGCACGTGGGTCGACCTGCGCACCACGGGCGACCTGCTGACCGGCCTGTGGTGGGCATTGCCGCTGTCGCTGATCGGCCCGACGCCCGCGGAGGTGTACGCACGGCCCGTCATGCTGCCGTTCTTCGTGGCCGGGATGATCGTGTTCGGCCTGCTCCTCCATTCCATCTACCTGGCGGTGTTCAAGGCGCCACGCGGCCCCACGCGCGGCATTCTGGTCCTGGGATGGTTGCCGGCGACTCTGGTGCTCCTGGTGTCGTATGTCCCTTTCGGCGTCTACAACCCGGGGAGCGGCATCCGCTACGCCTCCTGCTTCCTGCTGTTTCTCGTGTTCCCGTCCCTGCTCCTTTCGGCCGCCGCTGCCGTGAGGCAGACGGCAGACGTTCCGCGGCCCGACCTCAGTGCGCCTCGGGCCACGCGTTCGCGGCCGGCCGTCGCTTCATGACGGCGTCCGGGTTCGGCCCCGAGCCGCCGCCGAATTTTCGGTCCCCCGTTCCTGCGCAACCTCTTGCTGGCACGGATTGGGCCCGGTCGCACGGCGCTCGCCGCGACCTTCTTCGCACCGCGTAGACACCGCTGAATCGGGAGCCAACGCCGGCGCGGATGAGCGACGGCCGTCACAGAGAAGCGTTTAATCTTCGATCGGCAAACGGTGTGCATCGGACGCGGCACCGCGTGTTTCTTCCCCCCGCCAGCGTCCGACCGCGGCCCGCTCTTCGCACCGTTTTGAGCACCGACCGCCAGGATGCGCCCACCCAGCACGAGGTGTCGAGCAGCCATGCCGAAATCAACGATTCTCCCCTTTGCGGCCACGACAATCGCGGTCATCGTCCTCAGCGGATGCACCGGTCAGCACATGTCGGTGCGCAACGTGAACAGCCACACGCTGGTACAGGAAGGCGATGTCGCGATGGTCCCGATCACGCCGCAGCTGGTCGCGCAGGGGTCGAAGCCGGCGACGGAGATTCCGGCTGAACTCACCGAATACCGGCCCGACTCGTACCGGATCCACCCGGGCGACACCGTTCTGGTCACCGTATGGGACCATCCCGAACTGACCACGCCCGCCGGCAGCCAGCAGCAGGCCGTCAGCAACGGACGCCTGGTGAAGCCCGACGGCACGCTGTTCTATCCCTATGCCGGCAACATCGACGTCTCCGGCATGACGATCGAGGAACTGCGCGACACGCTCACCAGCCGGCTCTCCAAGTACCTGCTCGAGCCCAAGGTGGATGTCAACGTGGTCGGCTTCGGCAGCCGGGTTTCGCTGCAGGGCGCGTTCGTTGACACCACGCCACAGGAGCTGACGACGGTGCCGCTGACGCTGTCGCAGGCGATCGGCGCGGCGCAGGTCGATCTCGATCAGGCCGACCTGTCCGGACTGGTGCTGACGCGGGACCAGAAGAACTACCAGATCGACCTGGACGCATTGAACCGCAACGGAAACGTGGCACAGGAGATCTACCTGAAGCCGGGCGATCGCCTGTTCCTGCCGTTCAACGACCGCAAGGAAATCTACGTGATCGGCGAAGTGCTGCGGCCGCAGGCCATCACCTTCAAGACCAGCGACATGACCCTGACACAGGCGCTTGGCCGCACCGGCGGCCTCAATCCGGCCACCTCGAAAGGTGAGGCGGTCTACGTGATCCGCGGTGTCGAGGAGATGCAGAACACGCCGGCGACGGTGTACCACCTCGATGCCGAATCGCCGGTCGCTTTCGCCCTCGCCGACCGCTTCCCGTTGCAGGCCGGTGACGTGGTCTGGGTCGGACCGGCCGGCGTCACCCGCTGGAACCGGTTCCTCACCCAGTTGCTGCCGCTCACCGGCATCATCAACAACGCCGCGGCCGCGCAATACAACATCGACCGCACCGGCAACTGAACCCGGTTGGGATTCGGATGACGCCGGGTCCCGGGAAAAGGAACGAACTTGTCGCCCCGGCACACGCCGGGGCCCCTTTCCGCCTGTCCCGTCGGCTCACTTCGGTCGATACACCTCGGCGCCCTCGTCGCGAAACTGCCGCGACTTCTCCTCCATGCCGGCTGCCAGCGCGGTGTGCGTGTCGAGCCCGTGCTCGGCGGCATACTCGCGCACGTCCTGGGTGATCTTCATCGAGCAGAAGTGCGGGCCGCACATCGAGCAGAAATGCGCCAGCTTGTGCGCGTCCTTGGGCAGGGTCTCGTCGTGGTACTCCTTGGCCCGTTCCGGATCCAGGCCGAGGTGGAACTGGTCTTCCCAGCGGAACTCGAACCGCGCTTTTGACAGCGCGTTGTCGCGCACCTGCGCGCCGGGATGGCCCTTGGCCAGGTCCGCCGCGTGCGCGGCGATCCTATAGGCCATGATCCCCTCGCGCACGTCGGCGCGGTTGGGCAGGCCCAGGTGCTCCTTGGGCGTCACGTAGCAGAGCATCGCGGTGCCGTACCAGCCGATCATCGCCGCGCCGATCGCGCTGGTGATGTGGTCGTAGCCGGGCGCGATGTCTGTGGTCAGCGGGCCGAGCGTGTAGAACGGCGCCTCGCCGCACTCGGCCAGCTGCTTGTCCATGTTCTCCTTGATCAGCTGCATCGGCACGTGGCCGGGGCCTTCGATCATGGTCTGCACGTCGTGCTTCCAGGCGATCTTGGTCAGCTCGCCGAGCGTCTCCAGCTCGCCGAACTGCGCGGCGTCGTTGGCGTCGGCGATGCAGCCCGGGCGCAGCCCGTCGCCGAGCGAGAAGGCCACGTCATAGGCCTTCATGATCTCGCAGATGTCCTCGAAGTGCTCGTAGAGGAAGCTCTCGCGATGGTGCGCCAGGCACCACTTGGCCATGATGCTGCCGCCGCGCGAGACGATGCCGGTCACGCGCTTCGCCGTCAGCGGCACGTAGCGCAGCAGCACCCCGGCGTGGATGGTGAAGTAGTCCACGCCCTGCTCGGCCTGCTCGATCAGGGTGTCGCGGAAGATCTCCCAGGTCAGCTCCTCGGCGCGACCGTCGACCTTTTCCAGCGCCTGGTAGATCGGCACGGTGCCGATTGGCACCGGCGAGTTGCGCACGATCCATTCGCGTGTCTCGTGGATGTGCTTGCCGGTCGACAGGTCCATCACCGTGTCGCCGCCCCAGCGGATCGCCCAGACCAGCTTTTCCACTTCCTCGGCGATGCCGGACGACACCGCGCTGTTGCCGATGTTGGCGTTGATCTTGGTCAGGAAGTTGCGGCCGATGATCATCGGCTCGCTTTCCGGATGGTTGATGTTGTTCGGCAGGATCGCGCGGCCGCGGGCGATCTCGTCGCGCACGAACTCCGGTGTGATCAGCGTCTGGATATTCGCGCCGAAGGACTCGCCCGGGTGCTGCGCCAGCAGGCCGGCATCGCGCACCGCCTCCAGGCGCTGGTTCTCGCGGATCGCCACGAACTCCATCTCCGGCGTCACGATGCCGCGCCTGGCGTAATGCATCTGGGTGACATTGGCGCCGGCGACCGCACGCCACGGCAGGCGCCGCGAGGGGAAGCGCACCGCGTCGAGCTTGGCATTGGTCTCGCGGGCGCGGCCGAACTCCGAACTCAGCCCCGCCAGCGCCTCGGTGTCGCCGCGCTCGGCGATCCAGCGCGCGCGCAGCGGCGCCAGGCCGGCCGCCAGGTCGATGGCGGCATCGGGATCGGTGTAGGGCCCGGATGGGTCGTAGACCGTGACCGGCGGATTGTCCTCGCCGCCGAACAGCGTCGGCGTCTTCGTCAGTGCGATCTCGCGCATCGGCACGCGCAGATCGGCGCGCGAGCCGGTGACGAAGATCTTGCGCGAGCCGGGGATCGGACGGGTGACGGATTCGGAGAGCTGCTCGGTCTGCTGCAGCAGCGGGGAGGGCACGGCATTCATGGCATTCGTCCTGTGGAGTCGCTCGAAGAGCCGGGACGAAGCGGGCGGCGCACGGACGGAGCGATCCCCGGTCCTGCGAAGCTTCCCTACGCCGGTATCAACCGGATCAGGTTCGAAGGGTCTGTCTCAACCGCCGCCTGCGCGCCGGTACCCCCGCTTCGAGGGCATTACACCACAATCGGCGCGGCCGCTGCCGTCACGCGCGGCGACCGCGCGGGGGCAGTGGATGGGCATTGGTTCTCCTGCGCCGCTTGACGCGGTGCATCATGATCCGCTATTGCTGTCGCCATGCCCGCCGCATCCGCCCGCCCCGCCTGCCGCCACTGCCCGCACCCGCGGACATTGGTTGCATGCGTGACGATTACCACCACCGGTACCGGTCGCACCGGCACCGGAGTGCGGACGCGCGTGTCCATCGCCTGACCTGACCACGCCGCTCCGCACCCGATCCGGGTGCGGCCAGGCGGCCACACCCGACCGGCGCGGGGCCCGAACCGGAGCCTCCCGATGCCGTCCGCCCTTCCCTCCAGCGAATCCGTCGCCTGCCGCGTGCACAAGTTCGGCGGCAGTAGCCTGGCCGATGCCGGCCGCTTCCGCCGCGTATGTGCGCTGCTCGACGACGACGCGTCCACGCACCACCGCGTGGTGGTGGTCTCGGCCATGCAGGGCACCACCGATGCACTGCTGACGTTGATCGCCCACGCCCGTCGCGGCAGCGATTGGATGCCGGCCTGGACCGCGCTGCGCAGCCGGCACCTGGCGGTGGCCGATGCGCTGCAGCCGAAGCAACTCCTCCCCGCCCCCCCTGCTTCAAAAGGGCAAGGCGCCAAGGGCGGAGGCGGAGCTCCGGATGCCGCCGGACCTTCAACTCGGTTGCTGCCTTCGGAGAGAAGCGGGCTTTCCGCGACCAGGGCGAACCGAGCTGTTGCCCCCTTTGCTCCTAGCGCTTTTGAAGCGGAAGGGCTGGGGGGATTTGCGAGCTGTGCGGCCGTGGCAATCGCGACAGCCGATCTCCCTCAACCCTCTTTTCCCGAGAACGAAACAGCCGCCCTGCACGATGCGTTGCTCGAACAGTTCGACGCCTTGCGAGGGGAACTCGCAGCCCTGCCCGGCGCCGGGGAGCATGACGCCGACCGCATCGCCACCCGCGTGCAGGGCTACGGCGAGCTGTGGTCGTCGCTGCTGCTGCAGGCGGCGCTCGGCGGCGCGGCGGCGGGCTGGGAACGGCTGGATGCGCGCGACGTGCTGGTGGTGCATCCGGGCGAGATGGGCGCCGGCGTCGACCGCGGGCAAAGCCGTGCGCGCCTGCACGCCTGGCGCGCGCGCCACCGCGGACGCGACGTCGTCGTCACCGGTTTCATCGCCCGCGATGCGCATGGCGAGGCGACCACGTTGGGGCGCAACGGCAGCGACTATTCGGCCTCGATCTTTGCCGACCTGTTCGATGCCGATGCGCTCACCATCTGGACCGACGTCGACGGCGTGCTCTCGGCCGATCCGCGGCTGGTGCCGGACGCGGTCTGCCTGCCGGCGATCTCCTATGCCGAGGCCTGCGAGCTGGCCTACTTCGGTGCGCGGGTGCTGCACCCGCAGACGCTGGCGCCGGTGCAGGCGCGCGGCATCCCGGTGCGGATCCGCAATACGCTGCGACCGCAGGCGCCCGGCACCCTGATCTGTGCCGACGGCGACGCCACGCCCACCGCGTTCGGCGGCGGGCCGGTCAAGGGCCTGAGCCTGGTCGACGACCTGGCCGTGCTGGAGCTGACCGGCAACGGCCTGGTCGGCGTGCCCGGCATCGCCGAACGCCTGTTCGCGGCGCTGCACGGCGCCGGCGTGTCGGTGACGATGATCTCGCAGGGTTCCTCCGAACACTCGATCTGCTGCGTGGTGCGCGCCGGCCAGGCCGAACGCGGCCGCGACGCGATCCGCGCCGCCTTCGCCGAGGCGATCGCCGATGGACAGGCGCAGGGCGTGCAGGTCACCGGCGACATCTGCGTGCTGGCCGCGGTCGGCGACGGCATGGTCGGCAGCCACGGCGTGGCGGCACGGCTGTTCGGCGGGCTGGCGCAGGCACGGGTGAACGTGCGCGCGATCGCGCAGGGCGCCAGCGAGCGCAACCTGTCGGTCGCCATCGCGCGCGCCGACGCCACCCGTGCACTGCGCGCCGCGCACGCGGCGTTCTGGCTGTCGCCGCAGACGGTCTCGGTCGGCCTGATCGGGCCGGGCAACGTCGGCCGCACGCTGCTGCGGCAGCTGACGGAGGTGGGACCGGGACTGCGCGAACGCTCGGGCATCGACCTGCGCCTGCGCGCCATCGGCAACAGCCGCGGAATGACCCTCGACCACGCCGCGATCGCGCCGGCCGAGGCGCTCGACCGGCTCGGCGCCGGCAGCGCCCAGGCCATCGACCTCGACGCCTTCGCCGCGCACGTGCGCGCCGAGCACCTGCCGCACGCGATGATCGTCGACTGCAGCGCCAGCGACGCGGTGGCGGCGAAATATCCCGAGTGGCTGGCGGCCGGCATCCACGTGGTCACGCCCAACAAGCACGCCGGCAGCGGCGACTGGGCGCGCTACGCGGCGATCGCCGCCGCCCGGCGTGCGGGCGGCGGACGCTTCCTCTACGAGGCCACCGTCGGCGCCGGCCTGCCGGTGATCCTGACCCTGCGCAACCTGCTCGACACCGGCGACACGCTGCACGGCATCGACGGCATGCTGTCGGGCACCCTGGCCTGGCTGTTCAACAGCTACGACGGCAGCCGCCCGTTCTCGGCGCTGGTGCGCGAAGCCCGCGAACTCGGCTACACCGAACCGGACCCGCGTGACGACCTGTCCGGCCTGGACGTGGCGCGCAAGCTGGTGATCCTGGCGCGCGAGGCCGGGCGCGAACTGTCGCTCGACGACGTGGAGGTGGAGAGCCTGGTGCCCGAGCCGCTGCGACAGGCGAGCCTGGACGAATTCCTGGCGCGGCTGGAGGAGCTCGACGCGCCGATGCAGGCGCGCCTGGAGGCCGCACACGCGGACGGATGCCGGCTGCGCCACCTCGCCCGCCTCGGCGAGGACGGCCGCGCCAGCGTCGGCGTGGTCGCGCTGCCGGCCGACCATGCTTGCTGCCACACGCGGCTCACCGACAACCTGGTGCAGTTCCGCAGCGCCCGCTACGCCGACAATCCGCTGGTGGTGCAGGGCCCGGGCGCCGGCCCCGAGGTCACCGCGGCCGGCGTGTTCGGCGACGTGCTGGCGATCGCGCAGTCGCTCGGGGCGCGGTCGTGAGCGGCGATGCTTCGACAGACTACCGGGAGACAAGCGATTGCCACGGATGCGCGCGGATACGCAAGCAGAACAATATGCCGGCGCCCTCTCCCCCGCTTGCGGGGGAGAGGGTTGGGATGAGGGGGTGAACCGGCGCCGATCAGCATTCGGACGAGGGCATTTCTCGAGTGCGGCATTGTGCTTTTTGTCATTTCGCACGCCGACAAGACGCCGGCTTCGGCTGGCCCCCTCACCCCAGCCCTCTCCCCCGCAAGCGGGGGAGAGGGAGCCTTCATCTCGCTCGCCTGGCCTTATCCGCGCTCATACGTGCGGATCCGCGGCAAAACGCTCTCTTCCATCCGAGTGCGCAGTATGAGTCGACCCTCACAGGCCACCGCCTTCGCTCCGGCCAGCGTCGGCAACATCGGCGTCGGTTTCGACCTGCTCGGCCATGCCATCGACGGGCCGCGCGACATCGCCCGCGTGCGCCGGATCGACGCACCCGTGGTGCGGATCGACGCGATCGGCGGCGACGCCGCCGGCGCCGGCAATCTACCGCTGGCCGCGGAGGAAAACACCGCCGGCCGCGCCCTGATCGCGCTGCGCGACGCGCTCGGGCTTGCGCACGGCTTCGCGCTGGACCTCGACAAGGGCATCCCGCTCGGTTCCGGACTCGGCGGTTCGGCGGCCTCGTGCGTGGCCGCGCTGGTGGCCGCGAATGCGCTGCTCGACGCACCGCTGCCGCGCGCGGCGCTGTATCCCTTCGCGCTCGACGGCGAGGCGGTCTCCAGCGGCAGCCGCCACGGCGACAACGTCGCGCCGATGCTGCTCGGCGGCGTGGTCATGGCCACGGCCACGCGCATGATCGCGCTGGCGACGCCCGCGTGGCTGCACTGCGTGGTGGTGCATCCTGACCAGGTGCTGGAGACGCGGCGTTCACGCGCGGCGCTGGCCGAACCGTATCCGCTGCACGCCATCGTCGAACAGCAGGCGCACCTGGCGCTGTTCCTGACCGGGCTGCAGCGCGGCGACCCGGCACTGATCGCCGAAGGCCTGCGCGACGTGCTGGTGGAGCCGCGCCGGGCGCCGCTGATTCCCGGCTTCGCCCGGGTGAAGGCTGCGGCGTTCGACCACGGCGCGCTCGGCGCCAGCATCTCCGGCGGCGGGCCGAGCGTGTTCGCCTGGTTCGCGTCAAAGGCGCAGGCGCAGGCCGCGGCGCCGGCGATGCGTGCCGGGTTCATCGATGCCGGCTTCGACGTCCGCGTCCACGTCTCTCCGGTCGCCGGCCCGCGTGCGGACGTTATTGACGCCGACGAAGCCCCTCTCCCGTTTACGGGGTGAAGAGGTACGCTTGCGAACCCCCGGCTCGCGTGCCGATGAACGCCCGCGCGCCAGCGCGCGGGCCGGGGCGCGGGCCGGGGCGCGAAGCGGGGGTTGGGGTGAGGGCGCGGCGCAAGCCGCGAAAGGCAAGAGCGCCCTCATCCGCCCCCCGACTAGAGCATTCGGGGGCAGGCCCTTCGGGGCACCTTCTCCCGCAAGCGGGAGAAGGACTGCCCGCCCCATCGCCCTGCCTACCTGTAACGATCATCCATGAACTTCATCAGCACCCACGGCAATACCCCGCCGACCAGCATCGACAGTGCGCTCGTCGCCGGCCTCGCACCGGACGGCGGCCTGTACGTGCCGGAACGGATCCCCGCGCTCGCCGACATGCGACCCCGTGCGACGCTCGCCGACACCGCATACGCGGTGCTGGCACCGTATTTCGCGGTATCGTCGCTGCGCGATCATCTCACCGACATCTGCGCGCAGGCGTTTTCCTTCGATGCGCCGCTGCGCCCGCTCGCGGGCGAAGGCGATCATCTGCTCGAGCTGTTCTACGGGCCCACCGCTGCGTTCAAGGACTACGCCGCGCGTTTCCTCGCCGGGGCGCTGGCCGCACTGCGGGTGCCGGAAGCGCCGACGACCACGATCCTGGTCGCCACCTCCGGCGATACCGGCGCCGCCGTCGCCGCCGCGTTCCACCGCCGGCCGGGGTTCGAGGTGGTGATCCTGTACCCCGACGGCCGGGTGTCGCCACGGCAGGCGCACGGGCTGGAATGCTGGGGCGACAACGTGCGCACGTTCCGCGTCGCCGGCAGTTTCGACGATTGCCAGCGGCTGGCCAAGCAGGCGCTGGCCGACGAGGCCTTGCGCCGCGCGCGCGCGCTCACCTCGGCCAACAGCATCAGTCTCGGCCGGCTGCTGCCGCAGGCGGCGTACTACGCGCACGCGGCATTGCGGTTCCGCGCCGAGCACGGCGTGGCCCTCAACCTCATCGTGCCGACCGGCAACCTCGGCAACGCCTGCGCCGCGCTGCTGGCCCGGCGCATGGGCCTGCCGATCGGGGACATCCGACTGGCGACCAATGCCAATGACGTCCTGCCGCGCTATTTCGCCGGTGGCGGCTACGCGCCGCAGCCCACCCGCGCCACCCTGGCCAATGCCATGGACGTGGGCGCGCCCAGCAACTTCGAGCGCCTGCGGCAATGGCACGACAACGACGACGGCGCCCTGCGTGCGGCGGTCCGCGCCGACGCGGTGGATGACGCCACCATCCGCGACATCATCCACGCCGCCCCCGTGCGCCACGGCATCGTGCCCTGCCCACACACCGCCACCGGGCTGCATCTGCTCGAGCGGCTGCGCGCGCAGGGCGACACGCGCCCGTGGGCGGTCGTCGCCACCGCGCACCCGGCCAAGTTCGAGACCATCGTCGAGCCGCTGGTCGGCCATGCCGTGGTCCCGCCGCGGGCACTCGCCGATTGCCTGCGGCGCCCGGCATCGGCGCACGCGCTGGCGAACGATTACGGCGCCCTCCATCGCCGGTTGCAGGCCGAGAACCGATGACCATGCGTGGTCGCCGAAGTGCGACCGCCGCCGTCAATGTCGGGACCGGACATGCAACAGGAAAAGCCGCAGCGAGCGCAGGCGACCGCGCACTCATGCCGAAAAGTTCTAAATGAAACTGTTGACACCGGTGAAACCCCCGTGTTTATCTCGGTCCCCATGACGCATCGCAACACCCACCCGCTGACCATCCAGGCCGCCCCGCAGGGCGTCCCGGTCGCGCTTGCGCCGATCGCGCGCCTTCTCGTCGTCGTCCTCCTTATTACCTTGCCCACCGGCGCGGGAATCGGGTTTGCGTAGCTAGAAAGCACACAAATCCAGGTCGAAAGAAACCAGACCCCGCGCCCGACCAGGCGCGGGGTTTTTCGTTTCTGCCGCTCCGGGTTTTCCGAACTCCAACCTCCGCGCACGGAACGCGCGGCCTCCCGCGAAGGAATCGCGCCAACGGAAACCATGCAGTGCGAAGCAATGCCATCAAGCAGGGACCCGAACATGCACCGGCGCGCGCGATGCTGCGCGCCACCGGTCTGGACAGCGACGCCATCGCCAGGCCGCTGGTGGCGGTGGTGCACACATGGTCCAGCGTCTCGCCCTGCAACCTGGGCCTGCGCGACCTGGCCGCGCATGCCTGCGAGGGCGTGCGCGCCGCCGGCGGTACGCCGGTCGAGTTCAACACCATCGCCGTCACCGACGGCATCGCCATGGGCAGCAGCGGCATGCGCGCCTCGCTGGCCTCGCGCGAGGTGATCGCCGACTCGGTCGAACTGGCGGTCAGCGGCCACTGCCTGGACGCGCTGGTGCTGCTGTGCGGCTGCGACAAGACCATTCCCGCCGCGGCGATGGCGGCCGCGCGCCTGGACATCCCGACGGTGATCCTCTACGGCGGCACCATCATGCCCGGCAAGTGCCGCGGCAAATCGATCACGGTGCAGGAAGTGTTCGAGGCGGTCGGCCGGCATGCCGCCGGCCAGCTGGACGATGCCGGCCTGGAAGAGATCGAGAAGGCGGCCTGCCCGGGCGCCGGCGCCTGCGGCGGCCAGTTCACCGCCAACACGATGTCGATGGCGCTCAGTTTCCTGGGGCTGTCGCCGTTGGGACTGAACGACATCCCCGCCGTGCATCCGGACAAGCCCGCCGCCGCCCGGCGCTGCGGCGAACTGGTCATGCACCGCCTGCTTTCCGGCGGCCCGACACCGCGCGAGATTCTCTCTCCGGCCGCGCTGCAAAACGCTGCGCGCGCGGTGTCGGCCACCGCCGGCTCTACCAATGCCGCGCTGCATCTGCTGGCGATCGCGCACGAGGCCGGGGTGGCGTTCGACCTCGAGGATTTCCATGCCGCCGCGGCGACGCCGGTGATCGCCGACCTGAAGCCGGGCGGCCGCTACACCGCGGCGGAGCTGTACGCGATGGGCGGTACGGCGCTGGTGGCGCGCGAGCTGCGCGCGGCGGGGCTGATCGACGACATCGCCACCGTCACCGGCCGCAGCTTCTTCGCAGAACTCGATGCGATCCCGGTGCCGGCGCAACCGCAGGACGTGGTGCGTTCCATCGCCGATCCGCTCAAGCCGCAGGGCGGCTACGCGATCCTGTACGGCAACCTCGCGCCCGAAGGCTGCATCCTCAAGCTGGCCGCCAAGGGCCGCAGCCGCCACAGCGGCCCGGCGCGCGTGTTCGATTCCGAGGAAGCCTGCTTCGCGGCGGTGCAGGCGCGCCGCATCGAGGCCGGCGACGTGGTGGTGATCCGCTTCGAAGGGCCGGTGGGCGGCCCCGGCATGCGCGAGATGCTGGCGGTGACCGCGGCGCTGGTCGGCCAGGGCCTGGGCGACGACGTCGCCCTGGTCACCGACGGCCGCTTTTCCGGCGCCACCCGCGGCTTCATGGTCGGGCACGTCGCCCCCGAGGCCGCCCGCGGCGGGCCGCTGGCGCGGCTGCGCGAAGGCGACATCGTCACCATCGATGTCGACTCGCGCACGTTCTCCACCGATGCCGACCTGGCCGAGCGCGAGCCCGCACGCATCGACCCACGCGTGACCACCGGTGCGCTGGCCAAGTACGCGCGCCTGGTCGGCTCCGCCTCGAAGGGAGCCGTCACAACCGAACCGCCCGAAGCCGGCGCCACCCACGCGTCGGCGTTGCCCCAAGAAGCCGCTCCCGCCGACAACCGACTCCCCCTCTCCCGCTCCGCGGGAGAGGGATGGGGTGAGGGCGCCCCACCCGCCAAATCGCAACCCCGGCGTCCGGCGATCCCCTCCACCCTCACCGATGACTGACCTTCCCCTCCACTCCGCAACGGATCCAGCCATGACCAGCGACACGAACAAACCCACCATCGCCATCCTCGGCTACGGCAGCCAGGGCCGCGCACACGCACTCAACCTGCGCGACTCCGGCTTCGACGTCCGCGTCGGCCTGCGCCCCGGCGGCCCGACCTCGATCAAGGCGGCCGCCGACGGTTTCGCGGTGCAGACTCCTGCCGAGGCCGCGGCCGGCGCCGACATCGTCGCCGTACTGACCCCGGACATGGTGCAGCCGCAGCTCTACCGCGAGGTGATCGCGCCGAGCATGCGCGAGGGCGCCTGCCTGCTGTTCGCGCACGGCTTCAACGTGCACTACGCGCAGATCGCGCCGCGCGCAGATCTCGACGTGGTGCTGGTGGCGCCGAAGGGCCCCGGCGCGCTGGTGCGGCGCGAGTACGAGATCGGCCGCGGCGTGCCCGCGGTCTACGCCGTGCACCAGGACACCAGCGGGCAGGCTGAAGCGCTGGCGCTGACCTACTGCGCCGGCATCGGCGGCGCGCGCCAGAACGCGATCCGCACCACCTTCAAGGAGGAGACCGAGACCGATCTGTTCGGCGAGCAGGCGGTGCTGTGCGGCGGCGCCACCAAGCTGGTGCAGGCGGGCTGGGAGACCCTGGTCGAGGCCGGCTACCAGCCGGAAGTCGCCTATTACGAATGCCTGCACGAGCTGAAGCTGATCGTCGACCTGCTGTACGAGGGCGGCATCACCCGCATGCACGAGTTCATCAGCGAGACCGCGCAGTACGGCGACCTGACCCGCGGCCCCTACGTGATCGACGACCACGCCCGCGCGCAGATGAAGAAGATCCTGGCCGAGATCCAGGACGGCACCTTCGCCAGGCAATGGATCGCCGAGTACGCCGCCGGCAACGCCAACTACAAGGCGCTGAAGCAGGCCGATCTCGACCACCCCATCGAAGCCGTCGGCGCGAAGCTGCGCGGCGCGATGAAGTGGCTGCAGCAGGCGCCGGAGCAAGCCTCCGGCCAGGCCGCCGAGCCCGCCGCGGCGGCGGCCCCCACTGCGCAGACCGAGGCCGCGTGATGAACACCCGTGCAGCGGCGGCGGACAACGGCGATGCGGCCGCGGCCACGCCGGCGCCTGCCCCGGCGCCGGCGCCGGTCAACGGCGCCCGCTGGCTGGTGCAGGCGCTGGCGGCGGAAGGCGTCGACGTCCTGTTCGGCTATCCGGGCGGGGCGATCATGCCGTTCTACGACGCGCTGCACGGTGCCGCCCTCAAGCACGTGCTGGTTCGCCACGAGCAGGGCGCCGCGTTCGCCGCCAACGGCTATGCGCGCGCCAGCGGCCGGGTCGGCGTCTGTGTCGCCACCTCGGGGCCGGGCGCGTCGAACCTGGTCACCGGCATCGCCGACGCGATGCTGGACTCGGTGCCGATGGTGATCATCACCGGCCAGGTGGCGACGCCGCTGATGGGCACCGATGCGTTCCAGGAACTGGACGTGTTCGGCATGACCCTGCCGATCGTCAAGCACAGCTTCCTGCCGCGCAGCGTCGACCAGTTGCCGGAGATGCTGGCCGAGGCGTTCCGCATCGCCCGCTCCGGCCGGCCCGGGCCGGTGCTGATCGACCTGCCCAAGGACGTGCAGGCCGGCGACGCGGCGCACCTGCCGGCGCACGTTCCGCGGCCGGTGGAACCGGTCGCCGGTCCCGCCGATGCCTCGCTGCATGCCGCCGCGGCGCTGCTCGCGCAGGCGCAGCGCCCGGTGATCTACGGCGGCGGCGGCATCGCCCTGGCCGGCGCGGTCGAGACCTTCCGCGATTTCGTCGACCGCACCCGCATCCCGACCGTGCTGACGCTGAAGGCGCTGGGCGCGCTGCCGGCCACGCACCCGTGCAACCTGGGCATGCTCGGCATGCATGGCTCACGCGCGGCCAACCATGCGGTGCAGGAATGCGATCTGCTGCTCGTGGTCGGCGCCCGCTTCGATGATCGCGCTACCGGCAAGCTGGCCGAGTTCGCTCCGGACGCGCGGGTCGTGCACCTGGACGCCGACGGCTGCGAGATCGGCAAGCTGCGCGCCGCCGACGTCGCCGTGCAGGGCGATCTCGACGCCGCCCTGGCCAGGCTGGCACCGCCCTGCGCGGCGCAGGCGCGCAACGGACGCCATGTGCCCGCACGCAAGGCCTGGCTCGAGCTGTGCACCGACCGCCGGCAACGCTTCGCCGCGCGCTACGACGCGCCGGGCGACGGCGTCTATGCACCCGCACTGCTGAAGCGGCTGTCGGAGCTGGCGCCGGATGCGATCGTCAGCTGCGACGTCGGCCAGCACCAGATGTGGGTCGCGCAGCACTGCCGCTTCGCGCATCCGCGCCGGCACCTGACCAGCGGCGCGCTGGGCGCGATGGGCTTCGGGTTGCCGGCGGCGATCGGCGCGCAGCTGCAGGATCCGTCGGCGCAGGTGGTCTGCGTCAGCGGCGACGGCTCGTTCCTGATGAACGTGCAGGAGCTGGCGACCCTGGCGCGCTACCGGCTGCCGGTGAAGATCGTGCTGCTCGACAACCAGGCGCTGGGCATGGTGCGGCAGTGGCAGGAACTGTTCTTCGAGCGCCGCTACTCCGAGATCGACCTGTCCGACAACCCGGATTTCGCGGTGGTCGCGCGCGCGTTCGGGATCGAGGCGATCTCGCTCGACCGCGCCGACGGCGTCGACGCCGCGCTGGCCGCGCTGCTGGCCACGCCCGGCCCGGCGCTGCTGCACGTGGCCATCGACCAGGCCGCCAACGTCTGGCCGCTGGTGCCGCCGAACCACAACAACGCGCAGATGCTCGACGCCGACGAAGTGTCGTCGCTGCCGACCACCACACCCGCCGCTCCCTACCCCACGCCCGAGGATCCTTCCCATGCGATACCAGCTTGATCTGACCCTGCGACGAGCCGAAGGCGCGCTGACACGCGTGCTCGGCGCCGCCGAACGCCGTGGCTTCCAGCCGCTCTCGGTCGACGGCGAGGCGCAGCCCGACGGCGACCGCTGGTACCTGCGGATGACGGTGGAGGGCGAGCGTTCCGACGATTCGCTGCGTGCGCAACTGGCGAAGCTGTACGACTGCCTGTCCGTGGAGGTATCGCCATGTCCGTGAACCCGACCAAAGCCGCGACCTCTGGCGAGCCCGTAGGAGATGTGGAGGTGTCGCCGTGTCGATGAATGCCAGCAACGTGACCGCCATCTCCGAGGCGCCGGGCTTCGAGGCCGCGCCGACGCCGAAGCTGTGGTTCGACGGCGCCCTGGCCGACGTCGACACGCTGCAGGCGGACCTGACCACCCACGCCATGCACTACGGCAGCGGCGTGTTCGAAGGCATCCGCGCCTACGCCACCGCCGAGGGCGCCGCGGTGTTCCGGCTGCCCGAGCACATGGAGCGCATGCGCCGCGGCGCGGAACTGCTGGGCATGGCGTTCGACGTGGACGCAGTCAGCGAGGCGGTGCTCGCGACGCTGCGCGCCAACGGCCATCGCGACGCGTACATCCGCCCGCTGGCGTGGTTCGGCGCCGGCGGCTTCGGCCTGGACGTCGAGGGCCATCCACAACACGTGATGGTGTCGACCACCGCCACGCGCGTGCACCTGTCCGGCGCGCGCGCGACGGTCGGCGTGTCCTCCTGGCGGCGCAATCCGGCCGACTCGCTGCCGCCGCTCAAATTGTGCGGCGCCTACGTCAATTCGATCCTCGCCAAGCGCGAAGGCAAGGCGCGCGGCTACGACGAGGCGCTGTTCGTCGACCACGACGGCTTCGTCGTCGAATGCACCGGCGCCAACGTGTTCCTGGTCAAGGCCGGGCGCGTGACCGCCGTCGAGCATCGCGACGCGCTGCCGGGCATCACCCGCGACACGCTGATCGCGCTGACCGACGCCGAAACCCGCGCGGTGACCCTGGACGAGCTGATGGACGCCGACGAGGTCTTCGCCTGCGGCACCGCCGCCGAGGTCGCGCCGATCGCCCGGATCGAGGCCCGCGGCTACGGCGACAACCCGGTCAGCCGCGAGCTGGCGGCGCTGTACGGCCGGGTGATCCGCGGCCAGGAGCCTGGGTACCGCCATTGGCTGACCGAAATCTAGGAGCGAGGAACGAGTGGAGAGGAGTGAGAGACGAGTGAAAGCGAGAGCCAAGGCAGGGGCGAACACCCTTGTTCTTGCTCGTTTCTCACTCCTCTTCACTCACTCCTAGCCCCGCCATGGACCCTGCCGTCGCCAATGCCACCCAAGTCACCGCTGCCGACGTGCTGGCCGCGCAGGCACGCCTGCGCCGCTATCTGGAAGTGACGCCGCTGCACTATGCCGAACGCTTCGGCTGCTGGTTGAAGCTGGAGAACCTGCAGCGGACCGGCTCGTACAAGGTGCGCGGTGCGCTCAACGCGCTGCTGGCAGCGCGCGAGCGCGGCGACGATCGTCCGGTGATCGCGGCCTCGGCCGGCAACCATGCGCAGGGACTGGCGTGGGCGGCCTGGCGGCTCGGCATGCGGGCGATCACGGTGATGCCGAAATGCGCGCCGCAGACCAAGATCGCCGGGGTCGCGCACTGGGGCGCCACCGTGCGCCTGCATGGCGACGGCTACGACCAGGCCAAGGCGTTCGCGATCGAACTGGCGGCGCAGAACGGCTATCGCCTGCTGTCGGCCTTCGACGATCCCGACGTGATCGCCGGCCAAGGCACGGTGGGACTGGAGATCGCCGCGGCGATGCAGCCCGACGTGGTGCTGGTGCCGATCGGCGGCGGCGGGCTCGCTTCCGGCGTCGCGCTGGCATTGAAATCGCAACACCTGGCCCGGTCCGGCCGCGCATCCGGCCGCATCCGCATCGTCGGCGCCCAGGTCGAGGGCGTCGACGCGATGGCACGCGCATTGCGCGGCGAGGACACCGCCGGTGAGCCCGCGACCACCCTCGCCGATGGCGTGCGCGTGAAGGAGCCGGGGCGGCTGACGCGCTCGCTGCTGGGCGAACTGCTCGACGACATCGTGATCGTGCGCGAGGCGGAGCTGCGCGAGACCCTGGTGCGGCTGGCGCTGGAGGAGCACGTGATCGCCGAGGGCGCCGGCGCCCTGGCGCTGGCCGCCGGCCGCCGCGTCGCCGGCAAGCGCAAATGTGCGGTGGTGTCCGGCGGCAATCTCGATGCCGGCGTGTTGGCGCAGCTGCTGTCGGACATCCGCCCGCGCCCGCCGCGCAAGCCGCGGCGACGGAAGCGGGAGCCGGTCGCCGTCACTCCCGCCCCTGCATGCAGCGGGCGTAGCGATGCGCTTGCGCAGCACGGCTTCGCGCATCGCCAAGCGCCGAGCGGCTGTGCCGGTCAACCGGACGGGTTGGGGAAGGATGCCGTCGGCCCCGATCCGCGCTCCGGAAAGACCCAGCCGATCCGACTGCACCCCCTCCCGGCCTCCCCCTGCAAGCAGGGGGAGGAGCAATGCAACGAAATCGCCGAGGAAATCCCCGCATGAACACACCCGAACGAGTCCCGGCCGCCGGCGCCGCGCCCATCCGCATCTTCGACACCACGCTGCGCGATGGCGAGCAGTCGCCCGGCTGCAGTATGACCCCGCCGCAGAAGGTGGTGATGGCGCGCGCGCTCGCCGAACTCGGCGTGGACGTGATCGAGACCGGCTTCCCGGCCAGTTCCGAGTCCGACCGCGAGGCCGCACGCCTGATCGCGTGCGAGTTGCGCGCGCCGACGCTGGCGGTGCTCTCGCGCTGCCTGCCGGCCGACATCGAGGCCTCGGCGCGGGCGCTGGAGGGCGCCGCCAATCCGCGCCTGCACGTGTTCATCTCGACCAGCCCGCTGCACCGCGAGCACAAGCTGCGGATGTCGAAGGCGCAGGTGCTGGAGGCGACCGCGGCGTGCGTGGCGCAGGCGCGCCGCCACGTCGACGACGTGGAGTTCTCGACCGAGGACGGCACCCGCACCGAACGCGAGTTCCTGGCGGAGGTGGTCGGCGCGGCGATCGCCGCCGGTGCCACCACCATCAACGTGCCCGACACCCTGGGCTACACCACGCCGGACGAGATGCGGGCGCTGTTCGCGTTCCTGATCGAGACCGTGCCGGGCGCCCGCGAGGTGGTGTTCAGCGCGCACTGCCACGACGACCTCGGCCTGGCGGTGGCCAATTCGCTGGCCGCGATCGAGGGCGGTGCGCGCCAGGTCGAGTGCACCGTCAACGGCATCGGCGAGCGCGCCGGCAACTGCGCGATGGAGGAACTAGTGATGGCGCTGAAGGTGCGCGGCGCCTGGTACGGCGCCGACACCGGCATCGATACCCGGCGGCTGGTGCCGACCTCGCAGCTGCTGTCGCGCCTGGTCGGCATGCCGGTGCAGCGCAACAAGGCGGTGGTCGGCGCCAATGCGTTCGCGCACGAGTCGGGTATCCACCAGCACGGCATGCTGCGCCATCGCGGCACCTACGAGATCATGCATCCGGAGGACGTGGGCTGGGCCGATTCGAAGATGGTGCTGGGCCGGCACAGCGGTCGCGCCGCGTTCTCGCACCGGCTGCGGGCGTTGGGCTACGCGCTGGAGGACGCGCAGCTGGAGCAGGCGTTCGCCGGCTTCAAGGCGCTGTGCGAGCGCCAGCGCGTGGTCGAGGACCGCGACCTGGAAGCTCTGATGCATGGCGACGTTCGCGGTGAAGGCTTCCGGCTGGCGTCGATGACCGTGAGCGACCGCGGCCAGCGTGCCAGCGCGCAGGTGGAGCTGTCGGATCCGGACGGCCGGCGCGTCTCCGAGAGCGCGCTCGGCGACGGCCCGGTCGACGCGCTGTTCGCCGCGCTCTCGGCCGCGACCGATGTCGAGCTGACGCTGGAAAGCTATCAGGTGCACAGCGTCGGCATCGGCGCCGATGCCCGCGGCGAGGCCAACCTCAGCGTGCGCTGCGGCGACATCGCCTACGAAGGCGCCGGCACCAGCCGCGACGTGATCGAGGCCAGCGCGCTGGCGTGGCTGGACATCGCTAACCGCGTCCTGCGGACGCGAGAAACGAGAAACGAGAAGCGAGAAACGAGAGAAAAACTCGCAGCGCTCTCCCATTAGCTCCTACTCACTCCTCACTCCTCACTCCTCACTCCTCACTCCTCACTCCTCACTCCTCACTCCTCA
>NZ_VSSP01000016.1 GCF_008312895.1 Luteimonas suaedae | reverse complement strand
TTCCCGATTCCCGATTCCCGATTCCCGATTCCCGATTCCCGATTCCCGATTCCCGATTCCACTCTCCATGCCCGATACCGAACACATCAAGCTCGAGCCCTCCTGGAAAGCGCACATCGGCGACTACCTGCTGCGTCCAGAGATGCAGGCGCTGTCGGCATTCCTGCGCGAGCGCAAGGGCGCCGGGGCGCGGATCTTCCCGCCGGGGCCGCGGATCTTCGGCGCCTTCGAGGCCACGCCGTTCGATGCGGTCAAGGTGGTGATCCTCGGCCAGGATCCGTATCACGGCCCAGGCCAGGCGCATGGGCTGTGCTTCTCGGTCCAACCGGGCGTGCCGGTGCCGCCGTCGCTGGACAACATGTTCAAGGAGATCCAGCGCGATCTCGGCATCGCCCGCCCCGACCACGGCTGCCTGCTGCCGTGGGCGCAGCAGGGGGTGTTGCTGCTCAACGCCGTGCTCACGGTCGAGCAGGGCCGCGCCGGCGCACACCAGGGCAAGGGCTGGGAAGGGTTCACCGACCACGTGGTCGAGACCCTGAACCGCGAGCGCGAAGGCCTGGTGTTCCTGCTCTGGGGCAGCTACGCCCAGGCCAAGGGCAAGGTGATCGATCCGCGCCGGCACCGGGTGCTCAGGACCACCCATCCTTCACCGCTGTCGGCGCATCGTGGTTTCCTCGGCTGTGGGCATTTCTCGGCGACCAACCAGTACCTGGCGCGCCAGGGGCAGACCCCGATCGACTGGTCGCTGCCGCCAAAAGCGGAAGTTGAACTGAAAATCAACGACTTGCAGGCAAATTCGTTCCAGTGAGGGAACACTGGGAACTCCTACTGTGCTTAGCAGTCAGATGTGGACACTGCTAAAATGGCCGCCATGACCCAGATGACCTCCACCACCGCCTTGGTCGCCAACAACCTGCCGGTCCCGAGTGCGCTCGGATCGCTGGATGCCTACATCGGTGCGGTACACCAGATTCCCGTGCTGTCCGTCGAGGACGAGCAAGCCCTCGCACGCCGCTATCGCGAGCAGGAGGACCTGGACGCCGCGCGCGAGCTGGTGCACTCCCACCTGCGCTTCGTGGTCCACGTCGCCCGCGGCTACAATGGCTATGGTCTGCCGCTCGGCGATCTGATCCAGGAAGGCAACATCGGCCTGATGAAGGCGGTGAAGCGTTTCGATCCGAGCGTCGGCGTGCGCCTGGTGTCGTTCGCGGTGCACTGGATCCGTGCCGAGATGCACGAGTACATCCTCAAGAACTGGCGCATCGTCAAGGTCGCGACCACCAAGGCGCAGCGCAAGCTGTTCTTCAACCTGCGCAAGAGCAAGAAGCGCCTGGGCTGGCTGAACGCCGCGGAAGTGCGCGCGGTCGCCGCCGACCTCAACGTCTCCGAGCGCGAGGTGATGGAGATGGAGTCGCGGCTGTCGGGCCGCGACATCGGCTTCGACGCGCCCACCAACGAGGACGACGACCACGCGCCGCCGGCACCGTCGGGTTACCTGATGGCGCAGGAAGAGGATCCCGCCCAGGCCTACGAGCGCGAGGACAGCGAGGACAGCCAGCTAGCGCTGCTGCGCGAAGGGCTGGCCGAGCTCGACGACCGCTCGCGCGACATCATCCAGCGGCGCTGGCTGGCCGACGAGGACAAGGTGACGCTGCAGGAGCTGGCCGACGAATACGGCGTCTCGGCCGAGCGCATCCGCCAGGTCGAGGCCAACGCGCTGAAGAAGATGAAGGCGCTGTTCGCGGCCTGATCGCGACTTCTCGCCACAACGACGAAACGGCCCGGCATCCACCGGGCCGTTTTCGTGTGCGGGCGACGAAACGAAGCGAGGGGCGAGTGAGCGGCGAAGTCGGCAAGAGCCTGCCCGGTACTGGCTACGGGGCGAGCCGCACAGCGGCGAGCAAAGCCGCAGGCAGAAGTCGCGCCTCTCCGGCGGTGGCATGTCCCCGCCATGAAGTCGCGACCGATGTCAGAACGAAGTCGCGGCTCCTCGCTGGGCGCTTTCGCTCACCACTTGAACAGCATCAGGCTGATCGCCAGCGCGGCCATGCCGGTGACCAGGCCGTAGACGGTCTCGTGGCCCTTGGCGTAGCGCTTGGCCGCCGGCAGCAGCTCGTCCAGCGCCAGGAACACCATGACCCCGGCGATGATCCCGAACAGCGCGCCGAACATGCCTTCGGACAGGAACGGCGCCAGCACGGCGTAGCCCAGGATCGCGCCGACCGGTTCGGCCAGCCCCGACAGCAGGCAGGCGACGAAGGCGTAACGCTTGTTCTCGGTGGCGTAGTACACCGGCACCGCGATCGCGATGCCCTCGGGAATATTGTGGATGGCGATGGCGAACGCCAGCGGCAGGCCGACGCTCGGGTCCTCCAGGGTGGCGAAGAACGTCGCCAGGCCCTCGGGAAAATTGTGCGCGGTGATCGCGAACGCGGTCAGCAGGCCGACGCGGCGGATGTACTCGCGGTTGTGCTCGCGAAAGAACGGATCATCCGCCTCGAGGCGTTCGTGCGGGTTGGGCACCAGGCGGTCGATCAGCACGATCAGCATCACTCCCGACAGGAACGCCAGCGTGCCGTAGGAGAAGCCCTGCGCGTCGCCGTAGACGCTGGTGAAGGAGGCGATCGACTTGTTGAGGATCTCCGACAGCGAGACGTAGACCATCGCGCCGCCGGCGAAGGCCAGCCCGAACGCCAGCATGCGGGCGTTCGGTGTCTTGGTGGTGAACACCAGCAGGCCGCCCAGGCCGGTCGCCAGGCCGGCGGCGGTGGTCACCGCCAGCGCGACGAGAACCTGGTGCAGCGAGACGTCGATCATGCCGGGTGCGGTCCTGTCAGGCCGGACGCGACGCCGGCGGCGGTTTCGGGAGCATCGCTTGTCCGGCGCCTGCCGCCGTGCGATGGCGTCATCCTAGCGAAACGGACATGGCTTGTGCGCGGACGCGGGCTATCGTGCGGATGACGATCCGGCCGGCGCGGATCGAGCCGGCGCCTCCGATGCCGGGTCGCGATCAATGCCGTTCCCGGAATCCGGTGCGTGCGATCGCTCGTCGTCGTTGCCGCCGAGGATGATCCGCGCCCCGCGCTGCCACGTCCAATAGGCCCAGGTCCAGTTGAGCAGGACGGTCAGGCGGTTGCGGAAGCCGATCAGGAAGAACACGTGCGCGACCAGCCAGAACCACCAGGCGGGCGCACCGGAGAACTTCAGACGGCCGAAGTCGACCACCGCGGCCCCGCGGCCGATGGTGGCGAGATTGCCGAAGTCGCGATAGCGGAACGGCTTGCCGCGACGGCCATCCAGACGAGCGCGAATCGTCGACGCGACCTGCCGCCCCATCTGCTTCGCCGCCGGCGCCACGCCGGGGACCGGCCGCCCGTCCTCCCGCGCCACCGTTGCCAGGTCGCCCGCGACGAAGATGTCGGGGTATGCGGCGACGCTCAGGTCGGGTTGCACCGGCACGCGTCCGGCGCGATCGAGCGGAACGCCGAGCGTGCGTGCCAGCGGCGAGGCGGCGACGCCGGCGGCCCAGACCACGGTGCGCGCCGGCACCAGGCGCTCGCCGAGGTGGCAGCCCGCGGCGTCGATGCGGGTCACCGGCGCATGGGTGAGTACTTCGACCCCCAGGCGCTCGAGTTGTCGCCGCGCGCGTTCCGACAGCCGTTCGGGGAACGAAGGCAGCACCCGCGGCCCGGCTTCGATCAGCCGCACCCGCGCCGTGGCCGGTTCGATGTGGCGGAACTCGTCGCGCAGGGTGTGCCGGGCGATCTCCGCCAGGGTGCCGGCGAGTTCGACGCCGGTCGGGCCGCCGCCGACGATGGCGAAATCCAGCCACGCCGCGCGCTGCCCGGGGTCGGCCTCGGCTTCGGCCCGCTCGAATGCCGTCAGCAGGCGCCGGCGCAGCGACAGCGCATCGTCCAGCGTCTTCAGTCCCGGTGCGTGCGCGGCCCAGGCGTCATTGCCGAAATAGGCGTGGGTGGCGCCGGTCGCCAGCAGCAGATAGTCGAAACCGAGCGTCTCGCCACTGGCGAGGCGGAGGCGCTTGTCCGCCGGCTCGACGGCCGTGACCGTGGCCATGCGCACTTCGACGTTGCGCTGCCTGCGCAGGATATGCCGCAGCGGCGCGGCGATGTCGGGCGCCGACAGCCCGGCCGTCGCGACCTGGTACAGCAGCGGCTGGAACAGGTGATGATTGCCGCGGTCGATCAGCGTGATCCGGACCGCGGCGCGCGCCAATCCGCGCGCCGCCCACAGGCCGGCGAAGCCGCCGCCGACGATGACGACGTGCGGGATCTTCGCCTGTGATGCAGCCTGTGGAATCCGGGACATCAGCCGATTGTATCGGCAGGCGCCCAGGTGCCGCTTTCGTAGGAGCGCCCCATGGGCGCGATGCCGCGTGACACACGAGCCCCGATGCAACCCCTGGCGATCCCGGACCGCTCATCGTCTGCGGCGCAGTCGCCACCGCGCTCACGCCGGATAGATGCCGCCGAGCACCCGCGGACCCGCCGCGCCGGTGACGCCGGGCAGGTTGCCGGGCCGCCCCAGCAGCGTCTGCCGCGCCAGCCAGGCGAAGCCCATCGCTTCGACGAAATCAGGATCGAGGCCGTGCACCGCGCTCGATTCCACGACGCACCCGGGCAACGCCGCCGACAGCGCCGCCATCAGCACCGGATTGTGGACACCGCCGCCGCAGGCGATCACGCGCGCGGTCTCGGGCTGGGCGGCCCGCAGCGCATCGACGATGGTGCGGACGCTGAGCGCGAGCAGGGTCGCCTGCACGTCGGCCGCCGCCTCGGCGCCCATCACGCGTGATTCCAGCCAGCCGAGATGAAACTGGTCGCGGCCGGTCGACTTCGGCGGCGGCAGCGCGAACCAGGGCTCGTCCAGTAACCGCGCCAGCAGCGCCTGGTCGACACGCCCCGAGGCCGCGAACGCGCCGCCGGCGTCGAATCCGGCGCCGGTCCGGCGCAGACACCAGGCGTCCATCAGGCCGTTGGCCGGTCCGGTGTCGAAGCCGCGCACCGCGCCGTCGCGCGGCAGCAGGGTGAGGTTGGCGATGCCACCGAGGTTGAGCACCGCGCGCGACTCCCCGGCGGAGGCCAGCAGCGCCGCATGCAGCGCCGGCAGCAGCGGTGCGCCGTGGCCGCCCGCTGCGACGTCGCGGCGGCGGAAATCGGCGACGACGCTCACGCCGGCGCGCTCGGCCAGGGTCGACGGGTCGCCGAGTTGCAGGGTGAACGGAAAACCGCCGTCGCCCACGCGCCCGTGCGGCCGATGCCGCAGCGTCTGCCCGTGCGAGCCGATTGCGGCGACGGCGGCGGCGGGCGTGCCGCTGTCGGCAAGCGCCTGTAGCGCGGCGGTGGCGAATGCGTGGCCGATGCGCACGTCGAGTTCGCCGAAATCGTCGAGGCCGAGCCGCGCATCGCCCTGGCCCAGTTCGACCAGGTGCGCGCGCAGCGCCGGCTCCCACGGATAGGTGCGGCCGAAGAGCAGCCGCGGCTGCGGCCGGGCGTCGTCGAAGTCGACCAGCGCGGCGTCGATGCCGTCCGCACTGGTGCCGGAAATCAGGCCCAGGTACAGGGACGAAGCGGGGTTGGTCGACATGGGGCCTCTTCTTCAGCGCCGCGGACCCGGACGCGAAAGTATGCGGTCGGGCGCCAAGGCCGACGGCGTGTGCCGCGGCGGACTGCGGCGATCACCGCCGCCGTGCGGTTAGATCGCGACGGGCCGGACGCGTCGTGTCAGCCGCGCTTGTCGCCCGGCTTGCGCGCCGCGGCGACTTCGCGACCGGGCTCGGGCGAACGTTCGGCATAGCGCAGGGTCTCGACCTGCTGGATGCGCGCCAGCGCCGGCGCCGCCTGCGCCTTGAACTGCGCCAGCGCCGCGCCCTTCAGCGGCTCCGGCGGCGGCATCGTCTGCGACAGCTGATTGCGGTGGGCGCCGTTGACGCGGAATTCGTAGTGCAGGTGCGGGCCCGTGGCCAGGCCGGTGGCGCCGACGTAGCCGATCACCTGGCCCTGCGGCACGCGCTGTCCCTGACGGATGTTGGCGAAGCGCGACATGTGCGCGTACAGGGTGGTGTAGCCGCGGCCGTGGTCGAGGATGACGACGTTGCCGTAGCCGCGCTGCGTGCCCTTGAACTGCACGCGTGCGTCGCCCGCGGCCTTGATCGGGGTGCCGCTGCCGGCGGCGTAGTCGACGCCCTTGTGCATGCGCATCGTGCCCAGCACCGGATGCCGACGGTTGCCGAACCTGGAGCTCAGCCGCGCGAACTCGATCGGCATGCGCAGGAAGCTCTTCTTCAGCGGGCGGCCATCGGCGGTGAAGTACTCGGCCTTGCCGTCGCGCTCGAAGCGGAAGCCGGAATAGGTCTTGCCGCCGGTGGTGAAGGTCGCCGCCAGCACGTCGCCGTTGCCGATCTTCTCGCCCTCGCGCCACAGCTCCTCGATCACCACGCTGTAGCGGTCGCCGGGCTGGATCTCGCGCGAGAAGTCGATGTCGTACTGGAAGATGCCGTCGGTCAGGGTATGGATGACCTTCGGCGACAGCCCGGCCTGGCGTGCCGAGCCGTACAGCGAATTGCTGATTTCGCCGGTGACCACGGTCGTGTGCTTTTCGACCGGGCGTTCGATCACCTGCTCGTCGATCCTGTCGCCGCGCAGGCTCAGCTGCACGCGTTCGGTGTCGCCGCGATCGAAGCGGAAGCCCCGCAGTGCGCCGTTGCCCTGCAAATCGAAGCCGAGCTCGGTGCCGGGACGGATCCGCGCCAGCGCGTCCTTCGCGGCAGGGTGCTCAAGGATCCGGTGCAGGGTGGTGGCGGGAATGTCGAGTTCGGCGAAGATCGCGCCGAGCGTCTGCCCGGATTGCACCGTGACCAGTTCCCATTGCGCCGCTTCCGCATGCTTGGCCTTCCGGGCCGGCAGCGGCGGCAGCGGCAGTGCCATCGTGGTCAGCGCCTGCCCGTTGGCGGGCGTGGTCTGCATCGCGCTGGAGAAACCCGGCACCAGTGTGACCACCAACGCGCCGAGGGTGGCGAACAGGCTGGCGTGCGCCCAATGCCGACGCGTCCAGCGACCATGGAAGCCATTGCGTTCGATGAACGCCGGGACCTGCTGCGAAAGTTGCGCCGCGCGCTGGGCGACGGCCTGCAGGTTGGAAAGACGGACAAGACGATTGCGGTCGGCATCCGCGGCGGGTGGCGTCATGTGCGTTTCCGGAGGGTGGCGTGAAGAGGGCGTCAGCGAGGTAACATAAAGACGTGAGCTGCATGCGTCAAATGCTTGAGCCGCCTCGTAATTTTCATCGGCGCTCCGGTTAACATCCACTTAACCCATTTTTAGGAACTGTGTCGCATTCAGGTGCGCCCGCCCATGACCCGCGAGACTTCCGCCGTGCCAGATGCCCCTGCCGCCTCCGCGCAGACCGCCTTCGACCTGATCGCCCGCGGCGCCGACGAGATCCTCAAGGCCGAGGAGCTGCGCGCGCGCCTGGACCAGGCGCGGCCGCTGCGCATCAAGGCTGGCTTCGATCCCACCGCCCCCGACCTGCACCTGGGCCATACCGTGCTGCTGAACAAGATGCGGCAGTTCCAGGACCTCGGCCACACGGTGATCTTCCTGATCGGCGACTTCACCGGCATGATCGGCGACCCCAGCGGCAAGAACGTCACCCGCAAGCCGCTCACCCGCGAGGACGTGCTGGCCAACGCCGAGACCTACGCCGCCCAGGTGTTCAAGGTGCTCGACCGCGAACGCACCGAGGTGCGCTTCAATTCCGAATGGTTCGGGAAGATGGATGCCGCCGACATGATCCGGCTGGCGGCGCAGCACACCGTCGCGCGCATGCTCGAACGTGACGACTTCGCCAAGCGCTATGCCGGCCAGCAGCCGATCGCGATCCACGAGTTCCTGTATCCGCTGGTCCAAGGTTATGACTCGGTGGCGCTCGAGGCCGATGTCGAGCTCGGCGGTACCGACCAGAAGTTCAACCTGCTGATGGGCCGCGGCCTGCAGGAAGTGCATGGCCAGAAGCCGCAGGTGGTGCTGACGATGCCGCTGCTGGAAGGCCTGGACGGCGTGCAGAAGATGTCCAAGTCGCTCGGCAACTACATCGGCATCGACGAGCCGGCGATCGACATCGTCAACAAGACGATGAAGATCGGCGATGCGTTGATGTGGAAGTGGATCGAGCTGCTCAGCTTCGAGATCGGCGCGGTTGAAGCGCGGCGCCTGCGGCAGGAGGTCGAAGCCGGCCAGCTCAATCCGCGCGACGTCAAGCAGCGCCTGGCGCGGGAGCTGGCGGCGCGTTTCCACGATGCCGCCGCCGCCGCGACCGCGATCGCCGGCTGGGACGCCGCCGTGCGCGGACAGGGCGACACCGCGCTGCTGCCGTTGCAGGAAGTGGCGGTGCCGGCCGAGGGCCTGCGCGTGGCCGCCCTGCTGACCGCCGCCGGGCTCACGCCCAGCAATTCCGAGGCCAATCGCAAGCTCAGGGAGCGTGCGGTGAAGGTGGACGGTACGGTGGTCGAGGACGCGCAGCAGGTGTTCGCACCTGGGTTCGAAGGCGTGCTGGCGGTCGGCAAGCGCAATTTCGCTCGGGTACGCCTGATCACCACGTCATGACGGCAGCGGCGCGAAGCTGCGCGCCATGGACGATTTCACCGGGCAGTTCGGCGTCGTTGTCAGCATGGCCTACGCCATGCTGCTCGGCGGCCTGATCGGCTACGAACGCGAACTCAAGCGGCGGCCGGCGGGCTTCCGCACCCACATGCTCGTCGCCGGCGCGGCGGCGCTGCTGATCGGCATCGGCCAGCTGTCGGTGGTCGAGCGCGCCGCCGGGCAGGCGGCGGAGATCCTGCAGGTCGATCCGTTCCGCCTGGTCGAGGCGGTGATCGCCGGCGTGGCGTTCATCGGCGCCGGCACGATCTTCAGCCAGAGCCGCCGCGGCGGCGAAACGATCGCCGGCATCACCACCGCCGCCTCGCTGCTCATGGTGGCGGCGATCGGCGTGGCGGCGGGACTGGACTATTACCTGCTGGCGCTGATGACCACCGCGCTGGCGCTGTTCGTGCTGGTGGCGCTGTCGTTCTGGGAGCGCTGGCATATGGAGCGAGAAACGAGGAAAAAGGAGTGAGAAACGAGAGAAGAGCGAGCCGCCCCGACTCGTTTTCTCGCACCGCTTCCCTTCCGCGATTTCCGGACACGAAAAAAAGGCGCCCGTGGGCGCCGTTTCTGCAGTTGGGGAACGAGCGGAGAAAGACGATGAGAACGAGCAAAGGCAACCGACGCGGCCGCTTTCACTCATTCCTCACTCCTCTCGACTCGTTTCTCGCTCCCCCATCATCCGGTCGCGCGCGGCCTTGAACGGGTTGCCCTCGTACCAGTTCGGCCAGCGGTCGACGTCGTCGGCCAGCATGCGGCCGACGCCATACAGGGCGTCCAGGTCCTGGATCACGCCGGCCAGATTCCACTCCTCGCGGTAGACGTCGCCGGGCTGGTGGTAGCGCGAGGCGTAATCCTCGGTCGCCGCTTTTCCGGCGGCGGTGCCGCCTTCGACCAGGTCGTTGCCGCCCTTGGCGTACAGCGCCGGCACGCCGGCCTTGGCGAAGTTGAAATGGTCGGAACGGAAGTAATAGCCGCCGGCCGGGTTGCCTTCCTCCACCAGCACGCGCTGCTGCTCGTCGGCGAAGGTCTCGAGGATGTCCTCAAGCTCGGAGTTGCCCTTGCCGGTGACGACGAAGTCGCGCGACGGGCCGGCCACGCTCATGGCGTCGAGGTTGATCACCGCGACCGTCTTCTCCATCGGGAAGGTCGGGTGCGCCACGTAGTACTTCGAGCCGAGCAGGCCGGACTCTTCCAGCGTCACCGCCAGGAACGCCAGCGAGCGCTTCGGCGCCGGCGTCTCGCCAGCGAAGCGGCCGGCGATCTCGATGATGCCGGCGATGCCGGTGGCGTTGTCGACCGCGCCGTTGTAGATCTCGCGCGTGCCGTCGTCGCGCTCGTGCACGCCCAGGTGGTCCCAGTGGCCCATGTAGATCACCGTTTCGTCCGGGCGCTCGCTGCCGGGCAGCACGCCGATCACGTTGCGCGAGGACTTCTCGGTCACGGTGCTCTTCAGGTCGACCGACAGCGTCGCCTCGAGCGGCACCGCCTCGAAGCCGCGGCGGTTGGCGGCGCGGTACATCTCGTCCAGGTCGAGACCGGAGTCGGCGAACAGCTGCCGCGCGACCTCGCTGGTGATCCAGCCCTGTGCCGGCAGGCGCGGCTCCGGATCGTCCGCTGCGCGCAGGTCGAACTGCGCCCCCGACCAGGAGTTGCGTACCACGTCCCAGCCGTAGGAGGCGCCCTCGGTGTCGTGGATGATCAGGGCGGCGGCGGCGCCCTTGCGCGCGGCCTCTTCGTACTTGTAGGTCCAGCGCCCGTAGTAGGTCATCCGGTTGCCTTCGAACAGGTTGTCGTCGCCGGCGTGGAAGCCGGGATCGTTGACCAGGATGACCACGGTCTTGCCGGTGACGTCGACCCCGGCGTAGTCGTTCCAGTCCTGCTCCGGCGCATCGACGCCGTAGCCGACGAACACCAGTTCGCTGTCGGCGATATTCACCTGCGTCTCGCCGGTGCGGGTGCCGATCACCAGGTCGCTGCCGAACTGCAGTTCGCGCGCCTCGCCGTTGCTGTCCAGGCGCAGCACCGTGGATTCGTCGGCGGTGGTCTCGACCATCGGCACCGTCTGGTACCAGCCGCCGTCCTCGCCGCCCGGCTGCAGGCCGAGGCGCTCGTACTGGGCACGGATGTACTCGACGGTCTTTTCGCCGCCGGGCGAGCCGGGTGCGCGGCCCTCGAATTCGTCCGAGGCGAGGGTCTTCACCAACTCGCGGAAATCGGCTTCGTTGATCTCAGGAGAAAACGCGTGGGCATCGGCGGCGGGCGTGGTGTCTGCCTGCGGCGCGCCATCGGCGGTGTCGGCCGGGCGTTCGCCACCGCAGGCGGCCAGCGCCAGCGCGGCAGCCAGGCTGATCAGCAGGGGTCGTTGCATGCGGAATCTCCGTGACGGGAATCCGCGATTCTAGCCGAGAGCGAGGAGCTAGGAGTGAGAAACGAGGAGTGAGAAACGAGAGAAAGCGGCCGGCATTCTTGCCTTTACTCGTTTCTCACTTCTCACTCCTCACTTCTCGCTCCTTCAGTCATGCGGCGCCCGCGCGCCCGAATAGCGCACCGCCTCCGCGCCGCTGATGCGGCCGGTACGGGCGCTCTCGTGCACGTACAGGGTCACCTCGCGCTCGAATACCAGTTCGCCTTCGACCACTGCGTCGGGGCCGATGATCACGCGCGGTTTGCGCTTGTTGACGTTGACCAGGAACCAGCTCGAGTTCGGCTTGCGGATCCGCAGGCCGCCGCGCACGTGCGAGCCGACGCCGACGGTGACGTCGCCGCTGACGGTCTCGATGCCGCCCTCGAGATCGGTGTCGACCAGACCGATGCCGCCGCTGACGGTGCTGACGCTGCCGGCGACGGTGGTGCCGCGATCGAGGAAAATGCTGCCATTGACCGTTTCCGCGCTGCCGCCGATACGGCCGTCGCGTCCGCTGCGCAGATTGCCGCTGACAGTGCTGAGGCTGCGCGCGGTGACGCCATGGCCGAGGGTGATGCTGCCGTTGACCGTCTCCACGCCGCGCACCTCGGTGCGGTCGCCGATACGGATGGAGCCGTTGACCGTCTCCACGTCCTCGGCGCGGACGCCGTCGCCGATACGAATGCCGCCGTTGACCGTGCTCAGGTCGCCGTACTCGCGGCCGGCCTCGGCGGTCACGCTGCCGTTGACCTTGCTGATGTTCTCGCCCTCCGCGAGCGCCGGGGCGGCGGTCAGGGCGAGCAGGAGCGCGAGGGTGAGGCGGGCGGGGCGACGGGCCATGATGCGTCTCTCGTGTTGCGGCGTGGACTCAAGGATACCGGCGCCGGGCGCGCGGTTTCCGCTTGACCGTCAGCATGCGCCGGCTTCGCTACAATCGCATCTGTCCGAAGTCACGGGGTCCATCGTCGTGTCCGCAGCCGTCAAACGTCCGAAACCGGTCATCCTGCTGATCCTCGATGGCTGGGGCCATCGCGAAGATCCGCGCGACAACGCCCTGGCGCTGGCCGAAATCCCCAACTGGCGCCGCCTGTACCAGGCGCATCCGCACACCCTGATCCACACCGAGGGCCGTTTCGTCGGCCTGCCGGACGGGCAGATGGGCAATTCCGAGGTCGGGCACATGAATCTCGGCGCCGGGCGCATCGTCTACCAGGAGCTGACCCGGATCGATGCCGCGATCGAGGACCGCAGCTTCTTCGACAACGCCGAACTGGTCGCCGCCTGCGATGCGGCCGTTTCCGGGGGCGGCACGCTGCACCTGCTCGGCCTGCTCTCGCCCGGTGGCGTGCACAGCCACGAGTCCCACATCTTCGCCATGCTCGAGCTGGCGGCGCAGCGCGGGGTGCCGAAGGTCGCGGTGCATGCCTTCCTCGACGGCCGCGACACGCCGCCGCGCTCGGCCGCCGAGAGCCTGGGCGCGCTGCAGGCCAAGTGCGAGGCGCTCGGCAACGTCCGCATCGCCAGCGTCGGCGGCCGTTACTACGCCATGGACCGCGACAAGCGCTGGGAACGGGTGCGCAAGGCCTGGGACGCGATCGTCGAGGCCCAGGGCAAGCGCGCACCGGATGCAATGGCCGCGCTGCAGGCCGCCTACGCACGCGACGAGAACGACGAGTTCGTGCTGCCGACGGTCATCGACGGCGCCGAAGGCATCGCCGACGGCGACGCCGTGGTGTTCATGAATTTCCGCGCCGATCGCGCGCGCCAGCTCAGCGCCGCGTTCGTCGCGCCGGAGTTCGATGGCTTCGACACGCGCCGGCCGCGGCTCGCGCGCTTCGTCTGCCTGACCGAATATGACGCCACGTTGCCGGCACCGGTCGCCTTCGCGCCCGACCACCTGCCCAACACCCTGGGCGAGGTACTGGCCGCGCACGGCCTGACCCAGCTGCGCATCGCCGAGACCGAGAAGTACGCCCACGTGACCTTCTTCTTCAGCGGCGGGCGCGAGGAACCGTACGCCGGCGAGGAACGCATCCTGGTGCCGAGCCCGAAGATCGCCACCTACGACCTGCAGCCGGAGATGAGCTGCCCCGAGGTGACGTCGCGGCTGGTCGAGGCGATCGGCTCGGACCGGTTCGACGTGGTGATCTGCAACTTCGCCAATCCCGATATGGTCGGCCATACCGGCGACCTGCAGGCCGCGATCCGCGCCGTCGAGACGGTCGACCAGGCGCTGGGCGAAGTGGTGGAGGCGGCGCGCGCGAAGGGCGGCGAAGTGCTGGTGACCGCCGACCACGGCAACGTCGAGATGATGCGCGACCCGGAAACCGGGCAGCCGCACACCTCGCACACGGTCGGCCCGGTGGACCTGATCTACGTCGGCGATCGCGACGGCGGCCTGCGCGGTGACGGCGCACTGCGCGATCTGGCACCGACCATCCTGGATCTGCTCGGACTGGAGCAGCCGCAGGAGATGACCGGCCGGTCGCTGTTGCCGCCGCGCTGATTCCGATGACGATCCTGCGTCATGTGGTGCTCGCCGTGGCCCTGGCCCTGGCGGCGGCGCCGGTGGTTGCGCAGCAGCGCGAGGCCGAACGCCGGCTGCAGCAGGTCAAGCGTGAACTGGAAGGCGTCGCCAGCGAGCGCCGCAAGCTCGAAGGCCAGCGCGGCATGGCGACGCGCCAGCTGCGCGCCGCGGATGAGCGGGTCGCGGCCGCCACCCGCGCGCTGCGCGAGACCGAGGCCCTGCTCGAACGCGAGGAACTGGCACTGGCCGAACTCGGTGCGCGCCGCGACGAACTGCAGCAGCGCCTCGGCGCCCAGCGCGAGGAACTGGCCGGGCTGCTGCGCGCGGCCCACACCCTCGGCGATCACGCCGCGCTCAAGCTGCTTCTGGCGCAGGATCGCGTCGGCGACGCCAACCGCGCGCTGACCTATCACCGCTATCTGCAGCGCCAGCGCGCCGAACGCATCGGCACCCTGCGCGGCGAACTGACCGAACTGGACACCGTGGAGCGCGAGATCGACGAACGCACCGCGGCGTTGGCCGCGGCCAGGGAGCGCCAGCGCGAACAGCTGGCCGGGCTCGAGCGCGAGCGCGGCGAGCGCGCCGACACCGTCGCGCAACTCGAGCGGCGCCATGCCGATCGTCGTGAGCGCGAGCGGGCGCTGGGACGCGACGCCAAGGGACTCGAGCGCGTGCTGGCGCAGCTGCGCGAGGCCGCGGCGCGGGCGGCGGCCGCCGAGCGTGCCGCGGCCGCCCGCGCGCGCCGCGATGGTGATGACACCCGTCGGGCGCCGGCGCAGGTCGCGCGCGGCGCACCGATCCGGGTCGGCGGCCTCGGCTGGCCGCTGTCCGGCAACCTGCTGGCCGGATTCGGCGGCCGCATGCCGGACGGCCGCGCCAGCTCCGGCGTGCTGATCGCGGCGCCGGCCGGAACCGCGGTGCAGGCGGTCGCCGACGGCACCGTGGTGTTCGCCGAGTGGATGACCGGGTATGGCCTGATCGTGATCGTCGACCACGGCAATGGCCACATGAGCCTGTATGCGCACAACGACGCCTTGTTGCGCGAGGTCGGCGACCGCGTCGGCCGCGGCGATGCCGTCGCCAGCGTTGGCAACTCCGGGGGCCAGGGGCAGCCGGCGCTGTATTTCGAGCTGCGCCGCGACGGCAAACCGATCGACCCCGCGACCTGGCTGCAGAAACGCTGAACCGGCATCGGGTATCGGCAGCCGTACCGGGCGACCGCTGCCGGATCGCGAGCGGCATTCCGTTTCCATCCGTTTACCCGCCTCTTCCGGGGCGGGAGGCATAATCGGCTGAACCCGCGTCGCACCCTGCGGTCTGAGTCTCTCGCATCCCCCGGAGTCGTTTCATGCGTCGTTGCCTGTTGTTGTTCGCCGCCGCCGCCCTGTGGCTGGCGCCCCTGCATGCGCAGGAGCGCGCCGGTGACGTGGCGCCGGCGCCACCACCGCAGGCGTTGCCGGCGCCACCGGCATCCGACGACGCGTCCGAGACTGCGACACCGCCACCCGCCGCACAGGACCCGGAGCCAGCCGTGTCGCCGCCGTCCGCCGAGGAAGGCGAAGATGCGGAGCCGTCACCGGATGTCCCGGAAGGCGAGGATGAGGCAGCGGAACCGTCACCGGATGCCCAGGACCCGGCGCCGGCGGCTGCACCGCCCGACGAGCGCGAGCAGGCGCGCGCGGTCGCGCCGGGCACCGACCCCGATGCCGTCGAAAACGCCTCGTTGCGGGTGCCGTTGCAGGAGATCCGGCGCTATGTCGCGGTCTACAACGCGGTCAAGGAGGCCTATGTCGACCCGGTCGAGGACCGCAAACTGATGCAGTCGGCGATCCGCGGCCTGCTGCTGGATCTCGATCCGCACAGCGCCTATCTCGATCGCGACGACGCCGAGGCCTTCGACGAGAGCACCACCGGCGCCTACAGCGGCATCGGCGTGGAGGTGATGCAGCTGCCCGAGGGCAGCCTGCGCGTGGTGGCGCCGATCGACGACACCCCGGCCGCGCGCGCCGGCCTCCGCAGCGGCGACACCATCATCGCCGCCGACGGGGAGACGTTCACCCCGTCCAGCCACGAGGGCATCGGCCCCCTGCGCGGCGAACCCGGTACCTCGGTGCTGCTGACCGTGCTGCGCGAAGGCACGCCCGAGCCGCTGGAGATCCCGGTCGAGCGCGAGACCATCCGCGTGGCCAGCGTGCGCGGAAGGCTGCTGGAGCCCGGCTACGGCTACATCCGCATCAGCGCGTTCCAGGTCGACACCGCCGCCGACTTCCAGCGCACCCTGCGCGAGCTGCAGGAAAAAGGGCCGTTGCGCGGCCTGGTGCTGGACCTGCGCACCAATCCCGGTGGCCTGCTGACCTCGGCGGTGCAGATCGCCGACGACTTGCTCGACGAAGGCGTCATCGTCAGCACCCGCGGCCGCATCAGCATCAGCGATGCCGAATTCTCGGCCACGCCGGGTGATGTGCTCGACGGTGCGCCGGTGGTGGTGATCGTCGATGCCGGTTCGGCCAGCGCCTCCGAGGTGCTGGCCGGCGCGCTGCGCGACAATGGCCGCGCGCGCATCGTCGGCAGCCGCACCTTCGGCAAGGGCTCGGTGCAGACCCTGCTGCCGCTGGACAACGGCGACTCGGTGAAGCTGACCACGGCGCGCTACTACACTCCCAGCGGGCGCTCGATCCAGGCGCGCGGCATCGATCCGGACGTGGTGCTGGAACCGGAGAGCCGCCCTGCCGGGATCGCCCGCGACTATTCCGAGGCGGCGCTGCCCAGGCATCTGCGCGGCGACGAGGAAGGCCTGCCCGGCGACAACGCCGGCGACGTGCTCGACGGCGACGGCCCGATCGAGGCCGCGCTGGCGGAACTGAAGAAGCCGCTGCCGGCTCCGCCGCCGGTCGCCGCCGCCTCGACCCCGTAGGTGCTCCGCGCCGTGGCTTCGTAGGAGCGCGCCATGCGCGCGATGCCGCGGGGATCGGCTACAGGCATTTCGCCAGGACGCATGACTCACAAAGGGCGGGAATCGCCTCGTCTTGCAATTTCAACTCCCGCGGCATCGCGCGCATGGCGCGCTCCTACGGGTTTACGGCCGCGGTTGCATGACGCGGCAGCGCGGCCGGGCTCACTCGGCGATCAGCTTGCACTCGATCGCGACACCGTTGCGTACCGCCAGCGACAGCGCATCCTGGAACATGCCGCAGTCGAGCAGGTTGTCCTCGGAGGAGCGGCGTCCGGAATAGACGTTGATCAGCAGCTGCGGACGGCCGCGTTCGACCAGCTCGAGCTGCGCCGGATCCAGCGCCACCGGCGGGAACTCGGCGGTGCCGGCGCCTTCCAGTTCGACCTGCTGCCGATGCAGCGTCAACCATGGATTCTCGGTGCCCGGCAATCCGCGCTGCTGGGCGGCGACGGTGGGATAGCCGAAGTAGTCGGCCGCCACGATCACGCTTTCGCCGGTGGTGGCCAAGGTGCGGGCGGCGGTTTCGGACAGGGTAACGACGACCTCGAAGCCGTTGGCGCCGCCAGCCACCGCCGCCGGCGCGGGCGGTGCTTCGGCGTCGGTGGCGGGCGTTCGGCCGCGCTCGCAGCCGGCTAGCGGCAGGACGGCCAGGGCGATTGCGAACATGGTGCGGCGAATCGACATGGCGGTCTGGTCCTGGTGGGGCGGGTCAGCGTGGCTTGGCGGGTAGAGGGAACGGCGTGACGACCTTCTCGCCGGAGCCGGCGTCGCGGATCGCCGACTGGCCCTTCTTCTCGACTTCCTCGATGCGCAGGATGCTCTGCATCGGCAGATGCAGCACCCGGGTCGCGCCGAACTCGTCGCGCAGCCGCTCCTCGGTCGGGTCCACCACCACGCCGTCGTGCACGTCGAACACCAGGTCCGCGACCTCGGTGAACCCCCACAGGCTGCCGCTCTGCACGCTGCGCGCATACAGCTCGTAGATCTTGCCGTGGCTGAGAAAGCTGATCTTGTAGAGCGGCTTGGCCATGCCCCGATTATATTCCCGTGATTGGTGATTAGTGATTGGTGATTCGCAAGAGCGGGTCGGCGGCAGCGGTCCGGTCCCGGCCGGCCGCTTTTTCCAATCACTAATCACTAATCACCAATCACGGCTCCTCAATAGCCCTGCCGCTTGCGCAGGCGCCGCGCGATCGCCCCGCGCGAGGCCAGCGCGAACGTCGCGCCGAACACGAAGCCGCCGGCGTGCGCCGCCCATGCCACCGTGCCGAAAGCCGGGCCGATATAGGCGAACACCACCTGCAGCAGCGCCCAGATGCCGATCAGCAGCGATGCCGGCGCGCGCACGAATTCCAGGAACAGCCCCAGCGGCAGCACCACACCCAGCCGCGCGCGCGGGAACAGCGCCAGGTAGGCGCCGATGATCGCCGACACCGCGCCGCTGGCGCCGATGATCAGCCGGTCCGGCGCGCCGATCGCCAGCGCGGCGATGAAATTGGCGAACGCGCCGCCGAGCAGGAACAGCGTCAGGAACCGCCACGGCCCCATCACCCGCTCCGCCGGCAGCCCGAAGATCAGCAGGAACACCAGGTTGCCGACCAGGTGCGCCCAGTCGGCATGCAGGAACAGCGCGCTCAGCAATCGGATCCAGCGCTCGGCCTCCGACCAGGAACGCCACAGGTCGGTCGGCGCCAGGCCGCCGCTCAGCGCACCCCATTCCAGCAGCAGGTCGTGCTGCACGCTGTCCGGCCGCATGCTGGCCCAGAAGTAGGCCAGCCACAGCAGCGCGCACAGCGTCGGCGTCGCCCAGCGGAAGCCGGGCTGCGTGCGGGTGGGAATGGATACGAACATACCGGCCGGGTCCGGGGCGCGCGAATCGGCAACGATACCGGTTCAGCATGGCCGGCGGCGATCCGTGCCGCACGTCCCGCGACCACACGCCCGGGTACGGTATAGTGCGCCCGGCGCCGCGGTCGGGAGGGCTTCCGATGCAGGACGTAGGGCCGGGACAGGCCCACGCACGTTGCGGCGCGACAAACCATAAAAAGTCATCGGAGACTACCGAGCAATGTATACCCATCCCCGCATCCTCAAGATTTCCGCCCTGACGCTCGGCGTCGCCGGCGTGCTGGCCGTCGCTGGCCAGGTCCATGCCTCCGCGTTCGAACTTCGGGAAAACAGCGTCAAGGCCCAGGGCCGCGCCATGGCCGGTTCCGCTTCCGCCAAGGGCGACGCGTCCGTGGTCGTCAACAACCCGGCGCTGATGTCGACCTTCGAGCAGAAGACCGTGCAGGGCGACGTCACCGCGATCGACCTGTCGTTCGAGTTCAACGGTGGCGGCAGCGCGGCCGCCGGCAGCCCGCTGCAGCAGCCGCTGACCGGTGGCGACGGCGGCGATGCCGGCGGCGTGACCCCGGTGCCGGCGATGTCCTTCATCCTGCCGCTCAGCGATCGTTTCGAGTATCTGACGCTGGGCGCCATGGTCAGCGCGCCGTTCGGGCTGAAGACCGAGTACGACACCGACTGGGTCGGCCGCTATCACGCGGTCGAGTCGGACGTGCGCATCGTCGACCTGACGCTCTCGGCCGCCGTCGACATCACCGACCGTTTCTCGGTCGGTTTCGGCGCCGTGATCGAGCGTGCCGACGTCACCCTGTCCAACGCCATCGACTTCGGCAGCTCGCTGTGCGCCAACCCGGCCACCCAGCCGCTGTGCTTCCAGCCCGACCCGGTCAACGGTCCGTACGGGCCGCAGAAGAACGACGGCTTCGTCTCGATCGAGGGCGACGACACCAACCTCGGCTGGATCGGCGGCCTGAACTTCCGCCCGACCGACCGCGTGTCGCTGGGCTATGCCTACCGCTCCGAGATCAAGCACGAGATCAGCGGCAGCGCCGACTTCACCGTGCCGTCGAACGTCACTCCGATCCTCGCCGGCACCGGCCAGTTCGTCGACACCGGTGGCGGCGCGCGCCTGGTGCTGCCGAGCACCCACACCTTCAGCGGCACCTGGCAGGCGACCGACCAGCTTTCGCTGATGGCCGAGGCCGCGCTGACCGGCTGGAGCTCGATGGAGGAAGTGCGCATCCAGTTCGAGAACCCGGCGCAGCCGGACTCGGTCGAGGACTACAACTGGCACGACAGCTGGTTCTATACGATCGGTGCCGAGTACGCGATCAACGACCGCTTCACCCTGCGTGGCGGCATCGGTCGCGACGAATCGCCGATCGCCTTCCAGCACCGCACCCCGCGCATGCCCGACCAGGACCGCAACTGGTACGCGATCGGCCTGACCTGGGCGGCCTCGGACCAGTTCGAGCTCAGCGCGGCCTACACCCGCATCCAGATGGCCGACGACCCGGAGGTCGATATCGTCTCCAGCAGCGGCTCGCGCCTGACCGGCAGCTACGACGGCGGCGCCAACCTGTTCGGCGTCTCGGCGCAGTACCGGTTCTGATCCAGCGCGTTATGCGATCAAAGAGCCCCGCTCCGGCGGGGCTTTTTCTTTCAGGGCCTCACGTCGTCAAGAGCGCAAATAAACACTTGACTTTCGAATTCTGGTCCGCCGATAGTCGGCTTGACATGGACGGTTGCGCAGGCGATGCCGCCATGAACTGCCAGGGGGAAGGATCATGGCTCAGAGCACGCCGTTTGCAAGGGAAGAATCCATCGGCTCGCGAATTAACGTTGCATCAGCAGAGTCGCGGATAGGTAAGAGTGCCGCGTTCATATCTTGGCTTTCCAGTTCTAATTCTGGGATGAGCAGAACATCGATCAGCGGTCTACTGCTGGTCGCGGCGCTTCTACTCGGAGCGTACCCGCTCGATGCAGAGGCTCAGCGATACGTATGCCAAACTGGTACTGCCGGCGCTCGCGGCGAAGCCATGAGCAGGGCCATAGACTGCTGGTGGCAATACGAAGTCGACGGTCTTTTTGGTGTTCCTCCCGGTGGAGATGGAAACCTATGGTGGGGTGACATCGGGGGCGGAGGGTCAATCCGTAATCCCGGAGCTAAGGAGCAGCCGACGGCGGAAAACAAGGATGCGCACGTCGATTGCGAGAATTCCAGCGGGAATCCGATCATCTACTCCACCGGAAACAAGGTGGAGCCGGAGAGCGATTTCACGGCTTCCGATGAAATGGGTCTGCATCTGACGCGGATCTACAACCACTACTGGACAGGCAAAGGCCTGTTCGGCAAGCACTGGCTGAGCAGCTTCGATTACACGCTCACGCGACAGACGACAGGAGGACAGGACCTCCTGTGGGCGCAGCGGCCCGACGGTCGGCGAATCAAGTTCGTGCGCGTGCCGGGGCAGAACCGATGGAACGAGGACAAGGCGGCGTCGGTCGCCTATATCACATTGGCCGGCGAGGTCTACACGCACCATACGGCAGACTACTTGGTCGAGCGCTACAATAGCTACGGCTACATCCTGGACCTCAAGAACCGGCACGGCGTCGGCTGGACCTTCAGCTACAGCAGCAATTACCTGCAGACCGTCACCCATACTTCTGGAAGCAAGGTTCAGTTCACCTGGTCCAACGGGCAGTTGGTCCGCGTGACGGACCCTGCCGGCAACCCGTACAACTACACCTACAGCGCTCATGCACTGGGTGCCAGCCGGCACAGGCTAGCCACCACCACCCTTCCCGGGTCGCCCGCAACGAAGATTACCTATCATTACGAAGACAGCCGCTTTCCCGGCGCGTTGACAGGCAAATCATTCAACGATGTCCGTTATTCGACCTTCGCCTACGATTCCGCGGGTCGCGCCATCAGCAGCGAGCATGCCGGCGGCGTGGACAAGTACACCTTCAGCTACGAAGTCGAAGGCGGCACGCCTCCGTCACCTCCGCCCCCGCCACCCCCACCCGGAGCCGAGTGCGATCCCGCCACCGGCCTTTGCACGGAACCCAGGAGTATTGGCGGGCCAGGGTCGATGATCGTAGCTGGAGGCGCAGGCGATCCTGTCACCAATGCCAGCGCTTCGACCGCCTCGGCCGGCAGCATCCGTCGGGTCGTGGAAACCAATCCGCTGGGCAAGCAGACCACCTACGAGTTTGAAAACGGCAAGCTCGCGTCGGTCCTCGGGCATCCATCGACGCATTGTCCACTGACCACCACCAAGCTCAACGTCTACGACAGCAACGGCTATCCGCTGGCCAGCGAGGACCACAACGGCAACCAGGCCCAATTCAAGTACAACGCCAAGGGGCAGCTGTTGGAAAAGCGGGAGGCGGCGGGCACCGCGGCCGAGCGCCTCACGACCTATGCCTGGGACCCTACCCACAACCGCATCACGCGTGAAACGCTCGCTGGCCAGTACGAAACCACCTATGCCTACGACAGCAATCAGCGGCTGGTATCGGTGACCACCAAGAACTTGAGCCAGAACGGCATCGCCAGCCAGACGCGCAAGACCACCTACGCCTATACGACCCACGCCAACGGCATACTGGCCACGGTAACGATCGACGGCCCGCTGCCCGGCGCCGGAGATTCTGTCGTCCACGCATTCGGAACCACAGGATTACCCACCAGCGTCCGCAATGGCTTCGGCCACCAGACTACTTACCAGAACTACAACGGACTCGGCCTGCCCGGCAAGGTGACCGGCCCGAACGGTGACGTGACCGAGTACACCTACGATGGGCGTGGGCGGGTCACCCGGGTCCGGACTTATCCCAATGGGACTGCCGCGGATACTTCCTATGCGTACGACGCCGCGGGATTGTTGGCCCGTGTCACCACGCCGGATGGGCACTACCGCGAATACGCCTATGCGGCGAACCGGCGCCTGACGTCGATTCGCGAGCCCGAGGGCGGCGACGACTATGCCGCGATTCGATACGCCTATGACGCCATGGGCAATGTCACCCGCACCGAGGTCTATCGCGATACCTGGGTACCCGTCGACAACGCGCAGTTCGTGAGCCAGGCCGTGCCCAATCCGATGACGCGCGGGCAGAGCTACTCGGTCACGGTGCGCATGAAGAATACCGGCGACACCACCTGGAGCACCTCCGGCGGCTACCAGCTGGGGTCGCAGAACCCGGCCAACAACAGCACATGGGGACGCAACCGGGCGGGATTGCCCGGCAACGTGGCGCCGGGCGGCACCGCGACCTTCAATTTCAGCGTGACGGCGCCGTCCACGACCGGCAGCTACAACTTCCAGTGGCGCATGCTCAAGGGCTCGAGCTGGTTCGGATCGAGCTCGCCCAATGTGGCGGTCTCGGTGGCGAACCCGGCGCCGCCACCGCCGCCGCCGTGCGAGCCGAATCCGGTCACGGGCGTCTGCGACGATCCGGTGTTCCTGCCCGGAGATAGGCAGGAGATCGCCAGCGATGACGGTCCGGACGCCACGCCGGCCGGGACGGTCAGCACCCTGCTGTACCGCACCTACACCGACTACGATGAACTCGGCCGCGTACGCCGGCAACGCGGCAACAACGGCCAGAGCGTCACCTACACCTACGACGGCAATGGCAACGTCAGGACCGTCAAGGACGCGCTCGGGCATACCACGACCTACACCTACGACGCGCTCGATCGTCTGGTCCAGATCAAGGATGCGATGGCCAAGTACACCAAGTTTGAATACGACGCGGCCGGCCGCCTGACCAAAGTCACCGATCCGCGCGGCAAGCCCACCACCTACGTCCATGATGGCTTCGGCCAGCTGTGGGCGCAGGCTAGCCGCGATACCGGCACCACCACCTTCGAGTACGATTCGTACGGCCGCCGGACCAGGATGACCCGGGCCGACGGCACCGTCACCACCTACGGCTACGACAGCATGGGCCGGGCGATCTCCGTCCAGGCAGGTGGCCAGACCCAGAGCTTCGCCTACGACAGCTGCAGCAACGGCAAGGGCCGGCTGTGCCAGGTCGTCGATCCCTACGGGCAGATCGATTACACCTACACGCCGGAAGGCCTACCCGTAACCCGGCAGCAGAAGATCGGCAACGCCGGCTTCGACCAGAGTTATGCCTACGACAACATGGGGCGGCTGACCGGCATCAGCTATCCCAACAATGTCGCCGTGGGGTATGGCTATCGCTACGGTCGGGTCAGGGCGGTCACCGCGACGATCAACGGCGCCACCCACACGATAGCCAACAACATCGATTATCGGCCGTTCGGGCCGATGGCAGGGCTGAATTACGGCAACGGCCTTGCCCATACCCGCGCCTATGACATTGATGGACGGTTGACCGGCATCTACACCAAAAACGGTTCCACCAACGTGCAGAGCCTGGACTACCTGTACGACATGAATGATCGCATCACTCGCATGACGGTCGGTACCAACAGCAACTTGACCCAGAACTATACCTACGACCCGCTGGACCGGCTGCTGGGTTCAGACGGCGGATACAGTTACGCCAAGCAATCGTTCACTTGGGATGCCAATGGCAATCGGCTGGAACAGATCCGCGACGGAAGCCTTACCAGCCATGCGACCGATACGGCCAGCAATCGATTGCTGAGCTTGTCGGGGGGGCTCACCCGGACGCTGTACTACGACGCCAACGGCAACATGACCCGGCAAGGGAGCAATATCCAGACTTACACGTACGATCCGTTCAACCGGTTGAACACCGTGACCGACTCCAACGGGGTCAGGACGATCTACTGGGTCAATGCTCTCGGCCAGCGGGTCTACAAGACGCAGGGCTCGCCGAAGAATGCCTTCTATGTCTATGGCCCGGGCGGCAAGCTGATGGCGGAAAGGGGTGGGATTACCTCCGGCGGTGCCCATTACTGGCGCCACTACATCTGGCTGGGTGGCGAGTTGCTGGGCTTTGCCGATGGCAGCGCCAAGCACTATGTCCACAACGACCATCTGGGGCGGCCCGAGCACGTGACTAACCAGAGCAAGGCCAGGGTCTGGCGGGCGAACAACTACGCCTTCGATAGCACCACTGGACAGAACGACCTGGGCGGCGTCGGCAGCCTGAACATCCGCTTCCCGGGTCAGTACTTCGATGCCGAGTCGAACTTGTACCACAACGGCTTCCGCGACTATGAACCGTTCACGGGACGTTATCTCCAGTCTGATCCGATCGGATTGGCAGGTGGGCTCAACACGTATGCCTATGTGGAGGGAAATCCAGTTTCGAACACGGACCCATTGGGACTTCAAGGCAGCCCGTTCCCTCAGTACGGCTACGACCACCAGCACTTGATCAATCATGGAGCAGCTCAACATGCAGTCAGCGACGCAACTAGGAATGCTGATTACCGGGGTGCGGCGCTTGACATAGGCAGGCGCGGCGGGCAGTTCGGCGCATGCGTTTTGAAATGTGTTCTTGGTGAGTTCATCGGCAGGAATGCGACGGAGGTCGTGATGAATGTGCACACGGAAGCTGCGATGAAGGGACTAGAACATGGATTGAGGGAAGCCGGCGAGAAGTGCGCGAGCAAATTAGTCGGCGGAGTAGGTATTCTCGGAACCTTCTCCGATTCTGCTAAGTCAGGTTGGTGCGCAGCAGGTTGTTTGAACTAAATGAACATGAAGCCGCCAGTGAGTCTAATAGGAGTAGCTTGTATTGCAGTAGCAATACTTATGCTCGTGGCTAACAGAATGTACCGAACAGCGAATCGAAACGGGATTAGTTTCTTCTCCGTCGAGGCCTTCACCCAGAGTTGGCCGTATTGGGTTGGCGCGGGATTCGGGGTAATCTTCTTGCTGGTGTGGTATATGCGGAGAAAGTAGCAAGTTGCGCGAATAGGGAATGGGCGTAGCGAAGCCCGACATCTATGCCTATGTGGGTGGAAATCCGATCCGTTGGGTTGATCCGCTGGGTTTGCAATCGACTAATGAATGGGTTGAAGGCCAGATGGGGAACAACCCAGAGAACGGATCTCTTAGTGGTGCAATGGGTCGTGACGCACTACAAGGATGGGCAAACTCGTTTAGAGATCTTGGGAACGTAAGCTTGCGAATGGGAGGGTGCACACTCGCTTGCGGGGCGGATGCGGTAGTGGGTACTAGCTTTGAATCGGTCGCGAAGAATGCAGGGCAATACTCCGCATTCAAGGGCGCAGAATTGGGAGCAAAGCAGTTTATTTCTGATATTGCTGATGCATGCATGTCGGTCAAAGCTGACAAGTTTGCAGTCAAGGCTGCAGCCCGAGTAACTCCGGTCGTAAATGTGGGTTCAACGGTGCTTATGACGTATCAATTCGGCTCATGCGTCATGAGATGTGGGATGTAACATGGCCAAGAAGGTTGCGATATTGATATCTGGGGTTCTGGTTTCTTTGCTGATTTTCCTTGGGTCAGCACTTAGGCATTCAAATGTTAGCGGCGAACCTTTTCTGTCCGAGAAGAATCTTGTAGGCGCAGTCCCCGTGTTCTTGGTTGTTCTCCTAGTAATGGCCGCTGCGTTCCTGATTCCTTGGGAGGAACTGGGGCAAAAGAATGAGAATAAGGATGAGGTTAAGCGAGGAAACGAGAAGTCGGAACCATAGCCCCACGTTTGGGTCTGTAAAACGAGCTACGTAACCTCGGTTTTCACAGTGCCCTCAGTCATGTGCTCCTCGCCGAACGTCATCTGGAAGCTCTGCAGGGTCACTTCTGCCCCAAGGAAGCTTCTCGCCATGAAGAGTCGAAGGTCAATGAGGAACAGATCGCGCCCGCCCATGGCCGTTCTCTTTAGCATGCCGACATATGCATGTATATAATCAATAGAGCCAAGGAAGTTCAGTTCATGTGCGAATTATTAAAAAGAGAGGGGCGCCATGATATTTCGCTATCTTGTCGTGCTGCTGGTCGCCGGATGCTGCTGCCTCGCCGCGTCGGCGTCGCCGAAGGGCGATCTGATGGAATTGTGGGTCAAGGCAGACATCGTCATCGATGAGTCCGGCCGCGTCACGGCGCTCGCATGGCACAACCTGCACCCGGAGCAGGATCTGATCGCCGGTCGGCTCGGATCTGTCGTGAAGCGATTTGAGTTCGAGCCCGGCAAGGTGGACGGCCAGACTGTTGAAACGCGCACGGGGCTCACACTCCAGGTGATCGGCGAGGATGCCGGCGACGGTACGGTCTTGCTGCGCATCGGCAGCGCAAGGACCGGCGCTCTTGTTGACACCATGTCGGCGCCTAGGTATCCCAGCGCTGCGCTCAGGTCCGGAGTCAGCGCTCATGTCGTCGCGGACGTCAATGTCGACGTTACCGGCAGGGCGGAACTTGTCGGTACGACGTTCACCGGCAGCGCTGGCAACGGCTACCGCCATCTGTTCGAACGCGAGGTGGCGCTATCGGTGAAAGGGTGCCGCTTTGCTCCCGAACAGGTCGCGGGGCGTGCCATTCCGGCGCGCATGCAGATCCCATTCGAGTTCTGTGTCGAGTTGGCGGGCTGGTGCGAGGCACAATGGACCGCCAGGTTGGAGGCAATGCCGGCCGGTGTCCCTGTCGCTCTGGACAGTGCCGTGGCATTGAAGACGGATTTCCGATCGCTGGAGATTTGATTCGACACGATGAATAACAATCCGGTCAACTTCGTCGACGGATACAAACATGACTCGGTGGTGGGGTTTAAATCCATTCCGAGCCCGGATGTCAAGCCGGCTAGGTACAAGAATCCTTTGGAAAGAGGACGATTGCAGACTCCGGCACCTATTGGATCCCGGCCTTGCCGAATCGATCATCGTCGGTCAGATCGATGGCGTGGTCGGGGATGAGGCATCCGGCTATGCCATACGCGGCTGGGCCTGCTCCACCTACATGTAACGCCTCGATCAATGCGCACTGCGGGCGGTCTAGCCGGTTCGGGAATCGGGGTGGGAGCATACCCGGCCAACGATGCCAGTGAAGCGGCGGTAGCCAAGGACCTGCCGCGCGCGGGGCTCAGCCTTGGTGTTTGACGATAGCGCGATCCTGTCATGCGAGCGATCCGGACGGAGAAGGTGCAAGATCCACCAATGGTCATGACAGGGGCACAGATGAGCGGGAGATCGGCAATCGGCCACATGGTCGGGGTGGTGGTGGGCTGCCTTCTTGCAGCGTCGGCCCACGCGGCGCCGGCGATCGGCGAGGAGCCGCCGGATCTGCTGGGGAAGACGCCGCAGGGTGAAGAGGTGCGTATCAGCGACCGCCTCGGCAAGGTGGTGGTGGTGAGCTTCTGGGCGTCGTGGTGCGGCTATTGCTGCAAGCAGTTGCCTGTGCTGGAGGCCCTGCAGCAGGCGGCGGGGCACGAGCGGATGGACGTGGTGGTGGTCAACTTCAAGGAGTCGCCGCGGACCTATCGGACGCTCCTGCGCCAGCTGAGGAAGCTGACCGTGACCATGACCCATGACCGCGATGGCGCCATCTCCGATGCGTTTGGCGTGCAGGCGGTGCCGCGGCTGTTCATGATCGACAGAGCGGGACGGCTCGCCTATACGCACAACGGCTATTCCGAATCTTCGATCCAGGAGATCGCCGAGGCTGCCGACCGGTTGTTGGCGTCGGCGCCCGGGTCAACGGGTGCGTCGGAAGCGGCGGTGCGGAAGCAGACGCTGCGATAGACTGCACGCGCACCGACCGACGCCCCCCGCACCGATGCCGGACTTCAAGGTCAGCCGCCTGCTCGACACCGATACCGTGGCGGTCAGCGATGTGCTGTGCCCGGGCGACTGCCGCCATCGCAGCGCGGAGGAATGCGCTTCCGCCACGCACCTGGTGTTTCCGTATCGCGGCCTCTATCTGCGCCATGTCGGCGGCGACCAGTCGGTGGCCGACGCCAATCACGTGCTGTTCTTCAATGCGTGGGAGGGTTATCAGGTCAGCCATCCGGTGGTCGGCGGCGATGCCTGTCTGAGTCTGCTGGTCTCGCCGTCGTTGCTGCACGAGATCGCGCCCGCCGGCTGGCTGCACAAGCGCGACGAGCCCGGTTTCCGCATGCAGTCGCTGCGCATCGATCCGCGCGCGCAGGCGCTGGTGGCGCTGCTCCGCCACAGCCTGCGGAACGACGGCATCGAACCGCTGGAGGCGGAGAGCCTGGCGCTGACGCTGACCTGCCGCAGCCTGGGGGCGCGCACCGCGCACGCGACCGGCGCCACCCACGCGCGGCGCCGGCTGGTGGACCGGGTCAAGGTGCTGCTGGCCAGCGACCTCGGGCGGCGCTGGAGCCTGGCCGCGGTCGCGGCCGAGATCGGCGGCTCGGCGGTGTACCTGACCCAGGCCTTCCAGCAGGTCGAAGGCGTTCCGATGTATCGCTATCACCTGCGCCTGCGGCTGGCGCGCGCGCTCGACCTGGTCGTCCGCTGCGACGACGTGTCGGCGCTGGCACTGGACCTCGGCTTTTCCAGCCACAGCCATTTCGCCGCCGCCTTCAAGCAGGCCTACGGCCGCACGCCGTCCGCGTTCCGGCGCTCGGCGCTCGCCAAGGGCGCCTGAGCGCCTCGCCGATCGCTAAAGTTTTCGACAGCGGCGGAGCTGCCGCGATGGTCTCCTGCGCATGCCCGGATGGCGGGCATGAAACGGAGAACGTCATGACACAGAAGACTTGCGCCGCATGCGATTCCCCGCTAGACGGGGATGTCGTCGAGGTCAAGATCGGCGGCCGCACCGTCGAAGCGTGTTGCGAGGAGTGCGCACGGAAGTTGCGCGAAACCGGGGCGCGGTCGTGACGGACGCGCGCGGATTCTTCGATGGACGCCGGACGGCCGCGACGCCGTCCGGCACGATCAGCTACGTCGAGCGCGGCAGCGGCCCGGTGGCGCTGTTCGTCCACGGCGTCCTGCTCAACGGCTACCTGTGGCGGCACCAGTTGGCGGCACTGGACGATGCGCGGCGCTGTATCGCCGTGGACCTGCTCGCGCACGGCCATACCGAGGCGGCCGAAGGGCAGGACGTCTCGGTGACCGCGAACGCGCACATGCTGGCGCAGTTCCTCGATGCACTCGGGGTCGAGCAGGTGGACCTGGTCGGCAACGACAGCGGCGGGGGCATCTGCCAGATCTTCGCGGCGCTGTATCCGCAGCGGCTGCGCAGCCTGGTGCTGTCCAACTGCGATGCCCACGACAACTGGCCGCCCGAAGCGTTCCAGCCGTTCGTGGCGATGGTGGCCGCGGGCGGACTCGAAGGCGCGCTCACCGGCATGCTCGCCGACAAGGCGGCGTACCGCGAGGCGCTGGCGCCGGCGTACGAGCGGCCGGAGGCGGTGACGGACGAGACCATCGAAGCCTACCTGCGCCCGTTCCTCGACGCGCCCGGGCGGATGCGCGAGCTCGAGCGCTTCGTCAATGCGTTCGATTGCCGTCACACCCTGGCCATCGAGGACAGGTTGCGACGGCTGCAGGTCCCTACGCTGGTCGCCTGGGGCACCGACGACGCCTATTTCCCACTGGAATGGTCGAAATGGCTGCAGCGGACCATTCCGGGGACGACGCGGCGCGTGGAGTTCGAGGGGGCGCGCATCTTCTTCCCCGAGGAGCGCTGGCAGGACTTCAACCGCGAGCTGCGGGCGCACTGGGCCGCGGTCGCGGTCACGGCTTCCGCGGAGGAAGCGCCCGTGGAGGAGGGTCAGGCATGAACCGCAGGGCGTTTCTTGCAACTTCCGCGGGCACGCTCACGGCCGCTGCCCTGGCCGGGTGCGTGCCGCGTCCCGGGCGGTCCGCGGATCTCCAATCCGACCCCGATGCCGCACAGTTCCACGGCCTGCGCCGCTACGTCCGGACGGACTTCGGCGACATCGCCTGCGTCGAGCGCGGCTCGGGCGAGGCCGCACTGTTCCTGCACGGATTCCCGCTCAACGGGTTCCAGTGGCGCGGCGCCCTGGCGCGGCTGTCGCCGTACCGGCGCTGCATCGCGCCGGATTTCCTCGGCATGGGCTACACCCGGGTCGCCGACGGGCAGGGCTGCGCGCCGGACGATCAGGTGTCCATGCTGGTGGCCCTGCTCGACGCGTTGGGGGTGGCTCGGGTCGACGTGGTGGCCAACGACAGCGGCGGCGCCGTTGCGCAACTGCTGCTCGCGCGGCATGGCGACCGCGTACGCACGCTGCTGCTGACCAACTGCGATGCGGAGAACGACTGCCCGCCGCCCGCGTTGCTGCCGGTCATCGAGCTGGCCAGGCAGGGCCGGTTCGTGGACGAATGGCTGGGCGTATGGCGCGCCAACAAGCCGCTCGCGCGCTCGGCCGAGGGCATCGGCGGGATGTGTTACGCCGACCCCGCGCATCCCACCGACGAAGCGATCGACACCTACTTCGCGCCGCTGCTCGACTCGCAACGGAGCAGGCAGATGGCGCACGCCTATGCCGTCGCACTGGAACGCAACGTGCTGGAGGGGATCGGCCCGGCGCTGAAGCGTGCCGCGGCGCCGACGCGGATCGTGTGGGGCGCCGCCGACACGATTTTCGCCGCTGGGAGTCCGCGGTTCCTCGATGACGCGTTCGGCAATTCCCGCGGCGTGCGGCTGCTTGCGGACAGCAAACTGTTCTGGCCCGAGGAGCGTCCCGACGTGCTTGCCGAAGAGGCGCTCGGCCTGTGGGGCGAACGCACCGGGCGAGCGCACGGATGAACCGGACCGCTGCCGTTGCGGCATCTACGGGCACCGGGCACGTCATCGGCAGGCAGCCACCCGTGACGTGGGGCAATCCGCCCGGCCGCGGCTGCAGAGCCGCGGGTGGCGGACGAGCGTCGCTTCGGCACGCCGCTCGTTCCCGGGATGGCGGCGGCCTGGCGATATCAGCGGATGTGGTAGAGATATGGCGCCCGAGGACCAGGACCGCCGCCGATGCGATTCGCCGCCACCGCCCTCAATTCGTCCGTCATGCCGCGCGACCTGGTGGCGATCGGGGTGCTGCTGCTGGCCGGCTGCGCCGCAGCGGACACGCCGCCGTCGGCCGAGGGCGTCTACGCGGTGCCTGCCCCGGCGCTCGCTGAGTTGCGGGTGGTCGCGCTGCCGGATCGCGCCGGCGCGTACCGGGTGGAGGTGCACGGCGCAGGTGGTGCGGGCGATGGCGTGGCCACCGGCGCCGACTGCTACGCGGTGGCCGAAGGAACGCTCGAAGGCGATCGCCTGCGCGCCCGCTTCGTGCCGTTCAAAAGCGCCGACCTTGGCTTCGAGGCGCGCGAACTCGCGCAGCATCCGCGCACGCTGGAGCTGGCGTTCGACGGCTGGGCGGCCACGCTGAGCGGCGATTTCGACTATTGCCCGCTGCGCACCGTGCTGAGCGGGCGCTACCTGCGTACCGACGCGCCGCAATTGCTGACCGACTGCCCGCCGTTACCGCAGGCATGCTGGAACCGTGAATAGCGTCACTGCTTGAGACATCCGCCGGCGGTTCTGGGGTCGACCCCAGTGTCGGTGGCGGCGGTCGCCGCGGTATTCCTGAGGCATCTTGCGATTGCGACGAGGTCGTCATGGACAGCAACAGCGTCGATTCCACCGGCAGCCATCCCACCGCGAACGGCGGTTCCGATTCTTCTTCGACGGTCCGGGACGGCACGTCGGCCGACTCCGGCCTGTCCGCGACCCGCCTGGAGGCCGGCAGCGCCTTCGACAATCCGGCCGCGCAGCGCCAGGTCGCCGAGGCGATCGCCTCGCAGCAGCCGATCGAGCTCGAGGGCCCGGTCTGCTACGCCATGCAGCCGGGACAGACGCCGCAGGACATCGCCACCGCCTTCGGCGTCGACATGCGCGACCTGGCGCTGGCCAACGGCATCGTCAATCTGGAGACGGTCTATCCGGGCGACGTACTGAGCGTGCCGGGGCCGCAGGACAAGCCGGAGCTCGGTTCCCTGTCGGCACACTACGAGACCGGCGGCCGCGGGCCGGGCACGGTGTCGACCGGGCGCGGCGACATCGGCGGCGTGTCCTACGGCAGCTACCAGCTGTCCACCGCGGCCGGCCGGCCGCAGGAATTCCTGGCCAACGAGGGCGCAGCCTGGGCGGCGGAGTTCGCCGGCCAGCGGCCGGGCACCCCGGCCTTCAGCCAGACCTGGCGCGAGGTCGCCGCGCGCGAGCCGGCGGCTTTCCAGCAGGCCCAGCACGATTACATCCAGCGCACCCATTACGACGTGCAGGCGGACCGGGTCGAATCGCGCACCACCGTCACCGCGGCCGACGGCAGCGTGGCCACGCCCGGCCTGGACCTCGGCCAGCATTCGCGCGCGCTGCAGAACGTCGCCTGGTCGACGGCGGTGCAGCACGGCCCGAACAGCAACATCGTCGCCAACGCCGTGAACGGCGTGCACGAGGCCGGCCTGCAGGACTGGGAGCCGGGCTTCGATCGCGCCGTGATCGATGCCGTCTACGACGAGCGCGGGCGCCGCAATGCCGACGGCGAACTGGCGCATTTCAGCCGCAACTCCACCGCCGTGCAGGAAGGCGTCGCCAACCGCTTCGTCAACGAACGCGCCGACGCGATCGCCGCGCTCGAGGCCGAGGACCGCGCATTGCGCGAGTCGCTCGGACAGCCCTAGGGCCCACTCCACCGCCTGCCTTTGTAGGAGGGGCCTTAGCCCCGACCGCGGGATAGCAGTAAATGCTCTCTGCCGTTGTTTCCCTTCGCAACGCGCGGCGGCGCGTTCATCGTGGTTGGCACCGATGCGTCTGCCTGGCGCGGGCTGAAGCCCCTCCTACAAGAGAGCCGTGCGGGAGAGGCCAAGGAACCCGGCGGAGGAGGCGACGCGGCTCAGTCCCCCAGTGTCAGCAGCGAAGCGTTGCCGCCGGCGGCGGTGGTGTTGATGGTCACCGCCTTCTCGGTGGCGAAGCGCGGCAGGTAGTGCGGACCGCCGGCCTTGGGGCCGGTGCCGGACAGGCGCTGGCCACCGAACGGCTGCACCCCGACCACGGCGCCGATCTGGTTGCGGTTGACGTAGACGTTGCCGACCCGCGCCTGCGACGCGATGAATTCCACGGTCTCGTCGATGCGCGAGTGGATGCCGAGCGTGAGGCCGTAGCCGGTGGAGTTGATGGCACTGATCACGCGTTCGAGCTGATCGGCCTTCCAGCGGATGACGTGCAGCGCCGGGCCGAACTTCTCGTGGTCGAGCTGGTCGAGCGACTTCAGCTCCCAGGCGCGCGGCAGGAAAAAGGTGCCGTGGGCGAGATGATCGCCACCGGGCGCCTGCGCGATCAGCCGCGCCTCGCCGGCCATGCGCTCGGCATGCTCGTCGAGCATCTTCACCGCGTCGGTGTCGATCACCGGGCCGACATCGGTCGACAGCAGGCCGGGATCACCGACCTGCAGCTCGGCCATGGCACCGGCCAGCATCTCGATCACCTTGTCGGCCACGTCGTCCTGGACGAACAGGATGCGCGCGGCCGAGCAGCGCTGTCCGGCCGAGGTGAACGCCGAGGCCATCACGTCCTTGATCAGCTGTTCGGGCAGCGCCGAGGAGTCGGCGATCAGCGCGTTCTGGCCGCCGGTCTCGGCGATCAGCACGCCGATCGGCGCGTCGCGCGCGGCCAGCGCGCGGTTGATCGCGCGCGCGGTGAAGGTCGAGCCGGTGAAGGCGATCCCGTCCACACGCGGATCCTTGGTCAATGCCGCGCCGACGGTGGCGCCGTCGCCGGGCAGGAACTGCAGCACGTCCCTCGGAATCCCGGCTTCGTGCAGCAGCTGCACGGCGTAGTAGCCGACCAGACTGGTCTGTTCGGCCGGCTTGGCGAGCACGCTGTTGCCGGCGGCCAGCGCGGCGGCTACCTGGCCGGTGAAGATCGCCAGCGGGAAGTTCCACGGGCTGATGCAGACGAACACGCCGCGGCCGTTGTGCTGCAACGTGTTGGTCTCGCCGGTCGGGCCGGGCAGCGGCTCGGGCACGAACAGCTTGCGCGCCTGGCCGGCGTAGTAGCGCAGGAAGTCCACCGCCTCGCGCACCTCGGCCACGCCGTCGGGGATGGTCTTGCCGGCCTCCTTGGTGCACAGGGCGATGAACTGCGCCATGCGTGATTCGAGCAGCCCGGCGGCGTGTTCGAGGATCGCGGCACGCGACGCTGCGGGCGTCGCGTCCCAGCCGGGCTGCGCGGCGACCGCGTTGGCCAGGGCGCGCTCGACCGTCGCCTCGTCCGCGGCCTGCCAGTGGCCGACGCGCTGGCGGCGATCGGCGGGATTGGTCACGGTGATGTCGGGACCGGATGGCTGCGCGCCCGGAACCAGCGGTGCGGCGTGCCAGCCGGTGTCGGCAACGCTGGCGACCGCCGCGTTGACCTGTTCGGCGAGCTGCCGCAGCTGCGCGTCGTCGGCGGGATTGATGCCCATGGAATTGCTCCTGTCGGCACCCTGGCTGCGGAAGAGGTCGACCGGCAGCGGAATGCGGGGGTGGGGGATGCTGTCGAAGGCGTCGACCGTCTCGACCGGATCGCGGATCAGGTCCTCGATCGGCACGTCCTCGTCGCTGATACGGTTGACGAAGCTGGAGTTGGCGCCGTTCTCGAGCAGGCGTCGGACCAGGTAGGGCAGCAGTTCCTCGTGACTGCCGACCGGCGCGTAGACGCGGCAGGGCACGCCCATGCGGTCGGCCGGAATGACCTCGGCGTAGAGGTCGTCGCCCATGCCATGCAGCTTCTGGAACTCGTACGGCGTCGGCTGCGACCGGGCCGCCTCCGGCAGGTAGAGCGCCGCCATGCGCTCGATCGCGCAGATGGTATGCGCATTGTGGGTGGCGAACATCGGGTACAGGGCGTCGGTCGCCGCCAGCATGCGCCGCGCGCAGGCCAGGTAGGAGACGTCGGTGTTCGGCTTGCGGGTGAACACCGGGTAGCCGGCATGGCCCTCGACCTGGGCGCGCTTGATCTCGCTGTCCCAGTACGCGCCCTTGACCAGGCGCAGCGGGATGCGGCGGCCGTGGCGGCGGGCCAGGTCGATCACGAAATCGATCACCGCCGGCGCCCGCTTCTGGTAGGCCTGCACCGCCAGGCCGTAGCCTTCCCAGCCGTCCAGCGACGGATCGGCGTAGGCGGCCGCGATCACGTCCAGCGACAGCTCCAGGCGCTCGGATTCCTCGGCGTCGACGGTGAAACCGATGCCGAGGGCCCTGGCGCGCCGTGCCAGCTCCAGTACGCGCGGGGTCAGCTCGGCAAGTACCCGCCGCCGCTTGGCGTGCTCGTAGCGCGGATGCAGCGCCGACAGCTTGACCGAGATCGAGGACGCGGCGAAATCGCCGTCCGGCCCGTGGGCGTCGCCCCGGCGCTGCGCAGCGGTCTGCTTACCGATCGCATCGATCGCGTCGTGGTACGCCTGTAGGTAGCGCCGTGCGTCCTGGTCGGTCAGCGCCGCCTCGCCGAGCATGTCGAAGGAGTAGCGGTAGGCGGCGTTGCGGCCCTTGCGGCTGCGCGCCAGCGCCTCGCCGATCGTGCGCCCCATCACGAACTGGTGGCCCATGATCCGCATCGCCTGGCGCACCGCCAGCCGGATCACGGGCTCGCCGACGCGGCCGACCACGCGCTTGAAGGCGTTATGCACGTCGCGCTTGGTGTCGTCGGCCAGGTCGACCAGGTGCCCGGTCAGCATCAGGCCCCAGGTGGAGGCGTTCACCAGCACCGATTCGGACTGGCCCATGTGGCGCTTCCAGTCGGCCTCGCCGAGCTTGTCGCGGATCAGCTTGTCGGTGGTGTCCTGGTCGGGAATGCGCAGCAGCGCCTCGGCCACGCACATCAGCAGCACGCCCTCCTCGCTGCCGAGGTCGTACTGCTGCATGAACGCCTCGATCGCGCCCTGGTCCTGCGCGCGGGCGCGGACCCGCCGCACCAGGTCGGCGGCGGCGGCCTGGACCGCGGCGCGATCGGATTCGGGCAGGCGCGCCTGCGCCAGCAGTTCGCGCAGGTGCTCGGCTTCGTCGCGGCTCCACAGGGTGGTGACCGCTGCGCGCGGCGGTGGCGGTGCGTCGGGCAGTTCGGGGGACAGGATCGCGGACACGGCACACCGGGGGCGGGCAGGGCAGGCGATTCTAGGGCTTGTGGTCACCTCGCGACAGGCCCATTCGGGCCCGATTTCTTGCGGTATCGGCCCGGATCGATGCACGTGCGACTTGCCCGCAAATGCCTGTCGCCGCTACCATTTGCGGGTTTTCCACAGCACGCGGCCGAATTGTCCTGCCCCAGGCCCTGCCGGGGTGCGGGTTCGGCCGCGCTCCCGCCAGCCAACAGCCAGACGCCAACGAGGCATTCGGGGTTCGAAAGTGATGCAAGCCGGTCGTTTCAAGCAATGGGCCCTGGGCCTCGCCACGATGGCGCTGTCCGCGAGCGCGTTCGCGCAGTCCGCCGATCCCCAGCGTTGGCAGCTGAACATGGGGCGTGGCGTGACCGCCTCCTCCCAGCACGCCTACGACGCGCACATGTTCGTGCTGTGGGTGTGCGTGGCCATCGGCATCCTCGTGTTCGGCGCCATGGCCTTCGCGATGGTGAAATTCCGCAAGTCCAAGGGCGCGGTCGCGGCCCAGTTCAGCCATAACACCACCGCCGAGATCATCTGGACCATCGTGCCGATCATCATCCTGGTGGTGATGGCGGTGCCGGCGACCAGCAAGCTGATCGCGATGTACGACACCCGCGATTCGGAAATGACGGTCAAGGTGACCGGCTACCAGTGGATGTGGGAGTACGAGTACCTGGGCGAGGACGTGGCCTTCACCAGCCGCCTGGATCGCGACAGCGACCGCCTGCGGCAGAACCGCGCCGTCACCCGCGCCGAGCTCGACGCCCATCCGAACTACCTGCTCGACGTCGACAACGTGCTGGTGCTGCCCACCGACACCAAGATCCGTTTCGTGATCACCGCCGACGACGTGATCCATTCCTGGTGGGTGCCGGCCCTGGGCTGGAAGCAGGACGCGATCCCCGGCCTGGTCAACGAGGCCTGGACCGAGATCACCGAGCCGGGCGTGTACCGCGGCCAGTGCGCCGAGCTGTGCGGCAAGGACCATGGCTTCATGCCGATCGTGGTGCGCGCGGTGCCGCGCGCCGAGTTCGACGCCTGGCTGGCGGCCGAGAAGACGAAGAACGCGCCCCCGGCCGAGCCGGAACAGCCGCAGCCGGAGGAGCAGGCCGCGCCGGCCGCAGCCTCCGCAGAATCCACCGATCCCGAGATCGCCGCGCCCGCCGCCGGCTGATCGGCCCCAATCGAAGTTTTCCAGGCAGACGTTCATGTCCACGCATACCGCAACCGCCGATCACCACCCGTCCGACGAGCACAAGCAGGGCTTCGTCGAGCGTTGGTTCTTCTCGACCAACCATAAGGACATCGGCACGCTGTACCTTTTGTTCAGCTTCCTGATGTTCGTCATCGGCGCCGCGATGAGCGTGGTCATCCGCGCCGAGCTCACGGTGCCGGGCCTGCAGCTGGTCGAGCCGATGTTCTTCAACCAGATGACCACCATGCACGCGCTGGTGATGATCTTCGGCGGGGTGATGCCGGCCTTCGTCGGCCTGGCCAACTGGATGATCCCGCTGCAGATCGGCGCGCCGGACATGGCGCTGCCGCGCATGAACAACTGGTCGTTCTGGATCCTGCCGTTCGCCTTCACCATGCTGCTGATGACGCTGTTCATGCCTGGCGGCGGCCCGGCCGGCGGCTGGACCCTCTATCCGCCGCTGTCGCTGCAGGGCGGCAACAGCGTCGCGTTCACGATCTTCGCCATCCACATGATGGGCATCAGCTCGATCATGGGCGCGATCAACGTCATCGCCACCATCCTCAACATGCGCGCGCCCGGCATCGACCTGCTGAAGATGCCGATCTTCTGCTGGTCCTGGCTGATCACCGCGTTCCTGCTGATCGCGGTGATGCCGGTGCTGGCCGGCGCGGTGACCATGCTGCTGACCGACAAGTTCTTCGGCACCAGTTTCTTCTTCGCCGCCGGCGGCGGCGATCCGGTCATGTACCAGCACATCTTCTGGTTCTTCGGCCACCCCGAGGTCTACATCATGATCCTACCGGCGTTCGGGATCGTCTCGGAGATCCTGCCGACCTTCAGCCGCAAGCCGCTGTTCGGCTACCAGGCGATGGTGTACGCGATCGCGGCGATCGCGTTCCTGTCGTTCATCGTCTGGGCACACCACATGTTCACCGTCGGCATGCCGCTGGGCGGCGAGATCTACTTCATGTTCGCGACCATGCTGATCGCGATCCCGACCGGCGTGAAGGTGTTCAACTGGGTCAGCACGATGTGGAAGGGTTCGCTGACCTTCGAGGCGCCGATGCTGTGGTCGATCGCCTTCGTCGTGCTGTTCACCATCGGCGGCTTCTCCGGGCTGATGCTGGCGATCGTGCCCGCCGACTTCCAGTACCACGACACCTACTTCGTGGTCGCGCATTTCCACTACGTACTGGTCACCGGTGCGCTGTTCGGCATCATCGCCGCGGTGTACTACTGGTGGCCGAAGTGGTCGGGACGGATGTACAGCCAGCGCTGGGCGCAGTTCCACTTCTGGTGGAGCGTGGTGTTCGTCAACCTGCTGTTCTTCCCGCAGCACTTCCTCGGCCTGGCCGGCATGCCGCGCCGTATTCCGGACTACAACGTGGTGTTCGCCGACTGGAACCTGATCAGCTCGATCGGCGCGTTCGGCATGTTCGCCACGCCGTTCATGATGTTCGCGATCCTCTATCACTCGCTCAAGCGCGGCGAGCCGGCGCCGGCGCGCGTGTGGGAAGCGGCCCGCGGCCTGGAATGGACGGTGCCTTCGCCGGCGCCGCACCACACCTTCAGCACGCCGCCGGTGATCCGCGACGGCGACCTGGCGCACGGTGATTTCGAGCATCTCGACTACGACGACACCAGTGCGCACCTCGACACCGCGGGCCACAGCAATGACCGGGAAGCGTGACGACCGGTCGCGCGCGAGCGATCCGCGGGTCGCCGCGGGACGGCGGCGCGCGCGGCGCACCGCGTTGATCGTCGCCGTGATCGCGGTCGCGATCTACGCCGTCTTCATCCTGTCCGGGGTGGTCGGCCAATGAGCGCGCGCAGGACCGATGTGTTGAAGCTGGTCGGCATCGCGGTGGCCGCGTTCGCGTTCACCTTCTCGCTGGTGCCGATGTACCGGATCGCCTGCGAGAAGGTGTTCGGCATCCGCCTGGACAACAGCGCGGCCGCGGTGCCCGCGACCGCGCCGGCATCGGTGCCCGGGCGCATGGTCACGGTGGAGTTCGACGGCAGCGTCAACTCGAAGCTGCCATGGTCGTTCCATCCCAACCAGACCCGGATGCAGGTGCGCGTGGGCGAGCAGTACGAGACCACCTACTACGCGCACAACGACAGCGACACCGCGATCGTCGGCAGCGCCACGCCGTCGGTGGCGCCGGCGCGCGCCTCGGGCTATTTCCAGAAAACCGAGTGCTTCTGCTTCACCGCGCAGACCCTGGAGGCGGGTGAGACCCGCGACATGCCGGTGCGCTTCATCATCGATCCGGCGCTGCCGCCCGAGGTCAACACCGTCACCCTGTCGTATACCTTCTTCAAGAACGACTTCGCCACCGAGCGCCTGTCGCAGACGGCGCCGACCGTCGCGCCGCTGGCGGCGCGCTGACCCCACCCAACTCACCCTCACGCAGTCCCCGAACCGGAATCCGAGCCATGGCCCAAGCACACGCCCAGCAACAGCACGACACGAACCTCTATTTCGTGCCGCACGGCAGCCGTTGGCCGGTGTTCGCCTCGGTCGCCCTGTTCGTCGCCATGTTCGGCCTGGCGAGCTGGTTCAACGACGTCAGCTGGGGCCGGGCCGTGTTCCTGGTCGGCACCGCCGGCCTGGCGGCGATCCTGTTCAAGTGGTTCGCCGACGTGATCCTCGAATCGGTCTCGGGGTATTACAACAAGCAGGTCGACACCTCGTTCCGGATGGGCATGGTGTGGTTCATCTTCTCCGAGGTGATGTTCTTCGCCGCGTTCTTCGGTGCACTGTTCTATGCCCGCCAGTACGCGCTGCCCTGGCTGGGCGGCGAGGGTGTCAAGGGCGTGGCGACCAATACCTACCTGTGGGAAGGCTTCAGCGCGGCCTGGCCGACCAGCGGCCCGGGCGAGGTCGGCGGCGGCTTTCAGACCATCCCGGCGTGGGGTCTGCCGTTGCTCAACACCCTGATCCTGCTGACCTCCGGCGTAACCGTCACCATCGCCCACCACGCACTCAAGGCCGGCCAGCGCACGCGTCTGCTGCTGTTCCTGGGCCTGACCGTACTGCTGGGTTGCGTGTTCCTGTTCTTCCAGGCCGAGGAGTACATCCACGCCTACCGCGACCTCAACCTGACCCTGGGCTCGGGCATCTACGGCTCGACGTTCTTCATGCTGACCGGCTTCCACGGCGCCCACGTCACCCTCGGCACGATCATGCTGCTGGTGATCTGGTTCCGCTGCCTCAAGGGCCACTTCACCAAGGAGAACCACTTCGCCTTCGAGGCGGTGGCCTGGTACTGGCACTTCGTCGACGTGGTGTGGCTGGGACTGTTCCTGTTTGTCTACGTGCTCTAAGAGCCGTGATTGGTGATTCGTGATTGGTGATTCGCAAGAGCGGCAGGGCGGATCACCTCGCGGAAGATCGGCGGCATGCGTGCCGCCGATCTCCTGCTTTTAACCAATCACGAATCACGAATCACCAATCACGTCGGCGGCGTTAGCCGCCGACCCCATGCGGCTCGATCCAGCCCATCCAGATCGCCAGCATCACCAGCAGGATCAGGGCGACCGACAGGCCGATGCGCTTGGTCAGCGCGTTCACCGTGCGCTTGGTCTCGCCCTTGTCGACCAGCATGTAGTACAGGCCCGCGCCGAGGTTCCAGAGGATGAGTATCAGGAAGGCGACGACCAGCAGGGTTTTCAGCGAATCGCTCATGGCGGGCTCCGGCGCGCGGCTGCGCGAACGCGCATTATTATCGCAGCTGCGCGGTAAACCGGCGTGACCCGATCCCGGACCTTGCTGTTCGGCTGGGCGCTGGCGCTTGCCGGCATCGCGCTGTTCACCGGACTCGGCAGCTGGCAGCTCGGGCGCCAGCAGCAGAAGCAGTCCCTGCTGGACGCGGCGACGCGCACGCTGCAGCAGCGTGACGCGCAGCCGTTGGCCGTCGCTGCCGATCCCGCGGGTGCGCGCGACTACGACTGGGCCGCCGGGCAGGGCCGTTACCCGGACCTGCCGCCGGTGTTGCTCGACAACCAGCAGCGCGGCGGTCGCCCCGGCGTGCGCGTGTACCGCGTGTTCGTGCCGGATGCGGGTGATCCACTGCTGGTGGATCTGGGCTGGCTGCCGCTGCCTCCGGACCGCGACATGCCGTCGATCGCACCGTCGCCGGCGGACACGCACGTCCGCGGCCTGCTGGCGCCGCCGCCGTCGGCCGGGATCGCCGCCGCCGCGTTGCAGCCGCAGGCCGATAGCACCCTGCTGGCGATCGCGCTCGATCCCGTCGCGGTCGCCGGCGCGCTCGGACTGCCGGCGCTGGCGCCGCGGGTGTTGCGGCTCGACCCCGACCTGCCCGGCGGCTACGCGCGCGATCTCGACGTGCTGCCGAACACGTTGCCGCCCGAGCGGCATCTCGGCTACGCCGTGCAGTGGTACGGCCTCGCGCTCGCGGTGCTGGTCACCGCGCTGGTCCTCACTTTCCGTCGTCGCAGGCGACCTCAGGACAGCACGCCATGAACGCTCCCCGATCCATCCCCGACCGCCAGCGCAACCGCAATCGCGGCCTGCTGATCCTGATCGTGGTGATCTTTCTCGGCAGCGCGGTCGTTGCCGGCGTGCTGCGGTTTTCCGGCTGGCGCCCGGAGGGCACGCGCAACCACGGTGAACTGCTGCAGCCGCCGGGCGACCTGCGCGAGGTGGTGCCGCGGCTGCGCGACGGCGACCCGTACCACTGGCAACCGATCGAACGCCAGTGGCGGATCGCCCTGGCGCCACCGGCAGACTGCGGCGAACCCTGCGTGACGCTGTCGACGCAGCTCGACACCGTGTGGCAGCTGTTCGGACGCGAGGCCGACCGCGTGCACATCCTGTGGATCGGCGAATTGCCGGAGGCCGCCGTGCGCAACGCCGCGTTGCGCGAGCTGGCGCCCGATCCGGCGCTGCGCGCGGGCCTGCCGCGCGTCGATGATCCCGCCGGCGTGCCGGTGTACGTGATCGATCCGAACGGATTCGTGATTCTGCGCTACGCTCCCGGCTTCGATCCGGGGCACCTGCGCACCGACATGGCCAGGCTATTGAAGTTGAAGTGATTTAGGCTGGGGCCCGGTCCCGGAAGAGCTGGTCGCCGCTTGCTCGTCATCCCCGCACAAGCTGGATCCATATTGATCCTGCCGTCGCTTAGGAAGTTGGCCTGCAACGAGCAACTGCAAAATGGATCCCCGCTTGCGCTGGGATGACGGGGGTTTAGCCCTTCCCGAGCCTCGAAATTCAATGACCGCGAACAGATGAGCCGCCTTTCCCCCACGCTGTACAAGCACTTCCACCGCATCGCCTGGTTCGCGGTGGTATTGACGCTGTGCGTGGTGGTGTTCGGCGCGTTCGTGCGGTTGTCCGACGCCGGCCTGAGCTGTCCCGACTGGCCGACCTGCTACGGGCGCGCCGCCTGGCCACAGGCGCCGGAAGAGGTCAGCGATCACGCCGCCAGCCAGATCCGTCCGCTGCAGGCGCACAAGGCCTGGCGCGAGCAGGTGCACCGCCACATCGCCGCCGCGCTCGGCGTGCTGGTGCTGGTGCTGGCGCTGCTGGCCGCGCGCCGGCGCCGTTACGGAATCGCCCAGATTGTCGGCGCCTCGCTGCTGGTGGCGGGGGCGATTCCGGCCTACATGGCCGGGCATCACGGCGTTGCGCTGGGGCTGGCCGGGCTGGGCGAGGCGATCCTGCTGTTTGCGGCGATGCGCTGGTCCAATCTCGATCTCGCCCGCGCGGCTGCGTTGACGCTGGCGGTGATCGTGTTCCAGGCGCTGCTCGGCAAATGGACGGTGACGCTGCTGCTCAAGCCGATCATCGTCATGGGTCACCTGCTCGGCGGCCTGCTGACCTTCTCGCTGCTGACCTGGATGGCGTGGCGCGCGACCGACGTGCCGATCCGGCTGGCGGGTGCGATCGTGTTGCGGCGCTGGCTGATCGCCGGCGTGGTGCTGCTGGCGCTGCAGATCGCGCTCGGCGGCTGGGTCAGCGCCAACTATGCGGCGCTGGCCTGCGGCGGCGGCGGTTGGGTCACCGAGAGCGCGCACTGGAACGACTTTCCACGGTGCGTCGGGCAGTGGTGGCCGCGCAGCGATTTCCGCGAGGGCTTCGTGCTCTGGCGCGGCCTCGGCGCCGATTATGAGGGCGGCGTGCTCGGCGGCGAGGCGCGGATCGCCATCCAGATGGCGCACCGGATGATGGCCGTGGTGGTCTTCGCCGCCCTGATGTGGATCGCGGCCCGGCTGCTGCGCACGCCCGGCCTGCGTGGCTGGGGCGGCATGCTGGGCGGGCTGGCCATCGGCCAGGTGCTGCTGGGCATCCTCAACGTCAAGCTGTCGCTGCCGCTGTCGGTGGCGGTGCTGCACAATGCCGGCGCCGCGCTGTTGCTGTTCGTACTGGTGTCGCTGCTGGCGCGGCTGGAGGAGCCGGCATGAGCGCGCCACGTCGTGGACGGGCGCGCCGGGCGGGGAGGCGACGCTAGCATGCCGAGCATCGCCCACGAATACTGGAGCCTGACCAAGCCGCGCGTCGTGGCCTTGATCGTGTTCACCGCGCTGGTCGGCATGTTCCTGGCGGTGCCGGGCTTGCCGCCGCTGCGGCTGGCGCTGTTCGGCCTGCTCGGGATCTGGCTGGCCGCGGCCTCGGCCGCCGCGATCAACCATCTCATCGACCAGCGCATCGACAAGCTGATGGCGCGCACCGCGCACCGGCCGCTGGCCACCGGCACGCTCAGACCGGTGCAGGTGCTGGTGTTCGCGGTGCTGCTGGGCGCGGCGGCGATGGCGATCCTGATCGTGTTGGTCAACCCGCTCACCGCCGGGCTCACCTTCGCCTCGCTGATCGGCTACGCCGTGGTCTACACCGGCTTTCTCAAGCGCGCCACGCCGCAGAACATCGTCATCGGCGGTATCGCCGGTGCGGCGCCGCCGGCGCTCGGCTGGGCCGCGATCACCGGCACCCTCGATCCGCATGCGCTGCTGCTGGTGCTGATCATCTTCGTGTGGACGCCGCCACATTTCTGGGCGCTGGCGATCTTCCGCCGCGAGGATTACGCGCGCGCGCTGATCCCGATGCTGCCGGTCACCCACGGGGTCACCTACACCCGCTGGCAGATCCTGTTCTACACCGTGCTGCTGCTGCTGGTCACGTTGCTGCCGTGGGTCACCGGCATGAGCGGCGTGTTCTATCTCGGCGGCGCGCTGGTGCTGGGCGGCATGTTCCTCTGGTACGCATGGCGGCTGCTCGATCCACCGGACGAATTCTTCGCCATGCGCGTGTTCAACTATTCAGTGGTCTACCTGATGGCGCTGTTCGCGTTCCTGCTGGTGGACCACTGGCTGCTGCCGTGGCTGGCGCCCGCGCCGCTGCTGGAGTTCCAGCACATCGGTTGACGGCACGCCGCCCGCACGCAGGCCGGCGATGCGGCCTGCGACGCCGGCGGCGGGGCATTCAGTCCGCCGCGCCCGTCCCGCTGTCGAGCAGGAACCGCTGCCAGAACAACATCGCCGCGGCGCCGAAGTAGTCGCTGTTGGACTTCTTCGCGAAGCCATGACCCTCGTCGTCGAACATCAGGAACCACACCGGCTGGCCGTTGTTGCGCACGGCCTCGACGATCTGCTCGGCCTCGGTGTACGGCACCCGCGGGTCGTTGCGACCCTGGGCGACGAACAGCGGCGCGGCGATGCGTTCGGCATTGCTCAGTGGCGAGATCCGCTCGAAGTGCGCCGCCATTTCCGGATCGCGCTCGTCGCCGTACTCGGCCCGGCGCAGGTCGCGGCGGTAGTCCTCGGTGTTCTTCAGGAAGGTGCCGAAGTGCGAGATACCGACGATGTTGATGCCGGCGCGGATGCGATCGCTGTAGTGCATCATCGACGCCAGCACCATGTAGCCGCCGTAGCTGCCGCCGTATACGCCGACGCGCTCGCTGTCGAGCTCCGGCTGCTGCGCGATCCAGTCGAGCAGCGCGCCGATGTCCTTCACCGAGTCCTCGCGCTGCATGCCGTTGTCGAGCTGCAGATAGGTTTTGCCGTAGCCCGAGGAGCCGCGCACGTTGGGCACCAGCACCGCCACGCCGAGTTCGTTGGCGAGGAACTGGAAGGTCGGGTTGAAGGTCGGCAGCGCCTGGCCCTCCGGGCCGCCGTGGATGCTCACGACCACCGGGTATTTCCCGCCCGTCGCCGGCGTCTTCGGTGTGTAGTAGAACGCCGGGATGGTGCGCGGCCGGCCGTCGACCGCGTCAAAGGTGGGATAGCGGACCAGCGTCGGCGCGACGAAGGCGTCGCTGTCCAGCCCGCCGACCTCGCTGCGGGTCCAGCGCGCGAGCCCGCCGCCTGCCAGGTCGATCACGTAGACGTCGCTGGGCGAGGTGGCGGTGTTGAGGGTCAGCGCCAGGCGCCTGCCGTCGGGCGAGAAGCTGGCGCCGCCGAACACGCCGACCGGCAGTTCCGGCAGCGCGACCGGCGTCAGCGCGGGCAGGCGCAGCAGATGCAGCCGGGCGATGCCGTCCTCGTTGGTGGCGTAGACCAGGTGGCGCCCGTCGTCGGAGACCTCGAAACCGCTGACGTCCCACGGGATATGGCCGCTGACGATCTTCGGCGCGCCGCTGCCGGGTGCGTGGTAGCGCAGGGTGCGGAACTCCTGCGGCTCGCCGTCGATCGGCTCGTCGGAGACGTAGAACACGCCCTCGCCGTCCGGCGCGTAGCGGAAATCGCCAAACCCGGCCTTGCCGCCGTCGACCGGGAACATCCGCACTTCGCCGCTGGCCAGGTCCACCTCGCCCGGATACGACTCGTTGATCGAGACGTACCGGGTGACCAGCATGCGGCGGCCGTCAGGCGAGAAGTCCGCCGCGCTCCAGTTGCCGCCTTCGGTGACCACCGGGCGCGCCTGCCGGGAGGCGAAGTCCATCACCCAGACGTCGGTGTCGGTGCCGTTGCGCGCGGTGCTGCTCCAGGCGAGTTGCGCGCCGTCGTGCGAGAACAGCGGTCCCTGGTTGCGGCTGCGCTTGCCGTCGGTCAGCAGCGTGCTCTCGCGCGTGGCCAGGTCGTACCAGAACAGCTGCCAGAACTCGTCGCCGCCGATGTCTTTGCTGTAGACGAAGCCATCGAGTCCCGAGCCCGCCGGCGCGGTGTCGCCGATGCCGATGCGTTCCGGCTCAAAGGTCAGTTGCTCGCGCATGCCCAGCGGCTCGCACACCCGGTGCGCCTGGGTGGTCTCGGCGAAACGGGTGCCGATCAGCAGGCAGCCCTCACGGGTCCACCCGGCGACGCTCGCGCCGCGGGTGTTCTGGTAGCGGTTGAGCCGCTGCAGCAGCTCGGCCGGGATTTCCGGTACGTTTTCGGTGACGCGGTTGCCGGTCTGCAGACGTTCCGGGGGTGGAGACGCCGCCACGGCCGCGTGCGTGGCGGCGAGCGCGAAACAGGACAGCAGGAACGCATGCAGACGGGGCATCGGGTCCTCCAGGCGGGCCGGGCTTGGGTGCCGGCACTATAGCGAACCCGGCGACGGCACACGGCATCGGCCACCGTCTTGCGCTGCGGCGGGCCGGGCTTGCCAGTGGATGCCACCGCTCCGCCGCCGGGGCGGAGCGGGGGGCGATGCTCAGTCGATGTCGGTGGAGGTGACGGCCGCGAACTCGGTCTTCAGGTCCTGGATGGTGCTGTCGGACGAGTCGTCGATGTAGCCGTCGGCATCGCGCGGGATCGACAGTTCGTAGAACGCCTGCGCCAGTTCGGTGGCGGTGTCGCCGTCGCTGGATTCGAACCTGCCGATGATGCTGTTGATCGCGGATGTGGTGATGCCGTTGCCGACCGACGCGATCACGCCGGCGCCCGGATTGGCCGCGCCGGCCGCGCCGTAGGCGGTGCCGAAGATGCCCTTCAAGGTTTCCGCCTGGTCCTTGCGCTCGGTGTTCAGGTCGGAAATCGCGTTGACCGCGGAACCGGTGAACAGGCCCAGGTTGCGTGCGACCACGTCGCTGCCGGCGACCGTTTCGTAGGCGTTGCCGCCGCCGTCGTTGCCCTGCTGCAGCTGCAGGATCACGTTCCTGATGTCGGCTTCGCGACCGGCGCCGATCAACTCGCGGTTGAGGGTCGTCAGCGAGGTGCCGCTGAGGTCGTACTGGGTGCGGATCTCGGTGACCACGCCGTTGGTGTCGCTCTGCAGCAGGCCGAGCATCGCGTCGCTCAGGCCGGTGCGGGCGGGCTCGTGGCGGCTGTCGACGCCGATATCGCCGATGACGGCGCCGTTGTCGCCGCCCTTCTGGATCAGCTCCAGCCGCTCTGCAGCCGCGGTGAACACCGCGCCCTTGACGCTGGGATCGTTGCTGGTCGCGGCGGCTTCGACGATCCGGGTGGCGACGGTGCTGTCGAAGTTGGTGATGTTGCCGTTGCGGGTGCTGGTTTCGGCCTGGTAGATGCCGGCCTGCAGCACCGCGTCGAGCTGCGCTCCGTCCAGGTGTCCGACGGCGGTGTCGAAGTCGTCGCCTTCCAGGCTGCCCAGCACCTCCGCGACCGCCTGCGCATCGGGATCCGCGCGCAGGGTGTCGGTGACGTCATTCTTGTGCGTCGGCTCCGGATTGTAGTTGTCGTCGCCGCTGTTGGTGCGGTCGGCCATGTGGGACACGAAGTCGGTCTTGGTGGCCGAGTCGGCATGCGTCGCCACCGCGGTGCCGAGTTCGCGCACGCTGTCGCCGAGTCCTTCCGATTCGAAGGCGTTGACGACCCGCGTGAGCTGTTCGCCGTCCAGCCCCTCCGCGAGATTCTTGAACAGGTCCTGGCGTTCGCCGGCGCTCAGGCTGCCCATGTTTCCGTGGACTTCCTGCGCCCAGTTCTTCAGGTCGTCGGCCTCGAGCTGGCTGACGACCTGGTTGCGCTCGCTCGGGGTGAGCCCTGACAACGTGCTGCTGATGTCGGTCAGGTCGCCGTGGCTGACGTCCCAGTCCAGGAGGCCTTGCGAAAGACGGTCCTGGATGGTGTTGACTGCGTCGTCGATCGTGCTCATCTGTGACTCCGAGGAGGGCGGGGTATTCGGTGGGCTGGAACGGTCCGTCGGATCATCCGACGACGCGGCGTGACAGCACAGCTGGGGTGATCCCTAGCTGGTTCACTTCCGGTTGAGAAAACCGGCGTGCCGACGGACGTCATTCGCCGCGTCACGCGCGCGGCATGCGCGACGCCGGATCAGCGCGCTCCGCTCTGCAGCAGTTCGCGCAACTCGGCCTTGTCGGCGGCGTCGAGGCCGATCTCGCGTTGCTTGGCCTGCAGTTCGTCCACGCGCTGCTGCAGGGTCTGGCGGTCGAGCTGGGCGATCGCGCCGACGAATTCGTCGCGCCAGCCGGCCTCCTCGCCCGGCATCGACTGGGCGGCGAGCTTCTGCAGCGCCTCGGCTTCCTCGCGCCCCTCGAAATGCTCCAGCAGCGAGCCGGTGGTGATCCCCGGGCGCGCGTGCACCAGTGCGATCAGCTCGGTCAGCAGGGTGATGCCGGGTTGGCGCAACGCGGTGAAGCGGTAGGAATCGGGCAGTTCGAGCGCCAGCGCCGGGCGCTGCAGCAGCAGGCTGATGGCGGCCCGCACCAGGCTGCGCTTGGGCGCGGGCACCATGGATCCGCCGCGGCGCACGCGGTGGGTGGGCACGTGCGTCTGCGGCGCACTGCCGCGCGCGCCGACGCCGGTGAGTTCGGTCAGCCGCTGGCGCATCAGGTCGGCGAAGGCGCCGTCGGGGATCTGCGACAGCATCGGCTGGGCGCGTTCGGCCAGGCGCGCCTTGCCGTCGAGCGTGCCGAGGTTGACGTCGGCGCCGAGGCTGTCGAACAGGAAGCGCGACAGCGGCACCGCCTCGCGCAGGCGTGCGTCGATGCCGGCGGCGCCCTCGGCGCGCACCAGCGAATCGGGATCCTCGCCGTCCGGCAGGAACAGGAAGAACGCCTGGCGGCCGTCGCGCATGCGCGGCAGCACCGACTCCATCGCGCGGGTGGCGGCGCGGCGGCCCGCGGCGTCGCCGTCGAAGCAGAAGTACACGTCCGGCGCATTGCGGAACAGCAGCTCGGCGTGGTCGGGCGTGGTCGCGGTGCCGAGCGTGGCCACCGCCTGGGCGATGCCGTGCTGGAACAGCGCGATCACGTCCATGTAGCCTTCCACCACGATCAGCCGCGCGATCTTCTGGTTGGACTGGCGCACCTGCCACAGGCCGTACAGTTCGCGGCCCTTGTGGAACAGCGCGGTCTCGGGCGAGTTGAGGTACTTGGGGCCGTCGTCCTTGTCCAGCACGCGGCCACCAAAAGCAATGGTGCGGCCGCGGCGATCGGCGATCGGGAACATCACCCGGTCGCGGAACTTGTCGTAGCTGTGGCCGCGGTCGTTCTTCGACAACAACCCGGCGCGATCGAGCAGCTTGAGCCGGCGCTCGTCGCTGCCGAGCGCATCCTTCAGCGCCGAGAATCCGTCCGGGGCGTAGCCGATCCCGAACTGCTCGCGCAGGGCCTCGTCGACGCCGCGTGCGTCCAGGTAGGCGCGCGCCTTGGCGCTGGCGACCAGCTGCTTGCGGAAGAAGCCGGCGGCGGCGTCCAGCGCGTTGAACAGCGCCTGGGTGTCGCCGTCCTGGTTGCGCTGCTGCGTCTCGCGCGGTATCTCCATGCCGGTGCCGCGCGCCAGTTCCTCGACCGCGTCGAGGAACTCCATGCGGTCGTAGTTCATCAGGAAGCTGATCGCGCTGCCGTGCGCGCCGCAGCCGAAGCAGTGATAGAACTGCTTGGTCGGCGAGACCGTGAACGAGGGCGAGCGCTCGTCGTGGAACGGGCAGCAGGCGGCGTATTCCTTGCCCTGGCGCTTGAGCGGCACGCGCGCGCCGATCACCTCGACGATGTCGGTGCGGGCGAGCAGGTCGTCAATGAACGCGTCGGGGATGCGGGCCATGGCGCCATGATCGCACCCTCCGGCCGCGGCCGGCAGCTCGTATGGCCGCGTGCTGAAGGAAGAGCGTCTTGGCCGCGGATTGACGCGGATAAAGCATCTGAAGGCAGGTCCCGACACGCCGTCAACCCGGCGCAGGCCGGGATCCAGGACATGCAGACCCATGGATTTCGCGAAGGCGGAATGGCGGCGCTCGCCTCACTGGCGTCGCTCCTTGCCGACGCCTCGGCCCGTAGATCATCGATCTCGGACCGACGTCCATTCTCGAATGGCTTTCTCCGCGTTCATCCGCGTCAATCCGCGGCAAGAGCGCATTTCCCGGCCGGGAGCATGCTCCCGGGACGCGGCATTACGCCGCAGGGGGCGCAGGCGGTGCGGCCGTGCCGTCCGCCGTGCCGCCCGCACGCTCATCGATCACGGAGGTGATCAGCGCGCCGACGAAGAACACCATCGCCGCGTAGTACATCCACACCAGCAGCACCACCAGGGTGCCCATCGAGCCGTAGGCGCTGCCGGGGGCCGCCTGGCGGATGTACAGGCCGATCCCCCAGCGGCCGAGCACGAACAGCGCGGCGGTGATCAGGCCGCCGAGCAGCGCCCGGCGCCAGCCGACGCGGCGGTCCGGCAGGTAGTGGTAGAGCAGGGCGAAGGCGAGCGCGTACAGCGCGAACGCGCTGGCGTTGCCGATGACCGGCAGCAGCGACGGCACACCCGAGAAGACCAGGTCCAGCACGGTGGACAGCAGGGTCGAGACCAGCAGCAGGAAGCCCAGCGCCAGCACCACGCCGAAGGAGAACACCCGCTTGCGCAGCCAGGCCAGCAGCGCCAGGCGCTTGGCGTCGGTATGGAAGATCAGGTTCAGCGTCTTCTGCAGCCGCGCGAACACCACGGTCGCACCGAGCAGCAGCAGCAGCGTGCTCCACATCCCGGCCAGCGAGCCCAGGTCGGGCCGCCGCCTGGCGTTGTCGATCACCGTGCCGACCACCTTCTCGGCGCTGGTGCCGGCAAGCTCGCCGACCTGTGCCAGCAGCGCCTCCTGCGCCGAGGGATAGAGCAGCGAGGTCAGCCACAGCAGCAGCACCAGCAGCGGCGCCAGCGAGATCAGGGTGAAGAACGACAGCGACGCCGCATGGGTGAGCAGGTCGATCTCGACGAAGCGCCGCACCACCGCGGCCGGCAGGCTGTCCTGGACTTTCTCGATCCCGTGCCTGATCTGTTCGGATGGGAAGCGGGGCATGCGGCGTGCGGCAGTCGGAACGGAGTGATCGCAAGCATGATGGACAGACGGCCGTTTGTCGCCCGTGAGCGGACGGCCCGTAGGAGCGCGCCATGCGCGCGATGCCGCGGGTGCTTCCGTTATCGGCTATCGATGGCGCCTGCGCCAGCCGGAAAGCGTGCCGGTACCCGGACACCACGGCAGCGAAATGCCCGCGGCATCGCGCGCATGGCGCGCTCCTACGAGGGGTCGGGGCGATCCTCGGCGGCGAGCCGGTGCAGCGCGTCGCCGTCGACGCGCTGGACGGTCCAGCCGTCCATGCCCACCGCGCCGAGTGCGCGGTAGAAGAGGATCGCCGGCGCGTTCCAGTCCAGCACCGACCACTCGAAGCGGCCGCAGCCGCGCTCGAGCGCGAGCTTGGCCAGGTGCGTCATCAGCCGCCGGCCGATGCCGTGGCCGCGGAAGCCGGGGCGGACGTAGAGGTCCTCGAGATACAGTCCGGGACGGCCGAGGAACGTGGAGAAATTATGGAAGAACAGCGCGAAACCGGCGGGCGCGCCGTCGACTTCGGCGATCACCACCTCGGCGCCGGGGCGTGCGCCAAACAGGCTCTCAGCCAGGGCCGCCTCGTCGGCAACGACCTCGTGGGCCAGGCGCTCGTACTCGCCCAGCTCGCGGATGAAGGCGAGGATCTGCGGCACGTCCGCACGCATTGCGGCGCGCAGCACGATGCCGGAAGGCGCGGACACGGACATCGGCACGCCCTCAGCCGGCGAGTTTCTGCTTCGCCAACCGCGAGACCTCGCCCATGTCGGCCTGTCCGGCCAGTTTCGGCTTCAGCGCGCCCATCAGCCGGCCCATGTCGGCCGGGCCGGTCGCCCCGGTCTCGGCGATGGCGGCATCGATCGCCGCCAGGATCGCGGCCTCGTCCAGCTTCGCCGGCAGGTAGCGCTCGATCACCGCGATCTCGGCGCGCTCCACCGCGGCCAAGTCCTCGCGATCGGCGGCCTCGTACTGCGCCACCGAGTCCCGGCGCTGCTTGACCATCTTGTCCATCACCGCGATCACCGCGGCGTCGTCGAGCTCGACGCGCTCGTCGACCTCCTTCTGCTTGATCGCGGCGTTGATCAGCCGGATCACGCCGAGCGAAGCCTTGTCGCCGGACTTCATCGCGGCCTTCATGTCGTCGGTGAGGGTCTGCTTCAGGGTCATGGGTGGGAGGAGCCGTGATTGGGGATTCGTGATTCGGGAGCCGTGATTGGTGATTCGTGATTCGAAAAGGCAGAAGCGGGCCGCGGACATCGATTCGGACGCAGGTTAACGCACGCGGCATTTCGCTCTTGCGAATCACCAATCACGAATCACGAATCCCGGCCGCCAACACAAAAAGCCGGCGACGCTCGCGCGGGCCGGCTTCTTGCTGGAGTACGGTCGCTCCGCGCGTTCGGCGCGGGGCGGGACTCAGTACAGGCGCTGACGCTTGGTGACGTCGCGCGAGGCGCGGCGGGCCTGGCGCTTGACGGCGGCCGCGGCCTTGCGCTTGCGCTCCTGGGTCGGCTTCTCGTAGTACTCGCGCTTGCGCGTTTCGGCCAGCACGCCGGCCTTCTCGCAGGTGCGCTTGAAGCGGCGGAGGGCAAACTCGAACGGCTCGTTTTCGCGAACTTTGACGCTTGGCATGGAATCTCCGGGACGGTATCTCCGCCGGGCAGGCCACGGCGAGCCGCGTATGATAGCCGCCCTGGCCCCGCGCCCGCAAGCCACGGCGGGGCGTCAGGGTGAATTCCCGCTCTCGGATCCCCATTTCCCGTCCCATGCGCGTCCTCGGCATCGAAACCTCCTGCGACGAGACCGGCGTCGCCGTCTACGACACGGCGCTGGCGGGCGCGGCCGGGCTGCGCGCGCAGGCGGTCTACAGCCAGATCGCCCTGCACGCCGAGTACGGTGGGGTGGTGCCGGAGCTGGCCAGCCGCGACCACGTGCGCAAGCTGCTGCCGCTGATCCGCCAGACCCTGGCCGAGGCCGGGCTGACGGTCGCCGACATCGACGGCGTCGCCTACACCGCCGGTCCCGGCCTGGTCGGCGCACTGCTGGTCGGCGCCGGGGTGGCGCGGTCGCTGGCCTGGGCACTGGACGTGCCCGCGCTCGGCGTGCACCACATGGAAGGGCACCTGCTGGCGCCGCTGATCGAGGACGACCCTCCCGAGCCGCCGTTCGTGGCGCTGCTGGTCTCCGGCGGCCACACCCAGCTGTTCGCGGTCGAGGCCATCGGCCGCTATCGCCTGCTCGGCGAGACCCTGGACGACGCCGCCGGCGAGGCCTTCGACAAGACCGCCAAGCTGATGGGCCTGCCGTATCCGGGCGGGCCGCAGCTGGCGGCGCTGGCGGCGCAATCCGACAAGGAGCCGGGCCAGCCGGGCGCGTACCGCTTCCCGCGGCCAATGACCAACCGGCCCGGGCTGGATTTCAGCTTCAGCGGGCTCAAGACCCAGGTGCTGCTGGCCTGGCGCGACAGCGACCAGAGCGAACGGACGCGGGCCGACATCGCGCGCGGCTTCGAGGACGCGGTGGTCGAGACCCTGGCGGTCAAGTGCGAGCGTGCGCTGGAGGCGGCCGCCGGCGAAGTGCTGGTGGTCGCCGGCGGCGTCGGCGCCAACCGCCGCCTGCGCGCGCGCCTGCAGGCGATGACGGCCGCCCGCGGCGGCCGCGTCTGCTTCCCGCGCCCCGAGCTGTGCACCGACAACGGCGCCATGATCGCCTTCGCCGGCGCCCTGCGCCTGGCCGCCGGCCAGCGCGACGACGCGACGGTGCGGGCGCTGCCGCGGTGGGAAATGGCGAGCCTGCCGCCGCTGGCGGCGGCAGGCCGGGAATCGGGAATGGGGAATCGGGAATCGTAAAAGCGCGCGCCTGCCTTTGCTCTTACCATTCCCCATTCTCGATTCCCCATTCCCGGCCCCATGGACATCGTCTTCATAGAAGCGCTCGAAATCGAGACCGTCATCGGCATCTACGATTGGGAGCGGCGCATCCGCCAGCCGCTGCTGTTCGACCTGGAGATGGGATTCGACAACCGCGTTCCGGCGGCCAGCGACGACATCGCCGATACGCTGAACTACAAGGCGGTCAGCAAGCGCCTGATCGAGTACGTGTCGCAGTCCGAATTCGGGCTGGTGGAGACGTTGGCCGAACGCTGCGCGCAGCTCGTGCTCGACGAGTTCGGCGTCGACTGGCTGCGGCTGAAGCTGAGCAAGCCCGGCGCGGTGCGCGGCGCGCGCGCGGTCGGGGTGATCATCGAGCGCGGTCGCGCGGATTGACGATGCGGCGTGTCGCGGTGCCCTGCTAACCTGTCCGCATGCAACGTCTGATCGATGCCATTCCCGCCCTGGCGGGCGTGCCCTACGCCGGCACCCTGCTCGGGCTGCTGGCGCTGGCCCTCGGCGCCGCGCTCGCCAGCTGGATCACCCGGCGGATCCTGCTGCGCATCGTGCGCAAGCTGGTGCAGGCCTCGCCGATGCACTGGGACGATGCGCTGCTGGCGAGCGGCGTGCTGTCGCGGCTGGCGCACGTGGTTCCGGCGCTGGTGATCTCGTTCGGCATCGCCGCGGTGCCGGATCTGCCCGAGGCGGCGGTGCTGGTGGTGCGCAACGTCGCCCGCGCCTACGTGGTGCTGACGGTGGCGCTGGCGCTGGGCAACCTGTTCAACGCGCTCGGCGACCTGTATGCCCGCGACGCCGCGCGCGCGCGTTCGCGGCCGATCAAGGGCTACCTGCAGGTCGCCAAGCTGGTGGTGTTCCTGATCGCCGCGGTGCTGGCGATCGCCGCGCTGATCGACCGCTCGCCGCTGATCCTGCTGTCCGGCCTGGGCGCGATGACGGCGGTGCTGCTGCTGGTGTTCAAGGACACCATCCTGTCGCTGGTGGCCAGCGTGCAGCTGTCGGGCAACGACATGCTGCGGGTCGGCGACTGGATCGAGATGCCGGAGCTGGGCGCCGACGGCGACGTCATCGACATCGCGCTGAACACGGTCAAGGTGCAGAACTGGGACAAGACGGTCACCACCATCCCCACCTATCGCCTGATCAGCGACTCGTTCAAGAACTGGCGCGGCATGGAGGAGTCCGGCGGGCGCCGGATCAAGCGCGCGCTGCTGATCGACCAGTCGTCGGTGCGGTTCTTGGAACCGCAGGAGCGCGACGCCCTGCGCCGGATCGCCCTGATCGACGGCTACCTGGATGCAAAGAAACGCGAGCTGGAGGAATGGAACGCGCAGCTGGAGTCCGCCGGCAAGGATCCGGTCAACACCCGCCGGGTCACCAATATCGGCACCTTCCGCGCCTACGTGGAGGCCTATCTGCGTGCGCACCCGCAGATCCGCCAGGACATGACCCTGATGGTGCGCCAGCTCGAACCGGGCGCCACCGGCGTTCCGCTGCAGGTGTACTGCTTCACCGCGACCACCGCATGGACCGTGTACGAGGGCATCCAGTCGGACATCTTCGACCATCTGCTGGCGGTGCTGCCCGAGTTCGGCCTGCGGCTGTTCCAGGCGCCGGGCGGCGCCGACGTGGCTGCGGCGCTGGCGCGGCTGCAGGGGCAGGGCGGGCAGCCGGACGCCACCTGAGATGGGCCGCGCCTGCCTGAGCCTGGGTGGCAACCTCGAGCCGGAACGGCACCTGGCGGCGGCGATCGCCGCGCTGGAGGCGAGGTTTCCCGGCGCGGTCGTGTCGCGGGTCTATCGCACCCGCGCGGTCGGCTTCGACGGCGCCGACTTCCTCAACGCCGCGGCGGTGATCGACAGCGACCTGGACGTTTACGCGCTCGATGCCTGGCTGCACGCGCTGGAGGATGCGCACGGCCGCGACCGCAGCGGTCCGCGCTTCGGCGACCGCACCCTGGACCTCGACCTGGTGCTCTATGACGACCTGGTGCTGGAGGGGCCGGATCACCCCGGATCGAGTCCGGGGCAGGCTCTGCGGCTGCCGCGGCCGGAGCTGCGCCATGCCTTCGTGCTGCGCCCGCTGGTAGAGATCGCGCCGGAGATCGTCGAGCCGCGGAGCGGGCGCACCCTGGCCGAGCTGTGGGCGGCATCGCCCGAGCGCGATACGCCGATGACGCCGGTCGTCCTCGCGGGAATTGCCTGAGCCGGCAGGGCCTGCGAGCGGCCGGCGGCGAACAGGAGATCGCGGAGCGGGAAAGTCAGCGGCATCGCGACTTCCGTCGCTCCCGCATTGTTCGGGCTGTTTATGGAAGCGACGGGAGTCGCGACGCCGCCGATGGGCGGGCCGGGCGATCCCGGCGGCCGGTGCACGGCTTCAGACAATCGAGGTTCTATGGGACCAACCGGCGGACCTGGGGTCACATTCCGGCCGGAGGCCCGTCATGACTTCAGACGCTTGTCGCGGGAGGCACCGGGCGGCAGGATAACTGAAGGTCACAGGGGGAGGCAGGGCATGTTCGAGAAATTTTCGCGCAGCTGGGCGCTGGTCAAGGCCAGCGCGGCAGTGCTGCGGTCCGACAAGGAACTGATGCTGTTCCCGGTCATCTCCGGGGCCGCCACCCTGGTGGTGCTGGCGACGTTCCTGATCCCGATGTCGCTGCTGGGGGTGTTCGCGGAAGGCTTCGGCGCCGGATCGGTGGTGTTCGGGTTCCTGTTCTATTTCTGCCAGTACAGCGTGATGATCTTCTGCAACAGCGCACTGGTGGCGGCGGCGATGGTCCGCCTGGACGGCGGCAATCCGACGTTGTCCGACGGCTTCGATGCGGCCAAACGGCGGCTGCCGGCGATCCTCGGCTATGCCGCGATCGCCGCCACCGTCGGCGTGCTGCTGCAGTCGCTGAAGAACCGCGACAACAACTTCATCGTGCGCCTGGTCGGCAGCGGACTGGGCGCGGCCTGGACCCTGGCGACCTTCCTGGTGGTGCCGGTGCTGGTCAGTCGCGACGTCGGCCCGATCGACGCGCTCAAGCAAAGCATGTCGCTGCTCAAGCGTACCTGGGGCGAGAACGCGATCGGCAACATCGGCATCGGCGCGGCGTTCGGGCTGATCACGTTCGGCACCGTGCTGCTCGGTATCGGGTTGACGGTGCTGGCCCTGCAGGCGTGGCTGGGCCTGGCGATCCTGGTGGGCGGACTGTTCCTGGTCGCGGTGTTGCTGCTGGGGGTGTTCCAGGCGGCGCTGAGCGGCGTGTACTCTGCGGTGCTGTACCGCTATGCGGTCTCGCACGATGCACCGGCCGCCTTCCGTGAGCTGCATCTGGAGCGGGCATTCGCCAAGGATTGACGGCCGGCGAAACGCTTCGCCACGGATCGACGCGGACCAACGCGGATCAAGGTGAACGGCAAGCAGATAGTCCAATCATCCGCTTTCCACGCCCGTGGTCCCTGTAGGAGGGGCTTCAGCCCCGACCCCGGAAACCGAGCGGAGCACGGACAGCCCCGCACGCAGCTTCCCGACCGGCACCGCGCGCCCTGTTGCCCGACGCGACTTCGCCGGGTCGGGGCTGAAGCCCCTCCTACAGGGGGCGGCGGAGGGCGTGAATGTCGAACGGTCTGGACTGGCGGGTTGTCCGGCTCAGCCAGCGATCAGGCGCCCGCCGTCGACCGCGATCACCTGGCCGGTGACGTAGCCGGCGTCGCGCAGCAGCCAGGCCACGGTGCCGGCGATCTCCTCCGGCGTGCCGGTGCGCGCCAGCGGCGTGCGCGCCAGCATCCGCTGCTTGCGGGCTTCGTCGGTCTCGTCGTCACCCCACAGGATCGCGCCGGGGGCGACCGCGTTCACCCGCACATCCGGCGCCAGCTCCAGCGCCAGCGCCTTGGTCGCCATCACCAGCGCGGCCTTGGCCATGCAATACAGGGCGTGTCCGGGGCGCGGCCGCTCGGCATAGATGTCGGTCATGTTGACGATCGCGCCGCGCACCGCCTTCAGGTGTGGCGCCGCGGCCTGGGCGAGGAAGAACGGCGCGCGCGCGTTGCTGGCGAACAGCGTGTCCCATTGCGCGGGTGTCGCCTCGCCGAGCGGGGTGGCGAAATAGGCCGAGGCGTTGTTGACCAGCGCGTCGAGGCGGCCGAAGCGGCCGACGGTGGCGGAGATCATTTCCGGCAGGCGGTCGAATTCGCCCAGCTCCGCCTGCAGCGCCAGGGTGCTGCCCGGACGGGCGGTCTCGAGTTCGACGACCAATGCATCGAGCTCGGCCTGCGAGCTGCGATAGTGCAGGGCGAGGTCGTAGCCGTCGGCGTGCAGCCGGCGCGCGATGGCCGCGCCGAGACGGCGTGCGGCGCCGGTGACGAGGGCGACGGGGCGGTCTGCCATGGCGGCTCCGTGTCTATGGTGCGGCAGACACGATAGCGTCATTCGTGCGAAGCGTCTTTGCGTGGCAGGCATCGATACTCAACAGATGTCTGGGGCACCCCGTCAGTCGTCGGGCTGTGCCCAAGCCATGCCGGTATCACAGCGACTAGCGCGATTGTGCTTCCCCCTTTGAAAAAGGGGGATTGAGGGGGATTTGCTTTTGGTCTTGGCATTGGTCGGGCGCCCGAACCCCGCACCACCTCGCGGCATTCCACCCGCTTTCCGTAAACTGGCAACAGAACATTCAGGAGCCCGCATGCCCATTGCCGCCCCGGACGCCGATGCACTCGCGCACAGCGAGCGCCTGCAGGCGCTGATCCGTGCACACATCGCCGAGGCCGGCGGCGCGATCCCGTTCTCGCGTTTCATGGAACTGGCGCTCTACGCGCCTGGTCTGGGCTACTACAGCGCCGGCGCGACCAAGTTCGGCGCCGCCGGCGACTTCGTCACTGCGCCCGAACTCGGGCCGCTGTTCGCCGAGTGCGTGGCCGAGGCGGTGGCGCCGGTGCTGCGGGAGCTCGGCGCCGCCGCCGAATTCGTCGAGATCGGCGGCGGCAGCGGCCGTTTCGCCGAGGACGCGATCGGGCGGCTGCTGGCGATCGACGCCATGCCGGCCCGCTACGCCATCCTCGAACCCAGCGCCGACCTGCGCGAGCGCCAGCGCATGCACCTGCAGCAGTGCCTGGCACCGGCGGCGTTCGCGCGGGTCGCGTGGCTGGACGGGCCGCCGCAGGCGCGCTGGGACGGCGTGCTGTTCGCCAACGAGGTGATCGATGCGCTGCCGACGCCGCGCTTCACCCTGCGCGAGGGCGAGGTGTTCGAGGAGCACGTTGCACTCGGCGACGACGGCGGCTTCGTCCGTGTCGACCGGCCCGCCGATGCGCTGCTCGCCGCCGCGGTGCGCCACGTCGAGCGCCAGCTCGATGCGCCGTTCGCCGACGGCTACCGCTCCGAACTGCTGCCGCAGCTGCCGTACTGGCTGCAGGCGGTGATCGGCGGTCTCGACCGCGGCGCGCTGCTGTTCGTCGACTACGGCCATCCGCGCCGCGAGTACTACCGGCCGCAGCGCGAAGACGGCACGCTGCGTGCGTTCCACCGCCACCAGCTGGTCGCGGACGTGCTTGCGCGCCCGGGACTGCAGGATCTCACCGCCTCGGTCGACTTCACCGCCCTGGCCGAGGCCGGCACCGGCGCCGGATTCGACTTCGCCGGCTACTGTACGCAGGCGAGTTTCCTGCTCGGCAACGGCCTGCCGGAACTGCTGGCCGAGCACGAGAGGCGCGCCAGCGACGAGGCCGGCCGCTATGCGCTGCGGCAGCAGGTCAAGACGCTGACCCTGCCCGATGCGATGGGCGAACGCTTCCAGGCGATGGGCTTCGCGCGCGAGGTCACGTTCGATCACGCCTTCCTCGCTGGCGACCTGAGCCACCGGCTGTGAGTCGGCTGCGCCTGGGACGCGCGCTGAAGCCGTTCCGCCGGCCGCGGCTGTGGACCGGACTGTGGTGCGTTGCGATCGCGATCGTGGTGGTGCTGTCGCTGGCACCGCCGCCGCCGATGCCGCCGGTGCAAAGCGGCGACAAGCTCGGACACTTCATCGCGTACTTCGTGCTCGCCGCCGGCGCAGTGCAGCTCTACGCGCGCTGGCCATCGCTGCTGGGCGCCGGAATCGGGCTGGTGCTGTTGGGTGTGGGACTGGAGTACGCCCAGGGTGCACTGACCGAGACCCGGCAGATGGAGCGCGCCGATGCGCTGGCGAACACGCTGGGCGTCGTCGCGGGGCTGGCGGTACGGCTGACGCCGTGGCGGGATGCATTGCTCCATCTCGACCGAGGCCGGACCCGCCCTTCGTAGGAGCGCGCCATGCGCGCGAAACCGGCGTCGCCGGACGCGCGGTGAACCGGCACCATGCGGGCTTCGCGCCTATGAGGCGCTCCTACAACAGCGGCAGAGGCGGTCCGCTTTCGTAGGAGCGCGCCATGCGCGCGATACCGACGTCGCCGGACGCGCGGTGGACCGGGACCATGCGGGCCTCGCGCCTATGAGGCGCTCCTACAACGGCAAGAGCTGCCGCGGCCGTAGAAGGCGGGCCATGCCCGCGATAGCCCTGCCGGCGTGGTGTGGCGTCTGATGTGAATCGTCCGTACGGCGCACTTATCGAGGGATCAACCGCACCTCATCCAGCACCCACATCGTCGGCCGCGTGTCGCCGGTAAAGGTGATGCACAGGTCCCGCGTTCCCGCCTGCTCCGGCAGCGCGGCATCGAGGACGATGAAGCCATCGGCATCGGGGTGTTCCGGCAGCGGCGCGCTGGCCAGGAGCTCGCCGTCGCAACCGGCGTGGATCTCCAGCTCGCCGTGTGCGGACTTCGGCGTGCGGAATTTTCGATTGGACTCGTCATGATGCAGCTGGAAGTAATAGGGGATGCGGCCGGCGCGGACCTGCACCGCGGCGATGCCGTCCAGGTCGGCGCCATCCCATTGCCAGCAGGGATTGAAGATGTCGACGTTGAACCGCGCGCGGTCGCCGTCGGCGGGGCCGTCGTCCTCCAGCCGCAGCATCAGCGCGCCGGTGCACATCTTCAGCGCCTCGTCGCTGCGGCGCAGCAACGAAGCGGCATCGAAGCGTTGCACGCTGGCATCGGCCAGCGCCTCTCCATCGACGAACACCCGCGCGCGCACTTCGGCCGGCAGTGGCCGGACCAGCGGCGCTTCGTACGCTGGTGATTCGGCGGTCGGATCCTCGCCGTCGGTGGTATAGCCGATGCCGTCATAGCCGAGCGGGTTCGACAGGGCCACCTCGATGGTGCCCGTGCCGCGGTCCGCGGTTTCCACGGTCATGCGCACCTCGAACGGCGTCTGCGCATAGGCGATGCCGAGCGCGCGGTAGCGCCGCAGCTGCGCCGGCAGCCGGACCAGGAAATCGTCGTAGTCGCGCCTGTCCGCGGGCGACCAGCCGGTTTCGGCGAGGGCCGCGATCCGTGGGAAGACCGCATGCTGCACCCGGGCGTAGTCGCGCATGTGCTCGGTCCAGACGTTGGCCTGCACCCCGAGCACATGCCGTGCCTGCGAGGCGTCGAGCGCCTCGGGGACCGGTTCGAAGGCGTAGACCTGCCGCAGCGGAATGGTCGCGGGACGACCCGGCAGCTCGTTCGGCGAATCGGTCTGCAGGTAGTCCAAATAGAGATCGGAGGAAGGCGACATCACCACGTCATGGCCCTGGCGCGCGGCCGCGATGCCGCCTTCGATGCCACGCCACGACATCACCGTCGCATCGGCGGGCAGGCCGCCCTCGAGGATCTCGTCCCAGCCGATCAGCCTGCGGCCGTGGGCGGACAGGAAACGTTCCATGCGGCTGATGAAATATGCCTGCAGCTGCGTCTCGTCCGCCACGCCGAGCGCGCGCATGCGTGCCTGCACCTGCTCCGACGCCTGCCACTGGTCCTTGACGGCCTCGTCGCCGCCGACGTGGATGTATGCGGACGGGAACAGCGCCAGCACCTCGGTCAGCACGTTCTCGAGGAATCCGAACGTGTCCTCCTCGACGTTGAACAGATAGGTGTGGACCCCCCACTCGTTGGACACCGCGGTCTCGCCCGCCACCGTGCCCAGTTCCGGATAGGCCGCCACCGCGGCCTGCGCGTGGCCGGGCATGTCGATCTCCGGCACCACGGTGATGTGGCGCTCGGCCGCATAGGCGACGATCTCGCGGATCTGCGCCTGGGTGTAGTGGCCGCAGTACGGGCGCGTCTGCCCGGTCGCCGGATCGGTGCCGGCGTCGCCGGCCGGGATCCGGCAACCGCCGACCTCGGTCAGGCGCGGATAGCGCTTGATCTCGATGCGCCAGCCCTGGTCGTCGGTCAGGTGCCAGTGGAAGACGTTGAGCTTGTGCAGGGCCATGGCGTCGAGCAGGTGCTTGATCTCCTCGACCGACTGCATGTGCCGCGCCGAGTCCAGCATCAGCCCGCGCCAGCCGAAGCGCGGTGCGTCCTCGATGCGCACGGCCGGAAGCCGGCCCTCGGCGTCCAGGAGCTGCCACAACGTGACGGCGCCGTAGAACAGGCCGCGTTCGTCGCGGGCCAGGATTCGCGCGCCGTCGTCGTCGATGTCCAGGACGTAGCCCTCATCGTCCGAGGTGGCGGTCGGGTCGAGCGTGTACGTCACGCCGGCGCCATGCTCGGAATCGATGGTTTGCAAGGTCAACCCATGGGTGCGCTGGACCAGGTCGGCGAAGTGGCGGGCAACCCGGGCCGCTGGCGCGCTTCGGGCGGCGACAGTCGGGTTTACGTGCAGCTCGTAGCGGCCTTGGCCGGACTGCAGCGTGGCGGGAATCGGTATCGGCGTCGACCCGGGCAACGGCCTGGCAGCGACCGGAGCCAGTATCGCGAGCAGGATTACGGCTGCAGCCAGCTGCAGCCGACGGGCATGGCGATGCGGGAGTTTCATGCGCTTCTCCTGAAAGGCGCAGGCCCGGTTCGCCCGGGCCTGCTGTTCATCACATCATGCCGATGGGTCAGAACTTGAAGTGGACGGTCGCCATGTAGCGGCGGCCGGTGTGGTACTTGCCGACCGGCAGGCTCTTGTCGCCCAGATACTGGAAGTATTCCTCGTCCAGTAGGTTCTGCGCATCGATCGTGAGCGACCAGTTGTCGTTGAAGTTCCATCCGAGACTGGCGCCGAGTTCTGCGTAGTCGTCGACGCTGGCCGGCGCGGCGCCGGCCACGTAGCCGCCGGCGAGGTAGTGGTCGCGCCAGTTGTAAGTCAGGCGCGCGCTGATCGGGCCCATCTCGTAGTACGGGCTGAGGGCAACGCTGTGCCGCGACTGATAGGGCAGCGGATTGCCGGTGTTGTTCTCGCCGTCGGCGTACGTGTAGCTGGATGTGAGACCGAAACCGCTGTCGCCGAACGGCTGCTGGTAGTTGAGGTTGAGCCCCCTGACCTCGCCTCCGCCGGCGTTGCGTGGTCGCGAGATGCTGTAGTCGCAATAGCCATCCTCTGTACAGCCGTTGCTGCCCACAAGGCCCGCCCAGGCGGCGGGATCGTTGTCGCGGATCGAGTTGTACTGGCGCTCGATGGTGGCGCTGGTGTCGACGTAGTTGTCGATGTCCTTGTAGAACACCGAGGCTGCGATCACCGCCTGCTCGGCGAAATACCACTCCGCCGACAGGTTGAAGTTGGTCGACTCGTACGGCGAGAGCTCGGCATTGCCGCCGGCGCCGGTGAGCGTGGTGTCGTTGAGGAAGGTGTTGTTGACCAGCTGATTGTATGGTGCCCAGGCGATCACCTTGGCGGCGGCGAAGCGGAACACCCAGTCGTTGCCCGGATCGAATACCAGATTGACCGACGGCAGCAGGAAGTCCTCCTTGCCGGTTCGGGTCTGCCATTTGCTGTCCAGGTCGTCCAGCGTCGGCGTGCCGCTGTAGACGAAGCCGCTGCCCTCGATCTCTGACTCCACGTAGCGCAGGCCGACATTGCCGCGTACGGCGCCGGTGGAGAAGTTGGCCTGCACATAGCCGGCGGTGTTGGTCTGTTCCAGCGCCCAGGTGTTGTTGAGATAGCTGGCAGGATCGGGACTGTCGTAATCGACAGGGCTGTTGCGGATCCAGTCGATCACGTTGTCGCGGCCGACCTGGAGGTGATGACCGTGATCGGGATGGAAGCCGCGGATGTCGGTGAGTCCGATCGTTCCGACTTCGTCGAGGAAGCCGGTATTGACGCCGCTGTAGACGTTGAGCGCGAAGCTCTCCTCGTGCTTCGCCCGGCGCGCGCCGAACTGCAGCAGGTTGAAGACACCGTCGAGGCGGACGCTGAAATCGACCTGGCCGTAGCTGTCCTCGCTGTCGGTCGAGAAGATGCCGTTGTTGCCGAGCCAGCCATTAGATCCCCAGTTGGCCGGATCGCGGGCGGCGTCCGGATCGTCGAACTGAATGCCCTTGTCGATGTCCCAGCTGAAGCCGCCGTTGTAGACCGGCTCGATGAAGTACTGGGCGAGATTGCTGTTGTCGGACTCGCTGCGGCCGATCTGGCCTTTCACGCCCCAGACATCGCCCTGCCAGGAGCCGCGCAGGTCCAGGCCCTTGGTGGTGACCTCGGACTCGCGGACATTGTTGTCGTAGATGACGGTGCCGCCTTCGGGATCGGCATGAGCATTGGAATGGCCGCCGGTGACCACGCCGTCCGGTCCCTGGTTCAGTTCGTCCACCGCTGCCTCGGTGCCCCGATTCCAGGTCAGGAAGCTGTACAGCGACTGGTTGTAGTTGTCGAAGTTCTCGCGGATGTACAGGCCCTGCAGATTGAACTCGAGTGCATCGCTCGGCTTGAGCTGCAGGTTGACCACGGCGCTGTCGCGCTCGCGCTCTTGCTGGAACCAGGCCGCATTGATCGAGTTCGGCACCATCGCGTCCGGGTCCAGGTCCGGCGAAGCGGCGTTGGCGAAGGTCGAAGCCGGCGCATAGCCGAAAACCTCGAGCCCCTGCCGGTCGACCTTCTCTTCGTAGTGCTGCGCCGATACGGCGATGCCGAAGGTCTCCACCGGGTTCTTCCAGCTGTACAGCAGCGCGGCGTTCGGGGCGCCGCTGCCGGCTTGGTCGTTGTAGCTGTAGCCGACGGAGCCGGCGATCGCATTGGCCTCCATGTCCAGCGGCTGGCGGGTGTGCATCAGCACCGTACCGCCCAGGCTCCCCTCGGGCAGCCGGGCCTCGGAGGACTTGATTACCTCCAGACGGCCCAGGATCTGTGGTGCCAGCAGGGTGTAGTCGAAGCCGCGGTTCGGCTGTTCGCCGTACAGCCAGATCGCCTGCGCGACAGGATGCCCGTCCAGGAAGGTCAGGTTGAGGCTGGGGTCGGTACCGTCGATGCTCACCCGCTCGCCCTGGCCGAAGCGCCGGTCGAGCGAGACGCCGGGGATCTGCGACATCGCTTCGGCGACGTTGGTGTTGGGAAACTTGCCGATGTCCTCGGCGGTGATTGCCTCCGATACGGTGTCGTTGTTGCGTTTGGTGTCGAGCGAGCGCTCCAGGCTGGCGCGGATACCGGTCACGGTGATCGTCTCGAACTCGGTGGCGTCTTCGCGGCTGTCGGCAGGATCCTGCGCCTGCGCATTGAACGCCAGGCAGGTCACGATCGCGGCCGAAAGAACGGATTTGCGGTATGTCATGGTGTCTCTCCCGTCACTGTTTGAATTGCGGCACGGGAGCGTTCGCATCCCGCGGCCGTGCCTGTGTGTCTCCGTTCCGCATGACGCCCGGCCATCGGCGGCATGCCTCGTCCCCTCGCCGACAGCGGGCCCTGCGCTTTCACGCCGCCTCACGCCGGTACAGGTACCAGGTCGCCGCACCGATCACGCCCAGCTGTCCGTGCTCGACCAGCTTCACCGGAATGCGCTCGAGCGCCTCGCGCATCGGACCCTTGTTGAGGAAGCGCTCGACGAAGCTGCTGCGCAGCAGGAATTCGCGGATCTGCGGCAGGATTCCGCCGGCCAGGTAGATGCCGCCGTTGACGCCGTACAGCAGCGCCATGTCGCCGACGGTGCTGCCCAGCAGGCCGCAGAACACCTCCAGGCTTTCGCGCGCCAGCGGGTCGCTGCCGTCCAGCGCCGCCGCGGTGATCTCGCCCGGCGAACGGTAGTCGTGCGCCGCGCCACGCAGCGCCGCCAGCGCGGCGTGCAGGTTCATCAGGCCGGGCCCCGACAACGCGTGTTCGTTCGGCACGTGGTCGCGTTCGCGCTGCAGCTCGCGCAGCAGCGCCGCCTCCAGCGCGTTGCCGGTAGTCAGCGCGGCCTGGCCGGCCTCGGTGGCGAGCACCACCGGCCCCTTCGCGGTCGGGATCCACACCGCCGCGCCCAGGCCGGTGCCGGGGCCGACGACCAGGGTCGGGCCGCGCGGGGCGGTCTCCGGCCCGGTCAGCTGCAGCACCTGGCTGGCATCGACGTAGGCGGCGGCGTGAGCCACCGCCTCGAAGTCGTTGACCAGGCGGAACTCGCGGAAACCGAGACGGTCGCGGATGGCGTTGAGCGAGATCCGCCAGGGCAGGTTGACGGTGATCACCGAGCCGTCCTCGAGCGCATAGCCGGCGCTGGCGATCGCGCCCTCCTCGACCCGCACGCCGTCCAGCCGGCCGAGGAAATCCTCGATGATGTCGACCAGGCCCGGCCACTCGGCGCAGACATACTTGCGGTACTGCAGCACCGCGATCGGGTGCGACGGGTCGTCGTTGCGCCGCACCAGACCGATGCGGACGTGGGTGCCGCCGACGTCGGCGGCGATGAACGGCCTTGCGCTGCCGCTCATGGCGTCGATCCGCAGTGGGCTTGCAGTGGCGGCCACGTGATTCCCGTTGCTGGAAGGTGTGCGGGTCCCGGTGCGATGCGCACCGGAAGCTGTGATCGAGTTTGGAAACAGTTTGACAACGATGTCAACAGGCCGCGTCGGGTTTGTTGCAGTTTTGTGTTCATTGGTATCATTTCTGTTGGTTTGATTGAATATCAACATCTATAGCTGGCATAGATGGCATTAATATGCCCTGTCGTCGGCGGGACAAATAGAGTCTCCGTGAGACAAATGCTGCAGGACAACAGCAGGTAGTCGCAATTGTTCGGTGCGAATCGTGGTAAATCCAAGAAAGATATGACAACGTTGGACTCGAATGGCCTCGGCAAGACACGCGTGGCCGGCAAGCTCCGGTGCAGGCCGGAATCCATCACACGGGAGACGCCAGGATGTCTGCTGTCGCGACCATGAGCGCACGCTCGCACCTCACCATGGCCATCGCGATCATGGGGTTGCTGTACTTCATCATCGGGTTCTTCACCTGGATCAACGGGCCGCTGATCACCTTCGTGCAGCTGGCTTTCGAGCTGGACGAGGTGAATGCCTTCCTGGTGCTGATGGTGTTCTATCTCTCGTATTTCTTCCTCGCCCTGCCCGCGGCCTGGGTGCTGAAATGGACCGGGATGAAGAAGGGCCTGGCGCTGAGCCTGGCGGTGATGGCGGTGGGGGCGATGCTGTTCGGCGAGTTCTCCACCCAGCGCTGGTACCCCGGCGCGCTGTCGGGATTGTTCGTGATCGGCGGTGGCCTGGCGTTGCTGCAGACCGCGGTCAATCCCTACGTCAGCATCCTCGGGCCGATCGACAGCGCCGCGCAACGGATCGCGCTGATGGGGATCTGCAACAAGACCGCCGGCATCCTCGCGCCGCTGCTGCTGGGCACGCTGGTGCTGCACGGCATCGGCGACCTGGCGGCGCAGGTCGAGGCCGCCGACCTCGCCACGCGCGCGCAGCTGCTCGACACCTTCGCCGCCAAGATCCATACCCCCTATCTGGCGATGGCCGGGCTGCTGATGCTGGTCGCCGTCGGCGTGCTGTTCTCGCCGCTGCCGGAACTCAAGCCGGCCGAAGCCAATGCCGAGACCGGCGCTGACACCGGCGCCGATGGCGGCACACCGCGTGCGCGGCGCAACATCTTCCAGTTCCCGCACCTGTGGCTGGGTGTGCTGTGCCTGTTCACCTACGTCGGCGCCGAGGTCATGGCCGGCGACGCCATCGGCACTTACGGACAGGCGTTGAACCTGCCGCTGGACCGGACCAAATTCTTCACCTCGTTCACCCTGTTCGCGATGTTGCTCGGCTACCTGGCGGGGCTGGTGCTGATCCCGCGCTTCATCTCGCAGGAGCGCTATCTCAGCGTGTCGGCGGTGCTGGGCATCGTGTTCACCACCGGTGCGTTCTTCACCGGCGGCTATCTGTCGGTGGGTTTCGTCGCCGCGCTCGGTTTCGCCAACGCGATGATGTGGCCGGCGATCTTCCCGATGGCGATCCGCGGGCTGGGGCGGTCGACCGAGACCGGTTCGGCGTTGCTGGTGATGGGCATCGCCGGCGGCGCGATCATTCCGCAGGCATTCGCGGTGTTCAAGCAGCACTTCGATTTCCAGCTGGTGTTCCTGCTGTTGATGCTGCCGTGTTACCTGTACATCCTGTTCTATGCGCGCAGCGGCCACCGCGTCGGCATGGGCAGCAGGCGTTGACCCGCGGCATCATGAGCCGCTCCATGGCGAGGTAGACGAACCAGTGCGCAGACCGACCATCCGGGACGTCGCCGAACGGGCGAAGGTATCGCTGAAGACCGTTTCGCGCGTGATCAACAACGAGCCGTCGGTGATGCAGGCCACGCGCGCGCGGGTGCTGCACGCGGTCGCCGAACTCGACTACGAGCCGGATCCGTCGGCGCGCAACCTGCGCAGCGCGACCGCGTTCGTGATCGGCGTGGCCTACGACAATCCCAACCCGTACTACATCATCAGCGTGCAGAACGGGGTGCTGGCGGCCTGCCGCGAGACCGGCTTCGACCTGCAGATCCATCCCTGCGACGCCAGCTCGCCGCTGCTAGTGGACGAGCTGTGCGACTGGATGCGGCGCTCGCGCCTGGCGGGGTTGGTACTGGCGCCGCCGATGTCCGAGCGCATGGAGCTGCTGGAGGCGCTGACCGAACGCGGTGTGAAGCTGGTGCGGATCATCGCCGCGGCCGAGGACCCGCAGGACGGCCACCCCTGCGTCTTCGTCGACGACCGCGACGCCGCCTACGAGGTCACCGAGCACCTGATCCAGCTCGGCCACCAGCGCATCGGCTTCCTGTGGGGCGGGGAGGAGCACCGTTCGAGTTCCGAGCGCTACCTGGGCTACGAGAAGGCGTTGAAGGACTACGGCATCACCCTCGACAAGCACCTGGTGATCCCGGGCGACTACACCTTCGACGACGGCTTTCGCGGCGCGCGCCGGCTGCTGGCGCTGCGCGATCCGCCGACCGCGATCTTCGGCTCCAACGACGAGATCGCCGCCGGTGTGCTGGCCGCGGCCAAGTCGGCCGGCATGAATGTGCCGTACGACCTGTCGATCGCCGGCTTCGAGGACAGTCCGTTCTCCAAGCAGTCGTGGCCGCCGCTGACCACCGCCAAGCAGGCGACCGAGGACATCGCCCGCCACGCGGCGCGATTGCTGATCACGCAGCTGCGCCAGAGCCACGACGCGGACGGTGCGGTGCCCGTCCACAACCACGGCTTCGTGCCACAGCTGGTGGTGCGCGGCTCCACCGCGCCGATGCGGCCGCGCACGCCCGCACCCACACAGGAATGAGCATGCACAGACCGGCCGCCTCCGGCACGGAGACGACGCAGGGCGGGACCAGCTGGATGTTCCGCGAGGCCGCGGAGGCGGCGGACGTGGTCGCGTGCCAATTCGAGCGCAACGCCGCGGTGGTGGCGGAACTCGCACGCGACTTGCGGCGCGATCCGCCGCCGTTCGTGGTTACCTGCGCGCGCGGCAGTTCCGACCACGCCGCCACCTACGGCAAGTACCTGTTCGAGACCCAGCTCGGGCGGGTGACCGCCTCGGCGTCGCCGTCGGTCGGGTCGGTGTACGCCGCGCGCCAGCAGCTGCAGGGCGCGCTTTACATCGTGATTTCGCAGTCCGGCAAGAGCCCCGACCTGCTGCACAACGCCGAGGACGCACGCCGCTCCGGCGCCCGCGTGGTGGCGATGGTGAACGTCGAGGACTCGCCGCTGGCCGCGCTTGCCGACACCGTGATCCCGCTGCACGCCGGCAGCGAGCGCAGCGTCGCCGCGACCAAGAGCTATCTGGCGTCGCTGGCCGCATTGCTGCAGCTGGCCGCCTGCTGGAAGGACGACGCCGCGCTGCTCGATGCGCTGCCGCGGACGCCCGACGCCATGCGCGAGGCATGGGCGCAGGACTGGTCGCCGCTGGTGGACGGCCTGGTGCGGACACGCAACCTGTTCGTGCTGGGACGCGGGCTCGGACTGGGCGCGGCGCAGGAGGCCGCGCTCAAGTTCAAGGAAACCTGCGGCCTGCACGCCGAGGCCTACAGTTCGGCCGAGGTGAAGCACGGCCCGATGGCGCTGGTCGGGCCCGGGTTCCCGGTGCTGGTGCTGGCGCAGAACGACGAAACCGAAAGCGGCACCCTGGCGTTGGCACAGGAGTTTCGCGCGCGGGGTGCGACCACGTGGACGGCCTCGCGGCATGACGACGCCGGATCGTCTCCGGGGCTGACCCTGCCGGTGGCAGCGGCGCCGCACCCCGCCGTGGCGCCGCTGCTGACGGTGCAGAGCTTCTATCGTGCGGTCGAGGCGCTGGCGCGCGCGCGCGGGTTCGATCCGGACGCGCCGCCGCATCTCAACAAGGTGACGGAGACGGTGTGATGGCGACGGTGCTGGTCAACGGCCGCGTGCTGACCGACGACGGCTTTCGCGACAACCTCGCCGTGCTGGTCGGCGACGACGGCCGCATCGCGGCGATGCCGGCGGCCAGCGATGCGCGGCGGCAGGATGCCCGCACGTTCGACCTCCAGGGCGGGTCGCTGCTGCCGGGTTTCATCGATCTGCAGGTCAACGGCGGCGGCGGCGTGCTGTTCAACAACGCGCCGACGGTGGAAGCGGTGTGCGCCATTGCCGAAGCGCACCGGCGATTCGGCACTACCGCATTGCTGCCGACGCTGATCAGCGACGACGTGGAGGTCATGCGCGCCGCGATCGCCGCGGTGCGCGACGCGATCGCGCAGGACACGCCGGGCGTGCTCGGCATCCATCTGGAGGGACCGTACCTGGCGCCGGCGCGCAAGGGCACGCACGATGCCGGCAAGTTCCGCGTACCGGACGCGGACGAGATCGCGCTCGCCACCTCACTCGACAACGGCCCGACGCTGATCACGCTGGCGCCGGAGCGGGTGCCCACCGAGCGCATCCGTGCGCTGGTCGAGCGCGGCGCCATCGTCTTCGCCGGCCACACCGCGGGCACCTACGAGGAGATCCGCGCCGGTCTCGACGCCGGGGTGCGCGGCTTCACCCATCTCTACAACGCGATGACCCCGCTGCAGGGGCGCGCGCCCGGCGCGGTCGGCGCCGCGCTGGAGGACCGCGACAGCTGGTGCGGCATCATCCTCGACGGCGTGCACGCGCACCCGGCCAGCCTGCGCCTGGCGGTCGCCGCCAAGCCGCGCGGCAAGGTGTTCCTGGTGACCGACGCGATGCCGCCGGTGGGATCGGACGACCCGAGCTATGCGCTTTATGGCGAGCGCATCACCGTGGTCGACGGCGTCTGCCGCAACGCCGCCGGCGCGCTGGCCGGCTCCGCGCTCGACATGGCCACCGCGGTGCGCAACGCGGTGCACCTGCTCGGCCTGCCGCTGGACGAGGCCGCGCGCATGGCCTCGACCTATCCGGCGCAGTGCCTTGAACTGGAAGCCAGCCACGGCCGTATCGCGCCCGGCTGCCGCGCCGACCTGGTGCTGCTCGACGCGGAGCTGCAGGTGGCGCGCACCTGGATCGGCGGCAAACCGGATGATTCATGAGTCCGAGCCCGCAGCTTTCCCCCCTTTGAAAAAGGGGGGCTGGGGGGATTTGCTTTTGCTTCACGAAGAGCAAATCCCCCTGTGTCCCCCTTTTTCAAAGGAGGAGAAACCGGCTTCGGACAACGCAAAGGCGGCTTTCCTGGTGCGGCCGGATCGCCATCGCAGCCTCCCGCCGCGCCGTTTCCGTGACTAGAGGCTTTCCGGTGCGGGAAACGCAAGCCGCGCAGCCGGCAAGCATGCCGCGCCGGCCATTGCCGCGCTTCGCCTCCGTCGACGCCCTGCGCGGGCTCACCGTGGCGGCGATGCTGCTGGTCAACAATCCCGGCGACTGGGGGCATGTCTACGCGCCGCTGCAGCATGCGCAATGGCACGGCTGCACGCCGACCGACCTGGTCTTCCCGTTCTTCCTGTTCGTGGTCGGCGTCTCGATCGCCCTCGGCCTGGTGCCGCGCGTGGAAAGCGGGGGCGATCCGCGCGCATTGCAGCACGGCGTGCTCGTTCGCGCGCTGCGCATCATCGCACTGGGGCTCGCCCTGCACCTGCTGGCCTGGTGGACGCTGGAGCTCGCGCATTACCGGCCGTGGGGCGTGCTGCAGCGGATCGGGATCTGCTTCCTCGTGGTCGGTTCGCTGGCGTTGTACACCCGAGCGCGCACGCAGGGATACCTGCTCGCCGCGCTGCTGCTGGGATACTGGGCGCTGCTGGCGGCGGGCGGCAGTGTTGCGCCGTGGCACAACCTGGCCAGCCGCGTCGACACCGTGTTGCTCGGCCCGCTGCTGTACCAATACGATGCCGCCAGCGGTCGCGGCCACGATCCCGAGGGCCTGGTGAGCACGCTCGGCGCCATCGCCACCACGCTGCTCGGCCTGTGCGCCGGCCGCTGGCTGCGCGCCGGCCGCATTGGCCGCCTGTGTCTCGTCGGTATCGCCGCACTGGCGCTCGGCGCGTTCTGGGCGCAGGCGGTGCCGTTCAACAAGCAGCTGTGGACCTCGCCCTACGTGCTGTGGACCGGCGGCTGGGCCATGCTGGCGCTGGCCGCGGCGTACGTGCTGGTCGACCGCCGCGGCTGGCCGGCGCTCGGCCGCCGCTTCGGCGTCAACGCCATCGCCGCATACGCGGGCTCCGGTGCAATGGTCTACCTGCTGGTCGCCATCGGCTGGTGGGAACCGATCTATCGGGTCGGCTTCGCCGCGTGGATGACGCCGCGCTTTGGCCCCTACGTGCCGTCACTGGCGTTCGCGATCGCTTTCGTCGCGTTCTGGTGGGGCGTGGTCTACGTCATGGACAGACGCGGGTGGTACCTGAAGATCTGAAGAAGGGCAGGCGCGGTCGCAGTGGGCAGGTCGGCGCCAGTCACGACCGGAGCGGCGGCCCGAGATCGCCATGGGTTGCGCAATCACGGCGTTCACGCCTGCCGGATCGATGACAGCAGGCGCCAACCCTCCCTGGGGCATTCCCCACTTGACGGCGCGGCAGCACCATGCAGTGCGTGCAAGGGGCAGCAAAACGTGATTGGCGCGCACAAGCCGGTGACGTGGTGATGACATGCACGAGACATGGCGCGCCGGCGTTCGCCATGCGTTCAAAAGTGCAGCGGCACTTTCAGCCTCCCGCCACGATCACGACCACGCCGCCATGGCTCAGCTCATCGACGACCGGACCGTCTACATCCCACCGCCGCCACCGCCGCCGCCGCCCGCACCTCCCCCGGCAACGCATACCGTTCGCGAAGGCGAAACGCTGGCCAGCATTGCCGACGATTACCGCACCACGTCGCAGGCGATCCTCGACATCAATCCGCAGGTGCGCTCGCCCGAGCTGCTGCCGGTTGGCGAGGAGCTCAACCTGCCGCCGCCTTCGGTCGATCCGGAGGTGACCCGGGCGGTCGACGGCGTCATCGCCGATGACGCCACGCCGGAACAGAAGCACGAGGCCTATCTCGCCGTGCAGGAGCACGCCGACCAGGCCGGCGGTATCGGCGGCCAGGGCGTGGAGCCGTCCGCGTTGCCCGGCCAGTCGCTGCGGATCCTCGACCAGGCCGGCATTCCCACCGCGATCGATCCGCGGGTGGCCGTGGCGGTCGACGCCGTGGCCGATCCGGGGGCGAATGTCGACCAGGCCGTGTCCGGCTACCAGGCGCTGCAGGCGTATGTCGACCGGGTTGGCGGCATCGGCGATCAGGGCATCCTCGAAGAGGTCCTGCCGCGGCAGGCTGCGCAGCTGCTGAAGGACGCCGGCCTGCCGACCGCGGTGCGGCCGGAAGTCGCGGCGGCGGTGGATCCGCTGCTGCCCGAAGGCGTGAGCCTGGCCGACCGCGCCGCCGCCTACGGCACGGTGGAGACCTACGTCGACCAGGTCGGTGGCGTCGGTGATGCAGGCATCGTGGCCGATGCCTTGCCGGGCAGGGCGATGCAATTGCTGGTGGAAGGCGGGCACGACACCCGCTTCGATCCGAAGGTGGTCTCCACGGTCGACCGCATCGCCGACAGCACCGCCACCGACGGCCAGAAACTCGAGGCGTACGAGACGGTGCAGCGCTACGTCGACCAGGTCGGCGGCGTCAGCGACCAGGGCATCACCACCGAGGCGCTGCCGCGCCGGGCGGCGGAGCTGCTCCGGGATGGCGAGATGCCGCTCGACACCGAAGTGGCCGCGGGCGACAGCACGCAGGACATCGTGATCGCGGCGCAGGCCGGGACCGACCCCGCGCAGCGGTTGCAGATCCTGGGCGAAGGTTATGCCGAGGCGGACGCCGCCACGCGCCAGGCGCTGCTGGCCGATCCCACCGCACGCAGCATCATCAGCGATGCCGCAGACTGGGCCACCGAGCCGCTGGACACGCCGCCCGAAAACGGCGACGGCGACGCGGTGCCGGCACTGACCGCAGCGCAACGCCTCGATACGTTGACCGAGAATCTCGACAGTGAGCTCGCCGGCGCGCTGCTGAAGGGCACCGTGCCCGCGTTCGAAGCCTACGCCCTGAACGACCGTGGCGGGCCGATCGGGCCCGAGGGCATGGCGACCCTGCTCACGGTGATGGACCGCGCAAGCGGCAGTGCCGACGGCGACGAGGCGATCCGGCTCATCGCCGAACGGACCGGTTTCGGCGACATCAACGCCCTCACCAACCACCTCGCGCAGGGCGGCAGCCCCGCCTATGCCTTGGCCGTGGGCGCCAGCCGCGACATCGTGATCGACGGCGTGCAGCAGTTCGCCGGCGGCGCGCTCAACGACAAGGTCGATGCTTACATCCAGGAGACCGAAGAGCTGAACTGGCTGGTTGCCAACCACGGCGGCAGCATGACCCCCGAACAGTTGCAACAGGCGATCGACGATTACGTCGCCAGCAAGGGCCCGGCCTGGGAGCAGAAGCTCGAGGGCATGCAGGAGGAGATCGCGCAGCACGGCATCCAGCTGCAGCAGCAGATCGATGCGCTGCAGCAGGCCGGCGGCTACGACGACACGATCACGGGGCTGCTCGACGATCCGGAGAACCAGCTCGCGCTCAGCACCGCGCTCGGGCGCCACCCGGAGATCGCCACCGATACCCGGCTCAAGGACTACGCGCTCTACGCCAAGGTCAGCGAGGGCGGCCGCAAGCTGCTGGGCGAGGTCGCCAACAGCTACGTCAAGGCCAATGTGCTGCCGGACCTGCAGGGTGCCAATCCGGCGAATCCGGCTTCGATGCAGCGTGCGGAAGCGGCGTTGGCGCGGCTCGACAGTTCCGCGCTCGCCACCGCCTACGGGGTGGACAAGGCCAAGTTGCAGCAGGCGGTGGGCGAACTGAAGCAGGCGCTGCCGACCGCCGGCGACACCCCGGAAGCTGCCAACGCACGCCTGGAAAGGCTCAACCAGAACCTTCAGGGCATCAACGGCTTCGAGAAGAACACCGGCATCGGCCAGCTGTTCCGCGCCGCAGGCGTGGCCACCACCAGCTTCGCCTTTCTCAATTCGACCGCCCGCGCCTTCAACGAGCCGGGCAGCTACGCCAACTGGCTCAAGGCCGGCGCCGACACCTTCGGCCTGACGCAGAAGACCGCCGATTTCCTGGTGGCGCGCGGCGCCGATGGCACCACAACCCGGGCGCTCGGTAGCGCACTCGCCGGCAAGATCGCCACCGGGGTGACCGCCGTGGCCGATTTCGCGCTGGGGTTGAAGGCCGCCGCCGAAGGCGACTACGCCACCGCCGCGTTGTGGGGCGTCTCCGCCGCAGGTGGCGCGCTGACCCTGGCCTCGGGAGCCGGTCTGATCGGTGCCTGGGGCGGTCCGGTGGGCATCGCGCTGGTGGCGGTGGCGGCGGTGGGCATCGGCCTGGTGGCCAATGTCAACGAGTCCAACAAGCACGACAACGCCACCTCGGCCGAATTCCTGCAGCAAGCCGGCTTCACCCCGGAAGTGGCCGACGCCCTGGTCGACCAGAGCGGCGACGGTCACAGCCCGGTGCCGCTGCTGGCGAAGTACGCCGAACTCAAGGGCTACGATCTGACCGACGCGCAGCAGCGCCAGCAGTTCGTCGACTGGGTCAACGGCATGCCGGCGGAGCAGCTCGAGCATTTGCGCAGTTGGATGCACCACACATTCGACGACTTCGGCGGCGATGTCGATCGCTTCGGCAGCGACACCACGGTCCACATCCCCACGACCACGATCACCTCGGGCGGTTACCCGGCGACGGTGTGGGCGCATGGCCCCTACACCGTGGGCGAGTTCGATGCCTTCGTGGAGGAGTACGGCGGCACGCCGCTGCCGCAGGCCTGAGGCGGCTCGAGCGGTGACGGCCAGCGACTGCCCGCACTGCGGCCGCCGCGCGCTGTCGCCGTCGCGCAAGCTGCTGCTCGGCCCGTCGGCCAGCATCGCCTGTCGCGCCTGCGGCAGGCGCGTCGGCGTCGCCTTCGGCAAGGCCTGGTTGGCGTTGTCGCCAGGCTTGCTGGTCGCGGCTTCCGGTCTGCTGGTCGCGCACGCCAGCGTCCGTCATCTGCCGATGATCCTCGCGCTGGATGGGCTGGCCTTGGCGGCGATGTTCGCCGCCTATGCATGGTGGGTCCCCCTGCAGCGTCGCTGAGGCCGATTGCTTGCGCGGTCGCCACGGCGGGCGGGCGGGAGGCGATCTACCGGATTGGCTTCGCTGATTGGATGACGTTGCGCTTCGGCCCTATGGTCCGTTGCTCGCGTTCGCGCTCGCCTTCGTCGGATTCTGGTGGCTGTTGATGGTCGCGATGGACCGCCGTGGCCGGTACCTGAAGATCTGAGTCGCTGCTGGCGCCGGCTGCCTTTTCGTAGGAGCGCGCCATGCGCGCGATGCCGGCGACGTGTCCAGCCTCGGCCATGGGCAGTCCGGTCGTCGGCCGGAAGGTACGCCGATGACCGGAATCCCATGGCGGCGAAATGCCCGCGGCATCGCGCGCATGGCGCGCTCCTACGAGGGCAGCGGATCCGAGACCGGCTTCTTGAACGCGTTGCCCGCTTGCTACCCTTGCGCGCATGACCGCCATCCAGATCGCCGCGCTCGTCCCCGAGGCCGCCCGTGCCGCCGCCCGCCTGGCCTGGGTGCGCGCCGTCACCGGCGATCCCGCGCTCGAACTCGAGCGCGCCTCGGTCGATGCCGGCTTCCGCAGCTACTGGCGTGCGGTCGGTGCCGAGGGCAGCCGGATCGTCATGGATTCGCCGCCGGACCTCGAGGATGCGCGCCCGTGGCTGCGCATCCGCCAGCTGTTGCTGGACGCCGGCGTACGCGTGCCGCAGGTGCTGGCGCAGGACCTCGACGCCGGCTTCCTGCTGCTGGAAGACCTGGGCCGCGACACTTGCCTGCAGATCATCGACGGCGCCAACGCCGACATCCTGTTCGAGGCCGCGTTCGAGCAGCTGCTGAAACTGCAGGCGATCGCCTGCCCACCGGACCTGCCGCGCTACGACCGCGCCATGCTGCAGTTCGAACTCGACCTGCTGGAACCGTGGTTGCTCGTCCGCCACCTGGGGGTTGCGCTCGACGACGGCGACCGCGCCGGCCTGCGCCGGGCGCACGAGGCATTGATCGAGAACCTGCTCGCACAGCCGCAGGTGTTCGTGCACCGCGATTTCATGCCGCGCAATCTGATGCCGGTCGCCGGTGGATTTGCGGTGATCGACTTCCAGGGCGCGGTCTGCGGCCCGGTCGGCTACGACCCGGTCAGCCTGTTCCGCGACGCCTTCCACAGCTGGCCGCCGCAGCGCGTCGATGCCTGGCTCGAGCGCTACCACGTCCGCGCCGCCGCGGCTGGAATGCCGGTGCCCGCCGCGTACGACGACTTCCGCCGCGGTGCCGATTTCGCCGGCGTGCAGCGGCATCTCAAGATCCTCGGCCTGTTCGCGCGCCTGCACCATCGCGACGGCAAGCCGAAGTACCTGGCCGACGCGCCGCGCTTCGTCGCCTATCTGGACGAGGTGCTGCCGAAGTATCCGGAGCTGTCGCCGCTGCAGTCGATCCTGGACCGGTACGTGCGCCCGGGGCTTGCGGCCGAGGGCGAGAGGTAAGGAGAGCGGCTTGCTGTCGTCACTCCAGCGCAGCTGGAGGCGCGTTACAACAGCGCAGCCGGTCGTCCATTTCGATCTTGCTTTTGAAGTTGCTCGGGCAACGGCAACATGGATCCCAGCTTGCGCTGGGATGACGAACCCTTAGCCTTTTCCCGATTCCCGATTCCCGATTCCCGATTCCCGATTCCCGATTCCCGATTCCCGA
>NZ_VSSP01000015.1 GCF_008312895.1 Luteimonas suaedae | reverse complement strand
CGCCTACTCGGCTACTGAGGGCTGTCGCACTTGGTGGTTGAATTCACCGCTCACCGACGGTGCCCCAGCCTAGAACCAGCGCCTGACGCGGCGAGTGTACTGCTGCCAAGCGGCACCGTGCTGCTTGGCCAGCCAAGGCTCCTCACCGAGCACGACCCGCAGGTGAAAAGCAACGATGACGGCAAGCGCATAGAGCAGCAGGCCGACCGAGCGGAAGGCGGCGGCCCAGCCGAGCAAGATGACGGCCACGGTCACATACATTGGGTTGCGGCTGTATCGGTAGAGGCCGACGATCACCAGGTTCTGCGGCGGAGCCCAGGGAGCGAGCGTGCCCTTGCCGGACACGTAGAAGTCCCGGACGCACCACAACAAACCCACTGTCCCGAACAGTACAAGGATCAAGCCGACGGGCCAGTGCAGTGGAAGTCGAGCGAGCCAAGCCCAAATGACAGGCACGAGAAATGCCACGACCCCGGGCAATGCCAGAAACGCAATGACAGCTCGCGTGAAGATGGGTGTGAGCCCTAACGCTTAATAGACCCCGGATCGGGGTGATAGCGCGGAGTATTCAGCCTCATTCCGGAGCCGTCAATCGGAGTATTCCTGCAGGTATCAACGACTTGGATGATGGCTGCCGCGCGTTGCGAGGGCCACGATGGCATTGCGTATCTCATGGAATGAGGTGCTATGTCTTATCAGGCGCGAAATGGGGCGGTAACAGGAGCAAACGGGACGCGCCAGCCGCGGCTGTTGGACGAGGTTCGCGGCAGATTGCGCGTCAAACGCTACAGCCTGCGTACCGAGCGCGCCTACCTGGGCTGGATCCGGCGGTTCATTCTCGCCAATGGCAAGCGGCACCCGCGCGAAATGGGCGGGCCGGAAGTGGAGACGTTCCTCACCCAGCTCGCGGTGCGCGGCAAGGTCGCCGGCAGCACGCAGAACCAAGCGTTGTCGGCGCTGCTGTTCCTGTACCGGGAGGTGCTCCGCATGGAGCTGCCCTGGATGGAGAACGTGGTTCGCGCGAAGCGGCCGGCGCGGGTGCCGACCGTGCTGTCGCAGGAAGAAACGAAGCGCTTGCTTGCAGGCATGGAAGGACGCACGTGGCTCCTGGCCAGCCTGCTTTACGGCACTGGCATGCGCCTGATGGAGGGGTACGCCTGCGAATCAAAGATGTGGACTTCGCCCGGAACGAGTTCACCGTCCGCAACGGCAAGGGCGGCAAGGACCGCCGGACGGTGTTGCCGGCCTCGCTGGCGCCGCCGCTGCAGCGGGAGATCGAGCGCGCCCGCGTATGGCATAAGGACGACCTGCGGGCCGGCTTCGAAGAAGCGCGGCTGCCGCATGCGCTCGCTCGCAAGTATCCCGGGGCGCCGCGGGAGCCCGGTTGGCAGTACGTGTTTCCGGCACGGCGCCGCAGCGTCGATCCGCGCGCTGGGCGCGAGCACCGGCATCATCTCGACGAGGCGATGCTGTCGCGGGCCATCAAGCGGGCATGCCGCAACGCCGGCATCGTCAAGCCGATGTCCGCACACACGTTGCGGCATTCGTTCGCCACCCATCTGATCGAGGCGGGATACGACATCCGCACGGTCCAGGAACTGCTCGGGCACAAGGACGTGGCGACCACGCAGATCTACACCCATGTGCTCAATCGCGGCGGTCGCGGGGTGGGTGCTCAGCCCGCTGGATCGCTGACCCGCTACGCCGCCCGGCGGGCGCGCTCCAGGTGCACCAGCAGCAGCGAGATCGCGGCCGGGGTCATGCCGGGGATGCGCTGCGCCTGGCCGACAGTCTGCGGGCGCACGCGCTCGAGCTTCTGCCGCACCTCGGCCGAGAGCCCGCGCACCATGGCGTAGTCGAACCCGTCCGGGATCGGCGTCCCCTCGTGGCTTTGCTGGCGTTCGATCTCGGCACGCTGGCGGTCGAGATAGCCGGAATACTTGGCCTCGATCTCGACCTGCTCGGCCACCGCCGGATCCACCGCCTCCGCGGCAAACGCCGGCACCGACGCCAGCTTCGCGTAGTCGAGCTCCGGCCGCCGCAGCAGGTCGAGCGCGCTGGCCTCGCGCTTGAGTTCGATGCCGAGCACGTCGATGGCGGCACGGCCGGCGACGTTGTTCGGCGACGCCCACAGCCCGCGCAGGCGCGCGGTTTCGCGCTCGATCGCTTCGCGCTTGACGTCGAAGCGTGCCCAACGCGCATCGTCCACCAACCCCAGCTCGCGGCCGATGCCGGTCAGGCGCAGGTCGGCGTTGTCCTCGCGCAGCTGCAACCGGTACTCGGCACGGCTGGTGAACATCCGATACGGCTCGCTGGTGCCGTGGGTGATCAGGTCGTCGATCAGCACGCCGATGTAGGCCTGGTCACGGCGCGGCGACCACGCTTCGCGCTCGCGCAGCGCGCGCGCGGCGTTGAGCCCGGCGATGAGTCCCTGTGCCGCGGCTTCCTCGTAGCCGGTGGTACCGTTGATCTGGCCGGCGAAGTACAGCCCGGCCACCGCCTTGGTCTCGAGCGATGCCTTCAGCCCGCGCGGGTCGAAATAGTCGTACTCGATCGCGTAGCCGGGCCGGGTGATGTGCGCGTTGCCGAAGCCCCGGATCGAACGCACCAGTTCCAGCTGCACGTCGAACGGCAGCGAGGTGGAGATGCCGTTGGGATAGATCTCGGCCACGTCCAGGCCCTCGGGCTCGACGAAGATTTGGTGCGCGTCCTTGTCGGCAAAGCGCACCACCTTGTCCTCGATCGACGGGCAGTAGCGCGGGCCGGTGCCTTCGATCTGCCCGGAGTACATCGGCGAGCGATGCAGGGCGCCGCGGATGATGGCGTGGGTGCGCTCGGTGGTATGCGTGATCCAGCAGCTGACCTGCCGGGGATGGTCGGCGGCGCTGCCCATGAACGAGAACACAGGCCGCGGATCATCGCCCGGTTGTTCGTCCATTGCCATGTAGTCGAGGCTGCGGCCGTCGATGCGCGGCGGCGTGCCGGTCTTGAGCCGATCGACCACGAACGGGCCTTCGCGCAGCTTCGCGGCCAGGGTGGTCGCGGGCGGATCGCCGGCGCGGCCGGCCGCGTACTGGGTCTCGCCGACGTGGATCCTGCCGGCCAGGAAGGTGCCGGCGGTCAGCACCACCGCCGGCGCCTCGAAGCGCAGGCCGGTCTGGGTGATCACGCCGCGCACGCGGTCACGCTCGATGACGATGTCGTCGACCGCGGCCTGGAACAGCGTGAGCCCGGGCTGCGACTCCACCGCCCGGCGGATGAAACCGCGATAGAGATTGCGATCCGCCTGGCAACGCGTCGCGCGCACCGCCGGACCCTTCGAGGCGTTGAGCCGGCGCCATTGGATGCCGGCCGCGTCCGCCGCCCGCGCCATCACTCCCCCGAGTGCGTCGATCTCGCGCACCAGGTGCCCCTTGCCGATGCCGCCGATCGCCGGATTGCAGCTCATCGCGCCGACGGTCTCGATGCTGTGCGTGAGCAGCAGCGTGCGCGCGCCGGCACGCGCCGACGCCAGCGCGGCCTCGGTGCCGGCGTGGCCGCCGCCGATCACGATCACGTCGTAGCGGTGGAAGGCATCGGTCATGGCGGGCGATTCATCGAAAAAGACACGGGCGGCGTGATCGCCGGACGGCACCACCACGAGATCGATGGCAGCCGGTCAGGCGTATGGCGGCGCGGCGAACATTATCGCTCGTGCGTGGCCGTATTCAGCGCATGCGGCACAAGATTGGCACGCTTTCTGCGAACGTATTTCCCCGCACCCGGGGAGGCAAGCGCCAAGGGGGGCGCGGCCGGAGATTGGAACAGGGCTGGCCGAGCGCGACCTGGGGAAGCAAAGGGGCCGGATGTCGGGGGACATCCGGCCCCGTTTTTTTGGCCTGGCGGCGCCATGGCGGCGCGCCGGCCCGGGGGATTTGGGCGCCGACGCCCGGCGGGAGCGGAACAGGGGGGATCCGGAAGTCCCCCGCCGGGAGTCGGCATGGACGTGAGCCGTTTCGTGTCGGAATCCGACGCTGGCGGTCACCTGGCCGTAGCTTGCGTCGACTCGCTCGCCAGCGCAAGTGTTTTAGGGCTCCTGAATGCGACGTCGGTCGCTATCCCGCGATCGCGATTGCACGCGCTCCACGCGTGGAGCGCGGTCCACCGGGCGCTCGACGCGTTGCGGTACCTGACGCTGAGCGGCAGGCGGCGACGGCCGGACCTGCTGACGCTGCTCGATCTGGCGCCCGGCATTCCCACGCCAGGGCACGCCCGCCGGCCGCGAACGCTCCTGTGCTTCGGGCCGGCGCACGCCGGATGGCCGCGGCTCGCTGATCCGCTCCGGCCGCTCGCGATGCTCAACGCGGCGGATGTTCTCCAGGTCGCGCCACGGCGGACGGTTGGAACCGCCGTCATGGTCGGGACGCCCGGGGCGGTCCGGCCGCGGACGCACCACGATCGGACGCTGGTAGTACGGCGGGTAGTAGCCGTAGCCGTAACCCGGATAGCGGGAGTACCCGTAACCCGGATAACGCGAGTAGCCGTAGGGAGAGCCGTAGCGGTAGCCGGCGCTGCCGCGCAGCCCGCCCGGATAGCCGTAGCCGACGCTGCCGTAGGGCGCGCCATAATAGGCGTCCGACGAGCGACCGTAGTAGTAGTCGCCGCTGCCGCCGCGATAGCCATAGCTCGCGCAGCCGCCGAGCAGAGCAACGGCGAATAAGGCGATGGCGAGATTGCGGGTCCTCATGATGGCCGCCCCTGTCCTGTGTGTCCCCGCAGCATCGGCTCCGGGCATTGAATCCGTGCTTAACCCCTAAGGTAACCGTTGTGATAGCTGAATGCCGCGCCCTCGGCTACGCTTGCTTCGATGCCTTCCTCCGCCTTCGCACCGCCCGCCTTCGCCGACGTGCTGGCTGCCGCCGCGCGCATCGCGCCCCATGCGCACGCCACCCCGGTGCTGCGCATGCGCTCGCTCGATGCGCTGGCCGGCTGTGCGCTGCACTTCAAGGCCGAACACCTGCAGCGCGGCGGCGCGTTCAAGTTCCGCGGCGCCTGCAACGCGGTGTGGTCGCTGGATCCGGCGCAGGCGACGCCCGGCGTGGTCACTCATTCGTCCGGCAATCACGGCGCCGCCCTCGCGTTGGCCGCGGGCACCCGCGGCATCGCCTGCCATGTGGTGGTGCCGGAAAATGCCGTCGCCACCAAGCTGGCGGCGATCACCGCCTCCGGCGCCACATTGCACCGCTGCGAAGCGACCCTGGCGGCGCGCGAGGCCGCTTGCGCCGCCGTGCAGCAACGCACCGGCGCGACACTGGTGCATCCCTATGCCGATGCGCGCGTGATCGCCGGCCAGGGCACCGCGGCACTGGAGCTGCTCAACGCCGGCATCGGGCTGGATGCGCTGGTGGTGCCGGTGGGCGGCGGCGGCCTCGGCGCCGGCACCGCAATCGCGATCGCCGGCGTCTCGCCGTCGACGCGCCTGTTCCTGGCCGAGCCGGCGGGCGCCGCCGACACGGCGGCGTCCCTGGCGCGCGGCGCGCGCGTCACCGACATCGTGCCCGAGACCGTCTGCGACGGCCTGCGCGCCACCCTGGGCGCCCCGAACTTCGACATCCTGCGCGCGGCCGGCGCCGAGGCGATCACCGTGGACGACGCCGAGACGCTGGCGGCGATGCGCCTGCTGTGGCAGCGCGGCAAGCAGCTGATCGAACCCTCGTCCGCAACCGCGCTGGCGGCGGTGTTGCAGCAGCGCGAGCGCTTCGCTGGGCTGCGCGTGGGCATCGTGATCAGCGGCGGCAACGTCGATCCGCACGCCCTGTATGAAGCCAGCGCCCTGCTGGGGACCGGCGCATGAGCCGGCGCCGACGCGCGGGCCCACTGCGCTGGTCGTTGCGCCTGGTGGTGCTGCTGGCCTTGTGGTTCGCCGGCGTGGCGACCTACATCATTTGGGCCGGCGAGCGCGACCAGGCCGCGCCGGCCGACGCCATCATCGTGCTCGGCGCCGCCGCCTACGACGCCCGTCCCTCGCCGGTATTCGAGCAGCGCATCCTGCATGGCGTGCACCTGTACCAGCGCGGGCTGGCCGGCACCCTGATCTTCACCGGCGGCTACGGCGGCAGCGGCGCGCGCTTCGCCGAATCGCAGGTGGCGCGGCGCTATGCGCTGCGGCAGGGCGTGCCGGAAGACGCGATCCTGATCGAGACCGTCTCGCGCACCACCCAGCAGAACCTGGCCGAAGCGGCGGCGCTGATGCGCGAGCGCGAGCTCACGCGCGCGATCCTGGTCAGCGATCCGCTGCACATGGCACGCGCGCTGCGGCTGGCGCGCGGCCAAGGCATCCAGGCGCTCGGCTCGGCCACGCCCACCAGTCGCTTCCGCAGTCTCGAGGCGCGCTGGCAGTTCCTGCTGCGCGAGGTGTACTTCTTCCATCGCGACCGCTGGGCCACGCTGACCGGCGCGCCCGCCCAAGGTTGAGTGCCCGCCGCAACGCGCGCGCCATGCGCGCTAGGCCGGCGCCGAATGATGACCTGGCAGAGGCTTCGGCCATGTCGCGGTTGCCGAAACCGTGCGGTCCGGGCCGACGATGTCGGCATCGCGCGCATGGCGCGCTTCTATGAAAGCCGCGGCAATGGTGGTTGCGGCACCGGTAGTCGTCCGCGTCGCGTTGGCGGCCCCGATAGGCGGCGCCGGCGGTCATTCGCCGCTGGTAGGAGCGCCCCATGGGCGCGATACCGCGTGACCCGTGAACCCCGGCGGACATTCGGCACCCGGAGCACACCAGCGCGCATTGGCGCGCTCCTATAGTTCGCTGCCGTAACGGGTCAGTCCTTCCACCAGCAGATAGCGCGTGGCCGCGGCACGGTCGGCCAGGCTGAAGTCCTGCAGCACCTCGACGATCTGCCGGAACGAACGACAGCGTGCGGTGCGGCTGCCAGGGTCGTTGCCGGTGGCCGTCATGCCGACCATGAAGCCGTCGTACAGCAACATGGCACTGACGCCCGCCTGCTTGAGCACGTGCGCCGCCGCGGCGGGATCGTAGGGCTGGCGCTCGCTCTGGGCGCCGTTGACCGCGATCGCCGCCACCGCCTCGACGAAGCGTTCGCGACTGGCCGTGCCCAGCGCGTTGGCCGCCTGTTGCAGGCCGAACAGGCTGCGGTCGGCATCGGGATCGAACAGCGTGCACAGCGTCTGCGCCTCGCTGTCCGACTGCGAGGCCGCGTGCACCGCCTGGTACAGGCGATCGATGTCGCGATTCGGCGCGCGCATCATCACGTCCTCGGCGTTGGCCAGCACCAGCGACGGATCGATGGCGGACAGGTCGATCTCGTATTGATGTTGCGCATGCGCGCCGGCGGCAGGCGCGCCCACTGCGAGGAAGAGAAGAATCGAGAAGCGGAGGCGCATGGCGAGACTCGTCGGAGATCCATGGCGAGTCTAGGTGGGCACGACTGAATCGATCATGCGCATGAGGAGGCCATGCCAGTCACCGGCTCTGCGTAGGAGCGCGCCATGCGCGCGATGCCGCGGGTGCCGGCAGGATCCGAGGGGTGCCGCGATCTTGGACCGGCAGGCGCGCCGGCCACCGGAATCCGCGGGTGGCGAAGCGCCCGCGGCATCGCGCGCATGGCGCGCTCCTACGAGGCATCGCCGCAGGCGACGCTCAGCGCCGGCGCAGCGGGATCCGGTCGGCGGGAAAGCTCGCGATCTCGGCGCCACGTTCACGGATCGGGGCGCCGGGCTCCGGCGCCCAGGCCATGGCCGTGACCACCTCCCAGCTGGCCGGAAGGCGGCCGGCGGCGTCGCGCAACGGCTCGTAGGCGGCGGCGGCGCGGGCGAAGCGCGCGCGTCCGGTCAGCGTGCGCCGGCGCGTGGCCAGCGCGTTGGTGGCGCCGATCGCGCGCAGCTCGTGCATCAGCGCCGGCAGGTCGTCGTAGCCGCGCCGCAGCAGGTCGCGATCGAGCACCGGGTCGCGAAATCCCGACTGCACCAGCGCATCGCCGAATTGCGCAATGGTGGCGAACGGACTGACGTGCGCGACGTCGTCCGCCTGCGCGAAGGCCTCGCGCAGTTCGAACAGGGTGTCGTGGCCGAAGGTCGAGCACAGCAGCAGGCCGCCGGGCCGCAGCACGCGGCGGAATCCCGCCAGCGCCGCCGGCAGGTCCTCGACCCACTGCAGGCACAGGTTCGAGAACAGCACGTCGACGCTGTTGTCGGCCAGCGGCAGCGCGGCGGCATCGGCGCAGATGCGGTCGAGCGATCGCGGCGGCGACAGCCCGTCGCGCAGGCGCCAGCCGCGTGGGCGCGCCTGCCGCAGCATCGGCAGGGCGATGTCGAGCGCCAGCACCCGCGCCTTCGGCCAGCGCTCACGCATCGCCGCGGCGGCGTGCCCGGGGCCGCTGCCGAGGTCGACCACCGTCGCCGGCACCGTGTCGTCGAGATACATCAGCGATTCCAGCAGCCAACCCTCGACCTCGCGCTGCAGGTCGGCGGCCTGGTCGTAGCTGGGCGCCGCGCGGGAGAAGGCGCGGCGGATGTGGCGGGAGTCGAACATGCGGATCTACTTAGGAACGAGTGAATAGAAGTGAGAAACGAGTAAAAGCGTGGAGTCCGACTCTTTCTTGTCTGCTTGCTTTTACGATGGCCGTGCCGATCCTAATCTCATTGGGCACGTCCTCGCCGGGCGCCGGCGCGGCAATCGAGGCGTATTAATCGAGCCCGGCTGAGCCCATTGCACGACGGAAGCGCGCGAAGAAAAGGCGACCACGAACTTCACTGCCTTTACTCGTTTTCTCACTTCTATTCACTCATTTCTCGCTCTTCCAGCCCGGCCGCGAACCGGCGCAGCGCATCGGCCACCCCGTCGGCATGGGTGAGAAACGGCGCATGGCCGGCATGCTCGATCTGCTCGAAGCGCGCCTGCGGCGTGCGTTCGGCGGCGACGCGCATGGCGCGCGGGTCGACCACGCGGTCGCGGCGCCCGGCCAGCCACAGGCTCGGCGGCGACAGCCGCGGCAGCGCGGCGCGCAGGTCGGTCGTCTGCAGCATTGCGAGCCCGTCGGCCAGTACCTGCATGGCCGGCTCGCCACGCGCGAACAGACCGTCGCGCAGCGCGCGCAGTTCGTCCTTGGCGTGATCGGAACCGAACGCCTCCAGCGCGATGAAGCGCTCCAGCGTGCCGCGCCAGTCGCGGCGTAGGCCATCGGCGAAATCGGCGAACAGCTCCGGCGACATGCCGTACTTCCAGTCGTCGCCGCGCACGAAGCGCGGGCTCGCGCACAGCAGCGCCAGCCCGCGGACCGCGCGCGGCCGGGTCGCCGCCGCATGCAGCGCGAACAGGCCGCCGAGCGACCAGCCCAGCCAGAGCGCGCGCGGCACCCGCGCGGCCAGCTCCGACACCACTGCCTCCAGCGCCAACGGCGTCGCCGTCGCGGCGCTGTGGCCGTGCCCGGGCAGGTCGACCACGTGCAGGGTGAACTCGTTCGCCAGGCGCTCGACCAGCGGTGCGAACACGCCCCCGTGCATGGCCCAGCCGTGCAGCAGCAGCAGCGGCGGGCCGCTGCCCTGCGTGTCGATGTGCAACGCGCTCACCGCGACGGGCCCTGCTGCGGTGGCGCGTCCACCGACGCCGCGTCGTCCGGTTCTGCAAACCGGCGCGACAACCGGGCCAGCGTCGCCAGCGCATCGTCGCGCCGGTCGGCGGGCACCAGCAGGTGGTCATGATGGAAGCCGGCCAGCACGTTGCAGGCGATGCCGTCCCCGGCCAACGCGTCGGCGACCGCCGCGGTCAACCCGACCGCATGCAGCGCCGAATGCACGTCCAGCGTCAGCCAGGCGGCGACGAAACCGTAGCGCAGCCCACGGGCGTCGGCCTCGGCGCGCGACAGCACGCAGGTCAGGCCCTCGTCCTCGCGCACGCAGGCCTCGGCCACGGCGACCAGGCCGGGATCCGCATCGGCGGCGCTGATGAACACGTATTCGCCCGGCCGCGCGTGCACGCGCAGGCCGGCGAGCATCGCCGCCAGGTCGGTTCTCCCGCTCATGCGCCGCGTGCGACGAATGGCGCGTCGGCCGGCGCCGGCGCGCGATCGCGGGCCCGCGCCAGTGCCTCGACCAGCGCGTCCACCTGCGCCTCCTCGTGCACGGCCGACAGGGTGACGCGCAGGCGCGCACGGCCGTCGGGCACCGTCGGTGGCCGGATCGCGGCGACCCAGAAGCCTTCGGCCTCGAGTTGCCGCGACATCGCCAGCGCCCGCGCGTCGTCGCCGCAGGGCAGCGGCTGGATCGCGGTGTCGGACGGCAGCAGCTCGAGCCCGTGGCGGCGGGCGCCGCCGCGGAAGCGCTGCACCAGCGCCGCCAGCTTCTCGCGGCGCCAGTGCTCGCGCCGCGCCAACTGCACCGCGGCCAGCGAAGCGGCGGCCAGCGAGGGCGGCAACGCCGTGGTGTAGAGATAGGGCCGCGCGGTTTCCGCCAGGTGTTCGACCAGGTCGGCGGCACCGACCACGGCGGCGCCGTAACCGCCCAGCGCCTTGCCGAGCGTGACCAGCTGCAGGGGGACGGCGTCGCCGTCCAGGCGCGCCTCGGCGACGCTGCCGCGCCCGTCCGCGCCGCATACACCGATGCCGTGGGCGTCATCGACGTACAACAATGCCCGCTGCGCGCGCGCCACCAGCGCCAGCTCGCGCAGCGGCGCGACATCGCCGTCCATGCTGAAGACGCCGTCGGTCGCCAGCATCGCGGCGCCGCCGGGCACACTGCGCAGCTGCCGCAGCGCGCCCTCGGCGTCAGCATGCGGGTAGCGCCGCAGGCGGCAGCCGGCCAGGCGCGCGGCGTCGATCAGGCTGGCGTGGTTGAGCCGGTCCTGCACGCACGCGTCGCCTTCCCCCAGCAGCGCCTGCATCACCGCCAGGTTGGCGAGGAATCCGCTGCCGAACAGCAGCGCGCGCGGCGCCTGCAGCCAGTCGGCCAGCTCGCGCTCGAGCGCGTCGTGCGCGGCATGGTGGCCGCAGACCAGGTGCGAGGCGATGCCGCCGGCGCCGTCGCGCGCGGCCGTATCCATCAGCGCATTGACCACCTGGAACTGCTGCGACAGGCCGAGGTAGTCGTTGCCGCAGAAATTCAGCAGCCAGCGGCCGTCGACCTCGCAACGCGCGCCGTCGCGCCGGGTCACCGTGCGGCGCACGCGCACACGCGCCTGCGCGACGCGCTGCGCGCGCTGCGCGGCGATGCGTTGGCGCGGGTCGTCGCGCTCAACCACCCTGCTGGATCCAGACCGCGAGCGCCCCCAGCGCGATCGCCGGCAACAGCGCCAGCCCGCCGAGCGCGACCCCGATCCGGGCGGCGGCCGGCAGCCGCTGTTCACGCATCTGCTGCGCATCGGCCACCGACTTCTGTGCCTGCAGCAGCGCGGCCACGAACAGCGCCGCCATGAACGCCAGCCCGGCGCCGCTGCCGCGATAGAACAGCACCACGCCGAGCGCCAGCACCGCCACCGCGGCCAGGCGCAGCAAAAGCAGGCCCATGCGCTGGCCGCCGCGCAGCCCGGCCAGGAAGTTGCTGACCCCGATCAGTGCCAGCAGCGCGAGGTACGCCCAGGCGTACCAGGGCATCATGCCGCGCGGCTCCGTGCCGGGCGGTCCTGCGCCGGGGTGTCCGCGATGTCGGCGTGCACGGTGCCGCCGTGATCGTGGCCGTCGGCGTCGACCGTCACCGGCATCGGCCGCAGTCCCAGGCGCGTGAACAGCGCCAGGTCGCGCTCGGTATCCGGGTTGCCGGTGGTCAGCAGCTTCTCGCCGTAGAAGATCGAGTTGGCGCCGGCGAGGAAGCACAGCGCCTGCAGTTCGTCGCTCATCTCCTCGCGCCCGGCCGACAGCCGCACCATCGACTTCGGCATCAGGATGCGCGCGACCGCGATCGTGCGCACGAACTCGAACGGGTCCAGCTCGGCGACGGTGTTCCGCTCCGCCAGCGGCGTGCCTGCCACCTGCACCAGGCGGTTGACCGGCACCGAGTCCGGATGCGCCGGCAGCGTGGCCAGCGTCTGCAGCAGCCCGGCGCGCTGCCGGCGCGTCTCGCCCATGCCGACGATGCCGCCGCAGCAGGTCTTCATGCCAGCGTCGCGCACGTGCGCGAGCGTGTCCAGGCGGTCCTGCATCTCGCGGGTGTGCACGATCGCGCCGTAGTACTCGGGGTCGGTGTCGATGTTGTGGTTGTAGTAGTCGAGCCCGGCGTCCTTCAGCGCCGCGGCCTGGCTGCCGCTGAGCATGCCCAGGGTGGCGCAGGTCTCCAGCCCGAGCGCCTTCACCTCGCGGATCATCGCCGCCACCTTGGGGATGTCGCGATCCTTGGGCGAGCGCCAGGCCGCGCCCATGCAGAAGCGCGAGGCGCCCGCCGCGCGGGCCTGCTTCGCCTTCTCCAGCACCGCCTCGGTGCTCATCAGCTTGGTCGCCTCGACCCCGGTGTGGTAGCGCTGCGCCTGCGGGCAGTAGGCGCAGTCCTCCGGGCAGCCGCCGGTCTTGACCGAGAGCAGCGTGCTCACCTGGACTTCGGCCGGGTCGAAATGCTGCCGGTGCACCGTCGCGGCGCGGTGCAGCAATTCAGGGAACGGCAGGTCGAACAGAGTCTCGACCTCGTGCCGGCTCCAGTCGTGGCGGAGCGCGGGGGCGGCTTGGCTGACAGCGGACATGGGTGTTTTCCGACAGACGCGACGGCGTGAATGCGCCAGTCTGGAAAGCATGCCGAGGCCTGTCAACCGAAACCCGATGCTCGCGGTTGACGGCTGGCCGGCGCGTTTGGGGCGCCTGTTCTGCCCGCCACGCTGCCCGGTCTGCCATGAGCAGGCCGGCGAACACGATGGGCTCTGCCCCGCCTGCGCCGCGGCGCTGCCCTGGAACCGCTGCGCCTGCCGCTGCTGCGCGCTGCCGTTGCCGTTCGCCGCCGAACCGGATCCGGCGCCGGCATCGGCGGGCCCGGCCTGCGGCGCCTGCCTGCGACGGCCGCCGCCGCTGCACGCGGTGCACGCCGCCTTCGTCTATGGCTTCCCGGTCGACCGCCTGCTGCCGCGCTTCAAGTTCCACCACGATCTCGCCGCCGGGCGGCTGCTGGCGCGCTGGATGGCGCGATCGCTGGCCACCGCCGCGCGCCCGGAGGCCTTGATCGCACTGCCGCTGCACCGCGCCCGGCTGCGCACGCGCGGCTACGACCAGGCGCTGGAGCTGGCGCGGCCGCTGGCACGGGCATTGGCACTGCCACTGCTCGAGGGCAGCCTGCGACGGACGCGCGCGACCGCGCCGCAATCGCGGCTGCAGGCGCAGGCACGGCGGCGCAACCTGCGTGATGCGTTCGCAGTATCGGACCCCGCGCGGCTGCCGGCACATGTCACCCTGGTCGACGACGTCATGACCACCGGCGCCACCCTGCATGCGGCGGCGAAGGCGCTGCGCCGCGCCGGCGTCCGGCGCGTGGACGCCTGGGTCTGTGCGCGCACGCCTTGAGCAGCAACGAACTCCTCGCTCGTCAGCGCAGCGCAAGATCCGCGGCGATTCCCGCGAACACCGCCATCCCCACCCAGTGGTTGTGCAGGAAGGCGCGGAAGCAGGCCTCGCGGTCGCGATAGCGCGCCAGCATGAATTCGTAACCCACCAGCAGCAGCGCCACGCCGAGCCCGCTCCAGTAGAAGACGCCGAGCCCGGCCTGGCGCCCGACCAGCGCCAGCGCCACGAACACCAGCGCGTACAGCACCGCCTGCGCGACCAGGTCCAGTTCGCCGAACAGGATCGCGGTCGACTTCGCCCCGGCACGCAGGTCGTCGTCGCGGTCGACCATCGCGTACCAGGTGTCGTAGGCGGTGGCCCAGAAGATGTTGGCCATGTACAGCACCCACGCCATCGGCGGCACCGTGCCCTGCACCGCGGCAAAGCCCATCGGGATGCCCCAGCCGAACGCCAGCCCCAGGTACACCTGCGGCAGGTAGGTGTAGCGCTTGAGGTAGGGATAGCTGGCCGCCAGCAGCACGCCGACCACGCTCAGCAACACCGTCAGCCGGTTGAGGGTCAGCACCAGCGCGAACGCCGCCAGCATCAGCAGCGCGAACAGCGCCAGCGCCTCGCGGCCGCGCACCGCGCCGCTGGCCAACGGTCGGTCGCGGGTGCGCTCGACTTGCGGGTCGAGCCAGCGGTCGGCGTAGTCGTTGATCACGCAGCCGGCCGAGCGCGTCAGCCAAACGCCGGCGGTGAACACGAACAGGATCCACAGCGGCGGCACGCCGTCGGCGGCCAGCCACAGGCCCCACCAGGTCGGCCACAGCAGCAGCAGCCAGCCGATCGGGCGATCGCCGCGCACCAGCTTCCAGTACAGCGCCAGTCGTTCGCGCCAGCGCGGCATTCTCGGCGGCGGTGCATCACGTTCGTAGCCCATCCGGCAAAGATTACCAGTGCCCGGCATCACGATCGCGCGCCCCCGTAGCAACGGCATGAGCCATACGAGGGCCTTGCCAATGCGCATTGCGGCCGGACCGCCGGTGCGATCGCACCAGCGGCGGCCCGACCGGCCGGTCGATGACGTTTACGAGGCGGGCACCTGGTCGGCCTTGTATTGGTAGTATCCGTAGCTGTAGTAGCCCACCGATCGCCGCTCCACGGCGTTGAAGATGGCGCCCTTCAGCTGGACCCCGTTCTGCTCGAAGCGCTTCTTGGCCAATGCGATCTCCTTGGGCTGGTTGACCGCGAACCGGGTCACCAGCAGGTTGGAACCGGCGTATCGGCCGACGATCGCGGCATCGGTCACCGCCAGGATCGGCGGTGTATCGATGACGATCAGGTCGTACTGCGGCGCCAGCGTCTCCAGCAGCTGGGCGAAGCGGTGGTGCATCAGCAGTTCCGACGGGTTCGGTGGGATCTCGCCTCGCACCAGATAATGCAAGTTGTCCAGGCCGCCGAACGGGCGAATCGCGGCGGCCGCGTCGATCTTGCCCACCAGCACGTCCGACAGTCCGTCGGTCGGCGAGACGCCCAGCACCCTGTGCAGGCTGCCCTTGCGCATGTCGCCGTCGATCACCAGCACCTTCTGCTCCGCCTGCGCGATCACCGCGGCCAGGTTGGCCGACACGAAGGTCTTGCCCACGTCCGGCCGCGGGCCGGAAATGCTCAGGACGTTGTTCTTGGCCTCGATCATGGCGAAGTGCAGGCTCGTGCGCAGGCTCCGGATCGCCTCGATCGCCAGGTCGGCCGGGTTGTTGATCGCCAACAGGTGCTGGCGGCCATCGCTCTTGCCGCGATCGCTCAAGGTCCGCAGATCCTTGGCGGGACTCAGCGGAATGGCGGCATAGACCGGCAAGCCGAGCTCCTCGATCCGCGCCGGATCCTCGATGCTGGGATTGAGCATCCGCTGCAGCAGCACGAAGCCGACCGACAACAGCCCGCCGATCAGGGTGCCGACCAGCACCACCAGCTTCTTGCGCGGCTTGACCGGATCGGTGACGTCCACCACCGCGGGATCGACGACCCGCACGTTGCCGACGGTGCCGGCGCGGGCCACGTCCAGCTGCTGCGCCTGGTTCAGCAGCGCCGTGTACAGCTCGTTGCTGACCTGCAGGTCGCGGGTCAGCCTGAGCAGCTCCTGCTGGGTGTCAGGCAGCTGGTTCACTTGGCGCTGGAAGCCCTGCTTGCGCGCCTCCAGTTCGTCGATCTGCTTCATCAGGGCTCGAGAGGCGGGATGCGTCCGGGTGAAGCCGCGGTCCGTTTCCGCCTGCTGCAGGCGCAACTGCTGGATGCTGGTCTCCACCGCGACCTCCTGCTCCAGCAGGCCCTTGGTCTGCATGGTGATGTCGACTGTGTTCGCGCTGGTCTGGTAGGCGTTCATCGCCGCCTGCGCGGCCTCGACCTGCTTGCGTACGCTCGGGAGCTGCTCCTTGACGAACTCCAGCTGGGACGAGGCCTCGGCGGAATTGCGCTCGACGTTCTGCCTGACGTAGGCATAGGACACCTGCCGCAAGAGCGCCTCCGCATACTGCGCATCCTCGCTCTCGAAGGTGAGTTGCAGAATGCCGGAATCCTTGCCGAGTTCGGAGGCCTTCACCTCCTTCTGCAGGGCGGAGATCACGCTCAGGGTCCGCAGCTTTCGTACGTGGAAGCGGGTGCCGGGATTGGCTTCGAGCTTGCTGACGTCCAGCTCGACGCCTTTGCCTTGCGCGGTCGTGCCGACCGCCCCCCGCAACAGCAGATCGCCGTTATCGTCGTACAGCTCGTAGCTTCCGGGCGAATCCCCCACCTCCAGCATCAACTCGGTACCGAGCAAGGCGGCGGGCACGCTCAACCTGAAGATGTCGAGCCGCTCTCCGCCCCAGCCATAGCCGTTCAGCCCAAACCACGGCTCGGCCACCTCATCGGGCGACTGCGGCTGAAACCTCCGCGCCATGAAACTTCCAAGGACCGGAAAGCGATCGGGCCGCACTTCGGTATCCAGCTGCAACTGGTCCACGGCGCTGCCGACCACCGAGCGGGAGGTGATCAGGGCGATCTCGGTCGTCGCCGCCGAACTGACGGCGCCGATTCCCAGCGACGACAGGTCGGCCAGGCCCGGGATCGAGGGCAGCTTCGATTCGACCTGCACGATCGCCTGGGCCCGATAGACGGGGCGGGCCAGCACCGCATAGGCGGCGCTGGCGAACAGGAACAACGCGGTGATGGAAATGATCAACCACTTGCGATCGATCAGGAGGCCGAACTGCTCGCGTAGATCGATCTCGTCGTCGTGGAGGGCAGCATCCGCCTTCGAGTTTTTATTGATCATCAAGTTATTCGATCCGGCAGTCATTTGAGGCGGGTCGGAACGGCTCAGGGTTCCGGCATGCCTGTTCTTCCGGCAAGCGAATATTGGGTGTTCTGCCCCAATACCTGTGCCTCCGGGGCGGGTGCATGACCGGATCCGATGGCCATTGCCCGACATGGCGCATCGGGCATGAACGGGCCATCCTCGGCCCGCCTTCGTTCCGACGATTCAGACGTCGAATCACCGGAACAACAGGACCCCCCCGCAGGATTTATTATTGGATGTACCGCTTCCAGCTCGCGACGCAGTCTTCTATCTGTCCGTAGACGTGCTCGAAGGCGGGCCGCTGCTGCCGGTGCGGATCATGAATCTCGCAACCGTCGCGCCATTTACCCAGCAGAAACGTCTTGCCGCTGACCTGCGGCACGTCCCTGCCGATGCTGGCCAGATGCCTGTGCTCCATCACCAGGATCAGGTCCGATTCGACCAAGATCTGCGGATTGACCTGTCTGGCCCGATGCGAAGCCCCATCCAGACCGCGTTCGAGCAGCAATTGCTGGGCAGTCGGGTCGATGGGGTTATCCGCCAGCGCCTTGAGCCCTGCCGAAGCAATCTCCACGTCGTTGCGGTTGATCATATGACGCATCACGACTTCTGCGGTAGGGCTGCGGCAGATATTGCCGACACAGACAAGAAGTATCTTCCGAAACACTCAGATCCTACTGATGTTTTAAAACAGATTGATTGCATTCTTTCGATACCCGCACGCCAACGAGTACGGGCGTCGGTACCGCCTGTGTCGCCCGCCTGGGTGCCGTCCATGCCAAACCGGCTCTGGCGCAGATCCAGAGCGAGATATTCATGGACCGGTTCTAGCATACCCATGTTGCTCGGCATGCGGCAAACGATTGTCGATGCATTCTTCGGGCCGAAGTTCCGAAAGGATGATGGCGGCCACACCATGACAGTGATCCATGCCGCTCGGTCGATCTGCCGTCGGGCCGAGGGCGCACCCGGGCTTTTCCGTTCGTGCGAATGCATCAGCGCTTTCGCTTGGAAAACGCCATTCGACTCTCATGCTGAAGTTGCAGATTCGTTGCAACGGTATCTATTTTTCTATCAGTGTGGTCGTTTGCCGGCGGCGATGCCGGATAGCGTCTTCACCGGGTCCGAACGAACCGATAAGTACAAACGAGCGCTTCGTCACAGGCCAATGGACACCTTCGACCTCATGTCCGGCACGCTCCGACTTCTCGTGCTCCGGATAAGTCTAAACCTGCAGAAAGATTCCACGCCTCTTCGCCCCCGACCTTGGTCTTGCTTTCTTTATTTTGTGACTTGGGCACGGACTTTTTGCCTTGACAGGAACCTGGCGGTGACCTAATTTTAAAAATGCGTGACCTTTCTCCCCTCCCCCCCTTCTCGTCGGAGAGTCATGTGAAAAGAACATCTTTCACCCATGGTGTGACTGCCGTGCTGGCAGTGCTGTCCGGAGCCGCTTTTGCCGCGCCTCCGGGCGCTGAAAATCGAAGCGATCCCTCGCCCAATGCGACCGCCAGGGTCGAGGCCGGAGTCGCCAAGGCCGCGGGCACGCATTCCGCGATTGCCCTCGGCACCCATCTGAGTCCGGGAACGAAGGTCGGCGTCGGTGCCGCCGCACTGGCGGCCTTCGCCACCACCGGCACCAGCGGAACGACTGGCACGACCGGCACCACCGGCACCACCGGTACGACTGGGACGACTGGAACCACGGGTACCACCGGCACCACCGGCACCATTAACTGAGTATTTTCTCGGGGCCCGCAGGCCCCTGATTGAAGCCCCAAAGCATGGCCCCGCCGGGCTGCGCCAGGCGGGGCTTTTTTATGGATGCTCTCCAGTTCCCCCGCTTACGGAGCATTGAATGTCTTTCTTGCGCCTGTCCGCTGCCCTGTGGATAGCTTCGCTGACCCTGTCCGGCTGCATCTGGGCCCCCGGCCAGAATATGTACAAGGCGTCGTCCCGAATCGACCATGGCCAGACCATCGGTGACGAGCAGATCGAACTCATCCCCATTACGCCGAAGCTGATCGCCATGGACCGGGCCGCGCGGCAGGCACCGCAACCGCCTGCCGCGCTGACCGAATACCAGCCCGGCCCCTATCGGATCGGACCGGGCGACATCCTGTACATCACCATCTGGGAGCACCCGGAACTGACGGTGCCGGCGGGGTCGCAGCAGCAGCTCAATGCCGCCGGGCGCCTGGTGCAGTCCGATGGTTCGCTGTTCTATCCCTATGTCGGCAAGATCCAGGCCGCGGGTGCGACGCCGCAGGAGTTGCGCGATACGCTGACGTCGGAGCTGGCCACCTACTTGGAATCGCCGCAGGTGGACGTGTCGATACTGACCTACGCCAGCCAGCGCATCTGGGTGAGCGGTGCGGTGACGAACTCCGAGCCGATCCCGGTCACCGTGACGTCGTTGACCTTGAACGACGCGATCAGCCAGGCCGGCCTCCATCCGACCGAAGCCGATCTGTCTGGGCTGCGCCTGAGCCGCGACGGCGTCACCTACACGCTGAACATCGACGACCTGGCCGGAGCGCCGGTCTACCTGAAGGGCAATGACCGAGTCTACGTGCCGTTCCTGGACGAGAAGGAAGTCTTCGTCGTCGGCGAGGTCAACCAGCCCGGCGCGCTCAACTTCAGGACCGGCACCATCACGCTGAGCCAGGCATTGGGCCGCGCGCGCGGGCTGTCCCAGACCACGGCCAACGGCAATGCGGTCTACGTCATTCGCGGCACCGCGGATCTGCAACAGGCGCCTTCGGCGATCTATCAGCTCGAGGCCAAATCGCCATCGGCGTTCGCCGTGGCCAGCCACTTCCAGCTGTTGCCGGGCGATGTGGTCTTCGTCGGTGTCTCCGGCATCACCCGCTGGAACCGTTTCGTGGTCCAGTTGCTGCCGTTCTCCGGAATCATCACCAACGCGGCCCGCGCCAGCAGCGACATCAACGACTAGGCCCACCATCTCCGGGATTTGTTCATGGGTTTTGTCGCTTCGCACGCTGCGGCCAGACATGCTCGCGATGGCCGGCAGAGGCTGGTGCCGCCGGCGCAAGAAAATGCCTGGAAGATCATCCTTCCGGGTAGCCTGCTGCTGGCGGCGGCGCTGCTGGTCGCCGGCTGCGGCAGCACCAGCCTCAGCCGGGCGAGCCTGGAGGGGCTCCGCCTGGCCTTCGCCCGCGCTCCCGATGTCACGCCGACGGCCGAGCAGGTGGCGGCCAGTCCGTACGCGCAGATCCAGGTCGTCGGCCCGGAGGGAGGCGCCGTCCTGCTGCTGGGCAATGTCGACGATGGCCGCCAGGCCTTCTACAGCGGCGACCGCAAGATCGTCTACCTGCGCGACGGCCTGCTCAGCGGCAGCCATGGCCTGGCGCAGGACGCGGCCGATATCCGTATCGAGGGCGACAATCCCTTCGCTCGCCTGCCGCAACTGCAACAGCCGCGGCAGGTGGCGCGCCGCTACGACTGGATGCCCGGCTACCGCTACGGCGTGCCGGTCACCGGCCGGCTGCGGCGCGTCGGCAACACCCGGATGACGATCCTGGGCGTCGAGCGCGACCTGCTGCATTTCCGGGAAACCCTGCGCGGGCCCGGCGTCGAGGCGACCAACGACTACTGGGCCGACCCGGCCAGCGGTTTCATCTGGAAGAGCCGTCAGCTGCTGGCGCCGGGCATCACCCTGGAAATCCTCCAGCTCAAGCCCTACCAGGCGGAAGGCGCCGGATGACGCGCCTTCGTCTGCCGCTCGGCATGACCTTCTTGCTCGCGATCGCGGCGAGCGCGCCGGCGCTGGGACAGCCGCCGGCGCTGCGCGCGACGGTGGAAGGCGCGGTGCAACGGCCCGGCGTCCACGAATTCCCGGCCGGCTCGCGGCTGGCCGACGCGGCGCTGGCGGCGATGCCGGACCCGCAGGCCTATCCCCTCGGCGCGGCGCTGCTGCGGCGCGAAGCGGTGATCGCGCAGACCCGTGCCAAGGCCGGCCTGCTGTACGACCTGCAGGCGCTGCAATCGCAGGCGCGAACCGGTGCCGAGGTCGCCGTCGCGGCCGACCGCCTGCGGCAATGGCTGGGCACGTTGCCGGTCACCGGCCGGGTCCGCAACCGGCTGGAACCGCGCGCGCTGGAGGCGGACCCGCGCGAGAACCGCCCACTCGCCGACGGCGACCGCTTTCTCTACCCGCTCCGTCCCGACAGCATCCGGGTGGTAGGCCTGGTCGCGCAGGCGTGCGAACTGGAACATGTTCCGCTGCGCGACGCCAAGGCCTATCTGCACGACTGCCCGCCTGCACCGTTGTCGGACCGGGACTGGCTGTACGTGATCCAACCCGACGGTCATGTCGAACGGCTCGGCATCGCGGCCTGGAACCGCAGCGCGCCGCATCCGCTGGCGCCGGGCGCGGTCCTCTACGTTCCCCTGTCCGAACGCGCGCTGGGCGAGATCGATGCCGGGTTCAATGCCGCACTGGCCGACTTCATCGCCACGCAACCGCTGCCTGTGGCCGGAGCCGCGCGCTGATGCCGCCCGCGTGCCGGGACCTGTCGCGTCCGGTCCTCGGGCTGCTTGCCCTCGGCGCATGCGCCGGCGTCCATGGCCAGACCCTGTCCAGCCAGAGCGACTGGGGCGGAGTCGGCCTGATGCAGACCCCAAGCGCGCGCATGGCCGCGCCCGGCGAACTCGCCTTCACCGCGACGCACACCTCGCCCTACAGCCGCTACAACGTCTCGATGCAGCCGTTCTCGTGGCTGGAGGGCACGTTCCGCTACATGAACGTCACCGGTATACGCTACGGCTCGCCGTCGCTCAGCGGCGACCAGCACTACAAGGACAAATCGATCGACGTGAAGCTGCGCCTGTGGCGCGAGAGCCGGTGGCTGCCCGAGGTGGCCTTCGGCATCCGCGACCTCGGCGGCACCGGGCTGTTTTCCGGCGAGTACCTGGTCGCCAGCAAGCGCTTCGGACCGGTCGACGTCAGTGCAGGCGCGGCCACCGGCTATCTCGGCAACCGGGGTGATTTCGGCAATCCGCTCGGCGCCCTGGACGACCGCTTCAAGGAACGCCCGACTCCCACCAGTTCGGTCGTCAACGCCGGCAAGTTCGGCTTGAGCAACATGTTCCGCGGCCGGGTCGGCGTATTCGGCGGCATCGCCTGGCGGACGCCATGGAAACCGCTGGAGCTGAAGCTGGAATACGACGGCAACGACTACCGCAACGAGCCCCGGCGCATCCGGATACGCCCGAGCAGCAGCCCCATCAACGTCGGCGCGGTGTTGACCGCGCATCCCAACGTGCAGTTCACCCTCGGCTGGGAGCGCGGCAACGAGGCCATGGTCGGCATCACCCTGCGCACCAATCTCGACCAGGCCGTCGCGATGGCCAAGCCGCTCGACCCGCCGCCGGTCGCGCCACGCCAACTCGGCGCGACCGCCGAAGACGCCGCCGTCGCCGTCGCCGTCGCCGTCGCCGGCGCGCAGGCCGACGGCGGCATCGCGCCGGGATTCCATCGCGACGCCGCCGACAAGGCCCGCGCCGAACGCGAACGCGACCTGCAGGCGCTGGCCGGGACCGACTGGGAGGCCGTGGCGGACCTGCTGCGCGACAACGCCGGATTCAATGTCGAGCAGATCCAGCTGCGCGGCAGCGAGCTGCTGGTCACCGGTGCGCAGGGACGCTATCTCTATCCCGCCAAGGGGCTGGGGCGCAGCGCCCGCATCCTGGACCATGCGGCCGGCCCCGACGTCGAGTGGTTCACGCTGATCAACACCACCCTGGGCATGCCGATGGCCGAGGCCAGCGTCCACCGCGGCAAGTTCGCGGACTATCGCGACGGCCGCATCGGCCTGGACGAGCTGACCCGCAACGTGGAGCTCAACCCACCGAGCCGGCAGCGGCGCGACGTGCTGTACCAGGCGCCCCTGGACCGGTTCGACCAGGACCTTTCGTTGAGCTTCGGGCAGAACCTCGGCGGCCCGGACGCCTTCTTCCTGTACCAGGTTTCGGCCGACTACTCGGCAAGCTATTTCTTCAACCGCAGCCTGTGGCTCAGCGGCACGGCCAGCGCCAACCTGCTCAACAACTACGACAAGTTCAGGTACGACGCGCCGAGCAACCTGCCGCGCGTGCGCACCGACCTGCGCCGCTATCTGACGACTGCCGATGTCACCTTCCCCACCCTGCAGCTGACCGGCGTCCGCCAGCTATCGCGCGATGTCTACGGCATGGCCTACGCCGGCATGCTGGAGTACATGTACGGCGGCGTCGGCGGCGAGGTGCTGTACCGGCCCTTCGGCGAGCGCTGGGCGCTCGGCCTGGAGGCGAACTGGGTCAAGCAGCGCGGCTTCCGGCAGAACGCGAGTTTCCGGGACTACGAGGTCGCGACAGGCCACGCCAGCTTGTACTACCAGCTCGGCGAGGATCCGCGCATCCGGGCAATCGTCAGCGCGGGCCGCTACCTGGCCGGCGACTGGGGGGCGACCGTCAATCTTGCGCGGGTCTTCGACAACGGCGCCATCATGGGCGCGTACTTCACCCTGACCGACGTGTCTTCGGAGCAGTTCGGAGAAGGCAGTTTCGACAAGGGCATCTACTTTTCCGTGCCGTTCGAGTTGTTCCTGCCGCGCTCGACCCGCGCACGCTCCACCGTGCTCTGGAATCCGCTCACCCGGGACGGCGGCGCCCGCCTGGGCCGCAAGTACCACCTGTACGACATGACCGACGAACGCGACCGGAGCTTTTTCTTCGAGAATATCGATCGGATCGATGAGTAACCAATACGACACCCTCGAAAGAGATTACAAAAATACTACCGCCTCGCCGGTATCCGTTCGCATCGGCCTGGTCGGCGCACGGCAGTTGCGATCAAGCGCACACAACGCTTCGATCGATATCGGCATTCGTCACAGTTCCGATTTTGCGTCGACAATATGTATTGCGCCGCGGGCTTCCACCCATCTATATTTGCTTCGGGGGCATCTGGAATTGATCCCGAAGATTATTGCGCTGGGATCCGCGCATCCGCGGCGGCCGGTTATGGCTGCGGAATTCGCGCGAAAAACTGTCGAGTAAGTCCAGTCATTATCCAGATGTAATTGCCATGCCTCGGTCATAACTTCGTTGTACGTATTAACACCGGCAACGTTGGCTTGACCAATGCATGTGCGGCAACGCCGGCTTTCGCCGCGATGCCGTGGTGGTCGGGAGGGAAAACCGACGCCAAAATCAGTGGAAACGCGAAATGCCATCCATGTCCCTTCGGCGCGGAGCCGAGAGCGCTTGGCCCAGCGCCAGCAAATTCACGATCGCTTTCGGCCTGGGCCTGCGATTGGGGGATCTGGCCATTCTCGCCGGCACGGCCGCGCTTGCCTACCGGTTGCGCTTCGGCAACGCCGATCTGCCGCTCGAATATCTGCGCGCCATCGCTCACACCCTGGTGTTCGCGCTGCTCATCCTCAACGGCTCGTCGCTGTACCGCAGCTGGCGCGGCCGCGGCCTGGTGGCCGAAATACTCAAGTTGACTGCGCAATGGGCGTTGCTGTTCGTCGTGCTGCTGGTCTATGCGGCGGCATTGAAGCTGACCGGCGACATCTCGCGGATCTGGGCACTGAGCTGGTTCGGCCTGTCGCTGTGCGCTGCCGTTGCGCTGCGCGTGGGCGTGCGCAGTGCCGCGCATTGGGTGCGCGAGCGTGGCCTGGACTTGCGCAGTGCGGTCATCGTCGGCGCCAATCCGGACGCACAACGCATTCTCGACACCTTGCGCCGCAGCCACTGGGCCGGCATCCGGGTGCGCGGCTGGTTCGCCACCCATGCCGATCGTGGCCAGTTGACCGGTGTGCCGATGCTCGGCGGCCTGGAGAACCTCGGCGGCTATGTCGAGTCCTCCCACATCGACCAGGTCTGGCTTGCCCTGCCGATGCATGAGCAAGCGAAGATCTCCTTCGCTCTCGCCCAGCTGGAACACTCCACCGCCGACGTCAAGTACCTGCCCGACCTGTTCGGCATGCGTCTGCTGAACCACTCCGTCGACAGTTTTCTCGGCCTGCCGGTGATCAACCTGCGCTCCAGCCCGCTGGACGGCGAAGCCCGCGTGGTCAAGGCCGCCGAGGACAAGCTGCTGGCATCGCTGATCCTGCTGCTGATTTCGCCGTTGCTGACGACCATCGCGGTGGCGGTGAAGCTGAGCTCGCCCGGTCCGGTGCTGTTTCGCCAGCTGCGCCACGGCCGCGACGGCAAGCCGATCGAGGTCTGGAAATTCCGCAGCATGCGCGTGCACCAGGAACACGACGGCCAGGTGACCCAGGCCACGCGCGACGACCCGCGGGTGACGCCGTTGGGCGCCTTCCTGCGCCGCACCAGCCTGGACGAGCTGCCGCAGTTCTTCAACGTACTGCAGGGAACGATGTCGATCGTCGGCCCGCGCCCGCACGCGATCGCCCACAACGAACATTACAAGACCCTGGTGGACCACTACATGCAGCGGCACCGGGTCAAGCCGGGCATTACCGGCTGGGCCCAGGTCAACGGCCTGCGCGGCGAAACCGACACCTTGGAGAAGATGGCCAAGCGGGTGAGATACGACCTGTTCTATCTGCAGAACTGGTCGCTCGCCCTCGACCTGAAAATCATCGCAATGACCGTGCTGAAGGGCTTCTTCGGCAAGAACGCCTACTGAGCACGCTGTTGCATGCACAGGATGTGCGTTCCCGGGCGGCGCGGCGGACGGATCGTCCGGCTTCCCCGGCGCCGGAAACACGACGAAACCAACAAAAGAACGAGCCCCCACCTCCATGAAAATCGCCATCGCCGGTACCGGATACGTCGGCCTCTCCAACGCCATCCTCCTTGCCCAGCACCATCAGGTGGTGGCGCTCGATATCGATTCGGCCAAGGTCGACTTGCTCAACCGGCGGCAGACCCCGATCGAGGACCATGAGGTCCAGCACTACCTGAGCAACCACACGCTCGACTTCAACGCCACGCTCGACAAGCCGCTGGCCTATGAAGGCGCGGATTTCGTCGTGATCGCCACGCCGACCGACTATGACCCGCTGACCAACTGTTTCAATACCGGCTCGGTGGAGTCGGTCATCTCTGACGTGCTCGCGATCAATCCGAAGGCGGTCATGGTCATCAAGTCGACCGTGCCCGTGGGTTACACCGTCAAGGTGCGGGAACAATTCGGCTGCGACCACATCCTGTTCTCCCCGGAGTTCCTGCGGGAGGGCAGGGCGCTGCATGACAACCTGCATCCGAGCCGGATCATCGTCGGCGAGCGATCGGCCCGGGCCGAGACCTTTGCGGGCCTGCTGCGGGAAGGCGCAATCAAGCAGGACGTGCCGATCCTGTTCACCGATCCGACCGAGGCCGAGGCGATCAAGCTGTTCGCCAACACCTACCTGGCCATGCGCGTGGCCTTCTTCAATGAACTGGACACCTACGCCGCCAGCCACCGGCTGGGCACGCGCCAGATCATCGAGGGCGTCGGGCTGGACCCACGCGTGGGCAGCCACTACAACAATCCCTCGTTCGGATACGGCGGCTATTGCCTGCCCAAGGACACCAAGCAGCTGCTGGCCAACTATTGCGATATCCCACAGAACCTGATCAACGCCATCGTCGCGTCGAATTCCACCCGCAAGGACTTCATCGCCGCCGAGGTGATCCGCCGGAGCCCACGCGTGGTTGGGATCTATCGCCTGGTCATGAAGGCCGGCTCGGACAACTTCCGCACCTCGAGCATCCAGGGCGTCATGAAGCGGATCAAGGCCAAGGGCATCGGGGTGATCGTCCACGAGCCGGTGTTGAGCGATGCCGAGTTCTTCCACTCGCAGGTCGTCAACGACCTGGCGGCGTTCAAGCAGCAGTCGGACGTCATCGTGGCCAACCGGATCACCGACGACCTGCGCGATGTCGAGCACAAGGTCTACAGCCGCGACCTGTTCGGCGCGGATTGACCGGCCCTTCTGGACGACCAGCACATGAAGATTCTCGTCACGGGCGCCGCCGGCTTCATCGGATATCACAGCTCGCTGCGTCTGCTCGGCGAGGCGCATGAGATCGTCGGCATCGACAACCTCAACGATTACTACGACGTGCGCCTGAAGCACGCACGGCTCGCCCAGCTCGAGGGAAGGCCGGGGTTCTCCTTCCTCAAGCTGGACCTGGCCGACCGCGACGGCATGGCCGCGCTGTTCCGCGAGCATGGCTTCGACCTGGTGCTGCACCTGGGGGCGCAGGCCGGGGTGCGCTATTCGCTGGAGAATCCCTTCGCCTACGTCGATAGCAACCTGACCGGCGCGCTGACGGTGCTGGAAGGCTGCCGCCACAACGGCGTCAAGCACCTGGTCTTCGCCTCCTCGTCGTCGGTCTATGGCGCCAACACCCGACTTCCGTTCTCGGTGGACGACCGGGTGGATGCGCCGGTGTCGCTGTACGCGGCGACCAAGAAGGCGGACGAGATGATGTGCCATGCCTATGCGCATCTGTACCGGTTCCCGATCACCTCCCTGCGCTTCTTCACCGTCTACGGCCCCTGGGGCCGGCCGGACATGGCCTACTTCAAGTTCGCCGACGCGATCACGGCAGGCAGGCCGATCGATGTCTACAACCACGGCGACATGAAGCGCGATTTCACCTACATCGACGACATCGTCGACGGCATCGCGTCCATCGTGTCCGCCGAACCCGCCGCGCTCGCCGATCCGGTGCCGCACCGGGTCTACAACCTGGGCCACAACCATCCGGAGCGGCTGCTGGACATGATCACCTTGCTGGAACGGTTGCTGGGCAGGCGCGCCGAGATGCGCATGCTTCCGATGCAGCCGGGAGACGTGTACGCCACCTACGCCGACATCGACCGTACCCAACTCGACCACGGGTTCGCGCCCAGGACCGACCTCGCCATCGGGCTGGAGCGCTTCGCCCGCTGGTACCGCGATTTCTACCACGTTGAACAACCACGAACGTCCGATGCCGCACTCCAACCCCTATGACTTTCCCGTGGTCCGCGTGGGCGGGTTTGCCACCGCCTCGGTCACCCGGCGGCAACTGGCCGACTGCATGGTGCAGGACTGCCTGGCCGCGCGGAACGACCGCGAGCATTGGCTGCCGAAGGTGGTGCTGTCCTCCAACGGGCAGGGCATTGCGCTGGCCGGACGAGATCGGGAATTCGCCGAGACCATGGCGCAGGCCGACATCATCCATGCCGACGGCATGCCGGTGGTGCTCGCCAGCCGCCTCACCCGGCATCCGTTGCCCCAGCGCATCGCCACGACCGACTTCTTCCACGACGCGGCCGACGCGGCGGAACGGCACGGCCTGCGCTTCTACATCCTGGGCGCGAAGGAGCAGCAGAACCGCGCCGCGGTCGAGGCCATCAGGCGCCTCTATCCGAAGGTGGAGATCGTCGGCAGCCGCGACGGCTACTTCGCACCGAACCAGGACGAGACGGTCTGCGAGGAGATCCGCCGCAGCGGGGCGGACGTGCTCTGGGTCGCGCTGGGCAAGCCGCGGCAGGAGTACTGGGCCGTCAGGAATCGAAGGAACCTGCACGGCGTCGGCTGGATCAAGACGTGTGGCGGCCTCTATGCGTTCCTGGCGGGAGACGTGCCGAGGGCGCCGCCGTGGATGCAGCAGCTCGGCCTGGAATGGCTGTTCCGGGCCCTCGACGATCCGAAGCGCCTGCTCTGGCGCTACATGGTCACCAATCCCGTTGCCGCCTATCGCCTCGTCCGATACACGCAACGCGCTTCCGCTTCTTGAGCGCCCCGCCCCTTCAGTCAGGTCAGGAGAATCCCTGATGTATGCGGTCATTGACGGCGGTATCGTGCCCGTGGGGCGGGTTCGTGTCAGCGCGGCCGAGGAACGATGGCAGATGCGGGCCGAAGCGACAGACACGGCATGAACGGCCTTTTCCGCGATGCGTTCACCATCCTGTTTGCCCGTGGCTTCATCCGCTTGGCGCAGTTGCTGTCCTTTGTCCTGCTGGCCCGGTTCCTGTCCCCCGCCGAATTCGGATGGTTCGGTATCGTCACAACGGCGATCACCCTTTCCGCGCTGCTGGGCGGTCTGGGGCTGCGGCAATCGGTCGCCTACCAGATCGGCCGCGAGCAGATCGGCATCGGCGAAGGCGCGGCCACGGCCCTGGCCGTCTGGCCGCTGTTGGCGGCCATCAGCGCAGCCATCGTTTTCCTGACGTACGGCAAAGCGCTGCCCGGGCTCTCTCCGACGGCATCCGGTGGCGCGATCTTCGTCGGCGTTGCCGGCACCATGCTGGTGATGTTGCTGCAGGGGGTGTTCCTGGGCCGCGGCGATATCCGCGCGTTCAGCGCCACCGAAGCGCTTCCCCGTGCGCTGCTGGCATTGTTTGCGCTGCTTCTGGCCGCCACGGCAGCCACCACCATCCTCAGCGCCATCTGGGCCTACGCGCTGGCCTTCGCCCTCGCCGCGCCCGTCGCCGCCCGCTTGGCACTACGTGGCGTCTCCGGGCTGCGGCCGAAGCTGGGCCGCCTCAAGGGCCTGATCGGCTACGGTATCCCATTCGCGTTCAATCTGTTCCTGGTGACGCTCTGCTCCCGTCTGAGCATGTTTGTCATCGAGCACCATTTCGATGCGGCCGCGGCCGGCCTCTTCTTTGCCGCCGTTCGTGTCAATGAGATCGTATTGGAGGCGGCGACGGCATTCGGCCTTGTGGTGTTCTCCAGGTCCGTCCGCGACACCAAGACCGACCAGGTGCTTGCCAAGACGGCCCGCGTGGCTTGCTGGATCTTCTGGAGCTTCACGTTGGGGGCCGCGCTGGTTGCGTTGTTCGCCCCACTGGTCCTGCAGTTGTTGCTGGGCAGCGGCTATAGCGGCGCCGGCGACGCCTTGCGCGTTCTCGCTTTCGGCCTCGGCGCGGCGGCGGCCAACAAGATCATCTATCCGGCCATCGCCGGACAAGGGCGACCGTTGTTCGGCACGCCGGTGATGTTGGCGAGCCTGGTGATCAACCTGCTTCTCGCTTTATGGCTCGTCCCCAAGCTGGGAATCAATGGAGGCGCCTTGGCGCTCGTGCTGGGGCAATACCTCATGCTCATCGGGTACATCATCACTTGCCGAGCGCGATTCAATGTGGCGCCGGCCAACTTCCTCGTCCCGAGCGTCGAGGATTTCCGCAAAATTTACAGGTCCATCAAGAATCTGGTCCGCTGATCGGCTCTCGAGAAGAGAGCAGGTTTGATTAAAATCTGTGGCGGGCCCTGCACCTTCTTGGCAGGTGACGCGTCGTGTGCTCCACACTGGATTCCGCTTTTCGAGCCTGATCCTGGATAAATCAATGTCAAAGCTTCACCAGTTATTTTATTTTTCAGCCAGTACGCAGTTTTCCAATGCGGGAGATGCGCTGATCAATCGCGAGTTACTGAGCTTATTGCGACAATATGGCGAGCTCAAAGTTGCCAGCGCAGGAGCCCCGGCCAGCTTCCTCGAAGAGATTCGGGTCAAGCACGATGAGATCGCATTCCGTGGAAAATGGCGATTAATGGCCAGCCTGCTCGGGAGCGCTATTTTGAGGGGCGGATGTAAACATTACCTTGTTTTGACTCCGGGTGACCCGCCGGGTGGCGTGTCACCGGGGGACATCTTCCGCGCTGCGTTGTTTCCGTTATTGAAGCTCTTCGGCGTTCGCATTATAAAGATCGGTGCATCCATAAGCCGCATGGATGGGCTTCGTCTCAGACTTGAGGCGAAGCTATCCCGGTCAATGTACTTCTATGGGATACGGGATGCCGGCTCGGTCTCGCGGGCCCGCCAGTACGACTTCTCCAGCGTTGAGTATTGCCCGGATCTTGCATTCAACCTCCCTGTCAATGCCAAGCCATCGACTCAAGGGCAGGTGCTCGTGTCGCTGCGTGAGGACAATCTCGACACCGAAGAAATTGCGCAGTTGCATGCGCGTGTAAGAGCGCTAGCCGAAACGATCGGCGGAAGTGTCTGTCTGGAGTCGACCACCTTCATATCCCAGGTCGAGCGCGACATCGAACCCATGAGACGCTTGAGTACGATCTGGCGTGGTTCTGACGCGTATGCGCGGCATGCATCCAAGATCGCGGACCTGGAATCCGCATACTCAGGCACGACGTTCGTGGTGAGCAACCGCCTCCACGTGATCCTGCTTGCTGCATCGCAAGGTGCGCTTCCATTTTGCCTGGCGATTGGCGGAAAGAACCGAAAGATCACCGACCTGCTGCACTCTGTTGGGCTTGGGGGCCTGATCGTGGATGGAGGCAAGCCATTGATGACCTTGGAGCAAGGGCGGCAAGAATTAACGCGTGCGTTCACAGAACAGCGTTCACTGCTCCATCACGTTCTCGCCAAGGAACTGGGAATCTGACGATGTGTCTTTCCCAGCAACCCCTGGTGTCGGTCATCATACCGCTCTACAACCGTGCTGAAACGATTGTGGATGCGGTCAGCTCGGTGTTCGGCCAGGACTATACGAACGTCGAAGTCATCGTCGTGGATGATGGCTCGACCGATGGATCGGTCGAGCGGCTCAAAGAAATCCAGGATGCTCGATTGAAGTTGCTGCGCCAAGCCAACGCCGGCGCATGTGTCGCGCGTAACCGTGGAATTGATGAGGCCCAAGGCAAGTACATCGCCCTGCTGGACTCCGATGACCTCTTCCTGCCTTGGCACCTGACTGATGCGGTCACCGCGCTGGAGGCGGGGCCCGATAATGGCGTGGTGTACGGGCAAGTCATCGCCGACCGCGGCGAAGGCAGGGAGCTCCTGAAGCCGCCCCGGGGCATCGATGAGGGCGAGGACGTCTCCGAATACCTGCTGGCCGATACCGGCTTCATACAGACCTCGACGCTCGTCCTTCCACGTTCCCTGGCGACAGCAGTCCGCTACAGTCCCGGTCTCCGCTTTGGCCAAGACACCGATTTTGCCATCCGGCTTTCCACCTCCGGAGCCCGTATTTCTATGCTTGCGCGCCCGCAAGCGCGCTGGATGGATCAAGCAGATCCCAGGCGTGTCTCCAGCTCGTTCGATCCAACGATTCGGACGGACTGGCATGATAGCGTCGCAGGGTTGCTGACCGCACGGGCGAAGCGTGCCGACGCAGGCTGGCACGTGGCAAAATGCCATTTTAAACAAGGCCATTGGAGGCGCGCGATCTCGCTGTATGCACGCGCACTGCTGAGTGGCTGCTATTCACCGAAGCTCGCGGCGCGCGTGTTCCTCCAAGTATTCGTGCCGACGGCGGGTTATCGCCGGCTGGCGGACTGGCTCATCTCAAAGCGACGCCAGACGACCATCGACTTGGACAAGGCTCCATGACATCTGTGACGAAGTTCCTCCAGCTGGGCAAGGGAAACGCCCGAGCAATACGCAAGGTAGTTCGTGATCAGCGCGAATTTTGCTCGTCTATCGCCATCTGTTGCTGAAACGAATGATGTTCAGTTTCAACAAATATTCAGTTCCCCTCTTCTGCATCGCGCTGATCCCGCTATGGTGGCTGCTGGGATTTGGCTTCTTCGTTTTCCATGCCTCATCGCTTTACATAGCGCTCCTGTTACGTCGCGCGATGATTCCGCGCGACGGATTCCAGATCGCAGTTCTTGGTGTCTCGGGCATATTGGCCTTGTCCCTTGCTTATAATACAGCGGTCTTTGATATCGATCTGTCGCGCACCGTTGCGGCGCTACACAACATAAGCGTAATGCTGGTGGGCTACTGCCACTACACCTACTTCAAGCTCCTCTACCAGATGGACGATGCTTGGGTCGCCAGGGTGTCGCGGGTTCTGTGGAGGCTATGCGCAATCTCCATCCTGTTGGCAGTGCCATTGTCTTATGCAGTGTTCTCGGGAAAGCTGCAGGTGCTCGGCATACCAACCCTGCTCGGCTTCGTGCTTCCGCCAATGGACAACCTGCTCGGCCTCTATCTGAAGGCCGAATTCGTGGCCCGAGACTGGTTCGGGGGTGGCGACATGCCGCGCTTGAAGATCTTGGCGACCAATGCGACGGCGAGTGCGGGCCTGATCGCGATTTCAGGGTTCATTGCGGCCGGTTTCGCGATGACGCGCTACCGCTGGCTGATGTTTGCGTTCCTTGGTCTTGTCCTGTTAACGATTGCTGCCACCTTGACGCGCGCGGCGCTGCTTGGAGCGTTGCTCGGCGTGATGGTCATCGCTCTGGCGGTGATCAGAAAACAGTACTACCTGCTGGTGTTTGCAGGTGCTCCGCTTGTCCTGGGTGCCGCGTTGATCTTCCTGCCCGACATGCTGGCAGAGGTCAATGACATGCGCGAGGGTTCTTCCAATGCGCGCTTCATTGCATACCAAGCCTCATTCGATGAGGCGATGCGCGTGAACCCCTTGATTGGCCTGGGCGTCAAGCCGCGCGTGAATGACTTGGCCATCCCGATCGGTTCGCACTCGACATTGTTCTCGACGCTCGTTCGCGGCGGGGGGCTTGGTGCGGCTGCGGCATTCATTGCATTCTTCCTATTTCCCATCGTGAAAGGCGGGAAGCTGGCCCTGAAACTGATGCGGCGGTCCGCTGCATTTGGCTGCATGCGGCCTTATGCAATCGCTGCGCTTGGAGGGTTACCGTCATTCATTGTGTACTGTACGTTCCAGGACATCGACGTCTACACGCCGATCACGGTCGTGTTCTTCACTTATATGGCGGGGTTGATCTATTGGGCGAATGTCCCGTCGAGCGCGCGACGCCCCGTAGCCGCTTCGAGCGGCTGACATCTCGGCTGTCGGTACGCATCCGGCCAGCAGGTTTACGGGCTCGATTACTGGAAGAGCAAGCCGGCCCGAGCGCAGCACTTCATTCCAATGGCTGAGGCCGACGGCAGCTGACTCGACTGGCATGTGCCATCGCCCGGCGCGAGGGCTGGTGCTTGCAGCGTTGGACTGCCGGCACAAAGACCGGACGGCTGGTCAGTCCGTAGGTTGGGGTGAGCACAGATGGCGTTGCCGCGAGGCATGCGCCGGCCCGGACCCCGCCCGCACCGCAAGGCGAAGTAGGGCCGCAGAAGTAGGGCCGCATTCGCGGAGGAATCCGGCCTCGATCTATCGATGCGTCGCGATTAGCGGGCTTCGCTCTTGTTGCTCGCGACGATGCCCAGCGCCACGGCGCCAAGGCAGGTACCCAACGAAAGACCCAACAGGAAAATCAGCATCTTCCCCCCCTGTTGCCGGCAGATTGCCGACAAGTCCGTAACCCGATCGAACCCGCGCGGCCTATAGTTCAGCGCGGCGCCTTTGTGCCAACTGGTGCACACTTTGCCGTAACGGCGACAAAATGCAACCCGCATCGCAACAGAAGGGTGTTTCCGTACTCCTTTCGAACGAGCTTCAACCCTCATCGGGGATGACGACCTGGTCGCGTTCAGCAACTCCGCGCCTCCACGCTAGCTCCGCTCCGGTAGCCGCTCCGCCTGCCGCCATATGCGGCGCGAGTACGGCTGCTCGTTGCCCGACAGCACGATCGCAGCCTGGCGGAACCAATGCTCGGTGGGCAGCGACGGCGCGAGCCGGCTGCCGCCCCACAGTCCCACTGCCAACAGCATCGCCAGCGCAGCCGATCCACGACCCAACGGCAGCCGGATTCCGCGCACGGCGCGCAGCGCCAGCCATGCCGCCCCGCCACCGAGCCCAATCCCCGCCAGCACCTCGGACGGCGGATGCAAGCCCAGTGTGACCCGCGACAGGCCGACCAACAGGCCCAGACATAGTCCCGCGGCGACCATTGCCGTGCGCAGGCCCGGCCGTTGCGGGGGCACCAGCACCGCCAGGAACGCCGGCCAGAACCCCAGGGCCAGCACCGCATGTCCGCTGAAGCAGCTCAAGTTCCAGGCCCGTATCCCGGTGCCCCAGCCATAGAATGCGACCTTGCTGGCGGCCACCAGCAGGCTGGCCACTCCGAGCCACAACGGCCAGTGCCAGACCGCCCGCGCGGATCGTCCACCCTGGCGCGCCAGCAGCCCTGCGGTCAGCAGGGCCGCCGGCCATATCAGCAGCAGATCGCCGGCGGGCGTCCACCAGTGCCAGCCCATGCGGAGGCTCAGCCCGGACGCAGCGAACGGGCTCTGGGTCGCGCGGCGACACGGCTTGCACGGTACGGGCGCATGGATCGTCTTCCGCGGGAGTCAACGCATTCTATCTGCCCAATCCGCCGCGAGAACCATCGCAATCCGGCGTGGTAGGCAATAACGGTTCGATTTCCGCTAAAATGCGCGACCCGTGCGCCTGTAGCTCAGCCGGATAGAGTAGTGGCTTCCGAAGCCATTGGTCGGGGGTTCGAATCCCTCCAGGCGCGCCAGCTTCGCTGTAAAACCTCGCTGTGATCGCCGTCGTACGGCCGCCGGGCCGGGATGAGCCGGCTATCGCGTGTTCTATACTCCGCCGCTAGCTGTGGCCGCGCGGCCACGTGCCAAGGGTGTTTTCGTGCGCAATTACGATCTCGATTTCCTGAAGAAGTTCTCGCTGGTGATCCTGTTCCTGATGCTGGTCACCGCGGGATTGATCGGCCTGGCCGCCTGGCTGCACCGCGCGATCCCGGCCGAGGTGCCCGATGCGGTGGTCCAGCAGCGGCTCGACCGGATCGCACCGGCCGGCGAGGTCTACGCCGGCGCCACCGGCGCCGCGGCACAGGCCGCGGCCAGCGCCGCGGAAGCCGCGGCCGCGGCCTCACAGGTCGCCTACGGCGGCACCACCGACGGCTCGGTGATCTACCAGAACCTGTGTGCCGGCTGCCACACCAGCGGCGCCGGCGGCGCGCCGACGCTGGAGCGGGCGCAGTGGGACGCGCGCATCGCCCAGGGCGACGACACCCTGCACCGGCATGCGATCGAGGGCTTCACCGGCGCGGCCGGTGTCATGCCGCCGCGCGGCGGCAACCCGGCGCTGAGCGACGAACAGGTAATCGCGGCGGTGGACTGGATGATCGAGAACCTGAAGTAAGCTCGGTCCCCGGGCCGTACGCACGACGCCGCCTCCGGGCGGCGTTTGCGTTTGCGTTTGCGCCGGCCGACCGAGGAGATTCCGATGCGTGCCATCCTGCCGTTCGCCCTGGCCATGCTGCTGGCCGCCTGCGATCCGCCCGTCGCGCCACCGCAGGCGACCGGGGGCGATACCGAGGCCATCGGCGCGGTGCAGGGCGATGGTGCCCGCAGCCCGCTCGAGGGGCGCGAGGTCACCGTGGAGGGCGTGGTCACCGGCAACTTCGGCCGCCATCTGGGCGGCTGGTTCCTGCAGGACGCCGGCGACGGCAACCCGGCCACCGCCGACGGCCTGTTCGTGCTCGCCGAGAACGCCTTCGAGGTGCGCCAGGGCGAGCGCGTGCGGGTGCGCGGCCGCGTGCTCGAGCACGGCGACGGCGACGCCACCGTGACCGCGCTGCGGCCGCTCGCGGTCGAGCCGCTGGGTCGCGGCGATGTCACGGTCGTCGCCATCGCAGCGCCTCCGGACGACTGGGAACGTTACGAAGGCATGCAGGTCCGGATCGACGCCCCGCTGACGGTCAACGGCCAGCACGACCTCGCCCGCCGCGGCGCATTGGTCACCGCCTTCGACGGGCGCCTGTTCGCCCCCACCGAGATCGCCAGCCCCGGCCGCGAGGCGGCCGCGGTCGCCGCCGACAACGCTCGCCGTACGCTGCTGCTCGACGATGCCCGCGCCGACCAGGATCCCGCCCGGGTCTGGTACCTGCCCGACGATGCACAGTCGCCGCGTGCGGGCAGCGTGGTGGAAGACATCGTGGGCATCGTCGATGAACGCTTCGGCCGCTACCGCCTGCAGCTGACCGCGCCGGTCCGCCTGCAGCCCGCGCCGCGGCCGCCGCCGCCGCGGGTCGGCGGCGACGTCCGCATCGCCACGCTGAACCTCGAGAACCTGTTCAACGGCAACGGCCGGGGCGGCGGCTTTCCCACCGAGCGCGGCGCGCGCTCGCCGGCGGAACTGGACGCACAGCTCGCGCGCCTGGTGGCGACGATCGCCGCGCTCGAGCCCGACATCGTCGCGCTGATGGAGCTGGAGAACGACGGCTACGGGCCGGACTCCAGCATCGCCCGGCTGGTGGCGGCGCTGAACCGCAACGGCGGCGACTGGCGCTTCGTCGATGCCGGCTCGGGACCGGGCGACGACGTCATCCGCGTCGGCCTGCTCCATCGCGGCACGCGGATCCGCGCGGTCGGCGCGGCGGCCACGCTCGAGAGCGGACCGTTCCGCCACCGCAGCCGCGCACCACTGGCGCAGGCGTTCGTCCCGGTCGCAGCCGGCACCGACGCCGGCCCGGTGTTCACCGTCGTCGTCAACCACTTCAAGTCCAAGGGCTGCGGCGACGCCGGCGGCGACAACCGCGATCAGGACGACGGCCAGGGCTGCTGGAACGCCGTGCGGCGCGATTCGGCGCGGCAGCTCCTGGATTGGCTGGAGACCGATCCCACAGGTTCAGGCAGCGATCTTGCGGCGATCGTCGGTGATCTGAACGCCTATGCGATGGAAGATCCGATCCGCATGCTTCGCGACGCCGGCTGGCGGGATGCGCTCGAAGGCACCACCCGGCCCTACAGCTACGTCTACGACGGCCGAGCCGGCCGGCTCGACCACGCCTTTCTCAGCCCGACCTTGGCGGCACGCCTGGCAGGGGCCGCGGAATGGCACAACAACGCCGATGAGCCGGCGAACGTCGGCTATCGTGCAAGCAACGGCGACACTTCCGGCGAAGGCCCGTGGCGCAGTTCCGACCACGATCCGCTGCTGGTCGGGCTACGCCTGCGCACACCGTGAACGCCACACCCCCTATGATCGTGGCCATGGACGCCCCCGTCTTCCCCGCCGAATCGGCCGCCCTCGTCCTGCCCGGCCCGGCCGGCAAGCTGGAGGTCGCCGTCGACCGACCCGACGAGGCGCCGCCGCGCCCGCTGGTCGCGGTGCTTTGCCACCCGCTGCCGACCGAGGGCGGCACGATGCACAACAAGGTGGTCACGATGATCGGGCGCGCGCTGCGCGAACTCGGTGCGACCACGGTGCGCTTCAACTTCCGCGGCACCGGCGAGTCGGAGGGCGAGTTCGACGAGGGCAAGGGTGAGCTCGACGACCTGCGCGCGGTGGCCACCTGGGTGCGCGCGCAGTGCCCGGACGATGCATTGTGGCTCGCCGGCTTCAGCTTCGGCGCCTACGTCTCGATCCGCGCCACGGCAGACCTGCAGCCGGCGATGCTGATCTCGGTCGCGCCGCCGGCCGGGCGCTGGGATTTCGAGGACATCGAGCTGCCGGCCTGCCCCTGGCTGGTGATCCAGGGCGAAGCCGACGAAATCGTCGATCCGCAGTCGGTCTACGACTGGCTGGAAACGCGCGGGGCGCAGGCCGAGCTGGTGCGCATGCCCGACACCGGCCACTTCTTCCACCGCAAGCTGATGGACCTGCGTGGCGCGGTCAAGAACGGGGTGCGCCCCTACCTGCCTGCTCCGCCCGGCGCCCATGGCTGAGGCGGAGGCGGCGCCAACGCCATCGCAGGCCTACGACGCCGGCATCGCCCGCGACGACTGGCAGGACGACCCGGCACAGCGCGCGGTACTGCGCGAGCTCGACCGCATCCACGCGGCGCTGTCGGCCGCGCCCGCCCGTGGCGGCCTGCTGGGCCGGCTGCTCGGCGGCGCCCCCGATCCGGTGCCGGGCCTGTACCTGTGGGGCGGCGTGGGCCGCGGCAAGACCTTCCTGATCGACCTGTTCTTCCGCGGCCTGGCGCTGCGCGACCTCAAGCCCGAGGCGCTCGACGGCGCGACGCCCGAACGCGGCCGCGGCGAGGGCAAGCGCCGCACCCATTTCCACCGCTTCATGCGCGAGGTGCACGCCGGGCTGCGCGCGCACAGCGGCGAGCGCGATCCGCTGGCGGCGATCGTGCACGGCTGGCGCGAGGCCGGACTGCGGGTGCTGGTGCTGGACGAGTTCTTCGTCAGCGACATCGGCGACGCCATGTTGTTGGCGCGGCTGCTGGAGCGGATGTTCGCCGAATCGATGGTGCTGGTCACCAGTTCCAATACCGCGCCTTCCGACCTGTACCGGGGCGGCCTGCAGCGCGTGCGCTTCCTGCCGGCGATCGAACTGATCGAACACCATTGCCACGTGCTGCACATGCAGAGCGACACCGACTACCGGCTGCGCGCGCTGACCCGCTCGCCGGTGTACCGCGCGCCGCTCGACGACGACGCGGACGCATGGCTGCAGCGGCGCTGGCGCGAGCTCGGCGGCGATGACGGCCACCGCGACGCCGGCATCGAGGTGGAGGGCCGCCGCATCGCGGTACGCGCGCGTGCGCCCGGCATGGCCTGGTTCGACTTCGATGCGTTGTGCGAAGGCCCGCGCGGCGCCAACGACTACATCGAGATCGCGCGCGAGTTCCACACCGTGCTGCTGGGTGGCGTGCCGGTACTGGACGGCCGCCGCGACGATGCCGCACGCCGCTTCGTCACCCTGGTCGACGAGCTCTACGACCGCCACGTCAACCTGGTCTGTACCGCTGCCGCCGAGCCGCCGGAGCTCTACGTCGGCGAGCGCCTGCAGGGCGCCTTCGAACGCACCGCCTCGCGCCTGATCGAGATGCGCAGCGCCGAATACCTGGCGCGCGAACACCAGGGCTGACGATCGCGCGGCGGCCGGCGCCGGCGCCCTCCCCGCAACCATCCTCCGGCGATACCTGCTGGCCGGCCCGTGGCGCTACGCCGGCGACGGCTTCCGCCATTCCCGCACCGGCGCGAGCCGCGTCGCTCAGCGCGAGGCGTAGGCGCTCGGCGGTTCACCGAAGGCGCGGTGGAACATCGCCGTGAAGGCGCTCGGACTCTCGTAGCCGACCTCGAGTGCGACCGAGGTGATCGTACGCCCGGCGGCCAGCAGCGACACCGCCGCCATCAGCCTGACCTGCTGGCGCCACAGCGCGAATCCCATGCCCAGTTCCTGCTTGAACGCGCGCGTGAACGTGCGCCGGCTCATGCCGATCAGCGACGACAGCGCATCGATGTCGCGGTGGTCGGCGGGATTGGCGATGATGGCCTTGCACAGGCGCACCAGCCGAGGGTCGGTGGGCATCGGCACGTGATAGGGAGCGCTCGGCATGCGCCGGATCTCGTCGAGCAGCAGGTGGACGATCCGGCCCTCTCGACCCTCCAGGTCGTACTCGGCCGGAAACTTCACGACCTCCAGCACCAGCGCCTTCAGAAAATCCGAGACCTCGAGCACCCGGCAGCTGTTCGGGTCGGTGTCGTACAGCGGATCGATGTACAGCGTGCGCAGCGACACCGCGCCGCGGCACGATACCTCGTGCACCATCTCCGCCGGCAGCCACACGGCCCGCTGCGGCGGGATCACGAAGCTCGTCTGCGGGGTGACCACCGACATCACGCCCGCGCAGGCGTACAGGAACTGCGCGTGCGCATGGCAGTGCCTGGGGTCGACGAAACCGGCCGGGTATTCGTCCTCGAGCCCGATCATCGGCCTGGCCTTTAGTGGATAGTCCTGGCTGTGCTTCACCGCGCAGGCCTCCCGATGCCCCGTCGTTCCACCCGATCTGACCGCAATTGCCGCGGTCGCGCAACGCCGCCGTCCCGGCCACGCGCACATCTGGCCCGACCGCAAGAGTCTTCGGCCTGCGCCGGCCAGACGCTGGCGCGCCAGGGACGGTAACGTCTCCCCTCCGAGGGGAGGAGCCATGAGCAGTGCCAGCGAACAGCCCCATGCCGCAGGCCAGGATGACGTCGATCCGGAGATCCGCGTCTTCCTGCAGCGGATGAACGCCGGGTACGCGGCGTTTCCCGACTTCGCCTCGGCGTCGCTGGCGGAGGCGCGCCGCATCGCCGAACAGGTGCGCGCGCCGTGGGCAAGCGGGGGCCCGGAGATGGCCGCGTCGCCGGAACTGCGCATCGGTGCCCTGCAGACCCGCGCGCGCATCCTGCGCCCACATGCCGACGACGGCCCCCTGCCTTCGCTGGTCTATCTGCACGGTGGTGGCTGGACGATGTTCAGCATCGACACCCATGACCGCCTGATGCGCGAGTACGCCGCGCGCGCGGGGGTCGCGGTGGTCGCCGTGGACTACAGCCTGTCGCCGGAGGCCAGGTTCCCGCGCGCCATCGAGGAAACGGTGGACGCGATCGAATGGGTGCGCCAGCACGGTGCGACCCACGGCCTCGACACGTCGAGGATCGCCGTTGGCGGCGACTCCGCCGGCGCCAACCTCGCCATCGCCAGCCAGTTGCGGCTGCGTGACCTCGGCCGGCCGATGCTGTCGGCGATGCTGCTCAACTACGGCGTCTACAGCGATCGGCCGACGGCATCGTGGACACGCTACGATGGCCCGTCGTACATGCTCGAAGCCGACGAGATGCGCCGTTTCTGGAACAACTACCTGCGCGGCGACGCCGACCGCAACGACCCGCTCGCGATCCCCATGCGCGCCGACCTGCGGGGATTGCCGCCGGCGTTCATGGCGGTCGCCGAGTGCGACATCCTCGCCGACGGCAACCATGCCATGGCCGAGGCGCTGCGCAGCGCGGGCGTCGACGTCGAGAGCCACACCTACGCGGGCGCGACCCACAGCTTCCTCGAGGCGATGTCGATCTCCCGCCTGAGCAACCGCGCACTGGACGACGCCGCGCGCTGGCTGAAACCGAGGCTTCTCGCGGCATGAGCCCGGCATTCGCCCCGCGCAGCGACGAAGACGTGCTGGCCCTGGTCAACGCCTATCCGCTCGCCTGGGTCGTTCCGCTGGAGGCGGATGCAGCGGCCACGCCCCTGCCGCTGCTCGCCGAATGCAGCGACGACGGCCGCATCGTCTCGCTGTTCGGCCACCTTGCCCGCGGCAATCCGCTGGTCGCCGGGCTGCAGGCCGCGCCGCGGGCGCTGCTGCTGTTCCAGGGGCCGCAAGGCTATGTCGCGCCGCGGCTGGTATCGAACCCGACCTGGGGCCCGACATGGAACTATGCGGTGGCGCGCTTCCACGTCCGGATCGAGTTCGTACCCGACGAGACCGACGACGCGCTCGAACGCCTCGCCCGCCACCTCGAAGCGGGCCGCGCCGACCCGTGGACGGTCGACCGCATGGGCGCACGCTATGCACCGCTGCGCGAACGGATCATCGCGTTCCGCGCACATGTCGAGCGCACGCATGCCACCTTCAAGCTCGGGCAGGACGAGGCCCCCGGCACCTTCGACGAGATCGTGGGCGGACATCCTGATCCCGAGCTACGCGAATGGATGCTGCGCATGCGCGGCGACTGAGCGCAGGCAACGACCCGGGCACCCGCACCTCGCGTCCGTGCTGCTGGCCGTTGCCTTGGCCTGTTTCGCGTCCCGGCTTGCGCGGGCGACGATCCCGATGCCAGTACCTACCGCCCGACCGACGCATCTACGGCGACGGGCCCGCGCCGCGCCAATGCGGCGTCCGCGAGTTCATGGCGCTCGCAGGACGCGCCGCACCGCCTCCAGGTAGCCGCGGCCGAACAGGTTGAGGTGGTTGAGCAGGTGGTAGAGGTTGTACAGCGGCGCGCGCGCGCGCCAGCCGGCGTCGCCGCCCGCCGCCTCGTGGTAGGCATCGAGGAAGCCCGCCGGCGGTTCGCCGAACAACGTCAGCATCGCCAGGTCGGCCTCGGCCCAGCCGTGATGCACCGCGCCGGCGTCGATCAGCGCCAGCTCGCCGTCGCCGCAGGCATGCAGGTTGCCGCGCCACAGGTCGCCGTGCAGCAGCGCCGGCGGCTGCGCCGGAATGCGTGCCGGCAATGCGGCGCACAGGCGCTCGACCGCGGCGACGTCGGCACGGTCGAGGCGTCCGCCGTCGCGGGCGCGGCGCGCCTGTGGCAGCAGCCGGCATTCGGCGAAGAAGCGCCAGCCGTCGGCCATCGGCGTGTTGGCCTGGGCGCTGTTGCCGCACCAGCCGTCGCGGTCGAGACCGAAACGGTCTGCGGCACACGCATGCTGCCGCGCCAGCGCGCGTCCGGCGCGCGCCCAGGCCGCTGGCGACGGCCGGCCGCGGCCGAGATCCTCGAGCACCAGCGCGTCGTCGGCGAGCGCGATCACGGCCGGAACCCGCAGCCCACGCGCTTCGCGCAACAACGCCAGGCCATGGGCCTCCATCGCGAAGAATCCCGCCGGCGCATCGCCGCGTCGCTTGGCGATCACGGCGCGGCCGTCGGCCAGCACCAGCGCGTGCAGGCCGTCGCCGCAGGCATCGAGACGGGTGCGCAGGTCCGCGTCCATGCCGCGATTGTCGCCTGCCGGACCCGGCGGCGCCGCGCCCGCAGACCGCCGGTGGCCTCGGGAACCGGCGCCGCCTCGCGGAGGCGCCGTCGGTCGACGCCCCGGCGCACGGCAGCGGCGACGGGTACCATCTGCGGCCTGCCTTCGGGAGCCCGACCCTGAGAACGGTCCGCACCACCCGCTATGTCACGCCGCTGCGCGAGGGCGGCTCGCTGCCTGCGGTGATCGAGGCCGACGACGAGGGGATGTACGTGCTCAAGTTCCGTGGCGCCGGCCAGGGGCCGAGAGCACTGGTGGCCGAACTGATCGCCGGCGAACTCGCGCGCTCGCTCGGGCTTCCGGTGCCGGAGATCGTGAAGATCACGCTGGACCCGGAGCTCGCCCGGACCGAAGGCGATCCCGAGATCCAGGCGCTGATCCGCGCCAGCGCCGGACTCAACCTCGGCCTGGACTACCTACCCGGCGCGATCGCCTTCGACCCCGTGGCCGACCGACCCGACAGCGACCTCGCCTCGGCCATCGTCTGGTTCGACGCCTATGTCAGCAACGTCGACCGCACCGCGCGCAATCCGAACCTGATGATCTGGCATCAGCGCCTGATGCTGATCGACCATGGCGCCGCCCTGTACTTCCACCACGACTGGGACAGCGCCGGCAAGGCGGCTGCTAGTCCATTCCCGATGATCGTCGACCATGTGCTGCTGCCGTTCGCGGACACGCTGGAAGCGGTGGACGCGCGGATGGCGGCGGCACTGGACGAGGCCCTGATCCGGCGCGCGATCGACCTGGTGCCGGACGAGTGGCTGGACGAGACCGCGGAGGTCGCGACGGTGCAATCGCGCCGCGACGGCTACATCGAGCACCTGTGCCGGCGCCTGCAGGTGCGGCACGTCTTCGTGGAGGAGGCCCTGCGTGCACGCGCATCTGTATGACTATGCGGTGATCCGCGTCGTGCCGCGGGTCGAGCGCGAGGAGTTCGTCAACGTCGGCGTGCTGCTGTCCTGCCCGGCGCTCGGCTTTCTCGACGCCGCGGTCGCGCTGGCGCCGGCACGGCTGCGCGCGCTCGACCCGACCGTCGACCTCGACGCCCTGCGCCGCCATCTCGATGCGATCGTGGCGGTCTGTCGTGGTGGCCCGGGCAGCGGCCCGATCGGGCAATTGCCGCCACGCGCGCGTTTCCATTCGCTGACCGCCCGACGCAGCGCCGTCATCCAGATGTCGCCCGTGCACACTGGGCACTGCGATGCCGATCCCGCCATCACCCTGCGACACCTGATGCAGCGGATGGTGTTGCCGCCCGCCGCAACGGACGCGCACCACATTTAGCGTTGACGGATCATGGCTCCCCCACTATCTTGTGGTCGTCGGTTCCGGCGGTCGCTACCCGCCGGATGAAAACGGGAAGCCGGTGACGCCCATCGAACCAGGATGCGGCCAGTCCGGCACTGCCCCGCAGCGGTAATTGGGAACGACCCCGCCACAGAGCACTGAGGCACAGCCTCGGGAAGCGGCGGGCTAGGAAAAGCAGGAGTGAGTGGAGAGGAGTGAGAAACGAGTAAAAGCAGGGCGGCCGCGTCGGGCGCTGACTCGTTTCTCACTCCTCACTTCTCACTCTTCGCTCCGCCCGTAAGTCCGAAGACCTGCCGACAGCCGCGCGAAGCACGACGCGCGGTGCCGGCTGCGGATTCTCCGGGGGGAGATGGCTGGCGAAGCAGACGCGCGGCCGTCCGTCACCGGATGCGGTCGCGACCGCTGCGACGCCGCTTTCCCATCCTGCGACGAGACCGCGCGCCCGAGGGGGCGAGGCCGCGACGACGTCATCGCCGTCGCGCGCCCGTGTCCTCTGCCGCCTGCGCGGGTCAGGCGGCTGTGCGTCCCGCATGGAGAACACCGAAATGAACCAGAACGACGCCGTCGCGACCGTCGAACCGGCCGCGCAGCAGGATCCGTCCTTCCTGCTGACCCCGCCGCCCACCGCCACCGCGATGCACGTGACCAAGCGCAACGGCAGCCGCGAGCCGGTCGACCTCAACAAGATCGTGCGCGCGGTACAGCGCTGCTGCGAAGGGCTGCACGCGATCGATCCGATGCGCGTGGCCACGCGCACCATCTCCGGCCTCTACGACGGCGCCAGCACCCGCGAACTCGACGAGCTGTCGATCCGCACCGCGGCGCTGCTGACCGCCGAGGAGCCCGAGTACAGCCGCCTGGCCGCGCGCCTGCTGGCCAACGTGATCGGCAAGGAGGTGATGGGACAGGAGATCCACGCCTTCTCGCAGTCGGTGATGCGCGGCCACGAACTCGGCCTGATCAACGACCGCCTGCTCGACTTCGTGCAGACCAACGCGCGCAAGCTCAACGACGCCATCGACCCGGCGCTGGACATGGGCTTCGACTACTTCGGCCTGCGCACGTTGTACGACCGCTACCTGCTGCGCCATCCGCATGCGCGCAAGGTCCTCGAGACCCCGCAACAGTTCTTCATGCGCATCGCCTGCGCGCTGAGCGAGGACGTGCCCGAGGCGCTGGCGCTGTACCGGCGCATGGGGCAGCTGGACTACCTGCCGAGTTCGCCGACGTTGTTCAACTCCGGCACCACCCACGAGCAGCTGTCGAGCTGTTTCCTGCTCGACTCGCCGCAGGACACGCTGGAGTCGATCTACCAGCGCTACGGCGACATCGCCCAGCTGTCGAAGTTCAGCGGCGGCATCGGCGTCAGCTACACCCGGGTGCGTTCGCGCGGATCGCTGATCAAGTCGACCAACGGCCACTCCAACGGCATCGTGCCGTGGTTGAAGACGCTCGATTCCTCGGTGTCGGCGGTCAATCAGGGTGGAAAACGGAAGGGCGCGGCCTGCGTGTACCTGGAGCCCTGGCACGCCGACGTCGAGGAATTCCTGGAGCTGCGCGACAACACCGGCGACGACGCGCGCCGCACCCATAACCTCAACCTCGCCAACTGGATCCCCGACCTGTTCATGCAGCGGGTCGAGGCCGACGCCGAGTGGTCGCTGTTCGATCCGCGCGTGGTGCCGGCGCTCACCGACCTGTACGGCGAGGCGTTCGAGCGCGCCTACGTGCAGGCCGAGCAGCAGGGCAAGGCGGTGCGCACGGTCAAGGCGCGCGAGCTGTATGCGCGGATGATGCGCACCCTGGCGCAGACCGGCAACGGCTGGATGACCTTCAAGGACACCTGCAACCGCGCCGGCAACCAGACCGCAAAGGCCGGCAACGTGATCCATCTGTCGAACCTGTGTACCGAGATCCTCGAGATCACCTCGGCCGAGGAGACCGCGGTCTGCAATCTCGGCTCGATCAACCTGGCCCGGCATTTCGACGACGACGGGCAGTTCGATTTCGACAAGCTGGCCGAGACCGTGCGCCTGGCGGTGCGCCAGCTCGACCGCGTCATCGACCTCAACTTCTATCCGATCGAGTCCGCGCGCCGCGGCAACCTGCGCTGGCGCCCGGTCGGCCTGGGCTGCATGGGCCTGCAGGACGTGTTCTTCCGTCTGCGGCTGCCGTTCGACGGCGAGCAGGCGCGGGCGCTGTCGGCGCGCATCGCCGAGGAGATCTACTTCCACGCGCTGGAGACCTCGTGCGAGCTGGCCGTCGAACGCGGCCGCCACCCGTCCTTCGCCGACACCCGCGCCGCCGACGGCGCGCTGCAGTTCGATGCCTGGGGCGTGACGCCGGCGGACACCGGGCGCTGGGAGGCGCTGCGTGCGCGCATCCGCGAGCACGGCCTGCGCAACTCGCTGCTGATCGCGATCGCGCCGACCGCCACCATCGCCTCGATCGCCGGCTGCTACGAATGCATCGAGCCGCAGGTCAGCAACCTGTTCAAGCGCGAAACGCTGTCGGGCGACTTCCTGCAGGTCAACCGCTACCTGGTCGAGGAGCTGAAGAAGCTGGGCCTGTGGACGTCGGAGATGCGCGAAGCGATCAAGCGCGCCGAGGGCTCGATCCAGGGCGTGGCCGAGATCCCGGACGTGCTGCGCGCGATCTATCGCACCGCCTGGGAACTGCCGATGCGCGCACTGATCGACATGGCCGCCGAGCGCGGCGCCTTCATCGACCAGAGCCAGTCGCTCAACCTGTTCATGGAGAGCCCGAAGATCGGCGCGCTGTCGTCGATGTACATGCATGCCTGGAAGCGCGGCATCAAGACCACGTACTACCTGCGCTCGCGGCCGGCGACCAAGATCGCCAAGGCGACCATCGGCGGTATCGCGGCCGAGGCGCCAAAACCGGAGGTCGCGCCCACCGACGCCATCGCCTGCTCACTGGAGAACCCGGAGGCCTGCGAAGCCTGCCAGTGAAATAGGAGTGAGAAATGAGGAGTGAGAAATGAGTAAAAGCAGAAAACAAGCGGTCACTCGTTTCTCGCTCGTTCGTTCCTGCTCCTGCGTCGCAGGGTCGTCAGCATGCGGCTGACTTCATCCAGTTGCTGCCGGAGTCTCGCTGTACTCGGCTCCGGAAACCAGCCGAGCTGCTCGCACAAGGTCAGGAGCGTTTCCAGTTCAGCCGCCGAACCTTGGGCGATCGCCAGGAACTGGGCCTTTTCCTTCTTCGATTCCCTCGTCCAGCCCTCGGCAATATTGCAGGGTACTGACACCACTGCCCGCGTCATCTGGCTGCGGACGCCATAGGTTTCTTCTCGCGGCAGCAAAGGCACCAGCCGGTACGTTTCCTGCGCAACCTCCATCGCCTTACTCCATACCACCGTCTTCCGGTAATGCATATGACCTCCAATGTCGGCACAGCGCCATCATCTCTCGTTTCTCACTCCTCTTCACTCACTCCTCGCCTTCTCGATCCCGGCTTCGAACTCACCCTGCGCCCCATGCGCTATCCGCAGTTCTACGAGATGTACCGCGACGCCATCCGCAATACCTGGACGGTGGAGGAAGTGGACTTCTCGCTCGACACCCACGACCTGAAGCACAAGCTCGGACCGGCCGAGCGCCACCTGATCGAGCGCCTGGTCGCGTTCTTCGCCACCGGCGACTCGATCGTTTCCAACAACCTGGTGCTCAACCTCTACACCCACATCAACGCGCCCGAGGCGCGCATGTACCTGTCGCGGCAGCTGTACGAGGAAGCGCTGCACGTGCAGTTCTACCTGACGCTGCTCGACACCTACCTGCCGGACCCGGACGCGCGCGCCAAGGCCTTCGCCGCCACCGAGAACATCCCGTCGATCCGCAAGAAGGCTGAGTTCTGCTTCAAGTGGATCGACTCGATCCAGGACCTGCGACGGATCGAGACACGCGAACAGCGCCAGCAATTCCTGCTCAACCTGGTGTGCTTCGCCGCCTGCATCGAGGGCCTGTTCTTCTTCGGCGCCTTCGCGTACGTCTACTACCTGCGCTCGCGCGGGCTGCTCAACGGCCTGGCCGCCGGCACCAACTGGGTGTTCCGCGACGAGAGCTGCCACATGGCGTTCGCGTTCGAGGTGATCCGCACCGCGCGCGAGGAGGAGCCGGACCTGGTCGACGAGGTCTTCAAGGCGCAGGTGGTGGAGATGCTGCGCGAGGCGGTCGACTGCGAGGTCGCGTTCGCCGAGGATACGCTGTCCGGCGGCGTCGCCGGGCTGTCGATCAAGGACATGCGCGAATACCTGCAGTACTGCGCCGACCAGCGCCTGGCGCAACTGGGATTTCCCAAACACTTCGGTTCGCACAACCCGTTCGGCTTCATGGACCTGCAGGACGTGCAGGAGCTGACCAACTTCTTCGAGCGGCGCGTGTCCGCCTACCAGGTCGGCGTGCAGGGCGAGGTGGCGTTCGACGAGGCGTTCTGAGCGGTCCCGTCCGGGCGGTGATGCGTTCCGGATCCAGGGCGCCGATCCCGTAGGAGCGCGCCATGCGCGCGAAACCGGCATCGTCGGCCCAGTCGGCACGGCTTCGGCAACCGCAGCGTGTCCGAAACCGCTACCGTATCGTCGTTTGGCGCGGACATTGCGCGCATGGCGCGCTCCTACGGAACAGCCGCCTTCGTAGGAGCGGCCCATGGCCGCGAAGCCGCGGGAGGCTCCGGCGGGGGTCGGCGGCGATTCCGGGCGCGTCCGAACCCGCCGGCATCGCGCGCATGGCACGCTCCTACGGAGGCGGCTGTGCCCGGCCGCCGTCAGGATCTCGGCACCGATCGCCACGGGGAGAGTCCCCAAGAGAGGCGCGTCGGGCACGCGCCGGCGATGCGGGACGGTTTCACGACATTTAGACGCTCGGGTTAGCATCGCCCGGTCCCTTGCCTGGAGTTCGCCGATGTCCGTTTGTGTCCGTTTCGCCGCCGCGCTGCTGGCGATCGCATCCTTCGCCGCGGCGACAGCGGCCGCCCAGGACCCCGCCGCGCCGCGCGCAGAAGTCGTCACCGCCGCGCAGGCGCTGCAGGACAAGGTGGTCGCCTGGCGCCGTGACATCCATGCGCATCCCGAGCTCAGCAATCGCGAGACGCGCACCGGGGAGCTGGTCGCCGAGCACCTGCGGTCGCTGGGACTGGAGCCGAAGACCGGCATCGCCCACACCGGCGTGACCGCGGTGCTCAAGGGCGGCAGGCCCGGCCCGCGCATCGCGCTGCGCGCCGACATGGACGCGCTGCCGGTCACCGAGCAGACCGGGCTGCCGTTCGCCTCCAAGGTCACCGACACCTACCGCGGCCAGACCACCGGGGTGATGCACGCCTGCGGCCATGACGCCCACACCGCGATCCTGATGGGCGTGGCCGAGGCACTGGTGGGCATGCGCGAGGAACTGCCGGGCGAGATCCTGTTCGTGTTCCAGCCGGCCGAGGAGGGCGCGCCCGAAGGCGAGGAGGGCGGCGCGGCGCTGATGCTGAAGGAAGGCGTGTTCGAGGAGTTCACGCCCGACGCGGTGTTCGGCCTGCACGTCTTCAGCACCCTCAACGCCGACCAGGTCGGCGTGCGCGCCGGGCCGATGATGGCCGCGTCCGACCGCTTCGGCCTGAAGGTGATCGGCCGGCAGACGCACGGTTCGCGGCCATGGGGCGGGGTGGACCCGATCGTCGCCAGCGCGCAGATCATCTCCCAGGCGCAGACCATCGTCAGCCGGCAGATGGACATCAGCAAGCAGCCGGTGGTGGTCACCTTCGGCGCGATCAACGGCGGCATCCGCTACAACATCATTCCCGACGAGGTGGAGCTAGTCGGCACCATCCGCACCTTCGACGAGGACATGCGCAAGGACGTGTTCGCGCGGCTGAACCACATCGCCGAGCACGTGGCCGCCGCCAACGGCGCCACGGTCGAGGCGCAGATCCCGGCGGACGCCGGCAATCCGGTCACCTTCAACAACGAAGCGCTGACCGAGCGCATGCGCCCGAGCCTGGCCGCCGCGGCCGGCGCCGGCAAGCTGGTCGAACTGCCGCTGATCATGGGCGCCGAGGATTTCTCGCTGTACGCGCAACAGGTGCCGGGACTGTTCTTCTTCGTCGGCGCCACGCCGGTGGGCGAGGATCCGGCCGCGGCGCCGAGCAATCATTCGCCGCAGTTCGACGTCGACGAATCCGCGCTCGACCTCGGCTTCCGGGCGATGCTGCAGGTGGCACTGGATTACCTGCACGACGGCGAGAGCTGATCGTCGCGCATATCCGTTCGTAGGAGCGCGCCATGCGCGCGATGCCGCGGGCACGGCTGCGCCAACGCATTCGCGATTCCGGCGCGCCTGCCGCACCCTTCCGGCACCCGCACCGCCCGGATGCGCCGTGCTGGTGACGATCCCGGGCATCGGCGGTTCCGTCGCGAGCCGGAGGGCGCGCGGGTGACCGGAATCCCGTGGCGGCGAAATGCCCGCGGCATCGCGCGCATGGCGCGCTCCTACGGGCGGCGGCTGGAATGCCGGAAGGCGCGCGCGTGGCCCGTTGGACGGCAGCGGGCGGTTCATGTCGCGGCGTAACCGTGGCGACCGGCGGCGCTAAAATGGCGCGATGGATGCCCCCCGTACCCCGGTCCTCGGCCGCGAGACCGCCTACCCACGCCACTACGACGCCTCGCTGCTGTATCCGATCGCGCGCAAGCTCGGCCGCGATGCGCTCGGCCTTGGCGATGCGCTGCCGTTCATCGGCCACGACCGGTGGCACGCCTACGAACTCGGCTGGCTCGATGCCCGCGGCAAGCCCCGGGTCGCCACCGCCACCTTCACCGTGCCGGCTGATTCGCCGCGGCTGGTCGAGTCGAAGTCGCTCAAGCTGTACCTCAACTCGTTCAACGCCACCCGCTTCGACAGCGACGCCGACGTCCGCGCGCGGATCGCCGGCGACCTGTCGCAGGCCGCCGGCGGCGCGGTGGCAGTTGCGTTCGGCCTGCCGGCCGGCGATGCAGATGTCGACGCAGACACCAGCATCGACGCGCTCGACATCGACATCGACGCTTACGGTCCGCCCGACCCCGGCCACCTGCGCGCCGATGCCGCCGATCCCGGGGACGAAACACTGCGCTCGGACCTGCTCAAGTCCAACTGCCCGGTCACCGGCCAGCCCGACTGGGCCAGCGTGCGCATCGCCTACCGCGGCCCGCGCATCGATCGCACCGGCCTGCTGCGCTACCTGGTGTCGTTCCGCGACCACGCCGACTTCCACGAGCAGTGCGTCGAACGCATCTTCGTCGACCTGCTCGCCCGCTGCCGCCCGCAGTCGCTGTCGGTCGAGGCGCGCTACACCCGGCGCGGCGGGCTCGACATCAATCCCTGGCGCGGCACGCCCGGGCTGGCGGCCCCTGCGCCGAGGCGCGAATCGCGGCAGTAGTCGCGCCGGCGCAGGCAACGGCGCCCCAACCGCAATGAAATTCCCACATCGGGTTCACGGTGCCGCAATGATTCCTTAACAGGCCGCGTGGGACGCTCACGCCTGCAATCCGGCAAGCGGAGTCCGTCCATGAGCAAGCCCCCGAAATCCGACGAGCCCCAGACCCTGTCGCCGTCGACGGGCAGCGGCAAGGCTGATTTCTCCAAGGTCGGCAGCCGCGTCGACAGCACCGAGGCGGCGGCCCCGCAGGCGGATTTCAGCAAGGTCCGCTCGTCCACCGATTCCACCGAAGCGGGTGCCGGCAACACCCGCAGCCACACCGTCGCGAAGGGCGACACGTTGTCGCAGATCTCCAAGCAGGTCTACGGTTCGGCCAAGCACTGGAAGGCGATCTTCGAGGCCAACCGCGATCAGCTGGACAACCCCGATCTCATCCATCCCGGGCAGACGCTCCGGATTCCGGACCTCGACGACGACGCGCCCGACGCGGCTTGACCGCCCCACCTCGTTTCCGCCTTATCCGGCCACACACAAGGAATGCCGCCATGCAGCGCCTCACCCCGATCCTGACCGCCGCCCTGTTCGGCGCCATCGCCCTGGCCGGCTGCCGCCAGCAAGAGGACACCGCCGCCACGCCGACGACGCCACCGGCCACCGAACCGGCACCGGCCGCCGAGCCCGCCGCACCGGCCGCCAGCGCCACGGTCATCGACGTCCAGCTCGGCACCGAAGCCGCGGAGAACGCGCCCGTCGCCGAACCCAAGACCAGCTTCGCGCCCACCGACGACACCATCATCGCCTCGGTCAGCACCGCCACCAGCGATCCCGGCGCCAACGTCGACGGCACGCTCGTCGCGCGCTGGACCTACCAGGATGGCCAGCTGGTCGACGAGAGCAGCGAGACGCTCAGCTTCAGCGGCACCGGCGTGACCAATTTCCGCATCAACAATCCCGAGCCGTGGCCGGAAGGCAAATACAAGCTCGAGATCCTGCTCAACGACGCCGTGGTACAGACCCGCGAGTTCACCGTCGAGTAACCGCCGAATCACCGATTTCATCGCCGCAAGGCGGGCAAGCACGGGCGCGACGCGAGTCGCGCCCTTTTTTTCGCTCGTCTCCCCTGGGGACTGTTGCCCGCCAGCAAGGCTGCCACCGTAGGAGCGCGCCATACGCGCGATGCCCCGCCATTGCCGCGCCGACGCAATTCGCGACGCCCGCGCGCCTGCCACGCCCTTCGGCATTCGAATTGCTGTACCGCATGCGCCCCTGCATGCGATGCGGGTGACGTCCACAGGCCCCAGCCATCGGCGCTCCGGTCGCGAGCCGGCAGGCGCGCCGGTGGCCGGAATCCCGGGCCGGTGAAATGCCCGCGGCATCGCGCGCATGGCGCGCTCCTACGAAGAGGGGCCGCCCCCGGAGTGTGTCTCCCGGCCCTGAACAAGATTCCACAGCCTCCTGGATTTTGGGGTTATATCTCCTTATTATGTTGCCACGTACACAGGCGACCCTCTCATGTCCACACCCGCCCACGCCCTCCCCGGTATCCCCGACCTCGCCCGGGATGACGCTCGCCGCGATCTCGCCCGGATCCTCGCTGCCCTGTTCGAGCAATGGGCGCTGCCGACCGAACAGCAGCTGGCCCTGCTCGGCATGAGCCCCGAGAGCCGCAAGGTCCTGGCGCAATACCGTCGCGGCGAACGCGCGCTGCCCAACAGTCGCGACACCCTCGACCGCGCCGGCTACCTGCTCGGCATCCACAAGGGCCTGCGCCTGCTGTTCCCCGAGGATCCGGAGCTGCGCTTCGGCTGGGTGCGCCGGCGCAACCGGATGCTCGACGGGCGCACGCCGCTCGAGGTGATGCTCGAGGAAGGCCTGGTGGGGCTGGCGCGGATCGCGCGCTTCGTCGATTTCCAGCGGGGCCAGTAAATGTCGCTGTACGACCGGCTGACCGACTTCGACGGCCGGCTGCTGCGCAACATCACCTCGCTGCGGGTATCGGCGGACCTGTTCGACGACCTGGTGCCCGACGGCGCCGGCCGCGCCGCGGCACTGGCCGCGGACCTGCGCATGCGGCCGGCCCGCACCGGCGTGGTCGACCGCGGCCTGCACTACTCGCAGGCCATCGGCTATCCCTTCACCAGCGACGGCACCGTCGCCAGTCGCTACGGCGACGGCAGCGTGCGCGTCTGGTACGGCGCCCTGGACGCCGCCACCGGCATCGCCGAGACCTGCTGGCACCAGCTGCGGCAGCTGGCCGCGATCGAAGGCGTGACCGCGCCGGTCACCCGCTACCGCGCGGTGTACGAGGTGCGCGCCCGCGGCCTGTTCCTGGAACTGCGCGGCAAGGAGGCCGAACACCCCGAACTGCTCGACGACGACTACGCCGCCACCCAGGCCATCGGCAAGCACGCCGCCGCCCAGGGCCTGCCCGGCCTGCTGTATCCCTCGGCGCGCTGGCCGGACGGCAGTTGCCTGGCGGCGTTCCGCGCCGAGCCGCTGAGCCAACCGCTGCTGCAGCACTACCTGACCTATCGCATCGATGCGATCGCGCAGACCGTCACCGTCGAACGCACGCCCGGCGTGGTGGAGCGCATACTGCATGTGAGCGATCTGCGGCGCAATCGATAGCCGCGTCGCCGTCACCGGTCTTCTACGCCCGCGACATACCCTGTGGGCGTTCCCATCCGGCACAGGAGCGCCGCATGATCCATCACGTCTCGCTCGGTACCAACGACGTCGCGCGCGCCCGCGCGTTCTATGACCCGGTGCTCGCCGTCGTCGGCCTGCGCCTGCTCGAACAGGACGTCGGCGAACTGCACTACGGTGCCGGCACCTTCCTCTTCAGCCTGGTCACCCCGGTCGACGGCACACCCGCGACCCCGGGCAACGGCGTGCACATCGCATTCGCGGCCGGCAGTCGCGCGCAGGTGGACACGTTCCATCGCGTGGCCCTGGACAACGGCGGCGTCAGCGACGGCGTCCCCGGGCTCCGACCCGAGTACAACCCGAACTACTACGGTGCGTTCGTCCGCGATCCCGACGGCAACAAGATCGAGGCCGTGACCTACTCGGGCAGATGAGCGCACCCTGCAGCAGCGGCACCTGAGGGGTGGCGGTTTACCGCTGCCGGACAGTCGTCTTTCCTGTGGGCGTGGCGACGGGACGGCATACCGCCGCCATTCCCACAAGATCCGGACATGGTCGCGCCGATGATCTGCATCTGCCGATCTCCGACGCCCACGTCCCGTTGCAGCCCGGCGCATCACCCGGTTAGCCGCGGATTGACAGGCGCTTGATCGCGCACGCGCGACGATGGACGCTCTCTCGCCAAACGCCCATGGCCTTCGAACCGCAATCACCGGGTATCCGTCGCCAGGGAACGGCGCCCCCCGGATGGTTTCATGACACCATCCGCCTCCCGGCGGGGCGTCCTGCGGCAACGGGCCAAGATGCGCCGCCGAACATGACCAGCGATTCATTCTCGACCTCCACCATTCGCGCGGAAGACAAGGCGGCCTGGAAACGGGCCGTGGCCAAGTATCAGCAGCCGTCGACGTCCCGTGCGCTATGGCAGATCACCAACACCTTCGTCCCGTACGTGCTGCTGTGGTACCTGATGTATCTCAGCCTCTCGGTTTCGTGGTGGCTCATCGTGCCGCTGGCGGTGCTGGCGAGCGGCTTTCTGGTGCGCATCTTCATCATCTTCCATGACTGCGGGCACGGCTCGTACTTCAAGTCCGGGCGAGCCAACGACATCGTCGGCTTCATCGCCGGCATGCTGACGTTCACCCCCTACTACCAGTGGCGCTGGGAGCACGCGATCCATCACGGCACGGCCGGACACCTGGACAAGCGCGGCACCGGCGACGTCTGGACGATGACGGTGCAGGAATACCTGGATGCGTCCCGATGGAAGCGGTTCGCCTACCGCCTGGCGCGCAATCCGTTCGTGCTCTTCGTCATCGCGCCCTTGTACATGTTCGTGATCGAGCAGCGGTTTCCTTCCGCCAAGTCGAATCCGCGCGAGCGCCGCTCGGTCTGGTGGATGAACCTGGCGATCCTGTGCATGGCGGTCGTGCTGTCGTGGATCTATGGCATCGTCCCGTACCTGCTGATCCAGCTGACGGTCACCATGATCTCGGGTGCGATGGGCGTCTGGCTGTTCTATGTGCAGCACCAGTTCGAAGACGCGTACTGGGAGCGGGGCGACGACTGGGACTACACCGCGGCCGCACTGCAGGGCAGCTCGTTCTACAAGCTGCCGAGGATCCTGCAGTGGTTCTCGGGCAACATCGGCTTCCACCACATCCATCACCTGAGCCCGCGCGTCCCCAACTACCACCTGCAGAAATGCCACGAGGCGGATCCGATCTTCCAGCGGGTCAAACCATTGACGCTGTCGTCCAGCCTGAAATCCCTGGCGTTCCGCTTGTGGGACGAGAAGGCCAAGAAGCTGGTCGGCTATGGGCGCATGCGGCAACTTCGAAGGGAACAACGGCACCGGACTCGCACCGGAGACGAAGCGCGTGACGACTGAGCGGCGGGCCATCACGCTTTCCCCGATGCCGGCTCCGGAACCGTGTGCTCCTTGGAGAAGCGTCGACGCGATCCTGCCGATGGACCGGCAGTTCGCCTCGCCTGCTCGACCTGTGACGAAGATCGCTGCGCAGGCATGACACCGAGCCGAGCGAGCCGCCAATGATCCGCATAGGCCTCATCTCCGACACCCATGGCCTGCTTAGGCCCGAGGCGCAGGCCTTCCTGCACGACTGCGACCAGATCGTCCACGCCGGCGACATCGGCCGGCCGGAGATCCTGGACGAACTGGCCGCGATCGCGCCGCTCACCGCGATCCGCGGCAACATCGACGTCGCCGCCTGGGCCGCGGACGTTCCCGAGACCCTGCGCGTGGAGCTGGCCGGCCTCCGCTTTCTGGTACTGCACGATCGCAACCAGCTCGATCTCGACCCTGCGGCCGCCGGCATCGACGTGGTGGTCTCGGGGCATTCGCACAAGCCGCTGATCGAGGAACGCGACGGCGTGCTGTACGTCAATCCCGGCAGCGCCGGCCCGCGGCGCTTCAAGCTGCCGGTCACCGCGGCGGAACTGCGGGTGTCGGACGGAGCGGTCACGCCGCGCATCGTGAACCTGCTGGCGGACCACGGACGCTAGGCGGACCCGCACCTCCCGCATCCGGTCCCGCCTCGCATCGCCTGCCGGCCGCCGGGTCGTGGCGCCCCGGATGCATACTTTCGCCGCTAGTGCGTCTTGTACGGTACCGACCCTCTTTCGTGGATGAGCAACGGGTGCGTCCGGAGCCGGAAAACGAACTCTCGCGGCTGAGCCGGCACTACCGGCCGGCGCTGATGGCCTATTTCCTGCGCCGGGCAGCCAGCCATGCCGAGGCCGAGGACCTGACCCAGGAGGTGTTCGTGCGGCTGGCGACGATCGACCTGGGGCAGCTGAAATCCCGCGACGGCTACGTCTTCCACGTCGCCGCCAACCTGCTGCGCGACCGCGGGCGCCGCAACAAGGTGCGCGCGGACCACCGCGCGCGGGTCAGCCTGGAGGACGAGGCCGGGATCGACACGCTCGATCCGGCGCGCTTCTCGGCCGACCGCGAATCGCTGGCGCTGGTGGAACGGGGATTGCGTGAACTGCCCGAGCGGACCCGCACCATCTTCGTGCTCTACCGGCTCGAGAACGTCGACAAGCGCGCGATCGCCGAGGCCTTCGGCATTTCCGGCAGCGCGGTCGACAAGCACCTGTTCCGCGCGATGGCGCACCTGATGGACCGGCTGGGGAAGGACGCATGAAGACGCCGCACCCGGTCCACGACGATCCGGCGGCGCGGCGCGCGATCGCCTGGCAGCTGCGCATGGCGGAACGTCCGCTAACGACGGAGGAACGGCAGCGCCTGGCGCAGTGGCTGGACGCCGACCCGGCCAACCGCGCCGCCTTCGGCCGCGCCGGGGACGCCTGGGCCACCGTCGGCGAGGCCGGCCTGTCCCCGGGGCTGCTGGCGATGCGCGGCGCGGCGCTGGCCGGATTCCGGCGCGCCCAGCGGCGACGCTGGGCCTGGCGGGTGCCGGTGCCCGGCGCGATCGCGGCGGCGCTCGCGGCGACATTGCTGCTGGCGCTGCTCGCCGGCGGCCTCGGCCGCTGGCCGGAGACCTACGACACCCGCGCCGGCGAGCGCCGCCAAGTGGTGCTGCGCGACGGCTCCGAACTCTCGCTCGATGCCGACACCCGCGTCCGCGTGTCGTGGTCGCGCGACCGGCGCGCGCTGCGCCTGCTCCGCGGCCGCGCCAAGTTCGAGGTCGCCAAGGACCCGGAGCGCGCGTTCACCGTCACTGCCGCCACCAAGACCGTGGTCGCGACCGGCACCGCCTTCAGCGTCGAGCTGCTGCAGCGCGATGTGCGGGTGATCCTGTACGAGGGGCGGGTCGCGGTGTTCGACGCGCCGGCGCGCGGCGCGCCCCCGGAGCCGGTGCGCCTGGACCCGGAAACGCCGGCGCCGGACCGGACGCTGCTGTTGCCGGGCCGCGAGCTGATCGCCGCCATCGACGCGCCCGCGGCCAGGATCGCCGATGCCGATCCGCAGCGCTCGCTGGCGTGGGAAGCCGGGCAGCTGGTGTTCGTCGACGAGCCGCTGGCCTCGGCGGTCGAGCGTGTCAATCGCCATACCGACGACGCGCTCGCCGTCGGCGACGCGGCGGCCGCGGCCGTGCGCATCGACGGCGTGTTCACCGCGCGCGACACCGACGCCTTCGTCGAGGCGGTGACCGAGGTGTTCCCGGTGACGGTGCGCCAGCGGGACGGGCGACGCACCTTCTTCGCCCTCCGCGATGCGGATCCACCGCCTTCCAGGTGAAAGACACGCGCACTGGTGCGTCTTGACCTGCACAGGTCATCCATCCGCATGACCGGGAGGGGAAATCCCATGTCGTTCAGCCCGTCATCCAGCCCGTCGTCCGGCGCGGGTCGTCGCATCGTCCGCAAGCGTTGCACGGTCGCCATCCTGCTGGCGCTGGCCGCGCCGCACCTGGCCGCGGCGCAGCAGCGCGAGCCGCCGCAAGCCTCCGCCGGCCGGGCCGTGTACGCGTTCGACATTCCGGAACAGGAGCTGGGCGCGGCGCTGCGCGCGTTCGCCGACGCCGCGCGCGAGCAGGTGGTGTTCGACGGCGCCGTGGTCCGCGGCAGGACCAGCGCGGCGTTGTCCGGGCGCCACGATCCCGACGCCGCGGTGCGCCTGCTGCTGCGCGGCACCGGGCTGTCGGCCCGCAGGAGCGCGGCCGGCGTGCTGCTGATCGAGGATCCGGCGGCGCAACCGCCGCCGCCGGCCGACGACGACCTGTCCACCCTCGAGGACGTGGTGGTCACCGGCACGCGCCTGCGCGGGGTGAACGTGGCGGCGCCGGTCATCCACCTGGATCGCGAGGACTTCCGGAACGCCGGGCAGAATTCGCTGGAGGAAGTGTTCGAGCACCTGCCGCAGAACTTCGCCGAGGTCACGCCCGACGGCCGCTTCGCCAACGAAGGCGGCTCGCAGCTGCGCGGGCTGAACAATTCGCGCGCGGTGGCGGTCGACCTGCGCGGGCTCGGCGCGCAGTCCACCCTCACCCTGGTCAACGGCACCCGCCGCGCCGGCAGCATCGGCGGGCGCGTGTTCGACGTCTCCACGGTGCCGCTGTCGGTGATCGAGGGCGTCGAAGTGGTCACCGGCGGGCGCTCGGCGGTGTACGGCGCCGACGCCGTCGCCGGCGTGGTCAACCTCATCACCCGGCGCGACTTCAGCGGCGCCGAGACCCGGCTCGGCTTCGGCGCCGCCGACGCGGGCGGCGAACGGCTGCAGTTCAGCCAGATCGCCGGCATCGACCGCGAGCGCGGCGGGTTCGTGGTCGCCTACGACTACGGCCGCGACCGGGCACTGGACCTGGCCGATGCCGGGCTGCTCTCGCTGCACAACAATCCCGAGATCGACATGACCCAGCTGAGCCTGAACGCCCAGGCCGACACCTGGCGCCACTCCGGCTTCGCCTCGGGCCGGTTCTCGCTCACCGACGCGGTGGAGCTGTACGCCGACGCCCTGTACACCCGCAAGAAATTCGAGGATCGTGCGCTGCGCTATTTCCTCGGCGCCGACGAGGACAGCTACACCGACGCCCGCAACGTCAACGACAGCTACAGCGCCTCGGCCGGGGCCCGGATCGGGCTCGGCGACGACTGGCTGCTGGACGTGTCCGCCGGCACCAGCGTGGCCGAGAACGCCAACGACACCGAGCTGTTCATCGACCTGGGCGGCTTCGCCTTCGAGGACGCCTCGCGCAGCGACAGCCGCTCCACGCTGTCCAGCTTCACCGCGGTGGCCGACGGCCCGCTGGGCGCATTCGGCGGCATCGTGCCGCGCGCCGCGTTCGGCGTGGAGCATCGCCGCGACGGCTACGCGCGCACCGTCGACGGCGAGACCGGCTTCGACGGCGACCGCCGCGTGAACTCGGCGTTCGCCGAGGTGGTGCTGCCGATCGTCCGCGACGGCGACCGCCCCGGCCTGCGGCAGCTGGAAATGTCGCTGGCCGGCCGCTACGACGAGTACGACGATTTCGGCGGCACCTTCAACCCGCAGGCGGGCATCACCTGGGCGCCGAGCGCCAATTTCACCCTGCGCGGCGCCTATTCCACCGCGTTCCGGGCGCCGGCGCTGGTCGAGCTGCAGCCATCGACGGAGGCATTCCTGGAGCTGGTGTCCGATCCCGCGCGCCCCGGCGCCAGCGTGCCGGTGCTGTTCACCCAGGGCACCGGCGCGACGCTGCAGCCGGAGGAGGCCGAGACCTGGAGCCTCGGCTTCGACTACCTGCCGCCGTTCGCGTGCTGGCTGAAGACCTCGGTCTCGTACTTCGAGGTGAAGTACGACGGCAGGATCGAGCAGCCCAGCGTCAACGCCGATCGCGAGCTGGTGCTCGAGCGCGCCGACCGCTATCCCGGCCTGATCGTCTTCGCGCCCGGCGCCGACCTGGCCGCGGCCGCGCTGGCGCTGGACGAGGACGGCTTCATCAGCAATGAAACCGGCACCGCGTTCGACCCGGCGACGCAGGACATCCTCGAGGTGTTCCCGGACCTGGTGCTGTTCGACAACCGGCTCGGCAACGTCGCCGTCGAGACGATGCGTGCGCTCGACCTGGGCCTGGACGGCGCGTTCGATACCGGCATCGGCGAGCTGAGCCTCGAGCTCAACCTGACCTATACGCTCGACCACACCCGCCGCGTCACCGCGCGTAGCCCGGCCTTCGACCTGTTGAACGAGGTCGGCAAGCCCGCCGACACCCGCGCCCGCGCCCGACTCGGCTGGATGCGCGGCGCCTACGGCGCCAGCCTGTACGCCAATTACGTCGGCGACTACCGCAACCCGTTCTCCACGCCGCCCTCGCGCATGGGTTCCTGGACGACCGTGGACCTGTCGCTGCGCTACGACGGCAGCGCCTACGGCGACGGCGCGCTTGCCGGCGTCAGCGCCACGCTCAGCGTCAAGAACCTGCTGGACCGCGACCCGCCGCGGTTCGGCGACAGCCTGATGGGCGTGCTGTACGACGCCGCCAACGCCAGCCCGTTCGGCCGCTACGTCTCGCTGCAGCTGGCCCGGCAGTGGTAGCCGGATCCGCCCACCCGGCAGCGCGACCCGCGATGCGCCGATTCCTGCGCACGGCGATGCCGGCGGCCTGCCTGGTCCTGGTCGCCACCTGCCTGCTGGCGATGCCGGCGCCGCATGCCGCGGCCAGCGAGCGGGCAGCGGGCTTCGCGGTCGACGACTATTTCCGCCTGCGGCGGGTCACCGAGCTGGCCCTGTCCGCCGACGGCGAGTGGCTGGTGTACGCGCTGGACGGGGCCGCGCCGGAGCAGGCGCGGGACGCCGCCAGGGTCCATCTGCACGCGCTGCAGACCGATATCGCCACCACGCCCAAGGCGCTGGCCGACGGCCGCGATTTCGCCTGGATCGCGGGCACCGGCGAGCTCGCGTTCCTCGCCGACGGCGCGGACGGCAGCCAGGTCCACGCCTTCGATCCGGCCACCACCCGGACGCGGCCGCTGACCCGGGCGGCGGCGCCGATCGAGCGCTTCAGCGTATCCGCCGACGGCGCCCGCCTGGCCTATCTGACCCGGGCGCGACCCGATCCGGCACCGTCGCTGTACGAGCGGTTCCGCAACGACGACGCCGGCATCGTGGTCGACAGCGAGGCGCTGAGCGCGCACGACTTCGTCAATCCGCACTGGGACATCACGGCCGACGCGCCGGCGCCGCGGCTGTGGCTGATGGAGCGCGAGGGCGGCGCCGTCGCGGTCGAGGTGCCCGGCGAGGTCGTCGGCGGCCTGTCCTGGTCGCCCGACGGACGCCGGCTCTCGGTGGTCTACATCGCCGACGCCGCGGCGCAGCCGCGCGGCGGCCGCACCAGCGTCGGCGTCGTCGATGCTGCCTCGGGCCGTTTCGAGGCGGTGGCCGAGGCGACCGCGCCGGCGCGTGACGCACTGGGGATGCGCTACGAGGGCGGCGAATGGTCGCCCGGCGGCAGGCTGCTGCTGCGCCGCATCCGCGAACGCGACCCGTGGGTCAGCGATTCGTTCCCGGACTGGGCGCTGGTGGATCCGGCGCCGCTGCCGCCGACGCAGCGCTGGCACCCGGGCGAGTTCTATCCCTCCGGCCTGCGCGTCACCGTCGCCTCGGAACGCGAACTGCTGGTGGAGAGCACGTTCGCCGGGGTGCGCTCGCTGTTCGCGGTCGATCCCGACGGCCGGCGGCCCGCCGATGCCGTCGCCGGCCTCGACGGCAGCAGTGAGCTGTTCCGCTTCTCCGCCGATCGCTCCATCGTCGCGTTCGTCAACCAGAGCCTGACCCGTCCGCCGGAGATCCACGTCCGCACCGCCGCCGGCGTCCGGCGGCTGACCGCCTTCAACGCCGCCGTCGCCGCGCGCGTGCGATTCGGCGCGCGCGAGGTGCGCTGGCGCGGCAGCGACGGGGTCGAGATCGCGGGCTGGCTGCTGGAGCCGCCGCACGACGACCGCGGGCGCGCGCCCTGGCCGCTGGTGACGCATGTGCACGGCGGCCCGTCGTTTCCGTTTCCCGACGCCTTCGCCGCCTACTTCGCCTACTGGCCGCACCCGCTGGAGGCGCTCGCCGAGCGCGGCATCGCGGTGTTCGTGCCCAACTACGGCGGCAGCCACAGCTACGGCATGGACGTCGCCGCGCGCGGCGGCGACCTGCCGCTGCGGGACATCGCGACCGGCGTGCAGGCGCTGGTCGATGCCGGCGTCGCGGATCCGGCGCGGCTCGGCATTTCCGGCCACAGCCACGGCGCCTATCTCGGGCCGCTGCTGATGGGACGCGAGCGCATCTTCCGCGCGGCCTCGTTCGCCGAGGGCGCCGCCAGCAGCGTGGTGATGTACGAGCTGATGAACGAATACGCCAACCGCGAGATCCACGACGCGATCCTGGGCGCGAGCTTGTACGAGGCGCCGCAGCGCTACCTGCGCGACTCCCCCAACCTGCACTTCGCCGGCGCCGCGACCGCCAGCCTGTTCGAGGGCGGCGCCTACGGCACCGCGCTCTTCATGCTCGGCTTTCCCAAGGCCGCGCGGCGCGCCGGCATGCCCGCCGAATTCGTCATCTATCCGCAGACGGGCCACAACCTGGCCGCACCGCAGCTGCAGCGCGAATCGGCCGAACGCAATCTCGACTGGTTCGACTTCTGGTTGAACGGTCGCGAGGATCCGTCGCCGGACAAGGTCGCGCGGTACGCGCGCTGGCGCGCGCTGCGGTAATTGCGCGCGCGCCACCGCTCACGCGGACGCTTCGCTATTGCGCGGCGCCGTCGGCGGAGGCTGCACCGCCGCCCGCGTCGCCGGCCGGCGCTTCCGGCACGTACACCATGCGGCCGTCGGCGAGGCGGTAGGCGACGCCGGCCTTGACGCCCTCGCCCTCGCCGATCTCGCCGCTGGATTCGTACTCGCGCAGCTCCTCGCCGTCCTTGACCAGCATCCGCATGTCGGCCTGGCCCGGGTTCTCCACCACCACCACGGTCTTGTCGGAGAACGGGTTCAGCGGATTGCTGACGATGATGATCATCAGCACCGCGATCACCACCAGGAACAGGTCGACGAGGTTGACCACCGACAGGATCGGATCGTCGTGCTCGTCAGTCTCGAGAAAGCGCATCAGGCCGCCGCTCCACCCTGTAGCGCCTGCGCGCGCTCGATCGCCACCAGCTCCTGCAGCAGCCAGCGTCGGCGCACGGTCAGGACCAGGAACGCGATCGAGGCGCTGATCAGGGCCAGGATCACCGAGGAGAACGCGACCACCAGGTTCTCGCCGACGCTGGCGGCATCGTTGCGGGTCAGCGCCAGCAGCGCCGGGCCCATCGGGATCATGGTGGCGACCAGGCCCAGCATCGGCGCGCTGCGCGCGGTGATGCGCAGCCATTCGAGCCGGTGCATGACCCAGAGCTCCATCTCCGCGGAACTGGCGCCGGTGGCAGCGTGATGTGCGGCCAGTGGCGAGCGGTAGCCGCGGTCGCGACGCTGCCAGGCCTCGACCAGAAAGCCGCCGAGGGCGAAGAAGGTGTAGACCAGCGCCAGCACGACCAGCACCAGCACCGGGATCAGGAACACGTGCGCGATCTGGTACAGGGCGGATTCGAAACCGTTCATGGGTGACTCCAGGACTGTGAGGGGATGCGGGCCTGGCGCCAGCCGCCGAGGCCGATGCAGGCGAGCAGCAGCAGGCCGCCGAGCCAGGCCTGCCAGGGCGGTTCGGGCGCCGCCGCGCGTTCGACCTCCTGCATCACCTGGCCGCGCACGGGCGCGGCCTCGGCGGCCGCGGGTCGGGATTCGGATTCGGGCATCGCGGTATCGGCCGATGCGGGCGGCGTTGCGGCCGCCTCGGACTGCACCGGCGCCCCCGCCTCCAGACCGAAACCGGACGCGACCTGCTCGATGAACTCGCGGGTCGCCTGCGCACCGGCATCGGCGCCGTGCTCGGCGGTCAGCGCCTGCCAGCGCTGCGCCAGCTCGCGCCGGGTCTGCGCGTCGGCGTCCCAGTAGCCCTTGCGCACCGCCTCCAGCATCCGCTCGACCAGCTGCGCCTGTGCGGTCGGGTTGTGGCGCTCGAACCAGGCGTCGACACCGAGTCCGCGCGCGTCGCGCACGTAGGTGTCGTGCAGCGCCTGCCACTGGTCGGCGCGCACGGTGCCGGGCGCGGTGGCCTGCCAGCCGAACAGGTTGTTGGCGACGTCGAGCACCTGCAGGGTGCCGGCGTAGCCTTCCTGCTGCATTGCGCCGATCCACTGCGGGTTGAGGTAGCGGCTGCGCAGTTCAGTGGCGAGGAACTCGGCGGCGGTGGTGGTGCGCGGCGCCCCCGTACGCAGGTCGCTGAGGTACAGCGCCGGGCTGCTGCCGTCGATGTGGCGCATGGCCATCGACAGTCCGCCCATGTACTCGAACACGTGGTCGGTGTTGAGCACGCCGTAGACGTTGGACGAGCGCGGCAGCACCACGCCGTCGGTGCCGGCGAGCTGGTCGGCCAGCAGGTTGCCGAGCGCGCCGCCGCCGGTGCCCCAGTCGTCGCCGCCGTAGCCGTACTGCAGCCGCGCCAGGAACTGCTCGGCCAGCGGCGCTTCGGTCTCCCAGGCGGTCGAATCGAGCACGGCATCGGCGAGGTCGGTGCCGTAGTCGCCGGGCGCGTTGCCGAACAGGCGCAGCCGGGAGAGCGTGGCGGCACGCTCGGCATCGACGCCGCGTTCCGCCAGCGACGCCGCGATCCTGCGGCTGTTGGCGGCGATCGTGTTGCCGGGCTCGTCCAGCACCGACAGCTGCTGCAGGGCAGTATCGAGCTTGCGCATGAAGCCGTCGAACTGGTCGCGGTAGCTGCCGGTCACCTGCACCACCACGTCGATCCGCGGGCGTCCGAGCTCGGCGCGTGGGACGACCTCGATGCGCTCGACCTCGCCGCCCCGGCCCCAGACCGGCCGCAGGCCGGCCGCGTGCAGCACCTGCGCCTCGACCACGCCGAGATGGCGTACGGTCTCGACCGACCACATCACGAAGGTCAGCTTGTTCGGCGCAGCCCCGCCGTGCGCCTGGCGATGGGCTGTGAGCAGCTGCTCGAAGGCCTCCCCGCCCGCCTGCCAGGCGGCGTGGGTGGGGATCTTGTCCGGCTCGAACGGATACAGGTTGCGGCCGCTGGGCACCTCCGGGTTGCGCACCGGATCGCCGCCTTCACCCGGCGGCACGAAGCCGCCGCGCAGTCCGGCCAGCAATGCCTCGATCTCGCCGGTCTCGGCCAGGCGGCGGTCGCTGGCGATGGCGCGCTCGACCAGCGCGCGCAACGCCGGATCGTCGATGTCCCGCGGCGATTCGCCCGCGCGCAGGTAGCGCTGCAGGAACCGGTACGGTGCGCTCGCCTGCAGCTGCGCGAAGTCCTCGGCGAACACTTCCTGCGGATCGAGCCCCAGTGCCGCGTAGTAGTCGTCGCCGAGCTGCTGCATCACCGTCGACAGCCGGTGCTCGGGCGCCGCCGGCACGCCGAACACGTGCAGGCCGAGCGGGACCACGCTGCGCGCGAGCTGGTGCAGGTGGTCGTGCAGGGCGGCGAAGAAGCCGTCGAAATCGGCGGCGATCGCAGCCTCGCTCCAGCCGATGTCGGCATGCATGTCGGCGGCGATCGCGCTGTCGCGGACGCGCCGCATCGCCGTCTCGCGCACCGGCCCCTCGTCCACCATCTGGTACTCGTGCACCAGGTGGTGCAGGTCGCGCAGTTCGTCGTACAGGCCGGCCGGCGCGAACGCCGGGGTCTGGTGGCTGATCGTCACCGCGCGGCCGCGGCGCTTGGCCTGCATCGCCTCGCCGATGTTGTCCTGGATGTAGGGATAGAACACCGGCAGGTCGGCGATCGCGAGGCTGGGCCAGTCGTGCGCCCACAGGCCGCGGTCCTTGCCCGGCAGCCATTCCTGGGTGCCATGGGTGCCGAAGTGGATCAGCGCGTGCGGATCGTGCCGCAGGCGCAGCCACAGGTAGGCGGCCAGGTACGCGTGCGCGGGGGGGACCGCGCCGTCGTGGGTAGCGACGCCGTACTCGGTGGCGCGCGGCGGCTGCGGCAGCACCACCAGTTCGCCGAGCTGCCAGCGCGGGATCGCGAACGCGGGCGCGCCATCTGCCGTAACCACCGCCGGGCTGTCGGCCGGATCGCCCCAATGCTCGCGCAGGGCCTCGCGCTGGCGCGGCGGCAGCGTCCGCAGCCAGCGTTCGTACTCGGCCAGCGGCAGGGTGGCGGCGAGGTCGCGTTCGAGCAGATCGGGCAGGGTCTCGGGGCGGTACCAGCCGGCCAACAGCGCCTGGCCGGCGTCGATCACCGCCTGTTCGGTGGCCGCGGTCACCGGATAGCCGGCCTCGGCGAGCGCCGCGGTCACCCGCTCCAGGCTCCGCGGCAGGTTGAGCTGCGAGGCCGACAGGTTGCGCTCGCCGTGCGGGTAGTTCCAGAACATCAGCGCCAGGCGCTTGTCGGCGGCGGCGGTGTCGTGCAGCCGCGCCAATGCGGCGAGCTTGTCGGCCAGCAGCTCGACCTGTTCCGGGATCGGCACCGGCTCGCCGTCCTCGACCGCGGCCAGCACCACCGGATCGCTCATGCCCCAGCCTTCGGGCACCGCCAGCAGCGTCGCCATCGCCGCGGGACTCAAGCCGCTGGCCGCGCTGCGCCATTCGTCGACGCTGACGCCGCGCGCGGTCGAGGCGATCAGCGCCGGCACGTCGAGCGCGGCGAAATCGCGCCTGCGCTGCTCGCCGTTGCCGAGGTGGGTCAGGTTGACCAAGGCGACAATGCCGGCATCGCGCAGTCCATCCATCAGTCCGTCCGGATCGTCGCGCTCGAACCAAAGCGGGATCGGCAGCAACCCGCGTGCCTCGCCGGCGGCGATCAGCGCGTCGATGTCCCTGAGCTGCATCGACGACAGCGCATGGCTGGAGATCACCAGCGCCACGCGCGCACCGTCGCCGTGGCCGCGCGCGCGCTGCCAGTCGAGATAGGCGTCGAGCTCGGCGAACGGTTGCGCAGCCTGCGGGTGATAGTAGCCGGACGCCGGCATCGCCTGCGGCGGCGGCACCGCATCGCTGGCCTCGCCGCGATGCCAGCGGCCGAGCCAGTCGAGCATGTGGCGAAAGTTGCGCTCGCCGCCCTCGCGGTAGTACCCGGCCAGCCGCTGCGCCTGCCCCGGTTGCAGCCCGGCGGAGGCGGGCGGCCCACCGCCCACCGCGATCCACGGCAGGCCGTGCTCGGCCAGGGCGGTCGCCATCCGTGCGTGCACGCGCTCGGCGTGGCTGGCCACCGGCGCGTCGAGGATCACCAGGCCCGCGCCGGCGAGCCATTCGCTCGGCCCGCCCGGCGGCGGCCGGTCGATCGACAGGTGCTCGACGCGCACGCCGTGTGCGCGGCCCCAGCGATCGAGCTTGCGCGTCTTGCCCGGCAGGGTGAAATCGGTCGCCACCACCACGACACGCAACGGTTCGGCCGCGGGCGCCGGCAGCGCCCACGCCGACAGGACCGCGAGCACCAGCAGCCATCGCGACATACGCGTCATCTCAGAAGCTCAGGTCGAAGCCGACGTAGTAGTTGCGGCCCATCTGCGGGTACGGGTATTCCAGGTCGATGCTGTCCTGGCGGGCGTCGGTGATGTTGTCGACGCCGCCGCGCAGGCTCAGCGCGGTGCTGATCCGGTAGCGCAGGTCGAATGCGTACAGGGTGTCCGCCGGAACCTCGATCGCCGGTCCGCGGCTCGGGTACTCGAGCTGACTGCCGATGTACTCGGCGCGCAGGCGGCCGGTGAACGCGTCAACCGGCGTCCATGCCAGCGTCGCCGCGCCGCTGTGGTGCGGGCGCATCTCCAGCTTGCGGTCGGCATCCTCGTCGCGCGCATCGAGATAGCTGTAGTTGGCCTCCAGCGCCAGCGTCGCGGTCAGGTCGACCGCGCCGGCCAACTCGATCCCGGCCAGGTGCGCGCGGTCGACGTTGCGGTAGGTCCTGACGTCCATCACCCCGGGCTGGCCGCAGCGCTCGATGCAGACGATCTCGATCAGGTCGCGCAGGCGGTTCTCGAATGCGGTCGCCTGCGCGTGCCAGCCGTCGCCGCGAACCTGCGCGGACAGCTCGTAGGTGGTGCTCACCTCCGGGCGCAATTCGGGATTGCCGTACAGCTCAAGCAGCCCGGCGATGGTGGTGTAGTACTCGGGCGAGAGCTGCTTGAGCGTCGGCGCCTTGAAGCCGCGGCCGGCACCGCCCTTGAACACCCAGTCACCGCGTTCGTGCACCAGTAGGCGCGCGGGCTGTGCTGGCCACCGAAGCGGCGGTGGCGGTCGTAGCGGTCGCCGAGTACCAAGTCCCAGCCGTCGGCCAGTGCGATCTCGTCCTGCAGGAACACCGCGCGGTGGACCGCCTCGTCCTGGCCGGCGTCGTTGACCAGGGTGTCGGTGAGTGATTCGCGGCGCCACTCGCCGCCGGCGGTGACGCGGTGCCTGCCGCCGAACCACTTGGAGACGTGGCCATCGACGATCTCGTCGCGCAGGTGCTGCGGACCGGTGGGCGTGCCGGGCGCGCGGTGGTTGATCTTGTCGATGCTGGCGCGGCTGGCGCGCAGTCCGCTCTCGCCCCAGCCCCAGCGGCCGCGATGCGACAGCGCCCACTGGTCGCGGTCGACCTCGTCGCGCGAGGCGTAGATGTAGGGGTTGGCGCCGCTCTGCAGGCCGTGGCGCACGCGCTCCTCGCGGCCGCCGAGCCAGCGCAGGTCGACGCGGTGGAACGCGTTGGGGGTCCAGCTCAGGGTGGCGCTGCCGCTGTCGGCGTCACGGCCCTCGCGGCGGCTGGTACCGGGTTCGAGTGGATTCGGCGTCTCGTCGGTGCGGCTGCGTTCGGCGAACACGCTCAGGCCCAGCGTATCGGCGACCAGCGGCCCGCCGGCGTACACGCCGAACTGCCGACGGGCACCGCCGGCGGCATCGGGTTCGCCGGCATTGGCGCTCAGGCTGCCGATCCAGGCGTCGGTGGCGCTGCGGCTGATCACGTTGACCACGCCGCCCAGCGCTTCCGAGCCGTACAGCGAGGACATCGGCCCGCGCACGATCTCGACCCGCTCGATCGCCGCGGCCGGCATCCAGCCGAGGTCGTAGTCGCTGTGCGCGATCGCGCCGATCGAGCTGTTGACGCGCATGCCGTCGAGCAGGGTCATGGTGTAGCTGGGATCCATCCCGCGCACGCTGACCCCGCGCCGGTCCAGGCCGATGCCGGTCAGGGCGATGCCCGGCTCGCCGCGCAGGGCGTCGGCAAGGTCGTACACCGGTCGGGCGGCCAGCTCCTCGCGGGTGATCACCGACATCGAGGCCGGCGCGGTGTCCAGGGTGCGCTCGCTGGCGGTGGCGGTGACGACCACGGCGTCGAGGTCGGTGGCCGTTGCCGCGGTCTCGGCCGAGGCGTTGCCCGCGAAGGCGGCCAGGCAGGCGATGAATATTGGGGAGCAGGCGGGGGCGGAGCGAAGAACAGGCGCGCGGGGCATGGCAAACGAGTCGGAAGGCGAAGCCACACGATGTTATAACATTACTGAAACAGCGCAAGCCCACTTCGGCATCGGACAGACATACCGGACAGCGTCCATCCTCTGCCCCCCTTTAGGAGGGGCTTCAGCCCCGACCTACCGAAGATCGCGGCAGACAACAGAAGCGCGTGGTATCGGCCGGGAAGCGGCATGCGTGTATCTGCCCGCGTTCGGTGCGGTTCCCGGGGTCGGGGCTGAAGCCCCTCCTACAGGGACGACGGGAGGCGACATCGATCGCGCTAGGGCGCGACCTCGACGAAGACGGGATTGGAGTAGAACCACAGGTCCTGCCAGGGATCCTCTCCGGGAACGTCCGCCAGGGGCGCCGCTTCCGCCGTGTTCGTGCCGCGTGCGCGCACGAAGCCGCCGTTCCGGGGCACCGGCAGCTCCCAGGACAACGAGCGCCACCGACCCTCGCGCTTCCAGTCGTCTGGCCCGAAACGCCTGACTTCCATCCGTGGTTCGCCGTGGTCGCCGCCGCTCCCCACGATCAGTTCGATGTGGTCCAGCGTCGGACGCTGGCCGTTGAAGTTCGGCCGAGCGGGCTGGCGGACCTTCAGCGCCACCCGCATCGTGGCTGCCGCCGGCATGACCAATGTACCGCCCATGGCGGCGGCCCCGCCCGGCTCGCCGGCTGCCTGCACCGTCAGCTCCAGGGCATCGATCAGGTCGCCGGTCACCGCGAACATCCTCCCCGCGCGCATGCCGTCGAGGATATCCCCGGCCTCGTGCCGGGCCCAGACGTAGGTCCTGCTGTACTGCCCGGGATCGAAGTCGCGACCGCCGTCGCGCAGGTTCACGTGCGAGTCCGAGGTCGCGGTGATCCAGAACCGCCGGCCCTCCGCCAGCATCGCGTCCCACACGCCGCCGACCTGGGCGGTCATCTGGTCGAAGCCGCCGAAGGTGGGCGCGGCGGCGTTCCGATAGAGCCCGCGCTGGACAGAGGCGGCCTGGTGCCCGGGGGCACCCTCCATGCCGACCAGCACCCGTGGCGCGGCATCGTGCCAGGCGCGCAGTTCCGCCGGCTCGACCGCGCCCCAGCGGCCGATGCCGGTGGCGGACCGCGACGGATGGTTGATGAGCACCAGCGGCGGCGCCGGCAGCGTCCGCATGTGCGCCAGGGCGTCGAGCATCAGCTGTCCGTCGTCGCGACTGCCCGGCTCCAGCGGCTCGGCACGGCCGTACTCACGTTCGATCGCGACCAGCTGGTCGCGCTCCTCCGGCCCCGGCGCGATGATCAGCGAGGCGTGCTCGCCACCCGGCACGTCGAACTCCATGCCGTTGAACTGGATCAATGCCGGCACCGCCCGCCTGGCCTGCTGCAGGGCGGGCCAGGCATGGTCGCGCGTCACCGCGGAGTGCCCGGGACCGCCGTGGTCGGTGTGCACCATCCAGGTCAGGCCGTGGGCCAATGCCTGCTGCGCGTTGCGCGTCCGGGTGTAAGGCGAATCACCGCCGCGGATCGGCGTGGGCGGGGACGTCGACCGGTCCCAATCCACGCTCCACTCGCTGTGGACATGGTGATCGCCCGCCTGCCAGCGGCGCCCTTCGTCCGGATCGGCGGCCTGTGCCGCCAGCGGCAGCCAGGCGATGAGCGCCGCGACCGGCAGGCGTGGCGGGATACGCATCGGGATCTTCCTTCTTCGTGTAGAGCGACGGTGCCTGCTGCAGGCGCAGGCGCGCCCGCGAGTCCGGCCGTGGCGCCAGGTGGACCGCCACGGCCGGGACAACGATGGCCAGCGTCAGAAATCGGCCCGGATGCCGAGGCTGATGCGCCGGCCCGAGCGCTCGTACATGGTCGGGAACGACGGATCCATGGTGTAGCCGCCGGTTGTCTCATCCGTCATGTTGATGCCCTTCAGGGTCAGCTTGATGCGGTCGGTCAACCGGTAGCCGATGGACATGTCGAGCTGGCCGTAGGCGTCGCGCCAGATCGGGTACATGTTGTAGCCGATGGACTCGACGTACTCGTCCTTGTGGTTGTAGGACAGGCGTGCATCGAAGCGGTCATTGTCGTAGTACAGGGTGAAGTTGAAGGTATTCTCGGCCAGGCCGGGCATCGGCGTGCTGATGCCCAGGTCCGACTCGCCGGCCAGCGAACTGTCGAGCCTGGTGTAGTTGGCGTTGATGCCGAAGCCTTCGAGCGCGCCGTGCAGCATGGACAGCGGCAACTGGGCGATCAGCTCGATGCCGTCGACCTCGTAGGACCCGTCGGCGTTCACCGGCTGGTACACGTCGAAGTCGTAGTGGCCGTTGAGCGTGCCGTTGGCGTTGTACACCGCCACGTCCTCGACCACCCCGGTCAGCGAGTTGACGACGACGCCCTCGATCTTCTTGCGGAAGTACGACGCCGCCAGCAGGCCGCCGTTCTCGAGGTACTTCTCCAGGCCGATTTCCCATTGCCGGGCGGTGGTCGGCAGCAGGTCCGGGTTGCCGTCGGTGAAGCGGAACGAATTCCAGCTGGCGGTGCGCTTGTAGGCGATGTCGGTCAGCTGCGGGCGGATCAGGGTTTCCGACGCGGCCGCACGCAGCAGCAGGCCGTCGGACAGCTCGGCGGTCATGTTCAGGCTGGGCAGGATGTCGTCGTAGCCGCCTTTCCTGGACACCGGCGAATCCGTATAGCCGGTGGTGCCGTCCGCGTTCTGCACCGGGTGGTAGCCGAAGGACAGCACCGCGGTGTCGGCATAGCGCGCGCCGGCGTTCACAGCCAGCGGCAAGCTCCCCAGGTCGAAAGCGAAATCGGCCATCGCGTAGAGGCTGGTCACCTCCTCGTCCACGCGGTAATACTGGCCCTCGTCGAACGGGGTGGCGAAGCCGGGATAGCGGAAGGCGCCGCGGGCGTATTCGTTGGAAACCTGCCGCCAGTCGAGGTCCTTCACGCCGTAGGCGCCGCCGGGGACGATGTCGCTGACCCATTGCAGCGGGCTGTCGGCCAGGGTGCGGGTGTCGACCCACGAGGTGTCGCCGGCGGCCGGCCCGGTGATCTTGAGCTCGCCGTAGTGGCGCTCCTTCGACTTGTCGGTATAGCGCGCGCCGAACTGCACGTTGCGCAGCGCCGGCAGGAAGGCGAGGTCGAGCGCCTTGCTGAAATCGAGCTGCGCGGCGTACTTGTCGTCGGTCACCTGTTCCAGCGTGGTCTCGTAGGCCTCGAACAGGTACGCCTGCGGCGCGTCGTACATGTCGATGGTGTCGGGATTGTCGCTGGGGATGGTCTCGCCGCTGTTGCCGGTCCAGCGCGTGCGCGAGGGCGCATAGGCCACGTGCTTGAGGTTGGCGTAGTCGAGCGTCTTCTCCGCGCCCGAGTAGCCGAGCATCGCGTCGATGCCCCAGCTGTCGCCCTTCCAGTCCATGGCCACGCTGTACTGGCTGTAGTCGGTCCGGTTGATGCGCTCCTTGCTCAAGAACTCGTGCTGGGTGGCGGTGTAGGACACGTCGCGCAGCACGACCATGCCGTGTTCGGACAGGGTGGTGGCGTCGTATTCGTGGATGGTCTCGAGCGTGCTGCGGCTGGAGGCGGAGTAGGCGGCGGCGTCGTACTCGTCCTCGGTGGTGTCGTAGCCGCCGATCATCGCGTCGAAGGTGAGGCTGAAGCGGTTGCTCGGCTTGTACTGGACCGACGCGGTGGCGCCCCACTTGTCCTGGTCATCGAGGTAGACGCGGTCGCCGACCTTGTCCTGGAAGATGATGCGGCCGGTCTCGTCGCGGTCGGTGCGATCGCGCACGACGATGCCGGCATCGCGTTCGAGGACCTCGGCGGCCTGGCTTCCGCGCGGATCCGACGCCTCCAGGAAGCGGAACATCGGCCGGAAGTTGATGCCGGAGGTGGAATCGGTGCGGTTGGTCCGCTCCGCCTTGGAGAAGGAGACCAGCGCGCCCCAGTCGCCCCAGGTATCGCTGGCCAGGAACGACAGCTTGGGGTCGGTTTCCTCCGAGATCGAGTTGTAGGCGCCTTCCGCCGAGGCAACCAGCTTGCGGCCGTCGTAGTCGAACGGGCGCGCGGTGGAGATCAGCACCGAACCGGCGATGCCGCCCTCTTCGTCCGCGGCGGTGGGCGATTTCTGCACCGTCACCTGCTGGATGATCTCGGAGGCGAAGATGTCGAACTCCACGTCGCGTCCGCCGCTGCCCGAGGCCGTCGCCAGGTTGTTGATGGAGACGTGGGTGAACTCGGACGGCAGGCCGCGCACGTTGACCCGGGTGCCCAGGCCCTTGTTGCGTTCGATCGTCACGCCGGGCATGCGTTGCAGGGCTTCGGAGAGGTTCTGCTCCGGAAAGTCGGCGACGTCGGTGGCGACGATGGAATCGGAGAACCCGATGTTCGACCGCTTGATGTCGACGGCCTGTTCGAGGCTGCGGCTGTAGCTGGCGACCACCTGGACGCTTTCCAGTTCCTGCACCGGCGCCAGCGCCTGCGGCGCCGCGGCGGCGTCCGGCGCGGCGCCCGGGGCCGCCGGGGCCGGGGCCGAAGCCGGGGCGCCCGCGGCCTCGATGGTCACGGTGGTCGCATTGAGATAGCGATGGCGCAATCCCGTGCCGGCCAGCAGTCGCTTCAGGCCTTCGTCGGGCGGCAGGCCCGCGGGGATGGCGCGAGTCTCGGGATTCCCGGCCGCCTGCGCGCCATAGACGAACTGCAGACCGGTCTGCCGCGACAGCGCGTTGAGTGCGCGGTCCAGGGGTTGCGACGGAATGGCCTCGGTCGCGACGCCGGCCTCCTGTGCGGTCGCGGTGGTGGTTGCGGCTTGCAAAGCCAGGGCGATCGAGAGGAACAGGATTCGGCGCATCGTGGATTCCAGTGGGGGGATATCGGGCATCGCGACGCGGGTTCGGTCGCGCATGCCTGGACTACGAGGGTCCGGAGCGGAGATCGGGCACCGCTTTTCGATGAAATTTTTTTGACAGCGCCGGCGGCGGCGTGGCTTTCATCGACGGCGGCGGCGATGCACGCAGCACCGCAACGAAGCACGACCGGGGCAATTCGCCTTATCTGCGCTGTACGTCGTCGGGCTCGGGGCGCCGCGTGCCGACATGGATCCGGCCTGCGGCCAGCGTCGTCCTGAGCGTGGGCTGCCCGTCGAGGAAGGCGCGCAGCGAGTCCAGGTCGTCGCCACTCAGGTTGCCGGTCAGGCGCAGTTCGCCGGCGGCCGCGTCCTCCACGTGCAGGTGGACGCGATTGAGGCGGTTGAACGCATCGGCCACGTCGCGCAGCGGCAGGTCGCGGAACACGACACGTCGCGTCCACCAGGCCGTCATCGTCTCGACATCCTCGTGGCTCACGCTGACGGCCTGGTCGCGATAGTCGACGCGGGCGCTCTGGCCGGCACGCAGGTCCGCCAGGAGCCGGCCTTCGCCGGCGGCGGCGACGATCCGCACCCGGCCTTCGGCCACGCCGATCCGCGCCTGCTCGCGCTGCAGCGAAACGTCGAACGTGGTGCCGATGTCCCGTACCTGCAGGCGCGCCGCGTGGACCGCGAAGGGACGACGGTCGTCGGCCACCACGAAGCTCGCCTGCCCGCGTGCCAGTTCGATGCGACGGTGCAGCAGGCTGAAGCGCATGGACAATGCGCTCTCGGCATTCAGGTGCACCACGGTGCCGTCCGGAAGTTCGAAACTGCGCGGCGCACCGTGCGGCGCCGCGTAGTGCGCGGACTGCGGCCACGCGAAGTGCATGCCGATGCCCAGCGCGAGCAGCGCGACCGCTGCGGCCGCGAAGCGCGGCAGGCGCATTCGCCGCCGAGGCGCCGCCGTCGGCGGCGGGCGCCGGACGGGCAGCGCGACCACGTTGCCGGGTGCCGCCTGCGGTGCTTCGTCGTCGATCAGCGCCTCCAGGTCGATCGGCATCGCGCGCAGGACGTCGCCCAGCTCGCCCGCCACCCGGGCGATGGCCAGGTATTCGCGCAGGTGCTCCGGCGAGGCCAGCAGCCAGTCCATGAAGCGCGCCTGCTGCGCAGCGCCCAGTCCGCCCTGGCGTTGCAGCGCATGCCAGTGCACCGCCTCCTGCGTGATGCGTGCCGGATGGTCCCCGGGTTCGGTCATCGCGCCTCCGCGGGAGCGGCCAGCGCGCGCCGGCAGACGGAGAGTCCACGCACCACGTGCTTCTTGACCATGTGCGGCGAGACGCCCAGCCGCTCGGCGATCTGCTTGTAGCTCAGGCCGTCGCGGTACTGCATCACCAGCACCGCGCGGGTAGGCCCGGGCAGGCTGTTCAACAGTGCCTGCAGGCGCTTTGCCCTCTGTGCGCGTTCGGCGGCGTCCTCGACGCTTTCCTCGCTGGCGAGCAGCGCCGTGAGCGTCTCGAGGTCGTCGATCGGGAGCGGCGATCGCTGGCGGCGCGCCGCCTGTTCGCGCGCGAGGTTCAGCGCGACCGTGAAGAGATACGCCTCCGGATTGGCGATCGCCCCGCCCTGGCGATCATGCGCCCGCAGCAGGCGCAGGTAGGTTTCCTGCACCAGGTCCTCCGCCTCGTCGTTCGCGCCGCGGCGCACGAAGAATCCGCGCAGCACCGGTCCCTGTTCGGCGAACATGCGTGCCAATCCCCGCTTCGCCTGTTCGGCCAACGTGCCATCCCGCCCCTGGAGTGCGCGGCAAGGTAAAGGCGCTTCATGACGCCGTGGTGACCGCGTGGCGCTCTTCGGCGGACGGACGGGCCTCAGGCCGGATCTGTGTAGCCATCGGCGGCCGCCTGGCCGGGGTTCTCGAAGATAGCCATCGCCGTACGCATTCTCCTGAAGCCGAAGGCCGCGTAGAACGGCTCCTTTCCCGGCACCGCGTACAGAAGGATCTTGCGATGCCCGCGCGAGCGGTCGACCAGCCGCTGGATCACCTGCTTCCCGAGCCCGCGGCCCTGGTGGGCCGGGTGCACCGCGATGTCGCACAGGTAGGAGTAATCGACGCCGTCTGCGACGGCGCGGCCCGCGGCGACGACCGCTCCATTCTCGTACGCGAAGCACTTGAACATGCTGTTGGAGAAGGCCTTCTCCAGCCACGTCGGGCTCTTGTTGCCGAGCGGAGCGAGGCGGTACATCTCCGACAGCTCCACCCAGTCCACGAGATCGGCCGAGTCACGCCATTCGATCGCCATGGTTTTTTCCTGTGTTATCCGGACCCAGGCCGAACCGGAAGAAGGGCCGGCAAGACCGTGTTGTCAGCGCTCAACGTCGTAGGCGGCCAGATGTTGCTCCAGAGTGCCAGTATGCGAACAGCTCGAAGCCGTGGAAGCTTACACGGCGCTACGGAAGCGTGAACTTGCGCGTGTTACGTAGCGGCCAGATCGAGGTGAATCTTGCGCCGCCGACCAGGCGGTAGGCGGCGGAAACGCCCTGCACCACACCCAATCTTTCCAAGACATCTCTCGCCCGTCGAAAAGAGTGGCGGGGATCGGACGTCAGCATGAACAGGTTGATCTCCTTCGGGCTGACGTCATGGCCCTCGAGCTCGACGGCGTCGCCAAGCGCGTCCTTCAACTCGCTCTCGAGCGTCGCGAGGAACGCTTCATCTGCCAAGGACTTGCGCCAGAACTTGATGACGAGCTGGTAATCCATCATCCGATTGTATCCCCGACACCGGTTCAAGCCGCACCGCGATACGGGTCCTGCTTGAATGCCTGCCCAAGGCTGATCCAGCCCGCCCTATCGTAGGAGCGCGCCATGCGCCCGATGCCGCGGGCGCGTCATAGCCGATGAATGCCGGTCACTGATGTACTTTCCGGCTCGCGACGGGACCGAAAATAGCGGGACCGTAGATGTCGCCGGCATCGCGCGCATGGCGCGCTCCTACGGCGAATCTCGGCGGTAGTAGGCGCGCGAGCTGCCCTGCTCCACGCTCAGCGCCCGCACCTGGCCGTGCGCGTCGCGGTGGAATTCGTACTGGGTGGTGGTCGCGGCGAAGCGGGTGGGGGACAGTGGCTGCAAAGTCCGCGGTTCGTCCTCGTCCGGCAGCCGGATGCGCATCGCGCCGTCGGCGATCGTCACTTCGACCGTGTCGGCGTCGAAGGAATCGGCCAGGCCGCTGCGATGGTCCATCGGTGCCGCGGGGTCGAGCCGGTAGACGCCGACGTAATCGGCATAGATGGGCGCATCCAGATCCAGGTCGACGGTGCGCACCAGTGGGTTCACGCCCAGCCCGATCGCATCGGAGAGCGCGTTGCGGATCTCGCGGTGCAGGGCGTAGCCGTTGGCGCCGTTGGTCAGGATCACGAAGCCGTCGCCCGTTTCCAGGTAACCCTCGATCCACGCGTGATAGCTGTCGTTGGCGCCGCCGTGGTGGAAGATCCGGGTGGCGCCGGCGCCTTCCAGCTGCGGGCCCAACCCGTGCGGGCTCGGCGCGACCTCGGTCATCATCTGCCGCGCGAGCGATTGCGGCAGCAGCCCGTCCGCGCCGCGGTAGCTCCGGATCAACGCGCCGACGAAGGCGCCCAGTTCGTTGGCGCTGGTCCACAGGCCGGAGGCGGCCTGCTCGGGAAACGCCTGCCAGCCGCGCGGCAGGGCGATGGGCGCGCCATCGCGGTCGTGCGCCCGGGCGATGTTGCCGCGCTCCGCCGGCAACGGACTGAGGAAGGTGCTGCGATGCATGCCCAGCGGATCGAATACCTGCGCGCGCGCGACCGCCTCCAGCGGCTGGCCGGCGACGTCCTCGATCACCCGCTGCTGGACCATCGTGCCACCGCCCGAGTAGTCCACCTTCAGGCCCGGCGCGTGCTGCAGGCGAATGGGATCGTTCTTCGCCGGCGGCGTGCCGTCCAGGATCTCCGGCAAGGCCGGCAACGGCTCGCCCGGCAGGAAGTCCTTGAAGCCGTGCACCGTCAGCCCGGCGGTGTGCGACATCAACATGCGCAGCGTGACCGGCGCGTTGGCGACGCCCGGCAACGGCGCGACCTGCCACGCGCGCAGGTAGCCGTTGACGTCGCGATCCAGGTCGAGCCTGCCGTCGGCGACCAGCCGCAGCGACGTGGCCGCGGTGGCGATCTTGCTGATCGAGCCGACCGAGAACAGGGTGTCGGCGTCGATGGCCTCCTGCGTGCCGGCTTGGCGCACGCCGAACCCCATCGCCTGCACCACCTGGCCGTCCTTCAGCACGGCGATGGCTACGCCCGGCACGCGATGGTGCGCCATGCGTGCCTGTAGCGACCATTGCGGCAAGGGCTCACCGATCTTCAGCAGGTTCGGGCGCAGGCCGTGCGCCAGTGCGGATTGCAGCCCGGCCGGCGCAGGCTCGCGTTCGCGGTCCTGCGCCTGCACGCCGGCCGCGGCAAGGAGGGCGCAGGCCGCCATCAGCGCCGGGAGGATCCCGGCACCGCGCATCGCGTTCGTTTTCAAGGTGAGCTCCCTCTGGTAGCCGTTGCGGCCGGTCGACGATCAGCCGTTGCCCGCTACCGCGCCACGGGCGATCAGGTAATCGCGTACCTTGCGGTCGCGCGCCTGGTTCAGCGGCGAGCGCCACTGGCCGAAATCTGCGCGCACGCCGAGGTTGACGTCGGCACCGTATGCGACCAAAGACCTGACGCTCTGCAGGTGCCCGCCGCGCGCGGCGTTGATCAGCGCGGTCTCGTCGCCCGGGACGATGGCATCGACGCTCGCCCCAAAGCTCAGCAGCAGCGCGACGGCTTCCTGGTGTCCGGCCATCGCCGCCATGATCAGCGGATTGCCGTCGCCGCGCGCCGGACGGTCCACGTCCGCGCCCTTACGCAGCAGCAAGGTCATCATGGGCAGGTCACCCGCCTTCGCGGCGGCGATCAGCGCGGTGCCGTCGCCGGGCACCACGGCATCGATGTCCACGCCGCGTCGCAGCAACGCCTGCACGTCGTCGAGGCGGCCATCGCCGGCCGCTTCCACCAGCAGCCGGGCATCGGCCGTGTGCAGGGATTCCGGTACGTCGTTCGTCGTGCCCATCCGCGGCGTGGCCGCGAGCGTCAGCGTCACGCTCGACGCCAGCATCAGCCCGAACAGCAGCAGTGCGGGCTTGCCCCGTGGCGAAACATGCTTGTCCATTTCCAGGAGTCCTTCTATGCGTTGGTGCAGGCCCGCGCGGCCGGCGAAGATGCCGCTGGCCAGCACGGGAGGATTGGGAAGCAGGAGCGCCTGCTCGGCGCTGCGCAGGAGCGAATTCGCGTAGTGCCGGCCCTCGCCGCCGCGCCCGGCGGCGAACGCGTCGCAGGCCATCTCGCGTGCCAGGTCGAGCCGCGATGCGATCAGCCGCAGGAACGGATTCCACCAGTAGACAGCGGTGAGCAGGTGTTGGACCAGCGACCACCACATATCGCCGCGCAATACGTGCGCGATCTCGTGGCGCAGCACGTCGCGCAGCGCGGCCTCGGACAGTTCGGCCACCAGCGCCCGCGGCACCAGGAGGCAGGGGTATGCCAGGCCGACCACCATCGGGCTGCGGATGCCGGCGGACACCCGGACCATCGCATTGGCGGGCAGTTCGCCGCGAACCAGACGCTCCAGATAGGGCGAGCTGCGCGACGTATCGCGCAGCCGCCGCGCCCGGTACCAGCCGGTGCACAGGCGTCCGATGCCCCAGAGCGTGCCGAGCGCCCACGCCAGCAGCGCAACCGGCTGCAAGGCTGCCAGCATCGCGCGAGTGGGTAATGCCTCGCCCGCCACGACGGGTGCCTCGGCGGCTGCGTGGGCTGCCGACGCACTGGTCGCCATCGACGCGTTCGTCACCGCGCTCGCTGTCGACGCGTCGCCCGGCAACAACACCGCCAAAGGCGACACCGCCGCCAGTAGGAAGACGCAAAGCCACATCCACGAACGCGCCTGTGTGCTCGGCCGCTGCAGCCGAAAGACCAGCAACGCCAGCAGCAGGAGCACCGCACTCTGCCAGAGGTGCTGCACGCCGATAGCAACGACGACATCCAACCAGCGATCGCTCATTTCCGCTTCCTCGGCTTGGGCGCGGCGTCCACCTGGTCCTGCAGGGCCTGCAGTTCGGCCAAGTCAAGGTCGTGCTCCTCGATCAGGTGCTGCGCCAGCACGTCGGGCGAACCGCCGAAGAACTGCCGAAGCACATTGTCCAGCGCCTGCCGGCGCGCCTCGCCGCGGCTGATCGCCGCACTGTAGATGAAGGCGCGGCCCTCGGTGCGGTAGCTCACCAGCCCCTTGCGCTCGAGCACCTTGAACATCGTCAGCACCGTGGTGTACGCCACCGGCTTCTTCTTCGACAGTTCCTCGGCCACCTCGCGCACCGAGGCCTCCTTGCGGGCCCAGAGCACCTCCAGGATCGCGCGCTCGGAATTGGTCAGCGTGGGCGAGGCCGGGCGGGCCATCGGCGGCTCCTTACTAATTCATTAGTTGATGAGCGGCACGCTAGCGGGTCTGACTGGGCCTGTCAACTAAAAAATTAGTTGAATGTCGCCGCTCGCCGAAGCGGGGACCAACCTGTTCGCATAGCTGTCCGGCATGGGTGGCCTGGTTTGGTGGGCACGGGGGCTTTCGGCAGCAGATCGTGACGCTGAAAGGCCTTTGTTACCTGGCCCACAGGAGAAACCTCGCCGCCGCCATTAAAGACCGCTTTCGGCCAGATGTAGACGCTCGGCCGTGGGTATTAAGCCCCGAAACCAGGCGGCGCCCGAAAACCGCCAAGCTCTTGTGCGATGAGTCGGGCTACTTCAATCGTGGTCCGATCACCATATTCCGGACCGATGATCTGCAGACCAATTGGAAGCCCATCGCTTGACAGCCCGCTGGGAAAAGCGGTGCTCGGCAAATATGCGACAGTCGCAAGACCTACCCAAAAATAATGCTCGTAGTGCGAAGTCCGTGCCGTGTCGACGGCGAGAACTCTCTCAAGCTTGGGCCGATGATCATGTTCGTAGGCCATTGTTGCGGAGATCGGGCATATCACCACATCCCAATCGCTAAAGAAGGCGCGCCACCGTAGTCGGTAGTTGGTACGCGCTTCATCGTGATCGGACCAGCTTCGATGATCCAGTACGCGGGCACGCGTAAGTACCGCTAACGGCGACTCATCGTTCGCATCGAACTCTGCAGCTGCCCTCTGGGTAACGGAATAGTATTCATCGGGAAGGTTAACAAGTCCTGCCGATCCCAACAGGTTCAGATATGTGTTGTGCGATTCCCTTGGAGAGATGTCTGGGCGCGCTAGATCCGAGACTACCGCGCCAGCCCGAGCAAGAGCTTTTCCGACTTCCTGCACGCGATCTGATATCTCGGCAGAGGTGGGAACGAAATCCTCCTTAGGCCAAATCGCAACGCGCAAATCTCGTAAAGTGCGCGCCTTCGGCTGTGGAAGCACCAGTCTCCAGCCCGATGACCGGAACCGGTCAGGGCCCGCCACGACGTCTAGCGCCAGTTCCAAATCTTCTGCACTACGCCCCATTGGCCCGACGACATTCAGATCCGGCGCAGATACGACGCCAAGAGGATTGTGGCCAAGCGTTGGGACGATTCCATAAGTAGACTTGTGGCCATACACACCACAGAAGTGAGACGGATTTCGGATCGACCCACCGATATCGGAGGCGAATTCCAAGCCGGTCAAGCCGGCCGCTAACGCGGCGGCCGATCCGCCAGAAGACCCGCCCGGCGACCTCTCCGTATCCCAAGGGTTGTTGGTTGTTCCGTAGATGTCGTTGTAGCTCTGCCAGTCCCCGAGTCGCAGCGGGACGTTCGTTTTCCCCAAGAAATGGGCGCCGGCTGCCTTCAGGTGCTCGACAACCGTTGCGTCGTTCCGACGTCCCCCCGCTTTTGAGTAGCACGGCGATTTGGAGTCCAATCCCCAACGAG
>NZ_VSSP01000014.1 GCF_008312895.1 Luteimonas suaedae | reverse complement strand
GAGTACGAGCAATGCACCTAACCCGTAGGTGTCCACTTTTGCGTAGGAAGTCCCATCCGATTCGCAGCGCGGCTTGATCCGGGCGTTGCCCAGCAGGACAGCTTCGGCTGGCATTGCTTCCGCAGGAGCGACTGGGAAGCGACTCAGCTTCGACAGCACGGGATCCTCGGCGGCATGTCTTGCCGACGAGCCTTCTCAGGACCAGGAACTGCCGACCGGTAAACTATTGGTTGTATGCCTGTTGCGACCTGAGGACGACCTCACGTCGCACCCCGTGTCCGGGACGACTCGTATTGACAAGGAAAAAGCATGAACTGGTTCATTCTCATCGTTGCGGGCTTGTTCGAAATCGGCTGGGCGATCGGGCTCAAGTATACGGAGGGCTTTACACGGCTTTGGCCGACGGTAGGCACCGTGCTTGCCATGGCGATAAGCCTCGGCCTTCTCGGTATTGCGATGAAGTCGTTGCCGGTTGGTACCGCTTATGCGATATGGGTGGGCGTAGGCGCGGTAGGTACGGCGATTCTCGGCATCATCCTGCTGGGAGAGCCCGCGAATGCGGGTCGAATGGTGAGCCTTGCGCTCATCCTTGCGGGCATCGTCGGTTTGAAGCTTGCCACGCCGGCCTGAGAGCCTTCCAGGCCACCCATTCTCGTTCCTACGGGTCGCGCACTCATGCGGCGCCAGGAAGGCCAGCGGCAGACTGCTCCAACAGCGAAGCCAGGTACGATCGCGCTCCGGCCGATCGAGGGGATTCCCATGACGGATGTACGGCGCCTGGCGGGCACGGCCATTGCCCGGCACTTCATTCCTGCTTTCCGGTTCCATGGCAGCGGGAGCTCCGGAGTCCATCGTAACAGCGGACCAGAACGTACCAGCCGACTGGAACGGCGGACTGGTCATGCTGCTGCATGACTTTGCTGTCGATTCCGGCGTTCCGAGTTCGTCGGTTCCGTAAGCGTGGCGTCGCTCGAAAGATCGACGGCTGCGTTCATCGACGACACTCGACAGGAGGCTCTCTTGGAAGAACCGAAAATCATCATTGCCGGCTGGATAACCGTGATCCCGCGCGACGCGACGCGACGGTCGCGCGCTTCCGGGATCTCGTCCAGCGCGCCCGGCGTGCGCCCGGGTGTCTGGACCTGGCCATCACCGCCGATCCGGTCGATCCGGGCCGGATCAACAACTTCGAGTTCTGGCGCTCCGAGCAGGACCTCGCCGCCTGGCGCGCCGTGGCCAGCCCACCGACGGACGTCGCGCCCATGATTCGCGTGGAGGTGCAGAAGCACATCGTGTCCAGTTCGGGCCCTCCGTTCTGAAGTACGGAGAAAACGCAGGGGCGATAGAACGCCCCTGCCTTCCCCTTGCCGCGCCCTAGCCGGCGTTGGCGTCGTCGGCCTTGAGAATCGCTTCCACTTGGATGCGCAGGGTCACGTCCATGTCGAAACCGTGCTCCTTGCCGGCATCCAGGCCGAACTCGCTGCGGTCGAAGGTGGCGTGGGCGTCGGCGCCACACCAGTCCCGCTTGAACATCGGGTGCGGCTGGCAGTTGAAGCGGTCGATGGCGAGTGTGAGCGGGCGGGTGACGCCGTGCAGGGTGAACTCGCCCTCGACCCGGGTGGGTGCGCCGTCGCGGAAATCGGCCAGTTTGCCGCGATAGGTGGCTTCCGGGTAGCGGTCGGTGTCCAGCAGGTCTTCACCGACGGCCCAGTCATTGAGCCCGTCCAGGCCGAAGTCGATGCTGCGTGCGTCGACCACGACCTCGACGCTGCCGGTACCGCGCTCGCGGTCCAGCCGCACCTCGCCGCGGCTGGCGTTGAACTTGCCGCGCCAGGTGGACATGCCCACGTGGTCGGCCTCGAAGCTGGGAAACGTGTGCTGCGGATCAAGCTCGTACACCACCTCCGCGGCGGAAGCGCCGGCGGTGGCGAGGGACAGGACCAGCAGGGCGAACGAACGAGGCATATGCATAGTGAGCTCCGGTGACAAGGGGGCACTTGCCGGTACGACGATGGGCAACGGCGCTGGAAGCGCCCACACTTTCCGGAAACCGATCAGATCTCCGGACGCGGGCCCGTGGTCCTCAGGCTTTCCAGCATCGCCCACAGGCTCGGATTGATGCCTTCCGCGGCCTCGCGATGCGGCAGGTGCAGAGTGATGCGATAACGGCCGCCGTCGATCCTCGCCACCAGCATGTTCACTGTGAGGTCGTCACCGCGGGCGCGCAGGAACAGTTCGGCGTCGCGGACGTTGTCGGCACCGGCCTGCCCGGCGGGCACGTCTTCCGCTGTGCCCACACCGGACAGCGCCAGCTCCATGTTCTCGCGCAGGGTGCCCAGGTCCTGTTCCGGATCGATCCGTTCGATGCGCATGAAGAATCCATCGTCGACGCGGGCGTAGGCCAGGTCGCAGCAAGGCTCCTCCTGGGTCATGGCGATCTGCGGCAGCACGTAGAGCGCGTAACCCTGCGGACTCTCGAACAGGGTTGCCGAGCGCAGCTCGGTCTGTCCCTCGACGGTGACCTGCAGTTGCCGCTCCGGTGGCAGCGGCTGCGTGACGGGCTGCGTGCCGGGCCCGGCATCCGGCGTCGCTCCGGCATCTTGCGGAGGCGACGGTCGTGCGGCCGGCTCGCCCTGATCCGCGGGCGCCGGGACGGCCGGCGGCTCCGCACTACAGGCGGCAAGCAGACAGGCGAAGGCCAGGGGCAGCGGTAGCCGCCGCCACGATCGCGGCCACAGGTGTGGAAACGTGAGCATCTGGATCTCCCAAAGCGATGGATGGACGCGTCTGGTCTTGCAGCACGAGGCGTGCGGTCACGCTCGAGGGCATCACGTCGGCTGGCGGGGAGATGCCTTCAGCGCCGGATCGATCTGCGCCCATGGTGGCGCGGATTCCGTCCAGATGACGCTTTGCGGCTGGATGTCGCCGGTGGCATCCAGCGTGCCGACGCGCACCACCATGGCGTCGGCGTTCTCGCGTGCCTCGCTGAACACCTGCGTGCCGCAGGTGCCGCAGAACGAACGGCGCATGTGGCGACCGCTGTCGGCCAGGCTGTCCCACGTGCGCAGGTCGCCTTCCACCGCCACCGCAGCGCGCGGGACGATGATGTTGACCGCCGCATTGCCGGTCGCCCAGTACTGGCAGTCGCGGCACCAGCACAGGCGCGCGGCCATCGGCTCCGCGCTGATCGTGTAGCGCACCGCGCCACACCTGCATCCGCCGGTTCGCGTCATTGGACATACCTCGCGTGGATGGAGTCGATAACCACTCTACCCCCTGCCCCGCTTGCGCTGCCATGCCTTGCGACGGACAGGCCCGGCCGGACAGGACAACGGACGACCAGCCCTCCGGGCGCCGCATCCGCGGCACGGCCCCGGTAAACTTCCGGGCCTTGGAACGATGGCGGCGGGACTGGTAAGTTCGGCCGTCCGCGTTTCGTGGTCGCGACGTCGCGGATCCGAGGGCGCGATTCCGGTGCGCCGTGTCGATTTCGCGAAGCCTGATCCGTCGTCTCATGGTGTCGGTATCGCCGGCTAGGTCCGCCGAGGCCCTGGCTCCTGCCCTTCCGTGAACCGAGTTGCAACACATGACGAACGAACCGAATCCCGTCGCCGAGGCGGGCACCGCTCCCCCGCCGCCCCCGCCGTCGGTCTGGGCGGCCCTGCGCGAGGCGATCCGCGGCACCGGCGCCGACTACACGAAGATCCCGCTGCGCAAGGCGGTGTTCCTGCTGGCGGTGCCGATGGTGCTGGAGCTGGTGCTGGAGTCCACGTTCGCGGTGGTGGACATCTATTTCGTCGGCAAGCTGGGCTCGTCGGCGGTGGCCACCGTGGGCCTGACCGAAAGCTACCTGTTCCTGCTGTACTCGGTCGCGATGGGGCTGGCGATGGCGGTGACCGCGGTCGTGGCCCGACGCATCGGCGAGCACAAGCCGGAGGAGGCCGCGGTCACGGCCGTGCAGGCCATCTTCCTCGGACTGCTGGTGTCGGCGCCGTTCGCGCTGGCGGGCATCGTCTATGCCCAGGACCTGCTGCGCCTGATGGGCGCCGACGCGTGGACGCTCGAACACGGCTACCGCTACATGCAGTGGATGCTCGGCGGCAACGCGGTCATCATGCTGCTGTTCGTGATCAACGCGATCTATCGCGGCGCCGGCGATGCGGCCATCGCCATGCGCGTGCTGTGGGTGGCCAATGGCCTGAACATCGTGCTGGACCCGATCCTGATCTTCGGCTTCGGCCCGATCCCGGCGATGGGCATCGAGGGCGCCGCCATCGCCACCAATATCGGGCGCGGTGCGGGCGTGCTGATGCAGCTGTGGATCCTGTTCCGTGGCGGCCGCCACATCAAGGTCACGGCCGCCCAGCTGGTCTGGCGCGGCGCGATCCTGCTCAACATCGTGCGCACGTCGCTGGGCGGGGTCGGCCAGATGATCGTGGCGATGACTTCGTGGATCTTCCTGGTGCGGATTCTCGCCAGCATCGGCAGCGAGGCGGTCGCCGGCGCGACCATCGCCATCCGCATCATGATGTTCACGATGATGCCGGCATGGGGCATGTCCAACGCCGCGGCGACCCTGGTGGGCCAGAACCTCGGCGCCGGCCATCCGGATCGCGCCGAGGCTTCGGTGTGGCGGACCGGCTGCTACAACATGGTCTACATGGTGGCCGTGTCGGCGGCGTTCTTCCTGCTGCACGACCAGCTGGTCGCGATCTTCACCGACGACCCGACGGTGATCGCCATCGGTGGGGAATGGCTGCGGATCCTCTCGTATTCCTTCTTCGTCTACGGCTGGTGGATGGTGTCCGTGCAGGCCTTCAACGGCGCCGGCGACACCGCCACGCCCACCTGGATCAACCTGGTGTTCTTCTGGCTGATCCAGATCCCGCTGTCCTACGTGCTTGCCATCCAGCTGGACTGGCAGCACACCGGCGTGTTCTGGGGCGTGTTCGTGTCCGAGACCACGGTGGGCTTGTTCACCCTGTGGCTGTTTACGCGCGGCAAATGGAAGGCGAAGCAGGTGTAGGGGAGACATCTACTGCTGCGGGCCGGTGCGCCAGAGCAGGTATGCGTACGCCAGAAGCGAAACGACGACGTAGCCCGACTCCACCCATGCCCGCCGCCGGGCGTCGGTGCGCGAGCGGGTGATGTCCAGCAGGAACTGGCGGAGCAGGAACGTATAGAGGATGTAGTACAGGAACGGCACCACGTGCACGAACCAGGGATAGTCCTCCGCCCGCTTGCCGAAACGGCCGAGAATCCAGCCGATCTGGGCATAGATGCCCAGGATCCCGAGCCCGGCATTGATCAGCATCCATTTGACCTGATCGACCCCGAACAGCACCAGGTAAAAGACCAGATAGACGAGGATGGCGATGCCGCCGTGGGCGTAGAGGAAGCCGAGATCGGGCGCGTCGCCGCCGTAGGCCAGAAAGAAGCCCGACAGCCCGAATCCCAGCATGTGCAACATGAAGAATGGATAGACGAACCGGCCGGCCTCCGCGGCCAATCCATGGCGGGCCGCTGTAGTGGCCGTCCGGTTGCTCTGCGTCATCGCCCTGCCCCAGCCCCGTGTCGATCGACAGGTGTCGCCGCACCTGCCCGCCAGTAGGATACTGCGCCAGGCGACGATGGCGGCCCGCCATCGACCCACCGCGCATCCCTCCACTGGCCCACAAGATCCACCATGCTTCCGATTGCCGCCCTGCTCGTTCTCGTTGTCGCGCCGCTGGCGTTCGCCGTCATCGGCATGGTGCGCACGCGCGGCGAATCACCGGCTCCGCAAGAAGCCTTGCGCCCCTGGCGCTGGCGCATGAGCCTGGCCTCGATGCTGCTGTACACGCTGGCGTTCAACGTGACGTTCTTCGTGCAGGAGTTGTTCCTGGTGCTGCCCAAGGCACTTACGCCGGGTCTGCGCCCCACGCTGTTCCACAACAATCACGGCTGGGAAGGCACGCATCCGCTGGCTTCCCTGTTCCAGGGGACCGGCGCACTGGCGACGCTGCTGGTCGGTATCGCCGCCGGCCTGTGGCTGCGGCGCACCCGAACAGGACCGGCATGGTGGCGGCTGCTGATGTTCTGGATCGCCTTCAGCGGCGTGTTCATGGCATTGCCGCAGGCCGTCATCGGCGCACTCGTCCCGCAGGGCGACGTCGGCATGGCGATGACGTATTTCGGGCTGGGGCCTGCCGCGAAAGCTACGGTGGCGCTGTTGGCACTGGTCGCGATGCCGCCGTTCGCGCTGTGGCTGCTGCGGCCGTTGCTGGAGCTGGCCGAGGACCCGGTGCAGGTCGCCGGCGCCGGCGCACGCATGCGCTTCGTCTTGCTGGCGGCCGCGCTGCCGGCGCTGTGCGCGATCGCGCTGATCGTGCCCTTCCGGGTACCGCGGGAGTGGGTGGAGGTGCTGCTGTTGCCGGTAATCGTGACGGTGGCCGGGCTGGCGTGGATGCAGGCCGGCGCGTGGCGGATCCGCGCGGTCCGGCCGCTGGAGGGCGCTGGCGGTTGGCCGATCGCTGCGTTGCTGGCGGCGGTGATCGCGCTTCTCGCAGTGTTCCAGCTGGTGCTGCGGCCGGGCATCGCGTTTTATTGAGGTTGCGCGGAAGCCGCGGCGAGATCGGATCACGCCGTCGAACCTTCGCCGGCCTTCTGCTGCCGTTGCTCGCCGCGGCGAGTGGCCTGGAGTGACGCGGCGGTAAAGGCTGCGGAACCCGCATGCGTCTTGACTCCGGATTACGGGGCCGACGTCTATAAAGGGGTCGCCCGATCCGGATTCGGAGGCAGCATGAACACCGATGTGCATCCGCGCGCCGCCCTGTATCGCATGGTGATGCCCGAACACGTCTGCCCGTTCGGGCTCAAGGCCCGCCATCTGCTCAAGCGCAAGGGTTTCGAGGTCGATGACCACTGGCTGACCACGCGCGCCGAGACCGACCGGTTCCAGGCCGAGCACGATGTCGAAACCACGCCGCAGGCCTTCATCGGCGGCAAACGCATCGGCGGCTACGACGACCTGCGCCGCCATTTCGGCCTGAAGGTGCACGATCCCGAAGCAACCACCTACCGCCCGGTGGCGGTGCTGTTCACGATGACGGCACTGCTGGCCGCGGCACTGAGCTACGCCGTGTTCAGCACGATGCTGACGGTGCGCGCGGCGGAGTGGTTCGTCGCGCTGAGCATGTGTGTGCTCGCGCTGTTGAAGCTGCAGGACGTGGAGAGCTTCTCCAGCATGTTTCTCAACTACGACCTGCTGGCGAAGCGCTGGGTGCCCTACGCGTACCTGTACCCGTACGGCGAGGGATTGGCGGGCGTGCTGATGGTCGCGAACGCGTGGGTGTGGCTGTCGGTGCCGGTGGCGCTGTTCATCGGCAGCGTGGGTGCGGTCTCGGTGTTCAAGACGGTCTACATCGACCGGCGCGACGTGAAGTGCGCCTGCGTGGGCGGCGCCAGCCGGGTGCCGCTGGGGTCCGTGTCGCTCACCGAGAACCTGATGATGGTGGCGATGGGGATCTGGATGTCGCTGAAGGCGACGGGGATGGTGGACACGTTCTGAACGCCGTTGCGCTTCGTTCGCGAGGCGCCCGTTCTCATGCGCCGGAAGTCGAGGTCCGGACCGCCGGGACGTCGTGCTTCGCCGGCATGTACCGGGGTTCCAATATCACAAAACACACCCGTTTGGGCTCCTGTCGTTCACGGGGAGGCAAGAAATGTTCGGTTAGCGTCGACCGGCGGCCATCCCCCGGTTCTGCGCTTTTGCGTCTGAACAGGCTGCTATCCAATTTGCCTTCCCTGTAGGAGATTGCCCCATGGCATCACAACTTTCGCGCCACGCCGGTCTCGCGGCTCTCGTGCTGACGGCGACGCTCGCGGGCTGCACTCAATACATCAAGCGTGACGAATTCGACGCCACCGTTGCCGAGCTCCGCGCCGCCGACCAGCAGCTTGCCTCGCAGATCCAGGCGCTGTCCGACAAGCACGATGCCTTGGTGACCCAGCTCGCGGGCCGGACCCGCCTCGATACCGCCGCCTACTTCGGCTTCGACGACGCGACCCTGGACGAACAGGCCAAGCCGCTGCTGGACGACTTCGCCAACGTCATCCGCAGCAGCCACTCGCAGGCCCTGATCACGGTGGAGGGCTTCACCGACCCGGCCGGCCCGGCTTCCTACAACAAGCGCCTGGGCCAGGCGCGCGCCGATGCCGTGCGCGACTATCTGGTCACCACCGCCGGCCTGCCGGCCGAACAGGTCCGCGCCGTCAGCTACGGCGAGGACGAGAACCGCCTGGTGCGCCAGGATGCCTCCGGCGAGGCAGGTCGGGATAATCGCCGCGTCGGCCTGATCGTCGACTATGCGGGCCCATCGACCGCCGCTCCGGCGACCTAACCCGCGCAGGAGACGACCGGCCGGGCAGCGGGCCGCTGGCTAGCGGCCCGCTTCCGTGCGGAATTACCTTCGGCGTGCTTGCTGCGGCAGCACGCGCCGCGCAGGTCAGGATTTCGCGCCCACTTCCACCACCGGCGTGAAGCCGCCATAGATCAAACGCTTGCCATCAAAGGGCATGGGGTTGGATTCGGGCGAGAGCCGCGGATCCTTCATCACCTTCTCCATGCCGGCGTCGCGGGTCGCCTTGTCCGGCCATTCGATCCAGGAGAAGACGACGGTCTCGTCGTCCTTCGCCTGCACGGCGCGGTGAAAATCGGTCTGCTCGCCCTTGGGCACGTCGTCGCCCCAACACTCGAGGACGCGGGTGGCACCGTATTCCACGAACACCGAGTCGCCCTGGTTGGCGTGGTCGATGAACTTCTGCTTGTTGGCAGTGGGGACTGCCATGATGAAACCGTCGATATAGGGCATCACATGTCTCCTGTCGGTGGTCTGGATCGATCGGACCTGCAGTGGCCGGCACTGCCCGGGCCGCTCCGGGTGCCGGAAACCCGCGGATCAACCGGGGAGAGGACATTGCCGGACAGCCACTGCGGTGGTCCTGTCGAGCGACGAATCAGCGCACCGGAAATCGACATGCGCCGCCACCGTGTTCGACCCCGCACGGAGTGGCGCCGCCATGGAGCTGTATGCGCCCGGACACGAGATTACGCTCGACGATCCCGACCCGCTGGCCGACCGGAATCGCTTCAACCCGGGGAAGGCGACCGCCCCCAATTACGGCCGCATTCCCCGCGCCGGCCAGAGCGCCAGTGCCGAGAGCGCGAGCAGCACCACGATCGCCGGCGCGTATCCTCCCTCCTCGCTCCGCACCAGCGCCACCACCACCGCCACCGCGCCCAGCGCGCCGCCGGTCCGCTGCACGATATTGACCAGCGTGGTCGCGTCTCCCATGCGCGCCGCGTCGGTGGCGCCGTAAGCGGCGGTCATCGCCGGCATCTGCGCCCAGGCCAGGCCGACGCCGCGCACGGCAAGCACGAAGGCGAGCAGGCGCGGGTCGTGGACGACGGACGTCAACAGGGCCAACGTGGTCGCCACCAGCAGGCCGGCACCGGCGAGCACCACGGGGCCGGCGCCATGCCGATCGGTCAACCTGCCGGCGAGCGGCAGTGCCAGCGCGCTGCCCAGGCCCATGGCCAGCAACATCCCGCCGATCACGCCCAACTGCATGCCCAGTGCCCGCAGGTACAGGGGCAGCAGCAACAATCCGGCATACAGGTTGGCGCCGGCGAGGCCGGTCACGAGCGTGGCGCGGGTGAAGACGCGGTTACGCAGCAGACGGAGATCGATCAACGGCTGCAGCCGCCGCAGACTGCGCCAGGCGAATGTCCCCAACAGCGCCGCGCCTGCGGCGCAGGCGGCCAAGCCACTGCCACTGGTGCCGGGCCCGCTGGCGCCCGCCTCGGTGGCGCCGAGCAGCAGCAACGGCAGGCCCAATCCGGCCAGCAACAGGCCGCCCACATCGAGACGGCGTGTGCCATCGGGTTCGCCGGGCGGCACCCGACCGGGCGCGAGCGCGAGCGCGGCGACTGCGACCGGCACGTTGATCCAGAACAGCCAGCGCCAGGAGGCGACTTCCAGCAGCAGGCCGCCGACCGCCGGTCCAATCGCCGGCCCCAACGCGACCACCAGGCCCAGCACGCCCATCAGCCGCCCCAGTTGCCGACGATCGGCCGCCTGCGCGATCACCGTCTGCCCCGCCGGCACCATCAAACCTCCGGCCAGGCCCTGCAGCACGCGCGCGGCGATCAGCCAGCCCGGCCCGGGCGCCATCGCGCACAACACCGATGCTGCGGCGAAGGCGAGCGTGCTCGCGCGCCACACGCGACCGGCGCCGAAACGGGCGACCAGGAATCCCTGCGCCGGCAGCGAGACCGCCAGCGCCACCAGGTAGCCGGTGACCACCCACTGGATGCGCGGGAGCGTGGTGTCGAGGTCGCGTCGGATCGATTCCAGCGCCAGGTTGGCGACGGTGGCGTCCAGCATCGCCATGAAGGCCCCGGCGCCGGTGATCGCCGCCAGCGCCCAGATGCGGCCGGGAATTCTTGGCGGGGCTGACGATGGCATGGGGGCATTCTCGCCGATGCCCACGGCGTCCGCTGGCCTTGCCCGGCTCGCACGCGATGCTTGCGAATCCGGCGTTGGCTGAAGGCGGTCTCCTCACCACGCTCAAGCCACGCCGGTATCGCACGTTCCTGCGGAGGGTGCGTGCTGGCCCTGACGTTGCGACGCCGTCGGCTCTTCGTAGGAGCGCGCCATGCCCGCGAAGCCCGCGAAGCCCGCGAAGCCGAGGATCAGCCGCGGCGCGCTTCCCTCGTCAAGCCGCGCCGGTATCGCGCGCATGGCGCGCTCCTACGGAGGATGCATACGCCCGGCCCTCCGGGCGGTACCTATGCGCCCAGCAGCACCCGGTTCATGCGCCGCACGAAGGCCGCAGGATCCGGCAGCGGGGCGCCGGCGGCGATCTCGGCCTGCTCCAGCAGCAACGTGGCCAGATCCTTCGACTTCGCCTCGTCGCTCTCCGCCTCCACCCGCTTGAGCAGTGCGTGCTGCGGGTTGACCTCCAGGGTGGGCTTGCTCTCGGGGATCTCCTGGCCGGCTTCGCGCAGCAATCGGGCAAAATGCGGGGCCATGTCGTAATCGGCCAGGGCCAGGCACGACGGCGAATCGGTGAGGCGCGCGGAAACACGTACGTCGGCGACGCGGTCGCCCAGCAGGCTCTTGAGCTTCTCCAGCAGCGGCTTGGCGGCCTGGGTCGCCTCGTCCTGCTTCTGCTTGTCGGCCGCGTCCAGCGGCAATTCGCCCTTGGCCACGTGCTGCAGGCTCTTGCCGCCGTATTCGCGCAGCGATCCCAGCATCCACTCGTCGATGCGGTCGGACATCAGCAGCACTTCGATGTCCTTGGCCTTGAACGCCTCCAGCTGCGGACTGCCGGCCGCGGCGGCGTAGCTGTCCGCGGTGACGTACCAGATGGTGTCCTGGCCCACAGCCATGCGGCCGATGTAGTCGTCGAGCGAGACGGCCTGCTTCGCGCCCTCGCCCTTGGTCGAGGCGAAGCGCAGCAGCTTGGCGATGCGCTCGCGGTTGCCGACGTCCTCGGCCACGCCTTCCTTCAGGGTACTGCCGAAGGCCTTGTAGAAGGTGGCGAACTTGTCGGGCTCGTCGCGCGCGAGTTTTTCGATCAGGTCGAGCACGCGCTTGACGCAAGCGCCCTTGATGCGCTCGAGCTGGCGGTTCTGCTGCAGCAGTTCGCGGCTGACGTTGAGCGGCAGGTCGTCGGCATCGACAACGCCGCGCACGAAGCGCAGGTAGTTGGGCAGCAGCTCCTCGGCGGCGTCCATCACGAACACGCGCTTGATGTAGAGCTTGAGCCCCTTGCGCTCGTCGCGGCCGCCCATCATCAGGTCGAACGGCGGGCGCGAGGGCAGGTACAGCAGCGTGGTGAAGCTCTGGCTGCCCTCGACGCGGTTGTGGCTCCAGGCCAGCGCGTCGTTGAAGTCGTGGCCGAGCGACTTGTAGAAGCCCTGGTAGTCCTCGTCGGAGATCTCCGCCTTCGGCTTGGTCCACAGCGCGGAGGCGGCGTTGACGGTCTCCCACTCGTCCGCGGGCGCGGCCTTGTCGTCGTCTTCCTTGTCCGCAGCCTCTTTCGGCATCCGGATCGGGAAAGCGACGTGGTCGGAATAGCGGTTGATCAGCGAGCGCAGATGCCAGCCTTCAAGGAAGGTGTCCTCCTCGGGCTTGAGGTGCAGCACCACCGTGGTGCCGCGCTCGGTCAGTTCGGCCGCCTCGAGGGTGTACTCGCCCTTGCCGTCGCTCTCCCACTTCACGCCCTCGCCGGCCGGCGCGCCGGCGCGGCGGCTGAGCACCGTGACCCGGTCGGCCACGACGAAGGCCGAATAGAAGCCGACGCCGAACTGCCCGATCAGGCGCGCATCGGCCTTCTGTTCACCGCTCATCGCCTCCAGGAAGCGGCGCGTGCCGGAGCTGGCGATGGAGCCGATGTTGGCGACGACCTCGTCGCGGCTCATGCCGATGCCGTTGTCGCGCACGGTCACGGTACGCGCGTCCTTGTCCCAGCTGACGTCGATGCGCAACTCACCGTCGTCGGCCATCAGCTCCGGATGGGCGATGGCCTCGAAACGCAGCTTGTCGCAGGCATCGGAGGCGTTGGAGACCAGCTCGCGCAGGAAGATCTCCTTGTGCGAGTACAGCGAATGGGTGACCAGGTGCAGGACCTGGGCGACTTCGGCTTCGAACTTGCGGGTTTCGGGAGAGGTATTCATACGGGCGTTTTGTTCCGCGCTGGGGCTGGATGCGAACGTCGACTATGGGTGTGGGTGGCGGGAATTCAAGCCCGCCCGGCCCGGGGGGCGCCATCCGCGTGGTGCCGGCGCGGACGGGGCCGCGGCGAAGATCGGGGTTCGCGCTGTCGGCGGCGGCGGGGGCATCGCGCGCATGGCGCGCTCCTACGGAGGGGCCCGTGGGCGGCACCGGATTTTCGTAGGAGCGCGCCATGCGCGCGATGCCGCGGATCGCACCGACGCGGCGGTCCGTGCGGTCGAGAAAGGCGTGCCGAAGGACAAGCCGGCGTCCACGCGGCACAGGTCCGCGTCAAGCCGCCTCGTGGAAGATCACCCCAAGCGTGTGCCGATGCCCGGCGCGCACCGTGCCGACGCCGTGGCGCAGTTTCACCCGGTAATCGCCACGGGTTCCCTGCACCGGCCGCATGTTGACGGCGAACACCACCGCGTCGCCCTTGCGCAGCGGCACCACCTCGGCGCGCGACTGCATCCGCGGCCGCTGCTCGGTCAGCACGAACTCGCCGCCCTCGAAGTCGACACCTGGCTCCGACAACAGCACCGCCACCTGCAGCGGGAAGACGTGCTCGCCGTAGAGGTCCTGATGCAGGCAGTTGTAGTCGCCCTCGCCATATTGCAGCAGCAGGGGCGTCGGACGCGTCTGGCCGGCGCGGTGGCAGCGGTCGACGAAGTCGGCATGCTCGGCCGGGAAGCGGACGTCGATCGCCATCCGCTCGTGCCAGCGGTTGGCGATCGGGACCAGCGGCGGATACAACGCGGTGCGCAGACGCTCGACCAGCGGCGGCAGCGGATAGGCGAAGTAACGGTACTCGCCGCGCCCGAAGCCGTGCCGGGCCATGACGACGCGACTGCGGAAACCCGCATCGCGACCATAGAGCCGGGCGGTGGCATCGCACTGGGCTGCGGTCAACAGTCGCGGCAGGCGTGCCCAGCCCCGTGCATCCAGGTCGGCGGCGACCGTCGGCCAGTCGATCCGGTCCACGCCGCTCATGTCGCCGCCGCCTCGCGCTCGAGCAGGGCGCGCTTGCGCTCCACGCCCCAGCGATAGCCGGAGAGTGCGCCGTCGCTGCGCACCACCCGATGGCAGGGAATCGCCACCGCGAGCGCGTTGGCGGCGCAGGCGCCGGCAACGGCCCGGACCGACTTGGGCGTGCCGATCCGGCGGGCGACTTCGGCATAGGTGGCGGTGCGGCCGGCGGGAATGTCCCGCAACGCCTGCCACACCCGCTGCTGGAACGCCGTGCCGCGGATGTCGAGCGGCAGGTCCAGGCCCAGACCCGGCGCCTCGACGACACCGACCACGCGGGCGACCAGCGATTCGTATGCGCGATCGCCGCCGATGAGCTGCGCCTTGGGAAACTGGTCCTGCAGGTTGTGCAGCAGCGTCTCCGGGGCGTCGCCGAGCAGGATCGCCGCGATGCCCTTCTCGCTCGAGGCGACCAGGATCGCGCCCAGCGAGCACTGGCCGACGGCGAAACGGATCGCCTCCTCGGCGCCGCCGGCGCGGTAGCGCGTCGGCGTCATGCCGAGCATGGCGTTGGCTGTCTCGTAGAAGCGGCCATTGGAGCCGAAACCGGCGTCGTAGATCGCGTTAGTCACCGTCTGCCCGCTGGCCAGTCCATCGCGCACCCGACTCGCCCGGTGCGCGGCGGCATAGGCCCTCGGCGTGAGGCCGGTAGCGGCCTTGAACATGCGGTGGAAATAGCCGGGACTCAGCTCCACCGCACCGGCCAGCTCCGCCAGCGACGGCGGTCGTTCGGCCTGTTCGATCAGGCGGCAGGCCTTGGCGACGATCGCCGCGTTCTCCGCTTCGGTCGAGGCGCCTTCCGGATTGCAGCGCCGGCACGGTCGGAAGCCGGTCGCCCGCGCCGCCTCCAGGGTGTCGTGGATGGCGACGTTTCCCGGATTGGCGGTCCTGGACGGGCAGGACGGCCGGCAATAGACGCCGGTGGTCGCCACCGAGTACCAGAACTGGCCGTCGGCGCTGCGGTCGCGCGCCACGATGCGCGCCCAGCGCGGGTCGCGCCGTGCGGGCGGTGTCGCGTAGTCTGCTCTGTGCTTCTGGGTCATGGTCATCACCGGGACTCCTGTGAAATGGGTGTGGAGTCACCATGCCGCAACCCTCTGGGCACCACACTCCGGTGCTTGCTTTCAAATCCGGCCATGCTGCGGGCAGTCAGCTACGGCACCGACGTATGGCCAGTCGGGGGCAGGAAATGATCCCGTCGTCGCCCCGGATTCAGTATTCCCGCCACTCAGAAGTGGCGGCGGCGTGCCGCCGGAAAACCACGACGCACTGGCCCTTGTGGGAGCGATGGAAGTCGCGACAGGACTATCGGCGCCGACGTGGTTGGGCCTTTCCGGCACGTGGGGTCGCGACTTCCGTCGCTCCCACATGAGGTTGCTCCATCACGGTATCGCTTCTACAAAGGTGCTACCCGCACAAGGGGCGCCACTTCACACAGCTGATCCAGGCCGCGGATCGGCGGCGCCAGGCCGACGCCGTCGTTGCACATCGGCGTGAAATGGTTGCAATGACCGATGGCAGTCGGAGATGGCCATGGTCGCCGCTACCGTGCCAGGCACCGGGCACACTCCCCGCCAGCCGGAATCACCGATGCGTCCCCTCTCCTGCCTGCTTCCGACCCTCCTCGCTGCCGCCGCCGCGCCTGCACACGCGGTCGAGATCGACGGCCGCATCGATCCGGAGGAGTGGCAGGACGCGCGCACGGTCACCGAGTTTCGCAAGGTGCAGCCGCTCAACGGCGAGCCGGCGTCGCTGCCCACCGAGGCCTGGATCCTGGCCACGCCGGACGGCCTGGCGGTGGCTTTCCGCAACACCCAGCCGCCCTCGGTCCCGCGCACCCGCCAGCGCGTGCAGCGGGATTTCGATGCCCAGGTCGACCGCGTCAACGTGATGGTCGACTTCGACGGCGGCGGCCGCACCGGCTACAACTTCACCGTCAGCTCCACCGACGGCATCTACGACGCGATCATCAGCAACGAGTCCGAGTTCAACGACGACTGGGACGGCAACTGGCGCCATGCCGTGGGCGAGGACGACGCCGGCTGGACGGCGGAGCTGTTGATCCCCTGGCACATCGCGCCGATGCGCGAGGCCGGCGGCGATACCCGCACCCTCCGGATCTATCTCGACCGCGTGGTCGGCGCCACCGGCGAACGCGCCGCCTGGCCGCTGGCGAGCTACGAGCGTCCGCGCTTCCTGTCCGAGTTCGCGCCGATCGAGGTCGCCGTGTACAGCCAGTCACTGCTGGCGTTGACGCCGTACGTTTCCGGGCTGTACGACAACGTCGACGGGCGCGGCGAGGCCGACGGCGGACTGGACGTGTTCTGGAAACCCAACGGCCAGTTCCAGCTGACCGCCACCGTGAACCCGGATTTCGGCCAAGTGGAAAGCGACGACCTGGTGGTCAATTTCGACGCCACCGAGACCTTCGTCAGCGACAAGCGCCCATTCTTCACCGAGAACCAGGGCCTGTTCGAGTTCACCACGCCGTCCGACTACAGCCAGCTGCTGTATACCCGCCGCATTGGCGGCCCGGCCGACGACGGCGACGGTTCCGGCGACATCGACGCGGCGATCAAGCTCAACGGCAGCCTGGGCGCGACCCAGTACGGGATTTTCGCCGCCGAGGAGGCCGACGAGGTCGGGCGTTCGTTTCGCGCGCTGCGCCTGGTGCACGATTTCAGCACCCAGAACCTCGGCGCCATGTTGACCCAGGTGGAGCGGCCGTTCCTGGATCGCGAAGCGACCGTGCTCGGCGTCGACCACAACTGGCGCCCGACCGCACGCTGGAACGTGCGCACGCGGCTGCTCGGTAGCCGGATCACGCAGGCGGGCGAGCGCAGCAGCGATACCGGCGCCACCGTCTGGGCCGACTACGAAATGGACAATGGCTGGCGCCAGCAATGGATCGGCATGCACTTCGGCGACGAGCTGCAGATCAACGACGCCGGTTTCCTGTCGCGCAACAGCACCAACTACGGGCACTGGCAGCTGCAGCGCCGCTTCACCGACCTGCCGGCCGGATCGCGCTACGCCTCCAAGGACTGGCGCTGGCGCGTCAGCGGCAACTACAACGATCATGGACAACGGCTCAACCACCAGTTCCGCATGAGCCGGGACAGCAGGCTGCGCAACGGCAGCGTCGAATACGCGCAGATCAACGTCAACAGCGCCCGCATCGACGACCTGCTGACCCGCGGCAACGGCGTGGTGAAGCTACCGCCCAACTTCGGCGCCTATGCGGAATACGAGCGGCCGCGCAAGGGCAACTGGGCCTACCAGCTGGAAGCGGAAGCGTTCAGCGGCGGCCTTTCCGGCAACGACCGGATCGGCTACAGCGTCGAGTTCGAACCCAGCTACTTCGTCAGCGACGCCTTCAATGTCTATGTCGGGCTGTACGCCGAACGCACGCCGGACTGGCTGGTGTGGCAGCGCGACAACCTGATCGGCAGCTTCGACGGGCGCGAGGTGAACCTCAATACCGGGTTCAACTGGGCGATCGGCAGCCGCCAGGAGCTGCGGCTCAAGCTGCAGGCCATCGCGATCAACGCGCGCCTGCGCCAGGGCTACCGCATCGATCCGGCGGGCAATGCCGTCGCCAGCGAGGAGCCGGTCGACGATTTCAGCGTGCGCAACCTCGGTGTCCAGGTGCGCTACCGCTACGAGCTGGCGCCGCTGTCGTACCTGTACGTCGTCTACGGCCGCGGCGGCTACGAGGAGGAACCACTCGCCGACGGCACCGGCCGCCTGCTCCGCGACAGCTTCCGGCTGCGCGACGACGAGCAGTTGCTGGTCAAGCTCAGCTATCGCTTCGAGCTCTGACGATTCTCCCGTAGGAGCGCGCCATGCGCGCGATGCCGCGGGCATTCCGCCGCCCGCGAATTCGGTGACCGGCGCGCCTGCCGGTCCAGAATCGTGGCATCCACCGGATCCTGCCAGCACCCGCGGCATCGCGCGCATGGCGCGCTCCTACGGGAGACCTCCACGCCGGTAAACTGCACGCCCATGAACCGCCGGCCCGAACCCGCCCTGCAGATCCACGTCGATCCCCTGACCGGTCCCGAGATCGCCGACCTGCTGCGCGCACACCTGGACGACGTGGCCCGGCACTCGCCGCCCGAAAGCGTGCACGCGCTCGACCTGGCGAAACTGCGGCACCCCGCCATCACCTTCTGGAGCGCGCGGCTGGACGGCGCACTGGCCGGCTGTGTCGCCCTCCGCGAACTCGATCTGCGGCACGGCGAGGTCAAGTCGATGCGCACGGCGGCGGCGCATCTGCGCCAGGGCGTCGCTGCAGCGCTGATGCGCCATGTGCTGGAGCAGGCAACCCACCGCGGATACCGCCGGCTCAGCCTGGAAACGGGCTCGATGGCGGTGTTCGCACCGGCGCGGACGCTGTACACACGCTTCGGATTCGAGCCGTGTGGTCCGTTCGCCGACTACGTCGAAGATCCGTACAGCGTGTTCATGACCCGCGCCCTCTGAGGGCCTAGGTCCGCGACGCGCGCGGCACCCTACCCGCGCAACAGCACCGGCACCGCCTCGGCATCGCGGCCTTCGCTGAACACCCCGATCCGGTCGCCGACGCGCTGCACCCGCAGGTCGACCTTGCGCGGGCCCAGGGCCAGCCCGCGGATCAGGACCTGGTCGACACCGGACGGCAATCGCGGACGGTCGACGATGACGCGTCCGCGCCGGGCATCGATGCTCAGGCCGAGGCAACTCTGCAGCAGCATGAACACCGAGCCCGCGGCCCATGCCTGCGGCAGACAGGCGACCGGATACGGCACCGGCGCGATGCCGCCGGTACGGGCGAAGCCGCAGAACAGCTCCGGCAGGCGGAAATCGAAGTGGGTGGCCGCTGCGAACATGCCCTGCAACAGGCGCTCGGCCCCTTCGCGATGGCCGTAGCGGGCAATGCCGGCGGCAACCAGCGCGGTATCGTGCGGCCAGATCGAACCGTTGTGGTAGGACATCGGGTTGTAGCGCGCCTCGCCCTCGGCAAGGGTGCGGATCCCCCATCCGGTGTCGAAGGCCGGCGACAGCAGCGTCCGGGCCACCGCCTCGGCACGCCTGCGGCCGGGCAACCCGACGTACAGCAGATGGCCGGCATTGCTGGCGCGAACGCGGCACAGCGCCTGCTCGCCGTCAAGCGCCAGGCCGTAGAACCCGTGCTCCGGCATCCAGAAGCGCTTCTCCACGGTGCGGCGCAGCGTCTGCGCGCGTTGCCGCAGTCGCTCAGCGAGCGCGTTGTCGCCGAACCGCAGCGCCAATCCGGCCATCATGCGCAATCCGGCGAAGACATAGCCCTGCACCTCGACCAGCGCGATCGGCCCGTCCGGCATGCGGCCATCGGCATGGAACACCGAGTCGTCACTGTCCTTCCATCCCTGGTTGGACAGGCCACTGGACTCGCCGCGCGCGTAATCCAGCAGACTCGCCGGATGGCTGTCGCAGACGCGCTCCATCAGCGCCGTCGCCGCCAGCAGCGCGGGCCACAGGTGCTCGATGAATTCAAGGTCGCCGGTGCGGTCGGCGTATGCGCCGGCCAGCACGACGAACAGCGGCGTGGTGTCGACGCCGCCGTAGTACAGCCCGAACGGCAGCTCCCGCAGCGCCGCCATCTCGCCCTTGCGGGTTTCGTGCATGATTTTGCCCGGCACCGCGTCGCGGAACGTCGACTCCTCCTGCGCCTGGTGGCGCGCCAGGAACTCGAGCACGCCGCGCGACAGCGCCGGATCCAGCCACAACGTCTGCAGCGCCGTGATCACCGCGTCGCGGCCGAACGGCGTGGAGAACCACGGAATGCCCGCGAACGGATACGGGCCGCTGTCGAGTTCGCTGGTCAGCAGCGCCAGGTCGCTGCGCGACTGCTCCAGCCAGTCGTTGAACGAGCGCGCGCTGCTGCGCGCGTGCGCGCCGCGACGACGACGCGCGCGCATCCCCAGGCGGGCGCGCACCAGCGCCTCGTCGAAGCCTTGTTTCGAAGGGTTCCCGGATGTCGGTCCCACTTCGAGGTAGATGGTCTCGTTCCCGCCCGCCGGCAACACGAACTCGAACTCGGCGTGATCGGGCGCCAGCCGCTGCGGCGCACGCGAGAAGGCGATGAGCGATTCGCGCAGGCCGCCGTCGAGGCCGCGGTAACGCAGCGCCACGCCGGGTTCGTCCAGCATCCGCGGCGGCAGGATCTGTCCGCGCGCCGCGCGCACGCTGCCACGGACCTCAAACATGTCGCGGAAATCCGCCGCGTACTCCAGGCGCAGCAGCAGCGGCTCGTCCTGCTGGCCATAGTTGGTGCACACCAGCCGCTCGTACAGGCGCTCGCCGAACAGCAGCCGCATGCGCTCGACGTGGACGCCGGGGCGCGTGGACGCCGCATTCCCGATCTCGGGCAACGGCCGGCTGCCCAGGTGCGCGATGAACCGCACGTTGTCGCTGACGATGGAACCGCTGAGCAGCTCCGGGCGGCCTTCGTTCAACGACAGCCGGAAAACCGACAGCAGGCGGGTATCGTTGTGGAACAGGCCGTCGGCGCCGCCGTGGATATCGCCCGCGGTATCAGCGACCAGGTAGCTGTCGCCATCCTTGAGCACCTGCCGCGCAGCAGGCTGCTTTGGCCCATTCACCGCATGTCCCGACCGGCTGTCACGGCCGCTCCGTGTGTCGACTGCGGGAGCGGCATGTTGTCACCGGCGATTGCCGGCGCCAGCCCGGGCCGCGGACACGGCGCGACGGCCGTCGGCAGGTGCCTGACCACGCCGCCGGTCAGTCGCTGGTACAGGGCAACGTAGGCCTCGGCCATCGCCCTCGACGAGAAGCGGCGCTCGAAGGTGGCACGGATCCGGGCGCGATCGAACGTCGCGACCTCGGACACCGCCGCCACCGCTTCCGCCTCGCTGTCGACGATGCGCCCGGTGATGCCGTCGTCGATGATCTCCGGCACCGCGCCGCAACGCCAGGCGATCACCGGGGTTCCGCAGGCCATCGCCTCGATCATGACCAGTCCGAACGGCTCGGGCCAGTCGATCGGGAACAGCAGCGCACGCGCATTCCCCAGGAATTCCGATTTCTGGTGATCGCCGATCTCGCCGATGAACTCGATCGACGGATCGTCCAGCAACGGCGCAATGCAGTCCTGGAAGTAGGCGCGGTCGACAGTGTCCACCTTGGCCGCGATCTTCAGCGGCAGTCCGGCGGCGCGGGCGATGGCGATGGCGCGGTCGGGCCGCTTCTCCGGAGAGATGCGACCGAGGAACGCCAGATAGTCGCTTTCGGCGCGCGGCGAGAACCGGTACAGCGACGGCGGCAGGCCGTGATGCACCGTGCCGAGCCAATTGGCCGCAGGCAGCGGCCGGCGCTGGTCGTCGGAGATCGACACCAGCGGGAACTGCGACCAGCGCCGATAGCACATCGGCAGGTCCACCAGGTCGAGGCGGCCGTGCAGCGTGGTCAGCGTGCGCGCGGCCAGTGACTCGAACATCGGAAAGTGCAGCAGGTCGAGATGGAAATGCAGCACATCGAACAGATGCGCGCTGCGCCGCACCTCCTCGAGCTGCACCAGGTGGGCGGCGAGGTCGGACTTGAGCGGCGCCGGGTCGAGCCGGATGGCCTGCCGCCGCACCGAAACGACGCGGGCGCGGGTATCGGTCTGGCCTGCGGCGAACAGCGTCACGTCGTGACCGAGTTCGACCAACGCATCCGTCAGATGGGCGACGACGCGCTCGGTACCGCCGTACAGGCGCGGCGGCACCGTCTCGTAAAGCGGCGCGATCTGGGCGATATGCATGAGGAGGCTCTCTAAAGGAAAGCACCGGCGGACTTGCCGCCGGTGCCGGGGGTCATCGATGGTTGACGGTGATGCGACGTCCGCGTGGCGCTGCCTCGGGTTCCTTCGGCAGCGTCACCGTGAGCAGCCCGTCCTTGAACGTCGCCGACACGCCGTCCGCCTGGATCGGCGGCAGCGGGATGCGGCGTTCGAAACGGCCGTAGAAACGCTCGCTGAACTGGCCACGTTCGCGCCGGCCCTCGCGCTCGCCGCGAAGCACGAGCGCGTCTTCCTCGAGCAGCACTTCGATCTCCTTCTCGCTCATGCCGGGCAGGTCGGCCATCACCGTCAACTGCCGGTCCTCCTGGCGCACCTCGATATTCGGCCAGCCATAGTCGCCGCGGCCGCCGTCGAACGGCGTCCCCATGCCACGCAGGGTGTCGTCGAAGATCCGGTTGACCTCGCGCTGCAGGTTGAAGAAAGGATCGCGTCCCTGGCGCTCCAGGTCCGTGCCACGAGACCGGGACCAGGGAATCAGGTCGTTCATCAGGCTCATGATTTTTCCTCCTAAGTCTCGATGACCGAGCCGCCGTCGGCCGGCCGGCTGGTCATCCGGCCCGGCGCACGCCGTGCGGCATCGGGACAGGCACGATGGAATTCTCCGAACCGGTTTCAAGAGGCGGCCAACCGGTCGTTCAGCGAGTCTTGACACCGGCCTTCCGCGTAACCGCTCCGGGTCCGGCTCCGGCACCTCCACCGCCGCGGTGGTCTTCGAAAAAAGCGATGCCTGGAGCATAGGCCCGCGGCGGGGAAGCGCCGGTGAAGTACTGTCTCCGGCTACTTCACGCCTCGACCGGCTGGCAGACGGCCCGGTCTCGCCAGGCAGGCGCATGCGGACCGTATGAGCCTGAAAATCGTGCTCGCGCTGGGTGGCTCCACGGGCTGGCTTCGCGAAACGCAGGAGCGTCGCGCCGACGTCTCCAGCCTTGCTGGCTCGGCGATCTGCGCGAGAGCTGATGAAGTCGCGCAGCAGCCCGGGGCCGTTGCCGGTGCCGCATCTTCGCTCCCCGGAGACACCCTGACAGCTTGGAAACGGGCACGTGCCATGTCCGTCGCAGCGGCAGTGCGGGGCGACTTCGCGGCATTCGATCAGCGCTTCTTCACCATGATGACCACCTGCCCGACGATCGCGGTCAACAGAATCGCAGTGTTGGTCACGATGAAGACCCAATTGTCGAGCAGCCAGCTGTAGGCGATGAATCCGCCGGACGCCAGCATCTGTCCGGCGAACAGCCATTTCGACACGCCCTTCGGATCCGGGTCGCGCGCCTGGATGACGATCTGGCGCGACAGCGTCAGCAGAAGCACCGCAGATGCGCTCCAACCGAGAACGTCAGGCGACATGGCACCGCACGCGCCTGGCGGAAACCGCGCGACCGGACGCCATACCGCCGACTCTCCGGCCGCCGGACGTTCGCACGCACGCCCGGCTCATCGGTGCGGGTGGTCCACGCCGGGCGCGTCCCGCTCCCGGTCGTCGTCGCGACCCGGGTGGTCGGGCGGCTGCCGGGAAGGATCGTCGGGGTTGCGGTCGGGATTATTGATGTCGGGCGGGTTATCTTGCCCGCCGCGGTCGGGCCGGTCGCGCGGGCCGGGGTCCTGCGGGTGCTGCGTGACCATGGTGGTTCTCCTGCCAGCCGGATCCTGCACACGCTACGAAGCAGCATCGTGCGGCCGCGTGAACGCCTGTCGCCCCGCCCGGACCCATTCCGGGGCGACGCGGGAGGACCTTGGATTGCCGCCGCGGATGAAGACGGCATCCGTGACGGCCCCGGAGCCAGGCGTGTGGCGCATCGCGCGCGGGTAGCCGGCAGCCCGCGCCAGGCCGTGGCGCTATGCTGCACCCATGAAGGCCTGGATCGTCCTGCTGCGTGCCGTCAACGTCGGCGGCACGGGAAAGCTGCCGATGGCGGAGTTGCGCGCGCTTTGCGGGAGCGCGGGCTTCGCCCGGATGCGCACCTATATCGCCAGCGGCAACGTGGTGCTGAGCAGCGCATCCACGGCGCGGCAGGTACAGGAAACGCTGCAGGAAGCGCTGGCGCGCCACACCGGCAGGCAGGTCGGCGTGCTGGTGCGCAGTGCCGCGGAATTGAGACAGGTGCTTGCCGACAATCCGTTCCCGAAGGCAGCGCCCAACCGGGTGGTGGCGATTTTCCTGGGCGGGGCGCCGCCCTCCGACGCACTGGAGAGCGTCACCGGCCGCAAGAGCGAACGGCTCGCCCTGGGCAAGCGCGAGATCTACGTGCACTACGGCGACGGCATGGCCGACTCGAAACTCAAGATCCCGGCGGCAAAAAACGGCACCGCACGCAACATCAACACCATCACCAGGCTTCTCGAGATTGCGGACGGCTGACCGGTCACGGCCATGCGGTGATGGTCGTGATCGCTCCTCCGTTTCGGCCGTTTCCGCCGAGAGCTTCATTCCCTCTACCCGTACATATCCGCGCTTCCAGCCGATCCCCTTCCAAGAAACGTGATGCAGGTTCCTGAATCCAGTTTGGCGGCCCACTAGATTCGGCCAGGTACCAGGAGTCCGCAGACGCGCCTGACCATTATCGTTCGTGATGCGCCGTCGTTCCCGCGCTCCGGTACGCGGTTTACCTCAATCGTTGAATAAGGAGAGGAAAATGAACGGTGCAACGCAACAAGCGGACGTCGTGGCGAAGTGGCGCAACAGCGCGGACGCCGACAACCCGGCCGGGCCGCTGTTCGTCTCCGGCGACTATGCCGAGGCCGATATCGTTTCGGACAAGCAACGGGCTACGATCTTTACGCTTTGCGGATGCGGTACGGCGTGCACGGGTTCCCAGACGCTCCATTGCTGCTGATGCCGTTACGCGATGGCATCCGCGGAAAGCCAATTGGATGCCGGTAATTTCAAAGCGTCGCTGGGTTGCCTGATCTCTCCGTTTTTGGAGGAATTGGCAACCCAGCTCGTTTCCATCCCCCGATTGAATCCCAAGGAACGCGACGTCGTACTCTCCGCTACCGAGACGTCGCTCTGTTTCGTCCTGCACGCGAAACTCAGCCGGCTGCTCGTGCTGGAGCTCAACGCGGCGCGTGTCACCGGACGCTTGAGCGGGAACGATCCGAAGCACCGGTGGATCCAGTTCGTCTCGATGTCGTCCCGGAGAGAGTTCTGGGCGGGACTCGCGGTGCACTATCCCCCGCTGCTTGACCGCGTCGAAACCATCGTCCGCAATCGCTGCGCCGCCTCGCTGGAGTTCGCGGGACACTGGGCTTCGGATCGCGAGCATATCGACGCGCTGCATGGGCGGAAACTCGGCGACCTCGAGGGATTGAGCTTCGGAGCCGGAGACAGCCACCGCCACGGACGTACCGTGGCGATCGCGCAAGGCAAGCACGGGCGGATCGTCTACAAACCGCGCCCGCTCGGAATCGATGTCGCCCTGCGGCACTTCGTCGACGAAATTGCCAGGGATCGCGACGACATGACGATCGGCGTGCCGAAGGCGGCGGGACTCGCCCATCACGGCTGGAGCGAATTCGTAGAACACCGCCATGCGGCCGGAAAGGCCGAGCTTCGTGATTTCTACCGGGGAATCGGACATTGGCTCGCGATCATGCGCTTGCTGGGCGGGAGCGACCTGCATGCCGAGAACCTGATCGCCCATGGCGGCAGTCCGGTCATCGTCGACTGCGAGACGCTGTTTACGCCCGCTGCTCCCGCGGTCGAGTTCGGCTTCGGCCGGGCGCTGGATCGCGCCGCCGAACTGCTGGCCGGAACGGTGCTCAACATGGGATTGCTTCCGGGGCGCGGGATCGGCCTGGGCTGGCGCGGCATCGACAGCTCCGCCGTCGGCATGTTGTCGGATCAGCAACCCGTTCTTCCGCACCCCGACATCCTCGACATCGGCACGGACGAGGCCCGTATCGGAACATCGTTGAAAGCAGTGCCCGAGGCGCAGAACCATCCGAGCCGGCATCCGGCCCTGGCCGACTACTGGCCGGAAGTCCTGCGCGGCTTTGAGGATCTGACCGGCGCACTGCGACGCCTCGATGCGGACGGGCAGTTGCGCGTCCGCATGGAGGTGTTCTCAGGCTGCCACGTCCGCATCGTTCCCAGGGCCTCGGAGACCTACGCGGAGATCGGCCGCATGCTGTGGCATCCGGTGTCGCTGCACAATCCGGAACCCGCAAGGCGGCGCGCATTCGACCTTCTGCAGAAGATGGCGGCCAACATCGCCTTCGCCCCGGACGAGGCGGAGACGATTGAAGCCGAGATAGACGACCTGCTGACGGGAGACGTTCCCTTCTTCTCGGCGCGGGTCCGGGAAGGCGCGATCGAAGGCCCGCGGGAAACGACCTGGAGGGCCTTGCCCGACCCGATCGAGGGCGCGTTGGCGCGCTGGCGTTCGGCGGACCACGCCCTGGACCGCAGCATGATCCGCGCATCGCTGGTGAGTGCCTACATCAACGACGGATGGAGGCCCGAGGACACGTCCCTGCTGCCTCGGCACGGAAGCGGCGGTGATCTGGACGCGCGCCGCAGACGGCAGGCTGCCCTGATCGTCGGAGAACTCGTGTCCAGCGCGATTCGCGGCGAGGACGGCAGCATCAGCTGGATTGCTCCTGTCCTGGGCCCGAGTGGCTGGACGGTGCAGCCCCTGCCGCCCGATCTCTATACCGGCCTTTCCGGCATAGCGCTACTGACGGCCGCCTATCTGCGCGAGTCGGCCGCCGGGCGTGCCGATCCCGTGGCCGGGCTCGAGGAAACGTTCGCGGCGACATTTCGTTCCTTGGGGATGTTCGACAGGGAACTGGAACGCTCGGCGCGATCGGCGGAAGGAATGAAGATCCGTCCGCCCGCCCTTGGAGGATTCATCGGGCTTGGCTCGCAGATCTGGACATATCTGCTGCTGGCGGATTGGGGCATGGACGATGGGGAAGGGCTTGCCCGCGCCCTGGCGCTCGCTGGACACGTGCCTGGCGCAGTGCAAGCCGATGGCGCGCTGGACCTGCTCTCCGGTGCGGCGGGCGCGATCGCGCCGTTGCTTGCCCTGTCCGAAAGAAGCGGCCAGGCGGGCTTCATCGACATGGCCGCCACGCTCGGCGATCGTTTGTGCGAGAGCGCCAAGCTTCGGGAAGGGCGTGCGTGCTGGCCTCAGGACCGATGGCCGGACGGCATCGGCGGCTTCGCGCATGGCGTCACCGGTATCGGCTGGGCGCTGGCCAGGCTTGCCCGGCAGACCAGTGAAACGCGTCATCGACAGACTGCGGAAGCCGCCTTCGCTTTCGAGGAGGCCCTGTTCGATGCGCAAGAGCAGAACTGGCGCGATCTGCGCAACCTCCCCGGCGGGCAGACGACGTCGGCCGCCTGGTGCCACGGGTCGGTCGGTATCGGCCTTGCGCACCTGGACCTGGATCCGGAGGCGGAATTGTCCTCGACGCGGCAAACACTCCGCCGGGCCGCCGCGGCAACCTACCGGCGCGGACTCGGCTGGAATCACTGCATCTGCCATGGCGACCTGGGGGCCTGGGAGTTGCTAAGCCGAGCGGCGACCGCCGGCGAAGCTCCGGGCGGCCTCGACCCGCGTCAGCTGCTCGACCGGATCCTGACCAGCCTGGAAACGCACGGAGCATCCTGCGGAATCACGCGAGACGCTTTTGTCCCTGGCCTGCTGCCCGGCGTCGGCGGGATCGCCTATCAGCTGCTTCGGGCACACCCTGACAGCGGCTTGCCGTCGGTCATGCTGCCTGGCCGGTGGGAATGACGCGCCCTGCCGCGCGCAACGCCGGCGACCCTCGCCCGGCTCAGCCGCCGCTCACGACACGACGCCGCGAACGCAGGGCCGGGTGCATCAACCCGAGCAGCTGCCGGGCATCGGAGAGGCTGACGACCGCATAGGTGTGCCGCTCCATGTCGGCGACCACTCGCGCCCACGTCGTCGCATCGTCTGCCACCGTCGCCGATCCGCAGGGCATCAGCGGGCCGAAGCGGGAAAGTGCCTCCACGGACGGCTGCACGCACTTCGGCACAATGACCAGCTCGTTCTCCCCGCAGCTATAAACCGTGATATCCATCGGTATACGCCGTAGTTGGCTGGAAGGCTCAAACGCTACGTCCGGGGAGGTACCAATTCAGTTCGCTGCCGTACATACGACCGCGCAAGCACGACGAACATGAATAACTTCATCTTAGTGAAGGAATCGTTCCGGACGCTGCGTCTCCGAAGCTATTGCGGAATCGGCTTGGTCAACAAGCGGTCGTACTCTTCCTTGATCGTCTCGTAGCACTCGCAGGAGCGCCGCTCCAGTCCCTTGCGGTCGACCACCATGATCCTGCCGCGACTGTAGCGGATGAGCCCAGCCTCCTGCAGTCGCCCGGCCGCCTCGGTCACGCCCTCGCGGCGTACCCCGAGCATGTGGGCGATCGCTTCCTGCGTCATCCGCAGTTCGTTGCTGCCGAGCCGGTCCACGCACAGCAGCAGGCGGCGCGAGAGTTGCTGCTCGACGGTATGGTGTCGGTTGCAGATCGCCATCTGCGCCATCTGCGCGATGACCGCCTGCGTGTAGCGCAGGATCACGAACTGGAAGGCACCGGCGCGCTTGAACTCGCGATCGACCGCGTCGGCCTTCAGCACCAGCGCTTCTCCGGCGACCTGCACCATGGCGGTCGACGGCGTGCTCCTGCTGTCGACCAGCACTGCCGTCCCGACCATGCCTTCGTTGCCGACCATGGCGATCTCGGCGCTGTCGCCGCTCTTGGTGACATGCAGCAGCGATACGATGCCGCTGCGCGGAAAGTACATGAGGTGCTGCTGCGCGTGCGATTCGTACAGCACCTTGCCGACCGGCAACTCCACCGGGTGCAGATCGGGCGAAAGGCGCTCGCAGACATCCGCGGGCAGATCGGCCAGCAGGCCATTGTTAGGCCGCCAAGGCGTGGGACTCTTCATTCGGGTAGGCGGCCTCCGTCCAGCCGGACATTGTCGGCCGCAGCTCCGGGTACGTATGTACGGAAACGCACATTGGCGATGATCCGCCACGCACCGGTACGATTTCGCCCGAAAACCGCGCGGGAAGAAGGACCGGCATTGCCTGATCAGGCGCTACCGGGTCGCCATCAGGGAGCGGTCCACGGACAGCCTGCGCGCAATCTGCGGGATATACAAGGCCAGTCGCCGGTTATTCGCCCCTATCACTGGCGCGATACCTGCAAAGCGCCATATCAAGCCATTCGTTCATGTACGGACAGGCGGTTGAGATCGCCCTAGACAGAGCCGTCGCGCAGCGATGGCGGGCACGTCGACACGTCGCCCGACCTGGAGACGATTTTGTCCGGCGCCGATGGGAGCGATGGAAGTCGCGACTGATTGTCACCGAAGTTGGGCCACCCCAAGCCGGATTCGGCTCCACAGGTCGCGAGTTCCCGGCGAGACACGCGCTATGCGGTCGCGCCCTACACGCCGAACGGGAAGGTTTCCGGTGCGCCGGGCGCAGGGTGCTGCGGGCCGAGCGGGGTGACCGCGCTGGTCTCGTCGAACCACACGTAGGCGTCGAACTGCTGCGGCAACGAGACCTGCGCGTAGTGGCTTTGCAGTTCGGACTCCGGGCGGTAGATGACGCCGATGAAGCGCTCCAGCCTGGGCGGCAACAGGCCGCGCCGCAACGCTTCGTGGCGCCCGGCACGCAGGTCGAGCAGGCAGCGCGGCACGCCGGCGTCGTGGCACAGACGCTCGACGCTGTCGCGGCGCGAGGGACGCACACGCTTGACCTGCATGTCACCCCCCCAGTCGTCGGCCGCGGCCACGCTGCCGGCATGGGTGCCGAACCCGATCAGCGCCGCCGCACCGCCGAAGCGTTCGCGGCACAGCTGGCCGATATTCAGTTCGTCGCGCGCGGCGCCCATCTCGGTATGGCGCGCATCGCCGATGTGGGAGTTGTGCGCCCAGACCACGGCCTTGGCACCGTCGCCGTGCGCGTGCAACAGATGCTCCAGCGTCTCGAACATGTGGGTGTCGCGCAGGTTCCAGCTTTCGGCGCCGCCGTAGTACATCACCCGGTAGTAGCGCTCCGCGGATGCGACCAGGCGCGCGCTCTGCGCCGCATCGAGGAAACGCTCGCCATCGGCGGCGGCGTATCGCAGGCGGCTCTCCAGCAGGTCGCGACACTGCCGCACCACCGCCTGCTCGCACTTGCGATGGCCCTCGCGCAGCACGGCGCGGCCGTAGGTGGCGGGATCGTTCTGCCACGGCGTCAGGCAGCCGTAGCGTTCGCGCGCGATCGCCGCGGCCTCCGGATCGACCTCGTCGAGGTAGGCGAGCACCGCGGCGATCGAGGCGCTCATGTTGTAGATGTCCAGGCCATAGAAGCCCGCCTGCCGGGCCGCGTCGCGGCCGCGGTTGTGCGTGCGCAGCCAGTCGACCAACGCGGCCACCTCGGCGTTGCGCCACATCCAGGTCGGAAAGCGCCGGAACACCGGCTCGGCATCGGCCGGCTGTGGCAGGTGCCGCACGTGGCGGTTGACCGCCACGGCGTCAGGCCAATCCGCCTCCACGGCGACGAAGCGGAAGCCGTGATGCGCGATCAGGTGCCGGGTGATGGCGTCGCGCGCGCGGTAGAACTCGGACGTGCCGTGACTGCATTCGCCCAGCAGCACCACGCGGCAGTCGGCGAAGCGGTCGAAGGCGGCGGAGAACGCCGGTGCGTCCGGCGCCGGCAGAGGCTCGGCGGCCTCGGCGATCAGCTGCGGCAGCGAACGCCCGCAGGCATGGCCGGCACTGTGGTTGCTGGCGGCGCGGCTACCGTCCTCGGCCCAGCCCTGCTCGCCGATCAAGGGCACGAACCGCACCCCGCCCAGGTCCTCCTCGTCGTAGTCGTCCTCGCCGACGCGGGTGATCCGGCGCAGCCGCTGCCCGTACTCGTCGTCGCCGACCGGCACCACCAGCCGGCCGCCGGTCGTCAGCTGCTCGCGCAGCGCGCGCGGCGGTTCCGGTGCGCCGGCGGCCACCAGGATCGCGTCGAACGGCGCCGCCTCCGGCCAGCCGCGGCTGCCGTCGCCGGTGCGCAGCTCGATGTTGTCGTAGCCGAGCGCATCGAAACGGCGCTGCGCCGCTTCGGCGAGCGAGGCATGGCGCTCGATGGCATGCACGTGTCCGGCGATCCGGCTCATCACCGCGGCCGCATAGCCGGAACCGGCGCCGACTTCGAGCACGCGATCGCCGGCGGCGATCCCGCCCGCCTCGATCATCAGCGCGACGATGTAGGGCTGCGAGATGGTCTGTCCGGCGCCGATCGGCAGCGGACTGTCCTCGTAGGCGAACTCGGCCATGCCCGCGTCCACGAACCGCTCGCGTGGCACCGTGCGCATCGCGTCGAGCAAGGCGCGGTCGCGCACGCCGCGGCCCGCGATGTGCGTTTCGACCATGCGTTCGCGGGCGCGTTCCAGATCGCGCATACCTGCCGTACGAGCGGGCGACGCGCCCCTTCTATCAGGTACGGCGTCCATGTGGCGTCACGACGCCCGCATCAGGGTGTGCGCTCTCTACGCGCGAACGCGTTTTCCGGGGAATCTCCCGGAATATTGCGGCTCTGGTCCGGCGGGCTCCGGCGGATTCCCGCTCCGTTACGGCGCCGGCGGCAGCAACGTGCCCTGGTCGGCGTTCGCCAGCCAGACGCCGCGATGGCGTGTGTAGCTGACACCGGTGAGTGCGCGCTGGGAGAAGCCGACGGAGGGAATCGTGTACGTGGTCTCGTACAGGATGAAGGCCGTCCTGCAGCCCTCCACCTTGCGATAGCGTTCGGTCCATTCCCAGACCGCTTCCCGGTTCTCGAAATGGCTGGCCAGCGCGCCCATGATCGCGTCGATGCCATAGAACGCGGCGCCGCTGGCGAAGACGGTGACCGCATCATCGGTGTGGACGGCGCGGAACGTCTCGGCGTCGTAGTCGCGGAAAGACTCCATGTCGATCCGCTGCGCGACCTCGAACTGGCGTTCGCAGTGTCGATTCGCGTGCGCGCTCTCGACGTCGCTGGCGAAGGCCGGCGCAACCGACGCCCCCAATACGAGAACCCATGCCAGCGCGGACAATGTTCGCGGCGATTCGCAACCGATAGTCGTCATCGTGTCTCTCCCGGGAAAATGCCCATCGACCGTAACCACGCGGCGAGGCGCCCGGAAGCGCCAATCCACGTTGCCGGGCCGGAGCCAATCCAGGCGTCGAGATGCGACGGCGTGCCGATGCCGATGCCGCGCACAATGAAAAGGCCCCGCCTGGGCGGGGCGGGGCCTTGCGGGGCGTCTGAGCGATGGGCCTACTTCGCCGCCACCACGCGCACCATCTCCAGGCACTTGCTGGAGTAGCCCCACTCGTTGTCGTACCAGCTCACCAGCTTGACGAAGGTCGGATCGAGCTGGATGCCGGCCTCGGCGTCGAATACCGACGTGCAGGTCTCGCCACGAAAGTCGGTGGCGACCACCTTATCCTCGGTGTAGCCGAGGATGCCCTTCAGTGCGCCCTCGGACTGCGCCTTCATCTCGGCACAGATCTCCTCGTAACTGGCGTCCTTCTCCAACTCGACGGTGAGGTCGACCACCGACACGTCCGAGGTCGGCACGCGGAACGACATGCCGGTCAGCTTCTTGTTGAGCTCCGGGATCACCTTGCCGACCGCCTTGGCGGCGCCGGTGGAGGACGGAATGATGTTCTCCAGGATGCCGCGGCCGCCGCGCCAGTCCTTGTTGGAAGGGCCGTCGACGGTCTTCTGGGTGGCGGTGGTCGCGTGCACGGTGGTCATCAGGCCGCGCTTGATGCCCCACTTGTCGTTGAGCACCTTGGCCAGCGGCGCCAGGCAATTGGTGGTGCAGCTGGCATTCGAGATGATCGCCTCGCCGGCGTACTTGTCGTGATTGACGCCGAACACGAACATCGGCGTGTCGTCCTTCGACGGCGCCGACTGGATGACCTTCTTCGCGCCCGCGTCGAGGTGCTTCTGGCAGGTGTCCTTGGTCAGGAACAGGCCGGTGGATTCGATCACCACCTCGGCGCCCACTTCGTCCCACTTGAGGCTGGCAGGATCGCGCTCCTGAGTCAGGCGGATACGCTTGCCGTTCACCACCAGCGTGGCTCCGTCGACCGACACCTCGCCCTTGAAGCGGCCGTGCACCGAATCGTAGCGCAGCATGTAGGCCAGGTAGTCCGGCTCCAGCAGGTCGTTGATGGCCACGATCTCGATATCGTCGCCGAAGTTCTGGAACGCCGAGCGCAGCACGTTGCGGCCGATGCGGCCGAAACCGTTGATGCCAACCTTGATCGCCATGAATCGGACTCCTGCAGGCGCGCCGGGGGGGCGCGGTGGTGGGGACGGGCCGATGATTTTAGCAGGCAGCGGCCCGGAGCCGCCGACGCGGCCTTGATCGGCACCCGGCGTCCGGGCCGCATGCCGGCCGCGCAGCGCCGGATCGCCCCCGTCCGGCGCGTGGCGATCGAACGACAGCCGCGCCGCACCGCTAGAATTGCCGCATGACCCGATCGTTTCTGCTTGTCCTCGCGCTTGTCTTCGTCGCCGCACCGGCCTCCGCCTGGGGCCCGCGCGGGCATCGCCTGGTGGCCGAACTGGCGGCCGCCGCGCTCACGCCCGCGGCGCGCGCGCAGGTCGACCTGCTGCTGCGGGGCGAGGCGGAGCCGACCCTGGCCGGCGTCGCCAACTGGGCCGACGAACTGCGCGCGAACGATCCCGATCTCGGCCGCAGAAGCGCGAAGTGGCACTACGTCAACATCGGCGAGTCCGGCTGCGAATACAGCGCCACGCGCGACTGCCCGAATGGCGACTGCGTGATCGAGGCGATCCGCACCCAGGCGGCGATCCTTGGCGACCGCACGCAGCCACTGCCTGTCCGGCGGCAGGCGCTGAAGTTCGTGGTGCATTTCGTCGGCGACGTGCACCAACCGATGCATGCCGGCCATGCCCACGACAAGGGCGGCAATACCGTGCAGCTCGCCATTCCCGGCGGCAGTCGCGGCGGCCGCGGCAGCAACCTGCACGCGCTCTGGGACAGCGGCCTGTTCCGCGACCTGGGCGAATCGGAAGCCCGGCATGCGGCACGCCTGCAGGCGCTGCCGGGGATCACCGCCGGCAGCGCCGATCCCACCGACTGGGCACGGGAATCCTGCGCGATCGTGCTGCAGCCGGGCGTCTACCCACCGCGCGCCAAGCTGGATCCGGGCTACGTCGACACGTGGCGGCCGGTCGCCGAACGGCAGATCGCGCTGGGCGGCCGGCGCCTGGCGGCGCTGCTCAACGACGCGCTGGGCGACTGAACGCAACCGGCCGGTTGCCTCCGGTCATTGCGTCCACAGCAAGCGAGTATCGCTCCGGCGCATTCATCACGCGGCCATCCGCGCAGCCGCACGCCATCGCGCACACAAGCGCCACGACATCCATTGCGCGAGAGCATGGACGAGGCGCAGCTCGTGCAGCTGCGTGAGGCACGCGACGCCATCCTGGCGACGCCGACGCTGATCCTCCCCGCGGTGCAGACCAGCATCGGCGCCGGTGCGCTTCCGGAACCGGAAAGCAATGGCAGCCGCTATCTGGAGATCTCGCTCGACACTCACTGAAGGGAATGCCCGCGACGCCGGCCGGATCGTCGCATGCGCCACGCGGGAAGCCGCGACGGAAGGTCGGACCCGCTACCATTCGGCGCGATGAACGAAACCATATTGCTGCTGGCGCTGCTGTTCCTGCTGGTCGCCACGCTGTATTCCTCGGTCGGCCACGCCGGCGCCAGCGGCTATATCGCGGCGATGGCGTTGCTGAGCCTGGCGCCGGAACAGATCCGGCCCACCGCGCTCGCGCTCAACCTGCTGGTCGGCGGCATCGGCCTGTTCCGCTTCTGGCGCGCCGGCCACGTGCGCTGGCGCAACGTGCTGCCGTTCGTGGTCGCCTCGGCGCCGGCCGCGTTCCTGGCCGCCGGCGTCACCCTGCCGAAGGAAAGTTATTCGGTCCTGCTCGGCCTGGTGCTGCTGGCCGCCGCCGCCGGCGTGTTCCGCCACGCCGCGCATGCCGAGGAGGAAGATGCGGTCGCCGTCGACCGCCGCGTGCCCTGGATTCCCGGCTTGCTCACCGGTGGCGCGATCGGCGTCCTGTCCGGCCTGACGGGCACCGGCGGCGCGATCTTCCTCACTCCACTGCTGCTGTTCGCCCGCTGGATGCCCACCCGTGAGGCCAGCGGCACCTCGGTCGCCTTTGTATGGATCAACTCGCTCACCGCCCTGGCCGGCCTGCTGCGCGCCACCGGCACCCTGCCCACGGCGCTGCCGCTGTGGCTCTGTGCCGTGGCCGTCGGCGCCCTGATCGGCACCCAACTCGGGCTGAAATGGTTGCCGGCCAAGGGGCTGCGGCACGCGCTGGGCGTGGTGCTGCTGGTCGCGGCCGGCAAACTGCTGTTCGCGGCGTAGGCGGGCCGGAAGCCCGGCGGGCCGCCACGAATCGGCTAATCATCGCCATTGTCGAGCTGCAATCGCCGCCAGTGCGATACTCATGCCATGAATACGCCACGTCTGTTCGAGGATCTCGAAAGCGCCGTCGATTTCCTGCTCGAACGCATTCCCGGCCCGTTGCACGTGGGCGCCCCGCTCGGCCTCGGCAAGCCGCACCGGCTGCTCAACGCGCTGTACGCGCGGGTGGAGCAGGACCCATCGCATCCGCTGACGCTGTACACGGCGCTGTCGCTGGATCCGCCGCCGGGCGGCGCCGGGCTGGAGAAGCGCTTCCTGGCGCCGTTCGTCGCCCGGCATTTCGGCGAGGATTTCCCGCGCCTGGCCTACGTCGCCGCGATGCGCCGCGACGCCCTGCCGGTGCATGTCAGCATCGAGGAGTTCTACCTGCAGTCCGGCGCCCTGCTCGGCTCGGCGCAGGCGCAGCGGCGCTACGCCAGCCTCAACTACACCCACGTCGCCCGCGCGCTGGCCGAGCGCGGCCTCAACTGCATCGTGCAGAAAGTGGCGGCGAACGACGACGGCACGCGGCTGTCGCTGTCGTCGAATACCGACCTGACGTTCGACGCCGTGGACGCGGTGATGGCGCGTGGATTGCCGCGCCCGCTGCTGGTGGCGGAGATCGATCCGCGGCTGCCGTGGCTGGACGGCACCGCCGCGGTGGACGCGTCGTACTTCGACGCTGTGATCGCACCGCCGCCGCCGTACCCGCAGCTGTTCGGACTGCCACGGCAGCCGGTGGGCGATGCCGAGTACGCGATCGGCTTTTATGCCAGCGCGCTGGTGCGCGACGGCGGCACCCTGCAGATCGGCATCGGCGCCCTGGCCGATGCGCTGTGCCACGCGCTGGCATTGCGACATACCGACAACGCCGCCTACCGCCGGGTGCTGGCGGCGCTCGATCCGGAGCTGGAATCGCATCCCGCGGTGCGCGCCTCCGGCGGGCTGGCGCCGTTCGCGCAGGGGCTGTACGGCTGCAGCGAAATGCTCAACGAGGGCTTCAAGCGCCTGGTCGAAGCCGGGGTGATCCGGCGCAAGGTGGTCGACAAGGCGGCGCTGATGCGGCGGATCAACGACGGCGACGCCAGTGACCTGGATCGGGAACTGCTCGAGCGCGACGGCGAGTTCCTGCACGGCGCGTTCTATCTCGGCTCGCCCGATTTCTACGCCTGGCTGCGCACGCTCGACGACGACACCCGCCGCGGCATCGGCATGAAGCGCGTCGGCGAGGTCAACGAGCTGTACGGCCTGGACGAGGGCCTGGAACAGCTGCAGCGCCGCGACGGCCGCTTCTTCAACACCTGCATGATGGCCACGGCGCTCGGCGCAGCGGTTTCGGACGGGCTGGAAGACGGGCGCGTGGTTTCCGGCGTCGGCGGCCAGTACAACTTCGTGGCGATGGCGCACGCGCTGCCGGACGGCCGTTCCGCGCTGCTGCTGCGCGCGGCGCGCGACAGCGGCGGCAAGACCGCATCGAACATCCGCTGGAACTACGGCCACGTCACCATCCCCCGCCACCTGCGCGACCTCTACATCACCGAATACGGCATCGCCGATGTGCGCGGCAAGGTCGACGAGGGTTGCGTGGTCGCGATGGCCGGCATCGCCGACGCACGCTTCCAGCAGGCGCTGCTGGAGGAAGCGAAACGATCGAAGAAGCTGCGTGGGGACTTCGCCGCGCCGGAGGCCTGGCGGCGCAACACGCCGCAGCGGTTGCGCGAGGCGCTGGCGCCGCTGCGTACCGACGGCACCTTGCCCGACTATCCGCTCGGCAGCGACTTCACCGAGGTCGAGCAGCGGCTGGTCAAGGCGCTGGCCTGGTTGAAGGAACGGACCGGGACCACGAGCGGCAAACTCGGCATCCTGGTCCGCGCGTCGCTGGCCGGCGACAGCGACGACCGTGGCGCGTTGCAGCGGATGGACCTGGAGGCTCCACAAGGCGCCGGCGAATGGATCCAGGCGCGGCTGCTGGGGTACGCGCTGCGCGCGTCGGGTCGGGGCTGAAGCCCCTCCTACAATGAGGACGGCTGTAGGAGGGGCTTCAGCCCCGACCCCGCCAGCCGATCAGACGATCGCCTTCACAGCGGCGGCGACCTTGTCGGCGGTGAACCCGAAGTGCTCGAACAGCACGCCTGCCGGCGCCGACGCACCGAAACGGTCGAGGCCGACCACGGCGCCATCCAGGCCGACATATTTGCGCCAGAAGTCGGTGACGCCGGCCTCGACCGCCACGCGCCGACGGCAGGCATCGGGCAGGACCGACTCGCGATAGTCCGCATCCTGGCGGTCGAACACGTCGGTCGAGGGCATCGACACCACGCGCGTGCGCACGCCATCGGCATCCAGCGCCGTCTTCGCCTCCATCGCGAGGCCGACCTCGGAGCCGGTGGCGATCAGGATCGCGTCGGGCACGCCGCCCTCGGCGTCGGCCAGCACGTAGCCGCCGCGCGCGATCGCGGCCACCTGTGCTTCGTCGCGCGCCTGGTGCGGCAAGCTCTGGCGCGAGAACACCAGGCAGCTGGGGCCGTCGTTGCGCTCGATCGCGGCTTTCCACGCCACCGCCGACTCGACCGCGTCGCAGGGGCGCCAGACGTCGTTGTGCGGGATGTAACGCAGGCTCGCCAGATGCTCGACCGGCTGGTGGGTCGGGCCGTCCTCACCCAGGCCGATCGAATCGTGGGTGTAGACATGGATCACGTGCGCGCCCATCAGCGCACCCATGCGCACGGCGTTGCGGGCGTAGTCGCTGAACACCAGGAAGGTCGCGTCGTAGGGGATGAAGCCGCCGTGCAACGCCAAGCCGTTGCCGATCGCGGTCATCGCGAACTCGCGTACGCCGTAATAGACGTAGTTCGCGTCCGGATCATCGCTGGCCGCGGTCTTGCTGCCGCTCCATAGCGTCAGATTGGAGCCGGCGAGGTCGGCGGAACCGCCGAGCAGTTCCGGCAGCTGCGGCGCGAACGCCTCGATCGCCATCTGCGAGGCCTTGCGCGATGCGATGCTCGGGCCGTCGGTCTGCAGCTTGGCGATATAGGCATCGGCGGCGGCGGCGAAGTCGCCCGGCAGCTCACCGTGCGAGCGTCGCGTCAGTTCGTCGGCCAGCTGCGGATGGCGCTGTGCGTAGCCGTCGAACAGCCGGTTCCACTGGTCCTCGCGCACGGTACCGGCGCTGTTGGCGCGCCAGCCGTCGTAGATCTCCTGCGGGATCTCGAACGCGCCGTGCGGCCAGTCCAGCGCCTTGCGCGCGGCGGCGATCTCGTCGGCGCCGAGCGGCGCGCCGTGCGAGGACTCCTTGCCGGCCTTAGTCGGCGCGCCGAAGCCGATCGTGGTGCGGCAGCAGATCAGCGTGGGCCGCTCGTCCTGCGCCAACGCGGTGTCGATCGCGGTCCGGACCTCGTCCGCGTCATGGCCGTCGACGCCGCGGATCACCTGCCAGCCGTAGGCCTCGAAGCGCGCCGGGGTGTCGTCGGTGAACCAGCCGGCGACTTCGCCGTCGATCGAAATGCCGTTGTCGTCCCAGAACGCCACCAGCTTGCCCAGCTTGAGGGTGCCGGCGAGCGAGGCGGCCTCGTGCGAAATGCCCTCCATCATGCAGCCGTCGCCCATGAACACCCAGGTGCGATGGTCGACGACGGCATATTCCGGACGGTTGTAGCGCTGTGCCAGCAGCTTCTCCGCCAGGGCGAACCCGACCGCATTGGCGAAACCCTGGCCGAGCGGGCCGGTGGTGGTCTCGACGCCGGTGGTGACGAAGTTCTCCGGATGGCCCGGGGTCTTGTAGCCGAGCTGGCGGAAGTGCTTCAGGTCCTCCAGCGGCAGGTCGTAGCCGGACAGATGCAGCAGCGCGTACTGCAGCATCGAGCCATGGCCGTTGGACAGCAGGAAGCGATCGCGGTTGAACCACTTCGGGTTGCCGGGGTTATGGCTCAGATAGTCGTTCCACAGCACCTCGGCGATGTCGGCCATGCCCATCGGCATGCCCGGATGCCCGGATTTGGCGGCTTCCACCGCGTCGGCGGCGAGGAAGCGGATGGCGTTGGCGAGGTCGCGACGGGTCGGCTTGGTCATGGAGTCCGGGGGCGTTGGCGGCAGCGGGCGGGATGCGCATTGTCCCATGAGCGCCGGCGGTTTGCCGGAGCCCCAACATCCGTCTCCCCTGCAGGAGGGGCTTCAGTCCCGACCGCGCCAGACGCATCCCAGGAAGCCGCGAATACGAACACCGCCGCCACGGGTAGCGATGAGGGGCGCCAGGCTCGTTCCGGTTGCGCTGCATGCCGGGGCTGAAGCCCCTCCTACCGGGCCGCCTCCCGCAGGGCCTCGGCTTTCGTCTCGCTGCGCCCGATCACCACCGAACCGGCCATGTCGCCGCCGACGTTGACCACGGTGCGGCACATGTCGAGCAAGCGGTCGACGCCCAGGATCAGGCCGATGCCCTCGGGCGGAATGCCGAACATCGCCAGGATCATCGCGATCACCGGCAGCGAACCGCCGGGCACGCCGGCGGCGCCGACCGAACCGAGGATGCACAGCACCAGGATCGTCACCTGCTGCACGAGGCTGAGCTCCACGCCGAAGAACTGCGCCAGGAACAGCACGGTGATGCCCTCGAACAGCGCGGTGCCGTTCATGTTGGCGGTGGCGCCGAGGGTACAGACGAAGCGGGCGACGCGGCTTGGCACGCCGAGGTTGTCCACCGTGACCTTGAGCGTGGTCGGCAACGTCGCGCTCGAGGACGAGGTGGAGAACGCGGTCAGCAGCGCCGGTTCCGCGCCGCGGAGGAACGTCATCGGCCCCATGCCGCCGAACAGGCGCAGCAGCAGCGGAAACACCACGAAGAAATGGATCGCCAACGCCGCCAGCACGGTGCCGACGAAGCGCGCCAGCTGCAACAGCACGTCGATACCGAGCTTGGCGGTGATCGAGAACAGCAGCGCGGCTACCGCGTACGGCGCCAGCGCGATCACCCAGCCGATCAGCTTCAGGCAGATGTCGTACACGCCCTGCACCGCGTCGACGAAGCTGCGAGTGCCATCGCTGCGGATCACGGTGGCGGCGATACCAAACATCAGCGCGAAGAACATCACCGCGATCAGGTCGCCATTGGCGGCGGCCTGGACCGGATTGCGCGGCACGATATTGAGCAGGACGTCGATGCCGGACACCCCCTGGCGCGCGTTGGCGATCTCGACGGCGCGATCCGACGATGCGGCAAGCAGCCCCTCCCCGACTTCCGGCGGCAGGCCGGTGCCCGGCTGCAGCAGGTTCACCAGCACCAGGCCGATGGTGACGGCGATCGCGGTGACCGTCAGCACCCACAGCAGGGTCTTGATGCCGATGCGGCCGAGCGAGCGCGGATCGCCGATCTCCACCACGCCCAGCACCAGCGCCGAGAACACCAGCGGCATGACCAGCATGAACAGCAGGCGCAGGAACAGCTGGCCGATCGGGTCGGTGACGTAGGCGATCAGGCCCTCGAGCCAGGCCGCCTCGCCGACCAGCAGGTTGGCGGCGATGCCGGCAGTGGTGCCGACGACGAAGCCGATCAGCATCTTGGTATGCAGCGGCATCCGGCGCGGAGCGGTCACGGTCGGCTCGGTCATGCGGGCGGTTCCGGTGGGACAGCGCGCAGCTTAGCAAAGCGCCCCGGCCGGACCGGCGCCGTGGCGCCGCGGCCACCTCTCCCGTAGGAGCGCGCCATGCGCGCGATGCCGCGGGTGCCGGCAGGATCCGGTGGACGCCGCGATTCTGGACCGGCAGGCGCGCCGGTCACCGGCATTTCTGGGCGGCGCGATGCCCGCGGTATCGCGCGCATGGCGCGCTCCTACGACCGCCCTGGAAAATCAGTTGGGATACAGCGGCGGCAGCGGCGACGGCCTGGCGGATGCCGCGGCCGGCGGCCGGCGCAGGCCGTCAGCGAACGCCTCGCGCACGGCGGAACGCGCCGCCGCGGCATCGCCGCCCGCCCAGCGTGCACGCTGCAGCGCATCGATCGCCGCACGCTGGGCCGGATCGGCGAGTTGCGCCCGCAAGACATCCAGGTCCGCTGCCGGCGGCGATGCCAGACCGCACAGCGCATCCCCCACCTCGCCCAGATCCGCGGTGTCCAGCGCGAGCCGCAGGCGCCGCAGCCGCGCTGCATCGGACGCGCTGTCGGCAGGCGGCGTCGCGGCTCCCGACGGATCGGGTTTTGCCGTCGGGCGCCGGTGCAGCGCCCACATCAGCGTGCCCAGCCACAGCAACGCGAACAGTACCGTCGCCACCGCCCAGGGCCGCACTTCGCCCTGCACGCCGGGCACACGGATCCAGCCTTGATCGTCGCCGCTCGCGGCGGCCGCCGGCGCGGTCGGTGCGGTATCCACCGGCGGCGCAGCCTCGCCCGCCACCTCCAGGGCGAAGTCGGGCAACGATGCGGTGCGCGCGCTGCCCGCGCGCACGTCCCACCATTGCAGTTGCGGGCCTCGCACCTCGAGCCGGCCGGCGCGCGCGGGCACGATCGAGAAACGGCGCGTGAGCCGGACCTGGGGACGGCCACGATCGAAATGCTCCTCGATCTCCGGTGGTTCGGCGAAGACCTGGGCGCCGTCCACCTGCAGGTCCGGCGCGACCATTTGCGCTCCCGTCGCGCCGTCGGCACGCAGTTCCATGACCACGGTCGCGGCCTCGCCGACACGGGCCGATTGCGGCGTCTGCAGATAGCGCACGTCCAGTCCGCGCAACGGCAGCCACGGTTGCGGGGCACCGTCGGGGATGGGCGCGATCTCAAGGAACCGCGGCGCGCCGCTGGCGCGCAGGGTGCGTGAGCCACCGCCGCCGAACACGTCGTCGAAGAAACTGCCGGTGCCGCGGCCGCGGAACTGCGCCCCGGGAACGGTCAGCGTGCCGCTGCGCTCGGGAATCAACAGGAAGCGGCGCTCGACCACGGTGTAGCGGCGGCCGTCGATGTCGCGGCTGTACTGCAGATCGTTGCCGATGCGCTGCAGCGATGCACCTTCGGGCTGCGGCTGCTCGAGCTGCCCGGACACCAACGGCGTGGCGTAGTACAGGCGCAGCACGTAGCCGATCGCCTGCTGCACGTAGGCCTGCTGGCTATCGGCCTCGGCCTCGATGAAAGTCACCGCACCGGCGCGCGCCGGCGCGGTGCTCGCCGGGCTGACGGTCATGGTCAGCGGTTGGGTACGCTCGCTGCCGACGCGCAGTGCCGGCACCGTGACCAGGCCTTCGCGCCGCGGCTGCAGCGCGACGGCGAACAGCACCCGGGCTTGCGTGCGGCCGTTGACGGATTCGATCCGGCGACTGCTGGTATGTCCGCTGACCGCGAAATCCCGGTCCAGTGGCGACCAGTCCGGCGCGTCTACGCCGGCCTGGTCGGTCTCGATGTTGAGCGTCGCGGTCTCACCGAGTTCCACCCGATCGCGGTCGAGCCAGGCGCGGGTCTGCGCCTGCGCCATGACGGGCAGCAGCAGTGACCACAGCGACAGCAACAACAGCGACAGGCCTCGGCTCCGCGGCATCATCGATCGGTTCCTTCACGCCGGCGACGTTCGTGCTCGAGCTTGAACTTGGCGCGCAGCAGGCCGCCGGGATCATCCGGCACCCGCCGCAGCCAGGCTTCACTGGCCTCGCGCTGCTCGCGCGCCTCGGACGTTTCCGCCGGCTCCGCGGCGGCGGTGCGTTCCTCGTCGCCGACCTGCCGCGGCTGGCTGGCCTGGCGCATGCGTTGGCGTTGCGCGTCGTCGGCCTGCTGCTGCGACTGCGCGTCCGCAGGCTCGGGGGGCTGCTCGGCATCGTCTGGACGGTCGCCCGAACCCGGTGCGTCGTCGCCCTCCTCCGTGGACGGCTCCTGCTGCGGCTCGCCGTCCTGCGGAGCCTGGGGTGGCTGCCCGGAGCGCTGCTCGCCGTCGGCATCGGCGCGCGGGCCCGACGGCGGCTGCCGTTGCATCGCCGCTTCCACTGCCTGCCGGTTGGCGATCGCGTCCTCCATTCCCGGCTGCGCCTGCAGGGCCTGGTCGTAGGCGGCGATGGCCTCCTCATAGCGGCCGGCCTTCGCCAGCGCATTGCCGCGATTGTACGCGGCCTCGGCGCCGGACAATCCAAGCCAGGCGCGTTCGGCGGCGGCGAAGTCGCCGTTGCGGAATGCCTCGATCCCGCTGCGCATCCGCAAATATTCCGCCTGGTCGCTGCGGCGCCACAGGCCACCGGCCTGCGGCTGCTGTGCCGCTGCCGATGACGGCGACGGCGACGGCGGCTGCGCGGCTGCGGGCGGCGGCGGCAGCCACAGGCACAGCAGCAGCGCACCCAGGACGCCGCCGCGACGGAACGCGAACACGGCCAGCAGCAACAGCGGCAACAGCAGCCAATAACCGTCGTCGAGCCGGACGCCGGCACGGCCGCCACGGGCAGTGCCGGCCGTGGCCGTCGCATCCAGCACCCCGAGCGCGCGCAGGTCGGTGTCGCCGGCAGCAATGCCTGCATAGCCCCCACCGCCGGCGCGCGCCAGCGCGCGCAGTGCGTCCGCTTCCAGTCGCGCGCGCAGGATACGTCCGTCGGCACCGCGATAGGTCCCGCCGCGGATGCTGCCGAGGCCCAGCACCGAGACGCGATAGCCGTCGCGGGCAGCGGCGGCCGCCGCGCGCTGCGCCTCGGCGTCGGCGCCGCCGGTCAGCAGCAGGATCTCGCCGCTGTCGAACCCGGCGCGCCGCAGCAGCCGCGCCGACCAGTCGATCGCGCGTCCGGGTCGGCTGCCGTCGACGGGCATGATCTCCGGCGACAACGCGTCGATGAACAGCGCGACGTTGGCCGCGTCGGTCGTCAACGGCGCGACGGTGAATGCATCCTCGGCGAAGGCCACCAGTCCGACCTGTCCGCCGGCGCGTTCGCGCAGCAGCGCGTCGATCTTGGCCCGCGCCTGCAGCAGCCGCGACGGCGGCAGGTCGTTGGCGAGGGCGGCGCTGGAGAGGTCGACGGCGATCACCAGCGGCATGCTCGACTGCCAGAGCGGCTGCGTGCCGTGGCGCCAGCTCGGGCCGGCCAACGCCAGCACCGCGAGCGCGAACGCCAACAGCGCCACCGCCAGCCCGACGATGTCGCGCCTGCCCGCCCGCGCTTCCAGCAAATGCGGCAGCAAGTGCGGGTCGACAGTGTCGCGCCAGACGCTTCGCGCCTGCCGCTGCGCCCGCCACCACCAGGCGAGGACCGGCAGCGCCGCCAGCGCCCACAACCAATGCGGACGGAGGAATGCCAGCTCACCGAACAGGCCGCTCATGCCTGGGCCCCTGCCGGGCCGGACCGGCGCCAGCGCCGCAGCCGCGGCAGCAGCAGCGCATCCAGCCCCAGCAACAACGCCAGTCCCAGTGGCCAGTAGTATCGTTCGACGCGCGGGCGGACCGACTGCGCCGGCCGCTGTACCGGCTCCAGACGATCGATCTCGGCGTAGATGCCGGCGAGCTCCGCGGTGTCGCGGGCGCGGAACATGCGCCCACCGGTCATCGCCGAGACGCGCTGCAGCGTCGCTTCGTCCATCTCCTCACCGCCACCGGACCCGCGCACGCGAAAGCCGAACATCGACAGCTCGCCGCCATCGCCGCCGAAGGCAATGGTGTGGATGCGCACCCGGGCGTCCCGTGCGAGTTCCGCGGCCTTGACCGGCTCCAGCAGGCCCGCGGTATTGACGCCGTCGGTGAGCAGGATCAGCACGCGCTCGCCGGCCTCGGCGCCGTCGGTCTCGGCGCGCAGGCGCTTGACCGCCAGGCCGATCGCATCGCCGATCGCGGTCTCGCGCCCGGCCAGGCCGATCACGCTGTCGAGCAACTGCTCGCGTACCGAATCGCGGTCGAGCGTGAGCGGCGCCACCGCATAGGCGCGGCGCCCGAACACCAGCAGGCCGACGCGATCGCCGGCACGCCGGTCGAGGAAATCGGCGATGACCGCCTTGGCGGCGGTGAGGCGGTCGACGATGCGATCGCCGAGCAGCATGTCCTCCTCGGCCATGCTGCCGGACAGGTCCACCGCCAGCATCAGGTCGCGCCCTGCCTGCGGCGGCTGCACCGCCTCGCCGAGTTGTTGCGGCCGCGCCGCGGCCACGCACAGCAGCGCCCAGGCCAACGCGCCGATCCACAAGGCAGGGCCGCCGCCGACGCGCGCCGGCCCTCGCGCCGTGGCGATCGTGCGCAGGCGCTCGCCGTAGGGCACCCGCAGCGCGGCACCGCCGCCGCGCGCCGCCGGCAGCAGGGCACGCAACAACCACGGCAACGGCAAGGCCAGCAACATCCATGGCCAGGCGAAGCCGTCGAGCCCGAAGGGCGGCCAGGACCAGGCGTCGCCGCTCATGGCCGACCCGTGGTCCACTCGAGAAACCGCGCCCGCGCGACCGTACGCAGGCGCGCCAGCTGTGTGGCGTCGACGTCACGGCGATAGCCGCCTTCCAGCAGCAGCCGGCCCGTCTCGCCATCGAACGCGGCCTGTTTCGCGCCGCGATCGAGCAAGCGCAGCCATGCGTCTCCGTCCAGCGCCTCTGCTCCCGGCTCGCGCCCCCGCGCGGCGCGGCGCAGCAATTCGGAGATCGCGGCGACGGCAGCGGCCGGCGTGGGCGCACCGTCGACCGTGGCGTCGAACAGGCGCTCCATCTCCTGCCGGCGCTGGCGCCGACGCCAATAGGCCCACAGTAGCGCCGCGACGATCACCAGCAGCAGTGCCGCCAGCAGCCACCAGCCGGGGGCGGGTGGCCACCACGATGGCGCCGGCGGTTCGTGGATGTCGCGCAGCACCAGCGCGCTCACGCCGTTCCCCGTGTTGAGAACATCGGCAGCCAGGCATCGCTGGCGTCATCGGCCGACAGCGCCTGCACGCGCACACCGCGCGTGGGCAAGGTCGCCAGCGCGGTACGCAACGGCGCTTCGAAGGCGTTGCGCCAGCGCTGCCGCTGCGCGGCGATACCCAGATCGAGTTCAATCCGTTGCTGTCCGCTGCGGAACGGCAACGACGCGCGCGGCGGATCACTCTCGAGCGGGTCGGTCAGCAGCAGCACGACCACCTCGCCGTGCATCGCCAGCGCCGGCCAACGGCGTGCGGGAACGGTGGCGATGCTGGCCGGGTCGGCCAGCACCAGCAGCCGCGAACCCGGGCGCAGCAGCCTGCCGGCATGGCCGAGCGCGACATCGAGTCCGGCATCATCGCCGGGAGGTTGCGCGTACCAGCGCACCAGCGCGTCCAGCACGCGCAGGGCGCCGCGCGGACCGGCGGCGGGCGGCACCGGCGCCTCGGCGGCGCTACCCCGCAGCGCCGCGATCCGATCGCCGTCGCGCACCGCGGCCCAGGCGCCGATCGCGCCGGCGCGCGCCGCCTGCACCGACTTGAAGCGCACGCGGGTGCCGAAGTACAGCGCCGGCGCGGTGTCGGCGACGATCAGGGTCAGGCGCTCGCGCTCGGCCTGGTAGAGCTTGGTATGCGGACGACCGCTGCGCGCGGTCAACCGCCAGTCGATGTGTCGTGCATCATCGCCCGGCGCGTACTCGCGCGATTCGGCGTACTCCATGCCGCGCCCGCGCAACGCCGACGGCGCCGGACCGGAGGCCCCGTGGCGGCCCCGCCGCGGCACGCGCCGCGCAGCCGCCATCGCCCGCAGCGCGACCAGCTCGGCGAGCGAGGGCCGGATGCCGTGATTGAAGTCGTGATTGGTGATTCGTGATTCGTGATTCGAAAAAGCCTCGGCCTCGCGAGAAGCGGCGAGCTCCGTTCTTCCCGTCCTGGCAAACGCGATCTTCATCTGTGGACCCTTTGCCGTTTCGTGCTCTTGCGAATCACGAATCACCAATCACCGCCCTCAAGGCACCGGCACCTTCTCCAGCAGCTCCGCCACCAGCCGCTCGCCGTCCCAACCTTCCGCCGTCGCCTCGTAGCTGGGCAGCACGCGGTGGCGCAGCACGTCGGGGGCCACCTCGCGCACGTCCTCGGGGGTGACGTAGTCGCGGCCAGCCAGCCAAGCGCGCGCGCGCGCGCAGCGCTCCAGCGCGATCGATCCGCGTGGGCTGGCGCCCCAGGCGATCCGTCGCGCCAGCGCCGCGTCGTAACGCGCCGCGTCGCGCGAGGCCAGCACCAGTTCGATCAGATAGCGCTCCAGCTGCGGCGCCAGGTGCAGGTCGAGCACCGCCGCACGCGCGGCGAAGACATCACCGAGCGGTAGCTGCCTCGGAACCGCCTCGGTCGCCTGCAAAGTGGCGCGGGCACGCTCGCGTGCCAGCCGCAGGATTTCGGTTTCGGCGGACACATCGGGATAGCCGATCCGCACGTACATCAGGAAGCGATCGAGCTGCGCCTCGGGCAAGGGGAACGTACCCTCCTGCTCGATCGGGTTCTGCGTCGCCATCACCAGGAACAGCGGCGGCAACGGATACGTGTGCCGCCCCACCGTCACCTGGCGCTCGCCCATCGCCTCGAGCAGCGCCGACTGCACCTTGGCCGGTGCCCGGTTGATCTCGTCGGCCAGCAGCAGCGGATGGAAGATCGGCCCGGGCTGGAACTCGAAGCGGCCATCCTGCGGGCGCCAGACCTCGGTGCCGGTCAGGTCCGCGGGCAGCAGGTCGGGCGTGAACTGGACGCGGGCGAAATCGGCCTCCAGGCGCGCCGCCAGCGCGCGGATCGCACTGGTCTTGGCCAGGCCTGGCGCGCCTTCGACCAGCAGGTGGCCATCGGCGAGCAGCGCGATCAGCAGCCGCTCGATCAGCGCCTGCTGACCGACGATCTCGGCAGACAGATCGTCGCGCAGGGCGCAGAAGGCGTCATGCAGGCGCGACACCTCGTCGTTGCGGGCAGGGATATCCATAGTGGTGTGAACGATGATCCTGTGAACGGCGACGCGGCGTGCGTCAGGCGCAGTTTGACCGAAACCGGTCGCGGAGGTTCATGGCTGCGTTCGCAGCGCCGGCCGTCGGGCTTCCAAAACGATGACGGGGCCCTTCAGGGCCCCGTCATCGTGTCATTTCAGCGCCCCGCGCTCAGTTGGCGCGCTGTGCCACCCGCAGCACCTTCGGGGGTGACGAAGATCAGCAGCTCGGCCTTGCTATTGGACTTGCCGCGGGTCTTGAACAGGGGATGTCGCCGAGGAACGGCACCTTCGATATCGTCTGCTGGTCCTGGAACTCGTAGACCGTCGTCGATCAGCACCGCGGTAGTGATCTCGCGGGCGAGATTGGGCACCGCACCGCGAAGCCGCCAATTTCGGTGAAGTCCTCGATCTCGTCCTTCACGTTCATATTCAGGATATGCGGCCTAGGCGTTGCGCGCGCAACGCCTAGGCCACATTTTCAAGTTCTTAGTTAATTGGCCAGTTAGCGAGCGCCTTCACAAAAGCATCCTGGCCGGCCTTAGTTGCAGTACTACCATATCCTGTGACTGTGCCTGAACCACAAGAAAAGCGTACTTCGTATCCACCGGCAACTATTTTAACACCAGAGGAATAGGCTTCACATTCGCGCCCACCCATTGCTTCATACATAGCAAAATCGAGCGCATTGGCGGCAGCGTCAGATGAGGTAGTCCCAACGCCACTCACGTTCACTCGAGTTGCGCCGGGGCATGAGAACTTAATCAGATACCCACCAGGAAAGTACTCAACGTAAGACGTGTACGAAGTGCAACGATGTCCACCTTCCGCTTCAACACGGGCAAAACCTAGTGCGTTTTTACCAGCGTCGGTCAAATTCGCCCCCACCCCGCTGATAGGTAGATGGACCGATCCAGCGCACTGGAATGTCGCGACAAACCCACCCGGAAAATCTTTAACGTCCGAATCGTATAGCTTGCAGCTACGCCCACCTAACGCGTTGACCTCACCAAATCCGGCTGCATTTATTCCTGCATCAGTCAACGTTTGACCTAGCCCACTAATTTCTCTCGACAATTGCGGCTGACAGGAAAAGGTAACAAGATACCCGCCAGCTTTCGGGCTAATCGCTGGGTAATTGCAGTATCTCCCCCCCAACGCTCCAACTTCACCAAACTCTACCGCGTTAGCTTGAGCAGCAGTCAACGCGGTTCCCACGCCCGCGACGTTTTTGCCATCGCAGCGTTTGCTTGCAATATATCCCCCCGGATAAGCGCTCCAAGACCCTGTCGTGCAAGACACTGCTTTTGCCTCGAAACCTTCCGTAGCTGGATATAACCCATCTTCAGCATGAAGAGGACCTGTAAAAATCCATGCCGCAAACAACACAACCGTTATATTTTTCATATTGGATTTCCTTTTCACGATGAATTATCTACGGCGGAGGAAATTTTTATGATCGCTGTGCCACCCGCAGCACGCGCGGGGTGACGAAGATCAACAACTCGGCCTTGGCCTTGGAGCGGCCCTTGGTCCTGAACAGGTTGCCCAGGATCGGCAGGTCGCCCAGAAACGGCACCTTGGACATCGAGCTGCGCTCGCTGAACTCGTACACGCCGCCGATGACCACGGTCTGGCCGTCCTCAATCAGCACCGCGGTGGTGATCTCGCGCCTGGCGAGGTTCGGGATCTCGCCGATACCGACGATCTCGGTCATGTCCTCGATCTCGTCCTTCTTCACGTTCATGGCCAGGAACACGCGGCCGTCGTTGGTGATGGTCGGCGTGACCGTCAGCTCCAGCAGCGCCTCCTTGAACTGCACGGTCGGCACGTTGTTGCTCTGGCCGCCGGTGACCGTCAGGTAGCCCACCTCGCGACCCTGCTTGATCACCGCTTCCCTCTGATTGCTGGTGACGATGCGCGGATTGGAGATCACCTCGCCGCGTTGCTCCTGCTGCAGGGCCTGCAGCTCGAGGTCCCAGTCGATGGTGTTGCCGAGGATGGTGAAGGCGATCGAACCGGGATTGAGATTGCGGATGCTGAAGTCGTTGTTCAACGCATTGTCGCCCCACGCGACGAAATCGCCTGGCTCGGCCTCGGCCGCATTCTTGATGAGGCCTTGATTTGCGTCAATCGAACCGGAGGCGATCAGCCGGTCCTTCACGCCGCGGACGCCGAACCGAGCGCCAAGGTCGCGCGCGAACGACTCGTTAGCGATCACGATCCGCGCCTCGATGATCACCTGGTCGACCGGCTTGTCGAGCATCATCACCAGCCGCTTGATCTCCGCCACGCGCTGCGGGATATCGATGGCCAGCAAGGTGTTGGTGCGGCGGTCGAAGCTCAGGCTGCCACGCGAGGACAGGAAGCCGCGGTTGTTGCTGGCGCCACCACCACCGCCGCCGCCGCCCGAACTGGTCTTGCTCTCGTCGGTCAGCAACCCCGCGATGTCCTCGGCGTTGCCGTAGCTGATCGGGATGTACTCGGTGACCATCTCCGCGCGCTCCTCGATCGCCAGGCGCGCATCCGCCTTGTCCTGCTCGAACTTGGCGATCTCCGACTGTGGCGCCACCCAGACAACGTTGCCGCTGCTGCGCTTGTCCAGCGACTTGGCCTGCAGCACGATGTCCAGCGCCTGGTCCCACGGCACGTTGATCAGGCGCAGGGTGACGTTGCCCTGCACCGTGTCGGAGGCGACGATATTGAGGTTCGACTCCTCGGCGATCAGCTGCAGCACCGTGCGTACCGGCACGTCCTGGAAGTTGAACGTCACCGGCCGGCCGCTGTAGGCGCGCTCGCCCGGGGCCGTGGCCGACGCCTGGCTCGCCGCGACGGCAGTATCAGCCGCACCGACCGCGCGCTGTGCCTGCGCCGCCCGCGGCACCAGCTCGACGATGTACTCGCGACCGCTCTGGTAGGCCATGGGCTCGAACGCGCCCTGCGCGCTGAGCACGATCCGGGTGCCGGTGCCGTTCTGCATCGCGTCGATGCGCTGCACCGGCGTGGCGAAGTCGGTCACGTTGAGCGGCCGCTGCAGCGACGCCGGCAGGTTGGCGTTGCCGACGTCGACCACCACGCTGCTGCCCTGGGTGCTCATGTCGGGGGCCGCGCCTTCGCCGTCGAAGCGCAGGATCAGCTTGCCGGAGCCGCCCTCGCCGCGCTTGAAATCGATCTTGTCGACCGCGACCGCGCCGGGAATCTGCTTGGCGGGATCGTTGGCCGAGATCGGCGCCGCCTGCGCCATTGCGACATACGGCGCGAGGGTCGCAGGCTGCGCGGCATGCACGCCGGCGGTGGCGGCCAGCAGGCCCGCCACCAGTCCGAGCGCGGCAGTGCGGATCGGCAGGACACGTCGCGTCGATTGCGGGCCTTGCGCGTTGCTAACGATCATCATCCTTCCCCTAATCAATTGTTTTCGAGCGCAACCGACGCCGGGCGTTCCAGCCAGCCGCCCGCGCCATCCGGCACAAGTTCAACGAGTTCGATGCGATCCTCGGCGATCGAGGTGATGCGACCGTCGCTCTGGCCCATGTAGTCGCCGGCCCGGACGCGGTGGGTCACCTTGTCGGGGGCCATGACCAGTCCGACCAGGCCACCACCCTGGCCGATGGTGCCGACCATGTCCAGGCTGTCAAGCGGGAATTCCTCCAGCGGCTGCTTGCGCCGGTCGGAGTCCGGGCGCGGCCCGCTGCCGCCGGCGTCCGAGGTGAAGGCGTCGCTGAAGGGGTCACGCAGTCCCTGTGCCGCATATTCGAAGGTTTCGAACTGCTGCATCACCGGCAACGGATCGAGCGGCGGCGCCGGTTGCGCACGCACGTTGGCCACCCACTCCTCGAGATTCGGTGCGTCACCGGGGGTGCTGGTGATGTCGCGGCCGCAACCGGCCAGCGCCACCGCGAGCGCCGCCGCGACCATGCCGCGCATTGTGTTTCGACTCATGCGCATGTCAGTGCCCTCCCCCGGCGTCGGTCGCCGCCGCTTCCTGCTCGGCCGTTTCCTCTTCGTCGAGATAGCGGTAGGTCTTCACCGTGCCCGCCAGTTCCAGGTTGGCGCCCGGGCGGATTGCGCCGCCGCCGCGCGGCTGCAGCGAGATGTCGTGCATGGTCATGATCACCACGCGTGGCAGCGAGGCCACGCCGCTGACGAACGCACCGAACTGGTGGTAGGAGCCCTGCATGCGCAGCGCGATCGGCTTCTCGGCGTAGAACTCCTTGGGCGTTTCCGGACCAGGCTGGAACAGCTCGTTCTGGATGCCGGTGGCGATTGCGGTCTGGGAAATATCGACGATCAGGTCGGGCATCTCGGTGCGGCTGGGCAGCTGTCGCAGCATCTGCTGCAGCTGCTGCTCCATCTGCGCCAGCTGTTGCTTGAGCGGCTCGAGGTTGGCGGCGCGGCCCTGCTTGGTCTCGAACTCGGCGCGCTTCTCGGTTTCCTGCCGCTCGAGCCCCTCGAGCTGGCCGAGTTTGTCGCGCACGAACAGCCACCACAGCAATCCGAAGATCAGCAGCCCGAGCAGGACGCAGAAGCCGATCTTGTACTCGCGCGGCCAGGAGCCGGCATTGTTGAAGTCGAGCTCGCGCAGCGACACCTTGCGTTTCTGGCTCACGAGGCGGCTCCTTCTGCGGCTGCGGTGGTATCGGCGGCTTCACCGGCTTCGCTGTCCACGTCGCCGTCGACACCTTCCTCACCCTCGGCCGCCGCATTCGGGCTGGCCAGGGTCACCGACAGACGGAACTGGTAGGGCAGGCCCGGGTTGAACGCCGCACCATCGGCCGCCTTGGCCTCGATGATCGACAGGTCGGGACGGGTCATCCAGCCGGAGCCCTCCAGGTTGCGCATGTAGGTGCTGACCCGGGCGTTGGACTGCGCCCGACCTTCCAGGGTGAGCTTCTGGCCTTCCTGCTTGAGCGTGGTCAGCATGACGCCGTCTGGAATCGTGCGGACCAGCGAGTCGAACAGGTGCACCATCTGCGAGCGGCTGGCCTGCAGCTCCTCGATCACTTCCTTGCGCGCCAGCAACCGGGCGCGCTGTCGGTCGAGTTCGTCGATCTCCTTGATCTTCTCGTCGACCTGGGCGATCTGCTGATCGAGGTAGGCATTGCGCGCCTGCTGGCCTTCGATCTGGCCGTTGTAGTACGTGTTCACCAGGAACCACGCCAGCACGCCGACCACGGCGGCAAAGGCGAGCATGACGCCGAATTCTTTCTGTCGCTGCTTGCGGCGCTCGGCGCGCCACGGCAGCAGGTTGATCCTCGCCATCAGTCGAAGCTCCTCAGTGCGAGCCCGCAGGCGATCATCAGGGCCGGCGCGTCCTGCGCCAGCGCGTGGGCCTGCACGCGCGCACCGAGGGTCATCTGCGCCAGCGGATTGGCGACCACGGTCTGGACGCCCAGTTGCTCTTCCACCATCTCGGAGACCCCGGGGATCGAGGCACAGCCGCCGGCGAGCACGATCTGGTCGACGCGGTTGAACTCGCTGCCGGCATAGAAGAACTGCAGCAGGCGGCTGATCTGCTGCACCAGGGCCTCCTTGAAGGGTTCGAGCACCTCGATCTCGTAGCTGTCGGGCAGGCCGCCCTGGCGCTTGGCCAAGCCTGCCTCCTCGTAGCTGAGGCCGTAGCGACGCATGACCTCGTCGGTCAGCTGCTTGCCGCCGAAGACCTGCTCGCGGCTATAGATGCTGCGGCCGTTGCGCAGGATGTTGAGGGTGGTCATGGTGGCGCCGATATCGACCAGCGCGACGATGCCGTCATGCGGCGTGTTCAGGGTGCCCGCCAGCAGCGCGTAGGCGTTCTCGATGGCGAAGGCCTCGACATCCATCACCCGCGCGGACAGTCCGCCGAGTTCCAGGGCGGAGGCCCGCATCTCCACGTTCTCCGAGCGCGACGCGGCCAGCAGCACCTGCGCCATCTCGGCGTTGCCCGGCATCGCGCCGAGCACCTCGAAGTCGAGGTTCACCTCCTCGATCGGGTACGGGATGTAGTTCACCGCCTCCAGCTCGACCGCGGACTCCATCTCCTCCTCGTCCAGGTCGGCCGGCATCGGGATCACCTTGGTGATGACCGCCGAGCCTGCCACCGCGGCGGCGGCATGCTTGGCCTTGCTGCCCGAGCGCGACATCGCGCGGCGGATGGCCTCGCCGACCGCCTCGACCTCGACGATGTTCTTCTCGACCACCGCATTGGGCGGCAGCGGCTCGACGGCATAGTGCTCGACCCGATAGCGCTCGCCCGAGCGCGACAGCTGCAGAAGCTTGACCGCTGTCGAACTGATGTCGACGCCTACGAGCGGCGACTGGCTTTTTGTGATTAGCCCCACGATTTTCCCCTTTGTCACGGGCGCTTAGACGCGCAACGTGCCCCGGCGCATTAAATAACGGACTTTTCACCCCTTGGCAACCGCCGACATACCGGAACCGTGCGGCAGTGCGCTGTTCGCCCCTCCGACTGAACGTCAGATCGGGACCACCCGGGCCAAGGTCCGCTCTCCTCTATACTCCGCGACCACGACAATTGTGACGCACTCCAGCCGGAACCCCCACCCATGTCCACCTTCCGACGCCTGTTGCGCTGGCTCCTGATCGCGGTCCTGGGCCTGGGCCTGCTGGGAGTGCTCGCTGCCGGCACCCTCTACTTCGTGGTCTCGGCGCGCCTGCCGGACGTGCAGAGCCTGCGCACCGTCGAGCTGCAGGAGCCGATGTACGTCTACGCCCGCGACGGCCGCCTGATGGCCCTGTTCGGCGAGATCCGGCGCTACCCGGTCCGGATCGAGGAGGTCCCGGAGGCGGTGAAGCAGGCCTTCATCGCCATCGAGGACAACCGCTTCTACGAGCACCACGGCGTCGACTACCGGGGCGTGGCGCGGGCAATCTGGCTGTTGGCCACCACCGACGACCGCCGCGTACCGGGCGGCTCCACCATCACCCAGCAGGTGGCGCGCCAGTTCTTCCTCAGTTCCGAGTACAGCTACACCCGCAAGCTGGCCGAGATGCTGCTGGCGATGAAGATGGAGCGGGAGCTGAGCAAGGACGAGATCTTTGAGCTGTACCTGAACCGGAGCTTTTTCGGCAATCGCGCCTATGGCATCGCCGCGGCCGCGGAGTTCTACTACGGCAAGCCGCTCGACCAGCTGAGCCTGGACGAAGTCGCCACCCTGGCCTCGATCCCCAAGTTCCCCTCCAGCGGCAACCCGGTCACCAACCCCGAACGTGCGCGCATCCGCCGCGACTACGTGCTGCAGCGCATGCGCGAGCTCAGCTTCATCGACACCGCCCAGGAGCGCACCGGCCAGGCGGCGGACATGCACGCCAAGCCGCACGAACGCCCGGTCGAGGTCTATGCGCCGTTCGTGGCCGAAATGGTGCGGCAGGAGATGATCGCCCGCTATGGCGGCGACGTGCTGACCAAGGGCTATCACGTCGTCACCACCATCGACCCGATCTTCCAGATCGCCGCCGACCAGGCGGTGCGCGACGGGCTTCTCGTCTACGACCATCGCCATGGCTGGAGCGGGGCCGAGCAGACGTTCGAGCTGGCCGCCGACGAGGACGCCGCCACCGCCGCGACCCGCCTGCGCGGGATCCCGGCGCAGTCCGGCATGCTGCCGGCGATCGTGCTGCGCAGCGGCGACGGCACCGTCGACGCCGTGCTGGGCGACGGCAGCACGGTGACCCTGGACGCCACGGCCAGCCGCTGGACCAAGCGCGCACCCTCGGCGCTGGCCGAACGCGGCGATCTGATCCGCATCCGCCGCGTCGTAGAGGCCCGCACCGGGTCCGAGGGCGAGGAGAGCGACGACGACGCGGCCGAACCGGCGGTCAGCTACCGGCTCGAGCAGCTGCCGCGCGCGCAGTCGGCCCTGGTGTCGCTGGAGTACGACACCGGCGCCCTGCGCGCCCTAGTCGGCGGCTTCAGCTTCGCCGGGCAGAAATTCAACCGCGCCGTCCAGGCGCGGCGCCAGCCGGGCTCCAGCTTCAAGCCGTTCATCTACGCCGCCGCGTTCGAGCGCGGCTTCAACCCGGCCTCGATCGTGCTCGACGCGCCGGTGGTGTTCCGCATGCGCCGCGGCCAGGACTGGCGCCCGCAGAACGACGACGGCAAATTCGCCGGCCCGATGCGGCTGCGCGAAGCGCTGGTGCGCTCGCGCAACCTGGTGTCGGTGCGCCTGCTCGACGCCATCGGCGTGGACTACGCGCGCCGCTACATCAGCCATTTCGGCTTCGACGAGGCCGAGCTGCCGCCGAACCTGTCGATCTCGCTCGGCACCCCGTCGCTGACGCCGCTGGATATCGCACGTGGCTACGCCGTCTTCGCCAATGGCGGCTTCCGCGTCACCCCGTGGTTCATCGACGAAGTCCGCGACCGCGACGGCGAGGTGATCTTCAAGGAAACCCCGGCCGTCGCCTGCCGCGGCTGCGGCGCGGGCGGTACGCCGGGGCGGCAGGCAGCGCGCTCGCATGTCGTCGACGGCTTCGACCTGGGCCCGGCCGCGCCGCCCGCGCCCGAGCCGGAGCCGGAACCCGAGCAGGACCGGACCGAGGACGACCCCGACCGGATCGTCATCGATCTAGAGATGGAACAGGCCCCACGCGCGATCGACGAACGCGTCGCCTGGCAGCTGGTGTCGATGATGCGCGACGTGGTCCGCCGCGGCACCGGCGCCGCCGCGCGCGTGCTCGAGCGCGAGGACGTGGGCGGCAAGACCGGCTCCACCAATGACCACCGCGACGCCTGGTTCTCCGGCTTCGGCGGCAATCTGGCGACCACGGTGTGGGTCGGCCGCGACGACAACCGCTCGCTCGGCTATCGCGAGTACGGCGGCCGCGCCGCGCTGCCGATCTGGATCGACTACATGCGGGTCGCGCTCGAAGGCCAGCCGCCGATGCCGCACGATCCGCCCGACGGGATGGTCGAGGTGTCGGTGAGCGCCAGCGGCAGGCTGCTGCCCAGCGGCTCCGGCGGCATCACCGAATACGTCAAGGTCGAGGACCTGGAGCGCATGGCGAGCGCGATGGACGACGGCTACGACGACTCGATTCCGAGCGAGGAAGCGTTCGACATCTTTTGAGGGCCGGGGCCTCGAGCAAGGCTGGGATTCAGGAAAGGCTGTCGTCCTTGCCGTCATCCCCGCGAAGGCGGGGATCCATGGACTTTGCCCTCGACGGCAATCTCCAGGGGATGACCAGCCCCTGCCGTGAAGCGCTCTTGAGCTTTTGCGGGAATGGCGCCTTTCCGCGCCCTGCCAAGGGCCCCGGATCGTCCGCCTGACTCGTCACCGGCTGGTCCGGATGACCATTCCCGGCGCACTGCGCTACAGTCGCCGTCAGGCCTCGACCGGGAGTTGCCATGCACCGCGCCCGCCAGCATGCCGAGACCCGCACCCGCGAACGCCGCCGCCGGCTCGCCCACGAAGCGGCGAAGATGATGGCCGAGGGCGGTATCCGCGATTTCCATCAGGCCAAGCTCAAGGCCGCCGACCGGCTCGGGATCCACGACGACGCCTCGCTGCCCCGCAACCGCGAGATCGAGGACGCGCTGCGCGAATACCAGCGGCTGTTCCTCGGCGAGGCGCAGGCCGACGCGCTGCGCGTCCGGCGCGAGGCCGCGCTGCGCGCACTCGATTTCTTCGCGCCGTTCGATGCGCGGCTGGTCGGCCCGGTGCTCGACGGCACCGCCGACGCCAATTCGCCGGTCGCCCTGCAGCTCTACAGCGACGATCCCGACGCCGTGCCTCGATTTCTCGAAGAGCACGACATCCCGGCCGATGCGCGCAGCCGCCGCCTCCGCCTCGACCGCACGCGCGAGGGCGACTTCCCGGTCTGGGTTTTCAGCGCGGAAGACCTGGCCTTCGACCTGACCGTGCTCCCCAGGCTGGCACTGCGGCAGGCGCCGCTGTCCAGCGTCGACGAGAAGCCAATGGCGCGCGCCTCCGCCGCGCAGCTGCGGCAGCTGTTGACGGAAGAGGAGATCGCCGGCCACCAGGGGCGCGACTGACCGCACCAACGACAAACGCCCCGCGCGAAGCGGGGCGTTTCCGCGGCCCGGACCACCGCACCGGTGACCCGGACCGTCCAGCTAGCGGCGGTCGACCGCCACGTAGTCGCGGGTGTCGGCGCCGGTGTAGATCTGCCGCGGACGGCCGATCTTGGCTTCCGGATCGGTCTGCTGCTCCAGCCAGTGCGCCACCCAGCCGGCGGTACGCGCGATCGCGAACATCACCGTGAACATCTCGGTCGGGATCTTCAGCGCCTTGTAGATGAGGCCGCTGTAGAAGTCGACGTTCGGATACAGCTTGCGCTGCACGAAGTAATCGTCCTTGAGCGCGGCCTCCTCCAGCTTCAACGCCACCTCGAGCAGCGGATCGTTGACGCCGAGCTCGCCCAGCACCTTGTGGGTCATCTCGCGGATGATCTTGGCGCGCGGATCGAAGTTCTTGTAGACGCGGTGGCCGAAGCCCATCAGGCGGAAACCGGACTCCTTGTCCTTGGCCCTGGCGATCGCGCTTTCCACCTTGTCCGGGGTGCCGATCTCCTCGAGCATCTTCAGCACCGCCTCGTTGGCGCCGCCGTGCGCCGGCCCCCACAGCGCGGCGATCCCGGCGGAGACGCAGGCGTAGGGATTGGCACCGGTGGAGCCGACCAGGCGCACGGTCGAGGTCGAGGCGTTCTGCTCGTGGTCGGCATGCAGGATAAACAGCAGGTCCAGCGCCTTGGCCACCACCGGGTTCATCTCCAGCGGCTCGCTCGGCACCTCGAACATCAGGTGCAGGAACCGCGAGACGTAGTCGAGATTGTTGCGCGGATAGCGGATCGGCCAGCCGATCGAATAGCGGTAGGCGGCCGCCGCGATCGTCGGCACCTTGGCAATCAGGCGGACCGCAGCCATGCGCCGCTGTTCCGGATCGTTGAGGTCCAGGGTGTCGTGGTAGAACGCCGACATCGAGGCGACCGAGCCGCACAGCATCGCCATCGGGTGCGCATCGTGGCGGAAGCCGTTGAGGAAGCTCTTCAGCGCCTCGTGCATCATCGTGTGATGCGTGACTTCGTGGTTGAAGGCCTCGAACTGCTTCGCATCGGGCAGTTCGCCGTTGATCAGCAGGTAGGCGACCTCCAGGAAGCTGGACTTCTCGGCCAGCTGGTCGATCGGGTAGCCGCGGTACAGCAGCACGCCGGCGTCGCCGTCGATATAGGTGATCGCGGACTTGCACGACGCCGTGGCGGTGAAGCCGGAATCGTAGGTGAAGCAACCGGTTTCTTTCGGCAGCCTGGCGATATCGATGCAGGGGTTGCCGAGCGTTCCGGTGAGCACCGGCAACGTGACCGACGTGTCGCCGGCATCCAGCGTGACCTGGTCAAGATCCGACACAGCACACTCCTTTCAGGATCGGCGTCGTCCATGGCGCTGGGCCACGGCGACGCGGGTGAATCGTGGGAGAAGCCGCGGCGCGGCCGCGGGAAGCCGAATTATCGCACAAGGCGGCCCTCGCCCCGGTCGCTACCGCGCGCGCCAACGACAACGGCCGCCCGAAGGCGGCCGTCAGGGCGGGTCCCGTAGGAACGCGTCATACGCGCGATATCGACGTCGCTCGATGGCGTCGCATGACCTGCGGCGAGGACATCGCGGCCGAAGCCCGGTGCCGCAGCGCAGGGCCACGCGGGTATCGCGCGCTCTACTTGGCGTAGCGCTTGCGGAACTTGTCGACGCGGCCGCTGGTATCCATGATCTTGTTCTGGCCGGTGTAGAACGGGTGCGAGGCCGACGAGACTTCGATCTTGATCAGCGGGTACTCGTTGCCATCCTCCCACTTCACCGTCTCCTTGGCGGAGCTGGCGAGGGTGGAACGGGTGAGGAACCTGAAATCGGAAGTCACGTCCTGGAACACGACTTCGCGGTAGTCGGGGTGGATCTCGGCCTTCATGGCGGCACCGGAAATTGCGGGAAGCCGAGCATTATAGCCGCCGCCGCCGCCGGCCGCAATGGACTGTCACGGCGGGCTCAGCCGGCGGCGAGCGCCGCCCGGATCAGGTCCTGGAAGCGCGCCTGGTCGTAGCGCATCAGGATCCGGGCGTTGTCCGGGGCGCCCTCCTGCCGCAGCCAGTCGACCACGGTGGCGCCGCGGGTATGGCGACCCTCCAGCTCCACGACCACCGGGCGCTCCACGGTCTCCAAGGCGCCGTCCGGCTCGAGCGCCCACGCCATCGCCAGCGCGTCGGCGGAATGCCACAGGTCGCCACGGCGGTCGGCCGACCACAGCCGGGTCTGCCGGGAGATCGCCTCGTAGAAGCTCGCCCGCGGCGAATCGGCCTGCAGCCAGCGTTCCGCCTCCACGTGCGGGAACCCGTGCGCGATCACCGCCTCCCAGTCGGCCAGGTCGAAACGCGGGAACCCCTCGAAGACGATCCGCGCGGCCTCGGGATCGAAGGCGATGTTGAATTCCGCGGCCGGAGTGACGTTGCCGTGTGCGGTGACCGCCCCACCCATCACCACGAGGCGCGCGACGCGCTGCGGCAGGGTCGGGTCGAGCTTCAGGGCCAGCGCCAGGTTGGTCAGCGGCCCCAGCGCCACCAGCAGCAGGCGGCCGGCGTGGGCGTGCGACAGGCGCAGGATCGCCAGCGCGGCGTGCTCGGATTCGGCCTGCCGCCGGGACGGCGCGTAGCCGATGTCGCCGAAGCCGTCGCGGCCGTGCACGTAGGCCGCGTCCCGCGCCGGGTGCAGCAATGGCGCCGCCGCTCCCGCGTACACGGGCACGTCGATGCCGCAGACCTCCGTCAACTTGAGCGCGTTGGCCACGGTGTGCTGGAGGCCGACGTTGCCGGCGGCGACGGTCAGGCCGACCACCCGGTATGCCGGAGCGTTGAATGCGGTCAACAGCGCGAGGGCGTCATCGACACCGGGATCGGTATCGATGAGCAGGGGGGTGCGGTCATCCATGCGCCATTATGGCTCAGGAGCGAGGAACGAGTATCCCGATTGAACATCGCGGGCTGCGGCGGTCCTTCTTCACTCTTTCCCCGTCCCTCTCCACTCGTTCCTCGATTCAGGGCGCCAGGCCATGCTCGCGCGCATATGCATAGAGCTGGCTGTGGTTGTCCACGCCGAGCTTGCGCATCGCGTCGTTCTTCTGGCGGCTGATGGTCTTGACGCTGCGCGACAGCCGCTCGGCGATCGCGGTCACCGTCAATCCGTGCACGAACAGCCGCACCACCTCCGCCTCGTGCGGCGACAGCCTCCCCGTCCCCTCCACCTGCGCGTCGGCCTGCAAGCGATTGCGCAGCTCCTGGCTGACGTACCGGCGCCCGTCGACCGCACTCCGCACCGCCCGCTGCAACTCCTCGATCGGCGACGCCTTGTCCACCAATCCATGGATGCCGATATCGAGCATCGCCTGCAACAGAGCGGGATTCTCGATCATGGTCAGCACCACGATGCGCAGCGACGGCCACTGCCGCCGCAGCGCCTGCAGCAGCGGAATGCCATCGCACCCCCGCTCGTTGCTGGTCGGCATCGAGAAATCGGTGATCACGACGTCGCAGCCCGGATCCTGCGCCAACAACGCCAGCAACGCCCGGCCGTCCCTGGCTTCGGCGACGATCTCCACTTCAGACATGAATCTCTCAAGCTGTGCCCGAATGCCTGCGAGCACGACGGGATGATCGTCGGCGAGGCATATCCTCAACGCTTTAAACATGTCTTCCCCGTCACGCACAGCCTTCCAATGGCTGCGCCACCAGATTAATACGCGAGATGCACGTGCCACGGCAAGGCACTTCGGTGATCGCAACCACAACGGCATCGTTTCGATGAACCAGTACGCGTAACCTCTGCCGCAACATCGCTTCGTCCTGCCGCGCGGCGCCTTGCCGGAATCGGACGTGCGCCTCCTTATTGGGCGTTGGCCGGGCACCGCTCGTCCCTCGCGCGCTGCCGCACATCCGGACACAACAGCGAACTGTGATGGCCATCGCTGAGCCGCGCGGAGAAACTGCCTACACCGGACAAGCCGACACAGATCACAGCCGTGATCGGCACGAGGATGACTGCATGATCCAGTTCGCCAGCCTCTGCCAACGCATCGCCGCGGCCGCGACACGATCGGCACCCGGTCTCATGGTCTTCGGTCAGTCACCATCCGCCCGGTTCGCACCGGGTCGGCGCGCGGACCGGTACGGAGCCGCTGGCACCGGTCGAGCGAGATGCTTGCCCGCGCATGGCTACGCCGGACCGGCACGATGAACAGGTATCCGGATCCGCACTTGATTCTGGATATCTTCGGCACCCGACAAGCGGCTGCGGCCGCGGTCACGCTGCTGGTGGACGTGACCCGCGCCGACCTCGTCGAACTCCGCCGCTGCCTGCGACTGACCGATCGCGCCGCTGCCGCGAATCGGCTGCATCGCATGCTCGGCGGCCTCGCCGCGCTGGGTCGATCGCCGCTGATCGACGACGGCCGGACGTTGCTGGCCGCACTGCGCGCCGAGGATGACAAGGCGGAGCCCGCGGCGATCCTGGGCTTCGCCGCAAGGCTCGATGCGTTGCTCGAACGCCTGGACACCTGTCCTGTCGGAGAAGCGTTTGCTGCGATCGACGCTATCGACGACCGGAAGCGCGACGCCATCTTGCCGCGGACATGTCAGCCGGCCGTCCCGGATCACGCCGCCGCATAGCGCGCGGCGCCACCGATCCAGCGCTCGATCAGGCGATCGGCGACCGCGGGTGCCTCGTGCAACAGGCGATCGCCGATGCCGTGCACCACCGGCAGCAGGTCGGCATCGCGGGCAAGATCGGCGACGCGGAACGCGGCCAGCCCGGTTTGCCGGGTACCGAGCAGTTCGCCCGGGCCGCGCAACTCGAGGTCCTTTTCCGCGATCACGAAGCCGTCGTTGGTCTCGCGCATCGTCGCCAGGCGCTGCCGCGCCGTCTGCGACAGCGGCGGCTGGTACAGCAGCACGCAACTGGACTCGGCGCTGCCGCGCCCGACCCGCCCGCGTAATTGGTGCAGCTGCGACAGGCCGAGGCGCTCGGCGTTCTCGACGATCATCAACGATGCGTTCGGAACGTCGACGCCGACCTCTATCACCGTCGTCGCCACCAGCAGGTCGATCTCGCCGTCCTTGAAGCGACGCATTGCCTGCTGTTTGTCGGCGGCCTTCATCCGCCCGTGCACCAGGCCGACGCGCAACTCCGGCAAGGCGGCGCAGAGCGCCTCGAACGTGCCCTGCGCCGCCTGCGCCACGACCTCTGCGCGCGCCCTGCCGCCGGCAGCCGACCCGGCTTCGCCCGGCTTGTCGCTGTCCTCTTCGATCAGGGTGCAGACCCAGTACGCCTGGCGCCCCTCGGCGCAGGCGCCACGGATGCGTTCGATCAGTTCCGGCCGTCGCTGCGCGCTCAACACCACCGTTCGCACCGGGGTGCGCCCCGGCGGCAGCTCGTCGATCGCGGAGACATCGAGATCGGCATAGGCCGTCATCGCCAGCGTGCGCGGGATCGGCGTGGCGGTCATCACCAGTTGATGCGGCACGCGTCCGCCTTCGGTGCCCTTGTCGCGCAACGCCAACCGCTGATGCACGCCGAACCGATGCTGCTCGTCGACGATCACCAGCCCGAGGTTGCGGAACGCCACCCCTTCCTGCATCAACGCATGCGTGCCGACAACGACCTGCAGCGTGCCGTCCGCGATGGCGGCCCGCGCCTGCATGCGTGCCTTGCCCGCCACCTTGCCCGCCAGCCAGCCGACCCGTACCTCGAGCGGCTCCAGCCATGCAAGAAAGCTCGCCAGGTGCTGCTCGGCCAGCAGCTCGGTCGGCGCCATCAATGCCACCTGTGCGCCGGACTCGACCGCCAGCAGCGCCGCCAGCGCGGCGACGACGGTCTTGCCGCTGCCGACGTCTCCCTGCACCAGTCGCAGCATCGGTACCGGTTGCCGCAGGTCGTGCACGAGCTGGTCGAGCACGCGCTGCTGCGCGTTGGTGAGCGCGAACGGCAACGCCGCGCGCAGGCGGTCGGCCAGGGCACCGGCCGTGGCGAAGGTCGGCGCGACATGGCGCTGCAGCGCGATGCGCTGACGCCGCAGGCTCAGGTGATGGGCGAGCAATTCCTCCAACACCAGGCGCCGCTGCGCCGGATGCGTCCCTGCCAGCAGCGCGGCGACGTCGGCATCGGGCGGCGGGTGGTGTACGGTCAACAGGGCGGCGCGCAGCGAAGGCAGGCGCCGCTCATGCAGCACCGCTTTCGGCAACAGCTCCAGCGTGTCGTCGTCCGGGAGCCGTTCGAGCGCCTGCCGGATCAGGCGGCGCATCGTCGCGGCGCCGACGCCCTCGATCTGCGGATAGACCGGATCCAGGCGCTCTCCGAGTCCCGGCTGCTCGTCGTCGCCAAGCAGGCGATAGGTCGGATGCACCATCTCCAGTCCGTGCTGGCCCGGGCGCGGCGTGCCGTAGCAACGGACCCGGGCGCCGACCTGGAACTGCGCGACCTGCGCTGCGCGGAAGTGGAAGAACCGCAGCACCAGCGTCGCCCGGGAATCGTCACCGAGCGCGACCCGCAGCGACGGCCGGTAGCGGAAGCCGCGTTCGACCGCCTCCACCACGCCTTCCACCTGGACCGGCATTCCGGGCTGCAGGCCGCGGATCGGCGCGAGCCGGGTGCGGTCCTCGTACTGTCGCGGCAGCTGCAGCCACAGGTCCTGCAGCGTCAACAGCCCGCGCGCGGCCAGCTTTTCCGCGGTCCGCGCACCGACGCCGGCCAGCGTCGAGAGCGGCATGTGCGCGGGATTGGCGGGATCGGCGGATTTGGGGCGGGAAGCCGGCATCGTTCAAGCATGCCGTGAACGCGGGCGAAGGCAACCCCTGCGGCGCCGGAAAACAGCCCCGGCGCGACGCCCACGCGCTTCAGCGTCAGCGCAGCACCATCACCGCGTCGACCTCGAACACCGCGCCACGCGGCAGCGCCGACACCTCGATGGTGGAACGCGCTGGATACGGCTCCGCGAACACCTCCGCCATGATCGCGTTGACCACGGAAAACTCGCCCAGGTCAGTGAGATACAGCCCGACCCGCGCCACGTCGTCGAGCGAGCCGCCGGCGGCGGCGCAGACCGCCTCGAGATTCGCGAAGGCGCGCCGCGCCTGTGCCTCGATGCCGCCGGCGACCAGTTCGCCGCTTTCGGGATCGAGCGCGATCTGTCCGGACAGGAACACGGTGTCGGCGACGCGCGCGGCCTGCGAGTACGGCCCGATGGCGGCGGGGGCGCGGTCGGTGCTGACGGGATTGCGGGGCATGGCGGGCTCCTGGAAAACGCGAAGATGGTCGCGGAAGGTTGGATTGTAGCGGCGGCAACGGCACTGGACCCCGGCATGCGCCGGGATGACGGCCTGGAGCTTCCGCGCCCCTCCAAATCCCTAATCCCTAATCCCTAATCCCTAATCCCTAATCCCCAATCCCCAATCCCCAATCCCCAATCCCCAATCCCCAATCCCCAATCCCGGCTCTTAAAGCCGCTGCACCCCATGCACCACGCCCAAACGCCGGCAGCGGCGGATCACGTCAGCCAGGTGCTTGCGGTTGCGGACCTCGATCGAGAACCGGATCGCGGCGATGTTGCTGTCGCGTTCGAGGTAGTCCACACCGTCGATGTTCGACTCCGCCTGCGCGATCGCGGCCGCCACCTGGGCGAGCACGCCCGGACGATTCTCCACCTCGATCCGCAGTGCCACGTTGTAGTCGCCCGCGACCTCGCGGTCCCAGCCGATCGACACCCAGCGCTCGGGCGACTTGCGGTAGTCGGCGACGTTCGGGCACTCCATGCGATGCACCACGATGCCCTTGCCGGCCGTGTGATAGCCCATGATCTCGTCGCCGGGGATCGGCAGGCAGCAGTTGGCGAAGGTGATCACGCCGCGCTCGTTGCCGGTGATCAGGATCCGGTCGCCGGACCGCGACGGATCGCCGGCGTCGCGGCCGCCCTCCACGCCCGATCCGGTGCCGTGCCGCGCCAACGATTGCGCCACCTGCGCCGGCATCCTGTTGCCGAGCGCGATGTCGGCGAGCAGCTCTTCCAGGCGCCGGTAGCGGAATTCGGCCAGATAGGCCTCGAGCCGTTCGGCCGGTAGCCGCTCCAGCGAGCTGTCGATGTCTTCCAGCGACCGGTCGAGCATGCGATGGCCGAGCTGCACCGCATCTTCGTGCTCGAGATGCTTGAGCTGCTGGCGGATCGCGGTGCGCGCCTTGCTGGTGACCACGAACTCCAGCCACTGCGGCTTCGGCGCCGCCGACTTCGCGGTGATCGCCTCGGCCTGCTGGCCGCTGGCCAGCTTGGTGCGCAGCGGCACCAGCTTGCGGTCCACGCGCGCGGCCACGGCGTGGTTGCCGACGTCGGTATGCACCGCGTAGGCGAAGTCGAGCGCGGTGGCGTTGCGCGGCAGCGCCAGGATGTCGCCCTTGGGCGTGAACAGGTAGACCTCGTCCGGGAACAGGTCGACCTTGACGTTCTCCAGGAACTCGAGCGAGGAGCCGGTGGAGCGCTGCGACTCCAGCAGGTTCGACAGCCACGAATGCGCCCGCGTCTGCGCGCTGGTCGGGCTGCCGCCGTGCTTGTAGGCCCAGTGCGCGGCGATGCCGCGCTCGGCGATCAGGTCCATCTCCTCGGTGCGGATCTGCACCTCGATCGGCGAGCCGTACGGCCCGAACAGCACGGTGTGCAGCGACTGGTAGCCGTTGGCCTTGGGGATGGCGATGAAGTCGCGGAAGCGCCCGTCCAGCGGCTTGTAGACCGAATGCGCCACGCCCAACGCGTGGTAACACTCGGCCACCGAGCGCACGATGATGCGGAAGCCGAACACGTCCATCACCTGGTCGAAGGTCTTGCCCTCGTGCTGCATCTTGTTGTAGATGCTCCACGGCGATTTCACCCGTCCGACCAGACGGTACTGCAATCCTTCGTTGGTCAACCGCTGCGCCAGTTGCGCCTCGATCTTGGCCAGCGCCTCGCGCCGCACCAGCGGCTGCGCGCGGATCCGCTTCTGCAGCACCGCGTGCCGCATCGGGCGCAGCGCGCGGAAGCCGAGGTCCTGCAGCTCGGCCTTGATCAGGTTCATGCCCAGCCGCTGCGCGATCGGCGCGTAGACCTCCAGCGTCTCGCGGGCGATGCGCTCACGCGCTTCCGGCGTCTGCGCGCCGAGCGTGCGCATGTTGTGCAGGCGATCGCCCAACTTGATCAGGATCACGCGCAGGTCGCGCGCCATCGCCAGCATCATCTTGCGAAAGCTCTCGGCCGCCGCCTCCTGACGGCTGCCGAAATGCAGCTTGTCCAGCTTGGTGACGCCCTCGACCAGCTCGGCCACCGCTTCGCCGAACTCGCCCGCCAGCGCCTCGCGCGTCAGCGGGGTGTCCTCGATGGTGTCGTGCAGGATCGCCGCGACCAGGGTTTCCAGGTCGACCTTCTGCTCGGCCAGCACCCGCGCGACGGCCACCGGATGGGTGATGTACGGCTCGCCCGACTTGCGGGTCTGGCCGGCGTGGGCGGCCGCACCGACCGCCCAGGCCCGGCGTAATATCCTGCGCTGCTCGGCCGGCAGGTACTCCGCCGCCTGCTCCAGCGCAAGCATGTACTCGGGCACCGCATCGTCTGCGGGCACGGGGCCGAGCGGCTTGGCGGTTTCGGCAGGACTCATTTGGGGAGCCTAAAGCGAAGGCCCGGAATGGGGAATAGGGAATGGAGAATCGTGAATGCGGCGGCGGCACGCTTCGATCCGTCGCCGGCATCTCGTCGCGCCGAAACGGAAACGAAAGATTGCAAGCGCGGAGGACGCGGCTCGCAAACGGCAACGGCCCCGCTGAGCGGAGCCGTTGCAGGTGTACGCGGCGTCGAAGGGGCAGGCGGAAGGATCGCGCAGGACCGCTTTCCTATTCCCGATTCCCCATTTTCGAATCCCGAGCTTACAGATCGTCGCCCTTGGACAGGTCGTCGTCGGCGACCACCTCGGCGGCGGCCCACTCCAGCGCCTCGCGCTCCTTGCGCTCGCGCTCGGCCTTGTCGACGGCCTCGATATAGTCGTTGTCGATGCTGCGCGCGGCGATCTCGCGCAACGCCATCACGGTCGGCTTGTCGTCGTGCTCGCCGTTGTCCAGCTGCGGCTCCACGCCGTTGGCCAGCTGGCGGGCACGCTTGGCGGCCATCATGACCAGTTCGAAACGGTTGTCGACCACGTCCAGGCAGTCTTCCACGGTGATGCGGGCCATACGGAACTCCCGGCGACCGGCAGGTCGCGCGAATCGTTGATGAAGAGGACCAAGAACTATAGCCGCACGCCTGCCTTTGCGCAAGTCCAGTCCTTATAAATCAGCTAGTTAGCGCAATGCCCGCGTAGCAGTGGTACCTTCCGAGGCCGGTTGGATTGGGGGCTCGCCGACGCAGCAGCTGCCGACTGCGGGTCTGCTCAGCGCGTCAGCTCGCCCAGCAAGGCCTCGATCAATGCCGCGTGCCGCTCGGCCTGCTGCCGATGCCGCAGGCGGCTGGCGATGAAGATCGCACACATCTCGTCGACCGCGTTGGCGAAATCCTCGTTGACGATCACGTAGTCGAACTCGTCGTGGTGCGACATCTCCTCGCGCGCCGCCGCCAGGCGCTGGCGCATGACTTCCTCGCTGTCCTGGCCGCGCTTGCGCATGCGCTCCTCCAGCGCCGCACGCGACGGCGGCAAGATGAAGATGCTCACCGCGTCGGGCACCCGTTCCCGCACCTGGCGCGCGCCCTGCCAGTCGATCTCCAGCAGCACGTCGCGCCCGGCCGCCAGTTGCGGTTCGACCGACTGCTTCGCCGTGCCCTTCCAGTCGCCGTGTACCTGCGCGTACTCGAAGAAGTCCCCCGCCGCGATCATGCGCTGGAATTCGTCGGCGGCGATGAAATGGTAGTGCTCGGCATGGCGCTCGCCCGGGCGCGGCGGCCGCGAGGTGAAGGAGATCGACAGGCAGATGCCGCGGTCGCGCGCCAGGCACGCGTTCACGATGCTCGACTTGCCGGCACCGGAGGGCGCCGCGACGATGTAGAGGGTTCCGCGCATGGGTGCCGTGATTGGTGATTCGTGATTGGTGATTGGCAAAGGCTTTCGTCCCGGGACGGCGCGGCAGCCGGAATCGTACCGCTTTTGCGAATCACCAATCACGAATCACGAATCCCGGCTACTCCAGGTTCTGCACCTGCTCGCGGACCTGGTCGATCAGCACCTTCAAATCGACCGCGGCCTGCGACGTGCGCCGGTCCACCGATTTCGAACCGAGCGTATTGGCCTCGCGGTTGAACTCCTGCAGCAGGAAGTCCAGCCGCCGGCCGACCGGCTCTCGCTGCGTGAGCACGCGGCGGATCTCGTCGATATGGCTGTCGAGCCGGTCGAGCTCCTCGTCGACATCGAGCTTCTGCAGCCACAGCACCAGCTCCTGCTCCAGGCGCCCAGGATCGAGCGGCTGCGCCAGATCGGCGATGCGCGCGTCGAGCCGCGCACGCTGGCCCTCGCGGATCGCCGGCATCATGTCGCGCACCTCACCGGCGAGACGGGCGATGCCGTCCACGCGCTCGAGGATCCCCGCGACCAGCTTGCCGCCCTCGCGCTCGCGCGCGGCGATGAATGCCGTCATCACTTCGTCCAGCAAGGCGAGCACCTCCGCCTGCATGGCCGCAGGATCGGCGGACTTGGACTGCAGCACCCCGGGGAACTGCAGCAACTCGGTGAACTCGGTCCGCAGGTTGGGCAGGCGCGCGTCGAAGGTGTCCGCCAGCGCGGCGAGCTGGTCGAGCATCGCCTCGTTCACCTGCAGCGCGTCCACGCCCTCGGCCGGCCGCAGCCGCAGCACCAGGTCGAGCTTGCCGCGCGACACCTTGGCGGCGACACCCTCGCGCAGCAGCGGTTCGAAGGCGCGCAGTTCCTCGGGCACCCGCACGCCCAGTTCCAGGAAGCGATGATTGACCGCGCGCAATTCGCAGCCGAGCGTGCCCCACGGCGTCGAGCGCTCGCCCGAGGCGTAGGCGGTCATGCTTCTGATCATGCGGATCCGGGCAACTGGACGGGCGGGCAGTATGCCATTGAAGCCGGGATTCGAGATTCGCGAAGCGGGATCGGCAACAGCGGGCGCCGCAAGGCTGCCCCGTGGAAGGCCGGAGGCGTCGGGCTGTTAGACTTTGTCGCCCGAAACTGGTGCCGTGCATGTCCTCCTTCTCCCGTCCCAGCGGCCGCGCGCCCGACCAGTTGCGCGAGATCGGCATCGAACGCGGTCATACCGTGCACGCCGAGGGCTCGGTGCTGGTGAGTTTCGGCCAAACACAGGTGCTGTGCACCGCCAGCGTCGAGAACCGGGTGCCGGCATTCCTGCGCGGCAAGGGCGAGGGCTGGGTGACCGCGGAGTACGGCATGCTGCCGCGCGCCACCCACACCCGCAGCGATCGCGAAGCCGCACGTGGCAAGCAGGGCGGCCGCACGCTCGAGATCCAGCGCCTGATCGGCCGCTCGCTGCGCGCCTGCGTCGACCGCAAGCTGCTCGGCGAGCGCACCATTACCCTCGACTGCGACGTGCTGCAGGCCGACGGCGGCACCCGCACCGCAGCGATCACCGGGGCCTACGTGGCCCTGGTAGACGCCGTACGCTGGCTGTCGGCGCGCCGCGAGATCACCCGCGACCCGGTGTTCGGCGCGGTCGCGGCGGTCTCCGTCGGCATCTATCGCGGCGTGCCGGTGCTCGACCTCGACTACGCCGAGGACAGCGACTGCGACACCGACATGAACGTGGTCATGAACGATGGCGGCGGCTTCATCGAACTGCAGGGCACCGCCGAGGGACATGCCTTCCGCCGCGACGAACTCAATGCCCTCACCGCGCTCGCCGAGACCGGCATCGCCACGCTGATCGCGAAGCAGCGCGAGGCGCTGGCGCGCTAGCGTGTTCCGTCGCGAACTCAAGCGGGGGCAGTGATGCAACGAACGACCAAACCCGGCGGATCCGTGCCGAAGCGACTGGTGATCGCCAGCAGCAACCGCGGCAAGCTAGCCGAATTCAGCACCCTGCTGGGCGCCGGCGATATCGCGTTCGTTCCCCAGGGCGAACTCGGCGTCGTCGATGTCGAGGAAACGGGACTCAGCTTCATCGAGAATGCGCTACTGAAGGCGCGCCACGCCGCGCGCGCCACCGGCCTGCCGGCATTGGGCGATGATTCCGGCCTGTGCGTCGATGTGCTCCGCGGCGCTCCCGGCCTGTACTCGGCGCGCTATGCCGGCGGACACGGCGATGCGGCGGCCAATATCGCCAAGCTGCTCGACGCGTTGAAGGATGTTCCCGACCACGACCGCAGCGCCCGTTTCTGCTGCGTGCTGGTGGTGCTGCGCCACGCCGAGGATCCGCAGCCGCTGATCGCCGAAGGCGTATGGGAAGGCCGCATCCTCGCCGCGCCGCGCGGCAGCGGCGGATTCGGCTACGACCCGGTGTTTCTGGATCCGGAACTTGGGTTGAACGCCGCCGAACTCGATCCTGCGCTGAAGAACCGGATCAGTCATCGCGGCCGCGCGCTGGCGGCATTGCGTGATCGGATCGGAAGCATGCTGCCGAAGTGAATGAAGTGAATACGGTTCACGACTTCCGTACGCCGCACGCCTTCACAGTGGCGATCGCGGCGGTCGCCGTCATCGCGCTCGCCATCGTCACCTGGATGCTCCGCAACGAGTCGAACGGGATCAATCACGATCCCGCGCACGCGATGACGTTCGCGGCGGCAATGTTCGCGCTGATCACGGGCATGGGCTGGGTGCTGTCGCGACAGCATGTTCGCATCGAGGGGACGCGCATCGGCTTGCAGAGCATCAGCACGTTGTACCGTTGGCGGGAGTTCGACACTAGCGATGTCGAGCAGATCGACTTCGACAACGCCAACACAGGTGGCCGCGCCGCGGTCTCGGCACTGGTCCTGCGTCTGCGCCGGACACCGGGTCGGCGCTGGCGCAAAGTCCGTATCATCGATCATGTCTTCATGAGCGAAGGCGACTCCCCGTTGATGTCAGCCCTGACGCAGGCCCTCAGGCGTGGACGCGACTACGGCACCTGCTCTGCGTCCTCGCCGGAACGGACGCCATGCTGATCCCGCCGCCGCTGTCGCTGTACGTGCACCTGCCCTGGTGCGTACGCAAGTGCCCGTACTGCGACTTCAACTCGCACCAGGCGCGCGGTGCGTTGCCGTTCGAGGGCTATGTCGACGCGCTGCTTGCGGACCTCGACCACGACCTGCCGCTGACCTGGGGGCGCACGATCCATTCCGTGTTCTTCGGCGGCGGCACGCCGAGCCTGTTCCCGGCCGCCGCCATCGACCGGTTCCTGCAGGGCGCCAGCGCGCGCCTGCGCTTCGCGCCGGGGCTGGAGATCACTCTCGAGACCAATCCGGGCACCGCCGAGCACGGCCGTTTCGAGGACTACCGCGCAGCCGGGGTCAACCGCATCAGCTTCGGTATCCAGAGCTTCGACGACGGCTGCCTGCACCGGCTCGGCCGCATTCACGACAGCGCCGACGCCGAGGCAGCGGTCAGATTGGCGCAGGACGCCGGCTTCGACAACCTCAACCTCGACCTGATGTACGCGCTGCCGGGGCAATCGCTGGCGATGGCCGAACATGACGTGGCGCGTGCCGTCGCGCTCGCACCGACGCACATTTCGCACTACCAGCTCACGCTGGAGCCGAACACGGTGTTCGCCGCCCGGCCGCCGCAGGACCTGCCGGACGACGATCTCGCCTGGGACATGCAGGAACGCTGCCAGGCGCTGCTGGCGGCCGCCGGCTACCGCCAGTACGAGGTCTCCGCCTACGCCCGTCCCGGGCACGAGTGTGCGCACAACCTGAACTACTGGCGCTTCGGCGACTACCTGGGTATCGGCGCCGGCGCCCACGGCAAGCTCACCCTCGGCAGCGAGCAGAGCATCCTGCGGCGCTGGAAGCTCAAGCATCCGGCCGCCTGGCTGACCGCCGCCGGCAGCGCCGCGGCGATTGGCGGCGACGAGCATGTCGCTGAGCCGCGGCGCCCGTTCGAGTACATGCTCAACGCCCTGCGGCTGCTGGAAGGGTTTCGTCTCGACGATTTCGAGGCACGTACCGGGGTGCCGCGCGCAACCATTGCCGGGCCCTTGGCCGAGGCCCGCGCGCGTGGTTGGCTGGAGGCGGACGACGGGCGCATACTGCCTACGGCGCTGGGGGGGCGCTTCGCCAATGACGTCATCCAACTGTTCCTGGAAGCACCCGGGCCCGACCGCCGCGTTCGCCAGGTGCGCGACCACGACACCTGAGCCGGATCGCGGCAATCGGCGCCACGCCGCGGCAGGCCGCTATCGCGGAAGCACGGCGGGGCGCCGAACCGCTCCCGCACTCCCGATGCCGACCCGACAGCCATGAATGCCTCTCCGGATCGCGGCGCTCCCCTGAGACTGGCGTCCGCCGGACTGCCCGAACGCGTGCGCAAGACCCTCAAACGCGCACTGGCGCTGCTCTCCGACGAGCTGGACCGCGCAATGAACAGGACGGTGGTGGAGTTTGAAGCCGAACTCTTCCGGCTCGCCGGCGCCGCCCGCAATCCCGGCCTCGAGTCCGGCTACATGCAGGCGCTGCGCAACTTCCGTCTCAACCGCGCCGATCTGGTGCCGCGTTTCATGATCGGCCTCGAGTCCATGCTTGCCGGACTGCGCCGTCGACCGGCCGTGCACGCCTCGCGGCTGGAAACCGGCCAGATCGACTTCCGCGACCTGCGCCTGGTCGAGCACGCGGTGGTGGACGAGGACACGGTGTTGCGCGAGATCGCCAGCCGCCAGGAAAGTCGCGCCCCGTTGGGCCTGCACTTGCTGGGCCAGCGCTTCGGCGTACTGGCCGCGGCACCGGCGTTCGATGCCGAGCGCCTGCCGCTGGGCCCGCATGCGTTGTGCCGCGCGATGCGCGATGCCGCGATCGGCCTCGATATCGATTACGACGCCCGCCTGTTGCTGTACCGGATATTCGACCGCGAGGTGCTGGCCGGCTACCCGCAGATGCTCGACCGGCTCAACGCGTCGATGGTCGATCTGGGCATCCTGCCCGCCCTCACCTTCGTGCCGGTCCGGGCGCGCCCGAGCGCGGTCGCCGCGAACGAAGCCAGGCCCGCGGGCGCTACGGCAGCCGAGGCCGCGCCCGCCTCGACACCAACGGCCAAGGCCGCCGCGCTGCCGGCTGCACAGCGGCCGCACACCGCCTGGATGGGCGAAGCCCGGCAGTCCGCGGGCGGCGGCGACGAGGTTGCCTTCGCCCTGCTGCAGCAGTTGCTCTCCGGCCGCCGCGCGTTGATCGGCAAGCTGCGCTCCGAAACGCCGCCGCCGCGGCGCCAGCAGATGAGCACACACGACCTGCTCGGTGCACTGAAGGACCTGCAGCGGCAGCCGACCACACCCGTCGCCAAGGCCACCGGCGTGCACAGGATCAAGCAGGCCGTGCTGGCGCAGGCGCGGCAGGTGCGCGGCAAGGCCGCCAGCCTGTCGGTCGACGACAACGACACCTTCGAACTGCTGGGGATGCTCTACGGGCAGATCGAGAACGAGATCCGCGACGACGCGCCGACCTCGCCGCTGTTGCGGGCGCTGCAGCTGCCGCTGCTGCGTGCCGCGCTGCTGGACCGTGACTTCTTCCTGCACGGGCACCACCCCGCGCGGCAATTGCTCGGCACCGTCGCCGAAAGTGCCGCGAAGTGGCTGGACCGCGATGAACTCGACCCGCAACTGGCGCCGTCGATGCGGCAGGCGGTCGCCGAGGTGGTCGAGAAGTTCGAGGACGATCCGGCGGTGTTCGCCAACGCCAATGCACGCCTGCAGGAGCGGCTGCAGTTGCATGCGCGCAAGGCCGAAATGCTGGAACGGCGCCACGTCGAGGCCGCCCGCGGCAAGGAGAAGCTCCAGATCGCCAAGCTGCGCGCCGTGGAGGCGCTCGAGGAGGCGATCGGCGGGCAGCACCTTCCCAGGTTCGTCCGCGCCCTGCTCAACCAGGCCTGGGTCGACGTGCTGACCCTCACCCTGCTGCGCCAGGGCGGCGATTCCGACGACTGGCAACGGCAGCTCAATGCGACCTGCGGCATCATCGCCGCCTGCGGGCCCGGCGATGCGCCGGAGGACCCGCAACTCACCGCGCACGTCGAGGCCTCGCTCGGCCTGGTCGGCTACCACGGCGAGGAAGCAGCGGTGATCGCGCAACGGCTCACCGGCAGCCGCGGCGATGATGGCGACGATCCGGCCTCGCGCACCGAACTGGCGCTGAAGCTCAAGGCGCGCGTGCGCCTGGGCGAGGACAAGGCCAAGGCGGCGGCGCCCGAACTGCCGCCGCGCACGCCGACCGAACAGGCGTACTACGAACAACTGCGCGTGATGCCGTTCGGCGTCTGGATCGAATTCGTCACCAACCAGCAGGGCGACGTGGTGCGACGTCGATTGTCCTGGTACAGCACGGTCACCGACCATGCGCTGTTCGTCAATCAGCGCGGACAACGGGTCGACGAGCGATCCCTGGACAGTCTGTCGCGTATGTTCGCCGGCGGCCAGGCACGCCTGGTCACCGCCCAGCGTGCGCACCTGGTCGACCGTGCCTGGCAGGCCACCGTCGATGCACTACGAAAATTCGCCGGCCGCGGCGACGGCGCCTCGATCGGAGATGCGCCGGCATGACCCGCGAACTCCGACGCGCCCGCAGGCGCCAGGCGCCTGAAGGCATCCTGGTCACCGATGCCATGACCGGAGAAGTGGTCGGCCGCGTCGGCAACCTGTCCGAGACCGGCATGTTGATGATGAGCAGCACCGACCTGGTGGAAGACGCGCTGTACCAGCTCCGCTTCGCCCTCATCGACGATGCCGGCCAGGAACGGACCCTGGAATTGGGCGCGCACTTGCTGTGGAGCGACGGCGCCAGCGCGCCCGGACAGGCCTGGACCGGCTTCCGCTTCATCGGCCTGAGCGCGGAGCAGGCACGGCAGCTGCGCAACTGGGTCGATGCGCCGGGCAGCCACTACGCCTGATCCGTACGTCGACCCGCGGGTTTGGGTCGCCACTGCGATTGCGTCACAATGGCGTTTTTCCAGCAGACACGGGATCCGATGACTTCCGATCCGGCACCGCTTTACGGCGCACACCTGTCCACGCTGCAGCAGCGCGCGGAAACCGCGCTGGCCCGCGGCGGCTTCGACCACCTGGTGATTCCCAGCGGTACCGTCCGCTACCAGGTCTTCGACGATCGCGATTACCCCTATGCGGTCAATCCGCAATTCAAGGCCTGGGTGCCGCTCACCCGCAACCCCGGCAGCTGGATTGTCTTCACCCCGGGCAAGCGACCGAAGCTGATCTACCTGCAGCCGTTCGACTACTGGCACGTGGTGCCGGAGGCGCCATCGGGCTACTGGCCGGAGCACTTCGAACTGGTGGTGATCCGCAAGCCGGAGGAGGCAGGGCAGCACCTGCCCGACGATCCGGCCCGCTGCGCGATCCTCGGCGAGGCGCAGAGCGCGCTCGGCGAACACGTGCCCAACAATCCGGCGCCGGTACTGGACTACCTGGACTACCACCGCGCGTTCAAGACCTCGTACGAGATCGCGATGATGCGCCAAGCGACCGTGCGTGGCGTGCGCGGCCACCGCGCCGCCGAGCGCGCGTTCCGTGCCGGTGCCAGCGAGTTCGGCATCCACCTGGCCTACTGCCAGGCCGCCGGCCAGGACAGCGTCGAGCTGCCGTACAACAACATCGTCGCGCTCAACGAGCACGGTGCGGTGCTGCATTACACCGAACTCGGGCGGCTTCCGCCGAAGCCGCTGCGCAGTTTCCTGATCGATGCCGGCGCCAGCTTCGGCGGCTACGCCTGCGACATCACCCGTACCTACGCCAGCGACACCGACGGCGAGTTCCAGTCGCTGATCGAGGCGGTTGACGGCGTGCAGCAGCGGCTCTCGGCCGACTTCCGCGCCGGCCGGGACTATCGCCAGCTGTACCTGGACGCGCATCTCGCGCTCGCCGGCGTGCTCCGGGACGTCGGGGTGCTAAAGGTCTCGCCGGAAGCGGCGCTGGAGACCGGCATCAGCGCAAAGTTCTTCCCGCATGGGCTCGGCCACGGCATCGGCCTGCAGGTGCACGATGTCGCCGGCTTCGCCGAATCCGACCAGGGCGGCACCATCGCCAGGCCCGATGGCCACCCCTACCTGCGCCTGACACGCACGCTGCAGCCGGGCATGGTGGTGACCAACGAGCCCGGCCTGTACTTCATCGACCTGCTGCTCGAGGAACTGCGCGCGGGCGCGCATGCCGACGCGGTGGACTGGGAGCGCATCGAGGCCTTCCGGCCGTTCGGCGGAATACGCATCGAGGACGACCTGGTCGTCACCGAGGGCGAACCGGTCAACCTGACCCGCGAGACCTTCGCCGAAGGCCGGTAACGATCACCTCCGACGCGGCGCGTGGCGGCTAGCTGCGTGCCGCGTCTGACATGAAGGCCTCGATCTCGTCGGCGCTGCGCGCCAGGCCATCGGTCAGCAGCGCATGGCCATCGCGGGTGATCACCAGATCATCCTCGATGCGAATGCCGATGCCGCGCCATTTCGCCGCCACGCCGTCGTCGTCCGGCGGCACGTAGAGACCGGGCTCGACGGTGAACGCCATGCCGGGCTCCAGCAGGCGAGACACGCCGTCGACGCGATATTCGCCGACGTCGTGCACGTCCAGCCCGATCCAGTGCCCGGTCTTGTGGCGGTAGTAGCGTTTGTAGCTGCCACCGGCCACGTGCTTTTCCAGCTTGCCCTTCAGCAGCCCCAGCCGCAGCAGGCCCTCGGTGAGCGTCGCCACCGCGGCGTCATGCACGGCCTCGTAGGGCGCGCCGGGACGCGCCTGGCCGATGGCGGCAGCCTGGGCGGCGACAACCAGGTCGTGCAACGCCCGCTGCGGTTCGGTGAACCGGCCGTTGACCGGGAAGGTACGGGTAATGTCGGCGGCATAGCCGCGGTACTCGGCGCCGGCGTCGATCAGCACCAGGTCGCCGTCGGCCGATTGCGCGGCATTGGCGCGGTAGTGCAGCACGCAGGCGTTGGCCCCGGCTCCGACGATGCTCTCGTAGGCGGGCAATGCATCCTGACGGCGGAACTCGTATTCCAATGCCGCCTGCAGCTCGTACTCGTGCACGCCCGGCCGCGCCGTGCGCATCGCCGCCTGGTGCGCGCGCACGCTGATCGCGGCGGCACGGCGCATCAGCCTGATCTCGTCGCGCGACTTGAACAGGCGCATCTCGTCGAGCAGGTGGCCGAGTTCGAGGAACTCGTGCGGCGGTTCCGCGCCCAGCCGCACCTGCGCACGCACGCGATTGAGCCAGCCGATGAGCTTGAGGTCGAAGTCGGTGTCGCGGCCGAAGTGGTAGTAGACGCGGGTGCGGCCTTCGAGCAGACCCGGCAGGATCTCGTCGAGATCGTCGATCGGATACGCGTCGTCCATGCTCATTGCGTCGACCGCGCCCTCCGGGCCGATCCGCGGCCCGTCCCAGCGCTCCCGGTCGGGATCGCGCTCGCGGCAGAACAGCAGCGATTCACCATGCCGGCGCCCGGGGATCAGCACCAGCACTGCTTCCGGCTCGGCGAAACCGCTCAGGTACCACAGATCCGAATCCTGCCGGTACGGGTAGTGGGTATCGCGGCTGCGGACCCGTTCCGGCGCCGACGGCACCACCACGATCGCGTCGTCGCCGGCCATGCGCATCAACTGCCGGCGCCGGCGGGCATAGGCGCTCAGGGAAATACCGGTGGCGGGGCTCATTGGATCGTCTTCGGAAGGCAGGATCGGCGGGGCATGGGCGGGCGGGACGCCAGCGGGCCGGTGCATGGCCCGCGGCCGAAAACGCTAGTTCAGCCGCTGCCGGTGGCGCGGGCCGAGGGCGCAGTCGCCATGCAGCAACAGCGCGGCGACACGCACGAACTCCTCCAGTTCCGCCAGCGCCGCCTCGTCCTCCTGGTCGCCGTCGTCCTGCGGGCTGGCGGCCGCCAGCTTCGCCAGGTCCGCCAGCGCCTCGCTTCCCTCCTCCGACAGCGAGGGCGCCTGGCCCGCCGCCAGGCCGAAACCGCCGAGGAAACCGCGGCACCAGTCGAACAGGGCCCCACTGCGCTCGTACAGCGTCGCCTCCGTGTCCGGCAGCAACAACAGTTCGAAGCCGAAGCTGCGATCCTCGAGCTGCGCCACGCTCGCCCTGCGGAGCTGCTCCAGGGGCTCGTCCGGAGGCGCCGGGAGGTTATCGTCGACCAGCACCCGCCGCAGCCACTCCGGCCCATCGGCACCGCCGCCGGCCACCCAGCCGCACAGCCCACCATGCAACTCCGCGGCGCTGACACCCAATCCGAGCGCACGGCAGGCGTTCTGGACATCGCGCGGGGACGGCAGCGAATTGGACACGGTGATCGGCTCGATCGGATGGGGGCCCAGTGTAACAATGCAGGCGCAGCCGTCGCTCCCGCCCGCACCTGCACCGGACCTGCCGCGAGACAATGCACAGATGCGATTCCCGTCGCAGCAGCGTTGCGACAAGATCGGCATTCCCGCTGGCGCGACCTTCGGATTCCAACCGCTGCCGGGACATCGCCCGCCAGGCACGATCCCCGGCATGGCCGACACGCGGCCCCGGTATCGTCCGCGTCTTGACCACCCCCCGCCGGCTGCCTATCGTGCCGTCATGGACAATCCCGATCCGATCGCCCAGCTCCGCGCCATTGCCGCGCGCGTCGACGATCTGGTCGCACGCAACCGGCGGCTGTACGAGGAAAACCGCAGCCTGCGCCAACAGCAGGAGCAACTGGCCATCGATCGCTCGCAGTTGTTGGCCAAGAACGAGCAGGCACGTTCGCGGGTGGAGGCGATGATCGCCCGCCTGAAGTCGCTGGAGCAGCACACGTGAGCGCCAGCGAGCCGGTCAGCGTCCGCGTCCTCGACCGCGAGTACACCGTCGGCGTCGGTGCCGACGAGCGCGAGGCATTGATGCAGGCCGCCAAGCTGCTCGACACGCAGATGCGGGAGGTGCGCGGCGCCAACCGCATGGCCGCGGTCGACCGTGTCGCGGTCCTCGCGGCACTCAACCTCGCGCACGAACTGCAGCAATTGCGCAACGAGAGCGGGCAGCGCGAACGCGAACTCGCAGGCCTGCTCGACGAGTTGCAGCACAAACTCGATGGCGCGCTGTCCGCGACTGAACCGGGCAGCTGATCCGCGAGAACCGGTACGTCGCCCGGACCGCATCGCAATTCAGATCCGCCGACGACCGCCGCATTGTCGGCCGCACTTGAACGCCACCGCAACCGCGGTGCGTTCGATCCCGTTTTTGCCGACAAGCGGACTTTGCAACACCGGCATCGGAGCTATACTGTTCCTGCGTCCTCTGCCGTGTTCGACGGCGTGCGCAAACATTCGCCTTGTCCCTTAACGACGACCTCGGGGGCGCGACGATTTCCGGGGGTGCAGGTCCGCCTCGCAGCGGGAAGCCCGATGGAAGCCAAGCGTCCCCACTTGAACCCCGGGTTCAAGGTCGTTTCGCGCGCATCGCCATGGCGGAGGACGTATTCTTTTTGCGGCGGGCGCCGTGCAGCAGGTCGGACCGGCCGCTCGCCCGACCACGCCCGACCCCCGTCCGGTGCCGATTCATTCGCACCGGGGGTTTTCCGATGCGGCCGCTGGCCGCACAATCCGGACATGCCCGTTCCACTTCCGACCCGATGACCGACGACCGCGCGGCGCTACGCCGCGAACTGCGCGAGCGCCGTCGCGCGATCCCCGCCGCGGCGCGCATCGCCGCCGCCGAAGCCGTCGCGGGTCGGCTCCAGGCCTTTGCCGGAATGCCGGAGCACGGCTACGTCGCCGGCTACTGGGCGATGGACGGCGAGATTGCGCTGCATGCCTGGCAGCTGCGACTGCCGACAGGCGTGATCTATTGCCTGCCGGTCCTCGGCGATGATGGGCGCCTGCGCTTCGCGCCCTGGCGCCCCGGTGATCCGCTGGTCACGAACCGATATGGGATTCCCGAGCCCGACATCAGCCCGTCCTCGTTGCTCGAGGCCGATGCGCTGGCGCTTGCGGTCCTGCCCCTGGTCGGCTTCGATCTCTCCGGCAACCGGCTCGGCATGGGCGCGGGCTGGTACGATCGCAGCTTCGCTTTCCGCCGCGAGTGCGCCGCGCCGCCCTGGCTGGTGGGCGCCGCCTTCGCCGCGCAACGTGTCGATGCGCTATCGGCCGCAGTCTGGGACGTGCCTCTGGACGCGGTCTGCAGCGAAACCGAAACCTTCCTGTTCACTCCCGGCGCATGACGACCCGCAAACGCTACTGGCTGATGAAGTCGGAACCGAACGACTTCTCCATCGACGACCTCGAACGCGTCGGCACCGAGCCCTGGACCGGCGTACGCAACTACCAGGCCCGGAACTTCATGCGCGACAGCATGCAGCTCGGCGACGGCGTGCTGTTCTATCACTCCAATACCGAGGTGCCCGGCATCTACGGCATCGCCGAGGTCGCCAGCGCGCCTTACCCGGATCCCACCCAGTTCAAGAAGAAGTCCAAGTACTACGATGCGAAGGCTTCGCACGAGGAGCCGCGCTGGTTCCTGGTCGACGTCGGCTTCGTCCGCAAGCTCGAACGGCCGATTCCGCTGGACGAGATCCGCAGCCACGCCGACCGGCTGGGCGAGGATTTCGCGCTGATCCGCAAGGGCTCGCGACTGTCGGTGCTGCCGGTCACCGCCGCGCAGTGGAAGTCTCTGCTCGCGCTCGAATAAGGGGAGCCCGCACATGTCCGCAAGCAAGCGCCTGGCCGGCGAAAAGGCCATCGACTACGTCGAGGACGGCATGATCGTCGGCGTCGGCACCGGCTCGACCGTCGCCTTCTTCATCGACGCCCTGGCCGACATGCGCGATCGCATCGGCGGCGCCGTTTCCAGCTCCGAGCAGAGCACCGAGCGCCTGCGCGGCCACGGCATCGAGGTCCTGGATCTCAATGCGGTCGGCCCACTGCCGCTGTACGTCGACGGCGCGGACGAATGCGATCCGCACAAGCGCCTGATCAAGGGCGGCGGCGCCGCGCTCACTCGCGAGAAGATCATCGCCGAGGCCAGCGCGCGCTTCGTCTGCATCGTCGACCCGGCCAAGCAGGTGCCGGTACTCGGCCGGTTCCCCCTGCCGATCGAGGTGATCCCGATGGCGCGCAGCCTGGCGGCACGCGCAATCCTGGCGGCGACCGGCGGGCAGCCGGTCTGGCGCGAAGGCGTCGTCACCGACAACGGCAACTGGATCCTGGACGTGCACGGGCTGGCGATCACCGATCCGGTGGCGATGGAGCGGGAACTCAACCAGATCCCCGGCGTGGTCGGCGTCGGCCTGTTCGCCCGCCGCCCGGCCGACGTCGTCATCGTCGGCGGCGAGCCGCCACTGGTCCTGTAGACCCTTCGATACCGATCGTTGATGGATCCCGCTGTCGAATCAGATCGCGCGGCCGGACGACGCTCGTCAGGGCGCAAGACTTTCCGCGAAACAAAAGAAAAACCCCGCAGCTTCTGCTACGGGGTTTTTGGGTAAAGACCCTGGCGATGACCTACTCTCGCATGCTAGATGCACACTACCATCGGCGCGTGCGCGTTTCACTTCCGAGTTCGGAATGGGATCGGGTGGTTCCACGCAGCTATTATCACCAGGGAGAGGGTGGAGGGTCGCGGTTCACCCCCGATTTCATCGGGAATGATCGCGCTCACGCTCTCATAGGGTGGGACGTAGCGAGGTTTGCTTCGAACGTCGACGCGTCGTCGAGTCCAAGGCCACTTGAGGTTATATGGTCAAGCCACACGGATCATTAGTACTGGTTAGCTCAACACATTGCTGTGCTTACACACCCAGCCTATCAACCACCTAGTCTTGATGGTTCCTTCAGGGGAGTCAAGCTCCCGGGAGATCTCATCTTGAGGCACGCTTCCCGCTTAGATGCTTTCAGCGGTTATCGTTTCCGAACGTAGCTACCCGGCAGTGCCACTGGCGTGACAACCGGAACACCAGGGGTTCGTCCACTCCGGTCCTCTCGTACTAGGAGCAGCCCCTCTCAAATCTCCAACGCCCATGGCAGATAGGGACCGAACTGTCTCACGACGTTCTGAACCCAGCTCGCGTACCACTTTAAATGGCGAACAGCCATACCCTTGGGACCGACTACAGCCCCAGGATGTGATGAGCCGACATCGAGGTGCCAAACACCGCCGTCGATATGAACTCTTGGGCGGTATCAGCCTGTTATCCCCGGAGTACCTTTTATCCGTTGAGCGATGGCCCTTCCATACAGAACCACCGGATCACTAAGACCTACTTTCGTACCTGCTTGATCCGTCGATCTTGCAGTCAAGCACGCTTATGCCTTTGCACACAGTGCGCGATGTCCGACCGCGCTGAGCGTACCTTCGTGCTCCTCCGTTACTCTTTGGGAGGAGACCGCCCCAGTCAAACTACCCACCATACACGGTCCCCGACCCGGATTACGGGCCCAGGTTAGAACGTCAAGCACGACAGGGTGGTATTTCAAGGTTGGCTCCACGCCAGCTAGCGCCAGCGCTTCAAAGCCTCCCACCTATCCTACACAGACGAACTCAACGTTCAGTGTAAAGCTATAGTAAAGGTTCACGGGGTCTTTCCGTCTTGCCACGGGAACGCTGCATCTTCACAGCGATTTCAATTTCACTGAGTCTCGGGTGGAGACAGCGCCGCCATCGTTACGCCATTCGTGCAGGTCGGAACTTACCCGACAAGGAATTTCGCTACCTTAGGACCGTTATAGTTACGGCCGCCGTTTACCGGGGCTTCGATCAAGAGCTTCGCCTTGCGGCTGACCCCATCAATTAACCTTCCGGCACCGGGCAGGCGTCAGACCCTATACGTCCACTTTCGTGTTTGCAGAGTCCTGTGTTTTTGATAAACAGTCGCAGCGGCCTGGTCACTGCGGCCCTCGATCGCTATAGCCCGCATGGGCCACGACCAAGGGCGCACCTTCTCCCGAAGTTACGGTGCTATGTTGCCTAGTTCCTTCACCCGAGTTCTCTCAAGCGCCTGAGAATTCTCATCCTGCCCACCTGTGTCGGTTTACGGTACGGTCTGCATAAGCTGAAGCTTAGGGGCTTTTCCTGGAAGCGTGGGATCAGTGACTTCGTCCAATAGGACTCGTCTCGGTGCTCGGTCTTAAAGGGACCCGGATTTGCCTAAGTCCCAAACCTACCTCCTTTCCCCGGGACAACCAACGCCCGGTACACCTACCCTTCTCCGTCCCCCCATCGCACTTATGCGAGGTGCTGGAATATTAACCAGCTTCCCATCGACTACGCATTTCTGCCTCGCCTTAGGGGCCGACTCACCCTGCGCCGATTAACGTTGCGCAAGGAAACCTTAGGCTTTCGGCGTGCGGGCTTTTCACCCGCATTATCGTTACTCATGTCAGCATTCGCACTTCCGATACCTCCAGCAGACTTCTCAATCTACCTTCAACGGCTTACGGAACGCTCCTCTACCGCGCACAAACAAGTTTGTGCACCCCAAGCTTCGGTTTATCGCTTAGCCCCGTTAAATCTTCCGCGCAGACCGACTCGACCAGTGAGCTATTACGCTTTCTTTAAAGGGTGGCTGCTTCTAAGCCAACCTCCTGGCTGTCTGTGCCTTTCCACATCGTTTCCCACTTAGCGATAAATTGGGGACCTTAGCTGTGGGTCTGGGTTGTTTCCCTTTTCACGACGGACGTTAGCACCCGCCGTGTGTCTCCCATGCAGTCTGTCCTGGTATTCGGAGTTTGCCATGGTTTGGTAAGTCACGATGACCCCCTAGCCATAACAGTGCTCTACCCCCAGGAAGATTCACATGAGGCGCTACCTAAATAGCTTTCGAGGAGAACCAGCTATCTCCGGGTTCGATTAGCTTTTCACTCCTAATCACACCTCATCCCCTACCTTTGCAACGGGAGTGGGTTCGGGCCTCCAGTTGATGTTACTCAACCTTCACCCTGGGCATGACTAGATCACCCGGTTTCGGGTCTACTGCCCGCGACTATGCGCCCTTATCAGACTCGGTTTCCCTTCGCCTCCCCTATACGGTTAAGCTTGCCACGAACAGTAAGTCGCTGACCCATTATACAAAAGGTACGCAGTCACTCCGAAGAGCTCCTACTGCTTGTACGCACACGGTTTCAGGGTCTATTTCACTCCCCTCGCCGGGGTTCTTTTCGCCTTTCCCTCACGGTACTGGTTCACTATCGGTCGGTCAGGAGTATTTAGCCTTGGAGGATGGTCCCCCCATGTTCAGACAGGGTTTCACGTGCCCCGCCCTACTCACTTTTCATCGAAATGGCCCTTTCGCATACAGGGCTGTCACCTTCTATGGCCAGTCTTTCCAGACTGTTTTGCTAGAACCAATTCGACTTTTGGGCTGCTCCCCGTTCGCTCGTCGCTACTTAGGGAATCTCGGTTGATTTCTTTTCCTACGGTTACTTAGATATTTCAGTTCACCGCGTTCGCCTCGTACAGCTATGTATTCACTGCACGATACCTCTTACGAGGTGGGTTTCCCCATTCGGACATTGCCGGATCAAAGCTTGTTGCCAGCTCCCCGACACTTTTCGCAGGCTGCCACGTCCTTCATCGCCTCTGACCGCCAAGGCATCCACCGTGTGCGCTTATTCGCTTGACCATATAACCCCAAGTCGCCTCAGGATCATAGGTTCGTCGCGAACACAACGAACTACAACTTCAAATAAAGATGTCTCTCGACATCTCGCCTTAGCCTCTACGACACGTCTGGACATTCGTCTCAAACGCTTCGCTACATCCCAATTTTTCAAAGATCACGCGTCGGCTTCAGCGCCGCCGCGATTCAATTCTTATGTGTGTGCAGGTTCATCCAGTATTACCGGTGGTGGGTCTGGGAGGACTCGAACCACCGACCTCACCCTTATCAGGGGTGCGCTCTAACCACCTGAGCTACAGACCCGAAGTGCTTTCCTCGGAGGATCCGGCCCTGGTGGCCGGCTCTTGCGGAAGGATCCGCATCACTGGTGGAGCGTGGTGGAGCCAGTCGGGATCGAACCGACGACCCCCTGCTTGCAAAGCAGGTGCTCTCCCAGCTGAGCTATGGCCCCAAAAGGGACGCCCCCTCGACGAACATGCCTGGGCATGCTTGCCGGGAACTACTGGATGCAGGTCACTTGTGCGGACGCCTGGACAGGCAATGCCGTCCGGTTCTCTAAAGGAGGTGATCCAGCCGCACCTTCCGATACGGCTACCTTGTTACGACTTCACCCCAGTCATCGGCCACACCGTGGCAAGCGCCCTCCTTGCGGTTAGGCTACCTGCTTCTGGTGCAACAAACTCCCATGGTGTGACGGGCGGTGTGTACAAGGCCCGGGAACGTATTCACCGCAGCAATGCTGATCTGCGATTACTAGCGATTCCGACTTCACGGAGTCGAGTTGCAGACTCCGATCCGGACTGAGAGAAGGTTTCTGGGATTGGCTTGCCCTCGCGGGTTTGCAGCCCTCTGTCCTTCCCATTGTAGTACGTGTGTAGCCCTGGCCGTAAGGGCCATGATGACTTGACGTCATCCCCACCTTCCTCCGGTTTGTCACCGGCGGTCTCCTTAGAGTTCCCACCATTACGTGCTGGCAACTAAGGACAAGGGTTGCGCTCGTTGCGGGACTTAACCCAACATCTCACGACACGAGCTGACGACAGCCATGCAGCACCTGTGTTCCGGTTCCCGAAGGCACCCCCCGATCTCTCAGGGGTTCCGGACATGTCAAGGCCAGGTAAGGTTCTTCGCGTTGCATCGAATTAAACCACATACTCCACCGCTTGTGCGGGCCCCCGTCAATTCCTTTGAGTTTCAGTCTTGCGACCGTACTCCCCAGGCGGCGAACTTAACGCGTTAGCTTCGATACTGAGTGCCTAGTTGCACCCAACATCCAGTTCGCATCGTTTAGGGCGTGGACTACCAGGGTATCTAATCCTGTTTGCTCCCCACGCTTTCGTGCCTCAGTGTCAGTACTGGTCCAGGTGGCCGCCTTCGCCACGGATGTTCCTCCCGATCTCTACGCATTTCACTGCTACACCGGGAATTCCGCCACCCTCTACCGTACTCTAGCCCGCCAGTATCCAATGCAATTCCCAGGTTGAGCCCAGGGCTTTCACATCAGACTTAACGAACCACCTACGCACGCTTTACGCCCAGTAATTCCGAGTAACGCTTGCACCCTTCGTATTACCGCGGCTGCTGGCACGAAGTTAGCCGGTGCTTATTCTTTGGGTACCGTCAGAACAACCGGGTATTAGCCGATTGCTTTTCTTTCCCAACAAAAGGGCTTTACAACCCGAAGGCCTTCTTCACCCACGCGGCATGGCTGGATCAGGCTTGCGCCCATTGTCCAATATTCCCCACTGCTGCCTCCCGTAGGAGTCTGGACCGTGTCTCAGTTCCAGTGTGGCTGATCATCCTCTCAGACCAGCTACGGATCGTCGCCTTGGTGGGCCTTTACCCCGCCAACTAGCTAATCCGACATCGGCTCATCCAATCGCGCAAGGTCCGAAGATCCCCTGCTTTCACCCGAAGGTCGTATGCGGTATTAGCTTGGGTTTCCCCAAGTTATCCCCCACGACTGGGCAGATTCCGATGTATTACTCACCCGTTCGCCACTCGCCGCCAGAGGAGCAAGCTCCTCCGCGCTGCCGTTCGACTTGCATGTGTTAGGCCTGCCGCCAGCGTTCACTCTGAGCCAGGATCAAACTCTTCACTTAAGTTTTGCGATTTCGTCCCGAAGGACTCGATCAATTGCTTGAGTGCAGTCGTCGCTCCTGAGCCCCAATTACTCGCTTGCATTTGCATGCATTTGAATTGACTTGTTGCTCTGTTACGAACGTCTGCAAGTTGGATGGTCATCCACCTGCCAGACGCCCGCACAAGTCACCTGCGCACACTGTCAAAGAACTTTCGGAACCGGCCTCAGCGCCGCCTTCCGCAACCCTCGACTTCCGCCGAGGTGAGCCGCACATTGTAGCGCGACTTTCGCTTTCGTCAACACCTGAATCGGGGTTGGTTCAGCGTTTTCCTCTTCGTTCCGGCCGGTAGGCTTCCCTCCGAGGGAGCCGCACATTCTAGCGCGGTTTCGGAGAACGTCAACACCTCGTGAGGGTCTTTTTTCTCCGCCCCGCCTGGCCGTTCGGCACTGCCGACGCTCCGTGGCGGGGCGCGCATTGTGCACGCGTCGCCGCGGCTTGGGAAGGGGGTTGAAGGAAATTTTTACACCTCGGCTTGACGCGCCCGATGGGCTGGCCGATTGTGCGGCACAGCTTCCTTCCGCTCCCGGTGCGCCCATGCGCTTGTTCCGTTGTTTTCCGCTTGTTTGCCTGCTGTTGCTGGCCACCGCCTGCGCCAGCGCCGGCGAAACCTGGGTGGAACTGGCCGGTGAGCGCTATGCGGTGGAGATCGCCGATACCGAAGAAGCACGTGCCCGCGGACTGATGTTCCGTGATGTGCTCGCCGCCGGCACCGGGATGCTGTTCATCCATGACCGCGAGGCGCCCCAGGCCTACTGGATGAAGAACACGCGGATTCCGCTCGACATCCTCTATTTCGACAACGGCCTGCGCCTGGTCTCGCAGCAGCGCGACGTGCCGCCCTGCACCAGCGGCATCGGCTGTCCGTCCTACCCTAGCCGGGCACCGGCGCGCTACGTATTGGAGCTGAACGCGGGCGAGGCGGCCCGCCTGGAGCTTCGCGAAGGTGCCGAGTTGCGCCTGGGGCCCGGCATTCCTGCTGCACGCTGACCGGCGGCGCCAGCCGGGTTGCGGATCGTCGACCCGCGGCGCAGGCTGGCGGATATGGAACGGAACCATTCACCGTTGCCGGACTGGGATCGGCTCGCCGCACTCGACGACGCCTCGATACCGCTGCTCGGCACCGCCCTGCTGATCGCCCGCGACGAGTATCCGGAACTGGATCCAGGCCTCTACGACGTGTTGCTGCAGCAGCATGTCGCGCATCTGCAGCCGAAGATCGAGGCGATCGCACTGTCGCCGCTGAAGATGCTCGCGATCAACGAGTACCTGTTCGATGAACTGGGCTACACCGGCAATCACGACGAGTACTACGACCCGCGCAACAGCTACCTGAACCAGGTGTTCGAGCGCCGCCTCGGGATCCCGATCTCGCTTGCGCTGGTGCAGATGGAAGTCGCCCGGCGCCTGGGCATGCCGCTGGACGGCGTGTCGTTTCCCGGGCATTTCCTGGTGCGGCTGCCGGTGGACGACGGGCTGCTGGTGATGGATCCGTTCAATCGCGGACGGCCGCTGGACGTCGATGAACTGCGCGAGCGCGCGCGGCCGCACGTGGGCGGCAGTTCCCTCGACGACCAGGTGCTGCAGCAGATCCTGCATCCGGCCTCGCATCGCGCGATCCTCGGCCGCATGCTGCGCAACCTGCATGGCGTCTACGCCGAGTGCGGCGACTGGCCGCGCGCGGTGCGCTGCGCCGACCGCGTGCTCAAGCTGCTGCCGGACGATCCCGAGGCCCTGCGCGACCGCGGCCTGGGCTACCTGAAGCTGGAGCATCGGCACGGCGCGCGGCGGGACCTCGGGCGCTACCTGCTGCTCGCGCCGGACGCGCCGGACGCGCGGACCGTGCGCGATTCGCTGATCGAGGCCAGCGGCGATCCCACGCGGCTGAACTGAACCAGGGTGCAGCCGCCCAGTACGGCGCGGCAGCGTGAATCCGCCCTACAGCGGCATCATCTCGAAGTCGTCCTTGGTGACGCCGCAATCGGGGCAGGTCCAGTCCTCGGGCACGTCTTCCCAGCGCGTCCCCGGCGCGATGCCTTCCTCGGGCAATCCGGCGGCCTCGTCGTAGATGAAGCCGCAGACGACACACATCCAGGTGCGGTAGGTGGTCTGCGTGGCGGTCTCGTTCATCGGATAATGCGGGCTGTGGCGCGGAATTGACCCGTCATTGTCCCACCCGGCGCCGCATTTCGGAACCGACCGCATGAACGAACGCCCCGCCCCGGCACCACGCGGCCTGTACCTGATCACCCCGGACGAGCCGGACACGGCGCGCCTGTTGCGGCGCCTGCGCCCGGTACTTGGCAGCGCGACCTGGCTGCAGTACCGCAACAAGACCGCCGATGCGGCGCTGCGACGCGTGCAGGCCGCGGCGCTGCGCGAGCTGTGCGCCGACGCGGGTGTGCCGCTGATCGTCAATGACGATGTCGCCCTGGCCGCCGCCGTCGACGCCGCCGGCGTGCACCTGGGCGAGGACGACGGCGATCCGGCGGCCGCGCGCGCGCAACTCGGCGCGGAGGCCATCGTCGGCGTGTCCTGCTACGACGACGCGGCACGGGCCGGGCGCGCCGCGGCCGCCGGGGCCAGCTATGTGGCCTTCGGCGCGTTCTTCCCGACCCGCAGCAAGACCGGGACGCGGCAGGCGACGCCGGCGCTGCTGCGCGATACCGCGGCGCTGGGCCTGCCGCGGGTGGCGATCGGCGGCATCACCCCGGACAATGCCGGCACCCTGGTCGCGGCCGGTGCCGACCTGCTGGCGGTGATCGGCGCCGTCTTCGACGCGCCCGACCCGGCGGCGGCGGCGCGGGCCCTGCAGCGGTGTTTCGCGCCGCGCTGAACGTTCCAGCCGGCCCGTCTTCTGACCACGGCCACTCCCTTTTCCTGCAGCTCCGGACAACGCATGAACCACGATCGCTCGCACGCCCTTTTCTCCCGCGCCCGCACGCTGCTGCCCGGCGGCGTCAATTCGCCGGTGCGCGCGTTCAGGTCGGTCGGCGGCGAGCCGTTCTTCGTCGAGCGCGCGGACGGTCCATACCTGTTCGACGTCGACGGCAACCGCTATATCGACTACGTCGGCTCGTGGGGACCGATGATCGCCGGCCACAACCATCCACAGGTGCGCGCGGCGGTCGAGCGCGCGATCGGCGACGGACTGTCGTTCGGGGCGCCGTGCGCGGCCGAGGTGACGATGGCCGAGACCATCACCCGGCTGGTGCCGTCCTGCGAGATGGTACGCATGGTCAATTCCGGCACCGAGGCGACACTGTCGGCGATCCGCCTGGCGCGCGGCGCCACCGGGCGGGCGCGCATCGTCAAGTTCGAAGGCTGCTATCACGGCCACGGCGATTCGTTCCTGGTCAAGGCCGGCAGCGGCGCGCTGACCTTCGGCGTGCCGGATTCGCCCGGCGTGCCGAAGGCGCTGGCGGATCTCACCCTCACCCTGCCGTACAACGATTTCGCCGCCGCGACGGCGCTGTTCGACGAGGCCGGCGACGACATCGCCGGGCTGATCATCGAGCCGGTGGTCGGCAACGCCAACTGCCTGCCGCCGCGCGATGGTTACCTGCAACATCTGCGCGAACTGTGCAGCCGGCACGGCGCGCTGCTGATCTTCGACGAGGTGATGACCGGATTCCGGGTGGCGCTGGGCGGCGCCCAGGCGCGCTACGGCGTCGTGCCGGACCTGACCACCTTCGGCAAGATCATCGGCGGCGGCATGCCGGTCGGTGCCTACGGCGGCGGCCGCGAACTGATGGAGCAGATCTCCCCGACCGGCCCGATCTACCAGGCCGGCACGCTCAGCGGCAACCCGGTAGCGATGGCGGCGGGGCTGGCGATGCTGGAACTGGTGCAGGCGCCGGGGTTCCATGCGCGGCTGGAAGCGGCGACGCACGCGCTTTGCGACGGGCTGGAATCGGCCGCGCAAGCCGCAGGCGTGCCGTTCACGACCAATCGCGTCGGCGCGATGTTCGGGTTGTTCTTCACCGAGGCGTCCAGCATCGACACCTACGCACAGGCGGTGGCCTGCGACGGCGCGGCGTTCAAGCGCTTCTTCCACGCCATGCTCGAACGCGGCGTGTTCCTGGCGCCGTCCGCGTTCGAGGCCGGCTTCATTTCCTCGGCGCACGACGAGGCGGCGATCGCGGCGACGGTCGCCGCTGCGCGCGAGGCCTTCGCCGTCGTCGCAGGATGAGCGCCGCCCCGCTGCCGGCGCTGGTGCTGTTCGACTTCGACGACGTCCTGGCCCGCTATGCGCACGAGGTGCGCGTCGCGCACCTGGCGCGCAGCTGCGGAGTCAGCGATCGCCTGGTGGCCGAGGTGCTGTTCGACTCCGGCCTGGAGAGCGAGTACGACGGCGGCGGCATCGACACCGCGACCTATCTCGCCCGGCTGGGCGAAGGCCTCGGATCGCCGGTCGACGAGGCCCAGTGGATCGCGGCGCGCGTGGCCGGCAGCCGGGTCGATCCGGCGGTCCTCGCGCTGGTGCAGGCGGTCGCCGGCCAGGCGCCGATCGGCGTGCTGACCAACAACGGCATGCTGCTGGCGGAGGCGGCGCGTACGCTGCTGGCGCCGCTGTTCCCGGGACTCGAGGGCCGGGTGCTGTGCTCTGGCGCGCTGTGCGTGCGCAAGCCCGATGCCGGGATCTTTCGGCAGGCGCTGGCGCATTTCGGCGTGGCCGCCGGCGACACGCTGTTCCTCGACGACAAGCCGGCGAATGTCGCCGGCGCGCGCGCGGCGGGCCTGCGCGCCGAATGCGTGCCCGATCAGGCGGCGTTGGCCGGCGCCCTGCGCGGGCACGGCTTCGCGGTGTAGCGCCTGCTCCGCGGACGCACGCAATCCGCGCCCGGATCGGCTAGGGTCTCGCGGTGCCGTCCGCAGTCCGCGGCCGGCGACCGACCGGAACCGATCCCATGCGCCTTGAAACCCTCGCCATCCACGCCGGCGGCGAAGCCGATGCCGCCACCGGCGCGCTGGCGCCGCCGATCCACTTCGCCACTACCTTCCGCCACGGCCCCGCCGGCGAACGCCTGGCCGGCTACGAATACCAGCGCGAGGGCGACCCGACCAACGATCGCCTGCGCGCCGCGATCACCGCGCTGGAAGGCGCCGAGACGGCGCTGACCTTCGCCTCCGGCATGGCGGCGATCGCCGCGCTGCTGGAAACGCTGGGCGGCGGCACGCGCATCCTGGTGCCGCAGGACTGCTACACCGGCCTGCGGGTCCTGGCGGCGGAGTTCCTGCCCGAGCGCGGGATCGAGGTGATCACTGTCGACATGACCGACCTGGCGACGGTACGTAACGCCTGCCACGGCGGCATCGGGCTGATCTGGGCCGAGACGCCGTCCAACCCGTTGTTGGCGGTGAGCGACATCGCCGCGCTGGCGGCGATCGCCCACGAGCACGATGCGCTGCTCGTCTGCGACAACACCTTCGCCTCGCCGGTGCTGCAGCAGCCGCTGGCGCTCGGTGCCGACGTGGTCATGCACTCGACCACCAAGTACTTCGGCGGCCACAGCGACGTGCTCGGCGGTGCGCTGGCATTCGCGCGCGCGGATGCCCTGTTCGCGCGCGTTGCCCACCGCCTGCACGTCACCGGCGCCACGCTGGCGCCGTTCAGCGCCTGGCTGACGCTGCGCGGCTGCCGCTCGCTACCGGCGCGGATGGCGATGCACTGCGCCAACGCCCGACAGGTGGCGGCATTCCTGTCCGCGCAGCCGCAGGTGGCGCGGGTGCACTATCCAGGCCTGGACACCCACCCCGGTCACGCGACCGCGACGCGGCAGATGCGCGATTTCGGCGGCATGCTCAGCATCGAGCTGCGCGGCGGGCGCGACGCCGCGCTGGCCTTGGCCGGCGCGCTGCGGTTGTTCACCAATGCGACCTCGCTCGGTGGCTGCGAGTCGCTGGTCGAGCACCGCGCTTCGGTCGAGGGCGAGCGTCCGGTTTCGCCGCAGGCACTGCTGCGGCTTTCGGTCGGGCTGGAGCATGCCGAGGACCTGATCGACGACCTGCGCCAGGGGCTCGACGCGATCTAGCCTGCCGGCAAGGCGCAGAGAGCACCCCGTCGGGTTGCGTGAGCCGCGCCGCGGGAGTGGCTCCACCGGTCGTCCGATCTGGAGGCAGCGATTCTGTCCTATGCCTGCTGGAATGGCGGGGCACGTCGCCGCCGGGTAGTCGCGGCTGGACGCCATCGAAACCGGCGAGCCACCGCCAGCCTGGCTTCGCGGGGTCGCGACTTCCGTCGCTCCCACGAGGCCCTTTTCGGGTGCGTAGCGTCGCTCGCCTGGTCAGCGCGGTAGCGCGCGCAGTGCGCGCTCCAGTCGCGCCAGGCCGTCGGCGAGCTCGGCATCGGTGATGTTCAGCGGCGGCACGAAGCGCAGCACGTCGGGGCCGGCCTGCAGCAGCAGCACGCCCTCGGCTGCGGCGCGGTCGAGGATCTCGCCGGCACGCCCGGCATATTCACTGCGCAACACCGCGCCGAGCATCAGGCCACGGCCGCGCGTTTGCGCGAACAGGCCCAGCGCGTCATCGATCGCGACCAGCCCGTCACGCAATGCCTGCGCCTGCCTGGCAACGTTGGCGGCGATCTCCGCCGAGCCCAGCTTGCGCAGCGCCACCCGCGCCACCGCCGCCGCCAGCGGATTGCCGCCGAAGGTGGTGCCGTGATCGCCGAACTGCATCGCCTCGGCGACCTTCGGCCCCGCCAGCAGCGCACCGATCGGAAAGCCGCCGCCGAGCGCCTTGGCCAGGGTGACGATGTCCGGCACCACGGCATCCTGCCAATGCGCGAACAGGCTGCCGGTGCGGCCCATGCCGCACTGGATCTCGTCCAGGACCAGCAGCGCGTCGTGGCGGTCGCACAAGATGCGGACCGCCTGCAGAAAGCCGGGCGCGGCGGGCGTCACCCCGCCCTCGCCCTGCACCGGCTCGACCAGCACCGCGGCGACGTCGCCGCCGGCCATCGCCGCCTCCAGCTGCGCGATGTCGTTGAAGTCGACATAGCGGAAGCCGCCCGGCAACGGCTCGTAGCCGGCCTGGTATTTCGGCTGCGCGGTGGCGGTGACGGCCGCCAGGGTGCGGCCGTGGAACGAGCCGCGGAAGCTGACGATCACGCGCCGCTCCGGCCCGCGCCCCTGCGCCGCCGCCCGTTTGCGCACCAGCTTGATCGCCGCCTCGTTGGCCTCGGCGCCGGAGTTGCACAGGAATACCCGCTCGGCGAAGCGCGAGGCGCGCACCAGTTCCTCGGCCAGGCGCAGCGGCGGCTCGCTGTAAAACACGTTGCTGGTGTGCCAGAGGCGGCCGGCCTGGTCGGTCAGCGCCGCCACCAGGTCGGGATCGTTGTGGCCGAGGCCGCACACCGCGATGCCGGCGGCGAAGTCGACGTAGTCGCGGCCTTCGCTGTCCCACAGGCGCGCGCCCTGGCCGCGCTCGAGCACCAGCGCGCGGGGACGATAGACCGGCAGGTAATAACCCGCCAGCGACAGCGGTGAATCGGCAGCGTGGGGCATTGCGTCGGAACCCGGTGGAGGCGCTGCATTCTCGCCGATCACCGCGTCTGCGGCACACTTGCGGCAGGAGGAACCCATGCGCCCCAGGATCGCACCGCAACTCGACCCCGCCAGCGACACCGGCTGGCGCCGCACCTGGTTCGACACCATCTACCGGCACGACACGCCGATCTCGCGGAATTTCGACCTGCTGCTGGTGGTCGCCATCCTCGCCAGCGTGCTGGCGGTGATGCTGGACAGCGTCGCGTCCATCCATCTGCGCCATGCACGGCTGCTGTACGGGCTCGAGTGGGTCTTCACCGGCTTGTTCACCATCGAGTACGTGCTGCGGTTGGTGGTGGTACGACGACCGTTGCGCTATGCGCTGAGCGTCTGGGGCCTGATCGACCTGCTGTCGATCCTGCCGACCTACCTCTCGCTGCTGATTCCCGGCAGCCAGAGCCTGCTGGTGGTGCGGATCCTGCGCATCCTGCGTTTGTTCCGGATCCTCAAGCTGACCCGCTACATCGAGGAAAGCGGGGTGCTGATGCGCGCGCTGTGGCGCAGCCGCCGCAAGATCTTCGTGTTCATCTTCGGGGTGGTCACGATCGTGGTGATCGCCGGCGCGGTGATGTACGTGATCGAGGGCCCCGGCAACGGCTTCGACAACATCCCGCTGAGCATGTACTGGGCGATCATCACCGTCGCCACCGTCGGCTTCGGTGACATCGTGCCGATCACCCCGGCCGGACGCCTGATCACCTCGGTGCTGGTGCTGATCGGCTACAGCATCATCGCGGTGCCGACCGGCATCTACACCGCCGAGTTGATCAGCAACCTGCGCGAGGCCGAGGAGGAAGCGCGGCACCACGATGTGCGCGGGTGTGCGCAATGCGGCCTGCAGGGCCACGCCGGCGATGCGGCGCACTGCCGGCGATGCGGCGGGGCGCTGCCGAGGGCGGCGGATTGAGCCGCCCGCGGGCTCAGTCCAGGAACAGGTCCGGCAGCAGCGGCTGCGACGGGTCGACGGCGTAGCGGTCGAGATCCTCGACGCCGGCCTCGCGCAGGACCTCGTCGTCGATCAGGAAGCGGCCGCTGAACCCCTGCGCCGGCCGCGTCAGGATCGCGTGCGCGGCGTCGGCCATGATCGCCGGGTCGCGGCCATTGCCGCGCTCGACGCCGGGGATCATGTTGAGCGCGTGGGTGGCGATCAGCGTGCGCGGCCACAGCGCATTGACCGCCACGCCGCGCGGACCGAACTCGCCGGCCAGGCCGATGGTGACGAAGCTCATGCCCATCTTGGCCAGGGTGTAGCCGGTATGCGGCGCCCACCATTTCGGGTCGAGCGAGGGCGGCGGCGCCAGGGTCAGGATGTGCGGGTTGTCGGCCTCGAGCAGGTGCGGCAGGCACGCCTGCGCGCACAGGAAGCTGCCGCGGGCGTTGACCTGCTGCATCAGGTCGAAGCGCTTCATCGGCGTATCGAGCGTGCCGCGCAACCAGATCGCGCTGGCGTTGTTGACCAGGATGTCGATGCCGCCGAAGGCGTCCACCGCCTCCGCCACCGCGGCCTGCACCTGCGCCTCCTCGCGGATGTCGCACTTGAGCGCGAGCGCCTGGCCGCCGGCGTCGGCCACTGCCTGGGCGGCGGTGTGGATGGTGCCTGGCAGCTTCGGGTTCGGCACATCGGACTTGGCGGCGATCGCCACGTTGGCGCCGTCGCGGGCCGCGCGCAGCGCAATCGCCAGGCCGATGCCCCGCGACGCGCCGGTGATGAAGAGGGTCTTGCCGGAGAGAGTGGACATGGCGGTACCCGTGATTCGTGATTCGTGATTCGTGATTCGTGATTCGTGATTCGTGATTCGTGATTCG
>NZ_VSSP01000013.1 GCF_008312895.1 Luteimonas suaedae | reverse complement strand
TTCCCGATTCCCGATTCCCGATTCCCGATTCCCGATTCCCGATTCCCGATTCCCGCCATGCCCCACATCCTGCTCGTCGAGGACGAGTCCGCCATCGCCGAGACCGTCGCTTACGCGCTACGCGCGGAAGGCTTCGAAGTCGAGCATCGCCTGCTCGGCGGCGATGCATTGCGGCGGCTGCGGGCCGGCGGCGTCGATCTGGTGGTGCTGGACGTCGGCCTGCCGGACATGAGCGGCTTCGACGTCTGCCGTGAGTTGCGCGGCTTCAGCGCGGTGCCGGTGCTGTTCCTGACCGCGCGCGGCGACGAGATCGATCGCGTGCTGGGCCTGGAGATCGGCGGCGACGACTACCTGACCAAGCCGTTCTCGCCGCGCGAGCTGGTGGCGCGGGTACGGGCACGGCTGCGCCGGCATGCCGCGGCGGACGCGCAGCCGCAGTCGGCGGGCCGTTTCGAGGTGGATCGCGAGGCCAGGCGGGTGCGCTTCGATGGCCGCACGCTGGCGCTGACCCGCTACGAATACGCGCTGCTGGCGGAACTGCTGCGCCGCCCCGGCGCCATCCTCAGCCGCGCGCAGCTGCTCGATCGCGTCTGGAACGATGCCGACGACAGCGGCGAGCGCACCGTCGACACCCACATCAAGACCCTGCGCGCCAAGTTGCGCGAAGTGGACCCGGATGCCGACCCGCTGCGGACCCATCGCGGACTCGGCTACTCGGTCGAGATCGACAGGCCCTAGGCGATGCGGATCGGCCTGCGCATCCTGCTGGGTTACTTCGCCATCGTCGCGCTGGCGGCGCTGCTGGTGGCGCAGGTATTCGTGCGCGAGGTCAAGCCCGGCGTACGGCAGGCGATGGAGGACACCCTGGTCGACACCGCCAACGTGCTGGCGGAGCTGGCGGCCGACGACCTGATTGCCGGCCGCATCGCCGACGGCCGCTTCGCGCAGCGGGTGCGGGCGCTGCGCGAGCGCGACATCGGCGCCGAGATCTGGGGCTTCCGCAAGCGCGAGGCGGCGTATCGGATCTACATCACCGACGCCGACGGCATCGTCGTGTTCGATTCCGAGGGCCGCGACGTCGGACGCGATTATTCACGCTGGAACGACGTGCACCTGACCCTGCGCGGACAGTACGGCGCGCGTTCGACGCGCGAGGACCCGGACGACGACAGCAGTTCGGTGATGCACGTAGCGGCGCCGGTGATGGACGGCGCACGCATCGCCGGCGTGCTCACGGTGGCCAAGCCCAACCGCACGATCGCGCCGTTCATCGCCCGCAGCGAGGCCACGGTGATGCGCTGGGGACTGGTGCTGATGGGTGCGGCGCTGCTGATCGGGCTGCTGGCGGTGTGGTGGCTGTCGCGCCAGCTCGGCGGGCTGCGCCGCTATGCCGAAGCGGTCACTGCGGGCCAGCGCGCGCAGCTGCCGGCATCCGCCGGCGAGTTCGCGATCCTCGGCCGCGCGCTGGAGACCATGCGCGAGCGCCTCGAGGGCAGGCGCCATCTCGAGCGCTATGTGCACGGCCTTACCCACGAGCTCAAGAGTCCGCTGGCGGCGGTGCGTGGCGCCGCCGAGCTGCTGGAAGGGCCGTTGCCGGAGGCCGAGCGCGCGCGCTTCGCCGCCAGCGTGCGCGAACAGAGCGAGCGCATGGCGCAGATGATCGACAAGCTGCTGGCGCTGGTGGCGGTGGAGCACCGGCAGGCGATCGAGCGGCCGGAGCCGGTTGACCTCGCCGCGCTGCTGGGCGATGCCTGGGCGCAGGTGGAGACGCGGGCGTCGCGCAAGGGATTGCGGCTGCAGCGCGATGCGGGCGAAGGCGGCAGCGTCTCCGGCGACCCGTTCCTGCTGCGGCAGCTGCTGGTCAACCTGCTCGACAACGCCATCGATTTCGCGCCGGCCGGCAGTGCGATCGAGGCGTCGCTGCGGCGCGAGGACCGGAGCGTGCGCATCGACATCGCCGATCGCGGCCCCGGTGTGCCGGACTATGCCCGCGACCGCGTGTTCGAACGCTTCTATTCGCTGCCGCGTCCCGGCGGTGGCAGCCGCAGCAGCGGCATCGGACTGGCCTTCGTCGCCGAGGTGGCGCAGTTGCACGGCGGCAGCGCGCGGCTGGACGACCGCGACGGCGGCGGTACCGTGGCATCAGTGATCCTGCCGTTCTCGTAGGAGCGCGCCATGCGCGCGATACCGTGGGTGTCGGCAGGATCCGGTGGAGGCCGCGATTCCGGACCGGCAGGCGCGCCGGTCACCGAAACCCGCGGGCGGCGAAATGCCCGCGGCATCGCGCGCATGGCGCACTCCTACGAAGAAGGTCGGTGCCGACTTCACCTTCGCTTCATCTTGGCTCCCTCGTGTCTTCCCGCGGCCACCGGATGCTGCACGCGATTCCCGAGCGGAGACGTGCATGAAACTCGCATTGAAGATCCTGATGGTGCTGGCGATGACGCTGGCGATCCTGGTGCCGTTGATGATGATCCGCGGCGTGATCCACGACCGCCAGGTGTATCGCGCGCAGGCGGTGGAACGGGTGGCGCGCAGCTATGCCGGCGCGCAGGGTATGGCCGGCCCGGTGCTGGTGGTGCCGTACGTCGAGACCGTCGAGGTGGAGGAGAAGGACGCCCAGGGCGCGACCCGCAAGGTGCTGCGCGAGCGCGACGGCCGCTGGACGTTCTTTCCCGAGATCCTCGATGTCGATGGCCGGATCGCGCCGTCGACCCGTCGGGTCGGCCTGCACGAGGTGCGGGTCTACGAACTGGCCGCGCAGATGTCGGCGACATTCGCGGCGCGGATTCCCACCGATCCCGACCCGCAGCGTCCGCGCCGGATCGGGCGGCCGTGGCTGGGCGTGGGAATCGGCGACGTGCGCGGCTTGGCCGGCGCGCCGCGGCTGCGCGTGGACGGTGTGGAGGTGCCGCTGCAAGAGGGCCTGGGCAACCGCGACGGTTCCGGCGTGCACGCGCGCCTGGCCGTGCCGCGCGCCGGGCAGCGGCTCGCACTGGACACGCGCCTGGACTTCGCGCTCGGCGGCACCGAGTCGCTGGCGCTGGCGCCGCTGGGCACGCATAACCGCGTGGTGCTGAAGTCGCCATGGCGGCACCCGCAGTTCAACGGCGCCTTCCTGCCGCGTGAGCCGGCGCTCGACGACAGCGGATTCCACGCGGAATGGGCGGTTTCGTCGCTGGCCAGCAACGCCCAGGCGCAATACCTGGCCGGGGCGACGCTGCCGCGGCCGGAGTCGTCGCAGTCGCCGGCATCGGGCGGCGAGGCCGGGCTCGATGCGATCGGCGTCTCGCTGGTCGATCCGGTCAATCCCTACAGCCAGGCCGATCGCGCCAGCAAGTACGGTCTGCTGTTCGTGCTGCTGACCTTCGTCGGCTTCTTCATGTTCGAGCTGATCAAGCAGCTGCGCATCCACCCGATCCAGTACGGGCTGGTGGGGCTGGCGCTGGCGATCTTCTTCCTGCTGCTGGTGAGCCTGTCCGAGCACATCGCCTTCGGCCTGGCCTATCTGGCGGCGGGCGCGGCCTGCATCGGACTGCTCGGCTACTACCTGACGTACGTGCTGCGCAGCTGGATGCGTGGCGCCGGTTTCGCGACGATGCTGGCGCTTCTGTATGCGGCGCTGTACGGGCTGCTGATCTCGGAAGACAACGCACTGGTGCTGGGCGCGGGCCTGCTGTTCTGCATCCTCGCGGGAATCATGGTGATCACGCGCCGGATCGACTGGTACCAGGTTTCGAGCGGCGGTCCTGTGCAGCGTGCATGAGGCACGGCCCGGACAGGGACGTCCGGGTATCGACGGGCCGATGACCCGTAGGAGCGCGCCATGCGCGCGATGCCGCGGGTGCCGGCCGGATCCGGTGGATGCCGCGATGCCGGACCGGCAGGCGCGCGGGTCATCGGCATTCCCAGGCGGCGCGATGCCCGCGGCATCGCGCGCATGGCGCGCTCCTACGAAGCGGCGGCACACGCCTGCGGTGCCCCGCAATCGCGCGAAGTGCCTTTAAAAGGGGGGCAGATTCCTGAAATCGTATGTGGCCTCAGACGCCGACGCCGAGCAGCGTCACGCCCGGCACCATCGCCACCGACAGCCCCGCCAGCGCCGTGCCGATGGCGGTCGCGGCCAGCACGTCGCTGGGATAGTGCAGGCCCAGGACCACGCGCGATACGGCGACGCTGACCGCGAACGGCGCCAGCAGCCAGGCCAGCGCCGGGTAGTACGCGACGGCAACCAGGGTGAACGAGATTGCATGCAGCGTATGTCCGGACGGGAAACTGAACTCGTCCAGCGGCGCCACCCAGGCACGGATGCGCACGTCCGAGGCGAACGGCCGCGGTCGCCGGGTCCAGCGCTTGAGGCCCTTGTACATCAGCAGCGCCATGACGCCGGTGGCGGCCATGTGCGCCGATGCGGTCAGGCCGCGGACGCCGTCGGTCAGCACCAGCGCCGCCATCAGCAGGTACCAGAACACGCCGTCGCCGAGGCGGCTGACGACGGAGAAATACCCGCGGATCCAGTGGCGGGCGCCGATGCGGTTGGCGCGCAGGCACCAGCCGCAGTCGCTTGCGGCAAGCCGGTTACGCAGCAGATGCGGTTGCATGGCGATCTCCCGATTCGGCCAGTCCGGACAGCAAGGTGTCGAAGTCCTCGGCGACCTGCGTGGGGCTGAATCGCAGGGTCGCCCGTCGTGCGGCGGCGGCCATCGATCGGCGCATGGCGTCGTCGCTGCCGATGCGCACCGCGGCCTCGACGAACGCGGCGTCGTCGCCGACCGCGGCGCCGTGCTCACCGTCGCGCAGATGCTCGCGGGCGGCGCCATAGTCGAAGGCGATGGCGGGCACGCCGCTGGCCATCGCTTCCAGCGTCACGTTGCCGAAGGTCTCGGAACGGCTGGGGAACAGGAACAGGTCGCCGCTGGCGAAATGGCAGGCGAGCGCTTCGCCGCGCTGCACCCCGCAGAACACGAAATCAGGATTGTCGCGCGCCAGCGATGCGCGTATCGGGCCGTCGCCGACCCAGACGAAGCGCGCCTGCGGTCGCTGCGCCTGCAGCGCCCGGAAGGCCTGCACCGCCAGTGCCAGGTTCTTCTCGGCGGCGATGCGGCCGACATGGATCGCGGCGATGTCGTTGTCGCCCAGGCCCCATTGCGCGCGCAGTGCGGGATCGCGCCTGGCCGGGTCGAACCGACCAGTGTCGACCGCCCGCGCCAGCCGCAGCACGCGCCGGAAGCCGGTGCCGCGCAGGAATCCGGCCAGCTCCGTCGTCGGCACCAGGGTCGCGTCGGCGCGGTTGTGGAAATGCCGCATCCAGCGCATCGCGGTGGATTCGAGCCAGCCCAGGCCGTAGTCGCGCATGTAGGCGTCGAAGCGGGTGTGGAAGCCGGTGGCCACCGGGATCGACAGCCGGCGTGCGGCGCGCACCGCCGACCAGCCCAGCGGGCCTTCGGTGGCGACGTAGATCGCGTCCGGCGCATTGACCCGCCAGCGACGCAGCAGCCGGCGCGTGGCCGGCAGGCCGAACTTCAGCCCCGGGTAGCGCGGCAGCCCGGCACCATGCACCAGCAGCTCACGGGCGTTCGGCTGCTGGCCGCCGTGCTGCCGTGGCCGCACCAGGTCGACCGTGTGGCCACGGGCCAGCAATCCCTGCTGCAGCCCGTGTACGGTCAGGGCGACACCGTTGACCTCGGGCGGCCAGGTTTCGGTGACGATGGCGTAGCGCATGCGCCTCTCCGGTTTCGCAGAGAGTGCGGGCCGGTCGTGTAGCCGGTGTTGCAGGGCGATGACCGTGGCGTGACGCGGCGGCGCCTGGTTCACGGGGCGGCCTTACGATCCGGTTTCGATTCGCTCCCCGATACTCGCTTGCTCGAAACCGGACCGGAAAGCCGCCACAGAACGCGCGGGCGAGCGCTGGCGCGTTCGTCGGCGCATTCGGAGGAGGTCGGGTATGGAAACGGGAAACGGGCGGAGCGTGCCGCCGCTCACTCGTTTCTCGTTCCTCTCCCTCGTTTCTGCTCCAACTACCAGTGCAGCTGCAGCCGTGCCTCGACGATGCTCGGTTCATCGTCGACGAACGCGCCCGCGGCGCCGTTGTAGCGGGTGCTGGAGACGTCGACGTAGTTCAACGCCAGCTTGACGTGGTCGCGCCAGTACCAGTTCACCCCGACGGTCCAGGCGTCCATCTCGCCGCCGAGCACGCCCTCGGGCACCGGCATCTCGCCGGGAGCGGGGGCGGACAGCCGGCCGTCGTCGAGGTCGACGCGGTCGTAGCGCAGGCCCACCTGCCACAGGCCGCGGTTGCCGCCGCCCGCCTTCGGCGTGCTCGGCACGCCGCCCTTGTAGCCCCAGGTTTCGCCGGCGACGTTCCACAGACCGGAGACGTACCAGCCGTGACCGCTGAAATCGCCGGACGTCTGTGTCGCGGTGCCGATGCGATCGATCCCGGCGCGCATGTATTCGCCCTGCAGTTTGACCGGGCCGTTGATCCACATTGCTTCGACGCCGAGGACGGACTGGCGGTCGGCATCGAGCAGGGTGCCGGTATCGACCAGGCGCACGCCGGCAAGATCGGCGTTGGGGCGGGTGCGTAGCCGCGCACCGTCGTCTGGCGTATCGAAATCGACGTACGACAGGCCCAGGTGCACGATGCGCCCGTCGTCGTTCAGCGGCGCCCAGGTGCCGCGCACGCCGTAGCCGCTGCCCTCGGCCTGGCCGCTGGTCAGTTCGCGCCCGAACCAGCTGGCGGTCGCGGTCCAGTCGTCGCCGGCGATGCCGTAGGCGGCGCCGAGGCGGCGCGAGACGCCGAAGGTGTTGGTGGTCATCGCCTTGGCGATGAAGTCGTTGTTCTTGGTCGAGCTCAGCTCTTCCAGGCTGTTGGGCTGCTTGTACTGGCCGACCTGCAGGAACTGCGTGCGGTCGGCGCCGAAGCGCAGGCGGCCGTTGACGTCGAGCCACTTGTCGGCCTTGGCGTCGTAGCCGACCACCCAGTCGAAGCCGCCCGGGCCCTTGCCCTTGAGCACCAGCTCGGCGCGGCGCAATTCCTGGTCGCTGTTGCGGCCGTCGCCGGGATCGCCGTCCAGATCGGCGACGTCGCTGTTGTAGTGGTCGTAATCGGCCTGTAACAGGCCCTCGAAGCTGACGCTGGTTCCGCCGAATTCGCCGATCTCGAACTCGGCATGGGCGGCGGGAGCGGCGAGCGCGGCCAGCAGGGCCAGCGGCAGGGTGCGCGGAAGGGACATGGGCGGGTCTTCGCGTAAGGGGGACGAGCGAAGCCTAGGCCGTGCAATTGACATTAATGTGACAAGAAACCGTCATATGTGTCAGATCGGCGACTTTTCGGTGACGGTCAGTTTTCATTCATATGTCGCCGGGGCTTCGGAGCCGTAGGAGCGCGCCATGCGCGCGATGCCGCGGGCGTTTCCGGGGCGGCGCATCGACGGCTCCGGCGCGAGCCGGAAGGCGCGTTGGCGCCCTAGATCGCGTGGCGGCGAAATTTCCGCGGCATCGCGCGTATGGCGCGCTCCTACGAAAGGCCCCCTCGATGCCTCGGCGAGGGAGCGGGCCCACGCCGTTACGGGAAGGTGCCGTTGTCGATCCGGCTCCAGCCGGCGGGTCCGGGCCGGAACCCGGCAAGTTCGAGGGCAGCGGCTTCGCGCGCGTCGTCCACACCGGGCACTACCGACTGCAGCCGCCAGGCGCCGTCGGGTTCGATGCGGGCATCGACCCGGAGCGCGGCGAACGGGCCCGATGCGGCGCCGGACGGCATCCAGGCCACCGTTGCCGCGCGGCCGTCGCAGGCCGCGGCGCCCTCGAGCACCGCGAACGGTTCGCCGCCGGCGGCGGGATGCAGTGCCAGACCGATCCGGCCCGAGGCGTTTCGGCAGGCGTCGCCGACGAACACCAAGTGCACGTCGCTGGCGTCGAGCACCAGGGCCAGGCCCGGTGCGAGATCAAGATCTTCGAGGGTCAGCGTGCCGTTGGCGTCGCGGATGCCGCGGCGTGCGCCCTGCAGCAGCGAGGCCCGCAGCGTGGCGCTGCGCACGACCAGTTCGCGGGTGCCGGTGAGCAGTGGCCATGGCGACAGCCGGACATCGACATCGCCGAGTGCGCGGCCGTGCAGGCGCGCGTCTTGCAGCCGCCCGCGCCATAGCGAGCCCGACGAGCCGGCGGCGCCGAGGCCGGCCCGCTCCAGGTCCACCATGCCCAGCGCCAGCCGCAAAGGCAGCAGCAAGCCCAGCAGCGGCGGCAGCGCCAGCAAGAACAGCCAGATCAGGCCACGTGTGCTCATGACGATGGCGGTGCGAAGCGCAGCTCGGCGCGCAGCCGGCCGTCGCGCTTGTCGACCTGCAGGGTGAGCGGGGCGATGCCGTGCTCGCGCCGCAGGGTATCGATCCAGCCGAACAGCGCCGGCGTGCCGACCGCGTCGATCGCAATCACCAGCACACCGCCGCCGCCGTCGTCCTGCCGGCTGATGGCGACGCCGGCGGCGCCGGCACTGTCGATGATGGCGGTGGCGAAGGCATCGCCGGCCGGTGCCGGCGGCAGTCGCGCCGCGGAGGCCTCGATGCGCGCCAGCGCCCGTTCGATCTCCTGGGCTGCGGCAACGGCATCGGCATGGCGCGCACGCGCGTCGTCGCGCGCCTGGCGCAGCGGCGCGATCACGCCGTACCACAGCACGAACGCGGCCACCGCAGCCAGCATCACGGCGACCATCCACCGTTCCCGCGGCTCGCGCGCCTGCCACCAGTCGGCAAGCCGGGCGGTGTCGAACAGGCGGGTCATGGCGCCGGCTCCGGCAGGATGTCGAGTTCGCTGTGGAGGCGGCCGTCGGCGCGGCGGGTGCCGGCCGGCTGCAGCGCCAGGCCGGCGCCGGCGAGCGCATCGCGCAGGACATCGAGTTCGTCGGCCCGGGCATGCGACAGCGTCGCGCGCAGCGCGCCGTCCTCGCCATAGGAGAGTCGGTCCAGCTGCGCGCCCTCGATCCGCGGCACCGCCGCGAACAGCGCCGAGGCCGCGTGGGCGAAGCCGTCGCGCGCCTGCGCCTGGCGCAGGGCCGCACGCGCGGCCGCCAGCGGCGGTTGCGCCGGCGCGCGCCCGGGCAGGGCGGCATCGACCATCGCCGCGGCCTCGGCTTCCAGCGCGCGTGCGGCCAGTGTGTAGCGCAGCGCCTCGGCGCCCCACAGCAGCAGCGGCGAGAGCGCCAGCAGCGCGGCGAGCACCGCGGCGCGGCGCCAGGCGCGCGCGCCGCGGGGTTGCGCCGGCGTGCGCGCGAAGTCGTACTGCAGCAGGTCGATCGCCGGCTGCCGCGCGCCGGCGGCGAGCAGGGCTTCGGCCTGCGGGCCCGCCTCGACGACCTGCTGTGCCCGTCCTTCGAGGACCAGCGCGGCGAGCGCCGCCTCGCTGCGGAACGCCAGCCGCGGCCCGCGCACGATGCGCTCGTCGCCGTCGGCAACCACCACGACGCCGTCGTCTTCCGGCGCCGGCAGCGCGAGATGATCGGGAACCAGCGCGTCCACGGTGATGCCCAGTGCCGCGGCGCGCTCCAGCCACTGCGTCATCAGCGCGCGTTCGACCGTCACCACCGGCCTTCGCGCTTCATCGCCGGCGGCGGCCGCGATGGCGATGTGCAGCGCCTCGCCGCTGCCCGCCAGGCGTTCGGCGATCAGCGCGCGCGCGGCGGCGAGCGCCTGCACCGGGTTGCGCGCGGGCAGTTCCAGCCACAGCGCCGGCGCCTGCGTGCCTGGCACCACCAGCACGGTGCGCGTCTGCGTAGCCGCGGCCGGCTGGGCTGCGGTGGCGCCGGTGCGCAGGCGTTCGCGCGCCAGCACGCGCCCGTCATCGTCGACGCTCAGGCGCAGCGCCGGCGCTTTCGGATCCTGCGGCAGCAGCACGATGTACGTGATCATTCCTCGGCACTCCATCTGCGAGCCAGCAGCCGTGCCGGGCTGCTGCCGTCGTGTTCGAACAGGGCGCTCAGCACGACCTGCGCCGGGCCGACCTCGACTTCGGCGTGCAGGCGGAAGTAGCGCGTGCGCAGCTTTACTTGGCCGAGCAGGCCATCCGACGACGGCACGGCCATGCCAGGAGCGGTCCAGAACTTGTCGACGTCGCGCCAACCATCGGCCGGGCGTGCTGCGATCACCCGACGCGCCTGAGCGTCGTCGAGCTTGCCTTCGGTGAGCATGCGCACGATCGCGGCGTCCTCCTCGCGCAGCGTATTGACGTTCACCGGCGACAGGTCGACCGTCGGCAATGCGCACACGTGCGGACGCAGGCGTGCATAGACCTCCGCGGTGTAGCCGTGGATCGCGCGCAACTCGCTGGTCTCCGCCAGCAGGGTGCCGGCGGTGCGATAGCCGTCGCGGCCGCGCGCGTACGCCTCGTCCTCGTGTCCGAGGCTCTCGCGCTGCTGGTCGCTGTCGATCCAGTCGGCGAGGCTGTCGGCGAGCGTGCGGGCCTCGTGTTCGGAGAAGCCCAGCGCCTGCAACAGGGCGACGTACTGGGTTATGCCGTCCGGGCGCAGCATGAAGGTGTCGGCGCCGCCCTCGACCACGCTGTTGAGGTTGAAGCAGGCGGTGCCATCGGACAGGCGCGCGCTGATCGCGCCCGATTCCACCGGGAACACGAACGCGCGGCCGTTCCAGTCGCCCGCGGACGTGGTGCGCCCCGGATCACTGGCGGCCAGGCGCTCGATCTGCGCCAGCGCCAGCGCCTCGGCGCCCAGCGCATGCCATTGCGCCTGCGCCACCGACTGCGCGTTGTTGGCGCGGCGCAGACCGAAGCGGATGTCGTCGAGCACGCCCATCACCAGCACCGCCATCACCGCCACCAGCAGCAGCACGGTGAGCAGGGCGATGCCGCGCTGGCGCCGAGGGATCACAGCGGCTGCCCCGGCATCAGGAACAATTGCCGCACGTCGCCGATGCCGTCGATCCGCAGGTCCAGCTGCAGCGCTTCCGGCACGCGGTCGGCGCCGCCGGGCCAGCCGTCCATCCACTCGCCCTGGTAGCGGTAGTGCGCGCGCGCCGTGCGCACGCCCCGCAGCAGCACCTGCGGCGTGCCGAGCACGGCACCGTCGAGCGCCGGACGCGTGCCGCGTTCCAGGCGGTCGTCGACCAGCCGGTATTCGACGTACTGCAGCGACGCCCGCGGTGCCTGCTCGGGGTTGCTCCAGCCGCGCCGGGTCAGCGCGAACAGCAGGCCGGGCGCGGCGTCGGCGGAACCGGTGAAGGCCTGCACCGCGGGATGGCCGGCGGCGTTGCGCGTGGCCCGCGGCGCCGCCTGCGACAGGTCGGCGCGCAGCACCGCGCGGGCGCGCTGGAACTCGCCGATCCGCTGCATCCGCTCGCGCAGCACGCCCTGGTTGTCGGCGGCATAGGCCAGTACCGTGACGCCGGCGGCGGACAACAGCGCGAACACCGCCAGTGCGACCAACATTTCGACCAACGTAAAACCGTGGGCGAGGCGCCGACGGCACCTGATGCTACGCGCGTAAATCCCCCCCAGCCCCCCTTTTTCAAAGGGGGGAGCAGGACGCGCCACCGGCTTTTCGAAGGGGGGAGCAGGACGCGTTCCCGGCTTTTCGAAGGGGGGAGCAGGACGCGTTCCCGGCTCTTCGAACGATGGAGCAGGGCATGTTCCCGGCCTTTCGAACGATGGAGCAAGCCTTGCCACCGGACTTTCGAACGATGGAGCAAGGCATGCCACCGGCCTTCCCAGGGAAACGAGGCACGCCACCGAGATCGACACGCCGGGCGCCCTGCTGTTCTCCCCCCTTTGAAAAAGGGGGGCTGGGGGGGATTTGCGGCTTGCCCCGTTATCTCGAACATCGCAACGCGCCTGCCCGAATCCCGCAAATCGTGGACGCGGGTTCATGGCGTCCCCCGGAACAGAACGGTCTCGGCGGCGACACGATCGCTGCCGGCGGCCGTCACCGTCACCTCCACGCGCACGATCGCCGCGTCGTCGGTGGCGTTGACCGTGCGCGTCCAGTGCCACTCGCGATCGCCGAGGCGCTCGCTGCCTTCGGTCGCGCGCGCCAGCGCCTGCAGCGGTTCGACCGCCGCCTCGACCGCGCGGTTCTCCGCGACCACGCCGGCCAGCACCCGCTCCTCGACGATCGCCGTGGTGCGGGTGTTCTCGCCGGACAGGTTCAGCAGCGCGATCACCACCAGTCCGAATACGGCCATCGCGACCAGCATCTCCAGCAGCGAGAAGCCGCGCTGCCGCGAACCTACCGCCTTGACACCAATGATGCCGTCGCCGCGCCCCCACGACTCTACCGCTTGGACACCAATGAGGCCGTCGCCACGGCTGACGACAGCGAATCGCCCGCGAAAATCTCTCCTCGATACCCGCGAATGGAGCCCCAGCATCACTGCGCGCTCCGGAACAGCCTGTTCTCGGCGGCGATGCGATCGCTGCCGGCCGACATTACCGCGACCTCCACACCGCCGGTCGCGTCGACCGTCACCTGCGTGCGTCGCTGGTCCTGCCGCAGCACGATCTGCACCGGCTCGGCGGTGCCGATCGGATCGAAGCGGAACTCGATCGCCTCCTGCCCACGCGGCAGCTCCGGGGCCACGCCGTCCGACCAGGTCGCCGGCCGGAACGGCGCGTCGGCCAGCGGCTGCCAGCCGTCGAAGCGCTGCACCGAGAAGGCGTAGCCCCGCGCATCGGCACGCACTCGGATCGCGCGCGTGCCCAGGATCGCCTCCTGTTGCGCGCGCAGCAGGCGCGCGGCCAATGCGTCGGCATCCCTGGCCAGCGCGTCGCCCCGGCCGGGCGCAGTCAACACCACCGCGGCGCCGAGCAGCCCGACGATCGCCAGCACCACCATCAGCTCGACCAAGGTGAAGCCGGTGAAAGCCGTGATTGGTGATTGGTGATTGGTGATTCGATGCGGGGATCGTCGGATGCTCACTGCGGGTCCCAGTCGTTCTTCGGCCTCGTCGCCCGGCCGCTGCTCTTGCTCTTGCCAATCACGAATCACCAATCACCAATCACGTCGCCTAGTTCCAATTCCCGATATCCGCCCCATCGCCTTCGCCGCCTTCCTGCCCGTCCGCGCCGAACGAGTACACGTCGAACGTGCCGACGCGGCCCGGATAGGCGTACTGGTACGGGTTGCCCCACGGGTCCTGCGGCAGGCGTCGGATGTAGCCGCCCTTGCGGTAGCGCTCCGGGCGCGCGAGCCCCTGCGGCGGGCGCAGCAGCGCCTCCAGCCCGTCCTGCGTGCGCGGATAGGTCAGATTCTCCAGCCGGTAGGTCTCGACCGCCTGCTCCAGCACCGAGATGTCAGCACGCGCCTTCTCGACCATGGCGCGATCCTGGCTGGGCATCACGTTGATCATCACCACCGTCGCCAGCAGGCCGATGATCACGATCACGACCATGAGTTCCACCAGGGTGAAGCCCCGGCAAGCCGGGAATGGGGAATGGGGAATCGGGAATCGGTTGAAGCGGTGCAGGGGAGTCATGTTCGTTCCTGTGGTGATGTGTGACGGTTGCTGGCCAGGGACCGATCGCGGCGTGTCGCTGTAATCCATTCTCGATTCCCCATTCCCGTCTTGCGCTACAGCGCAAGAGTGTTGAACTGCAAAATCGGCAACAGGATCGACAGCACGATCAACGCCACCAGGCCGCCCATGGCGACGATGATCGCGGGCTCGAGCAGGCTCATCGCCGCGGCGGTGAAGGTGTTGAACTCGCGTTCCAGGTAATCGGCGGCGCGTTCGAGCATCGGCGCCAGGCGGCCGCTGCTTTCGCCGCTGGACGCCATGTACAGCAGCGTCGGCGGGAACACCGCGGCGCGGCGCATCGCCGCCGACAGGCTGCCGCCTTCGCGGATCGCATCGGCCATGTCCTCGGTGGCCCGGCGCAGCACCCGGTTGTGCACCGTGCGCGCGGTGGTGCGCAGGCCTTCCATCAGCGGCAGGCCGCTGGCGAGCATGATCGCCAGCGTGCGCGCCAGCCGCGCGGCGTGGACGTCGCGGATCAGGCGCCCGAGCAGCGGCGCGCGCAGCAGCATGCCGTCGAAGCGCAGCCGGAAGTCCGGCTTGCGCAGCAGCCGCACGAAGCCGACGGCGGTGAGCGCCAGCAGAACCAGCAGCGCCAGGCCCCAGCCGGTCATCAGCTCCGAAACGCCGATCACCGCGCGCGTCAGCCACGGCAGCGTGCGGCCCATGGAGTCGAACTGCTCGACCACCTTCGGCACCACGAAGGTCATCAGCGCCACCACCACCGCCAGCGCGGTGAGCGCCAGCGCCGCCGGATACACCAGCGCCGTGGTCAGGCGGCTGCGCACCTGTTGCTGGCGCTCGAGCAGGTCGGCCAGTCGTTCGAGGATCTCCGGCAGCGCGCCGGTGCCTTCGCCGGCGGCGACCATCGCCCGGTACAGCGGTGGGAAGGCATTGCCCTGGCGCGCCATCGCCTCGGACAGGCGGAAGCCCTCGACCACGGTGGCGTGGGTCGACAGCAACACCCGCCGCACCGCGGGCTTCTCGGCCTGGGCGCCGATGGTGCGCAACGCTTCCTCCAGCGGCGCCACCGCGACCAGCGTCGCGAGCTGGCGCGTGACCAGGGTGAGTTCGCGGTTGCCGAAGCGGCCGCGCAGCAGGGTGGGTTTCGATGCCGCGGCGGCGGCCGGCACCAGCTTCACCGGCACGAGTTGGCGGCGCAGTAGCCGTTCGCGCGCGTCGCGTTCGCTGTCGGCGGCGACGGTGCCGCGGCGGTCGCGGCCGCGCGCGTCGAGCGCGGCGTAGTCAAACGTGGCCATGGTCCCGCGACTCCTGGCGCACGACGCGCAGCGCCTCTTCAGGGGTGGTCGTGCCCGCGGTCACGCAGGCGCGGGCCGAATCCGCCAGCCAGTCGCCCGACAGCGAGGCCGCGCGCGCCAGCGCGTCCTCGTCGGCACCGCCGGCGATCAGCGCGCGCAGGCCCTCGTCGATCGTCACCGCCTCGTACACGCCGATGCGGCCGTTGAAGCCGGTCTGGTTGCAGTGCCCGCAGCCGCCGGCCGCGAACAGCGGGCCGTCGTAGCCCGGGCCCATCAGCCGCGCGCTCAGCGCGTCCGGCGCGCGCGGGTGTCGGCAGTGCGGACACAACCGGCGGATCAACCGTTGCGCCAGCAGCAGGCGCACGGTGCTGGCGAGCAGGAACGATTCCACGCCCATGTCGCGCAGGCGGGTGATCGCGCCGAGCGCGTCGTTGGTGTGCACGGTGGACAGCACCAAGTGTCCGGTGAGGCTGGCCTGCACCGCGATCTGCGCGGTCTCCGGGTCGCGAATCTCGCCGACCATCACCACGTCCGGGTCCTGGCGCAGGATCGCGCGCAGCCCGGCGGCGAAGGTCATGCCGACCTTGCCGTTGACCTGGGTCTGGCCGACGCCCTCGACCGCGTATTCCACCGGGTCCTCGACGGTGAGGATGTTGCGGCTGCCGTCGTTGAGTCGCTCGAGCCCGGCGTAGAGCGTCGTCGTCTTGCCCGAGCCGGTGGGCCCGGTGACCAGCACGATGCCGTTGGGCACCGCCAGCGCCGCGCGGAAGGCCTCCAGCACGCCCGCCGGCATGCCCAGCTCATCGAGCGCGAACGCGCCGTGGTCCTTGTCGAGGATGCGCATCACCACGCGCTCGCCGTGGCGCGCGGGCAGGGTGGACACGCGCACGTCGAGCGCCTTGGCGCCCATTGCCAGCGAGATGCGGCCGTCCTGCGGGATGCGGCGCTCGGCGATGTCCAGCCGCGCCATCACCTTGACCCGCGACACCAGCAACGGCGCCAGCCGCGCAGGCAGGTTCAGCGCTTCGCGCATCACCCCGTCGATCCGGAAGCGCACCCGCAGCGCGCGCTCGAACGGCTCGATGTGCACGTCGGAGGCACCGCTGCGCGCGGCCTCGGCGATCAGGCCGTTGATCAGGCGGATCACCGGCGCGTCGTCCTGCGCCTCGAGCAGGTCGGCGGCGGCCGGGATGTCGTCGGCGAGCGCGTCGAGGCTGCCGGCGTCGTCGAGGTCCTGCGCGCCGGCGGCGCCGGCCAGCCCGGCGCCGGCGTAGATCTCCGACAGCCGGCGGTCGAACTCGGCGCGCGGCAGCCGCTGCACCTCGAGTGCGCGGCCGAGCGCGCGGCGCGCCTCGATCAGCGCCTCCGGTGAGGCGCCCTCACGCAGGCCGATGCGCGCCGGCGCATCCCCGTCGGCACCCAGCAGCAGCATGCCGTGGCGCTTGGCGAAGGCGTAGGCCAGCGGGGCGGGCGCGGAGTCGGTCACGGCTGCGGTTCGATGGACGGTTCGGGCTGTGGTTCGGTGCGCGGCAGCGGCGCCGGCGGCGCCACCGGCGGCGTGGTGCCGAAGTAGTCCTCGATCAGCGCATCGAGCTGGGCGCGGCCGTCGCCGGGCACGCCGCCGCTGCGCAGCTGCTCGCGGCGCATGTAGTCGTAGCGCGGCGCGGTGATGCCCTGTGCCTCGCGCGGATCGCGCACGATGGTCGGGCGGATGAACACCATCAGGTTGGTCTTGTTGCGCGAGCGCGCGGTGCGCCGGAACAGCGCGCCGAGGCCGGGAATGTCGCCGAGCACCGGCACCTTGTCGACAGTGTTGCGGTCGGCCTGGTCGAGCAGGCCGCCGAGCACGACGATGGCGCCGTCGTCGGCCAGCACCCGGGTCTCGATCTCGCGCTTGCTGAGGATCAGTTCGTCGAAGTTCTCGCTGACTGGGCCGGCGATCGCCGAGACTTCCTGCCGCAGATCGAGGGTGATGCCGCCGCCGGCGTTGATCTGCGGGCGCACCACCAGCTGGATGCCGACGTCCTGGCGCTGGATGGTGCGGAACGGGTTGCTGTTGGAATCGCCCAGCACCTCGCCGGTGGTGATGGGGATTTCCTGGCCCACCAGGATCCGCGCCTCCTCGTTGTCGAGCGTGAGCACCGAAGGGGTCGACAGCAGGTTGGAGGCGGTATCGCTCTTGACCGCATCGATGATCAGCCCGAACACCAGGCTGCCGGTCTCGCCGGCGAGGCCGGACAGGCCGCCGTTGTAGTCCAGCAGCGAGCGCAGCGCGTTGTTGACCAGCGGCGAGCTGGTGTCGCCATCGCGGACCCGCGACGCGGCCGCGGCCAGTTCGGCGATGCCCGGCGCGCTGCCGGGGAAGTTGCTCATCCCGATCGGGACGGTGCCGTCCTTGCCGGCCAGCAGCAGCTGCGCGCCGAGGCGCTTGGCGGCCTCGTCGGAGATCTCCACCACCAGCGCCTCGACCAGCACCTGTTCACGGCGGGTGTCGAGCTGGGTGATCACGTCGACCAGCATGCGCTGGGTCTCCGGATCGGCGTTGATGATGATGGCGTTGACGCCCGGGTAGCGGGCGATGGTGGCGCGGCGCCCCGGTGCGATCGCGACCGAGGCGGCCAGCGGCGCGTCACCGCCGTCCGTCGCGCCGTCGGCGCGCGGCAGCGTCGCGGCCAGGTTCGACATCGACGCCATCGTCGACGCCGCCAGCGGCGAGGACGCGCTCGACGATCCGCCTCCGCCCTGCCGTGCCTCCGCCTCGCCGGTCAGCCCAACCACCTGCTGCAGCACCGGCAGCAGTTCCTCGGCATTGGCGTGCTGCAGCCGGATCACGCGCACGTCACCGCTGTTCTCGGCGCGGCGGTCGAGGTCCTCGACCACGCGTCGTACCGTGTCGACCAGCGCCGGATCGCCGCGCAGCAGCACCGCGTTGCTGCTTTCCACCGGCAGTACCGACAGCACCGAGCCGCGCCCCTGGCCGGCGTACAGGCCATTGACCACGTTGGCGATCTCGCGCGCGGAGCTGTTGCGCAGGCTGATCGCCTCGACCCGGGCGCGGTCCTGGTCGATCTGGGCGATCAGCCCGCGCAGCCGGCGCAGGTTGTCGCTGTAGTCGGCCACCAGCAGGCTGTTGCCCTGCGGCGTGGCCAGCGCCACGCCGCCGCGGCCGATCAGCGGCTTGACGGTTTCCACCGCCGACTGCGCATCGACATGGCGCAGCCGGAACACTTCGGTGGAGAAGCCGACGCCGTCGCTGCGCGCCGCGCCCGGCTGCTGCGCGGCGGTGTCGTCGGGCACCACGCGGTAGACGCCGGTGCCGCTGGGCACCGCGATCAGGCCGTTGGCGCGCAGCGTCGCGACCAGGATGCCGAGCAGCTCCGGTTCCGACAGCGGCTCGTCGTTGGACAGGGTGATCGTGCCCTGCACCCGCGGATCGACCAGGAAGGTGGTGCCGGTGGCACGCGCCACGTCCTGGATGAAGGCGCGGATGTCGGCGTTCTGCACGTTCAGCGCCGGTGCCGGCGCGGGCGTGTCCTGGGGCAGGGCGGCGGGGGCGGGCAGGCACAGGCCGGCGGCGATCAGCCACGGGGCGAAGCGAGATTTCAAGGCGATGTCGTCCGCAGGGTGATGGTCTTGGTTTCGCCGCCGCGCTGGACGGTGATCTCGGCGCGATCGCGCCGGGCGAGTTCCTGTTCCAGTTCGGTCATGCGCTCGGGCGTGAGTGCCTGGCCGTTGACCGCGAGCAGCACGTCGCCGGATTCGAGCCCGGCCTGGCGCAGCAGCGCGCCGCCGCCGCGCGGGATCAGGGTGTAGCCGGTGATGCGGCCGTCTTCGGTGCGCGGCCGCAGGCCGGCCTGGGCCAGCAGTTGCTGCGGATCGATCGCCGTGGCGGCGTTTCCGTCGCCGCTCGCGCGCGCCGCGGGCAGGGCGGCTGGGGACGCCGGCGGCGTGCGCGCGGTCGCGGTGGCGGTCTCCTGCAGCGCGATGCGTTGGTCGTTGCCGCCGGCGCGCAGCACGGCGTGATCGGAGCCGACCGCCTGCAACACGACGCCTTCGGCGATTTCGTCGCCGACGCGAAACGCGCCCTGCGCGCCATCGCTGCCGGCGAGGATCGCCGAGCCGCCGTTGCCGCTCCGGCGCACGCCGAACAAGCGATAGCCGTGGGCGCTGGCTGGCGCACGGCCGCTGCGCGCGGATGGGAAGAACGGGTCGCCGGACAGCGACAGCGGGCTGTCCGCGGGTGGCGCAGGTGCCGCGGAAGCGGTGCCGACCGGCCCGAGCGGCGTCAGCACGATCCACAGCAGGCGCGCTGCCTGCGCCGCCAGCAGCAGTACCAGCGCGACCTCCAGCGCAACGCGCAGGACCGCGGGGCGGTCGCCGCGAACGGGAAGGTGCAGATTGGAGAGGAACTTCGGCACGGCGATTCCGCGGAGTGCGCTGGTTTCATTGCACGGATGCGGAAAGGATGCGAAGGATTTATGACAGTTTGACTGCGGCTGCCATATTTCTTTCGTATTTGGGGACGAGGAACGAGGAACGAGAAACGAGGAGTGAGAAGTGAGGAGTGAGAAACGAGAGGTGGAGTGGGAACGGCGGTAGCAAGCGCTTTGAAGCCCCTCTCCCGCATTGCGGGAGAGGGGTTGGGGTGAGGGCGCGGCGAAGCCGCAATGGTTCAGGCGCCTGCCGTTTCGCCGTACTCTCATCCGGCGCTTCGCGCCACTCCCGACCAACAGCACCTCTGGGGCAGGCTCTTCTCCCAGAGGGAGAAGGAAAAAGCGTCGATGCCGGATGCTTTTTCGATTCCCGATTCCCGATTCCCGATTCCCGATTCCCGGCCCTCAGAATGACGCCGACAGGCTCAACGTATACGACACGCCCGGCTCGTAGCGGTAGACGTCGGCGCGGTTGCCACCGCGCTCCTGGTATTCCTGGTATTCGGTATCCAGGATGTTGCGGGCGCTGAAGCCGATCGACATCTCGGTATCGCCGAGGTTGAAGCCCTTGCGCAGCACGAAGTCCAGCGTGGTGCCCGGCTTCTCGATGTAGTCCGGCTGTCCGGGACGGCCGCGCGCGGTGATGCGCTCGCCGACGTAGTTGGCGATCAGGGTGGCCTGGGTGCGCGAGCTCTCGCTCTCGATGCCGATCTGCAGGTTGGCGATGTGGTCGGACTGGCCCTGCAGCTGGCTGCCGTCGCGGACGAACAGGGCCGCCTCGACCGGCTGCGCGAAGCCGTACGGATGCACGGTGTCGCCTTCCTTCACCTCGACCTCGGAGTTCGACCAGGTGTAGTTGCCGCTGAAGTACAGGCGGTTGTCGCCCCACCAGTTGGCCTCGATCGGCAGGTCGAAGTACTTCTTCGCTTCGATCTCGGCGCCGTACAGGGTCGCGGCCGGTGCGTTGAGGAAGCTCTGGAAGGTGGTGCCGCCGGCGAAGTTGACGTTGGACTCGATCGGGTTGTCGATGTCCTTGTAGAAGCCGCCGACGGTGAAGTACTCGCCCGCGCCGAAGAACCATTCGTAGCGCACGTCGAGGTTCAGCAGTTCGCTGTCGACCAGGTACGGGTTGCCGTAGAACAGGCGGTCGTTGTCCGGGTCCTGGTACTGCTGCGGCGCCAGCTCGCGGAACTGCGGCCGGGCGATGGTCTTGGAGGCGCCGAAGCGGATCTGCTGGTTGTCGGCGAAGTTCCAGGTCAGCGTGGCCGCCGGCAGGAAGTAGTCGTTGCGCAGCGGTTCCGGCGAGGTCTGGCGGACTCCGGTGAAGATGTTGTACGGGTGTACCGCCTGGGTCGCATCCTCGTAGCGCACGCCGACCGTGGCGCGCACCAGCGGGGTGATCTCGCCCTCGGCCTGCAGGTAGCCGGCCTTCACCTTGAGCGTGGCGTCGTAGGCCGCCGCGCCGAGGCCGCCGGTGGTCTCCTGGATGCGCAGCAGGTCCTGGCTGAGGTTGTAGTCGGAGAACAGGTAGTCGATGCGCTGGTAGCGGTTGTAGAACGGAAGCACGCCGTCGAGCGCCTGCAGTCGGAACTCACGCGATTCGGCGTTGCGGTCGTTGTCCAGGTACGATGCGCCGCCGCTGACGGTGACGTCGCGCTCGATCGGCAGGCGCCAGGTGACGTCGACGCCGCCACTGGCGATCTCGTCCTCGACGTTGCTGAAGCGTGTGTAGTTCTGCACGCGCCTGGCATCGTGCGCCCAGTAGCCGTCGACCAGTTCGTAGCGGATACCCTTCTCGTAGGGCACGTCGCGAGTGGCGCGAGCAATCGCACCGCGCCACTCGATCTTCAGGTCGTCGTACTCGCCGAAGGTGTGGGCACCGGTGATCTGGTTGTTGATCAGCTCGCGCTCGAACCATTCGGTGTAGTCGTCGCGCGCCTCGAACCCGGCGAGATTGTCGATGCCGGAGCGGCTGCGCGCTTCCTTGATGGTGTCGTGCACGTACATCGTGGTCAACGCGACCTTGTGATTGCCGTTCTCGTAGCCGGCGCTCACCAGCGCGTTGACGCGGGCGTTGTTCTGGGTAGCAAGGAAATCATAGTCGGCCTCGTACTCGACCACGTCGCCGGTGAAGAACGCATCCTGCTGCTTGCCGAACTTGGTGCGCCACTTGTTCTCGAATCCGGCCACGGCCAGGAAGCCGAGCTTCGAGTCGTTGCCCAGGTCCATCGAGTAGCCGGCGCTGCCGCCGAACTCGAAGTCCGGATCGATGCTGTCCTTCTCCTGCAGCACGTTGAGATTGGCGTTGGCCATGCTGCGGCCGATGCGGCGGATGTCCTCGCGGCTGAAGTTGCCCAGGTCGACGCGCTGGCCAGTGGCGATGGCGTCCTTCAACGCACTCGGCATCTTGCGGGTGCCGTCGTCGTAGCCCCAGAAATCGTCGTCGCCGCCGTAGTAGGTCAGGCCTTTCTCGCCGGTGGTGACGCTGTTGCCGCCGGTGCCGATCGACAGGTTGAGGAACGGCTCGTCCGGCACGGTCAACGACTGCATGTCGATGACGCCGCCGCCGAACTCGCCCGGGTACTTCACCGAATAGGTCTTCTGCACCGTGACGCTTTCCAGCACCTCGCTCGGGAACAGGTCCAGCGGTACGACGCGCTGTAGCGGTTCCGGGCTCGGCAGCGGCGAGCCGTTGAACAGGGCCGAGGAGTAGCGCTCGCCCAGGCCGCGCACGTACACGTACTTGTCGCGCATCAGGCTCAGGCCGGTGACGCGGGTCAGCGCGGCGGCGGCGTCGCTGTCGCCGGTGCGTCGGAAGTCCTCGCGGGTGATGAACGAGGCGACTTCGGAGGTCTGGAGCATGGGCTCCGGGATGTACTCGCCGCGCACCTGGACCGCGTCCAGCTGCGTGGGACTGGCGGAGGTCTCGGTCTGCGTGGACGCTCCGGTCTCTTGTGGCGCGTCCTGCGCCAGCGCGCCGCAGGGGACGAGCAGCGCCGAAATCGCGAGGAACAAACCGCTGCGGGTCGGGGATCGCTTCATGGGAAAGCCTTGGCTGAGCAGGGGCGGAAGAAGACGTGCGACGTCATGGCGGGATCACTTGCGAAAAGGGGCGGCGTCGCCGCCGCCCCGTGGTCGCGCCCGGATCAGCAGGGCGTGTCGGCCGTCAGGCCGCAGGTCCAACCCTGCCACCAGGTGTCGTTGGCATCGCGTACGCCGCCGATGTAGTCGACCTGCTGGAAGAAGTTGCTGATCAGCTGCAGGCCCTGATAGGTCGGCACCGCGTTCTCCTCGGCGCCGTTGACGAAGCCGTTCGTCAGCGACGAGGTCCCTTCGGCGACGTTGTTGCTGCCGGCGTTGAAGGCGTCTTCGGCACGCTGGTCGGCGAACGCCACCGGGCAGGAGAAATGCACCGACTCGAAGGTGCCGGTGGTGTTCTCGTCGTCGATCTGCAGGCACTGCAGGGACGCGCCGGTGCCGCCGTCGGGGCGGGTCACGACGGTGTTGTAGAACTCCGCCTGGGTGCCCGAGTTGAGCGTAATGGCCGAACCACCGCCGGCGCGGCCGATATAGGTGAAGTTGGCCACCTTCGGGTTCGAGAACGGCTGGCGGCGGATGCTGCTCCATTCGTTCATGCGGTCGCCGCCGCCTTCGCGCTGCATCACGATGCCGAACTGCAGGGCGCCGTTCCAGCCGGTGTCGGTGTCGAGGCTGTCGTCGTCGTTACCGGTGAAGACCAGGTAGCGGGCGTTGACGGTGCCGCCGAACCATTCGATGCCGTCGTCGGAGCTGTTGTGCACCTGGACGTACTCGATGGTGGTGCGATTGCCGACGCCGGCCAGCGTGATGCCGTTGAGTTCGTTGTTCTGGGAGATCTCGAAGCCCGAGTGCATCACCCGCACGTAGCGCAGCACGCCACTGTTGTCGTTAGGTGCATTGCCGCCGTAGAAGCCGTCGGCGCCTTCCACCTGCTCCTGGCACTCCGGCGTGCCGGAGACGGTCTCGCCCGGACAGGCGTTGATCGGCGCGCGGCCGAGGATCACCAGACCGCCCCACAGGCCGATCGAATCCGCGTTGGTTTCGCCTTCCAGGCTCTGCCGTGCGGTGAACACGACCGGCGCCTCGTCGGTGCCTACGGCGTGGATCTCGGAGCCACGGTTGACCACGATGAAGTCGGCGCCGGATGAGCCGTACAGGGTCACGCCGCGATCGATGGTGAGTACGCCTTTCTGGGCGCCGGCGCTGGGGTTGCCGGCGTCGCCGCCCTGGTCCTCGCCGACGGTGACGCGACCGGAGATGGCGTACGCGGTGCCATCGCGCTGCGGCACCACCACATCGCCGACGATGGTCTCCGGCAGGCGGCAGGCGCGCAGCGTGCCGTCGGCCACGGTGCCGACATTGCTGAAGCCATCCGGGCAGTCGGCGGCCGGGCCGCCGGTCGGCGGTGGCTCGCTCGGCGGCGGCGGAGGCGGCGGAGGCGGCGAGCCCGACGGCGGCGGGAAAGCGCCTGCGCCAGGATCGACAACGCGGTCGGCGCCGTTGCCGCATGCGCTGAGGGCGAGGACCGTGCCGAAGGTCATCAGCAGGGTCCGGTAATTGTTCGCAGCCATTCTGGAATCTCCGATCGTATGGACGGGTTTCGGGTGAGCGCAGGAACGCGGAGGCCTGGCGGAGCGCATTGCCGCCGCGGTGTCGGCCGCAGGTCCCCGAGTGGAATCGCTGCAAGTTATAAGCACCTTTTGTGACCGTTTTCTTGCGCCGATAACGATTTCTTAAGCGGACGGAAACGTGTTCGCGTGGCCGCCGTCGCATGTCGCAAATCGGTATCGGATCTGTCACACGAGCGCGCTAAGCTGCTGCGGAGGCAGTGCGCGCGCATGCGGCGCAACGCATCCGTCACACGAGGGCTTTGCCATGTCGACCACACAGCAGATCACCGCCGAACTCGATGGCTGGATCCTGGAGCAGGTGCGCGCCGGACAACCGCCTGAGGCGGTGATTGCGCCGCTGCTCGAGCAGGGCTGGCGGGAACAGGTCGCGATCGATGCGGTCGAGGCGGTGATGCGCCGCCATCTGGAGCAGCACGCGCGAGACGCCGGGTTGCCCGTGCCGGTGAGGGTGCCGGCGCCGGTCGGCTGGAATGGCGCCTCGACCGTGCGCGCCGAGGACCGCGACGTGCACGTGCTCGCGCACCTGGTGCACCCGCAGGTGGTGGTGCTCGGCGGCCTGCTGTCCGACGACGAGTGTGATGCCCTGGTCGAGCTGGCGCGCACCCGGCTGTCGCGCTCGGCCACGCTCAACCTGGAGACCGGCAGCGACGACGTCCACGGCGACCGCACCAGCCAGGGCATGTTCTTCCGCCGCGGCGAGAACGTGCTGTGCGCACGCATCGAGGCGCGCATCGCCGCGCTGACCGAGTGGCCGCTCGAGAGCGGCGAGGGGTTGCAGGTCCTGCGCTACGGTGTCGGTGCCGAATACAAGCCGCACTACGACTACTTCGATCCGGACAAGCCCGGGACCACGCGCACCCTGGCGCGCGGTGGCCAGCGCGTCGCCTCGCTGGTGATGTATCTCAACACCCCGCCGCGCGGCGGCGCCACCACATTTCCGGACGCACACTTCGAAGTCGCGGCGGTGAAGGGCAATGCGGTGTTCTTCAGCTATGACCGCCCGCACCCGATCACCCGCAGCCTGCACGGCGGAGCGCCGGTGTTGGGCGGCGAGAAGTGGGTGGCGACGAAGTGGCTGCGCGAACGCAGACACGATTAAGCAGAAACGAGTGACGAGGAGTGAGAAGTGAGAGAAAGCGGATGTCGCCTCTCTCGTTTCTCAATCCTATTGACTCACTTCTCGCTCTCGGTCTTGTTCGGAAACCGGCACAGGTCGCGGATCACGCAGACCGGGCATTCCGGCCGGCGCGCCTTGCACACGTAGCGGCCGTGCAGGATCAGCCAGTGGTGGGCGTTCTGCAGGAATTTCGGCGGCACCCGCTTCAGCAGGCCGTCCTCCACCGCGCGCACGTCCTTGCCCGGCGCCAGCCCGGTGCGGTTGGCGACACGGAAGATGTGGGTGTCGACGGCAATGGTGGGTTCGCCGAAGGCGGTGTTGAGCACCACGTTGGCGGTCTTGCGGCCGACGCCGGGCAGCGCCTCGAGCGCGGCGCGGTCGCGCGGCACCTCGCCGCCGTGGCGCTCGACCAGGATCCGGCAGGTGGCGATCACGTTCTTCGCCTTGGCGTTGAACAGGCCGATGGTGGAGATGTAGCGCTTCAGGCCGTCCTCGCCGAGGGCGAGGATCTGCTGCGGCGTGCTGGCCACCGGATACAGCTTGCGCGTCGCCTTGTTGACGCCGACATCGGTGGCCTGGGCCGAAAGGATCACCGCCACCAGCAGTTCGAACGGGGTGTCGTACTCGAGTTCGGTGGTCGGGTTCGGGTCGAGTTCGGCCAGGCGCGAGAACATCTCGTGGATCTCGTCGCGCTTGAGCGTCGGGCCGCGACGGCGGGCCGACGGTTTCGGTTTTGCCGCGCCGCCTGCACCGGCGGTGCTCACGAGCCGGCGTTCCCGACCCTGGCCTTCGCCCGTGCCAGCGCCGCTGCGGCCGCGGCCGGCAACGGCGGCTTGCCGGTTTCAAGGGTCGAGGGCGCGCGCCGGGCCTCGCGCTCGGCGGCGCGGCGCGCCAGCCGCGCATTGCGGGCGCGGTGGCGCTCGCGTGCCGCCCAGGCGGCCAGCAGCCGGTCGCGGGCCGTGCGCAGCCGGTCGCGATCCGCTGCCGGCAGGGCCGACGCGGCATCGGCGTCGAAATCGGCCAGGCCGGCCTCGATCGCGGCGTCCAGGTCGCCGGTATCGAGCAGCCGCAGCAGTCTGCGGGCGCGCTCGTCGGTTTGGATGCTGGCGTCGGAAGCGTGCGGCATGCGGTTCAGCGATTGCGGAAGGCGGGCCGGCGCTTTTCCAGGAAGGCCGCGGTGCCTTCGCGCATGTCCTCGGTGGAGAACGCCAGGCCGAACTGCGCGGTCTCGTAGGCCAGGCCTTCCTCGATCCCGCACTCGCCGCCGTGGTTGACGCAGTCGAGCACCCCGCGCAGCGCCAGTGGCGCGGCCGCGGCCAGCTGCGTGGCCAGCTTCATGGTCTCGGCCTCGAGCTCCGCCGCCGCGACGACGCGATTGACGAGGCCGAGCTGGTGGGCGCGGGCGGCATCGATCGGCGCGCCCAGCAGGCACAGTTCCAGCGCCGCGGCGCGCCCGGCCAGCCGCAGCAAGCGCTGGGTGCCGCCGAAGCCCGGGATCAGGCCGAGATTGACTTCCGGCTGACCGAGCCTGGCGCTGTCGGCGGCGATGCGCAGGTGGCAGGCCATGGCCAGCTCCAGGCCGCCGCCCAGCGCGAAACCGTTGACCATGGCGATCACCGGCTTGGGCAGGGTCTCGATCCGGCGCATGGTGCGCTGCCCGCGCTGCGAGAAGTCGCGGCCCTGGATCGCGCTCAGGCCGGACATTTCGGCGATGTCGGCGCCGGCGACGAACGCCTTGGGCCCGGCCCCGGTCAGCACCGCGACCCGGACCGCCGGCTCGGCGGCGATCGCCTCGAAGGCCTCGTGCAGGGCGTCGAGGGTGGCCGCATTCAATGCATTCAGCTTGTCCGAGCGGTTGACGGTGACGACGCGGACGGCGTCGTGATCGGCGATCAGCAGTGGGGAGTCGGTCATCGGCGATTACCGGATGTGAAGGGGGGAGGGCCCGCAGGCCGCGCGGAACTTACCGGGGCCGGCGGAGTCGGACGGTTGCCGCCGGTGGAAGTCGAGCCCTGTGGCGGCTATCCTAGCGCGTTCGTTCGTGGCGGTTCGACCGTTCACGTGAGCCGAACCATCACGAAAACCATCTGGAGATCTACCGCATGAAGTTGCGTTTGCTTGCCGCTACCCTTGCGGCACTGACCCTGACCGCCGGCACCGCCGCGGCCCAGGACACCTCGTCCGAACAGGGGCGACTGAGCTATGCGCTTGGTTACGACCTCGGCCGCAATCTGGTCGAAAGCGGCGAACAGATCGACATCAACACCGTGGTCAAGGCGGTGCAGGACGGCTACGCGCGGCGCGACCCTGCGGTGCCGGTCGAGCAGCTGCGTGGTGCCGTGGAAGGCATGCAGCAGCGACAGCTGGCCAAGGCGAAGGAAGCCTTCGAGAAGGCCTCTGCCGAGAACAAGACCAAGAGCGACGCGTTCCTGGCGCAGAACCGCGCCAAGTCGGGCGTGCAGACCTTGCCCAGCGGCGTGCAGTATCGCGTGGTCGAGGCCGGCAGCGGCGCCAAGCCGACCCAGAACAGCGAAGTGGAGCTGCACTACAAGGGCAACCTGCCGAACGGCCCGACCTTCGTCGACACCTATACCGCCGAGGAAGGCCAGCAGGCCGGTCCGGTCACGGTGCGGCTCAGCGAGATCCCGCTGGTCGGCCTGCGCGAGGCGCTGACCAACATGCCGACCGGCGCGCGCTGGGAAGTGGTGCTGCCGGCCGAGCAGGCCTACGGCAACACCCCGCAGTCGCCGATCGGCCCGAACCAGGCAGTGGTCTTCGACGTCAAGCTCGTCAGCATCAAGTGACGTACCGGCCCGCGCGCGTAGCGCGCGGCTTTGCCGGTACGTCATCCCGGCGAAAGCCGGGATCCAGCTCTTGGCAGGACGGTCCGTGCGCGTAGCGCACGGCTTTGCCGGTACGTCATCCCGGCGAAAGCCGGGATCCAGCTCTTGGCAGGACGGCCCGCGCGCGTAGCGCACGGCTTTGCCGGCACGTCATCCCAGTGCAGGCCGGGATCCAGCGCCCCATCCGCAACTCCAACGCCACGCCGCCTCCCGCCGGCGTGGCGTTTTTCTGCCATCGGCTAAGCTTCTCCGGGCCATGACCTTCACCTTCCCCGTCGTCCTCAGTCCCTGCACCGGCGTCTGCATGCTGGACGACGAGGGGCTGTGCCTGGGCTGCCACCGCACATCCGCCGAAATCGCGCGCTGGTCGCAGATGGACGACGACGAGCGGCGGTGGCTGATGGAATCGGAACTGCCAGCGCGCGAAGCGCAGCGCACATGAAGCCGGAGGTGTCCGTTCCCGGGCTGGCGCGGGCGCTGCATCCGCTGGATGCGCCGCCGGTCGGCGACGGATGGAACCGCGACGAGATCGCCGACCTGCTGCCCGCCGCCGGCAAGCGCTTCGAGGCCGCCGTCCTGGTGGGTCTGGTGCAGCGCACCGACGGCCCCCGGGTGCTGCTGACCCGTCGGACCGAGATGCTGCGCCAGCATGCCGGCCAGGTCAGTTTTCCCGGCGGCCGCATCGAGCCGGGCGATCGCGATCCGTTGGCCGCGGCCCTGCGCGAGGCGCGCGAGGAGATCGGCTTGTTGCCGGCGCAGGCCTGGCCGCTGGGCTATCTCGATCCGATGCTGACCGTCAGCGGCTATCGCGTGCTGCCGGTGGTGGCGGCGCTCGATCCGGCATTCGTGCCGGTCCCGGATCCCGCCGAGGTGGCCGAGGTGTTCGAAGTCGCGCTGGCCTTCCTGCTGGCGCCGCAAAGCCTGCAGCGGCTGGAGGTGGACTACGGCGGGCGGCGCCGCGAGGTGCTGCAGTTCCGCAGCGACGAGATGATCTCGCCGCACCGGATCTGGGGCGCGACGGCCTCGATCCTGCTGAACCTGCGCGAGCGGCTGCGCGAAGCCGCGGGAGACGATGCATGACAGAAGACCGGACCACGCTGGTACAGGCGGAGGAACTGGCCACCGCGCTCGGGCGCGCCGATCTGGCGGTGGTCGACTGCCGGCACTCCCTGGCCGATGCCGATGCCGGCGCCCGCGATTACCGCGACGGGCACGTTCCGGGGGCGGTGCACGCGGATATGGATCGCGACCTCTCCGGCATCGCGCCGGCCGGTAGCGGCGCCGGCCGCTACCCCTGGCCCGATGCCGCGGAACTGTGCCGACGGCTGGGCACCTGGGGTGTTTCGCCGCGGCACCAGGTGGTCGCCTACGACGCCGGCGACGGTGCCTTTGCGGCGCGGCTGTGGTTCCTGTTGCATGCGCTCGGGCATCACCGGGTGGCGGTGCTCGATGGCGGCTGGGCGCGCTGGGTGGCGCTCGATCTGCCCCGGGAGACGTCGGTTGCAGGGCAGGTCGCGGTGGACTATCCGTTGAGGACATTCGATGCCGCGCGCCTGCTCGATGCGACGCAAGTGCAATCGCATCTGCAGCACGGCAATCTGCTGCTCGACGCTCGCGCCGGCGAGCGCTTCCGCGGCGAGGTCGAACCGATCGACCGCGCTGCCGGGCACGTACCCGGCGCGACCAGTCGCCCGTATGCCGAGAATCTCGTCGACGGCCGCTTCAAGTCCGCCGACCGGCTACGCGTGGAATTCGAGCGTGCGCTGCAGGGGCGTGCACCTGCCGACGCGGCAGCGATGTGCGGTTCCGGCGTCACCGCCTGCCATCACCTGCTGGCGATGACGCATGCCGGGCTGCCGGGCGCACGCCTGTATACCGGCTCGTGGAGCGGCTGGATCGAAGATCCGGCGCGCCCGGTGGCCACCGGCGAGGCCTGAGCCCAACCGGCCACCGTTCCTCGTAGGAGCGCGCCATGCGCGCGATGCCGCGGGTGCCGGCAGGATCCGGCGGATGCCGCGATTCCGGACCGGCAGGCGCGCCGGTCACCGGAATTCACGGGCGGCGCGATGCCCGCGGTATCGCGCGCATGGCGCGCTCCTACGGATATTGACTCCCGGTCGATGCCCTGCATGTCCGCCCAAACGGGCGGAAAATCAACAGGTCAGCCCTTGCCGATCCGCGCCACCATTGCGCGCAGCGCCTGCTGGGTGGCGGGGTCGTGCCATTCGCGCAGGAAATGCTCGAGCTGCAGGCTTTCCGGCGTCAGCGCCTCGACCAGGTCGGCGCGTGCCAGTGCGCGGGTGGCCAGCATCGCCTTGCGCGGCAGCTGCAGCAGGTCGTGCAGCCAGACGACGCTGCGGGTGACGACCTCGTCGATGCCGGTCAGTTCGTCCACCAGCCCGATCGCGTGCGCGCGCTCGGCCGCAATCATGTCGCCCGCGACCAGCAGGCGCTCGGCACGATGGCTGCCGACGATGCGCTGCATCAGCCGCAGGATGCCGGGCGGGATCGCGATGCCGACCTGAGTCTCGTTGAGGCCGATGGTGAAGGGGCCGTCGGCCATCACTCGGTAGTCGCAGCACAGCGCCAGCACGCAGCCGCCGGCCGGGGCGTGGCCGGCGATCGCGGCGGCCACCGGCAGCGGGCAGCCGGCGAGCGCGCGCGCCGCATCGAAGAATGTTTCCCAGGCCGTGCGCAGCGCGTCGGCGTCGTCCTGCAGCGTCAGCAGGTGCGGCACGTCGAGGCCGGCCGAGAACACCTTGGGCCCGCCCGACAGGACCAGCGCCTCGGCCCCTTCGTCCACGCAGGTGCCGAGGGTCGCGCGCAGCTCCGCGCAGAGGTCGGGGTTCAGTGCGTTCACCGGGGGACGTGCGAGCCGCAGCTCGATGATGCCGCCGTCGTGGCGGATGGTTTCGATCAGGGGCATGGGTTGGGAGTCGTCGGTCGAGAATCGGGAACTAGAGGGTAACCGTTCTTGCCGCCATCCCGGCGCAGGCCGCGCCGGGCGGACCTTTCCGTTGCGGTGAGACAAAGCCCGTCGCCGCGGGTCGTATCATGACTGGCGCATTTTCGTATCAAATGTTTACAGGCTCCTCGCTCCCGCGCAGGCGGAAGCCCAGGGACTTTGCCGTGGCCGGAGCGAACGTCCATGGATCCCCACCTGCGCGGGATGACGGCACTGCAAACACTCGGGGCAACAATGCTCTAGCCGGGATCCACGCATTGATGCTGCACGGGCCAAGATGGATCGCGGCTTGCGCCGGGATGACGAGCGAGGGCGCTACGCTTGTTCGGCTTCGGCTTCGGCTTCGGCTTGGGGCCCGCGGAGCGATCCGATCATCCCCCCGCAGCGCGGCGCACCGCATCGGGCAATGGTGTCGGCCGGCCGCTGGCGCGTTCCACCCAGACCATCACCACGTGGCCGTCGGCGTACAGCGTGGCGCCGTCCTCGCTGAGGATACGATGGGTGATGGTGACGCTGCTGCTGCCCAGGCGCTCGCACGACAGTTCCACCATCACGCTCGCCGGATACGGGATCGGCCGCCGGTAGTTGATCTGCACGGCCGCGAGCAGCGGCGCGGTGCGCTCGGTCACCCATTCCTCGTCCAGCGAATCGAACCAGCGGATGCGGGCCTCTTCCAGATAGGTCAGGAAGTTGGAGTTGTTGACGTGGTTGAACGCGTCCAGGTCGCGCCAGCGCAGTGCGATCGGCATGCGGAACAGGACGGGGGCGGGCTGGTCGTTCATGGGCGGAAGAGCGAGGAGTGAGAAACGAGAGGAGGAAAACGAGAGGAGGAAAACGAGAGGATGAAAACGAGAGGTGGAATGCCCTCACTCATTTCTCACTCCTCATTTCTCACTCCTAAGCTCCTCAGGCGCTGGCGCGGCGCACGGATGCACGCTTCTTGCGCGCGGGCTTGGCGCCCGCTTGCGTGGACGGCGGCGTCCGCTCCGCGGCAGGCGTTCGGCCGCCGAGCATCGTCGCCAGGAACTGCCCGGTGTACGAATGCGCCATGCCCGCCACGTCCTCGGGCGTACCCTCGGCGATGATGCGTCCGCCGCGGTGTCCGCCCTCGGGGCCGAGATCGATCACCCAGTCGGCGGTCTTGATCACGTCGAGGTTGTGTTCGATCACCACCACCGTATTGCCGTCGTCGCGCAGCTTGTGCAGCACCGCCAGCAGGTGCTCGATGTCGTGGAAGTGCAGGCCGGTGGTCGGCTCGTCGAGGATGTACAGGGTGCGCCCGGTGTCGCGCCGCGACAGTTCCTTCGACAGTTTGACGCGCTGCGCCTCGCCGCCCGACAGTGTGGTCGCCGGCTGGCCGAGGCGGATGTAGCCCAGGCCCACGTCCAGCAGCGTCTCCAGCTTGCGCGCGATCGAGGGCACCGGCTGGAACAGTTCCAGCGCGTCCTCGACCGTCATCTCCAGCACGTCGCGGATGTTGTGGCCCTTGTAGAGGATCTCCAGCGTCTCGCGGTTGTAGCGCTTGCCGTGGCAGACGTCGCAGGGCACGTACACGTCGGGCAGGAAGTGCATCTCGACCTTGATCAGGCCATCGCCCTGGCAGGCCTCGCAGCGGCCGCCGCGCACGTTGAAGCTGAATCGGCCCGGCGAATAACCGCGCGCGCGCGACTCCGGCACCTGCGCGAACAGCTCGCGCAGCGGCGTGAACAACCCGGTATAGGTGGCCGGATTGGACCGTGGCGTGCGGCCGATCGGCGACTGGTCGATGTCGACGATCTTGTCGAACAGGTCCAATCCCTCGACTTCGCGGTACGGCGACGGCTTGTGCGACGCGCCGTTGATCTCATTGGCGGTGAGCTTGTACAGGGTGTCGTTGATCAGGGTCGACTTGCCCGATCCGGACACGCCGGTGATCGCGGTGAACAGCCCGGCCGGGATCGTCAGGTCGACGTCCTGCAGGTTGTTGCCCGAAGCGCCGTGCAGCTTCAGCAGCATCTTGGCGTTGGCCTTGTGGCGCCGCGACGGCACCTCGATCCGGCGCTTGCCGGACAGGTACTGGCCGGTCAGCGAGCGCGGCGCCTCGAGGATGTCGGCGTACGTGCCCTGGGCGATCACCTCGCCGCCGTGCACGCCGGCGCCGGGGCCGATGTCGACGATGTGGTCGGCCAGGCGGATCGCGTCCTCGTCATGCTCGACCACGATCACGGTGTTGCCGAGGTCGCGCAGCCGGGTCAGCGTGTCCAGCAGGCGCGCGTTGTCGCGCTGGTGCAGACCGATCGACGGCTCGTCGAGCACATACATCACCCCGACCAGGCCGGCGCCGATCTGCGAGGCCAGGCGGATGCGCTGTGCCTCGCCGCCGGACAAGGTGTCGGCCTTGCGCTCGAGGGTGAGATAGTCGAGGCCGACGTCGACCAGGAAGTTCAACCGTTCGCGGATCTCCTTGACGATCTTGGTCGCGATCTCGCCGCGCCAGCCGGGCAGGCTCATCTCGCCGAAGAACGCCAGCGCCTCGCCGATCGGCAGCACCACGATCTCCGGCAGTGGGCGGTCGGCGACGAACACATTGCGCGCCGAGCGGTTGAGGCGGGCGCCGCCGCAGTCGGGGCAGGCACGTTCGCTGATGTACTTCGACAGCTCTTCGCGCACCGCCGAGGACTCGGTCTCGCGGTAGCGCCGCTCCAGGTTGGGCACGATGCCTTCGAACCGGTGCTTGCGCTGGCTGCGGCTGCCGCCCTCGGTGATGTAGGTGAAGCTGATGGCCTGGCCGCCGCTGCCGAACAGCACCGCCTCGCGCGCCTTCTCCGGCAGTTCCTGCCAGGGCATGTCGACGTCGAAGCGGTAGTGCTTGGCCAGCGACGCGATCAGCTGGAAGTAGTAGTGGTTGCGGCGGTCCCAGCCGCGCACCGCGCCGGCGGCCAGGCTGAGCTCCGGGTGTATCACCACCCGGGCCGGATCGAAGAACTGGCTGACGCCGAGTCCGTCGCAACTCGGGCAGGCACCGACCGGCGAGTTGAACGAGAACAGCCGCGGCTCCAGCTCCGGCAGGGCGTAGTCGCAGACCGGGCAGCTGTACTTGGACGAGAACAGGTGTGGCTCGGCTTCCGGATGGTCGAGCGAGCGCACCGAGACCATGCCGTCGCCGAGCTTGAGCGCGGTCTCGAAGCTTTCGCTCAGGCGCTGCTTGATGTCCTCGCGCACCTTGAAGCGGTCGATCACCGCTTCGATCGTGTGCTTCTGGCGCAACGCCAGCGTCGGTACGGCGTCGATCTCGTACACCGCGCCATCCACGCGCACGCGCACGTAGCCTTGGGCGCGCAGCTGCTCGAACACCTGCGCGTGCTCGCCCTTGCGCTCGCGGATCACCGGCGCCAGCAACATCCAGCGCTGCGCCGGATCCAGCGTCAGCACCTGGTCGACCATCTGGCTGACCGTCTGCGCCTCGAGCGGGTAGTGGTGGTCCGGGCAGCGCGGCATGCCCACCCGCGCGTACAGCAGGCGCAGGTAGTCGTAGATCTCGGTGATGGTGCCGACGGTCGAGCGCGGGTTGTGCGAGGTCGATTTCTGCTCGATCGAGATCGCCGGGCTCAGTCCCTCGATGTGGTCGATGTCGGGCTTTTCCATCACGCTGAGGAACTGCCGGGCGTAGGCCGACAGCGACTCGACGTAGCGGCGCTGGCCCTCGGCGTAGATGGTGTCGAACGCCAGCGAGGACTTGCCGGAGCCGGACAGGCCGGTGATCACGATCAGCTTGTCGCGCGGCAGGTCGAGATCGATGTTCTTCAGATTGTGGGTACGGGCACCGCGGATGCGGATGAAATCCATCGCCATCGGGGAGGAATCCGGGTTGTCCCGGCGCCGTGGGCGGCCGGGCGGGGGAGGGGAGAAGGGCGACCAATCAAACAGCCTACCGAGCGGTCGATATGGGGGCAAACCCCGGTTTCGCCAGCCCGCCGGACAGTCTGCGCCGCAACCGTCTCAGCCACTGCGACGGACCACCGGCGAACCCTGTAGGAGGGGCTTCAGCCCCGACCGCGCCAGACGGCCCCGTCAGGGCTGGCCAAGATGAACGCGCGACCGCGCGTTGCGAAGGAAACAACGGCAGGAGGCACCGCCGATCAGCGTGCACGAGTGCGCGCGGTCGGGGCTGAAGCCCCTCCTACAGGGGGAGGAGGCACGGTTGACCGTAACCTGCTGAAAGCCATACAATTCCGCTTCTGTCCGGGCTCGATCCCGGGTAGCGACCACAATAACTACAGAGGAAGTCTGGTCATGTACGCAGTCATCGTCACTGGCGGTAAGCAGTACCGCGTGATGGAAGGCGAGACGATTCGCGTCGAGAAGCTCGACACCGAAGCCGGCAATCAGGTCAAGTTCGATCAGGTCCTGATGCTGGGCGACGGTGAGGGCGTCACGCTCGGCGACGCGCTCCAGGGCGCCACCGTCACCGCCACCGTCAAGTCCCACGGCCGCGCCGACAAGGTGCGGATCATCAAGTTCCGCCGCCGCAAGCACCACATGAAGCGCATGGGGCACCGGCAGCATTACACCGAAATCGAGATCACCGGCATCGCCGGTGGGCAGAAGAACTGAGGAGACGCAGCCATGGCACATAAAAAGGGCGTAGGTTCCAGCCGCAACGGCCGCGATTCCAACCCGAAGTACCTCGGCGTCAAGATCTACGGCGGCCAGGCGATCGGGGCCGGCAACATCATCGTGCGCCAGCGCGGCACCCAGTTCCATCCGGGTCCCGGCGTCGGCCTGGGTCGCGACCACACGCTGTTCGCGCTGGTCGACGGCACCGTCGAGTTCGCCGTCAAGGGCGCCAAGAAGCGCCGCACGGTGAGCGTGGTCGCGGCTGCGGGCTGATCTGCGCGTCGAGCGCGAATCAGCCCGCCCAAAGAAGAACCCCGCTTTGGCGGGGTTTTTCTTTGGGCGGGATTGGTGATGACCAGCCATTCGGCTGTTGAAAACCGTGATTGGTGATTCGCAAAAGCGCGGACCGCCGCACCCTCACGTCTCCGCCAGTCCACGGCAACCGCGGTTAGACTTGATCGCCTATGGTTTTGCCTTTTCCAATCACGAATCACCAATCACGAATCCCGCCCCATGAAACTCGTAGATGAAGCCGAAATCACCGTCATCGCCGGAAAGGGCGGCAACGGCTGCATCGGTTTCCGGCGCGAGAAGTTCATCCCGCTGGGCGGGCCGGATGGCGGTGACGGCGGCGACGGCGGCAGCGTCTGGCTGCAGGCCGACGAGAACCTCAACACCCTGGTCGACTTCCGCCACCAGAAGCGCTTCCAGGCGCAGCGCGGCGAGAACGGCATGGGCCGGCAGATGTACGGCAAGGCCGGCGAGCCGCTGATCGTGACCGTGCCGGTCGGCACCGTGGTGATGAATGTCGCGACCGACGAGGTCATCGGCGATCTCGCCACCCACGGACAGCGGCTGCTGGTGGCGCACGGCGGCCGCGGCGGGCTCGGCAACATGCATTTCAAGAGCTCGGTGAACCGCTCGCCGCGCAAGGCCACGTCGGGCGAGGAGGGCGAGGAGCGCACGCTGAAGCTGGAACTGAAGCTGCTGGCCGATGTCGGCCTGCTGGGGTTCCCCAATGCCGGCAAGAGCACGCTGATCCGCGCCGTGTCGGCGGCGACGCCGAAGGTGGCGGACTATCCGTTCACCACGCTGTATCCGAACCTGGGCGTGGTCAGCACCGAGCCGCATCGCAGCTTCGTGATCGCGGACATCCCGGGCCTGATCGAGGGCGCGGCCGAGGGGGCGGGGCTCGGCGCGCTGTTCCTGCGCCACATCCAGCGCACCCGATTGCTGCTGCACCTGGTGGAGGTCCAGCCGCTGGACGGCGGCGACGCCGTCGACCAGGTGCGCGCGATCGAGCGCGAGCTGGGCAAGTTCGATGCCGGCCTGCTGCACAAGCCGCGCTGGCTGCTGCTCAACAAGGCCGACCTGCTGCCGGACGAGGAGGCGCGGGCCGAGGCCGGGCGCGTCATCGCAGCGCTCGGCTGGGAGCAGCCGTGGTTCCTGGTCTCGGGCCTGGCCCACACCGGTACCCGCGAGGTGATGCTGCAGGTGCAGGCGTTCCTGGATCGCTTGAATGAAGAAGAGCGCGAAGCGCGTGATGCGGAGTGAGGCGGTGCGCGCTGGCGCGCGCAAATCCCCCCTGCCCCCCTTTTTCAAAGGGGGGTTGAAGCCGGGCTCCGGAAGAAGCGGAATCGCCGGCGCATTCCCCCCTTTGAAAAATGCGGGCAGGGGGGGCGAAAGCCGCCGCTTGCAAGCCACAGGCTTGCGGCGGCTTGAGCGCCCCCGCGCGGAGCGCGGGGGCCGGGAATCGCGAAGCGATTTGCTTTTCTCCGAGACAACAAAAAACCCGGCCGGAGCCGGGTTTTTCGCAACGACCGAAGGCTTGGCCTCAGGCGGCCTGCAGCGCCTTGATCCGCGCGGTCAGGCGGCTCTTGTGGCGGGCGGCCTTGTTGCGGTGGATCAGGCCGCGCGCGCTGAAGCGGTCGAGCAGCGGCTGGGCGGCCTGGAAGGCCTCCTGTGCGGCGGCGGCATCGTTGGCGTCGAGCGCCTTGAGCACCTTCTTCACGGCGGTACGGAGCATCGAGCGCTGGCTGCCGTTGCGCTGGTTGCGCACGACGGTCTGCTTGGCGCGCTTCTTGGCGGACTTGATGTTGGCCACGGCGGAATCCTGGAAACTGGGGATGACGAAACTGGAGGTGCCAGCGCCGGTCGGGCAGGCCGCTGGGCAAACGAGCCGGAAATTATGGGGGATTCAGTGACTTGGGTCAACCCGGAAGAACATCTCGGGGCGAGGCGATGAGCGCGCCCGATCCGGGCGCCGCGCCGCCCGCCCAAGCCGCCCGTTCCGGGGGGCTGCTGCGCTCGACCGCCGTATTCAGCGCGATGACCTTCGTCTCGCGCGTTTCCGGCCTGGTCCGCGACCAGGTCTACGCCGCGGTGTTCGGTGCCGGGCCTGCCATGGACGCGTTCGTGGTGGCGTTCCGGATCCCGAACTTCCTGCGCCGGCTCTCGGCGGAAGGCTCGTTCTCGATGGCATTCGTGCCGGTACTGGCCGAGTACCGCGAGAAGCACGACCACGCCGCGGTGAAGGCGCTGGTCGACCGCGTCGCCGGCACCCTGCTGGCGGTGCTGCTGGTGCTGACCGCGTTGGCGATCCTGGCCGCGCCGGCGGTGGTCCGGGTGTTCGCGCCCGGATTCGACCTCGACGGCGAGCAGGGCCGGCTGGCCGTGGACATGCTGCGGATCACCTTCCCGTACCTGCTGTTCATCTCGATGGCGTCGCTGGCCGGCGGCATCCTCAACAGCTACCGGCGGTTCGCGGTGCCGGCGCTGTCGCCGGTGCTGCTGAACCTGGCGATGATCGCCGCGGCGCTGGCGCTGGCGCCGCGGATGCAGCAGCCGGTCATGGCGCTGGCCTGGGGCGTGTTCGCCGCCGGCATCCTGCAACTGGGCTTCCAGCTGCCGTCGCTGGCGCGGCTGGGGCTGCTGCCGCGGCCGCGCTGGGGCGCGGCGCACGCCGGCGTGCGCCGGATCATGCGGCTGATGTTGCCGACCCTGTTCGGCTCGTCGGTGGCGCAGCTCAACCTGCTGCTCAACACGGTGCTGGCCTCGTTCCTGATCGGCGGCAGCGTGACCTGGCTGTATTTCTCGGACCGGCTGATCGAGTTCCCGCTGGGCATGTTCGGCGTCGCCATCGGCACGGTGATCCTGCCGCACCTGTCCGGCCGCCATGCCGCGACCGATCCGGAAGGATTCTCGAAGGCGCTCGACTGGGGCCTGCGGCTGTGCCTGCTGATCGGGGTGCCGGCCTGCCTGGGCCTGATGCTGTGCGCCGAGGCGCTGGTGGCGACGCTGTTCCAGCATGGCCGGTTCAATGCCCACGACACGCAAATGGCCGGCTGGAGCGTGGTTGCGCTGTCGGTGGCGCTGCCGGCGTTCCTGCTGGTGAAAGTACTGGCGCCGGCGTTCTATGCGCGCCAGGACACGCGGACGCCAGTGAAGGCCGCGGTGGCGGCGGTGGCGGTGAACGTGGTGCTGTCGCTGGGCTTCCTGGCCGCGCTGCTGTACCTGAGCGATGCCGGCGCCGCGGCCCGCGCGCTGACCGGCGACGCTGGCCCGCGCGCGGCCTTGGCCGAGCTGCCGGGCGCGCACGTCTGCCTGGCGCTGGCGATCGCGATGGCGGGCTGGACCAATGCGCTGCAGCTGTGGTGGTTCCTGCGCCGCGCCGGGGTGTACCGGCAGCAGCCGGGATGGCTGCGGTTCGCGCGGCAGCTGCTGCTGGCGAGCCTAGCGATGGTGGCGGTGGTCGGCGCACTGCTCTGGGCCTGGCCGGACTGGACCGGCTGGCACTGGACGGAGCGGGCATGGAAGCTGGCGGTGGTGGTCGGCAGCGGCGGTGCGGTCTATGCGGCGATGCTGTGGGTGCAGGGAATCCGTCCCCGCGACTTGCGGGCGTAGGCGTGCATGGCTCTCGCCCGTAGGAGCGCGCCATGCGCGCGATGCCGCGGGCATGGCGCCGCCCGCGAACTCCGGTGACCGGCGCGCCTGCCGGTCCGGAATCGCGGCATTCATCGGATCCGGCCGGCACCCGCGGCATCGCGCGCATGGCGCGCTCCTACGGTGGGCTGTCGGGTGTCGCTGGCTTCGGGGACCAGGCGGCGGCTCGGTAAGTTGCGTCTGGTCTTATACTCCCGGGCTTCTATGAGCACGCTTTTTCGCGACATCGACGGCGGGCCGGTGTATCCGGGCGGCAGTGTGGTCTGCATCGGTGCCTTCGACGGCCTGCATGCGGGCCACCAGGCGCTGGTGCGGCACGCGGTCGCGCGTGCGCATGCGCTCGGCGTGTCCGCGGTTGCGCTGAGTTTCGAGCCGCTGCCGCGCGAGTTCTTCGCGCCGGCAACGCCGCCGCCGCGGCTGATGCTGCCGCATGCCAAGGTGCTCGCCCTCCAGGCGCTCGGCGTCGACACGATCGGCCTGCTGCGTTTCGATGCGCGGATGGCGGCGCTGTCGGCGGAAGCGTTCATCGATCGGGTGCTGGCCGACCGGCTGCGCGCGCGCGAGGTCTGGGTCGGGCCGGGATTCCGCTTCGGCCATCGTCGCGGCGGCGATCTCGGCACGCTGCGGCGCGCGGGCGAGGCGCTCGGATTCGTCGCCGGCGAGATCGAGCCGCTGGCGCTCGACGGCGAGCGCGTCTCCAGCACCCGCGTCCGCGCGGCACTGGCCGCGGGCGACTTCGCCACCGCCACCCGCCTGCTCGGCCGCCCGTATGCGATTTCCGGGCATGTGGTGCGCGGGCGCAAGCTCGGCCGCACACTCGGCTACCCGACCGCGAACCTGCGCTTCGGCGGCAAGACGCCGGCGCTGCGCGGCATCTACGCCACCCGAGTGCACGGCGTCGCCAGCGATACCGATACGGGCAGGCCGTGGCCGGCGGTGTCGAGCTTCGGCACGCGGCCGACCGTGGGCGGGGTCGAGCCGCTGCTGGAGGCGCACCTGTTCGATTTCGACGGCGACCTGTACGGGCGCCGGATCGAGGTCGAGTTCGTGGCGCGCCTGCGCGACGAGGAGAAGTTCGACGATCTGCCGGCCCTGGTCGCGCAGATGGACAGGGACGCTGCCCAGGCGCGATCGTTGTTGTCGGCGTCGGAGACCATGCCGCGCCCGGGTGGCATCCCCTTCTCCCTCCGGGAGAAGGTGGCGCGCAGCGCCGGATGAGGGTGCGGCGAAGCGGCAGGTGGGCCAAGGCCCACCCTATGCCTGGTATTCGCGATAGGGTGGGCCTTGGCCCACCGTATGGCGCGAACCATCGCGACTGCGCCATACCTTCACCCCAACCCCTGCTCCGCGCCCCGGCCCGTGCCAGCGGCGCGGGGCGCTCCAGCGCACGCGCGCCAGTAGCGTGCAAGTCGTGCGCTGTCGCCCGAAGGGGAGAGGGGCTTTATGCTGCCCTCCCCTCGGGGCTTTGATGTTTTCGTTCTCCCACTCCCATTGCGACAAGGCCAGCGCGTGAGTTCCGACCCGAACCGCTACAAGTCCACCATCCTCCTGCCGGCGACCGAGTTCCCGATGCGCGGCGACCTGCCCAAGCGCGAGCCGCAGGCGCTGGCGCGCTGGGAAGAGGAAGGCCTGTACGCGCGCATCCGCGCACATGCGAAGGGGCGCCCGACCTGGGTGCTGCACGACGGTCCGCCGTACGCCAACGGCGTGATCCACATCGGTCACGCGGTCAACAAGGTGCTCAAGGACGCGATCGTGAAGTCGCGGCTGCTGGCCGGTTTCGATGCGCCCTACGTGCCGGGCTGGGACTGCCATGGCCTGCCGATCGAGCACGCGGTGGAGAAGCAGTACGGCAAGGTCGGCGAGAAGCTCGACGCCGCCGCGTTCCGGGCCAGATGCCGGGAGTACGCGGCCGAGCAGATCGAACTGCAGCGCAGCGACTTCAAGCGCCTGGGCGTGATCGGCGACTGGGACAATCCCTACCGCACCATGACCTTCCGCTACGAGGCCGACATGCTGCGCGCGCTGGCGCGGATCGTCGAGCGCGGCCACGTCACCCGCGGCTTCAAGCCGGTGCACTGGTGCTTCGACTGCCAGTCGGCGCTGGCCGAGGCCGAGATCGAGTACGCCGACCGGCAGTCGCCGGCGATCGACGTCGCCTATGCGGCGCAGGATCCGCGCGCACTGGCACAAGTGTTTGGTGTCGCCGTCGACGATGCCACCATCGTGGCGGTGCCGATCTGGACCACCACGCCGTGGACGCTGCCGGCTTCGGTGGCGGTGTCGCTCGGCGCCGAACTCGACTATGTCCTGGTCGAGGGTCCGCAGCGCGACGGCCGCCGCCAGCTGCTGGTGCTGGCCGAGGCGCTGGCGGCGAGTGCGCTGCAACGCTATGGCGTGGACACCGTGACCGTGCTCGGCCGCGCCAAGGGCGCGGCGATGGAAGAAATGCAGCTGCACCATCCGTTCTACGCCGCGCGCGACATCCCGCTGATCCTCGGCGAGCACGTCTCCGACGAGGACGGCACCGGCGCCGTGCACACCGCGCCCGGTCACGGCCAGGAGGATTTCGTGGTCGGCCGACGCTACGGCATCAACGAGCGCTACACCGCGGCCGAACTCAACCCGATCGATGCGCGCGGCGTCTACCTGGCGTCGACGCCGCCGGCGGGTGACACGGTCATCGCCGGCGTGCACATCTGGAAGGCCAACGCGCTGATCGTCGAAGCATTGCGCAGCAACGGCAGCCTGCTCGCGCATGCGCCTCTGCAGCACAGCTATCCACACTGCTGGCGCCACAAGACGCCGGTGGCGTTCCGCGCCACGCCGCAGTGGTTCATCTCGATGGAGCAGGCGCACCTGCGCCGCGACGCGCTGGCCGCGATCGACCAGGTGCAGTGGTTCCCCGACTGGGGCCGGGCGCGTATCGCCGGCATGGTGGAGGGGCGCCCGGACTGGACGATCTCGCGCCAGCGCTACTGGGGCGTGCCGATTGCGCTGTTCGTCGATCGCGAGAGCCGCGAACCGCATCCGGATTCGGCGGCGCTGATGCACCAGGTCGCCGAGCGGGTGGAGCGCGAGGGCGTCGATGCCTGGTACGCGCTTGATCCGGCCGAACTGCTCGGCGACGACGCTGCGCGCTACGACAAGGTGAACGACATCCTCGACGTCTGGTTCGATTCCGGCGTCACCCACGCCTGCGTGCTCGAACAACGGCCGGAGGATGGCCTGCACAAGCCGGCCGAGCTGTACCTGGAAGGCTCCGACCAGCACCGCGGCTGGTTCCAGTCGTCGCTGCTGACCGGGGTGGCGATGGACGGCGCGGCGCCGTACCGGCAGGTGCTCACGCATGGCTTCGCGGTCGACGCCGATGGCCGCAAGATGTCGAAGTCGCTCGGCAATGTGGTCGCGCCGCAGAAGGTGATGGACGCGATGGGCGCCGACGTGCTGCGGCTGTGGATCGCCGCCGCCGACTACCGCAACGAGATGTCGGTGTCCGACGAGATTCTCAAGCGTAGCGCCGACGCCTACCGCCGCATCCGCAACACCGCGCGCTTCCTGCTCGGCAATCTCAGCGGTTTCGATCCGGGCGCGCACCTGCGTCCGCTCGACGACATGGTGGCGCTGGACCGCTGGATCGTGCACCGCGCGCACGCGCTGCAGGCGAAGATCACCGCGGCGTACGAGCGCTACGACTTCCCGGAGATCGTGCAGGCGCTGTCGAACTTCTGCAGCGTCGAACTCGGCTCGCTGTACCTGGACGTGACCAAGGACCGGCTGTACACCATGCCGGAGGATTCGCGCGGGCGCCGCAGCGCGCAGAGCGCGATGTACCGCATCGCCGAGGCCTTCGTGCGCTGGATCGCGCCGATCCTGAGCTTCACCGCCGACGAGATGTGGCGGCACCTGCCGGCAACCACCGCGCAAGGGCCGCGCGCGGACAACGTGCTGTTCGCGACCTGGTACGAGGGCCTGGCGCCGCTGCCGGCGGACGCGCCCTTGTCGTCGGAGGCCTTCGACCGCCTGCTGGAACTGCGCGAGCGGGTGTCGAAGGTGCTGGAGCCGATGCGCGCCAGCGGCGAGATCGGCGCCGCGCTGGATGCGGAGATCACCCTGCGCTGCGGCGTGGCCGAGCAGAACCGGTTGGCCCCGCTGATGGACGAACTGCGCTTCCTGCTGATCAGCGGCGACGTGAGCATCGAAGGCGACGGAGCGGCGACCGAGATCGGGGTCGTCGCGGTGCCGACGACCAAGCCGAAGTGCGTGCGCTGCTGGCAGCGGCGCGCCGACGTCGGTGCAAACGCCGAGCACCCGGAGCTATGCGGCCGCTGCGTCTCCAACATCGAAGGCCCTGGCGAGGATCGGCAGTGGTTCTGACCACACGCCACTGCCATCCCGGAGAAGACCGATGACGGCGACGCCCAAACCCAACGCGCTGCCGTGGCTGCTGGTCTCGGTCCTGGTGATCGTGCTCGACCAGCTCAGCAAGTGGTGGGTGCTCACCAGCCTGCCGGAGTACACCGCGATCCCGGTGATCGAGGGATTCTGGAACTGGTACCGCACCTACAACACCGGCGCCGCGTTCAGCTTCCTGGCCGACGCCGGCGGCTGGCAGAAGTGGTTCTTCACCGCGCTGGCGTTCGGCATCAGCGGCCTGCTGGCCTGGTGGCTGGCGCGCACGCCGCGCAGCGACTGGAGGACCGCGCTACCGTTCGCGCTGGTCATCGGTGGCGCGATCGGCAACGTCATCGACCGCCAGCTGCACGGCCACGTGGTCGACTTCATCCAGTGGCACTGGCGCGACTACTACTGGCCGGCGTTCAACCTGGCCGACTCCGCGATCGTCGGCGGGGCGATCGGGATCGCGCTGTTCGGGCTGTTGCAGGGACGGAAGAAGGCGGACTGAGGACTTTCCCTTCTCCCGCTTGCGGGGTGAGGGCGTGCTGCTTGCGGGCCATTGGACCGCGCACGACCGAACGCCCACGCGCTTGGGCGCGTGGGCCGGGGCGCGGAGCGAGGTGGCGCGGAGCGCCGGATGAGGGCGCTTTTGATGTTCGTGGCGAGCGTCGCGGCCCTCACCCCATCCCTCGCTCCGCGCTCCTGCACGCGCCAGCGGCGCGGGCGCTCATCCGCACGCGCGGCATGCCGCGCAAGCCGTGCGGCTCGCCCCGCAAGCGGGAGAGGGGCGATCGCGTCAGGCACGAGTCGGCGCCCACTCTGCGCTTCAGACTGAACCGGCACCACTCCGCTAGAATGCGGTTCCATGGACATCGTCCTCGCCAATCCCCGCGGTTTCTGCGCCGGTGTCGACCGCGCCATCGAGATCGTCAAGCGTGCCCTGGAAACCCTGGGCGCGCCGATCTACGTGCGCCACGAGGTGGTGCACAACCGCTACGTGGTCGAGGACCTGCGCCGCCGCGGCGCGGTGTTCGTCGAGGAACTCGACGAGGTGCCGGACGACGCCACCGTGATCTTCAGTGCCCACGGCGTTTCGCAGGCGGTGCGCGGCGAGGCAGCCCGGCGCCGCCTCAAGGTGTTCGACGCGACCTGCCCGCTGGTGACCAAGGTGCATCTGGAGGTGTCGCGGCACTGCCGCGCCGGCCGCGACGTGGTGCTGATCGGCCATGCCGGCCACCCCGAGGTCGAGGGCACGATGGGGCAGTGGCAGGCCGAGGCCGGCGACGGCACGATCTACCTGGTCGAGGACCTCGGCGACGTCGCCACGCTGGCGCCGGGCCAGCCCGGCAACCTGGCCTACACCACCCAGACCACGCTGTCGGTCGACGACACCCGCGCCATCATCGAGGCGCTGCGGGCGAAGTTCCCGGCGATCCAGGGCCCCAGGAACGACGACATCTGCTACGCCACCCAGAACCGCCAGGACGCGGTGCGCGAGCTGGCGCGCCAGTGCGACCTGGTGCTGGTGGTCGGCTCGCCGAACAGCTCCAACTCCAACCGGCTGCGCGAGCTGGCCGAGCGCGACGGCGTCGAGGCCCACCTGGTCGACGGCGCCGACGAGATCGACCCGGCCTGGCTCGTCGGCCGTCGCCATGTCGGCGTCACCGCGGGCGCCTCGGCGCCGGACGTGCTGGTGCAGGGCGTGCTGCAGCGCCTGCACGCGTTGGGTGCGGGCGGCGTGCGCGAGCTGAATGGCGAGCCGGAAAACATGGTCTTCGCGCTGCCCCGGGAGCTGCGGGTGCAACTGGTCGAGTGACCGCCGACCCGCTAGAATGCGCCTCCGCGGTCCGTTTGCCTGGATCGCATCCAACGGGAACGCTTGCATCACACCCTGCCGGAATAGCTCAGTTGGTAGAGCGGCGCATTCGTAATGCGTAGGTCGTAGGTTCGAATCCTATTTCCGGCACCATATTCCGCCTTACGGTCCGCGCTGCCGGCGCGACCGGTTGCTCGTGTTGCGAGGTGATGCATGAATCCGATTCCGCTCGAGGATCTCGCCCTGCTCGAACTGCTGCTGCGGATCGACCAGCGCGTCGACCTGTCCGAAGGCGATACCGATATCGTCAGCCGTCTGGTCGACAGCGGCCTGGTCGAGCAGACCGACGGCGAGGCCATGCTGACCGCGGCCGGGATCGAGATGTGCAAATCATTGCAGCATCGCGCCGCCGCCGATGAACAGGCGGAACGGATCCTCAGGCAGCGCGAGTCCACCGACAAGAGCACGGACGGCGCCGGCCTGCCCCAGGTCTGAGAACGCGCGGCCCGGTGTGTGCCAGGGCCCGGCATCCATCCGCGAAAACGAGCACCTGCCGCGCACGCAGCGGGGGCGGCGCGGCGGGCGCGAATTTTTGTCCGGTGATCCTGAATCCGTCACCGTCGCCCAGTCGCATTCCGCCTGCGCGTTCATCGATTGGACATCTGCGTTTCACCGAATGTTTGCGAAACCGGCGGCATCCTGGGCGCCCCGGAATTCTCGACACGAAAAATCATGGATCCCAGTCGTATCGATGTCTTCCTGGCCGGTAACGGGGATGGTTATGTGATCGCACCGGCCGGTTGCGCGCCGCCGCTGGAGGAGATGCGCGCGCTCGGTGGGGTCTGCCATGGCTGGTCGCAGGATGTCGGCGAGTCGGCATCGCGGCCCGAGTGGCGCGCCCTGCGCCGGGACATCGAAGCCTGCGGCTACAGCATCGTTTCCGATGCCGATTTCGCCGCGCTGCTGCTGCCGCCGCGCCTCCAGTCCGGCAAGGCGACCGCGATCGCGGGCTATCCGGCGGCCGCCTGAAGATCGCTCTATCGGCCGTGCATCGTTCGCCTGCGCTGGGCGTGGATGGCGATGGCCTCGACGACCTGTCGACGGCGACGGTTCCCCCCGAACGGGTGGCCGGTGCCGAAAACTATTCCGAGGCTGGGCCGTTCGAAGGCGTGGTGTCCAACGACCGGAGCCGGGACCGCTGAATCCATGATCTCGCCTGGCGCGACCCGGCGCCGTTACCCTGTGCGCAGTCCAACAGGTGTCCAGGCATGGCCAAATCCGCCGCGCGTACCTCCCCGCCGAAGGCGCGCACCGCCTACGTGTGTTCCGAGTGCGGTGCCGACCACGGTAAATGGCAGGGCCAGTGCGGCGAGTGCGGGGCCTGGAACACGCTGAGCGAGTTCGTGATCGAACCCGCCGCCGCGGCCAAGGCGGGACCGGCCTCGCGCCGCAGCGGCTGGGCAGGGAAGGCCGATGCACCGAAGGTGACCGCGCTCAAGGACGTGCGGCACAGCGAGGACGCGCGCGTGTCCACCGGCATCGGCGAGCTCGACCGCGTGCTCGGCGGTGGACTGGTGGAGGGCGCGGTGGTGCTGGTCGGCGGCGATCCCGGCATCGGCAAGTCCACGCTGCTGCTGCAGGCGGTGGCGCGGATGGCGCCGACGCTGCCGGCGCTGTACGTCACCGGCGAGGAATCGCTGGCCCAGGTGGCCGGTCGCGCGGCGCGGCTCGACCTGCCCCTCGACGGCCTGCAGGCGTTGGCCGAGACCGGGATTGAAATCATCCTCGAGCACGCGGCGGTGTCGCGTCCGAAGCTGATCGTCGCCGATTCGGTGCAGACGCTGTGGACCGAATCGCTGACCGCGGCGCCCGGTTCGGTCAGCCAGGTGCGCGAGAGCGCGGCGCGGCTGGTGCGCTACGCCAAGGAGACCGGCACCGCGGTGTTCCTGGTCGGCCACGTCACCAAGGAAGGCGGCATCGCCGGCCCGCGCGTGCTCGAGCACATGGTCGATGCGGTGCTGTATTTCGAGGGCGAAAGCGGCAGCCGCTTCCGCGTGCTGCGCGCGTTCAAGAACCGCTTCGGCGCGGTCAACGAGCTCGGCGTGTTCGCGATGGGCGACAAGGGATTGAAGGAAGTGCCGAACCCGTCGGCGATCTTCCTGTCCGGCGGCAGCACGCCGCAGCCGGGCAGCTGCGTGATGGTCACCCGCGAGGGCACGCGGCCGCTGCTGGTGGAAGTGCAGGCGCTGGTCGATGCCTCGCCGCTGTCCAACCCGCGCCGGGTCGCGGTGGGCCTGGAGCAGAACCGGCTGGCGATGTTGCTGGCGGTGCTGCACCGGCACGGCGGCATCGTGGTCGGCGACCAAGACGTGTTCGTCAACGTGGTCGGCGGCATCCGCGTGCAGGAGACCGCCGCCGACCTGCCGGTGTTGCTGGCGGTGCTGTCGTCGCTGCAGGACAGGCCGCTGCCGGACAAGACCGTCGCCTTCGGCGAGATCGGCCTGTCCGGCGAGATCCGCCCGGTGCCCAACGGCGAGGAGCGCCTGCGCGAGGCCGCCACGCACGGCTTCAAGCGCGCGATCGTGCCGAAGGCGAACGCGCCCAAGTCGGGTGCGTTCAAGGGATTGGAAGTGATCGCGGTGGAGCGGCTGTCGCAGGCCCTGGAGAGCGTCCAGCCGTAAGAGCGCCCCATGGGCGCGATACCGCGGGACCGTCAATACCGACGCCGCGTGTTGCAGGGAACTCCTGCACAGGCATGCCGGCCGTTGCGTCCGCGAAAATGCGCGGTCAGCCGCCGAAGCGCGCGGCCGGCACTCCGGTGGCGTCGAGTTCGACCGCGAACAACGCGCCAGCCAGCGGTTCGCGCTGCAGCTGCGCGGCATCGAGCCCGGCGCGTGCGCTGGTGACGTAGAGCGTGCGCAGGTCGGGGCCGCCGAACGTGCAGCTGGTGATGTGGCTGGTCGGCAGGGCGATCCGCGCAAGCTCGTCGCCGTCGTCCGCGTGGCAGCTGACGCAGGCGCCGCCCCAGCGCGCGATCCAGATGCGGCCGGCGGCGTCGGTGGTCATGCCGTCCGGCGCGCCGTCGTCCGCGCCCTGCTGCAACCACGGTCGGCGTTCGCCCAGGGTGCCGCGCTCGGGATCGAATGCGAACGTCCAGGTGCGGCCGAGGCCGGTCTCGTTGAAGTACATGGTGCGCTGGTCCGGCGACCAGGTCGGGCCGTTGGCGATGAGCACGCCGTCGAGGTGGCGACTGCAGCCGCCGTCGGGATCGAACCGGTACAGGCCGCCGGTCGGCGCGACGCAGGCGAAATCGGTGGTGCCGGCCCAGAAGCGCCCGCGCACATCGCACTTGCCGTCGTTGAAGCGGTTGCCGTCGCGATCGGGCTCGGGCCGGTGCAGGCGCTGCAGGCGGCCGTCGCCGGGGTCGAAGAACGCGAAGTCGCGGCGCAGCGTCACCAGCAGTCCCGGCGCATCCTCGCGCTCGGCGAGCGCCGAGATCTCCTCGTCGAAGCGCCAGCTGTCGCGGCGGTCGCTGCCAGGTGCATAGCGGTGCAGCGCATGGCCGAGGATGTCGACGAAGTACAGCGCCTGTTCGCGCGTCGACCACAACGCGCCCTCGCCGAGCTCCGCGGCAACGGGCCAGACGCAGCGCGGCGGGGAGAGCGGAGACGGTGCGGTCATCGTTTCGGAATCAAATCAAACTCGGGATGGCACAGCATGCGCAATACCGGGTGGCAAGTGAAGTGCGCCGGGCCGCGTCCTCGCGGGAGAGCTTTTGGCCCACCGGCGAACGCTGGACGAAGTGGGTTTTGAAGCCCCTCTCCCTCCGGGGCGACAGCGCACGGCTTGCGCGCCACCGGCGCGCGTGCGCTGGAGCGCCCGCGCCGCTGGCGTGGGCCGGGGCGCGAAGCGGGGGTTGGGGTGAGGGTACGGCGAAGTCGCGATGGTTCAGACCTCTACTCCTTCGCCGTACCCTCATCCGGCCCCCCGACTAAAACACTCGGGGCAGGCTCTTCGGGCCACCTCGCTCCGCGCCCCGGCCCTTGCGCAGGCGCAAGGGCGTTCAGGCGTGCGCGAGCCAGTGGCTCGCAAGCAGCACGCCTTCACCCCAGGGGGAGAAGGGATGTTCCCGAGAGCCCGGCTTTGCGGGGACTTAATTCGCCGGATTGCTTCTCAATGCGAATCACGCGGCACGTCGGCGCCGCTGCCGCCGACCAGGAAATCGAGATCGGCGCCGAGGTGCGCCTGCTGCACGTGCTCGAAGTAGAGCTTCTGCCAGCCGCGCGCCGGCGCTTCCGGCGGCGTCCACCCGGCGCGGCGGCGCGCGAGTTCCTCGTCGGAGACGTCCAGGTGCAGGCGCCGCGCCGCCACGTCGAGTTCGATCATGTCGCCGTTGCGCACCAGCGCGAGCGCGCCGCCGGCGGCGGCCTCGGGCGAGGCGTGCAGCACCACGGTGCCGTAGGCGGTGCCGCTCATGCGCGCGTCGGAGATCCGCACCATGTCGGTGACGCCCCTGCGCAGCAGCTTCGGCGGCAGCGGCATGTTGCCGACCTCGGCCATGCCCGGATAGCCGCGCGGACCGCAGTTCTTCAGCACCATCACGCTGTGCTCGTCGATCTCCAGGTGTTCGTCGTCGATGCGCGCGTGCAGGTCCTCGATGTTCTCGAACACCACCGCCGGGCCGCGATGGTGCAGCAGGTGCGGCGAGGCCGCGGACGGCTTGATCACCGCGCCGTCCGGCGCCAGGTTGCCGCGCAGTACGGCGATGCCGGCTTCCGGTCGCACCGGTTCGGCCAGCGGGCGGATCACCTCGCGGTTCCAGCACGGCGCGTCGGCGATGTTGTCGCCGAGCGTGCGCCCGTTGGCGGTGAGCGCGTCGAGATCCAGGTGTGGGGCAATCTCGCGCATCAGCGCCGGCAGGCCGCCGGCATAGAAGAAGTCTTCCATCAGGTACTTCCCCGACGGCTTGAGGTCGAGCAGGCAGGGCAGCCGCGAGCCGATCGCGTCCCAATCCTCGAGCTTGAGGTCGATACCGACGCGCCCGGCCAGCGCCAGCAGATGCACCACGGCGTTGGTCGAACCGCCGATCGCGGCGTTGACGCGGATCGCGTTGTCGAACGCGGGGCGGCCGAGGATCCGCGACATGCGCAGATCCTCGTGCACCATCTGCACGATGCGGCGCCCGCTCAGCCGTGCCAGCCGGTAGCGGCGCGAGTCGACCGCGGGGATCGCCGCGTTCTCCGGCAGCGACAGGCCGAGCGCCTCGACCATGCTGGCCATGGTGGAGGCGGTCCCCATGGTCATGCAGCTGCCTTTCGAACGCTGCATGCAGGCTTCGGCCTCGATGAATTCCTCCTGCGTCAGTTCGCCGGCACGCACCTGCTCCGACATCTGGATCACGCCGGTGCCGGAGCCGACCGGACGGCCGCGCAGGTTGCCCGACAGCGACGGCCCGCCGGAGACGCCGATGGTCGGCAGGTCGACGCTGGCCGCGCCCATCAGCAGCGACGGCGTGGTCTTGTCGCAGCCCATCAGCAGCACCACCCCGTCGATCGGGTTGGCGCGGATCGATTCCTCGACGTCCATGCTGGCGAGATTGCGAAACAGCATCGCGGTCGGCCGGGTCTGGGTCTCGCCCAGCGACATCACCGGGAATTCCAGCGGGAAGCCGCCGGCCTCGTACACGCCGCGCTTGACGTGTTCCGCCAGTTCGCGGAAGTGGCCGTTGCACGGCGTCAGTTCCGACCAGGTGTTGCAGATGCCGATGACCGGGCGGCCGTCGAACATGTCGTGCGGATGGCCGGCGCTCTTCAGCCAGCTGCGGTAGTAGAACCCCTGCTTGCCTTCGCGCCCGAACCACGCGTGACTGCGCCGGACCGGTTTCTTGGGAGCACCCATGCGGGACCCTGTTTGAGTGGTGGATTGCCCCGGCATTCCGTGCGGCGGCAGACCGGGTACCGCTTTACGGCGGCGATCGTACAGGGCATATTGATATTGCAAAAATAACAACTTCAAGGATATCGATATTGTTTTTGCTATCGATATCGCATCTGAGAGAGGAAGACACATGAGCAACCCGCTCCCAGCCCCGCAGGGCGATGCCCCGACGGCGAGCGACGCGGTCTATCCGAGCCTGCGCGGGCGCCGGGTCTTCGTGACCGGGGGCGGCAGCGGCATCGGCGCCGCCGTGGTCGAGGCCTTCGCCCGGCAGCGGGCGCAGGTGGCTTTCGTCGACGTCGCCGAAGCGGACAGCGCGTCGCTGGCCGCACGGCTCGAGGCCGAAGGCCTGCCGCGGCCCTGGTGGCGGGGCTGCGACGTGGTCGACGTGGCTGCGCTGCAGGCGGCGATCGGCGATGCCGCGGCGGAGCTGGGCGACTTCCATGCGCTGGTCAACAATGTCGGCAGCGACGATCGCCATGCGCTCGACGCGGTCACCCCCGAGTACTGGGACCGGCGGGTCGCGATCAACCAGCGCTCCGCCTTCTTCGCGATCCAGGCCGCGGTGCCGGGCATGCGCCGGCTGGGCGGCGGCGCGATCGTCAATCTCGGCTCGACCGGCTGGCAGACCAAGACCGCCGGCTACCCGGTCTACGCGACCGCCAAGTCGTCGGTCAACGGCCTGACCCGCGGCCTGGCGCACGAGCTCGGCGCCGATCGCATCCGTATCAACATCGTCACGCCCGGCTGGGTGATGACGCAGCGCCAGGTCGACCTGTGGCTGGACGAGGCCGGCGAGCGCGAGCTGGCGCGCAACCAGTGCCTGCCGGACAAGGTGATGCCGGCGGACATCGCGCGCATGGTGCTGTTCCTGGCCTCCGACGACGCGCGCGCCTGCACGGCGCAGGAGTTCGTGGTCGACGCTGGCTGGAGTTGAGCAGGCGCAGACGAGCTCGAATCGCGGCCGAAGTTCTCAGGATGGAGCAGTTTACGAGTGTCGACGATTCCTTCTCCCGCTTGCGGGAGAAGGTGCCCGAAGGGCGGATGAGGGCGCTTTTGATGTCTCGCCAAGAGCGCCCTCACCCCAACCCTCTCCCGCAAGCGGGAGAGGGAGTGTCCTGCGAGCGGTGTTGTCGCGGCAGGGATCGGATTCGCGGCGTCGCGACTTCCGTCGCTCCCACAGTCAGTGAGGCCGCCCGCCTGGGTTTACACCGCTGGCACCGCAGCGTGCGGTTCGGCGTCGGGAGGCGGGCCCCCGGCCGTTGACAGGCGCACGCCGTAGACGCTCGCGGCGGTGTCCTTGAGCGCCTGCAGCACGATCCGCGCGCCCGGCGACAGCAGCCAGTCGGTGCGGGTGATCAGGCCGAACGCGTCCATCTTGCACGACAGCTGCACCGGCACGATCGCGACCATGTCGTGGTCGGCGTAGTAGCGCGCCACGTCGACCGGCACCACCGCCATGTAGTCGCTCTGCTGCAGCACCTTCGGCAGCACCACCAGCGCAGAGGTCTCGATGATCCGCCGCGGCGCCTGCAGCCCGGCGCTCTGGAACATCAGCTCGAAGCGGTGCCGCAGCACGCTGCCGGCCGGCGGCAGGATCCAGCCGGCGTCGGCCAGTTCGGCCAGGCTCGGCGTGCGCAGCGCGAGCAGTGGATGGCCGGGGCGGGCGATCGCGCAGATCTGCTCCTCGGCCAGGGCCTCGTAGTGCAGGTTGCGCTTGTCGTGGCGGGCGAACAGCCGCGCGACCAGGATGTCGAGCCGGTTGTGCGCCAGCCGCTCCAGCAGCACGTCGCTGCCGTCGACCAGCAGCGAAACGTGCAGCAGCGGATGGGTCTCGGCCAGGCGCGCCAGCGCCGCCGGCAGCAGGGTCATCGCCGGCCCGGCGATCGCGCCGACGCCGACGCTGCCGGAGTAGCCCTCCCGCAAGGCCTCGATCTCGGCGCCGGCCTGGCCCAGGCTGGACAGGGCGATGCGCGCGTGGCGGATCATGGTCTCGCCGTACCAGGTCGGGCGCATGCCGCGCGGCAGCCGCTCGAACAACTGCACGCCGATCATGTCCTCGAGGTCCTTGAGCAGCTTGGAGGCGGCCGGCTGCGACATGTTCAGGGTCTCGGCGGCGCGATGGATGTTGCCCTCCTCGTCGATCGCGATCAGCAGCATCAGTTGCCGGGTCTTGAGCCGGGCGCGGACGAACCAGGGCGTGCCGTGCAGCATCGGAACCTCGCGATATGCCAATACCGATATAGATTACGCCCATATTCTTATTTGTTGTGTATCTGTCGCTGCAAGCAGAATAGGCCACATGCGCCGACCCGACGCCCGTTGCGGCGGCAGGGCCGGCGGACCCACGGCCAGGCAGGCAGCACGCATGCGACTGATCCAGCTTGCAGACGAGACCGGTGCGCCGCGGGTGGGCGCGATCGACGATGCGGGGCGCACGGCGCGCCTGCTCGACGGCTACGCGAGCACCTATGCGCTCGCCGCCGCGGCGATCGCCGCCGGCAGGCCGCTCGACACGCTGGCCGCCGATGCACTCGGCGACGGCGCGTGCGACTACGACGCGCTGCTGCGGGAAGGCCGCGTGCTGCCGCCGCTCATGCATCCCGATCCGGCCCATTGCCTGGTTACCGGCACCGGCCTGACCCACCTCGGCAGCGCCGCGGCCCGCGACGCGATGCACCAGACCCTGCAGCGGCAGGCCGCCGACGGCGGCCTCACCGACTCGATGAAGATGTTCCAGTGGGGCGTCGAGGGCGGCATGCCGCGCGACGGCGCGCCCGGCGTGCAGCCGGAATGGTTCTACAAGGGCGACGGCGCCGTTGTGGTCGCGCCCGGCGCGCCGCTGCCGTCGCCGGACTTCGCGCTCGACGGCGGCGAGGAGCCGGAACTGGTCGGCCTGTACCTGATCGGTCCCGACGGCACCCCGCACCGGCTCGGCTACGCGCTCGGCAACGAGTTCTCCGACCATGTGACCGAGCGGCAGAACTATCTCTACCTCGCCCATTCCAAGCTGCGCGCCTGCGCGGTGGGCCCGGAGCTGCGCACCGGGCCGCTGCCTGACGACCTGCGCGGTAGCAGCCGGCTGCGCCGCGGCGACGCGGTGATCTGGGAAAAGCCCTTCCTGACCGGCGAGGCCAACATGTGCCACTCGCTGGCCAATCTCGAATACCACCATTTCAAGTACGCGGCGCACCGGCGGCCGGGCGACGTGCACCTGCACTTCTTCGGCACCGCGACCTTGAGCTTCGCCGACGGCGTCCGCGCCGAACCCGGCGACCGCTTCGAGATCGAGCTGCCCGAACTCGGCGCGCCGCTGGTCAACCCGCTGCGCCGGGTCGCCGGCGGTTTCGTGCCGGGCGGCGTACGCCCGCTGTAAGCAAGGAAACCACACGATGACGCAACGCTTCCGCAGCTACATCGACGGCCAGTGGGTCGAAGGCGCCGACAGCGCGCACGACGAGAACCCCTCCGACCTCGCCAGCCCGGTCGGCGAATATGCGGCGGTCGATGCGGCGCAGGCGCAGACCGCGATCGAGGCCGCGGCGCGCGCGCAACCGGCGTGGGGGCTGACCTCGCCGCAGCAGCGCGCCGACGCGCTCGACTTCGTCGGCAGCGAGATCCTCGCGCGCAAGGAGGAACTCGGCCGCCTGCTCGCGCGGGAAGAGGGCAAGACCCTGGCCGAGAGCATCGGCGAGGCCGCGCGCGCCGGGCAGATCTTCAAGTTCTTCGCCGGCGAGGCGCTGCGCATCCCCGGCGAGAAGCTGGCCTCCACGCGCCCCGGGGTCGACGTCGAGATCACTCGCGAGCCGGTCGGCGTGGTCGGCATCATCGCGCCGTGGAACTTCCCGCTGGCGATCCCGGCCTGGAAGATCGCGCCGGCGCTGGCCTACGGCAATGCCGCGGTGTTCAAGCCGGCCGAGATCGTGCCCGGCTGCGCCTGGGCGCTGGCCGAGATCCTCAGCCGCGCGGGCCTGCCCGCCGGCGTCTTCAACCTGGTGATCGGCAGCGGCCGCGTGGTCGGCCAGGCGCTGGTCGACGACCGCCGCGTCGACGCGCTGACCTTCACCGGTTCGGTACCCACCGGCAACGGCCTGTTGCGCCAGGCGGCGGCGCGCGGGCTGAAGATCCAGCTGGAGATGGGCGGCAAGAATCCGCTGGTGGTGCTCGCCGACGCCGACCTGGACAAGGCAGTGGAGATCGCCGTCAACGGCGCCTATTTCTCCACCGGCCAGCGCTGCACCGCCTCGAGCCGGCTGATCGTCGAGGCAGCGGTCCACGACGAGTTCGTGGCGCGGGTCGGCAGGCGGCTGGCCGCATTGAAGGTCGGCGACGCGCTGGAGTCCGGCATCGACATCGGCCCGGTCGCCAGCGCCGAGCAGATGAAGACCAACCTGTCCTACATCGGCGTCGGCCGCGACGAGGGCGCCGAGCTGCTGTACGGCGGCGAGGAGCTCGAGTTGCGCACGCGCGGGCACTACCTGGCGCCGACGCTGTTCGCGGCGCAGCCGCAGCACCGCATCGCGCGCGAGGAGATCTTCGGCCCGGTGGCGGCGGTGATCCGCGCCGACGACTACGAGCACGCGCTGCAGTTGGCCAACGACACCGAGTTCGGGCTGTGCGCCGGCGTCTGCACCACCTCGCTCAAGCACGCCACGCACTTCAAGCGCCACGCCCAGGCCGGCATGGTGATGGTCAACCTGCCGACCGCCGGCGTCGATCCGCACGTGCCGTTCGGCGGCCGCAAGGCCTCCAGCTACGGGCCGCGCGAGCAGGGGCGCTACGCGGTCGAGTTCTACACCACGGTCAAGACCGCCTACACGCTGGCGTAGGCGCCTGTTCCCGGCACCGAATGCGAAGATTTTGAGATCAGAAGACGATGAAGATCCATACGCCACCGAACCGTCGTCCCCGCGCAGGCGGGGACCCAGCGCCTTGGCGCGCTGGATGAAAGGCACTGGATCCCCCGCCTGCGCGGGGGATGACGATGTAAGGCGGGGATGACGATGTAGACGGTGAAGCGGCCGGAGAGCCGTCAACCCTGCAGGCGATGCAAAACAAGGGAGGGAGGGCATGATGAAGCGAGTGTTCGTTCTGGGCGTCGCGGTCGCGTTGCTGGCGCTCGCGGCGGGCTGCGCGCGCGATGCCGGCGGCGATGCGCCCGTCGTCGGCTTCAGCCAGGTCGGCGCCGAAAGCGAATGGCGCACCGCCAACACGCGCTCGGTGCGCTCGGCGATCGAGGAGGCCGGATTCCGGCTGCGCTTCTCCGACGCGCAGCAGAAGCAGGAGAACCAGATCAAGGCGCTGCGCTCGTTCATCGCCCAGCGGGTCGACGTGATCGCGTTCTCGCCGGTGGTCGAGTCCGGCTGGGAGACGGTGCTGCGCGAGGCCAAGGCCGCCGGCATTCCGGTGATCCTCACCGACCGTTCGGTCGACGTCTCTGACGAGTCGCTGTACGTGACCCTGATCGGCTCCGATTTCGTCGAGGAGGGCCGCAAGGCCGCGCGCTGGCTGCTGGAGGATTCGCCGCTCAGGCGCGGCGCGGACCGCGAAGGGCCGGTGCGCATCGTCGAGCTGCAGGGCACCGTCGGCTCGGCGCCGGCGATCGACCGCGGCAAGGGCTTTCGCGAGGTGCTCGGCGACGACCAGGACTACCGGATCGTGCGCACCCAGAGCGGCGACTTCACCCGCGCGCGCGGCAAGGAGGTCATGGAGGCCTTCCTGAAGTCGGAGGGCGGCGACAACATCGACGTGCTGTTCGCGCACAACGACGACATGGCGATCGGCGCGATCCAGGCGATCGAGGAATCCGGCCTGCGGCCGGGCGAAGACATCCTGGTGATCTCGATCGACGCCGTGCGCGGCGCCTTCGAGGCGATGATCGCCGGCAAGCTCAACGTCACCGTGGAATGCAATCCGCTGCTCGGCCCGCAGCTGGTCGATGCGATCCGCGCCGTGCAGGAAGGACGCGAGCTGCCGAAGCGCATCGTGGTGGAGGAGTCGGTCTTCACCCGCGAGCAGGCGGCCGAGGTCTTCCCGAGCCGGCAGTACTGACCGCCCGCGCCGGCATGCCTGCAGCCTCCCGTCCCGTCCTCGAGGCCCGCGGCATCGGCAAGCGCTTCGCCGGGGTCGCAGCGCTCGACGGCGTCGACCTGCGCCTGCGCGCCGGCGAGGTACACGCGCTGATGGGCCAGAACGGCGCCGGCAAGTCCACCCTGATCCGGGTGCTGACCGGGGTGATCCCGGCCGACGCCGGCCATGTCGTGCTCGACGGCGAGGCGATCGCGCCGGCCAGCCCGCTGGCCGCGCAGCGGCTCGGGATCAGCACGGTGTACCAGGAGGTCAACCTCTGTCCCAACCTGACCGTGGCCGAGAACATCTTCGCCGGCCGCTACCCGCGCACGCGCCGGCTGCGCGCGATCGACTGGCGCGCGGTCGATCGCGGCGCGCGCGAACTGCTGCGGCGCTTGAACCTGGACATCGATCCGGGGCGGCCGCTGTCGGCCTATCCGGTCGCCGTGCAGCAGATGGTGGCGATCGCGCGCGCGCTGGGCGTGTCGGCGCGCGTGCTGATCCTGGACGAGCCCACCTCCAGCCTCGACGAGGACGAGGTGCGCGAGCTGTTCGCGCTGCTGCGGCGGCTGCGCGACCAGGGCTTGGCGATCCTGTTCGTCAGCCACTTCCTCGACCAGGTCTACGAGATCGGCGACCGCATCACCGTGCTGCGCAACGGCTGCCTGGTCGGCGAATACGCTGCCGCGGCGCTGTCGCATGCGCAACTGGTGGCGGCGATGGTCGGACGCGAGGTCGCGCTCGGCGGCGATGCGGGGCCCAGTGCGGACGATTCGGGCGAGGCGGTCACCGTGCTCGAGGCCCGCGGGCTCGGGCGGCGCGGCCAGGTCGCCCCGACCGATCTCGACCTGCGCCGCGGCGAGGTGCTCGGCCTCGGCGGGCTGCTCGGCTCCGGCCGCACCGAGCTGGCGCGGCTGCTGTTCGGGCTCGATCGCGCCGACAGCGGCGGCATCCGCATCGACGGGCGCGAGGTGGCGTTGCGCGCGCCCGCCGACGCGGTCGCGCACGGTGTCGCACTGTGCCCGGAGGAACGCAAGACCGAGGGCATCGTCGCCGACCTCTCGGTGCGCGAGAACATCGTGCTCGCGCTGCAGGCGCGGCGCGGCCTGCGGCGTTTCCTGTCGCGGGCCCGGCAGGCGGAGCTGGCGCGGCGCTACGTCGACGCGCTCGGGATCAAAGTTCCGGACATCGAGACGCCGGTCGGACTGCTGTCCGGCGGCAACCAGCAGAAGGTGGTGCTCGCCTGCTGGCTGGCGACCGAGCCGCGCGTGCTGATTCTTGATGAACCGACGCGTGGTATCGACATCGCCGCCAAGCAGGAAATCATGGCCGAGATCCTGCGCCTGGCGCGCGCCGGCATGGCGGTGCTGTTCATCTCGGCGGAGATGGAGGAGCTGGTGCGGGTCTCGGACCGCATCGCGGTCATGCGCGACCGCCGCAAGGTCGGCGAACTGCCCGCCGGCAGCGGCCAGGACGCGGTGTTCGACATGATCGCGGGGCAGTCGTGATGGCCCCGTCCGTGCATCCTCCCGCAGCCGTCGCCTGGCACCGGCGCACGTTCGCGCACCCGCTGTTCTGGCCGCTGGCGGCGCTGGCGCTGCTGCTGCTGGGCAATGCGCTGTTCAATCCCGGCTTCCTCGGCCTGCAGTGGCGCGACGGCCATCTCTACGGGAGCCTGATCGACATCCTCAACCGCGCCGCGCCGCTCGCGCTGGTGTCGCTCGGCATGACCCTGGTGATCGCCGTGCGCGGGCTCGACATCTCGGTCGGCGCGGTGCTCGCCATCTCCGCCACGGTGGCGGCCTGGATGATCGGCGGCGAGCAGGCCGGCAGCCGCTATCCGCTGCCGCTGGTGCTGACCGCGGCGCTGGGCGCGGCGGCCCTGTGCGGCCTGTGGAACGGCATGCTGGTGGTGAAGGCTGGCATGCAGCCGATCGTCGCCACGCTGATCCTGATGGTCGCCGGGCGCGGCATCGCGCAGCTGATCGGCGACGGCCAGATCCTGACCATCTACTACCCGCCGTACTTCTTCTTCGGCAGCGGTTTCTTCCTGGGCCTGCCGGTGTCGCTGTGGATCGTCGCCGGCGTCGGCCTGCTGCTGTACCTGGCGCTCGACCGCACCGCGCTCGGCCTGTTCGTGCGCGCGATCGGCGGCAATCCGCTCGCCGCGCGGGTCGCGGGCGTGCCGGCGCGGCTGATCACGGTCTGCCTGTACGTGTTCTGCGCGCTGAGCGCGGGACTGGCCGGCATCCTGGTCAGTTCCAACGTCAAGAGCGCCGACGCCAACAATGCCGGGCAACTGCTGGAGCTCGACGCGATCCTGGCCGTGACCCTCGGCGGCACCCTGCTCAGCGGCGGCCGCTTCAGCCTCGCCGGCAGCGTGGTCGGCGCGCTGATCATCCAGACGCTGGCCGCGACCATCTACTCGATCGGCGTGCCGCCGCAGGTCAACCTGCTGGTCAAGGCGCTGCTGGTGTTCGTCGTGCTGCTGCTGCAGTCGGCGCAGTTCCGGGCCGGCGTGCGGCGCGTGGTGCTGCGGCGCGCGGCCGCGGAGGGCGGGGCATGAGCCGCGCGCGAGACGCCGCCGCCGGCAGCGGGTTCGGCGCATGGCCGCTGCACGGCATCGATCCCAAGTTCCTGCCGCTGCTGGTGACGGTGGCGTTGTTCGTGGCGATGGCGGGGGCGGGCGGCGTGCTGTATCCGGGGTTCCTGTCGCCGCAGGTATTCCTCAACCTGCTGATCGACAACGCCTTCCTGTGCATCGCCGCGGTCGGCCTGACCTTCGTGATCCTGACCGGCGGCATCGACCTGTCGGTCGGCGCGGTGATCGCCTTCACCACGGTGCTGCTGGCATCGCTGGTGGAACACGGCGGCTGGCATCCGCTGGCGGCGATCGCGCTGGCACTGGCGCTCGGCACCGCGTTCGGCGCCGGCATGGGTGCGTTGATCGAACGCTTTCGGCTGCAGCCATTCGTGGTCACGCTCGCCGGCATGTTCCTGGCACGCGGCGCCAGCACGCTGATCAGCGTGGACTCGATCGGCATCACCCATCCGCTGTACACGCAGATCGCTTATCTGCGCATCCCGCTCGGCGGCGGCAACGCGCTGTCGGCCAGCGCGGTGATCGCGCTGCTGACGGTCGCGGCCGGCATCGCGCTGGCGCATTGCTCGCGTTTCGGCCGTACCGTGTACGCGATCGGCGGCAATGCGCAGTCGGCCGCGCTGATGGGATTGCCGGTCGCCTCCACGCTGGTGCGCGTCTATGCGCTGAGCGGCTTCTGTGCCGCGCTGGCCGGCGTGGTCTGCACCTTCTACATGCTGTCGGGCTACAGCCTGCACGCGCTGGGGCTGGAACTGGACGCGATCGCCGCGGTGGTGATCGGCGGAACGCTGCTGGCGGGCGGCACCGGCTACGTCGCCGGCACCCTGGTCGGCGTGTTGATCCTCGGCCTGATCCAGACCCTGATCGCGTTCGAGGGCACGCTGAGTTCGTGGTGGACGCGCATCGCCATCGGCGTGCTGCTGTTCGTGTTCTGCCTGCTACAGCGGCTGTTCGAGCGCAGCCGCATGAAACGGGGGACCTTCCGATGACACATTCGAACGACGACCACCGGCCCGGCGCCGGCCCAGCCGTATCCCGTCGCACGTTCCTCCAGGGCAGCGCTGCGGCGGCGGCCGGCATCGCCTTGGGCGCGAACGCGACGGCGGCGGAGACCGGGCCGGCCGCGCCGCGCCCGAAACCGCGCTGGCGGGCGCAGCCGTTCGTCGCAGACCGCGTGCGGCTGCTGGACGGTCCGTTCCTGCAGGCGCGCGAGCGCGACCGCCGCTACCTGATGTCGATTCCCAACGCGCGCTTGCTGCACAGCTTCCGCCTCACCGCCGGCCTGCCGTCGTCGGCGCAACCCCTTGGTGGCTGGGAATCGCCGCACTGCGAACTGCGCGGGCATTTTTCCGGCGGGCACTACCTCAGCGCCTGCGCGCTGCTGTACGCGGCCACCGCCGATGGCGCGGTGCTCGACAAGGCCAACGCGCTGGTCGACGCGCTCGCCGAGTGCCAGCGGGACGACGGCTATCTCGGCGCGTATCCGGCGAGCTTCTACGACCGTCTCGGCCGCGGCGAGAACGTATGGGTGCCGATCTACACCTGCGACAAGATCATCGCCGGGCACCTGGCGATGGCCGTGCACTGCGGCAACCGCACGGCCCTGCGCACGGCGACGCGGATGGCCGACTGGCTCGGCGCATGGATGGACGGATTCGACGACGCGGCCTGGGAACGCATCCTCGGGGTCGAGTTCGGCGGCATCGGCGAGACCCTGCTGAACTTGCACGAGGTGACCGGCGCCGACCGCCACAGGCGCTGGGCGCTGCGCTTCGACCATGCGCGGTTGCTTGAACCGCTCGCCGAAGGCCGCGACGCGCTGGCCGGCCTGCACGCCAATACCCAGATTCCCAAGGTGATCGCCGCGGCACGGGCCTGGGAGGCCGGCGCCGGCGAGCGCTACCGGCAGGTGGCCGGCAACTTCTGGCGCATCGTCACCGATGACCATGCCTACTGCACCGGCGGCACCAGCGACTACGAGCACTGGGCCGAACCGGGGCGGTTCGCCGGCCGCCTCAGCGGCCACTCGCACGAGAGCTGCTGCAGCCACAACATGCTGCGGCTGACCCGTCACCTGTACGGCTGGGAGCCCGACGCCGCGCTGATGGACTACTACGAGCGCGTGCTGTTCAACGCACGCCTCGGCACCCAGGACGACGCCGGCATGATGATGTATTTCGTGCCGATGGATGCCGGCTACTGGAAGACCTACAACACGCCGTTCGATTCGTTCTGGTGCTGCACCGGGACCGGCGTGGAGGAGTTCGCCCGGAGCAACGACACGATCTACTTCCACGACGGCGACAGCCTCTTCGTCAATCTCTTCATCGCCTCCGAGCTGTCCTGGCCCGAACAAGGCCTGCGGTTGCGGCAGACCACGCGTTTCCCCGACGAGGAAGGCACCACGCTGGCGTTCGATCTCGAGCGTCCGCGGCAGCTCGAGATGCGCATCCGCATCCCGGACTGGGCGGCGGGCGCGACGCTGAAGATCAACGGCCAGGCGCAGGCGCTGCAGGCGGCGCCGGGCAGCTACCTGGTCCTCGACCGCCGCTTCGAGGACGGCGACCGCATCGAGCTCGGCCTGCCGATGGCGCTGCACGCCGCGCCGCTGCCGGACGAGCCGAGCCTGCAGGCGATGATGTACGGCCCGCTGGTGCTGGCGGCGCGGCTGGGCCGCGAGGGGATCGATCCCGACCGCGTGCGCGTGTCCGATCCGCGGCCATCGTTCAACCGCCTGACCGGCACGCAGCTGCCGTCGGTGTTCTTCGAACCCGACGAGTCCTGGGTTCGCCGGAGCGGGGAGGGCGGCCAGGTGTTCGAGGCGACCGGGATCGACGGCCCGCTGCAGCTGATCCCGCTGCACCGCATCCGCGACGAGCGCTACGCGGTCTACTGCCGCGCGCGCCCGGCGTGGGAACGCAAGCCGCAGTTCTGATCATGGATCACGCCGCTTCCCGGAAGATCTGCGCCATGCCGAAGCCGCGACTGCCGCTGGCTGCATCGCTCAAATCAGGGGGAGATCCCGGCTTGACCAGCCATGCGGCTGTTGAAGGCTGCCGGGATGACGGTGCGGGGGGACGAATGACGGCAACGGACAGCCAACAACGGCACAGGACCGCGCATGTCGGTTTGGTCCGCCACGCGCACTAGAGAAAGCCAATGCGAACACGAAAACTCGGGGTCCTGGAAAAAGTCGGCTTCGGCGCCGGCGACATGGCGGTCAACGTCGTCATGTCGTCGATGATGCTGATCATCACCTTTTTCTACACCGACATCTTTGGCCTGCGCCCTGCCGACCTGGCGATCATGTTCCTCGCGGTGCGCATGCTCGATGCCGTCACCGACCCGCTGATGGGCCTGGTGACCGACCGCTACACCACCCGCTGGGGCCGCTACCGTCCGTACTTCCTGGTACTGGCGGTGCCGTTCGGCGTCGCGGTGTTCCTGGCCTTCAGCACCCCGGACCTGGACTACAACCTCAAGCTGGCCTGGGCCTACGCCACCTACAGCCTGGTGATCGTGATCTTCACCGCGGTCACCATTCCCTACATCTCGCTGATCGGCGTGCTGACCGGTGATCCCAAGGAGCGCCTGTCGGCCAACGGCTACCGGCTGTTCTTCGCCAAGATCGCCGCGTTCCTGGTGACCATCGTGGTGCCGCAGCTGGCGGTCGCCTGGGGCGGCGGCAGCCTGTCGCGCGGCTACCAGCTGGCGATGGGCCTGATGGGGCTGATGGCGACGCTGCTGTTCCTGTTCTGTTTCTTCACCACCACCGAGCGCCTGCGCCACGAGGTCGAACGCAAGCCGCTGCGCGAGCAGGTGCGCCTGCTTTTGCGCAACGACCAGTGGCTGGTGCTGTGTGCGGTCTGCGTGATCGGCACCATCGGCTACGTGGTGCGCGGCTCGGTGGCCGCGTATTACGCCAAGTACTATCTCGGCGGCGACGCCGGCATGCTGTCGGCGTTCTTGTCGACCGGCGTGGGCGCCGCGATCCTGGCGATGGTCGCCTCCACCTGGATCACCAAGAAGTACTGCAAGGTCAAGCTGTTCCGGCTCAGCCAGCTGGCGGTCGGCATGCTCAGCGTGCTGATGTTCGTGCTGGTCAGGCCCGGCGACGTGGTGCTGGCATTCGTGCTGTATTTCCTGATCAGCTTCGTGGTCGACCTGCACGCGCCGGTGTTCTGGTCGGCGATCGCCGAGGCGGTCGACTACGGCCAGGCGCGCACCGGCAAGCGCGTGTCGGGGCTGGCGTTCGGCGGCATCTCGTTCTTCCAGAAGACCGGCATGGGCGTGGCCGGCGCCGTGGTCGGCAGCCTGCTGGCGTACTTCCAGTACGTGCCCGACCAGCCGCAGAGCGACTTCACCCTCACCGGCATCGCGCTGATGCTCACGGTGATCCCCGGCGCCTTCCACACGCTGATGGGCCTGCTGATGTACCGCTACCGCATCACCGACGCCTACTACCGCGAGATCCGGGCCGGGATCCTGCCGGCCGGCGGCGACGATTCCGCGCCGGAAAAACCGATGCGCCTCGAACCCGGGAACCCATGATGACCCTGCGCAATCCGCTGATCCGCAACCGTGCCGACCCGTGCATCCTCCGCCACCAGGACGGCCACTACTACTTCACCGCTTCGGTGCCCGAGTACGACCGCATCGAACTGCGCCGCGCGAAGTCGCTGTCGGGCCTGGCCGATGCGGCGCCAGTGACGATCTGGGGCGCACCGCCGGAAGGGCCGGCCAGCGCGCTGATCTGGGCGCCGGAGGTCCACCACATCGACGGTGTCTGGTACGTGTACTTCGCCGCAGCGCCCTCGCGCGAGATCCGCGACGGCCTGTTCCAGCACCGCATGTACGCGTTGCGCAACGCCAACGCCGATCCGCTGCAGGGTGGATGGGAGGAACTGGGCCGCGTCGAGACCGGTATCGACAGCTTCAGCCTCGACGCCACCAGCTTCGCCCACCGTGGCCGCCGCTACTACGTCTGGGCGCAGAAGCACCCGGACGTCCCCGGCAATTCCAACCTCTATATCGCGCCAATGGCCACGCCCTGGCAACTGGCCGGCCCGCCGGTGCTGCTGAGCCGGCCGGAGCTGGACTGGGAAGTGCAGGGCTTCCTGGTCAACGAAGGGCCGGCGGCGCTGGTGCGCCACGGCCGGGTGTTCCTCAGCTATTCGGGCAGCGCCACCGACGCGCGCTACTGCATGGGCCTGCTGCACGCCGATGCAGGCGCCGACCTGCTCGATCCCGCCAACTGGCAGAAATCGCCGCAGCCGATGTTCGCCACCGACGTGGAGCGCGAGGTGTTCGGCCCCGGCCACAACGGCTTCACCGTTAGCGAGGACGGCCGGCAGGACCTGCTGGTCTACCACGCGCGCAACTACCGCGACATCGAGGGCGACCCGCTGTGGAACCCGGACCGCCACACCTGCGTGCAGCCGCTGCACTGGGATGCGGACGGCATGCCGGTGTTCGGGCGGCCGCTGCGCGAGATCGATTTGTGAGCAGGAGATCCGTCATGGCAACGATCCACTCGACGACCCGCCGCCGTCGCTTGCACGCCATGCTGCTGTCGTGCATGGCGCTCGCACCTTGGGCCGCGGCCGCGCAGGCGCCTGAGCATCCCTCGTCGATGCTGCACGACCCGCCGGTCGCGCAGCAGCGCGAAGGCTACTGGGCCGACGTGCTCGCGCACGATCCGGTGATGATCCGCGAGGGCGACACCTGGTATCTGTTCGTCACCGGACCGGGCATCTCGGTCTACAGCTCGCCCGACATGAAGAAGTGGAAGGCCGAGCCGCCGGTGTTCCCACAGATCCCCGCCTGGGCCTACGACGTCGTGCCGGACTTCAACGGCCACGTCTGGGCGCCGGACATCTCCTATCACGACGGCGTCTACTCGCTGTACTACTCGATCTCCTCCGGCGGCAAGAACACCTCGGCGATCGGCGTGGCCACCAGCACCACGCTCGACCCTGGAGATCCCGCATTCGGGTGGGTGGACCACGGCATCCTGATCCGCTCGGTGCCGGGCCGCGACCTGTGGAACGCGATCGACGCCAATCTGGTCGAGGACGACGACGGCACGCCCTGGCTCAGCTTCGGCTCGTTCTGGAGCGGACTGAAGCTGGTGCGCCTGGGCGCCGACCGCCGCAGCATCGCCCAGCCGCAGGAATGGCACACCATTGCCCGGCGCGAGCGCCCGTTCGATGCCGACGACCGCACCGCCGCGCCCGCGGCGCTGGAAGCGCCTTTCATCTTCCGCAAGGACGGCTGGTACTACCTGTTCCTGTCCTGGGACAGCTGCTGCCGCGGCGTGGACAGCACCTACCGGATCATGGTCGGCCGCTCGCGCGATGTGCGCGGCCCGTACCTGGACAGGGAAGGCAGGCGCCTCGACCAGGGCGGCGGCACCCAGGTCCTCGCCGGCACGCCGCGCTGGCCAGGGCCCGGCCACAACAGCGCCTACACCTTCGACGGCAAGGACTACCTGGTCTTCCACGCCTATGACACCGAGGACGGCGGCCGGCCCAAGCTCAAGATCGCCGAGTTGGGCTGGGACGCGGACGGCTGGCCGATAGCGGATGCTGCGGTGCTGGAGCCTTGATTTCTCCGAAGCAAACCCCGGCTTTGCCGGGTGACTGTCAGACCCTTGCAGTGGGCCTTGGCCCACCATGCTCGTCCGCGATGACGCTTCAATCGTCGTCCTCGTCGCCCTCCAGCACCTTGCGCTGCATCGCGTCCAGGTACGCATCGGCTTCCGCCGTCGACGAGAAGATCTCGTTCATGGGCACTGCCTTCACCAGGTCGAACACCTTCTGGATCTGCGGCTGCGGATCGACCACCAGCACCTTGCCGCCGTGCGCGGCCAGGGCCTTGCGGGCCTTGAAGATGGAACGGATGCCGGCGCTGCTGATGTACTCCAGACCGGTCAGCTCCAGCACCAGCACCGACCCGCGCGGCGGAGCGGCCAGCAGCGGGGCGAGGCTGGCGTCCAGTTGGGCGTGGCTGTGAGTGTCCAGGCGGCCGGCCAGCGCGACGCGCTGGTTGCCGTTGGCCGGCGGATGGATCTGGATGTCGAGGCTCATGCTTGCTTCTCCGGCGTGGGGATGCGCAGGGTGACGCGCAACAGGTTGTGGTCGTCGCTGCGGCGGTAGTCGATTTCCTCGGCCAGTTGCTTGATCAGGTACAGGCCCAGTCCGCCGATCGGACGATCGTCCATGTCCGCGTCCAGGTCGGGCGGCGGTGCGCTCATCGGGTCGAAGGGCGCGCCGTCGTCACGGAACCGCAGGGTCAGCAGGTCGTCGCGGATGGCGATGTCCACCGACAGTTCGTGCTGCCCGACCGGCATGCCGTCGGGGCCGCCGTGCTCGATGGCGTTGCTGGCCAGTTCCTCCACGATCAGGCGCACGTCGTCGCGCACGCCGTGGACTACGCCGTGTCGGGTGAGCACCGTTTCCAGCGAGGCGTTGAGGTCTTCCACGCGGGCGTGCTCGCCCGGCACGATCAGTTTCATCAGCATGGCGTCGCTTCCGGTTCGGCAAGAAGGGTAGGGATGGGTTCGTGGCTCAGACGGATCGCCAGCACGGTGATGTCGTCGGACTGCGGCGCGCTGCCGGCGAAACCGTGCACTTCGGCGATCAGCCGCTGGCAGTTGTCCAGCGCGCTGTGGCTGGGTCGGATTACCGCCAGCAGGCGCTCGCTGCCATAGGCTTCGTTATTGAGGTTGAAGGCCTCGGTCACGCCGTCGGTATAGGCCAGCAGGCTGGCGCCGGGGTGCAGGCGGCCCCGCCACAGCGGGAAGTCCTCGCAGACCTCGAAGCCCAGCGGCGGGCCGTTGTCCAGCGCCAGCATTTCCGCGCGGCCATCGGCGTGCAGCAGCACCGGCGGGTCGTGACCGGCGCTGGCCAGCACGCAGTCGCCGCTGCGCACGTCGATGCGGCCGCACAACACGGTAGCGAACATGCAGGTGTCGTTGCCCTGGACCAGCCGCCGCGAGGCCTCGGCCAAGGCCTGCGCGGGCGAATCGGCGGCCTGACTGGCGACTTCCAGCACGGTGACGGCACGGGCCATGAACAGCGCCGCGGGTACGCCCTTGTCGGACACGTCACCGATCACGAACCACAGCTCGCCGTCGCCGCGCTCGATGAAGTTGTAGAAATCCCCGCCCACCGCCTTGGCCGGTTCCAGCACCGCCTGCGCATCGAGCTGGCTGTGGCCGCGGCCGATCACCCGGCCCAGCGGCAGCATCGCCAGCTGGATGTCGCGGGCGATCGACAGCTCGCTTTCCAGCTTCTGCCGGGCCGCGCCCATCTCCTCGATCTCTGCCAGTTGACGCCGGATCGAGTCGCGCGCGTGTTCCAACGTGCGTGCCATCAGCCCCACCTCGTCGCGGCGGCCGGTGTGGGCGATGGGCGTGCGGTAATGGCCACGGCCCATCTGCGCGGCCGAAGCCGCTAGCTGCTCCACCGGCCGGCTGACCTGCCTGGCCAGGCGTCGCACCAGCAGCGTGCTGACCAGCGCCAGCAGCACCCCGGCCGCCAGCAGCAGGTACAGCGCCCGGTTCAGTCGTGCGACGACCAGTGCGTAGGATTGCGCCACCAGCAGCGACCAGCCGCTGTCGGCGACCGGCTCGACCACGGTGTAGCGCTTCTCGCCGCTGGAATCGTCGATGTGGACGTAGTGCATGGGGCGTTGCAGACGCACCGCCTCGGCCGCCTGCCCCAGGTCGGTGCGCCCGGCATTGCGAATGTAACCGTCGAGTGTCTGGCGCAGGGCCACGTCCGGAATGGTGCTCATGGCCAGGGTGCCGGCGGGCGCGACCAAGGTCACCCGCCATCCCGGCAGGTAGGCCAGGGTCTCGATCGATTCGGTCAGCGTATCCAGCGGCAGGTCCAGACTGACCATGCCGCGGGCGCCGCCGCCGTCGCGTGCGCGCAGCGGCAGGTTGTAGGTGACCGTCCACACGCGGCCGGCGGTTTCGTTGAGATAGGGCTCGGACCACCAGCCGTCGGCGGTGGCCAGGGTGCGCCGGTACCAGGCCTGGGCGCGATAGTCGTAGCCGTCGGCGACGAAGTCGCGGTCGTTGCCGGTGGCGGCGATGTAGCGCACGAAGGCGGCCTCGTCGGGGCGTTCGGGTTCCAGCGCCAGCAGCCCGCCGCTGACGCCCGGAGTGGCCTGGACGAGGGCGCGCAAGCTGGCGCTCAGCTGCTCCGGCTGCGGCCGGGCATCAATCACCAGGTTCGCCACGCCGTGCGCGGTGATCGTCACCGTACGCAGCGTCCGTCCCAGACGCTCGGCCGCCTCGCGTGCGCTGGCGCGGGTGTCAAGTTGGGCGCCGTCGATGATCATCTGGCGCATGAACCACGCCGTGGCGACGGTGACCAGCAGCAACAGCAACAGGGTGATCAGCCCCGACCACAGCGCGATCCGCGTGCGCAGGCTGCCGCGCCAATGGACCGCGTCGGCCTGCACCTGCGGGTCGTGCTCCTCGTCGTTGCCGGGCATGCCGGTATCCCCAATGTCCCCAAGGCGATCATAGTCCCGCCCGCCCGCGCCGCTCCGGCACAGTTCTCATTTCGAGATGCCGATAGTGAAACGGACGAATACCGGTTGCCCGGGAAGCGCGGCGCGGCGTTGTGCCGCGCCGCGTCGTGTCGATCATTGCAGCTGCAGCATCACCACGGACTTGGCCGGCAGGTCGACCGTGAGCTGTCCGCCATCCACCCGGGCGCCGTCGAAGTCGGCGGGCTCGACCGTCTCGGGCTGGTCGAAGGTGTTGTGCGAATCGATCGCCGGTGCGGTCAGGATGCGGCCGGAGACGCGGGTGGCGTCGTGGCCCTGCAGCCCGACCGAAACGGCCGCGCCACGGTTCGCGTCGAGGTTGGTCAGGGCAACGTAGACGTGGCCGTCCTTGCCGCGGACGGCCGAGCCGTGCACTGCGGGCACGGAGTAGTCGGCGTGCTCGTAATTGGGCGCCTGGATCTCCAGGGGCAGGTGGGTGGCGTCCTGGAAGGGGCGGTACAGCTCGAAGGCGTGGTAGGTGGGGGTGAGCAGCATGTTGTCCTCGTCGGTGAGGATCATGGCCTGCAGCACGTTGACCATCTGCGCGATGTTGGCCATCTTCACCCGGTCGGCGTGCCGGCTGAAGATGTCGATCGTCAGCGAGGCGACCAGCGCGTCGCGCAGCGTGTTCTGCTGGTGCAGGAAGCCGGGATTCACGCCGGGCAGGCCGGCGTACCAGGTACCCCATTCGTCGACGTACATGGGGACCTTCTTCTCCGGGTCGTACTTGTCCATGATCGCGCTGTGGCGGGTGATCAATTCGTCCATGTACAGGGCGCGTGACAGGGTCTCGATCCACGCGTCCTCCTCGAACTCGAACGAGAAGCCGCGCGGCGGCCAGTCGCCGACGACGGTGTAGTAGTGCACCGACAGCGCGTCCATGTGGTCACCGGCTTCGCGCATCATCACCTCGGTCCAGTTGTACTCGTCGGAGTTGGCGCCGGCGGCGACCTTCACCAGTTCCTGGTCGTGGGGCGCCTTGACGAAGGTCTGGTAGCGGCGGTGCAGGTCGGCGGCGTACTCGGGGCGCATGTTGCCGCCGCAGCCCCACAGCTCGTTGCCGACGCCGAAGAACGGCAGCTTCCATGGCTGCTCGCGGCCGTTGGCGCGGCGTTCCTCGGCCAGCGTGGATTTGGTGTCGGAGGTGATGTACTCGACCCAGGCGGCCATCTCTTCCGGGGTGCCGTTGCCGACGTTGCCGGAGACGTAGGCGTCGGTGCCGATCAGTTCGGCGAAGTCCATGAACTCGTGGGTGCCGAAGGTGTTCGGTTCCTCGACGCCGCCCCAGTGGGTGTTGACGCGCACCGGGCGCTGGTCGCGCGGGCCGATGCCCTCGCGCCAGTGGTACTCGTCGGCGAAGCAGCCGCCGGGCCAGCGCACCACCGGCACCTCGAGCCTGCGCAGCGCCTCGACCACGTCGTTGCGGTAGCCGCGGGTGTTGGGGATGGGCGAGTCCTCGCCGACCCAGATGCCGCCGTAGATGCCGGAGCCGAGATGCTCGGCGAACTGGCCGAAGATGTGGCGGCTGACGGTGTCGCCGGGCGCGTCGGCGCGGAGGGTGGCGCGCACCTCGGCGGCATCGGCAGGCTGGGCGGCCGCGGGGAACGCGGCCAGTACGGCGGCCAGGGAGAAGGCGTGGAGCAGGCGCTTCAACGACATCGGGGGATCTCCTTGTTGCGGGTGCGGCGATGCGGTGCTGGGCAACTTCTGTAACGTTCGTCTGGTGCAGGCTGAGGTGATTTTCGACGGCGAAGCTGATCAAGCGGTTTTATAGCAGCCGGAGGTTGGTCCATCTTGGGCCTGGCGCCGGGATGACGAGCAAATGCGCATCCGGGTGCCGGATCGGGTCCCGGTGCCTGCGGTTACAGGCGAAAGCGTAGCCCGAACGAAATCGTGCGTTCCGCGGATCCGACGTCGCGCGGGTACAGGTACTCGTCGCCGAAATAGTTCCGGGTCGCCTTGCCCAGCAGGTTGGTGGCTTCCAGTGACAGCGTCATGTGCGGGTTGACGTCGTAGTTGAGTTGGAAGTCCAGGCTCTCCACCGGCGCGACGTAGATCGCCGACGGCTGCGCGCCGGTCTCGCTGAAGCTGATCGCGTAGTCGTCGCGCCAGTTGTAGGCCAGCCGCGCCGAGATCGGGTCGCGCTGGTAGATCAGGATCGCGTTCCAGGCGCGGTCGGAGACGTTGACCAGGTCCTGCATCTCGCCGGTCGGGGATTCGGTCTCGGCGGAAATGAAGGTGGTGTTCAACTGCGTGCCGAAGCCGGACAGCCAGCCCGGCAGGAAGTCGAAGAACTGGGTATAGGCCAGTTCGATGCCCTTCAGCGAACCGCTGCCGGTGTTGCGGGGGCGGGTGATCGAGTACGAAACGCCGTCGATGACCTCGTCGCTGGCATAGGTCTGGATGTAGCCCTCGATGTCGCGATGGAAGGCGGTGGCCGAGAGCAGCGATCCGGGCTTGAAGTACCACTCCAGCGACAGGTCGGTATTGGTCGATTCGACCGAGTCCAGGTCCGGGTTGCCGCCGCTGCCGCGGGCCGGCAGGGTCTCGGTCTCCTGGAACAGCGACAGCTGCGGGTTGAGCGCTTCGAAGTCGGGGCGGGTGACCGACTTGCCGAGCCCCAGGCGTAGCAGCAGGTCGTCGCGCAGCGCCAGGTTGGCGCTGAAGTTGGGCAGTACTTCGGTGTCGCTCTTGTCGATGTCGACTGGGCTCTGCACGCCGTCGACGATCTCGGTGCCCTTGAGCTCGGAGTCGAGCCGCACCACGCGCACGCCGAGCCTGCCGGTCAGCGGCATGTCGCCGATGTCCAGCGCGTAGTTCGCCTGCAGGTACGCGGCGTAGGTGTCCTCGGCGTCATCGAAGAACAGCGCCGGATTCACCTGCGGCGCGGCCGGGTCGTGGCCCATCGCGGTGCGGATGACGGACGACTGGTCGAGCAGGAAGCGGCGGTTGGGGATCATCCAGCGGCTGGTCGAGATCTCGCGCTCGCCGTCGAGCAGGCCGCCCGGAGTGACATCGGCCAGCCCCGGAATGTCGTCGACGAACACCTGGCTGCCGCTGACGTTGAAACGGCCGCCGGTGTCCGCGGCGATGTTGATCGCCTTGCGCAGGCTGGCGCGCACGCCGGCGTCGATCGCATTCACCGGTCCGGCGTCGACGAAGAAGGTCGCGTCGGTCTTCCACGACCAGTCCTTGCCCTCCTGCCGGCTCCAGGCGTCGTAGTACTGCTCGAGCCAATAGTGCGACGGGTCGGTGACGTCGAACGCGCTGCCGTCGGCGTTGCTGGCCAGGGCGTCGGAGGCGCCGCCATTGGAGAAGTCTACGCGCAGGCGCGGCGCGATGAAGGCGGTGTCGAGAATGAAGCTGCGGTTGTCGGCGGTGCTGTAGGTATAGGCCAGCTCGGTGTTCACCACCGCGTTGTCGCCGGTCCACTTCCAGCCGACGGCGCCCTGCCAGGTATCCGAGGCATCATCGAACGCCTGGTTGCTGGTCAGAGTGAACATGTCGCGCGCCACCACGCTGTCGACCACGTTGCTGTCCGGGCGCAGCGTCACCGACTCCGTGTTGTCGGGATTGGCCAGGCCGGGCAGCGGGATCCAGAAGTTGAGCTGCGAGTCGTTCTGGTAACCGACGTAGAAGCCGTCGAAATAGATTTCGCTGCGCTCGCTCGGTTGCCACTGGAACGACACGTTGGCGGCCTTGCGATCGCGGTCGCCGCGCGAGTAGATCGAGCCGACCACGAACGGCATGAACACCTGTTCCGCGGGATCGGCCGGGTTGGCGATCAGGTCGTAGGTGCCGTTGAAGGTGTTGCTCTCCAGGTAGCGCTGCGACTGGTACGAGGCGCTGGCCATGAGGCCCATCTTGCCGACGCCGCTGTCCCAGAGCCGGTTGACGGTCAGGCTGCCGATCGGATCGGTCTTGCCGGACTGCTCGCTCCGTACCGCGCGCAGACCCCCGGCGAGGGTCCAGCCGTCCTCGAAATCGAACGGCCGGCGCAGGCGCACGTCGATCAGGCCGGCGATGCCGCCCTCGATGTGCTCGGCGGCGCTGGTCTTGTAGACGTCCACGCGTTGCAGCAGGTCGGCTGGGATGTCGGCCAGGGCGATTCCGCGCCCGGTGGTGGTGAACACGTTGCGGCCGTTGAGCGTGGTGACGACGTTGGGTAGGCCGCGCACCAGCACCGTGCCGACCTCGCCGGCGCCGCGCGTGACCTGCACGCCGGTGACGCGCTGCAGGGCGGCGGCGACGCTGTTGTCGGGCAGCTTGCCGATGTCCTCGGCGACGATGGAATCGGTGATCTCGGTCGCCTGCTGCTTGAGCGCGATCGCGCTGGCGATGCTGCCGCGCACGCCGCGCACCTCAACCGTCTGCAGGTCCTGCACGCCCGCCGCGGGTAGCGGGCAGGGGGCGTCGGGATCGGCGCCCTCCGGGCAACTGGTCGGGGAATCGTCCGGCGGGTCCGGCGGCGGGTCGGCCTGCTGCGCGAACGCGGTGGTCGCGATGGTCTGGGACAACGCTAACGCCAGGGCGGCGGGCAGCGCGGATCTGATCAGGCGACGTGAGCGCCCGCCGTCGTGCACGATTTTCATCGTGGTTCACCCCTCCCGGTTTTGTTCTCAGGCGTTGAAGCCGGAAGGGACATGCCCGATGCGATCATCGACCGCGGATCCCTTCGCCTTCTTGTTCTTGTGGCGCCACACCCGCCTTGATGGTGTGGCCGCGGCCCGAGAATAGTGGAGGTGCCTGATAACCTACTAATGAATTAAACGAGCATATCGATATTTGAATTCGTATCGATTAGCCGGACGCCGGTCACGTTGCGGCGTTCCGCAGCGAATCCGCTTGCGAACGATCCGATCATCGCGGCCAGGCATGCCGGTTTTGATATCGCCGGGGATCGTGAAGTGCCTGATACCTTATCCATGAAACAGGCGAGCATGGCGTCTTCCTGCTCCCTGCGACCTGCCGCGGCCGACGGGACCGGCGTCCGTTGCCGGTGACTCGTTACGTCCGCAACCGGAGGAAAAGGTGCATGGCCGCACGACAACGCGTATTCGGCCGCCTCGACGACGACACTCCGGTCCATGCGGTCACGCTCGGCGACGACCAGGGGCTGCGTGCGGAGGTGCTGGCGTTCGGCGGAATCCTGCGCAGTCTGAGCCTGCCGACCGCCCGGGGCAGGACCGAACTGGTGCTCGGGCTTCCCGATCTGCAGGACTACCGGCGGGACAGCGCCTACCTGGGCGTGATCGCCGGCCGCTTCGCCAACCGCATCGCCGGTGCGCGCTTCGCGCATGACGGCCGTGCGTATCGGCTCGACGCGAACGCAGGCGATCATCACCTGCATGGCGGCAACTGCGGCTTCGGTCGACGCCTGTGGCGGATTCTCGACCACGACGGCAGGCGGCTGCGCCTCGGCTACCGTTCGCCGGCCGGCGAGGCGGGCTATCCCGGCACCCTCGCGGTCGAGGCCACCTACAGCATCGGCGACAGCACGCTGGAGTTGCTGCTCGAGGCGTGCGCCGATGCCCCGACGCCGGTCAACCTGACCGGCCACGCCTACTTCAACCTGGCCGGCGACCCCGCCGTGCCGGCGGACGCGCAGGTCCTGAGCGTGGCGGCCGACCGCTACCTGCCGGTCGCCGACGGCGCGTTGATCCCGACCGGCGAGATCGCGCCGGTCGCCGGTACGCCGTTCGACTTCCGCCGTGCGCGCCGGATCGCCGGCGCCGCCGTGCATCCGCAGCTCGTCCATGCCGGCGGCTACGACCATTGCCTGGTGATGGCCGAAGGGCAGCGCTGCCGAGCGCGGCTGGCCTCGCCGCACAGTGGTGTGGTGCTCGACCTCGACAGTCCGATGCCGGCGCTGCAGCTGTACGAAGGGCAGGGCCTGGACCGCCAGCATCCCGGACTCGGCCGCGGCATCTGCCTGGAGCCGCAAGGCTATCCGAACGCGCCGAACGAGCCGCGTTTTCCCGGCGCCATCCTCGAGCCTGGGCAGGTGTACTCGCACCTGATCCGTTATCGGCTATCGGCGGACGGCTGACGAGAGAGCGTGTCCGGCCGCATGGGTCCGACACGGTTCCGGGGTCACGCCCTGCCGAGCACCAGTTCCAGCACGAACTTGCTGCCGAAGAACGCCAGTACCAGCAGCGCCATCGCCGCCAGCGTCCAGCCGATCGCGCGCGCGCCGCGCCAACCGTAGCGCCAGCGGCCGACCAGCAGCGCGCCGAAGGCGAGCCATGACAGCACGCTGAGCACGGTCTTGTGGAGCAGGTGCTGGGCGAAGAAGTCGTGCACGAACAGCACGCCGGTGAGCAGGGTGGCGGTCAGGAGCACGAAGCCAACGGCGATACTGCGGAACAGCAGCGATTCGAGTTCGGTCAGCGGCGGCAGCGCGCGCAGCCAGCGATGGAACTCGCGTCGGCGCAGGGCACGCTCCTGCGCCCACAGCAGCAGCGCCAGCAGCGCCGCGATAGCGAGCGTCGCGTAAGCCAGCAGTGCCAGCCAGGCGTGCAGTTGCAGGCGCCAGTCGAGGCCTTCGGCACTGCGGTGGCCGGTGCCGGCGTAGGCCGCCAGCGAGACCGCGGCGAGCGGGAAGACGATCACGCCCAGCGCCGCCATGCGGCCGCGGGTGCCGTAGAGCAGGGTCAGGATCGCCATGCCCAGGCCGACCAGCGACAGCGCGGCGAAGAAGTGCAGGTCGGCGCCGCCGACATCACGCCAGGCCAGCAAGTGGAAGCCGGCGTGCGCCAGGACGGCCAAGGCTGCGGGAATCGCCCAGACCGTGGTGCCGGACCGTTCGTCGCGCGCGACCTCCCGCACCAGCAGGGCGGCGGCTGCGACGTAGAGCAGGGCGGCGATGAGAACGATTGTCATCGCGGGAGTGTCGCACATGCGCTGGCCGTACACACGGGTTCGGGACCTCGGATCACGCGCGGCTGATCCCGTAGGAGCGCGCCATGCGCGCGATGCCGCGGGTGTCGGAATCGCGAGACGAAGTCGATCCCCGCCCCGTTGCGGGCCATGTGTCTTGGCGAATGCCTGCAACCGGATACCCGCGGCATCGCGCGCATGGCGCGCTCCTACGGGGGCGTCGGTCGGGCGGTATAATTCGCGGCCGTCCACCCCCGCGTCTCCCCTATGTTCGAGTCCCTGACCCAGCGCCTGTCCGGCACCATGGAACGCCTGCGCGGCCGCGGCCGCCTGAGCGAGGAGAACATCCGCGAGGCGACCCGCGAGGTGCGCATCGCGCTGCTCGAGGCCGACGTGGCGCTGCCGGTGGTGCAGGCCCTGATCGAGCGGATCAAGGTGCGTGCGGTCGGCCAGGAAGTGCTCAAATCGCTCACCCCCGGCCAGGCGCTGATCAGGATCGTCCGCGACGAGCTGACCACGGTGATGGGCGCGCAGGCCAGCGAACTCGACCTCAACGTGCCGGCGCCGGCGGTGATCCTGATGGCCGGCCTGCAGGGCGCTGGCAAGACCACCACCGTCGGCAAGCTGGCCAAGCACCTGAAGGAGCGCCGCAAGAAGAAAGTGATGGTGGTCAGCGCCGACGTCTACCGCCCGGCCGCGATCGAGCAGCTGAAGACCTTGGCCGCGCAGGCCGGCGTGCAGTTCCATTCGTCCGACGCCGGGCAGAAGCCGGAAGCGATCGTGCGTGCGGCGATCGACGACGCCCGCAAGTCCTACGCCGACGTGCTGATCGTCGATACCGCCGGCCGCCTCGCCATCGACGAGGCGATGATGGCCGAGATCAAGGCGCTGCACGCCGCGGTCGATCCGGTCGAGACCCTGTTCGTGGTCGACGCCATGACCGGTCAGGACGCGGCGAACACCGCCAAGGCGTTCGCCGAGGCGCTGCCGCTGACCGGCGTGGTGCTGACCAAGACCGACGGCGACGCCCGCGGCGGCGCGGCGCTGTCGGTGCGCTACATCACCGGCCGCCCGATCAAGTTCATCGGCACCGGCGAGAAGATCGACGGCCTCGACGTGTTCCATCCCGATCGCGTCGCCAGCCGCATTCTCGACATGGGCGACGTGCTCAGCCTGGTCGAGCAGGTCGAGCAGCAGGTCGACAAGGACAAGGCGGCGAAGCTGGCGCAGAAGGTCGCCAAGGGCAAGAAGTTCGACCTCAACGACATGCGCGACCAGCTGGGCCAGATGCAGGACATGGGCGGCATCGCCGGGCTCATGGACAAGCTGCCGGGCATCGGCCAGGTGCCGGATCACCTCAAGCAGCAGGCCATCGGCAAGGAAGTGCCGCGCATGGTCGCGATCATCGATTCGATGACCAAGAAGGAGCGCCGCAACCCGACCCTGCTCAACGGCTCGCGTCGCGCCCGCATCGCCAGGGGCTCCGGCACCACGCCGGCCGACGTCAACAAGCTGATGAAGCAGTACCAGCAGATGGAAAAGATGATGGGCAAGATGGCCCGCGGCGGCATGAAGGGCATGATGCGCGGCCTGCAGGGCATGATGGGCGGCCGCGACATGCCGTTCCGCTGACGCGCCGACGGCCGGCGCGATGACCTCGGCCTGGATCGACGGACGCCCGGCGCCGGCCGAAGCGCTGCGCGCGCTGGCGCTGGCCAACTACGGGCATTTCAGCACGATGCAGGTACGCGGCGGCGCGGTGCAGGGGTTCGACCTGCACCTGCGGCGGCTTTACGACGCGACGCGGGAACTGTTCGGCTGCGAACTCGAGCCGGAGCGGGTGCGCACGGAATGCAGGCGCGCGTTGCAGGCGGCGGACACCGCCGACTGCACGCTGCGGGCGACCGTGTTCGCGCCCGGATACGACATCGCGTCGGCAGCGGCACCGGCGGAGCTGTGCGTCCTGGTCGCGATCCTGCCGCCGTCGCAACCCGCGGATGTCCCGCTCCGGGTGAAATCGTTCCGCTACCGGCGCGAGGCCCCACACATCAAGCACGTCGGCACGTTCCCGCTGTTCCACCACCGCCGGCTCGCGGTGCATGGCGGTTACGACGATGCGCTGTTCGTGGACGGGGACGATGGCGTCCTGGAAGGTTCGGTCTGGAACATCGGCTTCCACGACGGCGGCCAGGTGGTCTGGCCCGACGCACCGGCCCTCCGGGGCGTCACCGAGCGCCTGCTGCAGGCCGGGCTTGCGGACGCGGGCGTGCCGCAGGCCGTACGTCCGGTCGCATTGCGGGAACTGGGGGGCTTCGTCGCGGCCTTCGCGGCCAATTCGCGCGGCGTACAGGCGATCGCCGTGATCGATGCCGAACGCTATGCGGTCGAGCCGGCCTTCCTGCGCCTGCTCGCCGACGCGCTGTCCGGACGGCCCTGGCAGCCGATCTGAACCTCGCGGATCCGCGCCGCAACGGGCAAGGCCGTGAAGACTCGGCATGCGAACGGAGCGGCGCCGGTACGCCAGGGGCAACATTCTGGCGCGCTGAGCCGGGAAGCCGGCGTGTCAGGCAGGGTTTCCCACCGCCGTTCAATGGCTTACAATTCCCGACTTACCTCGCCGTCCTGGCGACTGGGCAACACAGGAAACTCCCGAAATGGTCAAGATCCGCCTGACCCGTGGCGGCGCCAAGAAGCGTCCGTTCTACCACATCATCGTCACCGACTCGCGCAGCGCGCGCGACGGTCGCAACATCGAGCGCGTGGGCTACTACAACCCCGTCGCCGCCGGCGCCGAGCAGCGCGTGGTACTCGATACCGCCCGCGTCGACCATTGGGTGGGGCAGGGCGCGCAGATGACCGACAAGGTCCGCAACCTGTACCGGGAAGCGGCCAAGTCGCAGCAGGACCAGGCTTCGGCCTGATCCGTACCGGCCGCGCCCCGGGCGCGGCCCTCCGGTCATGAACGATCCAGGACGCCGCATCCTGCTGGGCAGGATCCACGGGGCCTTCGGCGTGCGCGGCGAACTCAAGCTCGAGTCCTTCGCCGACCCGCCCGAACGGATCTTCCGCTATCAGCCCTGGCTGCTGCGCGATGCGCAGGGCCGCGAGCGCGCGCTTTCCGGCGCCCACGGGCGCGAGACCACGAAAGGCATCGTCGCCAGTTTCCCCGACGTCGACGATCGTGACGCCGCCGAGGCCCTGCGCGGCGCCGAGCTGTGGGTGCCGCGTTCGGTGCTGCCGCCGCCCGGCCCGGGCGAGTACTACTGGGTCGACCTGGAAGGCCTGCGCGTGGAAACCGTGGACGGCGTACCGCTCGGCCGCGTCGCCTACCTGTTCGAGACCGGCGCCAACGACGTGCTGGTGGCCCGCGACGACGCCCGTGAGCGGATGATTCCGTTCGTCACCCCGGACTACGTGCGCTCGGTCGATTTCGACGCCGGCGTGGTCGTGGTCGACTGGGACCCCGAGTTCTAGCGCCGAGTCGCCTCGTAGGAGCGCGTCATACGCGCGATGCCGCGGGTGCCGGCAGAATCCGGTGGATGCCGCGATCTGGGCCGGCCGGCGCGCCGGTCACCGGAATTTGCGGGCGGCACGATGCCCGCGGCATCGCGCGCATGGCGCGCTCCTACGGCGGTGCGGTCGTTGCCCGTACCATTCCCGATTCCCGATTCCCGATTCCCGATTCCCGATTCCCGGCCCCATGCGCATCGACATCGTCAGCCTGTTCCCGGAATTCGTCGCCGCCTGCGCGGGTTTCGGCGTGGTCGGGCGCGCGCAGGAGCGTGGACTGCTGTCGCTCCATGGCTGGAATCCGCGTGACTACGCCGAGGGCAACTACCGCCGTGTCGACGACCGTCCGTTCGGCGGCGGCCCCGGCATGGTGATGCTGATCGACCCGCTGCGTGCAGCCATTGCCGCCGCGCGCGCCGCCGATCCGGCGCCGGTGCGGGTCATCTACCTGAGCCCGCAGGGGCAGCGCCTGGACCAGGCCAGGGTGCGGGAGCTGGCCGGCCGCGAGCGCATGGTGCTGCTCTGCGGCCGCTACGAGGGCGTCGACGAGCGCCTGATCCGGGCCGAGGTCGACGAGGAGCTGTCGATCGGCGATTACGTGCTGTCCGGCGGCGAACTGGCGGCGGCGGTGGTGGTGGACGCGGTGGCTCGGCTGCAGGCCGGCGCCCTCAACGACGCCGAATCGGCGGCGCAGGACAGCTTCGAGGACGACGGGCTGCTGGACTGCCCGCACTACACCCGGCCGGTCAGCCATCCGCTGGGCGAGGTGCCGGAGGTGCTGCTGTCGGGCAATCATGCCGAGATCTCCCGCTGGCGCCGGCAGCAGGCGCTGGGCCGCACCTGGGAGCGGCGGCCGGACCTGCTCGACGAGCAGGGCCTGTCCCCGGCCGACCGCGCGCTTCTTGCGGACTACCGGCGGGACCGGGACGGCGGAAGCTGAAGCGTCAGGCGGAAAGCCCGGATTTGCCCGGCCAGGAAGCCCAGGGCCAGCTTCTCCCCTCGTTTCTCGCGCCGAGGCTAAGCCCTAGCCACACAAGGGAATTTGTCGTTACAATACGCGGCTTACTGTTCCGCCCATGCCATGAGCGTGCGTCCACGTGCACCACGCCGACAACGACACCAACAGGCCAAGACCATGACCACCAAGCCATCCCTCAGCACCCTCCTGCAGGACTTCGAGAAAGAACAGGTCCAGCGCGCACTGCCGGACTTCGGCCCGGGCGACACCGTCGTCGTCAACGTCAAGGTCAAGGAAGGCAATCGCGAGCGCGTGCAGGCCTATGAAGGCGTGGTCATCGCCAAGAAGAATGCCGGCCTGAACTCCGCGTTCACCGTGCGCAAGATCTCGCACGGCTTCGGTGTCGAGCGCGTGTTCCAGAGCCACAGCGCCGCGATCGAGTCGGTCGAGGTCAAGCGCCGCGGTGCGGTGCGCGCCGGCAAGCTGTACTACCTGCGCGATCTGCGCGGCAAGAAGGCGCGCATCAGGGAAGACCTGTCGATCCAGGCCAAGGCCAAGAACGCCAAGGCCAGCGCCGACAAGGCCGAAGCCGCTGCCGCTGCCGCCGAAGCGGCCGCCCCCGCCGCCGAGTAGGCTGGCGGCGCACGGCTTCACGCACGGCCACCGCGAGGTGGCCGTTTGCGTTTGCGGGAACGGTCCGTTCGTTGCCATCCGGCGCTGGCCGATCGGCGGGATGCGACCGGATCATGCGGATCTCCCGGCCATGACTGGAATGGACCGGTCATCCGCGAGAGGACCATGCACGCTGGCAGATCCACTCATCTCGTGACAACGCCATGACCGATGCTCCCGACAACGTACGCCTCGACCTCTGGTTGTGGGCCGCGCGTTTCTTCAAGACCCGCAGCCTGGCGAAACAGGCGGTGGGAAGCGGGAAGGTGGACGTCGGCGGGCAACAGGCCAAACCCGCGCGCGGCGTGCGCGTCGGCGACCGGTTGCGGATCGTGCGCGGCGAGGAAACGTTCGAGGTCGAGGTGCTGGGCCTGTCCACCAGCCGCGGACCGGCGAAGGTGGCGCAGGCGCTGTACCGGGAGTCCGAGGACTCGCGCAAGGCGCGCGAGACGCGGCTGGCGGAACTGCGCGCGGCGCGCGCGGGCTATCACCCGCCGGAAGGCAAGCCGGACAAGCGTGCACGCCGGCTGATCCGCGCGCTGGGCGACATCGACGCCACGTAGCGAAGCAAGCTCGGCCTACGGGGCCGGCTGTGCCCGGGACCTCCGAGTCGCAGATCCCTGGACTTGCCGTAGGAGCGCGCCATGCGCGCGATGCCGCGGTTGCCTGCAGGATCCGGTGGATGCCGCGCTTCTGGACCGGCAGGCGCGCCGGTCACCGGAATCCGCGGGCGGCCCGATGTCCGCGGCATCGCGCGCATGGCGCGCTCCTACGAAGAGCGGGCAGGCGGGGTGGCGTCCGACCGGTTGTCGAGGGTCCGCATCGGCTGGACCAGGCGATCGGCCTCGACCCAGTCCGGGACGCCGGTACCAGGTCGAGGCTGTCGGCCGGATCTCCGGGGCCGATTCTCAGGGATCACGCCAGGTCGAAGCGATCCAGGTTCATCACCTTGTTCCAGGCCGCCACGAAGTCGTGGACGAACTTCTCCTGCGCGTCCGAGCTTGCATAGACTTCGGCCACCGCGCGGAGCTGGGAATTCGAACCGAAGACGAGATCGACGCGGGTGCCGGTCCACTTGAGCTCGCCGGTCCTGCGGTCGCGCCCTTCGAACACCTCCGCCTCGTCCGACACCGGCGTCCACTCGGTGCCCATGTCGAGCAGGTGGGTGAAGAAGTCGTTGCTCAGGGTGCCCGGCCTGTCGGTGAACACGCCGTGCCGGGCCTGGCCGACGTTGGCGCCGAGCACGCGCATGCCGCCGACGAGGACCGTCAACTCGGGCGCGGTCAGCGTCAGCAGCTGCGCCTTGTCGATCAGCAGCGCCTCGGCCGGTACGCTGAACCTGCCCTTGAGGTAGTTGCGGAAGCCGTCGGCGACCGGTTCCAGCACGGCAAAGGCGTCCACGTCGGTCTGTTCCGGCGTGGCGTCCGTTCGGCCCGGCGAGAACGGCACCGTGACCTCGCCGCCGGCATTCTTCGCCGCCTGCTCGACGCCGGCGCAACCGGCCAGCACGATCAGGTCGGCGAGCGAGACCTGCTTGCCACCGGACGCGCTCGCGTTGAACTCGGCCTGGATCCCTTCGAGGGCGGTCAGCACCTCGGCCAACTGCTCGGGCTGGTTGACCGCCCAGTCCTTCTGCGGGGCCAGGCGGATGCGCGCACCGTTGGCGCCGCCGCGCTTGTCGCTGCCGCGGAAAGTGGAGGCCGAGGCCCAAGCGGTCGACACCAGCTCGGACACCGACAGGTTCGACGCCAGGACCTTGGCCTTGAGCGCGGCGATGTCGTCGCCGTCGATCAGCGGATGATCGACCGCGGGGACCGGATCCTGCCAGAGGAACTCCTCGGCCGGTACTTCCGGGCCGAGGTAGCGGGCGCGCGGTCCCATGTCGCGATGGGTCAGCTTGAACCACGCCTTGGCGAAGGCCTCGGCGAACTGGTCCGGGTTCTCCAGGAAACGCCGGGAGATCTTCTCGTAGACCGGGTCGAAGCGCAGCGACAGGTCGGTGGTCAGCATGGTCGGCCGGCGCTTCTTCGACGGATCGTGCGCGTCGGGGATGATGGCGTCCGCGCCTTTGGCGACCCACTGGTGCGCGCCGGCGGGGCTCTTCTCCAGCTCCCATTCGAACCCGAACAGGTTCTCGAAGAAGTTGTTGCTCCACTGCGTGGGGGTGGTGGTCCAGGTGACCTCCAGGCCGCTGGTGATGGTGTCGGCGCCCCTGCCGCGGCCGAAGTCGTTGCGCCAGCCGAAGCCCTGGGCCTCAAGGCCGGCCGCTTCCGGCTCGACCGCCACGTGCGAGGCCGAGGCGGCGCCGTGGGTCTTGCCGAAGCTGTGGCCGCCGGCGATCAGGGCGACGGTCTCCTCGTCGTTCATCGCCATGCGGCCGAAGGTGTCGCGGATGTCGTGGGCCGCGGCGATCGGATCGGGATTGCCGTCGGGACCTTCCGGGTTGACGTAGATCAGGCCCATCTGCACGGCGGCGAGCGGGTTCTCCAGCTTGCGGGTGTGTACGTCGCCATCGGCATCGTCCTCCGACACCAGCACGCCGCCCGCCTTCTCCACGCCCTCCGAGCCGTGCGCGTAACGCTCGTCGCCTCCCAGCCAGGTGGTCTCGCGGCCCCAGTACACGTCCTGGTCCGGCTCCCAGGTGTCCGGGCGGCCGCCGGCGAAACCGAGGGTCCTGAAGCCCATCGACTCCAGGGCGACGTTGCCGGCGAGGATCATCAGGTCGGCCCAGGAGATCTGGCGGCCGTACTTCTGCTTGATCGGCCACAGCAGGCGGCGCGCCTTGTCCAGGCTGACGTTGTCCGGCCAGCTGTTGAGCGGCGCGAAACGCTGCTGGCCGCGGCCGCCGCCGCCGCGGCCGTCGCCGATGCGGTAGGTGCCGGCGCTGTGCCAGGCCATCCGGATCATCAGGCCGCCGTAGTGGCCGAAGTCCGCCGGCCACCACTCCTGCGAATCGGTCATCAGCGCGTGGAGATCCCGCTTCAGGGCGCCGTAGTCCAGGCGCTCGAACGCCTCGGCATAGTCGAAGCCCCCGCCCATCGGATCGGACTTGGAGGAGTGCTGGTGCAGCAGATCGATCGGCAACCGGTTCGGCCACCAGTCCCGGTTCGACGTACCGCCGCCGGCCGTGTGCTTGAAGGGGCATTTGCCGGGGATGCTGGCCTGCGCCGGATCGGTCTGCTTCGGGAGATCTTTGATCACGGTGCTCATGGCGGCTCCAGGGAGAAATGAACGGTCAGCCAACGCTACTGCCGGCGCATGAAAATATGAATTCGATTGATGCGAATGCATCGATAGCTAAAAGCTATCCGCGCTCGATGCCAACAGGAGGTCGTCATCCCGGCCCGCGCCGGGATGACACGGGCGCGATGTCGACGAACCACTTCAGGCCCGTCTCCTCGATTTTCAGGTCTTGCTGCCCAGCAGCCCGCCGCCGATCTTGAGCAGGTCGCCGAGCCCGAGTTCACCGTCGCCGTCCTGGTCGAGTACCGCCCCGAGCAGGCCCGCGGCACCGCCCTGGCGGGCGACCTGCTGTTGCTCCTGGCCCAGGACCGCGCCGAGCCCTTGCGGGGTCGCCGGACTACCGCCGCCGCCCTGGCCCTGGAACGTCTGTTTGGCCAGGAACGCCAGCACGATCGGCGCGAGGATCTTCAACAGCTGCCCGGCGCGTTCGCCGCCGAGGCCCGTGGCCTGGCCGAGCCCGGCTTCGGCGCGCTGCTGCCTGCCACCGAAGACATGGCCGAGGATGCCGGCGCCATCGGCCTGCGGCGAGGAGGCGCCGCCGAGCACCGCGCCGAGCACGCTGCCGATGTCGCCGCCGGCGTGGTTCTTCTGCAGCGCGCCGAACAGCGCTTCCGCGCCCTGCGACTGGCTGGCGTTGCGGCCCAGCGCCCCCATCAGCAGCGGCAGGGCGGTGCCGACCGCGCCCGCCGCCTGCGCCTGGCCGACGCCGAGTTGCTGCGCGATCTGCTGCAGCGGCGCGCCGTCGAGCTGGCTGAGGAGTTGATCGGTCAGGGAGTCGGTCATGACGGCGGGTCCTTATGCAATGGAGCGCGTGGTTGCGCAGGGCTACTGTAGCGCCTCGCCGCGCCATCCGTTCGCGACCTATTGCCCTTACCCGTACCACGGCGCTTGCCCCGCGGCGCCCGCCGGGAACCCGTGCAGCCGAGCAAGCTCGGCGCTACGACGTCGGTATCGGAAACGGATCGTGGAGCAAGCGCCGCACTGGGGGCACGGTGGACGGCCGGTCGTTCGCCGCGTCAGGTCAGCGATTTCAGGCGGTACAGCGCTTCCAGCGCCTGCTTCGGCGTCAGCTCGTCGGGATCCAGCGCGGCCAGGGCTTCCAGCGCCGCAGACGACGGTGCGAACAGGCCGATCTGCTGTGGGCCGTCCAGCGCCTGCGGCCGCATCGTGGCGGCCTGGGTTTCGTGGCCGCGCTGTTCCAGTTCGGCCAGGCGGCCGCGGGCGTCGCCGACGACCGATTTCGGCAGTCCCGCCAGCGCGGCGACCTGCAGGCCGAAGCTGCGGTCGGCCGGTCCTTCCTTGACCGCATGCATGAACACCAGCGAGTCCCCGTGCTCGACCGCGTCGAGATGCACGTTGGCCACGCCGCTGCCCGGCGCGGCGAGCGCGGTGAGTTCGAAGTAGTGGGTGGCGAACAGGGTGTAGCTGCGGTTCGCGCTCGCCAGGTGCCGCGCGCACGCTTCGGCCAGCGCCAGGCCGTCGTAGGTGGAGGTGCCACGGCCGATCTCGTCCATCAGCACCAGCGACTGGTCGGTGGCATGGTGCAGGATGTAGCTGGTCTCGCTCATCTCGACCATGAAGGTCGACTGGCCACGGGCGAGGTCGTCGCCGGCGCCGATGCGAGTGAGGATGCGGTCGATCGGACCGATCACCGCGCGCGCCGCCGGCACGAAGCTGCCGATGTGCGCCAGCAGTACGATCAGCGCGTTCTGCCGCATGTAGGTGCTCTTGCCGCCCATGTTGGGGCCGGTGATCACCAGCATGCGGCGGTCGTCGTCGAGGATCAGGTCGTTGGGTTCGAACGGCTCCTCGCGCACCGCCTCCACCACCGGGTGGCGGCCGCGTTCGATGCGCAGGCCGGGCTCGGCGGTCAGCTGCGGCCGCGACCAGTCCAGCGCCTGCGCGCGTTCGGCGAAGGCGGCCAGCACGTCGAGTTCGCTCAGCGCCGCGGCGCACTGCTTCAGCGCGTCGAGCCGTGCGTTGAGGGCGTCGAGCAGTTGTTCGTACAGCAGCCGTTCGCGCGCCAGTGCGCGCTCGCGCGCCGACAGTACCTTGTCCTCGAATTGCTTCAGTTCCTCGGTGATGTAGCGTTCGGCATTGGTCAGCGTCTGCCGGCGGGTGTAGTGCGTCGGCGCCTTGCCGGCCTGCGCCTTGCTTATCTCGATGTAGTAGCCGTGGACGCGGTTGTAGCCGAGCTTCAGGGTCGGGATGCCGCTGGCCGCGCGCTCGCGCGCCTCCAGGTCGACCAGGAACTGGTCGGCGTTGCCGCTGAGCGCGCGCAGCTCGTCCAGCTCGACGTCATGGCCGGCGGTGAAGACGCCGCCGTCGCGGGCCAGCACCGGCGGCTGCTCCACCAGCGCCGTCGCCAGCAGGTGCGCCTCGGCGGCGTGCTCGCCCAGGCTCTCGGCCAGGACCTGCAGGCGCGGCGAATCCAGCGGCGCCAGCAGTGCGCGCAGTTCCGGCAGCATCGCCAGGCCGTCGCGCAGGGTGGACAGGTCGCGCGGCCGCGCCGAGCGCAGGGCGATGCGCGAGAGGATGCGCTCGAGATCGCCCAGGGCGCGGAAACGCTCGCGCAGATCCGTGTCGGCACGGTTGTCGATCAGCGTGGCGACGGCATGGTGGCGCTCGCCGAGTACGCCGCGGTCGCGCAGCGGCCGGTGCAGCCAGCGCCGCAGCAGGCGCCCGGCCATCGGCGTGACCGTGCTGTCGAGCACGCCGAGCAGGGTATGGCGGTGCTCGCCGTCGACGCGGGTGTCGAGCTCGAGATGGCGGCGGGTGGCGGCGTTCATCGCGATCGCGCCGTCGCCGGTTTCCACCGCGATCGCGGTCAGGTGCGGCAGGCGCTGTTTCTGCGTCTCTTCGACGTAGCCGAGCAGGGCGCCGGCGGCGGCGATGGCGCGCGGGCGGTCCTCCAGGCCGAAGCCGGTCAGGTCGTGCAGCCCGAAGAACTGCAGCAGCTGGCGGCGGCCGCTGTCGGCGTCGAACAGCCACGGCGCGCGCCGGCGCATGCCCTTGCGCGCGGCCAGGAATGCCGGCCAGCCTTCCTCGTCGGGCAGCAGCAGTTCGGCCGGATCCAGGCGCGAGAGTTCGGCTTCGAGCTGGTCGTCGTTGGCGACCTCGTTGACCAGGAAACGGCCGCCGGCCAGGTCGGCCCAGGCCAGGCCGTAACCCTGCTTCGATCGCGCCAGCGCCAGCAGCAGGGTGTCGCGGCGTTCGTCCAGCAAGGCCTCGTCGGTCACCGTGCCGGGGGTGACGATGCGCACCACCTTGCGCTCGACCAGGCCCTTGCTGGCGGCGGGATCGCCGATCTGCTCGCAGATCGCCACCGACTCGCCCAGCGCCACCAGCCGCGCCAGGTAGCCCTCGGCCGCGTGGTGCGGCACGCCGGCCATCGGGATCGGCTGTCCGCCCGAGGCGCCGCGCTGGGTCAGGGTGATGTCGAGCAGCCGCGCCGCCTTGCGCGCATCGTCGTAGAACAACTCGTAGAAGTCGCCCATGCGAAAGAACAGCAGCACGTCCGGGTGCTCCGCCTTGGCGGCGAAGAACTGGCGCATCAGTGGCGTGTGTTCGGGCGTCTGTACGGCGCTCTTGGGCATCTGCAGGGGGCGTCTCGGGGCGGTGGACATTGTAGCGGGGGCTCCCGGCGGGGGATCGGGTGCCCGCGCCGCGGCTTTTATCTGCGACGCCAGCACGACCGCACCGCGGCACCCGGCCGTGGACGGCATTGCAGGTGCGCACCGCGTATCCTGCGTAGTCGAGATGGCGGACTCCTGCTGCGGCAAGACGATCGAGGTCCGGGCCCTGGAGGCGCGGCAGAAGCGGGTGCTGGTCACCGTGCTCGCGATCAACGCGGCGACCTTCCTGATGATGGTGACGGCGGCAATCCTGGCGCGCTCGTCGTCGTTGCTGTCGGGCGGACTGGACAACCTCGGTGATGCGCTGACCTACGGGCTGAGCCTGGCGGTGGTCGGCGCGAGCGTGCCGGCGAAGGCACGGGTGGCCGTGTTCAAGGGGCTGCTGATCCTGGGCGCGGCAATCGCGGTCGGCGGCCAGATCGCCTGGCGGCTGATGCATCCAGCGGTGCCGCTGTTCGAGACCATGGGCGTGGCCGCACTGCTCAATCTTGCCGCCAACGCCGTGTGCCTGTGGCTGCTGTCGCCGTACCGGCATGGCGACGTCAACATGGCCTCGGTGTGGGAGTGCTCGCGCAACGACGTCTGGGAAGGCGTCGCCGTGCTGGCCGCCGCGGCGGGCGTCTGGCTGTTCGGCAGCGGATGGCCGGACCTGGTGGTCGCCGGCGCGCTGCTGTTGCTGTTCCTGCGCTCGGCGCTGCGCGTGCTGGCGAGCGCCCGGCGCGAGTTGGTGGCGGCGCGCGGGTAGGGCGGGGGCGGCAGCCGATCCCGCCTCCGACCGACTGCGGCCGCAAGGCATCCGGATCATAAGGACCACATCGCTTGTGGCTCCATTACGGTGCGAGGCTGGCGCTCGTGTCAGGGCTCGGACGCTAAACAGACAGGCTGCGGCCCGACCTCGCGCCTGCGGTGTTCTTCATCTCGATAATTCCAGTATCATCGAAGTATGGAAACCAACGCCGCCCTCGATGCCCTGTCCGCGCTGGCGCAGAAGTCACGGCTGGCGGTGTTCCGCCGCCTGGTCGAACTCGGCCCGGCGGGGGCCACGCCCGGCGAGCTCGCCGAGGCGGTCGGCATCGCCGCGACCACGCTGTCGTTCCATCTCAGAACACTGGCGCAGGCCGGCCTGATCGCGGCCGAGCAGAACGGCCGCAGCATCACCTATCGCGCCGACTTCGCGGCGATGCAGGACCTGGTCGGCTATCTCACCGAGAACTGCTGCGGCGGCGACCCGGAGTTGTGCGCGCCCGTGCCGGCGCGCCGGCGATGACGGGCATGGATGCAGCTTCTCCGCGCTCTTCGCCGTTCCCCCCTTTGAAAAAGGGGGCTGGGGGGATTTGCCGGGCGCCCTGCGAAGGTGACAGCCAGAGCAAATCGCTGCGCGATTCCCGGCCCCCGCGCAGCGCGCGGGGGCGCTCAAGCCGCCGCAAGCCTGCGGCTTGCAAACGGCGGCTTTCGCCCCCCTCAATCCCCCTTTTTCAAAGGGGGAAGATTCTCTCCCCCCTTCCCAAAAGGGGAGGAAGCCCATTCCAACCGCTGCAGGATCGGCGGATCTGATTCCCCCCCCGAGACGATTGCATCCATGACCCTCAAGATCGGCATCAACGGATTCGGCCGCATGGGCCGGCTGACCTTGCGCGCGGCGCTGCAGCGCGACGACCTCGCGCAGGCGTTCGAATTCGTCCGCATCAACGACCCGGCTGCCGACGCGGCACAGTTTGCGCACCTGCTGGCGTTCGATTCGGTGCACGGCCGCTGGCAGCGCGATGTGCGCCACGACGGCGACGCCCTGGTGATCGACGGCCGCCGCATTCCCGTCGGCCGCAACCGCGAGATCGCCGACAGCGACTGGTCCGGCTGCGACGTGGTGATCGAAGCCTCGGGCAAGTTCCGGAAGAAGGCGGCGCTGCAGCCGTATCTCGACCAGGGCGTGCCGCGCGTGGTCGTGACCGCACCAGTCAAGGAACCCGGCGTGCTCGACACGGTGGTCGGGGTCAACGACCACCTGTTCGATCCGGCCGTGCACCGCATCGTCACCGCCGCCTCGTGCACCACCAACTGCCTGGCGCCGGTGGTCAAGGTGCTGCATGAAGGCCTCGGCATCCGCCACGGCAGCATCACCACCATCCACTCGCTGACCAATACCCAGACGATCGTCGATGCCGCGCACAAGGACCCGCGCCGCGCGCGCGCCTGCGGCAGCAGCCTGATCCCGACCTCGACCGGTTCGGCCACAGCGATCGCCGAGATCTTCCCGGAGCTGCGCGGGCGCCTGGACGGCATCGCCGTGCGGGTGCCGCTGACCAATGCCTCGCTGACCGACTGCGTATTCGAGATGGTGCGCGCCACCACGGTGGAGGAGGTCAACGCGCTGTTCCGCGATGCCGCGGCGTCGGCGCCGCTGGCCGGCATCCTCGGCTACGAGGAGCGCCCGCTGGTGTCGATCGACTACCGCACCGATCCGCGCTCGTCGATCGTCGATGCGCTGTCGACGCGGGTGATCGGCGGCACCCAGGTCAAGGTCTACGCCTGGTACGACAACGAATGGGGCTACGTGAACCGGACCGCCGAGCTGGCGCTCAAGGTGGGGCGGGCGGCGATGTCCTGACCGTGGTGCCCACCCTCTCTACCCCCAACCTCCGCCAGTACGCGCTGGTCACCGGCAACTACTGGGCCTTCACCCTGACCGACGGCGCGCTGCGCATGCTGGTGGTGCTGCATTTCCACCAGCTCGGCTATGGGCCGCTGCAGATCGCGCTGCTGTTCCTGTTCTACGAGATCTTCGGCGTGGTGACGAACCTGGTCGGCGGCTGGCTGGGCGCGCGCATCGGCCTGAACCGCACGATGAACATCGGCCTCGCCCTGCAGATCGTCGCACTGGCGATGCTGGCGGTGCCGACCGCGTGGCTGACGGTGCCGCTGGTCATGGCCGCGCAGGCACTGTCGGGCATCGCCAAGGACCTCAACAAGATGAGCGCCAAGAGCAGCGTCAAGCTGCTGGTCGCCGACGGCGCGCAGGGCACTCTGTACCGCTGGGTGGCGGCGCTGACCGGCTCCAAAAACGCGCTCAAGGGCGTCGGCTTCTTCCTCGGCGGCGGGCTGCTGACCTGGCTCGGCTTCCGCGGTTCGGTGCTGGCGATGGCGGCCGCGCTGGCGCTGGTGTGGATCGCCAGCCTTGCGTTGCTGCGGCGCGACCTGGGCCGGGCGAAGGCGGCGCCGAAGTTCCGGCAGGTGTTCTCCAAGAGCCGCGCGATCAACGTGCTGTCGGCGGCGCGGCTGTTCCTGTTCGGCGCGCGCGACGTCTGGTTCGTGGTGGCGCTGCCGGTGTTTTTGGCCAGCGTGCTGGGCTGGGACCACTGGCAGGTTGGTGCGTTCCTCGCGGTCTGGGTGGTCGGCTACGGCATCGTGCAGGCGTCGGCGCCGCGCTTCACCGGGCGCGATCCGCTGCAGCCGCCGGGCCGCGGCGCCGCGTTCGGCTGGGCGGCGGCGCTGGCGGTGGTACCGGCCGGGATCGCGCTGCTGCTGTCCGGCTGGCCGCCGCAGACGGTGCTGGTCGCGGGCCTGGCGCTGTTCGGCGTGCTGTTCGCGGTCAACTCGGCGCTGCACAGCTACCTGATCGTCAGCTACGCGCGCGAGGACGGGGTGTCGCTGGACGTCGGTTTCTACTACATGGCCAATGCCATGGGGCGGCTGCTCGGCACGGTGCTGTCGGGCTGGGTGTACCAGGCGGCCGGGCTGGTCGCCTGCCTGTGGATCTCGGCGTCGTTCGTGGCCGCGGCAGCACTGATCGCTCTGGCGCTGCCGCCGCATGTGCGTACGACGGGGCGCGGCGCATGAGCATCGTCGCCGCCGCCTCGGCCCGCTGACCGGGCCGCCAGTCCTTCCATTGTCCCGGGCGACAGGCCCGTGCCGATGGACGCACAGGTGCCGCCGATGCGGGATTTTCGGCGCATTCATCCGGGCCGTTCGCCACATCCGCGGGCGTCCGGAATTATGTTAGTTTTCCGTCAACGCAAGGAATGGCGGCAAGTTGGACCAGGTCCCCCACACCGGTTCCCGCCGCCTCCGGACGATCGGTTCGCCCGGTACCTGCGTGCAGTGCTTCAGCGGGTCACGACGCCTTCGTGGTTCAACGATCATCTACGGTTAGGGGGACGCCATGAGTTCACAGCATCCGCAATACAAGCTCCTCGCCGCCGCGGTCCTGGCGGCTCTGGTGTCGATGTCGCAGGTCCAAGTCGCGCAGGCGCAGGACGCGCCGCCGGCCAACGACGGACGTGACGACGAGCCGGCCACCCTGGCCACGCTGGTCGTCACCGCGCAGAAGCGCGAGGAAGCGCTGCAGGACGTGCCGATCTCGGTCACGGTGATGGACGAGCAGCTGATCCGCGACAGCGGCGTGCGCGACATCAAGGACATGCAGGTGCTGGTGCCCGGCCTGACCGTGACCAGCACCCAGAACGAGGCCATCACCACCGCCCGCATCCGCGGCATCGGCACCGTCGGCGACAACGTCGGCCTGGAGTCGTCGGTGGGGGTGGTGATCGACGGTGTGTACCGGCCGCGCAACAGCATCGGCTTCGGCGACCTGGGCGAGATCGAGCGCATCGAGGTGCTCAAGGGCCCGCAGGGCACGGTGTTCGGCAAGAACACCTCGGCCGGCGTCATCAACGTGATGACCCGGCGCCCGAGCTATACGCAGAGCGCCGAAGGCGAGGTCACGGCCGGCAACTACGGCGCACTCGGTGTATCGGGTTCCTACAACGATGCCCTCAGCGACAACGCCGCCTTCAGCGTCTATGCGGCCAAGCGCAAGCGCGACGGCTGGATGGACGTGCGCACCGGCGCCGGCCCGCGCACCGACACCGAGGACTACGACCAGAACTACCACACCCTGCGCGGCAAGCTGCTGTTCGAGCCGACCGAGACGCTCAACCTTCAGTTCTCGGCCGACTACACCAGCCGCGAAGAGAACTGCTGCACCGCCGTGCAGCTGGTGACCGGCGGCACCGCGCCGATCATCAATGCGCTCGGCGGCGGCAATGCGATCGCGATGCCGGCGGATCCGTATGCGCGGATCGCCTACAGCAACCGCTCGACCTCGCAGGACATCAAGGACAAGGGCGTCTCGGCCCAGGTCGATTGGGAGACGCCGTGGTTCGGCGGCGCCACCTTGACCTCGATCACCGCGCAACGCGAGTGGCAGGCGATCAACGGTCTGGACTACGACTTCACCACCGCCGACATCCTGTACCGCAACGCGGATGCCGACGAGTCGTTCACCGGTTTCGATACCTTCAGCCAGGAGCTGCGGCTCACCGGCGCGACCGACCGCTTCGACTGGATGGTCGGCTTCTTCTATTCGGACGAGGACCTGGATCGCACCGAAACCTACCGGATCGGCGCCGCCTACGAGCCGTACCTGTCCACGCTGGTCGGCCAGCAGGTGCTGGGCGGCCTGGCGGCGCAGCTGGCGCCGCTGGGCATCGTGGTGGATACCGCGAATCCCGCGACCTTCATGTCGCAGGTGAGCGGACAACCGTTCGGCACGAATTTCACCGGGCTCGGCGCGCTCGACCGCCACGACCAGAGCGCGAAGAGCCAGGCGATCTTCACCAACAACACCTGGCACGCCACCGACGCGCTCGATCTCACCCTCGGCCTGCGCTACACACGCGAAAAGAAGGAGCTGACCTCGGTCTACAGCAACCCCAACGGCAGCGTCGGCTGCGGTAGCGTGCTGGCGAACCCGGCCGGCCGCGTGGCGGCGGCGCTGACTGCGCGCGGCGTGCCGCTCGCTGCGCTGCCGCCGGAGGTGCAGGCGCAGATCCTGGGCAGCGTGGCGCCGCAGGTGGCGGGCTTCATGTGCCTGCCCTGGGCGAACGCCCTGCACCATGGCCGCATGACCCGGCAGGAGCGCGAGGAGAAGGAGTGGTCCGGCACGCTCAAGGCGGCGTATCGCTGGAACGAAACGGTGATGACCTATCTTTCGGCCGCGCGCGGCTACAAGGGTGGCGGCTTCAATCTCGACCGCGTGCAGTCTTCCAACGGCCTGTCCAGCGGCGGCTCCGGGATCACCCCGGTTGACGACACCTCGTTCCCGGGCGAGTTCGTCGACAGCTACGAACTCGGCGTCCGCACCACCTGGGCCGGCGGCAACCTGCTGCTCAACGCCACGCTGTTCCACCAGACCTACGACGACTTCCAGCTCAACAGCTTTCTCGGCACCAGTTTCGTGGTGCGCTCGATCCCGAAGGTGGTGTCGCAGGGCATCGACACCGAGGTCCTGTGGCAGTCGGCGACAGTGCGTGGGCTGACGCTGCAGGGCGGGCTGATGTACGCCGACACGCGCTTCGGCGACGACATCCCAGGCGCCGACTTCCAGGCACCGGGCGGCGCGCTGTACAAGCTGCCGGGCGCACGCATGCCGTTCGCGCCGTACTGGTCGGGCTCGGGCTCGGCGACCTACGAATGGGACCTCGGCGACCGGCTGCTGGCGCGCTTCAACATCGGCGCCAAGTACATGTCCGAGTTCAACACCGGCTCCGACCTCGATGCCGAGAAGCACCAGGATGGGTTCACCGTGGTCAACGCACGCCTGGGCTTCGGCGCCCGCGACCGGCGCTGGATGGTCGAGCTGTGGGGGCAGAACATCTTCGACGAGGACTATGTGCAGGTCGGCTTCGACGGCCCGCTGCAGGCGGTCGGCTCGCCGCAGCCGGGCGATCCGCTCAACACCTACAACGGCTTCCTCGGTGCGCCGGCGACCTACGGGGTGACCTTCCGGCTGCGCTACTGAAGTCGTTGCGATTGGCGCGGCTGAACGCCCGTGCCGTCAGCTCCAGTCCACGGACCCTTCCAGGCGCCAAGCGCGTCTGGAAGGGATCTTGGGGACCTTCTCGGCGGCGGCCCACCGGGTGCATACCGAGGTGCCGTCGCCTCAGCACGGTAGCTAACCGACTGGCGCATCGAGCCGATCACAAGCGCGGTTTGATCAGCGTTTGGTGAGGCCGCCGTCGACGACGTATTCGCTTCCGGTCACGAAGGAAGCATCGTCCGACAGGAGGAAGAGCGCCACCGCAGCCGCCTCGTCCGCGGCGCCGATTCTTCCGAGCGGCAAGCGGGAGAGAACATCGCTTTCAAATTGCTTCCGAAGATCGGCCGGCATGAAGTCGCGAAAATGGGTGTCCATGGGTCCAGGCACCAACGCGTTCACGCGGATTCGTCTCGCTGCGAGTGCCGAGGCCCAGCATCGGACCAGGGAGACGACGGCGCCCTTGGTCGCGGAGTAGACGCTCGCCATCGCTGCGCCTTCATAGGCCGCGGTCGAGGACGTCACCACGACGGAGGCTTTCTCGTTCAGGAGCCCTGCGAGCCTCGCCAGTTGCAGAACCGGTCCCCGGACGTTCACGTTCATCATGCGGTCGAAGAAGGCAGCATCGATCTCCTCATCCGGGGCGATATCGGCAAAGCCGGCGTTCAACCACAGGCCATCCAGGCCCGGCAGCTTGTTGCCGATCTCCCGCGCCAACATGTCACCTGAAGCCGCATCTGCGGCATCGTTCCGGATGATTACGGCCGATGGGATCAGTCTCCGAGTTTTTTCCAGGCGCTCTGGATTGGTCCCTGTCAGGGCGACCTCGCCTCCTTCTCCAGCCACACGCATGGCGCCCGCGAGCCCGATTCCGCTCGTACCTCCAGTGATCAGGATTCGCTTGCCCTCGAATCTGCTCATCGTGGATCTCCTGGGTTCGGCCTCATTTCTGGTCAGCTGCGGCTCACGTTGATTGTCCGCGGACAGCAGTGGTCGCTCTCCTGCCTCCGCACGGCCTTGCTTCATACATGGCATTTATATGCGTTCTCTTGTAAAGCACATGGCGAAATTCCGTTCCGGTGCCGTGCATTGCGCCCCGGATGCGCGGGTTTTCCTTGTGGACACGCCGACGTCGAAATCGGCTACAAAGGCCTTCCCCCCGATCTTGAAGCCGCACGATGCACGTACCCCACGAAGACGCGCTGCGCGCGCAGGCGCAGGCACTCGGCGAGCAGCTGCTCGCCGGCCACCACACGCTGGTCACCGCCGAGAGCTGCACCGGCGGCTGGATCGCCAAGGTGATGACCGACATCGCCGGCTCTTCGGAGTGGTTCGATTGCGGCATGGTCGCCTACAGCTACGAGGCCAAGCAGGCGCTGCTCGGCGTGCGCCCGCAGACCCTGGACGAGCACGGCGCGGTCAGCCGCGAGACCGCGGTCGAAATGGTCTCCGGCGCGCTGGTGAACTCGGGCGCCAGCCTCGCGGTGGCGGTGACCGGGATCGCCGGTCCCGGCGGCGGTTCCGAGGACAAGCCGGTCGGCACGGTATGGATCGCCTGGAAGCGCCGCGGGCGCTATCCGAAGGCCGAAGTGTTCCATTTCGACGGCGACCGCGACCAGGTGCGCCGGCAGACCGTGGCGGCCGCGCTGCACGAGTTGGAGGGCTTGCTCGGCTGAGCGATTAGTAGTATTACTACTAACCATGCAGCTGACCGACACCCAACGCGACATCCTGGCCCTGATCGCCGAGCGCATCGAGGCCGAGGGCGTGCCGCCGTCGCAGACCGAGATCGCCCGCGCCTTCGGCTTCGCCGGCGTGCGCGCGGCGCAGTATCACTTGGAGGCGCTGGAGGCCGCGGGCGCCATCGAGCGCGTACCGGGCCGCGCCCGGGGGATCCGGTTGCGGGTGACCCCGGAAGCGCCGCAGCGGAAGCTCCCGTTCGATTCGGCCGGTGCGGCCGACGGCGATGCGCTGCGGTTGCCGGTGCTGGGCCGGGTCGCCGCGGGCGCGCCGATCGGGGCCGACATCGGCTCCGACGACTACGTGGTGCTCGACCGCGTGCTGTTCTCGCCGTCACCGGATTACCTGTTGAAGGTGAAGGGCGACTCGATGCGCGACGAGGGCATCTTCGACGGCGACCTGATCGGCGTGCATCGCACGCCCGATGCCCGCTCCGGGCAGATCGTCGTCGCCCGCATCGACGAGGAGATCACCGTCAAGCTGCTCAAGCTCGGCCGCGACCGCATCCGCCTGCTGCCTCGCAACCCCGACTACGCGCCGATCGAGGTGCTGCCGGACCAGGACTTCGCCATCGAGGGCCTGTACTGCGGCCTGGTGCGGCCGAACCGATGAGTCGTCGTGACGCGTTCCCGCGCCATCGTTTTCCGTCATCGCGGCGCGGTGTTTTCCGACAGGGCTGGATGGCGTTCGCGGCTGGAAGCGCGGCTGCCGATCCCGATAATCGTTCATGAGGGCAAGGTCGTCGCAGCCCGTGCGACCTGCCACCGCTAGATTGCCCGTCAACCCGAATCAATCACTGCAGAGGATCATCAAGATGGACGAGAACAAGAAGCGCGCGCTGTCCGCCGCCCTGACCCAGATCGAGAAGCAGTTCGGCAAGGGCTCGGTGATGCGCATGGGCGACGGCACCGCGCAGGCGGTGGAGTCGATCCCCACCGGCTCGCTGCAGCTCGACATCGCGCTCGGCATCGGCGGCCTGCCCAAGGGCCGCGTGGTCGAGATCTACGGTCCCGAGTCGTCCGGCAAGACCACGCTGACCCTGCAGACCATTGCGCAGTGCCAGAAGCTCGGCGGCACCGCCGCCTTCATCGACGCCGAGCACGCGCTCGATCCCGGCTACGCCACCAAGCTGGGCGTCAACATCGACGACCTGCTGGTCTCGCAGCCGGACACCGGCGAGCAGGCGCTGGAGATCGCCGACATGCTGGTGCGCTCCAACGCGGTCGACATGGTGGTCATCGACTCGGTCGCCGCGCTGACGCCCAGGGCCGAGATCGAGGGCGAGATGGGCGACCAGTTGCCCGGCCTGCAGGCCCGCCTGATGAGCCAGGCGCTGCGCAAGTTAACCGGCAACATCAAGCGCAGCAACTGCATGGTGTTCTTCATCAACCAGCTGCGCCACAAGATCGGCATCATGATGCCGGGGCAGAGCCCGGAAACCACCACCGGCGGCAACGCGCTCAAGTTCTACGCCTCGGTGCGCCTGGACATCCGCCGCATCGGCGCGATCAAGAAGGGCGAGGAGATCATCGGCAACCAGACCAAGATCAAGGTGGTCAAGAACAAGATGGCGCCGCCGTTCAAGCAGGTCATCACCGAGATCCTGTACGGCGAGGGCATCAGCCGCGAGGGCGAGCTGATCGACATGGGCGTGGAAGCCAAGCTGGTCGACAAGGCCGGCGCCTGGTACAGCTACGGCAAGGAACGCATCGGCCAGGGCAAGGAGAACGCACGCCAGTACCTGAAGGAGAATCCCGAGGTCGCCGCCAAGCTGGAGGCGGCATTGCGCGCCCAGTTCGTACCGGCCGATGTGAAGCCGGAAGAAAGGAAGGAAGACGTCGAGAAGGAAGACGTCGAGGCCTGAGGCGGCGTCCCGCGTGCCCTGCGTGCCTGCGGACCGCTCCGCAGGCATCACCAGGTAGGGCGGGCGCCGCGGCCCGGCTGACGGGAGAACGATGCGGGATTCAGGCTCCAACGGCCGGCGCAAGTCCCGGCCCGAACCTACCCCGGCGCAGCGCGCATTGGGGCTGCTGGTCCGGCGCGAGCATTCGCGCCGCGAGCTCGAGCGCAAGCTGGCCGCGCGCGGCGTCGAGGTGGAGGAGGCGGCCCGCGCGGTCGAGCGCATGGCCGCCGAGGGCTGGCAGGACGACACCCGGTTTGCGGTCAGCCTGGCGCGCTCGCGCGTGGCTGGCGGCTACGGACCGCAACGGATCCGGGTCGAACTCGAGTCCCACGGACTCGACGCCGCCGTGATCGAGGCAGCCTTCGCGGCGCTGGCCGAGGACGGCGAAGACGACTGGCGCGAGCGTGCCCAGGCACAGGTGGAGCGCCGTTTTGGCGATCTGAGTGCCGCTGACCAGGATCGCCGACGCAAGGCCGCCGAGTACCTGATCCGGCGGGGCTTCGATATCGGCATCGTGCGGCGCGCGACCGGATTCGCCCCCGACGACTGAGCGCGGGACAGGTGCGGTCCGCTGCTCGCGGGCCGGGCGCAGCCAGGCGCGTCGCGTCCTGTTAACCTTCCCCCTATCGGGTTGTCAGCTCCACGTCGTGGCCGCATTGCGGTCGGGCGCCGGACCGGCGCCCTTCACGTATTGCCATGCCCACGATGAAGACCACTTCCGATATCCGTCGCGAATTCCTCGAGTTTTTCCGCGGCAAATCCCATACCGTCGTCCCTTCGGCATCGCTGGTGCCGGGCAATGACCCGACCCTGTTGTTCACCAACTCCGGCATGGTGCAGTTCAAGGACGTGTTCCTGGGCGCCGAGAAGCGCAGCTATGTGCGCGCGACCGACGTCCAGCGCTGCCTGCGCGCCGGCGGCAAGCACAACGACCTCGATTCAGTCGGCTACACCGCGCGCCACCACACCTTCTTCGAGATGCTGGGCAACTGGTCGTTCGGCGACTATTTCAAGAAGGAAGCCATCGCCTGGTCGTGGGAGCTGTTGACCGAAGTCTGGAAACTGCCCGCCGAGCGCCTGCTGGTCACCATCTATCACACCGACGAGGAGGCCTACCGCATCTGGCGCGACGACATCGGCCTGCCGCCGGAGCGGATCATCCGGATCGGCGACAACAAGGGTGCGCCGTACGCGTCGGACAATTTCTGGCAGATGGCCGATACCGGCCCCTGTGGCCCCTGCACCGAGATCTTCTACGATCACGGCGCCGACGTTCCGGGCGGCCCGCCGGGCTCTCCGGACGAGGACGGCGACCGTTTCATCGAGATCTGGAACCTGGTCTTCATGCAGTTCGACCGCCAGCCCGACGGCGCCCTGTTGCCGCTGCCCGCGCCGTGCGTGGACACCGGCATGGGCCTGGAGCGACTGGCGGCGGTGCTGCAGGGCAAGCACAGTAACTACGAGATCGACCTGTTCCAGACGTTGATCCAGCGCGCCGCCGAGCTCACCGGCACCCAGGACCTCGGCAACAAGTCGCTGCGCGTGATCGCCGACCATATCCGCGCCTGCAGCTTCCTGATCGTCGACGGCGTGCTGCCGTCGAACGAGGGCCGCGGCTACGTGCTGCGCCGGATCATCCGCCGCGCGCTGCGCCACGGCTGGATGCTGGGCGTGCGCGACCCGTTCTTCCACCGCATGGTCGAGACCGTCGATGCGCTGATGGGCGAGGCCTATCCGGAACTGCGCGCCAAGCGTGAGCTGGTCGAGCGCGCGCTGCGGGCCGAGGAGGAGCGCTTCGCCGAGACGCTCGACGCCGGCATGCGCATCTTCGACGAGATCGCCGACCGCAGCGGCGGCATCATCCCCGGGGCGGAGGCGTTCCGTCTCTACGACACCTACGGTTTCCCCCTCGACCTCACCGCCGATATCGCCCGCGAGCGCGGCCTGGACGTCGACGTCGCCGGTTTCGATGCGGCCATGACCCGGCAGCGCGAGACCGCGCGCGCTGCCGGCAAGTTCGCATCCGGTGTCGGCTTGCCCGCGGACTTGGTGGCGCAGCTGCGGCCGACCGAATTCCTCGGCTACGACCGGTTGCAGGCCGGTGGGCTGGAAGTCATCGCGCTGCTGCGCGACGGTCGTCCGGTGGAATCGGTGGCGGCCGGCGAGGAGGCCATCGTGATCCTCGACCGGACTCCGTTCTACGCCGAATCCGGTGGCCAGGTCGGCGATATCGGCGAGCTGGACGGGCAGGGCGTACGTTTCCGGGTGCAGGACACGCGGAAATTCGCCGGCCAGTTCCATGGCCATGTCGGACGACTGGAAGCCGGTACGCTCGCGCGCGGCGATCACCTGCTCGGTTCGGTCGACGCCGCCCGCCGTGCCGATATCGTGCTCAACCACAGCGCCACGCACCTGCTGCACGGCGCACTGCGCGGACTGCTGGGCACCCATGTCGCGCAGAAGGGCTCGCTGGTCGCGCCGGACCGGCTGCGCTTCGATTTCTCGCACTTTCAGCCGTTGGCGGCCGAGGAGGTTGCTGAAATTGAACGCCGGGTTAACGCCGAGGTGCGCGCCGATCATGCCGTTGGGATCCGCGAGATGGACATGCAGGAGGCCCTGGACGCCGGCGCCATCGCGTTGTTCGGCGAGAAATACGGCGAGCGCGTGCGGGTGGTGACGATGGGCGAATCGGTCGAGCTGTGCGGCGGCACCCACGTCGGCCGCACCGGCGAGATCGGCCTGTTCAAGCTGGTGTCGGAGGGCGGCGTGTCGGCCGGCGTGCGCCGGGTCGAGGCGCTGACCGGACAGGCGGCGCTCCAACAAGTCGCGGCCGAGGAGCGGCAACTGCGGCAGGCGGCCGACCTGCTCGGCGGCACCACCGCCGAGGTCGGCGACAAGCTACGCGCCCTGCTGGAGCGGCAGAAGCGGCTGGAGCGCGAGCTCGAGGCGCTGAAGACCAAGGCGGCCAGCGGCGCCACCAGCCATCTCGCCGAATCGGCGGCCGAGGTGCGGGGCATCCGGGTCCTGGCGGCGCGGCTGGAAGGCTTCGACGCCAAGGCGTTGCGCGAGACCGTCGATCGCCTGAAGCAGCAACTGGGCGACGCGGTGGTGATCCTCGCCGGCGCCAGCGACGGCAAGGCAGCGCTGGTTGCCGGGGTCAGCGGCGCTGCTTCGGGGCGCGTCCGCGCCGGGGAACTCCTGTCGCACGTCGCCGGTCAGATCGGCGGCAAAGGCGGGGGGCGACCCGATCTGGCCCAGGGCGGCGGCAACGACGGCCCGGCCCTGGCGCAGGCACTGAAAGGCGTCGAGCAGTGGGTATCGGAACGCCTCACATGACTGCAGCGTGACTTTACACCTATCCGAATGTGACCGACGGCCGGTATCATGGACGTTTGTCGTTACTGATTCCAAGAGCGGAGCTGCGGCCGGAGTGCCGGGTGGCCGCCGCTGGCGGATAAGCTGCCAGTCCATGGAGAGTTCTCAATGTTGATTTTGACTCGACGCGTCGGAGAGACCCTGATGATCGGCGACTCCGTGACGGTGACCGTCCTCGGCGTCAAGGGAAACCAGGTCCGTATAGGAATCACCGCCCCGAAAGACGTCGCGGTTCACCGCGAAGAGATCTATCAGCGCATTCATCGCGGGGAGGGCAACGATACCCACGGAGGCAACGAAACCGAAACCTAGGGTTTGCCGCCTTCGAAGCGAGCCGGTATCCTGCGCGGGCGTTCGCACCCTGCAGGCGCAGGATCGATGCAAACGGAGAGTTGCCCGAGTGGCTGAAGGGGCTCCCCTGCTAAGGGAGTATGGGGCTAAACACTCCATCGAGGGTTCGAATCCCTCACTCTCCGCCATCCCTTCGGGATGGCTCCGAGTTCGCGATTTCCGGCCTTCGCGCAGAGCGCTCAGGCGCTCAAGCGGACGCGAGCCGGTGGCTCGCGAGCGGTCCGCTTTCGCCCCTCACTCTCCGCCATCCCTTCGGGATGGCTCCGAGTTCGCGATTTCCGGCCTTCGCGCAGAGCGCTCAGGCGCTCAAGCGGACGCGAGCCGGTGGCTCGCGAGCGGTCCGCTTTCGCCCCTCACTCTCCGCCATCCCTTCGGGATGGCTCCGAGTTCGCGATTTCCGGCCTTCGCGCAGAGCGCTCAGGCGCTCAAGCGGACGCGAGCCGGTGGCTCGCGAGCGGTCCGCTTTCGCCCCTCACTCTCCGCCATTCCTCGCGGGATGGCTCTGAGTTCGCGATTTCCGGCTCGGCGCAGCGCGCCGGGCGTTTGCATGGGCGCACGCCGATGGTGCGCGCGCGACCACGGCTCATGCTTATGCCTCACTCTTCGCCATCCCTACAGCCATGGTTCCGAGTTCGTGATGTCTGGGACGGTACGGCGCGCTGGCGGCGTTTCGCCAGGGCGTCTCGGCGTGGTTTAGGTGCCGTCGTCGATGCTGGATGGATTGACGAACCGGCGGCTCGCGCTTCATAATTTCGCTCCTGCGCGCCCGTAGCTCAGTTGGATAGAGCACCAGGCTACGAACTTGGGGGTCGGAGGTTCGAATCCTTCCGGGCGCGCCATTCATGACGAGGGCCGATGGGCAACCATCGGCCCTTTGTTTTGGTTCCGGCTTTATTCGCGTCGTCTGGTGGTCGGCGGTCGCCGCGAGTACCGCCCTTCGGCTCGTCGCGCGCAGCGTACCGGAGCGCGGCAACGGCCGGGAATCCAGGACGCGCTGCTGCGGCAAGGTTCGGCATCGCGCGCATGGTGCGCTCCAACGGACGTGCCGATCACGACAGGCGTCCGGTTGCCGGGTCGAGCCCGCTTTTTTCGTAGGAGCAGGCCACGCCCGCGATACCGCGGGTGTCGGACGTAGATTCATGGCGGCCGCAACGCCGGGCCATCGCGCATGGCGCGCTCCTATGGGCGCGTGACTCCGGCAATCTCGGCCGCGTCGGGATCGACCCGCACGTATGGCCGCGATGACAAGCGCATGCAGACGCATTCCGCTGAAACGCACCATGCGCGTGATGCCCGCACCCAGTGACGAACCGTGGGTAGGATGGCGGGTCGGTCGCAATCCACGCGGAGTATCGTAGGCATATGAACCAGCTCGTCCCGTCGCTGTCGACCCATGAACTCGAGGACCTTCGTCGCGCCCGCGAGATGCTGGAAAGTCCCGGCCTTGCCGCGCAACTGGCCAATGCGATTGGTGCGCCGATGGAGTACGTATTTGCCCGGCGACTGCCAGCGCCGGTCACGCGGCTGATCCAGTCGTCCACCCGTAAGGCACTGGAGCAGTCGCTGCGCATGGCGACCGCCACCCTGGATGCGCGTGCGCGCAGCAAGCCGGCACGCAACGGCGCGCACACCGCCGCGGTCGCCACCACCGGTGCGGTCGGCGGCGCGTTCGGCCTGTTCGGGCTGGCGCTGGAACTGCCGCTGACCACCACCGTCATCCTGCGGTCGATCGCCGACATCGCGCGTAGCGAGGGCGAACCCCTCGACGACCCGGGCGCCACGCTCGCCTGTTTCGAGGTGCTGACGATGGGCGGCAGGAGCGCCCGTGACGACGGCGCCGAATCGGGCTATTTCGCCGCGCGTGCGGTGCTGGCGCAGCAGGTCGCGGCGGCGGCGGAATACATCGCCGCGCACGGGGTGATGAGCAAGGGCGCGCCGGCGATCGTGCAGCTGCTGGCGGCGATCGCGTCGCGCTTCTCGATCAACATCAGCCAGAAGATCGCGGTGCAGAGCGTGCCGGTGGTCGGCGCGGTCACCGGCGCCACGCTCAACATGCTGTTCATGCGGCATTTTCAGCGCATGGCGCGCGGACACTTCATCGTGCGGCGGCTGGAGCGGCGTTACGGCGCCGAGGCCGTGCGCGAAGCCTATGCAGCGTCGAAGGCGGCTGCCGGTATCTAGCGCGCCGGGCGATCGGCTGGCCTCACCCGCATCATGCCTCCAGGCCGATCCTACGGTGGGAAGGCCGATGACGTATGTGGTGGTGCGTATGGCGTCGGCACTGCGGACTACCGGATCGGGCATCGCCCTTTCGTAGGAGCGCGCCATGCGCGCGATGCCGCGGACATTTCGCCCCCCCCCCCGCAGATTGCGGTGACCGGCGCGCCTGCCGGTCCAGAACCTAGCATCCACCGGATGCTGCCGGCATCGCCGATATCGCGCGCATGGCGCGCTCCTACGAGGGGTAGAACGATCGTTGCGGCGGCTCAACCACGCGCGATCGACAGATCCTCGACCAGCGTCCGGGCGATCGCGTCGGGATGCTGCAGCCAGGTGAAGTGATCCGCGCGCGCCTGCAGGTCATCGGCGTCCATCCGTACGATCCGGCTCCGTACCGGGCGCAGCTTCGACAGCAGGAAGCGCAATGACGATTCCGGACACAGCCAGTCATCGCGCAGGACGACCGCCTGCACCGGAATGGTGACCCGCGGCAGCGCCGCCTCGAGATCGGTGTCCAGTCCGGCCGCGGCATAGCGCCCGCTGAGCGCAGTGCGCGCCCAGTCGCCGATCACGCCGCGTGCCTCGTTGCCGCCGAAGCCGATCGTCCGTCCCGGCAGGGAGCCGCGGCGTGCGGCCAGCCACGGCAGGAAGCGATAGGCCAGCGGCAGCCACAGCCGGTGCGGCAGCGGAAATGCGCGCCAGTACGGCGCACCGCTGGCGGCCAGCCAGAGCCGCCGTGCCGCCTGCGGCTGCAGCGTCAGCCGGCAGCAGGCGAGCTGGCCGCCGAGGCTGTGACCGCCGATCAGGCGCTCGAGCCCCGGCAGTGCCTGTGCGATCGCCGCTTCGCTGGCCGGCAGGTCGCGTGTCAGCAGCGCGTGGTAGCCCCAGTCGCATTCGCGCGAGGCACGCAGGCTGCTGCTGCCGAAGCCGCGCCATTCGTGCAGGAACACCGCGATGCCCCGCGCGGCCAGGGCGTCGGCGAACGGCAGGTAGTTCCTGGCGGACACGCCCAGCGCCGGTAGCCACAGCAGTGAGGCACGCGGCTGCGCAGGCAGTCGCGCCAGCAGCGACCACCGATGCCCGTCGTCCGCCTGCAGCGGCAGTTCACGCGCATCGGTCGTCATGCCGCGGCACCGATGTGATCGAGCACCAGCACGTCTCCGCGTCCAGGCCGATAGCCGCCGAGCAGGGCGCGGTGCACGTAGTCGGTCGCGGCGGCGCAGGCGGCGTGCAGCGGCAGCCCGCGGCACAGGTTGGCGGCCACCGCCGAGGCCAGCGTGCAGCCGGTGCCGTGCGCCGAATGCGGCAGGCGCGCGTGCACCAGTTCGCGCACGCCGTCCGCATCGGCGAACAGGTCGATGACCGTGTCGGCGTCTTCGTCGAGATGGCCACCCTTGAGCAGCACTGCGCCGGGGCCGATGGCCAGCAGGTCGCGGCAGGCCGCGCGCATCGCGGCCCGGTCGCCGATGCGCCGACCCAGGAGCAACTCGGCTTCGGGCAGGTTCGGCGTGACCAGGGTGGCCAGCGGCAGCAGGTCGCGCTTCAGCGTCGCCAGCGCCGCGTCCTCGAGCAGCTTGGCGCCCGAGGTGGCCACCATCACCGGGTCGAGCACCACCTGCGGCGGCGCGTACACGCGCAGCGCTTCGGCGACGGTCGCGATGATGCCGGCGTTGGCAAGCATGCCGAGCTTGACCGCTGCGATCCGGAAATCATCGAAGCAGGCGTCGATCTGCGCGCGCAGGAAATCAACCGGTGGGGCATGGACCGCGCTCACGCCGCGGGTGTGCTGCGCGGTCAGCACCGCGATCGCCGACAGACCGTGCACCCGATGCGCGGCGAAGGTCTTCAGGTCGGCCTGTATGCCCGCGCCACCGCCGGAGTCGGAGCCGGCGATGGTCAATGCGGACGCGATGCGATCGGACATGGCGGCCATTGTGCATGGATCGCGCCGGGACGTCCGCCGCCGTGCACGGCTGCCGTGGGCGCGACGGAAGTCGCGACGCTCGCAAGTTGTGAAGCGTCGCGACTTCCCGGCGGCGGCATACCGCCGCCACTCCCACAATCGGGGCGCCGGCCGCCCCGTGCCGCGATGCGTTCCGGCCCGCGCCGGGACGATGGGCAGACCGCTACGCTCTTCGAATCACGAATCACGAATCACGAATCACGAATCACGAATCACGAATCACGAATCACG
>NZ_VSSP01000012.1 GCF_008312895.1 Luteimonas suaedae | reverse complement strand
CCTGCGGCGGCGAGTCCGCCATGGATGGCGGACCGAGCCGGGGAGCATGCCCCGGTCCGGGCGCCGCTGGTTCCGAAGCCGACGATCTCTCCCGGAACCATCATCACAACGAGGCTTGATCTGGTTGCGATGGCTGCCCGGCGCGGCTATTCACTGGATGCCGCCCGTGGCGACGGGGTTACTTATCGCCATGGTAGGGACTGCCTGGCGCGGATGGCGGGCCAACCCGGGGAGCATGCCCCGGCCCGGGCGCCGCTGACTCCGAAGCCCACGAGCCTCAACCGCATTTCGATAGTTGGCCTGTTCGCGAGCTCATGCCCCGACGGTCTTGTTATGCCTGTGCGCCGGCGTATCGGACCGGCCGGGGTAGGGTGGCGGCCATGCTAAAATTCCGCACCGCAGCAGACGCCGTCTGCCCGCGTCCGTCCGTCTCCGAGAGAGGTTCTGCGATGCCCCAGCTTGCCCGGCGCATTGGTCGCGCCAAGCCTAGCGCCATCATGCAAGTTGCCGAAAAGGCCAAGCGCCTGAAGGCGGAAGGGCGGGACATCATCAGCTTCTCGATCGGCGTGCCCAACTTCCTCCCGGGCGAGCACGTCTACGCCGCCGCGCGCGAGGCGCTGGACAAGGATTCGGGCCAGTACGGCAGCAACCGCGGTGCCGACGCGCTGCTCGACGCCTTCATCGCGCATATGGCCGAGATCGGCCTGACCGGCTATACCCGCGCCAACTGCGCCACCGGCGTCGGCGCCAAGCACCTGATCTACAACCTGGCCGAGGCGCTGCTGGACGAGGGCGACGGCTTCGCCTTCCCGACGCCGTACTGGACCAGCTACCTCGACGTCGGCGAGATCGTCAACGCCGACATCCAGCTGCTGCCGTGCCCGCCGGAACAGGACTACAAGCTCACCCCGGCGCAGCTCGACGCCGCGCTGGCGAAGAAGCCGCGGGTGTTCCTGTTCAACAACCCGTCCAACCCGACCGGCATGGTCTACACCAGGGACGAGATAGCGGCGCTGGCGGACGTGATCGTCAAGTATCCCGAGACCTGGATCATCACCGACGACATCTACAACCGCATGGTGTTCGACGGCGTCGGCTATCACAACTTCCTGCACGCGCGTCCCGAGCTGCGCGACCGCGTCATCTTCCTCGACTCGCTGTCCAAGACCTACGGCATGCCCGGCTGGCGCCTGGGCCTGATGGCCGGCCCCGAGGAAGTCGCGCAGGCGGTCACCACGCTCAACTCCAACCACATCACCAACGTGCCGGAGATCGTCGGCGCCGCCGGTGTGGCCGCGCTGTCGGGCCCGCAGGACGTGCCGCAGCAGAAGTGCGCCGAATTCCAGGCCAAACGCGACCAGGTGATGGCGGTGCTGGCGGAGATCCCGGGCGTCGTCTGTCCGCGGCCGCAAGGTGCGTTCTACGTCTTTCCAGACGTCAGCGTCGCCTTCGGCAAGTCCCACGGCGGCAAGCCGATCGCCAACGACATCGACCTGTGCAACGCACTGCTCGAGGCCAAGGGCGTCGCCTGCGTGCCGGGCTCGGCGTTCGGCGAGCCACGCGCGCTGCGGATCAGCTATACCTGCCCGACGCCGCAGCTGGCCCCCGGGCTGCAGCGGATCCGGGAATTCTTCGCCGAACTGGCCTGATCGCGGAGCCGGACGATGCGCGCGCTGTGGATCCTGATGCTGCTCGCGCTGATCGGCGCATTCCTGCACTTCCGCGGCGCCGGCGAGCCCGAGCTGCAGCCGGACGACCCGCGCACGACCACCGGCGACGCGCGCATCGTCATGCTCGCCGCCGAATGGTGCGGCTACTGCCGCAAGCAGCAGAAGGACTTCGAGCTGGCCGACGTCCGCTACCGCGTGCTCGACATCGACACGCCCGAAGGCGATCGCGCCATGCGGGCGCTCGGTGCGCGCGGCGTTCCGGTGACCGTGATCGGGCAGCATGTCGTGCGCGGCTACGACACCGCGGCGCTGGACGAAAGACTCAGACCCCTCGGCTATCGCGTGTACTGAGCGCGCCGGCCATGCAATCCCCACGAATCGAGAGGACAACCCCATGAAGACGCCCGTCCGAGTTGCCGTCACCGGTGCCGCCGGCCAGATCGGCTACGCCCTGCTGTTCCGCATCGCCTCCGGCGAGATGCTGGGCAAGGACCAGCCGGTCATCCTGCAGCTGCTGGAGCTGCCGATGGAAAAGGCCCAGGCCGCGCTCAAGGGCGTGATGATGGAACTGGAGGACTGCGCATTCCCGCTGCTGGCCGGCATGGTCGGCACCGACGATCCTGAGGTCGCGTTCAAGGACGCCGACGTCGCCCTGCTGGTCGGCGCGCGCCCGCGCGGCCCCGGCATGGAGCGCAAGGACCTGTTGCTGGAGAACGCCAAGATCTTCACCGCCCAGGGCGCGGCGCTAAACAAGGTCGCCAGCCGTGACGTCAAGGTGCTGGTGGTCGGCAATCCGGCCAACACCAATGCCTACATCGCCATGAAGTCGGCGCCGGACCTGAACCCGCGCAATTTCACCGCAATGCTGCGCCTGGACCACAACCGTGCACTGAGCCAGTTGGCGACGAAGCTCGGCAAGCCGGTCGGCAGCATCGAGAAGCTGGTGGTGTGGGGCAACCACAGCCCGACCATGTACCCGGACTACCGCTTCGCCACCGCCGACGGTGCCTCCGTCGCCGAGGCGATCGACGACCAGGACTGGAACGCGAACACCTTCATCCCGACCGTCGGCAAGCGCGGCGCCGCGATCATCGAAGCGCGCGGCCTGTCCTCGGCCGCCTCGGCCGCCAACGCCGCCATCGACCACGTCCGCGACTGGGTGCTCGGCAGCGACGGCAAGTGGGTGACCATGGGCGTGCCCTCGGATGGCAGCTACGGCATCCCGGAGGGCGTGATCTTCGGCCTGCCGGTGACCACGCAGAACGGCGAGTACACCGTCGTCAAGGATCTGCCGATCGACGACTTCAGCCGGAAGTACATCGACAAGACCCTGGCCGAGCTGGAAGAGGAGCGCGCCGGTGTCGCGCATCTGCTGGGCTGACCCGCGGTCCAGGCGGCGGCGTCGGTGAGAACGACGACGTGAGTCTGCTCCGGGTCGCAGTACTGGTGCCGTGCTTCAATGAAGCGCAGACCGTTGAAAAGGTCGTGGCCGATTTCCGGCACGCGCTTCCGCATGCGGTGGTCCACGTCTTCGACAACGACTCCGAGGACGCCACCTTGCTGCTTGCACGCCGCGCTGGTGCGCGGGTGGGAAGTGTGTTGTCGCGCGGCAAGGGGCATGTGGTGCGCCGGCTTTTCGCCGATGTCGAGGCCGACGTGTATTTGCTCGTCGACGGCGACGATACCTATTCGGCAGCACACGCCGCGCAACTAGTCCAGGCGGTACTCGACGGGCACGACATGGTGGTCGGTGCGCGCGAGGCGGTCGACGCCGCCGCGTACCGGCCGGGCCACGTGCTTGGCAACAAGGCGCTGACCTGGTTTCTGGCCTGGCTGTTCGGACGTCCCTGCCGCGATGTTCTTTCGGGTTACCGGGCTTTTTCGCGCCGATTCGTCAAGAGTTTTCCGGGCCAGGCGTCGGGCTTCGAGATCGAGACCGAACTCACCGTGCATGCCTTGGAGCTGCACATGCCGGTGGCCGACCTGGTGACGCCGTATCGGGAGCGTCCGGACGGTTCGGCGAGCAAGCTCAATACCTGGCGCGATGGATTCCGCATTCTCCGCACGATGTTCAAACTGTTCGCGACAGAACGCCCGAGCACCTTCTATGGCGCGGTGGGCGCCGCGCTGCTGGCGCTGGCGACGGGACTTTCGATTCCATTGCTCGTCACCTATGCACAGACAGGACTCGTCCCGCGTTTTCCGACCGCCATTCTGATCGCGGCGTTGTTGGTGATCAGCGTGCTGTCCTTGCTGGTCGGGCTGGTGCTGGACTCGGTGGCGCGCGGCCGACGGGAGGTCAGGACGCTGGCCTACCTTGGCCTGCCTGGCCCTTCGATTTCGGGCTCCGGTGCACCCACCACGACGTAGCCGCTGCCAGCACGATGGACAGGTTGGCCAGGACGAACCATGGAAACGGGTGGATGTAGCGGTACGACACGATATGGGCGAACAGCAGGTGGTTCGCGACCAGGCCCAGCGAGGCGAGCGAGAGCAGCAGGTACTGTTCACGGCGGTCGGTCCGCCATCCGATGGCCGCCGTGGCCAGCGCAAGCGGCGCTAGCGCGAAAAGACATAGCGTGAGCCAGGTGGTGGATCCGGCGAAAAAGCGACGTGCCGGCGTTTCCAGTGCATCGATTCCACGTGCATCCCAGCCGGTCCATTCCCGGATCAACTCGAGATCGCGGTCGCTCGGCGGGATGACGCCTATGTCGTCAAGCATTCTCAGCTCGCTCCGGCGGTCATGGAAATACCCGCCCAGCGTCGCGATGTTGATCCTCAGCAGCCCGAGAGGTTCGCTCAACAGCGCACGCCGGGTCACGGTGCGCGCCACCAGTTCGGGCTGGTCGCTGCGCTTCTCGAGCAGCGGCCATAGTCCATCCGGTCTCCAGATGTGGTGCCCGCGTTGCCAGTGATCGTCGAGTGGCAGTTCCACCTCTTGCAGGATCGTGCCGGAAACGCCGGTGCCTTCGAAATGCTCCGGCCGGATCAGTGGCGCAACCAGCCCGATCCGCATCATTCCGGTGTATGCCAGATATCCGGGCGGGTAGTGCGTGGCGCGTCCGTACGCCTGGGTGTATGCGAGGTTGGTCACACCCAGGATCAGCATGGCCAAGCCGATATGACGCCATGCCGGCCACCGCTGTGATGATCCGTCGGGCGGCCACAGGAGTACGCGCAGAAGCGGCGCCGTGAGGCCAAGACCGATTGCAATGGGAAGGAAGTTCATGCGGAAGGCGGCGGCCGCCAGCCCGCCCAGGCATGCGAGTAGGTACCAGCGCAGATCACCCGTCGCCAAGTACCGGGAAAACACCAGGAACATGCTGACGAAGGCCAATAGCCCCAGCGTCTCTGCCATCACCATGCGTTCGAGGAAGACCTGTGCCGGCTCGGTTGCCAGCAGCCATGACGGCACCGCGCTCCACCAGAATGGCAGGCGCAGTGCCACACGCAAGAAAATGAACAGCGCGATGCAGATCAGGACGGACCAAGCCGCCTGGTTCACGATCACGGCCACCGGCGAATCGAACGGCAGCGCCGTGAAGCGCAGGGTCCACCCGTATAGGAAGGAGCGCCCACCGGTACCGGTCAGGAACGCCGCCGAATGCAAGTACGTCATCGAATCGCCCATGTAGTATCGCAGCGTGTGGTCGACAACGAGCCAGGCGAGCTTGACGGCGGCCAGCGCACCGGCGACCCATGCGAATTCCATGCGCGTGACGGGCGGAACGAGCGCGGCTTGCATGCGGGCCGAAAATTCCATGATGGAAGGCGGTCGCTTCTCGGGGAGGATGCCGCATTCTAGTTTGCGGCAGAGGCCCCGCGATACTGGTGAGCACGTGATGCAGGGCGCGGCCTACGATGCCGCCGCTGCCGAAATGCTGCGTGCGGTGAGTGGTTCGCTCGGCACGGTGGCGCAGCGGGCGCGCGTGTACATCGTCAGCGCGCTGTCCAAGACCAGGTCGGGCAAACTGCGGCAGGCGCTGGCTGAGGGCGGCGACCCCGGTGACCTGTCGACCTTGGACGATCCGAATGCGCTGGAGCGAAGTGACGCGCGCGCTGGCACAGAGGCACGGAGCAGATTGCGAGCAGGCCGCGGCATTCCCGATTGTTGGCAGTGCGCGGTCTCGAAGGCGTCCATACGGACGCCCCCCCGGCGAGAGACGTGTTCGGAGCGTCAGTCCGGACGTGGCCGCTGCGGGTCGACGTCGCCGGCCAGCGTCCAGACGATGTCGCTGCCGGCCGCATCGCGGCTGAGATGGAAATAGGCGGGGGCGCCGACCGCGAGGCCAGTCGGCGTGCGCGATTCCGGGCTGGGCATCGGTGCCGCCTTCATCGGTACGATGAACAGGTCGGAGGCATCCAGCGTGTGCCGCGCTTTCGTCGATTCGAGGTCGCCGATATCGGCGATGGTTCCGCCGCGTTCGGCCAGGGAATGCTCGAAATTGACCAGTACGTCGGCCCGGACCGGCGCAAGCCCGGGCGCGGCGATGCTGCCTCCCCGGATCAGGAGATCGGGGAAAACCCGGCCGTTCTCCGGAAGCCCGGTGTAGAGCGTGTGCGGCATGCCGGCATGGCTGCCGTCGGCGATCGCGTCCAGCGCAGCCGTGAGCGCGAGGAAGTTCAGCCGGCGCAGTGCCTGCTTCTCCGGATCGCCCTCGATGCCGCCGGACTCGATCAGGATGGTGCTGGTGCCCCACTGCGTCATCAGGTCGCCGAACGCGCGCGGGTTGAAGGTGTCGTCCCAACGGGCGATGTGCCCGGAAATCCGGGGTTCCAGCGCGATCCGGATGACGGCTGCGACCTCGATCGCGCGTGCGCGTACTGCGTTCACGCCGCGATCTTCGTCGAACGGCGGTGCGAGCAGGGCGATCGCGGTGCCCCGATCGGAGTCGCCCACGCGGTAGCCCGGGCGCTGGTCGTGCAGGTTGAATCCGTACTCAGGTTCCAGCCGATCCCGCAATGCCTTCAGTGCGCGGGCCTCCGGCGTGGCGAGCGCCCGGGCGTCGCGGTTCACGTCGATGCCCTGGGCATTGCGCCGCTGGAAGCGGGCCGCGCCGTCCGGGTTCATGACCGGGAGAAAATGCAGTGACGTCCGCTCGCGCAGGCGCGCGACCACCGGATGATCGGGATGTTCGCCGAGAAAGCGGAACAGGTCCGCCAGCGCCATCGACGCGGTGCTCTCGTCCCCGTGCATCTGCGACCACAGCAGGACCCGGGTCGGCCCGTTTCCCCAATGGACGTGGCGGAGCGGACGCCCTTCGACGCTGCTGCCAACCGCTTCCACGACGAAGCCGCGATCCTTGGCCAGCAGCGGCGCGGCCGCCTCCCACCACTGCTCCGGGGAAAACGTGCGCGTTTCCAGTCCCGGCGCTCGTAGTTGCCCGTCGTAGCGCCGATCGAGGTCATCCATCCATGCGGGTGGCGCCGGCACCGGCGTGGCGGCGGACGTCTGCTCGCCGCTGTCGCTGGTTGGGGCACCGTGGGTGCAGGCGGCCATGGTCACGGTCATCAGCAACAAAAGCAGCGGGAGCATCGGAAGCGGTAGGCGCATCGCGGACACCAGGAATGTGGCGGGACTGCCGGGTGGCCGCAGCGTCGGTGTCGGAGACACGAATGTCAACGGCCTCAGACGCGGATGGGCATGCAGAGGCGTAACGGGATCCGGTCCGGGGTATTCCGCGCTATCGGGGCGTGGACCCGGAAAGTTGCGCAACCCGCGGCGACGCGGGCGACGGCCGGTGGTCCGTATGCCGCCTGCGCTAAAATGGCTTGCTGCGCACCTGCGCAGCGTCACGGAGGCTTGCATGACCATCCCATCGTCCGGCACGGCGTTCCGCGCCGCACTTGCGGCGGAGTCGCCGCTGCAGGTCATCGGCGCGATCAACGCCAACCATGCGCTGCTGGCCAAGCGCGCCGGCTACCGCGCGATCTACCTGTCCGGCGGCGGCGTTGCCGCGGGCTCGCTGGGCATGCCGGACCTCGGCATCAATACGCTCGAGGACGTGCTGGTCGACGTGCGTCGCATCACCGACGTCTGCGACCTGCCGTTGCTGGTCGACATCGATACCGGCTTCGGGCCCAGCGCGTTCAACATTGCACGCACGGTGAAGTCGCTGATCAAGGCGGGCGCCGGCGCCTGCCATATCGAAGACCAGGTCGGCGCCAAGCGCTGCGGGCACCGCCCCGGCAAGGAGATCGTCAGCGCCGGCGAGATGGCCGATCGCGTCAAGGCCGCGGCGGACGCGAAGACCGATCCAGGCTTCTTCCTGATCGCGCGCACCGACGCCATCGCCGTTGATGGCGTGGATGCGGCGATCGAACGCGCCATCGCCTGCGTCGAGGCCGGCGCCGACGGAATCTTCGCCGAGGCGGCGTATGACCTCGACACCTACCGGCGTTTCGTCGATGCGGTGCAGGTGCCGGTGCTGGCCAACATCACCGAATTCGGCGCCACGCCGTTGTTCAGCCGCGACGAGCTGGCGTCGGCGGGCGTGGCGATCCAGCTGTTCCCGCTGTCGGCGTTCCGGGCGATGAACCGCGCCGCCGAGAACGTCTATGCCGCGATCCGCCGCGACGGCCATCAGAAGAACGTCGTCGACACCATGCAGACCCGCGACGAGCTGTACGAGCGGATCGGCTATCACGCGTTCGAGCAGGGCTTGGACGCGCTGTTCGCGGCCAAGCGCTGATGGAGATCCGTTTCCGCGATGCGGTCCGCGACGACCTGCCGGCGATCGTCGCCATGCTGGCGGACGATCCGCTGGGGGCCACGCGTGAATCTGGGAATGACCCGTTCGCGCCACACTACGTCACGGCCTTCGAAGCGATCGAGCGTGATCACAACCAGCGCCTGGTCGTCGGCGAGGACGCGCAGGGTGTGAACGCCGTCTGCCAGATCACCCTGGTGCCCGGACTGAGCCGCAACGGCGCGACCCGCGCGCTGCTCGAAAGCATCCGCGTGGCCAGCCGCTGCCGCGGGCAGGGCGTGGGCGAGCGGCTGCTGTGCCATGCGCTGGACCTTGCCCGCGCATCCGGAGCCTACATCGCGCAGCTGACGTCCGATCATTCACGCGGCGATGCGCACCGTTTCTACCAAAAGCTCGGCTTCGAGCCCAGTCACGTCGGTTTCAAGATGCAGCTGCAGCGCTAGCGCAGCCACCGGATTCTAAAGCGCCGCGGCAATATCCGCGTGCAACGCCAAGGAGACAGCAGATGAGCGATACCCCCGTGAGCCCCACCGGTTTCAAGCCCAAGAAGTCGGTCGCACTGAGCGGCACCGCCGCCGGCAACACCGCGCTGTGTACCGTCGGCCGCAGCGGCAACGACCTGCACTACCGCGGTTACGACATCCTCGACCTGGCCACGACCAGCGAGTTCGAGGAGATCGCCTACCTGCTGGTACACGGCAAACTGCCGACGATGGCCGAACTGGAAGCCTACAAGACCCGGCTGCAATCCCTGCGCGGCCTGCCGGCCGCGTTGAAGTCGGCGCTCGAGCAGCTGCCTGCATCGGCGCACCCGATGGACGTGATGCGCACCGGCGTGTCGGTGCTGGGCTGCACGCTGCCGGAGAAGGACGATCACAGCCACCCCGGCGCGCGCGACATCGCTGACCGGCTGATGGCGTCGCTCGGCTCGATGCTGCTGTACTGGTATCACTTCAGCCACAACGGCCACCGCATCGAGGTGGAGACCGACGACGACAGCATCGGCGGGCACTTCCTGCACCTGCTGCACGGCAAGAAGCCGCGCACCTCCTGGGTGCGGGCGATGCACACCAGCCTGATCCTGTACGCCGAGCACGAGTTCAACGCCAGCACCTTCGCCGCGCGCGTGATCGCCGGCACCGGCAGCGACATGCATTCGTGCATCGCCGGTGCGATTGGTGCGCTGCGCGGCCCCAAGCACGGCGGCGCCAACGAGGTGGCGTTCGAGGTGCAGAAGCGTTACGACACGCCGGAGGAGGCCGAGGCCGATATCCGGGCGCGGGTCGAGCGCAAGGAGGTGATCATCGGCTTCGGGCATCCCGTCTACACCGTCGGCGATCCGCGCAACCAGGTGATCAAGCAGGTGGCGAAGGAGTTGTCGGTCGAGCAGGGCAGCACCAAGATGTACGACATCGCCGAGCGGCTGGAGTCGACGATGTGGGACATCAAGAAGATGTTCCCGAACCTCGACTGGTTCAGCGCGGTGAGCTACCACATGATGGGCGTGCCGACGGCGATGTTCACGCCGCTGTTCGTGATCGCCCGCACCAGCGGCTGGGCCGCGCACGTGATCGAACAGCGCATCGACGGCAAGATCATCCGTCCCAGCGCCAACTATACTGGCCCGGAGAACCGCGAGTTCGTCCCCATAAACCGCCGTTCGTGATCGGATTGAGTCATCAGATCACGTCGATTCCGACGAGACGGCTCCCGCATGACACCAACGCCCCTCTCCCGCTTGCGGGAGAGGGGATGGGGTGAGGGAGAAGGGATCTTCCGCCGCTTGCAGCAAGCCGCCCAAGCTTGGCCGGCTCCCGCATTGTGCTTTGCCCTTGGGTCCGCTGCGTGCACCACGCGCGTTCGCCAGCGGAGCACCAGCGTGCCTCTTCCCGAACGCGGAGCGTAGTGATGGCCAAGGCCGGATAATCGATGACCATGAAAAAGCCGCGCATCGCGCGGCCTCTTCCGTGGCGGTCATGCGTCCGTTACGACCCGCGCGGCTTCAACCGCTGCACCCGCAGGAAGGTGTGATCGCCGATCGTCGCCACCTGGTAGGCGTTGCGCCAGCTCGGGCTGGCGATGTTGTGCGCGAGGAAGTGGCTGGCGCCGGGCACGATCTCCTTGCGCTCGCCGGCCGGCAAGGCCCAGTTGCGCTCGGACTCGATCGCGATGGTGACCGCGCGCGACCACGCGTCGGCATTGCGCAGCCGTGTGCGCGGCGACACGATGCCCGGCGCGAACTGCTTGCGCGCCGTGACCACCTCGCACATCGAATCGCCCCACAGGCCGCTGTCCTGGCGGCGCAGTGCCACCTCGGCCACGGCCTGCTGGCCGCGCGGCGACTGGTCGCGCGCTTCCAGGTACAGGGTGGTGCTCAGGCACAGCGAATCGGCCGCGGGTTGCGGCAGGATCGAGGCCAGCCAGAGGATCCAGTCCAGCTTCATCGGGTTCGGACTCCTTGCTCCGTTGCGCCGTTCCTCCGCACTGCTTCGGTAGCGGTGTGGCGTGGTCCGGCATGGCGAATGGGTGCATCCGCGTCGGATGCTCGCGATGGTTCGCGACAAGAAGGGCAGCGGCTCTATGGCGCTTTCGCCCCGGCGGCCGGGCGGGAAGACCCTGGCCGGGCCCGCCGTATTCAGTCCGGCGGGAAAGGTGGGCGCACGGTAGCGGGCGCTTTCCGAACCAACCCTGAATAGGGTGGCCGCAATGGCTTGATCGGAATCCCGATTCGTATCAGCCACTTGCTGCGACGCAGCACGTCCGACGTCGCGGCTAAAGCGCGGCGGCGACCCGGCTGCCCTGGGCGATGGCACGCTTGGCGTCGAGTTCGGCGGCGACGTCGGCGCCGCCGATGACGTGCACCTCGACGCCCGCCGCGCGCAGCGGTTCCAGCAGTGCGCGCTGCGGCTCCTGGCCTGCGCAGACCACCACGTGGTCGACTGCCAGCAACTGGTCGGCGCCGTCGACGCGGATGTGGAAGCCGTCATCGTCCACGCACAGGTATTCGATCCCGCCCAGCGCCTTCACCCCCTTGGCCTTCAGCGTGCGGCGGTGGACCCAGCCGGTGGTCTTGCCCAGCCGCGCGCCCGGACGCCCGGCGCTGCGCTGCAGCAGCCAGACCTGCCGGGGTGCCGGCTCCGGCCGCGGCGGCGCCAGGCCGCCGGCGCCGGCGAAAGCCGGGTCGACGCCCCATTCGCGCATCCACAGCTGCGGATCCAGCGCCGGCGACGTGCCGGCGTGGACCAAGTACTCGGCGACATCGAAGCCGATCCCGCCGGCGCCGACGATCGCCACCCGTCGGCCGCAGACCACGCGCCCCTGCAGCACGTCGAGATAACCGATCACCTTCGGATGGTCACAGCCTTCGAAATCGACCGCGCGCGGCACCACGCCGGTGGCGAGGACGACGCCGTCGAATGCGCCCAGTGCCTGCGCATCGACCCTGGCCGACAACCGCAGTTGCACATCGGTTTCCTCGAGCCGATGGCGGAAATAGCGCAGCGTCTCGTGGAACTCCTCCTTGCCGGGAATCCGCTTGGCGAGATTGAACTGGCCACCGATCTCGTCGGCAGTGTCGAACAGCGTCACCCGATGCCCGCGCTGCGCGGCCACGGTGGCGGCGGCCAGTCCGGCCGGACCCGCGCCGACCACGGCGATGGTCCGCGGCGTCTTCGCCGGGAGGTAGTTCAGCTCGGTCTCGGCGCAGGCACGCGGATTGACCAGGCAACTGGCGACCTTGTTCTGGAACACATGGTCGAGGCAGGCCTGGTTGCAGGCGATGCAGGTGTTGATCGCCTGCGCGCGGCCGTCGCGCGCCTTGCACACCCAGTCGGGGTCGGCCAGCAGCGGACGTGCCATCGACACCATGTCCGCGCCGCCGCCGGCGAGGATCGCTTCGGCGACGTCGGGCATGTTGATGCGGTTGGTCGCCACCAGCGGCAGCCGCACGTGCGGGCGCAGCTTGGCGGTGACGCCGGCGAAGACCGCGCGCGGCACCGAGGTGGAGATGGTGGGCACGCGGGCCTCGTGCCAGCCGATGCCGGTGTTGAGCAGCGTCGCGCCGGCGGCCTCGATCGCCTTGGCCTGAAGAACGATCTCCTCCCAGTCGGAGCCGTCCGGCACCAGTTCGAGCATCGACAGTCGGTAGACGAGGATGAAATCGTCGCCGCAGGCCTCGCGGATGCGCGCCACGATCTCGGTGGCGAAGCGCATGCGGTGCTCGAGGCTGCCGCCCCAGCGGTCGTCGCGGCGGTTGGTGCGCGCGCTGGCGAACTGGTTGATCAGGTAACCCTCCGAGCCCATGACCTCGACGCCGTCGTAGCCGCCCTCGCGCGCCAGCCGCGCCGCCTGCACATAGGCGCGGATGGTGCGCTCGACGCCGCCCGCGCTCAGCGCGCGCGGGGTGAAAGGGTTGATCGGGGCCTTGATCCGCGACGGCGCCACCGAGAGCGGGTGGTAGGCGTAGCGCCCTGCGTGCAGCAGCTGCAGGCAGATCTTCGCCCCGTGCGCATGCACCGCGTCGGTGACTTGGCGGTGCTTGCGCGCCTCCCACGGCCAGCTGAGTTTGCCGGCGAACGGCTTCAGCCAGCCGCTGATGTTGGGCGAGAAGCCGCCGGTGACGATCAGGCCGACGCCGCCGGCGGCGCGCTCGGCGAAATACGCCGCCAGCTTCGGGAAGTCGCGCGCGCGATCCTCCAGGCCGGTATGCATCGAGCCCATCAGCACGCGGTTGCGCAGCGTGGTGAAGCCGAGGTCGAGCGGCGCGAAGAGGTGGGGATAGGGCGTGGCCCCGGCGGTCTGGGCGGCGGCTTGCGGGAGCGGCATGCGGGATACGCTGGCGTATGGCAGCGGGCACGATGCCGGGAAACGGGCGGCGCTGCAAGTTGGCTCGGCGGGCGATGCCCCACCTCATCCGTGTCGTCATCCCCGGCGGCTTTTATCAGCCGAATGGCTGCTCAAGCCGGATCCATTTGCTTTCGAAGCAACCGTCAAGATGGATCCCGGCCTTCGCCGGGATGACGGTTGACAGGCTGCCGGCGACCGCGATGCTGTCCCCATTCCCCATTCCCCATTCCCCATTCCCCATTCCCCATTCCCCATTCCCCATTCCCCATTCCCCATTCCCCATTCCCCATTCCCGATTCCCTGCTACCAACCCGCCAGCACCAGCTTGCCGATCGTGCTGCCGGATTCCAGCCGGCGATGCGCTTCGCGCAGATTGGCGGCGGTGATCGGCCCGAGGGTCTCGCTGCGGGTGCCGCGCAGTTTGCCGGCATCCACCAGCCCGCCGACGCGATCGAGGATCCGGCCCTGCTCGCCCATGTCGGGCGTGCGAAAGAGCGCGCGCGCGAACATCATCTCCCAGTGGATGCCGATGCACTTGGCCTTGTAGGGATCGCCGATCTTCAAGGCGCTTTCGGGTTCGACGATCAGGCCGACGTGTCCCTGCGGCGCCACCAGTTCACCCAGCGGCTCCCAGTAGCGGTCGGTGTCGGCGAGGTTGATCGCGGCATCGACGTGATCGAAGCCGAGTTTGCCGATCTGCTCGGCCAGCGGCTGGCGATGGTCGATCACGTGATGCGCGCCCAGCTTCCGGCACCAGTCGATCGTCTCCTTGCGTGACGCGGTGGCGACGACGGTGAAGCCGGCCAGCCGCGCCAGCTGGATCGCGATCGAGCCGACGCCGCCGGCGCCGGCGATCACCAGCAACGTCTTGCCCTCGCCGCCGCTGTCGAACGCGTAGGGCATGCGCTCGAACAGCAGTTCCCAGGCGGTGAGCGCGGTCAGCGGCAGTGCCGCGGCATCGGCGAATTCCAGCGATCCGGGCTTGCCGCCGGCCAGGCGCTCGTCGACCAGCTGGAACTCGGCGTTGCTGCCGGGGCGGGTGATGTCGCCGGCGTAGTAGACGGCGTCGCCGGGCGCGAAGCGGGTGACTTGGTCGCCGACCGCCTCGACCACGCCGGCGGCGTCATAGCCGAGCACTTTCGGTTGCGCCTCCACCTGCGACTTCGGTGCGCGCACCTTGGTATCGACCGGATTGACCGATACCGCCTCCACCCGCACCAGCAGGTCATGGCCAGCGGCCTCTGGCCTGGGCAGCTCGACATCGATCAGCGACTGCGGATCGTCGATGGGCAGGTAGCGGGTGAGGGCGATGGCTTTCATGGCAGACTCCGTAAGGAAACGATCAGACTGGCACCGGGCTGCGTTCGGCGAACTGCCCGTTCCAGTAAGGGTAGTAGGGATAGGGTGGTGTCACCGTGCTGGCGGTATCGAGGCGCGCGACCTGTTCCGGCGTCAGCGCCCACCCGACCGCACCGAGGTTCTGCCGCAGTTGCGCCTCGTTGCGGGCGCCGACCAGCACCGTTGACACCGTGGGGCGTCGCAGCAGCCAGTTCAGCGCTACCTGCGGCACCGTTTTGCCGCATTCCTCGGCCACGGCATCGAGCGCATCGACCACGCGGTACAGGCGTTCCTCGTCGACCGGCGGCGCGAAGCCGGCGGTGTCGTGCAGCCGGCTGCTTTCCGGCAGCGGCTGGCCGCGGCGGATCCTGCCGGTCAGGCGACCCCAGCCGAGCGGGCTCCAGACCACGGCCCCGAGCCCCTGATCGATGCCGAGCGGCATCAGCTCCCATTCGTAGTCGCGGCCGATCAGCGAGTAATAGGCCTGGTTGGCTACGTAGCGGGGGGTGCCGAGGCGATCGGCCGCGGCCAGCGACTTCATCAGTTGCCAGCCGGAGAAGTTGGAGGCGCCGAGATAGCGGATCTTGCCGGCGCGCACCAGGCCGTCGAGCGTCGACAGGGTTTCCTCGACCGGCGTGCGGGCATCGAACGCATGCAGCTGCAGCAGGTCGATGTAGTCGGTGCCGAGCCGGCGCAGCGCGTCCTCCACCGCGCGCAGCAGATGGAAGCGCGAGGCGCCGACCGCGTTCGGGTCATCGCCGGCGCGCAGGCCGGTCTTGGTCGACAGCAGCACCCGGTCGCGCCGGCCCTTGATCGCGGCGCCGAGGATCGATTCGGAGGCGCCATCCGAGTACACGTCGGCGGTGTCGAAGAAGTTGACGCCGGCGTCGAGGCAGATGTCGATCAGCCGCGTGGCCTCCGCGGCATCGGTATTGCCCCAGGCCGAGAACAGCGGCCCTTTGCCGCCGAACGTGCCGACACCGAAGCCGAGTGCCGGCACCTTGAGGCCAGAGGCGCCGAGAAAGCGATATTCCATGGTGAAGCTCCGGTTGCGGTGGTGAGAAGGGATCAGGGCCTGTCAACAGGCCCTAGCGGCCTGCGCCGTCGGTGCAAAGTGCATGCCGCGGCGCCGCGGCAGTGGCGTGGCGGCGATCCAGCCGCAGCGCCCACAGCGCGACCAGGAACGCGGCCAGCGGCACCAGCGCCGCCACCCAGGTCAGCGACGCCAGCCCCAGGCCCCGGTCGATCGCCTGGCCGCCCAGCCATGCGCCCAGGGCGTTGCCGAGATTGAAGGCGCCGATGTTGAAGCTCGAGGCCAGGCTCTGCCCGGCGCCTTCGGCCCGCGACAGCACCCACATCTGCAGCGGCGGCACGGTGGCGAAGGCGGCGGCGCCGAGCAGCCCGACGAACACCACGGTCAGCCACCGGTCGTGCAGCGCGAAGGTCATCAGTCCCAGTACCCCCGCCAGCAGCAGCAGCGTGCCGAGCACGGCCGGTCCCAGCCGGCGATCGGCGAGCCTGCCGCCGACCAGGTTGCCGACGACCAGCCCGCCGCCGAACACCAGCAGGATCGGCGAAACCGCGGCCTCACTGAAGCCGGTGACCCGGGTCAGGATCGGCGCGATATAGGTGAACACCACGAACATGCCGCCGAAGCCGAGCACCGTGGTCAGCAGCCCCAGCAGCACCGGCCCGCGCGCCAGCGCGCGCAGGTCGGCGCGCCAGTCGCCGGGCCCGGGCGGCACGGCGGCGCGTGGCAGGTAGCGGGCGAGCACCGCCAGCGCGATCACGCCGATCGCGGTCACCGCGAAGAAGGTGGCGCGCCAGCCCAGCGCCTGTCCCAGCCAGGTGCCGAGCGGGACGCCGAGGACCGTGGCGACGGTCAGGCCGGTGAACATGATCGCGATCGCCGAGGCGCGGCGCTCGGGCGGCACCAGGCCGGTGGCGACCACCGAGCCGACTCCGAAGAAGGTGCCATGGGCGAACGCGGTCAGCACCCGTGCCGCCATCAGCAGGCCGTACGAAGGCGCGAGCGCGCAGGCGAGATTGCCGAGGGTGAAGATCGCCATCAGCGCCAGCAGCGTGGTCCGCTGTGGCCAGCGGCCGGTCAGCACCGTCATCAACGGCGCGCCGACCACCACGCCGAGCGCATAGCCGGAGATCAGCAGGCCCGCGGCGGAAAGCGACACGCCCAGATCGGTGCCGACTTCCAGCAGCAGGCCCATGATCACGAATTCGGTGACGCCGATGCCGAAGGCGCCGGCGGTGAGCGCGTAGAGCGCCGCTGGCGTGCGCGGTCGCGCGGCGGCTTGCAGGGCGGACATGGAGGGCGGGGCCGTGATGGAGGAGGGCGCAGCCTAGGGGGTCGTGTCTTCCGCGGAAACAGGAAGTATGATGAATCACTTTCAATAATTGATTGAAAATGATGGATCGCATCGACGACATCGCCCTGTTCCTGCGCGTGCTCGATCTCGGATCGATCAGTGCCGCCGCGCGCAGCCTGGACCTGTCGCCGGCGCTGGCTAGCCAACGCCTGCAGCGGCTGGAAAAGGCGCTCGGCGTACGCCTGCTGCACCGGAGCACCCGGCGTCTGCACGCGACGCCCGAGGGCGCGGTGCTGGCCGAGCAGGGCCGGGTGCTGGTCGAGGACCTGGAGACCCTCACCGGCGGGCTGCGCCAGGCCGGCACCGAGGTCGCCGGTAACCTGCGGGTCACGACCTCGGCCTCGTTCGGGCGCCAGTACGTCTCGCCGCTGCTGCCGGAGTTCCTGGAGCGGCATCCGGCGATCAGGCTCAGCATCGACCTCGACGACCGTGAGCAGGACCTGGTGAGCGCCGGCTACGACGTCGCCATCCGCATCGGCGCGCTCGGTGATTCCAGTCTGGTCGCCCGTCGCCTGGCCACCAACCGGCGCGTGCTGTGCGCCTCGCCCGACTACCTGCGCCGGCGCGGCGTGCCCGGGACGCCGGAGGACCTGATGCGGCACGACTGCGTGCTGCTGGTCGGCAGCCGCGGGCGGCAGGATCTCTGGCAACTGGACGATGGCCGCGGCGGCAGGACCACGGTCCGGGTGCGCGGCCGCTTCGAGAGCAACTACGGCGAGGTACTGCGCGATGCGGTGGTCGCCGGCTTCGGCATCGCCATGCATTCGGTCTGGCACGTCTGCGACGACCTGCGCGCCGGCCGTTTGCAGGTGGTGCTTCCGGACCACCCGATCGCCGATACCGGCATCCATGCGCTCATGCCGCAGCGGCGCCTGGTGCCGCTGCGGGTGCGCGCCTTCGTGGATTTCCTGGCGGAACGGTTCGGGAAGAACCCGCCTTGGGAAGCGAGGAACGAGTGAAGAGGAACGAGAAACGAGAGGGACGGCTTGCCCTACTCGTTTCTCGTTCCTAGTTTCTCGTTTCTCGGCAATGCAGAATAGCCGGCTCATTTCACCGCGAGCCCGCCCGATGAGCCACGCCGACATCCGTTCCGCCACCCGTCCCAGTCCCGACCAGCCGATGGTCGACATCGCGGACTACGTGATCGACACCCGGATCGATTCGCGGGAGGCCTACGACACCGCGCGCTACATGCTGCTGGACTCGCTGGCCTGCGCGATGCTGGCGATGAAGTTCCCGGACTGCGTGAAGCACCTGGGGCCGCTGGTGCCGGGCGGCGAGATCGCTGGCGGTGCGCGCGTCCCCGGCACGACGTTCGAGCTCGACCCGGCCCAGGCCGCCTTCAACATCGGCACCCTGGTGCGCTGGCTCGACTTCAACGACACCTGGCTGGCGGCGGAGTGGGGCCACCCGTCGGACAATCTCGGCACGATCCTGGCCGTCGCCGACTGGCTGGTGCGCAAGGAGGGCAAGGCGATCACCGTGCGTGACGTGCTCGGCTGGGCGATCAAGGCGCATGAGATCCAGGGCGTCTATGCGCTGCAGAACTCGTTCAACCGGGTCGGCCTGGATCACGTGATCCTGGTGCGCCTGGCCTCGACGGCGGTGGCCACGGCGATGCTCGGCGGCGGCAAGGAGGAGATCGTCAATGCGGTCTCGCATTCCTGGATCGACAACGGCGTGCTGCGCACCTACCGGCACGCACCGAACACCGGCCCGCGCAAGAGCTGGGCCGCCGGCGACGCCTGCCGGCGCGCGGTGACCCACGCCATCAACGCCGTGCACAAGCAGGTGGTCGGCTACCCCAGCGCACTGTCGGCCAAGACCTGGGGGTTCTACGACATCGCCTTCCAGGGCAAAGCGTTCAGCTTCGAGCGGCCGTTCGGCAGCTACGTGATGGAGAACGTGCTGTTCAAGATCAGCTATCCGGCCGAGTTCCACGCCCAGACCGCGGTCGAGTGCGCGATGCAGCTGCACGGGCAGGTCAAGGACCGGATCGGCGAGATCGAGAAGATCGTGATCGAGACCCAGGAGGCCGGGGTGCGCATCATCGACAAGACCGGCCCGCTGGCCAACTACGCCGACCGCGACCACTGCATCCAGTACATGGTCGCGGTACCGCTGATCTTCGGCCGCCTGACCGCCGCCGATTACAATGACGACGTCGCCGCCGATCCGCGCATCGACGCGTTGCGGGACCGCATGGAAGTCCGCGAGAATCCCCGGTTCACACAGGACTATTTCGACCCCGACAAGCGCTACATCGGCAATTCGGTGCAGGTGTTCTTCAAGGACGGCAGCGCCACCGAACCGGTGTCCATCGATTATCCGATCGGCCACCGCAAACGCCGCGCCGAGGGCATCCCGGTGCTGATGGCCAAGTGCGAGGCGGCCGTACGCGGCCACCTGCCCGAGGACCAGGCCGATCGCTTGATGGCGTTGGCTGCCGAGCCAGCCGCCCTCGATACCCTGTCGGTTTCCGAGTTCCTCGACCTCTACCGTAGCTGAACGGGAGCAGGTTCATTTAGCTTGGCGACTGGCAACTGTTATGCTAGCGTTAACAGCGTCTTCACACGGCTGACCCTAGGCTATTCTACGAAGGCGCGCGACCTGCCGCCTCGTTAAGAAAGGTGCAGTCACGCTTTCCCCCTTGATCAAGGAGCTGAACAAATGAAAAAGAAACTCCTCTGTGCCGCGCTGTTGGGAGGTCTGGGCCTGGCCCAGGTGGCCAACGCGCAGGAGTTCGACGACCGCTGGTATATCACCGGTTCGGCGGGTTTTAACTTCCAGGACGAAGATCGGCGTACCGACGACGCGCCGATGGTCTCGCTCGGCCTGGGCAAGTTCATCAGCCCGGTCTGGTCGATCGACGGCGAACTCAACTACCAGAATCCAAGCATCGACGGCAGCGTCCAGGGCGGCAACAGTGACCTGAACTGGAGCCAGTACGGCATCTCCGTCGACTTCCGTCGCCACTTCATCGCCGAAGGCCGCGGCTGGAATCCCTACGTGCTGTTCGGCGTGGGTTACCAGCGCAGCGAGGAGGAGTTCGACGCCTTCCCGAACCCGGACTCCCCGGGCGAGAACGAGGACGGCAACTTCGCCGCCAAGGTCGGCGTCGGCCTGCAGACCACGTTCGAGAAGCGCGTGGGCGTTCGTGCCGAAGTGGCCTATCGCGCCGACTTCAACGACGACAGCTTCGCGGCCAACGGGTCGCAGGACTGGAGCGGCTACCCGCACAACCAGGAAGAGAGCTGGTTCGGCGACGTGCTGGCCTCGGTCGGCGTGGTGATCCCGCTGGGTCCGGCACCGGTCGCTCCGGTTGCGCCGGCACCGGCGCCGGTCGACAACTGCGCCGATCGCGACAGCGACGGTGACGGCGTCAACGACTGCGACGACCGTTGCCCCGACACCCAGGCGGGTACCACCGTCGGTCCGGATGGTTGCGCGGTTCCGGTCACCATCGACCTGCGTGGCGTGAACTTCGACTTCGACAAGTCGACCCTGCGTCCGGATGCCGTGGCGATCCTGAACGAGGCCATCGAGATCCTGCGTCGTTACCCCGACCTGCGCGTCGAGATCGCCGGTCACACCGACTCGGTCGGCACCGACGAGTACAACCAGGGCCTGTCCGAGCGTCGCGCCCGCGCCGTGTACGACTACGTCACCAGCAATGGCATCGACGCCAGCCGCCTGGTGGGTCCGACCGGTTACGGCGAGAGCCGCCCGATCGCGCCGAACACCAACCCGGATGGTTCCGACAATCCGGAAGGTCGTGCGCGTAACCGCCGTACCGAGATGAACGTCCAGAACTGATCGGACAATCATCATCGCAACACACGAAACCCGGCCTTGCGCCGGGTTTCGTTTTTTCTGCGTCCGCATCCGGCGAATGTGCGATGCGTCGAATGAATGCGTGCCTGTCGGAACAGTGGCTTGTGGGGGAAACCTCAGGCGCATACACTCCTGCGCAACGACCGATCGGGGATTGCGCATGCGCGCTGCTATAACGCTTCTGCTCGTGCTTGCCGTGCCCGCGCTCGGACATGCGGCCGATTGTTCGAGCACGCCAAGCTCGGTGCCTTCGATCCCGCTGCAGCCGACGGTGTTGGCGCCGTTGTCGCCCGAACTCGCCGCTCCCAGCTATCGCCTGGGCGCGCACGGCGGCGTGCTGGCGCACGCCTATGACGAGGCGCAGTCCGTCGATCAGGTGCTGCTGCGGTTGCGCGTCGAGGACTGCCGCAATGTCGCCAGCGCGATGCCGGCACCGACCGTGGTCGACCCGCTGGATCCCTCGGTCTACAAGCCGCAGACCGAGCACGACAACACGCCGTGGCGTTTCGACATGAGCCAGAACGGCAAGATGATGACCGCCGACGAGTTCGACGCCTGGATGAAGTCGCGCGGGGTGCGCGTCGCGCGCGGTGCGCCAAAGCCTGCAGTGGCCCCGGCGTTGCCGGATGCACCGCCGGTCGACGGGGAAGTCGGCCCAGTTCTGCCCGCCACGCCTGATCCGGAAGCCGCGCCCGCCGAAGCCGCGCCTGTCATTCTCGACTGATTCCGCAAGGCCCGCACCCGGCACCCGGTCGGCTTGTGCGCCGCCTCGGTGCGGTCAGTGCTTCAGGACCCCGAGCTCGCGGCCGATGCGGGTGAATACTTCGATCGCGGTATCGAGATGCTCGCGGGTATGGATTGCCGAGAGCTGGGTGCGGATCCGCGCCTGGCCTTTCGGCACCACCGGAAAGAAGAAGCCGATCGCGTAGATGCCTTCTTCGAGCAGGCGCTCGGCAAAGCGCTGCGCCAGCGGTGCGTCGTACAGCATCACCGGGCAGATCGGGTGCGCGCCGGGCTTGAGGTCGAAGCCGGCCGTGGTCATGCGCTCGCGGAAGTACGCCGTGTTGGCGGCCAGCCGCTCGCGCAGGTCGCCGGCGGCGTCGAGCATCTCGAACGCCTTGGTGCCTGCCGCGACCACGTGCGGCGGCAGCGAGTTGGAGAACAGGTACGGGCGCGAGCGCTGGCGCAGCAGTTCGATCACCTCGCGCCTGGCGGTGGTGAAGCCGCCGAGTGCGCCGCCCATCGCCTTGCCGAGGGTGCCGGTGAAGATGTCGATCCGGTCCATCACCCCCTTCACCTCGGCCGATCCCCTGCCGGTCGCGCCCAGGAAGCCGGTGGCGTGGCATTCGTCGATGTGGACCAGTGCGTCGTATTGTTTCGCCAGTGCGGTGATCTCGTCCAGGGGCGCGATGAAGCCGTCCATCGAGAACACGCCGTCGGTGGTGATCAGGATCGTGCGCGCGCCGTCGGCGCGGGCCTGCTGCAGCTGCCGTTCCAGCTCCGCTATGTCCGCGTTGGCGTAGCGGTAGCGCTTGGCCTTGCACAGGCGCACGCCGTCGATGATCGAGGCGTGGTTGAGCGCGTCGCTGACCACCGCATCCTGCTCGCCCAGCAGCGGCTCGAACAGGCCGCCGTTGGCGTCGAAGCAGGCGGCGTAGAGGATGGTGTCCTCGGTGCCGAAGAAGTCGGCGATCGTCCGCTCCAGCTGCTTGTGCAGGTCCTGGGTGCCGCAGATGAAGCGCACCGAGGCCATGCCGAAGCCGTGGCTGTCCAGCGCGTCCTTGGCCGCCGCGATCAGGTCGGGGTGATCGGCCAGGCCGAGATAGTTGTTGGCGCAGAAGTTGAGCACCGTGCGCCCGTCCTCGAGCCGGATCTCGGCCGACTGCGGCGAGGTGATGACCCGTTCGGACTTGAACAGCCCCTGGTCGCGGATCTCGTCGAGGGTCTCGGTGTAGCGCTGGGTCAGGGACATGGGGGGATCCGTGATTCGTGGGTTCGTGATTTGTGATTGGTGATTAGAAGAAGTAACAGCAAATAGCGCGACCGGCTCTTGCGAATCACCAATCACGAATCACGGCTTTCAATCAATTCCAGCTCAGCACCACCTTGCCCGACTTCCCGGATTCCATCAGGTCGAAGCCCTTCTGGAACTCCTCGGCCGGCAGCTGGTGGCTCAGCACCTTGCCCAGCGGGAAACCCGATAGCACCAGCTGGGTCATCTTGTACCAGGTCTCGTACATGCGCCGGCCGTAGATGCCGTGGAGGATCAGCCCCTTGAAGATGATGCGGTCCCAGTCCACGCCCGCGCCCTTGGGCAGCAGGCCGAGCAGGGCGATCTTGCCGCCGTGGTACATGGCGCCGAGCATGTCGTTGAAGGCGCGCGGGTTGCCGCTCATCTCCAGGCCGACGTCGAAGCCTTCCAGGTGCAGGTCGGCCATCACGTCCGTGAGCGAGGCGTTGGTGACGTTGACCACGCGTGTGGCGCCCATGTCGGCGGCGAGCTTGAGCCGGTAGTCGTTGACGTCGGTGACCACCACGTTGCGCGCGCCGATGTGCTTGCAGATGCCGGCGGCCATCACCCCGATCGGGCCGGCGCCGGTGATCAGCACGTCCTCGCCGACCACGTCGAACTCCAGCGCGCAGTGCGCGGCGTTGCCGTAGGGGTCGAAGAACGCCGCCAGTTCGCTCGGGATCTGGTCGGGGATCGGCCACAGGTTGCTCGCCGGCATGACGATGTATTCAGCGAACGCACCATCGCGGTTGACGCCGATGCCGATGGTATTCGGGCACAGGTGCTGCTTGCCGGCGCGGCAGTTGCGGCAGTGGCCGCAGACGATGTGGCCCTCGGCGGAGACACGCTGGCCGAGCTGGTAGCCGCTCACGCCCGGACCGATCTCGGCGATGCGGCCGACGAACTCGTGGCCGATCACCAGCCCGGGCTTGATCGTGCGCTGGCTCCACTCGTCCCACAGGTAGATGTGCAGGTCGGTGCCGCAGATCGCGGTCTTCTCCAGCTTGATCAGGACCTCGTTCGGCCCCGGGCTCGGGACCGGCACCTCCTCCATCCAGATGCCCTTGGCGGCCTCGCGCTTGACCAGCGCGCGCATGGTGGTTTGACGCTGGCTCGTCGGCTGCATCGTCGCGTCCGTCATTCGAAAACAGAAGCGCAATTATACGCCGCGGCGCGTTCGCGCCCGGCATCGCCCGCGCGGCGGCGTGCGCCCATACGCGTCAACAGGCCCTCATGGCACGGGCGGGGAGCGGCCGCGGCCGGTAGACTTCGGCCTCCCGATCCGTACCGCTCCGAGGACACCGCATGCGCCCAATGCCGATCGCCGCCGCACTGCTCCTGGCCGCCGCAGGCCTCGCAAGGGCCGGAGAAGGGATGTGGGTGCCGCAACAGCTGCCGGAGATCGAAGGCCCGCTGAAAAAGGCCGGACTGCGGCTGTCGCCGCAGCAACTGGCCGACCTGCGCGGCGACCCGATGGGGGCGGTAGTCTCCCTCGGCGGCTGCACCGCGAGCTTGGTCTCGCCGCAGGGGCTGGTGGTCACCAACCACCATTGCGCCTACGGCGCGATCCAGCTCAATTCCACGCCCGAGAACAACCTCATGCGCGATGGCTTCAATGCCGCCGCGCGCGAGGACGAGCTGAGCGCCGGCCCGAACGCGCGCATCTACGTGCTCGACTCCATCCTCGACGTCACCGAACAGGTCGAGCGCGCCATCGCGGCGGCACCGGATGCGATCGGGCGGGCACGGGCGCTGGAACACGTCGAGAAGCGGCTGATCGCCAACTGTGAATTCCAGCCGGGGCACCGCTGCCGGCTGTACAGCTTCGCCGGCGGCAACCGCTACCGCCTGTTCCGCAACCTGGAAATCCGCGATGTGCGGCTCGCGTATGCGCCGCCGGGCGGGGTCGGCAACTTCGGCGGCGAAGTCGACAACTGGATGTGGCCGCGCCACACCGGCGATTTCGCCTTCTACCGCGCCTATGTCGGGCCCGACGGCAGCCCCGCCGATTTCGCCGAGGACAATATTCCCTACCAGCCGGCGCGCTGGCTGACGTTCGCCGACCGTCCGCTGCGCGAGGGCGACTTCGTCATGGCCGCGGGGTATCCCGGGTCCACCAGCCGCTATGCGCTGGCGAGCGAGTTCGAGCAGGTCGCGCAGTGGAGCTATCCCACCATCAGCCGCCACTACAAGGCGTTGCTGGCCCTGGTCGAAGCGGAGGGTCGCGAGAACCCCGAGATCGCGGTCAAGTACGCCAGCACCGTCGGCGGATGGAAGAACACCTCGAAGAACTACGATGGACAACTGGAGGGCTTCGCGCGGATCGACGCGACGGCCAGCAAGCGCGTGGAAGAGGCGGCGGTCCTGGCGTGGCTGCGGGAGCAGGACGAGGCCGGGCGCGCGGCGCTCGACGCGCACGCCGAACTGGAGCGGCTGGTCGAGGAAGGCCGCGCCACACGGGAGCGCGACCTGGTGACCGGCCAGTTCCATCGTCTGGGCGCGGTCGGTACGGCGATGACGCTGTACCGCAATGCGATCGAGCGCAGCAATCCCGACGGCGATCGCGAACTCGGCTACCAGGAGCGCGACCAGCCGCGGATCAAGGGCTCGCTGGAGCAGATGGAGCGCCGCTACGACCCGGGGACGGACCGGATCCTGCAGCGCTACTGGCTGCAGCAGTACGTCGCGCTCCCCGAGGAGCAGCGCGACGAGGCGATCGACGCTTGGCTCGGCGGCAGCGACGACGCGGCGATCGAGCGCGTGATCGATGATCTCGCCGCGACCGGCCTGGTCAATCCGGAGGAGCGCATGCGCTGGCTGACCGCCGATCGCGACGCGTTCGAGAACAGCCGCGACCCCGCGATCCGTTACGCGGTGGCGGTGACGCCGTCGATGCTCAAGCAGGAACTGGAGCGCAAGGCCCGTGCCGGCGACGAGCTGCGCGCCCGCCCGCTGTATCTGCAGGCAGTAGCCGACCACCGCCACGTGCAGGGCCGGTTCGTCTATCCCGACGCCAACGGCTCGCTGCGGATCACGTTCGGCAACGTGACCGGCTACACCAAGCTCGACGGCCAGGCGCAGCAGCCGTTCACACGGCTGGAGGAAGTGGCGCAGAAGGCGACCGGCGAGGAGCCGTTCGACGCGCCGCAGGCGCTGCTGGACGCGGTGGAGGCCGGGCGCGACGGCGGCCTGGCCGACCGGCGGCTGCGCACGGTGCCGGTGAACTTCCTCTCCGACCTCGACGTGACCGGGGGCAATTCCGGCTCGCCGGTGCTCGATGCGCGCGGCCGGTTGACCGGCCTGCTGTTCGACATGAACTGGGAGTCGGTGAGCTCCAACTGGGTCTTCGATCCGGCGATGACGCGCACCATCTCGGTGGACCAGCGCTATCTGCGCTGGATCATGCAGGAGGTGTATCCGGCGCCGCGCCTGCTGGAGGAGCTGAACCTGGCGCGCTAGCGCGTATCGACATTCGCTTCCATGTCCCTGACCTTGTAGGAGGGGCTTCAGCCCCGACCCCGGGAACGAGCGAAGCGCAAAAAGATCCACGCACGCAGCTTCCCGACCGGCGCCACGCGCTCCCTGTTTCCTTGCCGCGATCTTCGGCAGGTCGGGGCTGAAGCCCCTCCTACGAAGGTAGGCAGTGGGAGTGAACGTCGATGCAGCCTAAGACCTGTGAACACTTGGCAGGCTAGGCGCCGCATGCGTGCGGCGAATCGCGTACGGAAAACGGCGGCCGTGGGTCGCCGTTTTCGTTTGCCCGATCATGGGCGATCAGGGCCGATGGCAGAACAGTTGCCCGTTGACCACGAAGTTGCTGGTGCGCGTTCCCTCATAGCTGAAGACGCCTTCGCAGCTGACGACGAAGGTGCCGACGACGTTGCCCTGGTCGTCGAGGTAGATGCCCATGTCGCCGTTGCGATGCTTGGCGATCGCCAGTCCGGTGACCAGTGCGGCGGCGAGGCCGAGGCCGATCAGAAGTTGCTTGCGCATGTCGGGGACTCCTGTAGTGGAATGTAGCGAGGTAGTGATCTGTGCCGGAAAGAATGCGGATCTGGCCGCTGTCTAGGTTTCCGGGTCGCAGATGAAATAGCCGTCGGCGTAATTGCGGGTGAACTTGCCCCAGGCTTCCTTGGTACCGTCGCAATGGATGGCTTGATAGCCGACCACGGCACCGTTGTCGTCCAGGTAGTAATAGAACTGGCCGGGACCGGTGGGGCCGACGGCGGCAAAGGCCGCGCCGACCACGACGGATGCCGCCAGAGCCAGGCCCAGGGCGATCTTGTTGCGCATGAGATGTCCCTCCTCGTTGAGATGTGCCGCCGAAACGCGATGGGCGCTGTGCGGCAACATCCATTGTCGAAGCACGAATGGGCGCTTGTCATGAGGAAAACGCCACGCATGCATTGGAGCGTGACGCGGTTCGCGTGGGGGCCGGTCGGACGTCACGCTCGCAGCGCGATCGGTCCGGGCGGCGGGCGGCTGCATCCGGATCCTGACGGTCTGCTACCCTGCGCCGGCCACGGCGTGCCCGCCGGTTATGAAACCAGGGAGACCGGGAAATGAGAATTCTGCTGGCTCGTCACGGCGAAACGCCGTGGAACGCGGAAGGCCGCTACCAGGGGAGGGAGGACATTCCGTTGTCCCCGGTCGGTGAAGCCCAGGCCGAGGCGCTCGGGGCGCGTCTGCGCGACCTGCGGATCGATCGTGCGGTCGCCTCGCCGCTGTCGCGGGCGCAACGCACCGCGCAGCTGGCACTCGGCGCGGCGCGGCATGCCCTGCTGCAGACTGATCCCGGCCTGCTGGAGATCGCACACGGCAGTTGGGAGGGCCTGCTGGCCAGCGAGATCCGCGATCGCGATCCGGATCGCCTGCAGGCCTGGCGCGAGTTCCCCGACAGCGTGCTGATGCCCGACGGCGGCGAGTCGCTGCAGCACGTGTTCGACCGCGCGTGGCCGGCGTTGGCGCGCGCCTGCGACGGGCTCGGTGCCGACGGCACCGTGCTGGTGGTGGCGCACGACGCGGTCAACCGGGTGATCCTGTGCCGCGTGCTGGGCATCCCGTTCGCGCGGCTGTGGACCTTTCGCCAGGCGCCGACCACGCTCAACCTGCTCGAGGGCGACGGCCTCGATACCCTGGAAGTGGTGCGGCTCAACGATTGCGCGCACCATACCCCGCTGTTCGGCGAGGCCGTGCACCGGGCGCTCTGAACGAACGGACGATATCGCGCAGCGGGTTCCGGTCTCCACAACTCCCGACACTCGATCCCAATGCCCCGCACGCTTGCCGACTGGCTCGACTACATCGAGCGCCAACATCCCCGCGAGATAGAGATGGGCCTGGAACGCGTGCGCACCGTCGCCGGGCGGATGCGGCTCGGGCGGCCGGCGCGGAGGGTGATCACCGTCGCCGGCACCAACGGCAAGGGCTCGACCGTCGCCTTCATCGAGGCGATCGCGCGCGCCGCCGGCTGGCGCGTCGGCGCCTACACCTCGCCGCACCTGCTGGCCTACAACGAGCGCGTGCGCATCGACGGGTACGATGCCGACGACGCGGCGCTGGTCGAGGCGTTCGCCGCGGTCGAGGCGGCGCGAAACGGCGCCCCGGCGCTGCCGCTGACCTACTTCGAGTTCGGCACCCTGGCCGCGCTGTGGCGGTTCGCGCGGGAACCGCTCGACCTAGCCCTGCTCGAGGTCGGGCTCGGTGGCCGCCTCGACGCCACCAACCTGGTCGACGCCGACGTGGCGGTGGTCACCACCGTCGACCTCGACCACCAGGACTGGCTGGGCGACGACCGCGAAGCCATCGGCCGCGAGAAGGTCGGCATCGCCCGTGCCTGGAAACCGCTGGTGCTGGGCGAGGACGATCCACCCTCCAGCGTGCTCGGCCATGCCTATGCGATCGGGGCGTCGGCGATCCGCGCCGGCAGCGACTTCTTCTTCGAACCGGTGGATGCCGCGCACTGGCGCTGGCGCGAGGTCGGCTACGCGATCGAGCTGCCCAATCCGCGCCTGGCGGCGCCCTCCCAGCTGCGCAACGCCGCCACCGCGATCGCCGCGCTGCGCGCGCTGCGGCGGCCGCTGCCGAAGGCTGCGCTCGCGCAGGGCGTGGCTTCGGCGCATGTGCCGGGACGGCTGCAGGCGTTCGTCCGCGACGGGGTGGAGGTCGTGGTGGACGTCGGCCACAACCCCCAGGCCGCGCGAGAGCTCGCGGCCTGGCTGCACGGCACCCCGGTGCCTGGACGGACACATGCGGTCTACGCGGCGCTGGCCGACAAGGACATGGCCGGCGTCGTTGCGGCGTTCGATGGCGTGGTGGACGCTTGGCACCTGGCCGGTTTGCCGCAGGCCGGTGCGCGTGGACTCGATGCCGATGCGTTCGCGGCGCGCCTGGCCGGGACCGCCGCCGACGGCGCCGTGCACCATGCCGGGGTCGCGGAGGCGCTGGCCGCGGCGCGCGCCCAGGCGCGCGCCGGGGACCGCATCCTGGTGTTCGGTTCCTTCCATACCGCGGCCGCCGCGCTGGTGGCGTTGCAGGGTGGGCATTAAGAAGTCGCCATGGCATGCGGCGTATAATCCGCACGCCCCCCGTTCGCGAACGAGCCGATGGATTCCGGACTGAAACAGCGCCTGATCGGCGCCGCCGTGCTGGTCGCACTGGCGGTGATCTTCCTGCCGATGCTGGTCAAGGGCCCGGCGCCCGACAGCGGCGTCTCCGACCTGCCGCTGGAGTTGCCGGACGAGCCCCGGGGCGAGACCGTCACCCGTGACCTGCCGCTGCTGGCGCCCGGCGATGCGCCGGAGGGTGGCGCGGTCGGCATGCAGGCGCGAGCGGACGGCAACGAACTGGCGACGGTGGATACCGCCGACGCACCGCACCCGGATGCCGCCGACCTGGCCTCGGAGGTCGAGTCGGCCGAAGCGGAAACCGCAGCCAGGCCGGCATTGCCGGCCGCCACCGCCGACGGCGACTACGCGGTGCATTTCGGCAGCTACGGCAGCAGCGTCAGCGCCGATACCGTGGTCAACCGGCTGCGCAGCGAACAGCTGCCGGCCGAGCACAGCACGGCGACCGTCTCCGGCAAGCAGGTGTGGCGGGTGCGGATCGGTCCGTACGCCACGCGTGCCGAGGCCGAGACGGTACGCCTGCGCGCCGCGCAGGTCGGCAGCAACGACGCGCGCGTGGTTGCGCGCGAGGCGACGCCCACCCGCCCTTCTGCGCCCGTGGCATCGACCACGACGCCCGCGCAGGCTCCGGCGGCGCCGGCAGCACCGGCGGCGGCGCCGGAGGTCGGATTCGTGGTGCAGCTTGGCGCGTTCAGCAATGCGGCCGACGCTGGCGCGCTGCGCGATCGGGTGCGCGGCGCCGGGTTCACGGCGTTCACCGATACCGTCGCCACCGAGAAGGGCACGCTGACCCGGGTCAAGGCTGGCCCGGTGATGAGCCGCGCCGAGGCCGAGCGGCTGAAGACGCAGCTGCAGGGCAAGACCGGGGTCGCGGGCATGGTGCGCTCGCACCCGTAACAGGACGATTGCCAGGCGCCGCGGACGGCGCATGTCGCAGGCCGGGCGACGAAACGCTTGATCCGGCCGGGACAGACCTCGATATAGGGGCCGTCCGACCGAGCGGTGCCGTCGCGGAGCGGCGCGCCGGTCCTCTCCCACAGCAATAGGCGAAACACATGTGCGGCATCGTCGGCATCGTCGGAACCACTGAAGTCGCGGCTGCGCTCTACGACGGCCTGACCGTGCTGCAGCATCGCGGCCAGGATGCGGCCGGCATCGCCACCGCCAGGGGCAACCAGCTGCGCGTGCACAAGGGCAACGGCCTGGTGCGCGACGTGTTCGACGACAAGGCGATGCGCCTGCTGGAGGGCCGCGTCGGCATCGGCCACTGCCGCTATCCCACCGCCGGCAGCGAAGGCCTCGACGAGGCGCAGCCGTTCTACGTCAACTCGCCGTACGGGATCGCGCTCGCCCACAACGGCAACCTGATCAACACCGACGCGCTGCGGCTCGAGGTGTTCGAGGAAGACCGCCGCAACATCAACACCGAGTCGGATTCGGAGGTCTTGCTGAACGTGTTTGCGCACGAGCTCGATCGCGAGCGCACGCTGACCCCGGAAGCCGCGTTCAAGGCGATCGAGGGCGTGCACCGGCGCTCGACCGGAGGTTACGCCGCGGTCGCCACGGTGCTGGGGCTCGGCCTGGTGGCGTTCCGCGACCCGCACGGCATCCGTCCGCTGGTGCTCGGAAAACGCGTCACCGAGGCCGGCGACGAGTACGCGGTGGCGTCGGAGTCGGTGGCGCTGGACATCCTCGGGTTCGAGCGCCTGCGCGATGTCGTGCCGGGCGAGGGCATCGTGGTGACCGCGCGCGGCGAACTGCACAGCCGGCCGTGCGCCGAGCCGCAGCTGCGCGCGCCGTGCATCTTCGAGTACGTCTATTTCGCGCGCCCGGATTCGATGATCGAGGACATCTCGGTGCACAAGGCGCGCATGCGCATGGGCGTGACCCTGGGCGAGAAGATCCTGCGCGAGCGCCCGGACCACGACATCGACGTGGTGATCCCGATCCCCGATACCTCGCGTGATTCGGCGCTGGAACTGGCCAACGTGCTGGACGTGAAGTACCGCGAGGGCTTCATCAAGAACCGCTACGTCGGCCGCACCTTCATCATGGCGGGGCAGGGCGAGCGCGTGAAGTCGGTCAAGCGCAAGCTCAACCCGATCCCGCTGGAGTTCAAGGGACGGGTGGTACTGCTGGTCGACGACTCCATCGTGCGCGGCACCACCTCCAAGCAGATCGTGCAGATGGCGCGCGACGCCGGCGCGCGCAAGGTCTACCTGGCGTCGGCCGCGCCGCCGGTCCGCCACCCGAACATCTACGGCATCGACATGCCGTCCGTGGACGAACTGGTGGCGAACGGCCGCACCGAGAAGGAGATCGAGCAGTTCCTCGGCTGCGACTGGCTGATCTACCAGGATCTCGCCGATCTGGAGATCGCCGTCGCCGGTCCGAAGTTCCCCGGTCGCCGCTTCGACAGTTCCTGCTTCAGCGGCGAGTACGTCACCGGCATCGAGCCGGGCTATTTCGAGCGCCTGCAGCAGCTGCGCTCGGACGAGGCCAAGAAGAAGCGCCGCATGGTGTCATGAGCGGTGCGGAGATCCGGCGCCGTTGTGGGAGCGACGGAAGTCGCGACGGCGGCATGCTTTCGAGCGGCCGCGGTTTGCCGCTGATGCCGCGCCCTCGCTCTTCCTCGCCCCGCACACCCGCAGGCCCGGCGCGGCATGCGCCAAAGCGTCAACAGGCCTTAGCCGCGTGACCGGCGACTCGATCTTCCGACGCGCCCGCGCCTGCCTCGACGCCGCAACGCCCGGGGACAAGGTCGCCGCGACCTTCACCGCTGCGGACGCATTCGCCCGCGGTGAACTGGACGTCGATATCGACGCCCCGCCGCCGGAGCCCATCCGCATGCCCGGGCGCCCCGCTAAGCCGGCGCTGGTGCACCCGCGCGACCTGCCCCGGCGCGGGCTCGGCACGCCCGAGGGGCGCGCCGCGTTCATCCACGCGATCGCCCACATCGAGTTCAATGCCATCGACCTGGCCTGGGACGCCGCCTACCGCTTTCGCGGCCTGCCGCGCGCGTACTACGCCGACTGGGTGTCGATCGCCCGGGACGAGGCGCGTCACTTCTCGCTGCTGCGCGAGCGCCTGCGCGCGCTCGGGTTCGAGTACGGGGACTTCGACGCCCACAATGGCCTGTGGGAGATGGCGGAGAAGACCGCCCACGACGGCCTGGCACGGATGGCGCTGGTGCCCCGGGTGCTGGAAGCGCGCGGGCTCGACGTCACCCCCGGCATGATCGTGAAGCTGCGCGCGCTGGGCGACGAGGAGACCGCCGGCATCCTCGAGGTGATTCTGCGCGAGGAAGTCGCCCACGTCGCCGCGGGCAGCCGCTGGTTCCGCTGGTTCTGCGCGCGCGCCGACGTCGATCCGGAGCCGAAGTTCCGCGCGCTGCTGGCCGAGTACGCGCGTGCCGTGCTGCATGGGCCGTTCAATCTCGACGCACGCAGCGCCGCCGGCTTCAGCGACGCGGAGCTCGATGCATTGCAGCAGCTGTCGCCATCGTAGGAGCGCGCCATGCGCGCGATGCCGCGGGTGGCGCCGGATTCAGTGGATGCCGCGATCCTGGACCGGCAGGCGCGCCGGTCACCGGAATGTGCGGGTGGTGAAATGCCCGCGGCGTCGCGCGCATGGCGCGCTCCTACAACGAAGCGAGCTCGGTGCGGTCGCGGTCGATCCGCAGCACCGACCCCTGCGTGTACCAGTCGCCGAGCACGATGCGCCGGCAGGCACGGCCGTCGACCGTGAGCTCGTGGATGGCGGGGCGATGGGTATGGCCGTGGATCAGGGTGTCGACGCCGAAGCGGGCGAAGGTCTCGGCGACCGTCCGCGGCGAGACGTCGGTGATCGTCTCCATCGTGCCGGCCTCGCGCAGCTCGCCCTGGCGCGCCTGGCTGGAGGCGCGCGCCTGTTGCGCGAAGGCGAGCCGCGCCTGCAGCGGCTGGCTCAGCATGTGCGCCTGCCACTCCGGGTTGCGGGTCTGCGCGCGGAACTGCTGGTAGGCGACATCGTCGGTGCACAGCAGGTCGCCGTGCATCAGCAGCACCGGCTCGTCGTACAGCACGATGACCGCCGGATCGGGCAGGAGGGTCATCCCGGCGCGCTGCGCGTACGCGCGCCCGAGCATGAAATCGCGGTTGCCGTGCATGAAGAACACCGGCACGCCGCCGTCGGACAAGGCTTTCAGCTTCCCGGCGACCAGGGCACCCGCCTCGGACGGGTCGTCGTCGCCGACCCAGGATTCGAACAAGTCGCCGAGGATGTAGAGCGCCTCTGCGCCGCGCGCCTCGTCGTCGAGGAACTCGGCGAACAGGCGGGTGATTTCCGGACGCTCCGGATCGAGGTGCAGGTCGGAGATGAAGAGCGTGGTCATGGCGACATGATAGTGGAGCCGGGAATCGGGAATCGGGAATCGGGAATCGGGAATCGGGAATCGGGAATCGGGAAAAGCATAGCGCCCTTGCTCGTCATCCCGGCGCAGGCCGGGATCCAGTTCGGACGCCGCGAAAAGCAAGATGGATGAACAGCCTCCGGTGTAAAGCTCTTGACCATCTGCGCTGTTGTGAAGCACTTCGGCCTACGCCGGGCTGACGGTTGACAGGCTATCGGCAAACCCGCCGCTGCCTTCCCGATTCCCGAGTTCGCTAAAATACCGCCTTTCCACCGGCTGCCGCCCATGACCGTCCGTACCCGCTTCGCCCCCAGCCCTACCGGCTACCTGCACATCGGCGGCGCGCGTACCGCGCTGTACTGCTGGCTCGAGGCGCGCCGCGCCGGCGGGCAGTTCGTGCTGCGGATCGAGGACACCGACCGCGAGCGCAGCACCCAGCCGGCCATCGATGCCATCCTGCAGGCGATGGACTGGCTCGGCCTGGACTACGACGAGGGTCCGGTCTACCAGACCGCGCGCGTCGACCGCTATCGCGAGGTGGCGGAGCAACTGGTCGCCGCCGGCCTGGCCTATTACGCCTACGAGACCCGGGCCGAACTCGACGCGATGCGCGAGGCGGCGATGGCCGCCGGCGACAAGCCGCGCTACAACGGCGCCTGGCGCGAGCGCACCGACCCGCGCCGCGACGATCCGAACCGCGTCATCCGCCTGAAGAACCCACTCGAGGGCGTCGTCGCCTGGGAGGACAAGGTCAAGGGCCGGATCGAGATCGCCAACAGTGAGCTCGACGACCTGGTGATCCTGCGCCCGGACGGCTATCCCACCTACAACTTCGCCGTGGTGGTCGACGACCTCGACATGCGCATCACCGACGTGGTGCGCGGCGACGACCACGTCAACAACACCCCGCGGCAGATCAACATCTACCGTGCGCTCGGCGCCGAGCCGCCGGCGTTCTCGCACTTGCCGATGATCCTCGACGAGCAGGGTGCCAAGCTGTCCAAGCGCACCGGCGCCGCCGATGTGATGCAGTACCGCGACGCCGGCTACCTGCCGCACGCGCTGCTCAACTACCTGGTGCGGCTGGGCTGGTCGCATGGCGATCAGGAAGTGTTCTCGATCGCGGAGATGCAGCGGCTGTTCGACCTGAAGAACGTCAATGCCAAGGCGGCGCGGCTGGATCCCGACAAGCTCGGCTGGCTGAACCAGCAGTACCTGAAGCAAGACGCCCCGGCGGACGTGGCACGGCACCTGGAATGGCACCTGCGCAATGCCGGCTACGACCTGTCGCAGGGGCCGGCGCCGGCCGACGTGGTACTCGCCCTGCGCGATCGCGTGCAGACGCTGGCCGACATGGCCGAGCGCGCCGCGGTCTGGTATCGCCCGCTCGAGCACTACGACGACAAGGCGGTCGCCAAGCACCTGAAGCCGGAGGCGGGCATGCCGCTGGCCGAGGCCCGTGACCGCCTGTCACGGTTGCCGGCCTGGAGCGCGGAGGAGATCAACACCGCGCTGCACGCCACCGCCGAGGCATTGGGCCTGGGCATGGGCAAGATCGCGCAGCCGCTGCGGGTGGCGATCACCGGCACCCAGGTCAGCCCGGACATCGGCCACACGGTCTACCTGGCCGGCCGCGACCAGGCGCTGAAACGGATCGACGCCGCACTGGCGAAGATCGCGGGCTGAACTTGGCCGGGGCCCGGTACTACGAGCCCTGGCAAGGCGAGGCGCTGCGCGTGGACACCGGCGTCCGGGCTGGAGGCGGCCCTGGCCGCGGTGGTCGCGCGGCTCCCGCCGCAGGGAGTGGAGAGTGAGGGTTGACGCCGTGTTTCGCCGCCGTGGCTTGAGTCGGCGCGGAATCGGCACCATCATCTGGGCATGGCCGCCACGCATGCCTGCACCGATCCCAAGCACCACGTCCATGACGCCGCCGGTTTCGTGGCCGCGGTGGAAGCCGCATGCCGCGACCGCGGCCTGCGGCTGACGCCGATCCGCGCCTACGTGCTTGGCCTCATCGCCGATGCCGGGCGGCCGCTCAAGGCCTACGATCTGCTCGACCAGGTACGCGAGGGCGAAGGCCCGGGCGCCGCCGCGCCGCCGACGGTGTACCGGGCGCTCGACTTCCTGCTCGGCAACGGCTTCATCCACAAGCTGGAGTCGATCAACGCCTTCGTCGCCTGCCACCACCCCAGCAGCCGCCAGCATTCGGTGCCGTTCCTGATCTGCGACAACTGCCAGAGCGCCACCGAACTGGAGGACGAGCGGATCGTCGACCTGCTCGACGACCGGGCCCGCACGCTGGGCTTCGTGCCGCAGGCGCAGACGCTCGAGGTGCATGGGCTGTGCGCCGCGTGCAGCCGCGAGCGGTCTGGGGAATAGCGGTACGGAGTAGCGAGGAACGAGAAACGAGTGAGAGCGAGTGCCGTGCCCTCGTTCCTCGTTTCTAGTTCCTTGTTCCTCGTCAATCAGAAGAACAGCCGCACCCCTGCGGTCACGTTGCGCCCCGGCAGCGGCGCCAGTTCCTTCAGGAACGAGGTATGCGGACGGGCCTCCTCGTCGAGCAGGTTGTTGCCGTCGACGAAGACCTCCCAGGCGTTGCCGCCGGGCGTATCCAGATGCCAGGCCAGGTTGGCGTGCATCAGGGTGTAGCCCGGTGTCTCTTCCTCGTGCTCGGCCACGTCGTCCTGGCTGGCGTAGCGCACCGCGCCCACGCCGGCGCGCCAGTTGCCGTTCCCGGACCGCCAGCGCAGTTCGCCGCCCAGCCGCGCCGGCACGATGCGCGGCAGGTTGCCGTCGAGCGCGATGTCGGCGGTGTAGTCGTGGGTGTGGTCGCCGTGCGGCACCGAGAACGCGACCTGGTGGGTGCCGTCGCCGGCCAGCTTGCCGCGGACCACGTCGCCGAACGTGCGCAGGTCCCAGATGCCGGATTCGTTCTCGACGAACGTCCATTGCAGGTCGACCTCGGCGCCGTTGAAGCGGGCATCGCTCTGGTTCCATACCCGCGCCGGTGTGCCGCCGTCCTCGATGCCGGTGTCGGCGAGATAGACGAAATCGTCGTAGCGCACGTGATACAGCGACGCGCCGAGCCGCAGCGGGCCGCGGTGCCAGTGCACGCCGATCTCCGCGCGGTTCGCGGTCTCGACGTCGAGGTCCGGATTGCCGAACTCGAAGCTCTGCGTCGCCACGTGCAGGCCATTGGAGTACAGCACCTCGGCGGTCGGCGAGCGCTGGGCGCGGTCGAGGCCGAAGGACAGGTGGAAGTCCTCGCTGAAGTTCCAGCGCGCCGCGGCCGACAGGCTGGTGGCGCCGAAATCGCGTGACGGTCCGATCGCTTCGCCTTCGTCGACGTCGATGCGGTTGTGGTCGTGGCGCGCGCCGAGTTCGAGATCGAACGCGCCGAACGTGCGCTCGCCGATCCAGAACAGGCCGATGTCGCGCGACTCCGAGGCCGGCACGAAGGCTTCATCGCCGATCGCACGGAAGTCGCGGCGCGAGCCCTGTACGCCGAAGGCGCCGCTCCAGCCGGCCCAGCCCTCGTGCACCAGTTCCACCCGCCCCTCGAGGCTGTCGTTGTCGAAGACGGTGCCGATCTCGTGGCCTTCGTACTCGGTGTGGGTGTAGTCGTTGCGGGCGAGCTTGACGCGCAGGCTGTCGAAAGCGCCCAGATCGTCTAGGCCGCCGCGGATCTCGCTGCGGCGCTGGTCCATGACGATGTGGACGGCATCCTCCGCATGGCCTTCTTCGTCCTCGTGCTCGTCCTCGTCGTGTCCGTGCTCTTCATGTCCGTGGGCATGGCCCGGTACGCCGTAGCGGGTGTTGAACAGGCTGTAGCCGACGCCGATGAAGCCGCGGTCGCCGACATACGACACGCCCAGGGCGCCGCTGTCGGTGCGCACGAAGCTGTTCGGCAGCACGCCATGGACCTGCTCCTCTTCCTCGTGTTCTTCCTCCTCGCCTTCGTGTTCCTCGTGGGCGTGCTCGCTTTCGGCGAAGCCGGGGATGTCGTAGTCGCCGGTCTCGCGATGCAGCGCGTCGAAGTGGAACACCACCCGGCCCGAGGCCGAGGTGCCGTCGAGACGCACCATGCCGGTCTTCTCGTCGTTGACGCTGCCCGCGCGCAACTCCGCGCGGCCTTCCAGCGGTTGCGCGGTCGCGGCTTCCGGGATGCGGCCGTCGACCACGTTCACCGCGCCGCCGATCGCGCCGCTGCCGTAGAGCAGCGTGGACGGACCTTTCAGGACTTCGATCTGGTTGGCGAGGAAGGGCTCGATGCTGACGGCGTGGTCGACGCTGACCGTCGATACGTCGCCCGAGGCCAGGCCGTCGCTGAGCACCTGCACGCGCGCGCCGTCGAGACCGCGGATGACCGGGCGGCCGACGCCGGGGCCGAAATAGGACGACTGCACGCCGGGCAGGCGCGAAACCGTCTCGCCGAGTGAATTCGCCTTGGCCTCGTCCAGCCGCTCACCCGCCAGCACCTCGACCGGGCGTGTCAGATCCTCGGCGGTGCGGGGCAGGGGGGTGGCCCGGACCACGATCGCGGACAGGTCCTTGACCTCGTCGTGGCGCGGGTCATCCTGGGCCGCCTGCACGGGCGGGGCCAGGCAGGCGAGCAACGCGAGCGGGAGGACTGCGGGGCGGAAACGGGCGGTCGAGTGGGGCATCGGCTTCTTCACGTCGGATGGGGGAGGCAATAGAGCTGGACAACGGCGATGATGTTATAATGTTTCAACTTGGACCGATATCCCCCGGAAGTCATGCGCACATCAGGATCCGCTCTCCGTCAGGCCGACCGCGTCGGGCTTACCGCATCATTCGTGTGCGCCGTGCACTGCGCGCTGCTGCCGGTGGCGCTGGCGCTGCTGCCCGCGCTCGGCCTCAACTTTGGCGGCTGGATCGATTTCGACCAGGCGTTCGTGGTGTTCGCCACCTTGCTCGGACTGACCACGATGAGCCTGGGCTACCGCCGCCATCGCGCATTCAGGGCCTGGGCGCTGCTGCTGCCAGGGCTGGCGCTGGTGTGGCTGGGCGCGTTCTCGTCTCTGCATGACCATACCCTCGGCCACGCCGTGATCATGGTCGCCGGTGGACTGCTGCTGGCCGGCGCGCACCTGCTCAACCTGCGCCTGAGCCATGCCCACGGCGGTCGCTGACCGGGGCGCATGCTACGATTTGCGGTCTCGCGCGCCGTCTCGGTGCGCCGCAATTTTCGAGAATCAGGAGCATCCGATGGGTAAGGGCGATCGCAAGACCCTCAAGGGCAAGCGCTACAACTCCAGCTATGGCAAGTCCCGCGCGCACGCGGTGAAGAAGACCGCGACGGCGACCCAGGCGCCGGTGACCAAGAAGACGGTGGTCAAGGCGCCGGCGAAGAAGGCGGTGGCGAAGAAGACGGTGGTCAAGCCGGAATAAGCGCCGCACCCGCGGCGAATGAAAAGCCCCGCCCGTGCGGGGCTTTTTCGTTTGTCACGGATGGACGCGGACAACACTCGTCAGGCAATGCCGCCGGCGGGCGTCCGATCCACCTGATCCGCGCTCATCCGCGCCAATCCGCGGCAAGAATGTTGTCACGTTGACAGGAAGGTATCCGCCCGAAGGTCTGCCAAATCCCCGGTCACATCTGCCGATCAGCGCGGCCCCGCGCCGGCCTCGATCTCGGTCCAGACCCGCAGCAGGTTGCCGCCGAGGATCTTGCGGATGTCGGCATCGGAATGGCCGCGCGCCTGCAGGCCGGCGACCAGGTTGGGATAGTCGGCGACGGTGCGCAGCGTGTCCGGCAGGTTGCCGCCGACCCCGTCGTAGTCCGAGCCGATGCCGACGTGGTCGACACCGACCAGCGCCACCGCATGGTCGACCTGGTCGAGCACCGCGTCGATCGTCGTCGACGGCATGGGATGGTCCGCATCCCATTGCGCCTCGAACGCCTGCCGGTCCTGCGCCGGTTGCCCCGCTGCTTCGAGCTCCGCCTTGCGGCGGTCGAAGTCGTACACGGCGCGGAAATAGTCCTGCGTATTCTGCGCCGCCTCCGGGTTGACGAAGGCGGTGCCGAACGGGATCTGGATCACGCCACCCTTCGCCGCGATCGCCTGCGCCAGCTCGTCGCTGAGGTTGCGTTCGAAGCCCGGGGTGAAGTGGCGCAGCGCCGAATGGCTGGCGATCACCGGCACCGTGCTGCGTTCGACCGTCTGGCGCACCGCGTCGTCCGACAGGTGCGAGACGTCGACCATGATGCCGAGCCGGTTCATTTCCGCGACCACTTCGCGGCCGAACGGGCTGAGTCCGTTCCAGCGCTTCTGCAGCGTGTAGGACGAGTCGGAGATGCGGTTGTTGGCGCTGTGGGCGAGGGTGATGTAGCGGACGCCGCGATCGAAGAAGCGCTGCAGTTCGCCGAGGTCGTCGCCGATCGGTGCCCCGTTCTCCATGCCCAGCGCCAGCAGCACGCGGCCGCCTTCGCGCAACGCATCGACATCGCCGGGCGAGCGCAGGATCGCGAACTTGTCCGGGTGCCTGGCGGCGAGCGCCTCGACCGCATCGATCTGCATGTGCGCGGCCTGCCAGGCCGTGCCGTCGTCATCGCGCTTGGCCGAGGTGTAGATCGACATGAAGGCGACATCAAGGCCGCCGGCGCGCGCGCGCGGATAATCGAATTCGCGGTCGGGTGCTTCGACGCCGAGGTCGGCCCACTTGTCCATCAGGATGCCGGGGGCGTCGATGTGGGTGTCGACGATGATCGCGTCCTGCGCCAGCCGGCGCGCGGCTTCGGACGGCTCCTGTGCGGATGCGGCGGTGGCGAACGTCAAAGCGCAGCAGAACAGGGCAAAGGCGGACGGGCGCATGGGACCTCCTGAAGGCGGATGAACGTAGGAGCGCGCCATGCGCGCGATGCCGCGGACCAATCGCCGCCGGCGACTCCGGTGACCGGGTGCTTGCTGGTCCAGAATCGCGGCATTCTCCGGACCCTGCCGACACCCGCGGCATCGCGCGCATGGCGCGCTCCTACCGAATGGGAGCGGGCCGACAGGCGCATCATGCCACGCGCTTGCCGCGGGCATAGACGGCGCTGGCCAGTCGCCCACCGAGCCAGTAGCACAGCTCCGCCGGCCGCGCGATCGCCCAGTGCACGAAGTCGGCGCGCATGCCCGGTCGCAGCACCCCGCGATCGTCGCACCCCAGCGCGCGCGCGGCATTGACGGTCGTGCCGCGCAGCGCTTCCTCCGGCGTCAGCCGGAAGTGCGTGCACGTCAGCTGCATCGCCTGGCGCAGCGACAGCAGCGGCGAGGTGCCGGGATTGCAGTCGGTGGCGACCGCCATCGGCACGCGGTGCGCGCGAAAGGCGTCCAGCGGCGGCAGCCGGGTTTCGCGCAGCACGTGGAAGGCGCCCGGCAGCAGCACCGCCACCGTGCCGGCCTCCGCCATGGCATGCACGCCGGCATCGGAGGTGTATTCGACATGGTCGGCGGACAGGCCGCCGAACTCCGCCACCAGCGCCGCACCCGCGCCGTCGCTGAGCTGGTCCGCATGCAGCTTGACCGGCAGGCTGAGCGCGCGCGCGGCCTCGAAGACGCGCCGCGTCTGCGCGCTATTGAAACCGATGCGCTCGGCGAAGGCGTCCACCGCGTCGACCAGGCCCTCGGCGTGCAGTCGCGGCAGCCATTCGATCACGGCGTCGATGTAGGCATCGGCGCGGCCGGCGTATTCCGGCGGCAGCGCGTGCGCGGCGAGATAGGTGGTGAAGACGCCGATGCCGAGTTCGTCGCCGATGCGCCGCGCCACGCGCAGCATCTTGCGTTCGCCGTCGAAGTCCAGGCCATAGCCGGACTTGATCTCCAGCGTGGTGGCGCCGTCGGCGACCAGCGCGCGCGCGCGCGGCAGCGACTGCGCCAGCAGCGCCTCCTCGTCGGCTTCGCGCACGGCGCGGACGCTGGAGAGGATGCCGCCGCCGTTGCAGGCGATCTCTTCGTAGCCGACGCCTTGCAGGCGCTGCTCGAACTCGGCCGCGCGGTCGCCCGCGAATACGAGATGGGTGTGGCAGTCGACCAGTCCGGGCGTGATCCAGCCGCCGCCGGCATCGACCACCGCGCCCGACAGGGCATTCGGGTCCGCCGGCAGTGCGGCGCGCGGTCCGGCGTGGACGATCGTGCCGTCGCGCCAGCCGAGTGCCGCGTCGCCGATCTCGCCGTAACCGTCGTGGCCGTCGAGGGTCGCCAGCGATACGCCGACGATCAGTCCGTCCCAGGGAGCCTGCCGCGGATCGTTCATGCGGCCGATTGTACGGGAGCGTCCATGCGCGCCGGCGCCATCCCGCGGCGGGCGTCCGCCAAGGGATCGCCACCGGCCGGCCGTCGCGCCACAATGCCGCCATGAACGATCCCATCACGCGCGTCCCCGGCGGCTGGCGCCTGCCCGGCATTCCCAACCTGCATTCGCATGCCTTCCAGCGCGCGATGGCCGGGCTGGCCGAGCGCCGCGCCGATCCATCCCGCGACGGCAGCGCCGCCCGCAACGGCCATGACAGTTTCTGGACCTGGCGCGAGACCATGTACCGCTTCGCCGCCCGGATGACGCCCGAGACCACGCGTGCGGTCGCGGCGCAGCTGTACGTGGAGATGCTCGAGGCCGGCTACACCAGCGTCTGTGAATTCCACTATCTGCACCACCAGCCGGACGGTCGCCCCTATGCGCCCGCGGATGCGATGTCGGCGGCGCTGATGGAGGCCGCGCACGAGACCGGCATCCGCCTGACCCTGCTGCCGGTGCTGTACATGACCGGCGGCTTCGACGGCCGGCCGCTGTCGGAGCGGCAGCGGCGCTTCGGCCACGAGGTGGACGCATTCCTGCGGCTGGTGGACATGCTGCGCGCGCGCGAGGGCGACGACCTGCGCGTCGGTGTCGCCTTCCACAGCTTGCGCGCGGTGCCCGAGGCGGCGATGCATGCGGTGCTGGCCGCGCTGCCCGCGGATCTGCCCATCCACATCCACATCGCCGAACAGGTGGGCGAGGTGCAGGACTGCCTGGCGGTACGCGATGCGCGGCCGGTCGAATGGCTGTACGACCATGTCGATGTCGACGCGCGCTGGACCCTGGTGCACGCCACCCACCTGACGCCGGCCGAGACCGCGCGTATCGCCGCCAGCGGCGCCACGGTCGCGCTGTGCCCGACCACCGAGGCCAACCTCGGCGACGGCCTGTTTCCGCTGCGGGCCTATCTCGATGCAGGCGGGCGCTGGGGCATCGGTTCGGATTCGCACATCTCGATCTCGCCGGTCGAGGAACTGCGCTGGCTCGAGTACGGCCAGCGGCTGGCCACGGGGCACCGCAACATCGCCGTGGCGGGCGGCAGCGGCAGCAGCAGCGTCGGCGAGACGCTGTTGCGTGGTGCGCTGGCCGGCGGCCTGCACGCGACCGGGTTCGGCGCCACCGACGACAGCGTCGTGCTCGATGCCGAGGCGCCGATCCTCGCCGGCGCCACCGCCGGCGATGCCGCCGATCGCTGGATCTTCAGCGGCAATCGGCCGCTGGTGCACGAAACCCGTGTCGCCGGAAAGCAGCTGGTAAGCGAGGGACGTCACCTCCGGCGCGATGCCGTCGCCGCACGTTACGTCGAGGCGATACGCATTCTGCTGGCCTGACGCCGCCGCATCCCCGGCTCGGCAGGCACGCACAGCGCGCCATGCGCGGTTGCCCGATGGGTCGCCGTTGCCGCAGGTCGGCGCTCTCGTGCACCAGCACCGCGCCGGCACCGCGCGCTCTGCAGGTCACCGGTGTGTGCAACCCTCGAATGCGCTCAACACAAGGCCCAGAGCAGCTGCAGGATGCCCCACAGCGACACCGCCCACACCAGCGAGCGCAGGTACGGCACCCCGAAGGCGTACAGCGGTACGTAGGCCAGGCGCGCCCAGAAATAGAGCTGCGCGCCGAGCACGCTTGCCGCGCTGGTGCTGTCGGTGACGGCCACGGCGAGTGCGGCGGCGGCGAAGAAGGGGAAGGTCTCGAGGAAGTTGCGCATCGCGCGATCCAGGCGCGCCGCCACCCCGGTCAGCGGCGCCGGCTGGCCGTCGCGCGCGCTGGCGTTCCACTTCAAGCCGCGTTGCCGGGTCATCGCCACGGCCGCGAGCAGCAACTGCACGATGCCCAGCACGATAGCCCAGGCCAGCATCTGGATCTCGGTCGGCATGACGATTCTCCGATGGGTGCGTCCAGCCTAGCAGGAGAACGGGCCGGCGGTGCACTGCCGCAGCGGCGCCGGCCTTCGCCGTGCTTTCATTTGAAAGCGGTCACGCTCTGCCGCGACAATGGCCGTCCCGCCGGATCAGGTTGGGCGATCCGAAGCCGGCGCCGTGCCACCACGGGCGGCACGAAGCCAGTGAATCATTTCCGTGCAATCAAGGCATTGAATCCATGACGATCCTCCGCATGACCGATCTCGACCTCACCGGCAAGCGCGTGCTGATAAGGCAGGACCTCAACGTGCCGATCGAAGACGGCAGGATCACCTCGGAACAGCGCATCGTGGCATCGCTGCCGACGCTCGAGCGCGCGCTGGAGCAGGGTGCCGCGGTGATGGTGATGTCCCATCTCGGGCGGCCGAAGGAGGGCGAGTGGAGCGCGGAGAATTCGCTGCAGCCGGTGGCCGAACGGCTCGCCGCGCTGCTGCGCAAGAACGTGCCGCTGGTGCGCGACTGGGTCGACGGCGTCGAGGTGAAGCCGGGCGCGATCGTGCTGCTCGAGAACTGCCGCATGAACGTCGGCGAGAAGGCCGATGACGAGGCGCTGGCGAAGCGGTACGCCGCGCTGTGCGACGTGTTCGTCATGGACGCATTCGGCACCGCGCATCGTGCCCAGGCCTCGACCCACGGCGTGATCCGCTTCGCCGGACAGGCCGCGGGCGGGCCGCTGCTGATGGCCGAGCTCGACGCCCTGGCCAAGGCGCTGGACGAACCGGCACGGCCGCTGCTGGCGATCGTCGCCGGCAGCAAGGTCTCGACCAAGCTGGAGCTGCTCGGCAACCTGGTCGGCAAGGTCGACCAGTTGATCGTCGGCGGCGGCATCGCCAACACCTTCCTCGCCGCCGAGGGCAAGGCCGTCGGCAAGTCGCTGCACGAGGCCGACCTGCTGGAAACCGCCCGCAAGATCCTCGCCGACGCCAAGTCCCGCGGCGCCGAGATCCCGATGCCGGACGACGTGGTGGTGGCCAAGCAGTTCCACCCCGAGGCGGAGGCGAGCGTGAAGGCGGTGGACGAGGTCGCCGACGACGACCTGATCCTCGACATCGGCCCGCGCACCGCCGATCGCTACGCCCGCATGGTCGCGCAGGCCGGCACCGTGGTCTGGAACGGCCCCGTCGGCGTGTTCGAGTTCGACGCGTTCGGCCACGGCACCGAAGCCCTGGCGCGGGCGATCGCCGCGTCCAAGGCGTTCTCGATCGCCGGCGGCGGCGACACCCTCGCTGCGGTCGAGAAGTACGGCATTGCCGACGACGTCGGCTACATCTCCACCGGCGGCGGCGCCTTCCTGGAGTTCCTGGAGGGCAAGACCCTGCCGGCGGTGGCGGCGCTGGAGGCGCGCGCATGAACGCACCGATCACGTCTGCTGCGCGCGTCTGTGCCAATCCTCCTGCAGCAGGCCGTAGAGCGCCGTATCGGTGATCTCGCCGGCTACCAGCCAGCGCTGGCGCAGCAGTCCTTCGCGGACGAAGCCTATGCGTTCCACCAGCCTGCACGAGCCTTGGTTGCGCGGATCGATGTCCGCCTCGATGCGGCGCAATCGCAGCGCGTCGAAAGCGTATTCGATGGCCAACCGCATGGCTTCCTGCGCATAGCCCCGACCCCAGTGCGCGGACTGCAGGGCATAGCCGATTTCAGCGCGTCGTTGCGCGCCGTCGATCGAGAACAGCGTCAACCCGCCGATCAAGGCGTCATCGGCGCCGGCCACGGCCCAGGCATGGGTGCCGTCGACGCCCGGCGACAGCAACGCGGCGGCAAACCGGTCGCGCGCCTGCGCAATGTCCGTCCAGGCGGGGAAGCTCCAGTAGCGCATCGCCTCGGGATCGGAATACAGCGCGAAGAAGGCGGCCAGGTCGTCCTCGCGATGCGGGCGCAGACGGATCCGCGGGCCCTGCAGCGTCGGCAAGGGAGATCGTTTTTCGGTCATGTCCGTTCCGTCCTGGAATGCGTTCACAGCAGCAGCAACCCCAGCCCGATCACCACGCCGGTGACGAACAGCTGGATCAGGCAGAAGCCCATGATGTCCTTCGCCCTGAGCCCGGCGATGGCCAGCATCGGCAGCGCCCAGAATAGCTGGATCAGATTGGTCCAGGCATCGCCCCAGGCGACGCCCATCGCCACCCGGCCGATATCCGCGCCCAGCGCTTCGGCGGCGGGAATCATGATCGGCGCCTGCACCGCCCATTGCCCGCCGCCGGAGGGCACGAAGATGTTGAGCGCGCCGCCGGCGATGAAGCTCCAGAACGGCAATGTGTCGGCATCGGCGAACGAGACGAATGCCTGCGAGATGCCGGCCGCCAGCCCCGACTCGGTCATGATCGCCATGATGCCGGCATAGAATGGAAACTGGATTGCGATCCCGGCGCCGCCCTTGATCGCCTCGTGCAGGCTGGCCAGCAGCCGCCGCGGCGTGCCGTGCAGCAGTATCGCCAGCATCAGGAACCCATAGTTGACGATGTCGAGGTTGAGCCCGCCGCCGCCGATGAAATGGTCGACCAGAAAGCCCACGCCGGCCAGCCCGGTCAGCCACGACAGCATGCGGCCGTTTTCCAGGCGATCGGCGGGGCTGGCGGCAATGCCGGGCGTCGGCGCCGGTGCGTCCTCCGGCCGGTGGTACACGCTCTCGTCGGCCGGGGGCAGCATCAGCCGGTTGACCAGCGGGACCACCACGAACAGCGCCGCGACGATCGCCAGGTTGTAGAACGCGAACACCGTCTGCGAGGTCGGGATCACGCCGATCCGTTCGGCCATGAAGTGACCCTCGGTGGCGATGGTCAGCGGCACCGAGCCGGCCAGTCCGCCGTGCCAGACCACGAAGCCGGAGTACGCGCTGGCCACCAGCAGGCGGTAGTCCACGCGCACCAGGCGCGCCAGCTCGCGCGCGAACAGTGCGCCGACCACCAGCCCGAAGCCCCAGTTGATCCAACTCGCGGTCAGCGACACCAGGCTGACCAGCAGCACCGCGCTGCCGGCGCCGCGGGCCAGGCGTGCCAGTCGCTGCAGCAGCGCCTGCACCGGCGGCGTGCTCGCCAGCATGAAGCCGGTGACCAGCACCAGCAGCATCTGCATCGAGAACGACAGCAGCTCCCAGAAGCCGCCGCCCCAGTACCGCAACAGCGCCAGGGGCGGAGTGCGTTCGACCAGCAGCGCGGCGGCGGCCGCCACCAGCGTCAGCAGCAGCACGAAGACGTAGGAGTCGGGCAGGTAACGCTCGACCAGGCGGACGGCGGGGCGGGAGATGCGGTTGAGCATGGGCGTGCCTGCGGTTGCCTGCGATGGGGATCCCGGCACGGACCGTAGCCGATTCCGGCGCCGATGACCCGTGGACATTGGTTGCAGATGCAACCCGACCGCCATCGTGCTGCCGTCGATCCAAAGCCGCTTTGTGCTAGTTTTCCCAGCTTGCCGAAGGGGACCTGACGTGACCGAATACCAGCGCCGCACCCGCATCCTCGCCACCCTGGGACCGGCGACCGATCCTCCCGGCGTCCTCGATGCGCTGTTGCGCGCGGGGGTGGACGCGGTGCGCCTGAACTTCTCGCACGGCGATCCGGCCTCGCAGAAGGCACGGGCGCAGGCGGTGCGCGAGGCGGCGCGGCGGGTCGGGGTGGAGGTCGGGATCCTGGCCGACCTGCCAGGGCCGAAGATCCGCATCGAGCGGTTCGCCGAGGGCAAGGTGCAGCTGCGCACCGGCGAGCGCTTCGACCTGGTCGCGCGCGCGGACGCGCCGCCCGGGAACGAACGCGAGGTCGGCGTCAGCTATCTCGACCTGCCGAAGGACGTGCGCCCCGGGGACGTGCTGCTGCTCGACGACGGCGTGGTGCAGCTCAAGGTCGAGTCGATCGAGGGCGAGCGTATCGTCACCAGCGTGCTCAACGACAGCGTGCTGTCGGACCGCAAGGGCCTGAACCGGCTCGGCGGGGGGCTGTCGCTGGGAGCGCTCACCGATCACGACCGCAGTCTGATCGCGGTCGCCGCCGAAATGGACGTGGATTTCATCGCCGTCTCGTTCTGCCGCAATGCCGCCGACATGAACGAGGCACGGCAACTGGCGCGTGCCGCCGGCTCCGATGCCGCGCTGGTGTCGAAGATCGAGCGCGCCGAGGCGATCGAGAACCTCACCGAGATCGTCGACGCCAGCGACGTGGTCATGGTCGCGCGCGGCGACCTCGGCGTGGAGATCGGCGACGCCGAGCTGCCCGGCCTGCAGAAGAAGATCATCCGCGAGGCGGTGGCACAGAACAAGGTGGTGATCACCGCCACGCAGATGCTGCAGTCGATGGTCGACAGTCCGATCCCCACGCGCGCGGAGGTGCTCGATGTCGCCAACGCGGTCATCGATGGCACCGATGTGGTGATGCTTTCGGCCGAGTCGGCCGCAGGCAACTATCCCGTCCGCGCGATCGAGGCGATGGCGCGCATCTGCGTCGGCGCCGAGAAGCAGTTCGAGGCCGATACCGACTTCGAGGCGGCGCCACGCGACCTCGAGCGCGCCGACCAGGCGATCGCGATGGCGGCCATGTTCCTCGCCGAGCACATCGGCGTGCGTGCGATCGTGGCGATGACCGAATCCGGCGGAACCGCGCGCTACCTGTCGCGCTTCCGTGCCAGCGCGCCGATCTATGCGTTCTCCCGCCATGCCGGCGCGCGTCGGCGCATGGCGCTGATGCGCGGCGTGTTCCCGATCGACTACGACAGCCGCGGCCAGACCCCGCGCGAAGCCGCGCGCGGCAGCGTCGGCACGCTGGTCCAGTCCGGGCTGCTGTCCTCCGGTGAGCGCGTGGTCTTCACCAGCGGCGAGCACATGGAGACCCACGGCGCCACCAACACGCTGCGGCTGCTGAAGGTCGGCAGCGACGGTCGCGCCGAAGGGCTGGGCGAGCTCTAGCCAGCCGGCCCGGTGGGGGAAGGGTGTGCCAGCGCGCAATTGCGTTGCGCGGGCACGTGACGCGCGGGATCGGGCGGTCCCTCATCCGGCCGCGGCGGTTCGCTCCGCGGACGCCGATGGCGCCGGATGCTTTGCGTGTTTTTCCCGCCACGATGACGGCGGCCGAACGGACCGCCGGGCTATACTCGGCGTCTCCCGCAGCCAGGCAGACCGACACGACATGAGCATCGAACAGCTTGCAGAAACCGCCCAGGCCATGGTCGCCGCGGGCAAGGGCATCATCGCCATCGACGAGTCCACCGGCACGATCGCCAAGCGTTTCGACGGCGTCGGCATTCCCAACAATGAGGAGAACCGCCGTGCCTACCGCGAGCTGCTGCTGACCACGCCGAACCTGGACGAATACATCAGCGGCGCGATCCTCTACGACGAGACCATCCGCCAGTCGACCCGCGACGGCGTGCCCTTCACCAAGGTCATGACCGACAACGGCATCATCCCCGGCATCAAGGTCGACAAGAGCACGCATCCGCTGGCGGGTTTCCCGGGCGAGGTGGTCACCGAGGGCCTGGACGGGCTGCGCGACCGGCTCAAGGAGTACTACAAGCTCGGCGCGCGCTTCGCCAAGTGGCGTGCGGTGATCAACATCGGCGACGACATCCCCTCCGGCACCTGCATCGAGGCCAACAGCCACGCGCTGGCGCGCTATGCCGCGCTGTGCCAGGAGAACGGCCTGGTGCCGATGGTCGAGCCGGAGGTGCTGATGGATGGCAGCCACGACATCGAAACCTGCTACGAGGTCACCGAGGTCACCCTGCGCTCGCTGTTCGATGCGCTTTACAACCACAACGTGATGCTCGAAGGCACGATCCTGAAGGCCTCGATGGTGCTGCCGGGCAAGGCCAGCGGCGAGCAGGTGCCGGTGGAAGAGGTCGCCGCATCGACACTGATGTGCCTGAAGTCGGCGGTGCCGGCGATCCTGCCGGGCATCGTGTTCCTGTCCGGCGGCCAGTCCGACGAGGACGCTACCGCGCACCTGGACGCGATGAACCGGATGGGTCCGCACCCGTGGCCGCTGTCCTTCTCCTACGGCCGGGCGATGCAGCAGGCGGCGCTGAAGCTGTGGTCCGAGGACCTAGTCAACAACGTCGCCAAGGCGCAGGAGACCGTCTACGCCCGCGCCAGGGACAACGGCCTGGCCGCGCTGGGCGAGTGGGCGAAGGCCGCATAGGCCGGCAAACCGCAACCATGCCCGCCGCGAGTGCCGGCGGCGGGCGGTTGACCAGATGCCCGTGGCAGCGACGGAAGTCGCGACTGGCGTGCGTGGCGACTTCCGTCGCTCCCACACCCGCCGCATCGCACGGCGCCGCTCGATCGGCGCAGACCAGCCGGGCGGCTACGGCAGCCCGGCCAGCCACTCGTCGTCCGAGCCCTCGTTGACGCCCTCGAACAGCGGCGTCGAGAAGTAGCGCTCGCCGGTGTCGGGCAGCATCGCCAGGATGACCGCGTCGGGCTCGGCCGCGCGTGCCACCTCCAGCGCCGCGGCCACGGTGGCGCCGGCGGAGATGCCGACGAAGAGGCCTTCCTCGGCCGCGAGGCGACGGGCGACGTCGATCGCGGCGGCGTCGTCGACCGGCAGCACCTGGTCGGCGACCTCGCGGTTCAGCACCTGCGGCAGGAAGTCGGGCGTCCAGCCCTGGATCTTGTGCGGGGCCCAGTCCTTGCCCGTCAGCAGTGATGCGGCGGCCGGCTCGCAGGCGGTGACCCGCACCTCCGGACGCGCGACCTTCAGCACCTCGCCGACACCGGTGAGGGTGCCGCCGGTGCCCCAGCCGGTGACGAAATGGTCCAGGCGGCGGCCGGCGAAATCGCGCAGGATCTCCGCGGCGGTGGTCTGGCGGTGATAGGCCGGGTTGGCCGGGTTCTCGAACTGCCGCGCCAGGAACCAGCCATGTTTCTCGGCAAGTTCCGCCGCCTTGCGCACCATGCCGCTGCCGCGTTCGGCGGCCGGCGTCAGGATCACCTTCGCACCGTAGGCGCGCATCAGCTTGCGGCGCTCGACGGAGAAGGTCTCGGCCATGGTCGCGACGAACTTGTAGCCGCGCGCCGCGCAGACCATCGCCAGGGCGACGCCGGTGTTGCCGGACGTCGCCTCGACCACGGTGTCGCCGGGTTTGAGCAGGCCCTTGGCCTCGGCGTCGAGGATGATCGTCAACGCCAGCCGGTCCTTCACCGAGCCGCCGGGGTTGAAGCTTTCGACCTTGGCGTAGAGGGTGACGTGGTCCGGGGCGAGCCGGTGGAGGCGGACGACCGGGGTGTGGCCGATGGTGTCGAGGATCGAGTCGTGGATCATGACGGAGATCTCCGGGAAGGATGGCGCCGCCGCCGGCGCGCGGTGGCGGCCGGTCCAGAGTGCCGCGTAACGCACGCGCGCGCCAGCGGTTGACGACGATCGCGTGTTCACGGACATGGCTGACGGCACACGGCGGTCACTGCCGTGCCCGCTACAATCGTCCGGATCACCTTCGTCCGCTTCCCCATGCCCATTCGACGTTTTCTCCTGCCGGCCCGAGCCAGCGTACTGGTCCTGTTCTGCGCGATGTGCGCTGCCTGCGGCAGCGGCAGCGGTCGCGAAGGAGATGCGCCTGCGGACAACGCCGCCACGGTCACCACCACCGTCGTGCAGACGCAGCCATGGAGCGACACCATCCAGGCGCTGGGCACGGTGAAGGCGCATGAATCGATCATGGTCACCGCCAAGGTGAGCGAAACCGTGGACCGCGTGCATTTCGAGAGCGGCGACGAGGTCGACGAGGGCGATGTGTTGGTCACGCTGAGCGGGAACCAGCAGCGCGCCGCGCTGGCTGCCGCCGAGGCCGCGGCCGCGGAGGCCGACCAGATGTACGAACGCCAGCGCCAGCTCGCCGCACAGCAGCTGATCGCCAGCGCCTCGCTGGACACGCAGCTTGCGATCCGCGATTCGGCGCGCGCACAGGTGCGGGAGATCCGCGCCAATCTCGGTGATCGCAGCATCCGCGCGCCGTTCGCCGGCGTGCTCGGGCTGCGTCTGGTCAGCCCGGGCTCGCTGGTGCAGCCCGGCACCGAAATCGCGTCGCTGGACGACGTCTCCGGCGTCTACGTCGATTTCCCGGTGCCCGAAGCGCGGCTGGCCCAGCTTGCCTCGGGACAACGCCTGACCGGTCGCAGCAGCGCCTATCCGGGTCGCGAGTTCGAAGGTAGGGTCGCAACGGTCGATTCGCGGGTGGACCCGGTCACGCGTGCGGTCATGGTGCGCGGCGACTTCCCGAACCCCGATCGCGCGCTGCGCCCGGGCATGCTGCTGCAGGTGGTGCTGGAGCGCCCCGCACGCGATGCCCTCGTGGTGCCCGAGATCGCAATCGTGCAGGTCGGTCGCGACACCTTCGTCTATCGCGTGCGTGACGACGATACGGTCGAGCAGGCGCCGATCGAGGTGGGTGCGCGCGTTGCCGGTCGTGCCGAGGTGGTGTCCGGCCTCTCCGCAGGCGAACGTATCGTGGTCGACGGCACCGGCAAGCTGCGACCGGGGCTGAAGATCGCCGAGGCCGAGCCTGCGGCGACTCCGGATGCCGCCGCGCCGGTTATGGACGACGCGGCCGTCGGCGACGAGATCGAAACCCCCGCCCCCGCGGGCGAGTAGCGCCCACCTGCCACCGCGCCAACAAGACTCCGACACGCCCATGCGCCTTTCCGACATCTCGATCAAGCGACCGGTCCTGGCCGTGGTGATGAGCCTGATGCTCATCGTGCTCGGGCTGGCGTCGTTCGACCGGCTGACGCTGCGCGAGCTGCCCAACATCGATCCGCCGATCGTCTCGGTCGGGGTGAACTATCCGGGCGCGTCGGCGGCGGTGGTGGAGACACGGGTCACCCAGGTCCTCGAGGACGCGCTGGCCGGGATCGAGGGCATCCGCACGATCGAGTCGGAGAGCTCCAACGGCGAGGCCGACGTCGACATCGAGTTCAACCTGAGCCGCGACATCGAGGCCGCCGCCAACGACGTGCGCGACGCCGTGAGCCGGGTGATGGACCGGCTGCCGATCGAGGCCGACGCGCCCGAGATCGAGAAGGCGCAGTCCGACGGCGACGTGATCGTCTGGCTCAACATGCGCTCCAGCACGATGGACACGCTGGCGCTGACCGACTACGCCGAGCGCTACGTGGTGGACCGGTTGTCCTCGATCGACGGGGTCGCGCGTGTCGCCCTCGGCGGCGGCCAGCGCTACGCGATGCGCATCTGGCTGGACAGCGACGCCATGGCCGCGCGCGGCATCACCGCCAACGACGTCGAGACCGCGCTGCGCAACGAGAACATCGAGCTGCCGGCCGGGCGGATCGAATCCGAGGATCGCGACTTCACGTTGCGCGTCGAGCGCGGCTACGTCGAGCCGGCGCAGTTCGCGCAGATTCCGCTGCGCAAGGGCGAGGCCGGCTACGTGGTGCGCCTGGGCGACGTGGCCGAGGTGGAACTGGGCGCGCAGGAGCGGCGCGCCTACCTGCGCAGCAACTTCGTGCCGAACGTGGGCATCGGCATCATCCGCACCTCGACCGCCAATGCGCTCGACGTGGTGCGCGCCGCGCGCGCCGAGGCCGAGCGGATCCAGCAGACCCTGCCCGACGGCACCGACATCTACGTCTCCTACGACGGCACGGTGTTCATCGACGCGGCGATCAAGCGCGTGTACTGGACGCTGCTCGAGGCGATGGTGCTGGTGGTGCTGGTGATCTGGCTGTTCCTGGGCAGCGCGCGCGCGGCGCTGATCCCGTCGGTGACGGTGCCGGTCTGCCTGATCGCGGCCTTCATCGCCCTGTACGCGTTCGGCTTCACCATCAACCTGCTCACGCTGCTGGCGCTGGTGCTCTGCATCGGTCTGGTGGTGGACGACGCGATCGTGGTGCTGGAGAACGTGCAGCGCCGCGCCGATCTGGGTGAACCGCCACTGGTGGCCGCCAGGCGTGGCACCGCGCAGGTGGCGTTCGCGGTGATCGCCACCACCGGCGTGCTGGTGGCGGTGTTCCTGCCGGTCGGCTTCATGGAAGGCAACAGCGGACGCCTGTTCCGCGAACTGGCGGTGGCGCTGGCCGGTGCGGTGGCGCTGTCGGCGTTCGTGGCGCTGACGCTGACGCCGATGATGTGCTCCAAGCTGGTGCGCCCGCACGGCAGGGAGACCGGGTTCAACGCCTGGATGAACCGCCAGCTGAGCCGCGTGAGCGCCGGCTACGGACGCCGCATCTCGCAACTGGTGGCGCTGCCCGGCCGCCGCATCCTGATGCTGATGCTGCTGGCGATGGGCGGCTGCATCGCGCTGGTGCTGCTGTTGCTGTGGCGGGTGCCGAGCGAGCTGGCGCCGGCGGAGGACCGCGGCCGCTTCTTCATCTCGGTCGACGGGCCGGAGGGCGCCGGCTTCGACTACACCGTGGCGCAGATGCAGCAGGTCGAGCAGATCCTCGGCGACTACATCGGCGAGGACAAGCCGATTCAGCGCGCCAACTCGCGCGCGCCGCGTGGCTGGGGCGGCAGCGAGGAGATGCATACCGGGCAGGTGATCGTGTTCCTGCAGGACTGGGACGTGCGCGACATCGCCACCGAGGACCTGGTCGCGGAGCTGCGCGGCAAGTTTGCCGCACTGCCGGGGGTGCAGGTGCGCGCCAACGTGCCCGGCGGCCTGGTCAGCAGCCGCGGCCAGCGCTACCAGCTGGTGCTGGGCGGGCCCAACTACGAGGATCTGGCCGAGTGGCGCGACCGCATGCTGGTGCGGATGGAGGAGAACCCCGGCCTGACCGACATCGACTCCGACTACAAGGAAACGCGCCCGCAGATGCGCGTCAACATCGATCGCGACCGCGCCGCCGACCTGGGCGTGTCGGTGACCGAGATCGGGCGCACGCTGGAGACGATGATGGGCTCGCGCCGGGTCACCACGTTCGTCGACGACGGCGAGGAGTACGACGTGCTGCTGCAGGCCGGGCGCGAGAACCGCATGACTCCGGCCGACCTGCGCGACACCTACGTGCGCGGCAGCGGCGATGCGCTGGTGCCGATGGCCAGCCTGGTGACGCTGAGCGAGGTCGCCGAGCCGGGCAGCTTCAACCGCTTCAACCGCCTGCGCGCGATCACCATCAGCGGCGGGCTGGCGCCCGGCTACACCATGGGCGAGGCGCTGGAGTGGACCCGGCAGGTGGTCGCCGAGGAACTCCCCGACTACGCCCAGATCGACTGGAAGGGCGAGTCGCGCGAATACCAGGAGGCCGGCGGCGCGGTCATCGTCACCTTCACCCTGGCGCTGCTGGTGGTGTACCTGGTGCTGGCGGCGCAGTTCGAGAGCTTCGTGCACCCGCTGGTGATCATGCTGACGGTGCCGCTGGCGATGCTCGGCGCGCTGGTCGGATTGTGGCTCACCGGCGGCACGCTCAACCTCTTCAGCCAGATCGGCATCATCATGCTGGTGGGGTTGGCGGCGAAGAACGGCATCCTGATCGTCGAGTTCGCCAACCAGCTGCGCGACGAGGGGCGCAGCGTGGCCGAGGCGATCGCCGAATCGGCCGCGGTGCGCCTGCGCCCGATCCTGATGACCTCGATCGCGACCATGGCCGGCGCGGTGCCGCTGGTGGTCGCCGGCGGCCCCGGCTCCGCCAGCCGCGCCACGATCGGCGTGGTGGTGATCTTCGGCGTCGCCTTCGCCAGCCTGCTGTCGCTGTTCGTGGTGCCGGCGTTCTATGCGCTGCTGGCGCCGTTCACGCGCTCACCGGAAGCGCTGGCGCAGAAGCTGGAGCGACTGGAGGCCGACACGCCGCCGGTCAGCGGCCATGCCTGAGCCGGCCGCGGACCGCTGGGACGGGATTCGTCTCGGCGGCGACGGGTTCGTCCTGCGCCGCTGGCGCCGGGACGACCTGGACGCGCTGGTGCGCCATGCCGACGACGCGCGGGTCGCGCGCGCGGTGAGCGACCGCTTTCCGCATCCGTACACGCGCGAGGACGGGATCCGCTTCCTGTCCGGCGAGGTGGTGGACCTGTCGCAGCCGGTGTTCGCGATCGAGATCGGCGGCGAGGCCTGCGGCGGCATCGGCGCGCGGCCCGGCAGCGGCGAACGGGCGCGCAGTGCGGAGTTCGGCTATTGGCTCGGCCACGCGCACTGGGGGCGCGGCACGATGACCCGGGTGGTGGCCGCGTTCGCGCCGTGGATGATGCGGGAACTGGCGCTGCATCGCCTGTTCGCGACCGTGCTCGACGGCAATCCGGCCTCTGCGCGGGTGCTGGAAAAGAATGGTTTCGTCGAGGAGGGCGTGCAGCGCTGTGCGGTGCTCAAGCACGGCCGCCTGCACGACCTGCGCGTGTTCGCGAAGGTCAGGCGAGATCTCGGCGATCCCCCGTAGGAGCGCGCCATGCGCGCGATACCGCGGGCATTTCGCCGCCCGCAAATTCCGGTGACCGGGCGCCTGCCGGTCCGGAACCGCGGCGTCCGCCGGATCCTGCGTGCGCCCGCGGCATCGCGCGCATGGCGCGCTCCTACGGATGATGCCGGCCGGCGCGGGCGCGACACTGCGCGATTTCGCGTTTGCGCCGGGGATCGTGGAGAATCGGGACTTCGTTCGCGTCGCGGACCGAATGCCGTCCAACCGGGGAGCACGCCTAGTGGAACAGATCGTCAACACCCTCAACAGCCTCATCTGGAGTCCGCCGCTGATCGTGCTGTGCCTGGGCGCCGGGCTGTACTTCTCGATCCGCACCCGCTTCATGCAGCTGCGCCAGTTCGGCGAGATGGTCCGGCTGATGCTCAGCGGCACCAAGTCCGATGCCGGCGTGTCCTCGTTCCAGGCGCTGGCGATGTCGCTGTCGGGGCGGATCGGCATCGGCAACATCGCCGGCGTCGCCACCGCGATCGCCTTCGGCGGTCCCGGCGCGGTGTTCTGGATGTGGGTGGTCGCGTTCTTCGGCGCCTCCACCGCCTACGTCGAATCCACCCTGGCGCAGATCTACAAGGAGAAGGACGAGAAGGGCCGCTACCGCGGCGGGCCGGCCTATTTCATCGAGAAGGCGATGGGACAGCGCTGGTATGCGTGGCTATTCGCGGTGGTCACCGTGGTCGCCACCGGGTTCCTGCTGCCGGGCGTGCAGGCCAACGGCATCGCCTCGAGCATGACCAACGCCTGGGGCATCCCGCCGACCGCGACCGCGGCGGTGGTGGTGGTGGGCCTGGGCTTCATCATCTTCGGCGGCGTCAAGCGCATCGCCAGCTTCGCCCAGGTGGTGGTGCCGTTCATGGCGTTGGCCTACCTGCTGATCGCGCTGGTGATCATGTTCCTTAACGCCTCGGCGCTGCCGTCGATGGTGGCGCTGATCTTCAAGAGCGCCTTCGGGCTGGAGGCCGGCATGGGCGCGATGCTGGGGCTGGCGATCGAGTGGGGCGTCAAGCGCGGCATCTACTCCAACGAGGCCGGGCAGGGCACGGGGCCGCACCACGCGGCGGCGGCGGAAGTGTCGCATCCGGCCAAGCAGGGCTTCGTGCAGGCGTTCTCGGTCTACGTCGACACGCTGCTGGTGTGCTCGGCGACCGCCTTCATGATCCTCTCCACCGGCATGTACAACGTGGTCGGCCGCGGCGGCGAGATGATCGTCGAGGCGCTGCCGGGCATCGAGGCCGGGCCCGGCTTCGCCCAGTACGCGGTGGAGTCGGTGCTGCCCGGCTACGGCGCCGGCTTCGTCGCGGTGGCGCTGCTGTTCTTCGCCTTCACCACCATCCTCGCCTACTACTACATGGCCGAGACCAACGTCACCTACATCAACCGCAAGGTGCACCGGCCGTGGCTGGTGTTCGCGCTGCGGGTCGGGGTGCTGGCGGCGGTGACCTTCGGCGCGGTGCGCAGTGCGGAGCTGGCATGGACGCTCGGCGACATCGGCGTCGGCCTGATGGCCTGGCTCAACATCATCGCCATCCTGATCCTGCAGAAGCCGGCGCTGGCGGCGCTGCGCGATTACGAGCGGCAGCAGGCGGCGGGCGTGGACCCGACTTTCGATCCGGAGGCGCTGGGCATCCGCAACGCGGACTTCTGGCGCACGCGAAAGTAGGCCGATGGCACGCAAGCCGTCCGGTTCGGGACCGGATTCGCCCTGGGGCGGGCGGACGCGGGACGCGGCCCGCCCGGTGCCGCCGCGCGATACCGCGCCGCGCCGCGACCAACGCGAGGAGGTGCGCCTGTACGGCCGCAATGCCGTGCAGGCAGTGTTCGCGCACCGCCCGCGGGCGATCCGCAAGCTATATCTGAGCCAGGCGATGATCCCGCAGCTGCAGCCGTTGCTGAAATGGTGCGTCGCGCAGCGGGTCGGCTACCGGGTGGTCGAGGAGGCGGAACTGGGCAAGCTGGCCGCCAGTTCGCATCACGAAGGCGTGGTCGCCGACGTGCTGCGGCAGGTGCCGGGCGCGCTGGAACCGTGGCTGCGGGACCTGTCGGAGGGGCCGTGTTGCGTGCTGTGGCTGGACGGCATCGGCAACCCGCACAACTTCGGCGCGATCCTGCGCTCGGCGGCGCATTTCGGCGTGTCCGCGATCCTGCTGCCGGAACAGTCGGGCCTCGGCCTGTCCGGCGCCGCGGCGCGCGTGGCTGAGGGCGGGGCCGAGGCGGTGCCGCTGCTGCGGTTCGCCGACGGCGAGGACGCGATGGCGCGGCTGCGCCGGGCCGGCTTCACGCTCGCGGCGACGCTGGCGCGCGGTGGCGCGGATCTTTTCGGCACGTCGCTGCCGCAGCGGCTGATCTACGTGCTGGGCGCGGAGGGCGAGGGCATGGGCGACGCCCTGGCGCGCGACTGCGACCTGCGCCTGTCGATTCCGGGCAGCGGCGCCGTCGAGAGCCTCAACGTCGCGGCCGCGGCCGCGGTGCTGCTGGCGGCATGGCGGGCGCGGATCGGCATCTAGGTGTGATCTCTCAGTAGGTGGTTCATCCGGGTGATCCCGGAACACTGGAGGTGCGAGCCGTTCAGCACCCCAGGAGCCCCGGATGACCTCCCGGAAGCGGCCGCTCGCAGCCGTCGTGTTGAAATCGCCAAGACCCTGGGATAACGTTACCAGAAACCGGTGTCACCGAGATTCATGGCGGCACCTGGATCGCCGCGGCGATCCGCACGACCAAGACATGCGGTCTTGAGGCAGAAGGGCTTGGGAGGGTCTCTGATGCTGCAACGGCTCCAGTGCGTCATGCGCGGCCCGGCGTTCGCGGCGGGTGTCGCGGCATGCCTGGCGCCGGCGTCGCGGCTCGGGTTCTGGCGGCGCGCCGCTCGCGCGCTGTCGTCGAACGCGCGATTGCAACCCGGCCAATGGGACTTCTTGGCCGCGTCGGCGGGCGATGGCGGGCTGATCCTGTCCCTGGCCGGTCGCCGTATCGCGTCCGGTCCCGCGAGCGCTTCGACGATCGCGCCGCAGCTGCCAGGGGCGCACCGGCAGCCGTGGGACGACGCGCAGCACTTCGCCGGACGCATCGACGGCTTGACCGCGAGAGCCACCACGCTGGACGCCGCGCGCGTCGGCGCCCTGGCGCGAACGCCGCCTGACGCATCGACCCGCTACGAGCCGGCATCGCCGCAATGCCGGTGCAGACGCGGCAGATGGCCGGGCAGGTGACGTCGCAGCCGCCGGCAACGCTGCCGGCCTGAAGCCGCACGCCGGGACTGGCCAGGGATGACGCGTACCTCGAAGGTATCGTTAACAGAGAACGAGGTTGCTTCACCAAATCCGATGTTGCCGCAAGCGCAATCGATCGAAGAAGCCATTCGCTGGAGGGTCCAATGAAGACATTGTCGAAGAACCGCATTTCGCCGCTGGCGCTGTCCATCGCCGCATCGTTGTTCATGCTGGCCGTGGCGCCGCCTGCCGCGGCGCAGGAGAACGCGCCCGATCCGGCAAGCGAGGCGGTGGAACTCGACCGGGTGATCGTCCGCGGCGTGCGCGATGCGCAGGTAGAGGCGATCAACACCAAGCGCGACGCCGCGCAGATCCTCGACTCGATCTCGGCCGAGGACATTGGCAAGCTGCCGGACGTGACCATCACCGACTCGCTGCAGCGCGTCACCGGTGTGCAGATCCGGCGTTCGGCGGGCGAGGGCGCGCAGGTCAACATCCGCGGGATGCCGCAGGTGCAGACCACGATGAACGGCGAGCTGTACCTGAGCGCCGGCGGCGGCGACGAGTGGGGCCAGCCGAACCTCGGCGGCGCCCAGCCGGACTTCGTCGACATCCCGCCGACGCTGTTCAGCGGCGTGGACGTGATCAAGTCGCCGACGGCCGCCGACCTGGACGGCGGCATCAGCGGCACCATCTCGCTGCGGACCCGGCGCCCGTTCGACCTGCCGGAAGGCTGGACCTTCAGCGGCCAGGCGGAAGGTTCCTACGGCGACCGGGTGGAGAAGGTCAACGACCTGTACTCGGCCCTGGCCAGCTACCGCACCGAGCGCTGGGGCGCGCTGCTGACCGTGTCGCGTTCCGAGGCCACGCTGGAGAACAAGCGGCCCAGCGTGTTCACCGGCGGCGCGCAGAAGTCCACCGAGTGCGATCTTGGTGCGCTCGACGGTGATGGTCTTCCCATTGGATTGGATTTCAATGGAGACGGGCAGATCGGTATCGGCGAGCGCGATCCGGAGACAGGGAGGTGGGCATGCAACACCAATCCTGCAAACCTGCCACGACAGTACTTCTACAACTGGGTGGGCACCGAGCTCGAGAACCGCAAGACGGAACGCGAGCGCACCGGCGTCAACGGTTCGTTCCAGTTCAATGTTACCGATTCGGTGACGCTGCTGGGCGATGCGGCCTATACCAAGATGGACAACGTCGACACCTCGGTCGCGGCCCAGCTGCACACGAGTTGGAAGACCGATCAGCTGCAGCCCGGCTCGATCGTGGACGAGAACGGCGTGCTGGAGCACGGCATCTTCGTGTACGACCGGTTCCAGGCGCATTCCTTCGCCGGCAGGAGCGAGTCCGAGGCGCTCAACACCAATCTGGAGCTGCGCTTCGACGACGGCGGGCCGTTCCGCGGCTCGCTGCGCTGGGTGCATGGCAAGTCCGAGCGGCAGTACGACGAGGCGCGTGCGGACGCGGTGGCGACCCGCGGCAACCAGATCACCCGCTCCGACGGCACCACGCAATGGGCCAACGCCAACGGCCTGGAGACGGTCACCGCGACGATCGACTTCCGCGGCGAGTTCCCGAACGTGAACATGATCACCGACGTCTCCAACCCGGAGAACTGGCAGCTGATGTCGACCTGGGCGCAGGGAAACAGGATCGAGGCCAATCTCGATGCGCTCAGCGCCGACGGCGTATTCGAATTCCAGAATGGGGTGGTGCGTTCGTTCCAGTTCGGCGCCCGCTATGGCGAACGCGACTTCCAGTACGACGCCTATCGCTACCTGTCGCCGGTGTCGCCGGGGCCTTGTTCGGACCCGAACCTGGCCTTGTACTACTTCAAGGATCCGCTGATCGGCGACACCTGCACCGGCTTTTCCGAGGCGCGGATCCTGCCGTTCGATTCGATCCCGGACTACTGGACCTACTTCAACGATTTCGATCCGCTCACGGTCGGCGGCCTTGGCGGCCAGGGCCTGCCGGCGATCGATCCCGACGTGATGAAGGACCCCGTCGCCTACCTGGACAGCCTGTATCCCGGCAATGTCGCCTACACCCACGCGCCGGATTCGTACAAGGTCACCGAGAAGAACTCGTCGCTCTATTTCATGGCCAACCTCGAGGGCAGCACCGGCAGCAACGGGATTCCGTGGCACGCGAATCTCGGGGCGCGCATCGTGCAGACCCGGCTGCTGATCGACCAGTTCGTCGTGGAGGGCGAAAACTTCATCGGCAGCCACGACTGGAACGGGGTCAATCCCGCGCTGGGCGTCAATCGCATCATCAACCAGTACACCGACGTGCTGCCCTCGGCCAATATCGCGTTCGATATTTCGGACGAGCAGAAGCTCCGCTTCGCCTACAACAAGGCGGTCGCGCGCCAGAACCTCCCGGACCTGGGTCGCGGACTGGTGGTGTTCTATTCCGCGAACAGCGGCCGGCATCCGGACCTGCCGGACGACCTCGCGATCTTCGGCAGCGGACGCTCCGGCAATCCCGACCTGGAACCGTTCCGGGCCAGCAACTACAACGCGTCTTGGGAATGGTATTTCGCCGACGCCTCGCTACTCAATTCCGGCGTGTTCCTGATCGACGTGGAGTCGTTCCCCGAGAGTGTGACCCGGATCGAACTGCTGCCCGACAGCGACGGCGTGGTCCGCGACGGCGGCCCGGTGTCTCGCATCGTCAATGGCGGCGGCGGCACCATCAAGGGTTTCGAGGCCGGTTACCAGCAGGCGTTCGACTTCCTGCCGGGCTGGTGGAGCGGATTCGGCGCCAATCTCAACTACACCTATTCGGACGCCGACACCAGCGGCGACGACATCGAAGGCAACACCCTGCCGATCGGCGACAACTCCAAGCACCAGGCCAACGCCGTCCTCTGGTACCAGAAGGACAGGATCCAGGCGCGGGTGGCCTACAACTGGCGCAGCAAGCGCTTTGTCCGGCTGGACACCTCCGCCTGGGGCGACAAGCTCGGCATCTGGAACGACAGCGTCGGCTATCTGGATGCATCCTTCAGCTACGACGTCACTCCGTATCTGACTTTATACGTGCAGGGCACCAACCTGACCGGCGAGAACGAGCGCCGCTACGCGCAGTGGAGCAACCACTACTTCGACCAGAACATCTACGAGCGCCGCTACTACGCCGGTGTCCGCTTGCGGTTCTGACGCTTGCACGCGACCCGTCGTCCTGCATGGCGGCGGGCCGCGCGAATTGGCGCCGCTACGCCCGCACGGCGCGGTGCGATCCGGCCGGGCCGCTCGGCCCGACATCTCCCCCCGGACCTTTGGCTGCGCTTTACCGGCGCAGCCATTTTGTTGGCGCTGCTCCCATCCTGGGCGGCCGGATTCGGTGATGTGGATCGCACCGCGGTCCCCGGCCGTTCCGAGGGAGCGAGCTCGCCTGCGGAAAAGGGCTGCCGCGGATCGCTCCCTCCCGTTCACGGACCATCTTTAAAAAAGTCTTCTTTGGACACGGATCAAACGATCAAAAAAAGTGCGCTTTATCCGCGTCTAACCGGGCGTCCAGCGTCGATCGGCAAGATGCGATCAAGAGAGGAGGTCACGGGGGATCTCGGGTGGTGGCTACATCGCCCGCAGCACTTCGTGGCAGGCGCCCATGGTGTGATAGTCGGTTTTGCCGGCGGGGCTCTTCAGGTCGTCGTACTTGCGGTTGTCGCGCGAGAGAATGCGGAACCACGCGCCATGGCGGTGGTCGACGAAATGCATCCAGCTGTATTCCCAAAGGCGCCGGTACCAGTCGCGGTAGCGCGGCTCGCCGGTGCGCTGCGCCAGCAGGGCGGCGGCGGCGATCGACTCGGCCTGGACCCAGAAGTATTTGTCGTCGTCGTAGAATTCGCCGTCGCGGTCGTTGCCGTAGACCATGCCGCCGTGCCTGGCGTCCCAGGACATGTCCAGGGCGCGGTCGAACAGCGCCTGCGCGCGCGGCAGGTACCATCCGGCCGGCGCGTGGCGGTCGAGGATCAGCAGCAGCTTGGCCCACTCGGTCTGGTGGCCCGGCTGGAAGCCCCAGGGCCGAAAGATGTTGCTGCGGTCGCCGCGGTTGTAGTCCCAGTCCACGGTCCAGTCGGGACGGTAGTGCTCCCAGACCAGGCCGCCGGCGAGCGCGGCCTGGCGGTTGACCATGTTGTCGGCCAGCAGTGCCGCGCGTTCGAGGTAGCGCGGTTCGCGCGTGGCTTCATAAGCGGCGAGCCAGGCCTCGCAGGCGTGCATGTTGGCGTTCTGCCCGCGGTAGGGCGACAGCACGCTCCAGTCCGGCGAAGCCTCGTCCGCGTACAGGCCGTGGCGCGGATCCCAGAAGCGGCGCTCCATCAGTTCCCAGGTTTCCTCCAGCCATTTCGCCGCCGGCCTGATGCCGACCTCGATCGCCTTGGCATAGGCGAGGACGACGAAGGCGAGGCCGTAGCAATGATTGGTGGCGTCGGTCGCGACGCCGTCGCGCAATTCCCAGGCATAGCCGCCGGTGGCGGGATCACGGTGCGCGCGGCGCAGGTAGTCGATGCCATGGCGCACGGCCGCGCGATAGGCATCGTCGCCGAACGCCTGCCAGGCCATCGAATAATTGAAGACGAAGCGCGTGCTGCTGACCAGGTGCCGCGTACCGCGGTCGTAGATGTCACCGTTGTCGCGAAAGAAGTGGAAGAATCCGCCCGCCGGATCGATGCAGCGCGGGTGATAGAAGCGCATGGTGGCGGCGACGTGGTTGAGCAGGAACTCGCGGGACTCGAAGTCCGGTAGCAGACGGCCGGCGACGTACTCGCGATGGGTCATGCATGCGCTCCGAAAAAGGGCGTGAACCGGTTGCCCGGGCCCGGCGCGCGAGGTCCGGAGCGGCCACGGGCAGCCTTTCTGGTAAGGTTACCATACGTCCCGTCATGCGCACGGCGCGACGCCGAATGCGTGGCGAAGAGCGGGATGTCAGCGGCGGCGTGGCGGCGAAGACGATTGGCGCTTGACCAGGGTGAACTTCATCACCTGATGGGTATTGGCCTTGGGCCGGCCGTCGCGCTTGCGGCGGATCTCGTCGAGCATCAGCGTGACCGCGGAACGGCCCATGGCGGCCACCGGCTGGTGCACGGTGGTCAGCTCCGGCCAGATCGTCGTCGCCACCGGCGTGTCGTCGAAGCCGGTGACGGTCAGGTCGTCGGGCACGTGCAGCCCCATGCCGTGGGCGACCGACATGGCGGCCGCGGCCATGTCGTCGTTGCTGGAGAAGATGGCGGTCGGGCGCGGTCGCAGCGCGAGCAGCTGCGCGGCGGCCGCGAGCCCGGTGCGATAGGTGAACATGCCCTGGGCGACGTGGTCGGGCGGGACCTCGATGCCGGCCTCGGCCATGGCGTCGAAGAACGCCGCGGCACGCAGCGTGGTGGGCGTGTGCTTGGGGTCGCCCTTGATGAAGCCGATGCGGCGGTGCCCGAGCTGGAGCAGGTAACGGGTCATCGCGCGGGCGCCCTGGTAGTCGTCGATCCGCACCGAGGTGACGCCCTCCATCGGCGCGCCGGTGGCCACGGCCACGACCGGAATTCGGGTCGCGTCGAGCTCACCGATGGTCCGCCGCGAGTCGCACAGCGGCGGCGGCAGGATCACCCCGTCGACACCGGCTTCGAGCAGGCGCCCGGTCGCCGCGCGCTGGCTGCGGATGCCGCTGCACTTCTCGATCAGCACCTGGCTGCCGCTGAGGCTGCTCTGTTCCAGGATGCCGAGCATGAACTGGTTGAGATAGGCGGCGCTGGGATTGCTGTACAGCACGCCGATGCGTGCGGTACCGGAGGTGCGCAGCGAGCGTCCCGCCAGGTTGGGGCGATAGCCGAGCGTCTTGACCGAGGCCAGCACGCGCTCGCGCATGGTATCGCCGACGTAAGGGTGATCGTTGATCACCCGCGAAACGGTCATCGGCGACACGCCGGCGTGCCTGGCGACGTCCAGGATGGTTACGGCAGCACCGGTGGGGCGATTGCGCTGGGGCATCTTCGTTCGGGCGTGATGGCTCGGATCGGCGGTGGCGCCGGCGGACCGCCGGCGCCACCTGCCGCAGCTTACTCGGCGGGTGCCTGCGACGCGCCGGCCGCGCTGCCGAAATCGCCTTCCGCCTCCGCCGCCAGGTACGCGAACACCGCGTAGGCCGCGACGTTCTGCGCCACCGCCGCGGAATCGACCTTGTCCAGGGTGTCGTCGGCGTTGTGGTGCAGGTCGAAGTATTCGGTGCCGTCCTGCGCCAGCCACGCCCAGGCGCCGCCGGCCTGCGACAGCGGGATGAAGTCCGGGCCGGGGCCGCCTTCTCCCGGCATGTATTCGATCCCCAGCGGCGCCAGCGCCGCGGCGATCTGCCGGGTGGCGGCCTTGGCGTGGTCGGGTGCGCTGGTGTTGAAGCCGTAGATCCGGCCGGCGCCGAAGTCGCTCTCTGCGGCGATCACATGCTCGGCGATCTCGTCGGCGTGGCGCTCGGCGTACTGGCGCGCGCCGATCAGGCCCTGTTCCTCGTTGGCGAACGCGATCACGCGGATGCTGCGCTTCGGTTTCTGTGGCAGCCGGCCGATCAGGTGCCCCGCGGCCATGGTGATGCCGATCCCCGACGCGTCGTCGACCGCGCCGGTGCCGTGGTCCCAGGAATCGAGATGCCCGCCGATCGCCACCACCTGTTCCGGCGATTCGCGTCCGGTGATTTCGCCGATCACGTTCTGCGAGGTGTATTCACCGTCCCAGCCGCAGTCCAGCGCCAGCCGCACCCGCACCGGGCCGCGCTCGAGCAGGCGCCCGAGTTGGTCGGCATCGATCAGCGACAGCGCCGCCGCGGGAATCGGCTCGACGCCGTCGGCGAAGCGGGTCATGCCGGTGTTCGCCACCCGATGCGGACTGGTGCCGATCGAGCGCATCAGGTAGCCGGCCGCGCCCTTGCTGCTGGCCACGGAAGGTCCGCGGCCGCGGATCGGCCCGGCATCGCCATAGCCGCTGCCGTCGCGGGTACGCGCCATGCGGTAGTCGAGGAACGCGATCTTGCCGGCCAGCGAGCCTTCGGGCGCGGCCTCGAGCGCGGCGAAATCGGCGAAGCGCACGATTTCGGCCTCGACCTCGCCGCCCGGGCTGCCGCCGAGCGCGGTGACCAGCAACGGTTGCGCGTTCGCACCGAGCACCTGCGCCTGCTCGCTGCGCCGCTGCCATGCCGGAAAGGTGACCGGCTCGGTCCAGACGCGGTCGAAGCCGAGTTCGGCGAACTTCTTCTCGGCCCAGGCCACCGCGCGTGCGTCCGCGTCGCTACCGGGCAGGCGCGGCCCGATTTCGGTGGTCAACGATTCGATCAGCTTCCAGCCGGTGTCGTCGGCCAGCGCCTGCTCGCGCAGCTGCGCCGCGTGGGTGAGCGCGTCGTCGGGGATTCGAGTCTGCTGCTGTGCGTTGGCAGGTGCGACAAGGGCGAGGGCGAGGACCAGCGACGCGAAACGCATGGAAGAACTCCGGCGGCAAAAAAACGAAGCCGCGAGCTTATCAGCCGCGGCTCCGGTGGTGGACGCCGGGCGGTACGACTCCGCCGCGCCACGTCGCGAGCGCCGGCAACGGCGTTCGTGCATGTCGATGACGCTACGACGTCTGTTTCAGCGAATCGCGGATCTCGCGCAGCAGCAGCACGTCTTCCGGCGTCGCCTCGGGCGGCGCCTCCTCCGCTTGCTGCTTGCGCTTGAGGCGGTTGATGCCCTTGACCACCAGGAAGATGGCGAAGGCGACGATGACGAACTGTAGCAGCACGTTGAGGAACTCGCCGATCCCGATCACCACCGCCGGGACCGTCTCGCCCGCGGCATCGATCGTAGCCTCGCGCAAGGTGATGACCAGGTCGCTGAAGTCGACGCCTCCGATCAGCAGCCCGAGCGGCGGCATGATGATCTGGTCGACCAGCGCGGTGACGATCTTGCCGAACGCGGCACCGATCACGACCCCGACCGCGAGGTCGACGACGTTGCCGCGCATCGCGAATTCCCTGAATTCCGAAACCATGCCCATGCCGCAGTCTCCAGGTGGTGGACGCGCCGACTATACCCGGGCAGGGACGATCTCGCAGTCCAGTGCGATGACGTCGTCGAGTGCCGCGTGACAGCGGTCGCCGGGCCGCAGGGCGGCGACGCCGGCCGGGGTGCCCATGAACACCAGGTCGCCGGCGCGAAGCGCGTACAGCTTCGACAGTTCGTGCAGGATCTCCGGCACGCTCCAGATCATCGCATCGAGACGCGAGCGCTGGCGGATCTCGCCGTTGACCTGCAACGACAGCGTGTGGTCGCCGAGGTCGCCGAACTCGGCGGCCGCGACCAGCCGGCTGACCGGCGCGGAGTGGTCGAAGCCCTTGGCGGTGTCCCAGGGCAGGCCCTTGGCCTTGGCCGCGGCCTGCAGGTCGCGGCGGGTCAGGTCCAGGCCGATGCCATAGCCGAACACCAATGCCTGCGCGCGCTCCAGGGCCAGGTCGTCGCCGTCGGGCGCATCGGCGCCGAGCGCCACCACCAGTTCGACCTCGTGATGCAGATCGCGGGTAGCGGGCGGGTAGGGCACGTTGCGGTCGGTGACGATCGCATCGGCCGGCTTCATGAAGAACACTGGCTGCCCACGGGTCTCCGGCGAGGCCGGCGCCTGCGCGCCCATCTCCCGTGCGTGGTCGGCGAAGTTGCGGCCGACGCAATAGATGCGTCGCACCGGAAAGGTGCCGCCACCGCGCACCGCGATGCGCGGCACCGCGGGCGCCGGAACCACGTCGGTCATGGGAGAAACCTCAGCGCAGCAGGGGCTTGTCGATGATGCGGAATTCGCCGTCGAGCGCGCCATGACGCCGGCGCCCGGCATCCGGTTGCTCGGGTCGGCGCAGCAGGCGCATCGCCAGGCCCGCCGTCAGCATGACGGCGCCGATGACGACGCCGAAGACCAGCAACACGGCCAGCAGCGCCAGGCCGAGCAGCCCGAACGCCAGTCGCAACAGCGGGTGGCGCGGCTTGCGCGGCGAAAAGACCGCGGAGACGCCGGAGGCGCGGTAGCGCAGGTGCAAGGTGTTGAAGAAGTTGGAGATCATTGCTTCCCGAATTAGGAGGGCGCGCGAACCAATGGCAGGCGCGCGGAACGTGATGACGTGCGTGAGACAATGCGGCATCGAGCCGATGCCGACAGTATCGGCCGCCAACCGCCTCTGAATGTAATGACTTCGTTAAATCAAGCGCCGGCAGGCGTGCCGCTGGTCGCACTCGCGCAGATTGCCGACGGCGGTTTCGGCGAGGTCGAAGCGGTGGTCGACGGGGTCCCCGAATCGTTGCTGCTGTATCGCGACGGCGACACCGCGCGTGCCTGGCTCAACGTCTGCCCGCATGCCGGCCGACGGCTCGACTGGGCGCCCGGGCAGTTCCTGAAATCGAAGGACGGCCTGCTGGTGTGCGCGGCCCACGGTGCCAGCTTCGAACTGGCGGCCGGCCAATGCGTGGCCGGGCCCTGCCGGGGAGAGGCGCTGCGCGCGGTGGCGGTCGAGGTGCGCGCCGGCATGGTCATGCTGCGCCAAAACCGATCCGGCGCGGCACAGGAGTGAGTGGGCGGCGGCGATGCCGCCGCGGAGTGGGAAACGAGAGAAGAGCGCTCCTGCTCGTTTCTCACTCCTCTTCACTCGTTTCTCGCGTTGCGCTTCAGCGGATCGACGGATCCAGCCGCCGCAGCGCGTCGACAAGATCGACCGAGCCGGTACTCTCGATGTCTTCGCGCGTGTACACACGGCCGCCCGACGCCACGCAGTCGGCGCGCTCCTTCTTGGTACGGGCGTTGCGGTGGGCGATCACGCGCGAGCCGGTTTCGCGGATGCAGAACGGTTCGGAAGCCTTGGCGCGATCTGTACGGGTGGATGCCGCCTGCTCCTCGGGCTCGACGTCCTGCGCAGCAGCGGCGAAGGCGAATCCGAGCAGCATGCCGGCGATCAGAACACGTGTCATGGCGAGACCTCGTCCGGATGCGTGGCAGGTTGCCACTGCGTCGAGAATACGCCTGCGTGCGGTGGCGGGCACGTGCCTAACGGTCCGCCCGTTCAGAGCGCCGTCATCCATGGTGGGCGGCGGCATGGGGCCCGGACGCGGCTGTCATGAAGGCGCCGTATCATGCGCGCCCATGTCACGCCTGCACCCCCTCCTCTTCGTTCCGCTGTGGCTGCTGCTCGCCGCCTGCGCCTCCTCGCCGCCGACGTTACCGGCGACGGTCGCGGACGCCAGGCCGACCCTGCTGCTGGTCTCGCTCGACGGCGTGCACCCGGACATGCTCGGTCGCGGCGACACTCCCCACCTCGATCGCATGGCGCGCGAGGGCGTGCGCGCGCAATGGATGCGCCCTTCCTATCCCTCGCTCACCTTTCCCAACCACTACACGCTGGTCACCGGGTTGCGGCCGGACCGGCACGGGCTGATTCACAACACCATGCAGACGGACGCGCTGGGCTGGTTTCGGCTCAGCGATCGCGATGCCGTCGGCAACACCGCCTGGTGGCAGGGCGAGCCGTTGTGGGTCACCGCCGAGAATGCCGGCCTGCCCACCGCGACGCTGTTCTGGCCCGGCAGCGAGGCGCCCGTGCAGGGCGTGCGGCCGACGCGCTGGAACCTGTTCGACGCCACCCTGTCGATGGACGAGCGGGTGGCGCGCGTGCTCGGCTGGCTGGCGGAACCGAACGCCACGCGTCCGCGCCTGGCGACGCTGTACTTCGAACATCCCGACAGCGCCGGACACGCGCACGGGCCGCGTTCGGCGCAGTTGCGCGCGACCCTGCGCGAGGTCGACGCCGCGATCGGGCGACTGCTCGCGGGCATCGCCGAAGGCGGCCTGCAGCAGCGGGTGAACCTGGTCGTCGTTTCCGACCACGGCATGGCCGAAGTGCCGGAGGGGCAGGTGGTGGCGGTGGAGGACATGGTCGATCCCATCGACGCGGAGGCGATCAGCCATGGCCAGGTGCTCGGATTCCGCCCGCGGCCGGAGCGCCAGGCACAGGCCGAGGCGGCGCTGCTCGGTGCGCACGATCGCTACGACTGCTGGCGCAAGCACGAGCTGCCGGCGCGCTGGCACTACGGCAGCCACCCGCGGATTCCGCCGATCGTGTGCCAGATGCACGAAGGCTGGGATGCGATCCCGCGCGAGTCCCTGGCGCGACGGCCCGGCGGCATGCGCGGCTCGCACGGATTCGATCCCGCGCTGCCGTCGATGCGCGCGATCTTCATCGCGCAGGGCCCGGCATTCCGCAGCGGCGTCACCCTGCCGGCGTTCGACAATGTCGACGTCTACGCGCTGCTGGCGCGGCTGCTCGGTGTCGAGCCGGCGCCGAACGACGGCGATCCGGAGACGTTGGCGCCGGCGCTGCGTCGGCCATAGGCGTCCGGGTTCCTGCACCGCGCCCGGAACCGGCCTGATGCCGTGGGGGCGCCGGATGGCTGTCGCGACTGCCGTCGCTCGCTCCCGTTGGGCTTATCGACATGCACGCTCTCCGTCGACCCCTGTAGGAGGGGCTTCAGCCTCGACCTGCCGGACATCGCGGCGAGGCAACAAGGAGCGCACGGTGCCGGTCCGGAGCTGCGCGCGCGGGTATTTTCGCGCGCCGCGCGTGTCCCGGGGTCGGGGCTGAAGCCCCTCCTACAGAGCAGCGGGCATGGGAAGCGAACGTCGACCAGCCCTGGCGTCGGAGCGGCCGCGACCGAACGCAACCGGCATCCATGTCCGAAAACGGCCAGTTCGGCCGCATGGCCGGTGCTAGTCTGCGCCCATGCCGACGCTCTCCGCCCTTCCCGATCCCCACGTCTGCGAACAGGCGCGCATGAGCCGCGATCCGCGGTTCGACGGACTGTTCTTCACCGCGGTCACCAGCACCGGGATCTATTGCCGACCGGTGTGCCCGGCGCCCGCGCCGAAGCCGCGCAACGTGACCTATTACGCCAGCGCCGCCGCGGCCGAGGCGGCCGGATTCCGGCCCTGCCTGCGCTGTCGCCCGGAGCTGTCGCCCGCGGACGGCACCTGGCGGCGCGGCGATGAACTGGTGGCGCGGGCGCTGAAGCTGATCGACCAGGGCATGCTCGCCGATCAGCCGCTGGCAGCGCTGGCGGCGCGTGTGCACATCGGCGAGCGACAGCTGCGGCGCCTGTTCGTCGAGCGCCTGGGGGCGCCGCCGATCGGCGTGCACGGCACGCGCCGGCTGCTGTTCGCCAAGCAGCTGCTGACCGAGACCTCATTGCCGATCACCCAGGTCGCACTGGCGGCAGGCTTCGGCAGCCTGCGCCGCTTCAACACCAGTTTCCGCGAGGCCTATGCCATGGCCCCGCGTGATCTGCGCAAGCGCACCGTCGTTGCCGATGGCGACGCCCTGACCCTGCGCCTGCACTACCGTCCGCCTTACGACTTCGTGGCGATGCTGGATTTCCTGCGCGGGCGCGCGCTGCCGGGCGTGGAGGTGGTGGACGCGAGCAGCTACACGCGCATGTTCGGGCCGGCGGAGGCGCCGGGCTGGCTGCGGGTGAGCGCATGGCCCGGGCCCGCCACCGGCAACGAGCGCGGCCACGCACTTAAGCTGGAACTGCACGGCGGCCAGCCGGCGGCGCTGCTGCAGATCGTCAACCGCCTGCGGCGGATGTTCGACCTGGATGCGGACCCGCACACGATCGCCGCGGCCCTGCGCAGCGACGCGCGGCTGCGCCCGCTGTTGCGCAAGCGCCCGGGGCTGCGTATTCCCAGCGGCTGGGACGGATTCGAGATCGCGGTGCGCGCGGTGATCGGGCAACAGGTCAGCGTCGCCGCCGCGCGCACGCTGACCGCACGACTGGCGCAGCGCCTGGGGACGCCGCTGCCCGAGGCCTTCGCCGCGCGCGGCCTGCTGCACCTGTTTCCCCTGCCGGAAGCATTGGCGGAGGCCGACCTGGGCAGCCTCGGGCTGACCCGTGCGCGCGCCGAGACCGTTCGCGGCATCGCCCGGGCGCTGCTCGACGGGCGCGTGGATTTCCGCGCGGAAGCCACGCTCGAGGAGTTCGTCGAACGCTGGACGGCGCTGCCCGGGATCGGGCCGTGGACCGCGCATTACATCGCGCTGCGGGCGCTCGGGCATCCCGATGCGTTCCCGGCCGAGGACCTGGTATTGCAGCGGGCCTTGCCGGGCGACGGCAGCCGCCTGAGCGCGAAGGCGCTGCGTGCCCATGCCGATGCCTGGCGACCCTGGCGCGGCTATGCGGTGATCCAGCTGTGGCGCGATGCCATGGCCCCGCGGCCCACCGCGGCACGCCGCGCGCGCGCGGCCTGAGCGTGCCGCAGGCGGCATCCACCGAACGAGGAGAGCACCGAGATGACCATCTTCCACACCCGGTTCGACAGTCCCGTCGGTCCGCTGCTGCTGGCGGCCTCCGACGCCGGGATGCATGCCATCGAGTTCCACGCCGCCAGGCACCCGGTGAAGCGCGGGGTCGACTGGCGCGAGGGCGATCACCGGCTGCTGCGCGAGGCACGCAAGCAGCTGCAGGCCTATTTCGACGGCAGGCGGCGCACGTTCGCGTTGCCGCTGGCGCCGCAGGGCACCGAGTTTCAGCGGACGGTCTGGCATGCGCTGGCGGAGATCCCGTACGGCGAAACGGTGAGCTATGCGCAACTCGCCGCGCGCGTCGGCCGTCCGAGCGCATCGCGTGCGGTCGGCGCCGCCAACGGCCGCAACCCGCTTCCGATCGTGCTGCCGTGCCACCGCGTGATCGGTGCCGACGGCTCGCTCACCGGCTTCGGCGGCGGCCTGCCGACCAAGCAGTACCTGCTGCAGTTGGAGGGGGCGTTGCAACAGGAGCCCTTGTTCTCCTAGGTCCGGGGCGTCGACCGCCGCGATCGGTCTGCCTGTAGGGGCGCGCCATGCGCGCGATGCCGCGGGTGTATCCAGTCGCGGCGATCGGCGATCGTGCAGCGGGCCGGAAAGCGCACCGATGGCCGGAATCCAATGGCGGAGAAGTGCCCGCGGCATCGCGCGCATGGCACGCTCCTACGAATGATGCCCGCCGCGACGGAAAGGGGCTGCCTGGCGCGATGCTGCGCCGGGCGCTTGACGCCGCCGCCACGGCGCCCGCGCTAGGGTCGGACTTTCGAACGGGAGCATCCCCATGATCGAGATCCTGCCGGCGCCGCCGCATGTCGCCGCCTTCCACTTCAGCGGCCAGCTCGACGGCGATGACTACGATCGCTGCATCGCCTACATCGAGGCGCGCCTGGCCGAGTACCGCCGCATCGGACTCTACGTTGACATGAGCGGATTCACCGGAATGACCGCAGCGGCGCTGGGCAAGGACCTGCGCTATGCCCTGGGCAAGTTCGGCGAGTACGACCGGTTTGCCCGTGGCGCGGTGATCACCGACAAGAACTGGCTGGGCAAGGTGTCGGAATTCGCCGGCAAGTTCTTTCCGGGCACCGAGATCCGCACCTTCGCGCCCGGCGACCAGCAGACGGCGCTGCAGTGGGCGGCGGACATCACGCCGCAGGACGACGTCGGCTAGCGCAGTCTTGGCGCAAGTGTTGGCAGATCTTACTCCCGCTTGCTGGAGAAGAGCCTGCCCCCGAGTGCTTTAGTCGGGGGTGTCCGAAGCGCCTGCCTCCGAATGCTTAGGCGGGGCGGACGAGGGCGCTTTTGATGTTTCGCAAGAGTGCCTCATCCCGATTCCGCGCCCCGGCCCGCGCCTCAGAGCGGGCGCTCGACCACGCGCGCGCCGATGGCGCGCGCGTGGTCTCGCCCCGAAGCGGGGGAGAATCTCGCGACATGTGTAAACACCTGATGCGAATTTGCTCTAGCGCGGAGTTTCCCCGGGCTGCGGGATTGCGTAGGCGATCACCTGGTCGCCGGCGGGCGTCTCCATGAAATGGTGGCCGCCGGTCATGATCACCAGGTACTGGCGGCCGTCGACCTCGTAGACGGCGGGGCCGGCCTGGCCGCCGGCGGGGAGCGCGTCCTGCCACAGGGTTTCCCCGGTCTCGATGTCGATCGCGCGGATCAGGTCGTCGGTGGCCGAGGCGATGAAGATCAGCCCGCCCGCCGTCACCGCGGCGCCGCCGTTGTTGGGCGTGCCGATGACGATCGGCAGCCCGGAGCGGATGCCGAACGGACCGTTCGCGCGCGCGGTGCCGAACGGACGGTCCCAGAGCGTGCGGCCGTCGTCCAGCGCGATCGCGCGGATGCCCCCGTACGGCGGCTGCTTGCACAGCAGCTTGGTGGTATGCATGCGCCAGCCGGCGTTGACCTCGATGCCGTAGTCGGTGCCGACCTGCGGGTCGCCGCCGCCCTCCGCGCCGCCCTCGTCCTCGCCCGGGTCCATTTCCGCGCGCGTCAGCCAGCCGCGGCGTTCGACCTCCTCGCGCGGCACCAGGCGATTGTGGTTGGGCATGTCGTTGTAGTTGGCGATGATCACCCCGCGCTGCGGATCGATTGCGATCCCGCCCCAGTCGGAGCCGCCGTTGTAGCCCGGGTACTGGATCCAATGGCGCTCGGTGGTGGGCGGCGTATAGATGCCCTGGTAGCTGGCGCGGCGGAAGCCGATGCGGCAGACCAGCTGGTCGATCGGGCTGATGCCCCACATGTCGCGCTCGGTGAGGTCGGGCTTGCGCAGGGTGTGGAAGCGCGAGAACGGCTGCGTCGGCGAGCGCTGGTCCGGTTCCACGCCGCCCTGCGGCACCGGGCGTTCCTCCACGCCGGTCAGCGGCTGGCCGGTACGGCGGTCGAGCACGTAGAGGTCGCCCTGCTTGGTCGGCAGCACCAGCGCCGGCACCGGGCCGTCGGCCGACGGGAAATCGACCAGCGTGCCCTGCGAGCCGAGGTCGTAGTCCCAGACGTCGACGTGCACGGTCTGGAAGTGCCACGCCGGCTTGCCGGTGGTCACGTCCAGCGCCACCAGCGAGGTCGAGTACTCGTTCTCGGCGGCGCTGCGGTCGGCGCTGAGGTAGTCGGCGGCGGCGTTGCCCATCGGCAGGTAGACCAGGCCCAGGCGCTCGTCGCCGGATGCGGTGGTCCACATGTTCGGCGTGCCGCGGGTGTAGGTCTCGCCTTCGGGCGGACGCCCGGAGCGGTCCGGGCGAACCATGTCCCAGGCCCAGCGCAGCTCGCCGGTGACGGCGTCGAAGCCCTGGATCACCCCGGACGGCATGTCGCGCTGCTGGCCGTCGAGCACCTGGTGCCCGGTGACGATCACGTCGCGCACGATGGTCGGCGGCGAGGTGATGGAGACATAGCCCGGCGGCGTCTTGCCCATGCCGACGGTGATGTCGACCTCGCCGTTGTCACCGAAGCCGGGGCAGGGGGTGCCGGTCCGCGCGTCGACCGCGATCAGGCGGCCGTCAAGGGTGCCCTCGATGATGCGGGTGGCGCAGACGCCGTCGGCGACCGGCTCCACCGCCGCGGTCGGCTCGGGATCCGCGGCAGGTTCGAGGTTGGCGCCGGCGTCGGTCTCGGCCTCGGAGACCAGTCCGGGGATGGTCGGCGCGGTGTCCTCGGCCGGCTCCGGCACCGGCGCTGGGGGCACCGTGTAGTACGTCACGCCGCGGCAGGCGGCGGTGTAGGGGATGTACTCGTTCGGCACCTCCGGGTCGTAGCGCCAGCGTTCCCGGCCGCTGCGCGCGTCGAGCGCGATCAGGATGTTGCGCGCCGAGCACAGGTAGAGGCTGTCGCCGACCTTCAGCGGCGTGGTCTCGGCGCCCCAGCGGCGGTTCGGCAGGTCGCCGGTGCGGTATTCCCAGACGCGTTCGAGGCGCGAGACGTTGTCCCGGGTGATGCGCGCCAATGGCGTGAAGCGGGTGGCGGCGTTGTCGCGGCCGTAGGCGGCCCAGTCCCCGGCGGCCGGCGCGTCGGCCGCCTGGACGAAAGCGTCCGCATCGATCGTGTCGGCGGCGGCGACCGCGGCGGCCGCCGGTACGTCGCCGCCGCGGGTGATCCCGCGCGGCACGAACGCCAGCGCGAACGCCACCACGAACACCAGCACCAGCACGCCGGCCGCGCTCCAGCCGGCGCGGCGTGAAATTCCGCGGTCGAGCCCGGGCGCCAGCAGGGCGACCACGATGCCGAGCGCTGTCAGCAGTCCGGCACGCGGCACCCAGCGCCAGTAGTCGAGACCGGATTCGTACCCGCTCCAGGCGAAGGTGAGCAGCAGCACGCCGGCGTACCACCATGCGCCGGCCATGCGGCCGCGAATCAGCAAGACGCCGGCAACGATCAGCCCGAGGCCCGCGACCAGGTAGTACCAGGAACCGCCCAGGAGCAGCAGCCAGCCGCCACCACAGGCGAGCACCAGGCCCAGCAGTACGACCACGGTACCGACCAGCGCCGGCCACCAGCGGTTCGGCCTGCGGCGGTTGCTCGCGTCGGACATCATGGTGTCGGCTCCCTAGCTGGTGCGCCTGCGCACGACGGCACACCTTAAATGGACCGCGAACCAGGTGAAGTGAAGGATGGTGGCTCGCCGGCCCGCATGCGGACCCGCCGAAACGTGCACTGCGTTAAGGCCAGGCGAGCGCGATGTTCAGGGCGCATCGCACGGGCGGGTGTTCACCGCGCGTTCGCCCGCGCCCGCGGGGCGGCTCTAGACTACGGGTTCGCGTGACCGTCGTCCGCAACGCCACCCCGAGTACGCCGCATGCCCAAGCAATCCTGGCTGACCGTGTCCTGCCTGTGCATCGCACTGGCGGCCTGCCGGCAGCAGCCGGTGCCGCCGGAGGAAACGGTGGTCATGGAGACCGAGGAGGTGGCCAGTCCCGAGGAGGGTGGCGCCGTCAGCATCGCGCCGGTCGAGCCCGGGCAAACGCCCCCTCCACCGGTCGCGCCAGCCCAACGCGAGACCGACTGGTCGTCGCTGCGGCTCGAAGCCGGCGAGGCCTCGATCAGCTGCGAACTCGACTACATGGCGCAGGGCGACGGCAAACCGCTGGTGGACCTGGACCGTGAGGCGGTGACCACGGCCCTGGCGCCGTGCGCGGAGCGCGGCGTCGCACGCCTGCGCTACAAGGGGCGCGTCACTTCCGATTTCACCGCGCTGATGGAGCGCACCACCGCGGTCGCCGACGAGCTCGGCATCGACAAGCGCGTGCTCGACATCGACTCGGCCGGCGGCCAGGTCGAGGACGCGATGGCGGTCGGCGATTTCATCGCCGAGTCGCGCTGGACGATCTGGGTGCGCGAGGGTTCGGTCTGCCACAGCGCCTGCGTGTTCGTGCTCGGCGCCGGCGACACCCGGCTGATCACTGGCAAGGTCGGCATCCACCGCATCATCCGTATGAGCTCCACCGCCACCACCCGCGTCGAACTCAACACCGAACTGCGCGCGGTCTACGACCGGGTCCGCGCCTACCTGGAGCGCAACGGCGCCGCGGTGGCCATCGCCGACCTGATGATGGCGGTGCCGAACCGCAACCTGCGCCTGCTCACCGGCGACGAACTGCAGCTGTACGGCCTGGACGGGGTGAACCCGGCCCAGGACGATCTCGACCGGCTGCGCCTGATGCGCAAGTGCGGCGAGGATTTCGTACGCCGTCGCGATTCGTTCGTGCGCGCCTTCGACAGCCGCTGCAAGGCGCCGGACACCGACCTGGAGGCGCTCAACAGCTGCGGCCTGGAGCTGCGCAAGAACTACGGGTTCCCGGACGAGACCTGTCCGGCCGAAAGTCCGCTGTCGGAATTCGATTCCGCGGCCGACCTGGTGTTCTCGCCGCTGGCGCCGCCCGCCGGCAGCGGTCGCGCCGGTGCCGGCACCTCCGGCTCGGTGGAGACGGACGGGGAAGACGACGCGGAGGCCGACGCCGAGCCGCAATCGATGAACCCGCCCGACTGACGCCGCCACAGCTGCGCATACAGGCCGCCGGCGGCGACCAGCGCGGCATGGTTGCCGTCTTCCACGATCCGGCCCTGGTCCATCACGATCAGCCGGTCCATCGCCGCGATCGTCGATAATCGGTGGGCGATGGCGATCACGGTCTTGCCTTCCATCAGCGTGGACAGGTTCTCCTGGATCGCGGCCTCGACTTCCGAATCCAGCGCCGAGGTCGCCTCGTCCAGCACCAGGATCGGCGCGTTCTTCAGCAGCACGCGGGCGATGGCGATGCGCTGGCGCTGGCCGCCCGACAGCTTCACCCCGCGCTCGCCGACGTGGGCGTCGTAGCCGCGCCGGCCCTGCGCGTCCTCCAGCTCCAGGATGAAGTCGTGCGCGCGCGCCTGCCTGGCCGCCTCGATCATTTCCGCCTCGCCGGCGTCGGGCCGGCCGTAGAGGATGTTGTCGCGCACCGAGCGATGCAGCAGCGACGTGTCCTGGGTGACCATGCCGATCTGCGCCCGCAGCGAGTCCTGCTGCACCTCGGCGACGTCGACGCCGTCGATGCGGATCGCGCCGCGCTCGCGGTCGTGGAAGCGCAGCAGCAGGTTCACCAGCGTCGACTTGCCGGCGCCGGAGCGCCCGACCACGCCGATCCGCTCGCCGGGCCGCACGTGCAGGTCCAGACCTTCGATCACGCCGCTGCCCTTGCCGTAGTGGAAGCTGACGTTCTCGAAGCGGATGTCGCCGCGCATGCGTCCGGCCGCCGGCGCGCCGGGCGCGTCGTCGACCGTCGGCGGCAGCGCGATCGAATTGATGCCGTCCTGCACGGTGCCGATGTTCTCGAACAGCGACGACAGTTCCCACATGATCCACTGCGACATGCCGAGGATGCGCAGCACGAACGCCACCGCCACCGCGATCGCGCCGGTCGTCACCGCACCGCCGTGCCACAGCCAGATGCCGACCGCGGCCACCGAGAACAGCAGCGCCATGTTGAGTGCGTAGTTCAGCGCGTGCACCGAGGTGGACAAGCGCATCTGCCGGTGCACCGTCGTCAGGAAGCCGTGCATCGCCTCGCGCGCGTACGCCTGCTCGCGCTGCGAATGCGAGAACAGCTTGACCGTGGCGATGTTGGTGTAGCTGTCGACGATGCGCCCGGTCATCACCGAGCGTGCGTCGGCCTGCTGCCGCGCCACCCGGCCCATCTTCGGCACGAAGTGCCGCATCAACGCGCCGTAGCCGAGCAGCCAGCCGATGAACGGCAGCATCAGGCGCCAGTCCGACGAGGCGGCGACGATCAGTGCGCCGGTGAGATACACCAGCACGTAGTTGCCGACGTCGAGCAGCTTGATCACCGTCTCGCGCACCGCCAGCGAGGTCTGCATCAGCTTGGTGGCGATGCGCCCGGCGAACTCGTCCTGGAAGTAGCCCATCGACTGCCGCAGCAGGTAGCGGTGCGCGTTCCAGCGGATCCGCATCGGATAGTTGCCGAGCAGGGTCTGGTGGATCACCAGCGAGTTGAGCAGCACCAGCACCGGCAGCGCCAGCAGCACCACCGCGGCCATCAGCGCCAGGCGCCCGCCCTCGGCGGTGAGGAAGGTCGCCGGCGTGTGCCCGGACAGCCGGTCGACCAGCGAGCCGACGAAGGCGTACAGCGACACCTCCGCGATCGCGATCGCCGCGGTCAGCAGCGCCATCGCCAGCAGCCATTTCCCGGCGCCGCGGGTGTAGTGGCGGCAGAACGCGTAGAGCGTGCGCGGTGGCTGCGCGGGCGGCAGCGGGGGAAAGGGATCGAGACGGGTTTCGAACCACCGCAGCAGGCGCGATCCGGGCGAGCGCGAGGCGGGAGCCGCGCGGCCGTGCAGGGTGCCGGACAGGGTCGAAGGCGCCGCGCCGTTCATGCCGCGGCCTCGCGATACGGCGTGGCTTCGCGCGCGTTGCGCAGGGCGACGGCCCACCAGTGCAGTTGCGCCAGCATCGCCTGGGCCGCCCGTTCGGTGTGCGCCGCCTCGCGCAGGCGCCCGTCGGCGTCGAAGCGCCGCCAGACCTCGGCGAAGGCGATGCCGTCGTGGATCGCCACCGCGTGCAGCGCGCCGAAGACCTGGCGCAATTGCTCCACCGCGCGCAGGCCGCCGGAGATCCCGCCGTAGCTGACGAAGGCCACCGGCTTGGCGTGCCAGTCGTCGTAGGCGGCATCGATCAGCTGCTTCAGTGGTGCCGGGTAACCGTGGTTGTACTCCGGCGTGACCACCAGGTAGGCATCGGCCGCGCGGATGCGCCGACGCAGGCGCACGGTGGCCATGTCGGGGGTGCGCGCAAGCGCCGCGGGAAGCTGCAGCGCGGCCGGGTCGAGCGTGTCCAGGGTGAAGCCGCCGTGCGCGCGGACCTGGCCCGCCGCCCAGCCGGCCACGGTGTCGCACAGGCGCGGCTCGCGGTTGCTGCCGTAGATCAGGGTGAGATGAATGGGGGGCATGGAGACCTCGGGTTGCATCGCGATAGCGTGCAGGTTAAAACCTCAACAAATATTGAGGTCAAGGGCCCGGCATGAAGACGACACGCACGAAAGGCGCAAAGGCACGCGAACTCGGCGTCGGTGAGGTGGCCGCGCGCAGCGGCGTGGCGGTCTCGGCGCTGCATTTCTACGAGAAGAAGGGCCTGATCCACAGCCTGCGCACCGCCGGCAACCAGCGCCGCTATCCTCGCGACGTGCTGCGCCGGGTGGCGGTGATCAAGGTCGCGCAACGCGCAGGCATCCCGTTGGCGGCGGTGCGCGAAGCGCTGGATACGCTGCCCGACGGCCGCACGCCCACCGCCGCCGACTGGAGCCGCCTGTCGCGGCGCTGGCACGCGGACCTCGACGACCGCATCGCCCGCCTGACCCGGCTGCGCGACCAGCTCGACGGCTGCATCGGCTGCGGTTGCCTGTCGTTGAAGGCATGCCCGCTGCGCAATCCCGAGGACACCCTGGGCGAGGAGGGCCCCGGCCCGCGCCTGCTCGAGCCTGCGGACGCGCTGGGCGACGACGGGTCCGGCGCGCGCGCGTAGGAGCGCCCCATGGGCGCGATGCCGCGGGTGTCGGAATCGCAGGACGAAAACCGGCCCGGCGCATGCTCGAACCAAAGCTCGGAGCAAAACGCCTGCAATCGGATACCCGCGGTATCGCGCCCATGGGGCGCTCCTACGGAGGCGCAGGCGGGAGATCTCCACGCCCGCCTATACTGCGGCGAATTCCACCAGGACCCCGCCGATGTCCCGATTCCTGCGCGTTCCCCACACCCTGGTGCTGCTGTTCGTGATGATGATCGTGGCGCTGGCGTCGACCTGGGTGCTGCCGCAGGGCGAGTTCGAGACGGTGGAGGACGCGAAGGGCCACGCGCTGGTGGTGCCCGGCACCTACCAGCACGTCGAGGAGCGGACGGTGCTGTCGCCGCTGGCCCTGTTCACCGTGGTGCCGCGGGCGCTGGCGGCGGCGCAGGACATCATCTTCTTCGTGCTGATCGTCGGCGGCGCGATCGCGGTGTTGCGCGCCAGCGGCCTGATCGACGCGATCCTCGGCTGGACCCTCAAGCGCGTCGGCCACAGCCCCGGCCTGCTGATCATGATCGGCATGTGCGTGTTCGCGATCGGCTCGGGCACGATCGGCGTGGCCGAGGAATACATCCCCTTCGCGGCGATGCTGATCGCGCTGTGCCTGGCCATGCGCATGGACGTGATGACCGCGATGGGGATCATGATCTGCGGCTACGGCATCGGCTACGGCGTGGCCGCGCTCAATCCGTTCACCGTCGTCGTCGCCCAGGGCGTGGCCGGGCTGGAGCCGACCTCCGGCTGGCAGTTCCGGCTGGCGCTGTTCGTGCCGTTCGTGGCTATCGGCGTGCACCACGTCTGGAGCTACGCGCGCCGGGTGCAGCGCGACCCGGACACCAGCCTGATGAAAGGCATCGAAGTCGCGCACGCGCCGCCGACCGAATATCCGCCGCTGAGCGGTCGCAAGTTGATGCTGCTGCTGGCCGCCCTGACCACGCTTGCGCTGATGGTCTGGGGCATCAGCACGCGCGGCTGGTACCTGGTGGAACTGGGCGCACTGTTTCTCGGGCTGGCGGTGTTCGTCGGCCTGGCCGGCGGCCTCGGCGTGGACGGCACCGCGCGGCGTTTCGCCGAGGGCGCCGCGGAGCTCGCCACCACCGCGCTGCTGATCGGCTTCGCGCGCTCGATCGCGCTGCTGCTCGAGGATGGCCACGTACTGCACACCATCGTCAATGCCTTGGCCGCACCGCTGACCATGGTCGGCGCCGAGATCGCCGTGGTCGGCATGCTGCTGGTGCAGACCGTGCTCAACTTGTTCATTCCGTCGGGCAGCGGGCAGGCCTTCGTCACCATGCCGATCATGGCCCCGCTCGGCGACCTGATCGGTGTCAGCCGCCAGGTCTCGGTGCTGGCGTATCAGTTCGGCGACGGCTTCTCCAACATGATCGTGCCGACCAACATCGTGCTGATGAGCATCCTCGGCATCGCCGGCATTCCCTACGACCGCTGGTTCCGCTTTGTCTGGCCGCTGATCGTCAAGCTCACCATCGCCGCGGCGATCGCGCTGGTGGTGGCGGTGCTGATCGGATACCGGTAACCCGCAAGACGACTGCTGCACTGCAGCGACGGGATTTCGGCGCCACGGGCGGGAGCTTCGGCTACCATCGGCGCCTTGCCCGATCCGGAGACTGCGATGACGCTGCGTACCGCCCTGCTGCCGTTGTGCCTGCTTGCCGCCCTGCCGTCGGTCGCGATGGCGCAGCGCGGGCTCGAGGCCCGTGACCTGGCAACCCTGCCGCGGGTCTCGTCCCCGGTGCTATCCGCCGACGGCGGCCGGCTGGTGTTCGCCGAGCGTACCGTCGACTTCGCCGAGGACAAGGCCAGCAGCGCGCTGTACCTGCGCGACCTGCGCACGCGCGACATGGCGCCGCCGAAGCGGCTGACGCCGGAAGGTTGGAACGTCAATTCGCCTGCGTTCTCGCCGGACGGCGCCACCGTCTATTTCCTGAGCGCGAAAAGCGGCAGCCAGCAGCTGTACGCGATCCCGACTGCCGGCGGCGAGCCGCGGCAGCTGACCGGTTTCGCGCTCGACGTCGGCAGCTACAAGCTGTCGCCCGACGGCACCCGCATCGCCTTCAGCGCCGAGACCTTCGCCGAGTGCGCCGATGCGTCCGAAGGCGTGTTCGCCTGCACCCAGGCGCGGCTGGACGCGCGCGAGAAGGACAAGGCCAGCGGCGTGGTGTACGAGCAGCTGTTCGTGCGCCACTGGGATACCTGGAAGGACGGCCGCCGCAGCCGGCTGTACGCGGCCGAACTGCCGGCCGCCGGCGGCGAGCCGGTCGCCGCCGCGGTGGCGCTGAGCGGATCGCTCGACGGCGACATCCCGTCCAAGCCGTTCGGCGGCGCCGAGGATTACGCATGGGCGCCGGACGGTGCGTCGGTGGTGGCCAGCGTCAAGGTGGCCGGCCGCGAGGAGCCGTGGTCGACCAACTTCGACCTGTACCGCATGAACGCCGACGGCAGCGGCGCGCCGGTCAATCTGACCAAAGCCAATCCCGCATGGGACGCCGGCCCGGTGTTCAGCGCTGACGGCGGCACGCTGTTCTACCGCGCAATGCAGCGGCCTGGCTTCGAGTCCGATCGCTTCGCGGTGATGGCGATGGACCTGGCCAGCAGCGAGACCCGCGAGATCGCCCCGGACTGGGATCGCTCGCCCAGCAGCCTGGAGGTGGGCGCGGACGGCAACGCGCTGTACGCAGCGGCGCAGGACACCGGCGAGTACCCGCTGTTCCGCATCGACATCGACAGCGGCGAGGTGACGAAGCTGGTCGGCGACGGCACGGTGTCGTCGTACGCGCTGGCCGGTGAGACGCTGATGTTCGCGCGCAACTCGATGCGCAGCGGCGACGTGCTGTACACCGCCACGCCCGACGCGCAGCACCCGCGCCAGATCACCCCGACCGCGGAGGAACGCCTGCCGGATGTCGCCTTCGGCGAATACGAGCAGTTCACCTTCCGCGGCGCCGGCAACGACACCGTGCACGGCTACGTGGTCAAGCCCTGGAACTACGAGGAGGGCGGCAAGTATCCGGTCGCGTTCCTGATCCATGGCGGCCCGCAGGGCAGCTTCGGCAACGGCTGGAGTTATCGCTGGAATCCGCAGACCTATGCCGGCCAGGGCTACGCGGTGGTGATGATCGACTTCCATGGCTCCACCGGCTATGGCCAGGACTTCACCGATTCGATCAGCGGCGACTGGGGCGGCAAGCCGCTCGAGGACCTGCAGAAGGGCTGGGCCGCCGCGCAGCGTGAGTACGCGTTCCTCGACGGCGACCGCGCCTGCGCGCTCGGCGCCAGCTATGGCGGCTACATGATCAACTGGATCGCCGGCAACTGGAACGAGCCGTGGCAGTGTCTGGTCAACCACGACGGCGTGTTCGACACCCGCTCGATGGGCTACGTGACCGAGGAGTTGTGGTTCACCGAATGGGAGAACGGCGGTCCGGTGTACGAGAACATGGCGGCCTACGAGAAGTTCAACCCGGTCCGGCACGTCGACCAGTGGCGCGTGCCGATGCTGGTGGTGCAGGGCGAGAAGGACTACCGCGTGCCCGTGGACCAGGGACTGATGGCGTTCACCGCACTGCAGCGCCGTGGCATCGAGTCGAAGCTGCTGTACTTCCCCGACGAGAATCACTGGGTGCTCAAGCCGAACAACAGCGTGCTGTGGCATGAAACGGTCAACAGCTGGCTGGAACAGCATCTTGCTCGATAGACCCGCTTCCCACTTCCTCTCCCCCGCTTGCGGAGAGAGAGGAGGAGTGGGGGGGACGACGGAGCGGGAACGCCAGCAGGGACGCACGAGAATGAGCTCGGATGACCAGCTGTCCATTCGAATGGTCCAGGTCGTGAGACAGGACCGGATCCGGCTACCCCTCACCCAGGCCCTCTCCCCGTGGGGGGCAGAGGGAGAACGAACCTTCCAATCGACGCGCCAGGGAGCAGACCGAGCCGATGCCAAATGACACCGCCGCACTGATCACCAACGACGCCGCGGTCATGGGCCTGCTGGCCCTGACGCTCGGCGTCGTGTTCTGGACCGCCTCGCGCACCACCGGCTTCTGGAAGAAGTTCTACACCTACGTGCCGGCGTTGCTGCTGTGCTACCTGCTGCCGGCGGTCTACAACAGCATCGGCCTGATCGACGGCGAGGCTTCGAACCTGTACCCGGTGGCGCGCGACTACCTGCTGCCAGCGTCGCTGGTGCTGCTGTGCCTGGCCATCGACCTGGGCGCGGTGCTGCGGCTGGGGCCGAAGGCGGTGATCATGTTCCTCACCGGCACGGCCGGGGTGATGCTCGGCGCCGTGGTGGCCTTCATGGCGATGGGCATCCTGCATCCGCCCACGGTGGCCGGCGAGACCTGGCGCGGGCTGACCACGGTGGCCGGCAGCTGGATCGGCGGCGGCGCCAACCAGGCGGCGATGAAGGAGGTGTTCGAGGTCGAGGACAACCTGTTCGGCCAGTTCGTCGCGGTCGACGTGCTGGTCGCCAACGTGTGGATGGCGGTGCTGCTGTTCCTGGCGCCGCGCGCGGCCGCCTTCGATCGCTGGACCCGGGCCGATACCACCGCGATCGACGACCTCCAGCGCCGCATCGAGACCTACCAGGCGGAGCACGCGCGCGTGCTCTCCCTGCCCGACCTGATGGCGATCCTGGCGGTGGGGCTGGGCGCGACCGGACTGGCGCATTTCCTCGCCGACCCGCTGGTGGCCTGGATCGCGAGCCTGCCGGCCTCCTGGCGCCTGGAGGACTACAGCCTGACTTCCGGTTTCTTCTGGATCGTGGTCTTCGCGACCACCGTGGGTCTGGCGCTCAGTTTCACCCGCGCGCGCGCGCTCGAGGGCGCGGGGGCATCGAAGATCGGCTCGGCAATGCTCTACGTGCTGGTGGCCACCATCGGCATGCACATGGACTTGGGGGCGCTGCTGGACCGTCCTGGACTGTTCGCCCTGGGGCTGCTCTGGATTTCGGTACACGCCGGTCTGCTGCTGCTGGTCGCCAAGCTGATCCGCGCGCCGCTGTTCTTCCTCGCGGTGGGCTCGCAGGCCAACATCGGCGGCGCCGCGTCGGCGCCGGTGGTGGCGGCGGCGTTCCACCCGGCGCTGGCGCCGGTCGGCGTGCTGCTGGCGGTGCTGGGTTACGCGCTCGGAACCTATTGCGCCTACCTGACCGGCTTGCTGTTGCGGTTGCTTGGCACCTGACCCGGAGCAGTCGTCCCTACCTTCGTAGGAGCGCGCCATGCGCGCGATGCCGCGGGCATGGGCGCCGCCCGTGAATTCCGGCGACCCGCGCGCCTGCCGGGCAGGGATCGCGGCATCCACCGGATCCCGCCGGCATCCGCGGCATCGCGCGCATGGCGCGCTCCTACGGGGGAGCCCGGCAACGCGATGTGTGTTTCGCAGGCGCGCACCACGCCCGCGAAACCAGGGTGCAAACGAATGAATGCGGCCTCACCCACGCAGCGGCCCCGCATCGGCCGGTACGACTTTAGTCGTAATCCGCCGGCCCGGCGCCGCCGAATCCTTCCATTCCCGGGCCGGAGCTTTCATGCTGCCGAATGCCGGCGCCGAGCCGGACGCTACCGGAGATGCCTGGATGAATGCGATCGTATTGCTGCTCGTCGGCCTCGGCGTGATGGCGCTCGGCTACTTCTTCTATTCGAAGTTCATCGCCGAGAAGATCTACCGGCTGGAGGCGGATTTCCGCACCCCGGCCCATACCCTGCGCGACGGCGTCGACTACGTGCCGACCAACCGCTTCGTGCTGTGGGGCCACCACTTCACCTCGGTGGCGGGCGCGGCGCCGATCGTCGGTCCGGCGATCGCGGTGATCTGGGGTTGGGGACCGGCGTTCCTGTGGGTGGTGTTCGGCACCGTGTTCTTCGCCGGCGTGCACGACTTCGGCGCGCTCTGGGCCAGCGTGCGCAACAAGGGCAAGTCGATGGGCATGCTCAGCGGCAGCTACATCGGCCGCCGCGGACGGAACCTGTTCCTGGTGGTGATCTTCCTGCTGCTGCTGATGGTCAACGCCGCGTTCGCTGTGGTGATCTCGAACCTGCTGGTGTCCACGCCGACCGCGGTGATCCCGGTCTGGGGCGCGATCCTGGTGGCGCTGGTGATCGGGCAGCTGATCTACCGGGTCAAGATGGGGCTGCTGTGGCCGTCGATCGGCGGCGTGGTGGTGCTCTACGCGCTGATCCTGTTCGGCAGCCAGTATCCGATCGCGCTGCCGGAAACGGTGCTCGGCATGAGCGCGAAGTCGTTCTGGATCGTGCTGCTGTTCCTGTACGCCGGCATCGCCTCGCTGCTGCCGGTGTGGGTGCTGCTGCAGCCGCGCGACTACATCAACGGCCTGCAGCTGTTCATCGGCCTGGGCATCCTGTACGCGGCGGTATTGATCGCCTCGCCGACGATCGTGGCGCCGGCGTTCAACGACGCGGTGCCGGCGGGCACGCCGAGCATCGTGCCGCTGCTGTTCGTCACCATCGCCTGCGGCGCGGTGTCCGGGTTCCACGGCATGGTCGCCTCCGGTACCACCTCCAAGCAGCTGGACAAGGAGACCGACGCACGCTTCGTCGGCTACTTCGGCGCGGTCGGCGAGGGCATGCTGTCGCTGGCGGCGATCATCTGCTGCACCGCCGGTTTCGCCACCCTGGTCGACTGGCAGGCGGTCTACAGCAGCTTCGGCGGCGGCAACGTCACCGCCTTCGTCAACGGCGGCGAGGCGCTGCTGACGTCCGGCCTCGGGCTGCCGGAGAATCTCGGCGCGACCATGCTGGCGACCATGGCGATCCTGTTCGCCGCCACCACCATGGACACCGGCCTGCGCCTGCAGCGCTTCGTGGTGCAGGAGGCGGCGGAGCTGGCCGGCGTCAAGGTGGGCACGCTGCTCGGCACCGTGGTGGCGCTGGCGGTGTGCATGGCGCTGGCGTTCGGCGCCGGCGCCGACGGCAGCGGCGGCATGGTGATCTGGCCGCTGTTCGGCACCACCAACCAGCTGCTGGCGGCGCTGACGCTGGCGATCGTCTCGGTGATCCTGATCAAGAAGGGCCGCAACCCGATCTTCACCATGGTGCCGCTTGCGTTCCTGCTGGTCATGTCGCTGTACGCGCTGATCGTGCAGCTGGGTACGTTCTACGACGACGGCAACTGGCTGCTGCTGGGGATGGACATCGTGATCCTGATCGCGGCGCTATGGGTGGCGCTGGAGGCGGTGATCGCGATGGCCAGGGGCCGCGATCCGGATGCTGCCGAGGCCGTCGAGGCCGGGGAAGGCTGAGCCATGTCGCCGGGCGGGGACAAGGCCTCCGCGCTGGCCCGGCTCGCGGCGGGCCTGCGCGAGTTCTACGTCGCACCGTACCGGCGCACGTTCGCGCGGGCGCAGCGCGACGAGGACGACCTGTTCATGCTGATGGTATTCGCCGAGTCGCTGGGCGTGCCCAATCCGGCGACCTGGTACACGCTCGAGCTGATGCCGGTGATGTACGAGCGCTTCCACGACTGGCACCGGCGCATGGGCATGGAGCGCTCGCCGCTGGATCACGTCGGGTGCTGCTGAACCTGGCGGCATCGCGCCGCGTGCTGTTCTTCGGCGGCAAGGGTGGCGTGGGCAAGACCACGATGGCGTCGGCCGTGGCCCTGGCGCAGGCGCGTGCCGGCCGGCGCGTGCTGCTGGTCTCGACCGATCCGGCGCACAACCTCGGCCACCTGTGGCAGCGCGCGATCGGCCCGGCGCCGGTGCGCGTCGCCGCGGACTTGGACGCGCTCGAGATCGATCCCGAGGCCACCGTGCGCGCGCACCTGGACGAAGTCGGACAGGCCCTGCGCCAGCTGATGCCGCCGCACCTGTCCGGCGAGGTCGACAAGCACCTGGCGCTGTCGCGCGAGGCGCCGGGCATGCACGAGGCGGCGCTGCTCGAGCGCATCGCCGAACTCGTCGAGCAGGCGCCGCGCGACTACGACCTGCTGGTGTTCGACACCGCGCCGTCCGGGCATACCGCGCGGCTGATGGCGTTGCCGGAGATGATGTCGGCCTGGACCGAGGGCCTGCTGCGGCGGCAGGAACGCAGCGAACGCTTCGGCGCCGCGCTGCGCAACCTCGGCAGCGACGACGGCATCGCCTCGCGCGCGCTGGGCGGCGAGCGCGTCGATACGGCGCAGGACCGCGACCAGAGCATCCGCCAGGTGCTGCACCGTCGCCGGCACCGGTTCGAGCACCTGCGTGCCGTGCTCGCGGACGACGCGCACACCGCATTCGTCATCGTGCTGGCGGCCGAGCGCCTGCCGGTGCTGGAGACCATCGAGCTGCATGCGCAGCTGCGGCGGGCCGGCGTCCAGGTCGGCGGTCTGGTCGTCAACAAGCGTGCGCCGGCGGACGCCGGCGATTTCCTCGCCGGCCGGCGGATGCAGGAGGAGGCGCATCTGCATGGCCTGCGCGAGGCGCTGCCGGACCTGCCGCTGCAGCAGCTGCCGCTGCTGGCGGAGGACGTGGTCGGCGCGTCGGCGCTGGAGGCCTTCGCGGAACGGCTGAAAGCCGGGGAATGATCCGCGTAGGAGCGCGCCATGCGCGCGATGCCGCGGGTGCCGACAGGATCCGGTGGATACCGCGATTCTGGACCGGCAGACGCGCCGGCCGCCGGAATTCGCGGGCGGTGAAATGCCCGCGGCATCGCGCGCATGGCGCGCTCCTACGGCCCTCAGAGCCAGCGCGCGCGCTTGAACAGCCGGTAGAGGGCGCCGCAGGTCACGGCGACGACGCCGATCAGCACCGGATAGGCGTAGCGCTCGTCCAGTTCCGGCATGCCATGGAAGTTCATGCCGTACCAGCTGGCGATCAAAGTCGGCGCCGCCAGCAACGCCGCCCAGGCGCCGAGCTTCTTCACCGTCTCGCCCTGCGCCAGGGTGACCAGCGACAAGTTGACGCTGAGCGCGGTGCCGAGCATGTCGCGCAGGGCGTCGATCGAGTCGTTCACGCGCACCGCGTGGTCGAGCACGTCGCGGAAGTACAGCCGCACCTCCTCGTCGGGAATCAGCGGGCTGGAGGTGCGCACCAGCTGCGAGAGCACGTCCTGCAGCGGCGCCACCGACATGCGCATGTAGGTCAGTTCGCGCTTGAGGTCGTACAGGCGCACGATCGTCTCGCGTCGGTAGGTGTCGGAGAAGACGTCCTTCTCCAGCAGCAGCAGCGTGTCCCTGAACTGCTGCGCGATCGGCAGGTAGTTGTCGACGATGTAGTCGAGCACCGCGTACAGGCCGTACGAGGCGCCCAGCGCCAGCAGTTCCGGCTCGCGCTCCACTCGCTCCCGCGTCGGCGCGTACGACAGCGAGGCGCCGTGGCGCACGGTGATCAGGAAGCGTGGGCCGAGGAAGGCGTGGGTCTCGCCGTAGACGATGTGCTCGTCGACCACCTGCGCGGTGTTGACCGCGATGAACAGCGAATTGCCGTAGGCCTCGATCTTCGGCCGCTGGTGCGCCTTGTGCGCGTCCTCGATCGCCAGGTCGTGCAGGCCGAATTCCTCCTGCAGCTTGTCCAGCACGGTGTCTTCGGGCTCGTACAGGCCGAGCCAGACGAAGCCGCCGTCGTCGTTCGCCAGGGCATCGCTGATGGCGTCGAGGTCGAGAGGGTGTCGCCGACCACGGCCGTCGTAGCGGATGCAGTTGATCACGCAGTCGGGCAGCGAAGCAGGGCGTTCGTTCTCGGCCATCGCCGCATCCTGCGTCAGCGGGCCGGCCGGGGCAAGATGTGTAGCGCTGTTGGAGTGGGGTTCTGACGCAGGTTATTGACGATCCCTTCTCCCGCTTGCGGGAGAAGGTGCCCGAAGCGCCTGCCCCCGAGCGCTTTGGTCGGGGGGGGGGGCGGATGAGGGCGCTTTTGATCTCTCGCCAAGAGCGCCCTCACCCCAACCCCGCTCCGCGCCCCAGCCCGCTCCAGCCCGCTCCAGCGGAGCGTGCGCTCGTCCGCACGCGCGCCAATGGCGCGCAAGCTGCGCGGCCTCGCCCCGCAAGCGGGGAGAGGGGGCGTTCTTGCGAAGGCGCAGCGCCGCCTCCTCAGTCCGCGACGAAACGGATCGCCTGGCCGCCACCCGGTGCCAGCCGCAGTGTCAGCGTGTCGTTGGCGCCGACCTCGCGCTCCTCGATCTCGAGATCGGTCTGGTTGTGCTGCCAGCCGGCGTCCGGGCCGTCGCGGTAGATCTGCGCGGTGTAGCGACGGCCGGCGTCGAGGAACGACAGCGGCACCTGCAGCTCGCGCGCCTCGCCATCGGTGACCGCGCCCAGGTACCAGTCGTCGCCGCCGCGCTCGCGGCGGGCGATGGTGACGAATTCGCCGATCTCGCCGTTGAGCACGCGGCTGTCTTCCCAATCCACCGCGACATCCTTGATGAACTGGAACGCGTCCATCCGCGCGGCGTAGTGTTCCGGCAGGTCGACCGCCATCTGCAGCGGACTGTAGATCACCACGTACAGCGCCAGCTGCTTGGCCAGGGTGGTGGCGATCTTCTCGCCCGACTTGGTGTTCATCACGAACACGCCGGGGGTGAAGTCGAACGGCCCGTCGAGCATGCGGGTGAACACCAGCGTCGCCTCGTGCTCCGGCGGATTGCCCGGCAGGCCCCAGGCGTTGTACTCCATGCCGCGCGCGCCTTCGCGGGTCATCCAGTTGGGGTAGGTGCGGCGCAGGCCGCTGTCCTTGATCGGCTCGTGCGGATTGAGGCCGATGCGGCGCTTCGCCGCCTCGGTGATCACCTTGATGTGATGGCGCGACATCGCCTGGCCCTCGTGCCAGGCCTGGTGCAGGGTGCCGTCTTCGCCGAGCACCTTGATCTGGCCGCCGTCGGCGACGTAGCCGGTCTTGATCGCGCCGATGCCGAGCCGCTGGTACAGATCGAGCGCATCGTCCAGCTGCGACTCGTAGTGCGCGGCATGTCCGGAGGTTTCGTGGTGGCCGATCAGGCGCACGCCCTTGGCCTGCGCATGCGCGGCCACGCGCTCCAGGTCGAAATCGGGATAGGGCTCGGTGAAGCTGAAGGCCTCGCCGTTGGCGAACCAGTCGCCGTCCCAGCCGACGTTCCAGCCCTCGATCAGCACGCCGCCGATGCCGTGCTCGGCGGCGAAGTCGATGAAGCGCAGCGCGTGCTCGGTGGTGGCGCCGTGCCTGGGGCCGGAGGCCCAGGTCTTGGTGTCCAGGTGCATCTCCCACCAGATGCCGAGGTACTTCATCGGCCTGACCCAGGACACATCGCCGAGGGCGTTGGGCGCGTTGAGGTTCAACACCAGGTCCGATTCGGCCAGCCCACCAGCGTCCTCGCTGACCAGCACCACCCGCCACGGCGTGGCGAACGGCGCCGTGCGCGCCACCTTCGCGACGCCGGTGCCCGGGAACAGCACCGCGCGCAGGCGCCGGTCCTGCACCCGCATCAGGTTCATCGCCGAGTAGTCGAGCAATGCCGCCTCGTGGAAGGCCAGGTGCAGGCCGTCGTCGGTGCGCAGCGTCAGTGGCGTCTGCGCGTAGCCAACCTCGGTGAGCGGGGTGCGCTGGTAGATGTACTCCTTGCGGTTCCACTCCAGTGCCGGGATCCACCACGCCGTGGCGGGATCGGCGACCACGAACTCGGTCAGCTCGTCGGCGATGTTGACCTGCCGCAGGGCGTCCTGATCGGGAAAGTCGTAGCGGAAGCCGACACCGTCGTCGAACACGCGGAACACCACGTCGAAGCGGCGCCCGGCGCCGGCACGTTCGGCGAAGGTCACGCGCAGTTCGTTGTGGCGGTCGCGCACGAAGCGGCGCTCGCCCCAAGGCTGCTCCCAGGTCTCGTCATGCGCGCGTATTTCCTGCGCCACCAGTTGCAGGTTGCGCTCCAGCTTGGGAGCGTCGGTGAGCAGGATGCCCAGGCGCGAGGGCGCGATCACCGGCTTGCCGTGGCGCGACACGCTGTAGCTGGCGCGACCTTCCGGGTCGGTGGTCACTTCGACCTGCAGCGTGGCGTCGGGCGAGGCGATGCGCGCGACCGGGGGCGGATCCTGGGCGAAGGCGGCGAACGGCAACAGCACGGCGAGACAGGCGGACAGTTGGCGGATCATCGAGTGGCTCCTGCGGGCATGGCAGTCATGAGCGCGGCCCGGGTACTCCAGGACGTCCGCCCGATTCTTGCATGCGTGATGCGAACACGCCGTTGCATACGTATGCGACGGCATGCCCTGCACGCACCGCTTCGCCTTGCGTGCGGCCGACCGCCGAAGCCACTCGACTTCGCCACGGCTGACTCGTAGGAGCGCGCCATGCGCGCGATGCCGCGGGCATGCTGCCGCCGTGCGATTTCGTCCACCGACGCACCTTCCGGCCTACGCCAGGACCGCGGATGCCGGAGACCGGAAACGCCCGCGGCATCGCGCGCATGGCGCGCTCCTACGAAGGTCGTGGGTCCGTGCGTGTCGGGCCGGTGCGGTTCGGCGACAGCGCAAACAGCAGTCCGGCATGCACCGGCAACAGCAACGCGATCCAGTGCACGTTGCGCTGCGGCAGCAGCGGCAGCCAGTGCAGGAACAGCGCCAGCACAGCGCCGACGGCGATGATCGCCAGCACCCAGCCGAACAGGCGACCGGGATCACGTCCGCGCACCAGGCGCCAGGCGCCCGGCAGCAGCAGCGCGGCGAGCGGGTTGAACAACAGCAGGTTCTGGTTGCTCCAGCCGAAGCGATGCGCGGTGCAGCACCAGATGAACAGCATCAGTCCGCCGGCGACAGTGCACACGCTCCAGAACGGCAATGCGAACAATGCCGGTCCGCGCGGGCTGCGCGCGCCCAGCCACGACAACCCGCCGGCGATCGCCAGGCCCGCGAGCAGCCACGGCCACCACGGACGCGCGGTTTCCGCCGGTTCCGGCGCTAGCCGGTGCGACAGCAGTTCGGCTTCCGTGGCGACCAGCGGGCGATCGTCGGGGGTGCGCACCTGCCGCAGCGCATCGGCCAGCCGCATCGGCACGAAGGCGTCCTGCCATAGCGAGTTCGGCCGGTCGGCTGCAGGCCCGAGGCCGATATCGAAGCCGAGCCACATCCACGGCGCCGGCGAGGCCAGCCGCACCGCGTCGCTGCGGTAGGTGTTGCCGCGCGAACGGCCCTGCAGCTGGCGCCGCAGCGCGCCGTCGAGCGCAGCGTCGAGCGCGTCGCGCACGCGGGTCGAACAGTTGTCGGTGAAGTAGTCGTAGCGGTAGCGCGCGTTCTCCGGGCGTGCATTCTCTGCCAGCGCCTGCGCCAGCGTGGTCGCCCGGGTGTCGCCGAGATCGAGCCACTGGATCGTCACGCCGCGGCCGACGTCACGGTAGTAGGCCAGGTCCTCCGCCAGCGGCAGTACCGCCAGGCGGTATTGCATCTCGCCACGGATGAAGTTGCCGAGGAAGCCCGGTTCCTCGAGGTCGAAGAAGCCGAAGTTGTAGGACAGCGGCTCGGGCAGGGATGGATCGTCGACCACGATCGCGTTGTGGCCGAAGCGTTCGAAGAAGACCTCGCCCGGCTGCATCGTGATCACGCCGATGCGCGGCGCGGCGAAGGCCCCGGTGGACAGCCCGCACAGCAGCAGGACCAGCAGCCACCGCATCCATCTCCCCTGTAGGAACGGCTTCAGCCGCGACCGCGCGCAAGCGGACGGCAGAGGCATGCTGCCGCTGTTTCCCTTCGCAACGCGCGGCGGTGCGTTCATCGGGGTTGCCACCGATGGGGCTGGCTGGCGCGGTCGCGGCTGAAGCCGCTCCTACAGGGGAGCAGGCCGCCGCGTATGCACGTCGTTTCCGCAGACGTGGCGGACATGCGGCTTCAGGTGTCCTGCATTTCGGAGCGCACGCTGACGTGCAGCGCGTGCAGCCGGCGCGCATCGGCGCGCGCGACGCGGAAGCCGAAGCGGCCGAGCGTGAGCTCCTCGCCGGCCTCGGGCAGGTGCCCGATCGCCGCGGTGACCAGGCCGCCGATGGTGTCGTACTCGTCGTCGTCGAAGTCGGCGCCGAAGCGTTCGTTGAAATCCTCGATCGGCGTCAGCGCGTTGACCAGGTACTGGCCGTCGGCCTGCGCCGCGATCAGTGCGCTGTTGTCCTCGGCCTCGTCGTACTCGTCGTCGATCTCGCCGACGATCTCCTCGAGCACGTCCTCGATGGTGATCAGCCCGGCGACGCCGCCGTACTCGTCGATCACGATCGCCATGTGGTTGCGCGACTGCCGGAACTCCCGCAGCAGCACGTCCAGGCGCTTGGATTCGGGGATCAGCACCGCCGGGCGCAGCAGTTCGCGGATGCGCACCTGGCCGCTGCGCGGCACTACCCCGCGCAGCAGGTCCTTGGCCAGCAGGATGCCGAGGATCTCGTCCTTGTCCTCGCCGTGCACCGGGAAGCGCGAATGGCCCGACTCGACCACCTGCTGCATCACCTCGACGAAGGGGGCGTCGACCTGCAGCGCCACCATCTGCGAGCGCGGGATCATCGCGTCGCCCACGGTCATGCCGGACACGGCGATCGCGCCTTCCATCGTGCGCAGGGTATCGGCTTCGATCAGGCCGCCGGTCCGGGCGTCGCGCAGGATCTCGACCAGGTCTTCACGGGTGGTCGGTTCGCCGGAGATCGCAGAGCTGATGCGGTCGAGCCAACTGCGGCGTTTTTCGGGGGACTCCTGGGCGGAGTGACTACTGTCGTCTTCAGGCATTGCGATAATGCGGGCGCCCGTCGTGGGCCACGGGAAGAGTCTAACGTGGATGGCCACCGCCGTGTTCAACGTCGCGGCCGCGGCGGGGGGGGCGGCTGAACGACGCCGGCCGGACATGATGGCGGACACTCCGGAGTATCGGTCGGCCTCCTGCCCTGCGTGCGTGGGAGGGCGCCCCCGATCGGGCCCGGCCGCCTTTTTGGCTTCCGGGCGCGAGCGGACCGCGGTGGCGGTTGGGCGGCCGGGCGTAGGAAATTTCCGATGCCCGGCATGCGCCATCACCGACGATGGCACCGGCGTTTGCCGGATGGCGACGCATGCCTGTGGCGGCAACCCTATGCACGCGGCATCCGCCGCACGGCCATCGTACTCAGGGAGGAGTTTTCCATGTCCAGAACCGTGTTCTTTCCCGCGGCTGCCTGCTGCGCATTGCTGCTCGCCGCCGCGATTCCGCTCCATGCCCGGGCATCCACGCACGCCGTCGTCGGTGCCGCGCAGTACGTGGACGCGTCCGCCTATATCCACGGCGACGAGCAGATCAACGCCTGGTATGGCATGACATGGCAGCTGAAGCGGGACTTCGACGACATCTGCGGCGATACCTTCTGCGAAGGCGAGTACAGCAATATCGAGGCGCTGCGCTATCGCTGCTCGGTGCACCAGGTCAGCGGCCGTATCGGCATGTGCCTGTGGATGTTCGCCGCCAGCCACGAGGAGATCGAGCCGGTGACCGGCAAGATCGGCGTCGACAAGGCGTTCTGGCAGTGTCGTACGCCGCTGGCGCCCGGCACCACGCTCGAGGAACTGCTCGCCGCGGTGGCGGGACAGTCGCCGCTGTACGCTGAACTGCCTAGCGGGCAGGGCTCGATCTACCAGGGGTTGATCGATTGCCTGTGAATCGCCCTGCGGGAAGCGGTGCCGGCCCGTCGGCGCCGCTTCGCTTCCGGAAACGCCTCAGGCGTCGAGATAGGGATCGGCGATCCCGAGCTTGGCCAGGATCTCGCGTTCCAGTTGTTCCATGCACTCGGCCTCGCGCGAGTCTTCGTGGTTCCAGCCCAGCAGGTGCAGGGCGCCATGCACGGTCAGGTGGGCGTAATGCGCGTTCAGCGGTTTACCCTGCTCGCGCGCTTCGCGTGCGACCACCGGCGCGCAGATCACCAGGTCGCCGAGCAGCGGCAGGCGCACGCCGTCGGGCAGGCCCTCCGGGAGTTCGGCCGGAAAGCTGAGCACATTGGTGGCGTAGTCCTTGCCGCGGTAGTGGCGGTTGAGCGCGCGACCCTCCTTGGCGCCGACGATGCGGATGGCAAGGTCGGCCTGGCGGATGCGGCCGGTCAGGGCGGCGGCCACCCACTTGCGGAAGCTGGCCGCGGCGGGGATGCCTTTGCGCGGCACCGCATAGCCGACGGCGACGTCGAGACGGACGGGGCCCTTGGTCATCCGACGATTGTAGGCTTCCAGGCCGCCGGATGCCGTTTTCGGCCGATATCCGGGACGTCGCGAAGATCGGCGGCCCTTCGCCGGGCGCAACATGGATTCAGAAGGCGGTGCTTGCCGCGGATTGGCGCGGATGCGCGCGGATCGAACGGAAGGTAAGTCGCGCCGCCACGGACCGCCGCGGCACGTAGACGATTCGGCCGTTGCATTTATCCGTGTGCATCGCGCCAATCCGCGGCAGGCTCCGGTTTTGGTCTGTTCGCGAACAGCGCCTGACGTCAGGCCGGCCCGGTTTCCGCATCCTGCGCGTCACGTCGGTCATAGGCGCTGACCACGCGCGCCACCACCGGGTGCCGTACCACGTCGCGCGACTCGAAGAAGGTGAAGCTCACGCCGTCGACGTCGCGCAGCACCTCGACCGCGTCGCGCAGGCCGGACTTCATGTTGCGCGGCAGGTCGATCTGGGTGAGGTCGCCGGTGACCACGGCGGTGCTGCCGAAGCCGAGCCGGGTCAGGAACATCTTCATCTGCTCGATGGTGGTGTTCTGCGCCTCGTCGAGGATCACGAAGGCGTCGTTGAGCGTGCGCCCGCGCATGTAGGCCAACGGCGCGATCTCGATCACGCTCTTCTCCAGCAGCTTGATTACCTTCTCCACGCCGAGCATCTCGTACAACGCGTCGTAGAGCGGGCGCAGGTAGGGATCGACCTTCTGCGCGAGATCGCCGGGCAGGAAGCCGAGCTTCTCGCCGGCCTCCACCGCCGGGCGCACCAGCACCAGCCGCTGCACCTTCGACTCGTTCAGCGCCTCGACCGCCATCGCCACCGCGAGGAAGGTCTTGCCGGTGCCGGCCGGACCGATGCCGAAGTTGATGTCGTGGATGGCGATCGCGTGCAGGTACTTCGCCTGATTGGCGCCACGGCCGCGCACGGTGCCGCGCTTGACCTTCACTGCGACGTCCTGCGGCGCGAAATCCTCGGCCACCCGTTCGAGATTGGCGCGGCTCAGGCGCACGTTGATCGCATGCGTGTCGAGGGTTTCGATGGCGGCTTCTTCGTACAGTCCGCGCAGCAGCTTTTCCGCCTGCGCCACGACCTCCTCGTCGCGGCCGCTGACGCGGAACACGTTGCCGCGGTTGGCGATCTCCACGCCCAGGCGCAGTTCGATCTGGCGCAGATGGCTGTCGAACGGGCCGGCCAGGTTGGCCAGGCGCTCGCTGTCGGCGGGGTCGAGGGTGAAATCGCGTTGGCTGGAATGGGTCATAGGCGGGGCAGGGTAGCGCGGTCGGCGTCGATGCGGCAGCGGTAGCGGTAACGGCAGCGCGAGCGGGATGGACGACCGTTCATCGACGAGGGCTTGCACTTAATTAATTAATGAATTAAATATAGCGGCATGCGCAAGCCGCCCTCCTCGAGCAGACCCCCAGGCGCCCGTCCGGAAGTTTCCGGTGCCGCCGCATCGCCGCGGCACAAGCGCCCGCCCGGGCGCCCCGGCGGCGATGGCCCGGACCTGCGCGAGCGTCTGCTCGATGCCGCCCTGGCCTGCTACGTGCGGCGCGGGATCGCCGCGACCTCGGTGCGCGAGATCGCCACCGAGGCCGGCGTCACCCCGGCGCTGCTGCACTACTACTTCGGTGACGCCGCCAAGCTGCGCGAAGCGGTCATCGAGCAACGCCTGATGCCGGTGTTCCAGCGCGTGCGCGAGCCCTTGCTGAGCGCAAAGGACGGCGACATCTCCGCGCTGGTGGCGGGCTTCGTCAACGGCGTCTGCGGCATCGTCGAGCGCCACCCGTGGTTACCGGCCTTGTGGGTGCGCGAGGTGGTCAGCGAGGGCGGCGCATTGCGCGACCTGCTGCTGACCCGGGTCGCGCCGGAGCTGGCGCTGCTGATGTCCTCGCGCTTCGCCCAGGCGCAGGCGCAGGGACGGCTCAACCCCGATCTCGATCCGCGCCTGCTGATGGTCTCGCTGATCGGGCTGACCCTGTTTCCCGCCGCCGGCGCGCCGATCTGGCGGCGGCTGTTCGACGCGCAGGATCTGGGCATGGATGACGTGCGCATGCACGCGCTGGCACTGCTCGATCGTGGACTGGAGCTGGACGATGCGAAATGAGAACGCCGGAACGAGGAACGAGGGGAGAGGAGCGAGAAACGAGTCGGAGCAGGAGACGCCGGGTGCTCGTTCACGCCTGAAGGGCCGGCCTGTCGAGCGTCACACTCGTTCCTCGTGCCTCTTCACTCGTTGCTCCGCCCTCGCCGCGCTACTGCTGACGCTGGCCGCGTGCAGCGAGCAGCCGAGACAGGCACTGGGCACCCTGGAGTACGACCGCATCAGCCTGCCGGCGCCGGCGGCCGAGCGCATCGTCGCGATCGAAGTGCGCGAAGGCCAGCAGGTGGAAGCGGGGGCCGCACTGCTGACCCTCGAGCGTACCCGCGGCGATGCGCAGTTGCAGGCCAGCCTGGCCGAGGTCGAGCGCCAGCGCGACACCCTGGCCGAACTGCGTGCCGGCGCGCGCCGCGAGGACATCGACCAGGCGCGTGCGAACCTGGCTGCGGCGCAGGCCCAGGCGCGCGATGCCCGCGCCTACTACGCGCGCCTGCAGCCGCTCGGCCATCGGCAACTGGTCGCCGCATCCGACGTCGACCGCGCCCGCGCCGCCGCCGGCAACGCCGAGGCACAGGTGGCGGCAGCGCAGGCAGCGCTGGACGAACTGCGCAACGGCGTGCGTCCGGAGCAGATCGCCCAGGCCGAAGCGGCGTTGCGCGCGGCCGAGGCGCAGGCGCGGACGCAGCAGGCGACCTCGGAAAAGCTGCGCGTGGTCGCGCCGCGTGCCGGTCGCGTCGACAGCCTGCCGTACCGGCTCGGCGACGAGGCGCCGGTCGGCGCGCCGCTGGCGGTGCTGCTGGTGGGTGCGGCGCCATATGCGCGTATCTACGTGCCCGAGCCGATCCGCGTCGACGTCGCCGTCGGCGACGCCGCACGCGTCTTCGTCGATGGCCGCGAGCAGGCGTACACCGGGCGCGTGCGGATGATCCGCAGCGAACCGAGTTTCACGCCGTACTACGCCCTGACCGGCGAGGACGCCGCGCGCCTGAGTTACCTGGCCGAGGTGCAGCTGGACGCCGCGGCGGCCGAACTGCCGGCCGGGCTGCCGGTGCGGGTCGAGTTCCATGACGGCGAATGACCGACCCTCCCCTGTAGGAGGGGTTTCAGCCCCGACCACCGGCGCCGGGTCGGGGCTGAAGCCCCTCCTACGGAAGCGGCAGGAGCAGGGCGGGCCGGACCAAGGCGGGCAGGAGCAGGCCATCCGCGCGCGTGGCCTGACCAAGCGTTTCGGCGAGCTGGTGGCGGTCGACGACGTCGACCTGACCGTGCCGAAGGCGCACGTGTACGGCTTTCTCGGCCCGAACGGCTCCGGCAAGTCCACCACCATCCGCATGCTCTGCGGACTGTTGACGCCGAGCGCCGGCGAGATCGAGGTCCTGGGGCTGAAGATCCCGGAGCAGGCGGAGAAGTTGCGCCTGCGGATCGGCTACATGACCCAGCGGTTCTCGCTGTTCGAGGACCTGAGCGTGCGCGAGAACCTGGAGTTCCTCGCGGCCGTGCAGAGCATGCCGAGGCAGGATGCGAAACGGCGCATCGATGCGCTGGTCGAGCAGTACCACTTCCGGGGGCGCGAGAAGCAGCTCGCCGGCACCATGAGCGGTGGGCAGAGGCAGCGCCTGGCGCTGGCCGGCGCGGTGATCCACGAACCGGAACTGCTGTTCCTGGACGAGCCGACCAGCGCGGTCGACCCGGAATCGCGCCGCGACTTCTGGGAAAAACTCTTCGATCTGGCCGATGCCGGCACCACGATCCTGGTGTCGACGCACTACATGGACGAGGCCGAGCGCTGCCACCGCATCGCCATCCTCGATCGCGGCGCGCTGGTCGCCGACGGCACCCCGGTCGAGCTGACCGCGGAGCTGGAGGGGCGCAGCGTGGAGGTCGCGGCGGCGCAGCCGCGGCGGGTGCAGAAGATGCTGGTGGACGTGCCGGGCGTGCTCAGCGTGGCGCAGATCGGCAACAGCCTGCGGGTGCTGACCGGAGAGGACAGCGATGCGCTACAGCGCATCCAGGCCGCGTTGTCGCAGGCGGGGTTGGAAGCCGAAGTGACCGCGTCGCAGCCGAACCTCGAGGACGTGTTCGTCTCCGCTACCCGCGCCCGTCTGCGCGAACCGGAGGCGGCCGAGTGATCCCGCCCATGCCAAGGCAGGAGCAAATCCCCCCTGCCCCCCTTTTTCAAAGGGGGGTAAGAGCATCCGCGCGGCCACTCCAATCTGGCGGTGATCGTTCCGCTGCTCCCCCTACGCTCCGTAGCGGCCGTGTTCGCTGCCTCGGGTGTCGCCCGGCGGCTGCCATATTCCCCCCTTTGAGAAAGGGGGGCAGGGGGGATTTGCTCTTCGCCGCGGGCACCAAAGGCGGCACCCGGCCGCAAGCACCGGGAACCGCCCGATGAACCTGCGCCGCCTGTTCGCGATCGTGCTCAAGGAGCTGCGGCAGATGCGCCGCGACCGCGTCACCCTGGCAATGATCGTCGGCATCCCGGTGATGCAGCTGGTGCTGTTCGGCTATGCCATCAACCTCAACCTGCGCGGCCTGGACGCCGGCATCGCCGACCAGGCGAACACCGCGGCCTCGCGCGCAGTGATCATGGACATGGTCGCCACCGGCGTGATCGCGCCGAGCGCGGAGGCCGACACGCCGCAACAGCTGATGGAGATGCTGCGCCGAGGCGAGATCAGTGTCGGCGTGGTGGTGCCGCCGGACTTCGAGCGCCGGGTGAGCGAGGGCCGCGAGGCGGTGCAGGTGCTGGTCGACGGCAGCGACACCGTGGTCCAGAGCGCGGCGATCCAGCTGGCGCAACTGCCGCTGCAGGGCGCCGCCAACGGCGGCAATGGCCGGCCGCCGCAGGCCGGCAGCGGGCAGATCGCCGTAGTCGCCTTCTACAACCCCGAGCGGCGCTCGGCGGTCAACATCGTACCGGGCCTGATCGGCGTGATCCTGACCATGACCATGGTGCTGTTCACCGGCGTGGCGATCGTGCGCGAGCGCGAGCGCGGCAACATGGAACTGCTGATCGCCACCCCGCTCAGCCGTTCCGAGCTGATGGTCGGCAAGGTGTTGCCGTATGCGGCGATCGGGCTGGTGCAGACCACCGTGATCTTGCTGCTCGGGCTGTGGCTGTTCCAGGTGCCGGTGCTCGGCAGCGTGCTGCACGTCTACCTGGCCGCGGTGCTGCTGATCCTCGCCAACCTCACCCTCGGCCTGCTGATCTCGACCAAGGCGCAGTCGCAGTTCCAGGCGATGCAGATGACCTTCTTCGTGTTCCTGCCGTCGATCCTGCTGTCCGGCTTCATGTTTCCGTTCGCCGGCATGCCGCGGGTGGTGCAGTGGTTCGCCGAGGTGCTGCCGCTGACGCATTTCCTGCGCCTGATCCGCGGCATCATGCTGCGCGGCGCCAGCCTGTGGGAGTTGTGGCCCGAGGTGCTGGCGCTGCTGGCGTTCACCACGGTGATGATGGCGCTGGCGATCCTGCGCTTCCGCAAGCGGCTGGACTGACAGAGCGAGGAACGAGTGGAGAGGAACGAGGAACGAGAGGGGAGCAGCGCATCCCTGGGTCCTCGTTCCTCATTCATGCATTGCCGACTTACCACTACGCGCCCACGCGGGCGGCGGTGTCCGTCGGTCACTTGCGCCAGATGTTGATGCCCTGGCTCACGTCCTCGGCATAGTTCTCGATCGCGGCCAGATCGCGCTGGTCCTCGACCCCCGCCATCATGGCTTCGCGTAGCGCATTCGAGGCGCCCTGCTGGTCGAGCAGTTCGGCCTCGTCCTCTCCCAGCGCATCGGTCAGCGCCTGCTTGGCTTCGGTGGTGAGGTATCCGGTGGCGGAATCGATGATATTGCCGCTGACACCCTTCAACGCCTCGGTCACCTGGGGATTGCTGAAGACCTGGCCGAGCAGCCCGGCAACCGAGTCCTTGGCCTTGTCGCCGACCGGAACACCGGCCAATGCCATGTCGACGATGAAGGACACCAGCTCCTTCTGCGCGTCCTCCTTGGCCTTCAGGTCATTGAAGCCCTGCGTGATCGCATCGTCGGCCGCTCCCATCAGCATCGACAGGCGGCCCATGGCCTCGGCGTTGCCCTCGGTGGTATTGATCTGCGACTTCAGGTCGGTGGCGTATTCCAGCACGGCGTTGCGGACCGATCCCTGGTAGGCCTGGTCATCGTTGAACAGCACCACGTTGAACAGGCTGCCGAGTTCCGAGGCGTCCTTCATGTACTGCTTCAGGGTGGCATCGTCCTTGCTGCCGATCTGGGTCGTGTCGAAGTCGGTGAAGCTGTCGAGGATCGAATCGGAGTGGGCCAGGAACAGCTGCCCCATGGCGTCGGCGCGATCATCGGCGTTCTGCGTGCGCCCATCATCGAAGACATCGCCGCTCGATGCCGGCAGCCGCGCCAGCATGCCGGCCGCCTCGCGCGCCTCCGGCGAATCGGTGCGCGCTACCTGGGCCACCAGGCTGGAGAACTGGTCGGGAAGCGAGACGTCCGAGACCTCGAGACCGTCGCGCAGGGCGACGGTGCTGTTCGGAACGATGCCTTCCAGGTGCGCCGCGGAAAGGAATTCGCCGCCGCGGGCCACGCGCTCCATGAAGGCCTGCAGCTGGCCCTGGTCGAGGCCGCTCAGGACCGAGGCGGCGATGTCGCCGCGGGTCGGGTCGCCGTTCAGGACGATCGCCGCCTGCGTGGCGGCGTTGTCGCGCAGCATGCCGTCGTCGATCTTGTCGTTGAGCGCGTAGTCTTCGATCAGATGGCTGCTGAAGTTCTCGCGGAACTCGGAAATTTCCGCGCTGTAGAGCGGACCGCCGAAGAATTCGGCGAACTCGCGCATGTTGCGGGCGTGCTCGACCTGGTTGTCGACCGAATCGGTGCTGGTGGAATTGGGATTGTGCAGGTAGGTGTCGAGTGCGCTGGCGTTGCCGATCACCTCGCCGTTGATGTCGCGGATCTCGTGGCCGGGGATCTGCCCGTCGTTGTAGGCGCCGGCGATCGCCTCCGCCATTGCGCCGCGCTCGGTGGACGACACCTGGCCGGCCTCCACCTGGGCATTGATGCGCGTCGGCGTCATCCAGGAATTGAAGGCGTCCGAATCCTGCGCGAGGATCTCGGCGACCAGGGCCTGCTGGTAGTCCGCGTCGCCCTGTTGGATCGCCTCAGCGAAAGCGCGCACGCGTGCATCGTAGTCGTCGGTGCCCCAGCGGGAACCGACATCGAGCAGTTCGCGCGCGGCTTCTGCCGGGTTCGGGTTGCCGGTTGGCGAGACCTGCGGCGAGGGCTGTGCCGGGGCTTGGGCGTGCTGGACGGGCTCGACCACGATGTTCTCCTGATGCGGCTGGGGCTTCTCCGATTATCAGCGTCGTCGACGCATCGCGACGACTGGGGGGAACCCTAGGTCGCCTCGACGATTCGCGTCCCATTGAAGACGCCTTCACGTGCGCACGATGAATGCGTTCGCCGTTGCGCCGCGGCGGTGTCATGCGCTCCGCGCGCCTTCAGTCCGCCGCCCCGGCCGCGATCGCCACGCGCCCGCGCAGCGAGTTGCTCATCGCCTCGGTGATCGTCACGTCGACGAACTGCCCGATCAGTCGCGGGTGCCCGGCGAAGTTCACAGAACGCATGTTCTCGGTCTTGCCGGTCAGTTCGTTCGGATCCTTACGCGAGGGGCCTACCACCAGCACCGACTGCACGCTGCCGACCATCGCCCGCGAGATCCGCGCCGCGTTGGCATTGATGTGTGCCTGCAGCCGCGACAGCCGCGCGTGCTTCTCCGTGGCATCGGTCGCGTCCTCCAGGTCCGCGGCGGGCGTGCCGGGACGGCGCGAGTAGATGAAGGAGAAGCTCTGGTCGAAGCCGACGTCCTCGATCAGCTTCATCGTCTTCTCGAAGTCCGCGTCGGTCTCGCCGGGAAAGCCGACGATGAAGTCGGACGAGATCGAGATATCCGGCCGCACCGCGCGCAGCTTGCGGGTCTTCTGCTTGAATTCGATCGCGGTATAGCCGCGCTTCATCGCCGCCAGAATCCGGTCGCTGCCCGACTGCACCGGCAGGTGCAGGTAATCGGCCAGCTGTGGCACGTCGCGATAGGCCTCGATCAGCGAATCGGAAAACTCCAGCGGGTGCGAGGTGGTGAAGCGGATGCGGTCGATGCCGTCGATCTCGGCGATGGTGCGGATCAGCAGTCCGAGGTCCGCCACCTCGCCGTCCCCCATCGGCCCGCAATAGGCGTTGACGTTCTGCCCGAGCAGGTTGACCTCGCGCACGCCCTTCGCCGCCAGTTGCACCACTTCCACCAGCACGTCCTCGAACGGCCGGCTGACCTCCTCGCCGCGGGTGTAGGGCACCACGCAGAAGCTGCAGTACTTGCTGCAACCCTCCATGATCGAGACGAACGCGCTCGGGCCTTCGGCGCGCGGCTCGGGCAGGCGGTCGAACTTCTCGATCTCGGGAAAGCTGATGTCGACCTGCGGCCGGCCGGACGCGCGGCGGGCGCGGATCAGTTCCGGCAGCCGGTGCAGGGTCTGCGGCCCGAACACGAGGTCGACATAGGGCGCGCGCTTGACGATCGCCTCGCCCTCCTGCGAGGCGACGCAGCCGCCGACCCCGATCAACACCGGGCGGTCGCCCTGCTTGAGCGCCTTCCAGCGGCCGAGCTGGCTGAACACCTTCTCCTGCGCCTTCTCGCGGATCGAGCAGGTGTTGACCAGGATCACGTCGGCCTCGGCGGCATCGTCGGTCAGCTCCAGGCCGTCGCTGGCGGCGAGCACGTCGGCCATCTTGGCCGAGTCGTACTCGTTCATCTGGCAACCGTGGGTCTGGATATAGAGCTTCTTCGCGGCAGGTCGCGGCTCGGCGGAGCGGGCCTCGGCGGCGGCGGGCAAGGGGCCGTCGGCGGCCTGCGGGGCGGTCGTGGTGGTCATGGCGTCTCCGGGGGCGCGGTGCTGAGTCCGGGCCGGATGGCTGGTTTTTCGGCCGAACAGTGTAGCCGGTCACGGCCCGGGGCCATCGGAGGGCTTGGCAACGCCGGTAAATGAGGCGAGACTCCGCCGCATGAAGGGGGCCAGGGGAAACATCATCCTCACCGCACTGTGCGCACTCGCGGCCTTCCCGGCGGCGGCGGGCACGCTGTACCGCTGCGACAGCGGCGACGGCGTGCCCCAGTACGTCAGCAAGCGGATCGGCGGCGCCAGTTGCACCGTGATCAGCAGCTATCGGCCGGAGCCCAATCGCGCGCGATCCACGGCCGCGCCGGCCGCCGCCGGAAAGGTCACCGCCGACAACCGCGTGGAAGGTTCGCCGGCCACGCTGCACAACAACCCGCCGGCGACCTTCATGGGCCAGGGCGCCGCTGCGCCTGTTGCGACCGCCACCGCGCCGGCGAAGCCGGCGGCCGCGCAGCCGCGCACCCGCCACGTGCAGGGGCAGGTCTATTCCTACATCAAGGACGGCGTGCGCCACTACACCAGCCGCGCGCCGAGAGGCGTGGCGGGCGCGAGCGCGGTGCGCACCATCCGCTACAGTTTCATGGAGACCTGCTATGCCTGCGGCGCCACGCCGGGGGTCAGCTTCGGCACGGTGCGGTTGAACACCGACGCCTACCGCGACGAGATCGCCGCCGCCGCGCGCCGCTTCGGGGTCGAGGAGGCGGTCGTCCGCGCGATCATCCACGCCGAGTCCGCGTTCAATCCCAATGCGCTGTCGCGGGTCGGCGCGCAGGGGCTGATGCAGCTGATGCCGGCCACCGCGCGGCGCTTCGGCGTCGGCAATCCATTCGACCCCGGACAGAACATCCTCGGCGGCGTTCAGTACCTGGCGTGGCTGCTGAAGCGCTTCAACGGCGACCTGACCCTGGCCGCGGCCGGCTATAACGCCGGTGAGGGCGCGGTCGACCGCCACGGCGGCGTGCCGCCGTACAGCGAAACCCGGCGCTATGTCGAGCGGGTGGGGGTGCTGGCCGAGCGCTACCGCGGCCACCTGGCCGCCAATACCGCACCCTGACGCGCCGGCGGCGCGCCGTCGGTGTAGGAGGGGCTTCAGCCCCGACCGCGCAGGCAGCCCCATCCGGGCGGCCGCGATGAACGCGCCGCCGCCACGCGTTGCGACGGGAAACGGGGGCAGGAAACCTGCCAGGGAGTCCTGCCGTCGACCGGCGCGGGTCGGGGCTGAAGCCCCTCCTACAAAAACGGGGCGCCGGAGTCGTGCGGCTGTCAAGAGATTGTCGGTCGATTCAGCGTTCCGTTACACTTTGCCGTCTTTGCGGCCGCTTCCGGCGACGGGAGCCGGCATGCGGCAGCCAGAATTCAGTAGCTACCGAAAAGGTTTGCGGAGTGCAGGATGGTCAATGAAGCGGTGATCGATCCCGCCGGCGGTGAGGATTCAATCAATACGGGGCGGCGCCGGTTCCTGACCGCGACCACTGCGGTGGTCGGTGCGGTTGGCGCAGGCTTCGCGGCGGTCCCGTTCATCAAGTCCTGGAACCCGAGCGCGCGCGCGCTGCTCGCCGGTGCGCCGGTGACCGTGGACATCAGCGCGCTGCAGGAAGGCCAGCGGCTGGTGGTGGAATGGCGTGGGCAGCCGATCTGGATCGTCAAGCGTTCCAAGGCGATCCTCGACGCGCTGCCGACCCTGGACCCCCAGCTGCGCGATCCCGAATCCGAGAACGCCGACCAGCAGCCGGACTACGTGCGCGAAGCCAATCCCGAGCTGCGCTCGATCCGTCCCGAGATCTCGGTGCTGGTCGGCCTGTGCACCCATCTCGGCTGCTCGCCGGAGATGGTCGCCGAGATCCGCCCCGAGCCGTTCGACCCGAACTGGAAGGGTGGCTATTTCTGCCCCTGCCACAAGTCGAAGTTCGACATGGCCGGCCGGGTCTACAAGGGCGTGCCGGCGCCGATCAACCTCGCCGTTCCGCCGCACCACTACGTCGACGACAACACCATCGTCGTCGGCGTCGATCCCTCGCAGTCCAACAATACGGGGGCCGCATAAATGGCGAACGTCGACGACAAGGTTTCCGCGCCCAACGACCCGGCCACCGGCATCATCGCCGCGTTCCGGGCCTGGTTCGACGATCGCACGCCCGGCCTGATGCCGGCGTACCGCAAGCACATGACGGAGTACTTCGCGCCGAAGAACTTCAACGTCATGTACTACTTCGGCTCGCTGGCGCTGCTGGTGCTGGTCAACCAGATCGTCACCGGCATCTTCCTGACGATGCACTTCAAGCCGAGCGCGGCCGAGGCCTTCAGCTCGGTCGAGTACATCATGCGCGACGTGCAGTGGGGCTGGCTGATCCGCTACATGCACAGCACCGGCGCGTCGCTGTTCTTCATCGTCGTCTACCTGCACATGTTCCGCGGGCTGATGTACGGCAGCTACCAGAAGCCGCGCGAGCTGGTGTGGATCCTGGGCATGCTGATCTACCTGGTGCTGATGGCCGAGGCCTTCATGGGTTATGTGCTGCCCTGGGGCCAGATGTCGTTCTGGGGCGCCAAGGTGATCATCTCGCTGTTCGGCGCGATCCCGGTGATCGGCAACGGCCTGACCGAGTGGATCATGGGCGACTTCCTGCCCGGCGACGCGACCATCAACCGCTTCTTCGCGTTGCACGTGATCGCATTGCCGCTGGTGCTGTTGCTGCTGGTGGTGCTGCACCTGGGTGCGCTGCACGAGGTCGGATCCAACAATCCCGACGGCGTCGACATCAAGAAGGGACCGAAGGGCAACCGCTGGTCCGCCAAGGCGCCGCTCGATTCCATTCCGTTCCATCCGTACTACACGGTCAAGGACCTGGTCGGCGTCGGCTTCCTGTTGATCCTGGCCGCCTTCATCATCTTCTTCACTCCCGAGATGGGTGGCTGGTTCCTCGAGCACGACAACTTCATCGAGGCCAATCCGCTGGTCACCCCCGAGCACATCAAGCCGGTCTGGTACTACACCCCGTACTACGCGATGCTGCGGGTGGTGCCGGACAAGCTCGGCGGCGTGCTGGTGATGTTCGGCGCGATCGCGATCCTGTTCGCGGTGCCGTGGCTCGACCGCGCCAAGGTCAAGTCCTACCGCTACCGCGGCCTGCTGTCGAAGGTGCTGCTGGGCGTGTTCGCGATCAGCTTCATCTGGCTGGGCAAGATCGGCGCCGGCCCGGGCACCGATCCGGTCGAGACCATCATCGGCCGCTTCCTGACCTTCTTCTACTTCGCGTTCTTCATCACCATGCCGTTGTGGACCAGGATCGACCGGACCAAGCCGGTGCCGGAGCGGGTGACGACACATGACTAAGTCCGGAATCGGGAATCGGGAATCGGGAATCGTGAGCAGCCGATACCGGGGCTTCGTCCGCAGTGCGGCCGCGTTCGTCGTCAGCCTGTTGATTCCGGCCGCCGCACTCGCCGCCGAAGGCGGCGCGCTGCAGCAGTCGGGTGCCGACATCGCCGATCGCGCGTCCCTGCAGCGCGGCGCGCAGCTGTTCATGAACTATTGCTCCGGCTGCCATTCGCTGAAGTACCTGCGCTACTCGCGCATGGCCGACGACCTCGGGCTGAGCGAAGAGGAGGTCATGCAAAACCTCAACTTCTCCGGTGCCGACTATGGTGAGCACATCCTCGCGTCGATGCCGGCCGCGCATGCCGAGGACTGGTTCGGCAAGGCGCCGCCCGACCTGTCGCTGATCGTGCGCACCAAGGCCGGCGGTCCCGACTGGATCTACACTTTTCTCAAGTCCTTCTACCAGGACGAGTCGAGCACGCTGGGCTGGAACAACACGCTCTATCCGAACGTGTCGATGCCGAACCCGCTGTGGGAGATGCAGGGCCTGCAGCGTCCGGTGTACGGTGAGCCCGACGAGATCGGCGAGCCCACGGTCGATCATCTGGAACTGGCGCAGGCGGGCACGCAGAGCGCCGCCGAGTTCGACCGTACCGCGCGCGACATTTCAGCTTTCCTCGAGTATGCCAGCGAGCCGGCCGCGCTCAAACGCCAGGGTATCGGCGTGTGGGTGATCCTGTTCCTGGCGTTCTTCACGTTCCTCGCCTGGTTGTTGAAGCAGGAGTACTGGCGGGACGTGCACTAGGCGGACCCTCCGCGGGAGCCCGGTCGTCCAGCTGGGCTTTTCCGGATCAGGCCGTCGCAGAACGGCCGATGCGAGAAGGGGAGGGGACGGCTCGGGAACCGGGGCGACCGCCCGCAGTGGGCAGGCGGCGTCGATGCGGCCGGCGGTATCCGGCTGCGGGAGAGAGCCGATGATGGCCGCGAATCCGCGTATGCGTAATGCCCTGACCCTGTTTTCGTCCGTCGACGATGTGCTCTGCCATCGTGTGCGCCTGGTGCTGGCCGCGAAAGGCGTCACCTACGACCTGATCCAGGTGGATCCGCAGAATCCTCCCGAGGACCTGATCGACCTCAACCCGTACCACTCGGTGCCCACCCTGGTCGAGCGCGACTTGGTGCTGTACGCCGCGTCGGTGGTCTGCGAATACCTCGACGAGCGTTATCCGCATCCGCCGCTGATGCCGGTCGATCCGCTTTCCCGCGCGCGCCTGCGCCTGGCGATGCTGCGCCTGGAGCACGACTGGGTGCCGCAGATCCAGGCGATCCAGATCGGCAACAAGCAGCAGGCCGAGGCCGCCCGCAAGCGCCTGAGGGAGCTGCTGACCGCGTCGGTGCCGCTGTTCAAGGCCAGCAAGTTCTTCCTGAGTGCGGAAATGAGCCTGGCCGACTGCGCGATGGCGCCGATCATCTGGCGCCTGCGCACGCTCGACGTGCCGCTGCCGAAGGACGGCAAGGCGATCGAGGACTACGGCAACCGCATCTTCCGCGGTCCCGGTTTCGCGCGCAGCCTGACGCCGCAAGAAAAGAACCTGCGGGAACTGCCCGGCTGAGCGCGTCGAAGGTCAGCCGCCGACGCTGCGCAGGCTCCGGACCATGCCTTCCGTAGGAGCGCGCCGTGCGCGCGATGCCGCGGGCGTGGCACCGCCCGCGAATTCCGGTGACCGGCGCGCCTGCCGGTCCGGAATCGCGGCATCCATCGGATCCTGACGGCACCCGCGGCATCGCGCGCATGGCGCGCTCCTACGAAACGCGTAGGCCTGCCGGGCAATGGCCGCTATCGAAGGCCTCGGAACACCGACAGCGCCGGCGGCAATCGGCGGCCTGCCCGGGTACACTTTCGGGCATGAGCGATGAGCACGTATCACGCATGACCAGCCATCGTCCGTACCTGCTGCGGGCGCTGTACGAGTGGATCGTCGACAATGGCATGACGCCGCACGTCCTGGTCGACGCGGAGCAGCCCGGGGTCCGCGTGCCCACGCACGCGGTGAAGGAAGGCCGGGTGGTGCTCAACATCGCCGAGCGTGCCGTTACCCGGCTCGAGTTGGACAATGCCGGCGTGCGTTTCAGCGCGCGCTTCGGCGGCGTCAGCCACCCGGTCGACGTGCCGATCTCGGCGGTGCTGGCGATCTACGCGCGCGAGACCGGCCACGGCATGGTGCTGCCGGAGGATGTCGGCGGGCCGGCGCCGGATCCCGACGACGAGCCACCGGCGCCCGACGATGGCTCCGGCGGCGACGACAGCCCCACGCCCAAGCGCGGCTCGCATCTGCGGGTAGTGAAGTAGCCGGGGGTCGGGAATCTGGAATCGGGACTCGGGAATCGGGAATCGGGAATGGCCGACGGCTCGCCATCCCAGCGCAGGCCGGGTCCACTTTGATGCCGCTCTAGAGCACTTTTGCCCCGAGTGTTTACAGTGCCGTCATCCCCGCGCAGGCGGGGATCCAGGGACTTTCGCTCCGGTCACCGCAAAGTCCTTGGGCTCCCGACCGCACGGGAGCGACGAGGAAAGGATGCTTTGTAAACATCTGACACGAAAATGCTCCAGGGTCGCCAGGTTCCCGCAAATGGATCCCGGCCTGCGCCGGGATGACGAACAAAGCGTGGGACAAGCAACATGCAGGCCGGGCTCTTCCGGGCGCCGGATCCCGCACCCGATGCACCGGCGCTCACTGCGGCAACGTGTCCGCCGCCCGCACCGGACCGCTGAACGACACCAGTCGCTCGCCGTGCAGCACCAGCCGGCCGACGTGCCGCTCGACGCCGTCCTCGGAATACTCGAAACGGAAGCTGCGTTCGAAACCGAGGCGGCCGTCGTCGCCGCGGCGCAGGCGCAGCCCGGCGGCATGCACGGTCTGGTCCAGCCATTGCACGCCGGCGGCGCGGCAGGCTTGGCGCCCGATGCGCCCGGCGCGCTCGGCGGCGGCGCGCGAGGCGCTCCAGAACGCGAACGCCGCGGCGGCGGCGATCATCAGCAGGATCAATCCAGACATGGCGCTACTGTGGGGGCGCCGGGGGGACCGGGCAAGCGGTTCCGGTGCCGGCCGCGTTGGGACGTCCCGGCACTTGTCTGTCGGGACGCGGGGCGGGCGGGGCGGATGACGCGTGGGGCAGCGTGGCCGTGATCGCCGAAGTTGTCGCCCATTTTCGTAGGAGCGCGCCATGCGCGCGATGCCCCCGAACCGTGCCGACCCGCGCCTTCCGTCATCCCCGGGTAGTTACCGCCTCATGCCGTGGGATCGTGATCCCGCCATGCCGCCATACCCGGTATATCCAGCGCCGCCGGCATCGCGCGCATGGCGCGCTCCTACGGTAGGCAGGCGTCGGTTGGTTTCCGTTTTCGACGCTCGGCCTGGTGGCGACCGGATTCATCCCGGCGGCGGACCCAGTTTCAGCGACAGGTCGATCGCGCGCACGTGCTTGGTCAGCGCGCCGATCGAGATGCAGTCGACGCCGTCGGCGGCCACGGCACGCACGCTGTCCAGGTCGACGCTGCCGGAGACCTCCAGCGGGATACGGGCGCCGGCCGGCGCCTCCGCGGCGATCCGCACCGCCTCGCGCCGCGCGTCGGCGTCGAAGTCGTCGATCAGGATGCGGTTGCAGCCGGCCGCCAGCGCCTCGCGCAGCTGTGCCAGGGTCTCGACCTCGACGATCAGCGGCAGCGCCGGATGCAGCGCCCGCGCCGCGGCGATCGCGGCAGTCACCGATCCGCAGACGCGCACGTGGTTCTCCTTCAGCATCACCGCGTCGAACAGGCCGATGCGATGGTTGACGCCGCCGCCGACGCGCACGGCGTACTTCTGCGCCTGGCGCAGCCCGGGCAGGGTCTTGCGGGTGTCGAGGATGCGCGCGCCGGTGCCGCGCACGGCATCGACGTAGGCGGCGGTGGCGGTGGCGGTGCCGCTCAGCGTCTGCATGAAGTTGAGCGAGACGCGCTCGGCGCTGACCAGGGCGCGGGCGCGGCCCGACAGCGTGGCTAGCACGGTCCCGGCCGCGACCCGGTCGCCCTCGGCCACGCGCCAGTCGATGCGCACGTCGGGGTCGAGCGCGCGGTGGCAGGCGTCGAACCAGGGCCGGCCGCACACCACCGCGGCCCCCTTGCACAGCAGGAACGCGCGGTCGGCGGTATCTGGCAGCAGCGCGGCGGTGACGTCGCCGTCGCCGAGATCCTCCGCCAGCGCGCGCGCGACGTCGGCCTCGACGACCTCGGCCGGAGGCGCTGCGATCGCGATCGTCATCGCCGCGTCAACCGGCGGGAAAGCCGTCGATCTGCCGGGTGGGAATCGCTTCTTCCACCAGCAGCACCGGGATGCCGTCGTCGATCCGGTAGACGCGCTTGCGGTCGCGGGTCACCAGCGCCGCCTGCAGCGGATCGGTCTGGGCGCTGTCGTCGACGCGGGTGACACCGCCGCCAGCCACCGCGCGGTTCAGCGCCTCCAGGCCGGCCTTGTCGAGCAGCATCAGCGGCTGCCGGCTGGCGGGACAGACGAGAATGTCGAGCAGCTTGTGGTCCATGGGGGCGTGATTCGTGATGGGTGATTGGTGATTCGAAAGAGCGTACCACTCCGGCCACGGATCCGGATCGGCCCCGTTGCTGCGCTTCCCAATCGCCAATCCCGGCTAAAATACGTCTTTAACGCCCCGGAGCGACCATGCCAGCCACGCCAGCCAATCCCGCAGCGCCGCTCGTCGGCATCGTGATGGGCTCGCGCTCGGACTGGGAGACGATGCAGCACGCCGCCGAACGCCTCGATGCGCTGGGCGTGCCGCACGAGGTCCGCGTGGTCTCGGCGCACCGCACCCCGGACGCGATGTTCGACTACGCCGCCTCGGCGCAGGCGCGCGGGCTGCGCGCGATCATCGCCGGCGCCGGCGGCGCCGCCCACCTGCCGGGCATGCTGGCGGCCAAGACCGCGGTGCCGGTGCTCGGCGTGCCGGTGCAATCGAAGACCCTCAACGGGCTCGACTCGCTGCTGTCGATCGTGCAGATGCCGGCCGGGGTGCCGGTGGCGACGTTCGCGATCGGCAAGGCCGGCGCGATCAACGCCGCGCTGTTCGCCGCGGCCTTGCTGGCGGCCGATCACGAGGACATCGCCGCCGCGCTGGCGGCGTTCCGCCAGCGGCAGACCGATGCCGTGGCCGGCGACGACGACCCGCGACGCCCGCCAGCAGAGCCCGGTACGCCGGCGTGACCACGCTCGGCATCCACAAGCACGCGCCCGGCGCGCGCTTGTTTCCCTCTCCCGCAAGCGGGAGAGGGGGCGTCGGTGCCATGCCGGCGCGTCGTCGCCGACCATCCGGATTTGTGGAGCATTTTCGTCCATGACGACAGTAGGAATATTGGGCGGCGGGCAACTGGCCCGCATGCTGGCCCTTGCCGGCGCGCCGCTGGGCCTGCGCTTCCTGGTGATGGACACGTCGGCGGAGGCCTGCGCCGGGCAGTTCGCGCCACTGCTGGTCGGCAACTATCGCGACGAAGCGGCGCTGGCGGAGTTCGCTTCGCGCGTGGACGTGGCCACGTTCGATTTCGAGAACGTCCCGGCCGAATCGGCGCAGTGGCTGAGCGCGCGCGTGCCGGTGTTCCCGAATCCGCGCGCCCTCGGCCTGGCCCAGGACCGGCTGGCCGAGAAGACCCTGTTCCGCGAGCTCGGCATCCCGGTGCCCCCTTTTGCCGATGTCGATTCGCGCCAGGCGCTGGAGACCGCGCTGGCGGCGATCGGCCTGCCGGCGATCCTCAAGACCCGGCGCCTGGGCTACGACGGCAAGGGCCAGTTCCGGTTGAAGCCGGGAATCGGGAATCGGGAATCGGGAATCGGAGAAGCGGAGGCCGCGGCGGATTCGGCGTGGGCAGCGCTGGGGCCGCAGGCGGATCGCGTCGGCCTGATCCTCGAAGCCTTCGTGCCGTTCGAGCGCGAGTTGAGCGTGGTTGCCGTGCGCGGGCGCGACGGTGGCTTCCGCGCCTGGCCGCTGACCGAGAACTGGCACGTCGACGGCGTGCTGTCCGCCAGCCTGGCGCCCGCCAGGGTCGAACCGGCGCTGGCCGAGGCCGCCATCGCGCATGCGGGCAGGCTGGCCGAGGCGCTGGACTACGTCGGTGTGTTTGCGCTGGAGCTGTTCTGCCGCGACGGCGAACTGCTCGCCAACGAGCTGGCGCCGCGCGTGCACAACTCCGGGCACTGGACCATCGAGGGTGCGGAGACCTCGCAGTTCGAGAACCACCTGCGCGCGGTGCTCGGCCGCACCTTCGGCGCGACCAGCATGCGCGGGCATGCCTGCATGCTCAACTGGATCGGTGAACTGCCCGATTCGGTACCGGTCCTGGCGGAGCCGGGCGGGCACTGGCACGACTACGGCAAGTCGCCACGCGCCGGGCGCAAGGTGGGCCACGCCACCGTGCGTGCGGACACGCCCGAGGCGCTGGCTTTCGCCCTGCAGCGGATCGGTGCCGCGCTCGGCCGCGAATCCCAGGTGGAACCGGTCATCGCCGCCCTGCGCCGCTGACGGGTTCGTCAACTGCGCCGCGCCTCCGTAGGAGCGCGCCATGCGCGCGATGCCGCGGGCATGGCGCCGCCACGGGATTCCGTCTACCGGCGCCTCTTCCGGCTCGCAACAGGACGCCGATAGCCGAAACTGAAAATGCCGCCGGCATTGCAGATGTTGGCGGCAATGGCGGTTCACGGCGCCGCGGCCATGCGCGCGATGCCGGCATGTTCCGAGGCCGCCGAACGTGTCCGGAGACCCACGCGTCACGCGGTATCGCGCGCATGGCGCGCTCCTACGGAAGGCGAAAGGCAAGTCGTGCGAAGGCTGGGATTTGCGAGCATCGCGTGCCCGGCGTGCGCCTACAGCCGTGAAGCGGTGACCCCCGGCTCACCAGCTGCCAGAACCCGTCGAGACCCGCTATTGGCACCGGCCGGCGGGGAATGCCTCGGCTTAGGCACAGCCATTCCGGGCGGGTCTTTACGCCGTCCTCCAGACGAGTATGATTCGCTGGCGCCAAAAGGACGGCGCTCTGGCATCAGGGGGGTGCCGTGCAGAAGGATGGCGG
>NZ_VSSP01000011.1 GCF_008312895.1 Luteimonas suaedae | reverse complement strand
ATACCCCGGCCCGGACGCCGCACCGGCAATTCGCTATCGGATGCTCGAAAGCCCTTCCACCGAAGCCGACGATGGCTGGAGCGGGAGACGTGCCGCGGGGATTGCGGAGAGCTGCACATGGGTGAGCCAGGACTGCTTGCGCTGCACTGCCGCGCAGTCTTGGCGAACGCCCGGCGCGCTGCGCCGGGCCGGACCGGGCCGCGTAGCGGCACGGTGCAGCGGCCCTGAGTCCGGCCATGGATGGCCGGACCGAAGGGCGGAGCAATCCCCGCGGTGCGGCTCACGCCCCGCGCGGCAAACCGAAGGCGCTCTTGAGCTTTAAGTGCGACTTGGGCTCAAGCCGCCAAGATTTTGTTCCACTCGGCCACGCGATCGGCCTTCGCCGCCAGTGCCGCGTCGACATCGCCCTCGATCTTCACCGAACGGATCCCGTCGCCCTGCTTCACCGCATCGACCACGTCCAGGCCCTCGGTGACCTTGCCGAACACGGTGTGCTTGCCGTCCAGCCAGTCGGTCTTGATGTGGGTGATGAAGAACTGGCTGCCGTTGGTGTCCGGGCCGGCGTTGGCCATCGACAGCACCCCACGCTCGTGCTTGACCCCATTATCCGTCTCGTCCTCGAACTTGTAGCCCGGCCCGCCGCGGCCGGAGCCTTCCGGGCAGCCCCCCTGGATCATGAAGTCGGGGATGACCCGGTGGAAGCCGAGGCCGTCGTAAAAGCCGCGCCGGGCCAGATTGACGAAGTTGGCCACGGTCAGCGGCGCCTTGTCGGCATACAGCTCGGCCTTGATCTGGCCACGGTCGGTATCGAAGACGACGTTCAGGGACATGGGTGATCCTCAGGGGAAGTTAGGTGATCAGATGCGGGCCAACTACCCGGATTCAACCGGGAGACGGATTGCGGCAGCGCAACACGCTATAATACCCGGCTTCCTCCACTACCCTTCCCGCGCCCTGCATCACCGCACCGGCGCGCCTCGCCCATGTCTGCACCCATGTCCATTGAACGTCTGCGCAATATCGCCATCGTCGCCCACGTCGACCACGGCAAGACCACCCTGGTTGACCAGCTGCTCAAGCAGTCCGGCACCCTGAACGAGCGCGCCGTCGTCCCCGACCGGGTGATGGACAGCAACGACCTGGAAAAGGAGCGTGGCATCACGATCCTGTCCAAGAACACCGCGATCCGCTGGACCGACCCGCAGGGCGAGACCTGGCGCATCAACATCGTCGACACCCCGGGCCATGCCGACTTCGGCGGCGAGGTCGAGCGCGTGCTGTCGATGGTCGACTCGGTGCTGATCCTGGTCGACGCCATGGACGGACCGATGCCGCAGACGCGCTTCGTCACCCAGAAGGCCTTCGCGATGGGCTTCAAGCCGATCGTGGTGGTCAACAAGGTCGACCGTCCCGGCGCGCGTCCGAGCTGGGTGCTGGACCAGACCTTCGACCTGTTCGATCGCCTCGGCGCCAACGACGACCAGCTCGACTTCCACACCGTCTACGCCTCCGGCCTGCAGGGCTACGCCGGGCTGAGCGAGGACGTGCGCGAGGGCGACATGACGCCGCTGTTCGAGGCGATCTGCCAGCACGTCTCGCCGCCGCCGGTCGATCCGGACGGCCCGTTCCAGATGCGCGTGACCTCGCTGGACTACAACAGCTACGTCGGCATCATCGGCATCGGCCGCATCCAGCGCGGCACGATCAAGACCAACCAGCAGGTCACGGTGGTCGACCGCGAGGGCAAGACCCGCAACGCCAAGGTGCTGCAGGTGCTCGGCTTCATGGGCCTGGAGCGCGTGGAAGTGCCGCAGGCGCAGGCCGGCGACATCATCGCCTTCAGCGGCATCGAGGGCCTCGGCATCTCCGACACGCTGTGCGCGCCGAACGCGGTCGAGCAGCTGCCGGTGTTGACCGTCGACGAGCCGACCATCTCGATGACCTTCCAGGTCAACGACTCGCCGTTCGCCGGGGTCAAGGACCGCAGCGGCGGCAAGTTCCTCACCAGCCGCCAGCTGCGCGACCGCCTGACCCGCGAGACCCAGCACAACGTCGCGCTGAAGGTCGAGGACACCAGCGACGCCGACAAGTTCAAGGTCTCCGGCCGCGGTGAGCTGCACCTGTCGATCCTGATCGAGACCATGCGCCGCGAAGGCTACGAGCTGGCGGTGTCGCGCCCGGAGGTGATCGTGCGCGAGGTCGACGGCGTCAAGCAGGAGCCCTACGAGCAGCTGGTCGTCGACATGGAAGAACAGTTCCAGGGCGGCGTGATGGGCCGCCTGGGCGAGCGCAAGGCGCAGCTGCAGAACATGGAGCCGGACGGCAAGGGCCGCGTGCGCCTGGAGTTCATCATCCCGGCGCGCGGACTGATCGGCTTCCAGACCGAATTCCGCACCCTGACCGCCGGCACCGGCCTGCTATTCCACGTGTTCGATCACTACGGCCCGCGCGCCGAGGGCGAGATCGGCCAGCGCATCAACGGCGTGCTGATCTCCAACGGCACCGGCCCGTCGCCGGCCTATGCGCAGATCGCGATGCAGGAGCGCGGGCGGCTGTTCATCGAGCCGGGCGAGGAGATCTACGAGGGCCAGATCGTCGGCATCAATTCCAAGGACAACGACCTCACCGTCAACGCCCTGCGTGGCAAGCAGCTGACCAACTTCCGCGCCTCGGGCAAGGACCAGGACGAAGGCCTGATCCCGCCGGTCAAGCTGTCGCTGGAGCAGGCGCTGGAGTTCATCGACGACGACGAACTGGTCGAAGTCACGCCCAAGCAGATCCGCCTGCGCAAGAAGCAGCGCACCGAGATCGACCGCAAGCGCGCGAGCCGCGCCGCCTGAGGTCCGCACCATGAGCATCTTCGTCGCCTGGATGCCGGACGAGGATGCGCTCGACGCGCTGGCGGCGCTGTGCGCGTCAATCGCCGACCGGCTGCCGCCGGCCGGGCGCCTCAAGTGGCGCAATCGGCGCCAGTTGCACATGACGTTGCGCTTCCTTCACGGCGGGCTGCCGCCCGATCCGGGACCGCTCTACGCCATGCTCGCCGACATCGCCTCCCGCACCCGGCGCATCGAGGTCGTCTTCGACCGGATCGAAACCTGGCCGCGCGTGCTGGTCGCGCGCCCGGCGCCGGATCCGATACTGGATCGCCTGTTCACTGATATCGAAGCGGTGGCCAGGGCATGCGGCGAGGCGCCGGAGCGCAGGGCCGCCGCCCCGCATGTCACCCTGGCCTATCCGGAACAACGCGCGGCGACGTTGCCGGCTTCGCTCGACACCGGCCCCGGCAGCCTGCCACCGCTGCCGTTCGCGACCTGCCTGGGACGCATCGCAGTCGCGCATACCGTGCCCGGCGGCTACGACACCCCGCATTGGTGGCCTTTGCAGGACGCGGCGCCGCCTGGTGACCCGCTCGCCTGAGGCCCGACGTTGCATGGCGCTCGGGCGTTTGCGGGAATCCGTGCCGCACGCCATGCTGCCGACCGGACCCACGGAACACCGCCCATGCGCCAGCTCCCGACACGCGCGCCGTCCCCGGTTGCCTGGCTGCTGCTGGGCTGCGTGCTCGCCGCCGGTTGCGAGCGGCAGCCGAGCCCGGTGGCTGCGGATGCGACGAGTGCGCCCGCCACGACGGCACACGCCACGGCGGATTTCGCCTTCGCCGAACTCGACATCGCCGAACTGCAGGCGCGCATGGCGAAGAGCGAGCTCGACAGCCGCACGCTGACCCGGGCCTACCTGGAGCGCATCGCTGCCATCGACGATGCCGGCCCCACGCTGCGCGCGGTGATCGAACTCAATCCCGAAGCGCTGGACGAGGCGGCGGCGCGCGATGCCGAACGCGCCGCAGGGCAGGTGCGCGGCCCGCTGCACGGCATCCCGGTCCTGCTCAAGGACAATATCGACGCCACGCCGATGGTCAATTCCGCCGGTTCGCTGGCGCTGGCGGAACACCGCCCGGGGCGCGACGCCTTCCTGGTGCGCCGGCTGCGCGCAGCCGGCGCGGTGATCCTGGGCAAAACCAATCTCAGCGAATGGGCGAACTTCCGCTCCAGCCGCTCCACCTCCGGCTGGAGCGCGCGCGGCGGGCAGACCCGCAATCCGTACGTGCTCGACCGCAGTCCCTGCGGCTCCAGCGCGGGGACCGGCGCCGCGATCGCCGCCAGCCTCGCCGCGGTCGGCGTCGGCACCGAGACCGACGGCAGCATCCTGTGCCCGGCGGCGGTCAACGGCCTGGTCGGAATCAAGCCAACGGTGGGCCTGGTGAGCCGTGACGGCATCATCCCGATCTCGGTGAGCCAGGACACCGCCGGCCCGATGGCGCGCAATGTCGCCGACGCGGCGGCGCTGCTGGCGGCGATGGCAGGCCCCGACGCGGCCGACGCCGCGACCGCCGGCGCCGCCGCACATGCGCGCGCGGACTACGGCCCGCACCTGCGCGCCGACGGCCTGCACGGCGCGCGCATCGGCGTGCTTCGAAATCACGGCGTCGCCGACCAGGCCGACGTGGACGCCGCCTTCGCGCGCGCGGTGAATGCCCTGCAGGCGGCCGGCGCCATCGTGACGGACGCCCGGATCGCCACCGCCGGCGACTGGGGCGACGACGAGCTCGAGGTGCTGCTGTACGAGTTCAAGGATGGGCTCGAACGCTATCTCGGCTCGCGCAGGGCGCCGGTGCGGACGCTGTCGGCGCTGATCGCCTTCAACCGCGAGCAGGCCGCGGCGGAAATGCCCTGGTTCGGGCAGGAGCTGTTCGAGCGGGCGGAAGCCAAGGACGGGCTCGACGATCCGGCCTACCTGCGGGCGCGCGAACGCGCGCGCCGCCTCTCGCGCGACGAGGGTCTCGATGCGACGCTGCGCGCGCAGCGCCTGGATGCGCTGGTGGCGCCGACCACCGGCCCGGCCTGGCCGATCGACCCGCTCAACGGCGATCACTTCGGCGGCGCCGGCTACGGCGTCGCCGCCGTCGCCGGTACCCCGAGCATCACCGTCCCGATGGGCGACAGCCATGGCCTGCCGCTCGGGATCACCTTCCTGGGCCCGGCCTGGAGCGAGCCACGGCTGATCGAACTCGCCTATGCCTTCGAACGCGCGACCCGGGCGCGCCGGCCGCCCGGCTTCCTGGCCACCGTGCCGTCGGCGGCGGACGACTAGCGCGCCGCGGGCGCGGCGATCTGGTTCTGCTTGTGCACGATCGACATCGCGATCTCCAGCGCCTGCTCGTAGTTCAGGCGCGGATCGACGGTGGTGCGGTAGGCGCGGGTCAGGTCGAGATCGGTGAGATCGCGGGCGCCGCCGGTGCACTCGGTGACGTCCTCCCCGGTCAACTCGAGATGCACGCCGCCCAGGCGGGTGCCCGCCGCGGCATGCAGGTCGAACGCCTGCTCCACCTCGCTGTGGATCTTGTCGAAGCGGCGGGTCTTGTAGCCGTTGCTGGTCGCCTCGGTATTGCCGTGCATCGGATCGCAGATCCACAGCACGCGGCGGCCTTCCCGCTTCACCGCCTCCAGCAGCGCCGGCAGCCGATCGGCGATCTGGGTCGCGCCCATGCGATGGATGAGCCCGAGCCGGCCGGGCTCGTCGTCCGGGTTGAGCACGTCGATCAGGCGCAGCAGCTGGTCGGGGGTCACCGACGGACCGATCTTGACCGCGATCGGGTTGCGGATGCCGCGGAAGTATTCGGTATGGGCGCCGTCCAGCGCCGCCGTGCGCATGCCGATCCACGGAAAGTGCGTACTGAGGTTGAACCAGCCCCACTGCCGCGGCACCTGCCGCGTCTGCGCTTCCTCGTACGGCAGCAGCAATGCCTCGTGCGAGGTGTAGAAGTCGACCCGGTTGAGGTTGTAGACCTCGGTACCGGACAGCGTCTCCATGAAGCGCACCGCATCGCCGATGCTGGCAACCATGCGGTGGTACTCGGCCGCCAGCGGCGAGTGCCCGACCCAGCCGAGATTCCAGTACTCGGGGTGGTGCAGGTCGGCGAAGCCGCCGTCGATCAGCGACCGGGTGAAGTTCATGGTCATCGCCGAACGCGCGTGCGCCTTGATCATGCGCCGCGGATCCGGGATCCGTGCCTCGGGAGTGAACTCGGGCGCATTGACCATGTCGCCGCGGTAGCTGGGCAGGGTCACGCCGTCGCGGGTCTCGGTATCGGCGGAGCGCGGCTTGGCGTACTGCCCGGCGAAGCGCCCCACCCGCACCACCGGCAGGCGCAGGCCGTGCACCAGCACCAGGCTCATCTGCAGCAGCACCTTGAGCCGGTTGGAGATCAGCTCCGAACTGCAGTCGCTGAAGTTCTCCGCGCAATCGCCGCCCTGCAGCAGGAAACGCCGCCCTTCCTGCGCCTCGGCGAGCTGCTGCTTCAGGGTCAGGATTTCCCACGACGTCACCAGCGGCGGCAGCGCCTGCAGTTCCTGCTGCACCTGCGCCAGCACGGCGGCATCGGGATAGGTCGGCAACTGCAGCGCCGGACGCGCGCGCCAACTGTCCGGCCGCCAGTCGGCGGGCAGGGTCGCGGCACGGAGGTTGCGTTCGGACGGGGACATGTTCGGATCCAGGCTTGGCCGATCATCATGCCAGACTGCTGCACTGCGTCAATTTCGTCTGCAACCGTCCCTGGCGCGGTTCAGGCGCGGCGACGGAAGCCGGCGTACAGCGCCCATCCGCCGAGCAGGACGAACCAGACCAGGCTCCAGGCCGGCATCGACAGGCCCAGGAAGGTCCAGTCGACGTTGCCGCAATCGCCGGTGCCGGTCAGCACCTTGCGGATCAGGCTCGTGGTCGACATGGTCTCGCGCAGGAAATCCAGCGGCGGTCCGCACGCCGGGATCTCCGGCGGGAACAGCTGGATCCAGGTATGGCGCCCGGCGATCCCGATCCCGACCGCAGCCGCTGCGAATCCGAGCACGCCGTATGCGCCCCGGCCCGCCCTGCCTCGCGGCGCATGCAGCGCGCCGAGCAACAGCACGATACCGAGCGCGGCGAATGCGATGCGCTGGAAGATGCACAACGGGCACGGCTCCAGCCCCCACTGCAACTGCGAGAAGATCGCGAAGCCGATCAGCGCCGCGCAGATCGCGGCACCGGCCAGGAGTTGCCCGCGGAAGGACCAGCGGAAGGGATTGGGTTGCATCGGCGCAAGATAGCAAAAACCCCGACGCGAAGGCCGGGGTTCTGCAAGAACGAATGTGTCTGGCTTACTCGGCGTCGGCGGTCGCCTGCGGACGATCCACCAGCTCGACGTACGCCATCGGCGCGTTGTCGCCATCGCGGAAACCGCACTTGAGGATGCGCAGATAGCCGCCCGGACGTGCGCGGTAGCGCGGCCCCAGCTCGACGAACAGCTTGCCGACCGCTTCCTTGTCGCGCAGCCGGGCGAACGCCAGCCGCCGGTTGGCGACGCCATCGTTCTTGCTGATGGTGATCAGCGGTTCGGCAACGCGGCGCAGCTCCTTGGCTTTCGGCAGCGTGGTGCGGATCATCTCGTGCTTGAACAGGGACGCCGCCATGTTGCGGAACATCGCTTCGCGATGGGCGCTGGTGCGGTTGAATTTGCGTCCGGCTTTCTGGTGGCGCATGGTCGTGATTCCTGAATTTGTCTCGGATGGCGACGCCCAACGCGCGCCTCTCGAATTCTATGCCTGCCATCCATGGCGGAGCGAAACTGGCTTCGGATCGTCCTGCCCGGCCATCCATGGCCGGGCGTTCGCGACCGCAGCCGATGCCGATAGGGCATCGGCTAAGTGCGGTCACTCACCCAAGCATGCCGTGCTGGGAGACACCGGCCGGCGGCCAGTTCTCCAGCTTCATGCCGAGCGACAGGCCGCGCTGGGCAAGCACTTCCTTGATCTCGGTCAGCGACTTCTTGCCGAGATTCGGGGTCTTGAGCAGCTCGACCTCGGTCTTCTGGATCAGGTCGCCGATGTAGTAGATGCTCTCGGCCTTGAGGCAGTTGGCCGAGCGCACGGTCAGCTCGAGATCGTCGATCGGACGCAGCAGCAGCGGATCCACGCCAGCGGTCTGCTGCTTGGCGGCGCCGCGGTCGCGGTTGGTGAAGTCGCCGAACACCGACAGCTGGTCGGTAAGGATGTCGGCGGCGGTGCGCACGGCTTCCTCGGCGTCGATCGTGCCGTTGGTCTCGATGTCCAGGACCAGCTTGTCGAGGTCGGTGCGCTGCTCGACGCGGGCGGCCTCGACCTCGTAGGCGACGCGGCGCACCGGCGAGAACGATGCGTCCAGCATCAACCGGCCGATGGCGCGGGTCTCCTCGTCCGGACGCCGGCGCGCGGCGGCCGGCTGATAGCCGAAGCCGCGCTCGATCTTCAGGCGCATGTTGACCGACGCATCCTTGGTGAGGGTGCAGATCACGTGGTCACCGTTGAGGATCTCGACGTTGTGGTCGGTCTTGATGTCCGCCGCGGTGACCGTGCCCGGGCCGGACTTGGCCAGCGACAGGGTCGAGGACTCGCCGGTGCCCATGCGGATGGCGACGTCCTTCAGGTTCAACAGGACTTCGAGCACGTCTTCCTGCAGGCCCTCGAGGGCGCTGTACTCATGCAGCACGCCGTCGATCTCGACCTCGGTGATCGCGAAGCCCGGAATCGACGACAGCAGCACGCGGCGCAGCGCGTTGCCGAGCGTATGCCCGTAGCCACGCTCCAGGGGCTCGATCACGACCTTGGCGCGATTGCCGGCGAGACGCTCGATCTGCGGAGCGCGCGGGCGCAGGACCTGGTTGGCAGTAACCGTCATTTTCTTGGCTTCTCCTCAAATGCCGTCGCGTGGGGGCGCGAGGCCGTGGCGCGTTTGGAGCCCCCTTGGAACCGGGGGAGCCCAGCGCGCGATTGCGCGCGCTGGCGGGGGTTGCGAAAGGACGCGATCGGGGCCGGCAGACCGGCTGCGGGCGCCCTTCCGGCCTTACTTCGAATACAGCTCGACGATCAGCGCTTCGTTGATGTCGGACGGCAAATCACCGCGATCCGGCACCGACTTGAACACGCCGGCGAACTTCTTGGCGTCGACCTCGACCCAGCCCGGCGACAGGTCCATCTGCGCAGACACGTCCAGCGCTTCCTGCACGCGCATCTGCTTCTGCGCACGCTCGGACAGGGCGATCGCGTCGCCGGCCTGGACCTGATAGGACGGCAGGTTGACCGGCTTGCCGTTGACGGTGACGCCACGGTGCGAGACCAGCTGGCGCGCGGCCGGGCGGGTCACCGCGAAGCCCATGCGATAGACGACGTTGTCGAGGCGGGTTTCCAGCAACTGCAGCAGGTTCTCGCCGGTGTTGCCCTTCTTGGTCGAGGCCTTCTTGTAGTAGTTGCGGAACTGGCGCTCGAGCAGACCGTAGATGCGCTTGACCTTCTGCTTCTCGCGCAGCTGGGTGGCGTAGTCGGACAGCTTGCTGCGGCGGGCGCCGGTGCCGGCGCCGTGCTGGCCGGGCTTCTGCTCCAGCTTGCACTTGGAATCCAACGCGCGCGTCGGGCTCTTCAGCGACAGGTCGGCGCCTTCGCGGCGGGCGAGCTTACAGGTGGGACCGATATAACGAGCCATATCTTCTCAGCTCCTCAGACGCGACGCTTTTTGGGAGGCCGGCACCCGTTGTGCGGGATCGGCGTCACGTCGATGATGTTGGTGATCTTGTAGCCGACGTTGTTCAACGAACGCACCGCCGACTCGCGGCCCGGGCCCGGGCCCTTGATCCGCACTTCCAGCGACTTCACGCCGTAGTCGAGCGCGACCTTGCCGGCCTTCTCGGCGGCGACCTGCGCCGCGAACGGGGTCGACTTGCGGGAGCCGCGGAAGCCCGCGCCGCCGGAGGTCGCCCACGACAGCGCGTTGCCCTGGCGATCGGTGATCGTGATGATGGTGTTGTTGAACGAAGCGTGGACGTGGGCGATGCCGTCGGTGACGACGCGCTTGATCTTCTTCTTGGTTTTGGCAGCCGGCTTGGCCATGGCGTTGTCCCCTTACTTCCTGATCGGCTTGCGTGGGCCCTTGCGGGTGCGCGCGTTGGTGCGGGTGCGCTGGCCGCGCAGCGGCAGGCCGCGGCGGTGGCGCAGGCCTCGGTAGCTACCCAGGTCCATCAGGCGCTTGATCGACATGCCGACCTCGCGACGCAGATCGCCCTCGACCACCAGCTTGCCGACCTCGGCGCGCAGGCGCTCGACTTCCGGCTCGGACAGGTCGACGATCCGGGTCGATACCTCGACGCCGGCCGCTTGGCAGACCTGCTTGGAACGGGTACGGCCGATGCCGTAGATGCTTTGCAGCCCGACCCAGACATGCTTCTGGGCAGGCAGGTTGACGCCCGCGATACGCGCCATGAGGCGATCTCCAACTGGTTTGGCGGCCGGATCACTGGAATCCGGCGGAGTGAACACGAAATTGTAGCAGGGTCTCGGGTTTTCAGGAAGCCCCCGGACGGCCTTTGGCCACCAGGGACTCCGGCACGGGGAGTGTGCCCGTGCTCCGGCGACGGGCCGCCGCTGTACCGGAACCGGGGAATCCCGGTTCCGGCCACCTCCGCCACTCGAGCGGAGGACCGGCGACGGCCCACCTGCGCGCGAGACCGCCGCACAGGTCGCCCATCTTCCCGCCCTGCGCTGTCGTCAGGGACGGGTTGTTGTGCTGCAACCGCCGCTCCGGACATTGGGTCAGGGGCGGCGATCGATATTCGAGCTGCCATCCATGGCGCAACCGTACCGGCTTGCGGGTGGTCCGGCCCGGCCATCCTTGGCCGGGCGTTCACCGGGGCTGCGCGGCAGTGCCGCGCTAGCGCGCCCCTGTCGGGGTTCACCCCCACAAGAGCCGGTGTTCTTGCCATCCATGGCGGAACTGCATTGGCTCCGGAGGGACCTGCCCGGCCATCCATGGCCGGGCGCTCGCGCGCTAGCGCGGCGGTGCCGCGCTAGCGCGCCCGCGCTCCCCCCTTCAGGTTGGCCTTCTTGAGCAGGCTCTCGTACTGGTGCGACATCAGGTGCGCCTGGATCTGCGCGATGAAGTCCATCACCACGATCACCACGATCAGCAGCGAGGTGCCGCCGAAGTAGAACGAGGCGCCCAGTTCGGCGCGCATGAACTCGGGCAGCAGGCAGACGATCACCAGGTAGGTGGCGCCCGCCGCCGTCAGCCGCGTCAGCACGCTGTCGACATAGTCTGCGGTCGCCTTGCCCGGCCGGATGCCCGGGATCAGGGCGCCCGACTTCTTCAGATTGTCCGCCGTCTCCTGGCTGTTGAACACCAGCGCCGTGTAGAAGAACGCGAAGCCGGCGATCAATCCGCCGTAGAGCAGGATGTACAGGGGCTCGCCCGGCGACAGCGCCTGCGCCGCCCGCTGCAGCCACAGGGCCGAACCGGCCTGGCCGAACCAGGTCGAGACAGTGGCCGGGAACATGATGATCGACGAGGCGAAGATCGCCGGGATCACGCCCGCCATGTTGAGCTTCAGCGGCAGGAACGAGGTCTGGTTCATGTACGCATTGCGGCCGCCCTGGCGCCGCGCGTAATTGACCGTGATCCGGCGCTGCCCGCGCTCGACGAACACCACGAAGAAGATGAAGGCCAGCACGATGACGCCGATCATGATCACTGCGATCGGGCTGATGTCGCCGTTGCGTGCCTGCTCCAGGGTGCTGAAGATCGCGCTCGGCAGTCCGGAGACGATGCCGGCGAAGATGATCAGCGACACGCCGTTGCCGACGCCGCGCTCGGTCACCTGCTCGCCGAGCCAGACCAGGAACATGGTGCCGGCGGTCAGCGCGACGATCGCGGTCAGCACGAAGCCCATGCCCGGCGCGTACACCACCTGGATGCCGTTGCTGGCGCCCGAGCCCTGCAGCGCGACGGCGATGCCGGCCGACTGGAAGATCGCCAGCGGGATGGCGCCGATGCGCGACCACTGGGTGATCTTGCGCCGTCCGGATTCGCCCTCCTTCTGGATCGCCTTCAGGCTCGGCACGATCTGCACCATCAGCTGCATGACGATCGAAGCCGAGATGTACGGGATCACGTTCAGCGCGAACAGGCTGAAGCGCTCCAGGGCGCCGCCCGAGAACATGTTGAACATGTCCACGATCGTGCCCTGCTGCTGCTCCATCAGCCGCAGCATCGCCTCCGGATTGACGCCCGGAACCGGGATGAAGCAGCCGATGCGGTAGACCAGCAGCGCACCGAGCACGAACAGCAGTCGCTGGCGCAGCTCGGTGAATTTGCCCAGGCCCGCGCCCACGCCGCCCATTGCGCTACCGCTGCGTGACATTCGATGCTCCGATGTGACGATCTATCTGCACGCTCGAAAATCCTTCACTCGAAAAACAATGGCTGCCATCCATGGCGCGACTTCACCGGCTTCGGGCCGTTCCGCCCGTCCATCCGTGGCCGGGCGTTCGCCGGCGCGGCGGTGCCGCGCCAGGCTTACGCCGGCTCGCCCTCGACCTTGCCGCCGGCGGCCTCGATCGCCGCGCGTGCGCCGGCCGTGGCCAGCACGCCCTTGAGCACGAGCGCCTTCGAGATCTCGCCCTTCTTGACGATCTTGGCGCGCTTGGCGGTGCGCGGCACCAGCTTCGCGGCGCGCAACGCGGCGAGATCGATCTCGCCCTCCAGCCTGTCCAGGTTGTAGAGCATCACTTCGGCGGTGTCGTTCTTCAGCTTCGAGCGGAAGCCGACCTTCGGCAGCCGCATGTGCATGGGCATCTGACCGCCTTCGAAGCCGGCCTTGATCTTGCCCTTGCCCGAGCGCGCGAACGAACCCTTGTGGCCGCGGCCGGCGGTCTTGCCGAGGCCGGAGCCGATGCCGCGACCGACGCGCTTGCGGTCTTCGCGGGCGCCGTCGGCCGGCTTGAGTGTATTCATACGCATGTTCGTTACTCCTCGACCCGAACCAGGTAGTGGACCTTGTTGATCAGGCCGCGCACCTGCGGGCTGTCCTTCAGTTCGCGGACATCGTTGAGCTTGTTGAGGCCCAGCGCCTTTACGGACAGGCGATGACGCGCCTGGGTTCCGCGCAAGCCCTTGACCAGGCGCACCTTGACGGTGCCGCCGCCGGATTCCTGCTTAGCCATGGAGAACGTCCTCCACCTTCTTGCCGCGCTTGGCCGCGATCTTGCCCGGCGAATGCATCCCCTCCAGGCCCCGGACCGTGGCACGGACCAGGTTGATGGGATTGCGCGAACCGACCGCCTTGGCCAGCACGTCCTTCACGCCGACCGCCTCGAGCACGGCGCGCATGGCGCCGCCGGCGATCACGCCGGTGCCCTCGGACGCGGGCTGCATGAATACGCGCGCGGCGCCATGGCCGGCCTTGACCGTGTGCCACAGGGTGCCGCCGTTGAGCTCGACGCTGCTCATGTTCTTGCGGGCGTACTCCATCGACTTCTGGATCGCGACCGGCACTTCGCGCGCCTTGCCGTAGCCGAAGCCGACCTTGCCGTTGCCGTCGCCCACCACCGTCAGCGCGGTGAAGGTGAACTGGCGGCCGCCCTTGACGGTCTTGCTGACGCGGTTGACCGCGATCAGCTTTTCGACCATGCCGTCGTCCATCTCCTCGCGGTCGCGATTGCGCCCCCGGGAGTCACGTTGTTCTGCCATTGCCATATCTCGGTAGTTGAGGAAATTTGCGGCGTAGCCGCTTATCGTTGTGGTGTAGTGCGGGTGTTTCGCAGCGACGGACAAATCGTCGTTGCGCCCGATGCAGCCCGCATCGGCAGGGGTGAGGCAAGGCGCGCCCGGCGCGGCACTGCGGCGCCGCCTTGGCGAACGCCCGGCCATGGAGGGCCGGCCGGACGCTCCGAAGCCGCCAATGGTACGCCAAGGACGGCAGCTTCCTCTCGAACCGGAGTGGCGGGCCGAGACCCGCCCATGTTCAGAACTGCAGCCCGCCCTCGCGTGCGGCCTCGGCCAACGCCTTGATCCGGCCGTGGTAGCGGTAGCCCGAACGGTCGAAGGCGACCTTCTCGACGCCGGCCGCCTTGGCCTTCTCGGCGATGGCGCGGCCGACCTTGGCGGCGGCCTCGATGTTCTTGTTGCTCTTCAGGCCGTCGCGCACGTCGGCCTGGGTGGTGCTGGCCGAAGCCAGCACCTTGGAGCCGTCCGCGCTGAACAGCTGCGCGTAGACGTGCTGCCCGGTCCGCAGCACCGACAGGCGCGGCGTGCCGACTTCGCGGATGCGCGCGCGGGTCGACTTGGCGCGGCGCAGGCGGGCGATCTTCTTTTCCATGGTCTTTCTCCGAGGCGGATCGACGAACTACGCCTTCTTGGCCTCTTTGCGGATGATGTTTTCGCCGGCATATTTCACACCCTTGCCCTTGTAGGGCTCCGGCGGACGGTAGCCGCGGATCTTGGCTGCGACCTGGCCGACGCGCTGCTTGTCGGCGCCGCTGACCACGATCTCGGTCTGGGTCGGCGTGACGATGCTGATGCCCTCCGGCACGGTGAACACCACCGGATGCGAAAAGCCGAGCGACAGGTTCAGGTCCTTGCCCTGCATCGAGGCACGATAGCCGACGCCGACCAGCTCGAGCTTGCGCTCGAAGCCTTCCGACACGCCCTTGACCATGTTGGCGAGGATCGCGCGCAGGGTCCCGGTGATGGCCATGTGCGACGGATCGGAAGGAGCCAGCACCGCGGTGCCGTCCTCGAGCTTGATGTCGACGCCTGGCGGACGCGCGATCGAAAGCGTGCCCTTCGCGCCCTTGACGCTGACCATATCGGCCTGGATGTTCAGTTCGACGCCCTTGGGCAGGGCAATCGGCTTCTTGGCGACGCGAGACATTGGGGCGTTCTCCCTTAGGCCACGAAGCACAGGACTTCACCGCCGACGCCCTGCTGGCGCGCCTGCGTGTCGGTCATGATGCCCTTGGAGGTGGAAATGATGGCGATGCCGAGGCCGTTCAGGACCTTGGGCAGCTCGTCCTTGCCGCGGTACTGGCGCAGACCCGAGCGCGAAACGCGCTTGAGGTTCTCGATCACCGGGCGGCCTTCGTAGTACTTCAGCTCGATCTCGAGCTCGGCTTTTGCGCCGTTCTCGGTCACGCGCCACTCGCCGATGTAGCCTTCGTCCTTCAGCACCTTGGCGATCGCCGTCTTGGTCTTGGACGACGGCATCTTCACCGACGGCTTGCCGACGGCGGCCGCATTTCGAATGCGGACCAGCATGTCGGCGATGGGATCAGTCATGCTCATTGATTGTTACCTTTGAGTGCACCGATATCCGCGGGATTGCGAATTCGTTGTGGAGCAGTGATTGGTGATTCGTGATTGGTGATTCGAAGGAGCAACGTCGCTTTTGCGAATCACGAATCACGTTTCACGAATCACCGCGTTTTTACCACGAGGCCTTGCGCAGTCCCGGGACGTCGCCGCGCATGGTGGCCTCGCGCAGCTTGTTGCGGCCCAGGCCGAACTTGCTGTACACGGCGCGCGGACGGCCGGTCAGGGCGCAGCGCGTGGTCTGGCGCGCCGGGGAGGAGTCGCGCGGCAGCTTCTGCAGCTTGACCGCGGCGTCCATCTTCTCCTCGTAGCTCGCCGACTCGCTGCTGATGATCTTCTTCAGCGCGTCGCGCTTGGCGGCGTGCTTCTTCACCAGCTTGGCCCGCTTGATCTCGCGGTTGACCATGGAGGTCTTAGCCATGTGTAAATCCTCGTGATTCGTGATTTGTGATTCGTGATTGGGAGGAGCGGGATCGCGGCGGCTGTTGCCTTTGCGAATCACCAATCACAATCCCGAATCACGGCTTTCAATTGCGGAACGGGAACCGGAACGCCTCGAGCAGCGCCTTGGCTTCCGCATTCGTCTTCGCGGTGGTGGTGATGGCGATATCCATGCCGCGGATCGCGTCGACCTGGTCGTAGTCGATCTCCGGGAAGATGATCTGTTCCTTCACGCCCATGTTGTAGTTGCCGCGGCCGTCGAACGAACGCGCCGAAACGCCGCGGAAGTCGCGCACGCGCGGCAGCGAGACGTTGACCAGACGGTCGAGGAACTCGTACATCCGGTTGCGCCGCAGGGTCACCTTGCAGCCGATCGGCCAGCCGTCGCGGATCTTGAACGATGCCACCGAGACGCGCGACTTGGTGATCTGCGGCTTCTGGCCGGCGATCTTCGCCATGTCGGCGGTCGCATTCTCGAGGATCTTCTTGTTGGCCGCGGCCTCGCCCACACCCATGTTGAGCGTGATCTTGTCCACCTTCGGCACCTGCATCGGATTGGTGTAGCCGAACTGCTTCATCAGCTTCGGTACCACTTCATCCTTGTAGAACTTTTCCAGACGTGTCATTTCTGCATTCCTCAGGCGTCGATCGCCTCACCGCTGGAGCGGAACACCCGGATACGGCGTCCATCCTCCAGCACCTTGGTACCGATGCGCTCGCCCTTGCCGGAGGCAGGGTTGAACGGCATCACGTTGGACACGTGGATCGGCGCCTCGCGCTCGATCACGCCGCCAGGCTGGTTGGCCTGGGGGTTGGGCTTGGTATGGCGCTTGATGACGTTGATGTTCGACACGACAACCTTGTCGCCGAGCACGCGCACCACGTCGCCCTTCTTGCCCTTGTCCTTGCCGGCGACCACGATGACCTGGTCGCCCTTCTTGATTCTGTTCATAACGTCGGTCTCTATAGGGTGAGCCTTGGCCCACCATTGCCTGGTGGGCCGAGGCCCACCCTATGAATCCTCAAAGCACTTCGGGTGCGAGCGAGACGATCTTCATGAACTTCTCGGAACGCAGCTCGCGGGTCACGGGCCCGAAGATGCGGGTGCCGATCGGTTCGTGCTTGTTGTTCAACAGCACCGCGGCGTTGCCGTCGAAGCGGATCAGCGAACCGTCCGGACGACGCACGCCCTTGCGGGTGCGCACGACCACGGCGTTGTAGACCTCGCCCTTCTTGACCTTGCCGCGCGGGATGGCGTCCTTGATCGACACCTTGATGATGTCGCCGATGTGGGCGTACCGGCGCTTGGAGCCACCGAGCACCTTGATGCACATCACTTCCTTGGCGCCGGAGTTGTCGGCCACGTCGAGGTGGCTTTGCATCTGGATCATGGTCGGCGCTCCTCAGTTATTCGGCCGCACGCGTGACGACTTCGACCACGCGCCAGTTCTTGGTCTTGGACATCGGCGCGATCTCCACCACGCGGACCATATCGCCCTCGTTGCAGGAGTTGTCGGCGTCGTGGGCGTGCAGCTTGGTCGAGCGACGGATGTACTTGCCGTACAGCGCGTGCTTGACCTGACGCTCGACGAGCACCGTCACGGTCTTGTCCATCTTGTTGCTGACGACGCGGCCTTCGACCGTGCGCAGCTTCTTTTCTGTGTTTTCGCTCATGGCGGCCATTCCTTACTTCGTCTGACCGAGCAGGGTGTTGACGCGCGCGATCTCGCGGCGCACCCGGCGGGCATCGTGGGTCTTGGCGAGCTGACCGGTGGCCTTCTGCATGCGCAGCGAGAACTGCTCCTTGTGCAGATCCACCAGGTGGGTCTTGAGGTCGTCGGCCGACTTCTCGCGGAGTTCCTTGATCGTAGACATCAGCGTACCGTCCGGGTCACGAATTGGGTGGTGACCGAAAGCTTGGCGGCGGCCAGGCGGAACGCCTCGCGCGCGGTCGCCTCGTCGATGCCCTCGATCTCGTAGATCATGCGGCCGGGCTGTATCTGGGCCACCCAGAACTCCACGTTGCCCTTGCCCGAGCCCATGCGCACTTCGATCGGCTTCTTGGTGATCGGCTTGTCGGGAAACACGCGGATCCACATCTTGCCGCCGCGCTTGACGTGGCGGCTGATGCTGCGGCGGCCGGCCTCGATCTGGCGCGCGGTCAGCTGCCCGGTCTGCGTCGCCTTCAGGCCGTACTCGCCGAAGCTGACGAGGTTGCCATTCCAGGACAGACCGTCGTTGCGGCCCTTGTGTTGCTTGCGGTACTTGGTTCGCTTCGGTTGCAGCATGATTAGTCCCTCGCCTCGCGATCACGATCGCGGCGCGGACCGCGCGGGCGCTCGTTGCGCTCGCCGCGATCGCCACGCGGCGAATCGTCCTGCTTCTCCTGGCCCACCTGGCTGAAATCGAAGATCTCGCCCTTGTAGATCCAGGTCTTGATGCCGATGATGCCGTAGGTGGTCTTGGCCTCGGCGAACCCGTAGTCGACGTCGGCGCGCAGGGTATGCAGCGGCACACGGCCTTCGCGGTACCACTCCGAACGCGCGATCTCGGCGCCGTTCAGGCGGCCGGCGACGTTGACCTTGATGCCCAGCGCGCCCAGGCGCATCGCGTTGCCGACGGCGCGCTTCATCGCGCGGCGGAACATGATGCGGCGCTCGAGCTGCTGCGCGATCGATTCGGCGACCAGCTGCGCGTCGAGCTCCGGCTTGCGCACCTCGGTGACGTTGATGTGCGCCGGAACGCCCATCATGTCGCTGACTTCCTTGCGCAGCTTGTCGATGTCCTCGCCGCGCTTGCCGATCACCACGCCCGGACGGGCGGTGTGGATGGTCACGCGCGCGGTCTTGTTGGGACGCTCGATCAGGATCTTGCTGATCCCTGCCTGCGCCAGCTTCTTGCGCAGCATCTCGCGAACCTTGAGGTCAGCGGCCAGGTAGTCGGCGTATTCCTTCTTCCCGGCGTACCACTTGGAGTTCCAGTCCTTGGAGATGCCGAGGCGAATGCCGGTGGGATGAACTTTATGACCCATGGTTACTTGCCCTTTCCGGAGGATTCGCCCACCACCACCGTGATGTGGCTGGTGCGCTTGAGAATGCGCGTGCCGCGGCCCTTGGCGCGCGCCATGAAGCGCTTCAGCGTCGGACCCTCGTCGACCATGATGGTGGTGACCGAAAGCTCGTCGACGTCGGCGCCACGGTTGTTCTCGGCGTTGGCGATCGCGGACTCGACCACCTTGCGGATCATGTGCGCGGCCTTCTTGTCCGAGAACTTCAACAGGTTGACGGCGCGCTCGGCCGACAGCCCGCGCACCTGGTCGGCGACCAGGCGGGCCTTCTGCGGGGAGATGCGCGCGGTACGCAGGACCGCCTTGGCGCCATTTTCGTTGTTCATGGTCGTCATCTCCTTAACGCGACTTCTTGTCGCCGCTGTGGCCCTTGAACGTACGGGTCAGCGCGAACTCGCCGAGCTTGTGGCCGACCATGTTTTCGTTGACCAGCACCGGAATGTGGTTCCTGCCGTTGTGCACGGCGATGGTGTAGCCCACCATTTCCGGCAGGATCATCGAGCGGCGCGACCAGGTCTTGATCGGTCGCTTGCTGGTACCCGCGGTCTCGATCTTCTTGATCAGATGATGATCGACGAACGGGCCTTTCTTCAGGGAACGTGCCATGACCGATTAACTCCTGCGATCGCGCACGATGAACTGCTGCGTGCGCTTGTTCTTGCGGGTCTTGTAACCCTTGGTCGGTACGCCCCAGGGCGTGACCGGGTGCGGGTTGCCCTGGCCGGCGCGGGCTTCGCCGCCGCCGTGCGGATGGTCGACCGGGTTCATCGCCGCACCGCGAACGGTCGGCTTGATGCCGCGCCAGCGCTTGGCGCCGGCCTTGCCCAGCTTCTCCAGGTTGTGCTCGACGTTGCCGACCTCGCCGATGGTGGCGCGGCACTCGGCCGGCACCCGGCGCATCTCGCCCGAACGCAGGCGCAGCGTCGCGTAACCCTGTTCGCGCGCGACCAGCTGCACCGAGGCACCGGCGGCGCGCGCGATCTGCGCGCCCTTGCCCGGCTTCATCTCGATGCAATGCACCGTCGAGCCAACCGGGATGTTGCGCAGCGGCAGCGTGTTGCCGGTCTTGATCGGCGCATCGGCGCCCGCGATCACCTGGTCGCCGGCCTTCAGGCCCTTCGGCGCGATGATGTAGCGGCGCTCGCCGTCGACATAGCACAGCAGGGCGATGTGGGCGGTGCGGTTGGGATCGTATTCGATCCGCTCCACCCGCGCCGGAATGCCTTCCTTGCCGCGCTTGAAGTCGATGATGCGGTAGTGCTGCTTGTGACCGCCGCCGATGTGGCGCGTGGTGATGCGGCCGTGGTGGTTGCGGCCACCGGTCTTGCCCTGCTTCTCGACCAACGCCGCGTGCGGGGCGCCCTTGTGCAGCTCGGGCGTCACCACGCGGACCGCGGAACGGCGGCCGGGGGAAGTGGGCTTGAATTTCATCAATGCCATGGGAATGGAATCCTCTTATTGAAGTCCTGACGGGTCAGAACTTCGTCAGATCTTGGCCGTCATCACGTCGATCGACTGGCCATCGGCCAGCGTCACGTACGCCTTGCGCCAGTCGCCGCGACGGCCGCTGCGGAAACGGAAGGACTTGTTCTTGCCCTTCACGTTGAGCACGTTGACCGCCTCGACCTTGACGTCGAAAAGCTTCTCCACCGCGGCCTTGATGTCGGCCTTGGTTGCGTCCTTGGCCACTTCGAACGCGTATTGGTTGGAGACTTCCTGCAGGCGCGCGGTCTTCTCGGACACGCGCGGGGCGCGGATCACTTCGTAGAGCTTGCTCGCGGCCATGTTGCTCACGCCGGATTGGGTGCCGTTCATGCCAGCCACTCCTCGATCTTCTTCACCGCATCGGCGGTGATCAGCACGGTGTCGGCCGACACCAGCGCCACCGGGTCCAGGCCCTGCACGTCGCGGACCTGCACGTACGGCAGGTTGCGCGCGGACAGGTACAGGTGCTCGGAAGCCTCCTCGGTGACGATCAGCGGACGCTGGCCGACCTCGGCTTCCTTGAGCTTGGCCACCAGGGCGCTGGTCTTGGTCGCCTCGACGTCGAACGCATCGACGACCTTCAGGCGCCCCTGGCGGTTGAGCTCCGACAGGATCGCGGCCATCGCGGCGCGATACATCTTGCGGTTGATCTTCTGCTCGAAACTGCGCGGCTTGGCCGCGAAGGTCACGCCGCCGCCGACGAAGATCGGCGCGGTCAGCGCGCCGTGGCGGGCGCCGCCGCCCTTCTGCCGCTTCGACTTCTTGGTGGTGCCGCTGACTTCCGAACGCGTCTTCTGCGCCTTGGTGCCGGCGCGACCCGCGTTGCGGTAGGCGACGACGACCTGATGCACCAGGTCGCGGCTGAATTCGCGGCCGAACACGGCGTCGGAAACCGACAGCGCCTCTTTACTGTTACTGATGGCGAGTTCCATCGTGGTCTCCTCTTATCCCTTGCTCGCGGGACGCACGATGACGTCACCGCCCGGAGCGCCCGGCACCGCGCCGCGGACCGCGATCAGGCCGCGTTCGACGTCGACCCGGACCACTTCGAGGTTCTGCGTGCTCTGGTTCACGGCGCCCATGTGGCCGGACATCTTCTTGCCCGGAAACACGCGACCCGGCGTCTGCCGCTGGCCGATCGAACCCGGCGAGCGATGCGACAGCGAGTTGCCGTGGGTGGCGTCGCCCATCTTGAAGTTCCAGCGCTTGATCGTGCCTTGGAAGCCCTTGCCCTTGGTCACGCCCTGGACGTCGACCTTCTGCCCGACGCTGAAGATGTCGGCCTTGATCTCGCCACCGACGTTGAAGCCGTCGATGCTGTCGTCGGCCACGCGGAACTCCCACAGGCCACGGCCCGGCTCCACCTTGGCCTTGGCCAGGTGTCCGGCCTGCGGCTTGTTCAGCAGCGCGGCGCGGCGGGTGCCGACCGTTACCTGGACGGCGCTGTAGCCATCGCTGTCGCTGGTCTTCACCTGGGTGATGCGGTTGGGGGTCGCTTCGATCAGGGTCACCGGCACGGACTTGCCGTCCTCGGTGAACACCCGGCTCATGCCGGCCTTGCGGCCGACGATTCCCAACGAATGTTTCTTCGCGGTCATGGTCTTGGGCCTCAGGTCAGCTTGATCTGGACGTCGACGCCGGCCGCGAGTTCGAGCTTCATCAGCGCGTCCACGGTCTTGTCGTTGGGGTCGACGATGTCGAGCACGCGCTTGTGCGTGCGGGTCTCGTACTGGTCGCGCGCGTCCTTGTCGACGTGCGGCGACACCAGGATGGTGTAGCGCTCGATCTTGGTCGGCAGCGGGATCGGGCCGCGCACCTGCGCGCCGGTCCGCTTCGCCGTTTCGACGATCTCGCTGGCCGAGCGGTCGATCAGGCGATGATCGAACGCTTTCAGCCGGATCCGGATCTTTTGGTCCGCCATGACGGAATTCCTTGGTTGAAAGAGCGACAGGTTTCGCGGCTGGGTGCGCAAAACCCCGTGGAATCAATGACTTTCCGGAACCTGGAAGCGCCGGCACCGGGAGTATCCCTGCAAAAAACAAGGCAGGCCGATATGGCCCGCCCAGACGGAGAACTGCAAGCGCGACAAAATGCCCCTGCCGATGGTGTCCCGAAGCACTTCGGGACGGCGGGGGCGCTGCCGCGCGACATTTTCCCTGTCTGGCGAAAACGAGGTGCCTCCTGCGCCTCATTTCGCGGTTTCGCGAGCCGTCCCGAAGGTGGTCCGCGAAGTGGTCGATCATTATAGGGAGTCGGCTGGGGTGAATGCAACACCCTCTGGTCGACTCTCCGGGAGCCGGGTTGCGCCCGGCTCCGGGTGCCGTGGCCGGCCGTTGGGCCGGGCACGACTGGGGGCTGGTGGATCCTCCTGGCTTGCGCCGAGACGGCGCGGGCCTGGATCCCGGCTTGCGCCGGGATGACGCGGCGGCAAAGGCGAGCACGCTAGGCGCGCTCGCGCCGCTGCGTCACTTCAGGATCTTGGCCACCACGCCGGCGCCGACGGTGCGGCCGCCCTCGCGGATCGCGAAACGCAGGCCCTCGTCCATCGCCACCGGGTTGATCAGCTCCACCACCATCTTCACGTTGTCGCCCGGCATCACCATCTCCGTACCCTCCGGCAGCGTCACCGCGCCGGTGATGTCCGTGGTCCGGAAGTAGAACTGCGGACGGTAACCCTTGAAGAACGGCGTGTGGCGACCGCCCTCGTCCTTCGACAGCACGTACACCTCCGCCTCGAACTGCGTGTGCGGCGCGATCGAACCCGGCTTGCATAGCACCTGCCCGCGCTCCACGTCGTCGCGCTTGGTACCGCGCAGCAGCAGGCCCGCGTTGTCGCCCGCCTGGCCCTGGTCCAGCAGCTTGCGGAACATCTCCACGCCCGTCACCGTCGTCTTGGTGGTCGGCCGGATGCCCACGATCTCGATCTCGTCGCCCACCTTGATGATCCCGCGCTCGATGCGCCCGGTCACCACCGTGCCGCGACCGGAGATGCTGAACACGTCCTCGACCGGCATCAGGAAGGCCTTGTCGATGTCGCGCTCGGGCTGCGGAATGTAGCTGTCCAGCGCCTCCACCAGCTTCAGGATCGACGGCACGCCGATGTCCGACTCGTCGCCTTCCAGCGCCTTGAGCGCCGAACCGGTGATGATCGGGGTGTCATCGCCCGGGAACTCGTACTTCGACAGCAGCTCGCGGACTTCCATCTCCACCAGCTCCAGCAGCTCGGCGTCGTCCACCATGTCGGCCTTGTTCAGGTACACCACGATGTACGGCACGCCCACCTGCCGCGCCAGCAGGATGTGCTCGCGCGTCTGCGGCATCGGGCCGTCCGCCGCCGAGCACACCAGGATCGCGCCGTCCATCTGCGCCGCGCCGGTGATCATGTTCTTCACGTAGTCGGCGTGTCCCGGGCAGTCCACGTGCGCGTAGTGCCGGTTCGCCGACTCGTACTCCACGTGCGCGGTCGAGATCGTGATCCCGCGCGCCTTCTCCTCCGGCGCCGCGTCGATCGCGTCGTAGGCCTTGAACTCGCCACCGAACCGTTCCGCGCCCACCTTCGTCAGCGCCGCCGTCAGCGTCGTCTTGCCGTGGTCCACGTGACCGATCGTGCCCACGTTCACGTGGGGCTTGGTGCGCTCGAACTTACCCTTGGCCATGGTTGCGTTTCTCGTTGAACTGTTGGAATGGAAGACTGCTGAAGATGGTGCTCACGAATGGAATCGAACCATCGACCTCCTCCTTACCAAGGAGGTGCTCTACCGACTGAGCTACGTGAGCGTTGAATTTTTCGCGCCGACCCGGAGGAGCCTCAATGGAGCGGGAGACGGGAATCGAACCCGCACCATCAGCTTGGAAGGCTGAGGTTCTACCGTTGAACTACTCCCGCGCCGCGCGGAACTTGCAATAGCTGGTGGAGGGAGGTGGATTCGAACCACCGAAGGCGTAAGCCAGCAGATTTACAGTCTGCCCCCGTTGGCCGCTTGGGTATCCCTCCGGTGTTTCTGGCAAGCCGGTGAAAACAGCCCGCGATTTTGGCCTGAAGCGGCAGGCCTGTCAACGCGTACCGGCCCATTGTGCCGGTCGATCCGGCATCACGGGCGCGCGATCCAACCGGGAGACCTGCGGCAAGGAGGACCGCGTCCGCGCGTTCATGATTATGAACGCGACGGTCGAGCCGCAGCCACCGGCGCCGGCCAGAGGCCGAGGCTGGCGACACGCCAAACCTGATCCAGGCCTGCGCCGAGGACGGCGTATGCGTCCCCGCGCCTAGACGTTGAAGCGGAAATGCAGGACATCGCCCTCCTGGACCCGGTACTCCTTGCCCTCCAGGCGCAGGCGGCCGGCGTCGCGCGCCCCGGCCTCGCCCAGGTAGCGGATGAAATCGTCGAAGGCGATCGTCTCGGCGCGGATGAAGCCCTTCTCGAAATCGGTATGGATCGCCGCCGCCGCCTGCGGCGCGGTGGCGCCGGATTTCACCGTCCAGGCACGGACCTCCTTCACCCCGGCGGTGAAGTAGGTCTGCAGGCCGAGCAGCTTGTAGGCGGCATTGATCACCCGGTTCAGCCCCGGCTCGTCCAGGCCCAGGTCGGCCAGGAACACGTCGCGATCAGCCTCCTCGAGCTGCGACAGTTCCTCCTCGATCGCCGCCGACACCGGCACCACCTCGGCGCCCTCGCCCACCGCGCGCTCGCGCACGAGGTCCAGGTAGGGGTTGTTCTCGAAACCGTCCTCGAGCACGTTGGCCACGTACATCACCGGCTTCAGGGTCAGCAGGAACAGGTCGCGTAGCGCGGCGCGGTCGTCGTCCGACAGCGCCAGCGCCCGCGCCGGCTTGCCGGCATCCAGCCCGTCGCGCACCCGCGTCAGCACCTCGGCCCGCGCCTTGGCCTCCTTCTCGCCGGTCTTGGCCGAGCGCTCGGCGCGCTGCAGCGCCCGCTCCACCGATTCCAGGTCGGCCAGGGCCAATTCGGTGTCGATGGTCTCGATGTCGGAGATCGGATCGATCTTGCCGGCCACGTGCACGATGTCGCCGTGGTCGAAGCAGCGCACCACGTGGGCGATCGCGTCGACCTCGCGGATGTGCGCCAGGAACTTGTTGCCGAGCCCCTCGCCGCTGGCCGCGCCGGCCACCAGGCCGGCGATGTCGACGAACTCGACCGCCGTGGGCAGCACCTTCTGCGGCTTGACGATCTCGGCCAGCTGGTTGAGCCGCGGATCCGGCACCGGCACCACGCCGACGTTGGGCTCGATCGTGCAGAACGGGAAGTTGGCCGCGGCGATACCCGCCTTGGTCAGCGCGTTGAACAGGGTCGACTTGCCGACGTTGGGCAGGCCGACGATGCCGCATTTGATGCCCATGGTGTGTCCGTGATTCGAGATTCGTGATTGGTGATTCGAGAAGCGCGCCGCCTTTCGGAATCACCAATCACCAATCACCAATCACCAATCACCAATCACCAATCACGGCTTCGTCGTATGCAACCGCTTCATCGCCTCGCTGAAGTCCCCGGCGACCGCCAGCGGCAGCACGTCGAGGGCGTCGTCGATGGCACGGTCGATCAGGATGTCGTCATCGGCCGAGGCCCGCCCCAGCACCCAGGGCGTCACCTTGTCCTTGTGGCCGGGATGGCCGATGCCGACGCGCAGGCGATGAAAGCGCCCGTGCCCCAGCAGCCGCATGGTGTCGCGCAGCCCGTTCTGGCCGCCATGGCCGCCGTCGAACTTGAGCCGCGCGGTGCCCGGCGGCAGATCCAGCTCGTCGTGCGCCAGCAGCGCCTGCTCCGGCTCGATCTTCCAGAATCGCAGCGCCGCCGTGACCGACTTGCCGCTCAGGTTCATGAAGGTGGCAGGCTTCAGCAGCCAGACCGGACGGCCGCCGACGTCGATCTTCACGGTCTCGCCGAACAGCTTGGCGTCGACCCGGAAGCGCTCGCCGACGCGCCCGGCGAGCGCGTCCACGAAACGGAACCCGGCATTGTGCCGGGTCCGCGCGTATTCAGGGCCGGGATTTCCCAGCCCGACGATGAGCCGCAGGTCCGCCATCGGGTGCACCGGCACCGGGACGCCCGCACGGGCGCCCCGGCAGCGACCGGTGTTACTCGCCCTTGCCGGCGTCTTCGTCGACCTTGGCCGCCGGCACCCCGGCAGCCTGCTCGGCCTCGTCGCCCTCGCCCTCAGCCTCGGCTTCGATGCGGCCGTGACGGGCGATGACCACAGCGACGTCGTGCTCCTTGCCGAACTTCAGCTCGGGAATCTCGACGCCCTGCGACAGCTTCAGGTCGGACAGGTGGATCGCGTCGCCGAGCTTCAGCTCGCCCAGGTCCACCTCGACGTACTCGGGCAGGTCCTGCGGCAGGCAGCTGATCTCCACTTCGTTCATCTCGTGGGTGATCACCACGTCGGCCGCCTTGCCGGCCGGCGACTTGTCCTCGTTGAGGAAGTGCAGCGGCACCGAGGTGCGCAGCGCCTGGTTGGCGCTGACGCGCTGGAAGTCCAGGTGCATGATCTGCTGCTTGTACGGGTGCCGCTGCATATCGCGCAGCAGCACCTTCTGCAGGTCGCCGCCGAGGTTCAGGTCGAGAATCGAGGAGTAGAACCATTCGTTCTTGCTGGCGAGCAGGACGTCCTCGTGGACGAGCTGGATGCTCACCGGGTCGAGATCGCCGCCATAGACGATCGCCGGCACATTGCCCGAATGACGCAGGCGGCGGCTCGCACCCTTCCCCTCGTCCTCGCGGCGCTGCACCTTGATTTCATGCGTGGTTGCCATGTTGTTTCACTACCTTGGTTGAATGAACCGCCTCGCGGCGGCTTTGGCGACTCTCCCGCGACCAGGAGAGACGGTGGAGCGGTGATTCGCGATTCGCGATTCGTGATTCGTCATTGGTGATTCGTGAGGAGCGCTCTGCTCTTGCGAATCACGAATCACCAATCACGAATCCCGGCTCTCAATCCACATACAGCGAACTCACCGACTCGCCGAAGGCGATCCGGCGGATCGTTTCGGCCAGCAGCTCGGCGACGCTGAGCTGCCGGATCCGGTTGCAGGCCTGCGCCGCCGACGCCAGCGGGATGGTGTCGGTGACCACCAGCTCGTCCAGCTGCGAGCGGGTGATGTTGTCGATCGCCGCGCCCGACAGCACCGGGTGGGTGCAGTACGCCACCACCTTGGTGGCGCCGTTGTCCTTCAGCGCCCCGGCCGCCGCGCACAGGGTGCCGGCGGTATCGACGATGTCGTCGACCAGCACGCAGGTCTTGCCCTCGACGTCGCCGATGATATTCATCACCGTGGCGACGTTGGCGCGCGGCCGGCGCTTGTCGATGATCGCCAGGTCGGCGTCGTCGAGGCGCTTGGCGATCGCCCGGGCCCGCACCACGCCGCCGACGTCCGGCGAGACCACGATCAGGTTGTCGGTGCCGTGCGCGCGCCAGATGTCGGCGAGCAGCAGCGGCGAGGCGTACACGTTGTCGACCGGGATGTCGAAGAATCCCTGGATCTGGTCGGCATGCAGGTCGATGGTCAGCGCGCGATCGCAGCCGACCGCGCCGAACATCCGTGCCGCCACCTTGGCCGTGATCGGCACCCGCGACGAGCGCGGGCGGCGATCCTGGCGGGCGTAGCCGAAGTACGGCACCACCGCGGTCACGCTGGCGGCGCTGGCGCGCTTGAGCGCGTCGATCAGCACCAGCAGCTCCACCAGGTGCTCGGCGCTCGGCGCGGAGGTCGGCTGCAGCACGAACACCTCCTGCTTGCGCACGTTCTCCTCGATCTCGACCTGCACCTCGCCGTCCGAGAAGTTCGACACCAGCGCCTTGCCCAGGCGCGTGCCAAGCTCGCGGCAGACCGCCTGCGCCAGCGGCTTGTTAGCATTTCCCGAGAAGATCAGGAGGTTGCGATCTTCTTTCATGAGGGTTCTCCGCGTCGCTCTGACCGTGGCGGGGGGGGGGTGGAGCCGTGATTGGTGATTCGAGATTGGTGATTGGCAGGAGCCAGCGAAGCCCTCCTGCTTTTACGAATCACGAATCACGAATCACCAATCACGGCACTTTGGCAGGGGCGGCAGGATTCGAACCTGCGAATGCCGGGATCAAAACCCGGTGCCTTGGGCCACTTGGCTACGCCCCTTCAAGCCGAGAAACGAGTAAAGAGGAGTGAGAAAAGAGTGAAAGCCTAAGCCCGAGCGCCGTTACTCATTTCTCACTCCTCTTCACTCACTTCTCGCTTCAAGCGCCTCCAGCAGCGGCGAGCGCGCCGCGCCGGCGGCCACCCAGGCCGTGAGGCCGGGAGGCAGCCGGGCAAGCGCGGCCTCGGCGGATTCGCGCGTGGCGAATTCGACGAAGCAGCCGCTACCGGTCCCGGTCAGCCGTGGCGAGCCGACCCGCGCCAGTGCGGCGAACGCGGCCTCGACGGCCGGTTCGCGCCGGCGCAGCACCGGCTCGAACGCATTGCCGAGCGGAGCACCCGAAGTGAAGTCGGGTATTGTCGCGGGCGCAGCATTTCGCGTCAATTCAATACTCTGGAAGAGGGTCGCGGTGGAGACCCGGACGCCTGGATCGGCCAGCAGGTACCACGCCGGCGGCAGCGCCAGCGGCGACAGCTGCTCGCCGACGCCTTCCGCCCAGGCGTTCGTGCCGTGCACGAACACCGGCACGTCGGCGCCGAGCCGCAAGCCGAGTTCGGCCAGCCGGGCGCCGCCCAGGCCGCTGCCCCACAGCCGATCCAGGGCCACGAGCACGGTCGCCGCATCGGACGAACCACCGCCGAAGCCGCCGCCGACAGGCATGCGCTTTTCGACGATGATGTCCGCGCCTTGGCTGACATTCGCTTCTTTTTGCAGCAGTTCAGCAGCGCGTACCGCCAGGTCTTCGGCGCTCTCCACCCCCGCCGCAGATGCCCCGTGGCGGACGATGCGACCGTCGTTGCGCGGCCGCAGGCGCAGGGTGTCGCCCCAGTCCAGCAGGCGAAATACCGTCTGCAGCGCATGATAGCCGTCGGGACGGCGGCCGGTGATGCGCAGGAACAGGTTCAGCTTGGCCGGCGCCGGCCAGGCGCTCCACCCATCCGCCGTCATTGCGGACACGCGTCAGCCGCCTTGCGCCGGCGCGGGATCCAGCGTCCATTGGTCGACGATCAGCCGCACCCGCGCGTCGCCGTGCTGCGCATTGATGCGCAGCGGCAGCCGCGGGGTCGCGGCGTCGGCCACGTCCGGCGGCTGCCAGCCCTGGTAATCGATAGTCCAGCCGCCCTGCTCGATGCGGGCCAGCGTTCCACCGGCATCGAAATGCAGCCGGGCCGGGCCGACCGCCCCGATATCGGCGCGAGTCCCGGCGGCCCAGGCCACCATCGCCCCGACCGGGATCCGCAGGCCGGTCGCCTCGAGCAGCAGCAGCTCGACGTCATGACCCTCGCGCGGGCCGCCGTCGAGGCCCTCGATCCTCGCGCCGGCGGCGTCGCCGGTCAGGCTCCAGCTCTGCCGCGTCACCGGCGCGCTGAGCACGACGCGGTAGCCGTCTCCGGCCTGCGACCACTCGATGCGGCCGTTGCCGCCCTCGCGACCGTTCGACAGCGCCACCCGGCCGCTGAATCCCAGCCGATCCACCGCGCGCACTTGCGCCTCCCGCATCTCGACCCGCGCCGTCGCCGCCGCCAGCGCGGCGCCGGTCAGGGCAGCGGGCGCCGGTGCCCGCTGTGGTTGCGAGACGCAGCCGGCCAGGGTCAGTGCTGCGACCAGCAGGGCGGCACATGCTTTCGCAAGTGGGAAAGCGGGGCGGGAGCCAAAAGCAAATCCCCCCTGCGCACCTGCTTCAACGGGGAAAAGCCCCCGGATCTGGACTCGCATGGGCTTCAAATGTCGGCTCCGGTCTTGCGCAACGCGCGCAGCAGCGAGCGGTTCTCGGGGTCGAGTTCGCGCGCCTTCTCGAAGTACTCGCGCGCCTCGTCGCGGCGGCCCAGCACCCACAGCACTTCGGCAACATGCGCGCCAACCTCCGGATCCCGCATCAAGCGCCAGGCGCGCTGCAGCTCGACCAGCGCCTCCTCATGGCGGCCGAGCCGGTACAGCACCCAGCCATAGCTGTCGATGATGGCGGCGTTGTCGGGCTCGGCGACGCGGGCGCGGTCGATCAGTTCCAGCGCTTCGGCATAGCGCGTGGTGCGGTCGGCCAGGGTATAGCCGAGCGCGTTGAGCGCGGCGACGTTCTCGGGCTCGGCCACCAAGATGCGACGCAGGTCGGCCTCGGCGCGGGCGATGTCGTCGCGGCGTTCCCACATCAGCGCGCGCGCGTACAGCAGCGCGCCCTCGTCGGGGTAGGCGGCCAGTCCGCGCGCGAAGGTGTCGCGCTCGGCCTCGGCATCGCCGTCTTCCTTGTGCAGCTCGGCCTCCAGCAGGTAGGCGTCGCGACGCGTGTCCTCGTTGACCGCGGCGTCGGACTGCAGCGCGCGCAGCGCGGCGAAGGCTTCCTGGCCACGGCCGAGGTCGTGCAGCACCTTGGTCGCGCGCAGCTGCGCGACGCGGCGCTGCTCGCCGCCCGGCACGCTGCGGTACCACTCCAGCGCGTCCTCGTAGCGTTCCAGGTACTCGGCGAGCTGGCCCAGCAGCAGGCGCTGGCCCGGATCGGGGGTACCGGCTTCGCTGCGCAGTTCCGCATAGACCTGCTCGAGCGCCGGCTTGTCCCCGGCCTTGACCAGCAACGAGGCGCGCAAGCCGTAGCTGCGCTCATCCTGCGGCCCACGCGCCATGATCCGCGCCGCGGCGGCGGGATCGCCGAGGTTGTCGTATTCGGCCGCGATCGCCAGCCGCAGCTCGGGCGAAACCAGGGCCTGGTCCTCGATCGCCGCCAGCGTCCGTCTCGCCGCCTCGATATCGCCGGCCTCGCGCTGCTGGCTGACGCGCAGCAGCGCCACCCGCGGCTCGTCCGGGAAGCGCCGCACGACCTCCTGCACGATGCGTTCGGCCAGCGGCAGCTCGCCGAAACGTTGCGCCAGGCCGCCGAAGGCCAGCCAGGCCTGCAACTGGTCCGGGATCGCGCCGGCGTCGATCAGCCGGCCCAGCACCTTGGCCGAGGCGGTCGGATCGCGGGTGCCGCTGCCGAGCGCGGCCAGCGCGTGGCGCCAGCCCTCCGGCTCGGGATCGCGCAGCATGGCCTCGAGCTCGCGCCGCGCCGCACGCTCGCGGCCGCTGCGCAGCAGCCAGGTGGCCTCGGCCGAGCGCATCGCCAGCGAACGCGGCGCCCGCTGCTTCCACAGCTTGATCGCCTCGCCGGCCAGCGCGTCGTCGTTGGCCAGCAGCGCGATGCGCGCCGCGCGCTCGGCCAGGCCGGGGTCGTCCGCCGCCGCCCGCGCCGCGCGCAGATACCAGTCGGCGGCCTCGTCCAGCCGGCCGGACTGCAGCGCATACTCGCCGGCCATGGAGGCGGCGAGCACGTCGTCGAGCCCGTCCTCTGGCTGTCCGCGTGATTGTCCCGCGGCGGGCATGGCGAGGACCGACAAGGCGGCGGCGAGCAGGCCGGCCAGGACGAAACCACGGCTGAAATGGTGGATTGCAGGCATGGGGGGCGGCTGCGCCGTAAAATACGAGATTCGCCAGCAAGCTTATCGCAAGCACCTGAACGGACGACGGCCACCGTCATGAACTTCCACGCCCTCGGCATCAACCACCAGAGCGCCCCGGTCGCCCTGCGCGAGCGGGTGGCGTTCGCCGAGCATGCGCTGCCCGGGGCGCTGGCGGCGCTGCGCGCGCTGCCGCAGGTGCGCGAGGCCGCGCTGCTGTCCACCTGCAACCGCACCGAGCTCTACGCGATCACCGACGACGACGGCCAGGCACTGGCCGACTGGCTGGCCACGCACCCCGGGGGCGATGATCTGCATGCCTATCTCTACCGGCATCGCGACGCGGACGCGGTGCGCCACCTGTTCCGCGTTGCCACCGGGCTCGACTCGCTGGTGCTGGGCGAGCCGCAGATCCTCGGCCAGGTGAAGCAGGCCTGGGCGTCGGCGCGCGCGGCCGGCACCCTCGGCACCCGGCTCGACCGCCTGTTCCAGCACGCCTTCGTCACCGCCAAGCGCGCGCGCAGCGAGACCCGGATCGGCAACAGCCCGGTCTCGGTGGCCTCGGTGGCGGTGCGGCTGGCGCAGGAGTCGTTCGCGCGCCTGGCCGACTCCACGGTGCTGCTGGTCGGCGCCGGCGAGACCATCGAGCTGGTCGCGCGGCATCTGGTGCAGGCCGACGTCAAGCGGTTGCTGGTGGCCAACCGCACCCTGGCCCATGCGCAGGATCTGGCCTCGCGCCATGGCGGCGTGGCGCTGCCGCTGGCCGAGCTCGACCGCCACCTGTCGCAGGCCGACCTGGTGTTCTCCGCCACCGCCAGCCGCGAGCCGGTGCTGCATCGCGCCCAGGTCGAAGCCGCCCTGCAGGCGCGGCGGCACCGGCCGATGCTGCTGCTGGACCTGGCGGTGCCGCGCGACATCGCCCCGGACGTGGCCGAACTGAAGGACGCCTATCTCTATACCGTCGACGACCTGGAGCGCTCGGTCGAGGACAACCGCCGCAACCGCCGCGAGGCCGCGGACGCCGCCGAGGCGATCGTCGAGCTGCAGGTCGCGCGCTACGCCGAGGCGCTGGCCGCGGGCCCGCTGAACGAACCCCTGCGCAAGCTGCGCGCGCACGGCGAGCACGCCCGTGCTCAGACGCTGGCCCGCGCGCGCCAGCAGCTGGCTGCCGGCCAGGATCCCGAAGCGGTGCTCGAGTTCCTCGCCCACACCCTCACCAACCGCCTGCTGCACGCGCCCACCGCCGCGGTGCGCGAAGCCGCCGCCAGCGGCAACCTGGAGCTCGCACGCGCCATCACGCAGGCGCTGCACTCCGACGACGAGGACCGCGATGCTGCCGACCCTGCGCCGTAAGCTGGAGGCGCTGGCCGAACGCCGCGACGAACTCGAACGCCTGCTGGCGGATCCGGAGGTCGCCGGCGACCAGGCGCGCTTCCGCGCCTATTCGCGCGAGTTCGCCCAGCTGGAACCGCTGGCCGCCGGCCTGGCGGAGGAAACCCGCGCCCGCGCCGACCTGGCGGCCGCCGAAGCGATGCGCGCCGACCCTGAGCTGCGCGAACTGGCCGAGGAGGAGATCGCCGCCGCCACCGCCCGCCTGGAGGAACTCGACCAGGTGCTGATGGCGATGCTGGTGCCGCAGGACGCCCGCGACGAGGGCGGCCTGTACCTGGAGATCCGCGCCGGCACCGGCGGCGACGAGGCCGCGATCTTCGCCGGCGACCTGCTGCGCATGTACACGCGCTACGCCGAGCGCCAGGGCTGGCGGATCGAGGTGGAATCGGCCAGCCCCGGCGAGCACGGCGGCTTCCGCGAAGTCGTCGCCCGCGTCGACGGCCGCGGCGCCTACGCGCGGCTGAAGTTCGAATCCGGCACCCACCGCGTGCAGCGGGTGCCGGAGACCGAATCGCAGGGCCGCATCCATACCTCGGCGGCGACGGTGGCGATCATTCCGGTCGCGGAGGAGGCGGAGCCGATCGAGATCAACCCGGCCGACCTCAGGATCGATACCTTTCGCTCCTCCGGCGCAGGCGGCCAGCACGTCAACAAGACCGACTCGGCGATCCGCATCACCCACGCGCCCAGCGGCATCGTGGTCGAATCGCAGACCGAGCGCTCGCAGCACGCCAACCGCGACAAGGCGATGAAGCGGCTGAAGGCGATGCTGGTCGAGGCGGAGGCCGAGAAGCGCGCCGCCGCCACCGCGCAGACGCGCAAGCTGCAGGTCGGCAGCGGCGACCGCAGCCAGCGCATCCGCACCTACAACTATCCGCAGGGACGGATCACCGACCACCGCGTCGACGGCCTGACCCTGTACGACCTGCCCAACATCCTCGAAGGCGGGCTCGATCCGCTGATCGAGCGCCTGAGCCGCGAGCACCAGGTCGAGGAGCTGGCGCGGTTGACAGATACCTGAGTCCGGGCGCGCTTCGGGCGAAGTCAAGCATGTCTTCGGCTAGCACGCGGGAGGCGTGAGCGGCGGCGCGGCGGGCGCTCCGCCCTTCCGTCGGGCCATCCATGGCCCGAGTCAGGGCCGCTGACCATCCATGGTCAGCTCTCCGCGCCCACCACGCCACCACTCACGCTCCGGGCGACACGGGCCTCGGTCGCACCCAGCCGACAGAATTCGGGACAGTGACTTGCCGGGGCGGCGTCCGGGTCGGGGACTGCGGACAGCAGGCCATGGGTGAGCACGGGCCGCTTGCGCGGCACTGCCGCGCGGCCTGTGCGAACGCCCGGCGCGCTGCGCCGGGCCGGACCGGGCCGCGAAGCGGCACGGGCCTGCGGCGGCGAGTCCGGCCATGGATGGCCGGACCGAGCCGGGGAGCCAGTCCCCGACCCGGACGTCGCTCTCTCCGAAACCCAAGCTCTAGGCATATCGTTGCAACGCAGGTTATTCGGCGCGGCTATTCATTCACGCCGCCCGTGGCGACGGTGATGCCAAACCGCAACGGACGGGACTGCCCCGCGCGGCGGATGACAAGCGACGTCCCACGGGCGAGGATGCAGGCCCGACTTCAGACGAGCCAAGCGCATGTCCGTTTCCGTTCGCCGTGCCGAGCTGGCCGACCTCGAAACCGTGGTTCCGCTGTTCGATGGCTATCGCATGTTCTATGCGCAACCGTCGGATCCCGGCCTGGCACGCGAATTCCTGCGCCAGCGCTTGCAGCGCGGAGAGTCCGTGGTGCTGCTGGCCGAACAGGCCGGGCGTGGCGCCGGCTTCACCCAGCTCTACCCGATGTTCTCCTCGGTGCGCGTGGGGCGCACCTGGATCCTCAACGACCTGTTCGTGGCGCCCGAGGCGCGCGGCGCCGGCGTGGCCCGTGCCCTGCTGGCGGCCGCGGCCGATTTCGCCTGCAACGACGGCGCGCTGCGCCTGGAGCTGGAGACCACGGCCGACAACCAGGCCGCGCAGGCGCTGTACCACGCCACCGGCTGGCAGCCCTACGACGAAACCCTGCGCTTCCACCTGCCCGTGGGGAACGGCTGAACGATGCCGGCGGCACCCGACGACCCGCGTGTCCAGGCCCGGCACGCCGTGCAGCGTGAGCCCGGCAATGCGATGGCCTGGATCGTGTTGTCCGACGTGGAACTCGATGCCGGCGACGCCGGCAACGGCGCCGCCGCCGCACAGCGCGCGTTGCAGCTGGCACCCGGCCATCCGGAAGCACTGGCGCGGCTGGGCCGCGCGCAATGGATGCTGGGCCGCCATGCCGAAGCCGCCGACAGCCTGCGCGCCGCCGCGCGGCAGGCGCCGCAGCATCCGGGCATCGCGGTCTGGCTCGGCCACGCGCTGGAAGACGCCGGCGATGCCGAGGGCGCCAACGACGCCTATGCGCACGCGCATGCGCTGGCACCGGAACACCCGCTGATCGCCGCCCACCTGCTGGCCTGGCGCCGGCGCCTGTGCGACTGGCGTGACCTCGACCGCCTCTCCGGGCAGGTGCGCGCCGCGGTGCGCGCGGGGCACGGCGTGGTCGAGCCGTTCGCCTTCCTCAGCGAAGATGCCACGCCCGCCGAGCAGCTGCAGTGCGCGCGGCTGCGGGCGCGGGCGCTGGCTGCGCGGATTCGCCCATTGCCGCCGGCACCACCGCGCGCGGCGACTGCGCCGCTGCGCGCGGGATTCCTGTCCAACGGCTTCGGCGCGCATCCGACCGGGCTGCTGACCGCCGCCTTCTTCGAGGCGTTGGCGGCACAAGGCACGCTCGAAACGCACCTGTTCGCACTCAACCGCGACGACGGCAGCGTGATCCGGCAGCGCCTGCAGCGCGCGGCGCGGCGGCTGCACGATGTCTCCGGACTGTCGCACGCATCGATCGCGCAGCGCATCCGCGAGGCCGGCATCGATGTCCTGTTCGACCTGCGCGGCTGGGGCGGCGGCGGCGCGCCGGAGGTGCTGGCGATGCGGCCGGCGCCGGTGCAGGTGAACTGGCTGGCCTACCCCGGCACCTCGGGCGCGCCATGGATCGACCACGTGTTGGCCGACGGCTTCGTGCTGCCCGAGGCATTGGCGCCGCACTTCAGCGAGCGGGTCGTGCACCTGCCACGCTGTTTCCAGCCCTCGGACACCCGCCGCGAAGTGCCGCCGGCGCCGGCGCGCGCCGACTGCGGCCTGCCCGAACGCACGGCCGACGGCGGCGGCGTGGTGTTCTGCTGCTTCAACAACAGCTACAAGCTCAACCCGCGCAGCATGGCGCGGGCGCTGGCGGTGCTGCGCGAGGTGCCCGGCAGCGTGCTGTGGCTGTTGTCCGGCCCCGGCCGCGCCGACGCACGCCTGCGTGCGTTCGCCGAGACCCGGGGCGTGGATCCGCGGCGGCTGGTGTTCATGCCCAAGCAGCCGCACGCCGCGTACCTGGCGCGGCTGCAGCTGGCCGACCTGTTCCTGGACACCGAACCGTACAACGCCCACACCACCGCCTCGGATGCGCTGTGGGTCGGCTGCCCGGTGCTGACCCGCCCCGGCGACACCTTCGCCGCGCGCGTGGCCGGCAGCCTCAACCACCACCTCGGCATGGACGCGATGAACGTGGACGGCGACGAGGCCTTCGTCGCCCGCGCGGTCGCGCTCGGCCGCGACCCGCAGGCCCTGGCCGGGCTGCGTGCCGAACTCGCCCGGCGCCGCGCGCACAGCGGCCTGTTCGACATGGACGGCTTCGCCGCAGATTTCACCGATGCGGTGCGGGCGATGGCGGAGCCGGAGCGCGGCGGCGATGCGAGCCCGTGAGGTCACGATGGGTTAGGCTCGCGCCATGAGCGCCGCTGACGATTTCATTCCTCTCTCCCTGTGCGTGTTGACGGTCTCCGACAGCCGCACGCCCGACACCGACAGCTCCGGCGACTATCTCGTCGAAGCGTTGCAGGCCGCCGGCCACCGGCTCGCACACCGCGCGCTGCTGCCGGACGACCGCTACCGCCTGCGCGCCGCGGTGTCGCAATGGATCGCCGACGACGACATCGATGGCGTGCTGGTCACCGGCGGCACCGGCTTCACCGGCCGCGATTCCACGCCCGAGGCCCTGCTGCCGCTGCTGGACAAGGAAATGCCGGGCTTCGGCGAGCTGTTCCGCGCGATCAGCTTCGAGGAGATCGGCACCTCGTCGCTGCAGTCGCGGGCCTTCGCCGGACTGGCCAACGGCACCTTCGTGTTCTGCCTGCCGGGCTCCAACTCGGCCTGCCGCACGGCGTGGGAACGGATCGTCCGCGACCAGCTCGATGCCCGCACCCGCCCCTGCAACCTCGCTACGCTGCGTCCGCGCCTGAAGGAGTAAGCGCATGCCGATCGACCAGACCCTGCGCCTGCTGGCGCGCGCCCGCGGCCTGACCGTGGCCGAGATCGCCGCCGCGATCCCGCGGGCCGGCGCCGCCACCGTGTCGGCCTGGATGCGCGGCGACAAGCTGCCCGGGCGCGATCAGCTCGATGCCCTGGCGCGCACCTTCGGCGTGCCGGCCGGCGCGTTGCTGTCCGAACTCGCCAGCACCCTGGATCCCGCCCGCACCAAGGGCGAGCACGGCCTGCTGGCCGCCTACCGGGCGCTCAGCCCGCGACAGCAGGGTGCGCTGCTGGAAGTCGCACGCGGCATGGCCGGCACCCGCAAGGCGGCGCGATGAAGAAGCTCAAGCGCAAGCGCTACGAAAAGCTGCTCAAGCCGATGCAGCTGGAACTGGTGGCGCTGGCGCGCTGGCTGCGGCACACCGACAAACGGCTGGTGGTGCTGCTGGAGGGCCGCGACACCGCCGGCAAGGGCGGCACCATCAACGCGATCTCGGCGCACCTCAATCCGCGCCAGTGCCGGGTGGTCGCCCTGCCCAAGCCCGGCGATCGCGAACGCACGCAGTGGTACTTCCAGCGCTACCTGCAGCACCTGCCGGCCGCCGGCGAGCTCGTCCTGTTCGACCGCAGCTGGTACAACCGCGCCGGCGTCGAGAAGGTGATGGGCTTCGCCAGCGACGCCGAGGTCGAGGACTTCCTGCAGCAGGCGCCGGTGTTCGAGAAGATGCTGATCGACGACGGCATCCTGCTGTTCAAGTACTGGCTGTGCTGCGACCAGGAGCGACAAGAGGAGCGCTTCGCCGAGCGCGCGCAGGATCCGCTCAAGGCATGGAAGCTCTCGCCGATCGACATCGAGGCGCGCAAGCGATACGACGACTACACCCGCGCCCGCGAGGCGATGCTCGAGGCGACGCACACGGCCGCCGCGCCATGGACGCTGGTGAACTTCAACGACCAGAAGCGCGGCCGGCTGACCTTGATCCGCGACCTCCTCGACCGCCTGCCGGACGTGCACGTCGAGCGCAGCACGCCGGATTTCCCGCCATTGGCTGCGAAGCCGAAAAAGGAGCGGTTCGGCGTGCTGGAACCGATCGCCGACTATGCCGGGGATACGGACGAGGGGTAGTGCCGTCCGTCGCGGATCAGGCGCCGGCCACCCGCGGCCGGCGGCGCACGCTCAACCGCACGAAAACCCCTCGCCGGGCCCGACAGCCGGCACCGGCTCGCGCTGCACCGCGTCCACCCGCGCCTGCGGCGGCCCGCGCTGCAGCCAGCGCTCCAGCGCATCGATCGCCGCGGCTTCGCCGGCGGCCAGCACCTCCACGCGCCCGTCGGGCAGGTTCTTCGCGTGCCCCCGCAAGCCCAGCCGCTGCGCCTGCTCGCGGGTCGAGGCGCGGAAGAACACGCCCTGTACCTTGCCGCTGATCAGGAAACGGACCGCCGCGCTCATGCCTGCGGCACCTCCGGACCTCCCGCGGCGGCGATGGCGGTCTCGATCTCTTGCGCGGTCACCGGGCCCAGGAACTTCTTGGCGATCCGGCCGTCGGGATCGATCAGGTACGTCATCGGCAGGCCGCGCGGGGTGTCGAAGTCGGCCGGCGGCGCGTACACGTCGACGATCGCGATCGGATACAGCACCGGATGCTTCTCCAGGAACGCGCGCATCTCGTCGGGCTCGATCTCCTGGTAGGCCAGGCCGACCACTTCGATGTGCTCGCGCATCGCGTCGAGCGCGGACAGCTCTGGCATTTCCTTCAGGCAGGGCGCACACCAGGTGGCCCAGAAGTTGACCACCACCCACTTGCCGCGGCGATCGGCGAGATCGTAGGACGCGCCGTCGATGGTGGAGACCCGCAGCGCAGGCACGCCGGACGGCGCATCCGCCGTATCCGGCGGCGCATCCGCGGGCTCGGCCGCCGGTGAGACGGCATCGGGATCGGCCTCCGGCGGCGCGCGCTGGCACCCGACCGACAGCGACAACGCGCACAGCAACGGCAACAGCCAGTGGATCTTCATGGAGCCTCCTTCGCGGGTTCGTAGAGTTCGCCGACGCGGCGCTTGAGCAGGTTGCGCAGGGGCACGCGCAGATCGTCGATCGCCGCCTGCGCGGCGATGCCGAGCGCATCGTCACGGCAGGGCAGGTGCGCCTCGGCGATGGGGATGCGCAGGTGGCAGGCCTCGTACAGCTCGCCCAGGGTCAGACGGCCCAGGTCGCGCGCCAGCACCCACTCGCCCGACTCGGCGCGCACCAGCAGGTCGATTTCGGCCAGCTGCGCGATCAGCTGCTGCACCAGGGCATCGGTGAGACAGGGCTCTAGCTGGAGGATCTGGTCGCTGTGCAGCCCGCGGCCGCCGCGGCGTGCCTCGGCGAAACGTCCGAGCAGGCGCAGCAGGCCGAACATCTCGTGGCCGATCGGCAGCCGCATCGCGGCCGGCTGGTAGCGGAACGCGGAGATCGACGAGGCGAACGATGCGCCCAGCAGCACCGAGATCCAGGCGAAATAGATCCACAGCAGCAGCACCGGGATGAAGGCGACCTGGCCGTAGATTTTCTGGTAGGCGTCGAAGCTGCCCAGGTACAGCGCGATCAGGTGCTTGGCGATCTCCAGCAGCACCGCCGCCAGCAGCGCGCCGGCGAAGGCGTGCCGCCACTTCACCGTGCGGTGCGGCACCACGCGGTAGATCGCCGCGAATGCCACCAGCTCGATCGCCATCGGCGCCATTCCGAGCATCACGCCCTGCAGCCATTGCCCCGACACGGTGCTGAAGACGTCGAGCGCGAAGAAGCGGGTGGAGACCGCCAGGCTGGCACTGGCCACCAGCGCACCGAGCGTCAGCACCGTCCAGTACACCAGGAACCGCGAGATCTGCGGACGCGTGGTGCCGACGCGCCAGATGCGGTTGAACGCGTTCTCGATGCCGAGCAGCGTGATCAGCACCGAGATCACCAGCGCGATCACGCCGATGGCGGTGAGCTGGCCGGTGTTCTGCGAGAACTGCAGCAGATAGCCCTGCACCGCGCGCGCCGAGCTGGGCACGAAGTTGGAAAAGATGTAGTCGCTCAGCTGCTGGCTCCAGGCGTCGAACACCGGAAACGCCGACAGCACCCCGAACACCACCATCGACAGCGGCACCAGCGCGAACACCGTGGTGAACGCCAGCGCACCGGCCACCTCGAACAGGCGGTCGTCGAGGAAGCGCCGCCCGAGGAAACGCACGAAGGACCGTGCACGGGCGCGATCGATGGCGCGGTCGGTCCAGCGGTTCAGGGTATCGAGCGGCTCCACGCGCCGAGAGTACCCGAAGACGCGCGGCGCGGACGTCTCGGCGTGCGCGTGGAGCCGGGCCGCCCGGCCCTGTGCATCGGGCATGCTCTATCCTTGCGCCTTTGCGGAGGAGCCATGCCCGAAATCCTGGTGCTCTACTACAGTCGCGGCGGCTCGGTGGCGAAACTCGCGCGCCACGTCGCGCGCGGCATCGGCGAGGTCGACGGCATGGCCGCGCGGGTCCGCACGGTGCCGCCGGTGGCGGCGGTGACCGTGGCCGCCAGCCCGCCGGTACCGGAGGACGGTGCGCCCTACGTCGAGCGCGGCGACCTGGCCGAATGCACCGGCCTGGTGTTCGGCAGCCCGACCCGTTTCGGCAACATGGCGGCGCCGCTCAAGCACTTCATCGACGGCCTCGGCGCGGAATGGGCCAGCGGCACCCTGGTCGGCAAGCCGGCGGCGGTGTTCACCTCCACCGCCACCCAGCACGGCGGCCAGGAGTCGACGCTGCTGTCGATGATGCTGCCGCTGCTGCACCACGGCTGCGTGCTGGTGGGTATTCCCTACACCGAGCCGGCGTTGAGCAGCACCCGCGGCGGCGGCACGCCCTATGGCGCCAGCCATGTCTCCGGCAGCGCCGACGATCCCCAGCCCAGCGACGACGAGGCCGCGCTGGCGCGCGCGCTCGGCCGGCGCGTCGCGCAGCTGGCGGCGAAGCTGGCGCCGTGAACCGGCCACGGCGCTCGCGCGTCCTGCTGGGTGCGGCATTGCTCGCGCTGGCGGCGCTGTTCGCGTTCCGTTTCCACGACAGCGAGCAGCTGACCGCGGCGCTGATCGTGTTCGTGCTGCCGCCGCTGCTGCTGTTGGCAGGCGTGCTGCGCGGCAGCGCCAGGGCGGCGTTCTGGGCCGGCGTGTGCGGGCTGCTATGGTTCTCGCACGGCGTGATGGAGGCCTGGAGCGAGCCGGCGCTGCGCCTGGCGGCCTGGGCGGAGATCCTGCTGGCACTGGTGGTGATCGCCGCTTCCAGCTGGCCCGGGCTGTCGGCCCGCTTCGGCCGGCGCCGCCCTTCCGATCGGCCGCCCCCTCCGTAGGAGCGCGCCATGCGCGCGATGCCGCGGGTGCCGGCAGCATTCGGTGGATGCCGCGATTCCGGACCGGCAGGCATGCCGGTCACCGGAATCCGCGGGCGGCGAAGCATCCGCGGCATCGCGCGCATGGCGCGCTCCTACGCGCGGCACGCGGTGCGCCGAAGCCATAGAATGCGCGCTGGCCCGGCTGCCCCGACAACGACCCAATGGAAGAACTGCTGATCGTCACCACCGGCGGCACCATCGACAAGGTGTATTTCGACGACAAGTCGGACTACCAGGTCGGCGAGCCGCAGATCGGGCGCATTCTCGAAGAACTGGGCGTGGCGTTCCGCTTCCGGGTGATCCCGATCCTGCGCAAGGATTCGCTGCATCTCACCGACGAGGACCGCGAGCTGATCCGCGCCACCATCGCCGCGCAGCCGGCACGGCACGTGCTGATCACCCATGGCACCGATTCGATGGTGCAGACAGCACAGGCGCTGGCGTCCATCACCGACAAGACCATCGTGCTGACCGGCGCGCTGAATCCGGCTCGCTTCCGCGGCTCGGATGCCGAGTTCAACATCGGCACTGCGGTCGGTGCGGTGCAGTCGTTGCCGCCGGGGGCCTACATCGCCATGAACGGTCGCATCTGGGACCCGGGCAAGGTGCGCAAGAACGTGGACGCGAACCGTTTCGAGGCGGCCGGCTGACGGTCCGGCTGGGCCGGGTCGAAGCACCTTTGCCGCAGATCTACGCGGAGGAACACGGATAGAGCATCAGGAACGGGCGGACTTCGGTTTGGCTCCACTTGCAACCAGGCATGTCCGTGGCGGACAGCTTTTGCGAGTGAGATTCCCGGGTGAATCGGCGTGCTCCACGCCGCCGCCGGGACGTCGCGACTTCCGTCACACTTACCCGCTCGTCTTCGTTCTTCTTCGCCCGTTCTTCGTCTTCAGCCTTATCCGCGTTCATCCGCATAGCTCTGCGGCCAAAGAAAAGCGCTCGCCTCAGCGATCCCCGCCACGAATGGGATCGATGCCCATCATCGCGTCGACTTCCACGTATTCCACGTCCGGGTCGTCCGCCAGCCGCTGCATGAGGCGCTGTGCCTGGTCCCTGTCGAGCGGGCGGTCGACCTTGACCACATCGGCCTGCACGCCCAACCGTCGCTGCCAGGCCAGCGCAGACGGCACGTCGCCGCCGGTGGACAGGCCGGACGAAGCGGCGGCGCGGTCGAGCCGCGCCTGCACCGCGCCCGGGTCGCGCCCCGGGGCGCTGTCGCCGCGGTACTTCACGATGAAGCGCTGATACGGGCCCAGGCCCGGAAGCTCGCCCACCGTCACCGTCATGATTCCTCCGCGCCCGCCGGGGTTGCCGCCAGCATAAGGGCGAGCAGGCCGGCATGCAGATGCGCGGGCATCGGGAAGCGGCCCGACCGGCGATGATTGCGATCACGGCATGCCGCGACGGCATCGAATGGGCCTCGGCCCCGCCACCGGGCAACCACCCTCACCCCGGAACCCGGGGTGAGGGCGGACCGCTCAGTAGCTGCCGGTCAGGGTCACGCCCGAGAAGGCGGTGAAGCCGCGAATCATGATGTGCCACGTGCCCGCCTGCGGCGAGGCGATGGTGCAGGTCTCGTTGCTGCTGGACAGGTACGGACGGCACGCGTACTCCGAGGTGGTCGGCTGCGCGCCATGGCGCACGTACAGGTCGGCGTCGCCGCTGTTGCCGGTCATGGCAACGGTCAGGCTGGCGGTGCCGTCGGGCACCTCGATGGTCCAGTACTGCTGGCTACCGGCGTCGCCGGCGATGTCGGTCACCGGTACGCCGTTCTCGAGCTCGCCATCGCCGGGACCGACATCGGGCTCGTCATGGCGCGCCTGCAGGGTGACGCCGTTGAAGGCCCGAACGCCGACCAGCTTGACGTAATAGGTGCCGGCCTGCGGTGCCGCGATGCGCACCGTCTCGTTGTTGCCGGGCCGCTGCGAGGCGTAGTCGTGCTCGTCGGCATTCGGCTCGGCCTCGAAGCTGACGTACATCGTGATGTCGCCACTGCCGCCGGAGGTGATGAAGCTCAGCGAACCGTCGACGCCCTCGGGCACCGTCAGGCTGTACAGCTGCTCCTCGCCGGCGCCACCGCCGATGCCGCGCACCGGCGTGCGGTTGAAGATCTCGATCGCATCCGGACCCAGATCGCCGACTTCGATCGTCTGGCTGTTGCTGCCGGTGTTGCCCTCGTCGTCGGTGACGGTCAGGGTGACGGTGTAGACCCCTGCCGTGTCGTAGGTCTTGACCGGATTAGCCTCCGCCGAACCGGTGCCGTCGCCGAAGTCCCAGTCGTAGGCGACGATCTCGCCGTCCTCGTCGCTGGAGGTGTCGGTGAAGGTCACCGTCAGCGTGTCGTTGTCGACCGCGTAGGTGAAGCCCGCCACCGGATCGCCGGGCTCGCCGTCGGCGCCGATGCCGTCGATGAACTCGGCGCCGGTGCCGAGCGGGTCGAGCCAGTTGGCCAGCGACGTCGCCTCCGTGCCGCCGCCGTCCCATGACGTATGCAGACGACCGTAATAGTCACTGTGGTCGTCGCCGCTGGTGCTGCACGAGGCCAGGCCGCCGTGCAGCTGGCCGATCACGCGCTTGTCCGGGCTGTAGAGCGGCGACCCGGAGGAACCCCCCTCGGTGGTGCCCGGCTGGTTCCAGAACACGTGCAGGTGATCGTTGCCGCTGCCGAAGTAGCCACTGATCACCAGCGGGTTCGACGAGTGGGTGATGCGCTTCTCGGCCACCCGCGGGTGATGGATGGCGGTGGCGCCGTCGAAGCTGGTGTCGCGGCGGTCCCAGCCGGCCCAGTAGAGATTGAACTCAGGATCGGCCGGATCGTCGAGCTCCAGCAGGGTGAAGTCGGAAGTCGACCAGGTCGCCAGCGGCACGGCGCCCGTCTGGTTCTGGTCGAGGCTGCCGTCGCCGTCGGCGCCGCTCTCGGCGCTGCCGGGCGTGCGGCAGTAGGAGTTCTCGTAGTTCCAATACACCACGATCGACGCGGCCGCGTCGGCGGTGCCCATGCCGCAGTGGTGCGCGGTCAGGAAGTACATCTTCTGGTCGTTGGCGGTGTTGTTGACCAGCGAGCCGCTGCAGTAGAACGTGCCGAAGCGCGAATACGCGCCGGACGCGGGGATCTGGTCGCGCCACTCGTCACCCGCCGGACACACCACGTCGATGTTGCAGGATCCGGAAACGCCCTGCGCCTGCTCCATCGCGCCGCGGCGCGCCAGGTCGCCGAAACCGAGATAGTCGTGGTTGACGCTGGTCAGGCGCAGCTTGAGTTCGCCGGCCTTCGCGCGCGGCACCACCACCTCGATCACCGCATGATCGCCCGGCACCACCGGCGTCCACAGCTTGCCGTGGGCCTTGTTGTCTGCGTCGGTGAAGGTGCGGATCGCCGCCGGGTCCGCGCTTGCGTTCAGGCCGGCCGGGTAGATCAGCATGCGCCCGCCTTCCGGCATCGCGTACTCGTCGAAACCGAAGTTCAGCGACAGCGCGCCCTTGGACTCCAGGCGCAGGCGCCAGACCAGCGTATCGCCGTCGATCTTGTCCCAGTCACCGGTGTTCAACGGCGTGAGATCGACCCGGTGCGGGGTGGCGAAGCGCACCGGCTCGTCACGGCGCGCTGCGGCACGCCGGGCATCCTCGGCACGCAGCCTGGCCGCGTCGACCGCGGGCATGCTGCGCACCTCGACCGTGTGTTCGGCCGGCAGCCGGTGGTCGAAAGCGGCCGGCCTGGCGTCGCGCTGCGCCGCCAGCGCGGTTCCTGCCGACAGCATGCCGGCCATGATCAGTCCTATCGCGTATTTCATCACTCCTCCTGCCCTTCGTGTTGGCGGCCTGCGCCGCGTCGAAAAAAAGGCACCCCGATGGGTTCGGGGTGCCGAAGAGATGTTCCAAGACCGTAGAGGTGCACCCGGATGCTCAGAGGGTGAGATCCCAGCTGTTGATGTAGCCGGTGTCGCCCGCGTAGTTGTCGTTGACCCGCAGCCGCCAGGTGCCGTTGATCGCCTCGCTCGACAGGTTCACCGTGTAGGTACCGATGACGTTGTCGGCGCTGCCGCCGCTGCGGTTGTGCAGCACGTAGACGCTGCCGTCCGGCGCCACCAGGTCGACCTTGAGGTCGCCGCGATAGGTGTGGCGGATGTCGACGCCGACCGGCGTGCTCGCGGGCGCGTTGCCGCTGCGGCCGGAGATCGCGATCGGGCTTTCCACCGTCGCGTTGTCGGCGATCGGATAGTCGCCGGTGTTGCTGTAGGTCTGCGCGCCACCGCCGCCCCCGCCGCTGAAGCTGCCGGTCAGGGTCACGCCGGAATAGGCCGAGTAGCCGCGCAGCATGACGTGGTAGGTGCCGGCCTGCGGCGAGGCGAAGCTGCAGGTCTCGTTGTTGCCGTTGAGGTACGGGCGGCAATCGTAGGCTGAGGTGGTCGGTTGCGAACCACGGCGCACGTACAGGTCGGCGTCGCCGCTGCCGCCGGAAATGCCGATGCTCAGGTTGCTGGCGCCCGCCGGCACCACGATCGTCCAGTACTGGGTGCTGCCGCTGCCGCCGGAAACGCCGCTCACCGGCACGCCGTTCTCGAGTTCGCCTTCGCCGGGCCCGGGGCCGCCACCGCCGCCGGCCGCGTCCACCGCCGCCTTGGCGTTGACGATGCCGGCGCCGATCGGCTGCGACGGCGTCGACGGGAAGGCACGCGCGGTGCTCTTGAGCAGCGATTCCACCTGGGCAGGCGACAGCGCCGGGTTGGCGACCGACTGCATCAGCGCGACCACGCCGGCCACGTGCGGCGCGGCCATCGAGGTGCCGCTGTAGGAAGCGTAGCTGGCGCTGCCGGGCGTGGTGCTGCCGCTGTTGAGCGTCGACATGATGCTCGAGCCCGGCGCCGCGACGTCGATCAGCGCGCCGTAGTTGGAGAAGCTCGAGCGCGCGCCGGTGTTGGTGTTCGACGCCACCGCGACGACGTTGTTGCAGTTGGCCGGCGAGAAGCCCGATACGTTGGCGTTGCTGTTGCCCGCGGCGATCACCAGGGTGGTGCCGCGGCCGACCGCGCCGTTGATCGCGCTCTGCATGGCCGAGCCGCAGGAGCCGCCGCCGCCGAGGCTGAGGTTGATCGCCTCGGCCGGATTGGCGTTGGCGGGCACGCCGCTGACCGAACCGCCCGACGCCCAGATGACGGCATCGGCGATGTCCGAATCGTATCCGCCGCAGCGGCCGAGCACTCGCACCGGCACGACCTCGGCATTGAACGCGGTGCCGGCGACGCCGGTGTTGTTGTTGGTGACCGCGGCGACGGTGCCGGTGACGTGGGTGCCATGCCAGCTCGAGGGCTGCGCGGCATGCAGGCCACCGCATTCGTTGGCGGTGATCCAGTCGCCCGGATCGGCCGGGTCCGAGTCGCGGCCGTTGCCGTCGCGCGAGACGAAGGTGTCGACGATGAAGTCGTAGCCCGGCAGGATGTTGGCGTTGAGGTCGGCGTGGCTGGTGATGCCGGTATCCAGCACCGCCACCACGGTGCCGCTGCCGCTGGTGACGTCCCAGGCCTCGGTGGCGCGGATGCCGCCGGCGCCGGTACCGAAGCCGTACTGCTGGCCGAAGTTCGGATCGTTGGGCGTCAGCAGGAGCCGGTTGAGCTTGTCGACCTCGACGTACTCGACGTTCGGATTGGCGGCGATCTGCTGCATCAGCGACTCGGCCTCGGCGCGGTCGAGTTTCCGGTCGGTGGCGATCACCTCCGCGCCGACGGCCATGCGCCGCAGCGCACGGATGCCCAGTGCACGGCCGCTTGCGGCCTTGGCGGGTACGGCGCGTGCGGCCCCTTGCAGGCTGGCCGCCAGCGCGGCCCCGCCGGCAAGTTCAGGACTGCCGTCGCGATACTTCACGATGAAGCGGTCGTGCAGTTCGGACGCCTGCAGGCCGCTGAGATTGAGGCGTTCGCCGGCCATGGCCGGAATCACGGCCATCGACGACAGGACGGTGGCGGTCGCAACCGCCAGCGCGCGCATGCGAATACGGCGTTTCGAGACATCGGACATCGGTGTTACCCCCGGAAATCGGAAAACAAAACCGCGGAAGCGGCAGGAACCGGGGTACACGCGAGTCGTGGAGTTGCGGACGGTTCGCACTGCATCCCGACATGAACGCGGACATTGACAATCCTGTCCACAAACTGACGCTAAGCGACCGTTCGATGTGAACGCAAGCGGCCAAGGAGCGGGCCGTTGCAGTTAAATTTTGATGATCGTCACAAAATCGATCATTGGTCGATTACAGCGGAAACTTTTTGCCGTGCGCCGTGTCGGGAGCGGCCCCGGCTGGGAGGCGATGCATCGCGGACGCGGCCGCCGATCGGACTGCCGCACCGCGGCGGCCCCGGCAGCCCGTCTCTGTAGGAGCGGCTTCAGCCCCGACTTGCCGAAGATCGCGGCAGGGCGGCCAGCAGCGTGGCGGGCAGCGGGGGAAACTGCGCGCATGGGTTCTTGTTCGGGCTTCGCTCGTTTCCTGGGGTCGGGGCTGAAGCCCCTCCTACAGGAGCATCCGCGCGCCTGGTGCAGCGGGCGGGAAGGCGCTGCAAAGCGCATGACGCGCTTACAGCATGCCCGTTTCCAGGCGTGCGGCTTCCGACATCATCGACTGGTTCCACGGCGGATCGAACACCAGCTCGACGTCCGCCTCGGTCACGGTCGGGATCATCTCCAGCCGGCTGCGCACATCGTCGACCAGGATCTCGCCCATGCCGCAGCCGGGTGCGGTCAAGGTCATTTTCACCTCGACCGTGCGCGCTCCGTCCTCCGCGGGCCGGACCACGGCCTCGTAGACCAGACCGAGATCGACCACGTTGATCGGGATCTCGGGATCGAAGCAGGTACGCAGCTGCTTCCACACCAATTGCTCGACCGCCGAATCGTCGGCATCGCCGGGCAGTTCCAGCGGCGGCGGCGGCTCCTTGCCGATCGCGTCGGCGTCGCGGCCGGCGATGCGGAACAGGTTGCCCTCGATGAAGACCGTGTAGCTGCCGCCCAGCGCCTGCGTGATGTAGCCGATGCTGCCGGCAGGCAGGGTCACGCCCTCGCCCTGCGGCACCAGGACCGCGGCGCAGTCGCGTTCGAGACGCACGGGTTCGCTGCTGCTGGAATACATACCGGAGAACATGGGGTCGGCGCCGCGGCGCGCAAGGCGGACATTGTATCGCCGCCCTGCGGGGACGCTATGCTGACGCGCCCCATCCTTGCCCATCGCATGCCGAAGCCCACCGCGCCGCCCTCTCCCTGGTTCGCCTTTCTGCTGCTGTTGCTGGGGACCGCCGGTTGCGCCGCGCTGTGGATCCTGCTGGCCGCGGCCACCGGGCGCCAGTGCAGCTGGATGGCGGTGGTGGCCGCCTTCGACGCCGCCTTGCTGCTGCGGATGGCGCGGGTGCGGCCGGGGTTGGCGCGGGCACTGTGGGGCGTGCTGGTCACGGCTGCGGCGATCACGGCGGCGAACTGGTTCATCATTGCCACGCAACTGGGAAAGGTCCTGGGGCTGCTGCCATGGGAATCGGCGCTCAAGCTCGGAGCGCATCACGCATGGACGCTGTCGCAGCTGGCCAACGACAGTGTCGACGTCGCCTGGCTCGGTGCCGGGCTGGTGATCGCGGCCGTCGCCTCACGCTGAGGTGACGGGGAGCAGCTCGTCCAGGCAGGCTGCGAACACCGCCAGCGCCTGCCGGATCTCGATGGCCGACAGCCCGGCATAGCCCATCAGCAGCCCGGCGCGGTCCGGCGGCTGCAGGTAGTAGGGCGCAATCGAATACAGGCCCAGGCCGCGCGCACCGGCCTGCGCGATCAGCGCTTCGCCAGCGTCATGCCCGACCCCGCGCAGCCACACCGCCAGGTGCATCCCGGCACGCGAGTCGGTGATGTCCAGACGACCGGCGCTGCAGGCATGCAGCCCTTCCAGCAGTGCGGCGCGGCGCTGGCACAGCGCCTTGGCGCTGCGCCGCAGGTGGCGCTCGAAGCCGCCATCGGTGATGAACGCCGCCAGCGCCGCCTGCTCGATCGCGGGCGTACCGAAGTCCGCCATCCGTTTCGCGACCAGGAAGTCCCCGCGCAGTGCCGGCGGCACCACCAGGTAGCCCAGCCGCAGGGCGGGGAACAGCGTCTTGGAAAACGTGCCGACATAGATCACCCGTCCGGCTTCGTCCAGCGAGCGCAACGCGGACAGCGGCCGCGCGTCATAGCGGAACTCGCCGTCGTAGTCGTCCTCGAAGATCCAGCTTCGATGCCGGCGCGCGTACTCGAGCAGGGCCATGCGCCGGGACAGCGACATCACCGCGCCGGTCGGAAACTGGTGCGAGGGGGTGACGCAGAGCAGCTTCGGAGCCTCCCGCTCCGGCAACAGATCGCAGCGCAGGCCCTGCGCATCGACCGGCACCGGCAGCAGGCGCGCGCCGTGCACCTGCAGTGCGGTGCGGATGGCGTTGTAGTGCGGCTCCTCGATCGCCGCGACGTCGCCGGCATCGAGCAGCACGCGCGCGCTCAGCGCCAGCGCCTGCTGGGTCCCGGCGACGATCAGCACGTCGGACGCCGGCACGCGAACGCCGCGGCGCCGGGCCAGGTAGTCGCAGACCGCCTCCCGCAATGCTGGCAATCCCTGCGCCGCGGGATAACTGGGATCGGTATAGCGCGCGGCCCGCGACAGTGCCTGTGCCCAGGCAGTGGTCAATGCCGGATTGACGAACGGTACGCCGTACTGGAACGAGTAGCGCATGCCCGGGATGTGGCCACCGGGCATCCGCTCGTTGTACAGCCGCGCCCGCCGCGCGTATGCCGACTGCGGCGCAACGTCATCTATTTCGACGCCGCGCAACTGTCGTTGCGGCTGCGACAGCGCAACGAAGCTGCCCGACCCGACTCGTGCATCGACGAATCCTTCGGCGCGCAGCTGCTCATAGGCCGCCAGGACGGTGTTGCGCGACAGGCCGAGTTCGCTCGCCAGCCAGCGCGTCGCCGGCAGGCGGCTGCCGCGGGCGAGCTGTCCGTCGAGGATCGCCGCCTTGAGGGCGCGGGTCAGTTGCGCATGGAGCGGGCCGTGTGTGTCGAGAACCAGATGCATCGTCTGAAAAACCCGGAATTGGCCCCAGTTGGCCCGAGCCGATTGGCCCTTGATAGTACCAATCGACTGCGGCCCCATAGGGCCAATCCCCCCTCGGCCGTGAATCGATGATGCGCACCCTGACCATGACTTCCCCGCTCGCCGCGGCCCCTGCGTTCCGGCATCACCCGGTCCTGCTCTGCGGCGCGCTCGTCAGCGCCCTGGACCTGGCGCTGGCGATCGCGTTCTGGGCAGCCGAGGACGTGTCGGCGGGCCGCGTGCTGCAGGGCGTCGCCGCCTGGCTGCTCGGGCCGGCCGCCTATGCCGGTGGCGCCGCGACCGCGTTGTTCGGTGTCCTGCTGTACACCGGCCTGATGTGTGCGCTGGCGGCCGGCTATCGCGGGCTGGCCCGACGCCACGATGCGCTCCTGCGCCGTCCGCTGCTCGGCGGCGCCCTGTATGGCGCGGCGGCCTACCTGTTGATCTTCGGCCTCGCGGTGCCGGCGCTGACCTCGGCACCGGCATTCGTCCGGCCCGACTGGGCCGCCGTCTGCCTGCTGGCCTACATGTTCCTGATCGGCGTGCCCTGCGCCCTGTTCGCACGCCTGCCGGGCCGTCACGCCTGACCACCGGGCGGACCCACCTGCGCGGCGCGGCCGATTGGCTCCGGTGCCCGGTCCGCGGGTGGCGCTTGCCACGGCCGCCGGCGATGCCTGCAATGCCCACTGGCGCACAGGGAAACAACCGGATGACCACCACGCAAGGCCATGACCGGTCCGCCTCGGGCTACCGCTTCCGCTATCTGGTATTCGGCGGCGTTGCCGCCGGAACCCTCGACCTGATCTACATCTGCAGCCTGTGGGCCGCGATGGGCGTCGGTCCGCTGCGGATCCTGCACAGCATCGCCGCGGGCTGGATGGGACGGGAAGCCGCCATCGCCGGTGGCGCCGCGACCGCGCTGCTCGGATTCGCCTCGCACTACGCGATCGCGATCGCGATGGCCTGCACCTACGGCCTGGCGAGCCGGCGCTGGCCATGGTTGCTGCGAAACCCGCTTCGGTACGGCGCGCTCTACGGCGTCGTGCTGTACCTGGCGATGAACTTCGTCGTGGTGCCATTGTCCGCGGCCGGCAGCGGCCTGCCGCGCTGGGAATGGATGCAGGTGTCGCATCTGCTCGCGCACATGCTGCTGGTCGGTATCCCATGCGCCTTCGCCGCACGGTTCGCGACACGCAGCGGGCCCGCGCCGGTGACCGCGACACCGATCGCGGCCTTCGGGAAATCGGACGCCTGACGCGACGCACGCCGGGCTCCCAGGTCGCACCACGGAGTGCCGATCCCGACAGCCCGCGGGCCGGTAGCGCCGTCCACTCGTCAACTCCCGCACATGCAGCGATCCCTGAGCTGCGCATGTTGCGTCGTTAAAGATTCGTAATTTCGCTGGACGGCCAAGCCGTATCCATTCAACCAGCGGAGTCAGCAATGCGAATCCACCTTTTGAGCCACGCCGTGCGCCATGCGCTGTTGGCGGGCACCGCCCTGGGCCTCACCGCGCTACCTTTCGGCATCGCCAGCGCGCAGGACGACGCGCAGGACCGGCAGCAAGCCACGACCCTCGACCGGATCGAGGTCACCGGCTCGCGTATCCGCCAGGTCGACATCGAGACCGCGCAGCCGGTGCTGAGCATCAGCCGCCAGGACATCGAGAACCAGGGATTCCAGTCAGTCGCGGACATCCTGCAGAACATCACCGCGGCCGGTTCGCCGCCGTTGAGCCGCGCCTCTCCGCTTGCGGCCGGCGAGGCGGCCGGGGGCCAGGCAATCGACCTGCGCAACCTGACCCCGCAGCGCACCCTGGTATTGGTCAACGGCAAGCGCCTGGGCGTCACCACCACTGGCGTGCAAGACATCTCCACGATCCCGGCGGCGATGGTCGAACGCATCGAGGTGCTGAAGGACGGCGCCTCCGCCGTGTACGGTTCCGACGCGATCGCGGGCGTGGTCAACATCATCACCCGCAGCAATTATGAAGGCGTCCAGGGCAGCGTCTACTACGGCCAGTACAGCGAGGGCGACGGCGAGATCGAGAAGTACGACTTCCTGTTGGGCGCCAGCAATGACCGCGGCTCGGTCACCATCGGCGTCGAGTACGCCAGGGAAGGCGAGGTGTGGCAGCAGGATCGTCCGTTCAGCGCCTATCCCCTGGGCGACCGCCACCCCGGGCTGAGCTGGACGCCGGTCGGCCAGTACGGCGGCTTCATCAGCAACCCGACCTCCAACCCGCTGCCCGGCATCACCTATCCGGCGCCGACCGAAGACAACCCCAACAGCAACGTCCGCGTGATCGTGCGGCCCGGCGGCGACCCGCGCAACCCGGCCGACTACATCGCCCAGGACTTGGGCGCCAACCCGAACCACAAGAGCAATCCCGGCGAGCAGATGCATCTGCGCACGCCGCTGGAGCGCAAGTCGCTGTTCGTCGACGGCAGCTACGACATTACCGATACGATCCGCTTCCGCAGCAACATGATGTACAGCAACCGCATCACTGACCGCTCCATCGCCGGCTATCCGATGCAGGCGGCGTCGTTCGCCGGTTTCGACAGCGGCGCCGGCGTGCCGCTGCACGCCGACAGCTACTTCAACCCGGTCGGGAACACCATCAACAACTGGTGGCGCCGGACCTGGGAGGTGCCGCGCACCGCGTCCAGCGACGTGACCACGTGGCGCTTCAGCGGTGCGCTGGAAGGCAGTTTCGAAGTCGGCGAGCGCTTCTTCGACTGGGACGTCGGCGCCATGTACAACCAGAACAAGGTGGTGCAGTCCGCGTTCGGCAATCTCAATCTCGCCAACGCGCAGGCTGCGCTCGGCCCGTCGTTCCTCAACGATACCGGCAGGGTGCAGTGCGGCACGCCCGACGACCCGATCGCGTTCACCGCCTGCGTGCCATGGAACCCGCTGCTGCACTACGGCGAGGCCGGCCCGGGTAGCCTTGCCGACCCGGACCTGCAGAACTTCCTGTTCCAGCGTGAGCATTCCACCGGCGAGACCGAGACCACCATCTATACCGCCAACGTCACCGGCGGCCTGTTCGAACTGCCGGCCGGCGAGATGTCGTTCGCTTTGGGCGTCGAGCACCGCAAGGAAGAAGGCGAATTCGTCCCGGACGCCCTTGCGGTCACCGGTGGCTCGAGCAACCTGGCCGGTCGTCCGACCCGCGGCAGCTACAGCGAGGAGTCGATCTACGGCGAGCTGTTCGTGCCGATCCTGGCGGACGTCGTGGGCGCGCAGGAACTGAGCCTCAACATCTCCAGCCGCTATTCGGACTACGACACGTTCGGTGACACGCTCAACAGCAAGTTCGGCCTGAAATGGAAGCCGATCGACGACCTGATGATCCGCGCCACCTGGGCGCAAGGTTTCCGTGCGCCGAACATCAACAACCTGTTTGGCGGCGGTTCGCAGACGTTCGCGTTCTACACCGATCCCTGCGACACCCAGTTCGGCGCTTCGGCCAGCGACCCGGCCGTTCGCGCCCGCTGCGCCCAGGACATCGCCAATGCCGACACCTTCCGCCAGCTGCAGCAGGGCTTCGTGCCGACCGAGTTCGCCAATGCGCAGACGCCGCTGGCCTTCTTCAGCGGTGCCGGCAACCTCAATCTGGAACCAGAGGAGTCCACCAGCAAGAACATCGGCTTCGTCTGGAGCCCGAGCTTCGCCGAGGGCCTGAGCTTCAACCTCGACTGGTGGCAGATCGAAATCGACAACACCATCGTCGCCGACACCCCGACGCAAATGCTCGAGGATTGCTACATCGAGCAGATCGCCTCGCGTTGCGTCAACTTCACTCGCGACCCGGTGCTCGGCATCGTCAACAACATGAACTTTGGCAGCCGCAATGCCGGCTACATCGAGGTGGAAGGCTACGACTTCGGCGCCATCTACCGGTTCGACACCGACTTCGGCCGCTTCGGGATTGACTGGCAGAACACCTACACCAGCAAGAACGAGTTCAAGACCGACGACGACGCCCAGTTCACCACCCAGGCCAACAGCTTCGTCACCACCGCCGGTGCCAACTTCCGCCTGCGTTCGAACCTGGGCCTGACCTGGGAGCAGGGCGACTTCGGCGGCAGCTGGAACATGCGCTACCACTCGGCGATCAAGGAAGAGTGCCTGAGTGCCTCGGCCTTCCCGGGAGAATGTTCGGATCCGGATTACGTCGCGGCCAACCCGGCCAACAGCGGACCGATCAACCGCACCGGATCGGTGACTTTCAGTGATGTCCAGTTCCGCTGGACGGCGCCATGGAACGCGACGATCTCGGTGGGTGCCAACAACGTGTTCGACCGCTACGGCCCGCCGCTGTACACGCAGCCGAACTCGAACACCAATTATTACGGCGGCTTCGACATCGGCCGCTTCGTGTACATGAAGTACCAGCAGCGGTTCTGACGCAGCTCGCAACGACGGCCCGGAAGGGCCGTCGTTCGTTATGCGCGTGCATGCACATTGCAAGTGCGAACAGCCGTCAGCGAGGTGCATGGGGAAGGACAACCCCAGTTGCGGATCCGCGGCACGCTGTGCCGGTCCGCATTGCTCGTCTCTCTCTCCAGGCAAGGCTGGCTGTCCGTTCCAGCGATTGTCCAGATCGCGATCATCATTCCAAAGGAACGCCACCACCATCTGTGGACATCGCCCGGCCCGTCCGGGCGTTTTTTTGATCCTCACACCGGGACGACGGCGGAAGAAGGCGTCGTAGAGATAGAATGGACACCTGCAGGGATCAGGGCCGCGACCAGAGTTCGGACTTTCTCGCAATAACGGGAAGAGAGTCGAGCTGCCGGATTGTCCCGATCCAAGGCGGCGGCATCGTGCCCGCCTGCATTCAGCACAGCTGATCGTGCGCCGGTACTGGCCGGGACGCGGATTGGCTCCACTGCACGTCGCCGAATTGGCGCCTCAACCGGACCATCGCCACCGCTAGTCTGGCAATGACGGCAGCGTTCGCGGAGCAATGTCTCCGCGCGTCGCGGCACATCCGGCTGACGTTCAGCACACATGGCGAACGGTTCGTCCCGCCACAGCTGCCGTTGTCCACCAGGCGATTGCGGCCACCGACGCGCCGTCGCGACCCTCTCCGACAACGAAAGCGAAACGACCGCCATGCATCCCACCTATCGACCGTTGCGCTCCCACGATCTGCTCGACCTGTCCGCGCCTGATGATTCGCTGCACGTGCTCCACGGCAGCGGCCGCAATATCCAGCTGGCGATCCCCTCCCGCTGGATCAGCATATGGCTGCCGCTGTCGGAAGGAATCGAACTGGAGACGCCGGACTGCCGCTGGCTGCTGCACGCCGGCGAACTGCTGGTCTGGCGTGACGGTGCGCTGCGGGCCGGCAGCCGCCGCGACGGGCGCTGGCTGGCGGTGTGCGGCAGCCCCACAGCCTGGGCGCGGCACCAGCGCCCGCGGCCGGGCGACCCGGCGGTCGACCTGTTGCCGTCGGAGTCGCGCTGCACGCGCGAGCTGCGCCGGCTGACCGTACGGCTGGCGCGCGTGGCGCGGCAGCCGGACCTGTGCCCGCTGGGTGCCGACACCGTCGTCGACATGCTGTGCGCGGCCCTGACCGAGCACCAGCGCGACCTGCATGCCTTGTTGCCGCGCTGCACCGGACGCACGTTGCTGCGCCGGCAGCAGACGCTGATGCGACTGCTGCGGGTGCAGCACCTGATCCGTCGGCATGACGACGGACGCGTCGACCTGGCACAGCTGGCCGCCAGCGCGAACTACTCTCCCTGCCACCTGATCCGCAGCTACCGCGACGTGTTCGGGGAGACGCCGTCCGAGTACGCTGCACGGCTGCGCTCGGAGCGTGCCTGGCAACTGGTCCGCGAAACGCGCATGCCGGTTTGCGAGATCACCGCCGCGCTGGGCTTTGAGAGCCAGAGCGCGTTCTGCCGCGCGTTCAAGGGCACGTTCGGCATGACCACCAGCCAGGTCAGGCAAGAACGGTTCCCCGACCAGCAGCGCGCCGCATGAAGCATCGACCAAACCGCCGCTTGTAGGAGGGGCTTCAGCCCCGACAGCGCGGGCTAACCCCTAGAGCATGCTCTCTGCCGCTGTTTCCCTTCGCAACGCGCGGCGGCGCGTTCATCATGGTCGCCACCGATGCATCTGCCTGGCGCGGTCGGGGCTGAAGCCCCTCCTACAGGGTCGGGAGGTGGCAGGTTCTAGTGGCCCCCGTCCAGCGCCTTCAGCTCGCTCACCAGCGCGCTCGCCATCTCCGCGCCGTCGCCGTACAGCATGCGGGTGTTGTCGGCATAGAAGAGCGCATTCTCGATGCCTGCGAAGCCGGTACCCTTGCCGCGCTTGATGACGACGACGTTCTTGGCGTTCACCACGTCGAGGATCGGCATGCCGTAGATCGGGCTGGCCGGGTCGGTCTTGGCGACCGGGTTGACCACGTCGTTGGCGCCGATCACCAGCGCGACATCGGTGTTGGCGAACTCGGGATTGATGTCATCCATGTCCGCGATCAGGTCGTAGGGCACGCCGGCCTCGGCCAGCAGCACGTTCATGTGCCCGGGCATGCGCCCGGCGACCGGGTGGATCGCGAACTTCACCTTGACCCCGCGCTCGACCAGCTTCTGCGTCAGTTCCCAGATCTTGTGCTGCGCCTGTGCCACCGCCATGCCGTAGCCGGGCACGATCACCACGCGGTCGGCGAAGGCCATCATCGCGGCGACGTCGCCGGCCTCGATCGGCTTTTGCGCGCCGCTGATCTCCTGCGCCTGGCCACCGCCGCCGAAGTTGGAGAACAGCACGCTCTTGATCGAGCGGTTCATCGCCTTGGCCATCAGCCGGGTCAGCAGCATGCCGGCCGCACCGACCATGGTGCCGGCGATGATCAATGCCTCGTTGCCGAGCACGTAGCCTTCGAACGCCACCGCCAGCCCGGTCAGGGCGTTATAGAGCGAGATCACCACCGGCATGTCGGCACCGCCGATCGGTAGCGTCATCAGCACGCCCAGCGCCAGGGCCGCCAGGAAGAAGGCGATCACCAGCGGCACGCCCAGCGAGTGGATCACCATGCCACCGAGCGCCAGTGCGGCCAGGAACACCGCGGCGTTGAACAGCTGCTGGCCGGGAAAGGTGTAACGCTTGTCCATGCGCCCGTCGAGCTTGGCCCAGGCGATGATCGAACCGGACAGCGCCACCGCGCCGATCAGCGCGCCCAGCACCGCCAGCACCAGCACCACCATGCCGGGCGCCACGCCCGCATCCGACCAGCGCAGCAGCTCCACCGCGCCGATGGCCGCCGCCGAGCCGCCGCCCAGGCCGTTGTACAGCGCCACCATCTGCGGCATGTCGGTGATCGCCACCTTCTTGCCCGAATACCAGGCCAGGCCGGCGCCGATCAGGATCGCCAGCAGGATCAGCGCGATGTTCTCCAGCCCCGGCAGGAAGAACGTGGCGGTGGTGGCGATGACCATGCCCCAGCCGGCCCACAGGATGCCGCTGCGCGCGGTCAGCGGCGAAGCCATGCGCTGCAGCCCGAGCAGGAACAGCGTCGCCGCGACCAGATAGCTGACCTTCACCGCCAGCGCGAGCAGTTCCGGCAACGACCCGCTCATGCCTTGTCCCCGGCGGCGCCGGCGGCCGGCTTGCGGCTGGACTTGAACATCTCCAGCATGCGCTCGGTCACCACGTAACCGCCGGCGGCGTTGCCCGCCCCCATCAGCACGGCGACGAAGCCGATCACCTTCTCCAGCGTCGTGTCGGCATGGCCGAGTACCACCATCGCCCCGATCAGCACGATGCCGTGGATGAAGTTCGAGCCCGACATCAGCGGCGTGTGCAGGATCACCGGCACCCGCGAAATGATCACGTGGCCGGCGATCGCCGCCAGCATGAAGATGTACAAGGCCACGAAACCATCGATCATGCGCTGCTCCCGGGATCCGGCTCTGGTCCGCATCATAACCGTACATGAACCGGTTGCTAGCGGGTCAACCGCGGCCCGTCACACGCGTTGACAGCTGCGAACCCTGACAGGACCCCGGATCTGCGCAACGTGGACGGCGATCTCGACCAACACCGGCAGGCGCTGCGGCCCGTGCCCGGCGCCCGCGCCGGCCATGGCGGCGGTAAGCTCGTCGGCATGCGCGCATCCGCCGACATCGCCGCGCCCCTGCCGCTGACCACCGAGGCGCCGGCGGCCACGCTGGATGCGTTCTTCGCCGGGGTCCGCGCCCGCGCGTTCCGCTTCGCCGAGATCGGCCTGCGCAACCGCGACGACGCGCAGGATGCGGTGCAGGACGCGATGACCCGGATGCTGCGCTATCGCGAGCGGCCGGCCGAGGAATGGACCGCGCTGTTCTGGACGGTCCTGCGCAGCCGCATCGTCGACATCCAGCGTCGGCGCATGTTCCGGCTGAGCTGGATCTCCGATGCCGGCGAGCGCGAGGACGACAGCCTCGACTGGGCCGACGCCGGGCCGGACCCGATGCGCGTCCACGACGGGCGCGAGGCCTATGCGCGGCTGGTGGCGGCACTGCGGGCGCTGCCGCGCCGCCAGCGCGAAGTTTTCAGCCTGCGCGTGCTCGAAGAACTCGACGTGGCCACCACCGCGAAGATCATGGGCTGCGGCGAGGGCTCGGTGAAGACGCACCTGTCGCGCGCCCGCGAGGCGCTGCAGAAACAACTGGAGGATTTCCGATGACCACCGACCACGACGGCGGTAGCCGCTTCGACCGCGCCGCACGCGCCTGCCACCACGAGGCGTTGCGGCAGGTGCCGCAACGCACGCTGGCCACGCTGCGCCCACGGGCGCCGGCAAGCGCCGGCCACGGCTGGCGCGCGCAACCGCTGCGCTGGTCGCTGGCGACCGCCTGTGCGGCCGTGTTCGCCTTCGCCGCCGGCATGCAGCTGCTCGCCCCTGGCGACGACGCCGAAACCACCACGGTGCCGGTGGCGACCATCGAGCCGGTCACCGTCGAGCCCCGGATCGAACTCTACGAGGATGCCCTGGTGGCGTTCGAGGAAGATCCCGACCTGTTCCTGTGGCTGGCCTCCGCCGAGGCGCAGCCATTGGCGATGGAGTAAACGTTCCATGCGAATCCGAATCACCACTTCGATCCTGTTGCTGGCGCTGTCGTTGCCGGCCGGTGCCGCGCTGGCGCAGTCCGCCGACGCGCTGCCCGAATGGGAGCGGTTGACACCGCAGCAGCGCGAAACGCTGATCGCCACCGTGCGCGACCGCTGGAACGACCAGCCCGACGCGCGCGAACGCATGTTGCGCCATGCCGAGCGCTGGCAGCAGATGACGCCGGAGCAGCGCCGGCACGCGCATCACGGCATGCGGCGCTGGAAGCAGATGAGCCCCGAGGGGCGCGAGGGCGCGCGCGTGCTGTACCTGCGGATGCGCGAGCTGCCGGAATCCGAACGCGAGGACCTGCGCGAACGCTGGAAGGCGATGACGCCGGAACAGCGGCGCGAATGGCTGGAACGCCACCAGCCGGAGGAATGAGGCTGCGGGCGGCGACGCGCTCACCGCCAGCGGCAAGCAGGTGCTCCGAAGCGTGGCTCACCCGTTCGCACGGACCACTGCAGTCTTGGAAGCTCCCACAGCGGAGCGGTCTAGCTCCGCTCCGGCCACACCGTCTTCGACAGCAGCTCGTCCTCCCAGTCGAAACCGATCGCACCGTCCTTCAGCAGCAGCTGCATGAAGTTGAACACGTTGCGCGCGTACATCTCGCTGGCGTGCTGCGCGCCCTGGCTGGCGAGGTTGAGCGGACCGGCGACGACGACGCCGTCGTGGTCATCGGTTTCACCGGGACGGGTGAGCTCGCAGTTGCCGCCGGTTTCCGCCGCCAGGTCGACGACCACGCTGCCCGGCTTCATGCCGCCCACCATCGCCGCCGAAACGATCTTCGGCGCGGGCCGGCCGGGGACGGCCGCGGTACAGACGATCACGTCGACGTTCTTCAGGTGCTCGCCGAGGCGGCGCTGCTGTTCGGCGCGCTCCTCGTCGGTGAGCTGGCGCGCATAGCCGCCCTCGCCGGCGGCGCTGACGCCGAGGTCGAGGAAGCGTCCGCCCAGCGACTGGATCTGCTCGCGCGTCTCGGGCCGTACGTCGAAGCCCTCGACCTGCGCGCCCAGGCGCCGGGCGGTCGCGATCGCCTGCAATCCGGCGACGCCGGCGCCGATCACCAGCACTTTCGACGGACGGATGGTGCCGGCGGCCGTGGTCAGCATCGGGAAGAAGCGCGGCGCCAGCGACGCCGCGATCAGCACCGCCTTGTAGCCGGCCATGCCGGCCTGCGAGCTGAGCACGTCCATGGCCTGGGCGCGGGTGGTGCGCGGCAACCGCTCCAGCGGGAACGCGACCACGCCGCGTTGCACGATGGCGTCGCCGCGTGCCGCATCGGACTGCGGCTGCAGGGTGCCGACCAGCGCCGCACCGGTCTTCATCGCGGCGATCGCGGTCGCCGGCGGCGGCTGCACGCACAGCACGGCGTCGGCATCGGCGATGGCGGCCTCGGCTGCGTCCACGAGCGTGGCGCCGGCCTCTTCATAGGCCCGATCCGGAAAATGCGCACCGGTGCCGCTGCCGCGCTCGATGCATACCTGCGCACCTGCGGCCACCAGCTTCTTGCACGTCTCTGGCGTAACGGCGACGCGCCGTTCGCCCGGCGCGGTTTCCCGCGCGATCCCGATCTTCAGCGTCATGTTCGGCTCCGCGACCTTGTCCTGCATCCTAAACGCGAATCGGCCACACTGCCACGGCCGCCCCGCCGGAATAGCACGGCGTCCGGTGACTGCTTCCGTTTCGGCACCGGACAGCAAGAAGGGCTGGCGCGCCACGACGAGCGCCACCGCGGGCGACGAACATCGCCATGGAAGAAGATGTCGTCCGCTACCGCGCGCTCACCGCAAGTTCGCGACCGCGACGTCGATCCGGAGGGCGCGCGAAGTGCGCCGGCGGCCCGCTGCTCAGCCGGCGTTGGCGGCTTTCAACGTCGATGCCGGCGCCTGGTTGAGGCGCTGCCAGAGTTGCTTCATCGCCTCGTCGAAAGGCGCGTCGACCGAACGCACCACCACCCGTCCGGAAGCGACCAGCAACGCCAGCTCCTCGGGCGAGACCACCATCTTGCGCACGCCGCGGCGGTTGACGATCAGGAAACGCGAGGTCAACGGGCTGATCCAGGCGATCCGCGCCGCGGTCTCGTGCCCGCCACGGTCGATCAGGCGCAATCCCTGGCCGACCCGCAAGCGGCGCATGCGCGCGGCGATGGCGGGATCGCAGGCCACCGCGTCGGTACCGCCGGCCAGGCGCAGCGGCGCGATGCTGTCGTCGCCCGGCCCGTCGTCGATCTCACCGCCGTTCGGCGTGCGCACGCTGCGCGGGGTGTCGGGCATCGCCAGCGCGGAAATGATCCGCGCCATGGCGTCGCGCGCGGCGGCGGCATCCAGCCCACAGCTGGAATAGCACTCGCCCAGCGGCACCTGCAGCGCCAGCAGCTGGTCTGCGACCGCGGCGCCACGCACCTGCGCGGCGTCGGCATCCACCTGCACCATCGCGTCGCCGAGCCCGATCGCGGCATGGTGCCGCTCGGACTCCGGACCGTCGCGCAGCCAGGTCTGGGTGAGGTAATGGCGCCAGTGCTGGTCGAGGAAGTGGCCGACCGGTGCGGTCAATGGACGGTCCGCCATGCGCGAGGCGACCAGGCCCTCGGCGTTGCGTCGCGCCATCTGCAGGCGCTCACGGCCGTGGATCGACTCGGCCACGCGTTTTTCCGCGAGCTCCGAGCGCCGGCGCTGCTGGTCGAGCTGGTCGCGCAACTCGGCCGCCGCCAGCTCGAACACCGCCTGGTCTTCCTGGTATTCCTCGACCACCCGGTCCACGGCGTGCTCGGCCTTGTCCAGGGTTTCCTTGTCCTGCGCGGTTTCGCCGGTGTTGCCGTCGCAGGCCTCGGTCAGCGCGTCGAGCAGTTGCCGTGCCGGGTGGTTGCGGCGGTTGAACATCGAGTCGTCGGTCAGCGCCACCTTGACGTACGGCACCACCAGCCTGCCGTACAGCGAACGCGAGCGCTGCAGCAGCTCGTTGGCTTCGCACAGCGACTGGAACAGGATGCCGACCAGGTCGATGGCGTCTTCCTCGTCGGCGCTGAAACGGGTCTTCTCCGGATCGAAGCCGAGCTGGCGCACGCCACCCAGGATTTCGGCGCGGATCACCTCGGCCAGCGCACGCTTGTCCTCGCCGGCGAGCGCGCGGGTGTACGGACCGGGATCATCGCCCTGCAGCAGCGAGGCGATGTTGAGCATGTCTTCGGTGCCGAGCACTTGGCCCTCCGCCTCGGAAGCGGCCTCCGCCAGCGCCTCGACCTCCTCGGCCACGCTGATGCCGGCGTCCGCCGATCCCACATGCAGGCCGCCACGCGCACGCCAGGCCTGCAGCTGTTCGCGGACGAGATCGCGATAGCGCAGCGGCATGCCGCCGGAATCGGCGGACGACGGGCCGGAGCGCTGCCCCTCGCCGACGGCGCGCTGTCCACCGCCGCCGGGAGCCGTCGCCCCGATGTTCTCGACGGTGCCGCCGTCCGGCACCCAGCCTTCCGCGGCCTGTTCGCCGATGCGCGGAGCGCGCGCCTCATCGCGCCGCGCCGAGGCGTGCGGCTCGTAACCGCCGCTGCGCCGGACCGTGGCGACGCCATGGCCGCCGAAAGCTGCGGTCTGCAGCGTGGTGTTGGCCTTGGCGTAGACCTCGGCGAGCACCTTCGGCAGGCGCTTGTCGAACTGGTGGAAGACCATCATCCGCAGGCCCGGGGTGAGGTCGTCCGGCTGGAACAGGTCGACGAAGGCCGATACCGCCACCTCCGGCCGCAACGGATTGAGCGGCCGGCCCTCGATCCCCAGGCTCGCCGCCAGCGCTTCCAGCCGTTCGTCGAGCTGCGCCAGCGGATGCAGGAACTGGTGCTCGAGCAGTTCGGTGATCTGCTGCCCGGCCAGGTGGATCTCGAGCTCACCCTCGGACATCAGCTCCAGCGACTCCACCCGCCTCTGCTCCTTGCCGGGCGCGTGCCAGCGCTCGAATGCGCTCTCGATCGCCTCGCGGTAGCGCGTGGCCAGCTCCAGCGCGCGGTGGCTGAGCGCGATCACCGCGACCCGGTCCTCCTGGGCCGCGCTGAAGTCGTGGCCCGCCAGCGCCGCCAGCCGCACCTGCTCCTCGATCGAGCTCCAGAACCCCGAGAGCACGCCGACCAGTTCGGTGACGGCGTCGCGCTTGAGCGTTTCGAGCACGCGCTCGCCCGCTCGGCTGCCGGAGCTGCGCGCGCGGAATTTCACGGCGGTATCGTCTGGAGACGCCATTCGGGGGACAATGCGGCGAGTGCACGAGGTTCGTGCACGGTCAGCATACATTCCTGAAAGGGGAAAACCACGTCTGTGAGCCCGGTCGCAAATGGAACCACTGACATCTGGCTGCAACTCGATGGACGGCGCTCGATCCCGGCGCGGCAGCTCGGCGAGCCCGGCCCCGACGACGCCACCCTGGCGCGCATGCTGCGCTCGGCCGTGCGCGTGCCCGACCACGGCAAGCGGGTACCGTTCCGGTTCCTGCGCATCGCCGGCGACGCCCGCGCCCGGCTCGGCGAGGCCCTGGCCGCGATCACCCTGCGCCGCGACCCGAGCGCGGCGGCGGCGGCCGTCGACAAGGACCGCCAGCGATTCGGGCACGCGCCGCTGGTGATCGCGGTCGTCGCCGTGCTGGACCCGGCCGACACGGCGATTCCTGAACAGGAGCGGCTGCTCAGCGCCGGCTGCGTCTGCTTCGCCCTGCTTCAGGCGGCGCAGGCGGCGGGTTTCGGCGCTACCTGGCTGACCGGCTGGCCGGCCTACGACGATGAAGTGCGCACGCTGCTCGGATTGGGCGCGCAGGAAAGGATCGCCGGCTTCATCCACATCGGCACCCCCAGGCTGGCGGCACCGGAGCGCGAACGGCCGGACCCGCAGGCCCTGCTGTCCGACTGGCACCCGGCGTGAACGCCGTGGCGAAGCCGCCGCTGTACCTGGTCGACGCCAGCCTGTACGTGTTCCGCGCCTGGCACTCGATGCCCGACGAGTTCCGCGATGCCGACGGCCGCCCGGCCAATGCGGTGCATGGCTTCGCCCGCTTCCTGCTGGAGTTGCTGGAGCGCGAACGGCCGCGGCACGTCGTGGTCGCCTTCGACGAGGCGCTGGACAGCTGCTTCCGCAACGCGCTGTATCCCGCCTACAAGGCCAACCGGCCGCCGGCGCCCGAGGAACTCAGGCAACAGTTCGCGCACTGCAAGACGCTGTGCACCGTACTCGGCCTGACCGTGCTGGCGCACCGCGAATACGAGGCCGACGACCTGATCGGCAGCGCGCTGCAGCTGGCGCGTGCGCTCGGCCACCGCGGCGTGATCGTCTCGGCCGACAAGGATCTCTCGCAGTTGCTCGAGCTCGGCGACGAGCAGTGGGACTTCGCCCGCGGCCAGCGCTGGGGCATGGCCGGCGTCGCCGCGCGCCACGGGGTCGAGGCGCGACAGATGGTCGACTACCTGGCGCTGTGCGGCGACAGCGTCGACAACATTCCCGGCGTGCCAGGAATCGGCGCCAAGACCGCTGCGGCGCTGCTGGCGCACTTCGGCAGCCTCGACGCGCTGCTCGCGCGCGTCGACGAGGTGCCGTTCCTGCGCCTGCGCGGCGCGAAGCAGGCCGCGGCGAAACTGCGCGAGTACCGTGAACAAGCGCTGCTGTGCCGGCAACTGGCCACGATCGCGCTCGACGTGCCGCTGGCCGAGGCGCTGCCGCCGTTCCTGCGCGCCGCCGCCGATGCCGCCGCGCTGCTGGCCTTGTGCGAAGCGTTGCGCTTCGGCCCGCTGACCCGAAAGCGTCTGCACGCGGCCGCCGGGCTCGCATTCGCGCCTTGAACACCGCGGGTTGTCCTCGGCATTTTCGTAGAGCGGAGCTTGCTCCTCTGCTCCCGGCTCCGGCGCCCACGTAGCGGAGCAAACTCCGCTCTACGATGCTCGCTCCATTTCGCCTGTCATGCCCTACGCGCTAGCATGCGCCAATGAACGAACATCCAGCGGACGACGTCGAACTGCTCTACGAGGGCGAATGGCTGCGCATGGTCCGGCGCGGCAAATGGGAGTCGTGCGAGCGCACGCACGGTCGCGACGGCATGGCGGTGATCGTCATCGCGGTCACGCCGGACGACCAGGTGCTGTTCGTCGAGCAATTCCGGGTGCCGCTGGGCGCGCCCACCATCGAGATGCCGGCCGGCCTGATCGGTGACGACCTCGACGACGACTCGATTGAATCCGCCGCCCGCCGCGAACTCGTCGAGGAGACCGGCTGGGAAGCTGGCCGCATCGACGTGCTGCTGACCGGCCCCACCACGGCCGGCATGAGCAACGAACGTGTCGCCTTCGCCCGCGCCCGTGACCTGCACAAGGTCGGCGACGGCGGCGGCGTCGGCAGCGAGAACATCACCGTGCACACGGTGCCGCGCCGCGACGCCCCGGCCTGGCTGATGCGCAAGCACGCCGAGGGCTTCGAGATCGACCTCAAGCTGTGGGCGGGGCTGTGGATGATCGAGTTCAATCCGGACGGCTCACCCGCCGTCTAGTTGGGCAGGAGGGAATCCTGGCGATAGCCCCTGTAGGAGGGGCTTCAGCCCCGACCGCGCCAGGCAGACTCATCGGTGGCGACCACGATCAACGCGCCGCCGCGCGCTGCGAAGGGAAACAACGGCAGAGCGCATCTGTTGTTGGCCCGCGCGCGGTCGGGGCTGAAGCCCCTCCTACAGGAAGCTTTCGCGGACGCGCATGTCGATCAACCAATCGCAACTTCAGGCGAAACGGTCGGTGGCCTGCACCAGCGCGTCCACGTTTTCGGCTTCGAACGCGGAGTGGCCCGAGGCGGGGGTGATCACCAGTTCGGCCTTGGGCCAGGCCTTGTGCAGGTCCCAGGCGTTCTGCACCGGGCAGACCACGTCGTAGCGGCCGTGGACGATGACCCCGGGAATGTCGACGATGCGGTACGCGTCGCGCAGCAGCTGGTCGTCGACCTCGAAGAAGCCGCCGTTGACGAAGTAGTGGTTCTCGATCCGGGCGAAGGCGAGCGCGAAGCGCGGATCTTCGTGCCCCTGCACGAAATCCGGGTCGACGCGCAGGAATGAGGTCGCGCCCTCCCACACGCTCCAGGCGCGGGCCGCGGCCAGCCGGGTGGCCTCGTCGTCGCTGGTCAGGCGACGGTGGAAGGCGGCGATCAGGTCGTCGCGCTCGGCCGGCGGGATGGCGTCGACATATTGGTCCCAGGCCTCGGGGAACAACCGCGATGCCCCCTCCTGGTAGAACCACTCCAGTTCCCAGCGCCGCAGCATGAAGATGCCGCGCAACACCAGTTCGGTGACCCGCCGCGGATGGCTCTGCGCGTAGGCCAGCGCCAGGGTCGAACCCCAGGAACCGCCGAACACCTGCCAGTGTTCGATCTCGAGCAGTTCGCGCAGCTTCTCGATGTCGGCGACCAGCTCCCAGGTCGTGTTGCCGACCAGGTCGGCATGCGGTGTGGAGCGCCCGGCACCGCGCTGGTCGAACAGCACGATGCGGTATTTGTCCGGATCGTGGAAGCGGCGCATCTTGGCGCTGCAGCCGCCGCCCGGACCACCGTGCAACAGCACGACCGGTTTGCCCTTCGGATTGCCGCACTGCTCGTAATGGAGCGTGTGGCGATCGTCGACCTTGAGGGTACCGGCGTCGTAGGGCTCGATCTCGGGGTAAAGCGTTCGCATCGCGGATCCGGCTTGAAGGCTGACGCGCCAGTTTATCAGTCCGTCTCGACCGGACCGGGCAACCTGCCACCGGTGACCCGCTCGCGTCCCTCCAGGTCGCGTTCGGTCGCGATCGCGACGAAGCCGGCACGCAACAGCAGCGCGCGCACGGCCTCGCCTTGTGCGTGGCCGTGCTCGAACAGCAACCAGCCGCCCGGCGCGAGGTGCGCCGGCGCACCGCCCACGATCGCGCCGATCGCATCCAGCCCGTCGCGGCCGGCCGCCAGCGCGCCGCGCGGCTCGAAACGCAGGTCGCCCTGTCGCAGATGCGGGTCGGCATCGGCGATGTACGGCGGATTGCTGGCGACCAGGTCGAAGCGCTCGCCCGCCAGCGGCGACCACCAGTCGCCGTGGCGGAACTCGACGTTGCCGAGGCCGTGGGTGTCGGCATTGGCGGCGGCCGCGGCCAGCGCCTGACGGCTGACGTCGGTGGCGACCACCCGGGCGCGGGGACGTTCGCTCGCCACCGCCAGTGCGATCGCGCCGCTGCCGGTGCCCAGGTCGGCGACCCGCGCCGAACCTCCCGGCGGGATCCGCAACAGCGCCTGTTCGACCAGCAGTTCGGTCTCCGGGCGCGGGATCAGGGTGTCCGGCGTGACAGCGAGGTCGAGGGTCCAGAAACCGCGGTGGCCGGTGAGATAGGCCACCGGCTCGCCGGCAGCGCGGCGCGCAACGAACCCCTCGAACTCCGCCGCGGCCGCGGCCTCCACCGGATCGGTCGCATGCGCGTACAGCCACGCCTGCGACCGGCGCAACGCATGCGCGAGCAGCAGCGCGGCGTCGGCGGGATCGATGCGCGCGCCGGCCCACCGCAGCAGCTGCGAGGCGTCCGGGCACGGCGCGGGGGAGGTCGTCATGGACGCCAATCGTAAACCGCGCCAGGCAGACTCATCGGTAGCGACCACGATGAACGCGCCGCCGCGCGTTGCGAAGGCAAACCACGGCAGAGAACGTCTGCCGTCAGCTTGCGCGCGGCCGTTGCCACAGGAGGATCGACGGTCGGTGGACGGCCGCCCGGCGAGGCACCGCCTCGGCTCCCGGAAACCACGCGAAGGAGGCAAAAAGAAGGCGGCCGAAGCCGCCTTCAAATTCCGCATCACGCGTGGGAGGGAGTACGGGACACGGAACCTGTTGAGCGGAGCGTCACCGCTCGTCGTGCTTGCCGGGTCACCGCAAGATCTGATGACACCGGGAGACGTCTCGATTTTGTTGCAACGCACCACGCAGGTCAAGCCCCCTTTCGAAATAGATGAATACCACGTGAAACGATAGCTAAAACCTATTGAATATATTTCTTCTATCAATTTTACAGATCGATAGGCCTGCCCTATCCTGTCGCTCCTGGTCGGCAACGGCCGGTTTTCCCTCCCCACCATCCCAACCGAAAGGATTTTCATGTCCCTGATCAATACCGAGATCCAGCCATTCAAGGCCACCGCATTCCAGAACGGCGAGTTCGTCGAAGTGACCGATGCCGACCTGAAAGGCAAGTGGTCGGTGGTGATCTTCATGCCGGCCGCCTTCACCTTCAATTGCCCGACCGAGATCGAGGACGCGGCCGACCACTACGCCGAGTTCCAGAAGGCTGATGCAGAGGTCTACATCGTCACGACCGATACGCACTTCTCGCACAAGGTCTGGCACGAGACCTCGCAGGCCGTGGGCAAGGCGCAGTTCCCGCTGGTGGGCGACCCGACCCACAAGCTGACCCGCGCCTTCGGCGTGCACATCGAGGACGAGGGCCTGGCGCTGCGCGGCACCTTCATCATCAATCCCGAGGGCACGATCAAGACCCTCGAGATCCACGACAACGCCATCGCCCGCGACATGTCCGAGACCCTGCGCAAGCTGAAGGCCGCGCAGTACGTCGCGGCCCACCCGAACGAGGTCTGCCCGGCCAAGTGGCAGGAGGGCGAGAAGACCCTCAAGCCGTCGCTGGACCTGGTCGGCAAGATCTGACGCCGCACCCGCACTCCCGTCCCCCGGACGGGAGTGCACCCAAGCCGGTCGGTCGGCACGCCAGCCGCCGGTCAGCCGGCTTCGGTGCACTCCCCCGACGCGGCCCGAGCGGCCGCACGCCCCATGACTTCACGCCCCACGACTTCCGGAACAGATGCCATGTTGGATGCCGATCTCAAGACCCAGCTCAAGGGCTATCTCGAACGCGTGGTCCGCCCGATCCACATCATCGCCTCGGTCGACGACGGCGAGAAGTCGCGCGACCTGCTCGCGCTGCTCGACGACATCGCCGGGCTGAGCGACCGCATCAGCGTCGAGACCCGCCGCGACGACCAGGAGCGCAAGCCCTCGTTCGCCCTCACCACGCCCGGACGCGAGATCTCCCTGCGCTTCGCCGGGCTGCCGCTGGGCCACGAGTTCACGTCGCTGGTGCTGGCGCTGTTGCAGGTGGGTGGCCACCCGCCCAAGGCCGCGGCCGAGACCCTCGAGCAGGTGGCGGCACTGGAGGGCGAGTTCCACTTCGAGACCTACTACTCGCTGTCGTGCCAGAACTGCCCCGACGTGGTGCAGGCGCTCAACCTGGCTGCCGTACTCAACCCACGCATCCGCCACACCGCGATCGACGGCGCGCTGTTCCAGGACGAGGTGGAGGCACGGCAGATCATGTCGGTGCCGACGGTCTACCTCAACGGCGAGGAGTTCGAACAGGGTCGCATGACACTGGAGCAGATCCTGGCGCGCCTGGACACCGGCGCGGCCGAGCGCGAGGCGGCGAAGCTGGCGGCGAAGGCGCCGTTCGACGTGCTGGTGGTCGGCGGCGGTCCGGCCGGCGCCGCCGCGGCGGTGTATGCGGCGCGCAAGGGCATCCGCACCGGCGTGGTGTCGGAGCGCTTCGGCGGCCAGCTGCACGACACGCTGGCGATCGAGAACTTCATTTCGGTGCCCGAGACCGAGGGGCCGAAGATGGCTGCGGCGCTCGAGCGACACGTGCGCGAGTACGAGGTCGACGTGATGGACCTGCAGCGCGCGGAAGCGCTGCTGCCCGCCGGCGACGACGGCCTGATCGGCCTGCGCCTGGCGGGCGGCGCCGAGCTGAAGGCGCGCTCGGTGGTGTTGTCGACCGGCGCCCGCTGGCGACAGCTGAACGTCCCCGGCGAGGACGCGTACCGCAACCATGGCGTCGCCTATTGCCCGCACTGCGACGGCCCGCTGTTCAAGGGCAAGCACGTGGCGGTGATCGGCGGCGGCAACTCCGGCATCGAGGCGGCGATCGACCTGGCCGGCATCGTCCAGCACGTCACCGTACTGGAATTCGACGACAAGCTGCGGGCCGACGAGGTGCTGCAGCGCAAGGTGCGCAGCCTGGGCAACGTCACCCTCATCACCAGTGCGCAGACGCTGGAGGTGGTGGGCGACGGCAGCAAGGTCCAAGGCCTGGTGTACCGTGATCGCGAAGGCGGCGACGCGCACCGCCTGGCGCTGGACGGCGTGTTCGTACAGATCGGCCTGCTGCCCAACACCGAGTGGCTGGCCGGGACCGTCGAGCTCTCGCCTCACGGCGAAATCGTGGTCGACGAGCGCGGCCGCACCAGCGTGCCCGGCGTGTTCGCCGCCGGCGACTGCACCACCGTGCCCTACAAACAGATCGTGGTGGCGATGGGCGAAGGCTCGCGGGCGGCGCTGTCCGCGTTCGACCACCTGATCCGGGCGCCGTTGCGCACCTCCGGCAAGCCGGTGGCGCAGGCCGCGTGACCGGCCCCGACGGCCGACCGCGATGAACCTGCGCGACCTTCGCTATCTGGTGGCGCTGGCCGACCACAGGCACTTCGGCCATGCCGCCGCGGCCTGCTTCGTCAGCCAGCCGACGCTGTCGACGCAGATCCGCAAGCTGGAGGAAGAACTCGGCGTGGTGCTGGTGGAGCGGGCGCCGCGCAAGGTCATGCTGACGCCGGCCGGGATCGAGGCCGCCGAACGCGCGCGCCGGATCGTCGCCGAGGTCGAGCAGATGAAGGAGGCCGCCAGGCGCAACCGCGACCCGGAGGCCGGCACGGTGCGGCTGGGCATGTTCCCCACGTTGGGGCCGTACCTGCTGCCGCACGTCATTCCGCGCCTGCGCGAGCGCTTCCCGCAGCTGGAGCTGCTGCTGGTGGAGGAAAAGAGCGACGTGCTGCTGACGCGCCTGCGCGAAGGCCGGCTCGACGCCGGATTGCTGGCGCTGCCGGTGCATGACGAGCAACTGCATGCCGAGTTCCTGTTCGAGGAGCCGTTCCTGCTGGCGGTGCCCGGGCGCCACCCGCTGGCGCAACGCGATTCGTTGGCGTTGCGCGAGCTGTCGGCGCAGCGCCTGCTGCTGCTCGAGGACGGCCACTGCCTGCGCGAGCAGGCGCTCGAGGTCTGCCACCTGGGCGGCGCCGGCGAGCGCAGCGAGTTCCGCGCCACCAGCCTGGAGACGCTGCGGCAGATGGTCGCCGCCGATGTCGGCGTGACCCTGCTGCCGATGCTGGCGGTGAAACCGCCAGTCGCGCGATCGGACAACATCCATCTGCTCGACTTCCACGATTCGCGCCCGAGCCGCCGCATCGCCATGGTCTGGCGGCGCAGCTCGGCGATGGAGAGCTTTCTGTTGCGACTGGCAGAGGTGTTCCGGCAACTGCCGCCGGACCTGTTCGAGTTCGAACCGCGGCCGCGCGGCCCGCAGCCGGCCGAGCCGGGGCCCGCGACCACTTGAACCACGCCGCGACCGGGGCTACGGTGACGGCACTACGGCGGGCGGCGCGCGATGCGTCGCCCGCTTGCGTTTCGCCAACCGTTCACCTCACAGGAACAGACCATGATCGACGACCGGCACAGCGGACTTCCGCCTTCCATCACCCCGCCTTCCATCATCGTGTCCGAACCCGACGCCGAGCGCCTGGAATCGCTGCTCGAGTCGGACGAGTGGCGCGCCCAGCCGGCGGCACGCGCGCTGCAGGACGAACTCCTGCGCGCCGAGGTGCGCCCGCCGGGAAACATGCCCGCCGAAGTGGTCGGCATGCACTCGTCGGTGGAATGCGAGGACGAGCGCAGCGGCGACAGGCATCGTCTGACGCTGGTCTACCCGAAGGAGGCCGATGTCGCCTCCGGACGCATATCGGTGCTGGCACCGGTCGGCAGCGCTCTGCTCGGCCTCTCCGTCGGCCAGCACATCGACTGGCGCACACCGGACGGCCGCCAGTTGCGCCTGCGGGTACTGGCCGTCCAGCCCCCCGCAACCGGTGCCGACACGAAGCGGTGAACCTGCCCGCGCTCGCGATCGCAGGCGCGCGCTGGCACACGGATCGTCGCCCGGCGCGACCGCCGGGCTGCGCGGCGCCGTGTCAGCCCGACTGCAACGGCAACCGCGAGCGGCCCCTGAGCCCGGCCAGGAAAATCCCGGCCAGGGTGAATCCCAACCCGAGCCACTCACGCGAGCTGGTGAGCCGGTCGAGCAGCGCGACATCGAGCAGGAACGCGATCACCGGCTGCAGCAGCAACAGCAGTCCGACCACCGCCACCCGCAGGTGCGGCATCGCCCGGGAGATCAGCATCCAGCTCAGGCAGTGCCCGAGCCCGGCCAGCAGCAACAGCCAGCCGAGCGAGCGCGCGTTCGGAATCACGAATGACACGCCCTCGGCGGCCCCGGCCAGTCCCAACAGCAGCGCGCTGCCGAGCGATGCCAGCGCCAGCACCTGCGCGATCGGCGCGATGCCGCCGGTGGTCCGGTGCGCCTCGTGCTGGGTGCGCTTGAGGCCGAGGTTGTAGCCGGCGTAGCACAGCCCGGTGGCGAGTCCCAGCCAGACGCCCCAGCGGTACTCCGGCGGCAGGCTGTCCCATTCCCCACCCAGCAGCAGCCACAGGCCGAAGAACGCCAGCACGATCCCGGCGAGGAAACGCGGCCCGATCCGCTCGCGGTACAGCACCACGCCGGCCAGTGTCATGAAGAACACCTGCGCATTGGCCAGCAGCGTTGCCAGGCCGGGACCGACCAACAGGATGCTGCGGTGCCACAGCCACAGATCGCCGGCGAATGCCGCCGCCGGCACCAGCGTCCACAGCCACACGCGCCCCGGCAATGGCCGCCAGTCGCGTCGCGCGGCCACCAGCAACAGCAGCAGCAGGCCGCCGAACAGCATGCGGTAGAAGGCGGACACCGTCGGCGGCGTCTCCGCGAAACGCACCATCAGCGCATTGGTGCCGATCAGCGCGGCGCCGGTCAGCATCCACAACAAGGCGCCGCGCTCGCCTCTTGCCTGCTGCATGTCGTGCCCGCCACCGGTAGGACCGCGAACTTTAGCAGGCCGCACCAGGCAGGCCGTTCCGCTGCTGTAAGACAATTGTCATCGCCGGGCCATGGACGGGAGGCCGCCTATCACAGTGCGGACAAGATGTATCGTTCCTACTCGGCTAGCTGACTGCACATGAGGGACCGCTCCTTGCCGGAGAGATCCCTCCAGCCTGCCAGCTCACCTCTGCGTCCCCAGGCGACGCGGGTATTGCACTCACTTGGTTGGCCCGTGCACCCTAACGATTCGTTCAAGTCGATGCCGTTCGCGGAGCGGCTTAATTCAGGCGATGGATGATGGAAGTTTCCCTCCGTGACTGTTTAGCCGTGACGGCGGCTCACACGTGGCCCGGCCCGTCGATGTTGCAAACCTGCCACATCAAACAAGGAGAGTGCGCTATGAGCTTGGTTCGGAAGATTCTTATTTCTACTGCTGTGGCAATGGCTATTACGGGCATTTTTACCGCGGCAGCAATGGCCCAAGGAAACTGTTCCGCTTGCTGGTCTCGATATGTGGATTGTCAGGCAACGGGCGGTTCTGACTGCTATATGAAATATGAGATGTGTCTTTATGCCAATGGCTGCCCAGTACCCTGATGAGCCCAGCAAAAAAAGGAAGGGGCAATACGCCCCTTCCGTTTTGATCACCTGTATCTGTTAAATCAATCATCACCCAACATTCATTCAATCCAATGCCGCTTCGCGATGCGACTTGTGATCGAGCGTTCGGGCGGCGACCTCTGTAGCTTTCGCATTCCGCCGCTCGTCCCTTCGCCACATATCGACGATACGGTGTAAATGAAGAGCAGGAGTCCGTCAGGCTCTCACCGCTGCGTCAAGATGGATCGCCAGCCTGCAGTTGCCGTGAAGGACTTCACGCTGCACCGGCATCACGAACAACGCTCGTGCACGCCTTTCCGCCCCGGAACTCACGACCCGAAGCGCTCAACCCGGCGCCCACCACTCCCTCCACCAATCAACTGAACACCGCCGGCGCCACGTGCACGCAGTTGCGCCCGCTGCGCTTGGCGGCATAAAGCGCCTTGTCGGCACGGTCGATGGTTGCCGCCGGCGTGCGTTCACGGTCGCGGCGCGTCGCGACACCGACGCTGACCGTCAGCCGCAGCGCCTGCCCCTCCCACTCCACCGCGAGCCGCTCGACCGCCGCACGCAGCGCTTCGCCCACCTGCCGCGCCGCCGCGCCGCCGCGACCCGGCAGGATCGCGATGAACTCCTCGCCGCCGTAGCGACCGAACAGGTCGCCCTCGCCCAAGGCCCCGCGCAGGGCCACGGCGGCCGCGCGCAGGCAGTGGTCGCCACAGGCATGGCCGAAGCGGTCGTTGACCGACTTGAACCGGTCGAGGTCGACGAACAGCACCGATAGCGGCTGCCCATCGCGTTCGGCCTCGATGAACGAGCGCGCCAGCCACTGGTCGATCGAACGCCGGTTGAGGCTGCCCGTCAGGGCGTCGAGCTCGGCCGAGCGGCGCAGGTTGACCGCCGCGATCGCCTGTTCGATCTGCATCTGGGCCAGTCGCGCGAATTCCGTCGCCAGCGCCATTTCGTCGCTGGTGAAGCCGTCGGCGCCACGGCGTCGCAGCAGCACCGCACCCCAGCCGGGAGCGCGGACCTGCAGCGGGATCATCGCCTCGATCGCCACCTTTCCCGGGGCCGTCACCGGTTGCTGCAGCGCGATGCCGTTGGCGGCCTGGCGCCTGAGCGTGAGCAGGCGGTGATCGAGCTCGAGCCACAATTCGTCCTTGCGGGCATGCGGGTGCGTCACCAGCAGTTCGCGCCCGTAGAAGCCTTGCGCCACCGCCACCATCGACTCCACCGGCAACAGCGGCAGCAGATGATCGAACAGCAGCCGAAACGCGGTCCACTCGATATCGCCCGGCGCCAGCTGCCGCAACTTGGCCTGCAGCGAATTGACCAGATCGGTGCGCGCAGCCTCCCGCTGCATCCGCCGCTCGGTGTCCGCACGAGCCAGCCGATCGTAGTCGCGCTGGTCGCGGTATTCGCTGATCCTGCCAACCAGGCCCACCGCGAACATGATCATCAGCACGACCAGTGCGCACTGGAAGCCGTAGCGCGTCGCCGCCAGCGCGGGCACGACCCCGAAGTCGGCGAGATGCTGCAACAGCGCCAGCAGCAGCGTCGCCAGCACCACGATCCCGAGCGGCACGGCCATCGCCAACCGCCGCCGGCCGGCGCCGACCAGCAGCGCCAGGTTACCCAGGCCGACGGCGGCCCAGCCCAGCGCCACCAGCGGCTGCAACACCGGATCGAACAGGCGCAGATCGAGCAGGGACAGCCCGGCGGCCGCCACCAGGACCAGCACAGCGATATTCATGGACCGCGCCGTGGCGGTGCCGGACTCGTGGCCGCCGACATAGTGCTGCACCAGCTTGATCCACGACGCCAGGAACAGGAACGACAGCGTCCACAGCCCCTGTGCCTGCCAGCCGGCGAGCAGGCGCAATCCGGGCATGCCGTAGAGATGGCCGTTGATCCCCGCCAGCATCAGCAGCGCCAGGATCGTGCAGGTCGACAGCGACAGGAAGGTCCGGTCGCGAGCGGCGGCATACAGCGCCAGCGACAGCAGCGACAACGTGAACAGTGCGGCATAGACGGCCGCGGCGATGGCTGCGGCGCGCCGCTCGACCCGCATGGCGGCATCCCTGCGCAGCACTCGCGGTTGCAACACGGTCGCGATGGCGCCTTCGATGTACAGGTCCAGCTCCACGCTGCCCTGCCAGTCCCGGGGCACCGGAACCAGGTAACCGCCCGGCAATGCCCCTTCTTCGCCGTCGCCCGCGGAGAAGAACCCGGACTGTGGACTGCGCCAGCCGCGGCCCTGCAGCCACAGCGTCGAGACCGGCGCCCGCGGAATCCAGACCGTCCAGCTCTGGTCTTCCGGCCGTAGCGGCGGCAGTTCGAAGCGAAGGCGCGCGGCGCTTTGCTGCAGGCGCCCGCCCGGATGTCGCAGGGCTCCGTCGGCGTCGACACCGGCTGCGCCCGCCGCGACGGTCGTCAGCGGGACCGAGACCGCGCGGTGGTCACCGGCATCGCTGCCGCCGATGATCGCGGCCGCGAGCAGGCACAACAGCACGGCGAGCCCGGCCGCGAAGACGGCGTCGTGGCGGCGCACCTGGCGGGCAGGCCGGCTCAGCACACCGCCCCCCAGGCCCAAGAGGCGGGTGGCGCGAATCGTTCGATAGCCTGCATGCCTCCCCCTTCCCTCGATCGGTTGCAAATTGCATGCCATAAAAACGATAACACCGTCACAATTTGTCCGGACGCACCGCCAAGCAGCGGCTGGGCTCGCCGCCCCGGCTCCCGCCGCCGGCTCACGGCCCGGCGGCAGGCCCTACACTGTCGTTTTTGGCCCTCCGCAGCACATGAGCACCCCTTCCACGTCCACGCCTCCGCCCCTTTCCGCCCCCGGCCACGGCGACGCGCCGCCGGCGGGCGCCAAGCAGGACTTCATCCGCCAGATCGTTCGCGACGACCTCGCCGCCGGGAAGCACCGCGCGGTCCGCACCCGTTTTCCGCCCGAGCCCAATGGTTATCTGCATATCGGCCATGCCAAGGCGATCTGTCTGGACTTCGGCCTTGCCGAGGAGTTCGGCGGCACCTGCAACCTGCGCTTCGACGACACCAATCCGGCCAAGGAGGATCCGGCGTTCGTACGCGCGATCCAGGACGACGTGCGCTGGCTCGGCTTCGAATGGGCCAGCCTGCGCCATGCCTCGGACTACTTCGAGGTGTACTACCTCGCCGCCGAGAAGCTGATCCGCCAGGGCGACGCGTTCGTGTGCGATCTCAACGCCGAGCAGGTGCGCGAGTACCGCGGTTCGCTCACCGAGCCCGGTCGCGCCTCGCCGTTCCGCGATCGCACGGTGGAAGAGAACCTCGACCTGTTCCGGCGCATGCGCGCCGGCGAATTCGCCGATGGCGCCCGTACCCTGCGCGCGAAGATCGACATGGCCAGCGGCAACATCAACCTGCGCGACCCGGCGTTGTACCGGATCAAGCGTGCGACGCACCAGAACACCGGCGACGCCTGGCCGATCTACCCGATGTACGACTTCGCCCATGCGCTCGGCGATGCGGTCGAGGGCATCACCCATTCGCTGTGCACGCTCGAGTTCGAGGACCATCGGCCGCTGTACGACTGGTGCGTGGACCGGGTCGACCTCGCCCGCTCGCCCGACCTGCTGGCGCCGCTGCTGGCCAGGGGACTGGCAAACGAGGCCGGCAAGCCGCGCCAGATCGAGTTCTCGCGCCTGAACATCAACTACACCGTGATGAGCAAGCGCAAGCTGGCGGCGCTGGTGGCCGATGGCCTGGTCGACGGCTGGGACGATCCGCGCATGTACACCCTGCAGGGCCTGCGCCGGCGCGGCTACACCCCGGGGGCGCTGCGCTTGTTCGTCGACCGGCTCGGCATCAGCAAGCAGAACTCGGTGATCGATTTCTCGGTGCTGGAAGGCGCCTTGCGCGACCACCTGGACGCGCACGCACCGCGGCGGATGGCGGCGATCAACCCGCTGAAGCTGGTGTTGACCAACCTGCCGGATGGCCACGCCGAAACCCTGCGCTTCGCCAACCACCCGAAAGACGAATCGCTCGGAACCCGTGAGGTGCCTTTCTCGAACGTGCTCTGGATCGAGCGCGACGATTTCGCGGAGGTCCCGCCGAAGGGCTGGAAGCGGCTGGTACCGGGTGGCGAGGTGCGGCTGCGCGGCGCCGGCATCGTGCGCTGCGACGAGGTGGTGAAGGATGCCGGGGGTGAGATCGTCGAGCTGCGCGGCACGCTCGATCCGGAGTCGCGCCCGGGCATGGAAGGCGCCAACCGAAAGATCAAGGGCACGGTCCACTGGGTCAGCGCCGCGCACGCGGTCGCGGCCGAGATCCGGCTCTACGACCGCCTGTTCTCGGTACCCGACCCCGATGACGAGCGCGACGGCCTGGGCTATCGCGATCACCTGAATCCGGAGTCGCGCCGCAGCGTCCGCGGTTACCTGGAGCCGGCCGCAGCGCACGCGGAGGCCGAACAGGGATTCCAGTTCGAGCGGCTCGGTTATTTCGTCGCCGACCGGCACGACCACGCCGCGGACGCACCGGTGTTCAACCGCAGTGTGACGCTGCGCGACACCTGGGCCACACGAACCTGACAACGGAGGGCAGCATGCGCATGCAACCGATCCCCATCCTGTGCACCTGGCTGCTGGCGCTGGCGCTCGCCGCCTGCGCAGCGCCACCGGCGACCGGCCAGACCGCATCCGTCCCCGTGCCGGAAACGGCGGGTAGCGCCGGCGGCGATCCGCTGCAGCTCGACCGCAGTTGCCGCACCGACAGCGACTGTGCGGTCAAGAACGTCGGCAACTGCTGCGGCTACTTCCCCGCCTGCGTCAACCGCGAGGCGCAGCCGGATCCCGAGGCGGTGCGCGCGCGCTGCACCGAGACCGGCATGGCCTCGACCTGCGGCTTCCGCGAGATCTCCGCCTGCAGCTGCGTGCAGGACCGCTGCGAGGCGGTGCGGCAGTCCTTGCAGGCACCGCTCGAGTGATGCTGCATGCGCAGCTGCAGCTGCAGCTGCAGCTGCAGCTCAGCCTGCCGGCGTGGGTACATGAGATGGTGGATCCGGACGCCCCGGCGCCCGGCGACGCCGACAAGGTGGCATTGGCCGTCGAGTTGTCGCGGCGCAATGTGGAGGCCGGCAGCGGTGGACCGTTCGGCGCCGCGGTGTTCGGCCCGGACGACCGCATCGTCGCGGTCGGCGTCAATCGGGTGCTGCCGCAGCACTGCTCGGTGGCGCACGCCGAGACCATGGCCTGCATGCTGGCGCAGCAGCGGCTGCAGCGCGCGCGCCTGAACCGCGACGACCGCGACCGGCCGGTCGGGCCCTACACCCTGGCGACCTCCGCGCAGCCGTGCTGCCAGTGCTACGGCGCCACCGTCTGGGCCGGCGTCGACCGGCTGCTGATCGGCGCCCGCGCCGAGGACGTGATGGCGCTGACCGAGTTCGACGAGGGCCCGCTGCCGGCCGACTGGGTCGGGGAACTGGAGCGCCGCGGCATCGCCGTCGTGCGCGACCTGCATCGGGACGCCGCCTGCGAAGTGCTGCGGGTCTACAGCGACATCAACGGAGAGCGGTACTGATGAAGGGAACGCACAAAGAAAAACGGGGAACGAACAAGAGCGGGCACACTCCTCGTTTCTCGTTCCTCTTCACTCATTTCTCGCCATGACAGGCCTGCTGTGCTATTGCCGCGCCGGCTTCGAACCGGAACTGGCGGCCGAACTCACCGAGCGCGCGGCGCTGGCGGGCATCGCCGGCTACGCCCGCGCCGGCCGCGACGACGGCTACGTGCTGCTCCATGGCGATGTGTTCCACGCCGACGACGCCGACGCGCTGTCGCAGGCGCTGCCATGGCGGCAGTTGGTGTTCGCGCGGCAAAAGACGGTGCTGATCGCCGAACTGGAGGGGCTCGATCCACGCGACCGCATCACCCCCCTGCTGGCCGCGCTGGAAGGCCGCGGCCGCTACGGCGAGTTGTGGATGGAGCACCCGGACTCGGATGCCGGCAAGCCGCTGTCCGGGCTGGCGCGCAGCTTCGGCAACGCGCTGCGCCCGGTCCTGCGGCAGCGCGGCTTTCTCACCATGCAGCCCGATCCGCGGCTGTCGCGGCTGCACGTGTGCTTCGTCGCCGGCGATCGTGCCCTGCTCGGCCGCAGCCGGGTCGAGGACAGCGCCCCCTGGCCGCTCGGCATCCCGCGGCTGAAACTGCTCTCAGGCGCGCCCTCGCGGTCGGCGCTGAAGCTGGAGGAAGCACTGCTGGCGCTGCTGAGCGAACGCGAACGCGATGCCTGGCTCAAGCCGGGCATGCAGGCGGCCGACCTGGGGGCGGCGCCCGGCGGCTGGACCTGGGTGCTGACCCGGCACCACATGCGCGTGGCCGCGATCGACAACGGCCCGCTGCAGCCGCAGCTGCTCGACACCGGCCTGGTCGAGCACCTGCAGGCCGACGGCTTTCGCTGGTCGCCCGAGCGCACGCTCGACTGGATGGTTTGCGACATGGTCGAGCAGCCGCGCCGCGTCGCCGAACGCATGGCCACCTGGTTCCGCGAGGAGTGGTGCCGTCATGCAGTGTTCAACCTGAAACTGCCGATGAAGAAGCGCTGGCAGGAAGCGCGCGACTGCCTGGATCTGTTCGCGGATCAGGCGGGGCGGCCGCTGACGATTCGTGCACGGCAGCTGTACCACGACCGTGAGGAGATCACCGTATTCGCGGCAGCGGCCTGAACGCGGCAGAATTTCAAATCCCGTTCATGGCGAGCGGGATACGGTTCCGGTCGAACGCCGATGAAACGTTCTTCATCCGGCTTTCACACCGTAGCATCGGAGGAGAACTCCCATGTCGTATCGGAACCAAGCCCTCACGATCGCCCTGCTCGCCATCGCCCCGCTGGCGGCGCCTGCGCAGGATGCGATGACGCCCCCGACCACCGCCGACCCTGCCACCCAGACGACGCCGGAACCTCCGGTCGACCCGGTCACAGACACCACCCCGCAGACGCCGGTCGATCCCGCACAGCCGCAGCCGGTCCCGGTCGATCCGAACGCGCAGCCGGCACCGACGCCGGCCACGCCCACCACACCCACCACGCCGACCAGTCCGACCGCGCCACCGGCGTCGACCGACACCGGGACCGCGGTGATCATGCAGAACGGCCAGGAAGTGCGGGTCAACTCGCAACTGCCGAACTCGGTGGTCGGCCAGTACCGGATCGATTTCGCCGCCCTCGACAGCAACAGCGACGGCCATCTCAGCCGCAGCGAAGCGCGCGCCAACGCAAGCCTCAGCGCCGAGTTCGACGCCACCGACAGCAACCGCGACGGTCGCCTGAGCCAGGAGGAACTGTCTGGCTGGACCCGCTAGGGCGCATCGACATCCACCCTCTTCGCCTACCTCTGTAGGAGGGGCTTCAGCCTGAGGTTTCCCCTGTTTTCCTGCAATCGATTCAACGGCTTGGCTGCTTCCCCCTTTTGAAAAAGGGGGGTTGGGGGATTTGCTCGGTGCCCGACCCAGCAACAGCAACAGCAAATCCCCCTCAATCCCCCTTTTTCAAAGGGGGAAGATAGGCTGCGAGAAATGTGGGGAAACCTCATGCTGAAGCCCCGACCTGGCGAAGATCGCGGCGAGGAAACAGGAAGTGCGCGGTACCGGTCGGAAGCTGTGTGTGTGTCTTTTTCGCGCTCCGCTGGTTTTCTCGGGGTCGGGGCTGAAGCCCCTCCTACAAGAACAACGGGTGTGGAACGGGTAGGCGGCGATACAGCCCAGGATCCGTGGACAACCTCGGCGCAGCTCCTTGTCAGCCGCCGGCGGCGCGGCGCCACAGCGCGGCGACCAGCGGCGGCATCCGCCCGGCCGCGCCGAGCAGCGGCCCGCGCAGCAGTGTCGGCAGCAGCGCGTCGTTCGAGAACACCCGGTTGATGCCGTCGAAGCTCCATGCGGCGACCGAATTCTCACTGTGGCGCCGACGTGCCCAACGTTGCAGCTGCTGCGGCGCGGTCCAGTCGCTGTCGCGACGCTGCGCCCGGGCCACCGTATCGCGCAACGCCGTCACGTCGCGCAGGCCGAGGTTCACGCCTTGGCCCGCCAGCGGGTGCACCACGTGCGCCGCATCGCCCAGCACCAGCACGCGACCCTCGACCTCGCGCTCGCTCAGCTGACGCCGCAGCGGGAACGCCACCCGCTTCGACAGCGGCCGCACCGCGCCCAGGCGCGCATCGAAGGCGTTGGTGACGGCCGCGCCGAAGGCGTCATCGTCGAGCGCAAGCAGGGACGTTGCCTCGGCGGCGGGCAGCGTCCAGACGATTGAACTGCTGCCGTCCGCGCACGGCAGGAACGCCAGCGGTCCGCCGGGCAGGAAGCGCTGCCATGCAGTGTCCTCGTGCGTGTGTTCGGTGGCGACATAGGCGACCAGCCCGCGCTGGCCGTAGTCGTGCGTGGTGACGCCGATCCCGGCGAGTTGGCGCAGCGTGGATTCGGCGCCGTCGGCGGCGATCGCCAGCCGGGCGGCGATACGGCCTCCGTCGTCCAGGCGCAGGATCACGCCGTCATCGTCCTGCTCCAGCGCCTGCACCCGCGTCGGACAGCGCACGTGCACGTCCGCCTGCGGCAACGCCGCCCACAGCCGGTCGACCAACAGACCGTGCTCGACGATCCAGCCGAGCACCTCGCGCCCCAGGGCATCGGCATCGAACACCAGCTCGTCGCCACCGCCGGCATCGCGCACGCGCATGCGGCGGTACGGCTGCGCGCGGCTCTCGCGGACACCACGCCAGACATCGAGCGCGTCCAGCAACGCCGCATTGTCGGGCGCGAATGCGTACACCCGCAGGTCGGGGCGATCCGCGGACCACGCCGGCGGCGCGGCCGCCTCGACCAGTTCGACCGTCAGCTCCAGCCGCGCCAGCGCCAGCGCACAGGCGGCGCCGACCACGCCGCCGCCGACCACGACCACATCGCTGCGCCGGCGCCGGCTCATGCGCAGGCGTTCCGGCACAACGCGGGCACGTCGCCGCGATAACCCATCGCACCGCCGGCCAGCAGCGACTGCAGCGACGGCAACCGGTCCGCCGCCAGCAGGCCGAGGCTGCGCAGCGGCCGCAGCAACGGCGCGTCATTGGCGGTGATCCGTGCCAGTCCGTCGGAAAAGGCCAACGTGCGTTCGCGGTCCTCGTGTCGACGCGCAACGTATGCCTGCAGCAGGGCTTCCGCACCAGGATCTTCTGGCTGCTGTGCGATCAACTCGGCCAGGACCAGCGCATCGCGCAGCCCGAGGTTGAAGCCCTGCGCGCCGACCGGATGCAACGTCTGCGCGGCGTTGCCGACCAGCACCGCACGCGCGGCGGTGGTGCCGCGTGCCACCACCTGCTGCACGGGATACGCACTGCGCGCGCCGGCGGCGAGCAGGCGGCCGACGCGCCAGCCGAAGGCGCGCTGGATCCGGTCGAGGAAGCCGGCCTCGTCCAGCGCGAGGGCGGTTTCCGCTTCGGCGCGCGCAACGCCATGGACGACGCCGTAATGGCGATCGCCCCGCGGCAGCAGCGCGGTCGGCCCATGCGCGGTGAAGCGCTCGTAGGCGGTACCGTCGGGGGCGCGCGTGGCGCGTACCCGCGCCACCAACAGTGTCTGTGCGTAGTCGTGCACATCCGCATCGATGCCGAGCGCACCGCGCACCGCGCTGTGGGTGCCGTCGGCGGCGACCAACAGGCGGGCGTGGACGATGCGCTCGCCGCCGCCGTCGGCCAGCCGCACGGCGCGTACTTCGCCGGCCGCCTCGCAGCCGAGGAAGCGCGCCGGACGATAACGGCTCAGCCGCGGCAGCTCGTCCAGCCGCTCCGCCAGCGCCGCGCCGAAATCGCGCGCCACCACCACCCGGCCGAACATGTCCCGTCCGTAATCGCGCGCATCGAGCAGCACGCGGCCGAAGTCGCCGGCGCGGCTGACGTGGATGCGCCGGATCTCCCCGGCCGGTGCGAGAAGTTTCCGCAGCACGCCGAGCGCAGTGAGCGCATTGACCGTGGCGTCGGCGAAGCTGAGATTGCGCTCGTCGAAGACCGCGGGCAGCGCGCCCGGCGGCGTCGCCTCGACCAGGCCGACGTCCACGCCGGTCCGCTCCAGCGCGATCGCCAGGCTGGCGCCGACCAGGCCGCCGCCGATGATCAGGACGTCATGTTGTGCAGACATGCGAACATGATAAGCGGTGCGCGGCGCGGCACCGCCCAGTGCCTCCGTTGTCGCCCGTTTCACCGGGCCGGCACGCTGCACCCGCGCTTCCGCTAAAATGCCGGCCTGCTCTCCCGGAAGCCACCGATGACCGCCCACTCCCGCCGCGCCCTGATCCTGGTCCTGCTCGCTGTCCTGCTGGCGGCCACCCGCGTGCATCATTTCGCCGCGGTGCCGGATGCGTCCTGGACCGTGTTCTTCCTCGGCGGCTTTTATCTGCGCGACTGGACCCGCTGGGCTTTTCCGGCGCTGATGGCGCTGGCCGTGCTGGTCGACTTCCTGGTGATCACGGCGCAAGGCCTGAGTTTCTGGCAGCACTACTGCATCTCGCCGGCGTACTGGTGCCTGATCCCCGCCCATCTCGTCCTCTGGGGCGGTGGCGCCTGGCTGCAGCGGCGGTATCGCGGTGTCGAGCTGCGCTCGCTCGCGCTTGCGGCCGCCAGCCTGATGGTCTCGGTCGCCGCCTGCCATCTGATTGCACAGGGCAGCTTCTACTGGATCAGCGCCAGCGTGGCCGATGCCTCCCTGGCCGGCTGGTGGAAGAACTACAGCGACTGGCTGCCCGCCTATCTCGGCGTCTCCGGCCTGTACGTGGGCCTGGCGGCGGCTTTCCATGCCGCGGTGGCGCAGACCGCGCGTCTTGGCGCGGCCTCGACGGACACCACGCGACGCTGACGGCACGTCATTCCCGGATCCATCGATGGGCCATCGTCTTTCCAAGATCTACACCCGCACCGGCGACGACGGCACGACCGGCCTGGGCGACGGCAGCCGCGTCCCGAAGGACTCGGCGCGGGTGGCGGCCTACGGCACCGTCGACGAAGCCAACTCGGCCATCGGGCTGGTGCTGGCGTGCCCACTGCCCGACGAGGTGAACACGCTGCTGACCACGGTCCAGCACCAGCTGTTCGATCTCGGCGGGGAGCTGTGCATCCCCGGCCATGCCGCGATCGAGGATGCCGACGTCGACCGGCTGGAGCAGCAGCTCGACCATCACAACGCGGCACTGCCCGCACTCAAGGATTTCATCCTTCCCGGCGGCGGCGAGGCGGCCGCGCGCTGCCATCTGGCCCGGACCATCGTGCGTCGTGCCGAGCGCGAGGCGGTGACGCTTTCGCGCCTCGACGCGGTGCGGCCGCAGGCGATCCGCTATCTCAACCGCCTGTCGGACCTGCTGTTCGTGCTGGCACGGGTGCTGGCACGCGCCGACGGCCATGGCGAGGTGCTATGGCACCACGAACGCCGCAGGCGGTGAAGCTGCGCCTCTACACCCATGCCGCCTGCCTGGCCCATGACACCGGACCGGGCCACCCGGAACGCCCGCAGCGCCTGGGCGCGGTGATCGAGGCGCTGCGCGACGGCCTGCCCGACCTCGATTGGCATGAGGCCCCGCGCGCCACCCGCGGCCAGCTGCTGCGGGTGCACGCGGCGGGGCTGCTGGCCGCGGTGCTGGAGTCCGGCGCGGATGCGCCCATCCCGCTCGACCCCGACACGGTGCTTTCGCCGGCTTCACCGGAAGCCGCCCTGCGCGCCGCCGGCGCCGGCATCGCGGCAGTGGATGCGGTGATGAACGGCCAGGCCGCGACAGTCTTCTGCGCGGTGCGCCCACCCGGCCACCACGCCACCGGCGGCGAGGCGATGGGTTTCTGCCTGTTCAACAATATCGCTGTCGCCGCGGCGCATGCGCTCGACAGGCACGGCCTGGCGCGGGTGACGATCATCGACTTCGACGTCCACCACGGCAACGGCACCCAGGCGATCTTCGAGCAAGAATCGCGCGTCATGTATCTCAGCTCGCACCAGTCCCCGCTCTATCCGGGCACCGGCGCCCGGCAGGAACGCGGCATCGGCAACATCGTCAACGCACCGCTGCCGCCGGGCGCCGGCAGCCGCACGTTTCGCGACGCCTGGCGCGAGCGGTTGCTGCCGGAGCTGGATGCGTTCGCGCCGCAGCTGCTGTTCGTGTCGGCCGGATTCGACGCGCACTGGCGCGATCCGCTGGCGCAGATGCAGCTCGACGCGGCGGACTTCGGCTGGCTCACCGGTGAGCTGAACGTGCTCGCCGCGCGCCATGCGGGCGGCCGCATCGTCTCGATGCTGGAGGGCGGCTACGACCTGCAGGCGCTGCGCGAAGGCAGCCTGGCGCACGTTCGCGCACTGGGCTGCGCCGCCGGTGACAGGACCGATTAGGCCCGGCCTTCTTCCGGCTCGGGACCAGCCACGACCGCTCTCCCGCCTCGGCATTCGTCGACAGGGAACTGGATGCCTCCATATCGGCGCGGGCCCGTGGAAGGTCCGCCGCCATCATGCGATCGTGCCGCGACTCCCGTCGCTCCCACAGTACCGGCCTACCCAACTGTGGGAGCGGCGGAAGTCGCGACTGGCAACGGCCGACCACATACTGCTGGCGCGAGCGTTTCGCTCCATTCAGCATCTGTTCGGCCGCTCGGGTCGCGGCTGATGCGCATGCTCCGGAAGGATTCCGAGGTTGGCGCTCGCATTGCCGCTTCGCAAGGGATGCGGCATGCTGGCGACCGTTTGACCGACCGGACTCTTGCGTGCGCCCAGCCCTCCGCCTGCTGCCCTTGCCGCTGTGCATCGCGCTCTCGCTGAACGCCCTGGCCGACGAACGCCCCGAAGACTGGCGCCTGTGCCCCCTGGAGGACGCGGTGCCGGAGTTTCCGGACGCGCCGCCGCCGGTGGGCACGCCGGAAGACCGCGAAAACCAGCCCACCGAGATCGGCGGCGATGCGCTGACCGGCATCTATGGCGAGCAGAGCCACCTGCAGGGCAACGCCACCCTGAAGCGTGGCGATCAGTTTCTCGCCACCGACAATCTCACCTACGACGCCGAGACCGGCAGATACGTCGCCGACGGCAGCGTGCGCTACCAGGATTCGGGCATGCGCATCGTCGCCGACCGCCTGACCGGCGACCAGGACGCCGATTCGCACAGCATCGAGAACGTGCGCTACCAGCTGATCGAACGCCGCGGCAACGGCGGCGCCGATCGCGCCGAGATGACTGGCGACCAGGGCGCACTGTACGGCTCGACCTACTCTACCTGCCCGCCCGGGCAGCGCTGGTGGGAACTGCACGCCGGGCGCATCGACGTCGACATGGAGGAAGGCTTCGGCACCGCCCGCGGCGCCACCCTGCGCCTGGGCAAGATACCGGTGCTGTACATGCCCTGGTTCAAGTTCCCGATCGACGACCGCCGCAAGACCGGCCTGCTGTATCCGGCGCTCGGCTACTCCGGCCGCAACGGGTTCGACTACCGGCAGCCGATCTACCTCAATCTGGCGCCGCACTACGACATGACCCTGCAGCCGCGGATCATGACCCGGCGCGGCGTGCTGCTCGGCACCGAGTTCCGCTACCTGAACGCGACCGGCCGCGGGACATTCGATCTCGAGTACCTGCCCTCCGACAACCTGACCCAGGATGAACGGCAGGAGGAGATCGATCAGCAGATCCCGGAAGAGAACCGCCGCAAGGACGACCGCGGCATGTTCCGCTACGTCGGCCGCCAGAACATCAGCCGCACCTGGCAGGCACGCGCCAACCTCAACTGGATCAGCGACCCGCGCTACATCGAGGACCAGAGCAGCAGTCTGACCAGCGGTTCGTCGAGCACGATCAACAGCAGTGCGGGCATCTACGGCCGCGGCCGCTACTGGGATGGCGGGCTGGAAGCCGACTATCGCTTGCTCTCGGACTACACACTCAACAAGACCAGGCTCCCCTATTACCGCCTGCCGAGCCTGTTCCTCAGCTGGGAGCAGCCGTTCCGGCCATGGCTGGTCGCCGGCGTCGATACCGACCTGACTCGTTTCGACCATGCCTCCAGCGCGAGGCAGGCAAACGGCAACCCCGTCAGGCCCGGCGGCAGCCGCTTCGATCTCAAGCCGTACGTCTCCTTCCCGCTCGAGGGCGCCGCCTGGTATGTCCGCCCGACCCTGGCCTGGCGTTATACCGGCTACCGGCTCGACGATGCCCTGGCAGAAAACATCAACGCCAGCGATCCGGATACCTCGCCCTCACGCAGCCTACCGATCACCAGCGTCGACGCCGGCCTGTTCTTCGACCGCGACACGCTGTTTCGCGGCGACCAGTACCTGCACACTTTGGAGCCGCGGCTGTTCTATCTCAACGCGCCCTATCGCGACCAGTCCAACCTGCCGGTGTTCGATACCCGCGACCTGACCTTCAGCTGGGGCCAGCTGTTCCGCGACAACCGCTTCTCCGGCGCCGACCGTCAGACCGACGCCAACCAGTTGACGGTGGCGCTGACCACGCGCCTGATCCGCGAGTCAGACGGCCTGGAGAAGCTGTCGGCCAGCGTCGGGCAGATCCGCTACTTCGACGATTCGCGGGTGGTGCTCAACAGCAACCGCGAACCGATCGAAGCCGGCGAATCGTCCTGGGTGGCGGAAAGCAGCTACGCCATCAACGACCGCTGGAATCTCAGCGCCGCGTATCAATGGGATCCGAAAGTCCGCCGCGACGACCTGGTCAGCCTGCGCACGCGCTACCTGATCGGCGACGACGGCATCGCCAACTTCAGCTACCGCTACCGCCGCGCGCAGCTCGAGCAGGTCGACTTCTCGTTCCTGTACCCGATCAATCCTACCTGGAGCCTGGTCGGCCGCTATTACTACTCGCTGCGCGACAGCAAGGTGCTCGAGGGCATCGCCGGCGTGCAGTGGGACAGCTGCTGCCTGGCCGTGCGCCTGGTCGGCCGCCACTACGTGCGCAACCGCATCGGCGAGACCAACAACGCCATTCAGCTGGAAGTCGAACTCAAGGGGCTAGGGTCCGCCGGACCGGACACGGAAGGCCGTTTGCGCCGTGCTATTCTCGGCTATTACCGAGACGACCTCTATCTCGTCCCGCCATCCGATCTCGGCAATGGCGATGCGGACGACGACAACCCGATCGATCCCCTGCCATGAAGAATCTCCTCCTTTCCCTCCTGGTCGCCGCCGCATTGCTCGGCGCCACCGCACACGCGCAGCAAGTCCAGCCACTGGAACGCATCGCCGCAGTGGTCGACGAGGACGTGATCCTGCAAAGCGAGCTCGACCGCGCGGTGGCCAACATCCTGGCCCAGTACGGCGACCGCAGCGACCAGTTGCCACCGCGCGACGTGCTCGAGCGTCAGGTGCTCGAACGCCTGGTCCTGGTGAAGCTGCAGACCGAGCGCGCGGCCGCCACCGGCGTTCGCGTCGGCGATGCCGAAGTGGACGCCGCGGTGTCCAACATCGCCCAGCAGAACAACTTCACGCCGGACCAGCTGCGCGAACAGCTGGCGCGCGATGGCATGTCCTACACCGATTTCCGCAATTCACTGCGCGATGAACTGCTGATCCAGCGCCTGCGCCAGCGCTTCGCGCAGAGCACCATTTCCGTCAGCGACGCGGAAGTCGACGCCGCCCTGCAGTCGCAGGCCGCCGGTGGCTCCCAGTACCAGCTCGCGCACATCCTGGTGGCGCTGCCCGACGGCGCCACCCCGGACCAGATCGCGACCGCTGAACAGAAGATCGAGGGCATCAAGGGCCTGCTCGACCGCGAGGAGATGGCGTTCTCCGCGGCCGCGGTGCGCTATTCCGACAGCCCGAACGCGCTGGAAGGCGGCGATCTCGGCTGGCGCAGCCTGGACGAGATCCCGGCCGCGTTCGCGGGCGCCATCCGCACCCTGCAGCCGGGAGAGGTCATCGGACCGATCCGCGGCCCCAGTGGCTTCCAGCTGCTGCAGCTGGTCGCCACGCGCGACGCCGGCCAGGCCGATGCCTCCAGCGTCACCCAGTACCAGGGCCGGCACATCCTGATCCGCACCGACGACGACACCAGCGACGAGGAGGCCCGTGCCAGGGCCGAAACGCTGCGCGCACGCGCCGCTGGCGGTGGCGATTTCGCCGCGCTGGCCAGCGAGAACTCCGAGGATGCCGCTTCGCGCGAACGCGGCGGCGATCTCGGCTGGTTCACCGCCGACCAGTTCGGCCCGGAGTTCGGCGGCCGGGTCGCGGCACTCGAGGACGGCGGCATTTCCGAGCCGTTCAAGACCCAGGCCGGTTGGCACGTGGTACAGCGCATCGGCTCGCGCCAGGCCAGCGTCGACGACGAGAACCGTCGCACGCAGATCCGCGAGAGCATCGGCCAGCGCAAGCTCGAGGACGAGTGGAACCGCTTCCTGCGGCAGATGCGCGGCGAGGCCTTCATCGACATCCGCAGCGCCGCGGCCGCGGCCGCGGAAGACGGCTGAACCACGGCCGCAAGGCGGCCACGCCGGGCAGTCACCGGCGCATCGGGGACGGAGCGAACGCCCGATGCACGCGGACATCCTGTCCGATAGCGACGCCGCAACCGGACGTCTGCTCCGGCACTTCGGTACCGCCCGGCGTGACCGCCGGATGCCGATATCGTCGGCTCCGGGAGCCACGACGCCACGATTCGCCACGGCCACAGGCCGACCGCCACCGAGGCGCGACATGACCCATCCCGTATATGGCCACGGACGCTAGACCCCGACTCGCACTGGTGCCCGGAGAACCGGCCGGCGTGGGACCGGAACTGGCGATCGCGGCGCTGCGCCACGCAAGCGACGCGGAACTCGTGGTGTTCGGCGACGGCGCCGCGCTCGCCAGGGCGGCACAGACGCTCGGGACCAGCGTGCGCTTCCACGCCGCGGATGCGGACCGGGATCGCCTGGGCGCCGACGGCGTGCGCCTGGTCGAGGTGCCGAACGCGGTCGCGCCGACGTTCGGCACGCCTGACCCGCGCAACGCCCGCAGCGTGGTGATCGCCCTGCGGATGGCAGCCGAAGCCTGCATCGCCGGCGAGTACGAGGGCATCGTCACCGGCCCGGTGCACAAGGCCACGATCAACGCCGGCGGCATCGCCTACACCGGCACCACCGAGCTGCTGGCCGCGCACGCCGGGCGCGAGGTGGTGATGATGCTCGCCAACGACATCGTCCGCGTCGCCCTGGCCACCACCCACCTGCCGCTGCGCGCGGTCGCCGACGCGCTGACGGCGGATCGGCTCGAACGGACGCTGCGGATCCTGCACGCCGGGCTGCGCGGCGATTTCGGCATCGACAATCCAACGATCGCGGTGCTCGGCCTCAATCCGCACGCCGGCGAGGACGGCCATCTCGGCCATGAAGAGATCGAAACGATCGCGCCGGTGCTGGCCAAGCTGCGCGCCGACGGCATGCGCCTGACCGGCCCGCTGCCGGCCGACACCGCCTTCCTGCCGCGCAAGCTGGCCGCGGTCGACGCGGTGCTGGCGATGTACCACGACCAGGGCCTGCCGGTGCTCAAGTACAGCGGCTTCGAACAGGCGGTGAACCTGACCCTGGGCCTGCCCTACCCGCGGGTGGCGGTCGACCATGGCACCGCGCTCGACCTGGCCGGCAAGGGCACCGCCGATCCATCCAGCCTCATCGCCGCGGTCGACACCTGCGTGCGCATCGCGCGCATCCGCCGAACGCACCTCCACCGAAAGGGGGAATCGGACGCATGAACACGATCAGCTGGGACGACTTCATGAAGGTTGAGCTGCGCGTCGGCCGGGTGCTGTCGGCCGAGCCGTTCCCGCAAGCGCGCAAGCCGGCCTACGTGCTGCGGGTCGACTTCGGCCCGGAAATCGGCGTGCGCAAGTCCAGCGCGCAAGTCACCGCTCTGTATCGCCCCGAGGAGTTGGTCGGGCGGCTGGTGGTGGGCGTGGTGAACTTCCCCGCCAAGCAGATCGGGCCGCTGATGTCCGAATGCCTGGTCACCGGCTTCCACGACGCCGACGGCCACGTCGCGTTGTGCGTGCCGGACCGGGAAGTGCCCCTCGGAACGCGGCTGCTGTGAGCACGCGCGAGAATGCCACGACGTTCGGCCGCGCCAAGAAGGCGCTCGGGCAGCACTTCCTGCACGAGCGCGGCTACATCGACCGCATCGTGCAGGCGGTCGATCCTCGACCGGGCGAGCGCCTGGTCGAGATCGGTCCCGGGCAGGGCGCGCTGACGCTGCCGCTGCTGCGCCGGCACGGCGCACTGACGGTGATCGAGTTCGACCGCGACCTGATCGCGCCGCTCGCCGCCGCCGCCGAAGGCGTGGGCGAACTGGCGATCGTCCACCGCGACGTGCTCGCGGTCGACCTCACCGCGCTCGCGGCCGACGGCGGCCCGCTGCGGCTGGTCGGCAACCTGCCCTACAACATCTCCTCGCCGATCCTGTTCCACGCGCTGGACCACGCCACGGCGATTCGCGACATGCACTTCATGCTGCAGAAGGAGGTGGTCGATCGCATGGGCGCGGCCCCCGGCAGCAAGGTCTACGGCCGCCTCAGCGTGATGCTGCAGGCGCGCTGCGAGGTGATCCCGCTGTTCGACGTCCCGCCCGGCGCGTTCCGGCCGCCGCCGAAGGTGGATTCGGCGGTGGTGCGGCTGCTGCCGCGCCCGCCGCAGGCGCTCGGCATCGACGACCCGGCCCGGTTCGCCGCCGTCGTCCGCGCCGCCTTCGGCCAGCGCCGCAAGACCTTGCGCAACGCCCTGTCGGGCGTCTGCGACGCCGCCGCCATCGCCGCTGCCGGGGTCGACCCCACGTCCCGCGCCGAGCAGCTGGCGGTGGCCGATTTCGTCCGCCTGGCGAACATTTCCGGCCCGCAGTAGTCGAACCCTTCACCCGCGGCCATTACACTGGCGAGATGGACGAGACTGCCGACTACACCCTGGAAATCCAGATCGCGACGCGCTTCCTCGACGACGAGTCCGAACCCGAGCGCGATCGCTACGTATTCGCCTACACCATCCGCATCCGCAATCTCGGCCGCCTGCCGGCCCAGCTGCTGCGGCGCCACTGGATCATCACCGACGGCAACGGCAAGGTCGACGAGGTGCGCGGCGACGGCGTGGTCGGGCAGCAGCCGCGGATCGAGCCCGGCGAGCAGTTCGAGTACACCTCCGGCGCGGTGCTCGAGACCGCGGTCGGCAGCATGCAGGGCAACTACGACATGATCGGCGACGACGGCACCTTCTTCGATGCACCGATCCCGCCATTCACCCTGTCCGTGCCGCGTACGCTGCATTGAGGCCGACGCGCATGGCGGGCAGCGAATGAGCGTCTGGGCGATCGGCGACCTGCAGGGTTGCTACGCACCGACCCAGCGCCTGCTGGAACGGATCCGCTTCGACCCGGCCGCCGATACGTTGTGGTTCTGCGGCGACCTGGTCAACCGTGGCGGCGAGTCGCTGGAGACGCTGCGGCTGGTGCACACGTTGCGCGCGCACAGCCACGTGGTGCTGGGCAACCACGATCTTTCCCTGCTGGCGATCGCCGAACGCGACGAGGCGCAGCAGCGCCGGGTCAACACCGACCTGCAGCGGGTGCTGTTCGCCGACGACCGCGACACGCTGCTGGACTGGCTGCGCGGCTGTCCGCTGCTGCATGCGGACCGCGACCTCGGCTGGATGATGGTGCACGCCGGCCTGGCGCCGAAGTGGACCACGCAGATGGCCGAGGGCCACGCGCGCGAGGTCGAGCGCAGGTTGCGCGGCGACGGCTACCGCAAGCTGCTCAAGAACATGTATGGCGACCGGCCGGACTGGAACCCGGGGCTGAAGGGCATCGAGCGCGAACGCGCGATCGTCAACATCTTCACGCGCATGCGCTACTGCACGCCGCGGGGGCGGATCGCGATCGAGGAGAAGGGCGCGCCGGGCACCCAGGCCGCCGGCCTGTATCCCTGGTATGAAGTCCCGGGCCGGGCCGAGCGCGACCTAAAGATCGCCTGCGGCCACTGGTCGACCCTGGGGCTGTTCATCGGCCACGGCGTGCACGCGCTCGACACCGGCGCGGTGTGGGGCGGCAAGCTGACCGCACTGCAGCTCGACAGCGAAGAGCTGCGTGTCGTGCAGGTGCCGGGGCAAGAGACGAAGTAACCCGCAAGCGGGAAGAAGCGTTGATTGCCTACCCCGGCCCCGCCTGCCCGTCGCGTCTGACGTAGTCCACGAAGGTGAACGCATGCGCGTGGCGGGCGTCGGCCGGCCTGGACTCACGCGCCTCGACGCGCCACTGCGCGGCATCGAAGGCCGGAAAGAACGCATCCGCGTCCTCCACCCGCGTATCGACGTGGGTCAGGGACATGCGCGTCGCCAGCGGCAGCGCCAATGCATAGATCTCGCCGCCGCCGATCACGCATAACGTACCCGCGGGGTCCGCCTGCGCGCGGACCACGGCTTCGGCCAGCGAGCCGATCGCCTCCATGCCGGCAAACGGCGCGCGCGCACGGCGTGTCATTACCAGATTGCGCCGGCCCGGCAGCGCGCGGCCGAGCGATTCCGCCGTCCGCCGCCCCATCAGCACCGGCTTGCCCAGCGTCAGCGCCTTGAAGCGCTTCAGGTCGTCCGGCAGACGCCAGGGCAAGGCGTTGCCGCGGCCGATGGCACGGTCACGGTCGAGTGCGGCGATCAGGGCGATCTCGGTCATGGTCGTGACATCGGCATCATGGGCGGCAGGCACGGCGAACGCGCATCTTTTGCGAGCCTAGTCCGTGGCCACAAGCTGGGCCAGGCGACACCGCTCAGACCGCCACCGGCGCCTTGATCGCCGGATGCGGGTCGTAGCCCTCGACGGCGACGTCGTCGTAGGTGAAGGCGAACAGGTCGTCGACCTCCGGATTCAGCCGCAGCGTCGGCAGCGGCCGCGGCATGCGCGTCAACTGCTCGCGCGCCTGCTCGAAATGGTTCGAATACAGGTGCGCATCGCCGAGCGTGTGCACGAAATCGCCGACGCCCAGGCCGGCCACCTGAGCCACCATGTGGGTGAGCAGCGCGTAGCTGGCGATGTTGAACGGCACGCCGAGGAAGATGTCGCCGCTGCGCTGGTACAGCTGGCAGCTGAGCTTGCCGTCGACCACGTAGAACTGGAACAGCACGTGGCACGGCATCAGCGCCATCCGCGGCAGGTCGGCCACGTTCCAGGCGCTGACCAGCAGCCGGCGCGAATCGGGATTGCGGCGGATCTCGTCGACCACCCAGCGAATCTGGTCGATCTCGCCGCCGTCGGCGCCAGCCCAGCGCCGCCACTGCTTGCCGTAGACCGGCCCCAGCTCGCCTTCGGCGTCGGCCCACTCGTCCCAGATCGAGACCTTGTTGTCCTTGAGGTAGGCGATGTTGGTCTCGCCCTTCAGGAACCACAGCAGCTCGTGCACGATCGAGCGCAGGTGCAGCTTCTTGGTGGTGACCAGGGGGAAGCCTTCGGCGAGATCGAAGCGCATCTGCCAGCCGAACACGCTGCGGGTACCGGTGCCGGTGCGGTCGGACTTGTCGGCGCCGTGTTCGAGCACGTGCCGCAGCAGTTCCAGGTACTGGCGCATCAGGAGGTCTCCGGTGTTGCGGCTTTCCCGGGTGCCTGCGGCTGCAACACCGGCGCGCCGCGCGACTTCCACAGCCAGAACGCGCCCACCAGGATCAGCGGCAGGCTCAGCACCTGGCCCATGGTCAGCCAGCCGAAGGCCAGATAGCCCAGGTGCGCATCCGGCTCGCGCACGAACTCGACCAGGAAACGGAACACGCCATAGCCCAGAGCGAACAGCCCCGAGATCGCATAGCGCGCACGCGGCCGCCGCGACGCCCACCACAGGATGCAGAACAGCACCAGGCCCTCGAGGAACGCCTGGTACAGCTGCGAGGGATGCCGCGCGAACGTGTCCAAAGCCCCGGACTCGTGCAGCCTGCGCAGGGCGTCAGGGCCCAGCTCCCGATATTGCGGAGGCAGACTGCCGGGAAACACCACGCCCCAGTCGCCGCCGGTCGGCTTGCCCCAGAGTTCGCCACCGATGTAGTTGCCCAGACGGCCGAAACCGAGACCCGGCGGCACGATCGGCGCGGCGAAATCCATCAGGTCGAAGAAGTGCAGGCGGTGCTTGCGCGCCCATAGCCAGCACGCGATCAACACGCCCAGCAGGCCGCCGTGGAAGCTCATGCCGCCGTCGGTCACCCGCAACAGCAGCAGCGGATCGGCCAGGAAATCGCCGAATGCGTAGAACAGCACGTAGCCGATGCGGCCGCCCAGGATCACGCCGAGCATGCCGTAGAACATCAGGTCACCGAACGCGTTCTCGTCGACGCCCGGCAGCCGGCCCGCGCGGATCCGGCTGCGGCCGAGCAACCAGGCAACGACGAACGCGACCACGTACATGATCCCGTACCAGTGCACCTGCGGATGGAAGGCGCGGCCGAACAACTCGACAGCGGGCAGCGAAATCGCAACCGGATCGATCTGGTGCAGATGCGTCATCGGGTATCGACTCCTCGGAACGGCTGGGGGGTCATCGCGGCATCGGCCGCCGCGGCTCATCCACCGGCGGCGGCGTGATGCCCGCCCGGCGCATGGTATTGCGCTTGGCCCACAGGTTGAGGATCTCGACCAGCGCCGAGAAGCCCATCGCGCCATAGATGTAGCCGCGCGGGATGTGCGCCTCGAATCCCTCGGCGATCAGGTAGGCGCCAATCAGCACGATGAAGGCCAGCGCCAACATCTTCACCGTCGGGTTGGCGTCGATGAACCGGCCCAGCGGCTGCGCCGCCAGCAGCATCACCGCGACCGCGATCAGGATCGCGGCCACCATCACCGGCACGTATTCGGCGGCCATGCCGACCGCGGCGATCACCGAGTCGAGCGAGAACACGATGTCGATCACCGCGATCTGCGCGATCACCGCGCCGAACGACACCGCCGCCTTGCCGGCGACATGGCCGGCCTCGTCCTCGCCGCCCCCGACCTGCTCGCGGATCTCCAGCACGCCCTTCACCACCAGGAACAAACCGCCGAGGATCAGCACCAGGTCGCGCACGGAAATACCGTGGCCGAACAGTGCGAACAGGTCGTCGGTCAACCGCGCCAGCCAGGCCAGCGTCAGCAACAGGCCGATGCGGGTGATGCAGGCCACCGCGATCCCGAACTTGCGGGCGAACTCGCGCTGCGCCATCGGCAGCTTGCCGACCGCAATCGAGATGAACACCAGGTTGTCAATGCCGAGCACAATCTCGATCGTGCTCAGCGTCAGCAGCAGGATCCAGACCTGCGGGTCAGTCAACAGCGCCATCATGCGTTACGTTTCCTCGTGTTCTTTGCGGTGGCACGCGCAGCGTTACAGCCAGCGCGGCATCAGGATCAGCGCCCAGGTCGCGCCTGCGTTGAGCAGCCCGACGAACACCGCCGCCGAGCCCATGTCCTTGGCACGCCCGGCCAGCTCGTGGTGCTCGGGGCCATAGCGTTCGATGACCGCCTCGATCGCCGAGTTCAACAACTCGATGGCCAGGACCAGCAGGCAGCTGCCGAGCAACAGCGCGCGCTCGACGCCGTTGCCGCCCAGCCACAGCGCCAGTGGCGCGAGCACCGCCAGCAGGTAGACCTCGAGCCGGAACGACGACTCGTGCAGCCACGCCGCGCGCAGGCCCTGCAACGACCACAGCGTGGCCTTGAGGATCCGCTCCGGCCGGCGCGGCAGGTGCCCGAATTCGTCGGCCACGGGACGGCCGTCAAACTGCGCGCCGGGCGAAACGGCCGGCGTAAGCGGGAAGGACGAGGGTCTGGCGGGCGACGGCGCGGCGGCCGAAAGGGGACTGCTCGGGAATCGGCTGCATGGGACTCGGGCGGTTCTGGCCAGGCCGGAATGGAGACATTCTGCCATAACGCTCGCCACTGCCGATGACAGTTGCCCGGCAACGGACCCGGGTTTGCAAAGCCCGCGGCCGGCTGCTTCACTGGCGCTTCGAGCCGCTTCCGGAGCCGACATGCCACCGCGCCCAACGCCGTTCCTGTCCGCCATCCTGGCAGCACTGCTGCTCACCACCGGATGCGCCGCCAGCGGAACGCCGGCCACCGTGGCCGCCGCCGGGGCGACGGACAGCGGCGTGCCGGCGCTCGATCCGGTGTCCGCGCCGGAATGGGCCGGAGACATGGCGCGCTTCGCCGCCGAGGACGCGGCCAGCCCGCCGCCGGCGCACCCGGTGGTCTTCACCGGCAGTTCCTCGGTGCGGTTATGGACGACCCTGGCCGAGGACTTTCCGGACCAACCCGTACTCAACCGTGGCTTCGGCGGCTCGCACGTTCGCGACGCGGTGCACTACGCCGACGAAGTGGCGATCCGCTACCGCCCTGGCCGGATCCTGATCTACGCCGGCGACAACGACACCATGGACGGGCGCAGCCCGCAGCAGGTGCTGGCGGATTTCCAGGCCTTCGTCGCCCGCGTCCACCACGACCTGCCCGGCACGCCGATCGCCTTCATCGCCATCAAGCCCAGCCCGTCGCGGGCCCACCTGCTGCAGGTGCAGCGCGCGTCCAACGCACTGGTGCGGGACTGGGCGGCGCGGACACCGGATGTCGACTACATCGACGTGTTCACACCGATGCTCGGCGCCGACGGCCAACCGCGCCCGGAACTGTTCACCGAGGACGCGCTGCACATGAACGCACAAGGCTACGCGCTGTGGCGCGACATCATCGCGCCGTACCTGCGCTGACATGCCGCCGGTACCGGCCGCCATCCGGCGCGCCGTCCTGCGGCCTCACGCGTTCCTGAGCCGGGAGCTGCGAGCATCGCGCCCATGCCCAGGATCGTTGCCAATCTCGGACTCGTCCTTGCCCTTGCCCTGGGAGTTGCCATGAACGACGCATTCGCACGACCGGCCCTGCAATCGCTGCAGCCGGACGACGACGACTACGCGCCCCTGCTCGCACTCGCCGGCAGCCCGCTGGTCGCCGAATTCGGTCCGCACGCACGGATCGAGGTGGAGCGGCTGGACCGGCTCGGCAACTGGGTGTTCCTGCTGGGCCGGATGCGTGCCGCCGAAGGCGGTCCGCTGCCGCTGGACGGCACGCGCTACGCCGAACGTGCCGTGCAGGGCGGGATGTCGGACACCTATGCCGCCCTGCTCAAGCGTCGGCCCGAGGGCGACTGGGAGGTGGTCGACCACACCATCGGCCCAGGCGACGTGGCCTGGCTCGCCTGGCCGCCGAAGCATGGCGCGCCCGCGGCGCTGTTCGGCTTCTGAGGCAGGCTTGTCCTTCGTAGGAGCGCGCGATGCCGCGAGTGCCGGCAGGATCCGGTGGATGCCGCGATGCCCGACCGACAGGCGCGCCGGTCACCGGAGTTCGCGGGCGGCGCAGTGCCCGCGGCATCGCGCGCATGGCGCGCTCCTACGGAGGATCAGCAGCCTCGGGCCGGGTCAGCGCGGCGGAGTGATGATCTCGTAGCGTCCCGAGGCGCCGCCCCAGCTCACCCGCTGCGATCCATCCGCATTGACGTTGTTGGAACCGATGAATTTCGGCTGGCCATTCTCGAATCCGGCGAACAGCACCACGTGCGACTGGCCGTCGCGCTGCATCAGCACCACGTCGCCGGGCCGGGCATTCTGCAGCGACACCGTTTGCCAGCCGGCGCCCTTGAGGTTGCCCGCGAGCACGTCGACCGAGGCGCTGGCCTGGCCGGCGTTGATCAGCCCGGCCTTCTGCAGGCATGCCGAGACGAAGTTGGCGCAGTTGACGTTGTTCGGCACCCATGACTGCATCGGCAGCTCGTCGCTGTGCTTCAGCTCGCCGGCGTTGCGGCCGAGGAACTGCTCGGCGATCGCCGCGGCGTTGTTGCCGCTGACGGTTCTTGGCCCGGCGACCGTCTCCGGTCCGGACACCGGGCCGGTACCGTCGGCGTTGGCGTCGTTGGTATCGTCGGACAGCCGCAATGTGTCGCCGGCGTAGATCAGGTCGGGATCGCGGATCTGCGAATTCAGCGACATCAGCGTGCTCACGCTGCTGCCGTAGCGGGCGGCGATCTGCGATAGCGTGTCGCCCCAGACGATGTTGTGGCTGCCGATGGCGGTCATGTGCGCGCTCCTGCCGTGGACCGGTGCCCTTTCCGGAGATTCGAGGGCATGCCACCGAGTGTCGAGGCGGCCGTGACGCGGCACAACATGGGGCCGCCCCGGATGGGGCCGACCCTAGGGCCATCCACGGCGATGGATGCGGCGCAGCGCAGCGCGGCCTCAACCCGAACGCGGCGCGCCTGCCGGCTGGTAGAGGCTGAGCACGTTGCCATCCGGATCGAGGAAATCCAGCGACAGCCCACCGTCCGGCGCCTCGCTGACCGGCACCACGATCTCCACGCCCTTCGCGGCCAGCGCCTGCGCGCAGTCGTCGATGCCACCGGCAAGGCTGAACACCGCGATCGGTGTCTCGCCTACCCGGGCTTCCCGCTGGATGAACACGAGCGAGACCGGCCCTGCCTGGGCGACGGCGAACGGTCCGTCGTGTCCGTCCATGAGGGCCACCTCCAGCCCCAACGTATCGCGATAGAACGCGATGCTGCGCTCCAGTCTGGAAACGAAGAACACCACGGTTTCGAGCTTGGCTTGGCCGAGCATGACCCTCTCCTGTGTGGGTTGTAGGACCTGTTGGCGCTTTCCGAACAGGCCTTCATTCGTTGCCGCCGGGGCCGGAAGTGTGAGCATGCCGGCGGACCAGGAGCAGATGCCCGTCCTCGTCGTGGGTGCCGAGCGCGGCACGCCCACCGAGCGCGGCCTTCAGTGCGCGTCGCACCAGCCCAAACTGCAGGTCGGCGCTGCGCGCCGGATCGCGCACGTCGGCCAGCGCCCGCGCCTGCGCCCGCAGGTCGGGCGAGGCGAGATCGAGCGATTTGCGGATCGAGGTCAGGCGCTGGCGGAAGGCGGCGGGCGAGAGTTCGAGAACCCACCGAATTTCCTCCGGCGACAACCCGTGCAGAGCGAGCACAGCCACCTGGCGCGCCGCGGGTGGAAGTTGCCGCAACACCTGCGGCGCGGTGCAGGGGGCGGCGACCGATTCCACCGCCGACGCATCATGCCCGGCAGATGCGCCTGCCTCGGCAAGCCGATCCCGGCGTCGCGCACGCACCGCGCCGCGGATCGCCAGCGCCGCCTGGCGGCGCAATACCCCCGCCAGCCATGGCGGATCGGCGCGTCCGGCGCGCCACGCCGCCAGCAGCACTTCCTGCAGCAGATCCTCGGCATCGGCCGCATTGCGCGTCAGCTTCCGGGCCTGGTCGCGCAGCGTGCGATACGTCTCGCGATCGATCGCGGGCATCATTGCGGCGCTCCGGCCGGCCATCGACGCATGTCCGCGCGGCGCTCGCCGTCAGTCGCGCTCGCGGAACACCGCGGTGCCGCGCGAGCCGTCCGGCTTCACCCAGCCGCGGTACATGCCGGACGTGTTGAACGGCATGACGATGTTGCCGTCGGCGTCCAGCGCGATGACGCCGCCGTCGCCGCCGTGCTCGGGAATCACCCGCATCACCACCGCGTCGGCCGCTTCCTGCAGCGACTGTCCGCCATAGGCCACGCGCGCGCAGATGTCGTGCGCCACCGCGTTGCGGATGAAGAACTCGCCCCAGCCGGTACCGGACACGCCGCAGCGGGCGTCGGCCCAGGTACCGGCACCGATGATCGGCGAATCGCCCACCCGGCCCCACTTCTTGTTGGTCATGCCGCCGGTGGAGGTGGCGGCGGCGATGTGCCCGTGCGCGTCCAGCGCGACCGCGCCGACGGTACCGAAATAACGCCCGCGCAGGTCGGCAGGAACGTCTGCCTCGGCCTCGGCACGCTCGCGCTGCTGCGCACGCTCCAGTTGCTCGCGCCGGAGCTCGGTGTCGAACCAGTCGTTCGCCACCCGCTCCAGGTCGTCGTGGTCGTCGGCGAATCGCTCGGCGCCGTCGCTGATCAGCATCACGTGCGGTGACTGCTCCATCACCCGGCGGGCGAGGCGGATCGGGCTGCGCACGGTGCGTACCGCCGCCACCGCGCCGGCGCGACGGGTGTGGCCTTCCATGATCGATGCGTCGAGCTCATGGCGGCCCTCGGCGTTGAACACCGCACCCTTGGCGGCATTGAAGCGCGGAGACTCCTCCAGCACCCGCACCGCCGCCTCGACCGCGTCCAGCGCGCTGCCGCCGTCCGCCAGCAGCGCATGGCCGGCATCCAGCGCGCGATCGAGGTCGGCGCGGATCGCGGCCTCGACGTCCGCGCTCAGCGTGTCGCGTTCGATCACGCCGGCACCGCCGTGGATCACCAGGGCGACGCGGGAAGCCGGTTCGTCTTGCGCGTATGCCGTCATTGCGGTCGCCAGCAACAGAAGGATCAGGAAACGCATGTCTTTGCCTCGATTAAAACCAGAGGATAAGGCAGAAATGAGTGGAGAGGAGCGAGAAACGAGCAAAGGCAACCCCTCTCGTTTCTCACTCCTTTCCACTCACTCCTCGCCCTATTGCTGTCTCAATGCCTCGATCGGGTCCAGCTGCGAGGCCTTGCGCGCCGGGTAGTAGCCGAAGAACAGGCCGGTGGCGATCGAGAAGCCGGCGGCGAGCGCGATCACCTGGCCATTGAGCTGCACCGGCAGCGCGCCCAGCCGGCCGACCAGCAACGCGCCGGCCACGCCCAGCACGATGCCAATCGCGCCGCCGATCAGCGAGATCAGCATCGCCTCGGCCAGGAACTGCCGGCGCACGTCGGAGGGTCCGGCGCCGACGGCCATGCGCAGGCCGATCTCGCGGATGCGCTCGGTCACCGAGACCAGCATGATGTTCATGATGCCGATGCCGCCGACGATCAGCGAGATCGTCGCCACCGCGCCCAGCAGCAGCGACATCAGCCGCGTGGTCGCGGTGCGGGTGGCGACGATCTCGGAGATGTTGCGCACGGTGAAGTCGTCCTCGTCGCCGGGATCGATGCGGTGCCGCTGGCGCAGCAGCGCCTCGATTTCGCCCTGCACGTAGGGCAGGTCGTCGGCGTCGCGCACCGTCAGCGCGATCTGCATGACCGCGTTCGGCGGCAGGCCCATCGCGCCGAGCAGCCGGCGGCGGCCGGTTTCCATCGGCACCATCACCACGTCGTCCTGGTCCTGGCCGAACCCGCCCTGGCCCTTCGGCTCGAGCGTGCCGACCACGGTGAACAGCACCCGCCCCAGGCGCACGGTCTCGCCGATGCCGCTGTCCTCGCCGAACAGCTCGCGGCGCACGGTCTCGCCGAGGATCACCACCTTGCCGGCGCCGGTGTAGTCCTGCGGCTGGAAGCCCTCGCCCTCGGCCAGGCGCCAGCCGTTGATCTCGAAGTAGTCGGGCTGCACGCCCTGCCAGGTCGCGGCCCAGTTGTTCTCCGCGAACACCACCTGCGCATTGCCGCGCAGCGACCCCGAGACGTACTGCACTTCCGGGATCTCGTTGCGGATCGCCTCCACGTCGCCCTCGCTGAGGGTAAAGAAGCTGCTGGCGCTCATGCGCGCGCCGCCGGGTCCGCGCCGCGAGCCCGGAGAGATGTCGAGCCGCTGCGAGCCCAGCCCGGAGACCAGGTTGTCGATCTCCGACTGCGTCCCCTGCCCGACCGACACCATCACGATCACCGCCGCGATGCCGATGATCACGCCGAGCGAAGTCAGCGCGCTGCGCATCCAGTTGCCGCGCAGGGCGAAGATTGCGGTACGCAGGACGTCGGCGAAGTTCATGGGTGTCGTGATTCGTGATTGGTGATTCGTGATTCGCAAACAAGCAAGACGCACTGTCGGCGCCATGCCGGGCACCCGGCGGGCGTAGCGGATCCTCGGTGTCCTGACTGCCTCTGCTTCACGCTCCTGCTCTCCCAATCACGAATCACCAATCCCGAATCACCGCTCTTCATGCATCTCACCGTCACGCATCGCAAAGATGCGGTCCGCATGCGCGGCCACCTCGGCGTCATGCGTGATCAGCACCACGGTGTGATCGTCGTCGCGCAGGCGCTTGAACAGGGCCATGATCTCCTCGCCGGTGCGACTGTCGAGCGCGCCGGTGGGCTCATCGGCGAGCAGGATCGGCGGGCGGTTGATCAGCGCGCGTGCGATCGCCACCCGCTGCTGCTGGCCGCCGGACAGCTCGCTGGGCCGGTGCGACGTGCGATCGCCCAGGCCGACCGCGATCAGCGTCTCGTGCGCGAGTTCGCGCCGCTCGTCCGGCGGTACCTGTGCGTAGCCCAGCGGCATCGCCACGTTCTCCAGCGCCGACATCCGCGGCAGCAGGTTGAAACCCTGGAACACGAAGCCGATCTTGTCGCGGCGCAGCACCGCCAGCTCCTCGGCATCGAGGGTGGCGACATCGATGCCGTCGCACAGGTACTGGCCGCTGCTGGGCGTATCCAGGCACCCGACCAGGTTCATCAGCGTCGACTTGCCGGAGCCCGACGGCCCCATGATGGCGACGAAATCGCCGCGCCCGATCCGCAGGTCGACATGCCTCAGCGCCACCACCTCGGCCTGGGTGCCCGGCGAGTAGACCTTGCCGAGCGCCCGGGTCTCGATGATCGGGACCTCCGCTTCGGTCACCGCGCACGCTCGCCGGTAATGATGAGATCGCCCTCGGCGATATCGCCCGCGACCTCGGTGCTGCTGCCGTCGCTGGCGCCGACCCGCACCATGACCATCTGCGGCCGGTCGTCGACCAGTTTGTACAGCGGTGCGCGGCGCGCCCCCAGCAGGGCCGCCAGCTCCCGATCCCACTGCGCACGCTGCGCCTCGTCGAGGGTGTCCCGGAACGCGGCGAAATCCTGCTGGTAGCGCTGCAGCAGGCGCTGGCGCATCTGCGCCGCGTCACCGCCGCCGCCCGGGCCGCCGGTGACGATGCGCATGCTGCCGCCTCCGCCGCCGAACATGCCTGGGCCGCCGCCGCTGCGAGGCGCGGCCTGGCGTGCGTTCATGCGTTCACGGATCGCGGCCAGCGCCGGCTCGAATTCGGCGCGCTGCGGTGGCGTGAGCTCGAGCGCATCGGCCAGCCGCGCCAGATCGTCGGCGACGCCGCCGCTGCGCGCCGGCGCGCCCTGCGGGGGCGGCGCCTGCGCATCGGTGGGCTTGTAGCGAAGCGCGGCGTTCGACACTTTGAGCACGTCGTCGCGCCGGCTGACCAGGATCTCGGCGTTGACCGTCAAGCCCGGCAGCAGGGTGCCGTCGCTGTTGTCCACGCTCACCACCACCGGATAGGTGATGACGTTGTTGGTATCGGTCGCCGACAATCGGACCTGCTGCACCACGCCGCGGAACTGGCGCTCGGGGAAGGCGTCGACCGTGAACGACACGTCCTGACCCTTCTGCACCTGGCCGATGTCGGCCTCGTCGACGCTCAGCTCGATCTGCATCTTGCTCAGGTCCTCGGCGATGGTAAACAGCTCTGGTGCCTGCAGGCTGGCGGCCACGGTCTGGCCGGGCTCGATGGTGCGGGTGAGGACCACGCCGTCGACCGGCGAGCGGATCACGGTGCGGTCGAGATTGACCTGGGTGGCCTGGGTGGAAGCGGTCTGCTGCCGGATCTGCGCCTGTGCCGAGGTGACCTGGGCGCGCGCCTGGTCGAGGGCGGCGCGCGCCTGGTCGACGTCGCTGCGCGCGACCAGCTGCCGCCCGCCGAGATCGGCCTTGCGCCGGTGGTCGAGCTCGGCATTGCGCAGCGTGGCCTGCGCCTGCGCCAGTGCGGCGCGCGCGGCGGCGATCTGCGCATTGCCCTGGTCGATCTGCGCCTGGTAGGTGCTGGGATCGATGCGCGCGATCACCTGGTCTTTCTCGACGGTGTCGTTGAAGTCCACCAGCACGTCCGTGACCTGGCCGGAGACCTGGCTGCCGACAATGACCGTCGAGGTCGCGCTGAGCGTGCCGGTGGCCGAGATCGCCACCCGGATGTCGCCGCGCTCGATCTCGGTGGTGCGCCAGGTGCCCTCGTCGGCGCCCGTGCGCCCCTGCTGCCACACCCACAGGCCAGCGGCCACGGCGAGTGCCACGGCGACCAGAACCAGATTGCGGAGAAGCTTCGACCGGGTGGTGCGCGGGCGCGCGGGCTTGCGGCGGGTTGGACTCATCGGGTGTCGGTCATCGGAGGTCATGGCAGGAACGCGCCGCACCGGTCGGCGTTGACACGGTGGGCCAACGCCGCTTGAACGGCTCGGCAGCGCCGCCGGGAAGTAGGCCCGGCAGCCCCTCAGGCAAAGCGAACGACCGCGGTGGTGCCCTGCCCCGGCAGGCTGTCCAGCGACACCGGCCAGCCGAAGCGTTCGCCCAGCCGGCGTACGATCGACAGTCCCATGCCCTTGCCGCCGGCCGCGAACTGGTCGGCACGGTAAAACGGATCGTAGACCCGCTGCAGGATGTCCGGCGACATGCCGATGCCGGTGTCGCGCACGGTGATGCGGTCTTCGGCGATCGCCACCTCGATACTCCCGCTCTCGGTGAACACGCAGGCATTGCTGAGTAGGTTGCCGAGCATCACCCCCAGCACCCGCGGCGGCGCGTGCAGGCGCGGCGCGGCATCGCCGGTCACGCACAGCTCCACCGGCTTGCCCGCCAGCAGCGGCCTGGCCCGGTCGACCTCGTCCAGCACCACCTCGCGGACGTCGAACTCCTCGCCCTGCGGCGCGATCTGCGCCTCCCGGGCCAGGATCAGGAAGGCATCGATCACCGCTTCCATGTCGCGTCCGGCACGCTGGATGCGCTGCAGCGAGCGGTGCGAATGCGCCGGCATTCCGGGATCGGCCAGCAGCATGTCGGTGGCGACCCGGACCACTGTCAACGGCGTGCGCAGTTCGTGGCTGGCGTCGCGGGTGAAGTCACGCTCGCGCTGCACGAATGCCCTGACCCGTTCGGACAGGTCGCGCAGCGCGCCGCTGAGCTGGCGTACTTCACTGCCGACGTCGCCGGGGACCCGTTCCGGCGCCAACCTGCCGGCGTCGACCGCATCCGGCTCCCAGTGCGAGACCTCGTTCGCCAGCCAGCTCACCGGCGCCACCAGCCGCCGCGACGTGCGGTAGGTCATCCAGGTCACCAGGTACAGCGCCAGCATGGCGGTCAGCATCAGCGCCAGCGCGCCGCTCCAGAGCACGCGCTTGGCGTGGGCGAAGGACATGCTCACGTACAGGCGGCCCGCCGGCCGCTCCTCCACCAGGACTTGGCGGTCGAAACCCGGCAGCTGATGGACGCCCGGCCGCAGCGGGCGCAGCACCGACGGCAGATCCGGCGGGAGGGTGCCCGGCGCGGCGAAATAGATCTCGGTGACGTCGGTACGCGGCGCAAGATGCGCGCCACCGGCCGCATGCGCCGCCCAGTACTCGTCCGCCTCGGCCCGCAGCCTCGCGTCGATCAGCACCCGCACCGCAACGGCGCAGGCGAGGGTGACGCCGATCACGATCGCCAGGCTTGCCAACGCCGCCTGCATCAGGAACGCGAAGCGCAATTTACGGGGCAGACCCTGCGGCATGATGCGTGACCCGACAGCGACGGCGTTGTCAGTTCGGCGACTGCTCGATATCGGCGATCCGGTAACCCGCACTCTGCACCGTATGCAGCAATGGCCGATCGAACGGCTTGTCGATCGTTTTGCGCAGGTTGTAGAGGTGGCTGCGCAGGGTGTCGGAATCCGGCAGGCTGTTGCCCCAGATCTCGCGCTCGATCTCCTGGCGGCTGACCACCCGCGGCGACTCGCGCATCAGGATCGTCAGCAGCTTGAGACCGATCGGCGAGAGCTGTAGTTCCTGGCCGGCACGGGTGGCGCGCAGGCTGGCCGGGTCCAGCACCAAATCGGCGACCTTCAGCACCTCGGACCCGACCTGCCGGCGCTCGCGGCGAATCAGCGCCCGCAGCCGCGCCTCCAGCTCCTGGATGGCGAACGGCTTGGTCAGGTAATCGTCGGCGCCCGAACCCAAGCCGGTCAGTTTCTCGTCGAGGGTGTCGCGTGCGGTCAGCATCAGCACCGGGGTGGACTTGCGGGCCTCTTCGCGCAGGCGCTTGCAGACCTCGATCCCGTCCAGCCGCGGCAGCATCAGGTCCAGCACGATCACGTCGTAGCTGTTCTCCGACGCCAGACGGTAGCCGTCGAGGCCGTCGGCCGCGTAATCGACCTCGAATCCGCGGCCCTCGAGATATTCGCCGACCATTTCCGAAATATTGCGATTGTCCTCGACGATCAGGATCAGACCGCCAGGTTCCTGGTTTCCGCGCATACCGACTCCGAATGGAAAAGGGGATTCTTCAGGTTTGTGAAGAATGCCGCCCCGCCGGTGCAGAGGTTGTGAAGAAGTTGTTGCGTGGCCGATGTCACCCCTGACTAACGCATTCGGGGACAGGCTTTAGACATCCCGACCAACAGCGTTTCGGGGCGGGCTCTCGCTACGCCCCCGGCCCATGGCGCAGCGCCTGGGCGTTCGGGCGGAAGCCGCAGGCCCTCACCCCGCAAGCAGGAGAAGGGACCTGCCAACACTTGCACCGGAATTGCTCTAGAACCTGATCTTTCCCGTCAGGATGTCCTTGAACATCACCCAGTCCCCGACAAACGAATAAAGCGGATGCCGAAAGGTCGCCGGCCGGTTCTTTTCGAAGAAGAAGTGCCCCACCCAGGCGAACCCGTAGCCGCAGACCAGCGCCGCCAGCAGCCACCAACCGTTGCGCTGCCAGATCGCCACCGCCACCAGCACCAGCACGCCGCAGCTGCCGATGAAATGCAGCCGCCGCGAGATCTGGTTGCCGTGCTCGCTCAGGTAGAACGGATAGAACTCGCGGAAACTGTTGAAACGGCTCATTCGCGTTCCCTCCCGGGCTGCGCCGCGCGCGGGGAATCCATGATGGACGCCATGCCGACCGGGCACAACGGCGCGCCGACCGCCGGGCAAGGCAAGCCGGCGGAAGCGGCACGGCTCCCTCGCGGCGGCGTGTTGCCCGGTGCTGAACGCGCTTGCCTTGCCACATGTCGCATCGCCGGGCCACGCCGGCGTGCATCTCATTCGTCGGCGGCCTCGCGGTCGGCCGTCTCGGCGCGCTTGGCCCGCTGCCAGTACGCCTCCTGCTGTACCAGCGACAGCACCGGCAGCGACGTGCCGTCGCCCGCAGCCAGCGCCTCCATGCTGCGGAAGCGGCGCTCGAACTTCAGATTGGCGCGGCGCATCGCGGTGCCGACGTCGACCCGCGCATGCCGCGCCAGGTTCGCGGCGACGAACAGCAGATCGCCGATCTCCTGCTCCAGCCGCGCCTGCGCGGCGGCATCGTCCGGGTCGGCGGCAACCGCAGCGAATTCGGCGCGCACCTCCTCGATCTCCTCGTGCAGCTTGTCGATCACCGGCGCCGGAGCGGGCCAGTCGAAGCCGACCTTGGCGGCACGGTTCTGCAGCTTCAGCGCACGCTGCCACTCGGGCAGGCCGCGGGCGATGCCGGCCAGCGCCGAAGCGTCGGTCTCGCCGCCGGCCGCCCGTTCGCGGCGCTTGTGCGCCTCCCATTCGCGCGTCTGCGCCTCGGCGTCCTCCACCGAGGCACCGGCGAAGACGTGCGGATGCCGGCGCACCATCTTGTCGCAGATGGCGTCGACCACGTCGTCGAAGGCGAACGCGCCCATCTCCTCGGCCATGCGCGCGTGGAACACCACCTGCAGCAGCAGGTCGCCGAGTTCGTCCTTCAGCGCGGGCAGGTCCTCGCGGTCGATCGCATCGGCGACCTCGTAGGCCTCCTCGACCGTGTACGGCGCGATCGTGGCGAAGGTCTGCTCGACGTCCCAGGGGCAGCCGCCGTCGGGATCGCGCAGCCGCGCCATGATCTCGAGCAATTGCCGAATGTCGCCGTTTTCCTGCATGCCATCCTTCTCCAAAACATCCTGCCCTTTGTAGGAGCGGCTTCAGCCGCGACCGCCCCAGGCAGCCCGGTCGGTGGCGGCTACTGATAGGCGCGCCGCCGCGCGCTGCCAAGAGACACAAGGGCAGAGGGCATCTGCCGTCAACCTACGCCGGGTCGGGGCTGAAGCGCCTGCTACCGCCCGACCAAGACGCGGTTGCGCTCACAGCCAATCCCTCCACGGCAATTCGGGATCACCCAGGGCGATGAAATCACCGTTGAGCAGGGTATCGCGCTGGTTGTAGCGGAACGGGCGCCCGCGCGGATCGACCACCAGGCCACCCGCGCCCTCCAGGATCGCCTGGCCGGCGGCGGTGTCCCATTCACTGGTCGGGCCGAAGCGCGGATACACGTCCATGCGTCCCTCGGCCAGCCAGCAGAACTTCAGCGAGGATCCCAGGGCGACCGGCTCGGTGTCGCCGATGCGCGCCATCAGTGCCTCGGTGCGGCCGTCGCGATGCGAGCGGCTGGCGGCGACGCGCAGCGGTGCGTGCGCCGGACGGCGCGCGTGCAACGCGCGCTCGCTGGCGCCCTCGCACAGCCAGGCGCCGTGGCCGGGCGCGCCGTGCCATAGCGCACTGGTGACCGGCTGCTGGATCACCCCGAACGTGGCGACGCCGTCCTCGACCAGGGCGATGTTGACGGTGAATTCGCCGTTGCGCTTGACGAACTCACGGGTGCCGTCGAGCGGATCGACCACCCACAGCCGCGGCCACTGCCGCCGCAGCGCAACCGGCACAGTGTCCGCCGACTCCTCTGACAGCACCGGGATATCCGGCGTCAGCGCCGCCAGCCCCTCGACGATGCAGCGATGCGCGGCCAGGTCCGCGGCGGTCAGCGGCGAGGCGTCGTCCTTGTGCTCGACCGAGAATTCGCCGGCGTAGACGTGCAGGATCGCGTCCGCGGCCTCGCGTGCGATGGCGATCACGCCTTCGCGGATGCGGTCAGCGACCGGCATGGCGCTGCAGGTATTCGCGGGCGAGGAACAGCGCGGCGATCGAGCGGCCTTCCGAGAAATCCTCGCGCAGGATCAGCTCGTGCAGCGCGTCGAGCCTCCACGGCACCACTTCGAGCTCCTCCGGCTCGTCGCCGGGCAGGCGCTCGGGATACAGGTCGCGCGCCAACACCAGCCAGGTGAGATGGCTCATGTAGGTGGGCGCCAGCGTCAACGAGCGCAGCACCTCCAGCCGATGTGCGCCGTAGCCGGCTTCCTCCTTGAGCTCGCGGTCGGCGGCCTGCAGCGGCGTCTCGCCGGCGTCGATCCGACCCTTCACCAGCCCGAGCTCGTAGCGGTGCACGCCGGCGGCGTACTCGCGCACCAGCAGCACGGTGTCGTCGTCGATCAGCGGCACCACCGCCACCGCGCCATGGCCGCGTCCGTGCAGGCGTTCGAAACGGCGGCGCTCACCGTTGCCGAACTCCAGGTCGAGCCGCTCCATGCGGTAGGGGCCGGCGTCATGCTCGGTGATGGAGTGGATGATCGGCAGGCGGCGCGTCATGGTCGAAGTCCGGCTGCCGGCCGGGCGATAATGCCGGGATGACTGAGAAGCTTCACGATCCCGCCATTCTAGCCGACGCCGCCGACTGGCGCGCCCGCGACCTCGCCGTGCTGTGGCATCCGTGCACGCAGATGCGCGAGCATCCCGATACCCTGCCGCTGCTGCCGGTCGCAAGCGGCGACGGCGCCTGGCTGGTCGCGCCCGACGGCCGCCGCATGCTGGACGCGGTGTCGAGCTGGTGGACCAACCTGTTCGGCCATGCCGAGCCACGCATCGCCGAGGCGATCGCACGGCAGGCGCGCACGCTCGAGCACGTGATCCTGGCCGGCTGCTCGCACCTGCCGGCAGTGGAGCTGGCCGAACGGTTGCTGGCACTGGCACCGCGCCAGGCCGGCCGCCACCCGCTGGCGAAGGTGTTCTACGCCGACAACGGCTCGGCCGGTGTCGAGGTCGCCTTGAAGATGGCATTCCAGTGGTTCGTGAACCGCGGCGACGAGCCACGGCGGACGAAGTTCGTCGCGCTGGAGAACGGCTATCACGGCGAAACCATCGGCGCGCTGTCGGTCGGTGACATCCCGCTGTACCGACGGGTCTATGCACCGCTGCTGATGGAAACGCTGTTCGCGCCCTCGCCGGACGCGTATCTCGCCCGCGAAGGCCAGAGCGCCGCCGGCCATGCCGAAGACGCCGGCGACGCGCTGGCGCGCCTGTTCGACGAGCATCCGGGCGAGATCTGCGCGCTGGTGCTGGAGCCGCGCGTGCAGTGCGCCGGCGGCATGCGCATGTACGACCCGGTGTACCTGAAGCGCGCACGCGAGCTGTGCGACGTGCACGGCGCGTTCCTGATTGCCGACGAGATCGCGGTCGGCTTCGGGCGCACCGGCACGCTGTTCGCCTGCGAGCAGGCAGGCGTGATGCCGGACCTGCTGTGCCTGTCAAAGGGCCTGACCGGCGGCTTCCTGCCGCTGGCGGCGGTGCTGGCCACGCAGACGATCTACGAGGGCTTCCTCGACGAGTCGCGCGAGCGTGCATTCCTGCATTCGCACAGCTACACGGGGAATCCGCTGGCCTGCGCCGCGGCACTGGCGACGCTGGATATCTTCGAGGCCGACGCCGTGCTCGCGCGCAACCGGGTCACGGCGGAGAAGATGGCTGCGCTCGCCGCGCCGCTGGCGGCGCACCCGCACGTCGCCGACGTGCGCCAGGCGGGCATGATCGTCGCCTTCGAACTGACGGAAAACGGCGACCGGCGCACGCCGTTCGATCCCGCCCGCCGCATCGGGCTGCGTGCCTACCGGGCCGCGGTGGAACGCGGGGTGTTGCTGCGTCCACTCGGCGACATCCTCTACTGGATGCCGCCGTACTGCATCGACGATGACCAGCTGCAGCTGCTGGCCGAGACCACCCGCGCGGCGATCGACGAGGCGACGGCGTGAGCCGCCGGCTCGCCTGCGCGCGATCGCATCGGGTGCATGCCCGGGCCGTCGCCCGGGGCGTCGCCGCGCGACCCGGCAACAGCAAATCCCCCCCAGCCCCCCTTTTTCAAAGGGGGGAGGCAACAGCGCATTTGCGAACTGTCCTGCCAGCGGTCCGCGTGCAGCCGAACATGCCGCCGCGGAAGATCGGAGCGGGCATGTCGGAGCCGACCAAGCTGTGCAACGGAATCCTGCAAAACCCCACTTGTGGCGGCGGCGAGCTCCCCCCTTTGAAAAAGGGGGGCTGGGGGGGATTTGCCTGGCGCCCGGCGCACTCCTCCGCTCCGATACGCGCCATGGACTGCCGCCCTCCATCGCCGGCCCGGAAGACGGCGCCATGCGCCTGACCCGCGCCTACCTCGACACACCGCTGGTCCCCGGCGCACGCGTCGCATTGCCGGATGCGGCCGTCGCGCACCTGCTGCGCGTGCTACGCTTGCGCGAAGGCGATGCCTGCGTGCTGTTCAACGGCGACGGCCGCGACTACGACTGCCGCATCGTCGCGGCCGGCAAACGCGGCGGCGAGGCCGAGGTGCTGGCGATGCGCACGGTCGACAACGAGTCGCCGTTGCGCATCGTGCTGCTGCAGGGCATCGCCCGCGGCGAGAAGATGGACTGGATCCTGCAGAAGGCGACCGAACTGGGCGTGGCCGGCTTCGTTCCCGCCGGCAGCGAACGCAGCGAGGTGAAGCTGGACGCCGCGCGGGCGGAAAAGCGGCTTGCGCACTGGACCAGCGTGGTAGTCGCCGCCTGCGAGCAGAGCGGCCGGGCACGGGTTCCCGGTGTCGCCGCGGTCCAGCCCCTCGCCGCGGCGCTGCCCGGGCTGCCGGCAAGCGGGCCGCGGCTGCTGCTCGATCCGTTCGCCACGGCCACGATCACTTCGCTCGATCCGCCGGAAGCGCCGGTGGTGATCGCCGTGGGGCCGGAGGGCGGCTGGTCGGCTCGCGATCGCGAGACCCTGCACGCCGCCGGCTTCGCCGGGATCCGCCTCGGCCCGCGCGTGCTGCGCACCGAGACCGCGGGCATCGCCGCGATCGCGGCGCTGCAATCCCGCTTCGGCGACATGGGCAGATAATTGCCGACGGGCAGCGTACGCGGAATTCTCCGTAGGAGCGCGCCATGCGCGCGATACCGCGGGCATGGCGTCGCCTGCAAATTCCGGTGACCGGCGCATCTGCCAGTCCAGGATCTCGGCATCCACCGGATCTTGCCGACACCCGCGGTATCGCGCGCATGGCGCGCTCCTACGGAGGAATGCGGCAGGCCTTCGAGAAATGGAAGGTCCTGCTGGCTACCTGGTTGGTGCCGCGGAAATCAGGCGGCCCGTTGCAGCGCGCTTTCGACCGCGGCAGCGACGGCGTCGAGATCCGGGATCAGTGCCGGGTCGTCGTTGAGCAACACACGGGTGAGCACGCCCTCGGGCAACGTGCCCTCATCGGCATCGGCGACCAACGCGTCTCGGGCGACCGTGACCAGGCGCGGGAAGCCATGGGTCAGCAGCGCGAAAAAGGGCATGCGGTCGCTGCCGTGCAGCGCCTTCATCACCACCACCTTGCTGCCGAGCCCGCCCTGCTCGGCGGCGATGCCGGCCATGCGCGAGAACGCCACCAGCGGCAGCTGCCAGCCGCGCCAGCGGATGCGACCAAGCAGCCAGTCGGGGGCGTCGGCGACCGGTTCCGGATCGGCATAGGACAGGACTTCGGAGATGGTGGCATTGGGCAGCAGCAAACGTGCCCCCTGGACCTGGATCAGCACGCCGCGGATGTCCTGGCGATCGTCGCTCACGCTTCTGGCTCCTCGAGATCTGCACCGGCCGGACGGTCGGAGGACGGCCAGCGCTCGCTGAGACGCGCGGCCAATTGTCGCGGCATGCCGGATTCGCCACCGCGCGCGATCACGACGTCGGCCGCGGCCCCGTCGTAGCAACCCTCGGGCGACTGGCCGGCGACCAGGGCGCCGCCCCAGGCGCGCCCCATGGCGGCATCGACCAGCGATGGATCGCTGCCGCTGAGGAACAGTACCGCACTGTCGCCCGGCGGCAGCGCTTCCGGCAGGCCGGCACCGGCACCCTCGGCACGCGTGAAACGCAATTGCCCGCGATCGCGCACGATGGTGATGTCAGGCGGCAGGAAATACACATGGCCCGCCTCGGCGCCGGCGCCGTCCTCGGCCAGCACCGCCGGCAATTGCGCGGCGCGCTCCATCTGGCGTACCAGGCGGTCGTAGCGGCCGCCGTCCAGGCGCAGGCGCACCAGCAGCGGGCGCGGAAAGCCCGACGGGATCGCCGCCAGCAACTGACGCACCGCGTCCGGCCCACCCAGTCCCCCTTCGATCAGCACTGCGCCTTGTTCCGGGCCATGGCCGTAGCTGTCGGCATCGGCCAGTTCGAGGCCGGCGATCCGTACTTCCAAGTCGGCCAGGTCCTGGCTGAAGCGGCGGCCGGCGGAAGCCGAATCCGGCCCCGTCACGGCGTCGTCGATCAGCGTCAGCTCCGAATCATCGACCGAGTCGGCAGCGACGGCGTGGTCATCGTCATCCGCGTTCGCCTCCGTCGCGGCTGTCGCTTCGCCTGCATCGTCCGCTGGATCCCGAGCGCTGCCGACGTCGTCGCCGGCTTCGAAACTGATGTCCTCCAGCGACAGCCCCTCGACGTCAAGTCCATCGAGGGTCACCTCCTGCAGCGTCATCCCGCCGAGCGCGATGTCTTCGGCGGAGGCAACGGATACGTCGTCGTCGATGTCGATATCGATGGCGAAAGCGGCGACCTCGTCCGCGGCCGTAGACGCAGCGGCATGCGCCGGACCCATGGGATGCGGCGTGGCCTCGGCCGGCTCCACGGCGTCCAGGCCGTCGTTGCGCGGCACCTCTTCGGCCGCCGCCTGCATTTCGCCGGCGATCGACGCCAGCTCGAGCGCCGACGCTTCACGGTAGCCCGGCGACAACGGCCCGGGCGACGGCTGCCACTCGCCGTCCTGCTCGCGCCCGGGCGGCAGCACGTCGTCATGGCGGTTGAGCTTGGCCGCGAGATGCCGCACCCAGCGCGCGGCGTCCCAGCCGGCGCGTTGCGCCGCCAGTTCGGCCTCGTCGAAGATCACCGCGATCCGCGGGTCGCCGAGCAACGACTCATAGGCTTCGAGCGCATCCTCGATCGCCGGTTCCAGCGCCACCAGGATCGCCTGCGGCGAAGCCGCGGCGACCTCGCTGGCATCGGTGGACACCGGATCGGCGACGGCGACCAGGTCCGCGCCGGCCTCGCGCAGCGCCGAGGCCAGGCGCTCGCGGGCATCGCCGGGGCGCGCCAGCAGCGCGACGCGGGTGGCGCCGTCAACCATCGCCGCGTCCGCTTCCGAGCAGGTCCAGCACGTTGCGCATCAGTTCGTTCTCCTGGTACGGCTTGCCGAGATAGCGTTCCACGCCGATCTCGAATGCGCGCTGGCGGTGCTTTTCGCCGGTGCGGGAGGTGATCATCACGATCGGCACGCTGCGCAGGCGCGGATCGGCCTTCATCTGCGTGGCCAGCTCGTAGCCGTCCATGCGCGGCATCTCGATGTCGAGCAGCATCAGGTCGGGCACGCGCTCGTCCAGGCGCTCGAGCGCGTCGATGCCGTCCTTCGCCGTCACCACCTCGAGGTTGTGGCGCTCGAGCACGCGCCCGGTGACCTTGCGCATGGTCACCGAGTCGTCGACCACCATCACCAGCGGCACCTGGCGCCGCTCCGACGCCCCCGTGGCGCCCTCCTCGCGCGGCTGCACCACCTGGCGACGCACCAGCGGCGCGATGTCGAGGATCACGACCACGCTGCCGTCGCCCATGATGGTGGCGCCGAAGATGCCGGGCACCGAGGCGACCTGCGGCCCCACCGGCTTCACCACGATTTCGCGGTTGCCGACGATCTGGTCGACCGCCACCGCGGCGCGCAGGTCGCCGGCGCCGATCAGCAGCAGCGGCATCTGCAGCTGCCCGTCGGCCCGCGCCGGTGCATGGCCGACCAGCTTGCCGAGATCGTGCAACGCGTACTCCTCGCCGCCGTACGAGTAGCCGGCGTGCGGATCTTCCATGCGCGCACGCGAGATCCGGCCGACGCCACGCACCGAGGCGATCGGCACCGCGAAGCTGGTCTCGCCGATGCGCACGAACACCGCCTGGGTGACCGCCAGCGTCTGCGGCAGGCGCAGGGTGAACCGGGTGCCTTCGCTGCTGCGCGAATCGATGTCGAGCGTGCCGCCGAGCTGGCGCACCTCGCTGGCCACCACGTCCATGCCGACGCCGCGGCCGGCCAGCCGGCTGACTTCGTCGGCGGTGGAGAAGCCGGGCTCGAAGATCATCGTATCGAGATCGCTGTTGCCGAGCACCGCATCGGCACGCACCAGGCCGCGCTGCTCGGCGCGGCGCCGGATCGCTTCGCGGTCGAGGCCGCGGCCGTCGTCGCCGACCTCGAGCACCACTTCGGAGCCTTCGCGGCGTACCGCGATCCGCACCGTGCCCTCTTCCGGCTTGTTCGCCCTGCGGCGCTCCTGCGGCCCTTCCAGGCCGTGCACGACGGCGTTGCGCAGCATGTGTTCCAGCGGCGCGGTCATGCGCTCGAGCACGTTGCGGTCGAGCTCGCCCTGGGCGCCGTCGAGCTTCAGCTGCACCTGCTTGCCGGTTTCGGCGGCAGCCTGGCGCACCACCCGCCGCAGGCGCGGCAGCAAGGCGTCGAACGGCACCATGCGCGTGCGCATGAGGCCTTCCTGCAGGTCGGAGCTCACCCGCGACTGCTGCAGCAGCAGGGTTTCGTACTGGCGCGTCAGGTCGTCGAGCGTGCCCTGCAGGCTGGTCATGTCGGTGGCCGATTCGGCCAGCGCGCGCGACAGCTGCTGCAGGGTGGAGAAACGGTCGAGCTCCAGCGGATCGAAGGAGGCGTCGCCGCTGTCGCCCTCGCGCTGGAAGCGGGCGATGATCTGCGCCTCGGTCTCGATGTCGAGGCGGCGCAGCTGGTCGCGCAGGCGGGTGTTGGTCTGCTCCATCTCGGCCATCGCCGCGCGGAAGGCACCGAGCTGCTGCTCGAGGCGGGCGCGGTAGATCGCCACCTCGCCGGCGTAGTTGACCAGGCGGTCGAGCAGATCGGCGCGAATGCGCACCTGCTCCTGCGGGACGCGCACGGTGATGTCGTCGCCGTCGCCCGCCGTGTCGTCGCCGATCGGCGCCGACAGCGGCGCGAGCTCCACGGCCGGCGCCGGCGCCGCGGCTGCAGTGGATTCGGCCTCGGCCCGCGAGGCCGGTGTTTCGCCGCGGGCGCGGGCGTCGAATTCGACGCTCAGTTCCTCCGACAGTGACACCGCACGGCGCTCGCCGATGCGTGTCACCATCACATGCAGACGGTCGAACCCGCGCTCGAGCAGCGGGATGCCGTCGCTGCCGAGCTCGCAGCGCTGCTCGACCACCGACTCCAGCAGCGACTCCATGGCATGGCCGAGTTCGCCGATGGCCATGATCCCGGCCATGCGCGCACCGCCCTTGATGGTATGCAGGTCGCGCTGCAACCCGACCAGCGGCTCGCGCTCGCCGGGGGCCTCGCGCAGCTGCGCGAGCAGGCCGTCGGCGTGATCGAGCAGGTCGCCGCTTTCCTCGACGAAGATGTCGACGAGTTCGGTGTCGAGATCGGCCAGCTCGAGCGGCGCGTCCGGATCCACGGCTGCTGTCGCATCGGCCTGCGCAGTCGCGGCCGGGGCAGGCTCGGGCTCGGGCTCGGGCTCGGGCGTCGCGGGTTCCGCGACGGGCTCCGGGACTTCGGCATCGGCATCGGACCCGGATCCGGCGGCCGCGGCATTTTCGGCCTCCAGGCGGGCAAGCCTGTCCTGTTCTGCGTATTCGGCTTCGAGGCGCGCGTACTCGGCCTCCTCCTCTGCTTCGAGTTCGAGACGTTCGGCTTCGACGCGTTCGGCCTCGAGACGTTCGGCCTCGAGACGCTCGGTTTCGAGACGCTCGGCTTCGAGGCGCTCGGCTTCGAGGCGCTCGGCCTCGAGACGTTCAGCCTCGAGACGCTCGGCTTCGAGACGCTCGACTTCGAGACGCTCGGCCTCGAGACGCTCGGCTTCGAGACGTTCGGCTTCGAGACGTTCGGCTTCGAGACGCTCGGTTTCGAGACGCTCGGCTTCGAGACGCTCGGCTTCGAGACGCTCGGCTTCGAGACGCTCCGCTTCGAGGCGTTCGGCTTCGAGACGCTCCGCTTCGAGGCGTTCGGCCTCAAGGCGCTCGACTTCGACGCGTTCGGCTTCGAGACGTTCGGCTTCGAGGTGTCCTGCTTCGACGCGTTCGGCTTCGCCGCCGCGTTCCGCCGCCACCGTCTCTTCCCCGGACTCGCGCCCGAACTCCGGCACCGCAACCCCGGCAAGATCGCCGTAGGCGCTGAGGTCGAGCGCCGACAGCTCCGCATCCACCGGGCCCATCGCCAGCGATGCACCATCGTCGTCGTCATCGACGACCGGCGGTGCCGGCCGGACTTCCGGCAGACCGTCACGCAAGGTCGCCAGCCGCGCAGCCAGGGCATCGCAGGTCGGTACCTGCGGGCGACTGGACTTCAGGCCCGCGACCGTGGCGCCCACGAGCGTCGACAGCGCGCCGATCGCGGCGATGCCCTCGGCGTCGGCAACGGCCTGTGCCGCCAGCATCCGGCGGATGTAGGACTCGGCTGGCGCCAGCGCCTCGGTGACCACCGGCACCTCGGCCATTGCGAAAGCGCCGTTCATGGTGTGGACCGCGCGCAACAGCGTGTCATCGGCCGCGCTGTCGCCGGCCGCTGCTCGCGCCACCCATGCGTCCACGGTGGCGCGATGGCCGGTGACCTCGGCATCGAGGATCTCGAGCAGCAGTGCATCGACCGAGGCCGGCACCATGTCGGGGGCGTCGGCGATCTCCGGCCCGGGCGCACCGGCTGTCGCGTCCGGCGCCTGCGCTTCGCGATCGGACGCCGGCGCGACGATTTCTTCCGTTTCGGGCGCTGCGGCCGTTGGCGCGACACGGACGGCTGCGGGTCGCGGCGGCGCCTCGTCGCCCGCGGCGATGCGCTCGGCATCGGCCTGCATCTGCGCCAGGTCGACTTCGACCGCGGCCTCGCCGCGCAGCGCCGACTGCAACTGCGGCAGCGTCTGGAACGCCTGGTCGACCATCGCCACGACTGCCGGGGTCGCCGCGCGCGATCCGTCGAGCACGCGGTTGAGCAGGCTCTCGATCTTCCAGCTGAAATCGCCGAGCGCGCGCGCGCCGACCAGGCGGCCGCTGCCCTTGAGGGTGTGGAACACGCGCCGGATCGGACGCAGCCGCTCCATGTCGTTGGGCTGTTCGCGCCACGGCGGCAGCAGCTTGTCGAGGTGGTCGATCTCCTCGGCGAATTCCTCCAGGAACACCTCGCGGATCTCGTCGTCGATGTCCTCGTCGGTCGCCTCGAAGCCACCGTCCATGCGGACCGCGGCCGCAGAGGCCGTCGGGGCGGCTGGATCGGTGCCCTGCTCCTGCCCGGCGCGTGGGCGGTCGATGAACGCGGCCACGCCGGCAGCGATCGCCTCGGGCGCCGCGGCCTGCCCGCTGCCGGCGGCGGCGACATCGGCACCATCGGCGGATTCGGCGACGGGCGCCTGTTCCGGCGGCAGCGGCCAGTAGCCGAGCGTTTCGAGACTGTTGCGCGCGATGTCGAGGATGTCGTCGCGGTTGCCGCGCTGCTCGCGCAGCGCCTCGAGGTAGTACTCGAGACTGGCCAGTGCGTCGGCCAGGGTGTCGAGCTGGCGGCCATTGGGCACGCGCTTGCGCACGAGCAGCTCGGTCTCGGTATAGCGGCGCACGCCGGTCAGGTAATCGGCCGGCAACGGCAGCTGCAACATCTGCAGCGCCCCGGAGACTTCCTGCAGCAGGCGCGGGACCTCCACCAGCTCGCCATGGTCCCAGCTGGTCTCGACGAAAGCGACGAACGCCTGCCGCGCATCGGCGAAGTTGGCGATCGCCTCGCGGGCGAGGATTTCTCCGGCCTTGCGCGATTCGCCGACCAGCGGATCCTCGTCGTCGCTGGCGTCGCCGTCGCCGAGGCGCGCGACCTGGTCGTCCAGCGAGGCATCGACGTAGAGCAGCGAACCGGCGATGTCGAGCAGGGCGTTCTCGTCGGCCTGGCGGTCGCCGCGCACGATCGCCTCCATCGCCTCGCGCTGCTGCTGCACCACGGTGCGGGCGACGCCGAGGCCGAGCATGCCGAGGGTATCGGCGACGCGGCCCAGCGCCTCGACCTGCGGCTGCAGCGCGACGGTGCTGCGCTCGCCGGTACGCAGATGCAGGTCGAGCACGTCCTTGACCCGCAGCAGGTCTTCCTTCACCGCGCCCGCCACCGTGTCCAGCAGCGCGCGGTTGCGGCCGCGCAGGCTGCCACGGGCATGGTCGAGCTCGGCTTCGCTCGGCGCCGGCGCATCCAGATCGAAGGTGTCACGCAGTTCACGCAGCGCCGCGTGCTCGCCGCCGTTGTTGGCAACGTGGTAGAGCAGTTGCCGGGTCGGCTCCAGCGCGGTTTCCGGCGAAGGCACGCCGAAACCGTCGTGCTGCAGCTGTTGGCGCGCCTCGCGCACCACCCCGGCGAAGCCCTGGCGCAACGCCGTGTCCGCCACGATCGCGCCGTCGCGCAGCGCCTGCATCGTCCGCGAGGCGACCCACAGCATGCGTCGCACCGGTTCCTCGCGGGCCTGCGGCAACAACGCCTCCAGCGTCGTCGCGAACGCCGCGGCGTCCGCCGGGCCGCCGTCGTCCGGCCAGGCCGCCATCGCCGCGTTGAGTTCCGCGAGCCGTGCGCCCGTTTGGCCGCGCGCCGGATCCGGCTCGGGCGCCGCCTGCGGCAGGTCCGCCGGCAGCGGACGCTGCAGGTCCGGCGCGAACAGCACGCTCTCGCTCAAACCGGCGGCACCGCGCGCCGCACGCAATTCGTTCAGCAGCGGCAGCAGCACGATCGGGATGTCCTTGTGCCCGCCCTGCAGCCGTTCCAGGTAGTCCGGCAGCAGCAACGCGCCGCGCATCAGCGAGGCACAGGCGCCGTCGCGATCGCGGGTGGCGCCTTCCTGCAGCGTCTGCGCCAGGCGTTCCATCTCCTCGGCGACCATCGCCGGGGCGTACAGCTCGACCATGCGCAGGGTGCCCTGCACCTGGTGCAGGTAGCCGGCGCAAAAACGCATGCGGCTGGCGTCGGTGGGATCGTCGACGAACGCCTCGATCTCGATCCGCGCCTGCTGCAGCGTCTCGTCGAGCTCCGGCTTGATCCAGCCGAGCGTGGTGTAGTCGATCGCGTCGCGCAGCGCCGTCATCGCATCCTCCGGGGAAGATGCGCGTGCACGCCATGGCGGGTACCGGTGGGCTTCATGCTCGTGTTCGTCTCGTCCTGGCGATCGGCCGCGGTCAGGCCGGCAGCTTGAAGTCGGCGACCGAGCGGCGCAGGTCGGCGGCGAGCTGGGCCAGGTTGCCGATCGACTCGGCGGTCTGGCTGGCGCCCTGCGAGGTCTGCGCGGTGATCGACTGGATCGTGTTCATCGCCTGGGTGATGTTGGAGGCCGCGGCCGACTGCTGCTGCGCGGCGCTGGAGATGCCCTGAATCAGGTCGGCCAGGTTGGTCGACACGCTCTCGATCTCGCCCAGCGCGGTGCCCGCGTCCTCGGCCAGGCGTGCGCCGGCGACCACTTCCGAGGTCGTCTGCTCCATCGAGCTGACCGCCTCGTTGGTATCGGACTGAATCGTCTGCACCAGGGTCTCGATGCGCTTGGTCGCGTTGGAGGCGCGCTCGGCGAGCCGCTGCACTTCGTCGGCCACTACCGCGAAGCCGCGGCCGGCCTCGCCCGCGGACGCCGCCTGGATCGCCGCGTTCAGCGCCAGGATGTTGGTCTGCTCGGAGATGTCGTTGATCAGTTCCACGATCGAGCCGATTTCCTGGGACGACTCGCCCAGGCGCTTGATGCGCTTGGAGGTTTCCTGGATCTGGTCGCGGATCGAGTCCATGCCCTGGATCGTCTGCCGCACCACGCCCGCGCCCTTGGTGGCGATCCGCACCGAGCGCTGCGCCACGTCGGCCGATTCGGCGGAGTTCTTCGATACCTGGTCGATGCTGGCCGCGATCTCGCTGATGCGGGTCGAGGCCGAGGTGATCTCGCGCGCCTGGTGTTCAGCCGCCTCCGCCAGGTGCATGGCGGTGGCCTGGGTCTCCTGGGCGCTCGAGGACACCTGCACCGAGGTGTCGTTGATCGTCTGCACCAGGTTGCGCAGCTGCTCGACCGCGAAGTTGATCGAGTCGGCGATCGCGCCGGTCATGTCCTCGGTCACGGTAGCCTTGACGGTCAGGTCGCCTTCGGCCAGCGAGCCCATCTCGTCCAGCAGGCGCATGATCGCCTCCTGGTTGCGGTTGTTGAGCTCCATGGTGGTTTCGTAGCGCTGCTTCTGCGCCCGGTTCAGGCTGAGCACCAGCAGCACGATCGCGGCCAGCGCCAGTGCGCCGGCGGCGATGCTGATCCAGATGTTGCCGAGAATGCTGGTGTCGGCCAGCGAGCCGAACGCGGTGAAGGCCTGGAACAGGGCCTCGCTGTCGGACAGCAGCCGGTCGGAGCCGGCGGTCAGCGCCGCGGCCGCGGCCTGGGCGCCGAACAGGTTCTGCGCGCTGCCGAGGATGGCGTCGAGATCCTGCTTCATCTCGGTCCACAGCCCGGTGGCGTTCTCCAGCGCCGCCAGCGAGCCGCTGTTGCTCAGCGCCTGTACGTTCATGCCCTCGTCGCCGGAGCGCAGCCCCTCGAGCACCTGTTCGAACACGCCGACGTCACGCGCCAGCGCCTCGCCCGCGATCGCCGCACCGGCGCCGCCGGCCTGGATCTCGGTGACGCGGCGGGCCATGGTCGAGGCCAGCACCACCTCGCGCAGCGCAATATAGACCTGCGAGGCCGGCGAGCCGCTGTTGGACATCGCGCGCACCAGTTCGTCGAGCTGCGCCTGCAGCTGCGGCACCCGCTGGGTGAAGCGTTCGGCATTCCCGGCCAGTGCCAACACCGCCTGTTCGCTGGCGATCACCTGCTGCGCATGCTGCTCCAGCGGCGCCCAGGTTTCGCTCACGCTGCGGATCGGCCCGGCGACGCCGGCGGTGGTGCCGAAGTTGCTGTTGAGCCCGGCGATGTCGCCGTCGATCTGCGCCTTGGTCGCCTTGAACGCCGCGTAGGCCTCGGCATCGCCGGCCACCGCCTCGCGGCCCTGGATCGCCAGCCGCTGCGAGTTCACCTGCAGGCTGGAGGCCGCGGTGCTGGCGCCGCCCAGGCGCGCCGCCTTCCAGATCGCGTAGCCGGTGTTGGCGCCGAAGATCAGCAGCGCGACCGCCAGCACGGTCAGCCAGAAATTGGTGCCCAGATTGCGGCCCTTGCCGGCGACGGTGTCCATTACGGTGCTCATGGCGTTACCCCTGTGTCTTTCGATGCGGCGATCAGGCCGCGGCTTGTCTGAATTCGGGCGTGCGGGCTAGCCGGTCGAGGCTGAAGACCGCCCACTCGTCGTCGCCGAGCCGGTAGGCGCGGTCGAGGAAGTATGCGTAGCGCCCCTCCGCCAGCTGTTCGACCGGCATCAGCTGCTCTTCGAGGAAGCTGCGCTGGCCATACAGCTCGTCGATCGTGACCGCGACGTCGCCGCCGGGCTGGCGCACCAGCAGCACGCGCTGGCTTTCGTGCAGCACCGTGCGCGCGCCTTCCAGGAACTGCTTGAGATCGACGATCGGCAGCAGATTGCCGCGGATGTTGGCCACGCCGAGCATCCACGGCTGCGCGCCCGGCACCGGTGTGATCTGCGGCATCGGCAGGATCTCGATCACCTCGTCGAAGCCGGAGGCCAGGCGGCGATCGCCGATGCGGTAGCCGACGCCGCGCCACAGGCCGGGGGCGTCCAACTGCTCCGGCAGGCCGGCCACATGGGCCAGGCTCCGGCGCTCGTAATCGAGCAGGCTGCCGAACGGATCGCCCGTGAGCCGCGGTGCGCCTTCCGCCTTCATGTCGCGGTGCCGAGCAGCTCGTCGATGCTGCCGATCAGCGCTTCCTCGCTCGGCGGCTTGACCAGGTAGCCCTTGGCGCCCTGGCGCATGCCCCAGGCGCGATCGGTATCCATGCCCTTGGTGCTGACGATGACGACCGGGATCGCACTGGTGTCGGCGTCGCGCGACAGCGCGCGCGTGGCCTGGAAGCCGTTCATGCCCGGCAGCACCACGTCCATCAGCACCAGGTCCGGGCGCTCGCGCCGGCAGACCTCGATGCCGTCCTCGGCACTGGCCGACGTCAGCACCTGGTGGCCGTTGCGCTCCAGCAACTGCGTCAGGACCGCGACGTCGGTCGGCGAATCTTCGATCAACAGGATGCGTGCCATTGGATTGCCCTACCCCCCCGGTCAGGCGTTGACGTGCTTGCGGATCGCGTCGAGCAGTTCCTCGCGCGTGAATGGTTTGGTGACGTACTGCTCCGAGCCCACGATGCGGCCGCGCGCCTTGTCGAACAGCCCGTCCTTGGACGACAGCATGATGACAGGTGTCTGCCGGAACATCTGGTTGTTCTTGATCAATGCACAGGTCTGATAGCCGTCGAGCCGCGGCATCATGATGTCGACGAAGATGATCTGCGGATGCTGGTCGGCGATCTTGGCCAGCGCCTCGAACCCGTCGACCGCCGTCGTCACCTCCGCCCCCTCGCGCCTGAGCAGCGTCTCCGCGGTGCGGCGGATGGTTTTCGAATCGTCGATCACCATCACCCGCAAGCCATCGAGGCTGCCGGCGCTTTTTTCGTCTTGCATCATCAATGATCCCCTGGCGCGGTGTTTCCGACGGCCGACACCGCTGCAAACAGTCTTATATCCCAGTCGGCCGGCGCACTGTCAAGCTTCGCACGCGGGGCTCGCCGCTGCGAGCCCCGGTTCACGGTACTGCGTCGCAGTCCGCGCCTGCTGCTAACATCGCTGCGTCTCCCACACCGTCCCCTGCCATGCCGCTCGACGTCATCGTCGTGATGGACCCGATCGGGTCGATCAAGGTCGCCAAGGATTCGACTTTCGCGATGCTGCTGGCGGCGCAGCGCCGCGGCCATCGCCTGCACTACGTCCTGCCCGGCGGGCTGTCGGTGACCAATGGCGTCGCCAATGCGCGCGTTGCGTCACTGAGCGTTCGCGACAACGCCGAGGACTGGTTCGAACTGGGACCGGCATCGCAGCGCGCCCTGGGGCCCGGCGACGTGGTGCTGATGCGCCGCGATCCCCCGGTCGACGCCGAATACCTCTACGACACCCAGATCCTCGGCCTGGCGCAGCGCGCCGGCGCGCGCGTGGTCAACGATCCGCAAGGCCTGCGCGATCTCAACGAGAAGCTCGCCGCGCTGGAATTCCCGCAGTGCTGCCCGCCGACCCTGGTCAGCCGCGAGGCGGCCGCACTCAAGGCCTTCGTGGCCGAGCACGGTGAGGCCGTGCTCAAGCCGCTGGACGGCATGGGCGGACGCTCGATCTTCCGCACCCGCGTCGGCGATCCCAACCTCAACGTGATCCTGGAGACGCTCACCCACGGCGGCACGCGCACGGCGATGGCGCAGCGCTACCTGCCCGAGATCGTCGACGGCGACAAGCGCATCCTGCTGATCGAGGGCGAGCCGGTGCCGTACTGCCTGGCGCGGATCCCGCAGGGCGACGAGTTCCGCGGCAACCTCGCCGTCGGCGGCCGCGGCGAAGGCCGGCCGCTGAGCGATCGCGACCGCTGGATCGCCGCCCAGGTCGGTCCGGAGATGAAGCGCCGGGGAATGGTCTTCGTCGGCCTGGACGTGATCGGCGACTGGCTGACCGAGGTCAACGTCACCAGCCCGACCTGCATCCGCGAACTCGATGCGCAGTTCGGCCTCGACATCGCCGGCGACCTGTTCGCGGCGATCGAGGCGTCGGACGGTGGACGTCACTAGCCACGGATTCGCGCGGATGAACACGGATCAAGCCTTTCCACAAGCGGCCCTGCTCCGTCCGCGTGGATCCGCGCGGAGCCGCGGCAAAACGCCTTTGCTCCGCGGCGCATGAACGCGGTCGTCGCCATTCCGCCGCCGCCGATCGGCGATCGCGAGCGCCTGAGCGCGACCCTGGTGCTGTCGCTGCTGCTGCACGGCATGCTGGTGCTGGGCCTCGGCTTCGCCCTGGACGACGCCGCGCCGGTACTGCCGACGCTGGACGTGATCCTGACCGAAACCACCAGCCCGCTGACGCAGTCGCAGGCCGACTTCCTCGCCCAGGCCAGCAACCAGGGCGGCGGCGAGCACGACCAGAGCCGGCGCCCGCGCGAGTCGCAGCTCGGCCACGCGCCGCAGGACGAGCCCGGCATCGCCCCGGAACCGCTGCGCGCGCAGTCGCCGGACGCGCGGCCACCGCCGCAGGCACGGGTGATCAGCAGCCATCGCGGCGAGCAGCAGGTCGTCACGCCCGATCCGACCCCGCAGGCCGATCCGTCGCTGCTGCCCGAGGGCCGCGACCGGATCGAACGCGACATGGAGATGGCGCGGCTGGCGGCGGAGATCCACCTGCGCTCCGAGCGCTACGCCAAGCGGCCCAAGCGCAAGTTCGTCTCCGCCAGCACCCAGGAATACGCCTATGCCGCCTACCTGCGCACGTGGGTGGACCGGGTGGAGCGGGTGGGCAACCTCAACTACCCCGACGAGGCGCGGCGCCGGCAGCTGGCCGGCGAACTGGTGATCAGCGTGGCGATCCGCCGCGACGGCAGTGTCGAGAACGCGCAGGTGATCCGCTCCAGCGGCATCCGCCTGCTCGACGATGCCGCCCTGCGCATCGCCCGGCTCGCCGAGCCCTACCCGCCGCTGCCCAGGACCGACGAGGAGGTCGACGTCCTCCACGTCACCCGTACCTGGCAGTTCCTGCCGGCGGGCGAGTTGATCGATGGCTGAGATTCGTGATTCGTGATTCGTGATTCGTGATTCGTGATTCGTGATTCGTGATTCGTGA
>NZ_VSSP01000010.1 GCF_008312895.1 Luteimonas suaedae | reverse complement strand
TGGCCGCAGGCGGCGTGACCTTGACCGATGTCGACGGCGACGGCCAGAAGGAGGCGACCTATACCGCGACCGTGCGTGCAACAGACGGCAGCCTCGCTTCAGGTACACGCAGCGTCACCGTGCGAGTCGAGGACAAGAATGAGGCGCCTGCCATCAGTGCGCAAAGCTTCACTGTTACCGAAAATGCGCCGGGAGCCGGGCAGACAGTTGTCGGCAGCGTCAATTACTCCGACCCGGATTCGCAAAGCTACAACAGGAATCACCGCTTTAGCTTGACAGGTGGCGATACGAGCAGATTCTCCGTTGATTCCACTACAGGAAAAATATACCTTCAGGGTTCTTTGAACTACGAAGCTGCGACCAGTCACCAGATACAAGTTACAACGACGGATAGAGGCGGATCGGGGCTGAGTAGTAGTGCCTGGATAACCGTCAACGTTGCCAATGTCAACGAACTCCCGATATTCCCAGGGAAAGTAATCTCCATTAGCGGGCCCGGAAGCCTGCGGTTAGAGGCATCGGATCCGGACGGCGATTCGCTGTCGTTCACCATAGTCAGCGTTGTATCTAGCTGGGAGGCGATGGGTGGAACATTCTCGATATCCGGGTCAACCCTTAACTATACAAATATCTATCAGACGTATGAGCAATATTTTTACCATGTCACGATGAAGGCGACTGATTCTGGCGGCTTGTCGACAATGACCGAATATAGGATCTCCGTTCTTAAGAAGCCAGGCAGCGGAAAACCTCCCGTTGTTCTTGATCTTGATGGAGATGGTGTGGAGCTGGTTCCGTTGGCGACATCTACGGTCAAGTTTGATATGGACGATGATGGAGCTCGTGATCTAAGTGGCTGGGCTGGCGCCGACGACGGTCTGTTGGTGCTCGATAGAAATGGCAATGGCGTTATCGATGGCGGATCAGAAATTTCGTTCACGAGCGACTTGGCTGGCGCGTACTCAGACCTCCAAGGGTTGGCTGCATTCGACAGCAACGGTAATGCTCGATTCGATTCTGAAGATGTGCGTTACTCCGAGTTCCGCGTATGGCGGGATCAGGATCAGGATGGCATCAGCCAAGCTGAGGAGTTGTGGGGGTTGGCAGACCTAGGCATCGTCTCGATCGACTTGAGCGGAGTGCGGACGGGTCTGGATCCGGAAACCGCGAGCGATAATACGATCTATGCGACGTCCAGTTTTCAAAGAGCTGATGGCTCGCTCGGCATGGTAGGCGATGTGTTCCTGTCCTATGTCGCTGTTGAGAATGTCCCCACGGGAAAGACGTCTCCATCCATGCTGCAGAGAACCGGCTCCTTGTTGGGTGAACATGATGCTTGGGCCCGATTCGCACGCTGGCGAATGGACGGGCAGTGGAGCAACAATAGAACGCTTCCTTACCTGCCGCAGGATGACGATTATCAGGACCGACATGGGAGTCACTGGCATGGTCTGGAAAATGGAAGCGATTCAGATTCTGGTGATGCTGCGCCGGGCAAAGTCGACCGCCGCGCTCATCGTGAGCTAGCTTCTGCACAGGCGATGGCATTTGCGATGCAGAATGTCGCTGGGTCAGAGGCATCGACAGGTGAGCGCACTCCAGAAGCTTCCGCTATGGATCGGGCGCAGTTTCTGCAGTCAATACCGCAGCCGCGCATCGGACAGGATGAGTCGGGATATCTTGGCCAGACGGAGAAAGCACAGAACGAGTATCGCCCGACACACGGGTATTCTCGTTCGGCTTTGCACGACAGGCTAGCGCTAAGTGAGAAAAAGCGCTTTCAGATGGTGGAAGCGATGTCCACGTTCTCGGCACAGCCCTTCGCCGAATCCGGTCTGGGGGTGGCCAACAATCCCAACGCCCTGGAGTTGTTGACCGCGTTGCCTGACCTTAGGATGACGGCATGAACGATAGCGCTGCCAAGCCATCCACAGGTGCATCCGCCCATCCGGGCGCCCCTAAGACCGTTGCCGAAGCATTGGGGCAAGTGGTCTGGCTGCTGAGCCAGTCGCCGCTGCACCGGGAACTGAAGCTGAAGGACCTGGAATGGTCTTTCATGCCAGCTATCCTCAACGAGCAGTTTCGCATCTTTCGCTTCGGCCCCCTGCCGAAGCTGGAGGGTACGGATCCGGAGGAGTTCCGGATGACCGGCTTCAGCAAGGAAGGCATCGAGCAGCTACCGTTAGGTGTGGCAATCTGGGCTCACCTCTCGGAAACGGCCGAAGCGAAGCTGGAACGTGGCGAGCATCTGGAAGCAACGGACTGGCGTTCGGGGGATCGGTTGTGGCTGGTCGAGTTCGTCACGCCGTTCGCGACGCCGGACAACAAGCTTGCAGATACGATGATGCTGGACCTGATGGGCGGCCCCTTCCGTGGCAAGGTTTTCCATCTGCACCGTACCGATCCGACGTCGGGAAGGCGAGACAAGATCAAGATGAAGGGTTTGCCGGTCAAGGCTGTTCCGGACGGCTGACCAGAAAGGTGACGAGTCACTGAGCAGTGGCTGACAAAGAACTGTGGACCTACGATTTGAGGCTATCGCTGCCGAGGATCCGCTCGTCAAGTTCCATGCCCCGTGCCGTCGATCGTGAGCTCGTGCGTGCGGGTGGCCGTCGGGCGTCCGGCTAGGACAGGCTGGCCGTCGCCGCATCCAGTGCCGAGCGCCAGCTTGCCGGCGAGACCTCGCGGCAGGTGTCCGAATTCAATGCGCCCGCGGCGAGGACCACGTCGGGGTCGACTTCGCGCAGCAGTTCCAGGCTCTTCCTGAGCCGGGGCTGGCCCGCGTCGTCCTCGAAAGCGGCCGCCATCCAGGAGTCGCGGTTCGGAACGATGGTGTCGCCGGTGAACAGGTAGGTGCGGCCGTGCGGCGACCGATAGCGAAAGCAGGTGCTCCCGGCGGTGTGTCCCGGCGTCGGAATGACCTCGATGTCGCCGAGCAGCGTCTCGCGCGCTTGCAGCGGCAGGTCGGGGCCGACGCCGCTCGCCTTGCGCACCGCGGCGGCATCGCGCTCGTGCACGCCGAGCGCGGCGTCGAACCGCTGCTTGATCCGCGGCAGCGATGACGAGGCCTCGTGCCAGTGCGCCAGCAGCTGATGGGTGATGCCGCCGAGTTCCTCGATCTGCCGCAGGTCGGCTTCGTCGTCGGCCTGGCCGATGGCCTCGCGCCCGGTGCTGTAGAACAGGATGCCGCCGCCGTCCCGGATGAGCAGGTAAGCATGCGCGGTAGCCTCGGGTTCGCTCGGCACCGGCCGTTCGGGTTGCGTCTGCCAGAGGTCTGGATAGAGCTGCTTCATGTCGCGCTCCTCTCGTGGCGGGAGAGCAGCGTCCGAATCTACACGGGCTGGTGTCGGCTCCGGGTCAAACCGGCGATCGCCGTTCGTGGCGAGCGGCGCACTGCGCCGGAGCGATGTGCGTGCATTCAGCAACCACGCATTCACGCCTGCAGCCGTTCCGCAACGCGGTCGGACGCCTCGGCAGACGGAGGAACGACATGCAGGGAACGGCCGCGCAGTCGCCGCTCCGCCGCAGGCCAAGGTCGGCGATCGCGCCGCATCACGCGCATCGCCTCGATGCCGCAACACCGTGAAGGTCGCGGGTCAGCGATCGATCCGCAGCGCGCTTTCCGGCACCTGCAGCTCCACCGACAATGCCAGGTGGTCCGACAGTGCCGCCGGCATCGCCCGCATGTTGTCGCAGGTCAGCGCACTGGTGACCAGCACGTGGTCGATCGCGCGTTGCGGACGCCAGCTGGGGAACGTGTGCACGGCGCAGGACGGCGGCTGCAGCGAGGTGCTGCGGTACAGGATGTCCATCTCCGGGCGATCCGCGGTGCAGTTGAAGTCGCCCATCAGCACCGCGTGCGGGTGGTCGTGCAGCAGCTCGGCGATGTAGCTCAGCTGCGCGCGTCGCGACTGCGTGCCGAGCGACAGGTGGGCCACGGCGACGGTCAGGCCGGCATCGCCGTCGCCGAACCGCGCCAGCAGCAACCCGCGCCCGCGCACGCGCCCGGGCAGTGGATGGTCGTGGACCTCGATCGGTTCGTACTTGCTCAGCAGGCCGTTGGCGCTGGAGGCGACGTTGGCGACGCGGCGATTGGGCTGGTGGCTCCAGTAGTCGAAACCGCCGCGCTCGGCCAGGTAGTGGGTCTGGTTGGTGAACCCGGAACGCCAGCTGCCCGGGTCACTCTCCTGCAGGCCGACGATGTCGTGCTCGCCGGCCAGCTCGGCGATCTGGTCCAGCGCCCGCCGCTTGTTGCCGGCCGGCAACACATGCGACCAGCTACGCGTCGCGTAGTCGCTGTAGCGGCGCGTGCTGGAGCCGGCCTGGATGTTGGCGCTGAGCAGCCTGAGGCGCTGGACGGAGTCGGGGGCTGACGGCATGGCGTGGGGTCGGCCAGCCTGGCGACGCGCAGCCTACGGCTGCTGCGCGGCGCGCTCGCGGGCGATCAGGTGCTCGGCGGTGTTCAGCACCTGGTCGAAGGAGCGTCCGCTCGTTACCCGGTACTTGCCGTTGATGATCAGGGTCGGCGTGGAATCGACACCGGCGCGGGCGATGAACTGTTCGGCGCGCTTGAGCTTGCCGTTGACCGCGAAGCTCTGCATGGTGCTGGCGAACTTGCCGGCGTCGGTGCCGTGCTGCGCGTAGAACTCGCCGATGGCTTCCGGGGTGGCGTCCTGCACCGGCAGACTGCGCTGGACGTGGATCGCCTCGAACATCGCCTGATGGGTCTTGTCGACCAGTCCCATCGACTCGGCGGCGAAGTACGCCCTGGCGTAGGGCATCCAGTAGCCGCCGAAGGGCGCCGCCACTGCCGTCACGCGGACGTCGGCCGGCTGGCGCCGCTTCCACGCCGACAGCAGCGGCTCGAACTGGGCGCAGGCCGGGCAGGTGTAGCCGAACACCTCGACCACCTCGATCTGGCCGTTGAGCGGCTGGTAAGGCTGGCCGTTGGGGATCTCGACGTAGTCGGTGCCCGGCTGCGGCTCGGGACCCTGCGGTTGTGGGGCCGCGGCAGCGGCCGGAGCATCCGCCGGGGCGTCCGCTGCTTCGGTCGCCGGTGCGGCGTTAGCGTTGGCACCCGGCGCAGCATCGGCGGGCGCCGCAGCGTCCGCGTTGGCCGCCAGCTGCGTGGCCGCCGCCGGTGTGGCGTCGGCGGGGGCGTCGTTCTGGGAGCAGGCCGCGAGGAGCACGGTGAGAAGCAGGGGAAGCAGGCCCAGGCGCTGGTTCATGGCGGTATGCCTCGATCGGTGGAATTCGGGAGTGGCGAACGGCGCGGCCGGGTCAGCGGCTTTCGGCGCGCACTTTTGCGATCAGCTGGTCGGAGATCCGCAGCAGATCCTGCAGGCTGCGCGCCTGGACCCGGTAGCGGCCGTTGATGATGACCGTTGGCGTGCCCTGTGCGCCACTGCGCAGCAGGAATTCGTGCGCCGCGTTCAGCTTTTGCCGGGTCTCGTCGGCGGCCATGGCCTGTTCCAGGCGCTCGCGATCCACGCCGAGTTCGCCGTAGTACGAGGCGATCTCGCCGGTGCTGGCGTTGCGGGCGAGGCCGCCGTTGCGATGCACGGCGTCGAACGTCGCCCCGTGCACCCGCGGCAGTTCACCCAGCGCCTCGGCGGCGAAGAAGCCAGTCGCGAACGGGTCCTGTGCCCGGTAGACCACCGGTAGGTAGGTGAAGCGCACGTGCTCGGGCTGGGCGCGCCGCCAGGCCTCGACCTGGGAGTGCAGTTCGTCGCAGATATGGCAGGCGTAGGAGAAGATCTCCACCACCTCGACTTCACCCTCGGCGACCGGCTGCCAGGGGCTGCCGTCGGCGATCAGTACGTAGTCGCGGCCTTCCACCGGGAGATCGGCGGCCGCGGCCGCGAGCGGCAGTGCCAGCAGCAGGCCGAGCAGCCAACGGAATTGTCGAAAGCCGGGGGAAAGCCTCATCCGGATGTTCTCCGCGCGGACAAAAAAACGCCGGCCGAAGCGGCCCGGCCGGCGGATCGATTCAAGGGCTGTGAAAGTTTCGACCCGCGACCGGCCCGGAAGTTCACTGCCGGGTCGGTTGTTCGGTTTCGGGTGTGGCTTCGGTTTCCGTCACGCCTTCCTCGTCGGAGGCGGCCTCCGGCTCGGGCGCGGTGGCGTCCGGCGCGCCGTCTCCGGCGTCGGCCGGGGCCGCCGGCAGCGGCACCTTGTCCGGGTCGACCTGCGCCATCGCCGCGCGCATGGCGGCGTCGAGGCGCGGGTGCAGGCCTTCCAGATAACTGGCCAGCGCCTGGATCTCCTCGTCGGTCAGGCCCTCGGCCACCGTGTGCATGATCTCGAACATGCCGCTGTCGCGCTCGTTGGTGGTGCCGTCGCGGTACTCCTGCAGCCGCCGCGCGGTGTACCAGGCGGGCTGGCCGCCGACGTGCGGATAAGCCGGGCCGGGATTGCCGGCGCCGGTCGGGCCGTGGCAGGCCAGGCAGGCCGGGATGTCGCGTTCGCTGTCACCGCCGCGGAACAGCTGCTGGCCGACCTCGAAGAACTTCATGTCCGCGTAGGGGCCGGACTCGACCACGGTGTCGTCGGCGATGCCGGCGCCGGCTTGCTGTTGCGCGAAATGCGCGCCCAGGTCGCGCATGTCCTGCGCGCTCAGCGGCGCGGCGAACGGCTGCATGATCGCGTTGGCGCGTTCGCCGCTCTTGAACAGCGCCAGCTGCCGGGCGATGTAGCGCTCGCTCTGGCCGGCGATGCTCGGGTAGATGTCGCGCACCGTGCTGTTGCCGTCGAGCCCGTGGCAGGCGGCGCAGGTACTGGCCAGGGTGGCGCCGCGTTCGGGGTCGCCCCATTCGGCGTCGGCCAGGTCGGCGACCGCGGACTCCTCCAGCGGCGCGGCCTCGATCGGCACCTCCTCGGGCAGGGGAACGGTCGTGGACTGGGCGAAGGCGACCGCACCGGCCACCGCGAGGGCGGCCAGGACAGCGATACCGTAAGCGCGAGCGTGGCGCATTGCTGGGCTCCGAAACACGGGGATCGGGCGCGACCTGCGCCCGGCATGACGCGGAATTATCGTCGGCGGCCGCAAGCGCGGTCAAACCAGCATCGCCGATCGGCGAGGGCGGCCCGGCCGTGCGATGCTAGCGCCATGTCCGATCCCCTCGCCCGCGCGCAATACCGGCTGGCCGCGCACACGCCGGCGCAGCTGCCGCCCGATACCGGTTACGAGGTCGCCTTCGCCGGTCGCTCCAACGCCGGCAAGTCCAGCGCGCTCAACGCCCTGTGCCGGCAGAACGCCCTGGCGCGGGTCTCGAAGACGCCCGGCCGCACCCAGCAGCTGGTGTTCTTCCAGATCGCGCCGCACGAGGACCGTCACCTGGTCGACCTGCCCGGCTACGGCTACGCCAAGGTGCCGCGCGAGCTGCAGGCGCACTGGCAGGCCTTCGTGGCCGGCTACTTCGAGCGCCGCCAGGCGCTCAAGGGGCTGGTGGTGGTGATGGACATCCGCCATCCGCTGCGCGACTACGACCGGCAGATGCTTGGTTACGCGGTGCCGCGCGGACTGCCGGCGCACGTGCTGCTGACCAAGGCCGACAAGCTTGGCCGCGGCGGCGCCGGCAACGTCCTGCAGACGGTGCGCCGCGACCTGCAGGCGGACTATGGCGACAGCGTCAGCGTGCAGACGTTCTCGGCCCTGGCCAAGCAGGGCGTCGACGAGGCCCGCGCGGTGGTCGCCGGCTGGCTCGGGCTCTGAACGGCACCTCCGCCGACCCTCTGTAGGAGGGGCTTCAGCCCCGACCTGCCGAGGATCACGGCGATGAAACGGCGAGCGCACGGTGCCGACCGGGAAGCTGGGTGCGTGGGCCTTTTTCCCGCGTCCCGTTTTCCGGGATCGGGGCTGAAGCCCCTCCTACAAAGGCAACGGGCGTGAAAAGCGAATGTCGAAGCGCCTCGGAGCACGCCCGGCGCCCGCACGACAGCGGCACGCGCGGAACACAGCAGCCCCGGTGGTGGCGCGGATCGGCCGCGGGGCAGCCGTTATAGTGCGCGATTGCGGCGGCGGAAAGGCCGTCGCGCCCGTTCCCGAACCGAGCGCGTCCTTGTCCAGCCCGAGCCACGCCAGCGACGCCCCGATCCGTGCCCGGCAGCAGCTGGTCGACTACATCGCCGAGGGCGAGAAGCCGCGGCAGGACTGGCGCATCGGCACCGAGCACGAGAAATTCGGCTTCCGCCTGGACGACCTGCGTCCGCCGACGTTCGACGGCGAGCGCGGCATCGAGGCGCTGCTGCAGGGCATGGCCCGCTTCGGCTGGGAGGAGATCCGCGAGCGCGGCCGCACCATCGCGCTGCTGCGCGACGGCGCCTCGGTCACCCTGGAGCCTGCGGGCCAGCTGGAGCTGTCCGGCGCGCCGCTGGAAAGCATCCACCAGACCTGCAGCGAGGTCGGCGCGCACCTGCTCGAGGTCAAGACCGTCGCCGATGAACTGCGCCTGGGCTTCCTCGGCATGGGATTCCAGCCGAAGTGGCGTCGCGACGAGATGCCGTGGATGCCCAAGGGCCGCTACGGGATCATGCGCGCCTACATGCCCAAGGTCGGCGGCCTCGGCCTCGACATGATGACCCGCACCTGCACCGTGCAGGTCAACCTCGACTACGCCGACGAGCCCGACATGGTGAAGAAGTTCCGTGTCTCGCTGGCGCTGCAGCCGATCGCCACCGCGCTGTTCGCCGACTCGCCGTTCACCGAGGGCCGGCCCAACGGCTATCTGAGCTACCGCTCGCATATCTGGACCGACACCGATCCGGACCGCACCGGCATGCTCGACTTCGTGTTCGACGACGGTTTCGGCTACGAGCGCTACGTCGACTACATCCTCGACGTGCCGATGTACTTCGTCTACCGCGAGGGCGCGGCTTCAGGACAAAGTTACGCGGATGCCAGCGGGCAGAGCTTCCGCGATTTCCTCGACGGCCGCCTGCCGGCCGCGCCCGGGGTGCTGCCGACGCTGCGCGACTGGTCGGACCACATGACCACCGCCTTCCCGGAAGTGCGGCTGAAGAAGTACCTGGAGATGCGCGGCGCCGACGGCGGCCCATGGAACCGGCTGTGCGCGCTGCCGGCGTTCTGGACCGGACTGCTGTACGACGATGCCGCGCTCGACGCCGCCTGGGACCTGGTGAAGGACTTCACCCTGGCCGAGCGCCACGCATTGCGCGATGGCGTGCCGCGGCACGCACTGCGGCTGCCGTTCCGCGGCGCGACGGTGCGCGAGCTGGCGATGGAAGCACTGAAGATCTCCGCCGCCGGCCTGCGCCGCCGCGACGCCCGCAACGCCCAGGGCGCCGACGAGACGCGCTTCCTCGAGCCGCTGATCGAGTTCGCCGAATCCGGCGAGACCCCGGCCGAGCGCAAGCTCGCCCTGTACCACGGCGAGTGGGGCGGCGACATCGACCGCGTGTTCCGCGAATTCGCGTACTAGTCGCCGGTTGGAAAGAATATTCAGCGATCGTCATGGACTCCCTTTCCCCCGCTTGTGGGGGAGAGGGCTGGGGTGAGGGGGAATGCCGGAGCCGGTTGACGATTCGTCGAGTGGATTGATTCGAGTGGAGCGGGATCTGCGACGTTCGACCTTTCCTCGGCGCCGTGGATCATCAGGCTCCGTCGCCCCCTCACCCCAGCCCTCTCCCCCACAAGCGGGGGAGAGGGAGCAAGCAGCGCTCGGCTCGAGCCGCCTTCGCACGACTGCGGCGAAACGCCGGACTACGAAGGCGAACGATCTCCTGCCTCCGAGACTGCGAAGACGAACGGCCTTCTGCCTCCGCAACCACGCTTGCACTCGAAACCAAGTGTCCGACGGAGTTGTGTAGGCTTGGGGCATGAATTCCCCCACCCCCGATACCGACACGCCCCTGCGTGAACCCGAATTCGCCGAGACCGACGCGCTGCTGCGCGACGACGTGCGCCGGCTAGGCACGCTGGTCGGCGAGGTGCTGGCCGAACAGGGCTCGCCGGCGCTGCTGGACGAGGTCGAGGCGGTGCGCCGCGCGGCCATCGCGCGGCGCGAGGCCGGCGATCCGGTCGACGACCTGGCCGAGCAACTCGCGCGGGTGCCGCTGGCCGACGCCGAGGCGCTGGTGCGCGCGTTTGCCGCGTATTTCGGTGCGATCAACCTGGCCGAGCGCGTGCACCGCATCCGCCGCCGCCGCGACTACCAGCGCGTCGGCGGTTCGCCGCAGCCGGGCGGCCTGGAGGCGGTGCTGGCGCAGCTGCGTGCCGACGGCGTCACCCTCGACGAGGTCGCCACGCTGCTGCCGCGCCTGCGCATCGAGCCGGTGTTCACCGCGCATCCGACCGAGGCGATCCGCCGCGCGCTGCTGGAGAAGGAGCGCGACATCGTGCGCCGCCTGGTCGTCGACATCGATCGCGGCCGCACCCCGGACGAGCGCGTGTCGGACACCGAGCGCATCCGCCAGGCGCTGACTGCGACCTGGCAAACCTCGGAGGCGCCGCCGACGCGGCCGACCGTGATCGACGAGATGGAGCACGTCGGCTTCTATCTCGGCGACGCGCTGTACCGGGTGCTGCCGGCGTTCTTCCGCACCTTTTCCGAGGCGATCGAGCGTGTTTACGGCCATCCGCTGGAGCTGCCGACGCTGCTGCAGTTCGGCACCTGGGTCGGCGGCGACATGGACGGCAATCCCAACGTCGGCGCCGACACGATCCTGGCGACGCTGGCCGCGCAGCGCGCGCAGGTGCTGGGCAACTACCGCCATGACCTGCGCCGGCTGATGAGCATCCTGACCCAGACGCAGGACCGGGTGACGATCGACGACGCGGTGACGCGGCGCATCGAGGAATACCGCACGCTGCTGCCGGGCGCGGCGGCGCGGCTCAAGCCGCGGCAGGCGGACATGGTCTACCGCCAGCTGCTGGCGCTGATGGTCGCGCGCCTGTCGGCGACCGAACGCGAGGACGCGAGCGGCTACGACAGCGCCTCGGATTTCATCGCCGATCTCGCCCTGATCGACGCCAGCCTGGCCAACGGCCGCGGCGAGCACGCGGGTCGCTACGCGCTGCAGCGGGTGCTGCTGCGCGCGCGCAGCTTCGGCTTCCACCTCGCCGCGCTCGACCTGCGCCAGGACTCGGCCGTGCACGACGCCGCGATCGCCGCGCTGCGCGATGATCCCGAGTGGCCGTCGCGTGCGCTGGATAGCCGCACCGGCGATCTGCACGCCTGGATCGAGGGCGAGGCGCCGGCGCTGCCGGACGCCGCCGAGGCCGAGTCGACGCTCGCCGTGTTCCGCGCCGTGCGCAGCGCGCGCGAACGCTACGGCGAGCATGCGTTCGGGCCGTACATCATCAGCATGAGCCGCAACGCCGCCGACGCGCTGGCGGTGCTGGCGCTGGCGCGCATCGCCGGCTGCGTCGAGGACGATGCGGTGCCGCTGGACGTGGCGCCGCTGTTCGAGACCGTCGACGACCTCGAGGCCGCGCCCGGCGTGATGCGCGCGCTGTTCGAGGACCCGCTGTATCGCCGGCACCTGGCCGCGCGCGGCGGACGGCAGACGGTGATGCTGGGCTATTCCGACAGCGCCAAGGACGGTGGCCTGCTGGCCTCGCGCTGGGCGCTGCAGCGCACCCAGGTGGAGCTGACCGCACTGGCGAAGGCGGCCGGCGTACGCATCGTGTTCTTCCACGGCCGCGGCGGCTCGGTCAGTCGCGGCGGCGGCAAGACCGAGCGCGCGATCATCGCCGCGCCGCGCGGCTCGGTCGACGGCAGCCTGCGCGTGACCGAGCAGGGCGAAGTGATCCACCGCAAGTACGGCATCCGCGCGCTGGCGCTGCGCAACCTGGAGCAGGCGACCGGCGCGGTGCTGCGCGCCAGCCTGCGCCCGCGCCCGCCGGAGCCGCGCGAGGACCGCTGGCGCGCGATCATGTCGGAGCTGGCCTCGGTCTCGCGTGCGCACTACCGCGCGCTGGTGCACGAGCGCGAGGGCTTCGTCGACTACTTCCGCGCCGCCACCCCGATCGACGTTATCGAGCGCCTGCAGATCGGCTCGCGGCCGTCGCGGCGGCGCGACGGCGGGGTTGGCAACTTGCGCGCGATCCCGTGGGTGTTCGCCTGGTCGCAGAACCGCTCCGGCCTGACCGGCTGGTACGGCGTCGGCACCGCGCTCGCGCACGGCATCGAGCGCCATGGCCTGGAGGAGATGCAGGGGCTGGCGCGCGAGTGGCCGTTCTTCGCCGCCGCCATCGACGACGTCGAGATGCTGCTGGCCAAGTCCGACCTGGCGATCTTCGAGCGCTACTCGCTGCTGGCCGGCGAGGCGCACGCCGCGTTCTTCGACGATATCGCCGGCGAGTTCGCGCGCACCCGCGACGCGATCCTGGCACTGAAGCAGCGCGACGAGATCCTCGCCGACGACTACCGCCTGCGGCTGTCGATCCGGCTGCGCAATCCCTACGTCGATCCGATCAGCCTGTTGCAGGTGGAACTGCTGCGCCGCTGGCGTGCCGGCGGCGGCGAGGATGCCGCCACCCTGCGCGCGCTGATCGCGACCGTCAACGGCATCGCCGCGGGCATCCAGAACACGGGGTGAGCGCCGGCGAATCGCGCCGGTGCGATTGCCGACACGTCCGCCCTCGTAGGAGCGCGCCATGCGCGCGATGCCGCGGGTATCGTGCCGCCTGCGAATTTCGGTGACCCGCGCGCCGGCCGGTCCGGAATCGCGGCGTCCACCGGATTCCGCTGGCACCCGCGGCATCGCGCGCATGGCGCGCTCCGCGGGGTACTGCCCGTAGGAGCGGCCCATGGCCGCGAAGCCGCGGGCGGCTCCGGTTGCCGTGGCGGCGAACCGCGGCGGCTTCCAGCTGCGACGGCATCGCGCGCATGGCGCGCTCCTACGCGCTATACTCCCCTCCAGTATTCAGGGCGCCGCGAATGCCGCACTCCCCAGCCGAAAAGAAGCGCGTCCTCACCCGCCTGCGCCGCATCCGCGGCCAGGCCGAGGCCCTCGAGCGCGCGCTCGAGGCCGGGGCCGAATGCGGCGCGGTGCTGCAGCAGATCGCCGCCATCCGCGGCGCGGTCAACGGGCTGATGTCGGAGGTGCTGCAGAGCCACCTGCGCGAGGAACTCGGGCAGATCGCCGCGCCGTCGCCGCGCAGCCAGGCCAGCATCGACGACGCCGTCGCGCTGGTCCGCTCCTACCTGAAATGAGCTATCCCCAAATGATCCGGATCCGGGAGGAAACCCCATGAAGTCACGTGCCGCCGTCGCGTTCGCAGCCGGCAAGCCGCTGGAGATCGTCGAGATCGATGTCGCCCCGCCGCAGGCCGGCGAGGTGCTGGTGCGGATCACCCATACCGGCGTCTGCCACACCGATGCCTTCACCCTGTCCGGCGACGATCCGGAAGGCGTGTTCCCGGCGGTGCTGGGCCACGAGGGCGGCGGCGTGGTGGTGGAGGTCGGCCAGGGCGTGACCTCGCTCGCGCCCGGCGACCACGTGATCCCGCTGTACACGGCCGAGTGCCGCGAGTGCAAGTTCTGCAAGTCCGGCAAGACCAATCTGTGCCAGGCGGTGCGCGCCACCCAGGGCAAGGGCCTGATGCCCGACGGCACCACGCGCTTTTCCTACCAGGGCAAGCCGATCTACCACTACATGGGCACCAGCACCTTCAGCGAGTACACGGTGGTGCCGGAGATCTCGCTGGCGAAGATCGATCCCGAGGCGCCGCTGGAGAAGGTCTGCCTGCTCGGCTGCGGCGTCACCACCGGCATCGGCGCGGTCCACAACACCGCGAAGGTCGAGGCGGGCGCGACGGTCGCGGTGTTCGGCCTCGGCGGCATCGGCCTGGCGGTGATCCAGGGCGCGGTGCAGGCGAAGGCGGCGCGCATCCTCGCCATCGACACCAATCCCGGCAAGTTCGAGCTGGCGCGGTCCATGGGCGCGACCGACTGCGTCAATCCGAAGGACCACGACCGGCCGATCCAGGAGGTCATCGTCGAGATGACCGATGGCGGCGTCGACTACAGCTTCGAGTGCATCGGCAACGTCGACGTCATGCGCGCCGCGCTCGAGTGCTGCCACAAGGGCTGGGGCGAATCGGTGATCATCGGCGTCGCCGGCGCCGGCCAGGAGATCCGCACCCGGCCGTTCCAGCTGGTCACCGGCCGTGTCTGGCGCGGCTCCGCGTTCGGCGGCGTCAAGGGCCGCACCCAGCTGCCGGGCATGGTGGAACAGTCCATGCGCGGCGAAATCGACCTCGATCCCTTCATCACCCACACCTTGCCGCTAGAGCAGATCAACGAAGCCTTCGACCTGATGCACGAAGGCAAGTCGATCCGCACCGTTATTCATTTTTGAGAGCCGTGATTGGGGATTCGTGATTCGTGATTCGCAACAGCGAAGAGCGGCTGCCGGATCACCAACGATCGCCCCCTTGCGGCTCTACCGCTCTTTCGAATCACCAATCACCAATCACGAATCACGGCCCCCCCCATGACACAACGCCTCGAACACCGCGCCTGCTTCGGCGGCTGGCAGGATGTCTATCGGCATCGTTCCGAAGTGCTCGGCTGCGAGATGACGGTCGGCGTGTACTTTCCGCCGCAGGCCGATCCGGCGCACCCGCGGCACGCGCCGTGCCCGGTGCTGTACTGGCTGTCAGGGCTGACCTGCAACGAGCAGAACTTCATCACCAAGGCCGGCGCGCAGCGCTACGCGGCCGAGCACGGGATCGTCCTGGTGGCGCCCGACACCAGCCCGCGCGGCGAAGGCGTCGCCGATGCCGAGGGCTACGATCTCGGTCAGGGCGCCGGCTTCTATCTCAATGCCACGCGCGAGCCGTGGGCGCGGCACTACCGGATGTACGACTACATCGTCGACGAGCTGCCGGCCTGGGTGGAAGCCGATCCGGTGGTCGGCGATGCACGCGCGATCAGCGGTCATTCGATGGGCGGCCACGGCGCGCTGACGATCGCGCTGAAGAATCCCGGGCGCTACCGCAGCGTCTCGGCGTTCGCGCCGATCGTGGCGCCGTCGCGGGTGCCCTGGGGCGAGAAGGCGTTTGCCGCCTATCTCGGCGACGATCGCGAGGCATGGCAGGCGCACGACGCCACCGAACTCGTGCGCTCGGCCACCGAAAGGCTGCCGCTGCTCGTCGACCAGGGCGGAGGCGATGAGTTCCTCGACACCCAACTGCGTCCGCAACTGCTGCAGGCCGCCTGCGAGGCGGTCGGCCATCCGCTGCAGCTGCGCATGCGCCGCGGTTACGATCACAGCTACTACTTCATCGCCAGCTTCATCGGCGAGCACATCGCCCATCACGCCCGCGCCCTCGCCTCCTCGTAGGAGCGCGCCATGCGCGCGATACCGCGGGCATGGCGCCGCCTGTGAATTTCGGTGGCCGGCGCGCGTGCCGGTCCAGAATCGCGGCATCCACCGGATCCTGCCGACGCCCGCGGCATCGCGCGCATGGCGCGCTCCTACGAAGCTGGGTCGTGCAGCAGGAAGTCGGTGTAGGCGAAGCGATCGTCGCGCAGCACGGTCTCGCCGCGCACCAGGTCGAGTGGAGACGCGAACATCGGGCCGTCGCCGACGCAGGTGTGGAATTCGCCGTTCTCGCCGCAGGGATCGACCCCTTCCGGCAGCTCGGCCAGCAGCGCGCGATCGAAATCGCGGCCGGCGAACCCGGCATCGAGTTGCTGCGTATCCACGCAGCACAGGTGCGTGCGCATGCCGGCGGCGAGCATTCCGGCGGCCAGCGCCGCGGTGTCGGCGCCGAACAGCGGGAACAGCGGCGTCCAGTCGAGCCGTTCGCACAGCGCCTCGCGCCAGGCGCGGATATCGGCCAGGAACAGGTCGCCGAACGCGATCCGCCGCAGGTCCGGCCAGCGCTGCCGCGCCTGCGCCAGCGCCTCGGCGAACGCCGCCTCGTAGATCGCGTTGTCGCAGTCGCGCGGAATGCACGCCTCGATCAGCGGCAGCCCAGCCGCGGCGGCCTGTGCCAGCAGCACTTCGCGCCGGACGCCCTGCATCGATGAACGCCCGTAGCCCTCGGTGAGCGTGGTGACCAGCGCGATCACTTCGACATCGTCGCGCTGCCGCAGCACATGCAGGGTCCACGCCGAATCCTTGCCGCCGCTCCACGACAGCAGCACCGGATCGGGGCGGCTCACCGCGGCGCTCCTGGTGCTGCCTTGACCTCGCGGGCCGGGCTCATCCGGCGCGGACGTCGCGCAACTCCCACGCACTGCCGGCCAGCAGCCGCAGGCGGTGTTTGAACACACTGCCGGGAATCGAGGTGGTGGCCACCAGGTCGATCTGCAGGTCGTTCTGCTCGCCGCGCACGTGTGCCTCCGGATCGGTGACGCCCAGGGCCGGGTCGACGTTGTCCGGATCCTCCTGCGCATCGCGCCAGCGCGAGAACAGGGTGTCGGTGCGCAGGGCCTCCTGCAACTCGTCGGCGAAGCCCTCGGCGCCCTGCGAGCGGAACGAGAACTCGCCGCTGCCGCGCAGTGCGTCCGGGTCGGGCAGGCGGATGAAGTAGCGTGCAGTCATGAGTGGTCCGATGGTGACGGAGCGGCAGCGTGCCGCGCAAGCCGTGAGCAGATCGTCACGAGAACGTATGCGCCTCGGCGGCGAAGCCGATCGTCAGCGAGCCGACGCCGACGTTCACCATGCCCGTCAGGCTCATCACTGTCTCGAACACTTCGACGTTGTGCGCCTGGCAGGCGGCGATCAGCGGCTCGTAGCCGGGCAGCCAGCGCATCGCATCGATTTCGCCGCCGTAGCTCAGGCACAGCGTCGGGGTGAGCAGGCCAGCCTCGACGCGCCGGGTGGCGAATCCGAACAGTTTCTCGATGGCAGGGTCGAACCCGCGCAGCTTGGCGACCGGGCCGGTGTCGCCGCGATGGCAGTGCAGGATCGGCTTGATGTCGAGCGCGCCGCCGATGGTCGCGGCCAGCAGGCCGACGCTGCGGTCGCCGCGGTGCTTGGTGCGCGCGCGCAGGTAGCCGAGGTCGCGGGGCACCATGTAGGTGTAGCTGCGGCTGGCGAGGAACTCGAGCCGCGAGCGGATGTCCGGCGCCGCGGTGCCGGCGTCGCGCAGGCGCACCGCCTCCACCGGCAGGATGCCCTGCCCGGCGAACACCTGCTGCGAGTCGATCACCCGCAGCGCGAACGGGGTGTTGTGCCCGGCCTGGACGCGGATCAGCCGGTATTCGTTGAGGATCGCGAAGCTGGCGGCGGTGGCGTTGTCATAAACCTGGCTGCGGCTGCGGGTCACCGTCAGGCAGAACACGTAGTCGTAGTCGATCACCAGCTGGTCGAGGAACAGGTCCTTGATCTTCTCGGCCGGGAATGCCGCCGTTTCGGCGGTGTGTCCGCGTTCGACCACGTGCGCATGGACGAAATCAAGGGTGGCCCGCTCGTCGCGATGATCGGCCAGTTCGGCGCCGCCGATGCGCACGGTGACCGGCAGCAGCCGCACGTCGTTCGCCTCCAGCCACGCCAATGGCAGGTCGCAGGCCGAATCGACCACGATGCCGATGCGCATGTGCATCCCTCCCTGGGAGCGGTCCTCCAACGCACTTTACGCCATCCCCGCGCGGCGATCACCGCGGGCGGTCAGCCGCGCGTGACGCCGACCGGCAGCGAGGCCAGCCGCCGCATCTCCGGATCGTCCAGCAGGTCCGGCTGGCGCAGCACCGCCATCGCGAACTCGTGCGCGTCGTCGCCCCAGAAGCGGTCGTCGCCGATCGCCAGGGTCGGCACCCCGAACACGCCGGCCTCGATCGCGGCACGGGTATTGGCGTGCAGCGCGGACTTGACCGGCGGATCGGACACCGCCGCCGCCCGCAGACCCAGGTGCTCGATCACCGGCGCCAGCGCCAGCACGCTGTCGCCGGCGTTGCCCTGTGCCCAGATCCAGTCGAACACGGCGTCGATGGCGTCCACCGTACTGCCGGCGGCGATGCACAGCCGCAGCGCCGCCAGCGGGTTGAACGGGTGCGCCGGCGGAAACCGCAGCGGCACGCCGTCGCGGCGCGCGCGCCACAGGACGTGGCGGTAGGCGAACTCGCGCTTGCCGGGGATCTCCGCCGGTCCCCGGTTGCCGACCGCATCGAGCACCGCCGCGAACAGGATCGGCACCGGCGTGATGGCGTGCGCTTGCAGCGGGCCGCTGCGCAACTTGCGCCATTGCAGGTAGGAATAGGGGGAAATGAAGTCGAAGTACCAGCGGGCTGTCATGGGAGCCTCCGCGATGGGATTTCGATTGTCGCCGATCGGCGGGCGATGTCCTGTCATCGGTTTCCGTCGTCCGCCAGCCTGGGGCACATCGACATTCGCTCCCATGCCCGCTGTCCTAGTAGGAGGGGCTTCAGCCCCGACCGCGCCAAGCAACCCTGTCGGCGGCGACCACGATGAACGCGCCGCCGCGCGTTGCGAAGGCAAACAGCGGCAGAGAGTATCTACCGTCGGACCGCGCGCGCTGTCGGGGCTGAAGCCCCTCCTACAGGTGGGCGGAGGGAGCGACCGTAGAGACGGTTTAGTGCGAATAGGCCCTCGGCAGCCCGCCCTCCGACGCCGGCGTCAGCGTACGCAGGTAGCGGTCGCGCAGCTCCGTCTGCCGCGAGCGCATCGGGATCGCGCGGCCGTCGAACCAGACCTGCTCGGCGACACTGGCGACGTCGAGCGGATCGCCGCTCCACAGCGCCAGGTCCGCGCGCATGCCCGGGGCGATGGTGCCGAGGCGGTCGGCGACGCCGAAGGCCTCGGCGGGCACCCGGGTCAGTCCGGCGAGGCCGTCCTCCCAGGGCAGGCCGTTGGCGACCGCGTTGCCGGCCAGCTGGCGCACCTTGCGGGCGTTGTGCGAGGCGTCGCCGGACTGGGTGAAGCCGACCTCCACCCCGGCGGCGCGCAGCCGCGCCGCATTCTCCAGCGTGGCGCCGAGCTGGTCGAAGTTGCCGGGCAGGTTGGCCAGCGGATCGACGAACACCGGCACCTTGGCGGCGGCCAGCTGCGGTGCCAGCTTCCAGGCCTCGGCGCCGCCACTGATGGCGATGCGCACGCCGTGCTTCTTCGCCCAGCGCAGCAGCTGGCGGATGTCGGCGGCGCGATGCACGCCGACCACGATGCGGCCGTTGCCATCGAGGTAGCGCGCCAGCGTGGCGCGGCCGGCGGGCGTGAGCAGGGCGGCGTGGGAGTCGGCGGCGATGCGGCCGCGGGCCTCGTCCACCAGCTGGTCGAGCAGCATCCACTGCGCCGCGCGCGCGTTGCCGGTCAGCTCGGCCGTGTGCGCGCCGATCTGCACGAACAGCAGCTTCGGCCCGGCCGGCTCCGGATCGCCGTCCAGGCGCATCACCGCGCCCTGGCCGCCGATGATCGATCCGCCGGCGTTGCTGCCGGCACTGAGCACGGTGAAGCCGATGCCCTCGATCGTCGAGACCGGGATCAGCACCGATTCCGGGTTGTAGCCCAGGGTGACGTCGAACTCCGGCCGCACCACCATGTGCTTGGCGTCCATGCCCAGCGCCAGCGCGGTATCGTTGGTGCTGTCCTCGGCGGACACCTCCTCGATGCCGAGGCCGGTGATGCCGCCGAACAGCGCCGGGGTCAGCGGCTTGCCCTGCGCATCGACCGTCTGCACGCCGTCGGCGACCAGGCCGCTGCCGACCTCGACGATACGGCCGCCGCGCACCAGCACGTCGGCGTTCTGCAGCGTGCCGCGGCCGGTGGCGGTGTGCACGGTGGCGTTGCGGATCAGCAAGTCCTGAGCGAGGGCGGGAGCTGCCAGGGCCAGTGCCAGCAGGCAGGCGAGGCCGGTTTTCGTCGCCATCTCTGCGGATGCAGGAAGCGCCTTGCAACGGCTTGCAAGGCTGGTCATCCATTTTGTTTTTCGCCTTCCGATCGAAGAGGCAGGATCAAAATGGATTCCAGCGTTCGCTGGAATGACGGCGCGGGGGTTGGCACGGTTGCCGGCGTTCATCGCACACCTCCCTGCGGGCCGTACTGGCCGAGCATGAAGTCCGAAACCGGCTGCCGCGAACGATCGCCGCGGTCGTAGATGCGGGCGCCGTCGACGTAGACCTGTTCGGCCTGCGCGTACACGCTGAAGGGATTGCCGTTCCACAGCACCACGTCGGCCATCTTGCCGGGCTCCAGGGTGCCGGTCTGCTCGAGGATGCCCATCGACAGCGCCGGATTGCGCGTGACCCAGCGGATCGCGCGTTCCGGCGGGATGTCCATGCCGGCGCGGCGGGCGTTGGCCATCACCTTGGCCGCCTCCTGGTTGAGGCGCTGGATGCCCTCGCTCGAATCCGAATGCACGATCGCGCAGCTGTTGGCAGGGCGGTCGACCAGGGCGATGTTCTCCTGGATGCCATCGAAGGCTTCCATCTTGAAGCCCCACCAGTCGGCCCACAGCGCACCGCAGATGCCTTCCTCGGCGAGTCGGTCGGACAGCTTGTAGGCCTCCACGCCGTGGTGGAAGGCGGCGATCCTGAAGTCGAACTCCTTCGCCAGGTCCATCATCACCGCCATCTCGTCGGCGCGGTAGCAGTGGATGTGCACCAGGATGTCGCCGTTGATGGCGCCGGCCAGGGTGTCGAGCTTGAGATCGCGCTTGCCGTTGTCGCCGTTGTCGTCGTCGCTGGACGACGATTGCCACCAGCGTCGCGGCTTTTCGTCCTTCGGCTTGTGCTTGCCGAGGTATTCGGCGGCGTCGATGAACGCGGCGCGGTAGCCGGCGACGTTGCCCATGCGCGTGGCCGGGCCGCCCTTCTCGCCGTAGACGCGCTTGGGGTTCTCGCCGCAGGCCATCTTCAGCCCGTGCGGTGCCCCGGGAAACTTCATGCCCTGCACGGAGGTGGCCGCGACGTTCTTCAGCGTGACCCCGCGGCCGCCGACCAGGTTGGCCGAGCCGGGCAGGATCTGCAGCGCGGTCACGCCGCCGGCGAGCGCCGCGGCGAAGCCGGGGTCCTGCGGCCAGACCGAATGCTCGGCCCAGACGGCGGCGGTGACGGGACTGGTCATCTCGTTGCCGTCGCTGTGCGCGCGCATGCCCGGGCTGGGATAGACGCCCAGGTGCGAGTGCACGTCGATCAGCCCGGGCGTGACCCACTTGCCGCTGCCATCGACCCGGGTGGCGCCTTCCGGCGCCTGCAGGCCGGCGCCGACCGCGGCCACCTTGCCGTCGACCAGCAGCACGTCGGCGCCGTCGAGGCGTTCGCCGGTGCCGGTCAGCACTACCGCGCCGGTGATCAGTACCGGCGGCGCCGAGATCGGGCGATAGGTGCTGGCATAGGGATCGTCGGCGAAACGCGACTTGCGTGCGTCGTCGTCGGCGTGGGCGGGAGCGATCAGCAGCACCGCGGCCAGCGCGGCGGTCAAGGGTCGGAGCATCGGCGGTTCCCCGGGAGCGACGGAGCAAACCTGCAAGCTAGCCCGCGCCGGGCCGGCTGCCAACCCGACGGAAGTCATGGGGGGCGCAGACCCGTGTCGCCCCGTGGGAGCGCGCCGCGCGCGCGATGCCGCGGGCATTTCGCCGCCCGCGAATTCCGGTGGCCGGCGCGCCTGCCGGTCCAGGATCGCGGCATCCATCGGATCCTGCCGGCACCCGCGGCATCGCGCGCATGGCGCGCTCCTACGGAGATCGGCGGTTATGATCGGGTCCCATGAAGGAAAAAGAACAGATCGTCGAAAACTGGCTGCCGCGCTACACCGGCGTGCCGCTCGAATCGTTCGGGGAACACATCCTGCTGACCAATTTCGGCGGTTATCTCGGCCATTTCGCCAAGATGACCGGTGCCGAGGTGATCGGCATCGACCGGCCGATGCCCAGCGCCACCGCCGACGGCATCACCATGATCAACTTCGGCATGGGCAGCCCCAACGCCGCGACGATGATGGACCTGCTGTCGGCGATCCGGCCGAAGGCGGTGCTGTTCCTGGGCAAGTGCGGCGGGCTGAAGAAGAAGAACAAGCTCGGCGACCTGATCCTGCCGATCGCGGCGATCCGCGGCGACGGCACCAGCAACGACTACCTGCCGCCGGAGGTGCCGGCGCTGCCGGCATTCGCCCTGCAGCGCGCCGCCTCGACGATGATCCGCGATCTCGGCCACGACTACTGGACCGGCACCGTGTTCACCACCAACCGCCGGGTGTGGGAGCACGACGAGACCTTCAAGCGCTACCTGCGCCGGCTGCGCTGCATGGCGATCGACATGGAGACCGCGACGATCTTCGCCGCCGGCTTCGCCAACCGCATTCCCGCCGGCGCGCTGCTGCTGGTCTCGGACCAGCCGATGATCCCGGAAGGGGTGAAGACCGAGGCCAGCGACGCGCGGGTCAGCAACGAATACGTCGAGAGCCACATCCAGATCGGCATCGAGGCGCTGCGCCTGATCCGCCGCAACGGCAAGTCGGTGCGGCACCTGCGGTTCTGAGGCGTTGCCGCAGATTGCGGGCGTAGTGGTGCCAGGACAAGAACTCCGCGGGGGCGCGGCGTCGCGACTTCCGTCGCTCCCACAAAAGAAGGCAGGCTTGCCGCGTCACCTGGTCGCCGCCACACCTGTGGGAGCGACGGGAGTCGCGACAGGGCCATCCGGCGTGATGCGCCATCGCAGGCCCGCTGCCCATGCGACGGGTGCCGGACGCGCGCGCGCCGGCTATCCTGCGGGCCTGCTTTTCAGGAGAGCGCAGCCTATGACCACCGCCGTGGACGTTGTCACTTTCTGGCGCGAAGCCGGCTACAAGAAATGGTTCCAGGGCGGCGACGTCTTCGATCGTGAATGCGAGACGCGCTTCCTGGACGCGCACCTGGCCGCGGCGCGGCGCGAATACGAGCACTGGCTGGACAGCGCCGAGGGCGCGCTCGGCCTGGTGCTGCTGCTCGACCAGATCCCGCGCAACGTGTTCCGCGGCAGCGGCCACGCCTTCGCCACCGACGGGCTGGCGCTGCACTACGCCGGGCGCGCGGTGGCGGCCGGGCTGGACCACGAGATCGAACCGATCTTGCGCGCCTTCCTCTACCTGCCGTTCGAGCACTCCGAGGATCCGGACGACCAGCAGCGCTCGGTGGAGCTGTTCGCCACGCTCGGCGATGCCGGCTACGACGAGTACGCGATCGCGCACCGGGAGGTGATCCAGCGCTTCGGCCGCTTCCCGCACCGCAACCGCGCGCTCGGGCGCGAGAACACGCCGGAGGAGCAGGCCTGGCTGGATGCCGGCGGCGGCTTCTGAGACGTCCGCCGGATGCCCGGCATGAATCAACTTCATGCGTAGGAGCGCGCCATGGGCGCGATACCGCGGGTGCCCGCCGGATCCGGCGGATGCCGCGATTCTGGACCGGCAGGCGCGCCGGTCAGCGGGATTTGCGGGCGGCGCGATGCCCGCGGCATCGCGCCCATGGGGCGCTCCTACGGGGGGCGGGTCATCCCTGCTGCCGATGGACGCCGATCAATACCGCGGAATCGAGGCGTCCACGTCCTGTGCCCAGGCCTCGATCCCGCCTTCGACGTTATAGACCTCGCCGAAGCCCAGCCCGCGGAAGTGCTCCGCCGCCTCCCGGCTGCGCTGGCCGGTGTGGCACAGGAAGGCCAGCGCGGTGTCTTTGGGCAGCGCCTCGAGCGTGCGCCGGGCGTCGCCGTCGAGCACCTCGAACGGCGCGGTCAGCGATGCCTGCGCGCGCTCTTCCGGCGGCCGCACGTCGACCAGGGTCAGGCTGCCGGCGCGCACGCGGGCGTCGGCCTCGGCCGGCGTCAGCGCCTGCACCGGCTTGGGCGCATTGGGATTGTCGATCGCCAGGCCCTTGCCGCGGATGTCGTCGACCCAGTCGATGGTGATGCCGTCGGCGCGGCGCGCGCTGGCGGGATCGAACTGGATGCGCACGCCCTCGCATTCGACCGTGATCGCGTTGTCGCTGGCCGCGGCGATTTGGAAGCGCGGCTGGAAGCGTGCGTCGATCGCCAGCGCCAATGCGGTGTCGGCACCGGCATCGGCCAGCGCCTGGCGCAGCATCTGCGCCGCGGCCGGGGTGACGGTGACGTCCTTCGGCGGCGTGCGGTCGACCGGCGGCAGCCCGAGCGCCTGGTTCAGTTCGCCGGAGTTGGCCATCTCCTCGATGATGTCGCTGCCGCCGACCAGCTCGCCGTCGATGTACAGCTGTGGGATCGTCGGCCAATTGCCGTAGGCCTTGATGCCTTCGCGGATCTCCGGATCGGACAGCACGTCGACGTGCGTGAAGTCGACGCCGAGGCCACTGAGGAGGCCGGTCGCCTTGGCCGAGAAGCCGCACTGCGGCATGTCCGGCCGGCCTTTCATGAACAGCACCACGCGGTTGCCGTGCAGCAGCGTGTCGATGCGTTCGCGCAGGGCGGGATCGAGGGTCATGGCGGAGCTCGGTGCGGGAGAACCGGCCATTTTACGCGCGTGGCATCATCGCGGGATGAGCGGCCGGCAAACACTGCATCGCATTCCCCGCCGCCCGCACGCGTGGCTGGCCTGGCTGCTGCCCTCGCAGGTGCTGGTGATCGCGCTGTGGTGGGGATTCGGCTGGCGGATCGGACTGCCGGCGATGATGCTCAGCCACGTGCCGTTCTGGGTGTCGGTGCTGCTGCCGCGCGCCACGCTCTACGGTCCGGTGCTGGCGCGCCTGCCGGTCGAGGAGCGGGCGGTATGGCTGACGATCGACGACGGCCCTTCGGACGATACCGCTGCCATTCTCGACCTGCTCGACCGGCATCGCGCACGGGCGACGTTTTTCCTGGTCGGTGCCCGCGCCGCGGCGCGGCCGGACCTGGTGCGCGAGATCCTGCGCCGCGGCCACGACATCGGCAACCACAGCCAGACCCATCCGCAGGCCTGGTTCTGGGCGCTGGGGCCGCGGCGGATGGCGCGCGAGATCGGCGAGGCGCAGGCGACGCTGGCGGCGCTGACCGGCACGGCGCCGCGCTGGTTCCGTTCGGTCGTGGGCATGACCAATCCGTTCGTCGCCGCGTCACTGCGGCGGCACGGCCTGGCGCGTGTGGCCTGGAGCGCGCGCGGCTATGACGCCGTGCGCGGCGATCCCACGGCGGTTGTCGCCCGCATCGAGCGCGACCTGGCGCCGGGCGCGATCGTGCTGCTGCACGAGGGCGCGCCGCACGGGCGCAGCGTCGAGACGATCGAGTGCCTGCTGGAGCGGTTGCAGGCGCTGGGTTACCGGGCCACGCTGCCGGAAGCCGTGCTGCCGGCGCCCGGTGACGTCGCGGCCGATGCGGCGAGGTCTTAGCCGGAGCGCCGCCCGCCCGCATTCGTCCTGGTGATCCGGCGGCGCCGACATCGCGCGCATGGCGCGCTCCTGCGGGTGGAGCGGTGCGCGCCTTCGTAGGAGCGCCTCACAGGCGCGATACCGCGGGCATTTCGCCGCCGTGGAGCGATGGGCACCGACGCGCTTTCCGGTTCGCGTAGGAGCGGCCGATGGCCGACACCGGAAACACCCGCGGCATCGCGCGCATGGCGCGATCTTACATTGACGAAACCCGTGGCGACGGCCCGTCTCTCACCGCAGCGGAAACGGCTACCCGGCGCGGGCCGCCACGATCAGCCAGTTGTTGAATGGCGTGTTGCCGTACAGCGGTGTGAACGTCGTCCGCAGCCCCGCAGCCTCGAGCGTCTCGCGCAGGCCATCGGCGGTCGGGTAGCACTTCGGCCGTTCCTGCATCCAGCCGATCAGGTTGGCGAGGCGGTCGGTGATGCGGGTGGTGCGGCCGCGACGGCTGTCGTCGCCCAGGCCGGTGCGGATCACCAGCCGCGCGTCGGCGGTGAGCATCGCCGACGCCGTGGTCAGCAGTTCGCGCTGCGCCGCGTGCGAGAGGTACTGCAGGACGTCGAGGATGGCGACGCTGCCGCGATGCGGCGGCATGCCATCGGCGAGATCGGCGGTTTCGAACGTGGCATCGGCCAGCCCGGTCGCGGCGGCGCAGCGTCGCGCCCGTGCGATCTTTGCCGCGTCGATGTCGACGCCGCGGTAGGCCATCGTCTGCCCGTCGCTGCGCAGCGCGTGCGCCAGCAGGCCGAGGCCGCAGCCGAGGTCGAGCAGCGGCGCGCGGCTGCCACGCAGTGCCGCCAGCACCCCCGGATACAGGGGATCGCTGCGCAGCTTGAACAGCGTGTAGAAATAATCGTGGCGATTGCCCAGCGGATGCTGCGGCAGGAACGCGCGGGCGATCCGCGCCGAACGCGCGCGGTCGAGCGGACGACCATCGCCGGGCGGCGGGTCCGCGGGTGCGGATTCGAAGGACGGGGTCTGCATGCGTGGGATCATGGCGCCGCGTTGCCGACACGCTACCATGCCGCCATGAGTCTCCGTCGCCAACCGAAGCTCGCCGCGGCCGCACTGGGCATCGCCCTGGCGCTGGTGCTGGTCTGGGTGGTGGCGGTCCCGCTGCTGTCGGGCCGATGGCTCGATCGCCTGACACCGCTGGATGAGCCGACGCTGCTGCCGATGCTGTCGCTGATCTGCGGCGGACCGGTGCTGGCGCTGGCGGCGCTCATGGTCGCGGCCAGGCTCGAACACCGGCGGGCGCTGCGCGCGCTGCTCGCCGGCACGCTGGCGACCTCCGCCTTCTGGGCGCTGTACCACGGCTGGGCCGCATGGCGGGCGATCGCCTCGGCGGCCGGCGATGCCAACATCGGCATCGGCCTGTTGATGCTGGCCTCGCCGCTGCTGGTCGCGGCGGCGATGACGCTGGCGTATCAGTTCCCGGGCACGCCACCCGGGCCCGACAATCGTTGACGCGCGGCCGGCAGCGCCAGCCGCGTCCACGCCGTGTACATCGCCGCCGAGGGATGCAGGCCGTCTTCGGCCAGCATGCCGGCCTCGGCGCCGCGCGCGCGGCTGACCGCGGTGATGTCGACGAAGGCGACGCCGTGTGCGGCGCAGACCCGCGCCGCGGCCTCGTTGTAGGCATCGAGCTCGCGCGCGATCTGCGCCGGATCGCGGCCCGACTGCGCCGCGAACGGGGTCACGCCCCAGTCCGGGATCGACAGCACCAGCACGCGGTCGGCGCGGCCGCCGGCGAAGCCGATCGCGCGCTGCAGCAGCGCCGTGAACTGCTCCCGGTACTCGTTCACGTCGCGGCCGCGATACTGGTTGTTGACGCCGATCAGCAGGCTGACGAAGCCGTACGTCCCGAGCGGCTCGGCGGCATCGATCGCCGCGGACAGCTCGTCGGTGGTCCAGCCGGTGACGGCGATGATGCGCGGGTCGGCCAGCGGAATGCCTTCCGCGCGCAACGTCCGCGCCAGCTGCCGCGGCCAGCGACCGGCCTCGGGCACCGATTCACCGATGGTGTAGCTGTCACCCAGCGCCAGGTACGACACCTCGCCGGCCTGCGCGCCGGTGGCGCCCGCGCCTGCGGTGGCGGCCAGCGCGGCGGCCATCAGCGCCTCAGGCCACCGCGGCACGCGAGGCTTCCCCGGGCGGCCGCGCGCGCTCGACGTGCCGCTGCAGCACCCGGTCGATGCGGTGGAACACCTCGCGCAGCGTCGCCGGCTCCGGCAGCAGGGTGACGCGGAAATGGTTGCGGTAGGGCACGTTGAAGCTGGAGCCGGGCACGATCAGCACGTCCTCGGTCTCCAGCATCTCCAGCGCGAAAGCGTGGTCGTCGAAGCCTTCCGCGGCGGCGCCGGCTACGCCCGGGAACGCATACAGCGCGCCGGCTGGGGCCACCAAGCGCAGATATTCGCTGGCCTCGCAGCTCTCGATCACTGCGCGCCGCGCCTCGAACAGGCGGCCGCCGGGCGCGCACAGCGGGCCGATGGTGTCGCCGCCGTCGAGCGCCGCCTCGATCGCGAACTGCCCCGGCACGTTGGCGCACAGCCGCAGCGCACCGAGCAGGTCCATGGCGTGGTGGAAGTCGCCGCAGGCGGTGGGGTCGCCCGACAGCACCGCCCAGCCCACGCGCCAGCCGCAGGCGCGATGCACCTTGGACAAGCCGCTGAACGACAGGCAGGGCAGGTCGCCGGCCAGCGGCGCCAGTGGTTCGAACCTCGCGTCTTCATAGACCACGCCGTCGTAGATCTCGTCGACCATCAGCAGCAGCCGGTGCTTCTCGGCGACAGCGACGATCCGCTCGAGCAGCGCGCGCGGATAGACCGCGCCGGTCGGATTGTTCGGGTTGATCAGCACGATCGCGCGGGTGCGCGCGGAGACCAGCGATTCGATCTCGTCCGGATCGGGCAGGAAGCCGTGCTCGGGATTGCAGCGGTAGAACACCGGGCGGCCGTCGTTGAGGATCGTCGCCGCCGACCACAGCGGGTAGTCGGGCGAGGGCAGCAGCACCTCGTCGTCGGGATTGAGCAGCGCGCGCAGCGAGATGTCGATCAGCTCGCTGACGCCGTTGCCGATGAACACGCGTTCCGGCGAGGCATTCGGCGTGCCGCGGCGGCGATGATGCGCGGCGATCGCCTCGCGCGCCTCCGGCAGCCCCTGCTGGTGGGTGTAGGGATCGGTGTCGTGGATGTGGTCGGCGATCGCGCGCTGCAGGTGCTCCGGCGCGCGGAATCCAAACGCGCCGGGATTGCCGATGTTGAGCTTGATCAGCGTGCGTCCCTGGCCTTCCAGTTCGCGCGCGCGTCGGGCGAGCTCGCCGCGGATCTCGTAGCGGACTTCGGACAGGCGTTCGCGGGTCTTGAGCGGGGGCATGGGCGGCACGCGTGGATGCGGCGAAACAGCGGCAAAGCCTAGCGGAAATTCCGCGCCGCCGCGCGGGTAGAATCCACGCATGGCCGCCGTCCGCCCACCCGCTTGAATTCCGCCCCGCCCGAGGCCGCCGCCGCATTGCGCGCGATCGGCTGGCCGTTCGAGGGCGCGCCGGCCGAAGCGGGCGATCCACGCTGGCGCGAGGCGATCGCCGCGCACCCCGGCACCCGGCCGGCGCGGGTGGTCGAGCAGCATCGCACCGGTTACCTGGTGGCCGAGGGCCTGTCCGCGGGTTTTTCGGTCGAGTCGCCGCCGGAATGGCAGCGGGCGACGCTGCCGCCCGAGCAGCGCGCCGCGGTCGGCGACTGGGTGCTGCTGGAGGGCGCGCGCATCGTCGCGCTGCTGCCGCGGCGCACGGTGATCAAGCGCGGCGCCGCCGGCGAGCACTACCGCCAGCAGGTGATCGCCGCCAACGTCGACGTGGTGCTGGTGGTGTGCGGCCTGAACGCCGACTTCAACCCACGCCGGATCGAACGCTACCTGCTGCTGGTGCGCGGCGGCGGCGCCGAGCCGGTGGTGGTGCTGACCAAGGCCGACAAGCCCGGTGCCGACGTGGACGCCGCGCTGGCGGCGCTGGCCGACGTCGCCGGCGCCGAGGTGCCGGTGCTCGCGGTCAACGCCAAGGACCGCGACAGCGTCGCCGCGCTCGAGGCGTGGCTGCGACCGGGCGTCAGTGCGGTGCTGGTCGGCAGCTCCGGCGCCGGCAAGTCCACCCTCACCAACACCCTGCTCGGCAGCGAGCGCATGAAGACCGCCGCGGTGCGCGAGAGCGACGAACGCGGCCGCCACACCACCACCCACCGCGCCCTGATCCCGCTGCCCTCCGGCGCCTGCCTGATCGATACGCCGGGCATGCGCGAACTCAAGCCCACCGGCGAGGAGGACGTCGCCGAGAGTTTCGTCGACATCGAGGCCCTGGCCGAGCAGTGCAGGTTCCGCGACTGCTCGCATGCGCGCGAACCCGGCTGCGCGGTGCGCGCGGCGATCGAGGCGAGCGAGCTGTCTCCGCAGCGTTTCGCCAGCTACCTGAAGCTGCGCGACGAGGTGGCCGGCGCGGCCGGCAAGCTGGCCCACCGCAAGGCGCAGAACGCCGAGGAGAAGGTGCCGGGCAAGAACAAGCGGCTGGACGACAAATACGGCAAGCGCTAACGGGCAAGGGTTTCCCATGCCAGGGTGATCGAGAAAAAGGCGCCGCCGGAGATCCGGACCGGCGAGGCTCCCGCGGCCGCTCGATCAGAGCCGCGTGGCCGCCAGGAACCGTTCGCGATGCTGCTGCATGCGCTGCTTGACCTCGGCCAGGGCATCGCTCTCGGTGGCCTCGAGCATCGATTCGAACAGGCGCTGGAAATGATCCTGCATCGCGGTGCGGGCGGCAGCGGGATTCCGGTCGCGCAATGCAGCCAGGATCGCCGCATGTTCCCGTTTCCGGTCACCGGCATCGTTGTGGCAGACGCGGGCGTAGACCTGCCGGACCCGTGGCAGGTCGTTGCGCATGCGCCATATCAGCTGGATGCAATGTTCGATGACGGGATTTCCGGCGATCCTCGCGATCGCCATGTGGAACGACTGGTCGGCTTCCCCGGCCGTCTGGTCGGTGGCGCTCGGTTCCGCCATGACCGCGATCAATGCCTCCAGCTCGCCGATCTCCTCGTCGCTGATCCGGCTGGCCGCCAGCGCGGCCGCCTCCGCCTCGATCACCGAGCGCGCGGCGGTGACGTCGAACGCGGTGACGTCGGGAAGCGCGCCCGGCGCGTCGAGCCGCGATTTCACGTAGACGCCCGAGCCGGTCTTGATCGTGATCCAGCCGCGGGCCTCCAGCGCGATCTCGGCCTCGCGCACCGTGACCCGGCTGACGCCGAACCGCTCGGCCAGGTCGCGCTCCCCCGGCAGGCGCGACCCGGGCGGGAATTCTCCCGATTCGATCAGTTTCAGCAGTTCCGCGACGATGGACTGGTAAAGGCGGCTCTCGGACATTTCGGGATCGTCTGCACTCTGGAGAACGTGGGGCATCCGCCACCGCACCGGACCGGGGTCCCGGACCGCACCGGTACTCAGAAGCGGTAGCGTACACCCAAATAATAGCGTCGTCCGTAGCCGTGGTACTCGTGGAAATTGCCGGGCACCGGCATGTAGGAAATGCGCGGTTCGTCGGTCAGGTTGGAAGCTTCCAGCGAGAACGAGAGCTGCTCGCTCGCGCGCCAGGTGGCGCGGAAGTCGACCGTGCTGCCGCTCTGGATGTAGCGGTTCTGGGACGGGCCGCCGACGAAGCGCTGGTAGTACTCGGAACGGTATTTGTAGATCGCCTGCAGATCGACCGGCCCCAGCGTCCAGTACAGCGATCCGGAGGCCACGTGCTTCGACAGGCCGAAGATGTTCGCCGGCTCGACCAGCCCCGGCGTGGTCTCGCCGGTTTCGGGGTCGATCTGGTCGCCGAGCCTGAGGTCGTGGTTCTCGAAGTTCGAGTCGGCGTAGTTATAGCTGGCCTTGACGCCCAGGCCGTCGAACGGCGCGGGCAGGTAGGAGAAGCGGTGCGAGCCGGTGAACTCGAAGCCGAACAGGTCGCTCTTCCTGTCGGTGGTGTCGAGCTGCTCCACCGGCACCACCACGGTCTCGCCGTCGATCACGAACGTCTCGTCGACCAGCACCGGGATCTCGCCGCCGGTGAACTGCTTGTAGTAGAGCGCCACGGCGAGCAGCGAGTCGGGATTCGGATACCACTCGAAGGAGATGTCGCCGTTCCAGGACAGCAGCGGCCTGGTGCGCGGGTTGCCGGTGGCGGCGATGCTGTCGATTGCGTCTCCGACGTTGCCGAATTCGCCGTCCTCGATGTCGATGACGCGGCCCGCGCCCATCGCGCTCAGGTCGGGCCGGGCCATGGCGCGGTACACGCCCAGGCGCAGGATCTTGTCCTCGGTCAGTTCCAGCGCGGCGTTGAAGCTGGGCAGCAGCACGTCGTGGGACGCCTTGATGACCTCGGTTTCGAACTCGCCGGTGGGCTCCAGGCTGATGCTGCCGTCGGCGTTGCGTATCACGTCCAGGTCGCTGCGCAGGCCCATGGCGCGTACATCGGTCTTGACCCAGCGCGTGCCGAAATTGCCGGTGACCGGCAGGCCGAACCACTCCGAGGCGAATTCGCCCATCAGGTAGAGCGCCTGCGTCTTCTCGCCTACGTCGTTGTTGGCCGGGTTGCGCAGGTCCGGGTTGCGGCCGGTGTCGTCCACCCCGGTCAGCGCCCGGAACAGACAGCGCGAGTCGAAGGTCGCCCAGCGTTCGATGGTGTTGCCGCCGGCCTCGTCCAGGAAATCGTCCTGCGGGAAGTCGACCCGGCAGCCGATGTTGGCGTCGCGGATCAGGTCCAGGTTGTCGTTGCGATCCAGTTCGATCTCGACCCGGTCGTCGTAGTCGCGATAATCCGACCGGGCATGGCGCACGCCGGCCTTGACCGCGGTCAGGAAGCCGCGCTCGGGAAAGTAGGCGCCGTCGAAGCGGAATGCGCGCAGGGTGTGCTCGCGCTGCTGTTCGTCGCGGCGCATGCGCGGGACGTCGCCGAAGTTCTCCCAGCGGGTGATGTCGAAGGCCGGATCGATGATCACCGACGGCATGTCGCCGCGGTAGTCGTAGCGGTAGTTCACGCGGCGCGCGTCGACGATGCCGGCCACGTCCTCACCGTCGATGTCCTCGTCGTCGGCGCGCAGGCGCGTGGTCCAGTCGTTCTCGGTGCGCAGGGTGTGCGAGTACGCCAGGTCGGTGGAGAACAGCCACGCGGCACTCGGCCGCCACTGGAAGTTGAGTCCCGCGCCCTCGTATTCCTCGGCGCGGATCTTGTAGTTGGAGTTGGCCTCGATTGCGCTCTGGCCGTCGAACGATTGCATCGCCCCGTTCTCGTCGAACACTGCATTCCTGATTCCGCGCCTGCCTTCGGAAAGCACGAGTTCACTGCGGTCCTCGGTGAAGGTCCGGTCCGACCACTGGTAGTCGAAGTTGACCTCCATGGTGTCGTTGGGCTGCCACTGCAGCGCCGCGAACACCGCATCGCGTTCGTCGTGCTCGACGATCTGGCGATAGGTGCGACCATTGGGCACCAGGTAGAACGGCGTGTTGCCCGCCCTGGGGTCGCCCGGGACGATGTTGCCCGAGAGGTCGTCGTTGATGGCGCTGTCGCAATTGCCGGACAGTTCCACCGTCGCGTCGCAGGCTCTCCAGGTGGAGCTGGTGGCCGCCACTTCCTCCGGATTGCTGCTTTCCAGACTCTGCACGCCGAGCGAGACGCCGAGCCTGCCGCCGTTGGCGAACTCGAACTGGTCCAGGTAGCTGGCCGTGCCGCGCCAGCCGATGCCCTCGCCGTCGTCGAGCTTGCGGTCGTATTCCGGATAGGTCGCCCGCCCATCGAGCTGGATCCGGCGCTCGCCGAACGACAGCGGCTTGACCGTCTCCATGTTGATGGTGCCGGCGATGCCGCCCTCGATGAAGTCGGCGCGCTGGGTCTTGTAGATCTCGACGGTATTGATCAGTTCGGACGGGAACTGGTTGAAGTTCACCGAACGGTCGCCGCTGCCGTTGGTCGCCTCGCGGCCGTTGAAGCTGGCCGAGCCCAGGAACGGCCCCAGGCCACGGATCGAGATCTCGGTCGCGCCGCCCTTCTCGCGGTGGGTGGACGCGCCGGTGATGGTCTCGATCGCCTCGCCGATCGACAGCGCCGGCAGGTCGCCGATGTCCTTGGCCGACAGCGCGTCCGAAACCACGGTGGCGTCGCGCTTGTTCTGGATCGAGGACTGGATCGAGGCGCGGATGCCGGTGACCACGACCGCGTCGAGTTCGGTGGCGTCCTGGTCCTCGGAGGCCGGCGTCGGTACCGGCCCGGAAGGCTGGCCGGCCGGCGGCGGCTGGGCCGGCGTTTCCTGCGCCTGCGCCGCCTGGGTGCCGAACGCGGCGCAGATGGCACAGAACAGCGCATTGCGCAGCGCCGAGGGTCGTATCGGGTGAACGCGGGCAACCTGTTGCTGGCGACGCATGTGCTCCCTCCGGAATTGGCGCCCGTCGTCGTCGGGCTCGACAGGAGGTTTCACCCATTGCCGGCCAATGTCAAACAATTGGTAGATTTAATCGCACTAGTTCATTGGCTAGGCCATTTCAGCGAGATTTGATGTGCAGTTGCAGCAAATTTGCGCCAGATATCCGGACCAGATAGTCTTCATTGGACTGACCACTTGCTGGTGCAGCAAATGGCAGCCGGGCGGGAGGAACGAGATGCGGGACATTCCATCGACACGATCCTGGCGCCTGCGCTGCAGCCTGGCGGCTCTTTGCCTTCTGCTACCGGCGACCGCAGGCGCAGCGCAGGGGCGGTCGCTGCGGGTCGCCACCCAGGCCGAGTACGCCGAGGCCGTCGAATCCCTGCAGCCCGGCGACACCCTGGTGCTCGCCGACGGGGAATGGCGCGACTTCCAGGTCGTGCTGACCGGGAAGGGTGAATCGGGACGGCCGATCACCCTGACCGCGCAGACGCCCGGGAAAGTGCTCCTCACCGGCCGCTCGAACCTGCGCATGGCCGGCGAATATATGCACGTCTCCAACCTGGTGTTCCGCGATGGCTGGTCGCCGACCGGTGAAGTCGTCTCCTTCCGCCGCACGCGCGAACAGCGCGCCAACCACAGCCGCGTCTCCGGCATCGTGATCGACCGCTTCAACAATCCCGATCGCCGCCTGTCCGACCACTGGGTCGCGCTGTACGGGCACGACAACCGCTTCGACCACAACCACATCGTCGGCAAGACCAATGCCGGCGCGACCCTGGTGGTCGTCCGCGACGAGCAGCAGGGGCTGGACAACCGCCACCGCATCGACCACAACTGGTTCGGCCCGCGCCCCAACCTCGGCGCCAACGGCGGCGAGACCCTTCGCGTCGGCACCAGCCACGACTCGCTTTCCGATTCCCGCACCGTGGTCGAGTCCAACTGGTTCGAGCGCTGCGACGGCGAGGTCGAGATCGTCTCCAACAAGTCCGGCGGCAACGTCTATCGCGGCAACGTCTTCTTCCGGTCGCGCGGGGCGATGGTGCTGCGCCACGGCGACGGCAATCTGGTGGAGGACAACGTGTTCCTCGGCGGCAACGAGCCGCACACCGGCGGCATCCGCGTCATCAACCGCAACCAGACGGTGCGCAACAACTACCTGGAAGGCCTGGCCGGCGATGGCTTCGCCTCCGCGCTGAGCGTGATGTACGGCGTGCCGGACTCGCCGCTCAACCGCTACACCCGGGTCGACAATGCGGTGATCGAGCACAACACCTTCGTCGACGTGCGCAGCATCCTGCTGGGGCTGGGCATGGACCAGGAGCGCTCGGCCGCGCCGGTGGACAGCCGCCTCGCCCGCAACCTGATCGTGGCCGACCGCGACCCGGTCGAGGTGCTCGGCGACATGGGCGGCATCGCCTTCGAAGGCAACCTGCAGAGCCCGGCCGCGTCGCCGCGGATCCCAGGCGGCATCCAGGGCCGCGAGGTCGCCATGACCCGCGCGGCGACCGGACTGCAGGTGCCGGCGCGGCCGGAAGACGCCGGCGCGCGCCGCGACCTGCGCCCGGTCCCGCGCGAGGAGGTCGGCGTGTCGTGGTATCCGAAGGAGGTCCCGGCCGCCGCCTTCGACGGCGATGGCGAGCGCAGCGTGGCGCCGGGCGAGGACACCCTGTCGGCGGCCATGGCCGCCGCCGCCGCGGGCGACCGGCTGCAACTGGCGCCGGGTCGCTACGTGGTCAACCAGGTGCTGAAGGTCGATCGCCCGCTGTCGCTGCACGGGCCACGCGACGGCGTGGCGACGATCGCCTTCTCGCGCTCGACGCTGTTCGAGATCCAGCGCGGCGGCTCGCTGAAACTCGGCCGGCTGGCGATCGTCGGAGAGGCCGCGCCCGACCAGGCCGGCAACGCGGTGATCCGCGTGCCGCCGGGTTCCGGCGCGGCGAACTACGTGCTGGTGCTCGAAGACCTGCGGATCGCAGGCCTCACCGTCAACCGCGGCTTCGACGTCATCGCCACCGGCAAGGACACCCTGGCCGATGTGATCGCGCTGCGCCGGGTCGAGGTCGACGACATCAGCGGCGCTGTGCTGTCGGCCGCCGCGGAGATCGACGACCGCGGCACCTACAACGTGGAACTGGTCGAGATCGAGGCCTCGCGGTTCCACCGGGTGGGCGGCACGGTGGTCGACCTGTACCGCGGCGGCACCGACGAGAGCACCTTCGGGCCGAAGATCCGCATCCACGATTCCACTTTCGATCGCGTCGGCACCCGGTCCGGCGCCTCGCTGCGCCTGCACGGCGTGCAGCGCGCCGTGCTGGTCGGCAACGATTTCAGGGACAGCGCCGCGGTCCTGTTCGAACGCACCGTCGGCACGCCGTTGCTGGTGGCGGAGCGCAACCGGTTCGACGGCACGCCGGAGATCCGCTCCGACGTGCCCGCGGCGACGCTGCAATGAGGGGCGCCGCGCTGCTTGCCGCCGCGCTGCTCGCCGCCGTCGTCGTCGTCGCCCCGGCGCGCGCGGCGCAGGCGGACACGGCAGCGTCCGCGGTCGCATCCGACGGGCCGGCGCCGGTGCTGGTTTCCGCGCCGGAGTGGCGGCGAATGCGGGAGCAGGGCGAGGGCTACCCGCTGTTCGCGGGCGAACAGGCGCGCGTCGCCCGCAGCGTGCACGCGGCGATGGCCGAAGGCGTGGTCGTGCCGCAGCCGAAGGATCCCGGCGGCGGCTACACCCACGAGCAGCACAAGCGCAACTATCTGGTCATCCAGGGCGCCGGCATCCTGTATCGGCTGACCGGCGACCGCGCCTACGCGGATTTCGCGCGCGACCTGCTGCTGGCCTACGCGCGCCTGTACCCGGCTCTCGGCCCGCATCCCGCCGGCCGCGGCCAGATTCCCGGACGCCTGTTCTGGCAGACGTTGAACGATTCGGTGTGGCTGGTGCACGCCGTCCAGGGCTACGACGCCATCCGCGAGACGCTCGATCCGCAGGACCGCCGCACCATCGACGAGCAGCTGTTCCGGCGCATGGCGCATTTCCTGTCCGACGAAACGCCCGAGAACTTCAACCGCATCCACAACCACGCCACCTGGGCGGTCGCCGGCGTGGGCATGACCGGCTACGTGCTGCGCGATCGCGAGATGGTGGAAAAAGCCCTGCTGGGCCTGTCGCGGGACGGCGAGGCCGGGTTCCTCGCGCAGATCGACGAGCTGTTCTCGCCGGACGGTTACTACGAGGAAGGTCCGTACTACCAGCGCTACGCACTGGCGCCTTTCGTGATCTTCGCCAACGCGATCGCGCGCAACGAGCCGCGGCGGCAGATCTTCGCGCACAAGGACGGGGTGCTGCTCAAGGCGGTCGATGCGCTGATCCAGAGCAGCTACGCCGGCTATTTCTTCCCCATCAACGACGCCATGCTCGACAAGGGCCTGGACACCGAGGAACTGGTCGCCGCGATCGCGATCGCGTACGCGCGCAGCGGCGACGACCGGTTGCTGTCGATCGCGCAGCGGCAGGGCCGCACCGTGCTGACGCCCGAGGGCCTGGGCGTGGCGGAAGCACTGGCGGCGGGTCGCGCCGAACCCTACCGGTTCGGTTCGCTGATGTTGCGCGACGGCGCCGACGGCAACGGCGGCGGCCTGGCGATCTTGCGCGAGGGCGGCGAGGACGGCCAGGCGCTGGTGATGAAGAACACCTCCCAGGGCATGGGCCACGGCCATTTCGACCGGCTGAACTGGCTGTTCTACGACAACGGCCAGCGCGTGGTCACCGACTATGGCGCCGCGCGCTTCCTCAACGTCGAGGCCAAGTCCGGCGGCACCTATCTGCCGGAGAACAGCAGCTGGGCCAAGCAGACGATCGCGCACAACACCCTGGTGGTGGACGAGCGCAGCCACTTCGACGGCGACTGGAAGCGCGGCGAGGCGCACGCGCCGACCCCGCTGCTGTTCGACGTGGCCGACGGCGTGCAGATCGCATCGGCACGCATGACCGGCGCCTACGACGGCGTCGGCATCACCCGCACGTTGGCGCTGCTGGCGCATCCGGACCTGCGCTTCCCGGTGGCGGTGGACCTGTTGCGGGTCGACGGCACCGCGCCCGCGCGCTACGACCTGCCGCTGCACTTCAACGGCCACGTCATGACCGTGGGGTTCGAGGCAAACCGCAACGTCGAGGGGCGCCCGGTGCTGGGCGAGGCCAACGGCTACCAGCACCTGTGGGTGGACGCGGACAGCGAAGCCTCCGACCGGACCCGCGCGCTGACCTGGCTGCTCGACGGCCGCTTCTACACCTTCCGCTTCGGCGCCAGCGCGCCGACACGTGCGCTGCTGGTGGAGAGCGGCGCCAACGATCCCGAGTTCAACCTGCGCCGCGAGCCCGCCCTGCTGCAGCGCATGGACGGCCGTGCCGACGCCGCGTTCTTCAGCGTGCTGGAGCCGCACGGCGCCTACGACGGCACCGCCGAGACCGTGCGCGGCGCCGACAGCCGCGTCCGCGACGTCGTCCACGTCCGCGGCGAGGACGCCGACGTGATCGTGCTGACGCTCGCCTCCGGCGCCACCCTGGCGCTTGCCGTGGCCGACGATGCCGATGCCGGCCGCGCCCACCGCGTGGCCGCGAACGGCCGCACCTATGCCTGGACCGGCGCGTATGCCCGCTTCGGCGCGCAGGCCGGCGCCGACGGCAGCAACCGACCCCGGACCGAGGACATGCCGTGAAGCGACGCTCCGCCGTGCGCTGGATCATCATCGGCCTGATCTCGGTCGCCACCATCGTCAATTACATCGACCGCAACGCGCTCGCCGTGATGTGGCCGGAGATCGCCGGCCAGATCGGCGCGACCAAGGAAGATTACGCGCTGCTGGTCACCGTGTTCATGCTGTTCTACGCCGCCGGCCAGTTCGGGTTCGGGCGGCTGTTCGACATCATCGGGGTGCGGCTCGGCTTCACCCTGTCGGTCGCGGTCTGGTCGGTATCGATCGCCCTGCATGCCGTCGCCAGTTCGATCCTTTCGTTCGGCGTGTTCCGCGCCATGCTCGGCGTCAGCGAAGCGGGCGCCTGGCCGGGTGCGGTCAAGGCGATCGCCGAGTGGTTCCCGTCGCGGGAGCGCGCGTTCGCGCAGGGCATCTTCAACGCCGGCGCGTCGCTCGGCTCGGTGGTCTCCGCACCGCTGATCGCGCTGCTGTTCCTGTCGCTGGGCTGGAAGAGCACCTTCGTGGTGATCGGCGTCCTCGGCTTCGTCTGGCTGCTGCCGTGGCTGGTGATCTACCGGTGCGGCCCGGACCGCCATCCCTGGGTGAGCGAAGCCGAGCGCGTGCTGATCCTGGACGCGCCGGAGGATGCCGGCGATGCCGTGCAGCCGGTCTACGCGCCCGGCGTGCGCGGACTGATGTCGCATCGCCAGAGCTGGGGCATCGTGCTGGCGCGGTTCTTCCTCGACCCGATCTGGTGGCTGTTCCTGGCGTGGCTGCCGATCTACCTGGCGGAAACCTTCGGCTTCGACATCAAGCAGATCGGCCTCTTCGCCTGGGTGCCGTATGTCGGCGCCATGTTCGGCAGCCTGTTCGGCGGCTGGCTGTCGGGCCGGCTGATCGCCCGCGGATGGAGCGTGGAACGCGCACGCAAATGGAGCATCACCGTCGGCGGCGCGATCATGGCGCCGGGCCTGCTCGGCGCGGTGCTGGCCGTGCAACCGGTCTTCGCGGTGCTGACCATCGCCGCCGTGCTGTTCGGCTTCCAGGTCGCCATCGGCAACATCCAGACCCTGCCGAGCGACGTGTTCCACGGCAGGTCGGTCGGATCGCTTGCCGGCATCGGCGGCATGGCGGCGGTCGCCGGCACCCTGGTCACGACTTGGCTCGTGCCGGTGATGACCAAGCAATCCTTCGCTCCCATCTTCATCCTGGTCGGCACCCTGGTGCCGCTGTCGTTGATCGCGATCTGGTGGATCGCCGGCCCGATCAGGAAGCTCGACGGCCCCCCGGCAGGCAAGTGACTGCCGCCCAACATTCCGAGGAAAGCAACACTATGGACTTCAACAACAAGGTGGCGATCGTGACCGGCGGCGGACGCGACATCGGCCGCGCGATCTCGCTGAAGCTGACGGCGGCGGGTGCGCGCGTGTGCATCAACTACGCCAACGACGAGGCGAACGCGCAGGACACCCTGCGCCAGGTCGAGGCCGGCGGTGGCACCGCCATCGTGCATCGCGCCGACGTGACCTCCGCGGACGCGGTCGCCGGATTGGTCGCGGCCACCCGGGCCGCGTTCGGCGAGCACGTCGACCTGCTGCTCAACGTCGCCGGCGGCATGGTCGCGCGCAAGCCGCTGGCCGAGATCGACGAGGCCTACTTCCACAAGGTCATGGACCTCAACCTGAAGTCGGTCTACCTCACCACCCGGGCGGTGGCGCCGCTGATGCGCGAAGGTTCTGCGATCGTGAACTTCGCCTCGCTCGCCGGGCGCGACGGCGGCGGCCCGGGCGCCGCGATCTACGCCACCTCCAAGGCCGCGGTGATGACCTTCACCCGCGCCATGGCCAAGGAACTCGGCCCGCGCGGCATCCGGGTCAACGCGCTGTGCTGCGGCATGATCGCGACCCGCTTCCACGACGAGTTCACCAAGCCGGAGGTGCGCCAGGCGGTGGCCAATGCGACGCCACTGCGGCGCGAGGGACGCCCGGAGGAAGCGGCCGACGCCGCGTTGTACCTGGCGTCGGGTGCCGCCAGCTTCATCAACGGCGCCAACTTCGACGTCAACGGCGGCGTCTTCTTCTCCTGAGCGTGGAACTTCTCGGCAGGGTGGCGAAGGCAATGCATGCACGGTCATTCCGTGGCGACGCGCATCTCGCGCAATGTCGAGGCGAGCGTGGCGACGAATACGTCGGCCGCCTTCGACGGCGGGCGGTCCTCCAGGTACACGCATTCGACCTTGAACCGGATCGCCGGATCGAACGGACGGAAGGCGGTGGCCTCGTCGATGCTGGCGCGCGCCGTGAATTCGTCCACCACGGCCATGCCGGCGCCGCAGCGGGTGAGCGCGGCGGCGATGTAGAAGGTCTGGTTGGAGACGACCTCGCGGATCGAGACGTTGTGGCGCTGCACCTCGGCCGCGAACAGGTCGCCGACCGGGCCACTGGTGGTCAGCCCCACCATGTCCTGGCCGTCGAGCAGTCGCAGCGGCACGCTCGCGCCCACGTCGGGCAGGCTGCCCTTCTGGAACAGCAGCATCAGTTCGCCGGTGTCCAGTTCGCGCCGCTGCATGCGCGGATGGGCCGGCGGATCGTAGGCCACGGCGATGTCGCAGGTGCGCTCGTACAGGGCCTCGAACAGGTTGTCGTGGTGCAGCGTCTGCACGTCGAACGTCACTTCCGGATGCTCGCGGCGGAAACGCATGATCGCCATCGGCGCCACGTGCAGGCCGAGCGAGGGCACAACCGCCAGGCGGATGTGGCTGCCGCCGAGGTTCTTGATGTTGCTCACCGTCTTCTGCAGCGAAGTCAGGCGCTTGAAGATCTCGGCGACCTCGAGGAACAGCGCATGCGCCTCGTCGGTGGCGACCAGGCGGCCGCGCACCAGCGTGAACAGCGTCAGTCCCAGCTGCGACTGGGTGTGGTGCAGCACCTTGCTGACCGAGGGTTGCGAGACATGCAGCGAGCGCGCGGCGGCGCTGATGGAGCCGGTGGTGTAGACGGCGTAGAAGACTTCGATCTGGCGAAAGCGCATCGGCCGATCCTAGGCCACCGCGCGCGCGGCGGCCAGCAGCACTGGTGCCGCGCTCATGGGCGGCCCACCACACCCTCGCGCCGCGGGTCGGCCGCGCCGTCGAGCCGCCCGTCGCGCAGCAGCACACCGTGCAGTCCCGAGTCCTCTCCCGCGCCCGGGCGCACCTCGATGCCGCGGCGCGCCAGCGCCGCACGCAGTTCGGTCGACATTCGCGTCGCCTCGCCGTCGACGCGTTCGCCGCGCGCGACCAGGTTGGGCAGCGCGATCGCCTGCGCCAGCGGCAGATCCCAGTCGAACGCGCCGGTCAGGGCCTTGGCGATGTAGGCCGGGATCGCGCTGCCGCCCGGCGATCCGATCGCGCCGAGGAACCGGCCGTCGTGGTCGAGCAGGATCGCCGGCGTCATCGACGAGCGCGGGCGCTTGCCGGGCGCCACGGCGTTCGCTGCCGGCACTGGCCGGTCCGCGTCCGCCCAGGAGAAATCGGTCAGCTGGTTGTTGAGGAAGAAGCCGCGCACCATGCGCCCGGAGCCGAAGTACGACTCCACCGTGGTGGTCACCGAGACCGCATTGCCCTGCGCATCGACGACCACGAAGTGGCTGGTGCCGGCCGGCTCGCGGGTGGCGTCGTCCACGCGCGGCGGTGCGCCCGCAGGCGTTCCGGCCGCGTATTGCGGGGCCGCGGTGTCGCCAATCAGGGCCCGGCGCGCGTCGAGGTAACCGGCGTCGAGCAGGCCGTCGACGGGAACGGACACGAAGCGCGGATCGCCCACGTACCGATCCCGGTCGGCATACATGAGACGGCTCGCCTCGGCGAACAGGAACCAGGCCCGCGGATCGTCCGCGCCGCGCGTGCCGATGTCGGTCCCGTCCAGCAGCAGCATCAACTGCAACAGGCCGACGCCGCTGGCCGGTGGCGGCGGCACGCACAGCACGTAGGCGCGCAGCGGCCGGCACAGCGGGCGAACGGTCTCGGCCGTGTACGCGGCCAGGTCTTCCGTGGTCATGCCGCCTGCCAGCGGTGGTGCGGCGGTGCGCGCAACGATGTCGGCGGCGATCTCGCCGCGATGGAGCGCGGTGGCGCCCTCGCGCGCCAGCGTGCGCAGCGTTGCGGCGTAGTCGGGATTGCGCAGCCGGTCGCCGGCCTGCATGCGCGTACCGTCGGGATGCGAGAAGTAGCCGACTACGTCCGGTGCCGAGGCCTGCGGGAAGCGGCCATCGATGTGCCGCGCCAGGCGCGGGCCGATGACGAAGCCCGCTTCGGCGCGGTCGATGGTGTCGCCGAACAATGCCGCCCACGGCAGGCGCCCGTGCGCGCGGTGCGCGGCGGCGAATGCCGACACCGCGCCGGGCACGCCGGTGGCCACGCCGCCCAGCATCGCCTCGGCGCGCGGCAGCGCGCGGCCGTCGTCGTCGCGCAGCATTGCCGGTGAGGCGGAGGCGGGCGCGGTTTCGCGCCCCAGATAACCGGTGACCTCGCCGGTGGACGCATCGTAGGTCATGACGATCGCGCCGCCGCCGATGCCCGAGCTCTGCGGCTCCACCAGTCCCAGCATCATCTGCACCGCCACCGCCGCATCGATCGCGCTGCCACCGCCTTGCAGGATGCGCGTGCCGGCTTCCACCGCGAGCGGATGCGCGGCCACGACCATGCCGTGATCCGTGCCGGCATCGCCGCCGGCGCCGGGCGTGCGACATGCCGCCAGCAGCAGCGACGACAGCAACAACGGCATCCACAGTGCGCCACCACGACGCAGCGGATCCAAGACGGCGGGAGGCCGGTGAAGCAACGGAGTGGGGCATGTGCGCATGCCACCAGACTAGCCGCCACCGCGCATTGCACAACTCACCTTGCATCGCACGCGGATAACCTGCGGTTATGGATGCGCCATAGCCTCAAGTTATACCGCTGCCCAGCAATCCTGCACGACAAACACGCCATCCGCGGCCACTCTCCGTGGTAGAGGGCAGCAGGGACGACTGCAGCGCGAAACACACGGACCGTACCTCCCGACCGCATCCGACTCCGGGGAGAGCATGAGCATGAGCGCCATCAGGATCGTCACCCTTCTTTCCGGCAGCGCGTTGTTGTTCGCCGGCGGGCTGGGTCTTCCCGCCGCCGCCGCGGCGCAGTCCGTGCCGGCGCCCGCCGCAACCGCAGATGCACAGGATCCGGCGGATCCCGCAGAGCCGACGCAGGCGCCACCACCTGCCGCGCAGGATACGGCCGCCACACTCGACACGGTGCAGGTGACCGGCTCGCGCGTGCTCAAGGCCGGCTACGCATCGCCGACGCCGGTGACCACGATCGATTTCGAGCAGATCGAACTCGCCGCGCCCAACAACATCGCCGACTACCTCAACACCATGCCCTCGCTGGTCGGTGACGCCACCACCACCCAGGGCAACAACTCGATCAGCTCCGGCACCACCGGCATGAACCGCCTCAACCTGCGTGGCCTCGGCACCGACCGCACCCTGGTGCTGGTCGACGGTCGCCGCTTCGTCGGCTCCAACCTGCAGGGCAACGTCGACGCCAACGGCCTGCCGAACGCGCTGATCCGCCAGGTCGACGTGGTCACCGGCGGCGCGTCGTCGGTCTACGGCTCCGATGCGGTGGCCGGCGTGGTCAACTTCCTGCTCGACACGCGCTACACCGGCACCAAGGGCTACGTGCAGTTCGGCGAGTCCGCCGAGGGTGACGACAGCCAGCAGAACATCGGCCTCACCTTCGGCCGGCCGTTCGCGGAAGGGCGCGGACACCTGCTGCTCAACGCCGAGTACGCGCACAGCGACGGCATCGGCGCGGCGCGCGACCGCGACTGGTTCCGCGGCTGGGGCAACATGATCAATCCCGACTGGACCGAGAACAACGGCCAGCCCTACCGCATCACCGTGCCGTTCCTGAACCGCCCCAACGAGGCCTTCGGCGGCCTGATCACCGGCGGTCCCTTGCGCGGCACCACGTTCGATCCCGACGGCTCGCCGCGCCCGTTCGACTACGGCACCCTCGATCTCACCGGATCCAACTCTTCCGGCGGCGAGCTCGACGGCCATTTCGCGGCGATGTCGCTCAAGGGCGACGTGCGCCGCAAGAACGTGTTCGGCCGCGCCTCATTCGAGATCTCCGAGGCGTTCGAACTGTTCGCCGAGGCCAGCGCCGCCAATTCGGTGGCGACCACCAATTCGTCCTACAACTACTTCGGCGGCAGCCTCACCATCCGCGACGACAATCCCTATCTCGATCCGCAGACGCGCGCCGCGATGGCCGAAGCCGGTGTGGACAGCGCCCCCTACGGCCTGCTGCTGGGGGTCGCATCGCCGCGGGTGGAGGTCGATACCTACCGCGCCGTGGTCGGCCTGAGCGGCATGGTCGGCGAGACCTGGGATGTCGACGCGTACTACCAGTACGGCGAGAGCCGGCTGTCCACGCGCGTGCTCAACGTCGCCAACAGCGGGCGGCTGGCGCAGGCGATCGACGCGGTGGTGGATCCCGACAGCGGGCGCATCGTCTGCCGCTCCAGCCTCGCCGATCCCGGCAACGGCTGCGTGCCGCTCAACACCTTCGGCGGCGCGGCGCCCGACGATCCGGCGCTGGACTGGGTGAACGGTTCGCCGTGGATCGACCAGACCGTCACCCAGCAGGTCGCTTCGGCGAGCATGAGCGGCGAAGCGTTCTCCACCTGGGCCGGACCGGCGACGCTGGCGTTCGGCGCCGAGCATCGCCGCGAGAGCGTGCGCGGCCGCAGCGACGAGGCCGGACAGCGGCGCGAGTGGCTGTTCGGCAACTTCCTGCCCACCCGCGGCTCGAATCGGGTCAACGAGGCCTTCGCCGAAGTGCTGATGCCGCTGGCGGAGACGCTGGAGTTCAACGGCGCGGTGCGCGTGGCCGACTACAGCTATTCTGGGATCGAGGTGCCGTGGAAGACGGGACTGACCTGGCGGCCGCTGCAGTCGCTGCTGCTGCGCGGCGTGCGTTCGCGCGACATCCGCGCGCCCAACCTGAGCAACCTCTACCAGGCGGGGCTGACCCAGCGCCAGAACGTGCTCGACCGCTGGAACGGCGACGTGCGCCAGAACATCCTGCGCATCTCGCAGGGCAACCTGGACCTGAACCCGGAAATCGCCGACACCACCAGTTTCGGCGTGGTGTTCACGCCTGCCGGCCTGCCCGGCCTGCAGGGCGCGATCGACTACTACAGCATCGACATCAAGGACGCGATCTCCACGTTGAGCAACCAGGAGACCGTCGACGGCTGCTACGACGGCGACCAGTCGCTGTGCCAGTTCGTCACCCGCGACGCCTCCGGCACGATCACCGAACTGCTGATCCAGCCGATCAACATCGCCAACCAGAAGGTCCGCGGCGTCGATGTCGACCTGTCGTACCGGCATGGCCTGCCCACTCTGGGCAACGATGCCGACCTCGACTTCCGCGTGGTCGCCAGCCGCCTGCTGGAGGATACCCGCGAGACGCCGTTCTCCAGCCACGACTATGCCGGCGAGAACCGCGATGGTGCGCCGAAGTGGCGCGCGCTGGCCACCGCGACCTTCCGCAGCGGCCCGGCCCGGCTCGGCGCCTCGGCGCGCTTCATCGGTCCCGGCGTGCTGCGCAACGACTGGGTGCACGGCGTGGACATCGACGACAACACCGTGCCCAGCACCTGGTACCTGGGACTGTTCGGATCCTACGCCTTCGCCGGCGACCGGATAGAGGCGTACTTCCGGATCGACAACGCGCTCGACCGTGATCCGGTGGTGATCGCCACCGACAGCAACGGGATCAATGCCACCCTCTATGACGTGGTCGGCCGCTACTTCACCGTGGGGCTGCGGTTCGAGTTCTGAGGGCGGCACCACGGGCGCGGCGGGCACGGCCCGATCGTCGCGTCCGTCTCCCGGCGCGCATGTGCGTCGGTCTCCGCCGCGGGCCGGGAGAGACGTCATGCCATTCCGTTCCGTCCCGCCGCGCTCGCTCGCGCGCCTGCTGTTCGCGGTGGTGCTCGCCTGCTGCACCGTCTGCACCGTGTCCGCGCAGACGCGGCAGTTGCTCAACTACGCCGCGATCCAGAAACCGGAGATCGGCGCGCGCGGCATGGTGGTCAGCCAGAACGCGCTCGCCAGCCAGACTGGCGCCGGGATCCTGCGCCAGGGTGGCAATGCGGTCGACGCGGCGGTGGCCACTGCGTTCGTGCTGGCGGTGACCCTGCCGCGCGCCGGCAACATCGGCGGCGACGGCTTCATGCTGGTGCACCTGGCCGAAGAAGAGCGCACGGTGGCGATCGACTACCGCTCGGCGGCGCCGGCCGCGGCCACCCTCGACGCCTACCTCGACGGGAACGGCGAACTGTCCGGCGACCAGTCCGCCGGCTACCGCTCGGCCGGCGTGCCGGGCACGGTCGCGGGGCTCGCATTGGCGCATGAACGCTACGGGCGCCTGCCCTGGGCCACGCTGCTGCAGCCGGCGATCCGGCTGGCGGAAGAGGGCGTGGTGCTGAGCCGCGACGAGGCCTTCGCGCTGGACTGGGGCCGCGAGCGGCTGGCCCGCAGCGCCGCCGGCGCCGCCGTGTTCCTGCACCAGGACGGCAGCGCGTTGCGCGCCGGCGAGCGGCTGGTGCAGACCGACCTGGCCTGGTCGCTGCGGCAGATCGCCGAACACGGCGCAGACGCGTTCTATCGCGGCGCGATCGCGCAGCGCCTGGCCGACGGCATGCGCCGCCACGGCGGCCTGCTGACGCTGGAGGACCTGGCGGCGTACCGCGCCATCGCGCGCGAGCCGCTGGTCGGCCGCTACCGCGGCGTCGAGGTGGCGACGATGCCGCCGGCCAGCGGCGGCGGCCCGGGCATCGTCTCCATGCTCAACCTGCTCGAGACCTTCGACATGCGCGCGGCCGGCGCGCGTTCGGCGGATGCGCTGCACCGCATGGCCGAGGCGATGAAGCTCTCCTGGCGCGACCGCATCCGCCACGCCGGCGATCCCGGCTTCGTCGACGTGCCGCTGGCGGGCATGACCGCGAAGGCCTACGCCGCCGCGCGCGCGGCGTTGATCGATCCCGCGCGCGCGACCCCGGCCGACGAGGTCGACGCCGGCGATCCGTGGGCGTTCGAGAGCACCGAGACCACGCACCTGTCGGTGATCGACGCCGACGGCAATGCCGTCAGCAACACCTACACCATCGGCGCCGACTTCGGCTCCGGGGTGATGATCGAGGGCACGGGGTTCCTGCTCGGCAACCTGATCGGCAATTTCTCGCTCGGCGACCAGGCCGCCGAACGCGCGGACGGCCGCGTGCGCAGCGCGAACACGCTCGCGCCCGGGCGGCGGCCGATCTCCAGCATGTCGCCGACCATGCTGTTCCGCGACGGCCGGCTGTGGATGGTGACCGGCAGCCCCGGCGGCAACACCATTCCCGGCACCGTCATGCAGACGATCGTGGACGTGGTCGATTTCGACCTGAACATCGCCGAGTCCACGCACGCGCCGCGCATCCACCAGGACATGGGCTCGGGCGAGCTGCGCATCGAGCGCGGGATCAGCCCGGACACGCTGCGGATCCTCGCCGCGCGCGGCCACCAGGTGGTCGCCGACGAGACCATCGGCAGCACCCAGACCCTGCTGGTCGGGCCGGACGGCGTCGAGGGCGCGGCCGATCCGCGGCGCCCGGGCGCGACCGTCGCCGCGGAGTGAGCGACAACGGCGCGGGCTCAGTGCCAGAAGTTGATGAACCCGGTGATCACCAGCGCGTTGGTGAAATCGATGAAGAACGCGCCCACCAGCGGCGCCACCAGGAACGCGCGCGGCGCCGGGCCGTAGCGCTCGACCAGGGTCCGCATCACCGCCATCGCGTTGGCGGTGGTGCCCAGCATGAAGCCGATGAAGCCGCCGCCCATCACCGCCGCGTCGTAGTCGCGGCCCATCAGCCGAAACACCACGCCGCAGAACAGCGCCACGATCAGCACCTGCAGCGCCAGGTTCACCAGCAGCGGCGTGGCCAGGCCCGCCAGCTCCCACAGTTTCAGGTTCATCAGCGCCACTGCCAGGAACAGCGCCAGGCAGATGTTGCCGATCAGGTCGGTGGTGCGCACCGGCAGGCCGATCCAGCCGGTGCGGTCGTCGATGTTGCGGATCAGCGCGCCCACCAGCATCGCGCCCACGTAAGCGGGCAGGGTGAGGCCGGTCGCGGAGATGCCGGCGCTGACCCACGAGCCGAGCCACATCGCCACCAGGATCACCACGATGCTCTTGAGCGCGCCGAACTCGCGCGCCGCCTCGTCCGGGGCCGGGTCGTCGCCGCCGTCCGCGACTGCGGCGATCGCCGCCACCGTGGCGTCCGGCGTTGGCTCCGGCGTGCGCAGGTGGAAGCGCCGGATCAGCATCGTCACCACCGGGCCGCCGATCAGGCCGCCGCAGACGATGCCGGCCATCGCCGAGGCCAGCGCCACCGATTCGGCGCCGGCCACCCCCGCCTCCTCGAACAGCGGCGCGAACGCCAGTCCGGTGGCCGGCCCGCCGGTCAGCGTGGTCGATCCGGCCAGCACCCCGAACAGCGGGTGCAGGCCGAAGCCGGTCGCCACCAGGATGCCGAGCAGGTTCTGCACCACCGCGAAGCCGCTGGCCAGCGCCAGGAACAGCAGCACCTGGCGGCCGCTGATCTTCAGCAGCGCGACGCTGGCATTGACGCCGATGGTGGTGAAGAACGCGATCATCAGCGGCGTCTGCAGGCTGGTGTCCAGCGTGAACAGCGTGGTGTCCTGCGTGTGCGCCACCAGCACCGCCAGCGCCACCACCAGCCCGCCGATCACCGGCGCCGGCAGGTTGTAGCGCGACAGCACCGGAATCGCGCGGCACAGCGCGTAGCCGAGAAACAGGGTCAGGCCCGCCAGGGCCAGCGTCTGTACCGCGTCGAGTTCAAGCATGCGTCATGGTTCCGGAGCTCCGGGTTGGATCGGACAGGTTGCCGCCGGTGGCCGGTGCCGCAGCGCGCGCCCGGGCGCCGCGCCGGTCAGGCGTCCGTCGGCGATCACCGGCGTGCCATTGACCAGCGCGTGCTCCACGCCCACCGACAGCCGGCGCGGGTGCACGTAGTCGGCGCGCGAGGCGAAACGCTTCGGGTCGATCACCACCACGTCGGCATGGTAGCCGGCGCGCAGGTATCCGCGCTCCTCCAGCCCCAGCGTCTCCGCGGTCAATCCGGTCGAGCGGTGGATGAACTGTTCCAGTGTCAGGGTGCCGCGCTCGCGCACGTAGCGGGCGTACTTCTGCGAAAAGCTGGCGTACTGGCGCGGATGCCCGTCGCTGCCGTCCGAACTGGTCAGCACCCACGGCTGGCGCATGAAGCGCTCGACGTCGTCCTCGTCCATGTTGAACGAGGCGACCCGCTCCGGTGACGGCGCGTCGTCGTCGCGCAGGCCGCCGCTGGCGATCACCCGCAGCGCGGCGTCGCGCGGATCGACGTCCCACATGCGTGCCATCGCGGCCAGGGTCTTGCCGCTCCATTCCTGGCCCTCGCTGACCAGCAGCAGGCTGTCGGCGCCGCCGCGGCGGCGCAGGTTCTCCGCCATCTCCGCGCGGATCCGCGCGCGCGTCGGCGCGTCCTCGAGCCGGCGCAGCAACGCGGCGCGGCCGCCGTCCACCGCCCAGCGCGGCAGCACTGCCGCGCCGAGTTGGGTGCCGGACGCCAACCACGGATATTGGTCGGCGCTGACCGCCTGGCCGCCGGCGCGCGCGGCCGCGATCATCGCGACCACCGCGTCGGCGCTGCCGTGCACGTCGGTGCCGAGCGCCTTGATGTGCGCGATGTGCACCGGCAGCCCGGCGCGACGGCCGATCTCCAGCACTTCGCGCAGCGAATCCATCAGCCCGAGGCCGTAGGAGGACTCGTCGCGGTGGTGGGTGTCGTAGCGGCCGCCGCGGCGGGCGGCCTCGCGCGCCAGCGCGACCACCTCGTCGGTGGTCGCGAAACTCTGCGGCGCGTAGAACAGCCCGGTCGACAGGCCGAAGGCGCCCTCGCACATCGCGTTCGCCACCAGCGCCCGCATGCGCGCCAGTTCCTCCGGGTCCGGCGCACGGTCGTCGCGCCCGATCACCCGCGTGCGCACCGCGCCGAAGCCGACGTACGCGGCCAGGTTGGTGCCGACGCCGTGGCGCTCGAACCAGGCGCGGTCCGCCGCCACGTCCGGGGTGCCGCCGCCGTCGCCGCCGATGAACAGCGTGGTCACGCCCTGGAACAGCCACGGCGCGTTGAGCCGCTGGCCGGCGTCGCCCGAACGGATGTAGCGGTCGGGATGGGTGTGCGGATCGATGAATCCCGGCGCGACGATGCGGTCGCGCGCGTCGAGGGTGCGCGCGGCGTCGAAGCGCAGGTGCGCATCCGGGCCGACGTGGACGATGCGGTCGCCGGTCACCACCACGTCGGCGACCACGGCCGCGGCGCCGCTGCCGTCGTGCACGTGGCCGCCGGCGATGATCAGGTCGGCGGCCGCGCGGGGCGTCGGGTCTTGGGCGGTGCAGGCCGCCAGCGCCGCGCACAGCAGCGCACTGCCCAGCGCGCGCCTCATCGTGCGCCCCGCAACGCCAGCGGCACCGGCTCGCCCCAGAACCCGGGCTTGGGCGGGGACAGCAGCCCGGCATGCGCGCGCGCGCCGCCGGCATGGTCGCGCTCGAGCCACAGCGGGCCGTCCAGGTCGACGAATTCCGCCTCGCGCGCCACCTGCAGCGCCGGCGCGATGCCGAGCGAACTGCAGATCATGCAGCCGACCATGATCCGGAACCCGTCCGCGCGCGCGGCGGCCAGCAGCCGCAACGCTTCGGTCAGGCCGCCGGTCTTGTCGAGCTTGATGTTCACCACCTGGTACAGGCCGCGCAGGCGCGGCAGGTCATCGCCGACATGGCAGGACTCGTCGGCGCACATCGGTACCGCCGGGCCGAGCCCGGCCAGCGCGGCATCGTCGGCGGCCGGCAGCGGCTGTTCGACCAGGTCCACGCGCGCCTCGGTGAGCACCGGTTGCAGCGTGCGCAGCAGGTCGATGTTCCAGCTCTCGTTCGGATCCACGATCAGCCGCGCGTCCGGGCAGTGCCGGCGTACCGCGCGGATCTGCGCCTCCGGACGGCTCGCGTCCACTTTCACCTTGACCAGCGCCGCGCCGGCCAACGAACGCGCCGCCTCGGCCATGCGTTCGGGCATGTCCAGGCCGACGGTCAGTGCCGTGGTCAGCGACTGCAGCGGGCCGTGGCCGAGCGCGGCGGAGACCGTCTCGCCGCTGGCGGCCGCCTCCAGGTCCCACAGCGCGGCGTCGATCGCGCTGCGCGCGGCGCCCGGCGGCAGCGACCGCGCGAGATCCTCGCGCGTCGCGCCCGCCTCCACCAGGCCGGCGACCGCGCGCACCTGCATCAGCACCGAGTCGACCGACTCGCCGTAGCGCGCGTAGGGCACGCCTTCGCCGCGGCCGCTCATGGCGCCCTGGCGGATCTCCACCACCACCACCTCGGCCGAATGCTTGACCCCGCGCGAGATGCGGAACGGCGCGGCCAGCGGCCAGCTCCGGTGGCGCGCGATCAGGCGGCGAAGCACGAGAGCAGCCGGTCGACGATCCGGTCCATGCCCATGGTCACCGGATCCTGCGCCGGCAGGCCCAGCAGGTCCTCCACTTCGCGGCAGGCGCGCACGGCCGCCGCCGGCGCCAGTCGCGAGGTGTTCAGCGCCACGCCGACCGCCTGCACGTCGGGGTTGGTCAGCCGCGCCGCGCGCAGGTTGGCCTGCAGGCACTCGCGCAGGTCGGGCAGCGGAAAGTGCGGCAGGGCGCGCATGTGCGGGCGGCCGGGCTCGTGGCACAGCACCAGCGCGTCCGGCTGCGCGCCGTGCAACAGGCCGAGCGAGACCCCGGCATAGGACGGGTGGTACAGCGAACCCTGGCCCTCGATCAGGTCCCAGCCGTCGTCCAGCCGCGCCGGCGATACCCATTCGATGCCGCCGGAGATGAAGTCGGCCACCACCGCGTCGATCGGCACCCCGCGCCCGGCGATGAAGATCCCGGTCTGGCCGGTGGCGCGGAAGTCCGCGCGCATGCCGCGCCGGTGCAGTTCGCGCTCCAGCGCCAGCGTGGTGTACATCTTGCCCACCGAGCAGTCGGTGCCGACGGTGAGCAGGCGGCGACCGGCGCGGCGCGCGCCGGTGCCGACCGGCGTCTTCGGCGGTTCGCGCGCATCGAACAGCACGCGGCCGTTGCGCTGCGCGGCGGCCGCGATCTCGGGATGGGAGCCGAGCCGCTCGTGCAGGCCCGACGCCACGTTCATGCCGGCGTCGAGCGCCGCGACCACGTGCGCCACCGTGCGCGGGTCCATCCGGCCGCCGGCGTTGGCCACGCCGACGATCATGGTATTGACGCCGGCGGCGCGCGCCTGCGCGAAGTCCATGTCGACCAGGCCGAGCGTGGTGCGGCAGTCGGCATCGCGGAACTGGCCCACGCACCACTCGGGCCGCCAGAACGCCAGGCCGCGCGCGGTCTTGGCGGCGAGGTCGTCGTGCGCGTTGCCCAGGTACAGCAGGAACGGCGGCGGCCAGCCCGCCGCGGGATCGAAATGGGCGCGGGCTTCATCGGGTCGGGACATCGGGTCACGCATTCCTTGTCGGCAGGTTCCGGAGTAGGGGCCGGCGCTACCGCCGAGAGTGCCGGCCCTGCGGCCACCATAGGCATCACGCCGGGCGCGCACCATTGAAAAGACGCCCGTCACGCATAACCGCAGGTTATGCGCGGCGGCGGCACGTGTCGCGCCGTGCCAGACTGTTCCCATGGACGCCCCGACCATCCTCATCGCCGACGACCACCCGCTGTTGCGGGCCGCCGTGCTGCATGCCCTGCAGGACAACTTCGGTGCGATCCGCGTGGTCGAGGCCGAAAGCGCGTCGGCGCTGACATCAGCCCTGGCCGCCGACCCGGCGATCGAACTGGTGCTGCTCGACCTGGCGATGCCCGGCGCGCGCGGACTGTCGTCGCTGGTCTACCTGCGCGGCGAGCGGCCGGAACTGCCGGTGGTGGTGATCTCGTCGAACGACCATCCGCGCATTGTGCGCCGCGTGCAGCAGTTCGGCGCAGCCGGCTTCATCTCCAAGTCGGCACCGGCCGAATCGATCGGCCAGGCGGTGGCCGCGGTGCTCGACGGCGGCAGCTGGTTCCCGCCGCTGACGGTCGAGCGTTCCGAGGACGACGCCCGGCTCGCCGCGCGCCTGGCGCAACTGACCCCGCAGCAGTTCCGGGTGCTGATGTGCCTGGCCGACGGCCTGCTCAACAAGCAGATCGCCCACGCGCTAGGGCTGGCCGAGAACACGGTGAAGGTGCACGTCACCGCGATCCTGAAGAAGCTCGAGTGCCATAGCCGCACCCAGGCCGCGGTGCTGGTCAAGGCGCTCGAGCGCGACGACGAGATCTAGGCCGTATCGACATCCGCTTCCCATCCCCGCTGTCGTTGTAGGAGGGGCTTCAGCCCCGACCGGAAAACGAGCGGAGCGCGGAAAAGGACTCATGCACGCAGCCTCCCGACCGGTACCACGCGCTCCCTAGTTTCCTCGCCGCGATCTTCGGCAGGTTGGGGCTGAAGCCCCTCCTACGGGGTAGGCGGAGGGCGTGAATATCGAGTCGGCTGGGGCGTCACCCGCGCCGCAGCAGCAGCTGCGTCATCAGCGCGCGCAGCGCGGGCGGGCGCACCGGCTTGGCCAGGAAGCCCCAGCCGGCCGCGCGGGCGCGCTCGCACAGTGCCGGATCCGTTTCCGCGGTGACCAGTATCACCAGCGGCATGTGCTGCCAGCGCTCGCACAGCATCTCGAGCAATGCCGGCCCGTCCTGCGCACCCATGCGCACGTCGAGCAGCACGAGGTCGGGCGCGTCGTCGGCAGCGGCCGCGGCCAGCGCCGCGTCTGGGCCGTCGGACAGCGGCACGTCACAGTCCCAACGCCGCAGCAGCAAGCGCGTGGCGGCGCAGACGTGCGGATCGTCGTCGATGCACCAGACGCGGCAGCCGCGCAGTGGCGAGCCGTCGTCGGCCGGCGACGGCTCGAGCGGCGGCGGCAGCGATTCGATGCCGGTGGCGGCCAGTGGCACCACGACCACGAACGCGCTGCCGATGCCGGGCCGCGATCGCAGGTCGACGTGGTGGTCGAGCAGCCGCACGATGCGTTCGACGATCGCCAGTCCGAGGCCGGCGCCGCGGTCGCCGGCGGTGCCGGCGTCGAGCCGGCGGAACTCCTCGAAGATCTCGCGTTGCCGGTTCGGCGGAATGCCCGGCCCGGTGTCGTGCACCTCGATGCGCAGCAGGTCGCCGTCGCGGCGGCAGCCCAGCAGGATGCGGCCGCGCGCGGTGTAACGCACCGCGTTCGACAGGAAGTTCTGCACCACGCGCCGCAGCAGGGCCGGATCGCTGCGTACCCAGGCGCGCGTGGGCACGTGATCGAGCTGAAGGCCACGCGCGCGTGCCAGTACGCCGGTCTCGCTCGCCAGCCCGTCGAGCATCGGCCCGAGCGCGAAGTCGCGCACGTCCGTCCGCAATGTGCCGGACTCCAGGCGCGAGATGTCGAGCAGGCTGGCGAGGATGTCGTCCTGCGCCGCCAGCGCACCGTCGATGTGGTCGGCGATCTCGCGCGTGTCGTCGTCGCGCAGGCGTGCGCGCAGCCCGGACACGAACATGCGCGCCGCGTTGAGCGGCTGTAGCAGGTCGTGCACCGCGGCGGCCGCGAAGCGGCCCTTGTAGCGGTTCGCGGCCTCGGCCTCGGCGCGCGCCTGTTCCAGGTCGGCGGTGCGCTCGGCGATGCGCCGCTCCAGCGCGTCGGCCAGGGTGCGCAGCTCGCGTGCAGTGGTCTTGTAGGTGGTGATGTCGGCGTAGCTGGTCACGAAGCCGCCGTCGGGCAGCGGGTTGCCGCGGATCTCCAGCACCGTGCCGTCCTCCTTCTCGCTCTCGCGCATGTGCGGCTTGCCGTTGCGCAGGTGGGCGAGCCGGCGCTCGATCGCCTCTTCCACCGGGCCCGGGCCGAGCAGGCCGCGGCGGGCGTTGTAGCGGAACACCTCCTCGATCGGGGTGCCCACGCGCACCAGGTCGGGCGGGAAGCGGAACAGGTCGATGTAGCGCGCATTCCAGGCCACGATGCGCAGCTCCGCATCGATGATCACCACCCCCTGCGGCAGGTGCGCCAGTCGCCGGCTCAATCCGGTGTCGGCCTGCTGCGCCGCGTCGACCAGCCCGTCGCGGGCGGTGCGCAGCTCCTCGGCATGCTGGCGCACCAGCGTCTCCAGTTCCTCGCGGCTGCGCCGACGCAGCGCCGACAGCCGCAGCCGCTGCTGCAGGAACAGCAGCACGAACACCAGCGCCAGCCACGAGGCGCCGGCGATCGCCGCCCATTGCCGCGCGGCCGCGGCCACCGGTGCGGCGTCGTGTAGCAGGTGCAGCGTCCAGCCGGTGTCGGCCACCGGCTCGCGCCGCCACAGCCACTGCCCGGGCATGGCGGGCGCATCGATGCGCACCAGCAGGTCGCCGTCGCCGAGTGTGCGCAGGCGGCGGCCCGCGTACGCGCGCAGCGGTTGGCCCTGGTACTGGCGCGTGGCGGTGAGCTCGGCGCTGGCGCGCGCGTCCAGCGGCGCCAGCGTGCGGTAGCGCCAGTCCGGATCGCTGGCCAGGAACACCACGCCGTGCGCATCGCTGGCCAACACCGTGTCGGCGTCGCGCGGCCATGCCTGCTCGATGGCCGACAGCTCGATCTTGATCACCACCACCCCGATCGCGCGGCCGCCGTCGTCGCGCAGCGCCTCGGACAGGAAGTACCCGGGCACGCCGGTGGTCACGCCGATGCCGTAGAAGCGCCCGCGGCCCTCCCGCAGCGCCTGCTGCACGTAGGGCCGGAACCCGTAGCGCTCGCCCACGTTGCTGCCGGGCTCGCGCCAGTTGCTGGCGGCCACGGCGGTGCCATCGGCATCGATCAGCGTCAGCGTGGATGCGCGGGTGGTGCGATTGGCCTGCTCCAGGCGCAGGTTGAGCTGGCGGCGCGTGGCCGCGTCCACCGGTGCGGCGACGGCCTGGCGCAGGTCCGGGTCCAGCGCCAGCAGCTGCGGTAGCGCGCGGTAGCGTTCGATCTGCTGCGCCAGCGCCTGCCGGTGCAGGTCCAGCTGTTGCCGCGCCAGTCGCGACTGGTTGTCCAGTTCGCGGCGCTCGCCGCCACGCCAGGCCAGCGTGGTGCACAGCACCAGGCCGCCGGCCACGAGCAGCGCGACCGGCAGCAGCCGGCGGGTTCGGAGGTGGCGCATCGGCGGCGATTGTACTGCCGCCATCGCGCTACGACGGGCGTCTAGTCCCAATGCGTTATCGGCATCGGCGCGCGGCGGCGGTACAACGATGGCCCAGTCGCGCAGTGCACGGTCCCGCATGCATACCGCTCCAGCCCCAGCGCCCGCTCCAGTCCCGGTCCGGGTACCGCTCTATCGCCAGCTGTACGTGCAGGTGATCGTGGCGATCGTGCTCGGCGCGCTGCTCGGACATTTCGCGCCGGCGCTGGCCGAGCAGTTCAAGCCGCTCGGTGACGGTTTCATCAAGCTGGTCAAGATGATCATCGCGCCGGTGATCTTCCTGACCATCGTCACCGGCATCGCCGGCATGACCCGGCTGAGCACGGTCGGCCGGGTGTTCGCCAAGGCGATGGCGTACTTCCTGTTCTTCTCCACCCTGGCGCTGATCGTCGGCATGATCGTGGCGCACACGGTCAAGCCCGGCTCGGGCATGAACATCGATCCGGCCTCGCTCGACACCGGTGCGGTGGAAGGCTTCGTGCAGGCCTCGCACGAGATGACGCTTACCGGCTTCCTGCTCGACGTCATCCCGTCCACGCTGGTGGGCGCGTTCGTCGACGGCAACATCCTGCAGGTACTGTTCGTCGCGGTGCTGTTCGGCATCGCGTTGGCCATGGTCGGCGAGAAGGGGCGCCCGGTGCAGGCGTTCCTGGAGGCGCTGATCACGCCGGTGTTCAAGCTGGTGCACATCCTGATGAAGGCCGCGCCGATCGGCGCGTTCGGTGCCATCGCCTTCACCATCGGCCGCTACGGCGTGGAATCACTGGCCAACCTGGCCTGGCTGGTGGGGACGTTCTACGTCAGCGCGCTGCTGTTCGTGCTGGTGGTGCTGGGCACGGTCTGCCGCCTGTGCGGCTTCTCGATCCTCAAGCTGTGCCGGTATCTCAGGGCCGAGCTGCTGCTGGTGCTGGGCACCTCGTCGTCGGAATCGGCGCTGCCGTCGCTGATGGAGAAGATGGAAAAGGCCGGCTGCGAGAAGTCCGTGGTCGGGTTGGTCGTGCCCACCGGCTACTCGTTCAACCTCGACGGCACCAACCTGTACATGACCCTGGCGGCGTTGTTCATCGCACAGGCCACCAACATCGACCTCACGCTCGGCCAGCAGGTCACCCTGCTGCTGGTGGCGATGCTCAGCTCCAAGGGCGCGGCCGGCGTGACCGGCGCCGGCTTCATCACCCTGGCCGCCACGCTTTCGGTGGTGCCGACGGTCCCGATCGCGGGCATGGCGCTGATCCTGGGCATCGACCGCTTCATGAGTGAATGCCGCTCGATCACCAACTTCATCGGCAACGCCGTCGCTACCGTGGTGGTGTCGCGCTGGGAAGGCGCGCTGGACCCGGTGCAGCTCGAGCGCGCATTGGACGGCGCCGCCGATGCCGAATACATCGCCGATGCCGGCGGCGCGCCCCGCGGGCGCGTGCTCGAAAACACCACAACCGGGGAGAAGACCGCATGAGATTCCGCTGGATACACGGGGCCGCGCTGCTGGGCCTGATGGCCGCCGGCGCCTGGGGCGCGCCGGTGGCGGCCCAGACGGGCGGCGTGCAGACCATGCCGCTGTGGCCCGAGGGCCACCTGCCGCAGGTGGTGCAGGGGCCGGAGCTGGTGGGCAACGAGGGCAGCGCCATGGGCGCGGTGACCCGCGTGTCCGAGCCGCGCTTGGAAATCCACCGCCCGGCGCAGCCCAACGGCGCCACCGTGCTGATCCTGGGCGGTGGCGGGTTCTTCCGCATCCAGGTGGGGACCGCGGCGCGGCCGATGGCGCAGTGGCTGTCGTCGATCGGCGTCACCGCCGCGGTGCTGTACTACCGACTGCCGGTGGACGGTTGGCCGGCCTCGGCGCCATTCGCCGACGGCCAGCGCGCAATGCGCCTGCTGCGCGCCAACGCGGCCGAGCTGGGCATCGATCCGGGCAGGATCGGGGTGATGGGCTCGTCGGCCGGGGCGACCCTCGGCGGTATCCTCGCCACCCGCTTCGACCACGACTTCTATCCCGCGCTCGATGCTGCCGACGCGCTGCCCTCGCGCCCGGACTTCCTGGCCATGCTGTATCCGGTGGTGACCCTGCGCGCACCGTACGACACCACCCGCACCCGCCGCGAGCTGGGCACCCAGCCCGACGCCGTCGAGGCGTATTCGGTCGAGTCGCACGCACGCGCCGACATGCCGCCGGTGTTCCTGGCCCACGCCGCCGCCGACCCGATCGCCGACGTCGCCCACAGCCTGCTGCTGTTCGACGCGGCACGCGAGCAGGGCGTGGACGTGGAGATGCACATCTTCGACCGCGGCGGCCACAGCTGGGGCCTGGGCCGGCCCGGCACCCAGACGGCGCAGTGGCCGCGCCTGTTCGCCACCTGGGCGCGCGCGCATGGATTCATGTCCGCGCCGCCCGCGCGCCTGCAGCCGCTGGCCGGCGATACGCCGGCGCCGATGCCCACGACGGCCGAAGACGACGCGCTTTCGCCGGAAGACGACGAGGACTGAGCCCGTGTTCCGACGCGACCCGAATGCCATGGAGACTCCGATGAACCGCACACCCACCCGTCCCGGCGCACCGACGCTGCTCGCCGCCGGCGCGCTGCTCGGTCTGGCCGCGCTGCCCGCCCTGGCCGCCGACCCGGTCACCGACGCCGAACTGCGCGCACTGGTCGCCCAGCAGTCCGAGCAGATCCGCCAGCAAGCCGCCCAGCTCGACGCCCTGAACGCGCGGTTGAGCGCGCTCGAGGGCGGCGCCCCGGCGCCCGCCGCCGCCACTGCATCCGCGCCCGGCGATCCGGTGCAGGCCCAGGTGGATGCCGCCGTGGCCGACACCCGCCAGGACGACATGGCCATCCTGCAGGCGCAGGTGGCGCAGCTCGCCGCGGGCGGCGGCACCGGCGGCGGCAACACCAGCTGGCGCCGCGGCGGCCCCGAGTTCCGCAACGCCGATCGCAGCTTCACCTTCCATCCGCGCGGGCGCGTGCTGGCGGACTTTTCCTCCACCCGCGGTTCGGACTACGACGAACGCAACATCAACGGCACCGAGATGCGCCAGGTGCGCGTCGGCGCCGAGGGCAGCATGGGCCCGCTGGGCTACAAGATCGACGCCGAACTGGCCGACAACGACGTCAGCATCAAGGATGCGTACCTGTCCTGGGATACCCGCCTAGGCGCGCTGCCGGCAGAGTTCTATGTCGGCAACAAGCTCAAGGACCGGGCCATCGACAGCGCCACCACGCTCACCCGCGTGCCGTTCATGGAGCGCAACGCGGTGGCCTCGGTGGGCATGCCCGACAGCGGCTACTTCGGCCTGGGCGTGCAGATGAAGCTGATCGGCCAGAACTGGCACTACACCCTGGGCGTGACCGGCGACGACATCGGCAACGCGGGCAGCGAGAGCGACTCGCTCAGCTACACCACGCGCGCGCACTGGAACCCGATCAAGCGCAGCGCGGGTTTCCTGCACCTGGGCGGCTGGTACGTGTACCAGGACCACGGCGTCGACGCCGACCGCATCAACAAGGTGCCGCGCATCGCCTCGGGCTTCAACGACAACGTGCGCGTATCGGCCAGCGCGATCGAAGGCGTGACCCGCGAGAACATCTGGGGCGCCGAACTCGGTGGCACCTGGCGCAACTTCTGGGCCTTCGGTGAATACACCGAGCGCGACATCCACTCGTCCACCGACGACGACGTCACCCACACCGCCACCTCCGCCTACGCCGGCTGGCTGATCACCGGCGAGAAGCCCGGCTTCAGCAGCCGCTCGGGCGTCTGGGGCACCACGCGCGTGGCGCGCCCGGTCACCGACGGCGGCATCGGCGCCTGGGAGCTGGCTACCCGCTACGACAAGTACGACTTCACCGACGCCGCGCGCGGCGGCGAGGGCGACGCGTGGACGCTGGGCCTGAACTGGTATCTCAACAACTGGTCGCGGCTGATGCTCAACTACGTGCACTGGACCACCGAAAACAACGTCGGCGCCTACCGGGGGCCGGATTCGGGCAACTCGCTCAACGTGCGCGCGCAGGTGGTGTTCTAGCCCCGCGCGGCGCGGCGCCGGGACGGCCCGCAGCCGCCCGGTGGCGCGCAGTTTGCGCGTTAGAATCGCGTGCACAGACCCACGAGCGCCGAAGCCGATGTCCGAAAAACCCAGCAGCACCGAAACCGCCGAGGATTTCCGCAACGCCGCGCTCGACTACCACCGCCTCGCGCCCCCGGGCAAGATCAAGGTCGGCGCCACCAAGCCGATGCTCACCCAGCGCGACCTGGCGCTGGCGTACTCGCCCGGCGTAGCGTACGCGTGCGAGGCGATCGTCGCCGATCCCAACGCCGCCAGCGAGCTGACCGCGCGCGGCAACCTGGTGGCGGTGATCAGCAACGGCACCGCGGTGCTGGGCCTGGGCGACATCGGCCCGCTGGCCGGCAAGCCGGTGATGGAAGGCAAGGGCGTGCTGTTCCAGAAGTTCGCCGGGATCGACGTGTTCGACATCGAGGTCGACGAGCGCGATCCCGACAAGCTGGTCGACATCATCGCCTCGCTCGAGCCGACCTTCGGCGGCATCAACCTCGAGGACATCAAGGCGCCGGAGTGCTTCATCGTCGAGCACAAGCTGCGCGAGCGCCTCAACATCCCGGTCTTCCACGACGACCAGCACGGCACCGCGATCATCGTCGGCGCCGCGGTGATCAATGCGCTGGAGATCGCCGGCAAGCAAATCGAGGACGTGAAACTCGCCACCGCCGGCGCCGGCGCCGCCGGCATCGCCTGCCTGGACATGCTGGTGGCGCTGGGCATGAAGCCCGAGCACATCCTCGCCGTCGACCGCCACGGCGCGCTCTACACCGGCCGCGGCGACATGGACCCGGACAAGCAGCGCTACGCTCGCGACACCGACAAACGCAGCCTGGCCGAGATCGTCGAGAGCGCCGACATCTTCCTCGGCCTGTCCGCCGGCGGCGTGCTCACCGCCGACATGGTGGCGACCATGGCCGAGCGCCCGATCATCCTGGCGCTGGCCAATCCCTACCCGGAGATCCTGCCGGAGGAGGCGAAGCGGGTGCGCCCGGACTGCATCATCGCCACCGGCCGCAGCGACTATCCCAACCAGGTCAACAACGCGCTCTGCTTCCCGTACATCTTCCGCGGCGCGCTCGACGTCGGCGCCACCGGCATCGACGAGGCGATGAAGCTGGCCTGCGTCAAGGCGATCGCCGAGCTGGCCAAGATCGAGGCCAGCGACCTCGGCAGCGCCTACGGCGGCGACCTTCCCACCTTCGGCCCCGACTACATCATCCCGCGCCCGTTCGACCAGCGCCTGCTGACCATGCTGGCGCCGGCGGTGGCCAGGGCGGCGATGGACTCGGGCATCGCCCTGCGCCCGATCGCCGACCTCGACGCCTACCGCGAGCGGCTCGGCCAGTTCCTCTACCGCACCGGCCTGGTGATGAAGCCGGTCTACGACCGCGCCCGCAGCGACCGCCAGCGCGTGGTCTACGCCGAGGGCGAGGAGGAGCAGGTGCTGCGCGCGGTGCAGACCGTGGTCGACGAGAAGCTCGCCTTCCCGATCCTGATCGGCCGCCCCGACGTGATCGAGAACCGGATCGAGCGGATGGGCCTGCGGCTGCAGGCTGGGCGCGATTTCGAACTCACCAACATCAACGACGACCCGCGCTTCAACGAGTACTGGCAGCAGTACCACGCCATCACCGAGCGCCGCGGCGTCACCCCGGACTCGGCCAAGAACCTGCTGCGCTCGCGGCCGTCGCTGATCGCCGCGTTGATGGTCGAGCGCGGCGAGGCCGACGCGATGATCTGCGGCCTGGTCGGGCGCTTCCACAAGAAGCTCGGCTACATCCGCAGCGTGTTCGCGCTCGATCCGGGCGTGCAGAGCACCTCGGCGATGACCGGCGTGGTCAACGACCGCGGCCTGTGGTTCTTCCTCGACACCCACGTGCAGCTCGACCCCAGCGCCGAGCAGATCGCCGAGAGCACCCTGCAGGCCAGCTACCGGCTCCGGCTGTTCGGCATCGAGCCAAAGGTGGCGCTGCTGTCGCACTCCAATTTCGGCAGCCACGACAATCCCAGCGCCGCCAAGATGCGCCGCGTGCGCGAGATCCTCGTCCAGCGCAAGCCGGATCTGGAAGTCGACGGCGAGATGATGGCCGACACCGCCTGGGACGAGATCCTGCGCCGGCGCATCTTCCCCAACACCACGCTGGCCGGGCGCCCCAACCTGTTCGTGCTGCCGAACCTGGACGCGGCCAACATCACCTACAACATGGTGCGGGTGATGACCGACGGCGTGGCGCTGGGCCCGATCCTGATGGGCATCAGCCGTCCCGCGCACGTCATGACCCCCACCTCCACCCCGCGGCGGGTGATCAACATGACCGCCATCGCCGCCGTCGAGGCGCAGATCCGCAAGGCCCAGCGCGGCGGGGGCTGACCCGCAGCTCTTCGTAGGAGCGCGCCATGCGCGCGATGCCGCGGGTGCCGGCAGGATCCTGCGAATGCCGCGATTCCGGACCGGCAGGCGCGCCGGTCGGCAGAATTTGCGGGCGGCGAACTGCCCGCGGCATCGCGCGCATGGCGCGCTCCTACGGAACCGGGACGCGTCAGTCCTCGTCCGGTGATTCGTTGAGCACCGCCCAGAACCGGCCGAGGGTGCGTACCGCCTCGAAGAAACGGTCCGCGTCCACCGGCTTGACCACGTACGCGTTCACCCCCAGGTCCCAGCTGCGCGCCAGGTCGCTCTCCTCGCGCGAGGACGACAGGATCACCACCGGCAGGCGCTTGAGGTGCGGGTCGTTGCGCAGTTCCGTCAATACCTCCAGCCCGTCCATGCGCGGCATCTTGATGTCCAGCAGCAGCACCGCCGGCAGGCCCTCTTCGCGGTCGGCGTGGCGGCCGCGCCGCCGCAGGTAGTCCAGCGTCTCCACGCCGTCCTCGACGTGCACGATGGGATTGGCCAAGTGCGCCTCGCGCAGCGCGTCGATCGTCATCTCGGCGTCGTGCGGGCTGTCTTCGGCCAGCAGGATGGTACGGATTTCGGTCATGTCGAAGTCCCGGCAGGTGCGGGCGCGTCGCCCGCGGCGGAAAGGATGAAGTGGAAGGTGGCGCCTTCGCCGGGCGCGGCCTCGGCCCAGATGCGCCCGCCGTGGCGGACCAACACCCGGCGCACGCTCGCCAGCCCGATGCCGGTGCCGGGGAACTCGTCGACCGCATGCAGGCGCTGGAACACGCCGAACAGCTTGTCGGCGTACTTCATGTCGAAGCCGGCACCGTTGTCGCGCACGTGGAAGCGGTGGTTGCCGTCGTCGCGCACGCAGCCGATCTCGATCACCGCAGGCTCGCGGTCGCGGCTGTACTTGACCGCGTTGCCGAGCAGGTTCAGCCACACCTGGCGCAGCATGTTCTCGTCCCCGGTCACCACCGGCAGCGGGCCGATGCGCCATTCGATGCGGTGGCCGGGCTTGTCGGCGGCGTTGTTGGCATCGAGCATCGCGCGCGTCTCCGCCACCAGCGACTGCATGTCGACCAGCTGCAGCCGCAGTGCGCTGCGGCCCAGGCGCGAGTACACCAGCAGGTCGTCGATCAGCGCCGACATGCGCCCGGCCGAGCCGACCATCACCTCCAGGTAGTGCCGGCCCTTGGCGTCGACCGCATCGCCCAGGTGCCGCTCCAGCTTGCCGCCGAAGCCGGCGATGTGCCGCAGCGGCGCGCGCAGGTCGTGCGAGACCGAATAGCTGAAGGCCTCCAGTTCGCGGTTCACGTCCGAGACCTGTTCCACCTTGCCCTGCAGCTGGCGGTTGAGCTCGTGGATCCGCTGCTCGCTGGCCTTCTGCGGGCTGACGTCGCTCACGGTGATCAGCACCACCGCGTCGGCGCTGTCGGGCAGCGGCATCCGCCGGGCGTTGATCAGCATCGTGCGTTCGATGCCGTCCACCGTGCGCTGCTGTTGCTCGTGGTCCCACAGCTCGCGTCCGCGGGTGAGCACGTCCGACAGGCGGCGCAGGATCTCGCCGTCTTCCCAGGCGCCGCCGCCGATCGCGGCCAGCGGCCGGTCCTGGATGTCCTCCTGCACGCCATAGAGTTCGGCGAAGGCGGCGTTGTGCATCACCACCCGCATCGCGCCGTCGACCAGCACGATCGGCTCGCGCACGGTGTCCAGCACCACCGTGGCGCGCGCGCTGGCACGTGATGCGGTGCGTTCGGCCTCCACGCGGCGCCACAGTTGCCGTGCCGAGAACCAGACCACGCCGCCGAGCAGCAGCAGCTGCGCGATCATCGCCGCCCAGCTCGCCATCGTCGCGCGCTGGCCGATGCGCTCGGCCCGTGCCTGGCGCATTTCCAGCCGCGCCTGTTCCTCGGTGATGATCTCCTCGATCAGGCGCTGGATCGGATAGTCCGTCACCAGCCGCTCGATGGCTTCGGGCGTCGCGCCGGCGCCGGCGTCGACGATCCGTTCGGCCTGGTGCACCCGCAGCGCGATGTTCGATTGCAGACCACCGATCCGCACCTGCTGGTCGGCGTCGTCGCGGGTCAGGCGCTGCACCTCCAGCACCGTCGGCGCGATCCTTTCGCGGCTTTCGGCGATGCGGGCGCGCACCGATTCGTTGTCCACCCCGTTCGCGATCGCCAGCGCGCCCGCCTCCAGGTTGCGCACGTCCGAGGCCAGCGCGTGCATGGCCGCGGCCACGTTGTGGGTATGGGTCACCCGCTGCCAGGCCTCGCGGCTGTCCAGCGTCGCCTTGCGCAACAGCATGAACGGGGCCACCACGATCAGCACGATCGCCGCGCCCAGCGCGAGCAGCCGCCATTGCGGGAACGGATTGTGGCCAATCGTGGAATGCATCGATGAATGGAACCGCCAGCCGTGGAATTGCGACGTTCGGGACATCGGCACACGGCTCAGGCCCCGCTCCCCGGATCGCGGATCACCGCCGGGCCATTGCGGCCGGCCGGCACGCGACCGTATTGCCTGCGGCGCCATCTTGGTGTCCGCGGAACCGTGCATGATCGACGCCCGGCGTTAAGACCGCGCGATGACGCGCGCGATCAGCCGCCGTCCAGGCGTGCTTGCACGGAAACCGATCGCGGACGCAACCGCGCGGCCGACGGATCCGTGCGGCGGCGCAGGAGCGCACCAAGCCCCGCTCCCTCGGGGCGACGATGCGCTCAAAGCCCATCTCCCACTGGGGCCGACAGTGCAAGCTTGTGCACCAGCGGCGCGCGCGAGGTGGAGCGCCCGCGCCGCTGGCGCGGAGCGGAGGCTGGGTGAGGACGAACAAGCCCCTCTTCCTCCGGGGCGAGACCGCACGGCTTGCGCGCCACTGGCACGCGTGCGGTGGCGCGCCGTGCCGCTGGGGCGGGACGGGGCGCGGAGCGGAGGTTGGGGTGGGGGGTACGGCGAAGGCGCGATGATTCGGGCGCCTGCCGCTTCGCCGTACCTTGCGGTGGGCTAAGGCCCACCATGATCGTCCGCGCCGGCCCGTATCGAACGCATCCACCCAGCACCGCACACCCGCCCCACGCTCTCCGTCCCCTGTCCCGCGGACAGCCGGACCGGCCGCGACCGCCTGCTAGAATCCCGACTCTAATTTCACGACCAATGCGCGGCCGGCGGGCCGCGGCGGAGCACGCCCCCACATGAACTGGCTCAACGACATCCTGCAGAACGATCCCGACCCCACCGAGACCCGCGAGTGGGTCGAATCGCTCAAGGCCGTCATCGACGCCGACGGCCCGGAGCGTGCGCACCAGCTGCTCGACAACATGGTCGAGCTCACCCGCCGCGCCGGCGCGCACCTGCCGTTCGCGCCCACCACCGAATACATCAACACGATCCCGCCGCACCTCGAGCCGCGGATGCCCGGCGACGCGCAACTGGAGTGGCGCATCCGCTCGATCATCCGCTGGAACGCGATGGCGATGGTGGTGCGCGCCAACCGCAAGCCCGGCGACCTCGGCGGCCACATCGCCAGCTTCGCCAGCTCCGCCACCCTGTACGACGTTGGCTTCAACCATTTCTGGCGTGGGCCCGAGGGCGAGCACCCCGGCGACCTGCTGTACGTGCAGGGCCACAGCTCCCCCGGCATCTACGCGCGCTCATTCCTCGAGGGCCGCTTCAACGAATCGCAGCTCGATCACTTCCGCATGGAAGTCGACGGCCGCGGCATCAGCTCCTACCCGCACCCGTGGTTGATGCCGGACTACTGGCAGACGCCCACGGTGAGCATGGGCCTGGGCCCGATCGCCGCCATCTATCAAGCGCGCAACTGGAAGTACCTGGAAGCGCGCGGCCTGATCCCCAAGACCGACCGCAAGGTGTGGTGCTTCCTCGGCGACGGCGAGACCGACGAGCCCGAGTCCCTCGGCGCCATCTCGGTCGCCGGCCGCGAGGGCCTGGACAACCTGGTGTTCGTCATCAACTGCAACCTGCAGCGCCTGGACGGCCCGGTGCGCGGCAACGGCAAGATCATCCAGGAGCTCGAAGGCGGTTTCCGCGGCGCCGGCTGGAACGTCACCAAGCTGGTCTGGGGCAGCTACTGGGATCCGCTGCTGGCCAAGGACAAGGACGGCATGCTGCGCAAGCTGATGATGGAGACCGTCGACGGCGAGTACCAGAACTGCAAGGCCTTCGGCGGCGCCTACACCCGCGAGAACTTCTTCGGCAAATACCCCGAGACCGCGGAGATGGTGGCCAACCTCTCCGACGACGACATCTGGCGCCTCAACCGCGGCGGGCATGACCCGCACAAGGTCTTCGCCGCCTACGACAACGCGGTCAAGACCAAGGGCCAGCCCACCGTGATCCTGGCCAAGACGGTCAAGGGCTACGGCATGGGCAGCGCCGGCGAGGCGCTCAACCCCACCCACCAGACCAAGAAGCTCGACGACGAGGCCGTGCGCGCCTTCCGCGACCGCTTCAAGATCCCGGTGGACGACGACCAGCTCAAGGACGGCCAGGTGCCGTTCTACCATCCGGGCGAGAAGTCCGACGAGGTGAACTACCTCAAGGAGCGCCGCAAGCAGCTCGGCGGCTACCTGCCGCAGCGCCGCCGCAAGTCCACCGACTCGCTCAAGGCGCCGAAGCTCGAGGTGTTCGACCGCCTGCTCAAGTCCACCGGCGAGCGCTCCATCAGCACCACCATGGCCTTCGTGCAGGCGCTGGGCATCGTGCTGCGCGACAAGCAGGTGGCGCCGCGCGTGGTGCCGATCGTCGCCGACGAGGCGCGCACCTTCGGCATGGAGGGCATGTTCCGCCAGCTCGGCATCTACGCCCCGCAGGGCCAGAAGTACAAGCCGGTCGACCGCGACCAGCTCATGTACTACCGCGAGGACGCCGCCGGGCAGGTGCTGGAGGAGGGCATCACCGAGGCCGGCGCGTTCTCGTCGTGGCTGGCCGCGGCCACCAGCTACAGCACCAACGACCTGCCGATGCTGCCGTTCTACATCTACTACTCGATGTTCGGCTTCCAGCGCATCGGCGACCTGGCCTGGATGGCCGGCGACATGCGTGCGCGCGGCTTCCTGCTCGGCGCCACCGCCGGCCGCACCACGCTCAACGGCGAAGGCCTGCAGCACGAGGACGGCCACAGCCACCTGCTGGCCGGCGCCATCCCCAACTGCCGTGCCTACGACCCCACCTTCGGCTACGAGGTCACGGTGATCCTGCAGCACGGCATGCAGCGCATGTTGGAAGAGCAGGTGGACGAGTACTACTACCTCACCCTGATGAACGAGAACTACGCCCACCCGGACATGCCCGAGGGCGCCGCCGAGGGCATCATCAAGGGCATGTACCTGCTCAAGGACGCGGGCAAGCCGAAGAAGGGCGAGCATCGCGTGCAGCTGATGGGCAGCGGCACCATTCTGCGCGAGGCCATCGCCGCGGCCGAGCTGCTGGACAAGGACTTCGGGGTCACGGCGGACATCTGGTCCTGCCCCAGCTTCAACGAGCTGCGCCGCGACGGCCTGGACGCCGCCCGCCACAACCGCCTGAACCCGGAGGCGAAGAACAGGCGCAAGCCCTACATCACCAGCCTGCTGGAAGGCCGCCAGGGCCCGGCCATCGCCGCCACCGACTACGTTTACGCCTTCGCCGACCAGGTCCGCGCCTTCGTGCCGATGGACTACACCGTGCTGGGCACCGACGGCTTCGGCCGCAGCGACACCCGCGCCAACCTGCGCCGCCACTTCGAGGTGGACCGGTTCTACATCGCCCACGCCGCCATCGACGCGCTGGCCAAGGACGGCACGATGACGGCCAAGGACGTGTCGCGGGCGATCAAGCTGTACAAGATCGACGTGGAGAAGCCGAATCCGGTGGCCGTCTGATCACGGACTGGCGAAGTTGAAAGAAGGCGGCCGAATGGCCGCTTTCTTTTTTATACGAAGTGATGTTGCCGCACTATGCTTTGCGAAGAGATTCGAGTCGATGAGTGACGCCCTCATCTGGTCTGGCCTGAACTGAAATCCGGCCTTGGGTCGAGGGTGAATCCGACGGCACGCGCGTTACGACTTCGGCAGTAGCCGAGGAGTACACCGACGTCGTGCGTGCCCTGTGCGAGGCCAGTACCCGGGATGACGCGATGCTGGACACCTTGCGCCAGCGCTTCGACGCGCGCCTGGCGTTGTTGCAGGAGGCCGATGCGGGCACCCGCCTGCGCAGCGTGATGCGCGGTCCTGCGAAGCTGGGCGGCAAGGTCAAGGCCGGGGCCAGTCATTGACGACTCGCCCGGTGCTCTAGGTCCTGGCGGAGTGAACGGCGCGGGCAAGAGTTCGGGCCGATTCTGCATCGCCCACGCCGCGACCGAGGCGCTGGCGAGGGGCGGAAAAATGACGCCAAAGGAGCGATCAGGTAGCGCCCGTCGGGTGTCTTGCGCTCGGGCACCAGCCGTATGGTCGTCGATGCAGAGCCCGTGGCGCGTGGCGGGTCTACGGCTTATCCGAGCGAGGAGCCGGATTATGCGACTGCAGCCGGTGCCATCCTTCGCTGGCCTGTGCCTGTTCCCGCGCAACCTGCCCCGCCGTGCGGCAGACTCGCTGCACGCGGTTCGTTCCCGTCTTTTTCTCGCGCGTGCATACGAGTCGCTCGTTTTCCGCGTCCATCGCGATGGAATGGATCCATTCGAGGTCGTTGGACAGCTCGGTGATCTCGGTCGGGTTCAACTCCTCCAACGTCCCGACATCGGCCAGGCGCTCGAATACCTTGTCCTGCCGCGCGATCACTGCATTCCGCTTCGATGCGTCGATGGCATCCCATCCGCGCTTCTCGGTCAGGATGTCCTGCCTGATATCCCGTTGCTGCTGGAGGATGTCCGCTGCGGATTGCGTATGGTCCTGGGCGAAGGCGGCCGGGGCGACCATGAAACACGCCACGAGGAGCACCCCTGTCCAATTCCTTCTGGAGTTATGCATTGCGATCTCGCTACCAGGCCGGGTCTCAATCTCAAAATTACCACTTGCGATCGCGCCTGCATATCCGCCGGGTTGCGGCCCCGCGTGCGGCGAGCAGGGCCAGGCGCTGCGATCCGGTCTCGCCCGCCTGCGGCTCGAGTGTGGCGGCGGCGACCCGCGCGGGCCGCTGGAGTTGTGGCAGGCCCGCCCGGGGACGGCCGATGCGCACCACCCTGCCCGTGGTAACGCCGGTGCGGTCCGCCGTGCAGGGCGATGCGGTCGGGTGGCCGATGCAGGCCGCTTCACGGAACTCGACGCCGCCCGCCGCCATCATCGGTGTCCCGGGCCGCCGATGTCGTGAGGCGGTCGCAACGCACGAGGTCCTCCATGTTCGCCAGGAAGTTTTTCGCTCTCGAACCCGGATCCATCGCGAAAGCGGTCGCCATCGCCCTGGTCTCGGGCGGTTTGCTGGCGGCATGCGCGCCTGCCGATGAAGAGACGCAGGCCGCCACCGAAGCACCGGCGTCCGCCCCGGCGCCGGCGGCCGTGAGTGACGCCACGCAGGAAGCGGCCGCACCTGCGCCTGCCGCTGCGGATGGCACGGTCGGCGGTGATGGATCGAAGATCCAGCTCGATGCACTGACCGAAAGCGATGTGGCGGGCGCAGACCTGGGGGGCGAACTCGCGTGCAGTTTCTCCACCGGGGACGCGCAGCCGATCCTGTACGCCACGGGCGTGGTCGCGTCGGACGATCCGGCGCAGGGCGTCGTGAAGGTCTCGGGCTACGTGGAGCCCATTCGCGCGCCTGGCGGCTTCGATGGCATGACCCGGAGTCCCACGTTCACCGGCCAAGGCAAGACGATCCACATCGTCGAGACCGGTGCCGCGATCGGCGGCGGCGAATCGCCGCCGCGCCCGGCGACGCTGACCTACCAGCGCGCCGATGGTGCGAGCCGCACCTTCGAGGGGCGCTGGCAGTGCGGGCCCTGAGTCCGGCGTCGCTGCATATCTAGGACATCGGACGGCGTCGTCGGAACACGGCGCTGTTGTCGCTTTCACAAGCGGGGAAGCGGAGCGCCAACCTGCTGCCGCCCGGCCCGGCTGCGACCGCCGCTGCGCATCCCCGGCGCTGCCCGGCGTCGCTCCCACACGCGTGGGTCGCTCCCATACTGTGGATCGAGCGTGCCCACCATGGCATCGCGACAGGGCGTGCCATTGCCCGCCCCGCGGCGTTCGGGATCGGCGGCCGGCCATGGCCGGCCGCTTGTCGGCGGCCGCCGCCCGCTGCATCGGCTTAGCGGAAAAATCACAGGCCAATCCCGATCATGCGCAGTCGAGGATTCGAGGATTTCCGTGTGAAGCGACGACAACTGCTGTCCGCCGCGCTTTTGGGGCCGCTGGCGTTCGGACCAGCAGCGCGCGCGTTCGCGCAATCGGCTGCCGATCCCGGCGCGGCGACAGCGTTCGACGACGGTACCGTGCCCGCGCTGGCGCGCCGGTTGGCGGCCGCGCCCTACCGGGCGCCGGCGGCGGACCTGCCCGCGGCGCTCGATGCGATCGGCTACGACCAGTACCGCGACTTCCGCTACAAGGCGGCCCGCGCGCTGTGGCGCGAGGAAGGCCTGCCGTTCCAGGCGCAGTTCTTCCACCGCGGCTTCCTGTTCAAGGAGCGAGTGGCGATCCATGTCGTGCAAGGGCGCCGTTCGCGGCCGTTCGCGTTCACCACCGACCTGTTCGATTACGCGCCGCAGCCGGTCCCCGAACTGGGTGACATCGGCTTCGCCGGCTTCCGCCTGCACGCGCCGCTGAACGATCCCGCGCGCTTCGACGAACTGTGCGTGTTCCTTGGCGCCAGCTACTTCCGCGCGCTGCCGCGCGGGCTCGGCTACGGGCTTTCGGCGCGGGGACTGGCGCTGGGGACCGGCGAGCCGGAGCCGGAGGAATTCCCGGCGTTCCGCGCATTCTGGCTCGAGCAGCCGGACGCGGATGCCGATCACATCGTGGTGCACGCGCTGCTCGACAGCCCATCGGTGGCTGGCGCGTTCCGCTTCTGCATCGTACCGGGTGCGGAAACGGTGTTCGATGTCGACGCGCGGCTGTTCCCGCGCCGCACGCTCGCCCACGCCGGCATCGCGCCGCTGACCAGCATGTTCCACTTCGACGCCGGCGACCGCGCCGGCGTCGACGACTGGCGCCCGGCGGTGCACGACTCCGATGGCCTAGCGCTGCTGACCGGCGCCGGCGAGCAGGTGTGGCGGCCGTTGGCCAACCCGGTGACGCTGCAGCACAGCGGCTTCCAGGAGCGCGATCCGCGCGGCTTCGGGCTGATGCAGCGCAAGCGCGCGGCTGCCGATTTCCTTGACGCCGAGGCCGCCTACGAGAACCGGCCGAGCCTGTGGGTCGAGCCGCTCGACGACTGGGGCGAGGGCGAGGTGCACCTGGTGGAGATTCCGACCGCCGACGAGTACCACGACAACATCGTCGCCTTCTGGCGTCCGCGCGCGCCGTTGGCCGCCGGCCGCGAGTCGCGCTGGCGCTACCGCCTGCACTGGTGCGATCGCCACGAGTGGAAACCGGCGCTGGCAACGGTCGTCGCCACCCGAGCCGGCAGGACCGCCGACGGCGCGCGCCTGTTCGTGATCGACTGGCAGGGCGAGTCGCTGGCGCGACTGGCCGACGATGCCGATCCGCCGCTGCAGGCCAGCGCTTCGGCCGGCGAGCTGCGCAATGCGGTGGCCTACCGCAATCCGCACACCGGCGGCTGGCGTTCCAGCTTCGAACTGGTGCCCGGCGACGCCGCCGCGATCGAGCTGCGGCTGGTCCTCGGCGAGCGGTCTCGGCCGCTGTCGGAGACCTGGCTGTACCGATGGACGGCATGAGTCCGGTGCCCGCCCCGCTGCCGCCGGAAGCGCCGCTGCCGATGCCGGTGCAGTCGCTGCGCGACGGCCGCGTCGCGCCACGGCACCTGCCGAGCGCGCCGCCGGCCATGCGCTGGCGCCGCGGCGCGGTGATCGGCATCGCCGCATTGCTGACCTTCGTCGCCACCTATCAGATCTGGTGGCTGCTGCGGGCCGACGGGATCGACCTGCTCGAAGCACTGCTGCTGGTGATCTTCGTGGCGCTGTTCGCCTGGATCGTGCAGACCTTCGTCGGCACCCTGGCCGGATTCGTGGTGATGCTGCAGCGACGGCCGGGGCGGTTGGGACTGTCGCCGCAGGCGCCGCTGCCGGCGCCCGCATCGTCTACCGCATTGCTGCTGCCGACCTACCACGAGGATCCGGCGCGGCTGATGGCCGGGCTGCAGGCGATGTACGAGTCGCTGGTGCAGACCGGGCACGCGGAGAAGTTCGACTTCTTCGTGCTCAGCGACAGCCGGCGGCCGGAGGTCCAGGCCGCCGAGGCGCGCGCGTTCGCGGCGCTGCGCGCGCGCCTGGGCGAAGGCGCGCGGATCTGGTATCGGCTGCGCGAGGACAACCGCGAGCGCAAGGCCGGCAACATCGCCGAGTGGGTACGGCGCTGGGGCGGTGCCTGGCCGCAGTTCGTGATCCTGGACGCCGACAGCCTGATGACCGGCGACACCCTGGTGCGGCTGGCGGCCGCGATGGAACGGCACCCGGACGTCGCGCTGATCCAGACCCTGCCGCTGATCGTCAACGGCAATACCCTGTTCGCGCGCACGCAGCAGTTCGCCGGGCGCATGTTTGGGCAGGTGATGGCCTACGGCGTGGCCTGGTGGCACGGCGCTGAAAGCAACTACTGGGGCCACAACGCGATCATCCGCACCGCGGCGTTCGCCGCCCATGCCGGGTTGCCGCCGCTGCGCGGCCTCGCGCCGTTCGCCGGCCACGTGCTCAGCCACGATTTCGTCGAGGCGGCGCTGCTGCGCCGCGGCGGCTGGGCGCTGCACATGGTGCCGGGCCTGCCCGGCAGCTACGAGGAAGGGCCGCCGTCGCTGACCGACATGCTGGTGCGCGACCGCCGCTGGTGCCAGGGCAACCTGCAGCACGCCGCGGTGCTGCCGGCGCGCGGGCTGCACTGGGTCAACCGCTGGCATCTGCTGATCGGCATCGGCCATTACCTGACCGCGCCGCTGTGGGCGATGCTGATGCTGGTCGGCATCGCTATCCCGCTGCGGCAGGAATTCGACGACAGCGGCGACGGCTATTCGGTGGCCGCCTATTGGCTGGCGCAGGACGCGGACCGCTTCCTGTGGGTGTTCGTGCTGACGATGTCGATGCTGCTGGCGCCGAAGCTCCTGGGCTACGTGGCGAGCATGGCCGATCCGGCGACGCGGCGCGGCTGCGGCGGTGCGCTGCGGGCGGCGGTCGGCGTGCTGCTGGAGATCGTGCTCGCCGCGCTGATGGCGCCGGTGACGATGTACGTGCAATCGCGCGGCGTGGCCGGCGTCCTGGCGGGCAAGGATTCGGGCTGGGATCCGCAGCGCCGCGACGATGGCAGCCAGCCGCTCTCCGGACTGCTGCGCAGCTACGGTGGCGCCACCCTGATGGGCGTGGTGTCCGGGGTGATCGCGTACGCGGTATCGCCCGGTCTGGCGGCGTGGATGTCGCCGGTGATCGTCGGGCTCGGGCTGTCGATTCCGATCGTGATGCTCACGTCCTCGCGCGCGGTCGGACAGCGCCTGCGGCGCTGGCGCCTGCTGTGCACGCCGGAGGAGCTGGCGCCGCCGCCGCTGCTGCTGCGCGCGAACACCCTGCGTACGGCGCCGCCTGCCGTGCTCGAACCAGCGTGACCATGGCGGGGGCACGGAACGCACGCCGTGCATAATGCGGATCGCTCCCGATGCCGTACTCGCCATGCTCGAAACGCTCGAACGCGACACCGCCCCCGATCCGCGCTGGAGCGTGCTCTGGCTGCACGGCCTCGGCGCCGACGGCCACGATTTCGTGCCGATCGTGCCGGAACTGGTCCGTCGCGACTGGCCGCCGCTGCGCTTCGTGTTCCCGCATGCGCCGGTGCGCGCGGTGACGATCAACAACGGCATGCGCATGCGTGCCTGGTACGACATCCGCGACGCCGATCTCGCCAACCGCGCCGACGAGCAGGGCGTGGACGAATCGGTGGCGCAGGTGGAGGCGTTGATTGCGCGCGAGGTCGAGCGCGGCGTCCCGGCGGAGCGGATCTTCCTCGCCGGCTTCTCGCAGGGCGGCGCGATCACGCTGGCCGCGGGCTTGCGCCGGAGTGCGCCGCTGGCGGGGCTGATCGGCCTGTCGACCTATCTTCCCGGCGCGCAGGCGGCCGCGGCCGTGCCGCCGGACGCGGCGACGCGGCAACCGGTGTTCATGGCCCACGGCACCCAGGATCCGGTGGTGCCGCATGCGGCCGGTGCGCATAGTGCAGCGCTGCTGCGCCGGCGCGGTTTCGACGTCGAATGGCATGCCTATCCGATGCCGCATTCGGTCTGTGCCGAGGAGATCCGCGATCTCGGTGCCTGGCTGTCGGCGAGGCTGGCGGGCCACTGAGCGGTGAGCGATCCGCGCAACCGCGAACCGTGGCTGCCGGATCTGTGCCGGCTGCCGCGGCTGGCGGCGATGCTCGGCCTGGCGCAGTTGGTGGTGGTGGTGGTGGCGCTGGTACCGGACGGCGCGCCGGGTTGGAATCTGCCACGGCTGCTGTCGGCCAGCGGCTATGCGCTGTGGCTGGCGCTGGCGGCCTCGGTGCTGCTGTGCGTGTCGCGGCGCACGTTGTCGGCGCTGCCGCGGCGCCTCGGCGCGCTGGCGGCGGTGGCGCTGTCGACCCTGGTGGCGGCGGTCGCGGCGGCGGTGGTGCATGCCCTGTTCGCCAGCGTCGGCGAGGCCGAGGCCTGGCCCGGATTCTGGCGCTTCGTCGGCGGCTCGTGCGCGGTGGTGGCGCTGATCACCGCGCTCGCGCTGCGCTACTTCTACGTGATCGACGGCTGGCGGGCGCAGGTCAACGCCAGCGCCCGCGCCCAGGCCGACGCGCTGCAGGCGCGAATCCGCCCGCATTTCCTGTTCAACAGCATGAACATGATCGCCGGCCTGCTGCGGCGCGATCCGGCCGTGGCCGAGCGCGCCGTGCTCGACCTGTCCGACCTGTTCCGCGCCGCGCTCGGCGCCGGCGAGGGCGATTCGTCGCTGGCCGAGGAAGTGCGGCTGGCCGAGCAGTACCTCGCCATCGAGCAGCTGCGCGTGGGCGAGCGCCTGCAGGTGCAGTGGCGCAGGACCGAGCCGTTGCCGTGGACGCTGCCGATGCCGCGGCTGGTGCTGCAGCCGCTGCTGGAGAACGCCGTGCTGCACGGCATCTCGCGGCTGCCGCGGGGCGGCTGCATCGCGATCGAGCTCGTGGCGACCCCGGACACCCTGTACCTGCGGGTGCGCAACCCGTCGCTGCCGCCGTCGGCGCCGGCGCAGATGCCGCAGCAGGGCGCCGGCCACGCCCAGCGCAGCATCGCCCACCGCCTCAGCTATGCCTTTGGCGCGCGCGCGCGAATGGCCTGCGACTGGCGCGACGGCTACTATGCCTGCGAGATCGAGCTGCCGCTCGACTGAGACGCGAAGCGCGGGAGGGCGCCTGACGTGAAGGTCGTGATCGCCGACGACGAGCCGCTGGCCCGGGAGCGGTTGCGCACGCTGCTGGCGCAGCAGCCGGGCGTGGAGCTGGTGGCCGAGGTCGGCGACGGCCACGCCGCGCTGCATGCCTGCGCCGAGCACGACGCCGACCTGATCTTGCTCGACATCGCCATGCCCGGCATCGACGGCCTGGAGACCGCGCGCCACCTGGCCGCGTTCGAGCCGCGCCCGGCGGTGGTGTTCTGCACCGCCTACGACGCGCACGCGCTGTCGGCGTTCGAGGCCGCCGCCGTCGACTATCTGGTCAAGCCGGTGCGGCCGGAGCGGCTGCATGCGGCGCTCGAGCGTGCGCGCACCTTCACCATTGGCCGCGACCATGACGGCGGCGCCAGCCTGCACCGGAGCCGTACCCACCTGTGCGCACGCCTGCGCGGCAGCCTGCGGCTGATCCCGGTCGAGGAGGTGTATTACCTGCAGGCCGAGGAAAAGTACGTGGTGGTGCACCACGCGCGCGGCGAGGACCTGATCGAGGAATCGCTGAAATCGCTCGAGCAGGAGTTCGGCGAGCGCTTCATGCGCATCCACCGCAACTGCCTGGTCGCGCGGCACGAACTGGTGGAGGTCCGCCGCGACCACGACGGCCACGTGCACGCGATGCTGCGGCACGTGCAGCAGCCGCTGGAAGTCAGCCGCCGTTGCGTGGCGCAGGTGCGCGAGGTGATCCAGCGACTGTGAGCGATCGGCCGGGGATCGGGAATCGGGAATCGGGAATCGGGCTCCGGCAGCGGCAGAACTTCGAGATCGTCATCCCGGCGCAAGCCGGGATCCAGGCAGGCGACTCGTCCGGACGGCGGCGGGCCTAGATCCCGGCCTGCGCCGGGATGACGGCAAAAGCCGCATGCTTGCGGCACGGACCACGGACCACGGACCACGGACCCACGGACCCACGGACCCACGGACCACGGCTACGAGCCACGACCTGCGACTCGGTTGACGGTCGATGGTCGACGACCCTCCATTCGAGCCCGGCGTTCACGCCAGCCCGCCGCGGCTCGCGCCCCGACCGGCGATAATGGGTCGATGAAGACCCTCCGCATCGCCACCCGCAAGAGCCCGCTCGCCCTGTGGCAGAGCGAACACGTCGCCGCGCGCCTGCGTGAGGCGCATCCCGGCCTCGAGGTCGAACTGGTGCCGATGAGCACGCGCGGTGACGAGGTGCTGGACCGGTCGCTGGCGGCGATCGGCGGCAAGGGCCTGTTCCTCAAGGAGTTGGAATCGGCCATGCAGCGCGGCGAAGTCGATTGCGCGGTGCACTCGCTCAAGGACGTGCCGATGGCGCTGGAGCCGGGTTTCGCGTTGCCGGCGATCCTGGCGCGTGCCGACTCCGCCGACGCCTTCGTCAGCGCCGCCCATGCCACGCCGATGGCGCTGCCGCCGGGCGCGCGCGTGGGCACTTCATCGCTGCGGCGGCAAGCGCAGTTGCGCGCGCTGCGCCCCGATGTGCAGCCGCTGGACGTACGCGGCAACGTCAACACCCGCCTGACGAAACTCGATGCCGGCGACTACGACGCCATCGTGCTCGCCTGTGCCGGGCTGCAGCGGCTCGGCCTGGAGCGGCGCATCCGCATGCGGCTGGACGCGCCGGACTGGCTGCCGGCACCGGCGCAGGGCGCGATCGCGGTCGAATGCCGGGACGACGATGCCGGCGTCGCCGCCCTGCTCGCCGTGCTCGACGACCGCGACACGCGCCTGTGCGTGGAGGCCGAGCGCGCAATGAACCGGGCCCTCGAGGGTAGCTGCCACGTGCCGGTGGCGGCGCTGGCCCTGCTGGAAGGGGAGCGGATCACCCTGCACGGACTGGTCGGCAGCGCCGCCGACGGGCAACTGGTGCGCGCCTGCGGCAGCGATACCGCCGACGCGCGCGAACAGCTCGGCGAACGCGTCGCCCGCGACCTGCTCGCCGCCGGCGCCGACCGCCTGTTGGCCTAGGGCCTGTTAACGCTTCCCGAGCAGGTCGCGTTGCGCCGCAGTGGCCGCCAGGTGGTGTTGCGCGGCGCCGCGCCTTGCTGACTGCAAGGTCAAGCCGCGCGGCGCCGCATGGCGGCCACTGCGGCGCAACCCGAAGGGCCGGGCCTGAGGCCGCGCGGTGCGGCGTCATCACTCAGTTGCGTATCGACATACGCGCCTTCGTTCTTCCTTGCCCCGCACACCCTCAGGCCCGGCGCAACCTGCTCGGGAAGCGTTAACAGGCCCTACCTGAAGGTGTAGACCAGGTTGATCGTGGTCAGGGTGTCGGTGTTCTTGATCCCGACCTGATCTTCGACCTCGGTGTTGTGGCGGGCCTGCAGCGCGGCCTTCAATGCCAGCGATTCGTTCATCGACACCGCGACGCCGAGATCGTTCTGGGCGAAGGTGTTTTCGTTGCCGGACTCGATCAGCAGTGTATTAGTCAAGCGGGTGTTTTCGGTCAGCCGGCGCTCGAAATCGAGCAGCCCGCGCACGATGAAGTCGCTGCGGATCTCGCCGCTCTCGGCGTGGCGCGCACGGCGGTAGCCGGGGCCGATCTCGGTCAGCAGCTTGGTGCGGTCGTTCTTCAGGAAGTGGTGCCCGTAGCCGAACGAGAATGTGCCCTGGTAGTCATAGAGCGAGAAGTCGTCGCGCTCGTAGCGCGCCGCGCCGAACCAGTTGTGCATCTCGTTGACCTTGATCGCGGTGGTGCCGCCGATCTGGTAGCGGTTGGCGCTGGTGGTGTAGCGGGTCTCGGCAATGCCGTCGCCGTCGAAATCGCCGGTGACGTCGCTCTTGGCACGTAACGCCGACAATGTCAGCCGGTGCTTGCTGCGCACGTCCTCCTGCGAGAACAGCAGCTTGCTGTTGAGGTTCTCGGAGCGGCGGTTGCCGCGGCTCATGGCCAGGCCGAGTTCGCCGGTCAGGTTCCAGATCTGCGCGTCTTCCTCGTAGGCCGGCGGTGGCGTCTGGGCGCGCAGCGGGCCGGACGACAGCGCGAGAGCGAGGAGGGCGAGCGGGGCCAGCAGGTGGCGGGAGTCGGTCATTCAACTGGTTCCTAGTGCTAGGCGTGAAGCGCGGGATTTGCAGATGAGACGGGCATGTTCAGGCGACGAAGACGGCGGGTGAAGCGATCGCTGCCGCGCATCGAAGCTGGCGACACCGGCGGCGTGGATCGCTCGATTCGGCGGCGGGCCAAGGCATCACAGGGCATGCATCGCGGCATTCTGCAAAGTGCCGGCGTCCGTGGGCTTGGCTGCATGAATACGGGAACGGATCCGGCAGACCGTCGGGTCGCGAGCATCGTGGGTTCTCGCGGAACGGCCGCGTGGAAACGATTCCATTATGCCGTCATCGGCGCCGGTTCCCAAGTCGCCCGGCGCCCGTGCGTCTGCGCGCCGATGACCGCTCAATAGTAGAGCGTGACCAGATGCCGCGCCTGGGCGAAGAACAGCCAGCGTTCGACGAACGCGCCTGCCAGCAGCGCGAGGGCGGACGCGGCCAACAGCGGCGCCGCCGGCGTCGAGCTCGAGAGCGCCAGCAGCCAGGCCAGCCCGGGCGCCGCGACCAGCAATACCGCGACCAGCCAACGCAGCCTTCCCGCGTGCCGCCGCGCCACCGTGAAGGCCATCTCGCGGGTGATGAAGTTGGCCTCGGTATGCGGTCGCTCGAAGACCGCGACCGTGCGTCCCGGCAGGCCGACGGCGTCGCCGCGCGTCGCCGGCGACGGCTGCCGGTCGATCGCGCGCCAGTACAGCCATTTGCTCGCCAGCAGCAGCGCACCGAGTGCGGTCAACGTGGCCGTCATCGCGGTCGCGGCGGTACCCGCCGGCAGCAGCAGTGCCATCAGCCAGAACAGCAGTGCCAGCCCGGTCAGCAGCGCGAACAGCAGATAGACCGGGACCACCAGGGGATGGTGCCAGGCCGGGATCGGCGGCAGCGAGGCGTAGATCATCGCCGTGCATGCCACCGTCGCCAGCGACAGCGTCGCCAGAAGCAAGCCGCACAACCCGAGTGCGAGCGCGCGTTCCGGGCCGGGCTCGACCCATAGCAGCAGCGCCGCCAATGCCAGCGCCGGAACGACGGTGGCCATCGCCAGCATGCCTTCGCGCGACAGCCAGGAGGTGCGCCACTGCGACAGCGCCCGCCAGGCCCGCTGCGGCTTGCCCAAGTGCGCCAGCGAGCTGAGCAGGCCGACCGTGCTCAGCACCAGGCCGAGCAGCAGCGACCACCAGTGCAATGCTTCCAGCATCGGCATCACGTCGGCGCGTGCATGCAACAGCAGCACCGACAGACCGAGCCACGCCAGCAGGCCGTAGCCGGCGCCGGACAGGGTGGTGAAGAAGATCACCGAGAGGGCGGGATGCATCGATGGTTCCCTGGCAGACGATTCCGCGCGACATCGTACAGGGACGTGGCAGCGGACCTGATTGGGCCGGGAATCGGGAATGGGGAATCGGCAGCGGCAACGGCAACGGTACGGCAACGGCAGAACTTTGAGGTCGTCATTCCGGCGCAGGCCGGAATCCAGACCTCGCCGCCATCCGTAATGAGTCGCCGGCCTGGATCCCGGCCTTCGCCGGGATGACGGTGCGGGGCGGACGACCGTGCGGGGCGGACGGCGGTGCGGGGGCGGATGACGGTGCGAGGCGGACGACGGTGTGGGCGGACGAAGATGCGGATCGGAATGGCGGGAGGCGCTCGATTCCTCCCGCCCGTCAACGTTTGAGAATGCGGTTCAACCAGTGCAGCGGCGTCTTCGCTGCGGCCGACGATTCGCGGGGTGCCGCCGCATCGTCGCTGCCGCGACGCGGGCGCGGCGGCAGGTAGCGGTTGACCGGGGCGTAGCCGAGCTCCGGCATCAGCGCCACGCCGCCGCGTTCGGCCACCAGCTTCGACACGTCCGAATCCGGATCACCGAGATCGCCGAAATGGCGCGCACGGGTGGGGCAGGCCTGCACGCAGGCCGGCACCCGCTCGCTCTCGTCGAGCTGCTCGTTGTAGATGCGGTCCACGCACAGGGTGCATTTCTTCATCACCCCGTCGACCTCGGAGTATTCGCGCGCGCCGTAGGGGCAGGCCCAGCTGCAGAGCTTGCAGCCGATGCACTTGTCCTCGTCGACCAGCACGATGCCGTCCTCGGCGCGCTTGTAGCTGGCCCCGGTCGGGCACACGGTCACGCAGGCCGGGGTCTCGCAGTGCAGGCAGCTGCGCGGGAAGTGCAGGGTCATCGCCGGCTGCGCGTCGTCGCCACCGTTGTCGGCGCAGTGTCCGCCCGCCTTGTGGGCGCGATGGAAGTCGCGACCGGCATCGCCCGCAGTCGCGACTCCCGGCGCTCCCTCAGGTGTTCCCGAAGTCGTGTCTCCAGCCTCCGCCGGTCCGCTCGCCGCGACCTCGTAGCTGTGCACGCGGTTGAGCCACACCCCGGACGGCGCCTTGCCGTACGGTTGCTCGTCGACCAGCGGGCCGGCGATGCCGCCGGCGTTCCATTCCTTGCAGCTGGTCGCGCAGGCATGGCAGCCGACGCAGGTGTCCAGGTCGATCACCAGGCCCATCTTCTTCTTCGATGGCGGCGGCAGTGCGGTCACGGGCGGGACATCTCGATCAAAACGGGAAGTAGCGCGGGATCAGCAGCCCCGCCATGACCAGGAAGATCACGTTCAGCGGCAGGCCGACCTTGACGAAATCGGTGAAGCGGTAGCCGCCGGCGGTATAGACCATGGTGTTGGTCTGGTAGCCGATCGGCGTGAGAAAGCTGGTCGAGGCCGCGAACGCCACCGCGACCAGGAACGGCTTGCTGTCCAGGCCCAGCGCATCGGCGGTGGCGATCGCGATCGGCACCACCAGCGCCGCCGACGCGTTGTTGCTCATCGCCTCGGTCAGCACCGAGGTCAGCACGTAGATCGCCATCAGCGTGGCCACCGGGCCGAAGCCGCCGACCACGGTCACCGCATGTTCCGCGATCCAGCCGGCGGCGCCGGAATTCTGCAGCGCGATCCCCATCGGCAACACGCCGGCCAGCAGGATGACCACGCGCCAGTCGATCGCGCGATAGGCGTCCTCGGGCTTGAGGATCTGCAGCACCACCAGCGCGATGCAACCCAGGATCGCCGAGCCCACGATCGGCAGCCAGCCGAGCCCGGCGACGGTCACCACCGCCGCCATCACCGCGATCGCCAGCAGCGCGCGGCCGATCGATGAGCGATCCTGCTCGCGCTCGCCCAGCACCAGCAGTCCGGGATCGGAACGCATCGCTTCCAGCGACTTCTCCGGTGCGTCCAGCAGCAGCACGTCGCCAACCGCCAGCGGTACCCGGTCGAGCGGCTGCCGGATCGCCAGCCGGTGCCGGTGCAGGCCCTGCACCCGCACGCGATAGGTGTGGCCGAAGCGGACCGCTGCCAGGGTCTGGCCGATCAGGTGCGAGCCGGGCGCCACCATGGCTTCGGCGTGCAGGCGCCCGTCCTCGGCATCGCCGTCGAGTTCGCGGCTGACTTGGTCGTAGTCGAGCTTGAGCTTCTTGCGCGCCTGCTCGATGTCGCGCCACTCGCCGCGCAGCAGCAGGCGATCGCCGGCGCGCACCTCCTCGCTGCGTGGCGACGGCACCGGCTGCCGGCCGCGGAAGATCTCGAGCACCACCACGTCACCGGCGTCGTCGGGCAACATCTCGCCGCCGCGCTTGCCGATCGCGGACGAGCGCTCGGTCGCCAGCAGTTCCACCACGTAGCGTCCGGCGTGGCCGCTGTCGGCCTGCTCCGGAACGCCGAGGTCGGGCAGCAGGAAACGCCGCGCCACCATCATGTAGGTGACGCCGACGGCGACGAAGATCACCCCCATCGGCGCGAACTCGAACAGGGTGAAGCCGGTCTCGCCCGACTGCCGCGCCAGCGAATCGACCAGCAGGTTGGTGGAGGTGCCGATCAGCGTGCACACGCCGCCGAACTGGCCGGCATAGGACAGCGCGATCAGGTATTTCGACGGCGGTTGCCGGTTGGCCACCGTCGCCGCGATCACCAGCGGCAGGAACACCGCCACCGCCGCGGTGTTGTTGATGAAACCGGAGATCACCGCCGTCAGCAGCATCATCGCCAGCGCGAACAGCCATCCCCAGCGGATCCGTGCCAGCAGCGCACCGAGCCGCTGCAACGAGCCGCCGCGTTGCAGCCCGGCGCTGAGCACGAACATCGCCGCCACCGTGATCGTGGCCGGGCTGCTGAAACCGGACAACGCCTGGTCGGTGGACACCAGCCGCAGCGCCAGCAGGCTCGCCAGCACCAGCAGCGCCACCACCTCCACCGGCAGCTTCTCGCTGACGAACAGATAGACCGCGCCGGCGATCACGGCGAAGGTCAGCCAGGCATCCATGGTCATCGCGCGCGTTCCCCGCGGTTCCGTCGGCGTAGCGGCGCACCATAGCGCAGTGGGCGGTCGTCATCGACGGCGCCCGGCAGTGGCGCGAACTGCGGCTGCGTGCAGTCGTCGACGGCGGTGACCGGGCGCAGGTTCACCCGCAGGTCGAACCAGGCCGCCTGGCCGGTGACCGGGTCGGCGTTGGCGTAGTCGCCGCGCGGGGTACGGTCGGAAATCAGGTGGTTGAGCAGGAAGCCGCGCTCGCCCTCCGGCGCGTCCTTCGCCAGTTTCCACGCGCCGCGGCGCTTGCCGATCGCGTTCCAGCTCCACACCGTGTCCGGCTGCACGTTGCCGGCGAACTTCGCCTGCACGGTGATGCTGCCGTGGTGCGAGATCACCTCGACCCAGTCTTCGTCCCCGATCCCGTATTTCGCCCCGGTGTCCGGATGCAGGTACAGCCAGTTGCGGGCGGCGATCTGCCGCAGCCAGGCGTTCTGCGACCCCCAGGCGTGATACATGAACATCGGCCGCTGGGTGATGGCGTGCAGGGGGTAAGGATCCTCGTCGCCCCCGCGCAGGCGGGGGCCCAGTGCCTTTTCGTCCCTCGAGCATGAAGTCGCTGGATCACCGCCTGCGCGGTGATGACGCTCCGGAGAGGCCCGCGCCGTGCCGAGCTGCGCGCCCTCGAAAGGCTCGTACCACAGCGGCAGCGGATCGAAGTACGTCTCCACCCGCTGGCGATGTTGCGGCGGCGGCACGTGCGCGCCGTGCCCCTGCGCGGCCAGGCGGAAGCGCTGCAGGGGCTCGGCATACAGCTGCAGCGCGATGGCATCGCCGGCGCCGAGAAAGCCCTTGCCCTGCGCCCATTGCAGATAGCCGCGGTTGGCCATCTTGAAGTAGCGCGCGTGTTCCGGGATCTCCTCGCGCCAGTAGCCGCCGTTGTCGATGTAGCGCTGCAGCTGGTCGGGATTGGGTGCGCCCTTGCCGTGATGCGTGCCGTCACCGCGCCAGCCGGCCAGCAGCCCGACCCCGGGCGCACGCTCGTGACGGACGATGTAGTCGGCGTAGTCGCGGTAGTTCGGCGTGCCGTCGGCGTCGATCATGCCCGGCAGGCCGAGCCGCGCGCCCAGGTCGAGCAGTACCGACTGGAAGCCGCGCACATCGCGCGGCCGGCCGTCGGCGCCGGCCTGGGTGGCGGGCTCGAACACCGGGTGCCGGATCGCGTCGGCGGCGCCGTCGGCGTCGGAGATCGGCCGGTCCAGCAGCGAGATCGCGTCGAAGCGTTCCAGGTACGTGGTGTCGGGCAGCACCAGGTCGGCGTAGGCGACCATCTCGCTGGCGTAGGCGTCGGAATAGATGATGTGCGGGATCCGGTATTCGCCGTCGTCGCCCTTGTCGGTGAGCCATTGCATGGTCTCGCCGGTGTTCATGGCCGAGTTCCAGCTCATGTTGGCCATGAACAGCATCAGCGTGTCGATCGGGTACGGATCGCCGGCATGGGCGTTGCGGATCACCGTATGCAGCATGCCGTGCGCCGACAGCGGATAGTTCCACGAGAACGCGTGGTCGATGCGCCGCGGTTCTCCGCGCGCGTCGACCAGCAGGTCCTCGGGCGCGTGCACGAACCCGAGCGGCGGCGCATCGAGGCTGCCATCGTCGCGGCGGGTCTTGCCGGGACGGTTCGGCGGCGGCACCGGCTTCGGGTACGGCGGCTGGAAGCGGAACGAGCCGGGCGTGTCCACCGCGCCCAGCAGCAGCTGCAATACGTGCAGCGCGCGGCAGGTGTGGAACCCGTTGCTGTGCGCGCTGATGCCGCGCATCGCGTGCATCGCCACCGGCCGGCCGACCATCTCGTCGTGCTCGCGGCCCCAGGCGTCGGTCCAGGCGACCGGCAGCCGCACCGGGTGCTCGAACGCGGCCGTCGCCAGTTCGCGCGCGATGCGGCGGATGGTCGCGGCGGGAATGCCGCAGCGCTCGCTCACCGCATCGGGCGAATACTGCGGATCGAGATAGCGCTCGGCGACCAGCTGGAACACCGGCACCGCGGCGCGGCCGTCGGCAAGCGTGTATTCGCCGACCACGAGCGGAGAGATGTCGATGGCATCGGCTTCCACCAGCCGCCAGTGCAGTTGCTCCCTCTCCCCCGCTCGCGGGGGAGAGGGTTGGGGTGAGGGGGGCTCTTGGCCGGGTACGCCAGCGGTCGCCTTCTGCCGCTCCGCCTGCCCCCTCACCCAACCCTCTCCCCCGCTTGCGGGGGAGAGGGCTTCATCTTCTGCGCGGGAGAAGGAGTGGTCCTCAGAGGTGGCGGGATTGTCGACACGCGCCGCGCACAGCGGCCGCCCTTCGCCGTCGCGCGCGAACAGCCCGTCGTCGGCCGCACCCGGATCGCGGATCACCAGCCAGTGCGCATCGGCGTAGCGCACCAGGTAGTCGAGGTCAACGTGGTCGTTGCGCAGCAGTTCGTGGATCAGCGCGAACGCGAACAGCCCGTCGGTCCCGGGGCGGATGCCGATCCACTCGTCGGCGATCGCGCCGTAGCCGCTGCGCACCGGGTTGATCGCGACGATCTTGGCGCCACGCTCCTTGAGCCTGCCGAGCCCGAGCTTGAGCGGGTTGGAGTCGTGGTCCTCGGCCACGCCCCACAGCATCAGGTATCGGGTGTGCGCCCAGTCCGGCTCGCCGAATTCCCAGAAGCTGCCGCCCAGCGTGTACAGCCCGCCGGCGGCCATGTTGACCGAGCAGAAACCACCGTGCGCCGCATAGTTGATGGTGCCGAACTGCTGCGCCCACCAGCCGGTCAGCGCCTGCGACTGGTCGCGGCCGGTGAAGAAGGCGAGTTCGTCCGGATTGCGTTCGCGGATCGGCTTCAGCCAGCCGGTCGCGATCTGCAGCGCCTCGTCCCATTCGATCTCGCGGAACTCGCCGCTGCCGCGCTCGCCCAACCGCAGCAGCGGCCGGGACAGCCGTGCCGGCGAGTAGTGCTGCATGATGCCCGCCGCACCCTTGGCGCACAGCACGCCCTGGTTCACCGGATGCGCGGGATTGCCCTGGATGTAGCGGATCTTGCCGTCCGTCGTCCACACCTTGATGCCACAGCGGCAGGCGCACATGTAGCAGGTGGTGGTCCTGACCTCGTCGCCCGGCGAGGGGGAGAGATCCAGGACCGGCTCGTTCGGTGCGGGCGCAGGCATGGCGGCTATTGTGCCCGTGCGCCGGGGGAGCGGCGAGCGGCGCGCCGCGCCTGTTGCGGAAAACCCCGTGATTCTTTGAAGCAAACCCCGGCTCGGCCGGGAAGCTGTCAGGAGTTCGACCCTTTTGGTGGGCAAGGCCCACCCTATGCGGGGTATGGGGTGGGCCTTGGCCCACAGTGATCGTCTATTCCGGCGCTTCGATGCGGATCGACGCGTCGTTGAAGCGCGAATAGCGGGCCGTGGTGGTGGCCTGCGCGTCCGCGACGACCTGCATCTGCAATGGATAGCCGTCGCTGCCGATCCACAGGATCGCCGGGGGATTGTCCGGATCCTCGTGGACCATGCGGTACTTGCGTGCAGGCTTGCCGGCGACGCTGTCGGCGCCCAGCGGCTCGATAGTGGTGCCCTGCTGTCCGGCGGCGATCCGCCCGCGGTCGCGGAATTTCTCGAGCATGCCCGCCTGCAGCGGCACCTGCGTGCTCTGGCCCTGCATCTGCATGTACATGCGGTCGCCGAGGATGGTCTGGGTGATGCCGTTGGGCATGGTCATGCGGAAACGGTCCGGGGCGACGTGCTCGAGCATCAGGTTGCCGGCCGCGGTCTCGATGTCCACCGCATAACTGGCCGCCGCCTGCATCCGTTCGATTGCGGCCATCACGTCCGCGCGTGGATCGGACAGCGGATTGGCCGCCGCGGCCGCGCCGGCCACCCTTTCCGCGAATGTCGCGGATGCCACGACCGGATCGGCCGCGGTGCCGGCCGCCGGCGGCTTCGCGTCGCAGGCGCCCAGCAGGAGCGTGGACAAGGCGATGACTGCGGTGGATGCGCGTGCTGACATGTGAACCTCCATGGTCGTCCGGATACCTGGCATACGGATTCCGGCGTGCGCAAAGGCCAACTCACCGTACAGCTGCCGCAGCCGGCGCAATTCCTCCTGCAGCAGCGCGCCATCGCCGCCGGGCCCAGGCCGACCAGGTTGCGGTGGATCTGCGGGCAGGGATCGGTCGTGTAGTCCCGGCCGCCGACCAGCCGGCCGATGCGCTCTACCACGGCGGCGGGCGAGGGCCGCAGGCGCATCCGGAAGCGCTCCGGCGCCTGCGCCGCGGGTCCGGCAAGGCGCATGAAACGGCGGTTATCCGCTGCAACCGTCGCCTCCGGCCCGGCGGCCGGCCCCGGGGGAGGACGTCCGCGCCGCTGCCCCGCGGCCCGACTTGCCCCCATAATCGGGCCCATGGACCGCTACGAACGCATTCTCTCGCTGCACCGCACGCTCAAGCACGCGCGCTATCCGGTCACGGTGGCGCGGCTGCAGGACGAGCTCGGCTGCTCGCGCGCCACCGTCTACCGCGACCTGGCCTTCCTGCGCGACGCGCTGATGGCGCCGATCGTCGGGGACGGCGAGGCCGGCTTCCGCTACGACGCCGACGAAGGCGGCCGCTTCGAACTGCCCGGGCTGTGGCTGAGTTCGGACGAGCTGCACGCGCTGCTGGCCGCGCAGCAGCTGCTGTCGCGCAGCGGCGGCGGGGTGTTGTCGAACGCGCTGGCGCCGTTGCAGCAGCGCATCGAGAAGCTGCTCGACGAGCACGCCGCCGGCAAGCAGTGGCCGGTCGAGCGGGTGCGGGTGATCCCCCACCATTCGCGCAAGATGGACGAGCAGGCGTTTCGTTTCGTCTGCTCGGCGGTGCTCGAGCGCAAGCAGCTGAGCTTCGAGTACCGCGCGCGCTCCACCGACGAGCGCACCCGGCGCACGGTCTCGCCGCAGCGGGTCACGCATTATCGCGGCAACTGGTACCTGGATGCCTGGGATCACGATCGCGACGGTCTGCGCAGCTTTTCCGTCGATCGCATCAGCGGCGCGCGCATGCTCGACGCCGCCGCCCGCGACATCGACGAGGCCGAGCTGGACCGCCACCTGGCCGGCAGCTACGGCATCTTTTCCGGCGAGCCCAAGGGCTGGGCGACGATCCTGTTCAACGCCCGCGCCGCGCGCTGGGTGGCGGACGAACACTGGCATTCGCAGCAGCAGGGGCGCTACCTGCCGGACGGCAGCTACGAGCTGAAGGTGCCCTACAGCGCCGCGCGCGAACTGCTGATGGACGTGCTGCATTACGGCGCCGACGCCACCATCGTCGAGCCGCCGTCGCTGCGCGAGCAGGCGCGTTCGCTGCTCGCCCTGGCGCTGTCCAACTACGAACGCGACTGATGCCCGCCGCCGGGCCCGCGCCCGCCCGCGAGAAGGTCGCGCTGGCGCTGGGCGCGGGCGGCGCGCGCGGGCTGGCGCAGATCGGCGTGATCGAGGTGCTGGAGGAGCGCGGCTTCGAGATCGTGACGATCTCCGGCGCCTCCAGCGGCGCGCTGGTCGGCGGCATCCACGCGGCGGGCAGACTGCGCGAGTTCGACGCCCGGCTGCAGGCGATGTCGCGGCGCGATTTCCTGCGCCTGCTCGACCCGGTGTTCGGGCGTTCCGGAATGCTGCGCGGTGACCGCCTGGTGAACGCGATGCGCGAGGTGGTCGGCGATCCGCTGATCGAGGACTTGCCGGTGCGCTTCACCGCCGTCGCGGTGGACCTGCAGCGCCAGCGCGAGGTCTGGCTGCAGACCGGTCCGCTGTGGGACGCGCTGCGCGCCTCGTTCGCGATTCCCGGCCTGTTCCTCGCGCACGAGGTGCATGGCCGTGAACTGGTCGACGGCGGCCTGCTGGCGCCGCTGCCGATCGCCGCCACGCGCCTGTCCGACGCCCATCGCCTGATCGCCGTCGACATGCACGGCTGGCCGCGGCGGCCGCCGGGCGAACCGGCCGCGAACGGCTCGCCGGTGCAGGATCATGCCGACGCGGTCGATGCCGGCGCCGGCCATCGCCCCTTCTGGCGCCGCGGCCGCGATGCCCGCGACATGGGCCTGGTGGAAGTCATGTCGCGCGCGCTCGACACCATGCAGGCGCAGATCTCGCGCGTGCAGCTGGCGCTGGACCCGCCGGAACTGGTGATCCGCATCCCGCGCGACGCCTGCCAGTTCTATGAGTTCTGGCGCGCGAAGGAGCTGATCGCCATCGGCCGCCACGAGGCCACCCGCGCGCTCGACGCCGCGGGGTACTGAACCGTCGGCGCCTGGGCTGTCTCGACATTCACTTCCTCCGCCCGCTTCTGTAGGAGGGGCTTCAGCCCCGACCGCGCCAGGCAGACCCATCGGCGGCGACCACGATGAGTGCGCCGCCGCGCGTTGCGAAGGAAAACAACGGCAGACGTATTTCCTAGCATCCGAACGCGGTCGGGGCTGAAGCCCCTCCTACAAGGGCAACGGCATGGAAAGCGTATGCCCCGGCACGCGGGCAGTCGCCCGCCATGGACCTTCGGGAACGCCGCCGCCGTCCTCCGGCCGCAAGTCGCAGTCGTTGCGACCGGGCACCGGCAGGCTGCGCGCATCGACTCCAGGAGCGCAGCCATGCACACCGCACCGATGCCGCCGTCCCCGTCCGCCCCGACCCTGCTGGCCGCCGTGCTCGGCGGCGCGCTGTTCCTCGGCGCCATCGCACTGCTGTCGCTGCCGCCGCTGCGCGCCGGTGCCTTCGCGCTGGGCGCGGCGCCGCTGTGGCTGCTCGGCATGCCGCTGGCCAGCCTGGCGGCGCTGGCTGCCCGTTACCTGGTGACCCTGTCGCACCGCCGCAGCCCGGCTTCCTCCTCGTCGCCGGGGCTGCGGCGGTGGCGGCCTTCGGCGCCGCAGGCCCGCCGCCGGGTCGCCGTGCCGCGCCCGCGGCTGCCCCGCGCCGCCTGAGCCACACGGCCCACTCGGACACTTCGTCCACGGAATCCCCGCTCGCACGGCGCGCGGGGAGACGGCGGATCGCACCGAACGGGTGCGGGCGTCAGCCAAGCGCGGCCCCGCGTCCGGCAGGCGCCAACAGGCGATCGTCCGGTGCTCCCGGGCTGTCTCGACACGCGTTCCGCCGACCTCTGTAGGAGGGGCTTCAGCCCCGACCTGCCGAGGGCCGCGGTGAGGCACCAGGGCGCATGCGGTGCCGGGACCGGACGCTGTCTGTGGGTTGTTGCGCGCTCCGCTCGTTTCCCGGGGTCGGGGCTGAAGCCCCTCCTACATCGGCGGGCATGGGGAGCGACCGCCGAGACCGCCAAAGGGGCACGTACATGGGCGTCCGGCGTCTTCGGGTCGTCGGACGCGATCTTCCAGCCGAAGGTGAGCGGCACGACGATCGGCACGGCGGCGCGGGCCGGCGGCTGTGCTAGCGTTCCCGGTTTCAGTCGAAACCGTTCGCGGAGCCTCCGAATGTCGAAACTGCCGTCCTTCTGCCTCGCCGCCGGCGTCGCCCTCGGCCTGGCCGCCGGTGCCGCCGCCGCCCAGACCATGGAGGCCGAGATGTCCGACCCGTACCAATGGCTCGAAGAGGTCGAAGGCGACAAGGCGCTGGCCTGGGTGCGCGAGCAGAACGCCAGGGCGGAAGCCGAATTGGCGGACACCCCCGCCTTCAAGGCGCTCGAGGCCGAGCTGCTGGCGATCTACGACTCCGACGAGCGCATCCCCGAGGTCGAGAAGCGGGGGGAGTTCTACTACAACTTCTGGAAGGACAAGGACCACGAGCGCGGCATCTGGCGCCGCACCACACTGGACGAATACCGCAAGCCGAAGCCGCAGTGGGAAGTGCTGCTCGACCTCGACGCGCTCAACGCCGCCGAGGGCGAGAACTGGGTCTGGCACGGCGCCGACTGCCTGCGCCCGGACTACACGCGCTGCCTGATCGCGCTCTCGCGCGGCGGCGCCGATGCCGACGTCACCCGCGAGTTCGACCTGGCGGCGAAGGAGTGGGTCGAGGACGGCTTCTTCCGCCCCGAGGCCAAGGGCGGGTTGCAGTGGATCGATCGCGACACGGTGTACGTCTACACCGACTTCGGCGAAGGCAGCCTCACCGGGTCCGGCTACCCGCGCATCGCCAAGCGCTGGCGCCGCGGCACGCCGCTGGCGCAGGCCGAGCTGGTGTACGAGGGCGAGCCGGAGGACATGTACATCGCCGCCTTCCGCGATCTCACCCCCGGCTTCGAGCGCGACCTGGTCAGCCGCACCATCGCCTTCTACAACGACGAGCTGTACCTGCGCGGTGCCGACGGCACGCTGGCGAAGATCGACGCGCCGAACTCCGCCAACAAGGGTCTGCATCGCGAATGGCTCACACTCGAGCTGCGCGAGTCGTGGGACGTCGGCGGGTGTGAGTACCCGGCCGGTTCACTGCTGGCGGCGCGACTCGACGACTTCATGGCCGGCGGGCGCGCGTTCGAGGTGCTGTTCGAGCCCAGCGAAACCACCTCGCTGGCCGGCGTCACCTGGACCCGCCACCACGCCGTGCTCAACGTGCTCGACGACGTCAAGAACCGGCTCTTCGTGCTGACGCCGGGCGCCGACGGCTGGGACCGCAGCGCGTTCGCGGGCGCGCCGGAGATCGGTGCCGTGGCGGTCAGGGCGGTCGACGACGTCGAATCCGACGCGGTGTGGCTCACCGTCACCGACTACCTCACCCCGAGCACCCTGTCGCTGGCCGAGATCGGCGAACAGCCGGAACAGCTCAAGGCGATGCCGGCGTTCTTCGACGCCTCCGGGCATGTCATCGAGCAGCAGTTCGCGACTTCGAAGGACGGCACCCGCGTCCCGTACTTCCTGGTGCGGCCGAAGGACCTGGAAGCCAACGGCCGCAACCCGACCCTGCTGTACGGCTACGGCGGCTTCGAGATCTCGCTCACGCCCGGCTATTCCGGCGGCATCGGCAAGGGCTGGCTGGAGAAGGGCGGCACCTACGCCGTGGCCAACATCCGCGGCGGCGGCGAGTACGGCCCGCGCTGGCACCAGGCCGCGCTTAAGGCCAACCGCCACAAGGCCTACGAGGACTTCGCTGCGGTGGCGCGCGACTTGATCGAGCGCCGCATCACCTCGCCCGCGCACCTGGGCATCCGCGGCGGCAGCAACGGCGGCCTGCTCACCGGCAACATGCTCACCCAGTACCCCGAGCTGTTCGGCGCGGTGGTGATCCAGGTGCCGCTGCTGGACATGCAGCGCTACCACAAGCTGCTGGCCGGTGCCTCGTGGATGGCCGAATACGGCAACCCCGACCTTCCGGAGGAGTGGGCATTCATCCGCACGTTTTCGCCGTACCACCTGTTCGAGGCCGATCGCGACTATCCGCCGACCCTGCTGCTCACCTCGACCCGCGACGACCGCGTCCATCCCGGCCACGCACGCAAGATGATGGCGCGGATGTCCGAGGCCGGAAAGGACGTGCGCTACTACGAGAACATCGAGGGCGGCCACGGCGGCTCGGCCAGCAACCGGCAGGCCGCGCACATGGACGCGCTGTACTTCACCTTCCTGTGGCAGCAACTGCAGGACTGACCCTTGTCGCGCTCCCCGGCGCATGCCGGCGGGGCGCGGATGTCCCGATCCGTTGCAACACGCACCTGCGGACCCCATCCATGAACCCGTGCCCCTTCCTCCTTCCCGCGCTGCTGCTGATGACCACGACCGCTCTCGCCAACGATGACATGCCCGCCCCGCCCGACGCCGCGCAGAAGCCCTACGAGGTCAAGGCGCCGCATGGCGCCGTGCGCAACGACGAGTACTACTGGCTGCGCGACGATACCCGTCAGGACAAGGCCGTCATCGCCTACCTGCAGGCCGAGAACGCCTATGTCGATGCGGTGATGGCACCGCTGAAGCCGCTGCGCGATGCGCTGTACGAGGAGATCGTCGGCCGCATCAAGCAGGACGACAGCTCGGTGCCGTACCGCGAGCGCGGCTGGTGGTACTACACCCGTTTCGAGACCGGCCGCGACTATCCGGTCCATGCCCGGCGCCGCGACGCCGACGGGCTCGACGCCGCGACGATCCAGCGCGCCAACGATGCCGGCGATACCGCCGGCGAGGAAGTCCTGCTCGAGGTGAACGCGCTGGCCGAGGGCAAGGACTACTACAACGTCGGCGACTGGGAGGTCAGCCAGGACAACCGCATGCTGGCCTACGCCGACGACACCAGCGGCCGTCGCCAATACACGGTGCGTTTCAAGGACCTGGAGACCGGCGAGGTGTTGGCGGACGCCATCCCCGGGGTGTCGGCCAACCTGGTCTGGGCCGACGACAACCGCACCCTGTTCTACATCGAGAACGATCCCGAGACCCTGCTCACCAAGCGGGTGAAGAAGCACGTGCTCGGCACGCCGGTGGCAGACGACGTGCTGGTCTACGAGGAGCCCGACGACAGCTTCTACATGGGGATCGACCGTACCCGCGACGACGCCTTCATCTGCATCCAGGTCGAGAGTACGGTGTCCTCGGAGATGCGCTGCGCGCCGGCCGCCGATCCGCGTGAATTCGCGGTGTTCGCGCCGCGCCAGCGCGACATCGAGTACAGCGCTGACCATCACGGCGGCCGCTGGGTGGTCCGCACCAACCAGGACGCGCCCAACTTCAAGGTCATGACCGCGCCGACCGACGCGCGCTCGCGCGAGCAGTGGCAGGAATGGCTGCCGCACAGCGACGACGTCTTCATCGAGGGCTTCGAGCTGTTCGACGGCTTCACCGCCATCGAGGAGCGTTCCCAGGCGCTGGAGCGGGTGCGGGTGATCAAGCCCGACGGCAGCGAGGAATACGTGAAGGCCGACGAGCCCGCGTACTCGATGGGCCTGTCGGTCAATGCCGAGCCCGACACCGAGTGGCTGCGCTACGGCTATACCTCGATGACCACGCCGTCGACCACCTACGAGGTCAACGTGGCCACCGGCGAGCGCCGCCTACTCAAGCAGCAGCCGGTGATCGGCTACGACCCGGCGCGGTACGTCACCGAGCGCCTGTGGGCCGAGGCGCGCGACGGTACGAAGATCCCGGTGTCGCTGGTCTACCGCAAGGGCTTCGAGAAGAACGGCGAGGCCGCGCTGCTGCAGTACGCCTACGGCAGCTACGGCGCCTCGATGGACCCGGGCTTCAACCAGACCGTGGTCAGCCTGCTCGACCGCGGCATGGTGTACGCCATCGCCCACATCCGCGGCGGCCAGGAGATGGGCCGCAAGTGGTACGACGACGGCAAGCTGTTCAACAAGGTCAACACCTTCACCGATTTCATCGACGTCACCGACTACCTGGTGCAGGAAGGCTACGCTGCGAAGGATCGCGTCGCCGCCTATGGCGGCAGTGCCGGCGGCCTGCTGATGGGCGCAGTGGCGAACATGGCACCGGACAAGTACCGCGTGATCCTGTCGCAGGTGCCGTTCGTCGACGTGGTCACCACCATGCTCGACCCGAGCATTCCGCTGACCACCAACGAGTACGACGAGTGGGGCAACCCGGAGCAGAAGGACTATTACGACTACATGCTCTCGTACTCGCCGTACGACAATCTGGAGGCGCAGGCCTATCCGGCGATGTTCGTCGGCACCGGGCTGTGGGACTCGCAGGTGCAGTACTGGGAACCGGCCAAGTACGTCGCCCGGCTGCGCGACCTCAACACCGGCGAGGGCACCGTGGTGTTCCGCACCAACATGGACGCCGGCCACGGCGGCAAGTCCGGCCGCTTCCGCCGCTACCGCGAACTGTCGGAGATGTACGCCTTCCTCATCGACCGCCTCGACGTGCGCTGAGGCGTAATCCCGGCCCCGTCATTCTTCTCGTCATTCCCGCCTTCGCGGGAATGACGATGTTTACAGTGGACGTGCGCTGCACGGATATCATGCAGTCATGACCGAACGCGCGCGCTTCCGCTGGGCCTGGTGGCTGCTGGCCTACACCAGCCTCGGCCTCGGCCTGGTCGGCGTGTTCGTGCCCGGCCTGCCGACCACGGTGTTCATCCTGATCGCCGCCTGGGCCGCGGCCCGCGGCTCCGAGCGCCTGCATCGCTGGCTGCTGGTGCATCCGCGTTTCGGCCCGATGATCCGCGACTGGCAGGCGCACGGCGCGGTCAGCCGCCGCGCGAAATGGATGGCGACCGCCGCGATGGCGGCCTGCGCGGCGATCCTGCTGCTGGTCATGCCGTTGTTCCCGGCGCACCGCTGGTGGATGACGGCGCTGCCGGTCGCCTGCATGGCGATCGTCGCGGCCTGGCTGTGGTTGCGGCCGGAACCCCCGGATGCCGGATGAACGGATCGGCGCAAGCGTTTCTCGCCGCGGCCGCTGCGGCTACACTGCGGGCATGAACGCACGTCGCCTTGCCATCGCCATCCTCCTGCTGTTGTTGCTGCCGCTCGCCGCCTGCGGCAACAAGGGCGACCTGGTGCGTCCGCCACCGGACGGCACCGGAACCGAAGCCGCGCCCGTCGAAGGCGAGGACTCCGAAGACGACAGCGACGCGCCACCTCCCGTGGACGACGCCGACGACGACGGCACCGCGCCCAGCGTGGACATGCTGCCGTCGCCCGACATCGACGACATCGAAGAAGACGACAGCGGCAACGACGACACCGACGGTGGCGGCGGCTGAGGCCATGGGCGACGGCACGCCGCGGCCGGGTGCGGGCCTGCGTTTCAGCAAGATGCACGGCGCCGGCAACGACTTCGTGGTGCTGGACCTGCGCGACGGCGCACCGCCGCCCACGCCGGCGCTGTGCCGGGCGCTCGCCGACCGCCATACCGGTGTCGGCTGCGACCAGATCCTGACCGTGGAGCCGGCGCGCAGCGCCGACGCGGCGGCCGGTTATCGGATCTTCAACGCCGACGGCTCCGTCGCGCGCCAGTGCGGCAACGGCGCGCGCTGCATCGCCGCCTGGTTGCTGCGCGACGGCGCTGCGCAGGGCCCGCGTTTCCTGCTCGACAGCCCGGCCGGGACCCATGCGGTCGAATGCCTCGACGGTGGCGATCTGCGCATCGCCATGGGCGTGCCCGACTTCACCCCGGCCTCGGTGCCGCTTGCCGGCTTCGATTCGGCGCAGGACGCCTACACCCTCGACCTCGACCTCGACGGCGCGGCGGTGACGTTCGGCGCGGTGTCGATGGGCAACCCGCATGCGGTGATCGAGGTCGATGCCGTCGACGATGCACCGGTCGCCGTTCTCGGCCCGGCGCTGCAGCGGCATGCCGCGTTCCCGGAGTCGGTGAACGTCGGCTTCGCCGAGATCGCCGCGCGCGATCGCGTTCGCCTGCGCGTGTACGAGCGCGGCGTCGGCGAGACCCTGGCCTGCGGCAGCGGCGCCTGCGCCGCCGTCGCGGTGCTGGTGCGGCGCGGCCGCATCGACCGCGAACTCGACGTCGTGCTGCCGGGTGGCACCCTGCGCCTGGCCTGGCCGCGCGACGCCGACGAGATCACCATGGCCGGACCGGCCATATTCGTTTACGAAGGGGAGTGGATCGCATGAGCGAGACCATCGAGAAGATCGGCGTGCACGAGATTGCCGCCTGGCTGCGGCGCCATCCGAAGTTCCTGCAGCAGTTTCCGGATCTGGCGCTGAGCCTGGTGGTGCCGCGTGAGGACGGCCCGGCCGCGTCGCTGGCCAGCTACCAGCTGGAAGTGCTGCGCGACAAGAACCGCGAGCTTTCGCGGCGGCTGCAGGACCTGTACGCCGTGTCGCAGGAGAACGAGCGCCTCGCGGTGCGCACGCACCAGCTCACCCTGGCGCTGATGCGGCAGGTCGACGCCGCCGGCACCGTGCGCGCGATGGCGGCGTCGCTGGCCGAGGACTTCAACGGCGATCTGGTGCGGATCGTGCTGTTCGCGCCGGTGCCGGGCCTGGACGATGCCGAGTGGCTGCAGGTCATCGCCCGCGACGACCGCCTGCTGCAACCGTTCGCCGATTGCCTGAAGAGCGACGAGCCGCTGTGCGGCCGCTTGCATCCGGACAAGCAGGCGGTGCTGTACGGCGCCCGCGTCGACGAGGTGCAGTCGAGCGCGCTGCTGCCGCTGGAGGGCATCGGCCTGGTGGCCGTCGGCAGCCGCGAGCCGAACCGCTTCTATCCCGGCATGGGCACGCTGTTCCTGCGCATGATGGGCGAGGCGTTCGCCGTCGCCCTCAAGCGCTTCGACGCCTGACCGGCCGAACGAATCGCCACCCCGGCGAACGCCGAAATCCGGCCTGCGGCCCGCCCGGCCCCACGAAGCCACCCGGAACCCATGACTCCCGCCGGCACCAGCAACCACGCACCCGTCACGGCCCCCAGCCCCGTCATCCCGGCGCAGGCCGGGACCCAGGCCCGCGACCCCGCCGCCCGGCCGCCATCGAAGCGCGGTAAAACCCGATGACCCCCGCCGACATCCGCGACCGCCGACCCGAAACCGCGCCAGCCGCAGCGGTGGCCGACTACCTCCGCCACCTCGAAGTCGAAAAGCGCATGTCCCCCCACACCCTCGACGCCTACCGCCGCGACCTGCGTGCGCTGGCCGAATGGGTCGACCAGCACGGGACCGGCGACATCGTGCAACTCGACAACGCCCGCCTGCGCGACTTCGTCGCCGCCGAATACCGCCGCGGCCTGTCGTCGAAGAGCCTGCAGCGGCGCCTTTCGGCCTGCCGCAGCTTCTATCGCTGGCTGCTGCGCCACGGCCGCATCCAGGCGGATCCCAGCGCCGGCATCCGCGCGCCGAAGGGTGCGCGCAAGCTGCCGCAGGTGCTTGATCCCGACGAAGCCAAGGCCCTGGTGGAAGTGCCCACCGACGTGCCGCTGGGCCTGCGCGACCGCGCCATCCTGGAGCTGTTCTATTCCTCCGGCCTGCGCCTGTCGGAACTGTGCACGCTGCGCTGGCGCGACCTGCAGCTCGACGACGGCCTGGTGACCGTGCTCGGCAAGGGCAGCAAGCAGCGCAGCGTGCCGGTCGGCTCGCACGCGCGTCGCGCCCTGGCCGAATGGCGCGCGGAGACCGGCGCCGCCGCCGATGCGCCGGTGTTCCCCGGCCGCGGCGGCAAGCCGATCACGCCGCGCGCGGTGCAGTTGCGCCTGCGCCTGCTGGCGCAGCGCCAGGGCCTGTTCAAGCGCGTGCATCCGCACCTGTTGCGGCACTCATTCGCCAGCCACGTGCTCGAATCCTCCGGCGACCTGCGCGGCGTGCAGGAACTGCTCGGCCACGCCGACATCGCCACCACCCAGATCTACACGCACCTGGACTTCCAGCATCTGGCCAAGATCTACGACGACGCCCATCCGCGTGCACGCCGCCGTCGGACCAAGGAACCCGGCGATTCCGACTAAGGCCCCCGCGGTTTTTCATAGAAGCGCGCCATGCGCGCGATACCCCCGAACGCAAAGCCGCGCCCGAAACACGATCCCAGGCATATCCCGCTCCCGCAGCCCCTTGCCTCCGCCCGTCTCCATCCCCACACAAGGGATTCGACCCCGGAGACCGCATGGATCCCAGCCGCAACCCCGACGTGTTCCACGCCACCACCATCGTCTCGGTGCGCCGCGGCGACCGTGTCGCCATCGCAGGTGACGGCCAGGTGACGCTCGGCAATACCGTGATGAAGGCCAACGCGCGCAAGGTGCGCCGCCTGGGCAAGGACGGCCAGGTGCTGGCCGGCTTTGCCGGCGCCGCCGCCGACGCCTTCACCCTGTTCGAACTGTTCGAATCCAAGCTGGAGAAACACGGCCAGCTGCTGCGCGCGGCGGTGGAGTTCGCCAAGGACTGGCGCACCGAGCGCCGCTTCGGCAAGCTCGAGGCGCTGCTCGTCGTCGCCGACAAGGAGACCTCGCTGATCATCAGCGGCACCGGCGACCTGATCGAGCCCGAGGACGGCCTGGTCGCGATCGGTTCCGGCGGCCCTTATGCGCTGTCCGCCGCGCGCGCGTTGCATGCCCACACCGAACTCGATGCCAAGGCCATCGCCGTCGAGGCGCTGAAGATCGCCGGCGACGTGTGCATCTATACCAACCGCAATGTGGTGGTCGAAGAGCTGTGAATCGGGAATAGGGAATAGGGAATCGAAAGAGCCCTCCTTCCCGCCCGCGGCAGCCTCGTGCCTTTACCCAATCCCCATTCCCGATTCCCGATTCCCATGAGCGAAGCGAATTCCACCATGACCCCGCGCGAGATCGTGCAGGAGCTCGACCACCACATCGTCGGCCAGCAGCAGGCCAAGCGTGCGGTGGCGATCGCGCTGCGCAATCGCTGGCGCCGCATGCAGCTCGACGACGATCTGCGCAACGAGGTGATGCCGAAGAACATCCTGATGATCGGCCCCACCGGCGTCGGCAAGACCGAGATCGCCCGCCGCCTGGCCACCCTGGCCAACGCGCCGTTCGTCAAGGTCGAGGCCACCCGCTTCACCGAGGTTGGCTACGTCGGCAAGGACGTCGAGCAGATCGTCCGCGACCTGGCCGACACGGCGGTCAAGCTGTATCGCGAGCAGGCCAAGCAGCGCGTGCGCACCCGCGCCGAGGAGCGCGCCGAGGACCGTATCCTTGATGCGCTGCTGCCGCGGCGCGAATCGCCGGCGCCCGCCTTCGGCTTCGGCGCGCAGCAGAGCGCCACCGTCGACATCGGCGCCGAGCCCGCGCAGCAGGAGTCCGACACCCGACAGAAGCTGCGTCGCCAGCTGCGCGCCGGCGAACTGGACGATCGCGAGATCGAGCTCGAGCTCAGCATGAAGGTGGGCGTCGACATCATGGCCCCGCCCGGCATGGAGGAAATGGGCCAGCAGCTGCGGCAGATGTTCTCCAGCCTGTCCGGCGGCAAGACCCAGAGCCGCAAGCTCACCATCAAGGCTGCGCGCCCGCAGCTGATCGAGGAGGAGGCCGGCAAGCTGATCAACGAGGACGAGGTGCGCGACGCCGCCATCGAGGCCTGCGAACAGCACGGCATCGTCTTCATCGACGAGATCGACAAGGTCGCCAAGCGCGGAGAGAACATCGGCGGCGGTGACGTCAGCCGCGAAGGCGTGCAGCGCGACCTGCTGCCGCTGGTGGAAGGCTCCACCGTCAGCACCAAGTACGGATCGGTCAAGACCGACCACATCCTGTTCATCGCCTCCGGCGCCTTCCACGTCGCCAAGCCCAGCGACCTGATCCCGGAACTGCAGGGCCGTTTCCCGATCCGCGTGGAACTGGCGGCGCTGACCAAGGAGGATTTCGTCCGCATCCTCACCGAGCCGCGCGCCGCGCTCACCACCCAGTACGTCGAGCTGATGAAGACCGAGGGCGTGGAGCTGCGCTTCGAGGCCGAGGCGGTCGACCGCCTCGCCGAGATCGCCGCCCAGGTCAACGAGCGCCAGGAAAACATCGGCGCCCGCCGCCTGCACACCGTGCTCGAGCGCCTGCTCGACACCCTCAGCTTCGAGGCCCCCGACAGGAGCGGCAGCGTGGCCATCGACCGTGCCTACGTCGACGCGCAACTGGGCGGGCTGGTGGAGGATCCGGACCTGAGCCGTTACATTCTCTGACCACCCGCGCGCCGATTGGCTTGACGCAAACATCGGGCCATTGATGCAGTCGGATTCGTATATGGACAGAGAAGCGAAAGAGCAGGCGATACGGCACGGATTCCCGATCAACCGGGGCGACATCTTCTGGGTTGCGCCCGACGAGTCGAAAGGCGCCGTGCCGGGTTCGCCGCATCCTCACGTCGTCGTGCAGGATGACGTCTTCAACCACTCCAGGATCGCCTCCGTCGTGGTCTGCGCGCTGACCACCAATCTCAATCGCGTATCCGAGCCCGGCAGCATCCTTCTGGAGTCCGGCGAAGGCGGCCTGGGCAAGCAAAGCATCGTGATGGCCTCCCAGGTCTCGTCGCTCTACAAGAACCGCCTGGGCGAGCGCATCGGAGCGCTGTCCAGCCAGCGTGTCGATCAGGTCGTTGCAGCGCTGCGCTTCCTTCAGGCATCTTACTTCCGCGGCCGCTAGACGGCGGCGCGGTGGCCCGCAGAACCGAACCCGCGCAGCCAGAACGCGCTGATCCGATTGTGCGAACGGCGGTCTTGTGATGCCCGTGGCGCACCAAGGGCCCATCCGGGATCGGACCAGTGCAGGGCTCGAGCGAAAGAGGTTGTCCGCATGACTCCATATGAAGTGCGCCGGCTGACGCCTGATGACATCGCGTTGATGCACGCGATGCTGCACATGTTCGGCGCGGCGTTCGACGACGTTCCGACCTATTCTGGCCACCAGCCGGACACGGGCTATCTCGCGCAACTGTTGGCGAATCCCGGCTTTGTCGCCGTCGCGGCTCTGGACCGGTTGGAGCCCGTGGGAGGGCTCGCGGCCTACGTGCTGCCGAAGTTCGAGCAGGCCCGCAAGGAAATCTACATCTACGATCTGGCCGTGAAGCAAACGCATCGCCGCCGTGGGATCGCGACCGCGTTGATCAACGAACTCAAGCGCATTGCTTCGGAAATTGGCGCCTACGTTATCTACGTCCAAGCCGATTACGGGGACGATCCTGCCGTGGCGCTGTATACCAAGCTGGGGGTGCGGGAGGACGTCATGCACTTCGACATCGAGCCGGAACCGCCGCCGGGCTGAAGCGCCCCCGCGCCAATCTTTGCTTCGTGCCATCACCGGTCCTACAGCGGGCAACCAGGTGGCGCACTCCTCTTCTGTGGGAGTGCTGGCGGCATGCCGCCACCGGGAAGCCGCGACTACGCTGCGTCCGGTTGCCACGACTTCCGTGGCTCCCACAAGGGGCGGTCCATGACGGCAGACCAGCGAGGCTTCGCAACCCGCCGTCCCGCGGGCTTGGCCTGGGTGCTATTTTTCGGAGTCCATCGGGAGCCGTTCAGTGAAGCAATCCATCGGTCTCGTTTCGCTCGTCGTCCGCGACTATGACGAAGCGCTGGCGTTCTTCGTCGGCAAGCTCGGGTTTCGGCTGGTCGAGGACACCTTCGTTCCCGAGCAGTCCAAGCGATGGGTCGTGGTGTCGCCGCCCGGCGCGACCGGGAGCGGACTGCTGCTGGCACGAGCGTCGAGCCCGGAGCAGGAATCCCGCATCGGCGCGCAGACCGGTGGCCGGGTGTTCCTCTTCCTGTACACAGACGACTTCTGGCGCGACTACGCAGCCTACCGCTCCAGGGGTGTCGTGTTCGTGCGCGCGCCGAAGGAGGAAGCATACGGCACCGTCGCCGTGTTCCTCGACCTGTACGGCAACATGTGGGATCTGTTGCAGCCGCGCAGCGGGACGTGAGGGCGCCCAAAGGCGGCGCCGGCATTTCGAAACGAAGCCGGTCCTGCGGGTGCCGCCTCTCCGCCGGTTATCGATGCGGGCAGCCTACGAAACGACCTCGACCTCGGTCTTCACCGAGTTGGCAATGAAGCAGTGCTCGTGCGCCTGGGCGTGCAGGCGCGCCAGGGCGTCGGCGTCCGGCGCGGCGCCGTCGGCGAAGACGATCGTCGGGCGCAGCGTCACCCGGGTGATGGCCAGCCGGCCGTCGGCGTTCTTCTCCAGGATGCCGGCGGCGTCGTCCTCATAGCGGTCCACGGTCCAGCCCTTCTTGGCCGCGATCGCCAGCAGCGTGAGCATGTGGCACGAGGAGAGCGCCGCGACCAGCGCCTCCTCCGGGTCCACGGCCTGTTCACTGCCCAGGTAGCCGGGCGCGGCGGAGGCGGCGATGCGCTGGCCGCCGTCGAATTCCCAGATGTGATCGCGCGGGTAGCGCTGGTATTCGAACGGCGTGTCGCCGCGGGTCCAGCGGATCGAGGCGCGGTGCTCGGACATGCGTCAGCTCCTGTGCGGGGGAGCGCTCATGGTAGCGCCGGCGGTCACCGGTGCGGCGCGTCCGGCGCCGGCCTGGACATCGCCGCGGCCTCGCGGCGTGCGCTGTCCTCGAGCAGCAACTCGTGGGCCGCCGACTGCAGCCGCGTCAGGGGTACGGCGTCCGGATCTGCGTCCAGCTTCGTGCGCAGGTCCGCGACCACGCGCTTGTTGGCATAGGTGTGCGGCGAATCGGTGTCGTCGCTCTGGGCGGTCATGAAACCACGCAACCGCTTTTCGCTCACGGTCTCGGCCATGGACAGTTCCACCAGCTTGGCGCGGTATTCGAGTTCCCACGGCTGCAGGTCGGGGAATCGGTTCTGGTCGGCGAAATGCTGGGCTTCGTGGCCAAGAAAGACGACGCGGAACTTCTCGCTGTCGAGTCCCTCGCGATAGACCGGCACCACCGCGAACAGTTTCTCCGCGGTCGCCCAGCCGCCGTTGGAGCCGTAGTCGCAGCGACCGTACGCGCTCCAGCCGAGCGCTGCGAAATCGTCCAGCAGGTCGACGCGCACGCGCTGCTGGCCTTCCGGCAGATCGACCTCGAACGCACGCTCGTCCTGCCGTCGCCACAGCATCAGCTCGCGCAACGGCGGCGTCCGCCCCAGCACGGCGTGATAGCCGCGCTGCGCGAGCGCCGCCGACAGCGGCTGTTCCAGTGCGTCGAGATCGTCGCCGGCAGTTTCCACGTCCGCGGAGGCGAGCAGGGCACGCAGCTCCCGCGACAGCGCCCGCTCGAGTTCGGCGCGCTTGACGGGCGCGGTCAGGGCGCGCCACCAGTACGTCTGATAGGCCGCGAGCACATCCCGGACCAAGGGATCGTCGACCGCGGCGGCGAGGTACGGCGGCGCGCGCCGGTCGAAACGCCCGAGCATGCAGGCGCGTTGGTCCCGGTCGGGACCGCGGAACGCATCGGCAGGCACGGCGGAAAGCGCCCGCAGCGCCCGCGCCACGTCGCCTTGTAGCACCGCGCTGTCGGCCTCGGCGACCGCGGCGCGGGCGGCGGGCGCGCTTTCCGGGAGCGGTCGCGCCTGTGCCGTTGTGCCTGGCGCGACGAGCAAGGCAAGGCAGGCCAGGAACAGGATCGTCTTCATCGCATCGGCTCCGTCGAAGGCGGGCGGCCGCATGCGGATCGTTCAGGCCGCCCCTGGACGCGATTGCATCATCGCCGGAGAGCCGGCGTCTTGAACGGATTTGATCTCGCGGCGCAGCGCGGACGGCGTGGCGCCGGTGTGCAGGCGGCACAGCCGCGTCAGATGGCTCTGGTCGGCGAACCCCGCCTGCGCCGCGATCGCCGCCAACGAGGCATTGCCGGCCAGCAGCGCCAGTGCGCGACGCCAGCACAGCTCACGGCGCGCGGCCTGGGGTGACATGCCGTGCGTGCGCTTGAAGCCGCGGCTGGCGTGCGCGAACGACACGCCCAGTTCGGCGGCGATCGCGCCGACCGGCGCATCGCTGTCCCGCAGTTCGCGCAGGAACGCGGACTGCCAATCCGGCAGGGCGAACCGCTCGACCGCAGTCGCGGCGGCAGCGAGTTCTTCGATGCGCTCGGGCGCGCGCGCCAGGGTCTCGCGTGCTTCCTTCAGGTGATGCACGCGCAACACACGGACGTCGCATCCGTGGCCGTTGGCGGGCAGCTCGAGGTTGAGCACTCGGACCTTGGCGCCGCCGAAGCGGTTGCCATGCGCATGCCAGGGCGGATGCAGCACGAGCGTACCGGGCTCGCAGCGCCAAGCGCCGTCAATGCTGGTCTCGACATGGCTGCCGTCGAGCACCAGCGCCGCGTAGCCGCCGCGATGGCGATGCGTCGGCAGCGTGGAGGCGCGGTCATGACGCGAGAGATAGGCAGCGGCGGCATGCATGGCCCGATCATCCGCCGGAGGACCATTGCCGGCATCGACCGGAAGTCATGCCACAGACCGACGAGTCTCCGCCGGACCTTCCAGAGAAGCCTGCCGTGCGCCGGACGCATGCGCCGACCGGGTACGGCCGACAATGGTTCGCCCCGCGACGGCGTCAATCCTCGCCGATGTCCTCGTTCCACACCTCTGGGTGTGTGGCGATCCAGTCGCCGAGCATGCGGATGCAGCTGGCGTCGTTGAGGTCGACCACTTCGGTTCCGTGCTCGCGCAGCCAGTCCGTGCCGCCCTGGAAGTTGACCGACTCGCCCACCACCACCGTGCCGATGCCGAACTGCCGCACCAGGCCGCTGCAATACCAGCACGGGGCAAGGGTGGTGACCATGACGGTGTCGCGATAGCTGCGCTGCCGGCCGGCCTTGCGGAAGGCGTCGGTCTCGCCGTGCACCGACGGGTCGCCTTCCTGCACGCGGCGGTTGTGGCCGCGGCCGAGCAGGCGGCCGTCGCGGTGGAACAGGGCGGCGCCGATCGGGATGCCGCCCTCGGCCAGGCCCCGGCGGGCCTCGGCGACGGCGATCTCGAGCATGGCGGCGTAGTCGGGGGCGGTCATGTCGTGCTCTCCGGCGCGCGCGCGCGGCGCAGCATGCGGACATGGGGGATGTCGTCTTCCAGGAAGGGTTCGGAACAGGGCACGAAGCCGTGCCTGCCGTAGTAATCCTGCAGGTGCGCCTGCGCGCCGATCTGCACGTCGGCGCCCGGCCATTGCAGGTCGATCGCGCGCAGCGCCTCGCGCAACAGCGGTTCGCCCAGGCCGCGACCGCGGAACGGCGCTCCGATCAGGACACGGCCGAAGCTGACCTGCGGGAAGGCGAGCCCTGGCGGCAGGATGCGCAGGTACGCCGCCAGCGTGCCGTCTTCCGTCAGTCCCAGCAGGTGCAGGGCGTCGGGATGGCGGTCCTTGCCGTCGGGATCGAGGTAGGCGCAGTTCTGTTCGACCACGAACACCTCGGCGCGCAGCTTGAGCAGGCCGTAGAGCGCGTCGAGGTCGAGTTCGCGGAAGCGTCGGATCTGCCAGCGCAGGGGAAAGGGCGTTTGCATGCCGGAGATGATGCCATCGCGCGGGTCCTCGCTCCTCGGTGGCGGCGTTTTGTCATTCCCGAGAGAGGTCGGGGCTGAAGCCCCTCCTACAGGCGGGGGGGCGAACGATGCGATAATCGGCCCATGAGCGCATCCGACAAGTCCGGCACCACCCACTTCGGCTTCCGCGAAGTGCCGGCCGCCGAGAAGCAGAAGCTGGTCGGCGAGGTGTTCTCGTCGGTCGCCGGCAACTACGACCTGATGAACGACCTGATGAGCCTGGGCATCCATCGGGTATGGAAGCGTTATTTCGTCGCCACCGCGCAGGTCAAGCGCGACGACCGCGTGCTCGACCTGGCCGGCGGCACCGGCGACATCGCCGCGCTGCTGCGCGAGCGCGTCGGTGACGACGGCGCGCTGGTGCTCGGCGACATCAACGGCGCCATGTTGCGGGTCGGCCGCGACCGCATGACCGACCGCGGCCACGTGCGCGGGTTCGAGTACGTGCAGTGCAACGCTGAAACGCTGCCGTTCCCCGATGCCAGCTTCGACCTGGTCACGATCGCCTTCGGCCTGCGCAACGTCACCGACAAGGACGCGGCGCTGCGCGAGATGCATCGCGTGCTCAAGGTGGGTGGCCAGGCGCGGGTGCTGGAATTCTCCCGGGTACAGGCGGACTGGTTCCGGCCGCTGTACGACTTCCACTCCTTCCAGGTGCTGCCGCGGCTGGGCAAGCTGTTCGCCCGGGACGCCGACAGCTATCAATATCTCGCCGAATCGATCCGCAAGCATCCGCCGCAGGATGAATTGAAGGCGATGATGGAAGGCGCCGGATTCGCGCGCTGCCGCTACCGCAATCTCTCCGGCGGCATCGTCGCCATCCATGACGGCTACCGGGTGTGACGGCCCCTAGGTCTCGATGAACCTGAGGCCGACCACGCCGACCAGGATCAGCAGCAGGCAGCCCAGCCGTGCCGGTGACGCGCTCTCGCCGAGGGCGAGGATGCCGACCGCGGCCACCCCGAGCGCGCCGATGCCCACCCACACCGCGTAAGCGGTGCCGGCCGGCAGGTCCTTGAGCGCAAAGGTGAGCAGGGCGAAGCTGATCGCCGCTGTCGTCAGGCCGAGCACGCTGGGCCAGAGCCGGGAGAATCCGTCGCTCTGCTTGAGCGCGATCGCCCAGACGATCTCGAGCAGGCCGGCGACGATCAGCAGGATCCAGGCGAGCGTGGTTGTCGATGGCGTGTGCATGGTGGGTGATTTATCCGAAGCAGATCCCCGGCTCTGCCCGGGGACTGTTAAAGGTTGACGCCAGCCTTCGCAGGGGAGGCTTTTTCCGGCGGCCGGCTTTGCAGCTCCTCTCCCTTCGGGAGAGGGGGTGGGGTGAGGGTACGGCGAAGCGACAGTGGGCTGAACCATTCCGCCTTCGTCGTACCCTTATCCGGCCCCTCGACCAAAGCACTCGGGGCAGGTGCTTCGGGCCATCTCGCTTCGCGCCCAGCCCTACGCAGCGCGCAGGGCGTTCAGGGGTGCGCGAGCCAGTGGCTCGCAAACGCACCCCTTCGCCCCGAAGGGGAGAAGGGGAATGCGCCTGTCGCCTTCAGCCGATCGGGATCTCATCCGGATGCCGCCGAGCGCAGCGCAGCGGCCACGGCGAGCGCGCAGAGCGCCAGTGCGGTACCCGCGAATCCGATCGCGCCGACGCCGAACTGCGCGATCGTCCAGCCGCCCGCGATCGCGCCGCCGGCGATGCCGAGATTGCACGCCGAAAGGTTGAGCGCGGCGGCGAAGGCCGGTGCCGTCGGCGCCGCGAGCATCGTCCGCACCTGGCACAGCAGCAGTATGGCTGCCTGCGCCATGCCCCAGATGGCCAGCAACGGCGCGAACAGCAGCGTATCGCCGCCCGTCAATGAAAGGGCGGCCAGGATCGACGCCAGCAGCAGCGCCACGCCGATGCTGGCCGTGACCGGCCCGCGGTCGGCCAGGCGTCCGGCGATCCAGTTGCCGGCGATGCCCATCGTGCCGAAGACCATCAGGACGATGGCGATGCCGGTGCTGCCGTAGCCGGCGACCGCCTCCAACCACGCCGCCAGGTAGGTGTAGGCGGCGAACGTCGCCGCAGTCAGGCACGCCGACAGCAGCAGATGGGTCTGGAACCGGCCACGTCGCAGGATCGCGACCTGGGCCCGGACCGGCCCCGGCGTGGAAGCATCCAGCCGCGGAAACGCCGCGGCCAGCCATGCCGCCGCCGCGGCCGCCGCCAGTGCGAGCACGGCGAAGCTCGCCTGCCAGTCGACGCGATCGGCCAGCAGCACGCCCGCCGGTATCGCCAGGGCGAGCGCCGCCACCACGCCGATGTAGACGCGCGCCACGGCGCGGCCTGCCCGGCCCGGACCGGCCAGCCGCGCGGCCGCCGCGCTGCCGACGCTGATCAGCACCGGCAGGCTCGCCCCCTCGACCACACGGACCGCGAGCACGAGCGGATAGCCCGGCAGCCATGCGATCAACAGATTGCCGGCGGCGAAGCACAGCAGCACCGCAACCAGCACGCGATGCGGCGCCAGCCGCGCGCCCAGCAGCGTCAGCGGCGCTCCGAACAGGGCCGCGGACAGCGCGAAACCCGACACCAGCGCACCGGCCGAGGCGATCGGCACGCCGAGATCGCGCGCCATGCCCGGCAGCAGCCCCACCACGAGGAATTCCGTGGCCACCACCACCGCGGTGGCGAAGGCGAGCATCGTGGCCACGCCGGCGCGCGATGCGGGTGCCGCGATCGTCGATACCGCCTGCGATCGCGGCACTGCGTTCACGCGCTGAACCCGCCGTCGACCGAGATCGCCGCGCCGGTGACGAAGCGCCCGCCGTCGCCGGCCAGGTGCGCGACCATCGCCGCGACATCGTCCGCGCTCCCGAAGTGCCCCAACGGCAGCCCCTGTCGTTGCGCGTCGGCGGCCTCGGCATCGGCCGGATTCATGTCGGTGTCGACCGGGCCGGGATGAACGACGTTGACGGTGATACCGCGCGCACCGAGATCCTGTGCCAGGCCCTTGCTCAGCCCCGTCAGCGCCGCCTTGCTGGCCGCGTACACGGTCATGTTGGGGCCGCCGGTGCGTTCGGCCAGGCAGCTGCCGATGTTGATGATGCGTCCGCCCTGGCGCATGTGGCGCGCGGCCGCCTGCGCAGCGACGAAGGAGGCGCGCACGTGGATCGCCATGGCGCGGTCGAAGGTCTCCAGCGTGACCGCTTCCAGCGGCTCGTACGGGAAGATGCCGGCATTGTTGACGAGGATGTCGATCCGGCCGAGCTCGGCCACGGTGCGCTCCACCGCGGCGGCCACCGCCTGCGGATCGGCGCTGTCGGCGGCGATCGCCAGCGCCCTGCGTCCGCTCGCCTCGATCGTCGCGGCGATCGCGCCCGCGCGTTCGGCCGAGCTGACGTAGGTCAGCGCGACATCGGCGCCTTCGCGCGCCAGCCGCGTGGCGATCGCCGCGCCGATGCCGCGGCTGCCGCCGGTCACCAGTGCGGTCTTGCCGGTCAATTGCGTCATGTGGTTTCCTTTATGTACCTAATGGTAGGTAAATGATGCGCGCTTGAATCCGTGCGTCAAGGGATTTATGTTCAACTCGGTATGAAAAAGAACGTTCCATCCATGAGCGTCCGTGGCCGCCCACGCGGCTTCGACCGCGATGCCGCGCTGTGCGCGGCGATGCACGTGTTCTGGGAGCGCGGCTACGACGGCGCCTCGATCGGCGAGTTGACCGCGGCGATGGGCATCAACCGCCCGAGCCTGTACGCCGCCTTCGGCGACAAGCAAGCCCTGTTCGCCGAGGCCGTGGCCCGCTACGAGCAGGAAGAGAACGCCACCGCCCGGGCGATGCGCGAGCAGCCGACGGCGCGCGCGGCGGTGGAGGCGATGCTGCGCGACAACGCCGATGCCTACTGCAATCCCGCCACCCCGCCGGGCTGCCTGGTGGTGAACGCCGCCGCCAGCTGTGCACCCGAGCACACCGCCGTGCGCGCCCGCCTCGCCGCCAGCCAGCGCGCGGTATCCGAAGCACTGCTGCGCCGGCTGCGACGCGCGGTCGGCGAGGGCGAACTGCCGCCGAGCGCCGATGTCGGCGCGCTCGCCGGCTACTACGACGCGCTGCTGCAGGGCCTGTCGTTGCAGGCGCGCGCGGGTGCGTCGCGGCGGCGCCTGCAGCGGATCATCGACCACGCGATGCATGCGTGGGATGCCGCGGCGGACCCGAGCCCATGCCCGGAACGGTAAACTCCCAGGCCCGATCCGCCGAGGATTTGCCCTCCATGCGTTATCCCCCGATTCGATCCGGCCGCCTGATCCCCCTCATGGCGCTGTCGCTGCTCGCCCTGTTCGCCGCCGGCTGCCAGCGCGAACCCACTCCCGAAACCGCGGCCCCCACCGCCCGGCCGGAGACCGCCGTGTCCACCGAAGACCGCGACGAACATTCCTACGCCGAGCCGGAGAAAGTCGTCATCGACGATCTGGCGCTCGACCTGGCGCTCGATTTCGACAGCAAGACCCTGGCCGGAACCGCCACCTACACGCTCGACTGGAAGGACGACGGCGCGACCCAATTGGTGCTCGACACCCGCGACCTGACCATCGAACAGGTGGAAGGCCAGGCCGACGGTGGCTGGCAATCCCTGCAGTACACGCTCGACGCGCCCGACGCGCTGCTCGGCAGCCGGCTGGTGATCGAGACCCCCGAGCGCAATGCCATGGTGCGCGTGACCTACCGCACCTCGCCCGAGGCCTCGGGCCTGCAGTGGCTGGAGCCGTCGATGACCGAGGGCGGCGAGCTGCCCTTCATGTTCAGCCAGTCGCAGGCGATCCACGCCCGCAGCTGGGTGCCGCTGCAGGACACGCCGTCGGTGCGCTACACCTACAGCGCGAAGATCGCCTCCCGCCCGGACGTGATGGTGCTGATGAGCGCCGACAACGACCCGGCCGCGGAACGCGACGGCGATTACACCTTCGGGATGCCGCAGAAGATCCCGTCCTACCTGATGGCGATCGCCGCCGGCGACCTGGTGTTCAAGCCGATCTCGCAGCGCGCCGGCGTGTGGGCCGAGCCGGCCACCGTCGACGCCGCGGTGGCCGAGTTCGCCGACACCGAGGAGATGATCCGTACCACCGAGCAGCTGTACGGGCCGTACCGCTGGGAACGCTACGACCTGCTGATCCTGCCGCCGTCGTTCCCGTTCGGCGGCATGGAGAATCCGCGGCTATCGTTCATCACCCCCACGGTGATCGTCGGCGACAAGTCGCTGGTGTCGCTGATCGCGCACGAGCTAGCGCACAGCTGGTCCGGCAACCTGGTCACCAACGCCAGCTGGAAGGACATGTGGCTCAACGAGGGCTTCACCTCGTACGTGGAGAACCGCATCGTCGAGGCGCTGTACGGCAAGGAGATCGCCGACATGGAATTCGTGATCGCGCGCGACGGCCTGCAGAAAGACCTCGCCGACACGCGTTCCGAGCTGCAGGTGCTGGCGGTGCGTCCGGGCGATGCCCGTGACCCCGACGACACCTTCGGCGCGGTCGCCTACGACAAGGGCGCCTGGTTCCTGCAGTTCCTGGAAGAGCGCTTCGGCCGCGAGACGCTCGATGCGTTCCTGCGCGGCTACTTCGACCACTTCGCCTTCCAGAGCATCTCCACCGCGACCTTCGTCGAGTACGCAAAGGCGGAGCTGCTGCCGAAGAAGCCCGACGCGGTGACCGAGGCCGAGCTGGAAGAGTGGCTGTACGAGCCCGGCATTCCCGCCTCGGCGCCGCAGGTGCTGTCGCCGCGCCTGGGGCTGGTGGATTCGGCGCGGCTGGCCTGGCTCGGCAGCGAACAGCTGCCGCCGCAGTCGATGACCGCGGACTGGACCACACAGGAGTGGATCCACTTCCTCGAGGGCATGCCGGAAACGTTGACCCTGGAGCAGATGTCGCAGCTCGACACCGCCTACAGCTTCTCCGGCACGCCCAACGGCGAACTGGCGATGCGCTGGTATCCGCTGGCGGTGCGCAGCGGCTATGCGATCGCCTACGAGCCGATGAGCGCGTTCCTGCAGCGGATCGGCCGTCGCAAGCTGATCATGCCGGTGTACGAGGCGCTGGCGCAGAGCGAGGAGGGGCTGGCGTTCGCCAGGCGCGTATTCGAGCGTGCGCGCCCCGGTTACCACCCGATCGCCACCGCGTCGGTGCAGAAGACCCTCGACGAGGCGAAGCCGAAGCCCGCTCCGGCGGTGACGCCGCCGGATGCGGCGGACGTTGAGACCGAGGCCGACAGCACCAGGCCGCAGGCGCCGTCGGCCGACTGAGCCATGGACGCCGCGACGGTCGCGTCGGTAGCCGGCGTCGCGGCGCTCGCCTGCGCGATCGTCCTGGCGTTCGCGCTGTGGCGCGATCCGTACCGGCTGGTGCGCGCCGAATACGCGCGCCAGCGCCGCGCACTCGGCCTGCGCCGGCACCGGCGCAGCATCGACGGCTGTACCTGGACCTGGGTCGAGCGTGCGGCAGCGCACGCCGACGCGCCGACCATGGTGATGCTGCACGGCTACACCGGCAGCAAGGAGAACTGGTACCGCCTGGCGGCACGGCTGCGCGACCGCTACCGGCTGGTCATTCCCGATCTTCCCGGCTGGGGCGACAGCCAGCGCAACGACGGCGACGACTACGGCTATGCCGCCGAGGCCGCCCGCGCCGCCGCCTTCATCCGTGCCGTCAGCGAGCGCCCGGTGGTGCTGCTGGGGCACTCGATGGGCGGCGGCATCGCCGCGGTGGCGGCCGCGCGGTACCCGGAATTGATCGACCGGGTCGCGTTGCTCAACGCCTCGGGCGTGGAGTTCGGCGAGAACCGCTTCGGGCTCGAGGTGCTCGACGGCGGCAATCCGTTCGGCGTCAGCGATGCGGCGTCGCTCGAGCGGTACCTGTCGCTGCTGTTCCACGATTGCAGCGCGCGCCCGCCGATCCCGTGGCCGGCTGCGCACGCGGTGATCGCGCACCGCCGCCGCGAGGGCGCATTCGAACAATCGGTGCTGGACCGCATCGGCCGTGGCGAGGCGCGCTTCCTGCCCGGCGAGGCGGCGGCGGACATCCGGCAGCCCGCGCTGCTGGTCTGGGGCGCGCAGGATCAGGTGATCGACCCCAGCGCGCTGAACCTGTTCGCGCAACGTATCCCGCATGCGCGCACACTGCTGCTCGAGGGCAGCGGCCACATGACCCTGATGGAACGACCCGATGCCGTCGCCGCCGCGGTGACGGCCCTGATCGAGGAGGCGAGACCCGCATGAATCTTCGCAATCCCACCCTGGCACTGTTGCTGGCGGCCCTGGCGCTGCCGGCCTGCGGCGATCCCGAGGCCGAGGCGCAGGCGCGCGCCGAAGCGCAGGCCGCCGCCAACGAACGCGCCGCCGGCGAGGCGGCTGCCGGCTTCGACGCCGCCGTCGCGGAGGAGAACTGGCCGCTGGCCAAGGCCCAGGCCGACGTGCTGCTGGCGCGCTTCCCCGATACCGAGGCCGCCACGCGCGTGCGCGCGCAGTTCGACGAGGTGAAGGCGAAGGCCGACGCACTGCGCGAGGACGCGCGCACCGCCGGCCTGTGGAGCTACAACGTGCAGGAAGTGAAGGGCGGGCAGCAGCGCTCGGCCGCAATCTACGCACGCGAGGACGTCGATACCGACGGCAGCGGCGCCAAACCGGTGCGGCTGATCTTCCGCGACCACCCGTCCTGGGGCCGCAGCAGCTACCTGGTGCTGCAGGCCGGCGATTTCGCCTGTGGCCGCGCCTGCCGGGTGCCGGTGACCGTCGACGATGGCGAACCGCGGCGCATGGCCGCCAACCGCCCCGACACCGACGAGGCGATCGCCATGTTCATCGAGGACGAGGCGGCGCTGTGGCGGATGACCGAGGGCGCGAAGACGCTGACGGTCGAGTTCCCGGTCAAGGCCGGCGGCACCCGCGCCGCGGTGTTCGAGGTCGGCGGCCTGGACCGCTCGCGGATGCCGGGCTGGGATTAGGCGCTCCCGCCTCCTGCAGAAGGGCCGTCCGCGAAGGTAGGGGCATTCGGCATGTGGGCGCGACGGGAGTCGCGATGCCTGCGGTCGCAATGCGGCGGCGCTAGGTTCCGCGCCGGGCGTGCGGTTCAGCGTCGGTCCGCCGCTCCCAACTGCCGGATCGCAACGATCTCGCCACGGGCATCGTAGCGCCGCTCGATGTCGGGGCGGCCGTCGCCGTCGCTGTCGAACGTGCCGCGGACCGGCAGCCCCCCTTCATAGACAATGCGTTTGATTTCGCGGCCTTCATGGTCATACCAGGTCTCGCGGAACAGCACGCCGGCGGTGGCCTCGGCCCGGTAGTCGATGCGGCCATCGCCGTCGTCATCGGTCGTGGTCTCGTGCCAGACGACACCGCGGTGGCGCACCCGTGTTTCCATGCGCCCGTCGAAGTCGTCGTCGTAGGTATCGCGGACCGGTCGCCCTCGCCAGTCGCTGAAATGCACCAGGTCCGGCGTGCCGTCGCCGTTGCGGTCGATCTCGATCCGCCGCAGGCGCTCGCCCGTGTGCACGTAGCTCGTCTCGACAATGCCGTCATCGTCCTCGTCCGCCGGCACGGTCTGCTCCGGGCCCACCAGCAGCAACCAGCAACCGCCGGCGCCCAGCAGCAGGCCCGCGCCGAAGGTGGCCGGAAGGGAGACCCGGCTGCGCACCGGGGCCGCAGCCTGCGCACCGGAGGGAGCCTCCTCCGCATCGGTGAGTCGTTCCGGCACGGCCCGCTCCCAGTCCAGAACAATCGCGCGCGCGCGCGGTGCGTCCGGCGCAGCTACCGTCACGCCGATCTGGCCGCTAACGGGAATCTCGCCCAGCGCGCCCTGCAGGTATTCGCCCTGGATGTGCGCGGCGATTCCCTCGCGCACGAGCAGCTCGCGCACCATGTGGGCATCGGCCAGGTGCGCAGCTTCGTAGATGCGGATCACGCGCCGCCTTCTACAGCGCGTAGCCGAACTGCTGGCGGAACTGCTCGGCGAATTCGGCGTAGTCGAAGCGCTGGTTCTGGGTGCCGGGGTGCTCGACCTTGAGCGCACCCATCAGGTTGGCGATGCGGCCGGTGGTCATCCAGTCGTAGCCGCCGGTGAGGCCGAAGATGAGCCCGGCGCGGAAGGCGTCGCCGCAGCCGGTGGGATCGGTGACGCGGCGCTCGTGCGCGGGCGGGATGTCGTAGACCTTGTCGCCGGCGCGGATGATCGCGCCCTTGGGGCCACGGGTGGCGATGTAGGCCTCCACCTTGCCGGCGATCTGCTCCTCGCTCCAGCCGGTGCGCTCCTGCAGCAGGTTGGACTCGTAGTCGTTGACGGTGACGTAGTCCGCCTGCTCGATGAAGTTGCGCAGCTCGTCGCCGTTGAACAGCGGCATCGCCTGGCCGGGATCGAAGATGAAGGGAATGCCGGCCTCGGCGAACTCCTCGGCGTTCTGCAGCATGCCCTCGCGCCCGTCGGGGCTGACGATGCCGAACTTCACGCCTTCCACGTGCTTCACGTGGTTCTCGTAGCTGCGCATCATCGCGCCGGGGTGGAAGGCGGTGATCTGGTTGTTGTCGTGGTCGGTGGTGATGAAGGCCTGCGGCGTGAACAGCTCGTCGATCACTTTCACCTGGTCCAGGCGAATCTCCATCTCCTCGAACCACTCCCGGTACGGGGCGAAGTCCTGGCCGACGGTCGCCATCGGGATCGGCTCGCCGCCGAGCAGCTTGAGGTTGTAGGCGATGTTGCCGGCGCAGCCGCCGAACTCGCGGCGCATCCGCGGCACCAGGAACGAGACGTTCAGGATGTGCACCTTGTCCGGCAGGATGTGGTTCTTGAACTGGTCGGGGAACACCATGATCGTGTCATAGGCCAGGGAACCGCAGATCAGGACCGACATCGGCGCAGCACTCGATTTTCGAAGCCCGCTAGGGTAGCGGCCCGGGCAGGGCGAGGCCAGCCGGGCGCCGGGCGGCAGATCCCCGCTGCCGACCGGACGCGGGAGCCAAGACGTGGGAGCGACGGGAAGTCGCGACACCGGGCTCGGCGGACGTCGCGACTTCCGTCGCTCCCACCGGGTCGCCCCCACCCGCCGCGCCGGAGCGGGCGGACGCCCGGGGCCTCGCCGGCCGGCCGCCCCTGCGGGCCGCCCCACTCACCCGCGCCCGTGCGCCCCGCATCCGCCCCACGCCCGAGCGCCTTTTTGCTAGGCTTGTCGGCTCCCGATCCCCTCCAACTTTCGATAGCGCCGGCCCTGCGCACGGCGCCCTGACGGACCCTATTCCCCGATGTTCAAGAAGTTCCGCGGCCTGTTCTCCAACGACCTGTCCATCGACCTGGGCACGGCCAATACCCTCATCTTCGTCCGCGGCCAGGGAATCGTGCTCAACGAACCTTCGGTGGTGGCGGTACGCCAGGACCGCGTCGGCGGCCAGAAGGCGGTCGCCGCGGTCGGCAGCGAGGCCAAGCAGATGCTCGGCCGCACCCCCGGCAACATCACCACCCACCGGCCGATGAAGGACGGGGTGATCGCCGACTTCACCTACACCGAGGAAATGCTCAAGCACTTCATCCGCAAGGTGCACAAGTCGCGGTTCCTGCGCCCCAGCCCGCGGGTGCTGATCTGCGTGCCCTGCGGCTCGACCCAGGTGGAGAAGCGCGCGATCAAGGACTCGGCGATGGAGGCCGGCGCCCGCGACGTGTCGCTGATCGAGGAGCCGATGGCCGCGGCGATCGGCGCCGGCATGCCGGTGACCGAGGCGCGCGGCTCGATGGTGGTGGACATCGGCGGCGGCACCACCGAGGTCGCGGTGATCGCGCTCAACGGCATCGTCTACTCGCAGTCGGTGCGCATCGGCGGCGACCGCTTCGACGAGTCGATCATCAACTACGTGCGCCGCAACCACGGCATGCTGATCGGCGAGTCCACCGCCGAGCGGATCAAGCTGGAGATCGGCTGCGCCTATCCGCAGGAGCGCAACGTCGAGATGGAGGTCTCGGGCCGGCACCTGGCCGAGGGCGTGCCGAAGATGATCAAGATCGGCTCCACCGAGGTGCTCGACGCGCTGCGCGAGCCGCTGGCCGGCATCGTCGAGGCGATCAAGCAGGCGCTGGAGCAGACCCCGCCGGAGCTGTGCGCCGACGTCGCCGAGCGCGGCATCGTGCTGACCGGCGGCGGTGCGCTGCTGCGCGACCTCGACCGGCTGATCAGCGAGGAGACCGGCCTGCACGTGCAGGTCGCCGAGGATCCGCTGACCTGCGTGGCCCGCGGCGGCGGCCGCGCGCTGGAGCTGCTGGACATGCACGGCAACGAGTTCTTTGCCGCCGAATGAGGGGTGATTGGTGATTCGTGATTCGTGATTGGCAAAATCCTATGATGTTCCGCGCGATCTTCAGGTAGCCGCCTTCAGGTCGGCGGCGACTGCAACGAATCACCAATCACGAATCACCAATCACGGCTCGAAATGTCTTCCTATGCCAGTCCCGCCGCACCCCGTTCCGGCGATGTCGCCGGCACCCTGCGGCTGCTGGCCTACCTGGCGATCTCGGTGGCGCTGATCGTTGCCGACCATCGCGGTGACTGGCTCGATCGCGTCCGTGCCCAGGCGTCGGTGGCGATGCAGCCGGTGTGGTGGCTGGCGGGCCTGCCGTCGCGGCTGGGGCGCAACGTGCGCGAGGACGCCGTCACCCGTTCGCTGCTGGCCGAGGACAACCGCCGCCTGCGCAACGAACTGCTGGTCGGCAACGCGCGGCTGGCGCGGTTGCAGGCCGCGGCGGCGGAGAATGCGCGCCTGCGCGGACTGCTCGGCGCCGCCGAGCGCGGCGGCCTGGACGTGCAGCTGGCGCCGATCCTCGATGTCGATCTCGATCCGACCCGGCAGCGGCTGATGCTCAGCGCCGGCAGCCGCGACGGCGTGCGCAACGGCCAGTGCGTGATCGACGCCGGCGGCGTGGTCGGCCAGATCATCGAGACCACCCCGACCACCGCGACCGTGCTGCTGCTCACCGATCCCGACCACGCGATACCGGTGGTGGTGGCACGTACCGGAGTCCGCCTGATCGCCTACGGGCAGGGGCGCAGCGACCGGCTGCGACTGCCGAACGTCCCGCTGTCGAGCGACGTGGAGGTTGGCGACGAACTGGTCACCTCGGGCCTCGGCGGACGCTTCCCGGCCGGGTTCCCGGTCGGCAGCATCGCCGCGCTGGCACCCGACGACAGCCGTGCGTTCCTGGTCGGCGACGTGGCGCCGGCGGCGCGGCTCGATCGCGGCCGTGATGTGCTGCTGCTGCAGGACCTGGCGCAGCCGCCGGAGCCGGCCGGTGCGGGGAACAAGATGGATCGCGGCGACAGCCTGCCGGTCCTGCCGCCCGCCGATGCCTTGCCCGAGCCGCCGGATGCCGGCGCCGGAGAAGCGCGATGAGGCGTACCCGCAGCCACTGGCTGCTGCCGCTGAGCGTCCTGGTGGCGCTGCTGCTCGGCCTGCTGCCGTTGCCGGCGGGCCTGCAGCCGTTTCGCCCGTACTGGCTGGCGCTGGTCGTCGCCTACTGGGTGATCGAGGACAGCGGCAGCGCCGGCCTCGGCTTCGCCTTTCTGGTGGGCCTGCTCGGCGACCTGGCCTTCGGCGGCCTGCTCGGCGAGCAGGCGCTGCGGCTGACGATCATGGCCTTCATCCTGCAGCGCTTCCGCAACCAGCTGCGGTTCTTCCCGATGGCGCAGCAGGCGCTGGCGATCGGCGGGCTGCTGCTCAACGACCGCGTGGTCACGGCCGCGATCCACGTCGCCCTGGGCGAGCCGCAGCTGCCGTGGATGTTCTGGCTGGCGCCGGTGCTGGGCATGCTGCTGTGGGCGCCGCTGTTCGTGCTGCTGGACGCGCTCCGGCTGGTACGCAGGACGCGCTGACATGATGCCGGGTCGGCAGCGCAGGTTGCGTAGTCCACAGGTCGAGGCGGCGCGGTTCCGCGTGCGCGCGTTGCTCGGCTTCGTGGTGGTGGTGCTGGCGCTCGGTGGACTCGCGGCCTGGTATTTCCGGCTGCAGGTGCTCGAGCACAGCGACTATGCGCGCCAGTCGGAGGCCAACCGCATCAAGCCGCGGCCGGTGGTGCCGGGGCGCGGGCTGATCTACGACCGCCAGGGCCGCATCCTCGCCGACAACGTGCCGGCCTACCGGCTCGAGGTCACGCCCGAGGATGCCGGCAATACCGATGCGCTGGTCGAGGGGCTGTCGCAGATCTTCGCGCTCGCGCCCGAAGACGTCGCCCGCTTCCGCGAGGAGCGCCGGATCAACCGCGGTTTCCGCCCGATCACCCTGAAGCTGCGGGTAGAGGAGCACGAGGCGGCGCGCTTCGCGGTCGACCGCTGGCGTTTTCCGGGCGTCGAGATCGTGCCCTATCTCAACCGTCGCTATCCATACGGGCAGCTGTTCGCGCACGTGATCGGCTATGTCGGCCGTACCGACGGGAGCGACGTCGAGCGCTACGGCCGCGACCACATCCTGTTCCCCCACACCGGGCGCACCGGGATCGAGCGTTCCTACGAGGACCAGCTGCGCGGCAGCATCGGCTACGAGCAGGTCGAGACCAACGTCGAGGGGCGTGCGCTGGCCACCGTCGGCCGGCTGCCGGCGACCGCCGGTACCGACCTGCGGTTGAGCGTGGACCTCAAGCTGCAGCAGGCGATGGTGCGCGCGTTCGGCACGCTGCACGGCTCGGCGGTGGCGGTGGACCCGGCCAGTGGCGAAGTGCTGGGCATGGTCAGCCTGCCGAGTTTCGATCCCAACCTGTTCGTCAACGGCATCTCGCACGCCGACTACCGCCGGTTGATGGACGATCCGGCCAAGCCGCTGTTCAACCGCAATGTGCTCGGCGGCGGGCCGCCGGGTTCGACGATCAAGCCGTTCGTGGCGCTGGCCGGGGTCGACAGCGGCATGCGCAGGCCGGAGGACAGGGTGTTGTCGACCGGCGAGTTCTTCATCCCCGGGCAGAGCCGCGGCTATCGCGATGCCGGCAGCGGCGGGGGCTGGGTCGACCTGCGCGACTCGATCTCGCGTTCGATCAACTATTACTACTACAAGCTCGCCTACGAGATGGGGATCGCGCGCTTCGCCGAATACATGGCGCGCTACGGTTTCGGGCAGCCGACCGGGATCGACCTGGTAGGCGAGAATCCCGGCGTGGTGCCGTCGCCGCAATGGAAGGCCGGGCACAGCCCCGAGCCCTGGTACCCCGGCGAGACGGTGATCGCCGGCATCGGCCAGGGCTACTGGATCGCCACGGCGCTGCAGCTGGCGCGCGGCACCGCGGCGATCGCCAACGGCGGCGAGCTGCATCCGCTGCGCCTGGTCGCGAGCCGGCGCGAAGGGTATGACCAGCCGTGGCAGGCGATGACGTCCGCCGCGCCCGGGCGCATCACCGACGATGCCGGGCACCTGCGCGCAGTGCAGGAGGGCATGGTCGCCACCATTCACGGGCGCGGCACCGCCACCGCGCTGGCGCGCGACGCCGAATACACGATGGCCGGCAAGACCGGTACCGCGCAGCGGGTGGGGCGGCGCGGCAATGCCCGCGTGGATCCGCGCTCGCTGCCCTATCACCTGCGCCACCAGGCGCTGTTCGTCGGTTACGCGCCGGCCGACAATCCCACCATCGCGCTGGCGGTGACGGTCGAGCATGGCGGCTACGGTGGCGTCGCCGCGGCGCCGATCGCGCGCAAGATCTTCGACGCCTGGATCCTGGGCGAGATGCCGGAGCTCGAGGAGCGGGATGCGGACGCCGTCGTTGCCGCGGCCGAACGCCGGAGCCCGGAAACGGCCGGGGACGCAGCCTCTGCGCTGGCTTCCGCCGCGGCCCCGCAGGCCGGCGACGCCGGAGCCGGGGTCGCGGTCCCATGAGCGTGATCCTGCGCTGGCTGCTGGACCTGGTCGCGCGCTTCGTTCGCACGCTGGACTGGCCGTTGTGCGCGGCGCTGGTGATGCTGATGGGCATCGGCCTGGCGGTGCTGTACAGCGCCAGCGGCCAGAACAGCCAGATGGTGCTCGCGCAGGCGGTGCGCTACGGCGTCGGCCTGGGCGCGATGTGGCTGCTCTCGCGGGTCACGCCGCTGCGCCTGCGCAGCATCACGCCGGCGGTCTACGGGCTTTCGTTGCTGCCGCTGCTGCTGGTGCTGTTCATCGGCACCGGTCGCCATGGCAGCCACTGGATCGACCTGGGCGTGTTCTATTTCCAGCCGGCGGAGCTGATGAAGCTGAGCCTGCCGATGATGGCGGCCTGGTACCTCTACCAGGCCGGTACGCCGCCGCGCATCGGCCATGTGCTGGTGTGCGCGCTGGTGATCGCGGTGCCGACCGGGCTGATCATGCTGCAGCCCGATCTGGGCACCGCAATGCTGGTCGCGGCCAGCGGCGCCTTCGCGCTGTACCTGGCAGGACTGTCGTGGTGGTGGTTCGCGGCGGCGGGCGGCGTGGTCGCCGCGGCCGCACCGGCGGCGTGGTTCTGGTTGCTGATGCCCTACCAGAAGGATCGGCTGCTGACCTTCCTCGATCCCGGGAGCGATCCACTCGGTGCCGGCTGGAACATCATCCAGTCGAAGATCGCCATCGGTGCCGGCGGGTTCGCCGGGCAGGGCTGGGGGCAGGGCACGCAGTCGCATCTCAACTACGTGCCCGAGCACACCACCGACTTCATCTTCGCCGTGCTCAGCGAGGAGTTCGGCTGGCTGGGGGTGGTGGTGACGCTGGCGTTGTACCTGTTCGTCATTGGCCGCTGCCTGTGGATCGCCAGCGAGGCGCGCGACGGCTATGCGCGGTTGCTGGCCGGCAGCCTGGGGCTGGCGATGTTCGTCTACGTGATCGTCAACGGCGGCATGATCTCCGGCCTGCTGCCGGTGGTCGGCGTGCCGATGCCGCTGCTCAGCTACGGCGGCACCGCCGCGGTCTCGCTGCTGGCCGGCATGGGCGTGGTGATGTCGGTGCACGCGCACCGGCCGGTGCGGGGGTGAGGCCTGAGAGCGAGGAGTGAGAAATGAGGGGTGAGAAACGAGAGAAGGGCGATCGCTCTTACTCATTTCTCACCCCTCATTTCTCACTTCTCGTCTTCAAGCCTGAATGCAGCAACGCCAGCCGCGATCCACACCGATTTCCCCATGCTAACCTCGCGACCGATGAACCGACCTTCCGCTTTGCCGCTGGCCTCGTGCCTGCTGTCATTCGCCCTCGTCGCCTGTGCGACCCAGGCCAATCCCCCGTCTCCCGAAACCGCCGCGCCGGCACCCGCCGATGCGTCGGTGCAGCCCGCCACGCCCGCGGGTGGTCCCGCGTCCGCGACCGGCCAGGGACTGCTGGCGCCGGTGCCGCAGCCGCCGGAACGTCCGGTGGCGCCGGAGCCGGTGACCGATCCGGCGATTCCGCGCCAGCAGCGCATCGACAACTTCGTCGACTACACGGTGCGGACCTACGGCATGGACGCCGCCGGCGTGCGTTCGGTGCTGTCGCAGGCGCAAAAGCGGCAAAGCATCCTCGATGCGATGTCGCGGCCGGCGGAGAAGACGCGCACCTGGGCCGAATACCGCCCGATCTTCGTCAACGATGCCAGGATCAGCGGCGGCCGCAGCTTCTATGCCCAGCACCGCGCCGCGCTGGACCGGGTCGCCGCCCAGACCGGGGTGCCGGCCGAATACATCGTCGCCATCATCGGCGTGGAGACCAGCTACGGGAAGATCACCGGCAACTACCGCGTGGTCGACGCGCTGTACACGCTGGCGTTCGACTTTCCCAAGCGCGCGCCGTTCTTCGCCGGCGAGCTGGCGCAGCTGTTCGCGCTGGCGCAGGAGGAGCCGCAGCTCGATGTCACCACGCTGAAGGGCAGCTACGCCGGCGCCATGGGCATGGGGCAGTTCATGCCGTCCAGCTACCGGCTGTGGGCCAAGGACGGCGACGGCGACGGCCGCCGCGACCTGCTGACCCACCTGCCGGACGTGTTCGCCTCGATCGCCAACTACTTCGTGATCCACGGCTGGGAGCGCGACGGGCCGGTGGTGGCGCGCGCGGATCGTGATGCGGCCGCCGCCGACTTCGCCCCCGAATCGCTGGACCCGGTGTACCCGCTGGCCGATCTGGCCGGCCGCGGCTACCGCCCGCGGGCCGGGGAGCCGGTCGCCGAAGGCGCCACCCTGCTGTCGCTGCACGGCGATGCCGGCCCGGAATACTGGCTCGGCTACCGCAATTTCTACGTCATCACCCGCTACAACCGTTCGCCGATGTACGCCTTGTCGGTACACCAACTGGCACAGGCGATCCGCGCCGGCAGCGGCGGCGCCGGGCCGTGAGCCAGGGCGGGCTCGGCATCGGCCGGCAGGCGTTGGCGCCGCTCGCGGCCGCGCTTTCGCTCGCGGCCACACTCCTGCTCGCAGCCTGCAGCGGCGCGCCCAAGCAGTCCTCGCCCCCCGCCGAGACGGCGCACGGGCCGGGCGGGAAGGCGGTCTCGCCCCGGCGCGGGTCGCGGCGATCGCCATATCCGCCGGCGCAGGAGGATCCGAGCAAGCGCGGCGACTACACCGCCGGCGGCCTGTACGCACCGCACGTCCGTGACAGCGCGCCGGACTACGTGCCCGACGTCGATGCGATTCCGGAACCGGAGGTCGTCGACGAGCCGCGCTCGGCCTACGGCAACCGCTCGCCGTACAAGGTGCTCGGCAAGACCTACCACGTGCTCGAGCGCCCCGACGATTTCGTCGAGCGCGGGCGCGCATCGTATTACGGCAACAAGTTCCACGGCCGTCGCACCTCCAATCTGGAGGTGTACGACATGTACGCGTTCACCGCGGCACACAAGTCGCTGCCGCTGCCGAGCTTCGCGCGCGTCACCAACCTCGACAACGGCCGTTCGGTGGTGGTGCGGGTGAACGATCGCGGGCCGTTCCACGAGGGCCGCGTGGTCGACCTGAGCTGGGCGGCCGCGGTCAAGCTGGACATGCACCGCGCCGGCACCGCACAGGTCGAAGTACGCGCGCTGAGCCCGGGCGAAAACGCGCGTCGCGACCACGAGGCCGTGGCCGCGACGCCGCCGGCGACCGTGGAAGCGTCCGCCCCGCCCGCGTCCACGAGCGCCATCGACCAGTTGGTCGAGGCGCTGCCGCTCGCCACCGCCAGCGCCGGCGAGCGCCCTGCCGCGGCGCCGGCGGGCGCGCAGCCGGCCAATGCGCAACCGGAACCGGCCGCGGTGGAAGACTGGCGCTTCGACATGATGCGCGACGGCCGCGTCATGACCGCGGACGAATTTGACGCGTGGATGGCCTCGCGCCGCATCCGCGTGGCCACCGGCAAGCCGGGCGTGCCCGACCCGGTGCCGACCGCGATCGAGCCGCCGATCCCGGTGGTCAGCCCCGCGCAGGCCGTCGCCGAGATCGAAACCGAGATCCCGGCGACGGCCGCGGGTACCGGCGTGACCCTGCAGGTCGCGGCCTTCGGCGCGAAGGCCAATGCCGAACGCGCACTGTCGATGCTGCGCGGCGCCGGAATCGACGGCGCCCGCATGGTCGACGGCAATTCCGGCGGCAAGCCGGTGTGGCGGGTGCGCGTCGGGCCGGTGGATGCCGCCACCGTCGCGGAACTGAGCGCCCGTTTCGCCGGTCTCGGGTTCGGGCAGCCGCACGTCGTTCGCGAGTAGACTGCCGGCCATCCCGATTTCCGTATCCGTGCCCATCTCCACAGCCATGCCGCGACCGGGAACGGTCGCGCCACCGGAGTTCCGCTGTTGATGAAATTTGCCGCCATCCGCCCCGCCCTCGTTGCCGTCCTTGCCCTGTCCGTGTCCGTGCTCGGGCTGGCGCTCGCCCAGGAGGCGCCGTCGCCGGCGCCGCAGCCGGACGCGCCCGCCGCGCTCAGCGACGCCGTGCCGACACCGCCGCCGCCGCCGGTCGTCGGCACCGCCTGGCTGCTGATGGACTACGAGACCGGGCAGGTCCTGGCCGGCGAGAACGTCGATGAGCGGGTCGAGCCGGCCAGCATCACCAAGGTGATGACCAGCTACGTGATCGCCGCGGAACTGGCCGCCGGCAAGGTCAAGCCGGACGACCAGGTGATGCTGAGCGAGAACGCCTGGCGCACCGGCGGCGCCATGACCGACGGCAGCTACAGCGGCTTCGAGGTCAACCAGACCGCGCCGCTGCTGGACATGGAGAAGGGCATGGCGGTGCAGTCGGGCAACGACGCCGCGATCGCCCTGGCCGAGCACGTCGCCGGCAGCGAGGCGTCCTTCGCCGCGCTGATGAACGCCTACGCGGAGCGCATCGGGCTGAAGAACAGCCATTTCGTCAACGCACACGGACTGTCGGCCGAGAACCACTATTCGACCGCGCGCGACCTGGCGCTGCTGGGCCGGGCGATGATCCGCGACTATCCCGAGCAGTACGCGCACAACAAGATCAAGCAGTTCACCGTCGGTCCGATCACCCAGCGCAATCGCAACCGGCTGCTGTGGCGCGACGACAGCGTCGACGGCATCAAGACCGGCCACCACTCCAAGGCCGGCTACTGCCTGCTGTCGTCGGCCAAGCGCGGTGATCAGCGCCTGATCGCGGTGGTGATGGGCTCGACCGGCGAGGACCAGCGCGCCAACGATTCGCTGGCGCTGCTGAACTGGGGCTTCCGCTTCTTCGAGACCCACAAGCTGTACGACGCCGGGCAGGCCATCTCCACCCAGAAGATCTGGAAGGGCAAGGCCGACGAGCTGCGCATGGGCCTGGCCGAGCCGCTGCTGATCAGCATGCCGCGCGGCAAGTACGACCAGCTCAAGCCGACCATGGACGTGCCCAAGACCCTGGTCGCGCCGGTGGAGCAGGGCCAGGCGATCGGCACCGTGCGCGTCACCCTCGATGGCGAAGTGGTCGCCGAGCGCCCACTGGTGGCGCTGGAGGCAGTGGAGCAGGCCGGGTTCTTCAAGCGCCTGTGGCACGAGTTTCTGATGTGGTGGAACTCCGACTGAGACCGGTCAGCCGGGCTTGGGAACGGCCGTGCGGGTGCCCATAATCGGGTCATGGAGATCAAGTCCGACAATCCCGAGCACGGCTTCCAGTTTCCCGGCGAGTTCGAAATCACCGCCATGGGCCCGGCCAGTGCCGGGCTCGAGACCGAGATCCCGAACCTGCTGGCCGCGGCCGGCATCACCGTGCTGCACGAGACCGTCACCACCCGTGAATCCAGCGGCGGCCGGTTCGTGTCGGTGCGGCTGAGTTTCCGCGCCGGCTCGCGCGAGGAATACGAGACCGCGCATGCCGCCTTGCGCGAGCACCCGGAAGTGAAGTGGACGCTGTGAATGCGCTTGGCGTCGCGTGGCCACACGTCCGTGGCGCGGCGCGGCGGCACGCCGGCGAGTCCTCGGCGCTCCCGTTCGTGGGCAGGCCCTAGCGCATGCCCCGCACCGCGCTCGTCCGCGACCTCGGCCGCCAGCCGTACCTTCCGGTCTGGCGCGCCATGCAGCATTTCACCGACGCGCGTGCGGCCGACACTGCCGACGAACTGTGGCTGGTCGAGCACGATCCGGTGTTCACCCTCGGCCAGGCCGGCCGGCCCGAGCACGTGCTGGTGCCCGGCGACATCCCGGTGTTGCACGTCGACCGCGGCGGCCAGGTGACCTATCACGGGCCGGGACAGATCGTGGCCTATCCGTTGCTCGACCTGCGGCGGCTGAAGATCGGGGTGCGCGAGTACGTCGACCGCATCGAGCAGGCGGTCATCGACACCTTGGAGGAGTGGAACATCGCGGCCGGGCGGCGCGACGGCGCGCCCGGGGTGTACGTGGCCGGGGCCAAGGTCGCCGCGCTCGGCATCCGCGTGCGCCGCGGCTGCACGTTCCACGGGCTCGCGTTCAACATCGCGATGGACCTGGAGCCGTTCCGGCGCATCAACCCCTGCGGCTACCAGGGACTGCAGGTGACCTCGGTGGCGGACCTGGGCGGTCCCTCCGGTCCGGAGGCTGTCAAGCCGGTGCTGCTGGCGCGGCTGGCGGAGCGTTTCGGCCTGGCACTACGGTCGGAACCGGATCTGCCGGACCTGTCGCAGGCCGCCTGATGCCGGGCGACCACCCGGCGCCATGCTACCGGTCCGTAGGAGCGCGCCATGCGCGCGATGCCGCCGCAGCTTCTGACGCCGCGGATTCCGTAATCCTCATCCAGTCGTCGGCGCTTCGTCGGTTGCGATGCCGGTGTTCGGGCGGCGCGGGATCGGTGAGCGCCGCGGCATCGCGCGCATGGCGCGCTCCTACGGGGGATTACGGCGACTGGTTTACAATGCCGCTTTGCCGGGTTCTCGCAACGCCATGACGTCTTCCGCCGACCGATCCATCCCGCTGCAGGTGGTGCAACCGGCCGCCGCGCCCGCGCAGAGCTCGCTGCAGCCCGGCGCCCGCCAGGTCGCCGGCGACAAGATCGCGCGCTCGCCGGTGCAGTTCGCCGACGCGCCGGTGCTGCGCAAGCCGTCGTGGATTCGGGTGCGGATCCCGTCCAACGGCGCCGTCGCGGCGCTGAAGTCCAAGCTGCGCGCCAACCGCCTGGTCACCGTGTGCGAGGACGCCAGCTGCCCGAACATCCACGAATGCTTCGGCCACGGCACCGCCACCTTCATGATCCTCGGCGACGTGTGCACCCGCCGCTGCAGTTTCTGCGACGTCGCCCACGGCCGCCCGAAGCCGCCGGACCCCGACGAGCCGCGGCGTCTGGCAGAGACGGTCGCCGATATGGGGCTGAAGTACGTGGTGGTGACCAGCGTCGACCGCGACGACCTGCGCGACGGCGGCGCCCAGCACTTCGTCGACTGCATCGTCGCGATCCGCGACGCGGCGCCAGGCACCCGCATCGAGATCCTGACGCCGGACTTCCGCGGCAAGGGCCGCATGGACCGGGCGTTGGAGATCCTCGCCGCCGATCCGCCGGACGTGTTCAACCACAACGTCGAGACCGTGCCGGAGCTGTACCGCAACGTGCGCCCGGGCGCTGACTATCAGTGGTCGCTGACCCTGCTGCAGAAGTTCAAGGCGCAGCATCCGGGGCTGCCGACCAAGTCCGGGATCATGCTCGGCCTGGGCGAGACCCCGGAACAGGTGCAGGGCACCCTGCGTGACCTGCGCGCGCACGACGTCGACATGATCACCATCGGCCAATACCTGCAGCCCAGCGCCCACCATCATCCGGTGCTGCGCTACTGGACGCCGGACGAATTCAAGGCGCTGGAGGTGTTCGGGGTCGAACTCGGCTTCAGCCACGTCGCCTCGGGGCCCTTGGTGCGCTCGTCCTATCACGCCGACCGCCAGGCGATGGAAGCCGGCGTCGCCGCCTGACGGCGCCGTGGCGGCCAATCCCCGTCGATGGCCATTCGCACATGTACCGTTCACGCCGGGACGGCGATGGCCGGGTAGAGTGGAAAACGCGTTGTCGTGCGCCGCCGATGCAACTTTCGGCACTGTGGCGCCGTCCATGACTGTCCACACATTGTCTGCCGGGCCCGCCTGGCCGACCCTCGAAGGTTGAATCGCGCATGAAAGCCTCCCGCCTGATCTCCACTGCCCTGATCGCGCTGGCCTTGTCGGTGCCGCTGGCGCTGATGGCGCGCGCCGACGGCGATTCGATCCCGGCCTCGCCGAATGCCGACCAGGTGCGGACCGCAAAGCTGGTGCACGGCCTGCTTTCGGACAGCCGCTACGCCTACCGGCCGCGGCAGCTGGATCCGGCGATGTCGGCCGACATCTTCGAGCGCTACCTCGAGTCCCTGGACCCGACCAAGATGTTCCTGACCGCCGCCGACGTCGCCGAATTCGAGGCCTATGGGCCGCGAATCGGCGAGGCCATCCGCGACGGGGACATGGAGCCGGCCTACGCGATCTTCGCCAAGTACAAGGAGCGCGTGGCCGAGCGCGTGACCCATGCGCGCGCACTGCTCAAGCAGGACATCTTCGACTTCGACGGCGAGGACCGCTGGATCTACGATCGCGAGGACGCGCCGTGGGCGGCAGACAAGGCCGAGCTCGACGCGTTGTGGAAACAGCAGGTGCGCAACGACTGGCTGCGCCTGAAGCTGGCCGGGCGCGAGCCGGCGGAGATCCGCAAGACCCTCGACAGGCGCTACCTCAACCAGGGCAACAATACCGCCCAGCTCGACGGCGAGGATGCGTTCCAGACCTTCGTCAACGCCTACACCGCCGCGATCGATCCGCATACCGATTATTTCAATCCGCGCAGCACCGCGCTGTTCAACCAGAGCATGTCGCTGTCGCTGGAGGGCATCGGCGCACAGCTGCAGAAACAGGACGACGTCGTGGTGATCCGCGAGCTCATCGCCGGCGGCCCGGCCGCGATCAGCGGCAAGTTCAAGCCCGGCGACCGCATCGTCGGCGTCGGCCAGGGCAAGAACGGCCCGATCGAGGACGTGGTCGGCTGGCGCATCGACGACGTGGTCGAGAAGATCAAGGGCCCGAAGGGCACCCAGGTACAGCTCGACGTGGTGCCGGGCTCGGCCAACCTCGACAGCGAGCCGGTGCGCATCGTGCTGACCCGCGCGCGCGTGCGCCTGGAGGAACAGGCGGCCAAGTCCAAGGTCCTGACCCTGCCGGGCACCGGCGGTGACGGCGCCGATCGGCGCATCGGCGTGATCGAGTTGCCGGCGTTCTACCAGGACTTCCAGGGCCGGCGGAATCGCGACGGCGACTACGCCTCGGCCACCCGCGACGTGGCGCGGATCCTCGGCGAGTTCGGGGAGGAGGACGTCGACGGCGTGGTGCTGGACCTGCGCAACAACGGCGGCGGTTCGCTCAACGAAGCCGTGGAGCTGACCGGCTTGTTCATCGATACCGGCCCGGTGGTGCAGGTGCGCGAATCCGGCGGCCGCGTCAGCGTCGAGGGCGATCGTACCTCGGGCGTCGCCTGGGACGGGCCGCTGGCGGTGCTGATCAACCGCGGCTCGGCGTCGGCTTCGGAGATCGTCGCCGGCGCGATCCAGGACTACGGCCGCGGCCTGGTGATCGGCGAGTCCACCTTCGGCAAGGGCACGGTGCAGAACCTGGTCGACCTGGACCGCTGGCCGGGCAGCGAGGAGAAGCGTTTCGGCTCGGTCAAACTGACCGTGGCGCAGTTCTTCCTGCCCGGCGGCAGCAGCACCCAGAACCGCGGCGTGGTGCCGGACATCCGCTTCCCGGTGACGGTCGACGCCAGCGAGTTCGGCGAGAGCACCTACGACAACGCGCTGCCCTGGACCCGCATCGCCTCGGTCCCGCACACCCGCTACGGCGACTTCAAGCCGCTGCTGCCGCAGCTCAACGTGCTGCACGAGAGCCGGATCGCCGAGGATCCGGAATTCCAGTGGTGGGTGGAGGACGTCGAGCAGTTCCGCACCGAGCGCGCGAAGAAGTACGTCTCGCTCAACGAGGCCGAGCGCCGCGCCGAGCGCGAGCGCGAGGACACCAAGCGTCGCGAGCGCCAGGAACAGCGTCGCGCGCTGGGCCTGCCGTTGGATCCGCTGGCAGAGGAAAGCAGCGACGACGGCCTGCAGGCCAACGAACGCGACATCGCCCTGGACACGGCCCGCGAGAAGGCGGCCGAGGAGCGTCCGGACCCGCTGCTGCAGGAGTCGGCGGCGATCCTGGCCGACGCCATGCGCCTGCTCGACAACGATCGCCAGCTATCGGCACAGGTGTTGCCGGAGTCCACCCAGCCCGGCAGCTGGGCGCGCTGAGTGTCCGTCCCGGTGGCCGCGTCGGCGGCCCGCCTTGCGGGGCCGGCGTGGTCAGGGCGTCACGCCGGCACGAATCGCCGGTGTCGGTAACTCCAGGCCGTGTTTCACGACGTCGAACACCAGGTGGGTGTCGTAGCGCCTGATGTTGCCTTCGTCGAGAAAGAGCCGGTCAACCACCTGCCGGCAGTGGGCGACGCCGGTCGTGGCGACGAGCACCAGGTAGTCCCACTCGCCGGCCAGTTCGTAGCACTGCTGCACCTCGGGCGCCTCGCGCATCCGGGTCCGGAAGGCGGTGTGCCGCTGCGCGGATTCGCGCTCCATCGTCACCCAGACCGCCGCGAGGGTGCAGTCGAGCGCGGCAGGGTCCAGGACTGCGACCTGGCGCATCAGTCCGCTGCTGCGATAACGCGAGATCCGTCGCTGCACCGCGCTCGGCGAGAGCCCGACCGCATCGCCAAGTGCGGTGAGCGTGGCGGTGGCGTCGCGCTGCAGCAAGGCCAGCAGGCGGTGGTCGAAATCGTCGAGAGGCGGCGGTCGGCGCGGCATGCAAAATTTTTGCGTATATCCGGGTAAATTTTCAAGCGCGTCCCGTGCCGCTCCGCTAGCCTGCCGGACAGTCCCGCCGTTCCGGAGTGCCAAGATGCAACCGTCTGTCGAGCCACTGCCGGATCCCGTCCGCGGCGCCGATGCGACGATTCGCGACGCCACCAGCGCCGACGTTCCGGCCTTGCAGGCGCTGATCCTGGCGCATGGCCCGAACCCATGGAATCACCTGCCTGTCGACGAGATCCGCGCCCATGTCGCCGCGATCGCCGAAGGCCGGGTCGATGCGGTCGTGGCCGAAGCTGGCGGCGCGATCATCGCCGCGGTGACGTACGAGACCACGGACGCGTTCCGGCGTTACCGGCCGTCGGCGTCGCCGGCCTCGGCACTGGGGCACGTCTGCGAAGCGGTGGTGCATCGCGAGCATGCCGGCCGCAGCCTCGGTAGCCGCCTGTTGCGGGCTGCGGTCGGGCATTTGCGACGCCTGGGCTGCGACGACATCTATGTCGAGCGCCATGAACAGAATGCCGCGTCGGCGGCGATGATGGCGCGGGCGGGTTTCGTCGCCATCGACACCTTCGACGATCCACTGCGACGTCCCAACGGCAGCGGCCGCACGACCGTGTGCCGGTTCCGGTCTGCGCCGTGAACGGTGGCGACGGCCCCGTGACGCCCCGGCTGCGCGCTGATCGTGCGTTGGTCTGCATGCCGTGCGACGCACGCGGCATCGTCGGATCCTGCGCACGCCCGCGCTCGACATCATCGATCGGCCGCATGCCTGCATTGCTTGCCCAAAGGCCGGCTGCAACCGGCGCGATGGACGTCGCAGGCACTGCGACCGGTTGGCTCCGGTGGAGCTACGCAGCGTTGCAGCTGCGTCGGTTTCCGCTGGCGTAAGATGCATCCGCGGCGGCAGGTTGCCGCTTCCCCGTTGCCCGCTTCCCGATTGTCGTTTCCCGAACCGGACCGCTCCCATGAGTGCCGTGCCGTCGCTGGTCTCTCGCCCTGCTTCCGCGCTGGCCGTCGCCGGCGCTCTCGCCCTGGTCTACGTGATCTGGGGCTCGACTTATATCGGCATCCGCTTCGCCCTGGAGGGCGGTTATCCGCCGCTGCTGATGGCAGGCATGCGCTTCGTCGTCGCCGGCGCGCTGATGTACGCGGTGCTGCGGCTGCGCGGCACGCCGATGCCGACCCGCGCGCAGTGGCGCAACTGCACGATCATGGGCGTGCTGCTGCTGGGCGGCGGCAACGGCCTGGTGTGCATCGCCGAGCAGTCGGTGTCTTCAGGTTTAGCGGCGATCGCGGTGGCGTCGGCGCCGCTGTGGATCGGCCTGTTCGCCACCCTGCGCGGACACCGCTCCGGTGCGCTCGAATGGACCGGCCTGGCGATCGGCTTCGTCGGCGTGCTGTGGCTCAACGCCGGCAGTTCGCTGACCGCGTCCCCGCAGGGCCTGGTCGCGCTGTTGATCGCGCCGATCGCCTGGGCGTTCGGCTCGGTCTGGAGCCGCGGCCGTGACCTGCCGTCGCCGTTCATGACCGCCGCGGCGCAGATGCTGTGCGGCGGCGCGGTGATGCTGCTGGTCGGGGGGTTGCTGGGCGAGCGCTTCGCCGGCCTGCCGACCCTGCACGGCACGTTGTCGGTGGCCTACCTGATCGGCTTCGGCTCGATCGTCGGCTTCACCGCCTATGTCTGGCTGCTGCACCACGTGCGGCCGACGCTGGCCGGCAGCTATGCCTACGTCAATCCGGTGATCGCGGTGATGCTCGGCGCGTGGCTGGCCGCCGAGCGCTTCAGCGTGAACGACCTCGGCGCGATGGCGGTGATCCTGTGCGGCGTGGTGGCGATCACGCTGGCGCGCACGCGCGCGCCGAGGCCGGCGCCGGAAGCGGACGCCGGCACGTGAGCGACGCGACGCGCGAACTGCGCGCCGGGCTGTGGACCGCGGCCGGCGCATTCGTCCTGTGGGGGCTGATGCCGCTGTACTGGCACCTGCTCAAGGCGGTGCCGTCGCTGCAGATCGTCGCCCACCGCATCGTCTGGAGCACATTGTTGGTGGTGGCCTGGCTGCTCTGGAAGCGCGGGCGCGGCTGGCTGCGGGCGACGCTGATGCAGCCGCGGCTGGCCTGGATGCTGGCGCTCAGCGCGCTGCTGATCAGTGGCAACTGGGCGCTGTACATCTGGGCGGTGAACGCCGGCCACGTGATCGAGACCAGTCTCGGCTACTTCATCAATCCGCTGCTCAACGTGGTGATCGGCGTCCTGTTCCTGCGCGAGCGGCTGTCCATGCCGCAGTGGGTGTCGGTGGCCATGGCCGCGGCCGGGGTGCTGTGGCTGACGTTCCACTACGGCAGCTTTCCCTGGATCGCGCTGGGGCTGGCGCTGTCGTTCGCGCTGTACGGACTGGTGCGCAAGCTGGCGGCGGTGGAGTCAATCCCCGGGCTCGGCGTGGAAAGCCTGTACCTGTTGCTGCCCGGCCTGGCGCTGCTGCTGTGGGGCGAGAGCCACGGGCAGGGCGGCTTCTTCGACGGCTGGGGCGCGACGCTGGTGGCGCTGCTGGTGGTCGGCGGCGCGCTGACGGCGCTGCCTTTGATCGGCTTCGCCTATGCGGTGCGGCGGGTGCCGCTGTCAGTGGTCGGGGTGATGCAGTACATCGCGCCGACGCTGCAGTTCCTGCTCGGCGTGTTCTTCTTCCAGGAAGCCTTCGACCGCGATCGCGCCATCGGCTTCGTCTTCATCTGGATTGCGCTGGCGGTGTTCGCGATCGACGGCTGGCTGCGCTCGCGCCGGCGCGCGGTGGCGCCGATGGTGTAGGACGAGGAACGAGCGGAGAGAAACGAGGAACGAGTCAGTGCAGGAGCCAGCTCTCGTTTCTCATTTTCTCTCCACTCGTTTCCCTGCTTCTCCAGCTATCCCGCCGGGCACGGACCGCCGGCATCGGCCCAGGTCGTGAATGCAGCGACGAACTCGGCGTGCGGGACCGGCACCGGCATGCGCTCGCCGCCCGGTTCCCAGCCCCACAGCACCAGCGCGTCCTCAGCGACGTGCTCGAGCATGGCGTCGAGGTCGCGGTCGCCGTTGCGGCTGCGGTCCTTGAGCAATGCGCACAGTTCGGCCGGTGAGGCGCCGATCCAGACCATCTTCTGTTCCGGCGGCGGCAACTGCCAGTGCGGCGCGCCGGGTGGGGCGTGCGGGCCGTAGCTGTCCGGCGCGTTGGCCTCGCCGTGGCAGGCGGCGCAGGGCAGGCCGGATGCGCCCTTGCCTTCCGGGCCGCGCACCACCTGCATCGCGTGCGGCGTCTGGCTGTCGAACTGCAGCGGCTGGTCGCCGGGGATGTGGCAGTTGCTGCAGCGCGGGTGCTGGAACACCTGTTCGACGGTGGCGAACGCCTCGACCGCGGCGGCTTCCTGCTCCGGGCTCACGCGCGGTGTGCATGCGGCGAGTGCCAGCACGGCCAGGCAGGGGATCAGCATGCGCATCGTCGTCTCCTCAGGTCTGCGACGCGGAAGTGGCGGGCACGGTGGTGGGCCGCAACGGCAGTTCGCGCAGGCGCTGTCCGGTGAGCGCGAACACGGCATTGGCGACCGCGGGCGCGATCGGTGGCGTGCCGGGCTCGCCGGCGCCGCCCATCTTTCCGGTGCCGGGCACGATGTGCACCTCGACCCGCGGCATCTCGTCCAGGCGCAGCACCCGGTAGTCGTGGTAGTTGGATTCCTGCACCCGGCCCTCGCGCAGGGTCAGGGTGCCGTGCAGCGCCGCGCCCAGTCCGAAGACGATGCCCGACTCCATCTGCGCGCGGACGCCATCGGGATTGACTGCCACGCCGCAGTCGATGGCGCAGACCACGCGATGCACGCGGATGCGGCCGTCGTCGACGGAGACCTCGGCCACCTGCGCCACGAAGCTGCCGAACGATTCGTGCACCGCCACGCCACGGGCGCGGCCTTCGGGCAACGGGCCCGTCCAGTCGGCATGTTCGACCGCGAGCTCGAGCGCCGCCAGGTGGCGCGGATGGTCCTTCAGCAGGTCGCGCCGGTACTCGACCGGGTCGCGGCCGGCGGCGTGCGCCAGTTCATCGACCAGGCTCTCCATGGCGAAGCCGGTGTGGGTGTGGCCGACCGAGCGCCACCACAGCACCGGCACCGGGTTGGTCGGCGAGTGCAGTTCGACGCGATGGTCGGGCACGTCGCGCAGGTAGGGCGAATCGGACGCGCCTTCGACCGAGGCGTTGTCGATGCCGTTCTCGATCATCGCCGCGAACGGCGTTCCGCCGAGGATCGACTGGCCGACGATCGTGTGCCGCCAAGCCATCGGCCGCCCGGCCGCGTCCAGCCCGACCCGCGCCCGGTGCAGGAACGCCGGCCGGTAATAGCCGCCGCGCGTATCGTCCTCGCGCGTCCAGACCGTCTTGACCGGCCGTCCCGCGGCCTTGGCCACGTGCAGCGCCTCGCGCACGAAATCACAGGTCGGCGTGGCGCGGCGACCGAACGCGCCACCGAGGAAAGTGGTGTGGATGCGGATCTGCTCCGCCTCGAGCCCGGTGACCTCCTGTGCGACCTGCAGGTCCAGGGTCTGGAACTGGGTGCCGGTCCAAACCTCGCAGAGATCGGCGCCGAGGCGCACCGTGCAGTTGAGCGGTTCCATCGCCGCGTGCGCGAGATAGGGCACGGTGTATTCGGCCTCGACGACCCGTGCGGCGGATTCCAGTGCCGCGCCGGCGTCGCCGGCGCTGGCCGCGACCGCGCCTTCGGTCTCCGCCAGCCGGCGGTAGTCGTCGAGCAGCGCGTCGCTGTCGACGGCGGCGCCGTCGCCGGGCTGCCATTGCAGGCGCAGGGCATCGCGGCCGCGCTTGGCGGCCCAGAAGTGATCGGCGACCACGGCCACGCCGCTCGGCACCTGCACCACGTCGCGCACGCCCGGCACCGCACGCGCGTCGCTGTCGTCGAAGGATGCCAGCCGTGCGCCAAAGACCGGCGCCCGCGCGACCACCGCGGTCAGCAGGCCCTCGAACTGCACGTCGATGCCGAAGATCGCGCGGCCGGTGATCTTCTCGGGCGTGTCCAGGCGCCGGGTCGGCTGGCCGATGCGGGTCCACTGCTTGGGATCCTTGAGCGGCACCGACGCCGGCGCCGGCAGTTCCGCCGCGGCCGCCGCGACCTCGCCGTAGCGCAGGCGGCGGTCGCCGGCGATCAGCTCGCCGTTCTCGGTGCGCACGCGCTCGGCCGGCACGCCGAACCGCTGCGCCGCGGCCTGCACCAGCAGCGCGCGCGCCAGCGCGCCGGCCTGGCGGTAGCGGTCGAACTCCGACCAGGTGCTGGTCGAGCCGCCCGTCATCTGGATCCCCATCGCGGTGTGCGCATAGGCCGGCGCGGCCGGCGCGTGTTCCACCCGGATCGTCGACCAGTCGGCATCGAGCTCCTCGGCGATCAGCAGCGGCAGGGTGGTCCACACGCCCTGGCCCATTTCCGAATGCGCCAGCAGCACGGTGATGCGGTCGTCGCTGCCGATGCGCAGGAACGCGTTCGGCGCGAAGGTCGTGGCGCCCGTGGCGGCGGCCTCCTGCGCCATTGCCAGTCGCCTGGCGCCGGGCAGGGCGATGGCGACCACCAGACCGCCGCCGAGTACGGCGCCGGTCTTGAGGAATCTGCGGCGGGAAGCATCGGTCGCGGTATTCACGGCAGGTCTCCGTCAGGAGGTGAAGGAAAAGGCATCGTCCGCAACCGGTGTCTTGTAGAGCCGAGCTTGCCCGGTGCGCAGGCTCCGGAGCCGGGAGCAGTGGAGCAAGCGCCGCTCTACGCTTCCACCGGTCGCATCAGCCCTTGCTCAATTCCGCTGCGCGGTGCACCGCGGCACGGATGCGCTGGTAGGTCCCGCAGCGGCACAGGTTGCCGGACAGTGCCTGGTCGATGTCGCCGTCGCTGGGGCTGGGCACCGCGGCCAGCAATGCGGCCGCGGACATGATCTGCCCGGACTGGCAGTAGCCGCACTGCACCACGTCGATTTCCGCCCAGGCCTGCTGCACGGGATGGCTGCCGTCCTCCGACAGGCCCTCGATGGTGGTGATGCGCTTGCCCGCCACCGCCGCCACCGGCGTGACGCAGGCGCGCAGCGGTGCGCCGTCGACATGCACGGTGCAGGCGCCGCACTGGGCGATGCCGCAGCCGTACTTGGTGCCGGTCAGGCCCATCAGGTCGCGCAGGACCCAGAGCAGGGGCATGTCGGCGGGCGCGTCGATCTCGCGCTCGGAACCGTTGACGTGAAGTTGCATCGGTCTTTCCCCTGGCGGCGGCTGGGATGTTCAGGCACGTTACCGCTGCCGGCGGTCGTTTGCACCGCGTTTGCTTGCACGATCGTCCGGAACTCGTGCCCGATCGTCGTGGTCTGGCCTTGGCGGCCTGACGACGGCGATGGACTCGGGCAGTTTGTTCGCAACTTCGACGGCCGTCGCGGCCGATGCGCATGGGAGTGGCATGTCCGAACAACGCATGGTGATGGAGGCGTCACTTGCAGCACTGCGGCACCGGGAAGCCGCCGCGCTGGCCGTCGTCGTCGCCACCGAGGGCTCGACCTACGTGCGCGCCGGGGCGATGGCGCTGTTCGGTGCCGGTGATACGCAGGTCGGTTGGCTCAGCGGCGGCTGCCTGGAACCGGAGATCGCGGTCAAGGCCCGCGCGGCGGCGGCCACCGGGCAGGTGGCATGGATGGACGTGGACACGCGCGACGACGAGGACCTGTTCTCGGGCTCGGCGCTCGGCTGCCGTGGCCGCCTGCACCTGGCATTGCTGCCGTTGCGCGGTCTGGCGGGATGGGACGAGGTGGTGCGCGACTGGCTGCAGGGCGCCGCGCTGCAGCTGACGATCGAGGCGGCCGGCGTCGTTGCCGCCGCGATCGGCGGCCGGTGCCTTCGCTGGCGACTGCCGGTGTCCGCGACGGCGTCGACATTGCCGCCGTTGCCGTGCCTGCTGCCAATCGCGGCGCCGCCACGCGTACTGCTGTTCGGCGCCGGGCCGGAGTCGGCCGGCCTGCTGCCGCTGCTGCGCCGGCTCGGCTGGATGACCACGGTGGTCGAACGGCGCGAGCGCTGGCGTGCGCAGGCACAGCTGGCCGACCGGGTGATCGAGGGCGACGCGGAGACGGCCGTGGCCGATCCGGACGCGGCCCCGTACGCGGCGGCGCTGGTGATGCAGCACAACTTCGAACTCGATCGTGCGGCGTTGGCGGCGCTCGCCGGCGGCGCCGTTCCCTTCATCGGCCTGCTCGGGCCGGTGCGTCGGCGCGAGGACCTGTTCCGGGTGCTGCCGGCGTCGGCGCGCGCGGCGCTCGCACCGCGGCTGCACTCGCCGGTCGGCCTGGACCTCGGCGGGCACGGGCCGGAGGCGATCGCGCTGAGCATCGCCGCGCAGCTGCAGGCCTGGCGCGGCGGCGGGGCGCCGTGAGCACGCCGCATGTCGCGGTGGTGCTGGCGGCCGGCGGCAGCCGACGGCTGGGCCGACCCAAGCAACTGCTGACGCGCGCGGGCGAGCCGTTGCTGTGTCGTGCCGCGCGGCTGGCGCTGGAAACTTCGCCCACGCGGGTGCTGGTGGTCCTGGGCGCCGGCGCCGAGGCGATGGTCGTGGCGCTGCGCGGGTTGCCCGTGGCGACCGTCGTCAATCCGGACTGGGAACAGGGGCTCTCGGCGAGCCTGCGGGTGGCCGCCGATGCGCTGGCGGCGGCTGCGGGCAATTGCCTGATGCTGGGCTGCGATCAACCCGCACTGGAAAGGTCCCACCTGGAAGCGCTGCTGGCGCTGGCGCACGGGGCTGCGTCCGGCTGTGCCGCGACCGTGCACGGCGACCTGGCCGGCATTCCGGCCGTCGTGCCCATGCCGCTGCTGCGGCAGGCCGCCGGGCTGCACGGCGACCAGGGGCTGCGTGGCGTGCTGCGCGGATTGCCGCAGGCGGACCTGGGCCGGCTCGAGGCGTCCGGGCTGCCGTTCGACATCGATACGCCGGAACAGCTGCAGGCAGCGGTCGAGGCGGGCTGGGTGGATCCGGTGGAGCCGGCGCGATAGCCGTCGGGATGTGCGGGCCCCGCGCCGCTCAACCCCGTGCCAGCAGCAGCCAGGCGATCGTGCCGCAACCGGCGATCGCCACCACCACCGTGGCGATCCACCAGCGGCGCGCACGCCGGCGCAAACGCGCCACGCGTTCGGCGTGCACCGCGCGCGCCTGCTCGATCAGCGGCGCGGCCCGCGCCTGCGCGCGCGCGGTCGCGGTGTCGCGGTCGACACAGCCGGCCTCGGCCGCCCGCTCGCCTTCGTCGTAGCACGCGAACACGCGCCGGTGCAGATCGGCGTACAGCGCTTCGAGCTCGCGCCCGGACAGGCGCCGCAGTGCCTCGGGCGCGACCGGATCGCCCGGCGACGCCGCGTTCACGCCGCCCGCAGCGCCGTCGTCACCGGCAGCCGCGCCGCCCGCAGCGCCGGGAACAGGCCGCCGACGAAGCCGATCGCCAGTGCCCACTTCAGCCCGGTCCACAGCACCGCCGGCGAGACGTCGAACTGGAACGTCAGCTGGCCGACGCCGCCGGCGATGGTCGAAGCGGTATAGCCGTTGAACACCAGCCACGCCAGCAGTCCGCCGAGCAGCCCGCCGAGCAGCGCCAGCAGCATCGTCTCCAGCATCACCGCCACCACCACCGGCACGCTGCGAAAGCCGATCGCGCGCAGCGTCGCGATCTCGCGCGCACGCGTGGCCACGGTCGCGAACATGGTGTTGAGCGCGCCGAACACCGCGCCGATCGCCATGATCGAGCCGACCACCATGCCGATGATGCGGATCACCTTGGTCATGCCCTCGGACTGCTTGCTGAAATACTCGAGCGTGGTGCTGGCGTCGACGTCGACGCGCGGATCGGCAGCCAACGCCGCCTTGAACGGCTCGAACGCATCGGCGCCGTCGAGCTTGACGGTGACCGAGGTGCGCGAGCTGCCGCGGCGATAGGTCGCGGCGACGATCTCGGCATCGGCCCACAGCTCCGACTCCATGGCATCGCCGGAGCGGAAGAGGCCGGCCACGGTCCACAGGTCGCTGCCCAGGCGGATCTGCTTGCCGACGTCGAGATCGGCGAACTGGCGGCGCGCGCCCAGGCCGGCCACGATCTCGCGCTTGCCCGGCTCGAACCGGCGGCCCTCGACGATCTCCACGTTCGGGCGCACGTCCCAGGCGCGCTCGCCGACGCCGCGCAGCTGCACGCTGCCGTCCTCGTCCGGGCCGCCGTCCTTGATCGGCAGGTTGGCCGCCACCACCAGTTCCGCCGAGGCGATCGGCCGTCCGCCGGCGTCGCGGGCCACGCCCGGCGCCTGCTCGACCACCACCACCGAGGCGCGATCCAGCGTCGACATCACCTCGGCCGCCGAGGCGCCGCGCATCACGATCGCGGTGTCCTCGCTGCCGCTCTTGCGCAGGGTCTCGCGATAGCCTTCCGCCATCGCCAGCAGCGCCACCAGCACCGCCACCACGCCGGCGATGCCGATCACGATCACCGACGAGGCGCCGAGGCGCTGGCGGATCGTGCTGACCCCGACCTGGGTCACCGACCCGGCCTGGCGGCCGCGCCGGGTGAGCGCCATCCACAGCGCGAACAGCACCGCCGCGCCCAGCAGCGCGGGCCACGGCAGGGCCAGCCAGGCGGCGATGCCGAGCACCACCACCAGCAGCAGGCCGAGGCCGCCGAGAAACGATTTCAACTTGCTCATGTCGGTCTCTCCGTCAGCGTCCGGCCAATGCATCGACGATGTTCAGCCGCATCGCGCGCAGCGCCGGCAGCAATCCCACCAGCAGTCCGATGGCGATCATCAGCCCCAGTCCCAGCAGCCAGCTGCCGGCGCTCATCGGCGGCAGGCTGATCACGCCGCCGGAACCGGCGCTGACCATCGGTCCGAGCACCGCCGCCAGTCCCAGTCCGAGCACCCCGCCGATCAGCACCAGGACGACCGATTCGGCGAGCACCAGGCCGAGCACGCTGCCGTCGCGGAAGCCGATGGTCTTGAGCACCGCCAGTTCCGGGATGCGCTCGCGCACCGCCTGCGCCATGGTGTTGCCGGTCAGCAACAGCAGGGTGAAGAACACCGCGCCCATGATCGAGCCGACGATCAGGCCGATGTCGGCCATCTGCTTCATCCACGACGCAGTCGCCGCCTGCTCGGTCATGGTCTTGGTCTCGTGGGGGGAGTTGGCCGACAGCGCATCGATCGCCTTGGCCACGCGGTCGGCCTGGTCGACGTCCGACACGCGGCTGACGTACCAACCGGCCTGGCCCTGGTTGTAGGGCGTGGACTCGTCGAAGTACTTCCACTGCAGCAACAGCATCTGGTCGTACCAGCCGCCGCTCTTCTTGTCGGTGGCGCTCATTACTCCAACGATGTCGAACTCCCAGTTCTTGCTGCCGTCGCGATTGGGGAAGATGGTCGATTGCAGCGGGATGCGCTGTCCGACCTCCCAGCCGAAGCGCTGCATCAGCCCCTCGCCGACCAGAATGCCGGTGCGGGTGTTGTTGAAGGCCTCGCGCTGCTTCGGGTCGACCGCGATTTCCGGGTACAGGTCGAGGTAATTCGGCGCCACCGCAAAGCTGAAGATCTGGTTGCGCGGGTCCTGGTAGGCGCCGCCGAACCAGTTGGCGTAGGTCACCGCCTCCACGCCGTCGACCTGGGCGATGCGCGCGTGCAGCGCCATCGGCAGCGCCTGGATGAAGGACAGGCGCGAGCCGGTCTGCAGGCGCTCGGCGCCGGCCGCGCTCTGCCCGGCCTGGGCGAAGCTGTCGCGCACGCCGTTGAGCAGGCCGAACAGCAGGAACGCCGCCAGGATCGACAGCAGGGTCAGGATCGTCCGCGTCTTGCGCCGGAACAGCTCGGCCCAGATCAGGGGCAGGTATTTCATGTTCGACACCTCTTCAAGTACGCAGAAACGAGTGGAGAGGAGTGAGAAAAGAGAGAAAGCGGTGCGCTGCGCCTACTCGTTTCCCACTCCTCGTTTCTCACTTCTTGCCCTAGGCGGCATGCCGCACCTGCTCCACCAGCGTGCCCTTGTCCAGGTGCATGGTGTGGGTGGCATATTCCGCCGCCTTCGGGTCATGGGTGACCATGACGATGGTCTTGCCGTGCTCGCGGTTGAGCGTCTGCAGCAGGCCCAGGATCTCCTCGGCCGAGTGACGGTCGAGGTCGCCGGTGGGCTCGTCGCAGATCAGCAGCGTCGGATCGGAGACGATCGCGCGCGCGATCGCCACGCGCTGCTGTTGGCCGCCGGAGAGCTCGTTGGGGCGGTGCGAACTGCGGTCGGCAAGCCCGACCAGGGTCAGTGCGACCTCGGCGTTGCGCTTGCGCTGCGCGCCGCCCAGGCTCGTCAGCAGCAGCGGCAGCTCGACATTGCGCTGCGCGCTGAGCATCGGCATCAGGTTGTAGAACTGGAATACGAAGCCGACGTGGTCGCTGCGCCACTGCGCCAGCTGGCCGGCGCCCATGGTGTCGATGCGGGCGCCGTCGACCTCGATCTCGCCGGAGGTCGGGTTGTCCAGGCCGCCGATCAGGTTGAGCAGGGTGCTCTTGCCCGAGCCGGACGGGCCCATCAGCGCGATGAAGTCGCCCTTGGCGATCTCGAGGTCGATGCCGTGCAGCACCTCGATCTTCTCCGGGCCGCGCTGGTAGGTTTTGGTGAGGTTGCGGGTCGATACCAGGGATGCCATGGCTGTTACCTCGTGTCGGTCAGGACGGTTGTCGGATGGGGCGAGGAGTGAGTGGAAAGGAGTGAGAAGCGAGAGAATGCATTTGCTCCTGCTTGCTCTCGTTTCTCACTCCTTTCCACCCGTTTCTGCTCCTCGACGAACGGGGAACGGCGATTTCGACGCACGCTCATTGCAGCACCCGTACCCGGCCGCCGTCCTCCAGCTCGGCCGGCGGCGCCAGCACCACGGTTTCGCCGGCGCTCAGTCCGGACAGCACCTGCCGGTCGTCGCCGACCGCGCGCCCGGGCTTCACCGCACGGCGCTCGACGACGGCCGGATCGCCGCCGCCGACGACGAACGCGACGTCGGCGCCGTCGCGCTGCACGATCGCGTCGGCGGGCACGCGGACCTCCTGCGGCGCGCGCTCGTCGGCCGAGCGTTCGGTCTCGAGGAAGCTCACGTTGACGCCCATGTCCGGCACGATCCGCGGATCCTTCTCCTTCAGCGCCACGCGCACCTTCACCGTGGCCTTGCCGCGGTCGGCGGTGGGCACGATGGCGATCACCTCGGCCGGGATCTTCCAGTCCGGATAGGCATTGAGCGTCGCCTCGACCGGCATCTTCGGCTCGACCCGGCCGATGTAGGCCTCGCCGACGTCGACCTCGATCTCCAGCGAATCCATGTCGACCACGGTGCCGATCCCGGTGCGGGTGAAGCCGCCGCCGGCCGACAGCGGCGAGACGATCTCGCCCGGCTGCGCCGCCTTCGCCACCACCATGCCGGCGAACGGCGCGCGCACGACGGTGTTGTCGACGCCGATGTCGGAGATCTTGAGCTGGTCGCCGGCGACTTCGACGTTGCGCTGCGCCGAGGCCAGCTGCGCACGCAACGAATCGCGTTCCGCCACCGCCTGCTCGTACTGCGCACGCGAGACCAGCTGTTGCTGCACCAGCGATTCCAGCCGGCGCGCATTGGCCTCGGCTTCCTTCAGCTGCGCCTGCACGTTGCCGACCTGGGTACGCGCGGCGGCGAGCTGCGCGGCGGAAAGGCTGCGCTGGGCGTCGGCGTCGATCGGGTCGAGCGTGGCCATGACCTGGCCTTCCTCCACGGCCATGCCTTCCTCGATCAGCACTTCGCGCACGCGGCCGGTGATCTTGGCCGAAACCGTGGCCATGCGCCGCGCGACCACGTAGCCGCTGGCGTCGAGCACCGAGGCGGACGCCGTGCCGCCGCCGGTGGCCACGACCTGCGTGGTGCGCACCTCGATCCCGCGGTCGCGGCCGAACAGCGCCCAGGCAGCGAGTGCGGCCAGGAGCAGGGCGACGACCACGGCAATCGCGATCCAGAGGCCGCGCCGCGACGGCGGCGGACCGGGCCTGCGGTCGATGCGCAGTTCCTTGAGCAGGTCGGCTTGGTTGTTCTGATTGTTCATGCGTACCCGGGACGGACGATCCGGTGCGAGTGTGACGGCCGGCGGTGCCACGAACAGTGGCCGGAAGTCACATGAGGATTGGAGAGGACGGCCCCGGCGCAGATTGGCGCGGATCCCGCCTGTCATCACCTGACGATTGTCACCTGCGTTTCCCGACGTCGGCGACTGCCGGTATCGGGACCCCGGCGCCGAGGATGGCGCCATCCGGCCACGAGGGCAAGCGACGAAACAGCGTGGCTACGCTGCTGGCGTAGCGGTGCGCGCCGGTTGCGCGCCACGCGCGGTGCTCGTCGCGTTCGCCACGACTTCTTCTTTCCAGCTGGAGCGCCACCCTGGCGGTTGCCCAGGAGCGCTCGATGGAAGCGCTTCCGGAAGTACCAGCAGGGCCGGCGCGGCAGAAGGGCGGCCCCAGTGCCTGTTGGCGGTCTGGCCCGCCAACAGGCACTGGCTGCGCACACGGACCGGGAGTAGCCTCGACGCCGTCGCCAGGCAAATCCGGGGAGGGAGCATGGACACGACGAAGGTACCGACCACGCATTGGGTCGTGGGGGCGGTCGCGCTGGTCTGGAACCTGATCGGCGTGGCGATGTTCTTCCTGCAGACCAACCTGGGCCCGGAGCAGATCGCGGCGCTGCCACCCGAACAGCAGCAGGTCTATGCGGCGATGCCGGCCTGGCTGGACATTCCATACGGGGTGGCGGTGTTCGGCGGCGTGCTGGGCGCACTCGCCCTGCTGCTGCGCCGGCGCTGGGCGGTGGCGATGTTCGCCGTCTCGCTGCTGGCGGTGGTGGTGCAGATGGCCGGCGTCTATGCGCTGACCCCGGCCTGGGTGGCGTCCGGCGCCTCGGGACTGCCGATGGCGCTGCTGATCGTCGTCATCGCCGGGTTCCTGCTCTGGTATGCGCGCCGCGCGGCGGCGCGCGGCTGGCTGCGCTGACGCGGCGGCGATACGCCGCAGTCATGGCGCGGGGCGGTAAACTGGCGGCCTGTCCCACCCGGTCTCCCGCCATGTCCGCAGCCGAAGCCAGTCCCGAGCAAGCCAACGCCCAGCGGCGTTACGAAGTCCGCCGCGGCGACCTGCCGCTGAGCTGCCCGCTGCCGGCGATGGCGCTGTGGAACTCGCACCCGCGCGTGTACCTGCCGATCGAGGCCGAGGGCGGCGAGTCCGACTGCCCGTACTGCGGCGCGCACTTCGTCCTGCTCGACTGAGCCGGCCGGGGCCAGCGCGCCGGTGCCGACGCATTCCGGACTCACCGTGGTCCAGCTGCTGCCGGCGCTCGTGTCCGGCGGCGTCGAACGTTCCACCATCGAGATCGCGGACGCCCTGGTGCGCGCCGGGCACCGCGCGCTGGTGGTGTCGGCCGGTGGCCGCCTGCTGCCGACGCTGCGGGCGACCGGCGCCGAGCACGTCGCGCTCGACATCGGCCGCAAGTCGCTGCTGACCCTGCGCCACACTGGTGCGCTGCGGCGGCTGTTCGCGGCCTCCGGCGCCGACATCGTGCACGCGCGTTCGCGCCTGCCGGCCTGGCTGGGCTGGCGCGCGCTGCGCGGCATGCCGGAAACCGACCGGCCGCACTTCGTCACCACGGTCCACGGGTTGAACTCGCCCTCGCGCTACAGCGCGATCATGGTCCGCGGCGAGCGCGTGATCTGTGTGTCGCGGACGGTGCGCGACTACGTGCTGCGGCACTACCCGGACACCGAGGTCGCGCGCCTGCGGGTGGTGCCGCGCGGCATCGATCCGGAGTCGTTCCCGCGGCACGCATTCCCTGATCGCGCGGCGCGCGCGCGCGTGGCCGCGCAGCACCCACGGCTGGCCGGCGACGGCCCGTTGCTGCTGCTGCCCGGGCGCGGCACTCGGTTGAAGGGCCATGCCGACGCCGTGGCGCTGCTCGCTGCGCTGCGCGCGGACGGCGTCGATGCACGCCTGTGGATGCCCGGCGCACGCGAGGCCGGACGCGAGCGCTACGTCGCCGAACTCGAGGCCGAGGCCGCGCGCGCCGGCGTCGCCGATGCGCTGGCGATCACGCCGCCGACGGCCGCGATCGTCGAGGCCTACGCCGCCGCCGACCTGGTGCTGCAGCTGTCGCGCAAGCCCGAGGCGTTCGGACGTACCGTGATCGAAGCCCTGTCGGTCGGCCGCCCGGTGCTCGGCTGGGACCATGGCGGCGTCGGCGAACTGTTGCGCGAACTGCAGCCGCGGGGCGCGGTGGCGCCGTTCGACACCGCCGCGCTCGCCGATGCCGCGCGCGCGCTGCGCGCGCAGGCGCCGGCCCTTCCCGCTACGATGCCCTACACCCTCGCCGCCATGCAGGCCGCCACGCTCGCCGTCTATGCCGAACTCGATCGCCGCTGACCGCAATCCCGCCGCACCCGGCTGGCGCTGGGCACCGCACTGGGTGCTGGCCTTCGTCGCGCTGTGGCCGGCGCCGGGCTATGCCGAGGGGGTGATGGTGCTCGGCGCACTGGTGGCGATCGTGCGGCTGCTGATGGCGCGCTTCGCCAACGGCACCGCGCTGCTCAGCGTGCAGGCCTGGGCGCTGACCAGCGTGCTGTTCTTCGCCTACTGGCTGCCGGAACTGTTCTCGTCGGTCGGTGCGGTCGACGGCAGCCGCGCGCTGCGCGAGTCGCTGGTCGACCTGCGCTACCTGCCGTTCCTGTGGCTGGTCGCCTCGGCGGTGGCCGACCGGCGCGGGCGCGGCATCACCTTCGGCGGACTGGCGGTGATCCTCGGCATCTGGACCCTGGACGGATTGGCCGAGGCCTTCTTCGGCACCAGCCCGCTGTTCTTCGGCATCGATGCCGCCAAGCAGCTGATCAGCGGCCGGCCGATGTGCAGCGCCGAGGACGTCGCCGCGGTCGATCGCCTCAGCGGCGTGCTCGGCCCCTGCAATCTCAAGATCGGCCTGGTGCTGGCCAGCCTGTCGCCGTTCGTGCTGTACGCGGCCGGGCGCCGCTTCGGGGCCGGCGGCTGGATCCTGGCCGCGGTGTCGCTGGGGCTGGTGATCCTGCTCGCGGGCGCGCGTGCCTCGTGGCTCACTTTCGCCCTGGTGCTGCTGTTCTCGGGCTGGCGGTTGCTGGGCTGGAAACGGCTCGGCGGCGTGTTCGTCTTCGGCATCGTCACGGTCGCGCTGCTCACCCTGGCCTCGCCGCAGGTGCGCGACCGGATCGAGCGCACCGCGCAGATGGCGACCGCGGACGAGTCCGGCGTCGACATGGCCCTGTCCGGACGCATGCGCATCTGGGGCGCGGCGCTGTGCATGGCCGGCGAACGGCCGGTCAACGGCGTCGGCGCGCGCGGCTTCCGCGAGGCCTTCCCGACGTGCGATCCGCATGCCGGCAAGATCGCGGTCTGGGGCGAAGGCCCGGCGCTGCATGCGCACCAGATCGTGCTGGAGATCCTCAGCGAAACCGGCGGCCTCGGCCTGCTGCTGTGGCTGGCCGGCGCCGCGCTGGCCTGGCGCGCCTGGCGCTACGCAGACGCCGAGGCGCGCGACCGCGCGCGACCGGCGATGCTGGCGCTGGCAGTGACGGTGTTCCCGCTCAACACGCACCTGGCGTTCTATTCGACGTTCTGGGGTGGACTGACGCTGATGCTGGCGGCGCTGTATGCAGGGAGCCTGCTGGCGCGGGAAGAGCCGGGAATCGGGAATCGGGAATCGGCAATGGAAGGCGGGAAGCCGGCCGGTAGCACGTAGGAGCGCGCCACGCGCGCGATACCGCGGGTGCTCGCAGGATCCGGTGGATGCCGCGATTCCGGACCGGCAGGCGCGCCGGTCACCGGAATTCGCGGGCGGCGCAATGCCCGCGGTATCGCGCGCATGGCGCGCTCCTACGGAGGTGCTGTGGCATCCGTGCATGCGAAGGACTTCGGTTCGACCCGCCATTCGGCTGTTGAAAGCCACCTGGATGACGACAGGCGCGATAGGCTCTTCCCGATTCCCGATTCCCGATTCCCGATTCCCGGCCCCTCAGTACACCGATTCCCCATCCGGCCGGCGCTTGAAGCGGCGGTGAATCCACAGGTACTGCGCCGGTGCCGCGCGCACCATCGCTTCGATGCCGGCCATGACCCGTGCCGTGTCCGCGGTCGCGTCGCGCGAGGGAAAGTCCCCGAGCGCCGGCGACAGCCGTAGCGTGTAGCCGCCGTCCGCGCGCCGCTCGTGGCGGAACAGCACCACCGCCGCGCCCGACAATCGCGCCAGCTGGTGGGTGGAGGTCAGGCTGTGCGCCGGCTGGCCGAAGAACGGCACGTAGACCGCGTCGCCGCGGCTCGGGTCCTGGTCCGGTGCGTACCAGAGCAGGCCGCCGCGCTTGAGGTGGCGCACGGTGCCGCGCACGTCCTGCTTGGGGAACATCGCCGCGGCGTAGCGCGCGCGGCCGCGGCGGACCGCCCACTCCATCGCCGGCGCCGCATGCGGGCGATACATGCCGGCCAGCGGCACGTGGTCGCACATCAGCCGGCCGCAGACCTCGAGCGTGGTGAAGTGCCCGGAGACCACGATCACGCCGCGACCGCCGCGACGTGCGGTCTGCAGATGTTCCAGGCCCTCGACCACGAGGTCGCGCTGCAGCGGCCGCACCGATCCCCACCACGCGCGGGCGAACTCGAACAGGCCGATGCCCAGCGCCGCGAAGTGCTCGCGCAGCAGCGCCGCACGCGCCGCGGGAGCGAGCGCGGGAAAACACAGCGCCAGGTTGCGCTCGGCGATCTTGCGGCGTTTGCCCAGCAGTCGTCGCAGCAACGCACCGAGCCCGCGTCCCAGTCCCCGCTGCCACGACCAGGGCAGCCGCGCCGCGGCCGCCATCAGGCCGATGCCGATCCATGCCGGCCAGTGCCGCGGCGCCAGGGGCGGGCGGGGCGATGTCGTGCCGATCCGGGTCATCGGGGAATTGTACGGGTGTGGGCGAAGGGAAAAGGAGGGAAAAAAATGGTGCCCATTGCCGTCATCCCGGCGCAGGCCGGGATCCGGTTCTTCTATGCGATGCGTGATCGCTTGGAGGAAAGAAGATCAAGCTGGATTCCGGCTTGCGCCGGGATGGCGGGCATGGACAGCTGCGCTTGCGGCTTTGCGGTTCCCCGCGTATCGCGCCACCGCGCATCACCGACGGGCCAGCGGGTATCCTTTCGCGATGCCGGAAACCCTCGTCGAACGCCTGCTGCGCGGCCTGTACTCGGCCGTGCTCTATCTCTTGGTGCCGGTGACGGTATACCACCTGATCTGGCGCGGTTTCCGCCAGGCCGAGTACTTCCAGCGCTGGAGCGAGCGCTACGCCTCGTACCGCGATGCGCCGCATGCCGCCACCGTCTGGGTGCACGCGGTGTCGGTGGGCGAGGTCAACGCCGCGGCGCCGCTGATCGACGCCCTGCTGCGCCAGCGCCCCGACCTGCGCCTGCTGGTGACCACCATCACTCCAACCGGCTCGGCGCGGGTGACGACGCTCTGGGACCGGCGCGTCGAGCACGTGTATCTGCCCTACGACCTGTCCGGCGCGGTGCGCCGCTTCCTCGAGCATTACCGGCCGCAGCTGGGCCTGATCGTGGAAACCGAGCTGTGGCCGAACCTGCTGTTCTGCTGCCGCGACCACGGTATCCCGGTGTACGTGGTCAATGCGCGGCTGTCGGCGCGCTCGCTGCGCGGCTACCGGGTGCTGCGGCCGCTGGTCGGCCGCGCGCTGCGCACGGTGCGGGTGGTGGCGGCGCAATCGGCCGACGATGGCAGGCGGTTCGAGCGCCTCGGCGCCTTGGCCGGGCAGATCGTGGTCACCGGCAACCTCAAGTACGACATCGCCGTCGATCCCGCGCTGGACGCGTTCGTGGGTGGCTTCCGCGGCCGCATCGGCGCTCGCCCGGTCTGGATCGCCGCCAGCACGCACGAGGAGGAAGAAGCACCGGTGCTGGAGATCCATCGCCGGCTGCGCGAACGCTGGCCGGACCTGTTGCTGCTGTGGGCGCCGCGGCATCCGGAACGCTTCCGCGCCGTCGCGCAGCAGGCGGTGACCGCGGGCTGGCGTACCGCCACCCGCAAGTTTACCCACTGGCCGGACGCGGCCGACGCCGTGTTCGTGGTCGACACCCTCGGCGAGCTGATGAACTTCTACGGCTGCGCCGACGTGGCGTTCGTCGGCGGCAGCCTGCAGGACGTGGGCGGGCACAACCTGCTCGAGCCGGCCGCGGTCGGCACCGCCGTGGTGACCGGCCCGCACCTGCACAACTTCACCGAGATCGCGCGCCGGCTCGAACAGGCCGGCGGCCTGCGCATCGGCGCCGATGCCGCCGCGGTGGGCGCGGCGGTCGCCGCATTGCTGGCCGACAGCGGACAGCGTGCGGCGATGACGTCGGCCGCAGCGGCATTGGTGGAGGAGGGGCGCGGCGCGGTCGAGCGTACCTTGGCCGTGGTCTACGCCGACCTGCCGTAGCGGCCATCGTCGGCGCGAATGCCCGCCCCCGTAGGAGCGCGCCATGCGCGCGATACCGCGGGCGTTTCGCCGCCCGCGACTCCGGCCACCGGTGCGCCTTCCGGTTCGCGGCGGGGTCGCCGATGACCGAGACCGGAGACACCCGCGGCATCGCGCGCATGGCGCGCTCCTACGGGGCGGGTGGATGGGGGGCGGTGGATTCGGCGCTACTGCTGCTGCTGCGGAGTGTCCAGGCGCGCCTCGGCCTCGGTGGTGAGCAGGCCGTTGATCTCCCGCAGATCGTCGATGTCGAGGGTGCCGGCGGCCTGTGCCAGCAGCAGCCGGTTCTGCAGGAAGTTGTAGCGCGCCAGCGCGTGCTGCTGCTCGGCGTTGAACAGCGTCTGCTGGTTGATCAGCACGTCGACCACGGTGCGGGTGCCGACTTCCAGGCCGACCTGCGAGGCCTCGTAGGCGCTGCGCGCCGAGATCACCGCCTGGCGCCGCGCTTCGATCTCGGAGACACCGGCGACCACGGTCTGGTAGGCGTTGCGGGCATTGCGTTCGAGCGCGCGCCGGGTCTGTTCCAGCTGGTCCTGCGCGATGTCGCGGCGGGCGATCGCCTCGCGCACGCCGGACTGGGTGGCGCCACCGCTGAAGATCGGCACGACCAGGGTCAGGCCGACGTTGTGGCCCTCGCTGGTTGCGGTGGGATCTTGGTTGGGACGGCTCAACTCTCCCCAGGACGCGCCGTTGCTATAGCCAGCGCCGAGCGAGAGCCGCGGCAAATGCCCCGACTTGGCGGTGGTGACACTGTGCTCGGCGGCCTGGAAGGCGTACTCGGCGGCGCGCAGCGACGGATTGTTGGCGATTGCGGTGGCGACCCAGTCGTCGGCGGCGCCTTCAGCCGGCACTTCCGGCTGGAAGTCGTCCGGCAGTGCGCGCAGGTCGCGCACCGGCCGGCCGGTGATCTCGGCAAGGGCCTGATAGGCATCCTCGAGTTCGTTGCGGGCAAGGATCACGTTGGCGCGGGCGCCGTCGTACTGCGCGCGGGCCTCGTGCACGTCGGTGATCGGCGCCAGGCCCACTTCCAGTCGCTTATCGGCGAAATCGTACTGCTTCTGCAGCGCGGCCTCGGACGCCTCGGCGGCGGCCAGGGTCTCGATCGCCACCAGCACGTTGAAGTAAGCGGCGGCGGTGCGAGTGATCAGCTCATCGTTGGCGGCCTCAAGATCGAAGCCAGCGGCGGTGTCGAGATCGCGTTGCGCGCGCAGGCTGGAGATCTGCCCGAGGTCGAACACGGTCTGGTTGAGGTCGACGCCGACGCTGCGACGGCGCAGGTCGCCGCGTGTGTCGGCCACGTAGTTGCGGCTGAGCGAGGCGCTACCGCTGATCTGCGGCAGCAGCTGCGCCCGCGCCTGCACCCGGCCTTCGCGGGCGATGTCGCGGTTGGACTCGGAGATCGACAGCTGCGGATCGCCGCTGCGGGCCATCTCGTAGGTCTGCAGCAGGTCCTGGGCGAAGCCCGAGGCCGGCAGCAGGGCGAGGGTGAGGGCGATTGCGAGAGGGCGGCGAAGCATGCGGGGGTCCTTTGCGTGTCCGGTGAGATCCGTGCGGGTGTGCGCGGAGGCTCGGGTCAGAGCTGGAATTCGGGCGCCGGCGCGGCGCCGGCGAGATAGCCGATGTCGGTTTCGAACAACGATTCGGTACGCGCGGCGTTGACGTCGTCGCCGACCATATGGATCAGCACCGCCTCCATCGCCGGCGCGCGGCCGTGGACGACGAACATCCGCCCACCCGGACGCAGCCAGCCGAGGAAACGTGACGGGATACGGTCGACTGCGGCGGTCACGCAGATCGCGTCGAAGCGGCGTTCGGTGTCCCAGGCGAAGGCGTCGGCGGTCTCGACCGCGACGTTGCCGATGCCATGGGCGCCCAGGCGCGCGCGCGCGGCCTCGGCGAGGTCGGCGTGGCGCTCCAGGCTGACCACGTCGCGCGCCAGACGTCCGAGGCAGGCGCTGAGGTATCCGCTGCCGGTACCGATCTCAAGTACGTCCTCGCCAGCGGCCGGCGCCAGCGACTGCAGGATCCGCCCGGTGACGACCGGCTTGAGCATGCGCTCGCCGTGGCCGAGCGGAATCTCGATGTCGCTATAGGCCAGTGCGCGGTATGGCTCGGGCGCGAAGTCTTCGCGCGGCAGTTCGGCGAGCACGTCGAGCACGCGCTGGTCCAGCACGTCCCATGGCCGGATCTGCTGCTCGACCATGACTTCGCGGGCTCTGGCGTAATCGATCGTCATCGTGGTGGTCTCGTGCGCGGGGAGCGCAAGTTTAGCGGGCATTGCGGGGAGCGGCCGCACCAGGCGTCCGCGGACAGCATCGCCGCCCGCAGGACGATGACTGAGTGCCATAAGTCATCGCGACGCAGGTCACGGTGTGGCATCCGGGCGCCGGGGCGCATAGGCGCGCAGGAACATGTCGACCGATGCCTCGATATGGGCCTGGCGATGCGCCTCGCAGTTGGTCTCCTCGCTGCAGCATTCGAATACCATCATCGCGTGCAGGTCGCCCTTGAGCAGGGTGAAGAACTGCGCGGAGGCGCGCGGAATGTCGTCGATCTCCAGTTGCCCGGCCTTGACCCGCCGCCGCAACAGTTCGGAGAAGGCGGTCTGCACGCGGACCGGCCCGCCTTGCCAGAAGGCCCGTGACAGGCGCTTTTCGACCATCTGCGGCGTGCAGAGCAGCCGGTGTCCGGCCACCGCCTCGGGCGAGCTGACCATGGCGAAGAAGGCGTTGGCGATCTCCAGCAGGCGCTCGCGCAAGGGACGGCCCGGAGACGGATCGAAAATCGAGATCGGCATCTGCTGTTCGCAATACGCCTTGGCGGCCTCGGCGAACAGTGTGTCCTTGTCGCCGAAATGGCTGTAGACAGTGAGCTTGGAAACGCCGGCCTCGCTGGCGATCTGGTCCATGCTGACACCCTCGTAGCCCTGCTGCAGGAACATGCGCTCGGCGGCATCGAGGATCGCCGCGCGCTTGGTCAGGTCCTTGGGGCGGCCGGGGCTGGCCGTGGCCTTGGGAAGGGGTTTTCGTGACATGCTTCAATACTAGACCAACCAGTTTGATATTTATACTATACGGACCGGTTCATTAATTTGCCGGCTATGGCGAAGGAGGCCGCGATGGGTGGCAATCAGGGAAGGGGCATGGCCATGGCGGCCTTGGCGTTGCTGCTGGGCGGCTGTGGCGGCGACGGCGGAACGGAGGCCGCGCCGCGCCCGGTCCTGGTCGAGCGCCCGACCGAGCACGCGGCCGGCACGGCGCTGGCGCTGGCCGGCGAAATCCGCGCCCGCGAGGAGAGCGCACTGTCGTTCCGGGTCGGCGGCAAGCTGGTGAAGCGCCATGTCGACATCGGCGCCGTGGTCCGCCGCGGCGATCTGCTGGCCGAACTCGATCCGGGCGACCAGCGCCTGCAGGCGCAGTCGGCCCAGGCCCAGTACGCCGCGGCCGAAGCCGAGCTCAAGCGCGCCCGCGCCGACCAGGCACGCTACGAACGGCTGGGCGCACAGCAGCTGGTCAGCCAGTCGACCCTCGACGCCCAGACCGCCGCCTTTCGCGCCGCGCAGGGGCAGGCGCGGGCGGCGCGCGCGCAGCTGGACGTGGCCCGCAACCAGGCCGGCTACACCGAACTGCGGGCGCCCGAGGATGGCGTGATCGCCGACCGCCAGGCCGAGGCCGGGCAGGTCGTCGCCGCCGGGCAGACGATCTTCACCCTGGCCGGCGATGGTGGCCGCGAAGTCGCAGTCGCGCTGCCGGAATCGCGCATCCATGCCTTCCGGGTCGGCCAGGAGGTCGCGGTGGCGTTATGGAGTGCGCCGGGGCGGCGCTGGTCCGGGCACATCCGCGAGATCGCGCCGGCGGCCGACCGGCAGGCGCGCACCTACGCCGCGCGCGTCGCGCTGGAGGACGCCGCCGCCGCCGCGGTCGAACTGGGGCAGAGCGCGCGCGTGTATGCCGCCGACGCGGACGACGTGGCCATCAGCGTGCCGTTGTCGGCGGTGCAGCGTGGCGACGACGGCGGTACTGCGCTGTGGGTGGTCGATCCGCAGGACCCGGTGGCCCGGCGCATGCCGGTCCGGTTGGGCGAGTTCGGCGCCGAGCGCGTCCCGGTGCTCGACGGCCTCCCCGCGGATGCACTGGTGGTCGTCGCCGGCGGCCACCTGCTGCGGGAGGGCCAGCCGGTGGCCCCGGTCGACCGCGAGAACAGACCCATAGAACCGAGAATCCCGAAGCCGACAACCACAAAGGCCCGGTGATGTCGTCGCAGGAACTCGCGCACAGCATCAACTCCCCTTCTCCCGCTTGCGGGGGGCGAGGCGAGCCGCTTGCGAGCCATTGGCTCGCGGCTCGCAGAGCGCCCGTCGGCTGCGCCGACGGGCCGGGGCAGATGGGATGGGGGCGACGCGCCGGTCATCTTTCCTCTTCGATAACCGACCCGGACTGTCCAGAAAGTTCGGCGCACCTCTCGACTCCGATGCCGCCGATCCGGCCCGTCTCCGGCTTGCCCCCACCCCGGCCCTCCCCCGCAAGCGGGGGAGGGAGCGTGTCCGCCTGCGGAGGACGGCGCAGGCCGGATGACGGGGCGATCACCATGCCCGGGGCCGAATTTCCGATGCGGACCGCACCATGACCCGCTTCAATCTTTCCGAATGGGCCCTCGGCAACCGCGGCCTGGTGCTGTACGCGATGCTGGTGGTGGCGATCGTTGGCACCTGGTCCTACCTGCGCCTGGGCCAGTCCGAGGATCCGCCGTTCACGTTCAAGGCGATGGTCGTGCGCACGCTATGGCCCGGCGCGACCGCGGACGAGGTGTCCAGGCAGGTTACCGAGCGCATCGAGAAGAAGCTGATGGAGACCGGCGATTACGAGTTCATCCGCTCGTACTCGCGGCCGGGCGAATCGCAGGTGATCTTCACCGCGCGCGACTCGATGCGCTCGAGCGAGATTCCGGACCTCTGGTACCAGGTGCGCAAGAAGGTCGGTGACATCCGCGCCACCCTGCCCGAGGGCGTGGTCGGCCCGTTCTTCAACGACGAATTCGGCGACACCTTCGGCAACGTCTACGCGCTGACCGCGGACGGCTACGACTATGCGGTGATGAAGGATTACGCCGACCGCCTGCAGTTGCAGCTGCAGCGACTGCCGGATGTCGGCAAGGTCGAGCTGGTCGGGCTGCAGGACGAGAAGATCTGGATCGAGGTCAGCAACACCCGGCTGGCCACCCTCGGCATCCCGCTGGCGACGGTGCAGCAGGCGCTGGCCGAGCAGAACGCGGTGACGCCGGCCGGCTTCTTCGAAACCGCGAGCGACCGCGTGCGGCTGCGCGTCGACGGCGCCTTCGATTCGGTCGAGGCGATCCGCGCGTTCCCCATCCGTGCCGGCGACCGCACCATCCGCCTCGACGACATCGCCACCGTGCAACGTGGTTTCGCCGATCCGGCGGCGCCGCGGATGCGCTTCATGGGCGAGAACGCGATCGGTATCGCGGTGTCGATGCACGAGGGCGGCGACATCCTGCGCCTGGGCGAGACGCTGGAAACCGAGTTCGCACGGCTGCAGGAGACGCTGCCGGTGGGCATGCAGCTGCGCAAGGTGGCCGACCAGCCGAAGGCGGTGGAGGACTCGGTCGGCGAGTTCGTCAGGGTGCTGGCCGAGGCGGTGGCGATCGTGCTGCTGGTGAGCTTCTTCTCGCTCGGTTTCCGCACCGGCCTGGTGGTGGCGGTATCGATCCCGCTGGTGCTGGCGATGACCTTCGCGGCGATGCACTACTTCGGCATCGGCCTGCACAAGATCTCGCTGGGCGCGCTGGTACTGGCGCTGGGCCTGCTGGTGGACGACGCGATCATCGCGGTGGAGATGATGGCGATCAAGATGGAACAGGGCTTCAGTCGGCTGAAGGCGGCCAGCTTCGCCTGGGACCACACCGCCTTCCCGATGCTCACCGGCACCCTGGTGACCGCCGCCGGCTTCCTGCCGATCGCCACCGCGGCCTCGAGCACCGGCGAGTACACCCGCTCGCTGTTCCAGGTGGTGACGATCGCGCTGGTGGTGTCATGGATCGCGGCGGTGCTGTTCATTCCGTACCTGGGCGACAAGATGCTGCCGGACTTCGGCAAGCCGCGGCCGCCTCGCCCCGGCTCGCCGGTCGCGCGCTGGCGCGCGTTCCGCGCGCGGCTCGCCGACCGCTGGCCCGCGCTCGCCTTCGTGCTCGAACCCGGGCCGGACGATGCGCATGACCATGATCCGTACCAGCGTCCGTTCTACCGCCGGTTCCGGCAATGGCTGGACTGGTCGCTGGCGCACCGCTGGCTGGTGATCGGCGCCACGGTGGCGCTGTTCGTCGGTTCGCTGCTGCTGTTCCGCTTCGTGCCGCAGCAGTTCTTTCCCGACTCGACCCGGCTGGAGTTGATGGTCGACCTGGAACTGGCCGAGGGCAGCTCGTTGCGCGCCACCGAGACGCAGGCGCGAAAACTCGAGAAGCTGCTGGCCGGACACGAAGGCGTCGACAACTACGTCGCCTACGTCGGCACCGGCTCGCCGCGTTTCTACCTGCCGCTCGACCAGCAGTTGCCGCAGGCGAATTTCTCCCAGTTCGTAGTGATGACCACTGACGTCGCTGCGCGCGAGCAGGTCCGCGCCTGGCTGACCGACGAGGTCGCGCCCGCATTTCCCGAGCTGCAGTTGCGGGTCACCCGGCTGGAGACCGGGCCGCCGGTGGGCTATCCGGTACAGCTGCGCGTGTCCGGCGAACATGTCGAGCGTGTGCGCGGGATCGCGCGCGCCGTGGCCGACAAGGTCCGCGCCAACCCGCATGTCACCAACGTCAATCTTGACTGGGACGAGCCCAGCAAGGTGGTGCGGCTGAAAATCGACCAGGACCGCGCCCGCGCCCTCGGGGTGAGTTCGCAGCACGTGGCGCAGTTCCTGTCGGGCTCGCTGTCCGGACTGCCGGTGAGCGTGTACCGCGAGGGCAACGAGCTGGTCGAGATGCTGCTGCGCGGCCCGGCCGACGAGCGTGGGCAGCTGGAGATGCTGGGCAGCCTGGCGGTGCCGACCGAAAGCGGGCAGTCGGTGCCGGTGTCGCAGATCGCGACCCTGGAATACGTGTTCGAGGACGGCATCATCTGGCATCGCGATCGCCTGCCGACGGTGACCGTGCGCGCCGACATCCGCAACGGGCTGACGCCGCCGACGGTGGTCGCGCAGATCCTGCCGACGCTGGAGGAGATCCGCGCGGAACTGCCGCAGGGCTACCTGCTGGAGACCGGCGGCACGGTCGAGGATTCGGCGCGCGGGCAGGATTCGATCAGGGCCGGCATGCCGCTGTTCCTGTTCGTGGTGGTGTCGCTGCTGATGCTGCAGCTGCGCAGCTTCCCGCGCGTGGCGCTGGTCCTGCTGACCGCGCCGTTGGGCCTGATCGGGGTGACGTTGTTCCTGCTGGCGTTCCGGGTGCCGTTCGGGTTCGTGGCGATGCTGGGCACGATCGCGCTGGCCGGCATGATCATGCGCAACGCAGTGATCCTGGTCGACCAGATCGAACAGGACGTCGCCGCCGGTCTCGATCGCTGGCACGCGATCGTCGAGGCCACCGTGCGCCGCTTCCGCCCGATCGTGCTGACCGCGCTGGCGTCGATCCTGGCGATGATCCCACTCTCGCGCAGCGTGTTCTTCGGGCCGATGGCGGTGGCGATCATGGGCGGCCTGACCGTGGCGACGGTGCTGACGCTGACCTTCCTGCCGGCGCTGTACGCGGCGTGGTTCCGGGTCAAGCGCGAGGCGTCGTAAGGCGAGACACGTGAAGGGGGAATGGGAAACGAGGGCCGCCTTGACTCGTTCCTCGTTCCTCTTCACTCGTTCCTGCTTCACTCGGGTTGCCCTGCAGCATGACGCGGCGCAGCGGCGGCGCTAGACTCGCCGCGCAAGCGACGGCCGACGCCATCGGCCCAGCCAGCGACGGGATGCAGCGCGGTGGAACCGACCGATATTCGCGACCCGGACGTCTTCCACAAGGTGGTGGACTGCCAATGGGCTTGCCCGGCGCACACGCCGGTGCCGGAATACATCCGCCTGATCGCCGCCGGCCGCTACGCCGATGCGTACATGGTCAACTGGCACAGCAACGTCTTCCCGGGGATCCTCGGCCGCACCTGCGATCGCCCTTGCGAGCCGGCGTGCCGGCGCGGGCGGGTCGAGGAGAACAACGGCCCGCCCCAGGACAAGATGAAGCCGGAGCCGGTGGCGATCTGCCGGCTCAAGCGCGTCGCCGCCGATCACAAGGGCGACGTGCGAGCGCGCATGCCGAAGCCGGCAAAGAAGCCGAACGGCCGGCGTGTCGCCTGCGTCGGTGGTGGACCGGCTTCGCTGACGCTGGCGCGCGACCTGGCGCCGCTCGGCTATCGGGTCACGATCTTCGAGGCCGATGCCAAGGCCGGCGGCTTTATGCGCACCCAGGTGCCGCGCTTCCGCCTGCCGGAGTCGGTCATCGATGAGGAGACCGGCTACATCCTCGACCTCGGCGTCGAGTTCATGGGCGGGCGCCGGATCGACTCGATGCGGGAGCTGCTGACCCACGGTTTCGACGCCGTGTTCGTCGGCAGCGGTGCGCCGCGCGGTCGTGACCTCGACCTGCCCGGACGCGTGGAAGCCGATGCGCAGATCCACGTCGGCCTGGACTGGCTGGCCAACGTCTATTTCGGCCATGTCACCAAGGTCGGCCGGCGCGTGCTGGTGCTCGGCGGCGGCAACACCGCGATGGACTGCTGCCGCAGCGCGCGTCGGCTCGGCGGCGAGGACGTCAAGGTCATCGTGCGCTCCGGCTTCGACCAGATGAAGGCCAGTCCGTGGGAGAAGGAGGATGCGATGCACGAAGGCATCCCGATCCTCGACTGCCGGGTGCCCAAGGCCTTCACCCACGCCAGCGGCAAGCTGACCGGCATGACCTTCGAGAAGGTGCGCGTGGACTACGGTGACGACGGCCGCCGCCGGCTGGTGCCGACCGGCGAGCCGGACGAGTTCCACGCCTGCGACGAGGTACTGATCGCGGTCGGCCAGGAGAACGCCTTTCCCTGGATCGAGCGCGACGTCGGCATCGAGTTCGATCAATGGGGCATGCCGGTGGTCGACAAGGTCACGTTCCAGTCGACGCTGCCGCACGTGCTGTTCGGCGGCGATGCGGCATTCGGGCCGAAAAATATCATCTGGGCGGTCGCCCACGGTCACGCCGCCGCGGTCACCGTCGACCGGCTGCTCGAGGGCGAAGACCCACGCGTGCGCCCGGCGCCGGGCGTGCAGCTGCTTTCGCAGAAGATGGGCATCCACGAGTGGAGCTACGACAACGCGGTCTCGCCCGACGAGCGCTACGTGGTGCCCTGGTCGGAGGCGGCGAAGAAGCTCGACAGCCTGTCCACCGAGGTCGAGCTGGGATTCGACATGGCCACTGCGTGGAAGGAAACCCAGCGCTGCCTCAACTGCGACGTGCAGACGGTGTTCGATCGCGACAAGTGCATCGAATGCGATGCCTGCGTCGACATCTGCCCGACCGACTGCATCACCTTCATCGCCAACGGCGAAGAGGACGAGTTGCGACCGCAGCTGACGGCGCCGGCACTCAACCTTGAGCAGGGCCTGTATGTCTCGGCGCCGTTGAAGACCGCGCGGGTGATGGTCAAGGACGAGGACGTCTGCCTGCATTGCAGCCTGTGCGCGGAGCGCTGCCCGACCGGCGCCTGGGACATGCAGAAGTTCCTGCTGCAGGAAATCTATGCCGGCCCCGGGTGCCGCGATGTGAAGTGCAAGGAGGCGGCGTGAAACGACTTTGCTCGTCATCCCGGCGCAAGTCGGGATCCAGGCCCATGGGCGTTCAGCCGCCTGGTTCTTGGATCCCGGCCTGCGCCGGGATGACGGTTCGAGAGGTTCGCGGATGACCCCGGCCTTCGCCCCGCTACAGTCGGTCAATGATTTCGTCGTCAAATTCGCCAACGTCAACGGCTCCGGTTCGGCTTCGGCCAACGAGCTGTTCGCCAAGGCGATCCTGCGCATGGGCGTGCCGGTCAGCCCACGCAACATCTTTCCTTCGAACATCCAGGGCCTGCCGACCTGGTACGAGGTGCGGGTGTGCGAGCGCGGCTGGCTCGGCCGCCGCGGCGGTGTCGACCTGATGGTGGCAATGAACCCGCAGACCTGGGACGAGGACGTCGCCGGCATCGAGCCTGGCGGCTACCTGTTCCACGACAGCAGCAAGCCGCTGCCGCGCGCGAAGTTCCGCGACGACATCACCGCGATCGGGGTGCCGCTGACCGAGATCTGCAACGCGACCTACGCCGATCCGCGCCAGCGCCAGCTGTTCAAGAACATCATGTACGTGGGCGCGCTGAGTGCGCTGTTGGATCTCGACGTGGCGACGATCGAGACGTTGATCGGCGAGCAGTACCGGAGCAAGCCGAAGCTGCTGCAGCCGAACGTCGAGGCGTTGCACCTGGGGGGCGACTGGGTGCGCGACCACCTGCCGCATCCGATCGGGCTGCAGGTGCGCAGGGCCGATGCCGTGGGCGACCGCATCTTCGTCGAGGGCAACGCCGCCGCGGCGCTCGGCTGCGTCTATGGCGGCGCCACCGTCTGCGCCTGGTATCCGATCACGCCCTCGTCGTCGCTGGCCGAGGTCTTCCAGGCGTACTGCCGGAAGTACCGCGTCGACGCACACGGCAACGCGCGTTACGCGGTGATCCAGGCCGAGGACGAGATCGCTTCGATCGGCATGGTGGTCGGCGCCGGCTGGAACGGCGCCCGCGCCTTCACCGCCACCGCCGGGCCTGGCATCTCGCTGATGAACGAGTTCATCGGCCTGGCCTATTTCGCCGAGATCCCAGTCACGATCATCGACGTGCAGCGCGGCGGGCCGTCGACCGGAATGCCGACGCGCACCCAGCAGTCCGACGTGCTGGCCTGCGCCTACGCGTCGCACGGCGACACCAAGCATGTCCTGCTGTTCCCGGAGGACCCGCACGAGTGCTTCGATTTCGCCGCGCGTGCGCTGGACCTGGCCGATCGCCTGCAGACCCCGGTATTCGTCATGAGCGATCTCGACATCGGCATGAACCAGCGCCTGTGCGCGCCGCTGCACTGGGACGATGCGCACCGCTACGATCGCGGCAAGGTGATGACCGCCGAGGCGCTGGAGGCCGGCACCGAGTTCGCCCGCTACCGCGACGTCGACGGCGATGGCATCCCGTACCGCACCTGGCCCGGGACGCATCCGGACAAGGGTGCGTATTTCACCCGCGGCACCTCGCGCGATCCGTCGGCGCGCTATTCCGAGCGCGGCGCCGACTACGTCTACAACATGCAGCGCCTGCTGCAGAAGTTCGAGACCGCGAAATCGCTGGTGCCGCAGCCGCTGGCCACGCCGGCCGCGCGCGGACAGTCCGGCGTGCCCGCGCGTCACGGCGTCCTGTTCTATGGCTCGACCAGTCCGGCCATGGCCGAGGCGATCGAGCAACTGCAGGCCGGCGGCATGGCGCTCGACATGCTGCGAATCCGCGCGTTCCCGTTTGCCGACGCGGTGCGCGATTTCATCCTCGCGCACGAGGCGGTATTCGTGGTCGAGCAGAACCGCGACGGCCAGCTGCGGACGCTGCTGGTCAACGAATTCGACCTGGATCCGGCGCGGTTGCTGCCGGTGCTGCACTACGACGGCACGCCGATCACTGCGCGCTTCATCGCCGGGGCGATCGCGGCGCACCTGCGGCCGGAGGCGCAGCGGAACAAGGTGGCGTGATGCTTTTCCCTTCTCCCTCCGGGAGAAGAGCCTGCCCCCGAAGTGCTGTTGGTCGGGGTGGCGCGGAGCGCCGGATGAGGGTACGGCGAAGCGGCAGAGACCTGAACCATCGCGACTTCGCCGTACCCTCACCCCAACCCCTCTCCCGGAGGGAGAGGGGCTTGAAGCGTTTTCCTTCTCCCGATGGAGAGGGCCGGACCGCAGAGGTATCCAATGACCTACATCGCCAAGCCCAAGCTCCACCATCCCACGCTCGCCTGCAACGCGATCGGCTTCACCCGGCGCGACTACGAGGGCAAGATCAGCACGCTGTGCGCCGGCTGCGGGCACGACTCGATCTCGGCGGCGATCATCCAGGCCTGCTGGGAGCTCGACATCCGGCCGCACCGGGTCGCCAAGCTGTCCGGCATCGGCTGCAGCTCGAAGACACCCGACTACTTCCTCGGCCAGTCGCACGGCTTCAATACCGTGCACGGACGCATGCCCTCGGTGCTCACCGGCGCCAGCCTGGCCAATCGTGACCTGATCTACCTGGGCGTATCCGGCGACGGCGACTCGGCTTCGATCGGCATCGGCCAGTTCGTGCACGCAATCCGGCGCGCGGTGAACATGACCTACATCGTCGAGAACAACGGTGTCTACGGCCTGACCAAGGGGCAGTTCTCGGCCACCGCCGACCAGGGCTCGGTGTCCAAGCGCGGCATGGCCAACAGCGACAGCGCGCTGGACATGGTGACGATGGCGCTGCAGCTGGGCGCAAGTTACGTCGCCCGCGGCTTCTCCGGCGACAAGAAGCAGCTGGTGCCGCTGATCAAGGGCGCGCTGTCGCACCGCGGCGCCGCCTTCCTCGACATCGTCAGCCCCTGCGTCGCCTTCAACAACCACGACGGCAGCACCAAGAGCTACGACTACGTACGCGCGCACAACGACGCGGTGAACCGGCTCGACGTGATGCCGCCGCGGGCGGAGATCGTGGCCGACTACGCCGCGGGCGAGAGCATCGAGGTCCCGCAGCACGACGGTTCGGTGCTGCGGCTGCACAAGGTCGAAGGCGGCTACGATCCGCGCGACCGCATCGCGGCGATGAACCTGATCCAGCAGCGCCACGCGCGCGGCGAGATCGTCACCGGGTTGCTGTACGTCGATCCCGATGCCGTCGACCTGCATGCGCATCTGGGCACGGTCGAGGTGCCGCTCAACAGCCTCGAGGCGGACACGCTGTCGCCGGGTGCGGAGGCGCTGACCGGGATCAACGCAGCGTTGCGCTAGAGCGGTTTTGGCGCAAGTGTCGATGGATCCCTTCTCCCGCTTGCGGGAGAAGGTGCCCGGAGGGCGGATGAGGCCAGCGGGTCCGATCAGTCAGTCGCGTAATTCCGGCACGCGGCTGACGGCGGCGATGCGCTCGATCACCGCGTCGGCGACCTCGCCGGTGCCGGCGGCGCGGCCGTTCGGTGCCAGGTCGGCGCTGAAGACGCCCGCCTCCAGGGTCGCGGCGACCGCCTGCTCGACGCAGGCGGCCTCCGTCTCCAGTCCGAGCGAGTGCCGCAACAGCAGCGCGCCGCTGAGGATCGCGCCGACCGGGTTGGCGACGCCGCGGCCGGCGATGTCGGGCGCTGAGCCGTGGATCGGCTCGTAGAGGCCGATCCTTCCGTCGCCGAGGGAGGCGGACGGCAGCAGGCCCATCGAGCCGGCCAGCATCGAGGCCTCGTCGGTGAGGATGTCGCCGAACATGTTCTCGGTGACGATCACATCGTAGGCGCGCGGCTTCGACAGCAGGTGCATCGCCATCGAGTCGACCAGCTGGTGCTCCAGCGTCACATCGGGGAACTCGTCGCGGGCGATGCGCGCGGCCACTTCGCGCCAGAGCCGCGAGGTCTCCAGCACGTTGGCCTTGTCGACCGAGGTGACGTGGCCGCGGCGCAGGCGCGCGAGTGCGCAGGCGCGACGGACAACGCGCTCGACCTCGGCCACGCTGTAGCTGCACAGGTCGCTGGCGCCGGTGTCGGTGCGGGTCTTGTCGCCGAAGTAGATGCCGCCGGTCAGTTCGCGCACCACCACCAGGTCGACGCCGGACAGCAGGTGCGCCTTGATCGGCGCCGCGCCGAGGGTGGCCGGATGCGGCTGCACCGGCCGCAGGTTGGCGTACAGGCCCAGGCCCTTGCGCAGCGCCAGCAGGCCCTGTTCCGGACGCACACTGGCGTTCGGGTCCGACCATTGCGGTCCGCCGACCGCGCCCAGCAGCACCGCGTCGGCGCGGCGGCAGGCCGCGAGCGTCGGCGGCGGCAGCGGATCGCCGTGGCGGTCGATGGCGATGCCACCGATGTCGTGCGCGGCGAAGTCGAACGCATGGCGGAAGCGGTGGGCGACCGCCTGCAGCACGGCGACGGCGGCGGCGGTGACCTCGGGGCCGATGCCGTCGCCGGACAGGACGGCGATGTCAGCGCGCATGGAAGCGGTCCTCGTACAGGGTGATGTCGGCCTGGCGCGCGAGCAGGTAGCCGAGCTCGTCCACGCCCTCGAGCAGGCAGGTGCGCGAGAACGCATCGAGCGGGAACCGGTACACGTGGTTGCCGGGCGTGCGCAGCTCGCGGGTGGCGACGTCGATCTCGAGCTCGTCGTCCGGGCGCCGCATCAGCGCCTGCACCACGGTTTCCGGCAGCACGATCGGCAGCAGGCCGTTCTTGAGCGCGTTGCTGCGGAAGATGTCGGCGATCTCGCTGCTGACGATCGCGCGCAGGCCCAGGTCGCGCAGCGCCCACGGTGCGTGCTCGCGCGAGGAGCCGCAGCCGAAATTGCGCCCTGCGATCAGGATCGAACGGCCGGCGTTCTCCGGCCGGTTGAAGGCGAAGTCCGGGTCCGGTGTGCCGTCGGCGCGCCAGCGCCAGTCGTTGAACGCGTGCCGGCCGAGCCCCTCGCGCTCGGTGGTCGACAGGAACCGTGCCGGGATGATCTGGTCGGTATCGATATTGGTCTGCGCCAGCACCACGCTGCGCGAGCGCACGCGCAGGGTGCGGCGGTCGTCGGCTTGTGGTTGCGCAGTGGGGGATTGGAGCACGTTCATTACGCTACCTCGCGTTGCGGTTGTCTTGCGAAGAACTCGCGTGGATCGGCGACGTGGCCGTGCACGGCGGCCCAGGCGGCGGTCAGCGGCGAGGCCAGCAGCGTGCGCGAGCCTGGGCCCTGGCGGCCCTCGAAGTTGCGGTTGCTGGTGCTGACCGCCAGTTGCCCGGGCGCAACCAGGTCGCCGTTCATGGCGATGCACATCGAGCAGCCCGGCTCGCGCCATTCGGCGCCGGCCGCGCGCACGATCTCGGGGATGCCCTCGGCCTCGGCCTCGCGCTTGACCTGCTCGGAGCCGGGCACCACCAGCATGCGCACGTGCGCGGCGATCCGGCGCCCGGCCAGCACCTGCGCCACCTCGCGCAGATCGCGCAGGCGGCCGTTGGTGCAGGAACCGACGAACACCACGTCGACCGGCGTGCCCTGCAGCGACAGGCCCGGGGCGAGCCGCATGTAGTCCAGACCTTTTTGCGCCGCCGCGTCAGCGGCCTCCGGAATCGCGCGATCGACCGCGATCGCGGTGCCCGGATGCGTGCCCCAGGTCAATGTGGGGCGGATGTCGGCTGCGTCGATCGTCACCTCGGCGTCGAAGCGAGCATCGGGATCGGTGCGCAGCTCGCGCCAGCGCGCCTTGGCCGCCTCGAAATCAGGCCCCTTCGGCGCGCGCGGCGCGTTCTCGAGCCACGCGAACGTGGTCTCGTCCGGCGCCACCATGCCGGCGCGGGCGCCGGCCTCGATCGACATGTTGCACAGGGTCATGCGCTCTTCCATGTCCATCGCGCGGATGGTCGAGCCGCGGTACTCGATCACGTGGCCGGTGCCGCCGTTGACGCCAATGGTGCCGATCACGTGCAGGGTCACGTCCTTGGCGCCGACGCCCGGTGCCAGCGCGCCCTCGACGTTGACCGCCATCGTCTTCGGCCGGCGCTGCAGCAGGCACTGGGTGGCCAGCACGTGGCCGACTTCGCTGGTGCCGATGCCGAACGCAAGGGCGCCGAACGCGCCGTGGGTGGAGGTATGGCTGTCGCCGCAGACAATCGTCATGCCGGGCTGGGTGAAGCCCATCTCCGGCGCGAACACGTGGACGATGCCGCGCTGGTCGGAGCCGAAGTCGAACAGCTCGATGCCGGCCTCGGCGCAGTTGCGCGCCAGCATCTCCACCTGGCTCTCGGAGGCCGGCGTGTAGTAGGGCAGGCGGCCGTCGGCGCCGCGCGGCAGGGTCGGCGTGGAATGGTCCATCGTCGCCTTGGTGCGGTCCGGCCGGCGCGGCGACAGCCCGCGCGCGCGCAGCTCGGCGAACGCCTGCGGCGAGGTCACCTCGTGGATCAGGTGCAGGTCGACGTACAGCACCGCGGGCGCTTCGTCGGTGTCCGGGACCACGACGTGCGCGTCCCATAGTTTGTCGAACAATGTTCTGGCGGTCATGGTGGAGATCGGGTCCGGAGAGTGGGACGTTGGTGACGAGGAGTGAGGAGTGAGGAGTGAGGAGTGAGGAGTGAGGAGTGAGGAGTGAGGAGTGAG